>NZ_CP151972.1:4800000-7553454 GCF_038593195.1 Paenibacillus sp. FSL H7-0350 | reverse complement strand
AAAAAACGTTTCGTTTTTTTGAAAAAGGGAAGACTATGGGATAGGATTCAATTGAACACTATATCCTAACTGCTGGATATATTTCACGTACCTATCTAACGTGTTTTTCTTGGACGTCTCATCGCCTAGTGAGACGTCTATTTCTTGGTATGACCTCTTCTCCCGCATCAGGGCATGGAGGATTCGAATCAGCAAATGCGCGGTGGCGACGTTTGCTTTTTTATCGCCTCGTCTCTTTCGAATTCGTCGAAAGAATTGTCCGATCCGGTTCGAGGAGCGAGAGTTTGCCCAAGCCGCCTGACACAAGGCCCCTTTCAGATGCTTGTTCCCTTGCATCGTTTTTGACTTTCTTCGCTTTCCAGCGCTTTCGTTGTTCCCTGGACACACCCCCGCCCATGAAGCAAACTGCGCATCACTCGGGAACATTTCCGCGACATGCGGCCCCACTTCGGCAAAGATGGTCACGGCAGACGTCCGCTCAATTCCTGGAATGGAGTCAATTTGTTCAATCTTCTCCAGGTACGGTTCTGCCTTCGCCTCGATTCGAGCTTCCAGTTCCGTGATCCTTTTCTCCAAATAGACCAAGTGGTCCCAGTGGTCTCGAATCATCTCGCGATGATGACGGCGCAACTTGCCATTGAGCGCGTCTAGCAACTGCGGAACTTTCTTTTTTAAACGGGTTTTGACCAGGTTCTTAACGGTCCCTTCGTCGATGACCTCGCCGTCCATGATCTTCTGGAGCAGGCCCCGCCCTGAAACCCCATATAGATCGGACATAAAGGTGGTTAGCTTGATGTTGGCATCCTGCAGGATTTTGTGAATGCGGTTTTTCTCCGCCGTCACCGCCTGCACCATCTTACTCCGGTAACGGGTCAAGTCTCGCAAATCCCGGATGTCCTGTTCGGGCACCATACTGCCTTCAATGAGCCCGCAACGGTGCAATTGCGCTAACCAGCGCGCATCTTGCATGTCACTTTTTCGACCCGGCGTATTCTTTACCCGCTGGGCGTTGGCCAAGACCAGATCACAACTGCCCTCTAAGATGTTCCATACCGGTTTCCATAACACGCCCGTGCTCTCCATCACCACCTCCCGGCAGCCGTGTTCACTCAGCCAATCTTGCAGGCCTAGCAATTCTTTGGTTGTCGTCCCAAAGGTTTTCAGGTGACATTGTGGTTTCTGTTCGATCGGTCCTTTCAACACGCAGGCCACAACGGTTTCCTGGTGCACGTCCAGACCGGCGCAACACATACGTACAGCATCCATTCCAACCATCCTCCATCGTCAGTTTACAAATCATGCGCTCGAGTGAGTGTAATTTAATACACGTACTTTTGGGGCTACAATAGGCGATGCTCGAAAAGCGCAATAGAACGGTTTTTCGCACGGGGTGTATCCCAGTAACCGTTTCCGCCCTTTGATTTGTATATGTAGTGTTGACGACTACAGCCTCATTTAGAATGGTTGCGACGGATGCCACCCACTTATTTTCATTCCTGGCGGTGACAAGGCCTCTGTCTTGTCATGCCTGTTTTTCGCATACATTTTAGGCTTCTCATTAGAAAAAGACTGTCCCCGGAGGAACAGTCTGCTACGTGCACATGCTTTATACCTTATGCCTTAGCCTTTTAACCACTCCCCTAATTCTTAGGAAGCGGGTCAGGATGGGCGGTTTCTGCCGGTTTGGCTTCCCAATCATCGGCTTCCGGTTCAATATCCACACCGTTTTCCATCTTTTTTCGTTCTGCGAGTGAATCCCCGTCTTTATTCTCCTTGTTGCGGATGTCTGCTTCGTTACCTGAATGATCTGACATGTGAATTCCTCCTTGTATGCAAGTTGTGCGCGATTTGGATTACTTAGTTATAGTTACCCGCGGACCCCTTTTGCAAACATCCCATCCGAACAAAGCTCATTTTCCTTGTCTTTTCCATATCGCTTGCCATTCGGCAGACAGGTCCCTCTTACTCATAATACACACGAAACACAATGTCCTGCTCATAATTCCCGAAGCCGCGCCCGAATAACGTTAAGCCGCCCCGCCTTCGGGTGGTGTCTTCTGCCGTGAACCTGAAGCTCCACTGGTCCTCCTGCCAGCCCACCTGATCAATGGTAACTGCCGATATCTGCTGGCCGTCTATATAAGTGCCCCCTGTATTAATTCTGAGCACCTTCAGCAGCCCGTACTGGTTCACATCCGATTTCCACCAGGCAGGAGTCAGCCGGCCTCTCATTACGCCGAAGTCACCGGGGCTGGTCCATTTGCCAAGCGAAATGCCATTCATCATAAAAGAGATATCCGAAGGCCACTTCTCGTTCACACTCGGCGCCTCCGAACCGATCTCCATTGAAATCTCAATCTCCTGCACCGTCTGATCCATGAACAGATAATTCGGAACCTTATATTCCGCATATCCCTTGGCGAACCAGAGAATGCCGGCATCCACCCGTTGCGGGTCCAGGAAATAACGCGGGTCGTCATAATACCCGATCAGCTTCTCAGTGGTGGCAATGCCGCAGGTCGGAGAGGCTTCAAGATCGGTGTAATGCCCGACAGGGACAGAGACCTCGACCACCTTACGGGCGATTCCTTTGGCCCCGGATAATTTAATCTGCAAGAAATTCGCAGAAAGTGAGCAGAATTTATAAGTCCCCCCATCGATCCGCTTCATCTGGGAGCTGACGATGCCCGCCTTCTGCAGCTTCGCTACATGCGAGCTTACAATGGCGCTGCTGAGATACAGCCTGGCTGCAATCTCCTTGATATGCATCTCCTCGTTGCTAAGCAGATCGATGATCCGCAGCCGCACTTCGCTGGCAAGTGCTTCATAGACCTTCAGCGATTCGGAATCTGTGGTTAAATACATCGGTGGCCCTCCGCGCTCTTTGAATTAGTTATTATGTTAATCCTGAAATTAGTTATTGCTTAGTATACCCTGTAATTCGTATCATGTAATCATAAACGGGCTTGTACGATTAGCTATTTCATTAATCTAACACAAAGGAGATTCTAACTATGAGCATTCAATCCAAGATGATTATCGACAAAGACTTTAAGCTGGCCGAGGTAGATCCAAGGCTGTATGGTTCCTTCATTGAACATTTGGGCCGGGCCGTATATGGCGGAATCTATGAGCCGGGACATCCTACCGCTGATGCGAACGGATTCCGCGGTGATGCCCTTCAGGCTATTAAGGCACTACGTGTACCAATCATCCGTTATCCGGGAGGCAACTTCGTATCCGGCTATAACTGGGAAGACGGCGTTGGTCCCAAGGAGGAACGGAAGCGCTCTCTTGAACTTGCCTGGTGGGTTACAGAGACTAATCAGGTAGGCACGAATGAATTCGCTGATTGGGCCAAGCTGGCCGGTTCCGAAGTGATGATGGCAGTGAACCTCGGCACACGCGGGATCGATGCTGCAAGGAATCTGGTCGAGTACTGCAACCATCCCTCCGGCTCTTACTGGAGTGACCTGCGGATCTCCCATGGTTACAAGGCTCCGCACAATTTCCGCACCTGGTGTCTGGGTAATGAAATGGACGGTCCTTGGCAGATTGGAGCCAAGACTGCCGTCGAATACGGAAGGCTCGCCAATGAGACCGCCAAAGCGATGCGCTGGGTTGATCCTTCCCTGGAGCTTGTCGCCTGCGGCAGCTCGGGCAGCAATATGAGTACTTTTGCCGAATGGGAAGCTACAGTTCTGGATCTCACCTACGATAATGTCGATTTCCTCTCGCTGCACACTTACTACAATAACAATGATGGAGACACAGCGAACTTCCTGGCCCAATCGCTCGATATGGATCAGTTCATCGACAGCGTAGCAGCAGTATGTGATTATATCAAGGCTAAGAAGAAAAGCAAGAAAAAGATTTACCTCTCCCTCGATGAATGGAATGTGTGGAAGTCGCAGGGTTCTAGCCGTGCTGAGCAGCACTGGCAGATTGCACCGCCTGAATTCGAGGATGTCTATACACTGGAGGATGCGCTGGTGGTGGGCTGCTGCCTGATCAGCCTGCTCAAGCATGCAGACCGGGTCAAGATGGCTTGTATCGCCCAGCTCATTAATGTCATTGCACCGATTATGACGGAGGACGGCGGACCGCTCTGGCTGCAGACTACTTATTATCCTTACATGCATGCCTCCATCTACGGCCGGGGAACGGTGCTTCACCCGCTGATTACAAGCTCGAAATATGATTCCAAGGATTTCACCGACGTTCCATATCTGGAAGCGGTCAGTGTATATAACGAGGAGCTGAACGAGGTTACTGTGTTTGCAGTGAACCGCCATCTGAGCGAAGGCATGGAGCTGGCGGTTGATCTGCGGAGCTTCGGCGCTGTAGAGGTTATTCAGCACACGATTCTTGAGAATGAGGATCTTCAGGCGGCCAATACCCGCTCCAACCCGTCGAATGTGCTTCCGCACAACCGGGGAACGGCAGCCGCAGACGGCGGCCGGGTAAGTGCAATGCTTCCAGCGGCTTCCTGGAATGTGATCCGGCTGCGTGTCAACGGCTGATTACTGAAGGCCTGCAAGCTTAATGGTACATGATCCAGGCGACTAGCGGTCCGGCAATGGAGCCGACAATAGCGCATACGGTCATGGCTACAGAGCTCATGGACACTGACTCCTCGCCGTATTCCAGCGCTTTGGCTGTGCCGAGGGCATGGGAAGCTGTGCCCAGGCCAATGCCGATCCCCGACTCGCTGCGGATTCTGAACAGCTTGATAATATAGGGGCCGCCAATCGCTCCGGTGAAGCCGGCAACCATCACGAAGACGGAGGTCAGCGATGAATCTCCGCCGAGATTACTGGAGATCTGGATCGCTACAGCGGTGGTAATCGACTTAGGCAGAATAGACAGCACATACAGCTTAGAGAAGCCGAGTCCGGCTGCCATCAGCAGTCCGCTGAACATTCCGACCATAAGTCCGGTGACCGTTCCGCCGAGAATGGCAGGGAGATTCTTCCACAGCACATGCCGCTGTTTGTATAAGGGATAAGCAAGCGATACTACCGCTGGTCCCAGCAGCCGGTTAATCCAGTCGCCGCCGATCATATAAGTCTCATAAGAGATATGGAAGCCCATGAGCAGCACAACAACCGTGAACGTTGCCGTCAGTGCAGGCAGCAGAACCGGAAGACGGTAGCGTTTGTACAGTATGGACATGACCAGATAGATCACTACGTTCATCAGCACGAAGCCAACGGCCAGAAGAATTCTCATGCTTCCTTCCCCTTCCCGTGGAGATTACGGGCACGGTACGTCCGGCGTGTTAGACGTTTGACGCTGCGGGCGGCAATCCACTGGCTGGAATGTGCCGTAACAACCATGGTCAGCACACTGCTGATGACGAGAATGCCGATCAGGAGCAGCCCTCTTCCGCTGAAGATATCGAGATGGTTCATAATGCCCGCGGTGGCGGGGATGAAGAACATGGGCAGATACGCCAGTATAAAGGACGAGCCGTTCTCAATCAGCTTCACGGGCACAATCTTAAGCAGCAGCAGGACGAACAGCAGCAACAGTCCCACGATACTGCCTGGAATCGGCAAATGCAGCAGCTCTTGCAGATAGTCTCCGGCCAGGAAGAACACATACAGCAAGCAGACTTCGGCGATAATACGGATGATTTTCATAATGCAGGAATCCCTTCAGTCTTGAAATGACGATCTTAAGCAGCCGCTCACCGGCAGCAAGTTGACCTCCTAAGAGTAGCAGAATTTTCAGTAAATTTTCAATAAGTTTTCGACTCTTCTATGTACTTTCATAACGGTAATCAAAGAAACGGATGACGCCCTGAGGGGCAGCATCCGTTTTGTATTAGGTTCTCATGATTTAGATTCCTATATCCACTCTACCACCTGAGCAGCGGTCCGCCGGGTCTTGGGACGCGGCTCGCCGGTGCGGTAGCCGAAGGCTACCATGCAGGCCAGCCCGAAATGTTCAGGGTCCATAATCCCCTCGTGGGCCAGAAGCTTCTCCATCTTCAGCTTATCGAAGCCTTCAATTGGACAGGAATCGATGCCAATCAGCGCGGCTGCGGTCATCATATTGCCAAGGGGCAGATACGTCTGACGTGCCCCCCACTCGAAGATCGCCCGCTCATTACCAGCCAGGCCGAAATCGTTTTTCAGGAATGCATCGAAGACCCGCTGCTTGCCCTCTGCAATCTCAACCGGCAGCTTCTGTACCTCCGACATCATACTCTGAATATATTCTGAGTCAGCTGCCAGATCACGCGGCTGTCTGGCCAGAATGAGCACGAAATGGCTTGCGGTCGGAAGCTGCTTCTGGGCGCCCCAGGCGTATGGCAGCAGCTTTTGCCGGAGCTCCGGGTTCTGAACAACTACAAACTTCCAGGGCTCGAACCCGAACGAACTCGGTGACAGGCGTCCCGTCTCCAGAATGAAGCCGAAATCCTCCCCGCTGATCTTCCTGCTGCTGTCGAATTCTTTGGTCGCATGTCTGTACTCGTAGGCTGCCAAAATCTGCTCTTTCGTCATTTCACTTACTGTGCTTGTGTTCTCCATCCTCCATACTCCCTTTCTGTGTACCATTCATGATAAGGAATTGACGTTTCCCTGTTCCCATGCCTATAGTAATGGATATACAATACATTTAGAAGTACGCACATTTTTGTGATGTAGTATACAAAATGATACTAAGGAGCGTGTTCGTGATGCGCGACCGTAAAGGCGGTTTCGGCACCTGCCCTGATGGCAATGCCTTTGCTTGTCCTGTAGAATTCACCCTCGATGTCATCGGCGGCAAATGGAAAGGTGTACTCTTGTACCATATGATGGATTCCACAGTCCGGTTCAATGAATTCCGCCGCATCTGCCCCGCCATCACCCAGCGCATGCTAACACTGCAGCTCCGCGAGCTGGAGGAGGATGGCGTCGTTCACCGTGAGGTCTATCATCAGGTGCCGCCGAAGGTCGAATACTCCTTGACCGAATTCGGCCGCTCTCTGATTCCGATCATCAAGCTGATGAGAGATTGGGGTCTGGAGTACCAGGCGAAGCAGCAGAGTTCTGAGAGTCCGGCTATAGACACCGGAGTGTAGCAGGGCATAGCAAAATAGGGATGCAGCCACCCGCTGCATCCCTTCACTGTCTTCCAGCCTATTACGAATCCTCGAAGAACTCCTCCGCCTTCTGCTTATGCTCCTCCTTGACCTGTCCGGCAATGGCCCGGATGCCCGCCGCCATGACGGCAGCATCGTCTGTGAAGCCCAAGCCGATCAGCGCATCGGGAATGGCATCGATCGGGGAAATGAAATAAGCCAGCGCTCCAAAGGCAATCCCTTTCGCCCATAGCGGTGTTTTGGCATCCATAGCACAGTAGTACATGGCTATCGCTTCTCTGGTGAAGGGGATTTTACCAGCGGCTTTCCTGGTTTTGCTCCAGAAGCTCTTTTTCACAAGCTCCTCATTCTTCTTGTCATACTCAAAGCTCTCCACCAATACTCCCGCCGGCAGCTTACCTGTCTGATTGTCCATCCGTAGTTCCCTCCCGGTGATTAGACTGCCTACCTATGACCTCGTGCCAACCCTTACTATATCTTCACACCATTCCCTTGCGGCTAATCACTGTGGCCTGTACCACTTCACTTAGGAGCCCAGATGCTCCTGGAAGAACAGTGCCGTCTGTCTGTGCTGGAATTCGCTCACCTCATGCCCGGAGAACGGATAATCCTTAATCTCCTTAGGCGACTCTATCCGGTTATAAGCGGCATAGATCGTCTCCGGCATACATACCGTATCCTTCCAGCCTACAGACATCAGGACAGGGACAGTGAAGCGGTGAGCCAGATTGACGATGTCGAAAAAGGCCAGGTTCTGAAGCGTACGCTCCAGATGCTCCGGATAGCGCTTCAGGTAATCCGCAATCTCTGTGAGTGAGCTGGTGGAATTCAGCACCCCGAAATCCAGCCGGCACAGATTAGGAATGTCTGCGGCTACCGCAGCCACGCGGCGGCTGAGCGCCCCTGCCAACAGAGCGATCCCCCCGCCCTGGCTGGCTCCTGTAATCGCAATGCGCGCCGGATCAACCCCAGGCAGCTGCGCTGCCGTCTCAATGGCCCGGACTGTATCTATGGCTAATGCCAGATAATAGGATTGCTCCTTCTCCAGCAAGCCCTGGCTGATCCAGCCTCTCACTATACCGTGCTCCTGCGGCAGCAGATTGCCTGTCTCGCCAAGCTGTCCCCGTACATCTACGGCCAGGACAGTGTATCCAAGCAGCACGAAATGTGCGTAGCGTTCAGGATATCCCCGGTCTCCGGTGTAACCTGGAAAGGTGACGATACACGGCCGGTCTCCCGTGTCCTCTGTATCACCAGCAGGCTGGATATACCAGGCATTGATCGTAGTCTCCCCATAGCTCATGTAGCTGACCTTGCTCACCTTCATGCCCGGATACGGGGTCTTCTCAGGGGTAATCGTCACCTCCAGCGGCTGCTCCTCATCTTCTGCGAGCAGATCATTCCAGAATTCATCAATCGTCTCCCGGTCCAGTGTCGGCTCCGGCCGGCAGTTCTCAAGCTCTTGCTTACGCACTTCTATTGCGTTCATCTCAATTCCTCCTGTATCGCTTGCATTCTTTAACCTTGCATGTCTATGTAAGCGTCATTAATATTATAGATATAAATTCATTGAATTCCAAAGGAGTTGTTTATTATTCGTTACGGAACGTTAGCACATACTGCCGGCTGCCTGCCGCTTAAGGAATTGACTTCCACTCTTCAGACCTACAATATTGATTTCGTACAGCTCGCTCTGTCCAAAGCCATACAGGATATCGACCTCTCCCCGGGCAAGCTGAGTCCTGGACTAGCTTCCTATATCGCTGAGCAATTCGACAGGGCCGGTATCCGCATCGGTGTGCTCGGCTGCTACATCAATCCGATTCACCCTGATCCTGCGGTCCGCCGGGCGGAGATTGACCGCTTCAAGGAGCATCTGCGCTATGCCCGCCTGTTCGGTGCCCCTATGGTCGCCACGGAGACTGGAGCACTTACGACCTTCCAGGAGCTCGACCCTTACCGCTATGAGGAGCTCGGCTGGGATGCCCTTAAGGCAACGGTCGAGGAACTGGCAGAGGAGGCGGAGAAGTGGGGCATATTCTTAGGGCTTGAAGGCGTCAGCACCCATACCCTGTCCTCTCCAGCCAAAATGCGGCGCATCCTCGATGAGGTGCCCTCCAGCTCCATCGGTGTTGTATTCGATCCGTGCAACCTGATCGGTGAAGAGATTCATCTCCAGGATGAGATCGTCGATCAATCCTTCAGTCTGTTCGGCGACCGGATCATCCTCGCCCATCTCAAAGGAATCTATGAGGACGGCGGACGCATTCGTCACGGTGCTCCCGGAGCCGGGCTGTTCCACACCGCTGAGTTCCTGGACAAGCTTGAGGCGCAGAAGCCGATGATCGATGTCTCGCTTGAGGATGTCACTAGCCTGGAGATCCAAGATTGCGTGAACCTGCTGCGCAACCTGCGCAATTCGTGATCATCCGGCCATAACCCCATTTCCTCCAAAAGTACCGCATAGCGGTACTTTTCGCTTTTCACTGAATAAAATAGTATACCTATCGCATTGTTGCAGGGCGATTGTGCAGAAAGGAAGGGATCAAAGATGCGGTTCACTTTCCCCATTCTTACCTTATGCCATGGCGGGGCACAACGCATGCTCGTGGAGCTTACGAACGGTCTTACGGCCCGGGGCCACCAGGTTGTGATTGTCATGCCGCTGGGAGGGGATGTTTCTTATGACGTCCGTTCCACTCTGCTGATTACCGACTACACACTGCTCCGTGAATCCGATTTTCCGGTCAGTGATATCATCGTCTCCAACTTCTACACCACGGTTCCGGTCTCACAGGCAGCCAGCCTGAACGGCAAAGGCATGCATATCCGCCTCTCCCTGTGCTATGAACCTCTTTTTTTGCCGCAGAGCGAGATATCCTTCCCCTCCTACCATATTACCGATAAACTAATTGTCCTCTCCAGATGGCAGCAGGAGTTGATTAGACTGGGCCACGGAATCAGCGGAAGCATTGTGCCGGTAGGGATCAGCGCTTCATTCCGAAACATGAATATCCGCAAGGAGCTTCAGGAGCCGCTGAACATAACAGCGATCCTGCGCAAGGTGGAGAACGGGTTCTCCTGGCACCGCGAGCAGGATTATCTGGTGAATCAGCTGGATATCGTGAAGCAGCACTTCCCGTGGGTCAATATCAATTTCATCAGTCCGCCGGATGAATGCTTCAGTTCCGAATCCCTGAGAAGAATGATGGACAGCGGCAAATACCGCTTCTTCACCCCGCTCAATGACGAGGAGCTATGCTATCACTATAACGGTGCTGATATTTTTGTCAGCTCTAGTATTTTCGACACCGGTTCATTGCCAGGACTTGAAGCGATGCGCTGCGGGGCGGCGTTAGTCTCCGTCTATTCGGGAGGAAATCTGGAGTATGCCCGCCATGAGGAGAACTGCCTGTTGTCCTACCGGTATGAGAACCGGCTTGCGGCGGATGTGATGCGGCTTATTCAAGATCCCGTACTCAAGAGCCGGATCGCCGCACGCGGTGAGACCGATTCAAGATCATGGACCTGGGAGAACAGTGTCAAAATCCTGGAGCGGACGGCTGCCGCCTTTTTAAGCGGGAACAGTGCGGGGAAAACACGCTTCAAACGCCCTTTTGCAGAGAACGGTTAGGCAGTTCCGAAGAACGAAGATGATAGACAAAGTAGAATAGCAAGGCAAAACAGGCCCGGCTTGGAGGAACCAGCTGGACCTGTTTTTATGAATATAAACCGCTCCCTTCCCTCTCAATTGCCGAAAATAACATCCTGTTTGTTCAGCCGCGTATCATTCCATACCGCAGCCAGCGTATCCGGGAAAATAGTAGCCGCCGTAATATAGTCCCCAATCAGCTCAGTCGGAATCGGAGAATTGCCGTTCGGATTCGTGGATACATCCGAGACTCTCCGGTTCGCGAAGGACAAGCCGCTGTTGATAGACTCCGCTACAAACACATCCAGCAGGAAGCCGTCCAGCCGGTTCGTATAGTAGATTACACGCACCGTTCCCGTGGAAGGCGATACCGTGATCGAAGGTGAGAAATTCTGTGATCCGGGCGGAGCCCCTGTAATGCTCACCGGCTGGGACCACAGCAAGCCGTCCGGGGAACGCGAGAAGAAAATATCAGCATAACCAAGCCGGAAATCGTTCCACACCGCATAGACAAAACCCGCAAGAGGGCCGTCCGAGATGTCTGCTCCAAGCGCTAAATTCGTCTGTACGCGGAAGTTATAATTCGGAACAGGCAGCGGACTGGGCACGGGAACAGTACTCGCAAGAAAAGTCGCTCCCCGGGTGACCGGGGGACTGAAGCTGACTCCCCCGTCCTGGGAGACACGGATATAGGCATACTTTGGCCCAGGACCAAGCTGGATATATCCCACATAGACCTCGCCCGCCAGTCCGACAATGAGTGCCGCCCGTTCCAGATCTCCCCGGGGATCAGAGATACGCTGCGGCGGCTCCCAACTAAGCCCCTGATCCACAGAACGCTGGAAAAAGATCGCAGCATTCGTTCCCAAATAGAACAGCGGGGTATAGCCTATATATGCATTGCCTCGGTAAGGGCTCGACGGTGAACGGTCTACAGCAAGAAAGGGTTCATCATTATGGACGTACAGGCCATAACCCCGCTGAACGATAACAGGGGGATTGAACGTCAATCCGTTGTCAAAGGTGGTGTACGTTGCAATCGTCCCGTCTTCAAATTCATTGAAAAAGTGGACAGCAACGATAAAGGTATTGGGAAAGGTATAGTCAATGGTCGGCGCTTCCGCGCTCATGAAGCCCGGTGCCTGCGGCAAAATCGTGGAAGACCAAGTGGCCCCTCCGTCCACCGACCGGTAGAATCCGGTCAGAGCCGTTCCGGTACTGGAATCCACCGCTACCGCACACAGAATGTTGGGGTCCAGCTCATTTACCGCAACAGACGGCTCGATATGGTTCCCTGGCAATCCGGCTGTAATGTTGACGTTCGCCAACAGACATCACCCCGTTTCAAGTATTAGTAATGGTCAAGCGGTCAATGTAGGTAAGTTCTGGCTGAAGAATTTGCCCGATATTGTTGCCTGCGGCGTCTAGTAGAAATACATTTACAATAGTGTTCACCGCACTGTAAAAGTTAATCTGGGCTTCATAGTAGTTCGCAGCGTTTACCGAATACGTCTGGACCAACAACTGTTGGGGGTTCACTTGAAATAAAGCTTCTCCTACGGCTACCCGCGTGAAATTGCTGCCGAGAAAATGAAAAATCTGCAAATTAATATTAATCGCTACGATAATAGAATCATTCAGGCAGGAAATTTGAATCCGGTCGATATGTGACGTTCCGGCAGGCGGATTATAGACCGCTCCCGTTGTATAGGGCATAAATTCTGTGCTCCCTCCATTTTCCTACTTAATCGGTGCCTTTTCCTCCTTCCAAGCCGCGGACTCACTCCTCCATGTATATGTATCGCTTTATTTGTCCCATGAGCGAATAATAATTCTAGAGGAAGCGCCAAAAAAACCGGGGAGTGCCGCTCCCCGGTGTCAGGTTAAGATACAGATATGCCCGAGAATACCAGCGGACCGATGATCACCGGCGGATTCCCGGTACCGATAGCGGACACAACGAGAGCATAGCCGTAATAGCCTTCCGGAATACCGCTATCTGTAAAGGATAAATGAACGGCTTCATAGCTATCCCCGCTCCAGGGACTGGATCTTGCCGTAAAGATCTGCACCGCATTCCGTACAATGGTAAAAATCAGATTGGAGGCGCTGGCCGTGTTGTTCTGGAGGCCAATTGTCGCCTCAAGCAGAACCAGACCGTTCGCCCCTACAGACACCCCGAACTGTCCCAGAATCGTACTGTTAGGCAGCCTCCTTACGGGGAGTGAAGCGGATTGGCTGAAGCTGGACGGGACACTTTTACCGAAATCAATGATAGCCGCCATCGCTTACACCAGGGAGAGTCCCGAGAAATCTACGGGCCCTATCAGATTGGCAGAGTTCAGTGTAGAGGAATTCACTTGTGAAATCGTCAACGTATAAGCGAAATATCCTGCCGGGAAGTTAAAATCCACATAAGAGAAACTGAGCGGAGCATATTGGCTCTCGCCGGGTGCCGTTGCCAGCAGGGTAAACACAGGGGTTCCCGAACGCAGAATGGTGAGCAGCAGATTGGGATTGCCCAGCGTAGTCTGAACACCGACCGTGGCATTGAGCAGGACACTCCCGCCCAGTAAGGTGGCAAGCCCGAATTCGGTCAGCGTATAGCTGGAGGGGGACAGGGGAACAGGTATCGTGATCGATTGACTGAAGCTGGTAATTGCACTTTTGCTGAAATCAATGATTTGCGTCATCAACGTGGCCTCCTGGTAACAAATTCCTTCTCCATTATTCTATGATGAATTCAGTCTGCTGACTGGACTAAGAAACCATGACATCTATACATAGGCACGGCTGCATGTATGGTTTACACTGATTGTATATACACTAGGGTTATCGGAGGCGGGAGCATGAACAGGAATGAGGAGCAGCAAGAGCCCATTGGGTCTCAGTTCAAATATATGGTCAGCGGCGATTCTATCTCCAAAGGCGTTGTGTATGACGAGACCAGAAGCAAGTATGTCATTCTGGAGGATAATTATGTATCTATGCTTCAGGGCAAGCTCAAGGGAGCTATGCGCAATACTGCCAGATTCGGCAATACGCTGATGAAGGGCTTCGGCAATCTGAAGCGGGATGTACTGAAGGAGAAGCCGGATGTGGTGCTGATTGAATACGGCGGCAATGACTGTGACTACCACTGGGGAGAGATTGCAAGCAACCCTGAGGCAGAGCATAGTCCTAAGACAGATTTTCCGGCCTTCGAGCGGATGCTGGTTGATATGATTCATTTCTTGAAGAACCAGGGCATCACGCCTATCCTGATGAGTCTGCCTCCGCTGAATGCGGACAACTACTTCAAGTGGGTCAGCGGCAACAATCCCGATTCCGAAGTGAACATTATGAAATTCCTCGGCAGCGTCACCAAGATCTACTGGTGGCAGGAGCGTTACAACTCCGCTATCATCAAGGTCGCTGAGAGCACCAAGACCAAGATTATCGATGTCCGTGGCGCCTTCCTGCAACAGCCGGATTACACCAAGTTCATCTGCCGGGATGGCATCCACCCTAACCGGGAGGGCCACCGGATTATCTACGACAAGGTGCTGGAATTCATCCGCACGAGTGAACCTCAGCTCCTGCTGGAGCCGGCGGCAATGCCTGGACATCCTTAGACAATAATAAGCGCTCCCCAGCCTCAGCGGGGGAGCGCTTATTGGTGTTCAGAGCTGCTGCAAGGAGACATACTTGTCGCCCAGAAGCTTCTGGAAGTAATTCCGGTTATACAGCATGCTGGGATGGCTGGGGGAATGAAGCAGCGCAGTCTCATTATACCGGTTGGCACGTTCATGCTGCCCCAGCCGGTCATAGCAGAGCGCAAGCTGCAGATTCGGAATCCAGGTGAAGAAGGCTTCATTCTTCATCGCCATGGATTCCGCCTGTCCGGGCAGCTGAAGCGCAAGCTCAAACCAGTAGATTGCCGGGTGAAGCTGGCCCTTCTCCAGATGCCAGGTCCCCAGCCGGCAGCAGCCCTCGGCACGCGGGGCATCATATTGCAGCGTACGGGTGACCGCAGTGAAGGCCGCTTCCTTGTCCCCCAGCGCTTCCAGGCATTCGGCCAGCCGCAGGCAGGCCTGAATATTGTCTTCAATCCAGCCCTGCCCGCCGCTGAGGAACAGCTCGTAATACCGGCAGGCCTCCCTGTGAATTCCGTGGTCACGCAGCTCATTGGCGTAATAATATTGATCGCGTGCAGAGAAGCTCTCCCCTTCCGCTTCCCTTTTGCGGTAGATCCGCAGATTACGGTCTGTGTACGCTTTATCCTTCTCATGGGTAACACAGACGGCACTTGCCAGCGACGGGCCGTAGACCTCCAGATATTCATGCACCGGACCGATCCAGCGGAACCCGCACGCCCGGCGGACCAGCCGGTTGCGCCGCAAGGAGGTCGTCACCCTCCCCTCCCCGTCAAAAGCGAGATTATACTGCATATTCACACTGTCCACGTGTTCCGGCAGCGAAGACTTCAGCTCCCTGAACAGCGCCTGATCCTCTTCTCTCAGATAGTCGTCCGCATCCAGCCAGAAGATATAATCCCGGGTCGCCTTGCTGAAGGCGTAATTACGGGCAGCGGAGAAATCCTCGATCCAGGTAAAATCGTAAATTGCAGCTCCGAAGGCACCGGCAATCTCCTTGGTGCGGTCTGCCGATCCCGTATCGACAAGGACGATCTCATCGACCAGCCCTTCCACAGAAGCCAGGCAGCGGGGCAGGCTCTTCTCCTCATTGCGGACAATCATGCATAAACTGATCTCAATCATGGCAGCCTCCTGAATAAAGAATCCACTAGACTACCATGATATGCAGTGCAGCAACCGGCAAACCCTTGCTCTCACCCAAGGGCTGCGGTGCGTTTTTGGAGCTTATACTTTTTTTGCGGACTAAGCCGATGATTTTTGTTATAATAAGCAGCATACTATTCATATACAAGAAGGGGACGTTACCTTTGTCAAAAATCATTAAGACATTAACCATTGCCGGCAGTGACTCCAGCGGAGGCGCAGGCATTCAGGCAGACCTCAAAACCTTTGAGGAATACGGCACTTACGGCCTTAGTGCCCTGACTACGATTGTAACGATGGACCCTGACCGGGGCTGGCATCATAATGTATACCCTGTCGATGCTGCCATCGTTGCCGAACAGCTCAAGACGATCTTCGCCGGCGGTCCTGTGGATGCCATGAAGACCGGGATGCTCGGCAGTGTGGAGATTGTTAAGGTTGCTGAACAGGCCCTGAAGAGCAACAAGCAGACCAATGTCGTGATCGATCCGGTTATGGTATGCAAAGGCGAGGACGAAGTACTGAACCCGGAGAGTGCGGATGCCATCCGCGATCTGCTGCTGCCGCTGGCTACGGTGGCTACTCCGAATTTGTTCGAAGCCGGAGTGCTCTCCGGTCTCGGCAAGCTGACTACGCTTGATCAGATGAAGGAAGCTGCCCGCCTGATCCATCAGCTGGGCACCCAGAATGTTGTCGTTAAGGGCGGCAAGGTGCTGGGCGGCGACAAGGCGATTGATATCTTCTTCGACGGCAGCGAATACCTGGTCCTTGAGACTGCGAAGATCGAGCCTGCCCATAACCATGGCGCCGGCTGCACCTTCGCCGCAGCGATTACCGGCGGACTGGCTAACGGCTTGTCGGTGAAGGATGCTGTGGTGAAGGCGAAGGATTTCGTATCCGCCGCCATCCGTAACGGATATGCGTTCAATGAATATGTCGGTCCTGTATTCCACGGGGGCTACCGTCTGGAGCAGTAAGGCCGAACGGATAAGGCCGAACGGATAATCAAACAAGCTAACAACCAGCAGACAAAAACCTCTCTTCCAGGTGGCTGTAACCAGCCATGGAAGAGAGGTTTTGTTATTTTTTCAAAAAGAATTTAGATCCAATTCCCGCTTAAACAACGGTCCGTTCGCGGAGCGTCCATCCAAGTGAACACGTACATCCTTCTCCAAACCAAAGGGGCGTCCCTAGCAGCCTTTTCATGGCTTTTGGGACACCCCCTTCTTTTTACTGCGTATCCTGCTTACTTAACGGGCGGCTCCTCCGCAATATGCTTCACGAACTCCAGCATCTTATCCTTGTCCTTGTCATTCAGGACACCGATAATGATCGATTTCGCATTATAATTGATTGGCAGCTCCGAGATGAAGGGGGACTTGAGAATATCCACACCGTACAGTTCATTCTTGCCCGTGTCCTCATTGACTCCCCACTGCATGCGGGTATCGTCTGCGGCAAGCTTCCCGTCCGCTGTGATCGGCTCCAGATTCTGGAATCCGGTCTGTCCGCCGATCCACTTGACGGTAGCCTCATCCAGCACGAGGATATCCGGCCGGTTCGCCGCCAGCTCCACGACTGCCTTTTGCATATAATTCATGTCCAGCGAGTCAGAGCCGTCGCCCGTTCTGGGCAGATAAGTCATCACCGTCTCCACCCGCTTCCACTGCGGGTAAGCCGCGATGATCGCCTTCTCCAGCTCCTCGGTCTTGCCGCTCGTATCCGTGACACCGAAGCTGCCGATGAACATAATCTTCGCATCCACGGGTGGCAGGGAAGCTAGATATTGTCGATGCTGGTAATTGTCATAGAGGGCCTTCCCGCCAAAAATCACCACCAGCAGCCCGATAATACCGAGGATCACATGTGTTTTGTATAGCCGTATGAAGGTCTCCCACTTGCTCGCCGTACCGGAGAAACGTCCATACTTGGCAAGCCGGTCGTCTTCGGCCTCCTGGATCTCCTGCTCATCCCAGGTATCGAGAATCAGCTTGTACGCCCGGAAATCCGCTTCGTAAGCTGCTATCTCTTCCTCTGTGGTCAGTCCGCGTCTTCGCTTCAGGAGCAGGTCAAACCGCTTGTTCAGTTCCTCTCTGGTTACGGTTTCAGGTAATCCTAACTGCACATACGCTTGCTTCAGGTTCTCGTTCACATTGAATTCTCCTTTGATATGGATGATGCCATAATTCTATATTAACAGACTTCACCGTGTATTCTCCACTCGCGCTATAGGCGGGCAGCCGTGTCCGGTGTCTCCATCAGCAGGAACTCCATTTCGCTCTCCCCGTGCTGATGCACGAAGCTATGTAAAAGGACGAAGCCTGCCTTCTTATACAAGCGGACTGCCCTCAGGTTAAAAGCTGCCACCGACAATCTGAATCGCTTCGCGTCATACGTCTGCTCAGCAAACCTCATCCCCGCCTGCAGGAAAGCCAGTCCATGGCCCTGCCCCGTCAGATCCGGTCTTATCCCCAAGCCGATATCGAGGGCCGTTCCATCGAGGTAGAGTCCGCTCTCTATCCCTTCCCCCACCTGCGCGTTCTGCCCGTAACAGAAGAACCCGATCAACGCTCCGTCCGCAGCAGCTACGCTGAAATAAGAGCCATCCAGCAGCTCCTCGATATCCTCTGCGGCATCAGCCGCATCCAGCATGTTGTACAGGGTATATGGCGGCTCATATCTCCAGTTGACGATCTCTCTGGCCGCCGGCTCATCCATTAACCGGATCTGATAAGCTCTGTTCTGTCCTAGGATCACTATAATATCCCTCCGCTCTCTTGTTTTTTGAATTTGGTGGGCGTAAGCCCGGATGATAATCCAGATGTATAAATGCGCTGTCTCTAATTATAGCAGTCTCTAGTCCAATCCGTGCAGTCCTCTCCACTCTTCCGGCTGCATGCCGGTAATGCGTTTGAAGACAGCGCAGAAATAGCTGACATTCTCGAAGCCTGCCCGCTGGGCGATTTCATAGATCCGCTGCCCCCGGCTGCTGAACATCAGCTGCTTGCTCCGGTTGACGCGCTGCTTGTTAATGTAGGCCACCGGCCGTTCACGGACGGTCCGCTGGAACAGCCGGCACAGATACTGCGGCGAGACAGACGCCACCTCGGCCAGCTCCTTCAGCAGCAGCGGGCGGTGCAGGTGAAGCTCGATATATTGCAGCACCGGCTTCATCCGTGCAAGCTCGTTGTCCTCATTCGAGGCCGGAAGCAGGCTGCGCTTCAGATCCAGCAGCAGAGCATACAGCAGCTTGGAACGCTCCAGATTGTCCTGCAGCCCGCTTGCGGAGGAGAGGGTCAGCATCTCTTCCAGCGGTGCAAGAATGGGCTCAGCCCGCAGACGCCCGACCCCGGACTCGCGGATTCCGGCGTAGAGCAGCATCTGGGCCGCTTCCCTCCCGTTGAAGGAGATGAAGGCCAGCTCCCATTCCCGGCTAAGCGGAGTATAGGAATGAGGAACATCCGGGTAGAGGCAGAATAGATCACCAGCCTCCGCCGTATAGGTCTTGCCCCTGATATTCACTTCACCCTTGCCGCCTAGAACCTGGTGCAGCTGATAATCTGGAAAGCCCGCAGGCCGGATCATCTCCACCTGATGCTCCCAATACCCGATGGTCGTGGCATACAGCGGCAGCAGAAGCATATCTTCCATCTCGCAAAAGATCATCGTGCTATCCATAGCGGTCTCCTTCCAGATGCAATCTCGATTTGATATGTTGTTTCATATTTTATTATATATGAAGAAAATCATTATATATACCCAGAACATTTTCCATCCTATAATATGAATATAACAATATAAGGAGATGTTAACTTGCGCAACAAACTCTCATATCAGCAGCCTGCCAACGGATATCCCGAATGGAACAATAATCCTGAGATTTTTCAATTGAACCGTATAGACGCCCATGCCTCCATGATGTCCTTCCCGGCAGCGGCCGACGCCCTGCAAGGGGATAAAGTCTCCTCATCCCGTTACCAGACGCTGAACGGAACGTGGAAATTCGCTTTTGCCGAGACACCGGATGCACGGATCAAGGACTTCTATAAGACCGGATACGACGCTGCCGGCTGGGCAGATATCGCCGTTCCTTCCCACTGGCAGTTCAAGGGATATGATTATCCCCAATACACCAATGTACGCTACCCTTGGGAAGTGTCCGAGCCGGATCTGAAGCCTCCTTTCGCTCCGACGGTATACAATCCGGTAGGCTCCTATATCCGTTCCTTCAGCGTTCCGCAGGATTGGGACGGACAACCTGTATTCCTCAGCTTCCAGGGTGTGGAATCGGCCTTCTATGTATGGGTGAACGGAGAACTCGCCGGATACTGTGAAGATACCTTCACACCGTCAGAATTCGATATCACTGCCTACCTGCTTCCCGGCGAGAACAAGCTGGCCGTCGAAGTCTACCGCTGGTGTGATGCGAGCTGGCTGGAAGATCAGGACTTCTGGCGTCTGAGCGGAATTTTCCGCGATGTCTATCTTTACACTGCGCCTCCAGTACGGGTAGCCGACTTCTTCGTCCGCACCGAGCTGGACAAGAGCTTCACCGATGCGGAGCTGCAAGTCGACCTTACCCTGGAGAACTATTATAACCGGGTCACTTCCGCACACTCCGTAGAAGTACAGCTCTACGACAGCAAGCAGCAGCCGGTATGGGCAGCGCCCGTATCAGCCGGATTTGCTTTTGAACAAGAGGGAACTCAGCTGCTTAAGCTGTCTGCAGCCGTGAAGAACCCGCTGAAATGGAGCGCAGAGAAGCCTAACCTCTACACCCTGCTGATTTCGGTGAAGGACGATCAGGGACAGCTGCTGGAAGCGCTCAGCTGCAAGACGGGCTTCCGGACCTTCGAGATCCAGGACGGCCTGATGAAGATCAACGGCAAACGGATCGTATTCAAGGGAACGAACCGCCATGAATTCTCCTGCGATACCGGCCGTGCGCTCTCCAAGGAAGATATGATCACCGACATCAAGCTGATGAAGCTGCATAATATCAATGCCGTGCGTACCTCCCACTATCCGAATCAATCGGTATGGTACGAGCTGTGCGACGAATACGGTCTATATGTGATCGACGAGACGAACCTGGAGACTCATGGCTCCTGGCAATACGGGCAGAAGGAACTGCATGAGGGCAACGTTCCCGGCAGCCGCCCGGAATGGCGCGCGAACGTCATTGACCGCTGTAACTCCATGATGCAGCGCGACAAGAACCACACGTCAGTCATCATCTGGTCGCTTGGCAACGAATCCTTCGGCGGCGATAACTTCCTGGCCATGTATGACCACTTGAAGCATGCAGACCCGACCCGTCCGGTGCATTACGAAGGTACTTATCATTACAGACCTTCGGACGCGGCCAGCGATATTGAATCAACGATGTACATCAAGCCGGATGAAGTCGTGGAGTACGCACTCAGCAATCCGAAGAAGCCGTACATTCTGTGCGAATACAGCCATGCCATGGGCAACTCCTGCGGCGGCCTGCATCTGTACACCGAGCTGTTCGACAAATATGACAGCATCCAGGGCGGATTCATCTGGGACTGGGTGGATCAGGCCATCCGCACAACCACTCCTGAAGGTGTGTCTTATCTGGCTTACGGCGGAGATTTCGGGGAAAAGCCGCATGACGGCAACTTCAGCGGCAACGGCCTGCTGTTCGCGGACCGCAGCGTGACGCCTAAGCTCTACGAGGTGAAGAAATGCTATCAGAATATCACCATCACTGCCCTTGATCTGAAGAGCGGAAGCTTCGAGGCCCGCAACCACTTCCTGTTCACGGATCTGGCAGACTATCAGCTGAGATGGACGCTGGCTCTGAACGGCGTGACGGCCCAGGAAGGACAATTGCCGCTCTCCGCAGCGCCTGGCGAAGCAGCCAGCTTCACGGTTCCGCTGGATTCAGCGCTGCTTGAATCCGATAAGGAAGCTGTGCTTACGGTGTCATTCGTTCAAGAGGGCGCAACCGCCTGGTCTGAGGCCGCACATGAAATTGCCTGGGAACAGTTCGTGCTAACTCCGTATATTCCGTCCCGTAACCCGGAAGTTTCGGGCGGCACCCTGCAAGTGAAGGAACAGGATGGCTTCCTGACCTTTGGCGGCAGCGGATTCACCCTTGCCTTCGAGACAGCAACCGGCGCGCTTGTCTCGCTGAAGTCCTCCGGGAAGGAGCTTCTGCTCGCACCGGCCAGACCTAACTTCTGGAGAGCAGTAACGGACAATGATCTGGGCAACAAGCATCCCGAGCGCTGTGCGGTCTGGAAGGAAGCGTCCTACGAGCGTCAGCTGGCCCGGTTCAGCTGCCGTGTGGAAGGGGGCCTCGGCTTCGTGACCGCCGACTATCTGCTGGGTACGCAGCCGCAGTCTACCCTGCGTGTTCATTACGAGATACGTACGGATGGTTCGGTCGAGATCATACAAGAGCTTAACCCGGGCAGCAGCACCCTGCCGGAGATCCCGGAATTCGGTATGGTCTTCGAGCTGGACAGCAGCCTGGACACGGTCTCCTGGTATGGCCGCGGGCCGCATGAGAACTATTGGGACCGTAAGGCTGGAGCTCCGCTGGGACTCTACTCAGGCAAGGTCAGTGAGCAGTTCACGGATTACCTCCGCCCTCAGGAATGCGGCAACAAGACGGATGTCCGGTATGCTTCTGTCACCGCTGGTCGTGAAGGACACGGATTGTCTGTAGAAGGCGCAGTGCCGCTCGAAGTCAATGCACTACCTTGGTCTCCGGCCGAGCTTGAAGCCAGCGACCACGGCTACAAGCTGCCAGCCTCTGACAAGACCGTGCTGCGTGTCAATTACAAGCAAATGGGCGTCGGCGGCGACGACAGCTGGGGTGCACCAACCCATGAACAGTTCACGCTGCTTGCGGGCCGTCCGTATACCTTCAAGTTCAAGCTGACACTTGTGTAAGCAAGCATAAGATTTTCTGTATAGAGGGCAGTCCCGCAAGCCGTAAATTGGCTGGCGGGACTGCCCTCTTTTGGGCGAACAGGCTGGTGCAGATTTATCTTGATAATCCCCCCAAATCCGGCGAGAATGGAGTCATAATCAGTCTCTTATTCGGTCAGGTAAGGAGATATAGGTATGTCAGATACAGCCGCAAGAATCCGGGAGGAGATCCTGGACTCCATGACAGAACATTTCGGGATGCATGTCACTGAAGCGGTCCAGATTGATCAGGGCTTCCTGAATCTGAAGTGGAGGCTGGAGAGTGATCAGGGCCGTCTGTTCGTGAAGCAATACAGCAAGATCCGTTACCCTGAAGCGCTTACCCGCGGACTGGAGGTCTCCTTAAGCCATCAGTACCATCTATACCTGGAAGGCCTTCCTGTTCCGAAATTATTTTCACACGCGGGGAATTATGTCTTGAGAACGCCTTCACAGGAACGGTATGTGCTGATGACCCTGTGTGACGGGCACAGTATTGCCCCCGGCTCGGCCACAGAGCAGCAGATGTATGCGCTGGGCAGAGTAGTCGGTCAGATGCACAAGCTGCTTAATACGCAGCCTGCTTCGTTGCAGCTGTACTGGGAGGTCCGCAGCCAAGCCTCTATGGTGAGAAACTGGGAGGCACGCTATCTTCAGGCAACCGCCCGGCAGAGCGAGGATACGATATCGGCGCTTGAGCTGCAGCGGAAGATCATCGACCGGATGGACACCGGCATTTTCGCGGATTGCGAACGGGGCTGGGGGCACCGGGATCTGTTCGTAGATAATATACTGTTCAGCACGGATCAGGTGGCGGCGATCCTGGATTTCGACAGGCTGCATTTCGTCTACCCCGAGTACGATGTAGCCCGGCCGATCCTATCCTGTGCGTTGTCTGAGGGAGGGATCAGGTTGGATCGGGTAAGAGCCTTTGTGACGGGCTACCGTGAATATACCCCCTTACCTGCAAGTACACTCATCCGGTCGCTGAAATTAACCTGGTGGAAGGAAGCCGAATGGATTGCGGTACCCGGGCAGGATGAATTCCCGCCGCTCGTCCGCTTCCGTCAGGAGAATCAGTGGGTCGCGGCTAACTGGGACCGCTTGAATGATATGTTCGCCGGGATCTGAGGAATCTAAAGAATTGGGATAGGGCCATTAATCATGGCCTTTTTTTTGCTGTATCAGGATGATTATCGCAGGCAGCATAAATTCCCGGAAACAAAATGTGACCGGATGCCGTCCTAAAGGGTGTTATAGATAAAGGAGGGCATAACCTCATGCAGCAACCCATGACCCGGCCGGGCCATCCTGTGATGAAGAGCTACGAACAATATGCAGATATGCTGTACCGGATTGCCCTGGTTCATCTGGGCAGCCGCCAGGATGCCGAAGAGGCTACGCAGGACACCTTCATCAAGCTGATGGAGAAGGCTCCCTTATTCAAGGATGACGAGCACCAGAAGGCCTGGCTGATCCGGGTCATCACCAATCATTGCAAGAATCTGCTGGGCAGAGGCTGGCGCAAGCGCGAGGTTAAGCTCGAAGGGGTGGAGCCGGTTACGGCCGATAACCCCGAGGAGCTGGCGGTCATGCAGCTTGTGCTTGCCCTGCCGGTGAAGTATAAGGCTGTGATTCATCTGTACTATTACGAGGATTATCCCGTCCAGGAGATCAGCAGAATTCTGCAGATCAGCGAGTCGGCCGTGAAGATGAGACTTCAGCGCGGCCGTCAGCTGTTAAGACTGGAACTGGAAGGAGCAGAAGCGGAATGAAGGAAGATCAGTTTCGAACCCAATATAAGAAAGCGGTGGATACTATGAGTTCAAGCAGCGAAATGAAGCAAGGCTTAGAAGGTAAAATGGAACAAAAACGCCGTCCGCGCAAAATAGTCTATATTGCAGCAAGCGTGCTGGTTGCTGCCGGAATCGGGCTGGCTGGACCAAGCATGATGAAGCAGCTGGGTGGAACGGCTTCCCCGAATCAAGTAGCCCAGGTAGATCCGGGCACACCGGCGGCAGGGAATTCTGCCGGAGTCGTTATTCCCAAGATCGAGCTGCCGGATAAAAGCTCCGGTGCTGCGGCCGATATGATCGGCCTGGTCATCTACCAGGGCAATATCTATACCCAGGCGGCGATCCGCATGGAAGCGGCCGATGCGGCTGCACTGCGCGGAGAGAAGCTGGGCCGCACGACCAGCGGGATTGATGAATGGAGCGGCAAGGATGCTTATACGGAACTGGCCTCGAATATCGGGGAGACGGATATCTATGCGGTCAAAGGATATGATTCCGGCTTCCTGGTCATGTCCTATACAGAGGTGGACGGCCAGGTGTTCGCGGAGCTGTACGAGCATACAAATGGAATTACCGTGAACAGCGGAGCCGATCTGATCGGCAAGCTGAACTTGGACGGGCGCATCGCCTCCGCCCAGTGGGAGAGCTTCGACAGCTGGAATAACGGCAAGCAGCAATACCTGCCGCTGCCCGAAGGCGCAGCGCTTGACGGCTTCCTGAGCGCCCTCATGACCGCCAAGCCCCTAGCCGCTGATCCGCTCATGGAACAAGGCATCTATGACCAAGGAGACCGCAAGCTGGTCTACCTCCAGCTGGAGGACAAAACCCGGGTGGAGCTGACCCTGTTCGGCCAGGGACTCGTGCGTTACAGCAACGCTCCGGTATTCTTCGAGGTTGAGCCCGTTGCCTTCCAGGCACTGTGGGATAACCTAAAATAGTTCAAAGGCCATCCCTACCGGGATGGCCTCAAGCTTTTACATACCCTTCCATTTCGACCCGATATACACCTTAATCTGTTCTGCCAGCGCTGGCGGAGGTGTAGAAGTGGAGTCATAAGTAGGCATAGGCGGATCATACTCCGTATCGGCATGGTCCAGCAGCCACTGCGCGAATTCCTCGTGCTGCCTGAGCATATCCTCGGTCCAGATCGCTCTATCCTCCCGGCCCCGCAGGCGGGCATTTCGGGTGGAATCGTCACAATGCAGGTTAATAAAGTGTACTTCACTAAACGCATCATAAACATCACATTTTTTGGCGTCCCAAGGCATCATCGTCCCGCAAATAACCGTTCCTCTCCCGGATAACGCAACCGCACGCGCGCAATGCAGCAGCACATTATACCGGTCCTGATACTCCAGCTTCTTCCCTGTCGTCCCGAAATTATCGTCATCTGTACTGAACAGCACAAATTCCGGCATCTGCTCCCTCAACTCGTGCATGACCGTGGTTTTACCTACTCCGCTTGCTCCGGTGATAATGAATAATGGCAACTTGGTAGTCATATGTCCTCCATCCCCTCTTCACTCAAATATTCCGATATGTACCGCTGATCAGCCTCCGAGCTTGTCCAGAACACCACGGGTGCATGTGTAATGTTCATCCGGCGCAAGGCCACATTCCTGTGGCGTCCGTCATTGATAGCAAACTTCCCGTCAGCATAATTTACAATTAACGGAGGCATATCCCACTTGCTGTAATAGGCTGTCATCGTCTCTACAATACTGAAGAAACGGGCTTTTTCATCTAATTCAGTCAGATACGAGGGTGCGCCTTCCTCTATTCCGAACCTCGTGATATCCACAGCCACCGGACCTGTGTAGACTCGAGGTTCCAGCAATAATCCGTCTGCCAACACTACATTCTTCCCGTCATTCCGCAAAAAAAACTGCAGCCACTCGTGGATAGCCCCCCGCCGGGCATACTCCATTGCACAACCAGCCGTTCCGTATATCATCCTGAATGTCTGCCTTTCCTTGTGGGATGTCTTCATTATAGCCGTGAGAGCAGCAGTCCTCCTATATCGAGAATAATTTAAGCTATTCCCGCCATAGCCGCTCAGTACGGTGTCTACATCGCATACTGCTTCAGATATTGCTCGTCACCGGCTAATTCCGTCATCCAGACAATGACAGGATATTCGCTTACACCAGCACGATGGAGCGCTTCCAGTAACGGATTACCGCAGTTCAGTTCCATTCTCCCTTGCGCAACCTTCGCGATGAGGGGCGGAGTGGCTTCACCCGCTTGAATCTGTTTGGTCCAGTGCATCACCGTTTGCTCAAAATCCTCCCGGTCCACCCTCCACTTCATCCCGCTCTCCGGTCCGCTCGTTCTGTCCAGCAAGGAGAGCGGGATCCACAGCGGACCCTCATACGTTCTGTTCATCAGTGCAAGGCCTTCCGAGAAATTCTTGTTGCGGCGGCCGAACAGCACATAGGTATGCACCCACTCCTCCAGCATCCCTGCTTCTGCGTATGCCGCGGCGGATGGTGCTGTGGGATCGTAATCCAGTTTGTTGGTGTCCTTTTTGGAGTATACAATACGTTTAATGGTCTCCTGGGACAGATAGTATTCCTTCGACAGCTCAGCGATTGGGGTTCCGTGAAGATACTTATTGTAGATCAGCTGGTTGCGTCTGACGAGAACCTGGCGGTAGCCCGAAGCCTCACCCCACGCCTTCTTCTCATCGTCCTGCGGAATATACAGCAGCTTGCCCGCCGCATATTTCTTCACTTCCTTAAGCAGCTTCTCCGGTAAAAGCTCCCCGGCATTCTCGTAGTTCATAGGTTCACCTGCCTGTAGATCAATTACAATTCTAGTGCGCCTTCCACGCGGTATTTCTTCTCCCATTCCGATATATGGCTGGAGTCCAAGCGAATCAACTTTGCCGGAGTATATTCGATAGACGTAGACGAATTGGCTCCGCCGCCGTCCGGCAGGAAGCGCAGCTCTTTAATTCTGCGTACAACCTCTTCATCCGTACGGATCTGAGCCGCTTCTTCCTCGGACACCACTAGCAGCGGAATGTCCTCCCTCTCAGTAGTGAACACGCCATTGTCGTACGTGTAAGACAATTCAGCCGCCAGGCTATACTCACCGCAGGGGATCGGCTCCCGTGTGAAGATTTCAATGTACAGGTCAGTTACTGACTGCGTATGGTTAATCCATATTCTCCCGCTGCTGTCTTCAACAGCACCATTCAGATTAGGGGACCGGTGAAGTCCTGCCGGAAGAATTAATTGTAAGCTGATATTCTGTGCAACGCCGGGCGGCACGATCTGAAGCCAGAGATGATTCATCCCTTCTTCGTTCTCCAGTGCAGATTTGGCTGGACGGACCTGAATCATTCCTGTTCCTCCTCTTGAAGCAACCGGGTAACGGCTGCGATCATCTTCTCTTTCAATGATGGTGAGATCCTTGGACTTACCGAGAGAATTACTTCTTCACTGATGACATGCAGCTCACTGTGGAGCATCTGATCCGACTGGTACAGCCGCAGATTATCCCCGAGCTTGATCACATCATCCAGTGGCAGCCCTGCCAATTTCTCCTGTGCCGAAGCCAGTGTCTCCCCGCTCTTGGATAATACAAGAATGGCTCGCAGATAGTGCAGATGATTGTCGGTGTACACCCTTTTATTCCCGGCCAGCGCAAGCGGCGGCAGCATCCCGATCTGCGTATAGTACCTGACCGTCCGCAGATTCATCTGCGGATCTTCACGTTGCAGCACCTCAGCCACTTGCTTCGCAGTGTAGGTATTCATGTGACTCTCCTTCCTTGCGGAATATAGTTACAGTTTGCTGTATTGGTTACAGTTTAGTGTAACAAAAGTCAAAAGTCAACATTACTCCGCGTATTGGGGCGCGTCTGGGCGTTTCAATCTTAAGCGCTTCAGCTAATTGCTTCGCAGTATACATGCCGATCCTACCCCTTATGCTATACTACCTTTATCTGCAGGAAAAGAGGGCCACAACAATGGATATCCGAAAATTACAATACTTCATTGCGGTTGCGGAAGAGCTTCATTTAAGCGTAACAAATCACTATTAATAGGTGAAATATCTTTAAGTAAGCCTTTTGATACGAAATAAATATCACAGAGCCATTCGCTTCGTTCTCATAGTTGAACCAGGCTCAACATGCAAAGGCCCCTCCAGCACCTGGAGAGGCTCTCTTAGATCTATAGCGTAACTACTGTCTGCTCATACAACTCCTCGTCCACCCCACCCACAAACGGCGTCCACTCCCCCGAAGTATACAACTGCAGCCGGTGCATAGCCCGAGTACATGCCGTATAAAAAAGCTTCCGCTCGCTCTCTCTATGGTACGTCTGCGCAGAAGCATCGTAGATTAGCACCGCGTCGAATTCGACGCCTTTGGCGAGATAGGCGGGGATCACCTGTATTCCTTTTTCAAAAGTTGGCGTGTTCTTCGTGATCAGCTTCAGCTCATGCGCCCCTCTACTAGCAGCCAGACTCTCATACGCTTCTCTGCTCTCGGCGGCCGTCTTCGTAATGATAGCGATAGAGCTATAGCCTTCAGCCTGAAGCCCAGCAAGATCCTCCAGGATGCGCTCTGCCTTCATTTCCTTACTTGCCAGCTTAGATAATACAGGCTTACTGCCCCTCCGCTCAAAAGCCACAATCCCTTCACTTCCAGGCAGCAACGGCTTGGTGAACTCCACAATCTCGAAGGTCGAGCGGTAGCTGCGGACCAGCAGGAACTGGCTAGTCTCCTCTTCCCCGTACAGATGAAGCAGCGGTGAATGGTCCCCATACAGATTCGTTGCCTGTGTGAAGATCGCCTGGCTGAAGTCTCCCAGAACGGTCATGCGGGCGCGGGGGAAGAGCTTGCGGAGGAACTCGTATTGGAACATCGAATAATCCTGGCCTTCATCCACGAAAATATGCCGCACCTGCGTATTCGTCCGCACGCCTTCAATCAGCTCCTGCATGTACAAGTGCGGGGTCGCATCTTCATAAAAGAGTGTCCCGCTGTCCAGCATCTCCCGGGTCTGCGCACAGATCTCCGTCCATAGCTCCGGAACCTCCGCTTCACCTGTCATCTTCCTGTAGGCCGTTTCATCGCTGAACAATTGGCGGTAGAGCCCGGCCATGTCGATGAAGGTGAACTTCCTGATCCCCCGTCTCAGCGGTCTGAACTGCTCCTTCACGATCATTTCGCTTAGCAATCCCTCTTCCCGCTCGGCATAATCGAAGTCCCCTTCATCCTGCTCCCGCTTATGCACCAGCTGCTCCTGCAGGCGGAGGTATTTCTCCGCGAAGTCGAACACGCCCTTCTCTCTGTGCAGCTTACGGTGGATTGCAGCGTATTGCTCATTGTCGAGGTAATTCATCTCCTCCTCTACCCACGCCGCCCCCTGCTCCTCCTTCTGTAGTGCCGCCAGCTCGGTGAGCAGCCATTTCTGCACCAGCTCCACCCGGTTCGGCAGACGAATGGAAGGATCGTAGCTATATAACTTGGCCCGGATCTGTTCACCCGATATGAGTATACGATCCCGGAAGCAAATATCCTTGAACAGCATCCCCTCCTGCTTCAGGAAGTAGGCATACCCTTGAAGTGCATGGAGGAACGATTCCGATGCTTTGTACTCCATGGCCTTAAGGCGGGCGTCATAACCCAACTGCTGCTGGGCGGTGAGCACATACTCCATCTGATCGAACGGATCTTCAAGACGGAACGCGGCACCCAGCCATTTGTCCAGATACTCCTGAAAGGTCGTCTGCTGCATATTCTCTTCCCCCAGCTCCGGGAGCACAGTGGATACATAACTGTTGAACATCGGATTGGGCGAAAAGAGTACAATCTGATCGGCCGTCAGCCGCACGCGGTGTTTGTACAGCAGATAGGCTACGCGCTGGAGCGCTGCCGAGGTTTTGCCGCTGCCCGCCGCTCCCTGTACAATCAGCATCCGGCTCGTATCGTTACGGATAATGGCATTCTGCTCCGCCTGAATCGTAGCTACGATGCTCTTCATTTGGGAGTCAGCGCCCTGACCCAGCACCTGCTGCAGCAGCTCATCTCCGATCGTCACGCTCGAATCGAACAGATGCTGGAGCCGGCCTCCGCGGATCTGGTACTGCCGCTTCAGCTCCATCGTGCCAGTGATTACTCCTCCCGGTGTGTCGAAGGCCGCCTGGCCCGGCGGATAGTCGTAATACAGGCTCGCAATCGGGGTACGCCAGTCATAGATGAGGAAGCTCAGGCCATCTGCAGCCGCGAAGGAGGAGACCCCGATATAGACCTGTTCTACTGTCTGTTGTCCCTCCTCCCGAAAATCAATCCGCCCGAAATAAGGTGACGGCAGCAGCCGCTGCATGTTTTTCCATTGCCGGAGCTTGCGCGCATGACTGCGTTCCCGTTCAGACAAAACCGCTTCCTGCTGGGTTATGGTGAAGAAGCTCTCCTCGAAATCCTCCTGCGAGTTCATATCGACCGTGACCTCTTCCCAGAATCCCCGGCGGATATCCGTGGCCTGTTCCTTCAGCTGCCCGACCTCAGGCATAAGCTTCGCGATCCCCGCGATCAGCTTCTCCTTCACCTGCTCCAGCCACTCCTGCTCCTGCTTCCAGACCTTTGTCTCTTCCATCCTCTGAACACTCCTTTTTCTTGCTGAAATAGTCCCACACTGGCGGCTTGACAAACTGGATGTCCATTTGCTATACTTAAGATATAAATAAGATGTATTAATTCTGACCATTTATAATAAAATGGCCGACAGTTTATTAACATTAACATATTCCCTGACACGATGCAATCCTTTTATATGACACAGATAACCCTGGCGCTTCCGCCAGGGTTTTATTGTGTGTATTAGAGACTATAGTAGCTCACTGACTTAAGTGTTCAGATGTCCTCGCCGGATTAGAATGGCTGGGTACAGTTACACCGGCCGCTCAATCTCAAAAATCTCCCCAATCCCCGCATAGCTATTCCCGGCCAGACGGCTGACCGCCCCTAATGCCACCGGATTAATTCTCCCCTGCTCGTAGATCGCCTCGTCCAGATGAAACTGCACGATCCTGCCAATCATCAGATCATTGTTAGGCAATTCAAGACTATGCTCAAGGACACATTCCATCCGTACCTTCGCTTCCTGAACGCCGGGAACCTTAATGCGCAGACTATCTACAGGCGTCATTCCGGCTAAGGTGACCTCACTCTGATCAGGCGGCAACGGCGTAGCAGTCATATTCACTTGTCCGACATTCTGCTGATCCACAATATGAACTACAAACTCCTTCATTTGCTTGATGTTGCGTGCAGTATCCTTGGACTGACCCCCGGCATGCTGAATAGAAACGGAGATCATTGGCGGGTTGGAGGATACGATATTGAAGTAACTGAATGGCGCACCGTTCAAGATCCCATCCTCCGACAAGGTGGTTACAAAGGCAATCGGACGCGGAATAATCGTCCCGACCAAAAGCTTATAATTATCCCGTTCGGTGCCCTGCTGCGGATCTATAGTGATCATGCTCGTGCCTCCTTTGTATTGTCAGATCAGATTAGTTAAGCTCTCTTACAGTAACCGGCAGCAGAACTTGTTCAATCTGTGCTCTGTGCGGCTCGTATTGTGCAGGCAGCATCAGGCTGCTTCCCATCGTCTCCGGTGTCTCGTCATGAGCGAAGCCCGGAGGATCGGTAGCGATCTCGAACAGAATCTCCCCATGCTCTCTGAAATAGATGGCGTTGAAATAATTCCGGTCCTGCACCGGCGTTACCCCATATCCATTATCATGCACAACTTCCTGCCATTCAAGCTGATCCTGATCATCCTTTGCTCTCCAGGCGATATGATGGACAGTGCCCACACCCATTTCACCGCGCGGTACAGCCGTTACCTTCAGCTCAACCACATTGCCCAGATCCGCAGCCGAGCGGTAGCGGGCGACATCGCCTTCCTGCCCCACGAATGTAAGTCCCATCACCTTCTCCAGCAGCTCAGCCGTTTGTTCAGGATGCGTGGACAGCAGTGTCGCGCCGCCGAAGCCCTTGATTGCCACCTCCGGTGTTACTCCGCTGAAGGTCCATTCATTACGCTCACCCGCCTCCCGTTCCACCAGCTCCAGATGCAGGCCGTGCGGATCATCGAATTCCAGGTACTGCTCCCCGAACCGCTCCATCTCTGTGTAAGCCACCTTGAACGCCGTGAGCCGCGTTCTCCAGAACGCCAGCGCCCCGACCGGAATCACATACGAGGTAACGCCAACCTGGCCCCCGCCGATCTTACCTTGATACGCATCCGCCCACGGGAAGAAGGTAATAATCGTCCCCGGCTTCCCGCCATCATTGCCGAAGTAGAAGTGATACGTTCCCGGATCATCGAAATTAACCGTTTGCTTCACCAGCCGCAGCCCCAGTACTCCTGCATAAAAGTCCATATTCTCCTGCGGATGCTGGGCAATAGCGGTGATATGATGAATACCCATGGTTTGCTTGTTCATTTGAATTGCCTCCTAAGTTGATTCATTCAGATTATATCTTTACTTTAAGATATTTGGCTAAATATTATCTTTAAGTTAAGATAAGTTATATTCTTACTTTACTTTCTATAGTTACAGTTGTCAAGTACTTCTGTACAATAAATAGCCCCTTCCTAAGAAGAGGCAGCATTTCATATCTGTAGGCGTTAACATCAATTAAGCGTTTTCTCGTAAAAGCACAAGGTCAGCTTATCGTTGATTACTTGAGTTTCAGGTGTCCTTCTATAGCCCAACTTCTCATACAAATAGCAGTTACGCTCCTCCTGCACGACGGTAGCCAGCCCCCAGGTTTTCGCATCCGCATAGATCTTTTCAATTAGGGAGAAGGCCTGCTGGGCTATGCCCAGGCCTTGACTTTGCGGCAATACGCATATCTGACCGAGCCAGTAATGATGCTCATCTATCTTCTTGACTCTCATGCTGCCTACAGCATTTCCGGCGTTTCGGATGATATAGTAATCAACAAATTCCTGATTCATCCGTTCTATAGTTCTCTCCAGCGTCTCATTAGCCGGATTTGTCTCATAATCCTGATATTTCTCCAAGAGCGGAAGAAAGGCCTGAAGCTGCATAGCATGAATATCCGCCGCATCCTCCACCGTAGCTTTACTTAGTGTAACCTCTGACTTTTTCAAAGTATGTACCTCCTGACGTTATACCTTATAGACGTAATCCAAATGCTCACCCTTAAGTACGGAGCCAGGCCCCATGTCCCGCTTCTGCTGTTACTGAACTCAATGCTCATTTACTTCCCTTCTTTTACTGGATTTGGCTACAATGATTTCAACACTACAGGTTCCAGCAGACTCAAATCGTATAGATTGCCACTGCCCGCAGGGCTGTCATTGCGGATATGCTCTTCCAGACAGAGTCTGCTGCGGTCAGAGCGGTACTTTTGACTATGCTCTAACTGATCCATCAGTATTTCCCAGGAGCCTCCAATGTCGTCACTGCTATCCAATCGGGCATAGAGTCCGCCGGGCAGGAGCATTTCCTTGAAAGGCTCAGGGACGCTGATTCCTTCAGGAATTGTCGCACACATTCCATAGCCATAGGGTTTACCTGCACTGCTTGGCATAGGCTCCATATTCCCGCCGAATAACCGGGCCGTACCCAGAAGATTAGCAGATTCCAGCCAATCCATGATAGGACCCATCGCTTTGTCTTCCGGAGATTGGTCCACCACGATATGATAAGCTACTCTCATCGCCGGCAATGTAATCACTTTGAAAGTTGACTGTCCCGTTACATTACTCATAAATACCCTCTCCATTTCGCTAAGCAGTTCCTCCTGAATGGAGGTCCTCTTATTGGAAGTATTCAGGTAATCGAGTACCTGATGTAATTGCTGTCCCATCCGTCCGAGTTCTTCCTGGTGTACCTGTAGAGCCATTATCCTGTTCTGTATAACCTGCTTAAGTGCAGATACAGAATCCTTATCTAGAATAGGCTGTATTTCTCTGATCGGAATATCCATTCTCCGCAGCAGCGCTGTGATCCTGATACACTTAAGCGCATGTTCATCATATGTACGCCAGCCGGAAGATACCTCTCTCTTACTCTGAAACAATCCTACCGCTTCCCAATGCCGCAAGGTGCGGCTCGTCAGCCCCAGTTGCTCCGACAATTGCTGTATGCTAACAACAGTCCTGTTCATTTATGCCTCCTTCCTGTGATCTCATCCCTATCCTATCACTTGACGCCGCGGTAACTTCAAGGGGCAAATCGTGCATATCCGAGAAAAATTTTCTCCCCCTGCGCATTCTCAGTGATCCTGTAGGGCTGGAGCTGGTCATAATGGCGCTGGACAAATTCTCCCTCGCCTACCGGGTAGAGCTCGATATGAACGTTGCCGGTGAATCTGGTGAAGTACAGCTTCCCGCCGGTCAGCTCGATCTCAATTTTGTCTGCGAGATAGGTTCCGCAGTACGCCCTTAAACATTCCTCACTGAGCTGAAGCTCAGGATGCCGGGCCGGAGCCTCCACCTCCACATCATGCATAATATCCGCGAGCGCATTACCCAGTCTGTACTGATTGATGCCCTCATTGTTCGAGAGAATGATAATGCACAGATCTTCCGCGAAAAAATTCTGCATATACGTGCAGATCCCCAGCTGATCGCCCCCATGGGAATACCGGTCTTGCCCGCATATTAGGTGATGCTCGAGGCCGTAGCAGTAGTTGTTCTCGTTCTCATGGAAGAATCGTTCATAGGCCGCAGGCGACAAGAGCTGCCGATCACGAAGACAGACATACCACTTGTACAAATCCCCGCAGTCCGAAACAACCGCAGCAGCACCGATGCTGAACTTCTCGTTATAATACGGGCATTTTACGGTTTCCGCGAAGTCTTTGATGTAATTGCTGGACCTATTCTCAATCACGGCGCAGCCGTCATCCACTGTGCTTCTGCTCATCCCTAGAGGCAAAAAAATATGATGATGCAGAAACTCCCCGTACCTCTCCCCCGAGACATGCTCGATGATCCAGGCCAGAAGATTGTAGTTGGAGTTATTATAATCGTACGCTGCTCCAGCTGGCTTGGTTGGCTTCTTGTTAATGTATTGCCGGAAGAACCTTGTCCGGGAATAGTCCAGCCGGTAGTCTCCGCCGAAGAAATCGTTCTCAAAATTATAAAAGTTATATAGACCGGAGGTATGTGACAGCAAATGATGGACAGTGATGGACTCGTCAATGGCCAGCTCTGCCGGGAGATACAGGCGTGCAGGCTGGTCAACATCCAGCAGGCCCTTGTCATGCAGCAGCATGACAGCAAAGGCCGTAAACTGCTTCGACATAGAGGCGAGCGAGAAGCGTGACGCCAGCGTATTTTTAATTCGAAACTCCATGCTTGCATATCCGCAGGCCCGCTCGAAGAGCACCTCGCCCTTCCTGATGACCTGAATAACGCCGAACATATCCCACAGCTTCAAGTACTCATTCACATAATGCTCCAGCTTCTCACGTTGGGTCTGCACATTTTCATCTCCTAACTTAATTGGGACTACTTGATGCGCTCACAACAACCAGGACTACAGCTTCTGAAACAACCGTTCCCCGTTAATCTGGATATATCTGTACATTCCGGCGCAGACCGCTACTAGAAGCACGCCGTATCCCAGCAGGATGAGGTTTCCGCCCACCCCAGGAAGAAGCATGAACAGTACGGCGGGAACAGCCAGCGTTAGGACACCGATTAGCATCGTTACCAGCACCGACGCACTCTGCTTGATCGCCGCAACTTCACTTGTCCAGTCGAGCTTAGGCAGCTTCAGGTTCACAAGAACGCCCAGCAGGGCTGAATAGCAGGCATAGATTACCGGAACGGCCAGCATGAATAGACTCTCCATCCACCCGGCATGCAGGGTATACGTCAGTAGCACCCAGCTTATGGCAATCAGCGGTAACGTAATGGTGAGATTCACCGCCACCTTGCTGAATATAATCGCCGGTTTGGGCACGGGGGAGCTGGTCAAGATCCACAGATGATTGCCTTCCAGCGAAATAGAGCAGGCTGTCGTACAGCTCAGAACAACGAATAGAGAGATAACCAGCGGACTCAGCGTACTGAGGGAGTCTGACAACTGCGGGATGTCTAGTATAGTTCCCAGCTGCTCTGAGCTGACGAATAATAAGGAAATGGACATCATCAGGAGCAGCACCATCCCGATCCCTGTGTTCAGCACATAATTGACCGAGCTGAAATAACGCCGCAGCTCCTTAAGATACAAGGCCTTGAATGCTGAATTAGCCTGTAACGGCTTCATCTTATATCCACGGCTAGCGCGGCTGGTCATAAGCCCTGTATGAATCGCCTTGTACCGGGTCGCCAGCAGGACCGAGAACAGCATGAAGACCAACACAGACACCGCGATGAAGAAGAGCAAGGCGCTTACCCGGTACGAGCAGACCGCTGCAACATACACAGAAGCCGGAGGATACACCTTGAAGATCATATCACCTAAGGCGGCTCCAACATCTGCAATCGCCTGCTGCCCTTGATTGAGCGTGAACGAGCCCAGCATCAGTACAATGATGAAGGCGAACGTGAGGATCATATTCAGGATTTTGCTCGCCCGGAACCGTGAAGAGACCCAGCTAATGAGGGAGCCCACCAGCGTAGCCGCTATAATCGGCAGCAGGGTAATGAAGAAGAGCGTCATTAGAAAAAACAGATAATAGAGCACACCCGGCTTCACATGTATCGCATACACCGCTCCCGCTGGAAGCATGATCAGCAGCGTGAAGAACAGATTCATCACATAGAGCTGAAGCACCCGGCTTGCCACAACATGGCTGGTCTTCACCGGGAGGGACATGATCATATCGTAATCCTTATAACTGAATAATACCCCGCTTGCCTTATAGACCGTAGTGAAGAAGCTTACCAGCGAAGTAACCGCCATCATCACGGCCAGCAATAGCTCCATCCGCCCGAGCTGCTCGAATGACTGTGCCATCATGAAGCTGTAGCCGAATGACACGGCCCCGATCATGAGTATACCGGCTATAACCAAGAGGCTGATCAGCAGCGCCTTGCGCCTCTGTGCAGGGTCTTTCGTATGGAGCGCCTGATTGAGGCCGAAGGAGGACAACAGCTGCAGCTTCGTTAATCTCCAGACATTAATCATTATCGATCAGCTCCATGAATACGTCCTCCAGGCTGTTCTCACCCCGTACCGTTTCAGTTAAGCCGTGGGCAATCAGCCGTCCGCCCTTGATGATCGCAATCTTGTTGCAGAGCTTCTCTGCCGTATCCAGTACATGTGTGGAGAAAAAGATGGCGCTGCCCTTGCTGCACAGATCCGTCATGATGGTCTTCAGCGTATGCGCTGCCTTCGGATCAAGGCCCACAAAAGGCTCATCCAGCACTAAAAGCTTCGGCTCATGAATAAGCGCAGAGATAATGGCCAGCTTCTGCTTCATACCGTGGGAATACGAGGAGATCAGATCGCCCAGACTCGCTGTGAGCTGAAAGGCATCGCCGTATTGCCCGATCAGCCGCTCCCGGGTGGACCCCGGTACACTAAAGAGATCCCCGATGAAGTTCAGGTACTGAATCCCCGTCAGGTGATCGTACAGGTCCGGATTATCCGGGATGTAGGCAATACTCGCCTTGCAGGCTACCGGATTCTTGCGGATCGAGATGCCGTCAATCTCAATCTCCCCTTGTTCAAAATCAAGCACGCCCACCACAGCGCGGATGGTCGTGGTCTTGCCTGCGCCGTTATGGCCGATGAAGCCGTAGATGTCACCCCGTTCAACCTCAAGGCTGAGATCATCTACCGCCTTAGCCCCGCCTTTATAGCTCTTCGTAAAATTCTTGATGGTCAGCATTTCCTTTCACCTCTTCCTTGGTGTTAGCAAATAACTATAATACGAACCATCCGGGCAGATCGTTCATTTCTATTAAATCCCATTCTCCCGCATTTTTGCCGTGATTAATTTCATGCGGGGCTCAAGCGTCCCTCCGCTGTATCTCGGCAGGCGTATCTCATCGACGATCCGGCCGTCACACATGAACATAATCCGCTGCGTCCTGGCCGCCACAGTGGCATCATGGGTGACCAGCATGATGGCCGTCCCTTCTTCATTGATCCCGGACAGCAGGTCCATAATCTCCCCGGCAGCCTTCAGATTCAGCGCACCGGTCGGCTCATCCCCAAAAATAATCCGCGGACTGCCCATCAGCGCCCGGCAGATGCCGGCCCGCTGCAGCTGCCCGCCCGAAGCCTCCGTAATATCACGCTTCGCCAGCTCAGCGATGCCCACTTTCTGCATAAGCTGCTGCGCCTTATCCGTAATCGCCGCAACCTTCCGCCGGTTGCCGCGCATCGATGGCAGAATGATATTATCCAGAATGTTCAGATTCTTCATCAGCGTCGGCTGCTGGAATACGAAGCCCATTCCCGTTCTGCGGAGATCCGCAAGCTCATCCTCAGCAAGTATCCCCAGATCCCTGCCCTCAAAGGTAACCAGACCCCAGTCGATCCGGTCCATTCCGCTCAGTGCAAACAGCAGCGTGGATTTCCCGGAGCCTGAAGGTCCCATCACCGAGACGAATTCACCTTCGTGAATATCTACGGATACTTCATCCAGCACCTTGCGGCGCTCATCGCCGGTACCGTATTGTTTGGTTATATTTTCACCCGAAATAATCTTCTTCATCTTCTTGATCTACTCCTTAATATTGCCGGATATTTGAATTCGGCCGATGCCCGATGTGCCGATAACCGCCCCTATCAGTACAGAACCGGTCATAATCAGCGGGCACAGCAGATACGCGGAGAGCGGATGGACCACGAACTTGAAGGACGAAGCCCCGAAGGAGGAGATCACGGCCCCGGCAAGAGTCTGCCCCAGGGTGTTCGCCAGCAGGGTGCCCAGAACCATCCCGGCCACCAGTACAAATATAGAACGCGCATAATACTGTACAGTCAGATCGGAATTCCGGAAGCCCAGCGATTTCATCACGGCAATAGGGTAACGGTCCTTAGCTACCAGCATCCGCATGAACAAGAGTGTAATCAGTACATTCAGGACCAGCATCACGGCTAGAGCAGCCCATGCGGCCTTACCGACTGAGCGAATGGTGGAGCCGAAAGTCTGCGTCACATATTCCCCGATATCGGACACCTTCGCATAACTGAACCGCTCTGCATATTCGCTCACCTTGCTGCTGATTAGCATGGAATCTGCAAGCTCCGCATAAATCACGGCCCACATGGCCTGATCAGAAGTCGTGGTGAAGGTGGCCTTGGCTGTTTTCCCGCCGTTGGTCACATCCGAATAAATCCCGGACACCGTAAGCTCCTTCGCTTCTCCGTCTACGAGCAAGGTCAGGGAATCACCGGCTTGCTTGCCCAACTCCTTGGCATTCGCGGCGGAGAGGGCAATCTCATTCGCTGCAACCGGGCCATGTCCTTCATCATAGGCAACCGGAAAAATGGAATGGTCGCCCAGCTCAACCTTTATCCGCTCAACGACACCATTGTCCAGCTTCACGTTCAGCGCCTGAGTGGTCAGCACGGCAAAACGGAAGATCATCACATCCTGCTCCATCACCCGCGCAATATCTGCGGCCTTCTCTGCAATATGGTCTGTCTGCTGGATATCCAGGCGCAGATCACTCTCACCGATACCCATGTATGTAATGAAGCTCGGAGAGGAGATCGTATGATAGAGATTCTGGGGCACAATCATCAGGAAGGAAGAGATGACGAGTACCGCAAGCATGGTTGCGTATAGACTTTTTCTGGACAAGACATCCTTAACGCCCAGGTAGACATTCGTGTTCAGCAGACGGTTGCCGCTCAAGGTAAAACGTCTGGAGCTCCTCCGGCTCTCCTGAGCTGTCCCGAACCGGATGGCTTCGACAGCTGAAATCTTCCGGAAACGCTTCAGCACCCTGTTCACATAGGCAACAATAATGAGGAATACGAGCAGTACGCCAAGGATGCCGCAGGCCAGAGCAAGCGCCGGATGCGCACTTTCACCCATATACAGCCTGATATTCTCAAGCAGCAGACCCCGGAAGCTGAACGCTAACGTGAGACCGAGTATGCTGCCCATAGCCGCTATTGCTGCGTATTTGGCCAGATAGATTCTTTTGAGATCCGAGACACGCAGACCGATGGCCTTCATGACGCCGATCTCCCGGTAATCGCTCTCGATGGTAGCCATGAGGGTGAACCGTATACATAGAAAAGCAATAATAACGACCAGCACGCTCGCCAGCAGGATCACCGCAATCATCAGCCCGTCAGAGATCGCATTAAGCACTCTGAACAGGGGATATGTAATCACCGGGCCGTTCCCCTCAAGTCCTGCTGCGGTATAGTCTGTCTCGAAGGCTCCCAGCATCGACAGCTCCTTCAATCTGAACTCAATCAGATATTCCGTGGTTCCGTAGTGCGCCAGCTCCGCATAATCCGCCGGGCTGACGAGGAACCGCTTCGACGAAGCGAGCAGCGAGTTCATCTGTGAATCCCTCAGGAACCCCGCTACAGTGAGAGTGGTGTCCCCCACTGTAACCGTCCCTCCAGCTTTGACGGAGCCATCCTTCATATAACTGATCGGGACATACACCTCGCCGCCCCGTACATCAATCACCTTCCCGTCCAGATCAAGCAGATAATCAAACTTCCCGCTCTGTGTGCTGAAGCCGTTATCCTGAACACTGTCCGCAAGCGTATGGCCGTCCATGACAATCTTCGCGCCTTCTACATTGAGGAAATCAAGCACCTGGTGATCTTCTACCTTGCTGTTCTGCTCTGCGAAGGCCGCGAGCCGGGCTTGATTCAGCGGGCCGGCATGCATCTGCAGGAAATGCGGCGTCTTCGCCTGTGTCATCAGATGACCGATGGCCCCGCTCAGATTGACGACCAGAATGGCTGACAAAGAGACTAGCATGGCTGCAGCAGCTACGAACAGCATAGTCGTGAGTGTAATTCCCTTACTTGTGCGGATATCTCTGCGGATGATTCGGTAAAACATAAGTTACCCCCTGCTCTCAAGACTTGTAATGGATTTGAGCCGATAGATCATGACCGAAGCGGCGCTTAACAGCAGCCCGGCAATAATAATGAGAAGTCCCATCCCCCGCCCGCTGCCCGTGCCGATAATCCGGCCCACACTATCCGCCAGAACTCCGCCGCTCACCAGCAAGGGAGTAAATACGTAATCTGCCAGCACACCCGCCAGCATATAGGCCGCGACGAATCCGAGCTGTGAGAGCAGTCCGATCAATGACCAGGCTCTCCCTTGAACGGAATTGTCGATGTTGGTGCGGACCAGATAATCCAGGGCAGTGTTCGTAAAGGGCAGCATGGCAAAAAACATAAAGCCCGCAGCGCCGATCAGCAAGATGTTCTCACGCAGTCCGAAGACGGCGATACTGATCCCTGAGCAAAAAAGTGACACTGCCAGCATGCGCACAAAATTCTTTTGTATATGCAGCATCCCTATAATGACACTCGACACCAGCATTCCCGAGGCCATGACCGTCTCCAGCGTCCCCAAGACCGCACTGCTGGAGAACGCCAGAATCATCGGCATGGACAAGGTCTCAATGAACCCGATGAAGAAGGTCATGACCGAGGTCATAATCACCAGCACCAGCACACCCCGGTTCCCGGAGACTGCTCTCCAGCCTTCTTTGAATTCCCGGATAAAGGCCTGTGCCTGTTCCGCCTGCTTGGAGGCTAGACCGCTGCGGACGGCAAGGGTAGTCGGTACGGTTAAGAAAAATGTACAGATATCGATGATCAGCAGCAGCTTCACATCAGACACTGTAAGCAGCAGTCCGGCAATGAGCGGCGAAATCAGATATTTGGCGGAGCCGGCAATCTGCACAAACCCGCTGGCCTTCGTATACTGCTCTTCGGTGAGCAGATCCGTTACCGTAGCCTTATAGGCGGGATCAAGCAGAGAGGAGAACACCGAGCTGACGGTCACGCCTAAGCAAATCTGCCACAGCTGCGCTTCTCCATTCAGCAGGCAGACCAGAATATAGATCAGACCTAAGGCAGAGAGACTGTCCCCAATTACCATCAGCAGCCTGCGGTCATAGCGGTCCGCCAGCACGCCTGCGACAGGACTTAGCAGCAGGGAAGGCATGAATGCCAGCAGGGTCACCAGCGCCATAGCCGATGCCTGCCCGGTCTGCTGTAAGGTATAGATCCCCAGCCCGAACGCGGTAAGCCCGCTGCCGATGGCTGAGATCAGTTGCCCTGACCAGAGAAACAGAAATCTGCCGAATCCTGTCCCGGCTCTATTCACCTCCATTGCCTTCTTCCGCTCCACCCCCGCCGAACATCTGCATCACGCTCATCAGACTTCCGCCCGCAGCACCAAGCAGCCGCTCCACATTGGCAATGAAGGCCAGAATGCGTGACATCCGCTCTTCCTCCGTCATGTCAACCATGTCATTATCAAAAATGGTGGTGGCATAGACTACAACCATCTCCATACATTCATACGGATAGGGAGTACTGAATATCCCCTGCTCTATTCCCTCGCTGATGATGGAGGCCAGAATGGGCGGAACGCTGCGGATGACCGCCTTCTGAACCTTTTGATGCATCAGCGCATTCTGCGGCTTATGGATATGCTCCATAATCTCCGTGCTGCTGCCGACTCCGCTGCTGATGTTCAGTGCCATAACTGCACGGAGAATCCGTTCAATGACGGGTATGCTCTTATCTTCAGCAACCTGCTGCGCGGCATGAAGGATCGTGGCATTCGTCCGCTCAATCAGCGCGTCCATAATATCCTCCTTCGACTTGAAGTGATAATATAACGTCCCGCGTGCAATCCCAACCTTGCCCAGAATATCGCCGGTGCTCGTACCGTCGAAGCCCTTCTGTCCGAACAGCTCCCCGGCTGCATCCAGAATTTCATTTCTGCGGGCTTCCGCTTCTTTGACAACTCTCATGGTCATGTCTCCTTATGGTGAAGCTGGGATGATACTAACTTTGGGTGTAACCGTAACTCTATTTGTAATAGATCATTTCACCGACCGACTGTCTGTCGGTGAGTGATTATAGCATAGCATGCTTTACTGGAACAAGGTAGCTTAAATATTCCGCATACGTTTGGCCCTCCCGCCCCCACAGCAGTAAATGTATTCGGTTTTTCGCATACCACAAAGCAGGGATTCTCCATGATCAGAGAATCCCTGCTTCGGGCTCGCATTGTGCCAGAACCTTCTCCAGCCCGTTCACCAAGCTTTTGAGCACCATCAGCTTGCTTCCAGAGTCCAGCCGGTAATAGTTGCGGGTGCCGTCTTTGCGGACGCTAACGATTCCGGCCTCTATCAAGATTCTAAGATGATGGGACACGACCGGACGGGAAAAGTGGGTGGCCCCTCTTATCTCGCCTACACGCATACCCGGATCTTGCGGCCCTTGCAGCAAGGCCATCAGGATGGCTTGCCGGGTCTCAGCACCGACCGCGTTCAGCACCTTCAGCGAATTCCTGAATTGAGACGCCAGTTCATCCATCAGTTCCTGGTCCATGGAAATCCCTCCTATGTGCTTCATCGTCACGAACCCTACCGTTTGTCAGCGGCTCACCCCTGGAGCAGTGACCAGAATCTTGCTGGCCAGGGCAATCATCTGCGCCTGCTCCTCCCCGGTAAGACCATCGGTTATCGCCGTAATCTGACGCTCGATCTGCTCCCCGACCTCGTGAATGATCTTCCAGCCTGCCGGAGTAGCCCTAACATTGAATGCCCGCCGGTCACTCTGTGATACGGTACGTTCTACCAGTCCGCGGCGCTGTGCCCGGTCAACGAGCCCTGTAATGCTGGATTTATCGAGGCCCAGATGCTTGGCCAGCTGCAGCATACCCGGCTCCCGGTCGCGCAGTATCCCCAGCAGACGGATCTGGATAATCGACAGATCATGCTCCGTTCCTATTCGGGCAAGGATATTTTGCACCAGGAAGGATAGCTGCACAAGGCTGTCTACCATCGACAGATCATCCAGCTTATCAAAAGAATTATCATAACTGCTCATTGATTTCACTCCGCACTTTTGTATATTTCAGACCTGTTTGCTCCTATTGTACCACAACAGCCGTTGACTTTGTACGTAATACAAACTATATTGTTTGTATTGCAAACTTTTTAGTTAGTTTCACAAACAAAAATTACTCACCTGGATAAATATCCTGGTAAATTGGAGGCCTATTTATGTACGCTGCTATTGTAAGATCATTCGATTCAGGTCCGAAATACGAAAAGATTGCTGCTCCCGTACCTTCAGGAGAACACGAAGCTTTGGTGGATGTGCTCGCTGCCGGATTGCATCTCAGGGTCCGGGCACAAGCCAATGGATCTCACTACACAAGTACGGATGAACTTCCGCTAATCCCAGGTATCGACGGGGTGGGACGGCTCCCGGATGGCAAGCTGGTCTATTTTGTAGCCACCGATAATGCCCTGGGATCGTTCGCAGACCAGACCCTCATCGATCTTCGCCGCGCTGTCCCGCTACCCGCAGATGCTGATCCCGTGCTCATCGCCGCCGCAATGAATCCGGCCATGTCCTCCTGGGTGACTCTCCGCCGCCGGATTCAGGCTAAGTCCGGGTTCAAGGTCCTCATTCTTGGCGCTACCGGCAACTCCGGGCAAATGGCCGTTCAGATCGCCAAGCTTATGGGAGCCAGTCAGATCATCGCTGCCGGGCGGAACCCCGAACTTCTCCGTTCGCTTGCACAGCAGGGTGCGGACGTAGTCATATCGCTTGCCGGAGATCCCGGGACAGTGGCCCGGAGCCTCGGCGAAGCCTCAGCCGAAGTTGATATCGTTCTCGACTATCTGTGGGGTGAGCCTGCTGCACTCGCTATGCTCCCGATATTAACCCGCCGTTCCGACCGCAGCCGGCTGTTAACCTGGATTCAGATCGGTTCCACGGCTGGCGCGGACGCTGCAATTCCTTCCGCTGCACTCCGCTCTGCCAACTTCCAGATCATCGGCAGCGGCCAGGGGTCCGTCACGCCAGCCGGATATCTGGCGGAATTCCCGGCGTTGATCCATGCCATTGCAGAGGGCCAGCTCACAGCGAACCCTATCGCTTACCCGCTATCTCAGATTGAAGAAGTATGGAAGACTCCGCCGGGCAGTCAGCAGCGTGTTGTCTTCGTGCCGCACCGCAAGTAGTTTCCGAACCTTCCAAGCAAGCTATGTCCGGGTATTGTCAAGCTGCGTTGCTTCGGTTGTAACTTCTGTTCTTGAACATTCTGGAAAGTAAGTGATAGACTTAGCAGGATATCCTTCTTGAAGGAATCTTCAAAGGAATTATACTAACGCATCATAGAACAGGAGGCCGAGGAGCAGTTGGCGATTTATCTGGTAAGACACGGCAAGGATGACGAAGGATATCGCGGCGGATGGAGTCAGCGGGGGCTGATGACCCAAGGCTACAGACAGGCCGAGAAACTGGGCTGTTTTTTGAGAGAGAATTCGGCTTCATTCCCTATACATCGTATAGTCAGCAGTGATCTGCAGCGGGCGCTGGATACAGCCGGCGAGCTGGCAAGAGAGCTGGAGTTACCCTTAGAGCGCAGTATGGATTGGCGGGAGATGAACAATGGTGTGATTGCCGGTATGCCGAACGAAATCGTGAATGAACGATACCCCGGCTTGTACTTCTCAGGACTGCGGATGGACGAGCGTTACCCCGGCGGAGAGAGTCCGCTCGAATTCTTCACACGGATTCAAGAGACCTTCACCTGGCTCTGCGAAGAGCATGCGGATAGCGGCTCTGATGATAACCTAATTATTGTTACACACGGTGGTGTCATAAATATCATCTATCACATAATCAAAGGGATCGACTGGAATAACCGCGACAGTAAATTCCCGGCTTCCTATGCCAGCCTGCACAGAATTGAGCTTGTGGACGGAAGCTGGAGCCTTTCGCTGGAAAATTATACGGTCTAGCTGCTGCCGCTAACACTACGTTACGCAGGCAGCCTCCACCCAATCGACACAACAGAACACGCCCGGCTGCCGAGATTCTGCTCTCTGCTGCCGGGCGTGTTCGTTCATAATGCCTAAGTAATTGAAATAATGAATCAGGACGTATAATTCTGCCCCAGTCCAAGGCTGCTTAGCAGCTGTCTGTAGGCAATGGATGTGCGGTCTGCCGGAATATGGGCTTCAGCCTGCAGATCCAGCGGCAGATCCTCCGGTGTCTGCGACTCCACCATTTCTGCATCCTCCTGGAACACCTGGAGATTGAACTTGATGCTATCCTCGATCGGGGCGTTCTTGTCGAAGTTGCGCGAGATCGGACAGAACAGCCGGGTATAACGGGCCGACACCGGAGAAGCACAGTTCAGAATCTTAAGCCTGCCCTCATCCGGGAAGTAGACAGTCAGCGAAGCGGCGAACGGGGCGAATACCCGGAACTCCCGCAGCCACTGGAAGCCTTCCGGCGCGGGATTCTCCTGCCCTTTGCCATAGTTACTGACTGTGCTCCAGTATTCAGCCACCAGCTCCGTCTCTCCTTCACGCCACACCTTGTACTGCGGGACTTCTGTATTATTGCGGTCACCGAAGGTTGCTGTATGCACGTAGGCGAAATGGGATACGTCCAGGAAGCCCTCCATCTGCCGCCCGGAGGAACCGGCAATATCGAAGCTCGGGATCAGAATATTAATATAGTCGGGATCATCCCAGGCCGGGAAGGCGGGAATCTGCTCCGGCGCATCTGCAAGGCAGGTCCAGATCAGACCGTAGCGTTCGATGGCCGGATAGACGATCAATTTCAATTTGGGCGAGATTTTGGCGCTTGGATGCGCCGGTACCGCAGTACATTTCCCCTCACAGTTATAGCGGAACCCGTGATACGGGCAGACAATCTCCCCGTTCTCCACCCAGCCCTTACTCAGCGGCGCTCCCCGGTGAAAACACAAATCCCGGGCAATAACCACCTTGCCTCCGCTGCGGTAGCATACCAGCTTCATATCCAGCAGCTTCACTGCCACCGGCTGATCCTGTACCTCTGCTGCCGTAGCCACGGGATACCAGTACTGGGCCAGAATACGCCAGTCTTCAGGCGAGAAGGTGCAATCACGCGGGAGTTCAAGCTCTGCCTGCCGTTTCTTTTCCTCTATCATGGCTGCCCCACCTCTCCATCTATTATAGATACTTAAGATTCCTTAATTATATGTCAGAATAACTAACTTGTTGAGTGTATTTTAAGCTATTTTCATCATGACAATCAATTATTTAGCTGAAAATTTTGTTTTTGAGCCTAGAAACAACTATATAATGTTATGCAAAGTGACATATTAACCTTGGCTGGAACAGAGATATAACACCTATAGCGGTCCATTACCTCCCCCTTGATTCGGGACGGTAATTAGGCCGCTTTAATTTTTAGCTAAAAATTTAACTAGGTTTCAAAATTTCACTTGCTTTATTAAAGTTATCAGCTATAATAAAAGCATATTAAGCAAAACAAATTACGGAAAACAAATTCGAGGAGGAATTACAATGACAACACTTAATATCGGAATTATTCTTGGAAGCACACGCCAGGGCCGCGTTAGCCCGCAGGTAGGCGAATGGGTGAAGGGGATCGCTGATGCCCGTGGAGATGCTAATTACGAAATCGTTGATATTGCCGACTTCAAGCTGCCGATGTTTGGGGAAAGCGACAGCTACGCCGAAGCCCAGGCTTGGGCAGCTAAGCTGGCTACCTTGGACGGATTTGTATTCATCGTTCAGGAATATAACCACAGTCTATCCGGAGCACTGAAGAACGCACTGGATTCTGCCCGTGAAGAATGGAACAATAAGGCTGCCGGGATCGTCAGCTACGGATCCGCCGGAGGCGCACGCGCCGCTGAGCATCTGCGCGGAATCCTCGGCGAATTGTCTGTCGCCGACGTTCGTGTTCACCCGCTGCTCTCACTGTTCACCGACTTCGAGAACGGCTCGGTGTTCAAGCCGGCTGACCTGCATGCTGCCAATGTCAACGCTATGCTGGATCAGGTCTTGGCCTGGAGCGGTGCGCTGAAGACACTACGCCAGTAAGAGTTCATTCGAAGCAGTTCCAGATCTGTAAAAGTCTAAACATGAAGCAAGGGGAATCTCCAGCCAGGCGGCTGTGGAGATTCCCCTTATTTGTTATCGCGGAAGCAACCGGCTGATCAGCTCTCTGCGGCTGGACACGCCTGTCTTGGCGAAGATGGATTTCAAATGATCCTGTACAGTGTAGGCAGAGATGTGCAGCGATTCTGCCAGTTCCTTGGTCGATAACCCCAGCGCCAGCAGCTCCGCAAGCTCCTTCTCCCGTGCGGTCAGGGCGAAGGCTTCGGCCAGCAGCCGGAAGACATCCCCGGAGCGGGCACTCACCAAGGATACGGCGAGCTGTCTCTGGGGACCGCCAAGCAGACTTGCGGTAACCGTCAGATACGCCCCGTCTCCGGCCTGGAGACTTATTCTTGCCTGAGAAATCCCGGTTCCGGCGGGCTTCTCCGCGCCTAGCACCCGCAGGCAAACGGCATGCACCGGTCCGGGAAGCCGGCCTTCCTCCAGCTGATCCAGGTTCCAGATCTGCTTCAGCCAATAACGGGCTGCTGCATTCGCACTAACCGGGACCAGCCGCTCACTCAGCACCAGAATACCGTTATCCTCCGGCACTGCCCGCTCCGCTCCGGATACCGGCAGGACAGAGGCATACGCGCGCAGACGTTCAGCAATCAGTGGAGCTGCCGAAGCCAGCAAGGCGCATTCCTGCTCCTCAAACGGCGGCTGACCCAGCGGACGGAATAGGGTCAGGAACCCCCAGCAGACCCCGCCTGTGCGCAGCGCCACGCGCAGCTCATCCCCGAATCCGGCGGGCTGCAGCACCTTGCGGTAACGCGCGCTTTTCTCCAGGCTTCCCCCGGTCACTCCGCTTAAGCAGACTGCCGGAATATGCGACGCCGCTAACTGCTCATACTTCATATAATCCTCATGCAGATATTCATATTCGAACAATAGCGGATGAACCTCTTCAAGTCCCTGCTCCGTAACCGACCCTGTCGTTAAAAGTGTATGCGGGTCTACTGTCGTACAACAGGCTGCAGCGAATGGAACCAGCAGGCGGAGCCTGGCAATCACTGCTTCGCGGTACTGCTGTGAATTCAGCACCGGGCCGCCCCGGGCAGGGTCAAGCTGTAATAGGCTATGTACTCCCTTGTTCATCTTCTGTCCTCCCCGAAATCCCACAAATGTGGGATAGTCCGCTGCCCGCCTTAGCAGGATAATGATACATAACGTTAATTATACCGCAGATCCTGCAATCCACCACGAAGGACGGGAATAATCATGAAAACAGATATAGTAGTAATCGGCGGTTACGGACATGTCGGATCACAGATATGCCGGATTCTCGGGGCACAGCACCCCGGCAAGGTCTACGCAGCAGGAAGAAACCTGCACCGGGCCGAGGAATTCTCCCGCAGTACGGGCGGATACGTGAAACCGCTGCGCTTGTCGGCGGAGATGCCGCTTTCCCCAGAGCTGCTGGAGAAGGTTAAGCTGGTCGTTATGTGTCTGGATCAGCAGGACACCCGGCTGGCCGAAGCCTGCCTCCAGAGCGGCACCCAATATGTAGATGTCTCGGCAAGCGGAGACTTCCTGACCATGCTGCAAAGGCTCGACCCTGTGAAGCATAAGCTCAAGGGGGCGGCAGTGCTAAGTGTCGGCCTCGCGCCGGGGCTAACGAACCTGCTTGCGGCACGGGCCGCCCAGGAGCTGGACCATACGGAGCAGATCGACATCTCAATCATGCTGGGACTGGGTGACAGCCATGGACAGGCAGCTATGGAGTGGACGGTGGACAACCTCGGAGCCGACTTCGAGATCACCGAGCACGGCAGACCGCGCACCACCTCAAGCTTCACAGAGGCTAAAGCAGCGGATTTCGGCTTTGCACTGCGGACGCATAGAGCCTACCGTTTTCCTTTTTCGGATCAGATCACTCTGCCTCAGACCCTTAATGTCCCTTCTGTCTCGACCCGGCTCTGCTTCGATTCACGGAGCATGACCTCAGCCGCAGCGCTGCTGCGCCGCACCGGACTCTCCCGTCTGCTGCGTAACCGGACGCTCCGCAATCTCGCGGTCCAGGCATTCACCCGCTTCCGCTTCGGCTCCGAGCGCTATGCGGTCAAAGTCGATGCCTACGGGACGAAGGACGGCCGACCCGCCTCCAGAGAATACGGCATTACAGGCTTGCATGAAGCCTCCATCACGGCTCAAGCGGCGGCCGGGATCGCCTTGAGACTCTATGAGTCAGCTCCGTCTCCCGGTGTCTATCACATTGAGCAGCTATTCTCCCTTGATTCCAACGGGGAACAATGTTCGCTAATCCCGTCGGTTACCGGAGGAACTGGACCATCCTTCCGTTATCCGCTGGACGGACTGGCTATCTGGACCCGCTCCGGCCGGCCTTCACATGCTTAAGCTGGGCAACAATAATCACACTGATAATCACCAGCAGGAACCATGAGCTGATCTTGCCGAAGCCTACCAGGTGCCAGCTCTCGTGCTGGTCCGGGTATTGCCATGCCCCCAGGAAGGTCGCGATATTCTCGGCCAGCCAGATGAAGAACCCCACAATGGCAAAAGCCAGCACAAGCGGCATCCGGTACGTCTTGCCTTGCACCCGGTAAATGATCCAGGTTCTCCAGAATACCACTACTACCAGGGCTGTCAGCCACCAGCGGAAATCGGGAATGAAGTGGTGGGTGAAGAAGTTCAGATAGATCGCGCCGCCCAGCAGTCCCGCCGAAGCCAGACCCGGCCAGCCGGTCAACTCCATCTGCAGCCTGCGCCAGATCTGGCACATGAAGCTGGCCACGCTGGCGTACATGAATCCGCTGTACAGCGGAACGTCGAACAGCTTCGTATAGCCGGGTTCCGGGTAGGCCCAGGAGCCCATTCTTATTTTATACATCTCCAGCACCAGTCCAATCACATGAAACACACAGATAACCTTGATCTCATCCAGCGTCTCCAGCCCGCTCCGGTACATCAGATACTGTACAGTAAGCAGGATCAGCAGAATCAGATCATAGCGGTGGATGAACGGCAGCTCTGCTGTCCGGGTCAGGATTAACGTTCCAAAGATCGCTACAGGAAAGATACAGCTCATCGCCTGATGGTACGCGAAGTGCAGCAGCCGTGTCATGGCTCTCAATAGCGTTCCCTCCCCGCTCCCGGCGCCCATTATTCTGTAGCCTCCGGTGTGTATTCCAGAATATCTCCCGGCTGGCAATCCAGCGCCTTACATATTGCCTCAAGCGTTGAGAAACGGATCGCTTTGGCCTTGCCGTTCTTAAGAATGGACAGGTTCGCCATCGTAATTCCCACCCGCTCTGTAAGCTCTGTTACACTCATTTTCCGCTTAGCCAGCATCACATCAATATTAACGATAATCGCCATGGTCGCCACCTCAGACTGTCAGATCATTCTCAGATTTCAATGCTATCGCTTCATTCAGGAGCTTCTGGAGTACCGCCGCGAATACTGCAATCACCATGGAGGCGAAAATAAGGACCAGCCCGATCACAATAATGCCCGGGGCATCGTCCTTCTCCGCCATCAGATAGAACAGCGGCAGCCCTAAGGTGAACATTCCGCTGATCGACACTGCCGCATGCTTGATATGCTTCAGCACCCGTACCGAGTCCTCCGAGAAAGCCTCATTGCGGTCGATTAAGCGTAACAGTCTGTATGCCTGGGACAGTGCTATGAAGAACGGCAGAGCCGCCCCATACAGATCTGTCATCACCAGCACCTGGATATACGAATGGCCGGGATACAGCTCCGCTGCGAAGTCACCGATAGCCGGGACCGCGAAGATACACAGGGCCAGCGCGGCCAGCGCGAACACAATAAGCACCGCCTTCAGAAACGTGGTTGAGCCTGGCTTACGGTTCATTACACATACTCCTCACTTGTTATGGTGAGTTTAATTTAGCATAATATTTATCGTTTATCAATATATTTTAATCGAAAAGAAATATATTATTATTGTTCATCATTCCCGGCAGATATCAATAAACCGCTGTAGCCCGGCTGCATAATAGAAAAGCCTGAGTGGATGAATGTTAATAAATACGCTCCTATTCATAGGTCATATTCATAACCAATACTTATGATTATGACATTATCATATATTAGTATTATGAATTATAATCCCTTATATTTAAAGCAGTTCCAATACAACAATACAAAAAAACAACTAATGGAGGGATTCACATGGAAGAACAGAACAAATGGAGCAACGTAGACGCTTATTTCAATGACCGGTTATTGACGGCTGATCCGGTCCTGGACGCTGTGCTGGATGCGAATACAGGGGCCGGCTTACCGGCGATTGATGTCGCTCCGAATCAAGGGAAGCTGCTGTATCTGCTGGCCAAAATGAAGGGAGCATCCAACATTCTGGAGATCGGCACGCTGGGCGGTTATAGCACCATCTGGCTGGCGCGGGCGTTGCCGGAGGCGGGCAGACTGGTCACACTGGAATTCGAGCACAAGCATGTTGTAGTGGCTGAGGATAACCTTAGAATGGCGGGGCTGGCAGACAAGACGGAAGTACTGGAAGGTCCGGCGCTGGATTCGCTGGCACTGCTGGAAGCCCGGGGATGTGAGCCGTTTGACTTCATCTTCATTGATGCCGACAAACCGAATAATCCGCATTACCTGAAGTGGGTGCTGAAGCTGGCCCGGCCGGGTGCGGTCATTGTGGCGGATAATGTAGTGCGTGACGGCGAGGTAATTGACCCGGACAGTGCGGATGACCGGGTTCAAGGCATCCGGCAATTCATGAAGCTGCTCGCAGAGGAGCCGCGCATAGATGCTACTGCTATACAGACGGTAGGCAGCAAGGGCTATGACGGATTCGTGCTCGGGATTGTCAGCGCTTGAACTATGCACAATATCGGAAATAACCCGCCAAGACTGGATAAGCAATCCATCCACGTTGGCGGGTTATTTGTTGCAGCCTATCGGGACAAGCCCTCTATCACCTGATCGATATTCCACTTGATCATCTTCAGGTAGGTGTCTCCGTCTTCCCCTTCCTTAGCCAGAGAATCTGTGAAAATCCTGGAATGGACCGGCACCCCGGTCTCGCGGGAAATCGTCTCCATCGTCTTGGGATTGACACTCGTCTCCAGGAATAACGCCGGAATCTGCTTCTCCTTGATAATGCCGATGATCCGGTTCATCTGCTCCGGTGTTCCCTGGCTGTCAGTGTTGATCTCCCAGATGAAGGCAGACTCGAAGCCATAGGCCTGGGAAAAGTATTTGAAGGCTCCTTCACTGGTGACCAGGACGCGCTTCTCCTGCGGGACCTTGCTCACAGCTTCCTTGGCATACTGATCCAGCTCCGTCAGCTCCTTCACGTACGCGGTCTGGTTATCCAGATAATATTGCTTGTTGTCCGGGTCCTGTTCGATCACACGTGCGGTAATGACATCCACATACTTGACCGCGTTCTGTATATCCAGCCAGGCATGAGGGTCAACCTGGGACTCCTTCCCCTTCTCGGTTAGGTACATCGGCGTGACCTCTTCGGAGACGGCAAACGCGGCAGCTTCCTTTTTTGTCACCTTGAGCAGATCCTGGAACCAGCCCTTGCCGGTCTCCAGATTCAATCCATTATAGAAAATAAGGTCCGCGCTGGAAACCTTGCCTGTATCTGCAGGCAGCGGATCATACATATGGGGGTCTGTGCCGATAGGTACCATGCTGTAGACCTCCGCCTTATCTCCGGTGATATTCCGGGTCATGTCTGCAATGATCGAATACGTGGCCACAATCTGCAGCTTGCCGTCATCCGCTCCCCCCTTACTGGTGTTGGAGCATGCGGCGAGTAGTAGAATGAGTAAGGATGCCGATATTATTTTGAACAGTCTCATGCTTGCTTCAGTCCTTTCCGCAGAAAATTATTCTTGGGCGATATGATGAATGAAATGCTGAACAAGGTGACGCCTACCAGCACGATTGTTGCACTTGTCGGCAGATTGTAGCGGAAGCTCACGTATACGCCGATGATCCCCGAGGCTGCCCCAACTGAGGAGGCTAATACGATCATATGCAGCAAGGAATTGGACCACAGATACGAGGTGGCTGCCGGGATGACCAGCATCGCGATGACCAGTACAATCCCAACCTGAGACAAGGAGGAGACGGTCACTACGGAGAGCAGCATCATCAGCAGATAATGATAGAAGCCGGTCTTCAGCCCGTAAGCCTTCGCTACCACTGGATCGAATGAGCTGATCAGCAGCTCTTTGTACAGCAGTGTAATAATGGCAAGCACCGCCAGCATGATGATGAAGGATTGCAGCAGCTCGGATTGCGGGACAGCCAGAATGTTACCGAACAGAATATGAGTGAGATCCAGCCCGCTTCGGGCGAACGTAATCAGGACAATCCCGAGTGCAAAGAAGGAGCTGAGAATGATACCGATAGAGGTATCGCTCTTGATATTGCTGCGGCTGGTGATGAATTGAATGAGAATAGCGGCTAACAGGCCGAACAACGAAGCGCCCAGCAGGATGTTGATGCCCAGAATATAAGACAGGGCGACGCCCGGAAGCACTGCGTGAGATAAGGCATCGCCCATCAGCGACATTTTGCGCAGAACGATGAAGCTGCCCAACGCCCCTGAGACAATCCCGAGAATAATTGCAGATAACCCGGCGTTCAGGGCGTAAACTGGAATATTCAGCAGACTGGATAAGGACTCAATCATGAGAAGCACCTCCTGCACCCTGGATCATTACGTTGCCCAAGGATGTACCGTAGGCTCTGCGGATATTCTCTGTGGTGAAGGTATCCTGCACATCTCCGAAGGCGATAAGCCGCTTGTTAAGCAGAATGATTTTGTCAAAATATTCTTCAACTTCATGCAGATCATGGTGCACCACCAGGATGGTCTTGCCTTCCTCACGGAGCTGCTTGAACAGGTTCACAATGATACGCTCACTAACCATATCAATGCCGACAAACGGCTCATCCAGGAAAAACACACTGGCCTCCTGGGCCAGCGCCCGGGCGATAAACACCCGCTGCAGCTGCCCGCCGGACAAATTGCTAATCTGCTTATCCGCAAGGTCACCGATCTCCACCATCGCCATGCTGCGCTCCGCAATAGTCCTCTCCTTCTTACCCGGACGCCGGAACAGCTTCAGGTTCGGATAAGTTCCGGTCAGCACCGTATCCTTAACTGTAATGGGAAAAGTCAGGTCAATATCGTTCTTCTGCGGCACGTAGGCAATATTCCGTCTGTACAGGGCAATGTCCTTCCCCTCTGCCTTTACCGTTCCGCTTCTCTTCTTGATCACATCCAGCAGCGCCTTAATGAAAGTGGACTTCCCAGCGCCATTGGGCCCGATAATGCCTACCGAATGCCCGAAGGGGATATCGAGCGTCACACCCTCCAGCGCCGAGTTGCCGAAATAATCAACGTTTAAACCCTTAATCTGAATCATGTCAGCACCCCATCTCCTATTTAGCCTAACTGACTAAAATAAACTAATGATTTTTTGGTTTGGGATTGGCCGTGACTCCAGAGAAGTTTTGGACTTCAGGCCGCTGCCCAATTTGGATTTCCTGATTAAAACCGCTCTTCGCGGTAGAAATCCAAATACAAAGGCGGACGCTACCGCTCCTCCAGTTCTAAAATTCCCCTCCGCCACTTTTCCCTTTACGTATATTTTCAAGTTCAATCTCTATAGCAAATTAATGAATCTATTGTGTATATTGTTTCTCATATACACAATTGTTTCTCTAAGGAAACTTTTATTCTTATGGATAATATATTTGATCATAGGCAAAATGTCAACGGTAATTTAAATTTTAATTACAGTCGTGCCGTTGATTAATGTTCAGGGGCGGCGCCCCCCTCTTAGCGGCAAACAGGTGGAAAAACGTATCTTAATCAGCCCGCTTTAGGCAAATATAAGGAAATAAGCGGAAATATTACAACTAAAATAGTTTGTTTGGGCTTCTGCGGCTGGATGGGCTGAAATTAAGTGTTGTTTATACAACTGTTACCCGGGAAGCGCTCATTCGTTCATCAGCAAGTGGAGGAAATCCGCCTGTTTCCTAAGGCTAACGCTACTCTACTAAGCGCCAGCAGATTGTATTTGCTTTTCCGCATACGTTTGGCCTACGGGTACACGCACCCCACCCCGCAACACCGCATGAGCAAGCTATCATCCTATTCGCCGATACAACCAACGATAAAAAAAGCCCGACCCGGCTGCCGCGTGTGCGGACATCCTGATCGGACCGATGGAAGTTGCTCTATTCATCACTCACACTACCATTACTATCCCCCCGCTACTCCTCAAAAATCTCCTCCAGCACACGCCCGTCCCCCGGCCCGAACCGGAGCCCCAGCATCCGTCCCATCGTCGGGGCGATGTCGACCATCTCCAGATCACCGATGGGATAGCTCTGCTTGATCCCTGCGCCTGCGATGACGAGATTGCAGCGGTACCCGCTTGCATCCGGGGAGTAGCCGTGCGTAGCATAGCGAATGCCCTCCGCCTGCAAATCGGTGACCAGCGTGTCCGCCAGCGCTTCATCGAAGCTGTAGCCCCGCTGTGCTTCAAGCATGACTTTTGCCACCGGGCTGGCATGGAGCTGCTTCAGCGTCTCTTCCGTGTATACACTCTCAATTCCCGGTGCTCCGTCACGCCTGTATTCATCCACCGCCGCCAAGGCCAGCTGCTGCGCTTCCTCATCTCCGGGCTGCACATGCAGATAAGCTGAACCGCCGCCGCTCTGGAAGTAGGCCCGCCACTGCATCACGCCGTCCTTCTCATAGATCAGTCCTTTGGCCTGCAAAAGATTGTTCACATGCATCTTGTAGCGCACATTGAACTGACCATGGTCGCCCAGTACCATCATCACCGTCTCCTCCCGGATTCCGGCATCCTCAACAGCCTGCATGATCTCACCCAGCCGATTGTCCATCCGCAGGATGACATCGTCTACTTCCCCGCTGTCCGTGCCGCACAGATGCTTGGTGTCATCCAGGTCGATCAGATGCATCATCAGCAGGTTCGGCTTATGCCGCTTGATCGTATCGGCGGCGCACTTCGTGGTGAAGTTATCGAGCTGCGGCTGGGCGATGCCCTGCCTGATTCGTCCGTATTTCAGCTCCAGCCGGGCGCAGTACAGGGGACTGCCGCTTCGCAGTACCTTAAGCGCCTGGTTCTCCCCTTTTAACGCACGGATCTCTGGAATATTATACTGAATCGAGGACTTTCCGCTTACCGGCCACAGAAGTCCCGCTGTACTCAGCCCCGCTTTACGCGCGGCATCATAGATTGTTGGCACCTGAACCGCCTCACGGAACCAGAACCAGCGCTGCTCCTCCTCCGGCACGAACGGCTGCAGCGGATTGTTGTGATAGATACCGTGTTTATCCGGGTAGACGCCGGTAACGATGGTAGTATGCACAACGTAAGTTAGCGTGGGATAGACACTTCTGAGACGGTTGCTGTAAGCACCGCTGGTGATCAGCTTCGACAGATTGGGCAGGCGGCTGGCCATCTCCCAGTGATCTTCAGAGAAGGCATCATAGGAGATGACGATCAGATGCTTGGCTGCAGAGGGTGGTTGCGGTGGCAAACCAGTGGATTCCATACTATGTCCCCTTTGGCAATGTGATGAAGATGAAGAAGCCGATCAGAAAGAGCGGGATAATCGACAAAATACTATAGCGGGCATCTCCTACCAAGGTAGTGGTCAGAGACATTAAGGCAGGGCCAAGAATCGCCGCGAACTTGCCAAAAATATTATAGAACCCGAAGAATTCATTGGAATTCTCCTTCGGGATGATTTTGGCGAAATAGGACCTGCTGAGTGCCTGAATGCCGCCCTGGGCCGAGCCGATCAGCGCACCCAGCAGGAAGATATGCCACACCGAAGTAATGAAGAACGCTGCGATACAGGAAATAACGTAGGTGAATATCCCGGCAATAATCAGGGCCCGGGCGGAGTAGGTTTTGGCCAGATTGCCATAGAGAATCGCGCAGGGAAAGGCAATAATCTGGATGATGAGCAGAATTCCCAGCAGTGTGAAGGTGTCGAGGGCTTCTGTGCCGAGGACGGAGGTTGCGTAAGGCACAACCATTTTGATAATCGTATCTACTCCGTCAATATAGAAGAAGTAAGCAAGCAGGAACACAAAGACGATTCGGTGCTGGCGGATATTCCCGAAGGTGGCAGCGATGCGTTTGAAGCTCCGGGCCACAGGCTTCGGCTCAGGCTCGATATAATATCTCTGCTTCACATCCCGGATCATCGGCACCGTCAGCAGTCCCCACCAGAGCGCCGTAATGATGAACCCGATCTGGTAGCCGATGGCCTTGTCCATTCCCAGCAGGAAGATCAGCAGCAGACTGATGCCGAACGGAATACAACTGAAGATGTAGCCGTAGGCGAACCCTCGCGTTGACACCTTGTCCATCCGTTCATCCTCCGTAATATCCACCAGGAAGGAGTCGTAGAAGATATTAGACCCGGCGAAGCCGACCGCTGACAGAATGTAAAAGGCAACAAGCAGCTGCCATTGCCCGCTGGCAGGGGACACAAAGGCCAATGAGGCGGTTGAAAGGATACCGAGCGCAGCGAAAAAAATAAAGAACCGCTTCTTCCGGTCCTTATAATCCGCAATCGTGCCGAGAATCGGGCTGAGGACCGCGACCAGAATACTGGCGATCGAGTTGAAATACCCCAGGTCCATGCTGCTGCCCACATTATCGAACATCCCGAAGATAATCGGCAGCAGCGCCGTAGTCACGGCCATCGAATACGCGGAATTCCCGCAGTCGTACAGAATCCACGATCTCTCCTCTTTGCTTAGCTTCATCTCATCTTCTCCTCTTATAACCGATTGTTTCAGTTATATCACGCGAACGTATGAAGCATGTTAATGGGGTGTAAAATCATTGGCGGATGATTACGCAGAAGCAGCTTTAGTGATCTTGCCGGTAAGCCCCAGGGGTGCTGCCGGTGTATTTTTTGAACACCTTGTTGAAGTAATGCTTGTTCTCATACCCGACCCGGCGTCCGATCTCGACTACCGGCAGATCCCGGTGGAGGCTCAGCAGCTTCTGCGCTTCCTTGATCCTGGTGGTATTCAGGTAATGGACGAACGTATCGCCGGTGACCTTCTTGAACAGGCTGCTGATGTAATTCGGATGAAGGTCCATCAGCTCGGCCAGATGATCCAGGGACAGGTCATTCATATAATTCAGCCGGGTGTAGGCAAGAATCCGCTTGGCATGCGGCGGACAGTCCGTACTGTCCACGGAGGGAAGATTCCGCTTCACCTGACTCAGCAGCCGGGCTACCTCCTCCTTATCCACCGGCTTCAGCAGATAATCCACTACCCCGTAGCGGAGCGCCCGGCGGGCATATTCGAAGTCATCATGTCCGGTAAGAATAATGAAGCGCTCACATAAACCGTTCTCCTTCGCCTCCTCCATCATCTCGAACCCGTTCTTCTCCGGCATATGCAAGTCCGTTACCGTCACATCCGGCATATATTCCTTCATGATCTGAAGCGCCTCGAAGGCGTCGCCGGCCTCGCGGATCTCAGCTCCGGCCGGCGCGGCTCCGCCAATCACCTTCACCAGCCCTCCAAGGATAATCGGCTCATCGTCTACGATCAGAATTCTCATGCTTGCTCTGCCGCCCCTTTCGATAGGATGATGGTCAGGCAGGTCCCCTTGCCCTCCTCACTCTCAAGAATCAGCCGTGAGGTCCCGCCATAAAATGATTTAATCCGCTCGCTGACATTATACAGGCCCACGCCTCCCTCTGTCTCTTCCTGAGTGTTCAGCTCCTCCCCGCGGGATAACCGGGCGCGAAGCTGCCGCACCTGTTCTTCAGGAATACCCATGCCGCTGTCCGACACGCTGATTCGGATATCCTCCGCCGTCTCCTTCGCCTGAATCAGGATATGGACCGGCCGCAGTGTCACGGCAGCTCCGTGAATAATACTATTCTCGACCAGGGGCTGGAGGATGAATCTTGGACAAATCAGGGCCTCGGCAGCCACAGCGATATCGACCTCATAGGTGAGTCTTTTTTGCAACCGCATTTTGTGAATATTGAGGTAGAAAACTACGGTCTCAAGCTCTTGGGAGAGCACGGTATGATCGTCCTGGGCGGACAGGCTGTAACGCATCAGCTTACCGAACCAGTAAGAGATCTCCGCCACTTCCTTGTCATTGTTCGATTCGGCCAGCATGCGGATAGTCTCCAGCGTATTATAGAGAAAATGCGGCTTGATCTGGGCCTGGAGCACCTTGTAAGCGGCTTCCTTATTGCGCAGCTCGGCCCGGTGGACATTGTTGATCAGCTCATCCATGCGCAGAAGCATCGAATTATAGGTCTCGGTCAGGAAGCTGATCTCATCCTTGCGGCCCGGCTTATCCTCCTTGCTGACCGACTGCTTCAGGTTGTCGTCGTTCAGATTGCGCATATGTCTGGCGAGCCGGAGAACACGCTTCGTAATCGTTGAAGCAAGAGTGTAATACGCGAACGACAATAACGCAAGCAGTACTGCGAATGTCGTTATCATCACCAGCTCCTGGCTCCGGATCGAGCGAAACACCTCGGATACCTTGCCGATTACGGCAACACGTACGCCCAGTTCCTTCATATATAACTGATTAACAATGACTTCCCGGTTGATAAAATAGGTCTGTGCTTCTCCCGAGGCCAGTCTGCTCCAGGTGGCATCGTCCACTGCTGCGGGAATGCCTTCCCGCTCCAGCGGCTTGCCCTCTGCGGGCAGAAGCAGCGCGGTCCAATCCCCTCCGCCTGTCGCCCGATAGAACTTGCGGATCAGCTCACTGCCGACCCGCAGCTCCAGCAGTCCCACAATCTCGGTAAAGTCATTATTATATATATTCTGATAGAACACCAGCGGGGGAGCTTCCACCTGGGGATCGGGAATCATCCACTTGCCCTGTCCCGGCCGCAGCATACGGGTAGCCTCGGCACCCTGTTCAACCAACGCCGATAGTTCGAGCAGACGGTCAGTAATGGGCAGCACGCCCTGCTTGGTCAGATAGATTCTGAACGTCTCAATTTCAGGACTGATATTAAGCGATTGTATAATCACCGGATTAATATAACGGTTGTAGGCATATACACTCTCTGCGTCCGTCTCATAGCTGCCGTCCAGATAATCGGTTACATATGGATTGTATTGCAGCATCCGCTGCGTGGAATCAATCCGGGCCAGGTCTGCCTTCATATTGGCATAGGCCTGCTCCAGAATCTTCTGACGGCTCTCCACAAACTGGCCGCTTACAGAGTCATAGATCTTACTATAATAATAGTAGCCAAACGTAACTACTGGAATAAAAATCAGAAAGATATATCCTACTATCATTTTGCGTACAATGCTCACGGCAGTCTGTCCCTCCGGTGCCCGACTTATGTTCTCTAATCCTACCATGAACATGTAAAACCCGGTAGAGACAGGTCTCTACCGGCAGGAATCCGCTTACTTGAACAATTCTTTTTTCTTCTGATAGGTTGTATTCGCCCAGTCGGTGAGCTTCTGCAGGCCGATGTTCTCTGCGTTCTTCAGCATATTCTCATAGGCTGCTACTGCGGCTTCCTCCGATTCAGCCAGATAGATTTTGACCTTCTCATTCTTGACCATCTCATCGATCTTGGTCTTAATGGTCTTCTCCTGTGAATCCGGCTGAGTCTGGATCAGGCCGATCTCCGGCTTGTAGATGCGGATCGACTTCAGATCCATCAGCGCCTGAGTTTTCTGCAGCTCAGGAACATAGGACAGCATGCCCTCCGTAACTCCATCGTTATACAGATACCACCACTTAATTCCGTTGCTGTTCACGAAATCGGCATCGGACGGATTGTATTTGAAATCGGGGTGACCTTCTTCATTCCAGGTCCAGTGCACACCCTCTACCCCGAACATCGTCAGCTTCTTGCCCTCGTCGCTGGCCAGATACTGCATGAATTTGATGGAGGCCTCCGGGTCCTTATTCTTCTTGGTGATGAAGGTTCCGGAGAAGCCGAGTCCTGAGCTGACTACCTTGGCATCCTTCGACAATACGCTTGGCAGCATCTTGAAGGAGAAGTTCCCCTGATTGCTCTTGATCTTGATGTTATCGGTATCTGCTGTGGATACGGTGTGGCTATGGGCGAAGGCTTTGCCGCCCGTAGCATATTGATCATCAATCTGGTCATTGGCCAGTGCGAAATTCTCAGCCAGGATATAGCCGTTACGGTACAGGCTATTCATGAACTTGAAGAAGTCCAGCATCTTGGGCTGCCTGATCGCATATTCCACCTTGCCGTCCTGTTCATACCAGCCGTCGAGCAGAGTCTCCGTACCGAATTGGGCCAGGAAATACTGCTCGATCCAGTCCTTGTCCATGATCAGCGGGACCATCTCGGGATATTTCTCCTTAACCATACCCAGTACCTTGACGAAATCATCCAGGGTCTTGATCGGCGGATTCCCCAGCTCCTTCAGAATATCCTCCCGGACCGCGATGCCCGGGTTGCCGTCGCTGCCTAACGAATATTTACTATTCTTCATCTCCTCCTGGGTTGCAAAGGAATTCCGCACGGTATAGAAATTGCCGTCATCCATGGTGTGGATGGCAATCCGGGTCTTGTCAATCTTGAAATCCGGCGCATATTTCTCAATCAGTTCATTCCAGGAATACGACAGCTTCGAGTCGGATAACCGGTCTACATTGGATGAGGTGAACACCAGGTCCGGCAGGTCACCGGAGGCAATCATCAGCGGGAGCTGTTTGTCATCGGTAGCGACCGTAACCTTCAGCTTCACCCCCGTCTTCTCGGTAATCATGTCGGCGACCGGACCCTTCCATTCCGTAACCGGGTACCACGACGCATCAATGAAGAGGCTTAACTCCTTCACCTGTCCGGGCTTGGCAGGTGCATTCCCGCCTGCAGCGGCGTCCGGGCTGCCGGACGGGGCGGGCTGGGCGGTATTTCCCCCGTTACCGCCGCAGGCGGATAACACTACGGCCATTGAGAGTGCGGCTGCGACGATCTTAAAGCTTCTGCTTTTGTTCAAGCTAATCCCTCCATGATTGAATTAATGAGCTGTATGAGCGATGGAACATTTGAACACTGAAGCACTGGCCTAGCCTTTTACCGAACCCAGCATGATTCCAGAAACGAAATACTTCTGCAGGAACGGATACACACAGATAATGGGAACAATGGAAACGACCATTGAAGTGACCTGTAAGGAGAAGCTGGTCACACCCGCCGAGGCACTGTTGGCTACCGCCAGCGAATCCATCGGAGAGTTGCTCTTGTTGATGACCTCCATCATGCGGAAGGCCAGCGTACGCAGCTCCTCGGACTGGACGAAATAAGCCGAATCCAGCCAGGAATTCCATTGTCCGACCCCCATGAACAAGGCCATAGTCGCCAGCACCGGCGTTGAGACCGGCAGGATGATGCGGAAGAATATCGTAAGCTCACCGGCCCCGTCTATATGCGCAGATTCTTTTAGCTCAGCGGGAATTTCACGGAAGAATGAGATCGCAATGAGCAGGAAGAACGTGCTGAGCATGGACGGGATGATGTACACCGCAAAGGAATTTAACAAGCCTAGTGAACGCAAGACTACATAATAAGGGATCAGTCCGCCGGAGAAGTACATGGCGAATACGATCACTGTGAAATAGACCTTGCTAAACAACAGATCACGATGTGACAAGCCGTAAGCGACGATGCTGGTAAGCAGCAGTCCGAGCAAGGTGCCGGACACCGTCCGCAGTACGGAGACCAGGAAAGCCTTCACCCACTTGGGATCATCCATGAACACCCGGTAATTCTCCAGGGTAAAGTTCCGGGGCCACAGATACACCCCGCCCAGCAGTGAGTCTGAGCCTTTATTAAATGAAGCTATTAACACGTAATAGAACGGGTACAGCATCGTGAGCATAATAATGAACAATACCACATAGATCACGCTGTCAAAAACAAAATCCTTCTGCCGCTGACTCTTCAGCATAGCCTTCCCTCCTCTCTCTAAAACAGACTGGAGCCCGATACCCGCTTAGCGATATAGTTACTGGAGAAAATCAGCGCTACAGATATCACCGATTGAATTAAATCGATCGCTGCTGCATAGGAGAACCGCCCGTCGCTTAACCCCACCCTGAATGCGTAGGTCTGGACAATCTCTGAGGTTGGATTATTGATACTGTTGCCGAGCAGGTAGGCCTGCTCGAAGTTTGAACCAACCAGTCCGCCGCCGAGAATGCTCCCGATGGTCAGTACCAGCACAACAACGATGGTTCCCTTCATTCCCGGCAGGGTGATATAACGGATACGCGCCAGCCTTCCGGCACCGTCAATCTCAGCAGCCTCATAGAGCGAAGGACTGATCCCCGAGATCGCCGCCAGAAAAATAATCGTCCACCAGCCCATCTCCTTCCACACCGCACTCCCTACCGCCAGCCCCCAAAAGTAATTTGGACTGGTCAGGAAGGCTAGCGGCTCATCCGTGAAGCCCATCGCCATCAGCGCCTTATTGACCACACCGACATCGGCGGATAGGAAGGCATAGGATACGCCAACCACGACCACCCAGGAGATAAAATGCGGCAGATAGCTGATCGTCTGCACAAACCGCTTGAAGGCCATGTGCTTCACTTCGTTCAGCATGATCGCCAGCAGGATCGGCGCCGGGAAGGCGAAGAGGACCTTCAGCAGACTAAGGACCAGCGTGTTGCGGACCAGCTTGCCGAATTGATAGTCATGGACGAATTCATCGAAATACCTCAGCCCGACCCAATCGCTGGTGAAGATTCCTTTGATGCCGCCGGAGATGCTGTAATCCTTGAACGCCATTAGGATGCCGAACATCGGAGTGTACGCGAAGATCAGCAGATAGATCATGCCTAGCCCGACGAACAAATGCAGTACTTTCTGTTTTTTAAACCGCTTCCATAAAAACGACCGCCGGCCGCCGCCGGTTCCGGGACTTTTTGGCTGTGTTTCCAATTCCATATGCGCTCCTCCCTCGTACCTTTAGTTTACCTTCCAGGGGAGGGGCGCCGTAAGCTCACATTCTTAAGAAAGCGTTGTCATTTTTGAATACGCTTCCTTTGTTTATTTGTTGTTTTCGTCATATAGTATAAGTAACATGCTGAAAGATACAGGTGCTGACTATGAATTCTATGGAATACGGACTCAATGAGGGTCCAATGGTAAAAGGGAACGGGTACAAGCCCTCCAATCTGCATAGATGGGGACCCGGCGTCCGTGATGTATATGCGCTGCATTATATCGTAAGCGGCAGAGGTTACTTGAAGACCGGCCAGGCGGTACACCCTGTGGAGACGGGCGAGAGCTTTATGATTTTTCCGCAGACGGAGGTGTATTACTATCCTGATCCGCAGGACCCGTGGGCGTATTGCTGGATTGAATTTAGCGGGCCGGAGGCCTTACGCTTACTTGCTATGCTTCGTATCTCACCCGACCAGCCCGTTGTAACGACCGCGCCGCAGGATTTCAGGGCCATGTTCGATCAGATTAAGGCCAATGAACTGGAGCCGTATGCACGGGAGCGCTCGGATGCGGTGCTTCATCTGCTGCTGTCGTATTACATGGAGTATTATCCGAGCGAGCAGGCCAGTCTCAAGAAGGACTATGTAGGGTCAGCGAAGGCCTATATCGAGAGTAACTATTGGAAGTCTTCCTTATCGGTGCTGGATGTGGTGGAATATGTGACTATTGAGCGCAGTTACCTGTTCCGGCTGTTCAAAAAAGAGACGGGCACCTCCATCTCCGGCTACCTGACCACCGTGCGCATCCGGCGGGCCTGCGAACTGCTGGCGGAGTCGCGGTTGTCGGTGAAGTCGTTGTCTTACTCGGTCGGCTACCACGACCCGTTGTACTTCTCGAAGATATTCAAGAAGGTTACTTCCTACACGCCTTCACAGTACAGGAAGGTGTATAGGGAGGGGCATTTGTCCCTTCCTCCGGCGGATGGGGGTGGGGGGTGAGATTGGCGGATGTCTTGGCGGGTACGGGGATAACTTACTTGTGCGGGTGAGTGGTGCTGGTGGTGTTTGTGTTTGTGTTTGTGTTTGGTTTTTCACATACGATTGGCCTAACATACCTCTGCACCAACACATTTGAGCTGTATCCAACTAAATAAGGTGCACTAATGCACCTTATTTCCGCTCGCAGCCGACTTTCGCTAGATTCAGGTACACTAATGCACCTCATTTCCGATCGAAGCCGACTTTCGCCGGATTCAGGTGCACTAATGCACCTTATTTCCGCTCACAGCCGACTTTCGCCAGATTCAGGTGCACTAACGGTGCGACCCCCTTATCCCGGAGTCCTCCGTATCAAATCGGTACTTGTCGTAGATATGCTCTTTATTTCGCTTTTTCTCTCGGCCAGAAGAAGCGGGAGCGGTCTTCTTGGGTCAGGACCCACTCCGCAAAGGTAGCTGGCGGCATGTTCCGAAGGCTCGTATGCATTCTGCGGTTGTTGTAAAAGTCCATGTACCGGTCCACCGCTTCATAGGCCTCTTCGAACGTGTCGAATGCCTCTTTGCGGAACAAATCCCGGTCGATATTACTGTGGAACGATTCAATAAAAGCGTTTAAATCCAGCGTTCGAGGCGGAATGCGTTCATGGGTCATTTCCCAGCTTTCACACATGTCGCCAAACAGATGGCTGACAAACTGTGGGCCGTTGTCGGTGCGGATCACCGGACGTGCGCTGTCAGGGGCGCAGTGTTGCTCCATGGCGCGTCCCAGCGTCTGGCAGGCGTGCTTTGGCCTCACACGACGATCCGCGGTGGTAGCCGACGATGACACGGGTAAACACATCGATAATACTCAGGACAAAGAAATGCCGGTCGCGGCCCGCCACGTACCCGTACTTAATGTCCATCTGCCAGAGCTGGCCTGCTCCGGTAATGACCCGGTTCTCCGGCAGCTTCCGGGGATGCTTAAAACGCTTGTGACGCTGCGGCTGCAGGATATCCAGCGCCTGACACAGCCGGTAACTTTTCTTGTGATTGAGCTTTAAACGGTGCTGGTTCCACAAGCACTTGGCCAGCAGTTTGTATCCGTACACGTGCTCTTCTACAGCGATTAATTCCAGCAGCCATTCCTGGATTTCCTCGTCGCTAATCTTCGCTCCAGACTCGGTCAGAGAGTAGCCGGGTACGGGTCTTCCGCGCCCCTGGAGTACGGCCTGTGCATCCTGTGACTTGCGTTTCTTACGGTCGTAGTACGTGGACTCTGCGAGCCCGATGAGACGTAGTACCAACGCTGCGGAATATCCCTGCTTAATGAACATCTCGGCTACCTCGATTTTTTCGGATAAGCAGGGGTTGGCTTTTTTATCAGTTCACGCAGAATCTCAATCTCTAACTCCTTTTCGCCGAGCATCTCGACGGCCTTTTCGTATTTCTGCTCTACTTCCAGGAGGCGCTTCAGTTCCTCCACCGGCTCCTGGGGATACGGATGATCTTGTTCCCCATGGGCCTCTCGGTAGTCTCTCACCCACTGATTCACCGTAGACGGAGTCACCCCATACTTTCGGGCAACCACCGCCGCCTTAATGCCAGATAACACCTCTTGCGCTGCCTTCTCTCTTGTTCCTGTTAAGTGTCCCATACCGTTCATCCTCCTCCTATCTCTAGTCTACATTTTTGTGGGGGAGGACTCCAACTTCTTTAGGGGGCTGTGGAGCTAATGCACCTCATTTCCGCTCACAGCCGACTTTCGCCAGATTCTGGTGCACTAATGCACCTCATTTCCGCTCGCAGCCGACTTTCGCCAGATTCAGGTGCACTAATGCACCTTATTTCCGCTCACAGCCGACTTTCGCTAGATTCAGATGCACTAATGCTCCTTATTTCCGCTCACAGCCGACTTTCGCCAGATTCAGGTGCACTAATGCACCTCATTTCCGCTCGCAGCCGACTTTCGCTAGATTCAGGTGCACTAATGCACCTCATTTCCGCTCGCATGCCCAAGGTGTTCGATTTTTCACATACAATACAATCCTAGTCAAAAAAAGGCTGCTCCCGGCGCATTGTGCCACGGGAGCAGCCCTTAAGTAATGTTACATACCGCGTGCCTGCTTCAGCTTATTCAGCCGGAACGGGTTCCAGCACCGGTTGGAGATCCAGTTGAGGGTCTGGCTCAACCACACTGTCCGGCAGGATCACACTGTCAGTGATATCCTGGGCGTCAGTGGTTTCCATCAGGGCTGACGAGCCGCCCAAGTATTGCTTCAGCCACTTCAGGGCAGGGCGCTCTGTGCCGTTGGAATTCACCAGATGGGTACCCGATGCCCAGGTCTGATTCTGGATGTAGCCCCACAGGGTTACGCCCTTAACGGAAGGATGGTTCCAGAGCACAGGGAACTTCTGTTGGTATCTGGCAAGCTGGGTGTTGTCATCACCGGTAATATCCAGCTCGGAGACATAGATTGGCAGGCCTGTAGCGGCAAGCTTATTCAGTACGGTGTTCATGGTAGAGACGCTGACGTTATCCATATTGAAGTAGTGGCACTGAATGCCGATTCCGTCAATCAGTCCTCTGGATTTCAGGATATTGATAATGTTCACGTACTTGTCGGCTGCGCTGGGGTCACCGATAATGCCATAATCATTGAGGTGCAGCTTGGCGTTCGGGAAGGCGGCTCTGGCCTGCTGGAAGGACCAGATGACCCAATCCCAGCCGGTGCTTCCGTCACCGCCGATGGCATTGCGGTACGAAGGCTTGGCGTGCAGCGGTTCATTAACGACATCCACAAAAGCAGTCTTCGCGGAATAACGCTGGCCTGCCTGAGTAATAAATGAGCTGATCTCCGCCTTCTGCTCCGCTGCCGATAAGCCGGCGACCCAGTTAGGCTCCTGGTTTCCCCAGACAAGTGTATGGAACTTGAACGGGATGTTTTTGCTAATGGCATAGTTATAGATCATGTCCGCATTGCCCCAGTTCATCTGGTTGCGGTTGCCTTCGATGGAGCCCCATTTGGTACCGTTCTCAGGGGTGACCTGATTCCAGTAGGTGGTGAAGTTACTTGGAGCACTGCCTGCAATGATATTCCCCAGGAACTTCGATCCATTGGTAATTGCTGCGCTGGCATTGCCTGCCATCACAGAGGTGAGCAGGACACTCGCTAGGGCGAGCCCGCCCACAACCTTTTTAATTCTGTTCTTCAATGAAATACATCTCCTTCTTCTTATTGGATGTAAGCGCGCCTATTCCAGACGCAGATAATCAAAATCAGTATAGCCGCCCGCTGACTTCGTCGCATAATTGAACAACGCAAACCGGTAGCCCATAAAGTGAGGCATTGTATAGGACATCTGCAGCGTATTCCCTATGGATGTCCAGTTGTTGCCGTCCAGACTATAGGAGAAGTACGCCTTATCCGTCTGATTAGTAAAATCGCAGAGTACCTTCAGATAGACTCTGTTCTGGCTGAGCGGCACATTGGCCACTTGAGTCATTGACCCGGAGCTGGCATTGACCATCACAATGGACTTGGAATTGCCGGACATCTTCACACCGACGAACCCGTATTTAGCCTGAAAAGCAGCCAGTCCGGCAACATCCCCGTCCTTCATTCCGCCCGTCTCCAGGGCCGTCACGCCTGTGCTCTTCGGACCGAACGTCCGCTGGGTCAGTGTGTTCCGGGCATTCAGCAGGCTTGTACTTACCTTGCCGGTGGTCAGCCGCAGGAATCCGGGACGCTGGGACAGAGACCACTTCGTATTATCAGGATTGTGGTTCCACTGCCAGACCTTGGCCAGCCCTGTTCCTGCCGAGATCGCTCCTGCAAAAGTTTCCTCCTCCGCTGCGGAATATGTCTGGTCAATCACGGTATCCGGCACAGCCAAGTAAGCGTATACATCATCCGGAACGGTTGCAGCAATGGCAGAAGATGAGGAGAACTCATCGGAGGCGTACACCTTCTTCACCGGATACCCTTCAACAGGCAGGTTCAGGGTTCGCGGTGCCTTGCCCCCGCTTCCGAAGACCGGCCAGTTCCCGGTCCAGGTTACCGGCACCAGATACGGCATCCGTCCAACCGCCCCGCTATCCCTGAAGAGCATCGCATACCAGGAACCGGATGGCGTGTCCACAATGCCGCCCTGGGCAATGCCCGAGTCGTTAAGTGACACCTGCCCTGTATAGCCCCCGGTTAAGCTCGTGGAGCGGTAGGTCAACTGAGTGCGTCCGCTTCCCGAAGGCCAGCAGATTAGGAACACATAATAATAGCCGTTGATCTTCTGGATATGCGCGCCCTCGGCCTTCACAATGAAGTTCGAACCGGCAATATTGCTGGAATTCGGGATGATAACCTGACTGATCCCGCCGGACTTGATGGCCTTGGCATCTGCCGTCAGCTCAATCAGGCTGATATTATCAACTCCGTACACCAGGAAGACACGCCCATTGTCGAACAGCAGTGAAGCATCGTGATAGTAGCTGCCCAGGACCGATGAGGTCCAGGGGCCATTTTCAATATTCGAGGTCTGATAGATATAAGTCCGGCCGGTTGAGTTGGACCCGAAGGACACATAATAGATCCCGTTATTGTACCGGATGCTGCTTGCCCAAGAGCCCTTGCCATACTCATTCTGTCCGTTGTTCAGATTCTGTGCATCGCCGTTCGCATACGTATCGTAGACATAATTCACGATTTCCCAGTTCACCAGATCATAGGACTTCATGATAGGAACACCGGGGGTCATATGCATGGTGGTGCTGGTCATGTAATAGACATTGCCTACCCTGATGACGTCATTGTCCGGGGCGTCTGCATAAATAAACGGATTGGTAAAGGTCGCAGCAGCAGCCGTAGAAGGATTGAACAGGATACCGAGCGTGAGCGAGAATGCCAGCAGGTACAACCCTGCTTTTTTAAAAATAGAAGAATTTATATGTTGCACACGATAACCTATCCTTCTATTTCCCGCTGAAACTATACCGTTCTTTAAAAGGACGGCAAAGCCGTTTCTACTTGCCATAGCATCCCTCCTTCCGTATGCTTCCCTCGTCACTGGTTCCATTCAATATAATCCACATAGGCATCCCAGCTTCCATTATCCGTGGTAACGACCAGCTTGACCTCCTGATTGCCGGTGGCATGGGCCACATTGGTCAACGTCTGTACCGAGGGGGTTGTTCCGCTGAAATTGAAGGAGCCAACGTTCACTCCGCCGATCAGCAGATCCACCCGCGCCGCAGAGGAATTGTTAGAAGCCCCCCGCACTGAGAAATTGTGCGTGCCATAGGCATAATACTGATTGAACGCAGCAGCGTCATCATTTCCGTACAGTGCCACTCCGCTAAAAGGAGAAGTAATCTTCCCCGCATAGGTTCCGCTGAGCGTCATGTCCTCCGCTTCCACCTTGCTTACCGGAGGAGGTGTCGTGCCGCCATCGCCGCCCGTAGAGAACTGCCAGTAATCGAAGTTGAACAGATTACCGGAGCCTGATCCGGTGAAGACCAGATAGAGTCTGTGCACCCCTACCGCATTGCTGACCGTAGTCTGTACCTCCTGCCAGGACTGCGCTCCTCCTGTATTAGGAACATTCAGCGTGCCGACCAACGGGCCGGTTGCGCTGTCGAGCCGGATTTCGATTTTACCGCCGCCTGTGGCGGAAGCCACATTCGCCTTGAAGCTGGAAGCGCCGGAGCCGAAATCGGCATTGCCCACGGCAACCCAGTCTCCATTGTTAATATTGGTCACATTCATATTGCTGGCAGGACCGCCCGCAGCCTGCGTACGTTCCGTTGTAATGCCTGCATTCCAGCCGATCGTCTCGGCTTCCACCCGGGTGTACGGATTCAGATTGGCAATCTGGGCGATGCCCGCCATGTCTCCCTGAACCTCCTGGATGGTTCCGTTCGCATTATGGACCAGCTTGTTGATATGCGGAGAACGGTAGCCTTTGCCGTCACCAAGGACAGCCTTCGCCACAGTCTGGGCGTGATAGACTACGTACCACCCGTTATTGAAGTTAAATACCGCATGGTGGTTGTTGCCGCCTACCCCGAAGAAGGTGTAAGGATTCTTCAGGAAATGTCCGGTGTACGTAAAAGGTCCCATCGGACTGTTGCTGACCATATACCCGATTTCACCTGCCGGATAGGCAGCCGGGTGCGTGCCGGAGAAGTTGAAGCAATACGAGTAATAATATTTGCCGCCGTACTTATGGATGCCCGAATCCTCGAACATATAGGGAGCATCAATTGTGGATGCGCTTCCAACAATGCTTGTCATATCCGCACCGAGTCTCAGCACACGGGCTGTCTTGGGACTGGCAACAGATGCCGGGTCCGAAGTGTTGGGGATGCCCCCGCCCGCATATAGATAGCCGCTGCCGTCGTCATCGACCAGTACCGCCGGGTCAAACAGCCAAGTTACCCCGGACATTCCCGGTGTATTGCCTGTCACCAGTGCTTTGCCCAGCGGATCGGACCACGGGCCAACCGGAGAGTTGGCTGTCAGTACCCCGATGCCTGACGCGCCGTTGGCGAAGTACAGGAAGAATTTATCCTGTCCGTTGATTTTCTTCACGGCTGCTGAAGGCGCCCAGGAGAGCGAGGCCCATTTGGCAATGCCCGCAGAACCATTGACATTATTGGCTCCGGCTACCGGGATGGCACCATGGTCTGTCCAGTTCACCATATCTGCCGAAGAGATGACATTGATTTTGTTCAGTGCACTGAAATCATTATCCTTCACTGTTCCGTTGCTGTTATAGACATAGGCATCACTCGACATATAGATATAGACTCTTCCGTTATACGTCAATGCGAAGGGATCGGCACCCAGCTTGTGGTCCATCAGCGGATTGGAATTTCCCGGCTGTTTGGCTGTGGCATTTCCTGCCGCCTGAGCAGACAGCATAGGCAGACAGCCCAGCAGCAGAACAAAGGTCATCGCAAGCACCGAGAGCTTTTTGAACATCGGCATTCTCCTCCATTACATTTTTTGTAAACCCTTTCAATCGGATGCGTTACTTATGCCGGAAGCTCACAATCCTCCCCTCCTATTGAATTACTTGAATGAATCTACTAATATTTGTTATTCGAGTTCATCTTAATATACTTCTGCCCAATGAACAATGTAGATTTTTGTTTGAAAAGTTGAAATTTTTTGGTTTTTATGTCTTAATATTTGCGGTTGTTGATCTCCATAGCGGCCAGCTCCCGGGTATATATATCCTCCGGGGTCACCATCCGCTTCGGCAGAGTCCGGCCGGCCATAATCTCCTTCACGGCTTGCATCAGCAGCGGCCCTAGCAGCGGATTACATTCGACCACAGCGTTGATGCTGCCCGCCACCATCTGCTCGAATGCCCGCCGCGTGCCGTCCACCGACACAATAATAATATCCTCTCCCGGCACAAGTCCGGCCTCCTTAATAGCCTCCACCGCGCCAATTGCCATATCGTCATTATGAGAATAAAGCACCTGAGGCCACTGCTCCTTTGGCTGCTGCAGAAAGGTCTTCATCACCTCATGACCGCCGCTGCGCGTGAAATCTGCCGGAGCACTGAGGGTAATCTGCAGGTTCGGCTGATCGGCAAGCATCTTGCGGAACCCGCGCCCGCGGTCGATGGACGGCGTTGAACCTACGGTTCCCTGCAACTCTGCAATGCGGATCTCCCCGTTGTGATGACGCATCTTGTCTCTCACATACTTAGCCGCCTTCACTCCTTCTTCATAGAAGTCAGAGCCGATGAACGTGACATAGAGCGAGCTGTCCGGTACATTCACTGAACGGTCCAGGATGATCACAGGAATTCCGGCCTGCTTAATCTCCAACAGAATCGGCTCCCAGCCGGTCTGCACCACAGGCGCAATGGCAATCACATCGACCCCGCTGCGGATAAAAGAACGGATGGCCTCGAACTGCTTCTGCTGATCCTGCTCAGCGTTCTTCAGCAGCAGCGTAATCCCCGCCTCCCCGGCAGCTTCGCGGATCGATGCGGTGTTCGCTTCCCGCCAGGTGCTCTCCGATCCGAGCTGGGAGAAGCCGAGCACTACTGGCTTGTTTGCGGCAATCTCTGCTGCGGAGGGCAGCAGGCCTGTAAGTGCCGCAGGAGATGGCCCCTGCATAGGCAGCGCCTGTGGCCCGCCGTTATTCCCGCCACCCGTGCAACCGCCCAGCAGCATTAGTGTCAGGACGATGCACAGCAGCACCAGGCACTCTTTTACTGTTCGCAAGCAGATTCCCCCTTCTGTATGATAGCGATTACAATTATATAGCAAGTGGAAACGGCTTTGTCATCCTTTTAAAGGACGGTACCGTTTCGGTGAGAAATAGAACGATAATGTCTAGCGTGAAACCTATACATTATTATATTTCAAAAAAATGGAGAGACAAGTATAAATTGTCTCTCCATGCGTAGTGCTTATTCTTTTAAGGTCAGCCGCCTGGAGCTTAGCACCCGCTGCAGCAGGATGAAGATGAACAGCAGCAGGCCGATGACGATCTTCGTCCACCAGGAGCTAAGCGTGCCCTCGAAGCTGATAATCGTCTGAATCACACCCTGAATCAGTACCCCGAAAAAGGTACCCAGCACATATCCGACCCCTCCGGTCAGCAGCGTGCCACCAATGACGACCGCCGCAATCGTATCCAGCTCGAAGCCGACGGCATGCAGCCCGTACCCCGACAGCATATAAAAGGTGAACACCACGCCTGCCAGCGCTGAGCATAGTCCGCTAAGCGTATAGACCAGCACCTTGGTTCTCGCCACGGGCAGCCCCATCAGCAGCGCCGATTGCTCACTGCCCCCAAGGGCATACACATTGCGCCCGAACCGGGTATAGTGAGCCGTGAAGATAGCGGCTGCTACGACTAGTATAGCGATAACAGCGCTGATGGAGAGGAAGCTGCCGCCCGGCAGGGGAATCCGCGTCTGGGCCATGGCGGTGTAGAAGGCGTTATCAATGGTAATGGTATCGATGCTGATGACATAGCATAAGCCCCGGGCCAGGAACATTCCTGCCAGTGTGACGATGAATGGCTGGATGGCGAAATAATGGATAATCGCGCCCATGACCGTACCGAATACGGCACCCATCAGGAGTACAAGCGGGATAACAACGGCGGGCGGCCAGCCCTGCTGCTGCACGAGGCTTGCCGAGACCATTGTGGATAAGGCAATCACCGAGCCGACCGACAGATCGATGCCGCCTGATAGGATGACGAAGGACATGCCCACCGCCGTGATTAGCAGAAAGGCATTGTCCACCAGCAGATTCATCAGCACCTGAAGGGAGAAGAAGCCTGTGTAACGGAAAGAGCCAGCGGTGAACATGACGATGAACAGCAGAATGGTGACTACTATTGGAATATACTTACGGTTAAGAGGCATGACGGCTCATCTCCTTCTCAGCGGGGTAATGCCGCGACTTCCAGCGGGCGGCAACCGCGGCGCGGAAGGTGTCCGACTGGATCAGGCAGACGGCCAGGACGACACAGGCCTTAACAACCAGCGTAATCTCCGGCGGCACACCGATCATATAGATGGTGGTGGTCAGCGTCTGGATAATCAGCGCTCCGATCACGGTGCCGGTCAGATAGAAGCGGCCGCCGTTCAGCGACGTCCCGCCGATGACCACGGCCAGAATAGCGTCCAGCTCATACCAGAGACCGGCATTGTTGCCGTCAGCGCTGGAGACATTCGAGCTGAGCAGCAGGCCGGCGATTCCGGCGCATAAGCCGCAGAACACATAGACGGCCAGTATGACTAAGTGGGCACGGATGCCGGACATCTTGCTGGCTGCCGGATTACAGCCCACCGATTCGATGAACAGGCCGAGGGCCGTCCGCCGGGTAAGTAGCAGGGCGATCCCCAGAACCAGCGCTACGACAAAAATAGAGAAGGGCAGCGCAGCCAGTGAACCGGACCCGATATACGCATACTTGGTGCTGGTTACTGTAATAATCTGTCCGCCGGTAATAAGCTGGGCGATCCCCCTTCCCGCTACCATCAGAATCAGTGTGGCTATAATCGGCTGAATTCCGGCCATGGAGACCAGCAGTCCGTTCCAGGCCCCCAGCATCAGGGACAGGCCTGCGGCCAGCAGCACCGAGGTCAGGATCAGCCCCATACTGTTCTGGTCCGCTCCTCTGCTGATGCTCAGGCAGGCGATAGCGCCCGAGATGGCTACTATGGAACCGACCGACAGGTCGATCCCCTTGGTAGCCACTACCAGCGTCATCCCGATAGCTACCAGGATCAGCGGCGCACCGAAGTTCAGTATGTCGATCAAGCTGCCGTATAAATGCCCGTCATGGACGGTGATGGAGAAGAAATCCGGCGAATAACACAGGTTGAACAGCAGCAGTGCAGCCAGTACGCACAGCGGCCAGAATAAATGATGCTTCATTACTACGCTCATAATTGGTTCAGCCTCCCGCAATCGCCTGCATAATCTGCTGCTGGCTCATGTCCTTCTCTGAAATTTCCTTCACCTTGCGGCGGTCGCGCAGAATGGCGATCCGGTCGCTGACCCGCAGCACCTCCTCCAGCTCCGAGGAGATGAACAGGAACGACATTCCCTGCCGGGAGAGCGTCAGCACCAGCTTCTGAATCTCTGCTTTGGCTCCGATGTCAATCCCCCGCGTCGGCTCATCGAGGATGAACAGCTCCGGCTCCGTCAGCAGCCAGCGGGCCAGAAGCACCTTCTGCTGATTGCCGCCGCTGAGGTTCTTGATCAGATGGTCCGGGCTGGGAGGGTTGATATTCAGCATGCGGATGTATTCTCCAGCCAGCTCCTCCTGCCGCCCACGCGGGATCGTCTTGAACATTCCATCCTTGGCCTGGAGCGCCAGAATAATGTTCTCTCTTACCGTCAGATCGCCGATGATCCCCTCGGTCTTGCGGTTCTCCGAGCAGAAAGCGATCCGCCGTCCTATGGCTTCCCGGGGAGAGTGCACCCCGCCGCCGGATGACGGCAGGATCACTTGCCCGGAATCCGGCTTGTCGGCACCGAACAACAGGCGGGCCGCCTCCGTCCGCCCGGAACCCAGCAGTCCGGCCAGTCCGACGACCTCTCCCTTGCGGATCGCCAGATCGAACGGCTCGATTCCGCCCCGGCGGCCCAGCCCTTCCGCCCTCAGCAGCTCATCGCCCAGGCTGTTCTTGTCCTGTGCCGCAAGCGTTGGCAGCTCATCCAGCAGATGAAGCTCCTTGCCGATCATCTTGAGTACGAGATCCAGTCGGCTCAGCTCGTTCGCCATGTATTCACCGACCAGCTCGCCGCCGCGCAGAATGGTGACCCGGTCGGAGATTTCATACATCTGGTCCAGAAAATGCGTCACAAACAGGATCGACAGCCCCTCCTGCTGAAGCTTCCTCATAATGCGGAACAGCTGATCCACTTCGTTCTGATCCAGGCTTGAGGTCGGCTCATCCAGAATCAGCACCTTCGCCGAGATATTCAGCGCTCTGGCTATGGCAACCAATTGCTGAACTGCAACAGAGTAGCTCTGCAAGGGAAGGGTGACGTCGATGTGCAGATTCATCCGTTCCCGAAGCAGCTCCGCTGCCCGCAGGTTCATCTGCTTCCACTGGATACAGCCGAACCGCCGCGGCTCCCGGCCGATGAAGATATTCTCGGCGACCGTCAGGTTGGGGCACAGATTCACCTCCTGATACACGGTGCTGATGCCCGCAGCCTGTGACTCCTGCGGGCTGCGCATGGAGATGGCTGTGCCCTCCATCTCCACAAGGCCTTCATCAATCGAATAGACGCCGGTCAACACCTTGATCAAGGTGGATTTACCGGCGCCATTCTCGCCCATCAAGGCATGCACCTCGCCGGGGAACAGGCGCAGACTCACATCTGTCAGGGCTTTCACCCCCGGAAACCGTTTATGTATCCGGGTCATTTGCAGTATGGGCTGCTGTGTGCTCAAGGCTATATCCACTCCTTATTCTCCATAGACAACCGCTCCGGCGGTTCAAGGACCGCCGGAGCAAGGTTTCTTTTGGCTTGCTGATTAATACTGGCGGCTAGGCAATGCTTCCTTGGCCTGCTCGGAAGTGAAGGTGGTCTCCTCGGTCACGATCCGCGCTTCTACCTGCTTGCCATCCACCACATCCTTCACCACCTGCATCAGCTGAGGTCCAAGCAGCGGGTTGCACTCGACGATGAAGTTGATTTTCCCTTCACTGGCAGCCTGCATTCCGTCCTTCACGGCATCGACAGAGATAATCTTAATATCCTGGCCCGGCTTGAGGCCTGCTGCTTCAATCGCTTGAATAGCCCCCAGCGCCATATCGTCGTTATGGGCATACAGCACATCAATTTTCTTATTGGCCTTCAGGAAGGCCTGCATGACTTCTTTGCCCTTGGCGCGGGTGAAGTCGCCGGTCTGTGAAGCAATGACCTTGAGGTGCGGGTTATCCTTAATAGTCTCGGCGAAGCCTGCCATCCGGTCATTGGCCGGAGCAGAGCCTGTAGTTCCCTGCAGCTCTACAATATTAACGTCCTCGGAAGCATCCTTATACTGCTCGCTCAGCCACTTCCCTGCCTTGCGTCCTTCTTCCACGAAATCGGAGCCCAGGAAGGTAACATACAGTGAGGTATCCTTGGAATCTACCGCACGGTCTGTCAGAACAACCGGAATGCCCGCCGCTTTCGCCTCCTTCAGAACCGTATCCCAGCCGGATTCCACTACCGGAGAGAAGGAGATGACATCAACCTTTTGCTGGATAAAAGAACGCAGTGCCTTGATCTGATTCTCCTGCTTCTGCTGGGCATCCGAGAATTTCAGCGTGTAGCCCGCTTCCTTGGCTGAATCCTGAATCGACTTCGTATTCGCGCTGCGCCAGCCGCTCTCCGCCCCGACCTGCGAGAAGCCGAGCGTAATGTCCTTGGCCTCCTTGGTGGCATTGGCCGCCGGCGCCTTCGTTGCTGCACTGTCAGTCTTGCCCGCATCCGCCGCCGTGTTCCCGCCGTTATTGCTGCTGCATGCCCCCAGCAGGGTCATGGACAGGGTCAGGGCAAGCACAGCCCCCACTTTTCCAAGCTTCTTCATATCTCCTTATTCCTCCCCCTTGACGTTCACCATGTTCCGGTGTTGTGCTCATTATAGAACGCTTACAAAAGGGCATTATACGGGCAGTCTTTGGCGTTTGCTTTCTAATTTTGGGTTTATTCCCTCCGAATAGGTATTTTGGTGTACTTTTTTATTCAAAAGGTGGATATTTTGTTTGCGCTTTCTTTTCTGTTTCGGTATTCCAATATTTGTTATAAAATAGAGCTAGGAACGGCATCTACTCTACTTGTGAAAGGGAATTCCCGATAATGCGGATTACACGCTGGATCTCCTCCAGTCTTAGAGCCAAACTGCTGGCTTTGTTCATAGTGCTGTCCACCATACCGCTGATTGCCGTCGGCCTTATTTCCTACCAGAAATCCTACCAATCCATCTCCAGTCACAGCAAGGCTTCAAGCATGCTTCAGGCCGATATGCTGGGAACGAATATGGACAACCTGTTCAAGGATACCGAGCGTTTGCTGGAGCTTAGCAATAATCCACAGGTCATCCACTTTCTGTTCTCGCAGTCGGAGACCTATCAGGAGGCCAAGGACATTCTGCAGACCTTCACCCTCTACCGGGACACCTACAAGTATGAGAATGTCCTCAACATCAGTCTCATTAATCTGTACGGCAAAGGCATCAGCGAACGCCGGGGAATCTTCCAGTCCGCCAGCAACCCGCTGCGCAATCCGCATTTTCAGGCATTATCCCAGAATCCGGAGCTGATCCTCCGGGTGCCCCCGCCGCTGATCACCGGCTATGACCGGGTAGACGGCTTCACCTACGGGAATGAGGGCGTGATCTCGATTATGAAGGCGGTCAAGCAGCGGATTACGCATGAAGTCATCGGCTATATCATAGTGGATCTGAATGATTCCTTCATTAAAGAGTTCTGCGACAAGGTGACGATCGGCACTACCGGATTCTTCTACCTGCTGGATGAGCAGAACAATCCCCTCTATGTTCCTCCTGTGCGGGCGGGAGAGCTGTCCGTTATTCAGGACAATCTGATCCCTGCGGGGGAACGGGGCAGAAGCGGCAGCTTCGTGCTTCAGACGGGCGGACCGCCCCGGTTCATCGTCCATACCTCGTCGCTTGCGACAGGCTGGACGATTATCGGCATAGCCCCGCTGCAGGAGATTGTGGCCGAGGCGAACCGGATCAGGCAGCTGATTATTATCAGCGTGGGCTTAAGCATTATTTTTGCGATCACACTCCATTATCTGCTGACCCGGCGGCTAACCCGGCCCATCCAGCTGCTCCAGCACAAGATGCGCCTGACCGCAAGTGGCTATCTGGAGGCCAAAGTCAAGCCGGACGGCACCGATGAGATCGCCGATCTCGGGCAGAGCTTCAACATTATGGTCGAGCAGATCAAAGAGCTACTGGCCCAGAGCATCCGTAAGCAGCAGCAGCTGCAAAAGGCAGAGCTGCGGACGCTTCAGGCGCAGATTAACCCTCATTTTCTGTATAACACGCTGGATTCTATTGTCTGGATGGCAGAAGCGGGGAATCACGATGGTGTGATCCGGCTGGTGAAGGCGTTATCCGCGTTCTTCCGGCTTAGCCTCAACAACGGGCGCGACTGGGTACAGATCCGCTCTGAGCTTGCCCATGTGCAGAGCTATCTGATTATCCAGCAGATGCGCTACCACGACATCCTGGAGTTCAAGGTGGAGGTGGCGGAGGAGCTGCAGGAGTATCCGATACTGAATATGACTCTGCAGCCGCTGGTTGAGAACGCCCTGTATCACGGAATTAAGAATAAGCGGGGCATGGGGCTAATCCGCATAGGCGGCTACACCGACGGCGGCACCATTATGCTTACGGTCTCGGATAATGGCATCGGCATTCCCGACGAGCGGCTTACGGCGCTGCGGGAATCGGTCGAGCATCCCATCCAGTCGGAGGAACCCGAGGACACCGGTCAGGGCGGCTTCGGCCTGCAGAATGTGCATCAGCGGCTGCGGCTGTATTTTGGGCCCGAATATGGTATCCGTCTGGACAGCTCGGAAGGCTATGGCACACAGATTACGGTTCGCATACCCAAGAACAGGGGGGTCTAGTGATGAAGAAGATTATGCTGGTGGATGACGAGATCCTGATCCGCGAGAATATCCGGGAATGCATCGATTGGGAGAAAGAAGGCTTCCTCTATTGCGGTGACGCTCCCGACGGGGAGCTGGCGCTCCCTATCATTGAAGCGCAGCTGCCCGACATTCTGATTACCGATATCAAAATGCCGTTCATGAACGGCCTGGAGCTTACCTCTGTCGTCCGCCAGAAATTCCCGCAGATCAAAATCATCATTCTAAGCGGTCATGATGACTTCCAGTATGCCCAGAAGGCGCTGCGTCTGGGGGTGGAGGACTACTGCCTGAAGCCGTTCAGCGCTGCCGACCTGCTACAGCTCCTGCGTAGCGTCAGCGCCCGGATTGATGAGGAACTAAGGATCAGGCACAAATATGCCTACACCCCCGAGAATCTGTTCGCGGATCTGTGCGGAGGCCTGATCAGCACCGCTGCCGCTTACGAAGCGGCGGCCCAGCTTGAGCTGCAGTTAACAGCTCCATACTACGCCGCCGCTGTATTTACTCTGCAGCCGCAGAATATGGAGGATTCTCCAGAGCCTCCCCCCGCTTCGCCGGATGCAGAGGCAATGTTAGCAGGCCTGCTCAAGGAGGCGGCCGACAGCTTCATCTACAAGCGCAGCCGCACGGAGACGGTCCTGATCTATAAAGGCAGTGATCCGGCCCAGATGAACCAGACTCTGGATGACCTGTGCGCGGCTGCGAAGCAGCGGCTGAGGGTAGGCTGCGGGCTGGAGCTGTCCGTCAGCCGGGGCAAGGTCTGCGAACGTCTGCAGGGCATTCACCTCTCCTATCTGGAGGCTGAGAATGACCGCATGTTCAAGCAGATGTCCAGAATGCATTCCGCCGCCATGCTTGAGGCGTATTATGACCCTAGCGCCCATGGGGTTCTGCTCGACAGAAGCCGGCTGGTCCAGTTCCTGAAGTCGGGCGACCACAGGCAGATGTCCGGCTTCCTGCTGGAGCTGTCCAAGGAGCTTGAACAAATGAACTGGAGCTCAGGATATGCCTGTTACCTGATGAACGATATCACCCTGGAGCTGGTCCAGACGGCGAAGAACGGGTTCCGCGCAGCTGCGGGCCACGCCGGCATACTCCAGGAATTGCAGACACCGCTGAAGCAAATCTCCAGTAGTGAGGATGGCCTTCAGTATCTCAAGCAGTTATACGAGCGGCTATGGGAATGGCGTTCCGAAGGAGCAGACAAGCACCGTGAGCTGATTGACCGGGTGAAGGAATATATCCGTGAGCAATACGACAAGGAGCAGCTCTCCCTGAATGACATTTCTAAGGTGGTCAGGGTCAGTCCCAGCCATCTGAGCAAGACCTTCAGTCAGGCTACCGGGCAGACCATCACGGAATTCCTGACGGCTACACGTATGGACCGGGCCAAGGAGCTGTTGAAATCCACGGGGCACAAAACCTTTGAAATCGCCTATCTGGTCGGCTATAACGATCAGCATTATTTCTCCAACCTGTTCAAAAAAGTAACGGGGATGACGCCCATGGAATTCCGCAGGCAGGGAAATACCGGGGAGCAGCTGCACACGATCCCAAGAGGGGCGGGAAATGCGTGAGCGTAAACAGGCTTCGGGGATGGTCTGTGGTTCTTCTGCTGCTGACGGCAGGCTTCCTGCTTGGCGGTTGCCTACAGTCCGCCGGAGCAGCGGATACTCCCGAGAAGACAGCGGGAGATTCTCCGTTAAGTGCAGGTGAAGAACCTCCGCTGACTTTCGGCATTATCTACCCTATGGTGAATGCCACTTACGAGATGATCACCGAAAAAGCGGAAGCGGTTGCCAAGAAGCATAATGTGGAACTGCTGGTGCAAGCTCCCGATGAAGCCAATCTGGAGCAGCAGATCCGCATCATGGAGATGATGATTAAGCGGGGGGTAGACGGCATTGCGATTGCTCCGGTGGATTCGCAGGCGCTAACCGCCATGATTAACAAAGCGGCCGCCCAAGGGATTCCCGTGGTCTGCTTCGAATCGGATTCGCCTGCCAGCCGGAGAGCAGCCTATATCGGGGCGGATAACCGGGCAACCGGTGCAGTGATGGGACAGACGGTAGAACGTCTGCTAAGCGGTAAAGGAATGATTCTGGTGGAGTCCGGGATGTCCCGGATGCAGAGCACCCGGGAACGCCTGCTTGGACTTGAGACCTACCTGACTAAGCATACGGACATTGATGTACTGGAGATCCGCCACAATGATGGCAGTGAGGAGCGGGCTGCCGGGCAGCTGGAGCAGATGATCTCGGACCATCCCCATTTCAGCGCGCTGGTCAATCTGGATTTTGTCTCCGGCACCAGCTCTGTCCTGGTCTGGAAGGCCAAGGGGCTAAAGCGTTATAACCTTGCCCTCGGCCTGACCCCTGCCTTGCAGCAGGCGCTGGATAACGGCCAGATTACCCGGGTCATCTCACAGAACGAGCAGAACTGGGGCGAGGATATCATCAACACGCTGCTTTTACAGGCCAAGGGGGTAGATACTGCCCAATGGATCAACACGAATATTGCGATTATTGGGGAGTAGCCTTTAATAAGCCCCGGCGCTCAGCTTCAGAATCGTGCCGGTGGAAGCCGGAATGACATCCGCATAACTCCCCAGTCCGAAATAGAAATCGCCATTCTGTTCCTCGAAAGAACGGGCGAACGTATCCCGGCTGAAGCGGAAGACTTCGCTCCAGCCTTCCCCGCTGGCTGCGAAGCTGGCAGTATTTTTGCGGTAAACAGCATTCGTATATTGTCCTGGAGCTTCCTTCACGTAACCGAGCACATATACCGTCTCCCCGCGCTCCAGAATATCCATTGGCACTACAGCAGAGTCAGGCAACCGTTCCTTGCGCACATTCTGGAAGTTAGCTCCGGCCGAGAACAGTCCCTGCGGGATCGATTGATGATCGTTATAGATCACCCCTGCAATATAGAGCAGCCGGTCGTTCACAGGGGTCGTGCGCAGGAGCTTCAGCCAAGGCTGTCCGCTGACACCGGGAACATTCACTTCACCGGGTTTGGTAACGAAGCTGATCCCTGGGAACAACTGGGTACTGGTAAAAGTCAGCTTGGACGTCTGAATCCCCCCGCTTGTGCTCTGCTTGATGGAGGTCATATACCCTTTCTCATTGGCAATTCCCTGGGTCTTCCCTGCCGTGGCTGAGGAAGCATACAGTGTATCGCCCAGCTCGAACAGATTGTACGCACGCATAATACCGTACTGGGAGACCGAGCCGAGGCGGGTCCAGGTTGCTCCCTTGTTCGAAGACACGTAAATCAAAGGCCCTTCGTTAGCGCCCAGTGCTGCGTACAGCTTGCCTTTGTAGTAAGCCATGTCGTACACATGAATACCTCCGGGAATGTTCATGTATTGATCCCAGTGATCCCCGTTCAGCCGGTAAAAATTCCCGTAAGCCCACCCCGGTACTCTGGAGTCATGCCCGGGAATATACAGCTCTCCGTTCAGCACCTTGAAGGTATCGATCTGCTCATCCATGACATAGACATTGGTAGTCACCTTGCCTGTCGCCGGGTTCGTATACGTAACATCCTGGACAGAGAATTTATTCTGGGCAAGATCCCAGTAATAGATTGGAACCGGCCCCGCATTGGGCGAAGGCGCATTGTTGCTGCTGTTGCCGTGGCCCAGATAGATTTTGCCGCCAAAAAGCTGCATGTCCCAGACATTACGCGCATAAGCCGCTTTCTTGAACGGGCTGCCCAGCACTGCAATGGAAGAACTGACGTCCACAGCAGCCGGAGCCGCAACCTCTGTCCTGATAACCTGTTCACTCCCGACAGGCGAAGCCAGTACCCGCCCCACTCCCGCGTAAAATACAGTACCCAGCAGCATAAGCCCCGCACACAACCGGCTTATATGTTTTATTACTCGACGCATAGTAAATCCTCCTAATCTTTGGAATGAAGCAATGATAAACTAATTATTTGTAAAAAAGAAGCTATACAGGAAATATTAGTACTTCCGGTATAACCGCAAGGCGAACGCGTAGCGGCAGAGCTGGGCGGGAAGACCCAGAGTTGCGGGATGCCCGGGTACTATCCAGTAGTGTCCATTCGCTCATCAGCAAGTGTACTTTATCCAACAAAAATACCCTCCGGCCAGCCAGCATCCGGCCCATCTTCCGATGGGTGGACGCTCGCGGCCGTAAGGGGTATTTGATGTAATTCTATGCTTTTACCTGCGGGGTTGTGCTTCTCCGAGTTACTTCTTCAGTATGCGGAAAATCATGACGGCGGCTTCCGCCCGGGTGGTGGCTGCGGCGGGATGAACGGATGTGCCGTCTCCCCGCACGATGCCTTCTCTGACCAGAGCGGCTACACTATTTACGGCATACTTCGCTACCTTATTGCTGTCCGTATAGCCGCTTAAATCTCCGGCACTGCCGCTAACGGTTAATTTGTTCACCGCCTTCAGTGCTCTGGCAGCGATCACCATCATATCCTGTCTGGTGATTTCTCCCTTCGGATTGAAACTGCTTCCGTCTACTCCCTGGATGATTCCGAGCTTCTTGGCAATGCCCAATGCTTCATAATAATAGGCTCCCTGACTGACATCTGTGAAGCTGGAATCTGCCTCCGCTTCAAGTCCCAGAGCTCTCACCAGCATCAGCACGAAATCCGCTCTCGTGATGTTTTCCCCTGGATTAAAGGTCGTACCAGAGGTTCCAGTGACTATACCCAGCCCGTATAGCGTTTCAATCGCCTCCGAAGCCCAGCTATACTTGGCCTGCACATCCCGGAATGGGCTGACAGGCGCTGGTGTCGGTGCTGAAGTCAAGCCTGGTGACGGCGCTGGCGACACTACTGTTCCAGGCACAGGGGTAGGCGTTGGTGCAGATGACGGCATCGATGTCTGCGCTGGTGTAGATATTGGCGTCGGCGTCGGTGTCGGTTTCGGTGTTGGTGTCGGTGTCGGTGTTGGTGTTGGCTCAGACGGACCGCCGCTGTCTTTTAGCGTAGTTACAGAGAGGGCAGGACCATTCTTGCTCCAGTTCCCGGCTTCATCCCCGGCCTGCACCGAGAAATGATACTCTGTTCCCGCAGCAAGCCCGGTTACCTCGTACCGCTGCTCTGTTCCAGACAACGCAGCGATTTCCTCTGCTCCCCTATAGACTTTGTAGCCTGTCACTCCCTTGTCGTCAGCAGCCCGCGTCCACGTTAGTGTCAGAGCGGATGCAGTGATCCGTGAAGCTTCAAGCTTGCTTCCCTCCATCCAGACCGGAGGTGTGGTGTCCGTAGCAGGCAGCGTGGTGGCTGACACAGAAGGCCCGCTCTCGCTCCAATTGCCGCCCGTGTCTCCTGCTTCCACTTTGAACGTATACGGCTTACCCGGCTGTAGTCCCGTTACTTGATGACTGTATACAGCACCCGTTACGGTCTCCGTATACACAGCATCTGTAACCGTAATCGGTTTATCTCCGGTTCCGTTCGTAATCCGGTACCCGTAGATGCCGCTGTCATCAGTGGCCGTAGCCGACCAGGTCAGCGTCAACCCGTTACTCGTGATACCGGAAGCAGCAAGCGTACTTCCTTCCGCCCAGACCGGCGGCGTGACGTCTTGACCCGGAAGGGTGGTCACTATAACGGACGGTCCGTCCTTACTCCAGTTCCCCGCAGCATCGCCTGCCTCTACCTTGAAGGTATACGGCGTGTTCGGCAGCAGTCCGGCTACCTCATAACGATATACGGCTCCGGTTACGGTCTCCACCGGTTCATTGCCGGTTACAAGCACCGGCTCAGCATCGATCCCGTTGTAGATGCGGTAGCCGGTAACGCCCACATTATCCATTGCAGCCGGCCACGATAAGGTAACCCCTGTACGCGTAATATCGGTAGCTGCAAGCTTGCTTCCCTCAGCCCACACGGGCGGTACTGCGTCTCCCTTGCCGCTGAGAGTAAGGCTGCCGAACACCTCTGTTGATTTTGCAGCCCGGCCCAGCAGATCATTCCAGGTGGCTACGCCGATCAGGCTGGACCCGGTTGCGTTGTTCACCTGTGCATCGAACCGGATCTGTGTCCCGTTCTCCGGCTTCAGCGTGCGGAACGGAATTTTCATCTCCACCGTATAAGCCGTTCCTTCGGTTACCGCCGCCGATGCAAATCCCGGTGAGACCGCCGGTGTCGAATTACTGAGGAACTTGAAGGACTGCTCACCGGCATAATTGACCCGGTATTGCCCGTCATCCTCGCGGTACGGCCAGGCGTTCATACGGTCTTCGTCCACATAAGCTTCCACGGAGTCCTGCTTCGTCTTATCCGTGCTGGCTTTGCTTAACTGCGTATCTTTGACCTGGAACAGTACATAGAGATTCTCTTCATCCCATAGCGTCCGGGCGGTTCCTGTGGTCTCCGCTGTCGCCATAAGATGATTATCAATCTGGATCTCCGGCGCATTCGCCCAGAGGCCGTCTATGCTTCCATCAATCTCAGGGGTACCATACAGCGCCGTAGAGCTCTTAGTCTCTGGAGTCACATAGAGCGGATGACCGGCCAGATACTTCTCAGGATCAAGGATGGCATAATATGCCGGCTTCGGTGCCAGCGAACTGATGAACGGTAACGGATTCTGGCCCGCTCTCCAGCTCGCGCTGTCCGCATATCCCCAAAGGGTGACACGCGCAATAACATCCGCATGCTTCTTGTAGATCTGGAACAATTGGGCATACAGGCTCGCCTGCTTCTCTGCCCACTCTGCTGAGAGGGAATAATTCATGCCTGCCAGCACATCCAGCTCGCTGATGGAGAGCTCCACGCCCAGCGAAGCATATTTCTCAATCGCCGCTTCCACATTGGCAGGCTTGGTTCTCATATCGTAGTGGGACTGCAGCCCGATGCCGTCAACCAGCAGTTTGCCGGGATGGGCCAGCGCATAACGGTCATTGATCTCTTTGACCATGTCATAGATGGCATCCCGCTTTTCCGGGAAATCATCATTGAAGTCATTGTAATACAGCTTGATATTCCACGCCGGATTGTCATTCAGCACTTCCCTGGCGGCAAGGAATGCCTGCTCTACAAAGTCAGGGCCGACAGAATAGTACCAAGGTGACTTACGCAGCGCATCCTTCCAGTCCGTTACGGCGGGAGGACCATCCTGCATCGCCTCATTGACCACATCCCAGGAGATCACCGAATCCTTGTAATGCTCCATGACAGTACGGATATGGGTTCTCATATTTGCCAGTGCTTCACTGCGGCTAAGATAGACCGGATTCCCCGCCCCATCCTTCACGGCATTGCCTGAGGCATCTACCTGCTGCGTGAACCACGCCGGAGTCTGGCTATGCCATACCAGCACATGCCCATGGACCTCCGCTCCCATCGCCCGGGATTTGGCAACCATATCGTCTGATTTGCTGAAGGTAAAAGTGCCTTTGATCTTCTGCAGCGCATCCGGCTTCATCTCGTTCTCGAAGGTCACGGCATTGAAGTGATAATTGAAGAACGCATTCTGTCCGTTGCCCGGATTAAGATCATTAGTGCCGGGTATATTGCCGAGCAGGAAGTCGTTCTTATACACCTCCTGGAGTGGAAGAATGCTCTCCAGCCCTGTGTCTGTGAAGCTGAAATCATCAATATAGTAAGACGCAACCATACTGTTCGGGCTCTCCACATATAAAGTGACATCATCTTGCAGATAACGGTAGGTGCCTTCCAGCTTCACCCAGTCTCCGCCTGCACTAAGCGTCTGTGTAGCCAGACTGACATAGTACGGCGTTGGCGCATTGACCTGTGCCGTCAGCTTGAGCTGTGCGCTTGCCGGGCTGATCAGCTTCACCCAGACTGTTGCCTTGTACTCGTTACCAACGGTGACAGCATCCTTGACCGGGACCGAAGGTCCGTCCGGGTTGGCGGCACGGCCTGTGACCTTCAGAGCATATGCGCCGCCCGCTGTATGGTTAGCTTCTTTGGTCACCTCCAGCTTCACGCCAGCACTTCCCTTTGGCTGGAAGCCTTGCACGGTCCCATCCTCGAAATCTCTTACCGCCTTCATCCCTGCTGTAATAGTGAACGGGCTAACCTTTACACTGACACTTCCCTTAATAACAGTCAGCGTAAATCCGCCTCCCTGGAGGGTAATAACGGTCTTCACTCCCAGTTGCTTCAGCGCTTCATTCCCATCCAGAACAGCCTGTGCTTTGGCCATCAGCTTAGCGTTATCTTCACCCTCTACTGCATTAGGAACGGTAATCCGGGTGCCAATCAAGGTCGCCGCTTCCTCTACCGCCTGCTGATCTGCAGTAATTTCCCCCGTCTCTCCCAGGGTCTTTACCAGGGTAACCCCCGAGAAGATGACTTTGAAGTCCGTTACAGCGCTGGTATTGGTTCCATACAATTGTACCTTGGCAGCCTTGAAGAATTCCGGAGTATACGTGGACGGACTGCCCATCGTGGTCCAGGAAGAGCCGCTGTTGGTCGAGAAATAGCCTTGCACCACATTGCCTTCTTTTACAATCCGCAAGTAATAGGTAGTCCCGCTCAGATTGGTCTGATTCGTATTGTTGGTGAAGGACTGGGTGCCGCTTTTGCCTGAATTATTTACTTTGATATTGCTGCTGACCTTCCTTGCATTGATCCGGTAAAATTCTCCGCTTGAACTGCCGCTGATGCCAAGCCCAACCTGGGAGTTCTCGCCCATCGACGGATCATTCAGCGGTTTGTCAACGGTAAGCTTCGCCGTCAGCGTCCAGTTCCCTTCAGCGGAGCCTGGAAGCTGCAGCATATTATGGCTGCCCGGATAGTCCGTATCGCTCTTCAAAGTCTGAATCTCTGCACCATCCGCACTATAGCGGAGTGCAGTCTGCGGATCAGCCGGATTTACCACCTCCCAGCCTGCCGGAAGGCCATTCGAGAAATCAACCACCTCGTTCGTACTGAAGAAGATTTTATAGGTCTTCACTTGTTCGCCTTTGATAAACCGGACCACTGCCGTGCCTTGCGCACTGTCTGCCTGCGAGATGCTCACAAGCTCAGCCGGTTCGCTGGTTACCGCCGTAACCTTCGGAATGGCGTTCCCGGTTACTGTATATTTATATTCATATTTCCCTTCGTCAAAATCAGACGGCTGAACGCCATCGATAAAGAGGTTGCGGGAGACAACCGCCTCAGGAGTAAGCGACATTTGGTCGGCATACAGAATGTTGGCATCCTTCGCATACACCGCCAGTACCACCTTTGCTGTACCTGCGGGTTCTTCATACGTGAATGGTTGATTAGGCGTCTCATGCCAGTCCGCCACCTTCACATCCACAGGCTGGAAGGAGCTGAGGCCAAGCGGGCCGCCCTCAAGAATACGCCCAATCAGTTTCCCGTTCTGCCAGTAAGCCGGATCGCCAGCTTCACGGGCAGCGTAGGGTTCCGGCATATCGCGCCCATTAACCGGGTCCATTCCAAGCTGGACTCCGTCCTTGTCGTAATACACCAGCGCCGCTTCCACATCCCCGGGATGCTCCGCAGCCACATCATAACTGTCCGGGCGGCTCATCATCGAGAGGAAATAGCCCTTGAAGTTATAGCTCTCTCCCTGGCTCAGCTTGCCGGTCATATCCTGCCAGATGCCGTCATACTGCTCCGCAGCTGCTGTGCGGCCCGCAAGCTTCCCGGACCCTGCAACCTTGGAGGTAGAGCTGTTCTTCAGATAACGGGAGAGTCCCGAGTAGCTCTGCACTGTATCTGCTGTGAGTACAGGTCCAGTGACAGCAGGCTCGAAGCTGCCGTTATTGTAACGGCCTGCCGACCAGTGATCGGTACTTACGCCTGTAGCTGTATCGAAATCTCCATTCAGCAGCAGGTTCCCTGGAATCGTCACAACCGAGTTATTGGCAGCCGCACTCCAGTCGGAATCGCCTGCGCCGAACAGGAAGCGGTCAACGGTAATCGTACCCTCGGCCCCATTGGGCTCAGCCACAATATAGAGATCCTTATGCCCGTAAGCACTGAGATCACCAGTATCGACCATAGCCTGGAATTTGCCGTAGCTATCGTTGGCCGGTACCACAATCGCTGCGACCCGCGTACCTTGGGACTGAATATCGGTCCTGCTGCCGACAGCCGTTCCCACCGGAAGGACGTATGCGGCAAGCTTGCCTCCCTGGGCCGACTTCGTCTGGGCAGTAAGGTATAGCAAGTGTCTGCGGACTACACCGCCGTTCGCCGAGCCGTCTGCAAAGTTCACATTGTTGTACGCGAGGGTTCCGCCTGTCCCAAGCGTCACTGCCTCATTGGCCCGGCCCGCCTGGCCTGCACTGTCGCCGGGCACACGGTTATCATTCCCCTCTGCTTCCAGCGTGGAGAAGATATCGCGTACCCCGTCCAGTCCCTGATAGGTGGCAAAGGTTCCCTTGGACGGAACGATTGTCACGATGCTGGCGGACGGAATGTCAATAACGAACTTGCCGCCCGATAACGGAATCGTACCCAGCTTCTTCTGGTTCTCGCTTCCCGAGGTGCGGAACACCGTCACACTGTCCGTTCCTGCCGGGAAGTCCTTCAGATTGAATTCCAGCGGCTGGACACTGTCATCGTTGTTCGCGTTGGATACCGTCATCGAGAAATCACCCGTAGCCGGATTCTTGAAGCCGACCACATTCAGATCAGGCGCCGGTACGCGTGTAACCTCAAAGCGCACATCGCCGGGATTCATGAACCGGGAGAAATGCCCGTAGCTGTAAAAGCGCTTGAACAACCGGTATTCACCGGTCAGTGTGCTGATCCGTCCCGGCTCCTGCTGGGAGTTGGTCGTCACGAAGCGGATCAGGTCAGAGCCGTCTGCGCCGTTGCTGTCCCACATGCTCCACCAGACAAAGCCGGTGAAGCCCGGATTACTGGTGAACATATTGGTCATCAGATTGGACCAGCGCACAGCATCATTAATATTCTGATTGCCGTAGCGCTGGGTATACGCCCCAGCCGATCCGTCACCGGTGTCCTGATTCATAAATTCTGCCTGCCAGAGCTTATACTTGGTCAGATATTCGGGATACTTGCTTCCATCCTTGGTGTAATCCAGAGGACTCTTGGAGAAATCTCCGGTGTGGTACAGCTTGTTCTCATCCGTACCAATGCCAACAGTTCCGTAGAGATGGGTGGTGAATACATCGAGATAGGGATTCTTGTCGAGCGCATTATCCGGGTCGGTCTGCGAGAACACCTCGCCGCCTCTGCTTAAGGAAGCGCCCAGATTGGTGCCGTCCACTGCGGCAAGCTGGGGAATGAAGTCAATGAGCTTGCCTTCCGGGTTCTTAATATCATAGAGGTCGCCGCCGGGCTGCATCGATTTTTTCAAGGCAGGACCGATATAGCCGTTAATCAGTTCCGTAACGTAAGCGGCTGAACCGCCCGCCAGATCGACTTCGTTGAAGGGATTGATGTGGGTAACCGGAATCCCCCACTGCTCCCACATGCCGCGGATATAATTGACAAGATAATCTGCATATGCCTGATAATATATTTTGACGGGTTTTCCGCCAATCGTGGCGATATCGCCGCGGACAATTTTGCTGGGAGAATTGGTGTTGGATTGGCTCATCCAGTAGGGTACAGTCCAGGTGCAGGCGTAGAATTGCTTAACACCATACTGCTGTGCCTGGCGCATGGTCCAGACCTGATCGATATCGAACAGCTCTTTGCGGGTACGCGGGGAATTCTTGATGACTACAGGCTGTTCACCGGGCTTACTGAGGAGATTGGTCGGGCCGCCGTCGTCATTGCCGATCGGCTGATTCCAGGAGGGATAATCCCATACAAAGTCTTGCACAGGTACAAGCGTTCCAGGAGCATGCTCCGGTTCAACCGGCCAAATGCTGTCGGTATTTCCGTCGTAATAGCGGTTCTCCGCTTCGATCTTGTAGCCGTATTGTCCTGCTGTTCCACGCAGGGGAATGGCATTCCCCTCAATGTCAAAGCCGGGATTATTCACATCAGCCAGGAGACTGGTGAGCGGGTTGAACCCTGGGCTTGCCGCAGTAGCCCCGGAAGTCGTCAGGCCGCCGTTGTCACCGATGATCACCCGGACAATGTCGTGGCCTGTACCCTTCTGTTCACTGAAGGTCAGATCCAGCAGATGCCGGACCGTATCCTGATGGCCGGCAGAAGCGAGCTGCAGCATATGCACGGAATCCGTATACGCATAGGCGGCTCCTACACCATCCATCGTCTGATAGCTCTTGTACCAATCGGCGGTTACCTGTGCCGGAGCAATAGCAGACTGCACGGCAGCAGCCGGAGCAGCTTGAAGCGGGTTAGAGAATGGCATAGGGGTAATGACGGATAGCAGCAGCACACCAGCCATTGAAACTGAGAGTGCCTTTCTCCTGATCTTTTTGCTCATCCTAGAGATTCCTCCTCTTGTATGCGCTTACATTGGTTTTGCCTGGTAATATCCTACCAAATCAGATTGTACATTTGTAGAAGAAGGATGCACGATTCATTTTAAAATAACACTAAAACACTTTAATTTTTAACGATATGAGAACTTCGCCCATCGTCCATCAGCAAGTGAAGAAAAAGGCAGCGATTCTCCATTGACGAGAGAATCGCTGCCATACGTATTGGATCCTTTGCAGTCAGCCCTTTACCCCGCCAACCGTCATCCCCTGCACGAAATATCTTTGCAGGAACGGATAGACCACCAGGATTGGAACACTGGCTATGATCGTCATCGTTGCCCGCAGCGAAGTAGGCGTTACCCTAACAGCATTCTCAGCAGATTGATAGGCGTCTACCGCCCCTGCCGTTGCAGAGGTGTTCGTGGTCTGCAGGATTTTCATTAATTCGTACTGCAGAGTACTTAATTTGACATTGGAGGAGTTGTACAGAAAGACGTCAAACCATGAATTCCATTGTCCCACCGCAACGAACAAGGATACGGTTGCCATTGCGGGAATGGTTAACGGCAGTACAACGCGGATAAAGGTAGTGAATTCTCCCGCACCGTCTATCCGGGCCGATTCCAGAATCCCTTCGGGAAGGCCTTCGATGAAGGAGCGGATAATGATCATGTTGAACACGCCGATCACCCCCGGAACAATATAGACCCAGAAGGAGTCTGTCATGCCCAGATTGCGGATTAGCAGATATCCTGGAATCAAGCCTCCGCTGAAATACATGGTAATTACGAAGAATAGGGTGACAAACTTGCGTAGCACAAACTCCTGGCGGCTGACGGTGAAGGCCAGCATTGCCGTGCAGAAGACCGATACTGCAGTCCCAATCACCGTACGCAGCAGTGATATTAAGGTCGCGTGATAAATCTCCGATTCTCCGAAGATATATTTATAGTTGTTAAAGGTCCACTCGCGCGGCCACAAATAAATACCGCCTCTCACGGCATCATTGGCATCATTGAAGGACACGGCAATCATATTAACAAAGGGATACATCGTGACAACCATCAGACAAATCATAAAGATTACATTGCAGATATCAAATACCCGGTCCCCCAGACTGGAGTTCCGTAAGCGGGACGCTTTACTTGTTTGCATGACATAAACCTCCTTTTAGAATAATCTGCTTTCTCCCATTCTCTTGGCAATATGATTGGCGGAGAAAAGGAAGATAAAGCTGACTACGGTTTTGAATATGCCTGCCGCGGTCCCTAAGGAAAAGCTGCCCATTCCCAAACCATACTTCAGAACGAAAATATCCAGGTTCTCCGAGTATTCCAAATTCATCCCGTTCCCCAGCAAATATTGCGGCTCAAATCCGGATTCAAGAATATTACCCAAGTTCATAATCAGCAGGATAATGATCACCGGCTTGAGTCCGGGAAGCGTAATATTGAGCATCCGCTGAAAGCGGCCCGCTCCGTCGATTTCAGCCGCCTCATATTGGGAAGGATCAATTGAAGTAATTGCCGCCAAATAGATAATCGTGTTCCAGCCTACGTCTTTCCATACCTGGGCTCCCGCGAGAATCCCCCAGAAATAATTTCCTTTCCCCATCCACAGCACCGGTTTGTCCAGAAGATGCAGCTTCATCAGCAGCAGATTAACGATTCCGTCCGGAGATAACACGGTCAGCACTATACTCGACGCCACAACCCATGAGATAAAGTGCGGCAAATAACTAACCGTCTGAACCACACGTTTAAATACAATATGTTTAAGCTCATTCAGTAAAAGGGCCAGTGTAATTGCGGTTATGAAGCCCAGTATCAGTTGAAGGGTGCTCATCACCAGCGTATTTCGCAGTACCCGGTAGAAGGTGCTATCTTCAAACAGAATCCGAAAATGCTTCAACCCCGCCCATTCCTGCTCGGAAAAGCTTCTGGCCGGTTTATAGTTCTGAAAAGCCATGGTCCAACCCCAAATGGGAAGGTATTTAAACACAAAAGCCCAGATTACGAATGGTATACACATAAATGCCAGCGTTCTCTGCTGGATAAGGCGGTTGAAGAATAATCTGGTTTTATTTAAGCCCACCCCATTGTTGTTGTGGGCTGGGGTTACAGAACTCACTGGTTTCTCCACTTAATCTTACTCCCTTCCGGCTCCTTGGTGTTTAAAGCCTAAGGTCGAAAGTGACAACTCACTTACGACCCCGGGCCTCTAACAACTTATATGATCTCTAGATCACCATTTACCTGCGACGCGGTCCTGTACCTTTTGTGTAATGAAACTCTCGTACGTCTTCTTGTCCAGCTTGTTTAACTGATTCATGTAGTCGTCCCAATTCTTGTTGAAGTTGGCCGGTGTGTCCAGAATCATCGAAGGCAGATGGTTCCGCTGGAGATCATCCGCTTTGGTGATGAACATCTGCTCAGGTGACCCCTGCTCAAGGGCGATGGACCACGCCGGGAACCATGAACGCTCATCCGGATTGCTGAACAGCCCACTGAAGGTCTTCACACCGTATGCAGCAAGGAGCTTCTTGTCACCCTCCGTGTAGCTGAAGGTTGCCACCTCCGGCTGACTGCCGGGACCATAGGCGTTGCCGTCCTGCAGAATGGAGCTGTTTCCGTAACGAGGCCAGCTGTAATTGAAGTAGTCGAACCCGAATTTCATACTCTTTTCAGGATCTTCGTGCATTTGCCGTTGTTCATCGTTGGCATACGTGAAGCGGCCGTTCTCATCAACTGCATAGCTTTGGTCTTTGATGCCCCACTGGACCAGAATCTGATTTTCTTCTTTCAGCAGGTTATCGAAGTACTTGATAATGCGGACCGGATCTTTGGCTTTGACGGTAATGCCTACCCCGTAATTGTTGACAAAGCCGGGAGGGTCAATATATTGATCCTTAGTTCCTTTATCGAACACGATTGGCAATGATACATACCGTTTATCATCATTGCCGGCTTTCTTCAGATTGTTGGTTGCATCCCCAACCTGCCAGGAGTAGCTGAAATAACCGAGTACGCGTCCGGAGGTCAGCTTCGCCAAATACTGGTCTTTGTTCATGGTGAAGGACTCCGGATCAACCAGGCCTTCGGCATTGGCCTCATTCAGCTTCCCGATCCACCGCTTCTGGTATTCAGAGCCCGCGACCAGCTTGGCTTCATGGGTCTTCATGTCTATGATGGAGCTGCCGTCATTTGGAGAGCCTGCCAAGTGCATAGCCGGATTCTGGAGGGTATAGAAGCTGCCCTGCTCACCCGCAAGGGTAGCGAAACCAATCGTATCCTTGCCGTCCACCTGAGGGTGCTTTTCCTTGTACTGCTTGATCAGGTCGAAATATTCATCCAGAGTGGTGATTTTTGGGTAATTGAATTCCTTCAATACTGAGCGCTGAAGATAGAATCCCGTCTGGAAATTAGGCTCGGACAGGTAGCCGATATTGGCACCATAAGGGAAGAAGTAAAGTTTACCGTCCTTCTGTCTGAATTTATCAAAATAAGGGCCATAGACACGCTTGATGTTGGGTCCATACTTCTCAATCAGATCATCCAGCGGAATGAAGGCTCCTGCTTCCATCAGCTTGGCCATTTGGCCACTGGAATCAATAATGTCAGGATAATCACCACTGGCAATCATAACTCCAGCCTTCGTATCGCCATCGCCTACCAGATATTCTATGTTCCAGTCCACGCCGGTTTGTGTCTGCAGCTCTTTCCCGATCGTAGTTTCACTGCCCAGGACCTGCTTCTTCGGCCCGCCAAAGCTGAAATACTTGTACGTAACCGCTGAGGTATCTTCTTTTCCTTGATCCTCCTTGCTGTTCGCCGCACTGTCAGACGAGTTTCCGTTACCACAACCTACCAAAGCCGCCGCCATAACGAGTGCCAAACTAGCGGTCATAATCTTGCTTTTTAACATTTCGACTAAATCCCCCTTACGATTCTTAAATTCCTTCAATAATGAAAGCTCTTTCAATATAACAAGTAACCGCTTTCTTGATTACCCAACAAACCATACCTCATACTTTGAAAAGCATACCCAATCCCGTTTCTGACGAGCCCTCTTCTTGTAAGGGAAGAATAATCTCAATCGATGTCCCCTCACCGCTGCGGGCATTCATTGTAAAAGCAAAGCCTGCGGGGTAACAAAGCTTCAGGCGGCAGTACGCATTCTTCATCCCGACACGCTCACCGATATCATCGCTATCCTCCAGATACCGAATCAGTTCCTCCAGCTTGTCCGGGGCCATGCCGATCCCGTTATCCTCGAAGCTGAAGATTAGCTTGTCCGCCTGCACGGTAACTGAGATTACGATAATCCCCTTATCCGGGCTTGATTCAATACCATGGATACTGGCATTCTCCACAAACGGCAGCAGAATCATCTTGGGAATTCGCTGTCCAAGCGCCGCCGGATCAGCAACGATGCTATAATCCAGCTTCTCGCCGAAGCGGTATTGCTGGATCGTAAGGAAGCTCTCAATCAGCTCCAGCTCCTCGCGGACGGTAACATCGTTATGGCTCCAGGAGAGGGATTTGCGGAACATTTGGGCCATATGCTGAATGATCCTCGCGGTCTCCTTCTCCCCCTTGATGATGCTGCGCATGCGGACCGATTCCAGCGAATTGAACAGAAAGTGGGGATTGATCTGGCTGTGCAGGGCATGAAGCTGGGCCTGCTGCTGCTTCAGCTCCAGATTTTTCTTCTGAATATCTGCAACATAGACCTCATTAATCAGACTGTGGATCGTTTCGGTCATCCGGTTGAATTCGGCGGTGAGCTGCCCGATCTCATCTCTGGCGTCTTCAGGGGGAATCGTCTGGAAGTTCTGGGCCTTCACCTTCTTCATATGTCTCAGAATCCGCACCAGCCGCACGTGAATGGACCTTGATATGACAGCTATGATAATCGTAGGCAATACAAAGTTGATGCAGGCCAGCCAGATGAGAAAAGCCCGCGACTCACGGACCTCCTTCAGCACGCTTTCCTCGTCCATCACGCCCTTCAGTGTCCAGCCCTCCAGATAATTAATGCCACTGTACGCTTCATCAAAGATAAGCGAGCTATCGGGAAAGCTGATCTCATGAAAGTAAATATCCTTCGTAAGATTGGCCGTCACATTCCCGAACTGCACTCTGCCCTGAGGGTCCACCAGATAGACCTTGCCGTCGAATCCGTTTCCAAAAAAGATCTGGTGTATCTGCTCCATATTCAGGTCGATCTTGACAAGCTGCTCGAAGCCGCCGGAATTGTAATTATTCAATCGCTGAACCAGGCTGAACTTCTGGTCCGCATAGACAAAGGTTGGATAGGAAGCAGAGGAGGCCAGGGACCGGGTATACCAGCCGGACTTTCGGATTTCGCCGGTTAACCGTTCCATATAGCCGGAGGCTAAGATGGTGGGATTATCCGTATACACCTGATACCAGCGGACCCCCTGCATATTCTGATCGGCCAGCGCGCCCCTCAGATAAGAATTGAAGGTGTCCACATATTCCTTTTGGCTGGCAAATTTGCGGGTAATGGTTTTGTTGAAGATGGCATCGGTATACAGCGAATACGAAAGGCCGACCCCCTGATCAATCGTCACACGCAGGTCGTTTTTCAGATTACTCAGCGCCATATCTGCATCACGGATTTTTTGATTTCGTATATTAGAAGTGGTCACATTATAGAACACGATATTCGTCAGCACGATAGGAAAAAAGACCGACAGCACATACATCAGCAGCAGCTTATCGCGCAGCTTCAAATAATTCAGGAACCTCTTCATAGGACCACCCCGCTATTCTTTGCCGATCAGCAGATTCCGATATTCCGACGGCGTTAGCTGCTCCAGCTTTTCAAATTGGGTCACGAAATAATCAGCATTCTGAAAACCGACCCTGCCTGCAATCTCGTACATTCTCAGATCGCTCTGCCGCAGCAGCTTCTTAGCTTCCTGCACTCTAAGCTCCAGGAGATATTCATTGAAATAGACGCCATAGGTCTTGCGAAATAGCCGTCCCAAATAAACGGCATTCATATAAAACATGGCCGCTATACTCTTAAGGCTGATATTCTCGTGGTAATGAGTGTCTATGTATTGCTTGATCGGCTTGATTCCCCCCAGGCTATTCTCTCTGCGGAGCCGCACCATATATTCCGCCGCTTCTTGTATGGCCTGCAGGAAATACTCCTGCAGCATGAGCAGGCTCCACTGCCCATGGCCCTGTTCTGCCAGCCCCTTAAGCCGGAGGATTTCCGCCTCGTTGCCGTCCATCGCTGTAATCACGCCAAGAATGCCCGTCATACACCGGGCGAGCGAGCCGGTCACGGCTTGCGGGGTGAAGCGCTGTTCCTGGAATAAGGTGAATATGTTGTTCACCGTCTGCTGATAGTCTGTCATGTTGCCCTCCTCCAGCTCCAGGATCAGCTTGTTTGCCAGTACCGGACTCATATCAAACACGTACAGTGCTTTCTCCCTAATCTGCGCATATGTAATGACTCCAGTATTCTCGGCATATTTGTGCCTGCCTGCTTCATTAGCCTCTGAATAAGAGCGGTGGACATGGGCCAGCATGTCCACCGGATCACCCGCATACAGGCTCAGCTCTGTATGTAGCCGTTCTATCAGAGTTGTGCGCAGCCGCTTCAGATGAAGCGCAAGTCCGCCGCCTTCGATCCGGTCCAGACAGAGCAGCATTCCGAACACCCCCGGCTGCTGCTCAAGGACGGGAATGCCGGCTCCTCCCGCTTCAATAGAATTCAGCACCTCCTGGAATTGCTTCAGGGTAGCCGGCCTCTCCTGCGGGTCCATATGAAGCTCGGTCACCGTGTAGAGAAATCCGTGTTTCCCCTCCAGCCCCAAGGCTGCTGCATAAGGTTCGGCTTCCTCCGGCTGGAGGTTCTCTTGCACCAGTGCTTCCATAATTGCACTTGTCGTTAAGTCATCATTGGTCAGCGCGGCAATCCGCTTCCGGCCCATGGCATACGACAGCTTCCGGAGCGCAGCAGTCATCTCCTCTTCGTCTATGGGCTTGAGGATGTAGTCGCGAACCCCATAGCGCATGGCCTGCTGCGCATAATTGAAATCGTTGAAGCCGCTGATTATGATGAATATCATAGGCAGTCCGGCCTGTGTATACACACTGCGGATCAGATCCAGCCCATCCAGAGTGGGCATACGGATATCCGTAATCACGAGGTCAGGCTCCAGTTGTTCAATCATCTCCAGCGCTTCAGCGCCATTATTGGCCTCTCCCACAACGCTGAATTTCAACGCTTCCCAAGGAATGATTTCCAGCAGCCCTTTACGAACATACACCTCATCGTCTACCAGCAACACTTTGAACATGATACCCCTCCTTATTTTCCAAAAAAATCCCGGCCCGTAAACGCACTATGCAAGCTGCGGTTTACAGGCCGGGATGCTGGGTCTATCTGCTGGTTAAGTCATAAATGCTGCGACTGTATTCTACTCGGCAAAAACTTCATCAGCCAAGGCAGGATCTACTTCAATGTCATAGATTGCATCCGTTACCGAGCTTTTGCTGCTTCCGAGTGTGGCTACGAAGGTAGTTACACTAAGCGCAGGCAGTTGGGCGGTGAAAGCGCCGTTCGACACATTAACGCTAGAGCCGGCAGCCACCTTCCGGTTGGCGTCGGTAATCCACGAAGCAAAGCTGGAGGCTGTGCCGTTCTGCAGGACGAACCGCTGGCTGACCGCCGAAGTACTTTTATTAATAGCGACAATAACTGCCTTGTTACTGCCCTTGTAAGCCGAGACATAGACATTGGTATTCGGATTCTTGGTCGCGTCCACTCTTACATAACCCGGGCGGACGAACTTGGAGAACTGGGCCATGCTGTCCCCGCGCTTGCTGATACTGCCGTCCTCATTCATCGGGCTGTATTGACGGCGGATATACCACCATACATAAGCCTGGAAATCCCCTTCCACCAGTGCATTGTGCATATGATAGGCTACTTCCAGTGCTTCCGGCCACAGGTTGGCCGAGTTGTTATTGCTGTTAGGGTAATAGACCTCGGTCATCCACAGCTCTTTGCCTGCACCCTTCTGCTTGAAGAGCGGATAGGCAAAGTTGTTCACCTGTGTTCCATACAAATGCGCCCCCAGAATGTCCATATTGGCCAGCGCCTGGGAATCATTCAGAATCGGGTCGGACATATTCTTCAGATATTGGAAGGACTCGGGAGCAATAACCCGGCAATTGATCGAACCGGCATAATTCTTCATAAAGTTCAGGACTTCGGCAGGTGTCCACCAGGTCCAGGTCTCGGCATAGTCCGGTTCATTCTGTATCGAGATCGCATACAGGTTAACCCCGTTATTCTTCATATAGGTCACGAAGTCATTCAGATGCTGGGCGTATGCGCCGTACTGGTTATATTTGAGACGCTTGGCTGAGGTATTCCCATTGTGGTTGAAGGTCTCCGTCATACTTGCAGGAGGATTCCAGGGGGAAGCGAAGACGATGGCTCCCTTGGCAACGGCCGCCTTGGCCGTATCCAGCTCCTTAGACCAGTTATTCTTGTTATCGTCCACAGAGATTCTCAGAATGGATAATCCCAGCTGGTTCGCTCCGTTACCGAAGGCGGTCTCCCGCTGCGCGGCCGTCAGATCGCCGATCCAGACCGGATGGTTGATGCCCCCGAATCCGCGGATCACCTGCTTCTGGGCGGACAGATTGACCGTCACATCGCTGGCTGCTGAAACTTTGGGCGGCGGCGGCACCACCAGCATTGACAACATAGTAACCGTTGCCAGCAAGGTACATAATGATTTTTTAAACGTTGATTTCATTGCTTCATCTCCTTTTTATATGATTTCCGCACAACATTTCTGCCGAATCCTGCCTCTGGTCGCACCTCCTGTCTAATCGAAGCGGCAGCTGTACCCTGTACAGGCTTGTCCTTTATCCTTGCAACACTTGCAAGCGCTTCCTATTCCTGTATTATATTAAATAGTTGATATATCGTCGTTGCATATCAGCGATACTATATTGCGCGGATACCAATACTCCTTATATATCCAATTAAAGGAATGGATGCCATGGAACAACTTGCCCAGTATGAGTTCACCCCGATCACCGAAGAAATGGTTTGCTTCCACAAATCAACCACCACAGAGCAGCTCAGCCCGGCTCAGCCTTACCACCGGCACGATGCCTACGAAATCTACCTGTTCCTGAGAGGCAATACCTATATGTATGTAGAACAGTCCTGCTACAAGCTCTCCCCCGGCGATCTGCTGCTGATCCGTCCCGGTGAGATGCACCGCTGTGTCTGTGCCGACAATCAGACCTATGAACGGATCGGGCTGAACCTGAGAAGATCCGCCCTGCGGCGGCTATCCAGCAGCCGTACGAACCTGCTGGCCTGCTTCAACGCCTTTCCCTCCGGGCTGAACACACTGATACGGCTCTCCCGCAACCAGTGCGCCTTCTATTCCAGACTGGCGGACCAATTGATCCGTAGCCTTCACTCCGAGGAGTACGGACAGGATCTGCTGGCCGATTCCTATGCCACCCGGCTGCTTGTGTTCATCAACACTCTGCAGCAGTCTTCTGCCGCCCTGCCGCATAATCTCATGCCGGAGCTGGTCCGCCAGACGATGGCTTACATTGAGGAACATCTGCTCGAACCGATCTACTCCGCTCAGCTGGAGCAGGAATTTCATTACAGCGGCAAATATATAAGCCAGCTGTTCAAAGAGCACACGGGACTTACCGTCCGCTCCTATATTGTGGGCAAGCGCGTCTCTCTGGCCATGAGCCACCTTACCTCCGGCAAGAGCGTCGCGGCCGCCTGCGAGCTGTCCGGCTTCAGCGACTACGCCAACTTCATCCGCAGCTTCACCAAGGTGGCCGGCATGTCCCCGGGCAGATACCGGGCCAGTATGCTGTCCTGAGTGCCCGGGCATTCTTTTGAAAAAGGTAACGTTAATTATAGCTGTCTTTTCACCTTACGTTCGACGTAATGTGTGATACTGTATCGTTAGGGCAGCATAGGTCTCCATCAAACAGAGGGCACTGAAAAGAAAATAATATATGGGGGATAATAAGATGAAGGCGACAATTCAGCAAATAACAGATACAAACAAAGAACAATTTGAAAACTTATTTAATTATTATCTCTATGAGCTTTCTGCTTACTCACAGGAGGATATTGGAGCAGAAGGTACATTCGAAATGGAAGATATCTCGCCATATTATAGGGACGAACGGTTATATCCTTACTTCATCACGTTTAAAGAAAAAATCGTTGGCTTTATTCTGGTTACCTCCCCTCCTTTTGTTGCAAAGGAAGTGGACTATTCAGTGCAGGAGCTATTTGTATTGCCCAAATACAGAGGCACGAATATAGCCAAAGATGCTGTCATGCAAATCTTCAAACTGTATTCGGGCCGGTACGAGGTAGGGATGTTCAAATCGAATGTAAAAGCTGTTAAGTTCTGGACTAAGTTGATATCAGCACTTGAAATTCCGGTATTCGTAGAAGATGCTTTCACTGAAATTCAAGGAAATGCAGTGCAGACGGCTGGTATGAAATTTACGATAGCTTAATTGGAACTGTCTTAGAAGCCATGAAACGGCTGCTTGGGATAGCTCTTTATGCTAGAGGGGATTCAGCGTGAGCACTTGGGAGAGGGGGACGCTCCGCACCAGAACGTTGTTCCCCTCGATGATATTACCTGCGCATCAGAAAAATGTATGCTGTTTTTCGTTCCCACAATAAAAGGGGCTGTCACTTTTGGGACAGCCCCTTATTTTTGGACAAAATATCAACCTTGAGAATTAACAGCGCTACTCGCTGTCCGCCTCCCAGTAATCGCCAACCAGACCTTCAATAATACTGCTGCTGGCCCAGGGCATCAGGCAGAACCAGGTGCTTGCCGGAGAACCGTCACTGTAAGTCTCTGTTACCAGTCCCTCGGAATGACAAAAGCGCTCGGACATCCAACCCGTCAAGCCGTGACCGAACTCCCGGTCATATCTGTTGTAGGTCTGACAGCCCCAGCCCACGGTATCCAGCAGCCGATGTTTCACATACGGATCTTCACGCTGCTTCACATAATAATACAGCTCATCTACCACGCTGCTCGACATGGGATGAATATGCGGATTGGCGACTGAGGTCACACTCCCTCCGGAGCTGGACCAGCCCAATGTACTGAGCGGCGGCACCTTAACCGGTGAATTATAGGCGAATTTGAAGGTGAACTCATAAGCAAGGGCATCTCTCATATGATCAAGATACAGCTCATCCCCGGTGAGGGCATGCAGATACCGGACCGCCCTGATATACGCCAGAATCCCTTCAGAGTCTACCGCTTTATCCGCATCAAGCGGTGCTCCATAACACTCCAGCCGTCTCACATAGGTCTCATAATAATGCCGCTCACTGCGCTTCAGGCTGTCCAGATGCGACCGGTTTCCGGTAAGACAGCTATAGTAGGCTATGGCAGCCATGATCCAGGTTCCGCTGAAGGAATCGTATTCAAGCCCGGCGCCGGTTCTCTCGGAGAGAATCGTAGGGTATTCATCATCCGAATTCCGGCTTCTCTCCAGTACAGGGAGAATCTTACGCACGAAGTCCACCCAGTCCTCGTGGATGACATGGTTGAGCCGTTTCTCGTATTCATAGGCCTTCATAATATAGAATAAGGCCTGTCCGCACAGATAGGCGGAATGTCCCGGCGTACGCATCCCGTCAAACCACCAGCCGTGAATGCTCCATTTCCCGTCCTGATAGGCCTCGTAAGGGAGACCGGAAGCCGGGTTCAGGGAGTTCCTGATGATATTCTCAATGCAGGAGAGCGCCTGTCTGCGCATAGGCTCATCTCCCAGCCGCAACGCAGCCATCAGCATAGGAGTGGCTACAGTCAGTCCGTTTGTCCAGCTGGTGGAAATGATTTTGTTGTACCGGTACCCGCCTGTCTCCTTGTCCTCATAGACAAAAGTGGTATAGCTCCGGTCCTCAGGCAGCCACGCATATTGATAGATTGCCTTCGACAGGTCGGCCGCTGAGGTCCGCCTATCACTGCCGGATCTTGGTGGCTGATGATAGCGGCAATAGATCTCTTCCAGCGCAGCATGGATGCCCAGCTCTGACTCGGCCGTGTAATCATACAGATCCAATGTGAACGCTACAGATTCCGAAGCTGCCAGTTCGAAGCAGTTCTCCTCCAGCGGTGCCCGTTCCTTAACGAGACGCGATTTGATGAACAAAAGCGGAGCATTCTCATACCCCAGCGTATACCCGACCGTTCCCTTGGCAAGCGAGCAGGTGAAGCCGCCGTACTGGAAGAACTCTTCCTCTAGCCGTGGCTTCCACTGGATCTTCTCATCCGCCCTGTATATAAAATAAGGGCTGGCGCATAATCCGTACACTTTGCCGGTGTCATATACAAGCGCTGCCGGGTGTGACAGCCGGTCGCTGCGCACCATCCACCAGGAAGATGAAGGACGCGCGGGTTGGCCCTCCCTTAATCTCGGGAATTCGTTCGGAACATTCTGCGGAGCTTCCCCCCGGTTGCGGCCATACATAAACGCAGGAAGAAAAAAGCGCGGATCCGCCTTGGCGAACGGCAGTTCCACGTGAATGACGCCTAACCAGGGCGTGCTGTTCAGATTCGTGAGCTGTACATGAGCCTGAAAGGGATGCTGTGCACTGCCTGTCCCGCCTGTTATCTCTACAGAGGCATGTAGTCCATGCCCGTTTAATCCGGTATATTCAGAATCTTCCTGAGTCTTGCTTCTTGCCGTTATAATCAGTTCCACTATCCTGTCCTCCAGTCTGTTGTAATACGATAAAAGGGTTGCAAATCATATTCCTGCATGCTAGGATAATGTCATTTTAAAGTAATTCCAGAGAAGAATCATTGCGGGTTCCGCTGTTATTATTGCGCGAAATGATCCGGAGGTTACCCATGAACGAGCCCTTTGAGCTTCGCTATGACCCTATCCATAAAGATTACCTCTACCTGCACAGGACAACCACCTATAATATGGGAACCTTCTATCACCGCCATGAAGCGTATGAGCTGTACTTATTTCTGCGCGGCAACGTCAAGTTCTATATTGAGAACAGCTGCTACCACCTGCAGCGCGGAGATCTGCTTGTCCTGAATCCGGAAGAAATGCATCGTTCCTTCAGCCAGGATGAAGCGGAATATGAACGGATTACGATCAATCTCCAAAAATCTTATCTGCACCGCCTGTCTACTCCGGCTACCCCTCTATCCTGGTGCTTCGATTACCGCCCGAAGGGGAAGGGCAACATCGTTCGTCTGGAGGAAGCCGAGCTTCAGCAGATTCTCCGGTTGACCGGCGATCTGGAGCTGGTCCTCTCATCGGATGCGTATGGGGCAGATATCCTCGCCAACAGCATGCTTGCTCAAATATTGGTGCTGACCAACACCGTGTTTCATAGAACGAGCATCGTTCCTGCGGATATCATGCCGGAGCTGGTGCGCAGGACGATGGAGTATATTGATGCCCATCTGGGGCAGGCCATCACGCTTGAGCAGCTTAGCGGTATCTTTCATTTGAACAGCACCTATATCAGCCGCCAGTTCAAACAACACACAGGCCTGACGCTGCGTTCCTACATACTGGACCGTCGGATTTCGTTAGCCAAGGCTTACCTCCGCGACGGGCTTAGCCTTACCGAGGCCTGCTATCAATCCGGCTTCAGCGATTACGCTAATTTCATCCGCAGCTTCACCAAGGTAGCTGGAGTATCCCCGGGCAGATATGCCAAGCAAGGCACCTTCCTCTAATTCTCTCTCCGGAGGGCCTCCACGATATTCACTTTATTTAACTGATACATTGGCCAAATCGTTGCGAGAAGCGTTGTCAGTATAGCACCTGCAAAAGCAATACCGATACTGTACCACGGGATCGTCCAAGCTGTACTCACAGCACCCGCGAAGAGCATTTGAATGCTGTAGCTAAGAGCCGTACCTAAGGTGATTCCAACAACGGAGGCAAACAAACCGTAAAATATACTTTCTAGAACAATCATTTTCCTGACTTCTTTTTGGGTCATGCCAATGGCCTTAAGGACAGCAAACTCTTTCGTGCGAAGAATAAGATTCGTACTCACGGTATTTACAATGTTCAAGAATGCAATTAACACTATGACACCGATAAAACCGTAAAGGATGATGCTGAAAGTCACTGCGTCGTTTTTGGCCTCAGTGAGCTCCGCTACCCGATCCTGGTAGTTAAATCCCGCGTCTTTTTCAACTAATGCTTTAAGATAATCCGTAATGGCTTGATTCGGTTGATCAGGATCAGCAAGAATAAACATTCTTGAATATGCATCGTTACCTGTAATCTTGGAATATACTTTAGACGTTGTGAAGAATGTAACAACGTGACTCTCGGTATATCCATTTGATAACAAATCTTCGTCCACGATTCCAGCCACGGTTACTGTTTGATATTTGTGATGGCCTCCCTCAACAGTGCGGATATTAATATGATCCCCCACTTTAAATTGGGTTTGGTCGATAATCAGCTCCTGGCCTTTTTGTGTGGTCATGCTTATTTTTTGTTGAACGATAACGCCGTTCTCCTGGTTCATTGTCTCCTTGTCGATCGCCCCTGAGATCAGCTTGGAGCGCATAGCGTCTAATCCATTATCCCCAAAGGACATAAGGAAATTATTGTCTGTTCTATACCCGTCCCCTTCAGCAACAACGTATCGTTCTTTATTTAATTCATAATATTTCGGGTTAATCTTGTCCTTAGGGATAATAGCCGTCACTTGACTATTGTAAAATTTGTAAGCTTGTTGAACAGCCTCCACCTTAGCAATGTGCTGATACACTTTATCATCTATCCGCTTTGAAGGACCCTCATAGGAAAGTGAGTACGAATACTCAGCGCCTGAGACTCGTGTTGCTTGCTGTATGAAATTCACCAAACCGCTAAAGACAATAAAAATAATGATGCTGACAATCATGGAAAAGGCTGTAATCCGGAAACGTTTCTTGTTTCGGCGCAAGTTCCTGCTGGCGAATTGCCCTACGATACCAAACAAATTTGTAACGAACAGGGACTTCTTGACCGTTGTGATCCGATCGATCCTTGTGCTCCCCGAATTCTGTAGCGCTTCTAAAGGAGATACGCGAGCTGCTTGTTTGGCTGGTCCAATAGCGGACAGAAATACGCTCAGCAAGCCTAATAGACCCGCAGCGACTAGAATCGGTACGGAAATGACCATTCTCATATCATTCAAGAAACCTAATGCTAACAAGCTGATATTATAAAACAATACCCTCATAAACAGGGTGCCTGTGAGAATTCCGACGGGTATGCCGATCAAGCTGAGCAGAGCAGCTTCTTGCAAGACAATTTTGCGAATTTGAGCGGGTGTAGCACCAATACATCTCAGCATGCCGAATTGTGATATCCGTTCCAATATAGAGATATTGAACGTATTATAAATCACGGCAATGGTGCAGATCATAATAATCACAATGACAGCAGCAAATGCCAGAATTAAGCTGGTATTCACGCCTTGATAAATGCTTTTACCATATAATCTAAGCAATTCATTATTGTATTCGATCCGCACATTCTTAAAGAAGTTATCTTTATCCAGCTGCTTAGCGGCATCATAATCGACCTGACCCAGCTGTAAAGAGGACATCATAGCTTCTGTTTTCTCCTGGATGCCGTTCATAGATTTCATCTTGACATACATAAAATACTTTTTTTGATTCTCGATGTGTTTATAATCTTGGAATGTAATGGCAGGAAAGATATACCTCGAGCTCCATGTACTTGACCTCGTTGATTTCAAGAAGCCGACTACAGTATATTCCCGTTGAAATTGCCCCTGAAAAAGTTCGTCAAGATCCCAGCCAAAATCGCCAAGTCCGTTTATTTTTTTCACTTCACCCGTTGACTTCACTTTTCGGAGCCCAAGCTCTAATTTAACCTTGTCGCCCAGCTTTGGCTGCGCAGGAAAGTAATTCAGACTTGAGGAGGACAGGATAATTTCAGCCTTGTTCTCCGGCAATCTGCCTGAATCCAGCTGAACTTGAAGCATCTTCATTGCCTCCGCATCATATCCTTTAACATTCAAATACCGGTAAGGTGCAGCGTATGGATCTTCCTGCTTCACCTTCTCTTCAGTCTCTTTAATAACAGCATATCCTTCTCTGCTAACTATACCTGTACTCTCTACGGATGAATTATTTTTGATTTTCGGAACAGCTTCTCCCTTAATATCATTAATCGAGACATGGTAATCCCCGAAATCTTGCACGGTTTGTCTGATTAACTTGTCTCTATAGCTCATTCCAATGGTTCCAATGGATGTTAGGAGCGTAACCGACAAAATAATACCAAAGATCGTAAGTAAGGATCTTTTTTTCTGCCCCTTTAAATATTTCCCGGTAAGTCCAGTGTAACTATTCAATACGGCTCACCTCATTTGGCTGTTGAAGGACCCCGTCTTCGATTCTTACGATTCGATCTGCCATTTTAGCAATATTTAAATCATGTGTAATCATAATCAAGGTTTGATGATATTTTTTAACGGAGAATGTAAGCAGGTCCATGATTTCCTTACTGCTTTTACTATCCAGATTTCCTGTAGGCTCATCTGCTAAAATAATGGACGGTTTATTGATTAACGCACGGCCAATCGCCGTCCGTTGCTGTTGCCCGCCTGACAATTCAGAGGGAAGATGATGCTTCCGGTCAGTAAGCCCTAGTAATCCCATTAATTCCTGAACATATTTCTCATCTACCTTTTTATTCTCCAGCAGCAATGGTAACTTGATATTCTCCTCCGTAGATAGGACCGGGATCAAATTATAGGATTGAAAAATAAATCCTATTTTCCGTCTTCGGAATACAGCGAGTTCCTCTTCACTCTTGGTATAGAGATCCGTACCATCGATGATGACCTGTCCGCTGGACGGACGATCCACACCACCTAACTGGTGCATCAAGGTGCTTTTCCCTGATCCGCTAACCCCTACAATAGCGACAAATTCCCCTTGTTGAACAGAAAAATTAATATTTTTCAAAGCTTCAACTCTCGCTTCTGCATTTCCGTAGATTTTGCATAAATCTATAGTCTTTAGTATTTCCATCTTATTGCCGCCTCCTCAAGCTAATGCTTCACATTGTATATTGGTTATTATAAATCTCGAAGCTTACAATAAAGTGAAGGGGAAGCTTACATTATTGTAAGCTTCCCCTTCACTTATCTCCTTTATTAAACGAAATTCTGAATTCCGTTCCTATCCCTAGCTGACTGGAAACGGTAATCATACCGCCTTGCTCTTCTATAATGGACTTGGCTAACGGCAGGCCAATGCCAATACTTTGAGGTTTTGCCGTACTTTTCCCTCTATAAAAGCGTTCGAAAATATGAGGCAAATCTTCTGGGGCTATGCCTTCCCCCCGATCTTGAATGATAACTGTCCGGAACAATGAGCTGTCTTCTAATGTAATCGAAATTTCGCCTCCAAGCGGAGAGTGTTCCAGTGCATTTTTAATCAAATTGATAAAGGCTTCTCCCAGCCATTCTTCATCCGCCCGAACGGACATCTCTTCATTACCATGAATATCAATTTGCTGCATCCTTTGATCGGCTAACATTCGCAACGATTGTACGGCATGAACCATGATTGATTTCACTCGAATGTCTTCCTTGCGGAACATGATTGCTCCGGCTTCGACCCGTGCCAGCTTCAGCAAACTGATAATCAGCCATTCCATTCGCTCAAGCTGCTTCGTGCTCCGCTCTAGAAATTTCGATCTCATGTCCAGATTCATATGGGGATCATTCAGCATATTCTCATTAAAAACGATGAGGGATGCCAGCGGTGTTTTGAGCTGATGCGATATATCTGAGAGCAAATTACGAAGAAATGTTTTTTCATGTTGAAGCTGATTAAGACTGTTATGCAGCCTTTCAGCCATCGCATTGAAACTACGGCCTAAGGTGCCAAAGTCACCTTCAATGTTATCCGGGAGCGGCTCGTCCACATGTCGTTCCACCACTTGATCCGCTGCGAAGGAAATGGCTCGAATCTTAGCAAAAATGTTACGATACTCCCAAAGTATTAACAGCAGCACAGGGATGCCAAACAGCAATACTTGCGCTGAGGTTTTCATAGGTATAGCGGTACCTGAAAGTAAAGGCTGATCACCTATGGGCATATCTTCTTTGTAGGCATATTGAGCTAAGGTTTGTTTTCCCGCTGCAATCTCATTCTCCTTCGCCCCCTGAGTAATATAGTGAATCATACCATCCTCTAACTGTGGGTCTTGCTTCAACACATATCCAATCAGTGCGGCATTTTGATTAACCAAAGCCTTATGGATATGGTTGACTTGATCACTCATAAAAAAGAACATGAAAACCGCAAACAAAACTTGGAGCACGATGACTTTAACGGCGATGGACTTCCACTCTGGATTACGGAATAATTCAATCATGAGTTATCGTCCGATGACTTCTGCATTCCATTTATATCCAACCCCTCGAACAGTAATTATATATTTCGGTATTGCAGGATTATCTTCAATCTTCTCTCTTAATCTTCTAATATGAACCGAAAGGGTATTGTCATCAACGAATTCACCTGACATATCCCACAGGTGATTCAGAAGGCTGCTTCTGCTGCAAATTCTCTTAGGGTGTGTCATTAACATCAATACCAAGCGATACTCCATTCCTGTCAGCAACAGCTCTTGATTATGCTTAAGAACAGCTCTTTCAAAGACTCGAACTTCAATATCACCGGATCTCCATTCCTTTACCTCATCCTTAGACTTATGGTTGCGCCTCAATACAGCCTTCATTCTGGAGATCAGTTCTTTGGTTCGAATCGGTTTAGTCATATAATCATCTGCCCCCAAATCAAGACCGGCAACAACGTTGGCTTCCTCATCCAGAGCAGTCAAGAATATAATGGGAATCTGGGAGGTTGCCCGGATCTCTCTGCACAGGTCATACCCTGAACCGTCAGGCAGATTGACATCCAACAAGATTAAATCGACTGTATTTGTTTTTAATGCTCTTCTGGCTTCTTCCATACTAACTGCTGCAATAACTGTATATCCTTCACTTGTTATCGTATATTCAATACCGAATGCCAAGTTCTCATCATCTTCGACCAGTAAAATCCGATTCATTGTACACCTCATTTAGAGTAGAAGATTATTATGCCACCCTCTGCATTATAATATATCACTAAAATCATTCAACTCTGCATCAAAAGGCTTGCCGGTCTACTAGGAGGACATATAAAAAAGCAAGCCTCCCCTAACAGAAGGCTTGCAGGCTTGCTTGTACATGGCGGTTCAAATTACTTCTTATAGCCAAAATCCGGGATCTCCGTCCATCTCCGGCGCAGCTCGTGGGCTGCCGCCTTGGGCTTGCGGTCACGGGTGAAGATGCCCTTCTTGTTCCCTTGCACACGGATGATGCCCTGGCTGGTGGCAAAGTCGGCGAAATTCCATACCTGCTCGCCCACAAACTCACGGAACTCATCGAAGACTTCATGATTCGCCCGGTAGAACGCCACCTGATATTCTTCCGTGAACATGATCGGCTCCACATCATGGAGTCCGGCCACGGTATCGGTTCCGTATTCAGTCATCATCATTGGCTTGCCCGGGCACCGCTGGCTCCACGCTTCCAGCTCCTGCCGCAGCTTAACCTTCGCAGACTCCAGGTCTCCCCCGTCCACATACCAGCCGTAATACCGGTTGAAGGCAAGGACATCGATCAGCTCAGAGATTCTATCGTTAGCCGGTGAGGCTTCGATATGCGTCACCAGGGTCACCGGACGGTGCTGCGGATCTTCCTCCCGCAGCTGCTCGATCAGCGGTTTGAAGTATTCGTACGCTCCGTCCTCATAAGATGCCGGTTCGTTGGCTACATTCCACATCACCACACAGGCATGGTTCTTATCCCGGTTGATCAGCTCCCGGATCACCTGCTGGTGATGCCCGAAGGTCTGGACCTCTGCCCAGGTATCCTTCTTCGAACCCCCTGAGAACATCACGAGGAAATTAAGGTCCAGGCCTACTGCCGGGGTCTCATTGATCACGACGAAGCCTTCACGGTCGGCCAGCCGCATCACTTCCTCGGCATACGGATAATGCGCCGTACGGAAGGAGTTGGCCCCGGACCATTTCATCAGATTGAAATCCATAATGTTCGCCGCTTCATCCAGGCCCCGTCCATGGAACGGAGTATCCTCATGTCTGCCGTAGCCCTTGAAGTAGAAGGGCTCGCCATTAATCAGGAACTGCCCGTCCTTCACTTCTACCGTCCGCACACCGAACGGCAGCTCATAGACATCTACCAATTGCCCGGATTGCAGCAGTTCGATTCTCAGGATATACAAGTAAGCGTTCAACGGCTGCCATAGTCTAACAGAGGGAATATCCAGTGTACTGGACCGCTCCGTCCCTGAGCAGACCGTGTTCCCCTCTTCATCCTGTACCGTAACCCGGATATCGGCTTCGCCCGTAATGTCTACACTATACCGGACGATCCCCTGCTCACCCGCATAGTCAGTTACGACAGTGACATCTTGAACGAAGGTCTGCGGGGTGGAGTAGATTCTCACCGGCCGCTGGAGTCCGGCAAAGTTGAAGAAATCGAAGTTCGGCTGGTTCTTCACCTTGATCTTCCCGTCCGGCCCCTCGGTCTCCGTGTACAGGCCAACAGGTAATGTGGTGTAATCCACGACGTTATGAACAGCTACCGTCAACCGGTTCGTTCCCGGCCGGATATAGCCGTTAATCACGCCCTCGAAGGGCAGGAATCCGCCGGAATGCTCCATGACCAAGCTTCCGTTGATATATACCTTGGCCTTATGGGTGGCCGAGCCGAAGCGCAGCACCAGCCGCTCATTCAGGATGCTCGAAGGGAGCGTCAGCTCCCGCTCGTACCACACCCAGCCGACATGATTGCGAATCTCCGGGCTTACGCCCAGATCATTATAAGCCGAAGGCACCGCCATAGGGATTGTATCTGTCAGCTTGGAGGCCTGCCAGTTCTCCTCCCAGCCGGAGCCATCGTCCAGCTTGAAATTCCATATCCCGCCCAGATCGTACAGACTGCGGGTTTCCGTCATTATTGGATACAGCACGGTCAGCACTCCTATCTAATCTGTAATATCTGCTGCTTAGGATTTGGAATCGATAATCTTCTGTATTTTGGTCTGTGCGTGCTCGATAGTATCATCGATGCTTTGACCGGACAGCATCATTTTATCGAATTCCTCCAGCAGCACCTTCTCCAGCTCAGCGTGATAAGGCACCGCTGTAGCTGCCGTAGTCGGTATAGTATTCTCCAGAACATAGAGCAGCGAAGCCTTGTCGATCATTTCCGGGGTTTTGCTGCCTGCGATAATCCGGTCCACCACATCTTTTAAGTCAGCTTTTTTCCAGGACGGAATATTCTTCCCTTGCAGCACAATCCCCTCGGTGGAGAACCAGCGGATGAAGGTGTAGGCTTCGTCTTTATGCTTGGACTTGCTGTAGATACTCAGGACATCCCCGCTCACGTTCGAGGACATCGGATCTTCGATCTTCATCTTCGGCAGCGGAGCGAACACGGTCTTGAAGCTGGCCGGAATCGTCTCTGTTCCGCCAGTCTCCGGGATCAGGAAGGAGCCGGTGACAAGCATACTGGTATCTTGGTTGAAATATTGCGGTCTGTAGTTCAGCTTCTGGCTGACCACTTCGGAATAAGGGGTAGCGGAGCCTTCCGTTTCTCCCCGAAGCCGCAGCTCAAGCGACTTGCGCATGAATGGATTGTCAATATTGGCGGTCTTGCCATCATCGGTAGTCAGATTCGCATTCACCGCCTGGCCGAAGGTCTGCGCCACATATCCATATTGAATCCAGCTGTGGAAGTAGGTCCCATACCGGGTCTTATCGCCCGTCTTCTTCGTCATCGCCTTGGCGTAATCCATGTACTGATCCCAGGTCCAATCCTTAGGCAGCTCAAGTCCAGCCTCTTTCAGATGTTCCTCGTTGATGATCACCAGACCCTGTGAGGACTTGCCGGGCAGTCCATAGACCTTGCCGTCAATGCTGGTATCCGCTGTATATTCATCCTTGAAATTAATGCCGTCCTTAGCCAGATAATCATCCAGCGGCTGGATCATGCCGAGCCCTGCCCGCTGGGACAGGAAGGTCATGTTACTGAACATGAGGATATCCAGATCGTCGCCGCCGGCCACCGCCAGGTCAAGCTTCTTATAATATTCGTTGGAGTTGTTATCCTCCGCAGAGGCGAATTCCACCTTGATATTCGGATGCTGCTTCTCGAACTCGGCAATCACGACATCCCAGTTGTCCATTTTTTTGGCATACCAGTTACTCAGCTTAATGGTCACCGCTTGTTCTGCACCTGCTCCGGCACCCGTTGCCGCCGGCTCCTTCTCTGCTTTGCCGGCGCCTCCGCACCCGGATACCAGCAGGGATAACAGCGGTACAGCGATGAATAGATTGCGTTTTACTTTTGACATGATTTGACCCCCTGTAATGTAATTAGTCTAGCCTTTGACACTGCCCATCGCAACTCCCTCAATCACCTGCTTCTGGCCGATCATGAAAATAATTAACAACGGCAGAATGGCCGATACAGCGCCTGCCATCATCAACGAGTAGAACTCGCCGCTGAAATCAGCGAATTTCCTGATGCCCAGCTGCAGGGTAAACAATGAATCGGAACGAAGGAAGATCAGCGGATTCTGGTAATCATTCCAGGTCCAGATAAAGCGGAGAATCATATAGGTAGCAAGGGCTGGCTGCACCAGTGGCATGGCAATCCGCATGAAGATCGTCCAGTGGCCCGCTGCATCAATCCGCGCCGATTCAATAATTTCATCATGGATTCCCAGGAAGAACTGTCTCAGCAGGAAGGTTCCAAGCACCCCGGAGGCGGCAAGCAGCACCAGCCCGAAATGGCTGTCGAACAGTCCAAGCCAGCGGTACATCATGAACTGCGGAACCAGAATGGCCTGCGTTGGAATCATGAAGGTGGCCAGGACAACCAGGAAGAGAATATCCCGCCCTTTGAAAATGATTTTGGAGAAGCCGTAAGCCGCCATAGCGGAGATTATCAGCGACAGTGCTGTAGACATCAGGGTAACCTTCGTCGTGTTCCAGTAGTAGAGTGTGAACGGCACGACTCCCGCCCATACCTGCTTATAGTTCTCCACCGCATTCCATTTCGCCGGAATCCACTCTATCGGATATTTCATGACATCCAGCTCGGGCTTGAAGGAAGCGGAGAGCATCCATAAGAATGGCATAATGAACAGAATTCCCGCAACCGCCATGAAGACGGTGACAATAACACGGTTAAGCTTGATCGATCGCATGTGTATACCTCCTAGTAGTTGACCCATTTCTTTTGTCCGACCCATTGAAACAAGGTCACCAGCAGGATGAGGATCAGCAGAATAATGCCCATCGCCGAAGCATAGCCCGACTCCAGATTCACGAACGCCACCTCGTATAGATAGTAAACAATAACTGAGGTTGAGCCTGCCGGACCGCCGCCGGTTAACACCATAATCAGATCGAAGACCTTGAAGGACCCGACAACTCCTGTGATAAGCAGGAAGAAGGACGTAGGCGACAGCATCGGCAGTGTAATTCTGAAGAATTGTCTGAGCGGTGAGGCCCCGTCCACATCGGCGGCTTCATACAGATCCCGTGAGATATTCTGCAGGCCTGCCAGATAGATTACCATATTGAAGCCGAGTGAAGTCCACACCATAATAATCATGACCGAGATCAGGGCGTACTTGGGATCAGCCAGCCACATGGGCGGATGCTCGAACCCTATAGATCTGAGGAAGCCGTTGATCGGCCCGTTGTTCGGGTGATAGAGCACTCTCCAGAGCAGGGCAATCGCCACGAAGCTTGAGATGAAGGGCATGAAGTAGATCACTTTGAAAAAGGTTTTGAAATACGTTGCCTTGTTGATCAGCACCGCCAGTATCAGCGCCAGGAACATCGCGACCGGAACGACGCCGATCATGATCAGGTTGTTGTAGAGCGAGCGGTGAAAGGACTCGTCCTGCACCAGCCGGGTGTAGTTATCCAGACCGACAAACCCGAACCCGTCCAGCCCGGATACAAAGTTCCAGTTCGAGAAGCTGATCACACCGGATAGGAGAATCGGAATAATTACCAGCGTTACGGTCAGAATGAGCATGGGGGCAATGAATAAATACCCTGCAATATTGTCGTAAAAGGATTGCTTGCGCATCTTGCTTATCCCGGGGCTGCCGGACCGTTTTGCCGTCCCCTCTTCAGTAATAACCTCCACTTTATCCACCTCTTTTTATGTTTGTAGCTTTATTATAGAAGCGCAAATTTTATAGCACATGCAACGAATTTATCTGTGGCGAAAACTTTGTATAGCATTATTTTTTCTAAATTGAAAAAATTATTGGATGAGCCGAACCGCAGAATCAAGTACCATAAGTCTGTGAAGGTCTACTACTGGAGGGATATTAATGAAAGATAAGCACAGGCTCAGTCAGCTCTCCTTCCGGCAAAAGCTAATCCTTACCTCCATCGCCTGCCTGGTCATTCCGGCACTGGGGATGCTCTATATTACCAATGTCTATTCCAAGCTGATTATCCGGGAACATTCCCTGGAGAAATCCACGCAGTCCCTGAGAATTGTCCAGTCGCAGATTGATGTGATCTTCGAAGAGATGGTGTCGGTGTCGAACTTCGTCCATTTCGATCCGGAGATCAAGACCCTGCTGGAGGATGCCAAGACCAATCCCGTAGCTGCGCGGACCCTGACCAGCCGCCTGGAGCAGGTGGCCGGAGACACGATTGATCTGCGGATCACCCTGCTGGACAAGGAAGGACATGCCTATTCCGATTATTCCTTCTATGATTATGATCCCCGGCAATTTCTGAAGCGGCGCTGGTTCTCTATCCTGGAGCAGCTCCCGCCGTATGACACCTTATTTATGGGAGCAGAGGACAATTATCTGACCTCCCTGAAGGCTGAGCAGCCGCATATCTTCATGACAGCGCGTGCCTTAAGAGAAGAAACGACTACCGCCCCCTACGCTTACCTGATTGTCAGCCGCAGCGAGGCTTCGATCCGTGAGCGGTTTGCTTCACTGGAAGAGGATGTGTATCTGCTGGATGAAGAGGAGAACATTCTGTCGAACAGGAACCAGGAGCTGATAGGCACTAGCTTTGACAATCTGCTGCCAGTAGAAGAGCTGGCCTTCCCTGACATCGTCAAGTTCAAGGGGGAGAACCAGCTCCTCCTCTCGCTGCCGCTGAAATATGCCAAGTGGAGGTTGATCAGTGTCGCTCCCTATGAGCAGCTGACGGAGCGGTTGAACGGGATGAACCGGACCGGCCTGATTATTCAGACAGTATTTGCGGTCAGCTTCTTGTTCGCGCTTACTGTTCTGCTGCGGAGATTCACCAAGCCCGTGCTTGTCCTGGGCAAGGCGGCGCGCCGGGTCGAGGACGGAGATCTCATGGTGCGCTCGGGTATCCGGGGAACCGATGAGATTGGCAGCCTCGGGCACTCCTTCGATAACATGCTGGACCGGGTGCAGCTGATGCTCAGGCAGGTGGAGACGGAGCAGGAATTGAAGCGCCAGGCGGAGATTGCGATGCTGCAGGCCCAGATTAACCCGCATTTTCTATTCAACGTGCTTAGCTCGATCCGGTTGAAGCTGCTAATGAAACAGGATGAGGAGAATGCTGCAATTGTCGGCTCCCTCTCCGCGATGCTGCGGGCCAGCTTTTCCAGCCGGGAGGAATTCGTCTCCATTGCCAGTGAGCTTGATTTCACCAAGCAGTATATGGAGTTAATGCGGTTCACGATGAGATATCCTACGGAATATGAGGTGCATGTGGACAAAGAGCTGCTGCTGGAGACGGTGCCAAGGTTCATCCTGCAGCCTATTATTGAGAATGCTTACAAACACGGGTTCCTGCTGGGCGGAGGACGGGTGGTGATCACCATCGGACTCGTTCAGTCCAGACTGACCATTCACATCGAGGACAACGGCACGGGCATGGAGGAGCATACGCTCGCCGCCCTGCTTCAGCACATCAGGCAGAAGGATGCGGAGATAGGCGCCTTGAGTGCTGACGGGACGCCCGTGGCAGAGTCCGCTCACGGCATCGGGTTAATCAACGTCTACCAGCGGCTCAAGCTAATCTACGGGGAGCGCTTCGAGATGAACATTGAGAGCATTCACGGGCAGCGCACCGCCGTACAGTTAATCATGCCCGTGAAGCGGATAGGAGCAGATATTCATGACCTATAAAGTAGTACTAGCAGACGATCATTATCCTGTCCTGGAGTATTTAAGCGCTGCGATTCCCTGGGACACCCTCGGCCTTGAATTGTCGGCTTGCTGCTCGGACGGCAGACAGGCCTTGGGAAGCCTGCCAGCTGCATCAGCCGGATATTCTCCTTACGGATATCGGCATGCCGGCGATGAATGGACTGGAATTAATCCAGAAGGCGCGGGAGATGAACCCTCAGCTGCAGACGATTATCCTGTTCTGCCACGGGGAATTCGAATACGCCCAGCAGGCTGTGAAGCTGAATGTAGCCGAATATATATTGAAGGAGAGCCTGCAGATCGATCAGGTGATTGCTGTATTGACGGAGGCGGTGACCCGGCTGGAGGTGAAATTGAAATCCCGTAACCACTATCTCCAGATGGAGAAGCTGGTCAGCCAGAACCACGCCGCCATCCGGACCAGGTTCATCCGCATGTTCGTGGAGCAGCCGGTCTGGGATGAAGCCGAGTGGTTCGGACAAGCCGAAGCGATGGGCATCAGCCTGCACCAAGGCACCCCGTATCTGCCCGTACTGGCCGTCCCGGAGCGCTCCTATGAGCTGGAACGGCGGTTCGGCGGAGTGGTGAACCTGCAGTTCGTGATGGATAATGTCCTGCAGGAATTCCTGGAGATTGACGGCATTATCCAGTTCGCGCTGACGGAACGGCAGTTCATCCTGTTCATTCCTTTGCCGCATATCCTCGTCCGCAATCTTTATGAGGAGTTCCGTGATAAATTCCGGCATGTCCAGAGAATGGCGAAGCTGCATTTGCGGATGGGGATTTCCTTCTTTTACGGGGAGGCTACTCCAAGTCTGATCGACATCAAGAAGCAGATTCAGGCGCTGCTGGATTCCCATGCTCTCCGCTTCTATACTGCCGAGGGAGCGATTATGAAGTATGCGCCTGTCCAGACCAGCGGCGAGGACCTGTTCGTGCATTATTCGGAGATTCTCCAGCAGCTGAGGGACTGCATTCAGCAGGAGGACAGCTTGCAGATTGCGGCCAAGGTCAGGGAGATCAAGCAGTATATCGGGGACCGGAAATATCCGGTGGAGAGTGTGAAGAGCTGGCTGCTCAAGATGGTGATGGAGCTGGAATTGAAATATGTAGTCATGCAGAACTTCGTCAACAACTTCAACAGTGAGCGGCTTCAGCGCTCGATCCAGGAGTTCGAGACGCTGGAGCAGCTCATGGAATGGCTGGAGGAATTCCTGAAGGATAAGATACTCATGTTAAGCTCCATGTGGAAGCAGAATGTGCGCAAAGAGGTAGCCGAAGCCAAACGTTATGTAATGAATCATATCAGCGAGAAGGTTGGAATGGAGGAGATGGCGAAGCGCCTGGGTCTGAACCCCACCCATTTCAGCCGGTTATTCCGTCTGGAGACCGGACTGACCTTCATTGAGTATGTAACGAGGGTGAAAATGGAACAGGCCCGCGATCTCCTGAATCAGACGAACCTGACCATTGTGGAGATCGCGGAGCAGCTGGGCTATGACAACGTCAGCTACTTCATCAAGCTGTTCCGTAACTTCTCCGGCATCACTCCGGCGGAATTCCGCAAGTCACTGTAGGGGGAAACGGGTCGGGATTATCACAGAGCGATGGCTCAGTATTTATCAATCTTGTACCAGAACAGGGGGAGCGGGAACCAGCCTGCGGGTGCAGGTACGGCCATATAACGGCTGTGCTGCGTAAGCAGCAGCGCCTGGGCCTGCTGCCGGTCAAGAATCACGGCATCCGGCCGGGCTGACCGCTCAACTGTAACCCCCTCCGCGTCCACCCGCGCCGTCACCGGCTGTCCGTCCATCACTGCTGAGAATTCCCCCCAGGCAATGCCTGTGGTCTTGAACTTCAGCGTAAGGTACGCCTTCAGGACGTTAGCGAAATCCAGAATATGATACATATCCGAATTCTCGATTACGAAGTCTTCGGCAATGCTGCCAAGCACCGTATTCAGCGGAAGATCATATTCCGGCGTATCTACAGTTATCCTTTCCACCCCGCTATACTCCCGGTAAGCCTTGAGAGTCCGTGCAATATCGCCAGGCTGCTCCACCGCGAATTCAGATACTTCATCACCTGCTTCGTTGACAACCAGATACCCGATCAGCTTATCCTGATCCAGAACGCCTAAGGCATTCTGATGAAGTGAGCTGAATATAAGCGGCAATTGCTCCATCTCACGTTCTACATAAGCCAGCCGCGAGGTGTTCATGCTGTACGCAAATTCTGCTCCGCCTTCAATCTTGAATAACGGGCTGAAGGTGATTCCAGCCGCGTCCACTTCCCTCCAGCCATGACGCACATTGGCCTCTCCAATGGAATACTTGAACTTCACACCGCCCAGCGTAAAGCCGAAATATTCGTAACGCTGGCGCTGTCCGTATAGGACAACCATATCACATGTACCCCGAAGTTCTTCCAGCCACAGGTTCATCAGCGCCTTCATATGCCCTTCGCCGCGAGCCCGCGGATGAACCGAGACGGTACCCAAATAACCGGTTCGCAGGGTATGATCACATATTGTCACAAACTCTGGAAAAACGGCCACCTGTGCGCGCAGCCTGCCCGCCTCATCCACCGCCACCTTATGCAGCGCTGAAGTATCCAGCCCTTTGTCGTACGCCTTAGGCATCAATGTCTCAAAATCCAGGCGGAATGCATAATTGGCCAAATCTATGTACGCCTCGCGCTCATGCGGAGCTGCTGTTCTATAGTTAACCATGGGTCCAATCCTTCCAGTCTATATATTTAATTGCGTTATTGATTGTATTCTGCGAAGCATACCCGATATCCTCCTGCCGGTCACCTGGCGGCCTGCCGCCTCGCAGCGGCTTCATCAATCGCCCGCTGGATGCCAGCTAGAGCAGTCTCCAGCGGCTGTCCGGCCAAATATTGATTGACCCCCTCCAGAATCTTCACCTGGAGTGATTCGGTCGATACCGTATGCGGCCAATAGAGCGTTGCATCCTCGCGCGTCACCGCAGCGGCAATGGACGAGACCGAATCGCTCCGGTCCGTCGGCGCTGAGATGACGGATGGCACAGCCAGAGCGCCTGCGGCCAGCTTCTCCTGCGTGTCCCTGCCGTTCATGAACGCCACGAACTGCTTGGCCTCCTCGGGATGCTCCGTCCGGGAGCTGATCACCCGGTACGTGCCGACATTGATGTTCGGCACCGTCCGCACACTGCCCGGCACCATCATGAAGCGGATATCCTGCGCCGGATTCCGCTCCTTGATGCTGGGAATATCCCAGGTTCCGGTAATGATCATAGCTGCCCGGCCTGTGCCCACCAAATCCTTCGCCTGCTCATGCTTCAGACTCTTCCAGTTCGGCGGCACCAGCTTCTGGTCAATAATCTCCCGGTGCTTCTTGATCGCATCGACAAACACCGGATCACTGATTGTGACCTCCCCGCTCTCCAGCTTCTTTGTCCAGGCGGCATCCGCCCCGTTGTCCGACATGATTGAACCCCAGAAGAACTGGGCCGTAGACCATTCCGCATCCATCGCCACGGGGATCACCCCGGCCTCCTTCAGCTTCAGGCAGAGCGCAAGGAACTCGTCCCAGGTGCGAGGGACAGCCAGTCCCAGCTCATCGAACAGGGTCTTGTTGTAGAGCAGCCCGTCACTGTGCATGACTTCAGGAGCACCGTATACCCTGCCATTAATGGTGACCGGGAGCAGGGAATTGGGGTAGAACTCCTTAAGAAATTCAGCTCCCGTCAGGTCCAGGTACATATCGCTCCGCAAGGCGCGGAATTCCTCGAACAGGCTGGGCGACCACGTATCAAATACATCCACCCTCTCGCCGCCCAACAGCCTGATCTTGATTCCGGCTGTGTAATTGTTGTTCTGAATGAAGTCGGCTTCAATCTTAATCCCGGGATGCAGCCGTTCGAATTCGGCAATCGCATCGAAATACACCTTGCCCGCCTGGGCCGTATCCAGCAGATAGCTGGAGTACCGGAGGGTGACAGGTTCATCTTCACCGGGCAGCTGGCTGGACAGAAGGGAGGCGTCCGTGCGCTCCTGTGCATCACAGCCAGCCAGCGCGAAGAGCAGCATTGCAGCGGCGCACAGTCTTCCGATTCTTCTTGCCATCATGGGCTTCCCTCCCTCCTTCAGCCGTTCTCCCTCTATTCTGACGGATACCGCCGCTTCCCGTCAACGGGTCATCAGAGCTTGCCGCCTGAGGTGGCAATGCCTTCGATAAATTGCCGCTGGAACAAGATGTAGATGAGCAGCATTGGCCAAATCGCCAGCACGGAAGCCGCCATCAGCTCCGGATAGTCTACGGCAAAGGCGCTCTGAATCTTCGCCAGAGCCGAAGAGAGAGTCGCTGCATCCGAGCTGGTGTTGACGATCATTGGCCACATCAGATCTTTGAAAGAGAAGAGCGCAGTGAAGATGCCCAGCGCAACCAGCCCGGAGCGGACCAGCGGGAGCATGATTCTGGCGAAGGTCTGGCCGATGTTACAGCCATCGATCTTCGCCGCCTCCTCCAGCTCTTTCGGCAGCCCCATGAAGAACTGCCGCAGCAGGAACGTGCCGAAGGCGCTGACCAGCCCGGGGAACAGCAGAGCGAAGATCGTATTGCGCATCCCCAGCGCATCCACCATCAGATATTGCGGAATGATGAAGATTTGGGTCGGCACCATCATCTGGAACAGCACCAGACTGAAGCAGAAGTCACGCCCCGGAAATCTTAGTCTGGCAAAAGCATACGCTGCCATCGCGCTGAACATCACCGCGCACAGCACCCGCAGAGCCATCATCGCAAACGTATTCCAGTACAGCATCAAAAAGTTGTTCTGCCGCCACACCTCTATGTAATTCTCCCATCTCCAGGTCCTTGGAATGAATACGAAAGGATTCATGGAGGTCGATTCCGTCACTGTCTTGAATGAGGTGAGCAGCATCCAGGCGAAGGGCAGAATCATTGCGGCCGCTCCCAGGAGGAGCACAGTGTGGGACAGAATACGGTTATAACGCTTCGGATTATCCATGTTGTACCCTCCTACATGTAGTTGACCCATTTTTTCTGCGCGCGCATCTGAAAGAATGTAATGATCATAATCAGTGTGAGCAGCACCAGTACAACCGCCGAGCCATAGCCCTTGTTCGAGTATTTGAACGAATTATTATAGAACAGATACACCAGCGATACGGTATGATCATAAGCCGGGTTGGTCACATCAATCATCATGTAGATCACATCGAAGACCTGCATCGCCTGAATGACCGAGGTCACCACCACGAAGAATAGGGTTGGCGAGACCAGCGGCAGGGTGATCATGAAGAATTGCCGCACTCTGCTGGCCCCGTCAATATCAGACGCTTCATAAAAGTCCTTCGGGATCTCCTGCAGACCGGCGAGCAGCAGCACCATATTGTAGCCGATCACGCTCCAGATGCCGATAATGGCGATGGACATCAGCGCAAAACGCGGATCAGTCGTCCAATTGACAGTCGGAAGGCCCACTCTGGACAGTCCATAATTCATCAGGCCGTAATGCTGGTTGTACATCCACCGCCAGACCATGGTGACCGCTGCGGGCGCAGCGACCATCGGAATGAAGTAGATCGTACGGTACAGCGAGCGGCCGGCCAGCTTGCCGTTCAGCAGGACGGCCACCAGCATAGCGATAGCCACACTAGCAGGCACGACCAGCAGGGTATACAGCAGGGTATTGCCTACAGCATGCCACACCTGCGGATCATGAATCAGCTTGTTGTAATTGTCCCACCCGATGTAGATGTTGCCTTTGCCGAAATCCCCGCTCTTGAAGAAGCTCAGGTACGCGGTCTGGATAATCGGAATAAAATTCAGCACCAGCAGACCAAGCATGGTGGGTGCGATCAGCAGCCAGCCCCAGTACCATTCGTTCCGGGTAGCAGCTCCTATTCTTCTTTTCACGGGTTGATTCATGGACTCACCTCTCAAGCAGAAAAGGATTTGCAGTCCTTGTAGGGGACGCATCGTTATATTTCCAGTCAAACCCGCGGCCACCCTCAGGTCGCCGCGATCCTATGTCTCAAGCTTATTTCTCTTCCGCTAAGCTCTCATTCATCACCTTAGCCGCATTCTTCGCGGCTTCCTCTACCGGCACCTTGCCGGAGAATGCAGGCTTGAGTGCTTCGTACGCCTTGTCTTCCCAGACCGCCGTTGTATTGGAATATGGACGGATCACGCCATAGCTGACCATATCCACGAAGGCTTTGATGTTGAAGGTCTTGTTGGAATCCACCCACTTGTCGGCTGCGCCTGTGTATGCGGAGATCGCTACGCCAAGCTCTGCCTGCCGCTCCTGCCCTGCCTTGGAGCTCAGGTATTCAACGAACTTCCAAGCTTCTTCAGGATGCTTGGTCTTGGCATCAATGGCATTGCCGAGGCCGTTATAGATCGAGGCCTGCTTCTCCTTCTTCGGCAGCACCGCCACATCGAAATTCTTCGCCATATACTCATTCTCCGTGAAGCCGCTCAGGTTCCAGGAGCCGAACAGACCCATGGCCGCCTTACCGTTCTTCAGCAGATCGGCACGCTCGGCATCGCCGTAGACCTCAGGTGACAATCCTTCACGTACCAGGCCGATATAGAAATCAAGCGCTTCAATGGTCTTGGGATCATCGTAGCCTGATTTTTTGTCCGCTGTAATAATGGTTCCGCCGTTCTGATAGACGAAGTTGTAATACCCCTCCTGATTATGCAGTGGGGCAAGGAAGCCGTAGACCCCGTCCTTCGTAAGCGTCTTGGCGGCCTGCTTCAGATCATCCCAGGTCCAATTCTCATCCGGGTGCTGAATGCCTGCCTGATCGAACAGCGTCTTGTTATACCACAGCCCGATCGTGTCAAAATCCTTCGGTACCGCGTACTGCTTGCCGTTCAGATTGTAAATCTGGTTCAGGCCTTCTGGATAATTCTCGAGCTTCACATCGGCACTCTTGCTGATGCGGTCCGTAAGATCAAGCAGCATGCCGTTGCTGGCATAGCGGTAAATCTCGTTCGAGTGCATCCAGAAGACATCCGGCAGCGAGCCTCCAGTAGCCCCGGCCTCCAGCATCGTCCAGTAATCGGACCACCCCGTCACTTCGATGTTGACCTTAATGTCCGGGTTCTTGGCCTCGAATTCATCGGCGATGGTCCGCAGGCCCTTCTCCTGATTGGAATCCCAGATTGCATAGGTCAGCTGGGCCTTCTCTCCGCTTGCTTGCTGTGTAGCCGCCGCCTCTGCGGGCGCGCTTGCCGATGGTGCAGCCGCCTTGTTATTGCTGTTGCCGTTACCGTTGCCGCATGCGGTCATGGTAGCCGCTGTAAGCAGGATGGACAATACGGCCGCTAATCTTTTTTTCTTCACTAGAATTACCCCCAACTTCCATTTAGGATATGCTGCATCTGCTGCATCTCCAATAGTAGGCGAACCCCGCCGCTCCCGGAATGGCTGTTTTTTACGGAAACATTCCCTTTTTTGACCAATCCCCGGAAGCGGCAAAAAGTGCACCCGCAGCGGATGCACTTCTTTTACAGACTCTGTTCTTTTTTTGACAATTGCCACTATATAAATTGAACTAATGATTTTTTAGGTTTTAGGATTAGCCGTGACTCCAGAGAAGTTTTGGACTTCCGGCCGCTGCCCTTCTGCAGATTTCTTGATTTTATACCGTTTTTAACGGTTGAAATCCGCAGACAAAGGCGGTCGCTACCGCTCCTACAGTTCCAAAATTCCCCTCCGCCACTTTTCCTTTAACTTAAATTTTTAGTTCAATCTATCTAGCCCCGGTACTCCTCCGGACTCATGCCGTTCAGCTTCTTGAACAGCTTGCTGAAATATGCGGTGTTCGGATAGCCCACACGCTCGGCAACCTCATAGACCTTGATGTTCCTGTCCCTGAGCATGCTCTTGGCCTTCTCCATGCGCAGCCGGGTCAGGAAGCTGACGAAATTCTCGCCCGTCTCCTGCTTGAACACCCGGCTGAGATAGGAGGCATTCACGTTAATCTGCTCCGCCACCGACTGCAGCGAGATATCCTCTGCGTAGAGCTGCATCATCAGCTCACTCGCCTGCTCCGCATAGCTCCGGGAGGAATGGCCCTGCGACATCTGCGCTCTGCACTGCTCCAGATAACCGGTAATGAGTCCGTGCAGCCCCTCCAGACTCTCCTCCCCGAGGATGCTCTCGTACAGGGTCAGCCCGGCTTCGTTCGGCTCAGGCAGCGCCGGGAAGCAGGACTGAATCACTGCCAGCATCCTGATATAGACTAAGCGCGCCGCCTGCTTCGTGCAGCCTTCCTCCAGCAAGGACTCCTTCAAGCGGTTCAGGAAGGCTATCGCCTCCCCGCTGCCGCTCTCTGTATCCTGCCTGAATCTGCGCAGGGCAGACTTGTCGATGGTCATCCGTTCTCCGCTTCTCTGCCTGCTGCGGGCCTGATCGTAGAAGCACAGGCCGCTGCCATTCTCCAGGAACAGTGCATCCAGGGCCATGTCGGCCTCCTTGTATGCGCGCTTCAGCCTGTCGAAGCCGGAGGCCGGAGCGCTGACGCCGATCGACAGGGTCAGCTTCAGGAAATCCTTCATCGCCGCCTGGATCTTGGCGGCGGCGCGCTCGATCTCCGCGCGGACAATCCGCCCTTCCTCTCCGAGATCAAGCAGCAGCACATATTCCGCGGAATTCATAACGATGATCTCCTTCGCCCGCTTGCGGGGCAGGATCTCTTCCAGAATATTCGCCACCGAATAGCGCAGCAGCTTCTCGTCCTGCTCCACATACTTGCGCCGCAGCTGGTCGAACCGGTTGATCCGCAGCTTCATCAGCACCATCGGCCCGTCAGGCAGCCGGATGTGCAATGCTTCCCGCCGGGCGAGCACCTCTTCGGCTCCCTTGAAGCCGCTCAGCACTTCCTTGAACAGCGTCTCCTTCAAATGCTCGATGCTCTCCTTGTAGGAGCCGGGCGGCATTCCGGCGGAGCTGCCCACGGAGAGGCGGACGGCCCGCTTCTTGACCGTCTCCAGCACATGCACCAGCTGCTGCGGCTTCATATCGCTCTTGATCAGATAGTCCGCCGCCCCAAGCCGGAGCGCCTCCTGGGCATACTGGAATTCCTCCAGACAGCTAAGGATGACGAATTGCCCGCTGATGTCCAGCCGCCGGGCCTCCCGGATCAGCTCCAGGCCGTCCATCACCGGCATTTTGATATCCGTAATAATCAGATCCGGCCGGTGCGTCCCGGCCAGCTCCAGTGCTTCGCGCCCGTTAGCGGCCTCCCCCAGAATCGTGAAGCCTTCATCTTCCCATTGGATGATCGACTTCAGACCGATACGCATCAGCAGCTCGTCATCCACGATAATCACACCCAGCATACTCAATAGCCCTCCTTCCTGTCCCGAATGGGAATGGTGATTACGAATACCGCACCCTGTCCCGGGCTGCTCTCGAACGAAACCCCATACGGATCGCCGTATAACCGGCGTACCCTCTGATGCACATTGATCACGCCGATGCCGCCGCTGTCCTCTGCGCCGCCCAGCCTGCTGCGCAGCTTCGCTGATGCCTCAGCGCTCATGCCTGCGCCGTTGTCTTTTACCGTAATGGTAAGTTCAGTATTCCCGGCACGCCGGACCTCGATGGACAGCAGCCCGTCCTCCTGGTCGGCAATTCCGTGGAAGATTGCATTCTCGACCAGCGGCTGAATGCTCAGCTTCGGGATCTCCTGCTCCGCAAGCGTCCCCTCCACTTCAGAGTGGAATTCAATCCGGTTGAAATAACGCACCTTCTGAATGACGATATAATGGAGGATGTGCTCCAGTTCCTCACGGATCGGCACCAGCCGATTGTCCGTTTTGGCGGTATAGCGGAGCATGGAGATCAGCGCCCCGGTCATCTCTACAATTTTGTCCGACTGCTGCATGGTGGCGATCCACTTGACCGAATTCAATGTATTGTACAGGAAATGGGGGCTGATCTGCGCCTGCAAGGCCCGGATCTCGGCCTCGACCTTCTGCCCCTGCTCCACATAGATCCGCTCCACCAGCTGTTTGAGTTCAGCGGACATTTGCTCGAAGCGGCTGGCCATGACACCGATCTCATCATTCGAGCGGACCGCCGGCAGATTATCGAATTTCCCTTGCTCCACCAGCGTCATATTGCGGATCAGCTGCTTGATCGGGCGGGTGATCAGATTCGACATGTACACTGAGCTGGCCAGGGCGAACAGGAGTAGCACAACGGCAATCGTCCACAGGTTCTGCTTCAGGATGTCGCCTTCGACCGCCAGCTCTTCCACCGGCATGTACATATAAGTCTTCCATTTATGTTCCTCGAACGGCGATTGGATGAGAATATAGTTCTTCCCGGCTACGCAGACAATCTGCCTGCCTGAACCTGCGGCGAGTTCTTCCTCACGAACCGGAAAGAGTGTCCTGAACGGCTTGCCGATCAGGTTATAATTGTTATTGAATATAATCATGCCGCTGTCATCGGTAACGGTGAAGGCCGAACGGTTGCCTGCCTCCATCCGCTTGTTCAGCCGGTTGATGAAATCTATGTCTACACTTACCGCCATAACGCCTAGCAGCTTGCCGTTCTCCATATCGAAGATTTTACGCAGATTGTAGATCGTCCAGTTGTTGTCCGCCTTGGTCTGCCGGTCCAGCCGGGTCGGCAAATCGCGCGTAATATCGTCGGAACGCAGAAATTCGGTGAACCAGTCCTCCGCACGGGGGGTATAGGTATAATCGACAGGCTTGTTCGGGGCCACATAGAGGTCGCTGCCATTCACCAGATTATAGACATAGATAGAGATGGCGCGGTCCTTCATCGTGATGTAATTCATCAGCAGCTGTGTGGCCTGAAGTTCGTTCGTCACAGAGCTGTCGTGCAAGAAATTCTGCACCGGATAGTTCTCCTGGGATACAGCAGAGATGTAGCTGTTAATCCCGTAGCTGGCGATGAGGGAGATCTGCTTCGTGTCCTCCAGGAATTCCTCAATGCGGATATTCGACTGTCTCGTCACATCGGCCAGCAGGTCCGTATATTTACGTTCAAGCATCTGTTGGGAGGAGATATAGGAGTTCACGAACAGAATCACAACCGGAATCAGAATGGCCAGCAGAAAAAAGAACAACATCTTGTTCTTCACGCTCACAAAACGGCGGCTGGGCTTCAAGGTGAAGGGTACTTTCAAGTCATAACCTCCAGCGGCAGAGTTAGTGGAATACCTTTAATGATAGACTCCCGGCTGCTTTCCCGCCACCCTGCTCTGCATGTCTTTTTTTTACTCTTTTCGTTCCCTTTTTTACATGTGGGGGATTACGGAGGAAGGTCTGGAAGAATTCTGCAGATTCCACTTCTGCTTCCCCGGCTGCCCGCTCCAGGCGGTAACCCAGACACGTAAAGAAAGGAACAAAAACAGTAAAAAAGCTTGATTTTATAGTATGGGTCATTCCCTTAACATTCTCGGTGAAGCGAAGCAGCAATGACAGGGAGGTTGCGGTGCCTATGCGGAGATAGCGGAGCGAAGGTATAGAGAATTGTTGCATGTGCTAGAGATCACTACCGGCAAGCCGTACAGACGATCATCACCGGAAGCACATAAGGACATTAGGTAAAGGTATCCTAAAAAAAACAAAAGAGGTGAGTATCTATTGAGGCTATATCTTAAGCGTTCACTGATATCTATACTGGCAATTCTGACTCTCCTGCCCTCCAGTTTAGCAAGCGCTTCCACAGTTTCGACCGCAGACCCGGTTCCAGTAGCGGATTCTGTATGGGTGACTGATTCGGAGTTAGTGACTGATCCGGTTACGGCACCTGATTCCGATGAAGTGCCCGCTTCCCCGGCGGAGCCGGAGGCAGCTGCACTGCCGGAGGCTGCTCCTGTTCAGGAGACTGTGCCGGAGCAAGTCCAGATGAAGACCGCTGCTGAAGCGGCCCCGCTGTTCCAGTGGAGCTTCCGCTCCGGGCAGGTGCTTGACCGCACCACGGTGGTGAACAGCGTCTACCCCAATGCGGCCGCTGAACGCGCCGAGCTGAAGGGAGTAGCTGCCATTGTCTACGACGACCAGCGCGGAGACGTCCTCTCCTTGCCCGGCGGCGCCAACGGAACCGCTTGGCTGAAGCTGCCAGATCAGCTCTACAGCGGAATCAAGGATGAGCTGTCCATCTCCTTTTGGGCTAACATCGACTCTTCGGCTAACGCCTATAACCGTCTGCTGTCCTCCACAATTGCCGAGAAGGGGCTGACGAATGCCGGAGTAAGCGGCTGGCAGGACTCCGAGTTCATTATCATCGCCGGGGACGGCACGTTCAGCAACCGGATCTATACCGGCACGAATCCAAGCCAGATTGCCAGTTACAAAGGCGATATCGTCTGGAACCGCAACCCGGCCAAAGGCAAGTGGCAGCAGGTGACCGTCACCCTGACCAGCAGCGGGGCTTATGAGGTCTACCTGAACGGTATCCCGGTCGGCATCAAGGGTCTGGATCAGAGCAAAAGCTCATCAGGTGCGACGATGGTTTCGGTATTGCAGCACTTTTTCTCGCGCGACTATCTGGACGCCCTGAAGTTCAATGCGTTCGGCAGATCGCTCTATACTTCGGATGGAGATATCAAGGGGAAATTCGACGACCTGAGAATCTACAATGTCCAGCTCACGGCCAGCCAGGTCAGCGCGTTATATACATCAACCAAGCATGAAGAGGTTGTGGTAACCAATCCGGCCAAAATAACGGTCGATCTCGCCGACCGCTCGCTCGGACCTGTATACCACGGGGCCTCCGGTGCGCTCTATGCCATCAGTGAGCCTAACGTGCCGGATATCAATACGCTGATTCCGATCAAGCCCTCACATATCTCCCAGAAGCCGCCCAACGGCATCCAGCATCCTACCGGCGATGCGCTCAGAGTGTCGGATTATTTCTTCGAGGCTGGCGGGGAAGCCGTAAATATCGTCATGCAGGATTATTACCAGCACTGGTATTATCCGTCCAGAACGGCAGAGGAATATATCCAGGAAGCGGTCATTCCGATCACAACGGCAGTCAAGGCCTACAAGGATCAATGGGAGGCGGCGAATCCGGGACGGGATGCAGATGCGAAATTCATCTATATTCCGTTCAATGAGCCTGAGCAGAACAACACCCGTTATCCCCAGCTGCTGTCAGACAGCCAGACGGGGAGAACCTCCAGAGCCGTGTTCAATGCCGACTGGCTTGCCGTAGTCAAGAAGATCAAAGAAATCGATCCCGGGGCCGTGATTTCCGGCGTGAATCTGACCCAGTACGGGGCTAAAGTATTCGAGGATTTCATTCCCTTCTGTGTGGAGAATGATTGCCTGCCCGATATTATCAGCTGGCATATGCTGTGGGACAAAGCTTTCAATCAGGCGGCCTCGAACGTCACAACCTTCCGGGCCGTGGAAGCGAAGTCCTTACAGCGCTATAAAGAGCTGTACCCGGACCGCCCTCTTCCCTTCCCGCTCAAAGTCGATATCAATGAATATGCAGCCACTTCAGAGATCGCTGTGGGCGGCTCGCTTGTCCATTACATCGCACGTTACGATGAGCTGAAAATGAACAGCATGCTGCCGTATTGGAATACTGCCAACTCCTACGGGTCCCTACTCGCCGGGCAGAACGAGCCGAACGGGGCATGGTGGCTCTACAAATGGTATGCCGACATGATGGGCGGCGATATGGCCAAGGTCAATGTGATCAACGCCAGAGCTGAGAATGACGCCTTCGGCCCCGGCCTGTACGGGTTAACTTCGATTCAAGACCAGAAGCAGCAGGTCAGTATCGCCTTCGGCGGGACCCAAGGAGACGGTCAAATCGTGTTCAACAACGTCACCGGTAACGGGAACAGCCCTTCCTTCCTGGCAGGAGCTGAAGAGGTGCATGTCACTGTATTCTATGCGGGCTATACCGGCCTGACCGGCTTCCTGGTGGAGCCTACACAGATTCTGGACCGCAATGTTCCGGTCAAGAATGGTTCGGTCACGCTGGATGTAAGCCTGAATGATTACACCTCAGCCTATTATGCAGTCATCACTCCGGCCGTCACTCATGCTCCGCAGGAGACCTTCGTAAGGCGCTTCGAGGCGGAGAATGCGCAGGTGCAGACCAATGTAGCCACAACGGATCACTATCCGCGTAAAAGCACTGGACGCTCCGCCTCGAACGGCCAGTATGTGTCAGGCATCAAGGCTGCGGACAGCCTCGTGAAATGGACAGAGGTGACCATACCGGCAGACGGAAATTACCGCCTGGATCTGATTGGCGGCAGCGGCGCAACCGCTTCGCTGCGCAATCAATCGAATACGGGTGATGCCAATCAGCGGATCAATTCGGAATGGTTCGTCAAGATTGACGGTCTGCCGGCCACCAAAGTAGTTCTGCGTGCAGATTACAACATGCAGCTGCTTGGCGGCAATACGATATTCGCCGATTTGACGCAAGGCACTCATTCCATCGGCATCAGCAGAACCAACCCGGATACGGGAGAAGCGGGCCAGGGCGAATCCACTCTGGATGCCATCGAGCTGACGTATAACGGGCTGCCTGGCGCACTTCCGAATTATCGTGTGCAGGCGGAATTCGCCGAATATGATTCAGAGCAGGGCTTGTCCCGGGCCGTTAGCCAGGAAGGCTTCGAGGGGGCCGGATATGTGAGCGGCTACGGCGGCAGCCAGGAGGCCAACACCCGGTTCGTTGTCAGCGTGCTGGAAGACGGGATGTATGAGCTGACGGCACGTTACGCCTCTGCGGACAGCGGGAAGCTGCAGCTTGCCCATGACCGTAAGCCTCTGGTTGATCTTCCTGTTGTGAATACGAACGGGCAATGGCAGGATGCCAAAGCTCCAGTCTTCCTAAGGAAAGGTATTAACCTGATCGACGTGCGCTCCAGCGCGGCGCTTAGTCTGGATTACATTAATGCAGCCTTTGTAAGTAAGACTGCTCTATATTCTGTGGAGGCTGAGGCGGCAACAGTGGTTGGAACACCAGCCGGTTCCGAGCTGCCGCTCATCCGGGAGGATGCGTTCGCCAAATACGCCTCCGGCGGCAAATATGTGAACGGCATCACCTCCTACGACGGAGCAGAGCGTTATCTGCAGCTTGGGGACATTAACGTGCCTAAGGCAGGCACCTACAAGCTGGTGGTCACTTATGCTAACGGTGAAAGTGCGGGAACCCATGCTTACAACAATGATGTCGTTGAACGCTATGTGCAAGTAAGCGTCAACGGCGGCGAACCGCAGACGGTCTACTTCAAGAACACCATCTCCTGGCAGCAGTTCGCCACACAGACACTGGATGTGGAGCTGAAGGCAGGCGTCAACACGATCCGCTTCTCGAACAACAATACTTACAACGGCGGCTCCAACCCTTATGGCGGAAGCGGCGCACAAGGCTTCACGCCATACACTGCGGTCCCGCGCCAGTACACACCGGCATTTGACCGGTTCGATCTGTATGCCCGCCACACGATGGAGGTAAACGGCGGCGGTGATAACGGCGGCGGCAATAACGGCGGTGGCAATAACGGCGGCGGCGATAACGGCGGTGGCAATAACGGCGGCGGCGATAACGGCGGTGGCGATAACGGCGGCGGCGATAACGGCGGTGGCAATAACGGCGGTGGCAATAACGGCGGGATTTCCGGTGGTACTGGTGGCAGTAGCACCAGTACAACTAGCGGCAACACTACCGTCGGTTCGGTGCAGCCTGTAGCTCCAGGCAGCAAGCAGCTTACCGTAGAAGCTACGGTTACCGGTACCTCTACAACAGCCACTCTGGACGCCAAGCAGGTTCAGGCGGCAGAGCAGATCACGATTACCTCTACACTAGGCACCATCCACTTCCCTGTGAGCGCTCTTAATCCGGCAGCGCTGGGGCAGCAACTGGGCAGTGAGAATTGGAAGCTTACCGTCAGCATGACGGTACTCCCGGAAGAGCGGCAGCAAACGATTCGCCAAGCCGTTCTCACGGCCCAAGGCCAGATCATCGGCCAGGCGGTGGAATATACGGTGAAGGCGGAGGCTGGCGGCCGGTCGGTGGAGATCCCGGGCTTCGGCAGCAGCTATGCCCGGCATACCCTGCCGCTCAGCACTCCGGTGAACAGCCGGAATTCGACAGTCGTGCGGGTGGAGAGTAACGGCAGCCTCACCTTCGTCCCGGCAACCTTTAATGGAAGCGAAGTGTCCTTCCATAGTCCAAGCAACGGTACGTTTGTTGTAATCTCAAGCAACAAGACCTTTGCAGATATGAACAGCCACTGGGCACAGGAAGCCATCCACAAGCTGGCCTCCAAATATATCTTGACAGGGCTTACGGACAGCCAATTCGCACCGAACGCTACCACTACGCGTGCTGAATTCGCAGCGATGATCGTCCGTGCGCTCGGCTTCTCCTCTTCCGGTCCGGCTGCAAGTTCGTTCAACGATATCCCCACTGGTGCATGGTACACCGGAAGCGTCGGGACAGCCGCTGAGCTGGGTCTGGTGCTGGGCGGAACGGACAACACCTTCCGGCCGAGCGACAAGGTTACACGCCAGGAGATGACAGCCATCCTGGTGAAGGCTATGGTCCTTGCAGGTGCGCCGCTCCCAGACTCAGCAGCACAGCCAGCAGCGTTCAAGGACGCAGGCCAGATTGCCGGCTGGGCACAGCAGGATGTCGCCAAGGCAGTTCAGGCAGGTCTGATCACCGGAACACCTGACGGGCAATTCCACCCGGGCCAATCCGCCACCCGTGCAGAGGCGGCGACAGTGATTCTGAGATTACTGGAGCAGGCGGGCTTCGTGAACTAACCCACTAGATACTGGTTACTTACAGGACACACTTATAGTCAATAACAAACAGAGCAGCAGTCTCGGGGTAGTGAATAATACCGGAGATATGCTGCTCTGTTTGCCTGATATTTGTTTGGTTACTCTGTCTGTTAGGCTGCTCTGTTTAGTCAATTACGCCTCCCTCGCAATTAGCTCAATCTACCATAAGTTCCTCCAATCCCCCTGTCCCTTCACTCCGGCGCACCCAGAGGGATATATCCCTCTCACTTCCACATTCCGCCTACTTCCAGCCCATTCAGAGGGATTTATACATCTCATTTGCTCATTCTGCCTACTCTCAGTCCAATCAGAGGGATCTATACATCTCATTTGCTCATTCCACCTACTCTCAGTCCAATCAGAGGGATCTATACATCTCATTTGCTCATTCCACCTACTCTCAGTCCAATCAGAGGGATCTATACATCTCATTTGCTCATTCCACCTACTCTCAGTCCAATCAGAGGGATTTATACATCTCATTTGCTCATTCTGCCTACTTTTGGCTGCTTCAGAGGGATTTATACATCTCACTTCCACCACCTAGCCTACTGTTGACAGTTTTACAGTTCGTCGGGATTACGGAGCTACGCTCAACCGAAACAGGCCTGTCCCACACAAGCGCTAACGCCTTGCGGGACAGACCTCTTCTTACATTTTGGCAGTTGTTAACGGAACAACACGCATTTTCCCGATTCCCGGAAATACTTGATCAGCCGCTCGATCGGCTCTCGTCCGCATTTCAACTGGACGCCGAGGCAGTCGATGCATAGGAAATCCTGGGCATTGCGCGTGACCAGCTTCAGGTAAATCGCCACATCATCCGTCATCAGCGGAACACCGCATTGTCTGCAGGTTCTGTTCATGCTCATATGCTTCTCTTCTTTCTTGTGTCTATACCAATTTCGCCCGTACGATCAGACAGTCATGGGCTGGCACGACCGGAGCGAAGCGTTCTCTGAACACCCCAAGCTCCTTATGCTCCCAGCAGTCATACAGGGACAGCGATTTGCCGGAGGCATACGGAAGTCCGAAATCCCAGAATTGCAGCGACATCTCTCGCTGACCATCGCTCAGGTTGAAGAAGCCGATCGCCAGGTCACCGTCTGCTAATACTTTTACCAGCATGAATACTTCATTGGTATGGAACCACTGCGGCTCAGGCTTAATGCGGTAAGCTCCGCGGCCCTCGATATCCTGGTTGATAGCAATCAGATCCGGGTTCAGCAGAATCTTCTTGGTAGCTTCATTCGCTTTGCGGATATCACTGCCGATCATCAGCGGAGAGCCCAGCAGGCTCCACAGCGAGAAGTGCGTCTTGTACTCCACATCCGTGCAGCCGCCAATCTGACTTCCGATGAAGTCGCTGTTGCTGCCCCCGTACATGCCCACGACGAGCATATCCAGGTCATTGTGGCAGTAGGCCCCGGTATAGGCGGCTTTGTCGAGCTGCGACAGCGCGAGGGTCTTGATCGATTCCCAGCTATCCTGAATATCGCCGGTGGAACGGTACATATGCGCGCCGGATTCACGAATCCACTGGTAGACGTTATCCTCCCCCCAGTTACAAGCGGAGAAAAGAATATCTCTTCCGCAGTTTTTGAGGGCAAGACTCATCCGTTTGTACAGCAGCTCTCCCGACATATGTCTGGGCTTGAAGCAGTAATCATATTTTAGAAAATCTACACCCCACTCAGCCAGCGACGCGGCATCCTGGAATTCATGCTCAAAGCTGCCCGGATACCCGGCGCAGGTATGCGTTCCCACACAAGAGTACATACCGAACTTCAGTCCCTTGGAGTGAACATAATCTGCAACCGCCTTCATACCGTTCGGGAATTTGACTGGGTCAGCGACCAGTCTGCCCTGCTCATCCCGCTCTTTCAAGCTCCAGCAATCGTCAATCACAATGTAATCATAGCCCGCATCCTTATAACCGTCCGCCACAAGCGTATCGGCCGCTTCCCGGATCAATTGCTCATTAATATCCCAAGTAAAAGTGTTCCACGAATTCCATCCCATCGGCGGCGTTAAGCCGAGCTGTTGCTGTTTGTCCATGATTCGTATTCATCCTTTCGCATTATGACAGGAACTGATTCCTGTGAAAATGCTGTATTATTTATGTATTTAATCACACAAACCCTTTATAATACATAGATTAACGTTGCTTTCATATGGATGTATGTTGCTTTCCTTATATAAGGAATGAGAGAGTCGAAGGTGTAAAGAACCTTGGTATGTTTTATGCGGATTATGATGCTTGTAGGCGCATATGCAGCAACTTCGACGGGAGTGGGCGGGTAGGCTGATTGAAAAATCACACCTTACCTGGCCCTGCCGCAAGCAAAACTACTTGTGTCATCTTCTCTCTCGGAAATAGGTGGACAAAGGTATCATAATTTGCTGGATTCTCAGGATTGGGCGGGAGTAAGTGGAAAAGGAACATCTAATTAGTTTGATCTCGTCACTTTGGTGGAAATGCGCAAAATTAAGTGTTGTTTTCCCAACCGTTGGCGCAGGAGGAGGCTTTCGTTCATCAGCAAGTGTATAAAAGGCAACTGTTTCCCTCCGCAGCGTCGAATGTAATCGGTTTTTCGATTACATTGAGCCCACGCGCCTCCGCAGCGCCGAATGTAATCGGTTTTTCGATTACATTGAGCCCACGCGCCTCCCGCACGCTCAAAAAAGCCCCTTCACCCCGCGCGCCAATCCGGTATTGTCCCGGACCGCCCTGCAGATGGAGAAGGAGGCTCCTAAGTCTAACCTTTTTAGTTCACCTGAACCAGCTTCCATTGCTGATGGAGATCGCCGCGGTAGAGGTTCTGCTGGAGCTTCGCGCCGTCTGCGGTGGAGGCTCCTGTGACTTCGACTGCCTTGTTACTGTTTACATTAAGAAGGCTCCAGTAGCCATTGCTCAGCTTGATGAGCCGGAACTGCTGGGCGGTGTTGTTCGAATCCTGCATCAGCTGGATGGCTTCGCCGTTATTCTTCGTACCGTTACGCACATCCATCACCTTGTTGTCAGAGGAGTTCACGCTGCGCAGCCGGTAAATATTATTGTACGTGCCCATATCCGTAACCGTCCATTGCTGAGCCAGCGCGGTGTTCTCCGGCCACTGCTGGAGCTGAAGGGAGTTCGTATTCTGCCCGTTCGGAACGTCAATCGCTTTGCCTGACGCCCGGTTGATCAGCTTATACTTCGCATTGTTGGTGACTCCGTTCCACACCCCGTTCCAGGGGTTGAACTGTGCCCGCTCGTAGTACCATTCGAAGATAAAGCGAGCCATGCCGTCGCGGACCGTATTGCCGTCATAGAGCAATCCGCCGTCCGGATCGGCGAAGGAGCTTTTGGGACCAGGATCAAGCAGGAAGCCGTTCATATGGACGGCAATGCTGACATTGCCGGCGGCAGTGAAAATCGCTTTGGTATTCTTGCCGAAGCCTGCGTTCGTACCGTTGAACAGATCCCAGTACGAGGAGTCTCCCGGCTGGTTCTTGAACCAGGTGGTTTCAGTAATATTGATCGGGTAAACATCTGCCGCAGGCTTAATGCTGCTATCCCAGATCTGCTGAAGTGAGTTGTAGTTGTCATAAGCGCCGTAGCCAGGATACCAGTGCACGGCATAGCCGTAATTGTTAAGCGGGTCGGTCAGCGGACTGGATGCCGTCAGCTGATAATGCTGATCCCAGCCTAGTCCTGAAGCCCAGATCACATTGTCCGCGCCCTTGCTGCGGATGGTCGAGATCATCGAATTCTGGAAGTTCTTCAGCGAATTCCAGAACGCCGCGAAGTTCGGCTGGGAGGGATTGCCGCCCCATTGTCCGTTCACATCGCTCAGCACCGGCTCGTTCACCAGCTCGAACATCACATTATCCGCACTCTTGAGTCCCGGCTGGGAGGCCAGGTAACCCCAGATCTGATTGAACTTGTCCAGATTGGCCTGGGTGGTCGCCTTGTTGTCAAGCAGGGTGAAGTCCAGCCCCAGCGTGACATACAGCCCCTTCGTCTTCGCATATTCTACATAAGGAATGATCAGATTCTGGGTAGCTGCCTGAAGGCCCGCGAAGTTATACGTTCCTGCTGCGACATCGCCCATATCCTCCCGGTCGATGAACAGGCGAACCTGATTCGAGTACCAGCCGTGGCTGTTGCCGTATTTGCCGGAGGTGCTGGTGAAGGTATCCGTGATCTCCTTCAGGTACTCCAGAGTGGCCTTATGCCGGTTCCCGCCGTTACGGTTCAGATAATAATTGCTGTTCTGATACGTCCAGTAGGCCCCGGTAGGCTGATGCCAGCCGCTTAGCAGTACAGGCTGTCCGCTGCCGTTCACCAGCTGGTTTCCGCTTACATGCAGCTTGGGAACAGGCGAACCCTCCCAAGCGCTTGCCGTGCCGCCTCCGAACTGCATCGGCGTCAGCAGCAGAGCCAGCATAACCAGCAGCTTCATGGACCAGCTTAACTTCCCTTTTCTCACAGATACCCATCTCCTTCTCATTTCGTGGAATCGGCGGATGCCGTCTTAATGAAAGCGAATACATCTGAATTGTACTCTGCGGGGAGACAGGCGGAAACCTGTGTGATTATAGTTGATAGACTTACAGATTATAGTTGATATACTTACAAATTATAGATTTACATGCACAGACTCCCTGTATTCCTGGGGGGTCATTCCCGTCATTTTTTTGAAGAACCGGGTGAAGGAATGGTGGGCTTCATAGCCGACATACATTGCTACATCGCGGATTTTGAGCGCTTCATTTCCCAGCAGCTCCTTCGCCTTGACCGCCCGGCACTGATCGATGTACTCTGACAGGTTAATGCCTTGCTCCTGCTTGAAGAAGCGGGACAGGTATGACGGATTGAAATAATGCAGCTCAGCCAGCCGCACCAGAGACAGATCCTCGCCCAAGTGGCTGTGGATATAATCGCAGATCCGTTCAATGACCTCCGAGGAGCGTTCCTTCTCGGCTGTGCTTCTCCGCTCGAAGAGATCTGAGGCCAGCCGCTCCAGATAATAGATGCCCTCCCCGAGAGATGAATGCTCATCCAACCGCATCAGCTTGCCGTATTCATTGACAAGGCTGTAGAGCTCCGAGCGGTTCATATGGGACAGCAGCACAAGGGCAACCGTATAATACAGCTCGGCTGCTTCTTCCACGGAGACGCGGGAATGAATGCCTTCCCGGATCTCCTCCAGCGTCTCAGCGAACCGCTCACGCCGTCCGGCATCCAGATGGGCCGCAAGATTCTCCACCCGCTGGTGGAGCCGCACCCCCGTCTCACGGACGATGTCAGGCTCCGGCGGACCGCCGCGGTCAATCTGCACCATGGAGATGCCGTCCCCGATCTTCATCTGCTGCAGCCGGTGAAGCCGCTCGTAATGGCGGCCGGTGTCTGTCCAGGCACAGGCTGAGCCGCTGACCGTAAAAGCAACCGGCAGGCCCAGTGTCTGCCGGCAGGAATCCTGAATCATCTCCAGCGTTCCCTCCAGATACCGCGCGAAATTCCCGCCGAAGGCAGCCCCGGCATTATCCAGTGGCTGCAGCAGCCACAAGAGATCCCCGTGCCGGTCAAGCACCCAGGCATGCCGGGTCATCTCCGCCAGATGGGAATTCCAGATCAGGCGGGAAGAGGTCAGAAGCTCGCGCCGGTCCATGTAAGAGATGCCTTCCGCGTATGTAGGCCGTCCAAGAACGAGCATCACCGGGGATTCGGCTTCCAGACCGATGCCCAGCTTGCTGAAATCTGCACGTAACGCATCCGTATCCGCACACAAGGACTGGCTGTCCTGAAGCAGATGGCGGAGATAATCGCCCTGGGCCGCCGTCTCCATGGAATCACGCTGCTCCCTGGACTGCTGCAGCAGCTCGCTCAGCATATTGCCCTGCTCAATCTCCTGCAGCACCTCCTGCACCGTCTCAATAATCTTGTCGAAGCCTTCCGTCTTCAGCAGATATCGGGCCCCAGGAAGCTGCAGCGCGCTATAGGCATAATCGAATTCACTGTAGCCGGTCAGAAAAACAATCCGCGACCGCGGCCAAAACTCCCGGATCTGCTCAGACATCTCCAGCCCGCTCATGCCGGGCATGCGGATATCCGTCAGCACAATATCGATCCGGGTGCGCGAGAGCCACTCCAAGGCTGCTTTTGCTGAATAGACCTTGTAGACATCTAGCTTGTCCGGAAGCAGCTGGTTGAACGCCTCGTATAAGCCGTCCGTTATAATCTCTTCATCATCAACGATCAATAGTCTGTACAAGACCTTCACCTCCCGTGAGCCTGATCCGGATTGTAACCCGGAGGCCGTTCAATGTGCTTCTGTCCAGGAACAGGCCGCTGCCTTCCCCGTAGATTAACTGGATGCGCCGGTGAATATTGCTCATGCCGGTGACTTCATGCGTGCCGCCGTTCTGATTCAGCCGCCTTCTCAGGGTCTCGATCCGTTCATCGGTCAGCCCGTTTCCGTTATCTTCAACAATAATGCGGATCTCCCGTTCCTCCTGTTCAAAGGAAACCCGCAGCTCCCCATCCTCCGCCTGCTTCTCCAGACAATGCTCATAGGCATTCTCGATAATCGGCTGGAGAATGAGGCGCGGAACCCGCAGCTCCTCCATGGCTTCCGGCAGCTCATCGAACTGAACCTGAATGCGCCTGGAGAAGCGCATCTTCTGGATCTCCGTATACATCCGGGAATGGCGCGTCTCCTCCGCAAGCCGGACATTATCCTCTCCGTTACGGGTAATGAACCGGAAATATTCGCCCAGCATGCCAGCGAACTCCTCAATCCGGGAGCTGTCCCCCTGCTTCGCCAGGGCGCTGAGAATGAAGAAGCTGTTATAGAGGAAATGCGGGTTGATCTGCGACTGGAGCTGCTTCAGCTCCGCCCGCTGCATCATCAGCTTCTGGGTGTAATCCTGGTCAATCAGCATCCGCAGCCTGCTGAGCATCTGGTTGAACCGGAGATACAGATAGCCGAATTCATCCTTGCGGCCATGGTCAATCTGAATATCAAGCGAGCCGCTCTCCATCCGCTTGAAGCTGCGGATCAGCACAAGCAGCGGTTTCTGGACGAACTTATAGGTCGCGTAAGAATAGATCAGCACCGCCAGGAAGGACACCGCCGCGAACAGCCACGCCCAGACCACGAACTTGGTCAGCGGGCGCTTGACCGCCTCCTCCGGCAAATAGGTGGCAACAGCCATCCCCAGCCTGTCAGAGGTGAAGCTGTCGATATGATAACGTATTCCGTCCAGCTCCCAATTGTACAGGTTCCCTTCCTCAACCGCCTGGTGATAGCTCTCAATTAGCTCCGGGGAGCTGTTCTCTGTACCGATTGCGTAATCCGTCAGCCGTGAGACCAGCAGCGAGCCGCTCTCTTCGTACGCGTTAATCGCCCGGAGCGAATCCCTCAGCTTCTCGTTGTCCAGCTCGATCTGCACGATGAACAGCGGCGGCTCACCCATTCTCCCGCTCGACTGGGTAACACTGAGCTCCAGGAAGTTGTTCCAGTTGATCAGCCGCCCTTCTTTTCTCAGATCGACCGACCGGAAGAAATTGAACTTGCTGCTGTCAAACTGATCAATGCCGTTCATCGCGGACAGCGTTTTGTCAATGGTACGGATATGAACGAACACATCGCCGATATAGGCGCTGCTGTTCTTCAGGGAGGTGAGCCGCTGCGTGATGTAGTTCAGGCTCTCCCGCTTTTGGACATCGTCCATATAATTCCAGGTAACGGCAATCTTGTTCAGCTCGGTATCCTGGGCAAGATCATACTGCTGGATCTCCATCCACTCCACCTCGCGGTTCAGGTCCTCCAGATAATAGGTTAATTGCGACAGAGTCGCTCTGGACAGGTCCTGGCTTGCATTCCGGTAGCTCCAGTTGTAGAGGTAGAGTCCAAGCAGCAGAATCGGCAGAATAATAGCGAGATAAGTGACAACCATCCGGATAAAAATAGTGTGGCGCATCGACACCGTAGGAAACTTAAGCACGTGTACCGCCTCCACTCTTCTGCTCAGGTCCGATCATTTGCCGCTCCCGCCCTTCTCTGCATACCAGTCGTTGACCTCAGCCGTAATCTGCTCACCGCCCAGCTTGTTCCACTGTGCCACGAAATTATCGAACTCGCTGATCGGTCTGCCCTGAATGATATCAAGAAAGGCATCAATCTGAAGATTATTTAGAATATTCTGCTTCTCGATCATCGTCTCTGTAGGTGCACCGACGAAGCTCTCATAGAGCAGCTGATGATTACGTTCATAACCGACCAGGATGGAAAAAGCGCCCGAAGGCCCATACGTCCGCTCCCAGCCCCAGCCTGTCTCGCTGTCCGCACCTCCTGCCTCGTAAGCGGCAATCCGCTTCTGGATCGTCTTCGCTTCATCCTGAAGCACGGAGGCATCGCCGGTGCGCCGGAAGGTCTCCAGCTCCCGGAAGGCCTCAAGGTTCTTCTGCACCGGAAACGGCGTCACCGGCGACAGCTTCCACACCGCCTGCGGAGCGTTATAATACCGCTCCACCTCACTCGTAGTCCCCCAGTTCTTCTCCAGATGCAGGTTAATCAGCTTGATCAGCGCCTCAGGATGCTGGACGCCTTGCTTGACCGCCAGGAACTGGTTGGTGCTGAACGGAAGCGGCACCTTCGGCGCTGCCCCGGACTCCGAGACCAGCGGGAAGGCCTGCCACTCGGCCTGCGGATTATGCTCACGGCTGAGCTGCACGAGAAAGGAGCCCCACTGCTCCCCGTACATCATTCCGACCTGCTCATGCTCAATCCAATCACTGGCCTTAACCCCGTCTTTGAACGCGAATTCCCTGTCAATCTGCCCCGTCCGGTATAAGTCCTGAAGCACCTGCAGAGCATGCTTGACCTCCGGCTGGATACCTCCATAGACCAGTTTGCCGGTCTTGTCCTTAAGCCAGATTCCGGGATACGCACCATAACCGGCCATGAAGCCGGTAAGTCCCATGACCGGGTCCCACAGGTATTTGGTTGCCGCAAGACCGTAGGTATCATGCTTGCCGTTACCATCAGGATCTTGTTGCGTAAACGCTTTCGAAATAGCCAGCACCTCTGCCATCGTCTGCGGCGGCTTAAGGCTGAGCCGCTCCAGCCAATCCGTCCGAATCCACAGGAACATTGCGCCCTCAATGGACGAATTGGTCTCCGGGATCGCCATAAGCTTGCCGTCAAGGGTAGCTGTCTCGAACGGACCCGTCCCTTCCTCGCTCAGCACCTTGCGGGTTAACGGGGTTGCATACTCGGCATAGACTCCGCTCAGGTCCTGGATCAGCCCTGCATTGCTCAGCACCCTGAGCTGTGAAGCATTCACCCGCACAATATCAGGGATATCCCCGGAGGCCAGAGATACCCCCAGCTTACGGGAGTAGATGGAGCTCCACTCCGTCCAGTCATAGGTAACCTTAATACCAAGCACCTCTTCGTAAAGCTCGGTCCAGCGGTTATGCTCCAGCGTCTCCCCCGGCAATTCCTTCAATATTTCTTCCAGCGCATCGTTGTTCTCACGTACGAACGACAGCTGAATCGGCGGATCATATTTGCTTAGACCCGGCTCCTCATAGAGCGGAGCGCTCCCCGGCTGTCCCTCAGGGACCGGAGAACGCTCCGCAAGGCTATCGCCCCTCTCACAAGCGGTCAACAGTTGTACGGCCATGCATGCAGCGACAGTCCAGGCCATCATGTTCTTGATTGTTTTGGGCACCAGTTGCAACCTCACTTTGCAAGATTATTACTACCAGAATATTATATTATCCCGGCAAAAATAAAGGAATTGTAAGGTGCAATTCTTGTTTGGCTTACCCGTTCTTTACCAATCAAGTGAAAACGGCTTTGCCGTCCTTTTTAAGGACGGTACCGTTTCAGCGGGAAATAGAAGGATAAGTTATCTTGTACAACATATTAATTCTTATATTTTTAGAAATCGGTGACCGCCTGGAAGGCCGGTTTGGGCTGATGCTGCCGGTCGAACAGCATCGGCGCCTCGGTCCGCTCGGTTGGAAAGGTGCTCAGCCAGGTATGATCATCCGCAATGCCCCAGAACATGACCCCGCTTAACAGCTCCTTCCGGTCTCTTAGAGCAGCGAATATCTCGCCGTACCGTGCGGCCTGCCGCTGCAGGATATCCTCGGGAACTACAGGGCCGACATCGCTGAGATCATTATAGACATACAGGCTCATATCCAGCTCTGTGATCTGATTATCCAGGCCCAGGGCATGGAACTTCTCCATAGACTCGATAATGCTCTCCACCGAAGGATACTCCAGATTAATATGGGTCTGGTGACCAACGCCGTCAATCGGCACTCCCTTCGCCAGCATACCCTTCACCAGCTCGTAGAGCCGGTCCCGCTTCTCCGGACTCTCTGTGCCGTAATCATTAATGTACAGCTTAAGCTCCGGTCCTCCAGCCTTGCGGGCTGCCCGGAAGGCGGTCTCAATGAATCCGGTGCCGGTAATCTTGTACCAGTCGCTGGCCCGCATACCGTCAGGGTCGTTAGGCTCAATCACCTCATTCACTACATCCCAGGAGGAGATATCGTCCTTGTAACGGCTGACAACAGCGGTGATATAGCTATCGAGTCGCTTCAGCAGCAGCTTCTTGTTCGCTTCGCGTCTTGCTGCATCGGTCTCATCCGCCATCGCCTGACCGGCTTCATCGCGGAAGAACCACTCCGGGGTCTGGCTGTGCCACACCAGGGTGTGGAAGCGCAGCCCCATGCCGTTCGCCTTCGCGAAGGCGACGATCCGGTCCGCCCGTTCCCAGGTGAAGGTGCCCTCAGCCGGTGCAATCGCATCCGGCTTCATGGCATTCTCGGCCACGAGCCAGTTCACATGGCGCTTCAGCAGCTCTGCCGTCGCTCCTTCTGTCTGGTCCGGCTCCACCGCAGCGCCTATGGGGAAGTAATCCGCATAGGCTGCCGCCAGCGGCACGGCCTCCTGCTGCACCGGAGCATCCGCCGCAGCTTCAGGCGAAGCTGTAGCAGATGCTGCCGGAGTCCCTGCGGGTGAAGCGGCCGGGGATGACGCTGCGCTCTCCTGCGGCCCCGTCGAGGGGGCAGCCGGAGCCGCGTCCCCGCCAGAAGCGGAGCAACCGGATAACCATAGAAGCGCGGCTGCGAAGACTATACTCCGGGCCAGTCTGGCCGGAGTGCTTGTTCTATTATTTTGGCGCACTGTCATCCTCCTTCTTCGGTTAACCCACAATCCCTGTACGTTCAATACTCTCCACGAAATACCGCTGCACGAACAGGTAGATAATGATCAGCGGCAGAATCGCCAGCAGAATCCCTGTATCCTGAACCATGCTGAGATAGAACGGATCGGCCTTGGAATTGGCGCCGTCCTCCAGCAGAATCTGCAGATTATACGGCAGCGAGCCGAGCTGTGTCGCCATAACCTTGCTGGATGTCAGATAGGTCGTGGTGAAGAAGCTGTCGTTCCACTGCCACACAAACGAGAAGAGCAGCACCGTAACAATAGACGGTATCGCATTAGGCAGCATAATCCGGTAGAAGGTCTTGCCGACCCCGGCCCCGTCGATGTAAGCCGCTTCCTCCACCTCTTTGGGAATGCCCCGGAAGAACTGCCGGAAGATGAAAATGTACAGCCCCGCCTTCAGCGAGTTCGCCGTAGCAGAGGTTAGAATAAACGGCCAGTAGGTGTTGAGCAGATTCACCGATTTGCCACCGGTTAAGAGCGGAATCAGCCCCATCAGGCTGAAATCCTTCAAATTCAGGTAGACCGGAATCAGAATTGTGATCGGCGGGACCAGAATAGTCAATATGACTCCGGCGAACAATAGCTGGCTTCCCTTGAACTTTAGCCGGGCGAAGCCATACCCTGCAAGCGCGCAGGAGATGGCGGTTAAGATCGTAGTCAGCGCTGACAGGCTGAAGGTATTCAGCAAGGCCTGCCAGTAATCCATAATACCAATCGCTTTGACGAAATTGTCAAGCGTGTAATTCTCAGGAAGCCAGACGACAATCGGCGAATACAGATCGCTCTTGGCCTTGAAGGCCGTGGATATCTTCTGGAGCACCGGATAGAGGATTACGAACGACAGGCCTGCAATGAGCGTCAGCCGCACGAAGGACCATATCCATTTCTTCCAGTGTTCGAGCGACAGTAAGCGGGTCGCATGCATTAGTCCCATCCTCCCTTTAATCATAGTAGAAGACCTTCTTCGAGATCAGATAGCTGCTGACGGCCAGAATTAAGGCCACTGCGGCGAAGTACAGCCAGGCCATCGCAGAGCTTAGACCGAAGTTGAACTGGGTGAAGCCGGTCTCCCGGATCAGGTCCGTCATGGCGTTATTCGAGAAGGAATCGATAATTGTATAGATGGAATTCACCAGAATGAGCGGGCTGACCATCGGAAAAGTGATTTTCCAGAAGGCCTCATAGCCGGTTGCCCCTTCCATCTTGGACGCCTCATACAGCTGCGGCGAGATGGTCTGGATGCCGGCCAGGAAAATCAGAATCTGTACGCCGGACTGGCTCACAATACTGTAGATGCGGCCCACAGCGCTGGTCAGATAGTTCACTACCCATTCGCTTAAGCCCGCGTCCAGCATCAGCCCCTCCAGCTCGAAGGTGCCCAGTCCCTGAATCGCCCCCGCACCGGCATTCTGATCGTTGACCGCTTGAATCAGGCTGGTGCTCTCCAGGCTCAGAATGACCCCGGAGGCCAGAATGACAGGCAGGAAGAAGATCGAGCGGGCCAGCGATCGGCCGATGAATTTCTGATTCAGCAGCACCGCCAGAAACAAGCTGAAGATAACGATCAGCGGCACATTGATGACCATATTCATAATGGCATCGGCCAGCGAGCGGTTGAATTCGGTATTCACCGTCAGCGCTTCAACATAATTCTGGAAGCCGCTGAAATGAACAATCAGTCCGTCGGAGTTGGCCTGCACCGAGCTTAAGCTGTAGCGCAGCGAAGACAACAACGGAATCAGGAAGAAGAAGATGAACCCCAGCAGCCAGGGCAGCACATAAAAGAAGCCCATTAATGCCTTTTGCTCATTGTAGGATCTGCGGTCCAGTCTAAGTATGGATTTCAAGATTGCTCACCACCCGTAATATAGCTTTCGGCCTCAACCGTCCGGCCCTCTGCAAGGACTGCGGTCTTATTGTAGTTGACGATGACAGACATCCCGTTACCGTAAGTGCTTTTATAGACACCGTCTGCCAGCTTCTCATGACCGGTCAGCCGTTGATTCTGAACGTTCTTCATCACTCCGTTCACTTCGGTGTACATCTCAGCCGCCTGGTCGATCCACTGCTCATAATGGACCGCATACAGGTTATCGAAGTCGGTATCCTTCACCTTGTAATTAGGCGCATGCATCCATTCATAATAGAGGCCGGAGCCATACTCCAGGCTCTTCAGGATATATTGCCTTGGATTCGTGTACGTGGACAGGTTAAACGGCTTGCCGGTGTAATTCACATATCCCCGCACCACCATCGGATAGAACGGAATCTCCTCATCCTCCAGCTTGAACCGGCTGCTGGACACCGGAGCATCCGTAATGTCAGAGAGATACGGAAGGGCGTAGGCATTCCCGCCGTCCGCGAGAATGCGCATGGACGCTCCGGTGATCTTCTCCAGCGACTGGACCGATATCTGCTCGGACGCAGACCGGTCAATTTCTTGATTTTTACGGAAATCGCTGTTCAATTGATCGGCCATATCCCTCAGGGAGATGCCGCCGGTCTGAAACGGCGCAATCTCCTTCAGCGTGGCATCAACATATCCGCCGACCCTGCTTGGGGAAATAATATAAGCAGGGGTGAAGGAACGGTCCCGCCGGTTCAAGGCCATATTGTACGGATAGACGGCTGCCGGAATCTCACTGAGCATCCGTGAAGCCTTCTGGTTAATCCGGAAGCCTGAGGTCTGATTCGCCCGCAGCAGAGCCACGTCAGGGAAGAGCTCAATATCTTGCTCCTTGGCGTATGCTGCCAGCCGGTTCAGCCCCTTGCTGCCGCCGATAGCCTTATCCACCGACAGCCGGTCCGGCACCTTGTGATCCAGGCCCCGGTTGAACCAGCCGGCATATTTCAGCTTGATATTATCAATGCCGCGCTGCTTCATCTGCTCCAGAATGCTCTCGGCTTGCTCGAAGGTGGTCAGTGCCTCCAGCGATTGATAAGGAATGCCCAGGACATGCTTGGTCTTCGTGATTCCGCCCACCAATTCCAAATAGAACGGCGTATTCACAGAAGCTTCTGCAGAAGCTGCCGGCTGCGCCTCAGGCAGTCCACCATGCTCAGCCAGATAGCTCTGGTAATAACGCGCCATGCCCGGATAGGAAGCTTCCTCTCCGCTCAGGAATGCATAACGGACGACGTAATCTGTCTTAGGCGGCTCCTGCTGGAATTTCGGCAGGGTGCGGTTCTGGTCGCTTGACGTCAGGGTAAGATCCCCCTTGGCAATCAGGGTAAAGCTCGGATACACGTAATTGTATCCATTCAATCTGCCGCTGGTATCCGCATTGATGGTGGCCAGAGAAGCACCTTGTTCAATAATGCCCAGCATGGCGCCTTCCTCCCGGATCAGGCCGAACACCGGCAGCTTGATCTCCTGCTGCTGCGCATAGGCATCCGTGGTCTCCATCGTCCCGTCCACGCCATACACCGCCTGCTTGTATGCGGGATAACGGATCTTGCCGTTATTGAAATGAATCAGCGCTCCTGAGCCGTCCGGCACCAGGATGGACCCGGAATCCATGCTCCCTCCGGCACCCAGGAAGCTCAGCAGGGAGATGTCATTCACAGGATAATCCGCAGGATAACGGATATCCGCTACCGGAACCTTGACGACCAGCTGGTCCCCGTCCAGGGCATATTCAATGGCGAGCTGGAAAATACGCGGCTCTGGCTTAGACTGGCTGAGGTTGTTCTCGGCGATATCCTGCTGCAGATCCTCCTCGGTATATCCCGCCTTCTCGAAGCCCTTCAGCGTCCGCTCCAGCTGAAGCCCCTTCAGCGCTTCATCGTTTCGCGTATATACCCCGTTCTCCTCATCGAAGGTATAGGCAATTTTCATCGTCCGCTGCCCGGTCTTATCCATCTTGCTCATGATCTTCTCCTCGAACCGCTCCTTACCCATCTTCATCGGCAGGTCCTCCGCTGTTGCAGCGGTCGTTCCGAACTGGTAAAAGACCTTGACGCCCTCCGGCGTCAGTTCCATCTTCATTTGCTTATGGGCCACGCTGTCCGTATATGAGTTGACAGAGCTTACCTGACCCAGGTTGTTATAGAAATCCAGCTTGAGCTGCGCGGACAGCAGGTCTTTATTATCCCCGCTGGCCTTGGCATCCGCCTCACGGTCCAGCGGGTTGCTGTACCAGACCGTCCCGTCCGACAGATTCTTGACGGCGATCCCTCCGGTAGCTTCGTCCATGAACAGCCGGAGCTGCGCGTTCTCGAGCACACCTGTCATCCCGCTCACCCCAGTATCGGTAAAGGCAGATTTCAGCGCGCTCCCTTCCGTAAAGGACACTTCAAGATTCGGTTCATGCCCGCTGGCCTGGCTGCCTGAACTTGACGCCGAACAGCCGGCCAGCACACTCATACTGAAGAGAATCGAGAGCAGCATGATTAACGGCTTCCTCATTCCCGGTCCTCCTCCTATCTCCTCAAGACAATTTCTTGGTATATGGTCGAGACGAATGCAATCATCTGCTGAACCAGACTGAAGAACAGCAGGGTCAGGAAAGCCATGAAGGCCATAGCGAGCAGCGTCAGCAGAATCGTCCCGATCGTTTTGGACGGGGAGAACTGATGAACGGTCATAATGCCCACATACATCAGCAGTCCCGACCAGAGAAAAGCAAAGTTTTTGAAAAAGTAATAAAAAGAGCTCTCCTGGGCTGAGATTAAATTGCTGATCCAGATCCAGGGGAAATTAATCAGCACGATCGGAAGCAGTGCGAAGCAGGTGGTAATAAAAATCTCCACGAACTTCCCTTCCCCGTCCATCAGCGTGGTCAGCGACCAGTTCGCCACACACCAGAACAGAACAGGAACCAGCACATAGACCGCTTCCAGCAGGCTGTTCAGATACCGCGGATTATTCATGTTTACCAGGAACCCGCTGTATTGATCGCCCAGCACATTCGTCAGAATCAGCATAAACAGAATGCCGAAGGAGATGATCAGACTGGTTTTTTGACTGCGTTCATATTTGAGGTCCCAGTATCCGTTGAACGGATGAACCATCACATACAGCGGATGTTGCAGCGCTTCTCTGTTCAATGGAGCTCCACCTTCTTTCTGGCCTTCATTTTCCGGTACATTCTCAGGCCCTGCCATAGGACTACAAGTGCGATCAGAGCCGTCATAATGGTGGAGAAATGTCCGCGAAGCACTTCCTTACGGTAGAGCAGGAACGCTTTGGAATAGTTGGTCCGGTCCATACTGCGCTCGAAATACTCCGCCGACTCCTTATACTCGCCTTGCCGCAGATACGCCTTGCCTATACCCGCATAGGCATACTCCATATTCGCATTCAAGTTGACGACCTTACTGAACTCCCGGGAGGCCATCGCCTCATCACCGTTATAGTAGCTGCGCACAGCACTGTTCAGCGTTCTTCCGTACTCTGTGGTCTGGAATACCGTGATTTCACCCAGCACCTGGTCCAGCACCAGAATATCGTCACCGCTGTGCTCAATGGCAACCGGAGTGTTGAATTCGCCCAGACGGTTACCGATTCCGCCAAAAATGTACAGCAGATAGCCGTCCCCGTTGTACGTGAACACCCGGCCCCGGCTGGCATCCAGCACCGCGTATATTTCACTGTCGCTCACATCAATATCCACGAGCCGCGGGGCACCGCCTGAGCGCGTGGAGTAGAGCAGATCGCCGCTGGGCTTGTAATAACCCTCTCTCCGCAGAATATCCGCACCCTGTGCGTTCAGCTTCTTAATCGGGTCCCCGTAGTCGTCACCGTTGGTAGCGTACAGAAAGCCTTCGTCATTAATGTCCAGATTCGTGAACTCGGTTGGTGTATACATGACCATCTGCTCGCGCTGCGCCTTGGTGGAGATTGATTTCCAGAAATACTCCACCGCATCGACATGCACCCGGTTCGCGCCAATGAACGATTTGAACACACCATCCGCCCCGAATTCCATGAATCCGTCGAAGACGCCGGCCGACATCACATAGATACGGTCCGCCTTGTCTACAGCAACACGGACTGGCTGAAATTCAAAGTTCGCCTGCAATAACTCGGACTTCGGGGCTTCAATGATCCCCACAGTCTTGAAGCTGCTGTCGAGATGGACGATACGCTTATTGCCCGTATCCGCGACATATACTTCCTTCTGCTGCGTCACATAGATGCCCTGCGGATTGTTGAACTTCTCCGCCTTCCCCTTGAACTGGAATGCATCTACCGTCTTGACGGATTTATAGTCCTGATCCAGTATGACAAACCGGTTATTGCCGCTATCCAGAACATAGATCTGCTGGTCCGCCGTAACCTGAATATCCTGCGGATTATTGAATGGGCCCGCACCGGAGCTGGCACCCGTGATGAGCGTAGTAGCCTCGTAGGCGGACGGAGCCGCCACCGCATTCCCCCAGTATGAATAATTGTAGGAAGGGGCTGCGCTCTCTGCCAGGGCCAGCTCTCCGCCAAGCCCCAGACTGACCAGGCAGCACAAGGCCAGCAGGCCGGTTCTCAGTTTCTTTATCCTTGCGACCATTGTCACCGTTCCTCCTATCTACTCTTTCATACCGGATGTAGCCATCGTCTGGATGACACTGCTCTGTGAAATAATGAACAACAGAATCGGCACGGTCATCAGCAGCAGCGCAACTGCCGCTCCGACTCCGGCACGCGCAATCCCGCCCTGGATGACCTGGCTAAGTGCGTAGTGAAGCGTCTTCAGGTTCTCACTGTAGATGAAGCTTCCTCCATCTGTGCCCCACAGCGCCGGAAATTGCAGAATCATCAGCGTCAGCCAGGCCGGCTTTACATTCGGCATTACGATTTGCCAGAACACGCGGTACTCGTTCGCACCGTCGATTTTGGCCGCCTCAATCAGCGCATCCGGGATCTGCTCCATGAACTGCTTCATCAGGAACAAACCTAGTGAAAAGGCCAGTGACGGCACGATAATCGCCGCTTGGGTGTTGATCCACCCCAGCTGTGACATGACCAGATAGTTCGGTATTGCCGTAACATGCGGCGAGAACATCAGGGACAGCACTACAATTTTGAACAGAATGCTTGAGCCCGGGAATTTGAACTTGGCCAGCGGATACGCCGCTGCCGACGCCAGCAGGATATGACCTGCGGTTCCTACCAGTGTGATCAGCAGTGTGTTCGCAATGTATCTGGTGAACGGCACCCAGGAATTGCCCATGATCACCATCAGATCGGTGAAGTTCTCCAGCGTCGGGTTCCGCACCAGGAATCTCGGCGGGAAGATGAACAGCTCATCCAGCGGCTTGAAGGCATTGTTCACCGTATAGATCAGCGGAAGAACCATGAACGCGCCGAAGCCCAGCAGCAGGCCGAAGAGCATAAAGCTGACAGCAAAGGAACGGTTCAGTCTTTTTTGAGGGCGAAATGCCCCTATCACTCTTGAATACAGGGTCATTCACCCACCTTTCTGAGCAGCTTCTGGGTCATCATATTGGTTCCGAGCATAATCGCGAAGAGAATGGTGGCAATCGCCGAGGCATAGCCCATCTCAAAGCGCAGTGTCCCGTAATCCATCAGATGCGTTACCACCGTATGTCCCGCATAGTTGACACTTGGGAAGCCCGCAAGCGCAATAGAGACCTCGGCCACCGCGAAGGAGGCGGTAATCTGCATGACCGCGCCGAACATCAGCTGCGGACGCATGGACGGCAATGTAATGAACCACAGCTCCTGCCAGCGGTTCCTGATCCCGTCCATCGCTCCCGCCTCGAACAGCGTCTGGTCCACGGTCTGAAGTCCGGCGATGAACGCCAGGAAGCTTGTGCCGAGACTCAGCCAGAGCTGCACAATAATGATGATGGGAAGAATGTATTTCTCATTCTGCAGCCATATGACCGGCTCCAGCAGCACCCCGATCTTCATCAGGAAGCCGTTGAGATAACCATAGCTGTCCCCTGAGAAGACAATCAGCCAGATAAAGAACACATTGCCCGAGATCGACGGCGCATAGAAGACCAGCGTCATCAGCGACCGGACAAAGGGCGACAGCTCATTGATCAGCCAGGCGAACAGGAAGCAGGCAATATAGCTTAACGGGCCTGTGATGACAGCGAACAGAAAGGTGTTCTTCAGCGCAATCATGAACACATCATCGCCCAACAGCAGCCTGGAATAGTTCTCCCAGCCTATGAATCTCGGCGTCTCCAGCATGTTGAAGTAGAAGAAGCTCAGCCCGAAGGAGACGACCACCGGGATCACCGTGAACAGGAAGAAGATGATCATATAAGGACTCATCATGAAATAATAATGCTTGCTCTTCTTGATATCTTTCCATAATTGCGCCAGGCGGGATTCCTTGATCGGACCGCCAGCCAGCCCTTGCAAGGCTGGTTCAGTGGTATTGTGTATTTGTACCATCAGCTTGCAGCCTCCAACCTAATACGGAAGTTTGAATTCCTTCCGTTTGATCTGAATTTCATCGTTAATGTAGATCAGATAATCCGACAGGGCTTCACGCGGATTCACCTTCCCGTTGACCACCTTGCGGAACGCATTATCCAGATGCCGGCCTGTGAAGTAGCCGCCCGGAACCTGAGGGTTACCTTTCACCCATTGCCACTGGCTCTCCAGCTCCTTGTAATCCTTCACCGGCCACGGCAGTTCCTCCAGCGCTTCAATGTTCGCGGTCGGATAACGTGCCGCTGCTCCCATAAGCCCTTCCATTTCCCGGCCGTACTGGACCTGGGTGTCCTTGTCTGTCCACCACTTCATGAATTCCCAGGACGAATCCTTGTCCTTGGCATTCTCCAGCAGCATGACACCGGTTGTATGGCTGGCTACGCTATGGTCCACCGTGCCGTCCGCCTGCTTCGTTCCCGGCACCACCGTGAATTCCCACAAATTGCGGATTTCCGGCGCCATTACCGTCAGGCTGTTATAGATGGTATAATCGGCAATCCCGATCGGGATCTCGCCTGTACGGAAGCGGTTCGGAAAGTCCACCTTCACCGGGAACTTGTAATTGGTATAGAACTGGGTCCACTTGTTAAATTCACTCATGGAGGTCTCCGAGTTCAGCGCGCTTCGCTTCTGATCATCCGTATACAACTGCCCGCCGTTCTGATAGAGCAGCATGGTGAAGGCCGCATTGGGCACCAGCGTCGCGTTGTTCAGTGTATCCTCCAGCGGAAGATAGAACTCCAGATTATGTCTCTGCAGAACAGAGACCACATTGTAGACTTCCTCCCACGTAGTAGGCGGCTCCAGGCCAAGCTCCTGCAGAATATCCTTCCGGTAAAAGAGCATCGGGAAGATCTGCTGCTCAGGCAGCCCGTAGACGCTTCCGCTGTACTTATACGGGGTGAGCGCACTGTCCCGGAACCGGTCAGCCACTTCTTTGAAATCGGCGAACTGGGACAGATCGGCCGATGCTTTGCGCATCGCATAGTTCACTGGAAGGTCCTCACCGATCTGCATGGCTACATCCGGCCCTTCTCCCGCCAGGGTTGCCGGCAGCAGAATGTTCGGAGGTACCAGCCGCAGCGCCACGGAGATGCCCGTATCCGGTGTGAAGGTATCGTCAATCATGCTCTTCATCACTTGAGCCTGATCCCGGCCAGTCGAAATCCAGACCGTAATCGCCTTCTGGTTCTTCGTCACATTACCGATACTGTCGTAGTCTTCGGTATACGAGGCACCATAGGCTCTCAGCTCATGCTTTAGCTTCTGGAAGAAGGTCGCCTGCGCAGACGGAAGCGGCTTATCCGGCGCCGAGACCACCAGCGAATCCAGTGTCAGCGGCTGTTCCCGCACGCTAAGAATCCAGGTTCCCAGACCGCCGACATTCGTCTTGAAGGAGACCAGCCGTTTGGCTACCGTGTCCGGGTGCTTAGCCATATCTTCCAGCTGGGTGACCATCGAGTACAGGACTGATACCTTGTCGCTGCGTTCTCCGGTGGCCTGCTCCAGATATTCACCGACACTGCGGATAATCTCCGCCTGCTCCCGGAATACCTTGGTCATGTCCGGTATCCGCTTCTCCAGCTGATAGTCGCGGAACTTATCCGGGTTATTGGAGGTAATCGCCAGAATATTGCGGTACATTTCATTCAAAGTCAGGACACTGGACTGGATGGTGCGGACCAGCGGTGCGATATCGCCCAGGGTCACGGTCAGCCTCAGCTTGTGCTTCCCTTCTGTAAGATGGAACAGATAAGGATCTTCCCCGCCGAGTACATTCATCTGCCAGCCGGGAGAGTAATTGAAGCGGATCTGCTTCATCTCGGTGAACGGATATTCACCGTCAATGGTCAGGCTGCGGTTGGCATAGACGCCCCGGAGCTGATTCTGCTTCTCCTTGAGCGCTATCCGGTACAGACCTTCTTCAGGGACATCAATCTCCCATTCGATCCATTGCCCCGGAAGCTTCCAGTTCACCCCGCCGATAGTGTTGATCCTTAAATTTGAGACTGCATAAGGAACCACTGCCGGGCTGGAGCGGTCGGATAACGGGTATAGGGTAGGCGAGGATTTAGCGGATGCCGCTTCGGCCTGGACCTCGATATATGGCTCTTTTACCGGCTGAAGGCCCTTAGTCTCATACTGCTGCTTAGCCTCTGCATAAGACTGCACTGTCCGGTCCTGGAACAGCTCAATATAATCAATAGCCATCGGCTCACGGAGTGCGGTCAGCGACAGGGTCTGGTTCCCCTGCTCCAGGTAGAAGGCATAGGGCTCCTCATAGAAGCCTTCACTGTCCGCTATGACCGTGGACTGCCACACCGGCTGCTCCACCTGTCTGGGGCGCAAATCGTTGCCGCGGTCATCCTGCTTAATGACCTCTTCACGGTTCCCCCAGACCCGGTCGAAGAGCAAGGTATCCGCTCCCTTGAACGGTACCTCCCGGTTGATAGATAAGGAACGCTCAATCGACGAGCTTTTACCTTCCACCGGATAATAATGAACCCGGATGTTATACAGCCCGGATTCCGGAACCGGCACCTCCCAGGAGATGGTTCCCGATTCCGGGGTAATGACTGCTGTTCCGTCAAGCCCCTCGAATTGCTGCTTCACCTCGAAGGCATCTCCGCTGCCTGGGGAATAGCTCTCCCCTTCGATGCGGATCTCCCGGTCAGGGCGCGGGGCATCCCCGTGTTGCTTCAGATAGGCTTCATAGCTGCCTTCTTCGGCTTCCTGTGCGGCTGCCGTGAACTTGCCTACTGCAGGAGAGTCGGAATGCACAGGCTGCCCCGGGGAATTAAATATCCAGATCGTCCCGGCCAGCAGGACAACAACCAATATAACTGCTATGTTCCTGATTCGAATATTCAATCGTACTCCTCCCCTTAAGCGATGGATCATAAGTTGGTGTATTTCAAGTTCCAGCATATAATTGCCGCAAGAATGGGAACAACAGTCCGCGGGGGACTGTTGTTCCATGCGGGTATCCGTTTATTTTTTGTAGACCGCGTCTACAGAAGCCTGAACCTTCGCCTTGTACTTCTGAATGACAGTAGATGCCGAGGTTCCCTTCTTCAGTTCGTCAATCATCTCGTAGTACGGCATGGTCGAGAAGGTGTTATGGTTCGTAAGCAGCATACCGCCTTCGACCAGCTTGGCATTGTTGATATCGTCCTCGTTGTCATACGTGCTCTCCAGGGAAGCCTGCTTCGGATAATCGTAGATGGACTCGATATCGTTGATCTTCTCCCAGATATACATCAGCTGGTCCGGATTCTCGGCCTTCTTCGGAATGGTCAGGAACTGGACATTGGATTCCACACTATGGTATTCGGTAGCATTAGGTCCTTTTGGAAAAGGAACAAAGCCGATATCATAATCCTTCATATCCGTCTTGAAGCCATTCGCCTCATAATCTGCTCCCGCATACATCAGCGTGTTCCCCTGGCGGAAGAACTGCGCCGGTTCCTGCCAGTCCCCGCCTTCGGTCGGCCGCGCTACCTTCTCAGCTCCCAGCTTAGCGATGAACTTGAAGACCTCCAGCAGCTTAGGATCATCCAGATTCTGTTTGTCCTCAATGGTCAGATCGGTCTCGTTGGAGGCCATCGCCATTTCCAGGAACCCGCCTGAGGCCAAGCCCCATACATCAAGTTTCCCGTTGTTATCTGTATCCTTGTTCGCTTCTTTGGCGACTTGAGTGAAGGTCTCCCAGTTCCAGTTATCCTCGTTCACATATTCCTGGAGCGGCTTCATGCCCAGCTTCTTCATCAGTGTGCGGTTATAGAATACCCCGCTGATCAGGTTGCCCGCATTCTCCGAGAAGCCATAGCCCCGGCCTTCATATTGCGAGAATTCTGTAGTCATCCGCTGATTGAAGGCATTCTCATTCTTGGTATACTCGTCAACCGGCCAGAACATATCCTGCTTCGTCAGCACCGGAATCATATAGCCCTTGCCCATTCTGACAATATCACCAAGCGGTTCACCGGCGACCAGTGAAGCCACTACCTTCTTCTGGTATTCACCGAAATCCAGCGCTACATATTCAACCTTGAAATTATGCTTGGCCATCAATGCCTTCAGATTCTTAGAACGCTGAATATTATCCGGGTTATCCTCGGGAATCTTCATATCCCACCAAGAGACAATCTTAATCGTTCTGCCGCCCATATCGAAATCCTTTTCCGGTGTAGCATTGCTCGGCTCCGCAGTTGGTGTAGCGTCCGCAGTGGCCTCAGCTGCCGGAGCCTCCGTAGCTGCCGCCGGCTGGGCTGATGCTCCCCCTCCGGCGTTCCCGCCGTTCCCTGCTCCTCCGCCGCAAGCCGTCGTTGCAGCTAATAACAACATACTAATGAATACTGACATTACTTTTTTTGCCCGCATGATCTGTCCCCCCAAGTATGAATGACTTACCTCGAAAGTTTAGCGCTTACATTTTCAGGCAGCAACCCGTCTAACTTCAGGTGTTCACCTGTCAAATTATAGGTCGGGTCCGCAAGTCCTTATCCACCGGGCAACCGGATTTCGATCAGGTAAACAAATGGAGCCTGGTGCAAGAATTGCACATTGTAGCGCCCGGCTCTGTTGCACATAATGAATGAAGGAAGCTTAACTTCTCTCTGAAAGCGGGGTCATCAGGTTGTACAGAATCTTATGTGTAGAGCGAAACCGTCAGGTGCGGGAGATCGCTTCTTATATGGCAGGGAGCAGACTTAAGAATTTCATCATTCATGCGCATGCTGATTATTCATCCGATATTCTGCGGCTGATCCGCAGCGAGGGAATTTCACTGGTTCTTCTGAATATTAGGGACGCCCATACGCCGGGCATGAGAGTCTGTGAGCAGATCAGGCAGGGTAGCTCCGTTCCGATTATCCTGCTCGGGGGCAGCGGGGATTTCGGGTTGGCACGCCAAGCCTTACTCTATAATGTAAGCGATTACTTGACTGATCCAGTAGACCCCGCTGAGCTGGGCAGGAGCCTGGAGGCGGTTAGACGGGCGCTGGCTCCGGCCGGCAGACCGGCTGCTGCGGAGCAGGATTATCCGGAGTTCACCCTTCAAAAAGAGCAGCCCTCCCCGTCTCCAATTGTCAGTACGATCAAGCAATACGTGGATGAGCAGCTCCATCGTAATATTACGCTCAAGCAGATTTCCGACTCCTTGAACTTCAATTGCGCCTATCTCGGACAGAAGTTCAAGCAGCAGGAAAATATGTCCTTCAACGAATACCTCCTGCGCCAGCGGATGGAGAAGGCCAAGCTGCTGCTGGAAACGACCGACATGAAGATCTATGAGATTGCAGACGCTGTGGGGTATTCAGAAATCGACTGGTTCTACAAAAAATTCAGAGAATACACGGGAACCAGCGCCAATGAATACCGCAAGCAATGCTTCATCACCGCCTGAGGCGGAAGAGAATGGAGGGAGCGGCGAGTACGAAATCTGGAACAAGGCTCTGAGTAAGTACGGCCGCTGCCTGCCAGACCATAGAAGCGCTGCTCCCCGTCCATTATTGAAAATAAGTGTACTAATACCCCTCATTCGGCTCATCTGCCCACATTTGATGAAATCAGGTGTATTAATACCCTTCATTTAGCTCATCCATCCACATTTAATGAATTCAGGTGTATTAATACCCTTCATTCGGCCGATCCGCCCGCTTTTGATGAAATCAGGTGTATTAATACCCTTCATTTAGCTCATCCGTCCACATTTAATGAATTGGTGCAATAATGCTCCTCACCACTCTTTCGTTTCCCTCTAGCCTCCCATATACCTTTCTTCCCACTCCTATGAACTCCCGTTTCATCCGCGTCTCCTGCTTTTCTCCCTTGCCTCTCCCATGCAATTGCCCTTTCCGTCCGCGTCTCCTTCATCTTACAATAGATCAATAATTGGTGAGGATCGGTCATTGTAGGAAGATAGACGATAACTTATTATAGTTTCATACATGAAAGCGTTATCAAAACTGGAGTTGCTTACTGAAGAAGGGGGATGACAGACAGACAAGATGCCAGGGATTGCTTGCCCCGGCTTAGCTTCAGGAAGCAATCATACAAAGAGAATATGATGAGGAGTGAAACAATGCGCAGCCAGAGCATGAGAAGCAATTCGTTCCGGAAATTCCTTTACATCTCTCCCTTTATGCTTTTACTCGCTGTCTTTGCCTACTATCCGCTCTATGGATGGGTCTATGCATTTTTTGATTACACCCCGCCTATCCCATTGTCCCAATCTGAGTTCGTCGGCTTCAAATGGTTCCATTCTTTAGTAGAAAATCAGGTCAAGATCGACCAGTTAATGCAGGTCATCTGGAATACCTTCGGCATCAGCGGACTGGGCATCCTCTTCTCCTGGCTCCCGATGATCTTCGCCATCTTCCTGACCGAGATCAAGGCAGTCCGTTTCCGCAAATTCATCCAGACGGTCACCACGCTGCCGAACTTCATCAGTTGGGTGCTTGTGTACTCCCTCGCCTTCTCCATGTTCTCCAGTGAGGGGATGGTCAACGGCTTCCTGCATATGACTGGGCTGACCGATTCTCCAACCATGTTCCTGCAGAGTTCGGAGCATGTCTGGTGGACGATGTGGGCCTGGGCTACCTGGAAGTCACTCGGCTGGTCCGCCATTCTGTACATCGCGGCCATCATGGGCATCGACGAATCGTTATATGAAGCGGCTTATGTAGACGGGGCTACCCGGATGCAGGTTATCCGCCACGTCGTATTGCCAAGCATGATGCCAACCTACTTCGTCCTGCTGATGCTCCAGATTGCAAGCTTCCTGAATAACGGATTGGAGCAGTATTTCGTGTTCCAGAATGCGTTTAACAAGGACACTATTCAGGTTCTTGATCTATATGTGTATAACCTCGCCATGGGCGGCGGCAGCTATTCCGTCTCCGTTGCGATCAGTATGCTGAAGAGTGTAATCAGCGTGGTGCTTCTCTTTTCGGTGAACGGGCTGTCCAAAATGCTGAGAGGAGAGGGCATTGTATGAGTGACAACCAGACCAGTCTTACGCCAAACACCCGGGAGATCGACATCACCAAAAAAACGGTCAAAATGCAGGTCAGTGCTGCCGATAAAATCATCTCCACTATTATCTACATCCTATTCTCACTGTTCGCATTCATCTGCGTTTATCCGTTCTACTCGATCATTATCAATACGATCAGCGCGAACGACCTAAGCGCCAAGGGCGAAATTATTTTCTGGCCTAAGGGGATTCATTTCCAGAATTATATCGATGTGTTCAAAATCCCCGGTCTGGGCAATGCCTTTATGATCTCTCTCGGCAGAACAGTAATTGGTACGCTGCTGACCGTCGGCGCCTCGGCCTTCCTCGGATTTATGTTCGCCCAGGAGGACATGTGGGGCAAGAAATTCTGGTACCGCTTCACCATCATCACGATGTTCTTCAACGCCGGGATCATCCCTTGGTATCTGACCATGAGATCGCTGCATCTGACGGACAACTTCCTGGCTTATATTCTTCCGTCCGTAGTAGCACCCTTCTTCATTATCCTGGTCAAAACCTTCGTCGAGGCAACACCGAAGGAGCTTCAGCAGGCGGCCAGCATTGACGGCGCAGGAATCTTCACGATTTTCTACAAAATCATTCTGCCAATCAGCAAGCCGATCCTTGCAACCGTTGCCATTTTCTCGGCGGTTAACCAGTGGAACTCCTTCCAGGATACGCTCCTGCTGGTGACGGACAGTAAGCTCTACAGCTTACAGTTCATTCTGTATAACTACATCAACCAGGCAAGCTCCTTGTCGACCATGGTCAATCTGCAGAATGCCGGATCAACGGCCATGGCAACTCTGGCGACCAAGCAGACCTCTACCTCCATCCGCATGACCGTAACCATTATCGTAGTCGCACCTATTCTGCTGGTATATCCGATCTTCCAGAGATTTTTTGTAAAAGGAATTATAATTGGTGCGGTCAAAGGCTAATCCGCCAGCGCCATTTATGATACATTAAACATTCGGGGGGCTACACATGAAAACACATCATAAGCTGGGCAGAAAGTCCGCGCTGTTACTAGGGACGACCATTCTACTGGTAACAACGGCGCTAAGTGGTTGCAGCGGTAATTCCAACAATGGAGGAGCTGCTGCGGGGACGGCCGAACCCGGAACACCTACTGAGTCATCCGATCCGGGCACTAGCAATGGCATCGATCACAGCAAACCTCTAACCATTACGGTATTCGACAACGCAGCTAACTATCAAGGCGAGCAGACGGGATGGTATGGCAAGCTGCTTAAGGACAAATTCAATATCACGCTGAACATTCTGGCTCCGCAGGTAGCGGGCGACCAGCTGTACAAGACCCGCTCGGCATCCGGTGACCTCGGTGACCTCCTGATTATTGAGAACAGCCAGCTCGAGGAACTGATTCCGGCAGGCATGATTATGGATCTAACCGACATGATTAAGAACACGGAGCATCTGTCCCAATATGTAGACAATCACTTCAAGCCGTTCAATGTGGCCTTCGAGAAGCAGAATCCGGACGGTAAAATCTATGCTCTCCCGGCCTTCACCGCCGATACTTCGCCAACGACCTTTTCGGAAGAGCTGCCTTACTCCAGCCCGATTATGCCTTGGGATTATTACAAAGGAATCGGCGCTCCAAAGCTCAATAATCTGAACGACCTGATGACGGCCCTGAAGGACATGCAGGCTAAATATCCGAAGACTCCGGACGGCAAGCCGATTGTTCCGATTACGCTGTGGAAGGACTGGGACGGCGGAAGCATGGAGAATGTCCGGTGGCTGAGTAACTGGTATGGCTATGAGCAGCCGAACGGCACGACAACTATTCAATTGAATGCCAAAGGCGATATCGTTCCGATCGTGGACGACAACAGTATGTACAAGAAGATTCTGCAGTTCTATTATGACGCTAACAAAATGGGTCTCGTCGACCCGGATTCCCCTTCCCAGGACTGGAACAAGGTATCTGAGAAGCTGACCAACAAGCAGGTGCTGCTCCTGTGGTACTCCTGGCAGAGAGGCTTCTACAACACGATTGAACGCGGCAACCAGGGTGACGGCAACGTAGCCGTTCCGATCGGCGATACCCATCTGATCCAGAACAGTGATGCTTACTTCGGGAACGGCAGAGTGTTCGCCATCGGCTCCAAAGCGAAAGAGCCGGAAAGAATCATGGAACTGATGGACTGGATGTCCTCACCGGAAGGCCTGCGTTACTACACGAACGGCTTTGAGGGCTTCAACTATGAAAAGACAGCAGACGGCAAATTCAAGCTGACCGAAGTTGGTCAGACTGCATTCCAGGAAAACACCCCGGTCCCTGCTGAATACGGCGGCGGCGGTTACCAGGATGGCCAGAGTAAAGTCAACTCGATGATTATGAGTGATTTCGTGACCGACCCGGAAACCAAAGAGTTCTATAACAGCACCTACTGGGCTTCCACCATTGAAGCCAACAAGACTGCGCTGACTACAGACTGGCAGAAAACCTATGATGCTACTACTCCGACCGAGTACTATACGAAGAATAACATGATCGACATCGTGCCGAATATCAACACCAGTCTTGGCTCCGATTCCTCTGACGTCAAGAACAAACGCAGCCAGATTTCCGATTATGTCAAGAACACCTCCTGGAAAATGATCTTCGCCAAGGACCAGGCCGAATTCGACCAGCTCTGGACCAAGCTGAAGAGCGATGTCGAAGGACTCGGCTGGAACGATGTCTTCGCCGTAGACAAGGAAAGAGCAGACAAAATCGTTAAAATGCGTGCTGATGCTGTTGCCAATAAATAAGCAAATGAGCGTTACTGCGTAAGCTGTAAAAGTAAAAGAAGAGGCAGCCCCAGAGCCATTATATAATGGCTTGGGACTGCCTTTTTTGGCAACTTCCGTCTCTCAATTCCGGCCAACTAACCAACATCTCCAGCCGTTCAAGTACCTCTCGGGCAAACAACTGGATAAACGTATCTTAATTTCCCGCTTTCTAAGGATTACCCGGCAACAAGTGGAAAAAGCACAACTAATTTTGAGATTTCACCCACTTCAGGTGAATTGCGATGAATTAAGTGCCGTTTATCCAACTCCTGTTCCCGTGAGGGAGATTGGTTCATCAGCAAGTGTATAAAATCCATCTACTCCCGCGCGATTTCTTCTGCCGTAGACTCATCCGGCCAGAATAAGAGACCCCCGTTCCCGGACGCCCCCTACACCCATTAGAAAATAAGCTGAGCGAACTGGTACAAGCCGTTCTTCCAGACCGGCCAGTCGTGGTCGCCCTGCTCTTCTACCCAGATATGCGGCACATTATGTTCTAAGAAGTAAGCATGGGTGCGGTCGCTGACATACTTCAGGCTGTCCCGGTCTCCGCAGGATAACCAGAGCAGGTTAAGCGCGTCCGCGACCTTTTGCGGGTCGGGTACCAGTATCTCCGGCTCCTTCGTGTTAGGTGCCGCAGAGAAGGCTCCCACCCAGGCGAAGCGGTCCAGATTATTCAGACCCATGTTGAGCGATTGCCCTCCGCCCATGGACAACCCGGCCAGCGCACGGTGCTCCCGGTCCGTCAGCACAGAATAATTCGCTTCAATATAAGGGATCAGATCGTTCAGCAGATCAGACTCAAAGGCCCCGAAGGCTTCCAACTTGTCAGGCGCAAAGATGTCGCCCTCCGCCCGGTCGTTCTGCATCGCCCGGCCATTCGGCAGCACAACAATCATCGGCTTCAGCTTGTGATCGGCATACAGGTTGTCCAGAATAATCTGCGGCGTGCCGTGAGTGTACCATTCGTCCTCATTTCCGCCAATGCCGTGCAGCAGATACAAGACATTATATTTCTCTGTGCTGGAATAGCCGGGCGGTGTGTATACTCTAGCCTTCCGGGTGTTGCCAACTGTGGCAGAGGGATATTCGATCATCGTGATCTTACCACGCTCAATCCCTGCTTTCTCCTGATCATATCCCGCTGCTTGTATTGTATACTTCTGATGGTTCATGTCCAAAGCTGCTCATTCCTCTCATAGATTATATGTATATCTCTACACTTTGTTTATTCGATAAACTAAGTGTTAAATCCTGCTGAGGAACCTGCTGCGAAAAAATATATATGGAGCATGGAAATCCATTTATAACGCCTGTACGGACTAGATTTGACGTTCATACACATACGAATGGACTGGAATAATCTCCACCGGCTGCAGGGATTGATATAGAGCATTAGCCTCAGCAGAAAACCCCGTGATATAGGCCGTTGTCACCCCTTGCTCCTTCAGCCGCAAGAAACACGCGGTAACCACCGCTTTACCGAAGCCGCGTTGCCGGTAATCCGGGTGGGTCCCAATCGTCTCTATAACCGCGAACTCGTTATCCTGATCTACGAATCCGAAACAGAAGGCGACAGGCCGCCCTTTATCATCCACTACCGAGAAATCAAGCTCCGCCTTATAGGACTTTAGATCTTTTCTCCAGTACTCTATGCTCCCTACATTGGAATTCCCGGGAGAAAAGATCTGCTCAATCAATTCACTCTTCGCGCATTCGTCTGTCCCTTCCGCCATTGAGCGGATATAGAATCCTTCTTCCAGCTTCAAAGTGTAATCCGTATCCGCAAGATCATACCTTCGGGTATTCCCGATATGAGAATCTTGCACAAATCCTTGGTCTAATAATGCCTGAACCTCCAGACCATAGGGATAGCAATCGGTGTTAAGCTTCTTTTTCCCTTCGCCCCATACCTTCCGGGCCCATTCCACCATCTCGCCTGCCAGCTGCGGATCATCCGGGTGGACAATTAAGCTGAAGAAGCTGCCCCCCGATTCGGAAATGAACAAGCCTATGATCTCACCAGCTTCATTCTTCCATAGGTGTGCATTATGCTCCTTGAAATTAGGATCTGTACTCTTGGGCGCTTCGTACCGGTTCCAGAACTCGAATCTGACAAATTCCCAAGTCTGAAGCTTACCCGTCAAAGGTACCATTTTTCTCAAAAAGGCATGAACATTGTTGAAGTTTTCCTCGGTGTCTAGGTACTTTTCATTGAATGTCTTCATCTCTTCATCTCCCTTCGACTCTCATCATTTCATCCTTCTTCCATTATATGTAGGCTCACTTCACCTTCATAGGCAGAGATCGGCTATAACCATCTGTACTATTGCATCACCATTGTTGCACTTCATGCAGAATTTCTCATTTCATGCACCACACAAAAGCCTGTCCCCAGGGACAGGCTCTCAGCCATAACCATTCCGTTCTACAGCACTATTTTCAACGCAGCATTCTCTGTTAATTCAAACGGTCCAGGCGTCACATTCGAGTCCGGACGTTGCTTACCGAAGAAGTCGCGGTCGAACCGGTACGGTGAGCCGTCCGGCTCCTCATAGCGCATCTCGGCGTGATAGCTTCTGCCCAGCAGATTCGTGGTGACCACGGTCGGCGCGGCTGCACGCAGCAGCTCAGGGTTCACGATATGCACCTGCACCTTGCCGGAAGCCGGATCAACCTCAATCTCAATGCCTTTGTCAGCATAGACCTTCGCGCTGCGCTCATGCGCACCCGGCACCGCATCTTTCAGATACAGATTGCCTTGAATGGCTACAGGAAGGGCCATCTGTTCGGGATGGAACGGCTTCCCGGAATCGATCATCGCTTTGATCTCTGCCTTGGTGTATTCCCACCACTGCTTATCCAGCGCATTCGGGTGCTCGTCATAGCCGCCCAGTCCAACAGGATGCAGATAACAGCGGGAATTATCCGGGATACCGTCCATTACCCTCTCACCGTTATCATTAAGCTGCTCTCTCGGGGCAAGCGGCAGATGCTCGAAGAACGTCATCGGCACAACCTCATTGTCCTTGTCCTCATCACGCAGGAAGATATTGTTATAATATCGGTCATCTCCGCCCGTGAAGTTGCTGTACCCGGCAATGGCTGTCTCATGCGGCATATGGTACGGCGTGTATCGGGTAAGCTCAGGGCGCACTACGAACCTGCCAGCGAACAGATTATGGACGAACGCGCCGCCCTGGGCCATATTGCGGAAGTTCATCGGCGACAGGAACAGGTTGTGATCGACCATATAAGGACCGTGGCAGACCTCCATGAAGAAATCCTCGGACAGGTTGTCGTAGAATACGTTCCGGCTGATACGGGTGCCCTGTGCCTGCCAGTCCAGCCATAACGCCCGGTAGGAGCTGTAAATAACATTGTCGCAAATTTGGGTATCCAGTGAAGCATGGAGCTTGATTCCGCCGACCTCTGCCCCGTGGAAAATCCGCTTATGATGGATATTATAAATCCGGTTCTGGACAATCTGACTGAAGGCCCCGCCCAAATGGCCGACTACTCCGGCCTGCTCACAATCATGAATTACATTATTGCGGACGATATGACTTCCAATGTTGTCCTTATGCCAATCCTGGCGGAGTGCGCGGAAAATAACCTCCTGCTCCCGCTGCGTCCCGCCCTTCATCCGGCCATTTGACCACTCGTTGTGCCCGGTTGAGATTTCTTTGCCCAGGCTCACCCCTGTACATTTGGACTCGCAGATGTGGTTGTCCTCAATGATCCAGCCCTTGCTCCAATGGGGTCCAATCAACCCTTCCTGCAACGCCGTCGGCGGTGCCCATTGAGGAGATGCCTGGCGGAGTGTGAAGCCCTTGACGGTTATATAACCCCGTCCCGTCTGCTCCGGCCAGAAGCAATAAGGACGAACGCTGATCTCCACATTCTCCCGGCGCGGGTCCTTGCCCCCGAAGCTCGCCCATATCCTGGTGGAAGCCGCTCCTGCTTCTGCATACCACTGGAGCAGAGAGTCCGCCGGGTACTTGGCCTGCGGCCAAACCTTAGGATCGCGCAGCTTGGTAACGCTATCACATTCATACAGCGATTTGCCGTCCAGATAGACCTCCCCCAGATGCGGCTCGAACGCCCCTTCGAACAGCCAGTCGCCATACAATTTCTCCTTGAAAGGATTGCGCACAGCAAACAGGCTGTTCGGCACCTCCGCGCTCCAGACACCGTCTCCTTCATCCTGCCAGTCTGCCACCGGCTCAGCGCCTGTGATGACAACCTCCCCATCTCCGGCAGCCTGATAGATAATCCTCTGATCCTCAGTCCCTCCGTTAGCCGGGCTCACCCATTCCCTGTATGTCCCCGCATGAACGGTGACCGTATCTCCTGGCTCCGCCAGCGCCGCAGCGCGGGAGATGGAGCGGAAAGGCTGATCCGCTGTACCCGGAGCCTGATCGCTCCCTTGCATTGCAACATGATATTCCATATGAACATCCTCCTCTTTCTTATATGTCATATGGACATTTTAAATGAAAATACTTTATTATGCTATAACCATGTATACAATCCCAAGTGGAAACGGCTTTGCCGTCCTTTTTAAGGATGGTACCGTTTCAGCGGGAAATAGAAGGAAAGTTATCGTGTGCAACATATAAATTCTTATATTTTAATAGAAAAGACCGCAGGCCTTGTACATCCGGCATACGATCCTTCTATGATAATTACCCCTAAGGAAGAACTCTTATATACAATTATATACCCTACCCTTTAACCCCTCCGACCATCATGCCTTTGACAAAATACTTCTGCAGGAACGGGTACACCATAATAATCGGTACGGAAGCTACAATCGTCATCGTTGCCCGCACGGACATTGGCGTGACCGCATTCTGCTGGCCTCCGGTAGCCCCCTGGATCATTCCGTCCAGCGAAGAGGTGCCGGTGGTGGTATTGGAGTTCTGCAGAATCTTCTGCAGCTCGTATTGCAGGGTGCTCAGCTTCTCATCCGAGGAATTGTAGAGGAACACATCGAACCACGAATTCCACTGGAACACCCCTGAGAACAGCGCCACCGTGGCAAGGACAGGCACTGTTAGCGGCAGAATGAGGCTGAAGAAGGTCCGGTAATCCCCCGCCCCGTCAATTTTCGCCGATTCGATGATGCTCTCCGGCAGATTTTCAATGAAGGAACGGATAATAATCAGGTTGAACACCCCGATGATCCCCGGAAGAATGTAGACCCAGAAGCTGCCGACCAGTCCCATATCCCGTATCAGCAGATAATTGGGAATCAGGCCGCCGTTGAAGTACATCGTCATGATAAAAGCTACCGTGATGAATTTGCGCAGCACATAATCCTGTCTGCTAAGCGTGTAGGCCAGCATGGCCGAGCAGAAGACGGTGACTACCGTTCCGATCACGGTGCGCAGCACGGAGATGAAGGTCGCATGAAAAATCGTGGCCTCTCTCAGAATATAAGTGTAATTCGCAAGCGTCCATTCTCTGGGCAGCAGGTAGATTCCGCCTTTGATAGAGTCTTGCGCGTTGTTAAGCGACACTGCAAGGACATTCACGAACGGATACAGGGTAACGATCATTAGTGCGATCATGAAGCAGTAGTTGCCAATGACAAACAAGCGGTCGCCGGTGGAGGAGCTTATTCGGGGCTTGCGTTTTTTCTTCTGGACAGCTGCGGTTTCCATGCCTGCGCCTCCTTTATTAATACAGTCTGGCTTCGCCCATACGCTTCGCGGCATTGTTCGCCATGAACAGCAGGATGAAGCTGACGACCGTCTTGAACATTCCCGCTGCGATGGACAGGGAGAAGTTACTCTGGGCAATTCCGTATTTCAGCACGAATATGTCAATGTTCTCGGAATAGTCCACATTCATGCCGTTACCCAGCAGGTACTGCGGCTCGAATCCCGATTCCAGCAGATATCCGATATTCATAATGAGCAGGACAATCACAACAGACTTGATGCCCGGAAGCGTGACATAGATCATTTTCTTGAACCGGTTCGCGCCGTCGATCTCTGCTGCTTCATACTGCGTGGGATCAATTGTCGTCATAGCGGCCAGGTAGACGATGGTGTTCCAGCCGATGTCCTTCCAGACGGAGCTGGCTCCGAAGATGGTCCAGAAGTATTCCGGGATTCCCAGGAACAGAATTTCATTGCCGCGGTCAAGGAAGCCCAGACCCACCAGCAGCTGGTTAATGGTACCATCCGGGGACAGCGTCGTCTGAATGATACTTGCTGCTACCACCCAGGAGATAAAATGCGGCAAATAACTGACAGTCTGCACTACACGCTTGAACGCAATATTGCGTATTTCATTAAGCAGCAAGGCCAGGGTGATCGCAGTGACGAAGCCGAAGAACAGGTTGATCGAGCTCATCGCCAGCGTATTGCGTAACACCCGGAGGAAGCGGTCGTCCCCGAACAGAAATTTGAAATGCTCGAAGCCAATCCAGGTCTGCTCCATGAACTTCCTGGCCGGCTTATAATCCTGGAAGGCAATGCTCCAGCCCCACAAGGGCAAGTATTTGAATACAAACAGCCAGATTAGAAAAGGGACCGACATCACTGCCAAGGCCCGCTGCTGGTCCAGCTTTTTGAAAAACAACCGCATCCGGCCCGGCTCCTTATCCGCCGCCGGCCGGGATAACGCAGGTACCGTATTTTTATCCATCCGTATCTCTCTCCTTCAGCGCACCGGGTGTCTAAGCGGCAAGCAGGAAAGACCAGCACCTCGGTGCAGCCCTGGTCTTTCCCGCCGGTTCCGGCTATTGGTTCGCCATTTCTACCTTCGCTTTGACTTGCTCAGTGGTCCATTTCTCATAACCCGCAGTATCCAGCTTGCCGAATTCCTTCATGTATTCCTCCCAGACTGCATCGAACTTATCGGGAGTCGTCAGCACCAGCTTAGGGAAATATTTCTTCGTCATTTCATCCTTGCTGGCTTCCCAGAGCTGTTCCGGGGAATTCTGCTCCTTCGCGAAGCCCCACGCCGGGAAGTATGGACGCGGAACCGGTTCAGCGAACAGCTGGCTGTAGGTCTGTACGCCGTATTTCTCTAAGATCGCCTTATCCTTGTCGGTCAGCGTCATCTGGAAGACCTCGGGCTGGCTGGCAACATTCTTGGCATTTCCGTCAGCCAGGGTAGAGGTGGCATTGTACATCGGCCAGTTCCAGCTGAAGTATTTGAAGCCGAAGCTCTCTCTGAACGGCTCGTCAATCTTGTCGATCTGCTCCTGCGTACGGTAGTAGCGGCCCTTCTCATTCACTTCATACGTCTCGCCTTTGATACCCCAAGACATCAGGGTCTGGTTCTCTTCGGTCAGCATGTTGTCGAAGAACTGGATGATGCGGACCGGATCTTTGGCACTGACGGTAATCCCGATTCCGCGGTTCGTTACAAGGCCTCCTGGCGGATCAAGATAAGCATCTGGCGTGCCCTCCTCGAAGGTTACCGGCAGCGGGAAGTACTTGAAACCGTCCAGGGAAGGATCTTTACGGGCGGCGTCCTTCAGCACATTCAGCGCATTATCCACCTGCCAGCGGTAGTCAAAGAAGCCGAGCACCTTGTGGGAAGTTAATTTGGCGATATACTGGTCATAGTTATCGACGAAGGAGGCTTTATCGAACAGACCGGCAGCATTGAGGTCATTCAGCGCCTTCAGCCACTTTTTGGTGGACTCAGCACCGGCATAGGTCTTGGCTTCCCAGGTATTGGTATCCACGGTAACGTTGCCGTCATTCGGATAACCCATCAGATGCATCGGCGGGTTGGAGGTGGCGAAGAATCTCCAGTCATGCGTAAGAGAGACCATCCCCGTCAGATTCTCATCCTTGTGCTTGTCGCGGTAATTCTTAATCAGCTCTATATATTGATCCAGCGTCTTGATCTTCGGATAACCTGCTTCCTCCAGCACACGGCGCTGAACCCAGAATCCCGCCCCGGCTTCCGGCTCAGGAATGAAATCGTTCACCTGGGCAGCAATCGGCAGGAAATAGATTTTACCGTCCTTGGAGCGCATCTGATTCAGGGATTTGCCATAGACACGCTGGATGTTCGGCCCGTACTTCTCGATCAGCTCATCGAGCGGGATGAATGCGCCGGCATTAAGCACTTCCTCTATAGCGGCATCGGGAATCAGCACATCCGGGTAATCGTTGGCGGCAATCATGGTTCCAATCTTGGTATTGAGGTCGCCCACCACGAATTCCAGCTTGAAATTGACACCGGTCTGATCCTCCAGCAGCTTCCCGATGGTCGTCTCATTGGTATTTCCATCCTTCGAGCCGGCCACCCCGTTGAAGATTTTGAATGTTACCTTATCTTGCTTGGGTTCGGTCTCTGTGGTAGCAGCGGCGCTTGTCGGCTCCGTCGTCCCTGTATTATTCTTCTTGGCATTATTAGGCCCCGAGCAAGCTGTCACCACGGATAATGAGACGACTGCCGTCAGAGCAAGAAGCCATATTCTCTTGCTTTTACCCATTGCCTGTACTCCCCCTTGTAGATTCATGGTTTAGTGCTCCTTTAGTATAAAAGCGTTTACATTCCTTCGTTACCCGTAAAATTATGGCTTCTCCTTTGTAAACTATGGATTCGCCGGGATTCTCAGCTCAATCCGTGTCCCTTCCCCCGGTCTGCTGTCCACCTGGAAGACTGCGCGCCCGCCATACAGCATGGTCACCCTGTAGATTACATTTTGTATACCGATACGCTCGCCGATAATCCCCTCCATGTCGAGGTATCCGTAGAGAGTGTCAACCTGCTCACTGCTCATGCCAATCCCGTTGTCCGACACTTGGAAGACCACCTCATCCCCCGTCACGCTGATGCGGATCTCAATGCTGCCGCCTTTTTTGAGCGGCTCGATGCCATGAATACTGGCGTTCTCCACGAAGGGCAGGAACACCATCTTGGGGACTATACAGGCGTAGGCTTCGGGCTGCACCTCGATATGGTAGCTCAGCTTATCCTCGAACCGGTATTTCTGGATATCCAGAAAACAGTGAATAAAACCCAGCTCCTCCTCCACGCTCACCCACTCCTTATTCCAGGTCAATGAGCTACGCAGGATCATCGCCATGCTCTGGATGATTTTGGCCGTCTCGTTCTCCTGCTTCAGCAGGCTCCGCATCCGAATCGTCTCCAGCGCATTGAACAGGAAGTGCGGGTTAATCTGGCTCTGCAGAGCATTAAGCTGCGCCTTCCGCCGCTCCAGCTCCAGCGACTTCTTCTGAATCTCCGTTAGATACACATCGTTAATCAGAGCCTTAATCTGCATAATCATACTGTTGAACTCCAGGGTCAGCTGGCCGATCTCATCGCGCGACTCCCCGTGCATGATCATCTGGAACTGCTGCGTCTTAACCTTTTTCATATGCTTCAGGATCTCAATAATCCGGAGGTTGATCGAGCGGGTAATGATCAGAATAATAACGGTAGGGACAAGCATCATCAGGCAGGCCGACCACAGGATGAAATAGCGGGATTTCAGCACCTCCTTGATGATCTCCTTCTCATTGACCGTACCGACGATCCGCCAGCCGGACAAATAGCTGATACTGCCATATCCCTTCTCGAAATCAATGATATGCTCCTGCTTCAGTGAGGCATACAGCTGCTGCTCCTTCCCCCGCCAGTCTATGGCCCGGTTAGTTGTATATTCAATCCGGCCCTCCGGCCCCAGCAGATACACATCCCCGTGTACGTTCAGATTAGCGAAGACCTCCATCAGATCAATCGTCTTAAAATCAATCTTCACCAGCTTCTCCTTGAGCATCCGGTCCGCGAAATAATCCATCCGCCGCAGCAGCGAGAACGACTGGAACCGGCCGCCTGCATCCTCGATGCGGACGAACAGCGGCTGGGAGGAAGCCTCCTGCATCCATTCCTTATACCAGAGGCTCTCCCGGATCTCCCTGGACAGGATACCGATATTCCCGGAATTCAGCAGTGTGGGGTTATCCACATAGAGGGTCTTGTTTTGCAGCGAGGAAGAGAACGGAGAATAGTTGTTCAGGGTGGACCGCAGATAGAGGTCGTAGGCCTCAACATAGTCTTCGGTCTGTGTGAAGTTACGGTCAAGCACCTCATTGGTCTTGTAATCCGCGTAGAAAAAAGAGGATAACCCCACGGCCTGATCCACGATCAGCCGGAACTCATTCTTGATCTGCTCCACCGCCAGATCGATGTCCTTGATCCGCTGCGCCTTTACATTTCCGGTAATCGTGTTGTAGAAGATCACATTTGTGAGAATGATCGGAGCGATGACCCCGAGGAAATAGACGAGAAACATTTTATTCCTGAGCCGGATATTATTCAGCAGCTTCATGCTGTGCCCCCTCCTGGCATTAACGGTTGCCCGTCCGGTTTCGGTACTCTGTCGGCGTTCTCTGCTCCAGTTTCTCGAACTGGGTGACGAAATAATCGGCATTCTTGAAGCCGACCTGCTCGGCAATTTCATAGATTCGCAGATCGGTCTGCCGCAGCAGCTTTTTGGCCTCGGTGATGCGCAGCTGGAGCAGGTAGTCATTGAAGTACATGCCGTAATTCTTCTTGAACACCTGGCCAAGATAGGCTGAGTTCATATAGAACTGGCCTGCGATCTGCTTGAGGTTCAGATTCTCATGGAAGTTCCGGTCCACGTAGCACTTGATCCGGTACAGCCCGCTGCTGCCATAGCTCTGGTACAGCCCTTGAATCCGCTCCGCCGCTTCCAGCGCAAAAGCTTCGAACAGGGACCTCAGCTCCGCCAGCGTGATGTTATGATCCGTCCAATTCATCATCGGGACAAGACTTGCCAGCTGCTTCTCATCCCCCTCCATGCTCCGTATGGTATGCAACACACTATGGACGCATTGAATGGCAACCGCCTTCATCGCTTCCCGGGAGAACAGCTTCTCCTGAAATTCTGTGAACAGCTTACCGATCGCATCCATCATCTCTGCCTGCTTATTCTCCTCAATCGCTTCAATCAGCGCCTGAAACACCTCGCTGCTGGCATGAATATAGTTCAGGGACAGACCGGCAATATCCGAGGACATCAGGATTGGCTGGGCAGGCCGGACATATTTGTACTCCACAGTCTCCTTAGCCGAGGTATAGGAATGCTTCAGCTCCTGGAGTGAGCTTACCGGCCCGCCCGTATACGCCTGAATCTCCAGGGGGTAGAGCTGGTAGAGCAGGCTCAGACCATCTGTCAGGAAGGTGCGCAGCTCTCCCTTATGGTTCGCCAGATAATGATCCGGCACAATGAAGCCGAAGAACCGCCGATGTCCGTAGACAATAGGAGTCTCTGCTGTGAGCTGCTGCACCGCCTGCCGGATCGCCTCCTTCAGCTCTGCCTTCCCGGGCATAGGCTGACCGCTCCAAGGGAACACATTGTTCACCTCCAGCAGCACATAGGTGAACTGGCGGGCTCCCGCCTCTATCCACTGCTGCTCCCAGGCATCAAGCGCCTCATCCGCCGCTCCCCCCCGGATCAGCGCCTCCAGCCGCTTCTCTCCCTCATGGATGCTCAGCTGGTCATGGAGTTGCTTGCGCGCAGTGAATTGATCGCGAAATTTATGAAGCGCTTTCACAATTTCATGCTCATTAATCGGCTTCAGCACATAGTCCAGCACGCCATACCGGACCGCCTGCTGGGCATACCGGAAATCGTTATATCCGCTGATAATGATAAACTCCGTTCCAAGCTGCTCCTCCGTCACCGCCTCAATCAGCCCGATGCCATCCAGGACCGGCATGCGGATATCAGTAATCACGAGCTGCGGCCGCTTAGCCCGGATCAGCTCCAGCGCATCCTCCCCGTTGTCCGCCTCATCCACAATCTGAAACCCGCTGCCTGCCCAGTCAATCATTCCAATCAGGCCCTTGCGGACAAACAGCTCATCGTCAACAATAATGATCCCGTACATATTGGCATCCACTCCTCCAGTACAATCTTGAAAAAAAGGGAACCCCGGCCTAAGTGAATGGTCAAGGGTTCCCGGATGTCAAGGAATATTATAGAGTTAGACGGGCCTGGAGTCTAGCCTACGATGACTTCCATCGATACCTGCTTCAGGCCCGGATTCAGGTCCTTCTCTTCGGTAAGATCCAGAACCGGAGCACCATCAATGTCAAAATGCACACGCCGCAGGCCGGAGCTTCGTGGTCCCTCGATTCCCGGTCTGGCGTGGTAGGCGTTCCAGATCACCCCGTCCTCGTCCGTTACATAGGAATTATGACCCGGACCATATTCCCCCGCCACACTTCTGGAGGTCAGCAGCGGATAATTGCCCTTGGTCCAGCTGTTGATATCCAGCAGATCAGCCCCTTTGTCTGCGGTCAGCAGACCGACCACATAAGTGGCATCCACCGCTGCACTGGCAAAAGTCACGTACAGCTTGTCTTCAGTGTACAGAGCAAACGGACCTTCATCCACGAACGTATGGTTATTGGCCCAGCCGTAATCCGGCCGGGTCAGCAGCACCGGATCACTGGTCAGCTTCCACGGCTCCTGCGGGTCAATCGTGGCGATGTAGACCCAGGCTCCCAGATCCACCGGCAGGAATTGGCGCTCCGACCATGCGGCATAGAGCTGGCCGTTCCAGCGGATGACGGTCATATCCAGCGAAATTGTTGCGCCTGCTTCGCACAGATAGCTTCCATCCTTCTTCACTACCCGGCGGGGCCTGGACCAGTCCGCAGCATTCATGGGATTGCCTCCCGGACTCAGCTTCATCACATGTGATTCTTCATGGAAGAACTCGCCGGGTGTTGCAGCATGGAAAATATACAGCTCTTCTTCAATGATATGGAGTTCCGGCGCCCACAGCAGGCCGCCAATCTCTTCATAAGTGAAGGCATCGAGGATCAAGGCTTCCTCGGCTGTCACCAGACCAGGAATCGTATCGGCTTCCCTCATATACAACGTATGTTCCTTATCCGCATCATTAGTCGCAATGAAGTAATATTTCCCCTTCCACTCTGCAATGCAGGGGTCCGCACGGTTAAGTGCAATCGGGAATGGAAAGTGATCCTGATGGATCTCCCCGGAGATGCTGTAGGTTCCGGCCTTGTCCCAGTTGATGGCATCCGTGTTCCAACGGACTCTTTTGGCAGCCTCCGTTCCATCACTGTATAGGGCCGTTGCCCGGATCGCCTTCACATCCTCCACCGATGCCGCATTCACACGGTCCGGTACTACGACAGCAATGTTCTCCGGTACCGTAAGCTTGCAGAAGAGTCTGCGGGCTATCTCGGCGGAGACAGCGATCCTATTACGCGGCTGGATTCCTTCGATATCAGTCTGCACAGCTTCCAGCGTGAACGGCTCCGCTTCCACCGGTGCTGAGACATTCGTAAGGCTCATGATGTCAGCAGTGAAATTCTCATAGCCTTGGCCCTGCCCGTCTACCCAACGGATCAAGTAACCGTTCCGCTCCGGGTCGTAGGTGCAAGAGACATCGCTTACATGAGTGTCTGCCTTAAGCTCCAGCAGTCCAATCTCACTGTATTGCAGCAGATCGGCTGAAGAGAACAGCAGAACCTTCCCCTTGCTTTGTTCATCTGCTTCCCCGTCAGCCTCGGTGCGCACAGCAATGACGCCGAAATTCCCGTCTGCCAAGTAGAAAAGATACGGCTTCTTCAGGCTTTTGGCCCGGAGCGTCCCATCCTCATTCTCCTTCGCCTTGGCGAACAGGACACCCGAGTTATGATTCAATGCCTGATACTGGCCCCCATCGGTCTTATAAGCCAGGTGCATACTGTAAGCCAGCTTCGAAGCATACACGATATCCTCCTGCGGCAGTCTTGTATAGCAAAGGATATCTTTCCGATCTTCGTTTTGTTGTGGTATCATGGATTCATAATCTTCCTTCCTATTGATAATTTCTAATAATTATAATTACGAACTGTTCGATTAACCTTCAAATTTACTCTTATGTCCACTACAAATTATAGAGATTCACTGACATGCTAACAATGATATTTACTGACCATTAATTGATCTATCCGAAGAAAGGAGAAGCCCATGCCCACAATTCACTACGTGGAATACGATGCCGCACATCCGGCCAATTTCGTCTACAGTATCCCCGAAGGACTGGACGCCTGGCTTCTTGTCCTGACCCAGACTCCCGCGGTGTTCGAAGTGGACGGTGAATTGAAGGAATTTCCCGCTCACTCTGTCGCTCTGTATCCTCCAGGGCACAACATCTATTACCGCGCCTGCTCCAAAAGATATGTCAACGACTGGGTCCGTTTCGATGCGGATGAATCCTATATCACCGAAAGCGTCCTGCCGCTCGGCAGTCCATTCTCCCTGCCCGACCCCGGATATTGCCATCAGCTGTTCCAGCTGCTGACGCTGGAGAACTCGTTCCAGAACGACTACCGGGAGCTGTCCATTGACTACCTGTTCCGCCTCTTGTTCAACAAGCTGTCCGAAGCGTCCCAGGACAAGCTGACGCCACAGTATTATAATCTGCTGGAGCTGCGCAAGACGCTGTACAGCAATCCCGGCCACCCCTGGACCGTATCCTCAATGGCCGGATATCTGCACATCAGCACCGGCTACCTCCAGACCATCTACAAATCAGCCTTCGGCATCTCCTGCATGGAGGATGTCATTCAATGCCGGATTAGGCTGGCCAAGGAGAAGCTGGGCTTCGGCCAGCACAAAATCGCCGAGATCGCCGCTCTCTGCGGCTACGCCAATGTCGAGCATTTCTGCCGCCAGTTCCGGCAGTTGACCGGCTTCTCTCCCCGCGCCTACCGGGAGCGGCTGGCTTCCAAACAACCGCTGATTCGGAAGGAGACGTAGGGGGGAATCGACATTTCAAGAATGCATGAACTGGCTGCCACAATGGCGCATTCAAGTAACATTAATAATTATATAAATTGAACTACTGGTTTTTATGTTTTAGGATTAGCCGTGACTCCAGAGAAGTTTTGGACTTCCGGCCGCTGTTGTGCTTGGATTTCCTGATTGAAACCGCTCCTCGCGGTAGAAATCCAAACACAAAGGCGGTCGCTACCGCTCCTCCAGTTCCAAAATTCCCCTCCGCCACTTTCCCTTAACTTAAGTTTTTTAGTTCAATCTATATAGTTGGAAAAACGCAACTTAATTGTGATCATTCGCAGCATCTGAAGGAAATAGTTGGATAAACGTCATTTAATTTCGCGCATTTCCTCTGCTCTGATTGATTTGCAGCAGATTAAGTGCTGTTTTTCCATCTGCTATCCGGCGACGGCTCCTCCGTTCCTCAGCAGGTGGAGAATTTCCAACTAAATCCGGCTTAAGGCCAGGAAAGCATCATGCCCAAGCTGATCCAAGGTTTCTTTAACCCCTGTAATGTTTACCTTTGCGCCATGCACCTCTAAGCCGGCCCAATGTGTTCGATTTTTCGCATACATTTGGTCCACACAGTAGAGCAGCGACCCTCCACTATCAGGAGAATCGCTGCTCTACTTAGCTTGTACCGTTGTGAGCAAGCAAGAGTATAGCCGTATTCAATGGCCTTACTCTTCTTGCCTTATAATTTCCGCCTTACTCCTCAACCCCGCCAAGCACAGGCAGCACGGCACCGTCCCGCACAAACAAGGGAATCTGCGTGAGCGGCGCGTCGATCATAATAGCCTGTCCGCCGGCATAGGCAGTGCCGGTATAGACATGGGTCCACTCTGAGCCGGACGGCAGGTACACCTTGCGCGCCCGTTCGCCCTCGCCCAACACCGGGGCGACCAGCAGATCGGGACCGAACATATACTGGTCCTCGATATCCCAGGCCGCCGGGTCCTGAGGGAAATCATAGAACAATGGACGCATAGGCGGCGTGCCCTTCTCATGTGCAGCCTCCATCAGTCCGCGGATATACGGCTTCAGACGCTCCCGCATCTGCATGAACTCCTTGAAGATGACATACGCCTCATCCCCGTAGCTCCACACCTCATTATCCGAGCCGCTTCCGCATACGCCCCCGCCCCGTGTTCCGGTAGGCTCAACAAAAGGTGAACGGTCCCCGTGCAGCCTGAATACCGGAGAGAACGCACCATACTGGAACCAGCGGACCATCAGCTCCCGGAAGGAGGCGTCTGCCGGATTGCCGCCGTGGAAGCCGCCAATGTCGGTGGTCCACCATGGAATCCCGGCCACGGCCATATTCAGTCCGGCCCGCACCTGAATGCTGAGCACCTTGAAGCTGGAGTGAATGTCTCCAGACCATACAAGCGCCCCGTAGCGCTGGCTGCCCGCCCAGGCGGTACGGACCAGATTGATAATATTCTCCTGGCCTTCAGCGGCCATGCCGTCATAGAAGGTCTGGCTGTATTTCATCGGATAGATATTGCCGATCTGCTTGCTGGAGCCGATATGATAGCGGTAGATATCATGGTCATAGACCGTCAGCTCCGGCTCCGCCTCATCGAGCCAGAAGACCTTGATCCCTTTGTCATAATAATTCTGCTTAATCAGACCCCACAGGAATTTGCGGGCCTCCGGATTCGTCGCATCGAAGATCGCGTTCTGGCCGAGGAACTGGAATTGGGTCCGCACCCCGCGGTCCGAGCGCAGCAGGTACCCTTTTTCCAGCATCTCCTTATAATTCTCGCTCTCCGTCTGGACAGTCGGCCAGACCGAGACCATCAGCTCAATGCCCAGCTCCTGCAGTTCCTGCACCATCGCCTCAGGATCAGGCCAATATTCCGGGTCGAACCGCCAGTCCCCCTGATTCGTCCAGTGGAAGAAATCAATGACAATGACGTCAAGCGGCAGCCCCCGCCGTTTATGCTCCCTCGCCACCTCCAGCAATTCCTCCTGCGTACGGTAGCGGAGCTTACATTGCCAGAACCCCATGCCATAATCCGGCATCATCGGCACGGTTCCCGTAGCCTTGGCATAAGCCTCCTCGATCTCGGCAGGCGAGTCACCGGCAGTGATCCAATAATCCAGCTGCTTGGTAGACGGGGCTGTCCATTCGGTCACATTCAGACTGAAATGCGCTTGTCCGATCGCCGGATTATGCCACAGGAACCCGTAACCGGCACTGGACAGCACGAACGGAATACTGATCTGGCTGTTGCGGTGGGTCAGCTCCAGCGAGCAGCCCTTCAGATTCAGGAAGGAATGCTGATACTGCCCCATGCCGTACAGCTTCTCTTGCGGGTCCGCTTCCAGCCGAAGCTTCACGGAGAAGTCACTGCTGCCGGGGATGGCGCTTAGCTCTCTGCCCCCGTATTTTAACTGATAGGTATCCTCCGTCTCGTTAAGGAGCAGCTTGCCATGCTGGTTATAGAAGAAGATCTGCCCCTTGTCCGTTATTTCCGCCCGGATATTCCCGTTCACAATGCTCGCGCGCTCTGGGGTAATCGATATATGACTCAGCGTCTGCACAGCAGGCAGAAGTGCCCACTGCTCATCGGTAATCTCCGCATACGAAGCCCGGATACGCAGCGAATGCTCTCCCCAAGGCTCTATCCAGACTCTCTCATGATCATATTCTCTGATTAGTCTGCCATTCTCTTCACGAAACATAGCGCGATCCCTCCAACAGTTCTATAATAAGGTTGCAACCACATTATAAAGAGTGCAAAGCCGCTATACTATACATAAAAGTACGCATCTATCATACGATATTACGATTGTGTGGAGGGATTAAGATGAGTGGAGCGTTCGAGGACAAGCCTTATCCATGGAAAAAAGAGCACACGGAAATTCCCGAGGGCCTGTTCCCCATCAATGTATTTCATATCTGCTTTCCGGACCGCAGTATTATTCCGCCTCACTGGCATGACCATCTCGAATGGATTCTCGTGACCAAGGGCCGCTTCCGCGTCCAGGTCGGCCCCCACTCCAGAGAGCTGGTGCAGGGGGAGCTTGCCTTCGTCAGCCGTCCGCAGATTCATGCGGCCTATCCGACAGAGGATGGCAGTGAGCTGTATGCGGTTGTCTACAACGAAGCATTGCTGAACGGTATACGGGACCTGACTGAGCTTCAGCATATCCGGCCGCTGCTCTCCGGTGAAATCAGGCTGCCTGCCTTCTATGGGGCGGACCAGCCGGTTACCCGCCAGATCAGAGGATGCATTGAACAGATTATTTTCAGCTACCAGAGCAAGAGTCCCGGGTATGAATTATGTATAAAAGGCGGCCTGTTCTCTTCCCTGGGTCTGGCTTATCCCCTGGCCGAGTTCACAGCACCGCCTTCCAAAAGAGACCGGCAGGAGACAGGCATCCAGCCCCTGCTGATTCACCTTAGCAACCATTTCCATGAACCGCTGACCGTGGAGGAGGCCGCACGGATCTGCTGCGTAACCCCCAACTACTTTTGTCATCTGTTCAAAAAGAACACCGGCAAGACCTTAATCGAATATGTGAACATGCTGCGGGTGCATGAGGCCAGCCGCCTGCTCCAGCTTCGCCGGTATCCGATTCAGGAGGTGGCCTTCCGGGTCGGCTTCACGGGCCTGACGTATTTCGGAAGAATATTCAAGCAGCATACATCGATGACACCCAGCGAATATGCTTCCCATTTCCAGACCCGGTCTTAATCCTGCCGGTGATAACGGAGATAATCGAAATCGGCATAGCCGCCGGGCTGCCGGGTCGCATAATTGAACAAGCCGATCCGGTAGCCCATGAAATGATCGAGCGTATATTTCATATGCAGCGTCTGCCCGATGGGATGCCAGACCTCACCGCCCCCTGAGTAGAAGAACCGGGCCTCGTCCACACCATCCTCGAAGTTGAAATCGACTCTGAGGCAGATACACTCACCCGTGAACGGGATACTCTCCACCACTTCAACGCCGTCGTCACCCTGGATACACATATCCACGGTGAACTGTCCCTGCGCTCCGGCGGCCACCTCAACCGTGCCGTACCCGGACTGAAGAGCTACCATCCCGGCCCGGTCACCTTCGTTCATGCCGCCCAGATACAGCATCGTCTCGGCACTGCAAGCCGGACCCTCCGTCCGCTGGGTCAGCGTATTGCGCGCCGTTACGACGCTATCAGCTGCCTTGCCTGTACGCAGCCGCAGACAGCCCGGCCGCTCGGTAACCGACCATAGCCCGTTATCGGGATTATGGTTCCATTGCCACTGAAGCGCCAGCCGGTTCTCCGTATAGTCGAACTCATCGCTGATTACAATCGCCTTCGGCTCATCCGCAGGCAGCTTCGTCCCGAAGCTCAGCGGAGCCTTGCCGCCATCCCCGATTACCGGCCAATCGTTCTCCCAGCTCACAGGGAATACGCAGGGAACACGTCCAACTGCCCCGTGATCCTGGAACAGCACGGCGTACCAGTCGCCGTCCTCAGTATCGATCAGCCCGCCTTGCGCTACACCGCGATTCTCGTAGCCCAGGTTATCGTCCAGAATAACCTTGCGCTCATAAGGACCGAGCAGCTCCCGGGACCGGTAGCATAGCTGGCGTCTGCGCATGTTGCCCTCTGCCGGCCATTCAATGAAGAACAGGTAATAATACCCGTCACGCTTATGGGCATGACAGCCTTCCATCCGCAGCATAATGCCCTGCCGCTCGCCTTCCAGCAGCAGCTGCTTCGTTCCGCGGCTCATCCATCCGGTCAGGTCCTCGTTCAGCTCCCGGATGCGGATATCCCCGTTGCCGTAGATCACATAATTGCGGCCGTCCTCATCCAGCAGCAGCGCCGGGTCATGGTGCAGATCCGGGATGACCGAACGCGCCCACGGTCCATGCTCGATATCCCGGGTCTGGTAGATGTAGAACTGGTCTGTATCATTGGAAGAGAAGCATACATAATAGATTCCGTTCCTGCACCGCAGCGAGGCAGCCCAGGAACCGCCGCCGTAAATCCCTTCGCCGTCCTCCAGCCGGAAGGCCGGAGTGTCCTCGAAGGTATCAAAGACGTAACTCACAATCTCCCAGTCCTTCAGATTCACCGATTTCATAATCGGACAGCCCGGCATCGAGTGCATGCTGGTGCTGACCATATAGAACACTGGACCGACCCGGATCACATCCACATCCGGGACATCTGCCCATAGTACTGGATTAGTAATGATGGCTGTATTCAATGTGCCGCCTCCTTGCTGTTAGTTATGCTGTGGTGTGAATTGCCAATGGGCCAGCTTGAACAAGTCCTTACCGCTCTCTGCTGTGAATACCAGATAGAGGTTATGCACTCCCTCCGCTCCCTGGACCACCGTCTTCAGCTCCAGCCATTCCTGCGCTCCGCCTGCCGCCGGAACCTGCAGCTTGCCGATAACTGGACCTGCCGGGTCATTCAGATGCAGCTCCAGCACGCCGCCCGCTTCCAGACTCAGGACCGAGGCCTGGAATGACTCGGCTCCGCTGCCGAAGTCTACCCCGGATAGTCCGATCCAGCCGCCGTGCTCCACATCCGTTACGGCCTGAACTCCGCCCTCGGCCAGGTATTCTGTCTTCACCCCTGCGCTCCAGCCCATCGTTGCCGCCGGAATACGCTCATACGGGTTCAACGCTGCAAGCTGCTGCACACCTTCGTAATCCGCATGGATTTCCGGAATGGAACCGTCCTCATTATGAGTCAGGCGGTTCAAATGTGTGGAGCGGTAGCCGTTCGCAATCCCTTGGGCCTTGGACAAGGTCTGGGCGTGATAAGCAATATACCAGCTGTCATGGAACTGGAAGACCGCATGATGGTTATTCCCGGATACGCCGAAGAAATGTCCCGGATTCTTCAGGATCGTGTGTTGATACGTCCAGGGACCCATCGGATGCTCACTGGTCATATAGGCGATCTCTCCCGCAGGAGGGCTGCCTTCCGGCCGCTGCCCGTCATAGAAGTTCGAGCAGTAGGTATAATAGTAGACTCCGTTCCACTTATGGATTCCGGCATCCTCGAACATGAACGGGGCCGGAATCACTTTCGCGCTGCCCACCACGCTGGTCATGTCCTCACCCAGCGGCATCACCCGTGCTGTGCCCGGCTCGGCGAACTGTCCTTCCGGGACGCCGCCTCCGAAGTAGATATACCCCTTTCCGTCATCATCTAACAGCACCGCCGGATCGAACAACCAGGTAACATCCTCTACCCCAGGTGTAGAGCGCAGAATCAGTGCCTCCCCGATCGGGTCCACCCATGGACCCACCGGACTGTCACTCGACAGAACACCGATGCCGCTGGCATTATTGGCGAAGTAGAGGAAAAACTTGTCCTTGCCGTCAATTACGGTATGAAGCGCTGCCGGTGCCCAGGACTGGGTTGCCCACTTCGCTGCACCCTCCGGTCCGGCTACGGCTATCGGACCATGATCGGTCCAGTTCACCAGGTCAGCGGACGAGATTACGGTAATCGTATTAATGCTGCTGTAGGAGTTCTCCTTCACCACACCATTCTCATCATACTCCAGCGCATCATTGGTCATATACAGATAGACTCTGTTTTCGAATACCAGGGCATAAGGATCGGCTCCGTATCTGTGTGCCACCAGCGGATTGCCGCTTGGCGGTACCTTGCCGGTAGCCTGCTTCAGTTGAGTTGTCATTTGATTCCCTCCAGATATAATAAGGTGTCCAGCTTACAATAATATTAGGATTGCGGTGCGGCCAGCTCGGCCAGCCGGGCGAATGAAGCCTTTGGCTGCTTCTGCTCATCGAACAGGAACGGCCAGTTCTTGCGTCCCCGGACGGGGAAGCCGTCCAGCCAGGTATAATCATCGGCCACGCCCCAGAAGGTCACCGAATCAATGGAGTCTCTGAATTCCAGCAGTAGGGCGAAGATCTCGGCATAACGCTCCTCCTGAAGCTTCAGCATTTCAGCTGTTGGCGCTTTCAAGTCCGTGCGTTTATCGTCATGGTTGAACACGGAGAGATCCAGCTCGGTAATGTGAATCTTGAGCCCCAGTGATGCGTAGAGCTTAAGCGCATTGCGGATTTCCTCAATGGAAGGGCCGTAGATATTCCAGTGTCCCTGCATGCCGATCCCGTGAATCGGCGTATTCTGATCCAGCAGGCTGCGTACAAGCTTGTAGATTTTGCCGCTCTTGACAGGATCGGTCTCATTATAGTCGTTGTAGAACAGCAGCGCGTCTGGGTCTGCCTGATGTGCCATTTCAAAGGCCTGACGGAGATAATCCTCGCCGATGATCTCAAGCCACTGCGTATCCCGCAGGTACTGGTCTGTTTTATCCTCAATCGCTTCATTTACTACATCCCAGGCATACGCCCGGCCCCGGTAACGGCCTACTACCGTGTTAATGTGGGTCTGCAGGCGGGCAAGCAATTGCTCTCTGCTGCAGGCTCTGCCTTCCGCATCCTGGAACATCCAGTCTCCGGTCTGGTTATGCCACAAAAGCGTATGCCCCCGGACACCGATCCCATGCGACTCTGCGAATTCGAAGATACCGTCCGCAGCCTCGAAGGTGAATTCGCCCTCCTGCGGCTGAACCAGAGCCGGCTTCATCTCATTCTCGGCGGTGATGCTGTTGTAATGCTTGGCAATGAAAGGACCCTGGGCAGCTATAATGCCAGTACTGACGGCAGCCCCTATTTTAAAGGCCTCCCGGAACATTTCATGTAATGCAGGAATTTCGCTGCTTGCTTGCTTCATTTTTGCTAACCTCCTGTATTTGACAACATTTTTTTGGACAACTCTCTCTATCATAACGCATTTGTATGCGTTTACCATCACCAAAGTAAATAGATGGACCCCAAATAAATAAATGCACCCTATTTCTTAGCTCCCTGAGCCTGTGCGCGGAACTGAACGGGCTTCAGCGCCGTCCGTTTCTCGAACTCTCTTAAGAAATGGTGATAGTGAACGTAACCGACGCTCTCCACAATGCTTCTGACTGTATCCTGAGTGTCAACGAGCCTCTGCTTGGCCGCTTCAATCCGCAGATTATGAATATACTCAAGAATGCTGATACCGTGCTTTTTAATGAAGGCTTGGCCCAGATACACCGGATTAATATAGAAATGCTCTGCAATCTCTTTGACCGTCAGATGCTCCGCATAATGATCTCTCAGGAAGCATTCCACGCGGATCAGCGGATGCTCGGAGTTACGCTCCTTGTGCTGGCGGATATAGTTCATACTGCTTCCCAGCGCCTTCTCCAGGGTGACTTGCAGGTCTTCCAGGGACTTCGGCTCGGTTCTGAAAAAATCAAGCGTGCCGATCCACTGATCGTCCGCGCCGCCGAATTCCTTCAGCAGCTCCATGCTCCGCAGCATGATATCCATGCCCGTCATCTGGACGACTCCGGGATCTGTCCGGTTCTCTTTGAACACGCTGAACAATTCGCCCAGCTTCTCCGCGGCCTTCTGCTCCTGTAGCCGCTCCACTGCGCTGATAATCTCCTCAATCAGCTCTGCGGACGGAAGCGTGTAATTCACCTGTCCCTCAGCTTCACTGGCCGAATCCACCGGGCCGCATTCGTCCGAATAGAAGTAGTGGCGGGCCGCAGCGTCTGCCGCTTCGCGGTAGGAGACCGGCAGCTCGCGGAGGGAGCGCACACTTGGTCCAATGCTGACCGAACCCTTTACTCCGCTGATGGTCAGCCCGGCGTATAGCTGCTCCGCCAGCCCCGCCGCCGCCCCCGAGCTCTCCACGACCAGCCCGGCCTGATCCCCGGGGAGATCAATGAACATCGCACCAGCCGGTCCGGCCAGCTCCCTGCACAGCTCCGTAATCCGGCTGCTATGACCCTCCACATGAACATACGTCCAGCCCGTGGCCGTCTCATCCAGGCGGTCCATCTGCTCAGCTGCTTCTTCATCCGGCTCCGCCCAGTGCCCCTCAAGCATGCGCGCAATTGCAAGCGGCAGCAGCCGGCTGGTCAGCATGCTCTGCTGCATGGTCTGCTTAAGGCGCAGCTCCAGCTCATCCGTAATGTCCGTAAGCACCTTATCCCATTCCGCATCCATGACCGGCTTCAGCAGGTAATGTCTTACCCCGTAACGGATGGCTGTTCTGGCATACTCAAATTCGCCGTAGCCGCTAAGCACGATGAAGACCGGCTGCTCCATATCAAGGCTGCGTACGCGCCGGATCAGCTCAAGCCCGTCGATCTCGGGCATGCGGATATCCGTAATCACCAGATCGGGCGAGCTGCGGATAATGGCAGCCAGCGCTTCCTCCCCGTTCTCACAGGCGCCGCATACCTCGAAGCCCAGCTCCTCCCAGTCAGTCAGCGTCCGCAGCCCCTCTAAGGCAATCGTCTCATCATCAGCAAGCACTACTTTATACATGAGCTCCCTCCCCTATCGGAACCAGACTCAAATCCTCGGGAATCTGGATGGTAATGACCGTGCGTTCGTATTCGATGCTCTCAATACTGAATCCAGCCCTGCCGTCATAGTACAGCATGAGGCGTTTGTACACATTGCGGAGCCCGACATTCTGTCCCGTATCCTCTTCTGTCTCCAGATGGGACTTGATCCATTCCAGCTTCTCCTTCTCAATTCCTTTACCGTTATCAGTCACCATAATCAGCAGACCTGTCTCATTCCGCGAAGCGGACACGTGAATTTCCCTTGCCCATTTGACCGACTGCAGACCATGCTTGCAGGAATTCTCCACCAGAGCCTGTATACTCATCTTGGGAATCCGGCAGTTCAGCACCTCAGGCGCAATATCCAGCACATAAGAGAACCGGTTCTGGAAGCGGAACTTCTCAATCTGCAGATACATCTCGATGAAGGATACTTCCTCCTCCACCGTAATGAGATCATCCTTCCAGCTGAGCAGCCTGCGCATAATCAGGGCCAGATTGCGGATGACATCGGTAACCTGTTCATATTTATACTTCTTACAGATGACCAGGATCGCATTCAGCGTATTAAAAAGGAAATGAGGGTCCACCTGGCTCTCCAGATATTTCAGCTCCGCCCGCACCCGTTCCAGCTCCAGATCCTTCTTCTGAATCTCCAGCTTGTAGACATCATTGATCAGATTGCGGATTTTGCCGGTCATCAGATTGAAGCTGCGGATCAGACCGCCGATCTCATCTTTCCCTTCATACATATCAATGCTCTCGAATTGCTCATATTTGACCTGCTTCATATGTTTGTAGAGCAGCCGTACCCGCAGATTGTAGGAACGTATAATGACGATCATGAGCAGCGTGGGAAGGATGATTGTCAGCAGGAGCAGAATCAGCGAGTTCCTGAGCGCACTCTCCATCTCATGGTTGATCTTACGTCCTTCGGGAGTGCCAACCAGCCGCCAGCCCTTGGTGTAGGCCGCACTGCTGAGCGCCCGGACAATCTGCTTGGGCGCCTGGTCAAGGCTGGTGTCCACATTCAGCAAGGCACTGCCATCCAGTGAGGAGAAGGAACGGTTCGAGTCCAGTACGACCCGGTTCTTCTCATCCAGCAGCTTGAAATCCAGATAGTCACGCTCCTTCTGGAAGAGGTCCTGCACATTGTTCAGCCGCAGATCAATCCTCAGATACTTCGTGTAGGGCTGGCCCGTGAAGTTATCCAGCTTGCGGATCAGGCTGACGAGCACTTCCTGCTGCGGCGGATTCAGCGGGTTGGTTCCCTGATAAGAAGTGAGCAGCACCTTACCTGTGCTGCTTGAGATTTTGCGGTACCATTCACTCTGTTTATCCGCGTACGAAAGAATGAAGTAGCTGTTGCCGTTCTGGATGGTCGGATTAGAGGTATATATGCCCATCCAGGAAATATAGGAGTGGAGCGTGCTGTACTGCCGCAGCTTATCCTTCAGAGAATCATTATAGGCATCATAATAAGCCTCATTATCCGGGTAGGCGTAATCCATCATCTCCATGTAGGGCCGGTCCGCAGCCACAGTATTGCTGATCGCCACACATTCGTTCACGATCTGCATCAGGTCATAGGCCACCCGGTCTACCGAAATCTCCAGATTATCCCTCTCCCGTGCCTCCACATTACGGCTGATCTGCACATAAAAGAGGGCATTGATGCTAAGTATGGGGACAAGCACACACAGTAAGTAGATGAACAAAAACTTGTATTTGAGCGGAATATCATTGATGAAGGCAGATGGCTTCCGGTTATTCTTCATGCAGGCCCCTCCTCCCTCTTGAATTAACTCTTCTTGTACACGGAAGGTGTAACTCCGTTAAGCGCCTTGAACTTGGCGGCGAACACATCGGCGTCTGAATAGCCCACTCTGCTTGAGATGTCCGAAATTCCCATATCGGTCCGGCGCAGCAGCTTCTTCGCCTCTTCAATACGGTATTCATGGAGATAATCGTTAAAAGAACTGCCGTAGTATTTCTTGAACCGCTGTCCCAGGTAGGCCGAGTTCACATGCAGATGCTTGGCAATATCCTGCAGCTTCAGCTTCTCCTGATAATGCCCGCGGACATACTCGATCGCTGCAGCCACAATCTGATCCTCCGCCCTGCCGTCCGCAGCCGCTGCGAACCACTCTGCAGCCTCACACAGCTCCTCCTCTATCTGACGCTCAAGCAGCGGCAGACAATTGGCTGTATGGCGGGACGGGAACCATTTCTGCACCCACTGCGCATAGTCGCCCCCTCTGGCGGTAATTTCACGTAGCAGCTCTGCTTTGATATTAGCCAGAAAAGCGTCGATCCATGAGCTGGAAGCCACCTCTGCCGAGAAAATCTTGAACACCTCGCCAAGCTGATCCGTGAGATGCAGGGCCTTCCCTTCGGTGACGGATTGCAGCAGCGATCGTCTCAGCTCTGCCGGAAGCATGGCCATCTGTGTCTTATCCTGCTTCTCGAAGAAGCCGGCTCCCCCGCCCCCCGGACCATACGGTCTGCACAGCTCAGCAGCCAGCGCCTCTTGGTATGCCGTATTCAGAGCCTCCGGGCCCTGATGCTGAAGACTTGCTGTGAAAAAGACCGGCGCGCTGTACAGTGGCCGCATCTCCTCCATCCACCGGGTAAGCAGTGCCCGGTCAAGCGCCGGTCCTTCCTGCGGGGACACCAGCAGATAGCCGTGCTTCCCGCTTCCTGCGGTGAACGGATAGACCGCAAGGCTGCGCAGCAGTTCATTGCCACTCATGGCGGCGACCTGCTCACGCATCTGCATACTGTCCGGCGCTGCTCCATGGACCAGAATACAGCATAGCCGCGAGGCGGGGGAGATCCCCAGCGTCTTCAGCCCCTGCTCCCGCTCCTCCTCCGTATTCTCCCGCATCAGGAGCCGGGATACCATATCCTCCTGCATCAGAGCCGAGAGCGCATCACGCCGAGAGGACGCCTTGCGTTCTTTAAGGATCTGTGCCGTAACCGTCTGCACCGCCTCCGTCAGCTCCGTTTCATCCAGAGGCTTGGTCAAGTAATTCGCTACTCCGTATTTCAGGGCCCGCTTGGCATACTCAAAGTCAGCATAGCCGCTAAAAATAATAAACTTCGGCCGAAAATCGCTTTCAGAGGTTCTTCGGATGAGCTCAAGGCCGTCGATGACCGGCATACGTACATCGGTGATGACCAGGTCAGGGCGGGTGCTGCCGATCAGCTGCAGCGCATCCTCCCCGTCCAGCGCCTCGCCGCATACTTCATAATTTAGTGCCTCCCAGTCGACCAGGAAGCGGAGCCCTTCCAGCATAATCGGCTCATCGTCGGCAAACAGTACCTTAAGCATGGAATCACCATCTTTATATAAGTAGTTGGAGCCCGGCAGGACTCCATATGATGGAACAGGAGAAACCGCTTCGGCTGCACCCGAAACGGTTATAGTATACATATTTTCCTTACTATAATACGTATTGACAATTACTCTTTTACGCTACCCAGGTTCAATCCTACCACGAAATACTTCTGCAAGAAAGGGTAGACGAACAGAATCGGAACCGCTGTAACGATCGTAATGGCTGCACGCATGGAGGCTGGCGTAACCAGCGACTGGACCTGATTGTTCTGGCCTCCCGCAAGCATCGACGGATCATTGTTCGCACTCATAATGGAGCCAAGCATCTTCATCATTTCATATTGCAGCGTGCTAAGCTTGATATCCGAGGAGGCATAGAGGAATGTGTCAAACCAGGAATTCCATGAGCCTACCGCGATAAACAGTGCGACAGTTGCCAGTACAGGCGTACAGAGCGGGAAGATGATTTTCCAGAAAATTCTGAATTCTCCTGCCCCGTCGATCTTCGCCGATTCGGTAAGGCTGAACGGAAGCCCGCGGATATAGGTCCGCATGATAATAAGGTTGAACGCGCTGACCAGACTCGGCAGGATATAGACCATGAAGTTATGCAGCAGGCCCATATTCTTGATCAGGAAGTAGTTCGGGATCAGCCCGGCATTGAAATACATAGTCAGGATGAACAGCAGGCCGATCTTTTTGCGGAAAATATATTGCGGCTGCGCCAGTGCATAAGCGAGCATCGTTGTAAGGAATACACCGAGCACCGTTGAAATTATAGTACGGGATACCGAGATAAATGCAGCATGATAAATTGTTCCTGATATAAAGACCGCCCGGTAATTCTCCAGCGTCCATACACGGGGCCAGAGGTAGATCCCCCCGGTAAGCGTGTCACTGCCGTCATTGAAGGACACCGCCAGCGTCTGGAGGAACGGATAGAGCGTGACAGTAACCACAAAGAGCATAAATATCGTGTTGAATGTATGAAATACAACCGGCTCAATCCGGCTTGAACCTTTGGTCCCGGCTTTCATATGGGCTTCCTCCTCTATAGTAATCGCTCTTCGCCGAGGCGTTTTGCGACATTGTTTGCGATGAATACGAGAATGACACTGACAATCGTTTTGAAGATCCCTGCGGCCGTAGCCAGCGAGTAGTTACCCATAGCCAGACCATACTTCACTACAAAGATATCAATGGTTTGCGAGTAGTCCACAGTAAGTCCGTTGCCCAGCAGATATTGAAGCTCGAAGCCGGCATCCAGAATATGTCCAATGTTCATAATCAGCAAAATAACGAATGTAGCCTTAATTCCCGGAAGCGTGATATAACGCATCTTTTGAAAACGTTTCGCGCCGTCAATGGAAGCTGCCTCGTACAGGGAAGGATCGATGGAGGTAATGGCCGCCAGATAAATGATCGTACCCCAGCCCACCTCTTTCCACACGTTCGACGCCCCGATGATGCCCCAGAAGTATTTCCCTTCACTGAGCCACATAATCGGATCTTTAATCAGGTGAAGCTTCATTAGAACGACATTGACAATCCCGCCATCGATGGAGAGTGAAGTGGATACAATCCCCGCAGCGATAACCATGGACAGAAAGTGCGGCAAATAAGAAATCGACTGAACGGCACGCTTGAAGAACTTGAGCTTGATCTCATTCAGCAGCAGAGCCAGACCTATAGCCGTAACCGTACCCAGTACAAGGTTAATGAAACTCATGGCAATGGTATTGCGAAGCACCAGCATAAAGGTATCATCAGAGAATAAAAACTTGAATTGCTGCAAGCCTACCCATTCCTGCTGGCCAAAGGACACCGCCGGGCGGTAATTCTGAAAGGCCATCAGCCAGCCCCAGATGGGAACATAGTTGAAGATAATCAGATAGAGTGCAATGGGCACGGACATAAAAATAAGCTGTTTCTGTGTTTTCAGTGTTTTCCAGCTGAGTTCCACACCGATTTCCGGATCGATTTTGCTTTTTCGGGTCTTCTGTTTTTTGACCTGTTTGTCCAGTACGGCATCAGACATGTTGTTTCCCTCCTGTAAAAATCATTCTCTCCACGTTGTCCTATTCACGCATTCCTATTTAGGAAGAGCGGGAAACAGCATTTCCCGCTCCTATTTCTGTATTAAATGGTTTATTTAACGCTCCATTTTTCGATACGCTGCTGAATGCCTTCATTCATCCGGTCTTCATAGGCCTTGATGTCCAGCTTGTGGATTCTGTCCACATAATCCTGCCATACGCCGTCGAACTCAGCAGGGCTGGCCATAATAGCTTTCGGCAAATACTTAATCATGAGGTCATTCAGTTTGGACTGTGCGAGCTGGGCTGGTGAACCATCCTTAAGCACGATGGAATACGCAGGGAAGTAGATGTTGTTCTCTTTCGGTTCTTTGAAGAATTCGGACCATGATTTCTTGTTGTACGCCTTCAGAATCTTCTGGTCGTAAGGCTTCAGGCTGTCGAAGAATTCCTGAGGCTGTGTACCGGCATCTGCTGCGTTACCGTCGCTGTACGTACCTTGAATCTTAGGCATGTAACCGAACATCCCTGAGATTTTGTTAGCTACCTGCCAGCTGGTCTGATCTGCATTCGCCCGTTGCTCAGGCGTACGGTAGAAGGAACCGTCTGCATTCACTTCATAATCTTCGCCTTTGACGCCCCATTGAAGCGTCTTCTGCCAATCCTCGGTGATCATCTTATCCCAGAATTTGATAATGCGGACAGGGTCCTTGGCATTGATCGAAATTCCGAATCCGCGGTTAGTACCGACCGCTCCGCGGTCACGATACCATTCTTCTGCGCCCGGATAGAGCAGAGGGAAGCCGATATACGTATTTTCCAGCTTGCCTTGGGAGATCAAGGATTTCTCGCCGTCCTGGAAGTTCCAGTGCTGGTCGAACATCCCGATGACCTTGCCGCTTGCAACCTTGGCCAGATACTGGTCATAGTTCTGTACGAACGCTTCTTTATCCATCAAGCCTTGAGCGTTGATATCATTAAGCTTCTTGTAGTACGTCTTGGACATATCCTTGTCGGCAAAAATCTGTGCAACATTGTTATCTACAACAACGGCCCCGTCATTCGGATGCCCCGACAGATGCTCTGGGGGATTCTGCAGCGGGAACACGCGCCAGTCGAAGTTGAGTGATTCGAACCCGATCATGTCCGGGTGTTTTTCTTTATATTTGGCAATGATGTCGAAGTACTCATCCAGGGTCTTAGGAGTAGGGTAGCCCATTTCCTCAAGCACGCCTTTTTGCAGCCAGAAGCCTGGTCCCTGATAAGTAGGCTCGGTAATTTTACCTTGATAGACGCCATAGCTTGGCAGGACGTAGATGTGGCCGTCACTCTCATCCTTGATCTGGTTCCAGACCGCACCGTAATGCTTCTTCAGGTTAGGAGCGTATTTCTCAATCAGATCCTCAAGCGGAATGTATGCCTTGGCATTGATTAATTTGTCGTCACCTGACAGGATGTCCGGGTAATCGCCCCCGGCAATCATGACCCCGAGCTTCTGCTGCAGGTCGCCGACCAGGAATTCCTGGTTGAATGTGATTCCGGTCTCATCTTTGATCAGCTTCAGAAGCTTATTGTCAGGCGTTGGCTGTTGTCCGGGACCATTCATAAATACCGAGAATGTAACCGGAGCCGTGTCGTCTCCGGCTGCTGCCGGGCTTGCATTGGTTCCGCTGGCGGTATCCTTGCCTGCGGTGTCCTTACTTCCGGTGTTGCTGGTGTTATTGCTTGATCCACAGCCTGTCAGTGCCAGTGTGAGTGCTAATACACCGGCCGCAGCGGCTGCTGCTGAACGTTTTGCCGTTTTGTGCATGTTGTTATGCCTCCCCTTTTTGGCTAATCGCTTATGCTTCTAATTTCTCCTGGTGACAACTTTAATTATACGTTTTCAGAATGCGCTTACAATTCATAGAATATAGGTCTTCCCCCCTATAAATTCATAAAAAGAAAACGGTTGCTTGCAGCGCGGCAGCGGAATTGCCGTTCTTTTTGAGCTGGCTATGTGTGGCGTTGAGTGTGGCGTTGAGTGTGGCGTTGAGCCTGCTTAGGTCCTTTTCGGGTTGGCCGTATTTTGTCGGATGAAGGCGGATAAAGAGGTATTAGTGCTCTTCATTTACCCGATTTGCCCGCTTTCGGCGCATTCAGGGGCACTTGTGCACCTCACCATCAGGCTCGTCCCCGCGCTGCGCAATGTAATCGGTTTTTCGATTACATTTGGCCCACACTCGACGTTCTAGCTAACCACACCAAAAAGGATTGGCACAAATACGCCAACCCTACATAACTATATTATCCTATTCGTCAACTAGCTATCCTAAAGTTACTCTACCCGGTGAAGGTATAAGAATGCCCCGCTTCCCCGGTGAAGGACACCGGAGCCAGCCCCGGACCTTCGAGCCGGCAAGGGCCGGATACGGTACATGTTACTACAGCTTCCGTAACGAGTCCACCGCTCCAAGAGAAATCGAGGGTATAGCCGCCTCTTGCCCGCAGTCCCTTGACACTGCCCTCGTTCCATTCGGCAGGCAATGCAGGCAGCAGTCTGATCCTATCCGTATGACTCTGCAGTAGCATCTCAGCGATGCCCGCTGTTCCTCCGAAGTTCCCGTCAATCTGGAACGGCGGATGATTGTCAAACAGGTTAGGCAGGGTCGAATGCTCCAGCAATGCCCGCACATTGGTATAAGCCTTGCCCTCATCCTGCAGTCTGGCCCAGAAGTTAATGATCCAGGCACGGCTCCAGCCGGTATGTCCGCCGCCGCTGGCAAGTCTGCGTTCCAGCGTCGTACGGGCTGCTGCCGCCAGCTCCGGCGTATGCTCCACCGTGAAGGCATCCCCTGGATACAGCGCGAACAGATGCGAAATATGCCGGTGCCCCGGCTCTACCTCTTCATAATCCTCCATCCATTCCTGAATCTGGCCGTATTTACCGATCTGCGGCCCAGGCAAACGGTCCAGCGCTGAACGGAGCTCTTCGCGGAACGCCTCGTCCCGCCCGATGATCTCCGCACTCTGAATGCAGGCCTTGAAAAGGGCTTCAATGATCTGGAAGTCCATAGAGGCTCCGGCACACAGCACGCCCGATTCCCCGCCGGGCAGCTGGTATGTGTTCTCCGGCGAGACGGACGGGCAGGTAATCAACTGGCCCGACTCATCCTCTATCAGGTAATCCAGCAGGAACTGTGCAGATTCCTTCATCGTATCGTAGGCATTCGCCAGATAAAGGCTGTCCTGACTGAACCGGTAATGCTCCCACATATGCAGACACAGCCAAGCTGCTCCCAGCGGCCAGAACGATGCTGGCAGATACGTATCCTGAGGAGCAGTATCTGCCCAGATGTCCGTATTGTGGTGTGCCGTGAAGCCGCCGCAGCCGTACATCACCTTCGCGGTCACCCGTCCCGGCTCACACATCCGTTCGATCAGATCGAACAACGGCTCATGGCATTCCGCCAGATTGCAGATTTCAGCCGGCCAGTAATTCATTTGCGCGTTGATGTTAATCGTGAATTTGCTGTCCCAAGCCGGGGTGAAGCTGTCATTCCAGATGCCTTGCAGATTCGCAGGCAAGGAGCCCGGACGGCTGGAGGCAATCAGCAGAGAACGGCCATATTGAAAATAAGTCGAGATCAGTCCGTGGTCTTCTCCCCCCTGCCGGAACCGATTTAGCCGTTCACTGGTTGGCAGTCCGCTCAGCTCCGGGTTCATCGGGAGCGTCAGCGAGGTCCGGCCGTACAAGCTGCGGTAATCCGCAACATGGCGGGCAAGCAGTTCCTCATAAGGCACCATACTCAAGGCCTCCAACTGCCGCTTGGCATACAGCGCCGGATCGGGATGACGGAACGTGGTTCCTGCGGCAAGCAGCAGCGTAACTGAGCTTGCCCCCTCCACCATCACATATTCGCCGATGTTGCGGCAGGTTCCGTCTCCTGTGACGGCCTTCAATGCAGCAGCGAAGGAGCTGCCCCCGCGCCCGCCGCATTCTCCGCCCATCACCAGCCCGCTGTCATTCCATTTCTCCGTCTTCTCCAGCATTCTCCAGTTCTGGCGGTTAAACCTGGCCTTCAGGGAGATTGCGTTCTTCCGGTCAGAGGTAATCCGCACCACGATGGCTTGATCCGGGTAGCTGGCGAACAGCTCACGGGTATAGCGGACTCCGCCGGTCATATAACTCACCCGGGATACGCCGGATTCGAGATCCAGCTCACGCTGATAATCCTCAGCAGGCTGTTCATGTCCGCTGAATGACAGCAGCAGGTCGCCAAGCGGCAGATAATGGCGCTGTGCTTCCGGCAGCCCCACCATTGTCATTGCCGCCAGCTCCTCCGCCTCCCGCAGCTTGCCTTCCAGAATCAGCTGGCGGAGCTTCGGCAAGTGGGGCAGCGCATCTTCGTTGTTGCGGTCACGCGGACCTCCGTACCATACGGAATCCTCATTAAGCTGCAGCTTCTCCTCAGCCACCCTGCCAAAGATCATCGCCCCCAGTCTGCCGTTGCCGACCGGAAGTGCCTCATTCCATTCCTGTGCCGGCTCCGTGTACCATAACCGCTGGCTCTGTTCCGTGCTTATCATCGCTTTTCCGCTCCTTCGCAGTTAATTCAGTTCCACCAATGCCTTGATCACTTTGGATTCAGGATTCAGCCAGCTCTCGAACTGCAGGGTCATCTCCCCGAACGAGCAGCGGTGGGAAATATAGCGGTCCACATCAATGTAACCGTCTCTAATGGCGCTAATCACCCGTTCGAAGTCCTCGCGGGTCGCATTTCTGCTGCCCTGCACTGTCATCTCGCGGGCATGGAAATCGGGGTCACTAAAGGTAATATTCCCTTTGACCAAGCCGACATAAGTCAATGTACCGCCATGGCCAACCAGTCCGAAGGCGCCTTCCATAGAGGAGATGTTGCCTGTGGAATCAATGACATGCGGCAGGAAGTTGCCGTCCGTCAGTGCCGATAGCTGTTCCTTCGGCTCCTTCAAGGCGCTTACCGCGTGCTCCGCCTGCGCCCAGCCCTTGCAGAAGGCCAGACGTTCATCGTTGACATCCATCGCAATCACCTTGGCACCTGCATATCTGGCCATCGCCATCACACCCAGCCCGATCGGGCCAGCGCCGATCACCAGCACCTGATCCCCGGCGCTGATGCCTGAGCGCCGAACCGCATGGGCACCTATCGCCAGCGGCTCCAGCATGGCCGCCTGATCCAGCGTCAGCCCGTCTGTCTTCAGCAGATTACCTACAGGCAGACTCACCCGTTCCCGCATGCCGCCGTCCAGATGAACACCGAACACTCTCATTTTCTGGCAGCAATTCGTTTTACCACTCAGACAGGCCCTGCACTCTCCGCAATGCAGATACGGAATGACACTGACCTGATCACCGGCGCGAAGCCCTTGCGGGTTGTCGCCAATGCGCTCAATAATCCCGGACAGCTCATGCCCCAGCACACGCGGATAAGTGAAATAAGGCTGGTTGCCCCGGTAAGCATGCAAGTCCGTCCCGCAGATTCCGATTCTGCGTATGCTTACAACCGCTTCCCCGTCCACCAGCTCCGGCTCTGGCAGATCTTCCTTGAATACGAACTTTCCGATCTCCTCACAAATAATTCCCTTCATTATAAACGCTCCCCGTTCCGGCTCTGTGCTTCGTTCCACTCCGGCTGTCCGCTCGGCCAGGTTGCCCCGTCGATCGGCTTCAGAATATCACGCACTTCTGCCAGTAATTGTTGATCTATTGTCTCTTCGGTCCATTTAATATTGTTGCTGATATTCTCCGGCGTTGCCGTACTCACCAGAGTCGTAGGAATCTGCTCATTCGCTGTAGAGAATTGAACCGCCAGCTTGGCGATGTCTTCTCCCTTGTTCCTGCAATATTCAGCAGCACGCTGACACGCGGCCTGAATCTCGGCGCTCGCCGGATGCCAGTCCGGCACCTTGCGGTTACTGAGCAGCCCCATCGAGATAGGTGACGCATTCATCAGCCCCGTGCCGCTCTCCTCCAGCAGCGGAAGGAGCCGGAGCAGTGTGGTATCGTTGAGCGAATAATGGCAATAGGACAGAATGACATCCAGCTTGGTCTGCGGCAGCACCTTCTCGAACACACTCAGCGGCAGGCCGCTGACGCCGAAGTAACGGATTTTGCCCGCCTGCTTCAGCTCTTCCAGCGCCGGTATTCCCTCCTCCATCACCTGCCTAAACGAGCCGAATTCAACATCATGCAGCAGCAGAATATCCAAATAATCTGTGCCCAGTCTGCCCATACTCTCTTCCGCACTGCGGATGATCCGCTCTCTGGAGAAATCGAATTGCCCCTCGCCGTAACGTCCGGCCTTGGTGCTCAGGATATACTTGTCGCGCGGTACCGTCTGCAGTGCCTCGCCCAGCACTGTCTCCGCTTTCATCAGTCCGTAGTACGGGGAGACGTCAACGAGGTTAATCCCCATATCAATCGCCGTATGCACCGTAAGAATCGCCTCATCCTTCGGTACCTCCCGGAACACGCTGCCCAGCGAAGAGGCCCCGAAGCTTAATGCTGAGACCTCAAGTCCCGTATTGCCCAGCTTTCTGTATTTCATATCGCTCAACCTCCTATAATTAGTGAATCCAGCTTATAAAATCTAGCAGCATTCGCTCCAAACACCGGCTCCATCTCTTCCGCAGACAATCGGTCTTGCAGTGCTGTGCGCAGAATCCCCACAACCTCCTCATAGGTTGCCGCCATCAGGCACACAGGCCAGTCGCTGCCGAACATCACCCGCTCAGGTCCGAACAGCTCCAGCACGGCATGTACATAAGCAGTGAAATCCTCCTGCTTCCAGCCCTGGGGATCTGCTTCTGTGATCATCCCGGACAGCTTGCAGTAAATTCCCGGATGCTTAGCTACCTCCGTCATCAAGCTTCGCCACGGCTCTAATTGGCCCGAAGCAATCTTCGGCTTAGCCAGATGGTCAATAACTCCCCGCAGCCCCGGAACCTGTTTCAGCATCTCAATGAGCTGCGGAAGCTGATCGGCCAGCACTAGCAGATCCACCGGCACATCCCGCTCCGCAAGATATGATAGCGCTTCTATATAAGGCCGGGTCAAAAGCACACCGGGGTCTGCCATCTCCTGAATCATCACCCGCAGCCCGGTGAACTTCGGATGTCTGCTGAGACGCTCGAATTCGGCCTGGAAGGAAGGGCTTGCAAGATCCAGCCAGCCAATCACACCCGCGACAGACTCCGCCTGCTCGCTCAGTCCCAGAATATATTCCGTCTCCTCCACCGTAGGCGCAGCCTGTACCACAATCGTGCGGCTGATCCCTTGCTTCATTAGCTCCGGCTCCAGGTCAGCGGGCAGATAATCCCGGAACAACACCGGAATCTCCGGCGTAATCCAGCCATAATCATCCCTGTCTATCTTCCAATAATGCTGGTGAGCATCAATATACATGATAACGCCTCCATTCCACCTTATTGTAAACATCCGATAAAGGAATAAAAATAGCTAAAACAAACAAATTTATACCTTATTTTGATATGATGTGGGTAAGAATGTAGAGATTTAACTCAGGGGGCGACTTCATGGAACCGATCCGCAGGCATTTTGACCATCAATTGCCGTTTACGCTGCTGTTGGACTATAAGGAAACGAAAAGCCCGCAGCGCGAGCTGCCCGACCACCAGCATGACTGGTACGAATTCATCTACGTATACAGCGGCAAAGGAAGCTTTTTCATCGATCAGACCTTTTATGAGATGCATCCGGGTGACATCATTGTCGTTCCCGGAAACACGGTGCACCGGGGATTTCCCGACAATGAGGAGCCGGTGACTTCCTCCGCCCTTTTTTTCAGCCCGGCTCTGATCCATAACCATACCTACAGTGAGTCTTATCCCTATCTGAAGCTGTTCGACGCTGCCAAGACCAACAAGCAGTACAAGTATACCCTGTCTCCTGAGCATGCTGAGATTCTGCAAAATGATATCGATGCGATCCACCGGGAACGCGAGCAGAATCAGCTGGACGGCGGGCAGGCGCTTGCGCTGTTGCTTCATCTTACACTGCTGCATCTGAACCGCTACTGTCTGCCGCAAGCCGCCGAGCCGGTTGCTGCAAATCCCTTGCTGCCGGAGTGGTTCCGTGAGGCGCTCAGCTATATCAACGATCATCTGGATCAGCCGCTGGAGCTATGCTCCCTGGCTGCGCGGGCCTCGATCTCACCCGCACATTTCAGCCGGGTCTTCAAGCAGCGTCTGGGTATGAATGTGACCGATTATATTGCCACTAAGCGGATTTTTGCGGCCAAGGACAGCCTGCTGCAATCAAGCGGTACCATCGAGCAGATTGCCATGGCCTGCGGCTTCGAGAGTCTGCCCCACTTCTACCGTACGTTCAAAAGAATCACCAGCATGACACCCGCCGCCTACCGCAAGAGTAACAGAGCTTACTAGAGCTTCTCTATTCAGCTTACAAAACGTTCAGGTTGGTTACAATTGACCTCAGCCTTAGCTCTGAAGTTCCTCTTCGCGGACGGTTACCGCTTCTCCTTCATAAGTGACGACACAGCTTCCCGCATGCCCCGCCAGTTCTACGGCAAATTGCCTTACCGCCTGCATTCCGGCATAGTCTCCTGCCCGCTTCCCGATAGTCAGGCTGCGGTCCGCTTCACACCAGCTCAGCTCAATCATGGCATAGGAACCGGTCTCATAATTATAATTATCGCCTTCATCTTCATACAGGGTGAAGGCTGCATCCTTGCCCCCGTATACCTTGAGCCGGGTCACAGCCTCCGGCTGTTCATCCGTATACTGAACATCGGGGCCGAGCGGAACAATGGACCCGGCGCGGACATACAAGGGAAGCGTCTCCAGATCCGCTTGTGCTAAAATCGTCACGCCGCCCTCCAGCCATTCATCGCTCCAATAATCGTACCATTCGCCTTCAGGAAGATATACACTGCGCTGCTTAAGAACCCCTTCAAGCTCGCGGGAGCCGGGACCGTAATACATAGCCTCCGTCACGGGAGCCACCATGAAGGCCGGACCGAACATGAACTGGTCGCCGACAGCATGAACCCGCACATCCTCCCGGTAGTCAAAGGCCAGTGCGCGGAACATAGTATAGCTGCGGTGTGCCACAGCTCCGGCCAGGGAGTAGATGTATGGCATCAGCCGGTAACGGAGCTTCAGGTATTTCACCAGCGTATCATACATCGTCTCACCCTCCTCGCCGAACTGCCAGATTTCCCTTGGAGTATCGGTTCCGTGAGAACGGAACATCGGCAGGAACGCGCCAAGCTGGAACCAGCGGACATATAGCTCCCGGTAGCCCAGATCCGCAACACCCTCGTCATAATCCCCGCTCCAGAACCATTGCTCCTTGTGATTCTTCACGAAGAACGCTCCGATATCCAGCGTCCAGTATGGCGAACCGGTCAGGCAAAAGTTAAGGCCGTCTGCAATCTGCTTCCTCAGCGTCTCCCAGTTGGCGGCTATATCACCAGACCATGTAATCGTGCCATAGCGGTGCTGCCCTGCGAATGCGGAGCGTGTCAAGTTGATTACCCGTTTCTCTGATGTCTCGGCCCGCTGGCCTTCATAGATCCCTTTGGAATGCTGCATGGAGTAGGCATTGATCATGCCCGGATCGAGATACCGCTTCGATTCTTCCGTATTAATCAGCAGCCGCTGCTCCGGCTCCGGCTTGACCGCTCCCTTCCAGTCTGCTTCGAACGGCTCGGTGCAATCACACCACCAGGCATCGACTCCATGTGCGAACAGTCCTTCATTGGCCTGCTTCCAGTACAGCTCGCGCGCTTCCTTCCGGAAGGCATCATAAGTAGCCTGATTACCGAGCAAGAAGCCGCGCGCCTTCATCTCTTCATGATTGTCCCCGCCCGCGCCCATGATCGGCCAGATCGATACCATCAGCTTGGCGTTCATGGCGTGCAGGCTGTTCATCATCTGCAAGGGATCGGGGAAGCGGTCAGGATCGAAAGTCTTTTGCCCCCACAGATTGCCCGTCCAGGACTGCCAGTCGAGTACGATACAATCGAGGGGAAGCGAACGTTCACGATACTCCTGCACGATGGCAAGCAGTTCCGCCTGGGAGACGTATCTTTCCTTGGACTGCACATACCCGAAGGACCACTTCGGCAGCATCGGCGCTTCTCCGGTCAGATAGCGGATTCCCGCTGTAATCTGATCGAATTCCGGACCATATATGAAATAGTAATCCATCTCTTCATCCGCATCGCTCCAGAGGTACGAGCCAAAGGCATCATCATGAAAAGTCATATAAGACCCCGAATCTACCAGAATCCCGTAGCCCCGTGTAGACACAAGTACCGGTACAACCGCCTTCATATTCTGCTGGTACAAGTATTGCTGCCTTCCCCGGAGGTTCATCATCCCCTCTTCATGGGAGCCAAGTCCGTACAGGGCTTCCCCTTCCTGCCATTCGAATTCCAGCTTTGTATGAAAAGCCTCCCGGTCCAGCCTCCGGTTAACCCCCTCCGCTCTGGCACGCAGACCATCAGCACCCTGCCCAGTCTCGACCGTGTCTGCTGAAGCATCGAAGACTGTATGATAGACTTCTGTTCGCTCCAGGGTTTTGCCGCCTCTGGCCGGCTCCCGTGTCAGCAATGTGCCGTCCGCAGCTCTGTAGCTGAACGCACAGGTCTCTTTATCCACTTCAATCGTTAGCTGCGCTGTTGATATCTCCAGATGCCCGGGCAGCTCTGTGATTTTGTATTCTACGTTCCCGGCTTCTGGCCGGCTCAGTACCATCAGACTCTCTTTGCCGCTCAGCTCAGCATTCAGCGTATAGCGGATTCTGGCAATCCCCGGCGTACACCAGCCGATATGCATCATTCCCTCACTAGTCGCAAGCCTTACGCCGGCCTCGCCGGATTGAACAGCTATCAGTTTCACAATGGTTCCACCCTTCCTTATGACTTATCTTGATGATAATGATATTATTATTGGCATCGGTTCATCTAGCATATATTTGCGCGATATCAACACAATATGACGATTCACAGGAGGGCATCATGTACGAACACCGTTACCGGGAGAACAAGCTGCACGGCCAGCCGGAATTCCCGCTGCATATCTACCGGGTGGAGCATCAGGCCCGCGTGCATTCCATTCTTCCCGTACATTGGCATAACGAAATGGAGATTATCTATCTGGCAGAAGGCAAGGCTACCTTCCATATTGAGAGCCGCGAGTTCCCCATTCAATCAGGGGATGCCCTGATCGTTCATCCCGGTGAGCTTCATTCGGGCATGGACACCGCCATGGGCGGCACCTGTTATTATTCCATCGTGTTCAAAGGCTCCTGGCTGTCTTCGCCGCAGCCCGACCGGGTGCAGGAGTTGTTCCTGGACCCGGTCCTGCAAGGGACGGTCCGACTTCCTGCTCTATTATCTGCTGCTGATGCCGCCCACTCCCCCTTGCTTCAGCTGATCAGGGAGCTGTTAAGCCGTTATGAGCGTAAGCCTGGGGCATACGAAATGAGTCTGAAGGCGCTCCTGCTGCTGTTCATCGCAGACAGCTATCAATACGGGCTAACCGGGCTGAACCCGGCGCCGGAGACCCGGCACGGCCGAGAATATAACCGGCAGATCCGGGAGGTGCTGAGTTATATGGAGGCGCATTCCCGCGACCGCCTGGAGCTGGATCAGCTGGCCTCTGTGGTAGCGCTGAGCCGCTCGCATTTTTGCAAGTTTTTCAAGGCTCAGACAGGGATGCGCCCGATGGAGTATCTGAATTATATCCGCATTAGCCAGGCGGCCAGCCTGCTCCGCAGCGGATCATACAATGTGCTGGAGGCTGCGCTGGAGTCAGGCTACCAGCATGTCAGCTATTTCTCCAAATGGTTCAAGCATTATATGAACATGACCCCCTCAGAGTACAAGGCACGGTATTCTTCCGGCGTATAGTCTCCGAAGCGGACTCTATTACCATCTGGTGTGGGCGGGAGTGGACAATAAATAGGCTCCGCACGGTACGAGCTAGATTATTAGGCAAGAGATTTCTTGCACCTGGCTGCAAGCCATGCGGACTCAGAGGCAGCTATCTCCCTGAAAACCGAAGAAATGAGCTATTCGCGGACTCAGTGGCCGTTAATTGACTGTTTCTATCTCATTTGGCTTCCATATCCCCCATTAAGGTCTTCTGAGTCCGTAACTTGTGAATAATCACATTTTTGGACAAAATAACGGCCCCTGTGTCCGCACTACTCCAGATGTTGGAGCTAAGGCTTACGTTGCAAATGAGTGGAGCCAAATAGGAGGAACCCTCGCTGTCTTCAACTATCTATCCTGCAAGTAGAGAAGCAGCGCCTGAGAACTCTCTCAGGCGCTGCTCCTTGTCATGCTCTATTCCATCCCGCCCCGCCCGCGACCGCTTAAGCCAGCGTAAACGAAGCAAACTGCGCGCCGCCGCCCCCGGTATAAGTGAAATACAGCGCCTGAACGCCATCCGGAATCGCCACGTCCGCAGCATATTCTTTCCAGACATTCGTGAAGCCTACCGGAATGGAGGCAAGCGCAGGCCCGTCCCATGCCGTCTTCACCTGGAACTCCCCATGGCAATATCCGCGCACCTTGATGGAGACCCGGCTAACCCCCTTGCAGTCAAAATACTTGAACCCGGCAGTCGCCGACTCCGTCATATTGGCAATATAACCAACCTCTTCTTCGCCGTCTCTGCCGTCCTGGGTGATTTTCGGGAACCGGCTGTCCATCCAGGCACCCATTGGTCCGAAGCCTCCGGTATACATCTCCTGATCCTTGGTGAACAGGTGGCAAGCCAGATAAGCCGGATATTCTCCGCATCCTTCCAGCGGGCCGCCGTTCGGGCCGGAGGTTGTAATCTCCACCTGCGGGATGGTACCGTCTTCACGGAACGTAATCGGCTCGATGCAGCCCTGGCGCGAGAACGCGGTCCCGTTGGTATGCCGGTGATAGAAGATATACCACGCTCCATTAACCTCCACGATGCTGCCGTGGTTATTGCCGCCGTAATACATCGTCCGGTCCGCAGGCTTATACGTATCGATATGCAGATCACAGTTGCTCACAATGACTCCCTGATACACGAAATCCCGGGTAGGATGACTGCTGGTGGCATAACACAGCTCATGCATGGAGATGGAGGAGTAGATCAGGTAGTAAATATCCCCTCTTTTGCGGATGGAAGGGGCCTCGAAGAACTCAAAGCCCTCGAAGCCGGTTCCCTGGCTGTAAGGCTGGCTCGGTGCCACGAACACAGGCTCTTCAATAATTGTAAGCATATCGGGACCGAGTACAGTAGCCATCGCCCCGTGTCTGGACTTGTCGCCGTATCCGCAGAAGCCGGTGTACAGGTAGGTGGTGTCTCCTTCAGTCAATACCCCCGGGTCAAACTGCGGCTCATCGCCTTCCCGTTCGCCCAGTCGCGTGCCGTCCCCGTAGGTGACATAGCCGTAGAATTCGTATTTGCCGCCCGGCTTATCGCAGACTGCTACCGATACGACAGAAACCTTGTCCAGTACATAGTAGAGATAGTAGCGCCCGTCCGGTCCCTGCGTCACATCCGGTGCATAGAGACACATGCTGCCTTCCGGGTTCAGCGGGTCATCTGTTGTCTTGTAGATCACACCTTCATACTGCCAATCGCCCAGATTGTCTTCCGGCGCTGACCAGCATACATAGTCGTTCAGACAGAAGGCATGTCCGTTAAACCGGTCGTGCGAGCCATAGACATATACTCTTCCTTCAAAAACATAAGGCTCCGCATCCGGGACGTACTCCCAGGAAGGCAGATATGGGTTGAATCCTTGTGGTTGTGTCATTCTAACATCCTCCATTTGTTATATAGATTGTTGTTTAAGCAAGCACAGTCGCCTGAATCGTGCAGTTGGCGTAATCCGGATGTACATCTCTCTCCCCAGCCACATCGAGCAGTGGAACGCCGTTATTGTTGTAATGGACTCTGTGGATCGCCGAGCATCTCGTTCCATGCTTCACCAGTTGCTCTTCCCCGTGGTAGAGGACTAGCGTAGTACCGTCTGTATCCTGGAAAAAGGAGTTATGCCCCGGACCGTACACCCCGTCCAGCGAATAATAAGAAAGTGCCGGCGTGCCCGCCTTGCTCCAGGCACCGGCATCCAGATAGTCGCCGCCCCGTGGAATGCTTAACCAGCCTACTGCATAGGTATATCCCGTTGCCGCCCCGCCGGAATAGGCAATATACACGGTATCTTCCGTAAGAAGCGGATACGGGCCTTCGTTATTGATCGTGCCCTGAACGTTCTCCCAGCCGAGCAGCGGACGCGACAGCAGCACCGGCTCACTGGTTAATACCGCCGGATTCGCTTCATTTACAGTGGCGATATACAGCATGGAGCCGGTATCCAGCGGCGTTCCGATCCCTTTGCGGTAAGACCAGACTACACAGGAGGTGCCGTCTGCCTTGAAATAAGTCATATCCAGCGTAATGCCGTCTGCGGCCAAAGGAGTTCCGTCCATTCGTTTCGCCCGGACTGGTGTGCTCCAATCCCCAGCCTTCATAATATCACCGCCGGGATTCAGCTTCATAAGATGGCATTGCGGTCCCCATACCTTGCCGCCAACGGCGAACAGGATGTATAGCTCCCCGCCGATGACATGGAATTCCGGCGCCCAGAAGGTCTGGATGAAATTCAGCTCCTCATTCAGGTCCAGGATAACGGCTTCCTGGAAGCCCGGAACGAATAAGTCCTTCAAGGTATCTGCCACGCGGACATAGATGCCGATATTATTGACATTGTCATTGGTAGCCAGGAAATAATACCTGCCGTTCCAAGGGAGAATTACAGGGTCTGCATAGCCGCTTGCCAACGGGAACGGCAAGTCATATGTGACTACTTTGCCATGTATGGTATGCGTTCCCGGCAAGGTGAAATCAATCCCTGTGGTATCCCAAGCGACCTGCTTATCGGCAATGGAGCCGTCCGAATACAGCGCTGTGGCTCTGACCTTTGTCAATTCGTCTGCGGAGTGGACACTGACCTGCTCCTCTACGCGAATACCGGTGTTATACACCGGGGTCCAGGCTGCCTGAACCTTGCGGCCTGTGGGACCGTCCACTGTCAGCACATTCCCCGGACGGGTTCCGGGTAGCGGCTGAACGGGCTGCTCTACCGTGTAAGCTTCCGCAGGCTCCGGCGGCGAGATCCCTTCCGGCTTCCGCAGGTCGGCCAGCCGGTTCACATAATAGTTGCCGTCGTTGTCCTGCCAGCGGATCTCATATCCGCCGGTGCTGTCCAGTGTGCAGACGGCTTCTTTTACATAGCGTTCATTATCGAGCCGGACAAGCCGCTGGACATCGAAGGTCACCAGATCCGGCGAGGTCCACAGCAGAATCTGCCCTTTGCTCTCCCCGTCATCCTCCCCCGAGGCGTCAATCCTTACGGCAATCATCCCGAAAGCACCATCCTGTGTGCGGAACAGATAGGGATTTTTAAGTCCTTTTTCATGGATCACATTCTTCTCATCTACAGTGGCCACGGCAAATAATAGGCCATAGTTCCGGTTAAGCGGCTGAAATTCGTTATGATCATCTGTGCAGGCCATATGAACACTGTTGCTGAGAGACCCGGTATAATCCTGGTTCGATATGCGCGTGTAGACTGTAAGCTTCGTTAGCTCTAACACCTCATTCATAGCTCTATCACCCTAACCTTTTTATTCACCTTGCAGCATGTCCCTACCAGTATAGAGAAGCTTTTGGCGTGAAGTCCATGACATATAGACACCTAAGATTGATCTATCCTTAGATTATTGGCCTGAGCCGGAATCGTCTATAAATTATCTGGAAAACGCTTTAATCTTTATACCGCAGCTTATGATATACTTGGGCAAAATAAAATTCACCTGGAGGATGTTATGATAAATACTACAGAGGGCTCTATTCACACAGGAGAGTACAGAAATTTGTTCCTTGAGATCGGACTGCGTCCGGAGGCGATTCAGCAGCGGCTGGAAGATACCTGGAACGAAATGTTCTACGGTGCCCCTGATGTCCGGCTCTACCATACTATGGATGATGATAAGGGTTATATCGTAGATACAGGCAATACCGATGTGCGCACAGAGGGCATGTCGTACGGGATGATGATGGCGGTTCAGATGGATAAAAAGGAGGAGTTCGACCGGCTCTGGAATTTCGCCAAAGTCTTCATGCAGCATACGGAGGGCCGTTATAAGGATTATTTCGCCTGGCAATGCAGGCTGGACGGTACAAGGCTGTCGCAAGGACCCGCCCCGGACGGAGAGGAGTTCTTCGCGATGGCACTGTTCTTCGCTTCCAGCCGCTGGGGCGACGGGGCCGCGCCGTTCAATTATTCCGAGCAGGCCAGAATCATTCTCCGCGCCTGTGTGCATAAGGGAGAAGACGGAGAAGGCCATCCGATGTGGGATCCCGAGACCCGGCTGATCAAGTTCATTCCGGAGACTCCGTTCAGCGATCCTTCCTATCATTTGCCGCATTTCTATGATCTGTTCGCCCTGCAGGCGGATGAAGCAGACCGGGCATTCTGGAAGGATGCAGCTGCCCGGAGTCGGGATTACCTGCACAAGGCCTGCCATCCCGTAACCGGCCTGTCGCCGGAATATGCGAACTATGACGGAACTCCGGCGGAACCCCAGCCGCATGGCGACTTCCGCCACTTCTTCAGTGATGCCTACAGGGTAGCCGCCAACATTGGGCTGGATTATGAATGGTTCCGCTGCGATGCTTGGCAGGTAGAGCAGTCTAACCGCATTCAGGCATTCTTCCGCAGTATCGATCCGGCCGATTACCGGCGGTATACGATTGACGGCCAGCCGTTTGACGAGCTGTCCCTGCATCCGGTCGGCCTGCTGTCCACTCTGGCAATGGCCTCGCTCGCTGCCGATGGCCCGGATACCGGGCACTTCGTCAAGCTGTTCTGGAACACCCCGCTGCGCACCGGAGAGCGGCGCTATTATGACAACTGCCTGTACTTCTTCACCATGCTGGCGCTGAGCGGGAATTACCGGATTTATATGTAAAAGAAACTAACTAGAGTTGGTTCATCACTGTACTCCTTTGACCTACTTCTGGCGGGGCTGATGGAGTATGCAGAGAGAAATCAGGGGCACTTGTGCTCCTGATTTGTTCATTTCGCCCGTGTCCGGCATATTCAGGTGCACTAATGCTCCTTATTCCCTCATTTCGCCTACGTCTAACAAATTCAAGTGCACTAATGCTCTTCATTTGCTCATTTCACCTACGTCCGGCAAATTCAAGTGCACTTGTGCTCCTCATTAACTCACTAGGCCCGCATCCACCATATCAATGCACTCATTTAGCCCAAGTCCAGCACCACCAAAGGGATTTATCCTTTTCCTTCGACCATCCGGCCGACTTTTGGCTGCATTAATTGGATTTATCCCTCTCATTTACTCTCCAACGAACAATCGCTCCCCGGGCGATGGAGGCAACGCCATCCATCCCGAAGGAGCGACTATATCTTCCTTTAATATTTCTCATCCAATGTCTCTCATTCTATATCTCTCATCCAAGATGTCTCATAATTAGTATGCTCTCACCCAATAGACCTTCCCCGTCATCTCTCTCCTGCTCCACCCTCGCAAGCGGCCCCCGGCCACGAGTACAGGCCATTCAACCACCAACCACATCTGCACGGTATTCCTGCGGCGTGGTTCCGGTCCATTTTTTGAATACCCGGGTGAAGGATTGCGGGGTTACGTATCCGATTAATGAGCCGACCTCCGCGACCCTTAGCTCCCCTCTACGCAGCAGTTCCTTGGCCTGGCGGACGCGCATATCCTCGATATACTCGGACAGATTGATTCCCCGTTCCTGCTTGAACAGGCGGGACAGATAGGAGGGATTGAAGTGGATCAAATCGGCCAGACGGACCAGCGACAGGTCCTGGTCGAGATTCTCTTCTATATATAAGCAGATCCGGTCGATGACACCCGCTGCCCGTTTCTGCTCCCCGCTCTTCCTGACAGAGAACAGCAGCTCCGCCGTGTTCCGAAGATATTGGAAGGCTTCGCCAAGCGAACGGTGGATTTCAAGCTGCATCAGCCCGCTTGCCCCGATCTCCTCGTCCGCTTCCCATCTGTTCGTATACGACATAAGCATCAGGGCAATGGTGTAATACAGCTCAGTGAGATACGGATTGCATCTTCCCGGGTCCTGCCCCGCCGGTTCAGCCATCTCCCCGAACAGCTGGAGGAACTCCTCCTTGCGGCCCGCCTCCAGATGCGCAGCCAGAGTCTCCACCTTGCCCTGCATGAACCGGTCACGTACGGTATCCGGCGCCGCCACTTCATTCAGCTGCACCTTCTGCACCATCCGCTCTCCGTCTCCTGCCCGGTAATGCTGAACCTGCCTGGCTTTATCGTACACTACCTGCAGCCTGGACCAGGCAGACTCCGCCGCACTGAGAGTGATGGCTATCCCGACCTCCAGCGATTCCCGGCACGACTGCTGAATCAGCTCGAAGGTGCCTTCAAGGAATTTAATCATCTGCTCCAGATCCTCCGGCTGCGAAGCCTCTCCCGTCCCGCCCGGCTGAATCAGCCAGATCAGGTCACCGTACCGGTCGATGACCCCGAGGCTGACCGTCCGCTCCTTGAGCAGCTTCTCCGACAGGAACTTCACCGCGAGCGCCGTCTCCCGGCGGTCCATATACGTACGTGAGGATTCAGGATCACTGATGCTGCCCAGTGCGATCAACACCGGCCGCGAAGCATCCAGCGGAATGTTCAGACGGACGAAGTCCCCGGCCATATCCTGATCCGCCTTGACGCTGTGAATGAGATGGCGGAAATAATCTCCCTGTGCCAAGGTCTCCAGTGTGTTAAGCTGCTCCTTCGACTCACGGATCAGATCATTCACCTGCATGGTGTCGTTCAGCTCTTGGAGCGCACGCATCACCGCCTCAATCAGCTTCGGATAACCTTCATTCTTGAGCACATATTGGACGCCCGGAGCCTGAATCGCCTGGTAGACATAATTGAAGTCGCTGTGTCCGGTCAGGAAGACGATTTTGCATTGCGGCCAGCTCCGGTGGATATGCTCCATCAGCTCCAGCCCGTCCATCTCGGGCATACAGATATCAGACAGGACAATGTCCACCCGGGTCCGGTTCAGCAGATTTAACGCTTCGTGGCCTGAATAGGCCTTGTAGATGTCCAGTTCAAGCTCCATTTTGCCGAAAATAACCGCCAGGCCATCTGTGATAATCTCTTCATCATCCACGATAAGCATCCTGTACACCAGCATTCTCACCTCCAGCTCTAAGAAGGATGGTTACCCTTAGTCCGCCAAGCTCACTCCGGTCCGCCAGCAAGCCGCTCTCTTCCCCGAAGGTAATGCGGATGCGCCGGTGAATGTTCACTAGGCCCGTTGTCTCCGCCTGCTCCTGATAGACATTAAGGGACTCTTTCAATTGCTCTAGCGTATCATCGGTCAGCCTATCCCCGTTATCCTCGACGATAATGCGGATGTCCGGGCCTTCCTGTGCGAAGCGGATAATGATCAGGCCCTCCATAGCTTTCTTTTCCAGGCTGTGCTTGAACGCGTTCTCAATAATCGGCTGCACAATCAGCCTCGGAACAGACACCTTCTGCAGTTCCTCGGACAAGGCATCGAACCGGACTCCAATTCTGCGGGAGAAGCGCATGGCCTGAATCTCTGTATACATTCTTGCATGGTGAATCTCCTGCTCCAAGGACACCAGATCGGAAGCGTTACGGGTGACAAACTGGAAGTATTCGCCGAGCATCGTAGTAAGCTGTTCGATCCGCTCGGTATCGCCAGTCTTCGCCATCGTGTTCAGAATGAAGAAGCTATTATACAGAAAATGCGGGTTAATCTGTGACTGCAATTGCTTCAACTCTGCCCGCTGGGCCATAATCTTCTGCTTGTACACCTGATCGATCAAGGAATGCAGATTGCTCACCATCTGGTTGAAGCGGCTGTACAGATAACGGAATTCATCCTTCGACTCATGCTGGATATGAATATCCAGATCGCCCTGCTCCATTCTCCGAAAGCTCTTCACCAGCGTCAGCATCGGCTTATGAATGAACTTGTAGGTCGACAGTGCAAAAGCTATGATGATGGCAAGCGCAGCCACACCGAACACCCAGGCCCAGGTATAGAATTTGCTTAGCGGATTCTTGATAATATCCTCCGGGATGATCCGGTAAATGGACAAGCCAAGCTCCTGCGAGCCGGTCTGGACGATATAGTAAGGCGCGCCAGCAATCCTCAGCCTCTCCCCGGAGGCCACCGTGCGGATATCCCGGACATATTGGGACGGTTCCGCCCGCGCCAGCTCGCCGGTCATACTGTAGAGCGCGAATCTCGCACTATCGGAGAGCAATAGCGTTCCACTGCCGGGATACGTATTGAATTGGCCCAGCGCCGCCCGCAGCTCCTGGGTGTCCAGCTCAATCTCGACCGTCAGAACCGGCTCCGCCCCCTTGATGCCCCGCTGCTTCATCGCACTAAGATACAGGCCGCCATCCCACTCAATCACCTGGGAACGGCGGTCCCCGAAGACCGATCGGATCTCGCGGAAGCGCTTCAGTTCAATCTCACGCACACCGCCGACCGATGAGATAGTCCGGCCTATAGTCATGATATGAACCCTGACGTCCTTAATATACGTACTGCTGTTTTGCACGATGAACAGGCGTTTCATCAGCGAATTCAGATTCTCCGTGCGGTCAATGGTCGGCAGCGCCTCCCAGGTCAGGGCTAGCTTGTTCAGATCCTCATCCTCCAGCAGACTGTACTGCAGCAGCTTCATCCGCTCGATCTCATTCTCCATATCATTTAAGTAAAAGACGGTCTGGGCGCTGGCCGAGCTTCGAATATCGCTGCTGGCCGTTTGCATAATCCATTGATACAGATAAGCGGCGAAGACAAGAATAGGCAGCATAATGAGCAGAAAGGTCACAATCAGCCGCAGAAATATCGTATTGCGCAGTGAGTAATCCTTTTTGAACAACAATCCCAGACCCCCAGCAATCATTTTCACCATTATATCCTGAATCCGGGGGGAGCTGCAGACTTATGCATAACGTCCGGGAGGTTAACCTTTGACACTGCCGAGTACAATTCCCTTCACGAAATATTTCTGCAGGAACGGATAAGCCAGAATAATCGGCAGGGAGCCGAGGAAGATCTGGGAGGACTTCAGCGTCCGGTCTGAGATCAGCGCCAGATCAAGCATGGCATCACGCGACATATTCGACAGGTTCTGCTGGATTACAATCGTCTGAATATAGCTTTGCAGCGGATAGTTGGCCGGATTCCCCATGAGCAGCAGGCCGTCGAACCAGCTGTTCCAGTGCTCCACCATCGAGAATAAGGCCAGTGTAGCCAGTGCCGGCTTTGAGATCGGCACGAAGATGGACCAGACTGTCCGGAAATGGCCGGCCCCGTCAATCAGCGCCGCCTCTTCCAGCTCCTTCGGAATCTCCCGGAAGAAGTTAAGCAGCAGCACTACGCTGAACACAGGAACTGCGCCGGGCAGTACCAGTGCCCAGATGGAATCCAGCAGGCCATACTCCTTGAGCGTGGTATACCAGGGAATCAGCCCGCCATTGAACAGCATCGTGACGAAGAAGGCCCAGGCATAGACGCTGCGGAACCGCAGAGCATGCGATTCCTTGGATAGCGGGTAAGCGACAAGGATCGTTAACAGAAGATTCAGCGGCGTGCCGATGCCGATCCGCGTCAGGGAGACAAGCATCGACTGCCAGAATTCAGTCCGGCTCATCGTATACATATACGAGGCGAACGTGAAGTCTACCGGCCAGAGTCTGACATACCCTGCGGAAGCCGAGGCGCTTGAGCTGAAGGACACCGCTATAATATGAATGAGCGGCAGGATACAGAGCAGTGAGACCAGAATCAGAACGGTTGCGTTCAATACCGCAATCCCGTCAAAGCGTTTTTTGGGGCGAATGGGAGTCCATTCCTCCGGTTTGGGCGTTAGCTGTTGCTCCAAGGGTACTCCCTCCTCTAGAAGATCCGGTATTTGGCAAAACGGTAAGCCAGGAAATACGAACTGGAAATCAAGGTGAGCGATATGATTGATTTAAAGAAGCCGACGGCAGTCGCTACGCCGTATTGGGCATCCAATAGACCGATCCGGTAGACGAAGGTATCCAGGATATCCCCGCTCTCATAGACCTGCGGACTGTACAGATTGAAGACCTGATCGAAGCCCGCATTCAGCAGTTGACCCAGACTGAGTACCGATAGCAGGACAATGACCATACGTATGCCCGGAATGGTAATATGCCAGGTCTTGTGCCAGCGGTTGGCGCCGTCAATGGTAGCTGCTTCATATAACCCGGGATCAATGCCCGTTATAGCCGCCAGATATACAATCGTGCCGTAGCCAAAGTTCTTCCATACATCCGAGGCAATCAGCGTGAAGGGGAACCAGTCGTTGTCGCCGAGGAAAAAGATCTTGGAGACGCCGAACCATCCAAGGAATTCATTCACAATCCCGCCCGATGGAGACAGAATATCAATCAAGATGCCGCCAAGCACGACCCAGGACAAGAAATACGGCAGATAAATCGCTGTCTGCACGGACCGTTTAATCACATTACTGGCCAGCTCGTTCAGCAGAATCGAGAACACCAGCGGAATAATCAGGCCCAGAATCAGCTTGAGACTCGAAATAAACAGCGTATTCCACAGCACCTGTGTGAAGCTTGGCAGGTTCATCACATATTCGAAGTTATCCAGGCCCACCCACTTCTGATCCCCGAACAAGCCCTTGGCAGGGATGAATTTCTGGAACGCGATCATGACACCGGCCATGGGGACGTAAGAGAACAGAATGATCATCACCAGTCCCGGCAAAAGCATCAAATGAAGCGGCAGTTCTTTTCGCAGTTTTGCTCTCATCGTTATCCTCCACATCTGCAGGGCAAGAATGGAATGGAGGAAGAAAAGGTTGTTTTCTTCCTCCAGAGCAGCGCCTTATTTCTTAGTCGCTGCGTACCAATCATTGACCTCTTGCGTAATTTGATCGCCGCCCAGCTTCTTCCAGTCCTTCACGAACTGGTCGAACTTATCGATAGGATCACCCAGAATGATTTTGACAAACATTTCATTCTGCTGCTTCTCAAGCGTTGTCTTGCGCTCAACCATGGTCGGAGTCGGAGCGCCGACGAACTTCTCCTGCAGGAACTGGTCATTCTTGATATATTGGTCGGCTATGCCCATGGAACCCTGCTCTCCATAGATCCGCTCCCAGCCCCATAGGGAGAAGCCTTCTGTTGAACCTGAAGCATAGGACTCAAGCTTCTCCTGGATTGTCTTGGCTTCACCTTTCAGGGTGGAGAAATCACCGGCCTTGCGGGCAGCATCAATCTCCCGGAACGCGTCTACGTTCTTCGTTACCGGATACGGTGTAACCGGAGACAACTGCCAGACACTCTCTGCTTCCGGCGGTGCATAGTACTTATCGAATTCGGCCGTCTCGCCCCAGTTCTTCTCCACATGCAGATTGAACAATTTAATGACCGCTTCCGGGTGTGCGGCACCCTTCTTGACCGCGAAGAAGCGGGTCGTGCTGAACTTCAGAGGTACCTTCGGCGTGTCTCCCGATTCCGAGACAATCGGGAAGGCCTGCCACTGGGCTTTGGGATCGTTGTCACGGTTGAGCTGCAGCGGCCAGATGGAATTCCATTGCTCGCCATACTCCATCCCAATCTTGCCGGCTGAGATCAGCTCGGACACCTTGCCCCCGTCCTTCACGCCGAACTCCTGATCCAGCTGCCCCTTCTTGGCCATATCCTGCAGCACCTGAAGCGCTTTCTTCACTTCCGGCTGAATGCTGCCGTAGACCAGCTTGCCGCTGCCGTCATCCACCCAGATGTTCGGGTACGCATTGTATCCGGCCATGAAGCCTTCCAGTCCCATGGCTCCGCCCCACAGATCCTTGGTGATACCGAGGCCGTAGGTATCCTTCTTCCCGTTCCCGTCGGGGTCCTTATCGACGAACGCTTCAGAGATCGCCAGGACATCCGCCATCGTCTTCGGCGGCTGCATACCAAGCTTCTCCAGCCAGTCGGTCCGAATCCAGATATACATCGACCGTTCAATAGAGGATTCCAGGCTCGGAATAGCCATCAGCTTGCCGTCATAGGTCGCGGCATCGAACACACTCGTTCCTTCTCCCGACAGCACCTTCTTGGTGAACGGGGAAGCATACTTTTCATATAACGCCGTCATATCCTCAAGCTGGTCCGAATCGGCCAATTGCTTAAGCTGGGTGGCGTTGACCGGCGTTACATCCGGCAGATCCCCGGAGGCCAGGGTGACATTGATTTTCTGCAAGTATTGATCCGAGGTCTGGCTGCCCTTCACAATCCAGTTATATTTGATCTTGATGCCGAGCTGATCCTCATACAACTTGGTCCAGCGGTTGTTATCAATCGTCTCGTCCTTCAATACGCCAAGCACGTTATTCTCTACCACATCGCTAAGATCTCTGACGAACGACAACTCAATCGGAGGATCGTATTTGCCGAGCGGACTCTCATCTACAGCTGCACTTGGCTTCGGATCATTACCGGCCGGCGTTTCCTTCCCGCCGTTACCGGATTCCAGCTTACCCGAGCATGCGGATAACAGCAGTGCAGACAACAACAGGATGGAAGTACTCTTCAGTAAGCTCTGACCTTTTCTTGTACCTGTGTTCATAGTCAACCCCCAGTTCAATTATTGTGTTCTTTATTTTGGTTACGCTTTCATTATGGAGGAGACGCCTGTTTATTGACAACGCTCACATTTTTACTTCACTTATCCGCTATTGACATAATCCCGGATGCAGCGGTTTAACTGCGCCTATCTTACAGCTCCAGCCCTCCAGCTCCGGTTGCTTCTTCGCTACTCGCGGGATACTCCGGTTTGCTCTCATCACGGTAAGCGCCCGGCGTCATTCCTGTATACTTCTTGAAGACTTTAGTGAAATAATGCTTATCCTCGAACCCGACCTTCTTGCCGATGGCGTTCGCGGATAACCGGCCATGGGACCTGAGCAGCCTCTGAGCCTCCTTGATCCGAAATCCGTTCAGATAATTGACAAACGTATCGCCGGTCACTCTTTTAAACAGACTGCTGATATATTTCGGATGAAGATTCATCAATTCCGCCAGATGGTTGAGCGACAGATCATTCATATAATGGGTTTTGGTATAGGCCAGAATGCGCTTCGCATGGTTCGAATACTCCGGATCGGCTTCAGAGGGAAGCTCCTGTTCAATCCGCTCCAGCAGAGCGGCAATCTCATCCTTACCCAGCGGCTTCAGCAGATAATCCACCACCCCCGTGCGGAGCGCTCTGCGGACATATTCAAATTCATCGTAGCCCGTCAGAATAATGAAACGGTCGCAGAGTCCGCTCTCCCTGGCCGCCTCGATGAGCTCGAAGCCATTTTTCTCCGGCATATGAAGATCTGTAATGGTCACATCCGGCATACAGTCTATCATGAGCTCCAAGGCCTCAAACGCATTGTCCGCCCTGAAAACCTCCGTCCCGAGCGGAGCCGCCTCCCCGATAATCTTCACCAGCCCGTTCAGAATCAGCGGTTCATCATCTACAATCAGTACTCTCATGTTTGCCATTCCTCCTGTTGTAATGAGTATCGTCTGACAAAAAATAAGGTAGAGGCTCATCGCCTCTACCGGTTGTCCCTGATTTACTTGAACAGTTCCTTTTTCTTCTGATACGTCTCGTTGGCCCAGTCCACCAGCTGCTGCAAGCCCAGGCTCTCGGCAGTCTTCACCAGATTCTCGTAACTTGCCACCGCTTCCGCTTCAGATTTTGCCAAGTAGATCTTAACCTTTTCATTCTTAATCATCTCGTCGATTTTGGTCTTGAGCGTTTTCTCCGCAGAATCCGGTTGTGCCTGGATCAGGCCGAGCTGCGGCTTATAGGTTGTGATCGCCTTTGTCTCCATCAGCGCCTGTGTCTTCTGCTTGCCCGGCACATATCCTCTCATGCCCTCCATGACACCGTCATTGTACAGCACCCACCAGCCGATGCCGTTCGCATTCATGAAGTCCTGATCAGAGGAATCATACTTCAGATCCGGGTGTCCCTCTTCATTCCACGTCCAATGCTCGCCCTCAACCCCGAACATCGTCAGCTTCTTCCCTTCGTCACTGGCCAGATATTGCAGAAGCCTGATTGAGGCCTCCGGGTCCTTATTCTTCTTAGTGATAAAGGTGCCGGCGAAGCCCAGTCCTGTGCTTACCTTCTTCGCTTCTTTGGTCAATGCGCTCGGCAGCATTCTGAAGGTAAACGTACCGTTGTTTTTCTTAACCGCGCTGTTGTCCGTATCCGCAGTGCCTACGGTGTGGCCGTGGGCGAACGCTTTGCCGCTTGTCGCATATTGCTCGTCGATCTGATCATTGGCAAACGCAAAGTTCTCAGCCAGAATGTAGCCACCCCGGTACAAGCTGTTCATGAATTTGAAGAACTCCAGCATTTGCGGCTGTCTGATGAAATAATCCACTTTCCCGTCTTGTTCAACCCAGTTGTCAAACAGGGCCTCGGCACCGAACTGCTGGAGAAAATATTGCTCGATCCAGTTTTTGTCCAGCACCAGCGGCACCATGTCGGGATACTTCTCCTTGACCATACCGAGCACCTTCACGAAGTCATCCAGTGTCTTGATTGGGGGATTCCCCAGCTCCTTCAGGATGTCTTCACGCACCGCAATCCCCGGATTGCCGTCCCCGCCGAGCGCAAATTTATTCTTGGACATCTCTTCCTGGGTGGCGAAGGCATTGCGGACCGTATAGAAGTTGCCGTCATCCATCGTATTGATGGCAATTCGGGTGGCATCCAGCTTGAAGTCCGGCGCATACTTCTCGATTAGCTCATTCCACGAATACGACAGCTTGGCATCGGACATCCGGCCTACGTTGCTGGAGGTGAGCACCAGATCCGGCAGATCGCCTGAAGCAATCATCAGCGGGAGCTGCTTGTCGTCTGTAGCTACGGTTACATTCAGCTTAACGCCCGTCTTCTCGGTGATTTTCTCCGCAATCGGCCCTTTCCAGTCCTTGGTTGCCCACCAGGGAAAATCAATGAACAAGGATAATTCCTTTACAGCTCCAGCTCCGGGTGTTGCGGCCACTCCCTCCTGCTTGGTACCGCTGTTGTTGCCTCCGCCGCAGGCGGACAATAGTCCCAGCGTCAAGGTAACTGCCATGGTTGCCGCAAGCGTCTTGCGGCTTGTTGTCTTTGTCAATGTAATCCCTCCATAGTATTAGTTCACAGGAATATCCAGGCTAACCGGCTCCAGCCCGTCAACGCTGACTGTCAGCGTGGAGATTCCCGGCTCAACCCCTGCACGGACAACGGCCAGCAGTCTGCCTTTGAAGGAAGTGAACCAGCCGGTAGTATAATTCTCGGTCGTCTGGGGTCTGCCGGTACCGAAGCCAGCCAGAGACGCTGCGCCTTCTACCCGGGCAACCGCCGGCAGCGAGGCTTCCGGCACGCAATGGCCGGCGGCGTCGATAATCTCAACAACCGCGTAACAGAGCGACTGCCCATCTGCAGCAAGCTCCTTCTTCTCTGCAATAATCCGGATTCCCGCCGGCTCTCCGGCCGAGTGGAGCACATCGCTTGAAACTTTGCCGTCCTTGGTATAACTCACTGCCTCCAAGGTACCCGGCATATAGGTAAGAACAAATCGCGCCTTGAAGCGGTTAACCTTGCCTGCGGGTTGCCTGCCCAAGCTTACACCGTTCAGAATGAGCTCGACTTCCTCAGCTGCCGAGTAGACTTCGACAGTAACAGGTTCGCCTTCATACCCGATCCAGCTCCAGGCATGCTCGCATTCCGTCCAGCCCCATCCGCTAATCAGCTCGGTTTTGCCGTAGTTTTCAGGACGGTGTGAAGCAATGAAGGTTTCGTCAGAACCCCAGACAATCCGCCGGTAAGCAAGCTGGGGGCGCGCGAAGCCGCACAGATCGAAATCCGCATCATAGGACAGACGCCAAGGGTAGGGGGACTCATGTAAGGTTTTACGCCGTTCGTCCGCCTCCTCCGGTTCCGTATAGATCGTTTTGCCAAGGCCTGCTTCCCCGATGTAATCGAAGCTGGTCCAGTTGAAATCGCCGATAATATAAGGATGGCGTTCTACACCTTCCCAATATTGATCCATATCTCTGGCTATGCTCTCGGTCGAGCAGATCACCCGGTCAGGATATTTATGGGCAGCGGCATCGAATTGATGAATCAGATAGTTATAGCCCACAATATCGAGCGGAGCGCAGAAGGCTTCCGTATAGCCATCCCACACCTGCTTGCCGAACTCCGTGTCGAAGTTGACGAACCCTGCCGACTCCTTGGGCGGATTCTTGAGATCATCATAGAACCGCTGCTGATCCTCATCCTCCAGCCCGCTGAAGAATGTGCATACCGCGTTGGTAACCGGACGGGTCGGGTCCAGTTCCCTGACCCATGCCGTGAGCCGGGCAGCCCACTCATATCCGCCGGACAATCCTCCGCGCTCATTAACTTCATTGCCTGTTGACCACATGATGATGCTGGGATGATTGCGGTCACGCCGGATAAATGCTTCAATGTCAGACTTCCAGTTGCGCTCAAAATACAAACTGTAATCATGCGGATTTTTGTCCATCGTCCACATATCGAAGGCTTCATTCATCACAAGCAGGCCCAGCCGGTCGCAGGCATCCAGCATATCCCTTGACGGGGGATTGTGGGCGCAGCGGATGGCATTGTATCCGTTATCCTTGTGCAGCTTCATTTTGCGGTACTCGCTGTCGCTGTAGGAAGCGGCGCCAAGAATCCCGTGATCATGGTGCACACAGCCGCCTTTCAGTTTGACCGTGCGCCCGTTCAGCATCAGACCGTTCTTCACATCAACAGTGAGCGTCCGGATGCCAAACAGAGTGCTGTCACTGTCATAATGTTTATCGCTTCCATTCAGAGATGCAGTAATGCGGTACAGAGACGGGGAATCAATATCCCAACATTCGGCATGGTCAACCGCGACTGTCACCCGGCCCACGGCTTTCCCGGCCGCAGGTACATAGACTTGCACCCTTCCGCTTCCCGCCTCAGCTCCTCCGGCTTCCTTCTCCAGTTTGAGGTCTACCCACACACTGGCGGGGGTATCCGCATGATTCGCTACCGTTGTCTCCACAATAATGAACGCTGTGCCGCCCACGATATGCGAGGTGCGGGCATAGATTCCCCATGGTACGATATGCAGCTTCGGACTGGTTAACAGATCGACATGGCGGTATAGGCCTGACCCCGTGTACCAGCGGGAGTTGGGCTGTGCGGCATTATTCACCGTCACCGCGAGCCGGTTCGGCTTACCGGGCCTCATATAAGGTGTGAGGTCAGCATGGAATGGCGTATATCCGTAATGATGCTGGGCTACGGTATGCCCGTTGAGTACCACAGTGGTGTTCATATACGCGCCGTCGAATTTGACCAGCACTCTTTTTCCCTCAGCCTCGGCCGGGATATCCAGCATCTTGGTGTAAGTACCGATCCCGCCGCCGTAATATCCGGTTGCTCTCCCGCCGGGAGCCTCCGCCCACGTATCCGTTTCAATCGTAAAGTCATGCGGCAGATGAACGATCCTCGTCTGCCCGTTTTCCTTGCTTTGAATGTGAAACGGCTTCCCGTGTTCAAACTCCCAATTCCGGTCCAGATTCTCTCTAAGCAATGTTTATCTCTCCCTGTTTTGTTTTCAGCATCCTGATTAACCTTTGACAGAACCTAACATAATCCCGTGTACAAAATACTTCTGCAGGAACGGATACACGCAGATGATCGGCAAGATGGAGACGACCATCGAGGTGACCTGCAAGGAAAAGCTGGTAACTCCGCCGCCAGGCCGGTTGGCTACAGCCACCGAATCCATCGGGGCATTGCTCTGGTTGATGATCTCCATCATGCGGAACGTAAGCGTCCTCAGATTCTCGGATTGGACGAAATACGCGGAGTCCAGCCAGGAATTCCACTGGCCCACCCCCATGAACAGTGCCATTGTGGCAAGCAGCGGCATCGAGACCGGCAGGATGATGCGGAAGTAAATCACGAATTCGCCGGCGCCGTCCATGTGAGCGGATTCCTTCAATTCACCGGGAATCTCCCGGAAGAACGAGATGGCGATGAGCAAGAAAAACGTATTCAGCATAGAAGGAACAATATACACGCCAAACGAATTCAGCAGCCCCAATGAACGCAGCACCACGTAATACGGAATCAGGCCGCCGGAGAAGTACATCGCGAAGATAATCAAGGTGAAATAAAATTTACTGAACAGCAGATCCCGGTGAGACAGCGCGTAGGCTACGAGACTGGTGAGCAGAAGACCGAGCGCGGTGCCGGAGACCGTGCGGGCCACAGTAACCAGGAACGCCTTCATCCATTTGGGGTCCTCCAGAAAAACCCTGTAGTTCTCAAAGGTTACACTCCGGGGCCATAAATACATTCCGCCCAATAATGTGTCAGATCCCTTGTTAAACGAAGCAATCAGTACATAATAAAAGGGATATAGCATGGTCAGGGCAATAATGGAAAGAAGCAAATAAACGATGCTGTCCATGACCAGATCTTTTTGTTTTTGACTCTTGAGCACAGTTAACGCTCCTTTCTCTAGAATAGACTTGAGCCAGAGACGCGCTTCGCAATGAAGTTACTGGAGAAGATTAGAATGACCGAGATAACAGACTGGATTAAATCAATCGCACTTGCATAAGAGAACCGGCCGTCGCTTAACCCCACCTTGAACGCATAAGTCTGCACGATTTCCGAGGTCGGATTATTAATACTGTTCCCCAGCAGATACGCCTGCTCAAAGTTAGAGCCGACCAAGCCGCCTCCAAGAATGCTGCCGATGGTCAGAACCAGCACGACGACGATGGTCCCCTTCATTCCCGGAAGTGTGATATGGCGGATGCGGGCCAGCCTGCCAGCCCCGTCAATCTCAGCAGCTTCGTAAAGTGAAGGATTGATGCCTGTAATCGCGGCCAGAAAAATAATCGTCCACCAGCCCATCTCTTTCCACACGGCACTCCCTACAGCGAGGCCCCAGAAATAATTCGGACTCGTCAGAATATTAAGCGGCTGGTCGATGAACCCGGCTTGCAGCAGCGCTTTGTTCACAAGCCCCATATCTGCGGACAGGAACGCATAGGAGACTCCGACCACTACTACCCATGAGATAAAATGAGGCAAATAGCTGATCGTCTGCACGAATCGCTTGAACGGCATGCTTTTCACTTCGTTGAGCAGAATGGCCAGCACGATAGGAGCAGGAAAGGCAAAGATCACCTTTAGGAAGCTGAGCACAAGTGTATTCCTGACGATCTTACCGAACTGATAATCATGGACAAATTCATCGAAATACCGGAACCCTACCCAATCACTTGTAAAAATCCCCTTGATCCCGTCGGAAATGCTGTAGTCCTTAAACGCCATCAGAATACCGAACATTGGGGTGTAGGAAAAAATCACCAGAAAAATCATGCCGAGCCCGACAAATAAATGGAGCACTCTTTGTTTTTTAAACCGCTTCCATATCTGGCCCCGGTGAACCTCTGCGCCGGTTAAGTTTGTTTCGAGTTGCATCATTCGTTCCTCCTTTACCTGTAGTTTATCTCCCTGAGGATGGCAGCGTAAGCTAACATTTTCTAGAAAGCGTTGTCACTTTTATATATCGGGCACCGTTTTCTGAAACAAAAATATATTATTGTTTTCATTATAATGATCAATAATCCTTGACGAAATAATAATATTATACTATTAATGAAACTATATTAAGATTTTGTCTGGTAAAAGAAGGGTGGGGTGGCGGCTGCATGAAAACTTATTATTTACCCAATTTTACGGAATTCCGTTTTTTCTGCTTTCCGCATTCTATCGGAAATTTCATCCGGCCGGACGATCATAATGTGAACCGGCCGAATGGGGTCAGAGATTTCAGTTTGCATTATATCGCCAGTGGAAGCGGGGATATTGAAATCGGGGATAGAACCTTCACATTAGGCGCTGGAGATGCCTTTCTCCATTTCCCGAACGACCGTATGCGATATTATTGCTCAGAGTCAGACCCGTGGAATATTTTCTGGATTCAGTTTAACGGCAATGCACTCCCGGCTTACTTTCTGGATAACCGGTATACCAGTTCTTCGATCTGGACGCTGAAGAACGCTTCCCTCCTGCATTCGGCATTTGAAGATTTATTTCATGAGGTTGAACATTATAATTTCCTCCGCCCCTCCCGGATCTCAACCTTAACCTATAGCGTAATCATTGAATTTGTGAGCAATTCGCTTCCATTCTCATCCTACCGCAGCACCAATCATCTGGATAAAATAACGGCTCTGTTGCCCAAAATGCAACAAAAAGCCCACCTTCCATTTGAGCTGGAATGGTGGGCGGGTCAAGCAGGGCTGACACCGAATTATTTCTGCAGCCTGTTTAAAAAGGCAACGAAAATGACCCCTGTCACTTATATCACCAAATGCCGGATTCAAAAAAGCAAGCAATTATTGCTGGCCCATCCCTCTATGTCCATCAAAGAGGTTGCCATTCTCTCCGGGTATCCGGGCATCAGCTACTTCAACAAGAAATTCATGGAATCCGAAGGAATTACGCCAGGTGAATTCCGCGAGATTCATTAGGAGGAGTACGGAAATGGCCCTTATTCACTATGTCGAGTGCAATACGATACACGCCTCTAACTTCGTTGTAGATGTTCCCGCTGGTGCGCACTGGCTCCTGGTCATTACCAAGACTCCGGCGCTATTCTGGGTGCATGGCGGACTCCAGCAATACCCTGCCCACAGCGTAGTTCTCTACCAGCCGCAGCAGAAAGTGTATTATCAGGCATGCGCCAGCCAGTTCATTAATGACTGGATCCGCTTTGAATCCAATGAGCCTTATGTTACGGAATCTCCGCTTCCCCTAGGTATCCCCTTTGCGCTTAGCGACCCTGACTATTGCCAAAAACTGCTTGAACTTCTCGCCAGCGAGCACCATATGGGCGGGGACTGCAAAGCCTCCTCCATCGATCTGCTCCTGCGCGCGCTGTTCAACAAGCTGTGGGAATCCTATTTCCAGGACAATATTACCCCGCAATACTATAAGCTGCTGAAGCTGCGCACGCTCATTCAGACGAACCCCGGAGAGTACTGGACCGTGGCCAGAATGGCCGGTGTGCTTGAGATCAGTCCAGGCTATCTCCAGAGTATCTACAAAAAAAACTTCGGACTCTCCTGCATGGAAGATGTCATTAACAGCCGCGTCCGCATGGCCAAGGAATACCTCGTCCACAGCGCCGAGAGCATCGCCGATATCGCCGCACGGTGCGGCTATCCGAATGTGGAGCATTTCTGCCGGCAATTCAAGCAGGTGACCGGGTGTACACCGCGAAATTACCAGAGACAGGCCAGGGCCGGGGCTTCGCCGCCGTGAATCCAGAGCTTATCGGGCTTCCGGCCGCTGCCCGTTAGCAGCCAGCTTGAATCACGTCCATCTCAGACCGGGCTGCCAGCCTTCTTGAAATACTGCTGCACCAGAAAATTCATGATAGCGCCTGGTTGTTCTCTAGAGAACTCCGCCTTGTCTGCGAACAGCATCCCGTAAGGTGCTTCCGGGGTGTACGGCTCCCAACGCGGCAATTCTTCGCCTGTAGAATCCTGGCCGTTCGGGTCACCGGTACGGATGAAGTGTGCGGTATAATTGCACATCTGGCGGGCCAGATCATAATGCTTGCCGACAAACGGCCGCCAGCACTTGGCCAGCGTCTCGAAGAAGAACCACAGATCTACCGAGTGGAAGGTGCCCGGGTTATCCCATCCCGGAATCTCCGCATCGAAGTTATAGTAATAGAGCGGTGTTTCGCCTCCGGTATCCGCGTTCGCCTGCGCGGCAATACGAATTGCGTGTTCGATCCCGCTTACCGCTGCCCGCTCCGCCGCTTCCTGAACGGCATCCGGCCGTGCGCCGCTAAGCTTCAGGAAGGTCTCCGCATCTTCCCCGAACATGTCTGCCGCAAGCTGCTTGAGCTCCCCGTAGGACTGCACATTCGGAGTGCTGAAGAACTCGGAGGAGGTATGGCCGAGCATAACCGGCACCTTCAGGCGTCTATTCTGCACGAACAGATCGAACGGATTCCCCACTTGGAACTTCTGGTCGGCAACAGTCCCCCAGAAACCGCCAAGCGCTACTGCCTTGTCCCGCAGATAGACTGCATCCAGCTTCCGCGCTTCTGCCAGTGAGGATACACCTAAGTATTTGAAGAACTCAATTCCGTCCTGCTCCCCGTCCTGCAGCGTTCCCCGGAGCGGCGGCAGCAGGGTACCCGGATACAGGTCCGTGAAGATACCGCTTTCAACAATCGCACGCTGAAACAATCCTTCGTTCTGCGGAGAGGTAAGCTGGCTCATGACACTGCCGCCGCCTGCTGACTGTCCGCCGATGGTAATGTTGTCCGGGTCGCCGCCAAAGGCTGCAATATTGCGCTTCACCCAGCGGGTTGCCGCCTGTTGGTCAAGGTTGCCGAAGTTAGCGGGCGCCTCCGGCGATTCCGCCGTAATCTCAGGATGGCAGAGGAAGCCGAAGATGTTCAGCCGGTAGTTAATCGTCACCACCACAATCCCTCTGCGGGCAATCCGTTCGCCGTCAAATTCCATCTCTGCCGGATGGCCTACCTGCAGCCCGCCGCCGAAATACCATACATAGACGGGGAGCTTCTCGTCCGCCTGCTTGGCCGGGGTCCATACGTTCAGGTACAGACAATCCTCGCTCATCGCAATATCAGGCTCCACTGCCCATTCACGGGTATAGATATTGTTATCATCCAATTCCTGTCTGACCTGCATGGAGACCGGTGCGAACTCGTGGGCCTGCAGCACGCCTTCCCAGTCTTCAGCTGGCTGCGGTGCCCGCCAGCGGTTCTCTCCTACAGGCGGAGCTGCGAACGGTATTCCCTTGAAGCTCGTAATCCGGGGATCGGCTGCGGGCAAGCCTTTGACCGTACCATTCTCCACATTGACCAATCTAAGCATATTACCGTCTCCTTCACATCCACATAATTGCTTACCCCCAAATTCTAATAGACCCCTTGCCACGAAACAATGATCTAAGCAGGATCATAATTGATCTATTCTAACATGCCGGTGCTCCACACCACTTTACCAGCTTTATTGATCAGATGAGCTTCGTAGACATCATTATAATCAATGAACCCTTTACCCGCCCCAGCTTTGAAATTCCACATATATGAGTACATGGGTTTTACAATCACCTGTCCTGTGACAGTCTTGAAGCCATATCCGCCCGTATCATTATACGAGACAATACCATCACCGAATCCTGCAAGCTGGCCGGTTCCCGGAACGGTGATGATCTTCCCCTTGGTATCGACAAGACGATGCGTATAATCATGCTCGCCCCTCAGCGTAAGCAGAATATACCCGTCCCGGAACTGTCCGAGAAAAGTACTGCCGCTGCTATACTGGGGCTTCACAATCCACTTGCCTGCGGTATCAATGAGACCGCTTTTACCGTTCAAAGTTGCGGTAGCAATTCCCTCCGAGAACGGGGTTGCCGACTCATAGATGGGCTTGATCACCCACTTGCCTGCGGTGTCAATGAAGCCTGTCCGGAGGACTCTTTTGCCGCCTGCCGTGGTTCGTACGGTTACAGCCGCCAGTCCATCCGAGAAGGACTCGCTGTTCTGCAGCCCGGGGATCGGCGGGATCACCATCTGGCCGTTGTGGTTAATATAATAGGTTTTGCCCGCTCTAGTCACCTTCGCCAGCCCGTCCGAGAAATCATCCGCCCGATTGTAGATCCCCGGAATAATAACCTTACCCGCACGGTTCATGTATCCCATTCGTACAGTGACTCCACCGTTCTCAGTGTTGACCAGATCCTTGAACCAGGCCAGTCCTTCACTGAACAGTCCAAGCTGATAGTGCGGCGCATCAATGGCAAGCTCCCCTGCACGGTTCATGTATCCGGCTGTATAACCGGATTTCTTCACTGGAAGCAGGTCATCATAACCGAAGTCCAGCGGGGAAGTATATAGCGTCTGCAACTTCTCCTGCCCCTGGTTGTTCACGAATACGGTCTGGCCCTTATCCTTGAAGCTGAACCAATACTGGCGTTCCAGTTGCTCCTTCGCATCCCCAGATACGGGACGAAGCTGAATGAAGTTAGTGCCGGGAACGGTAGAGTGGCCTTGGCCGCCCATCGCTCCAGCTAATGCCAGATCAATAAACCATGCTCCGTTAAAATTGCGCGGAATCTGTGCCATGAGCTGTATTTTGGCACCGCCTTCATATTCGAGCAAGGCCGTCTTGGTGCCCAGCCGGATGATTGTTCTAAGCCCCTCTTGATGAGTCAGCACAATCTCCTTGTTGTTCACCGACACGAACGTATAACCAAACCGCTCCGCGATGGAACGAAGAGGCACCATGACCACCCCATCCACCTCTACCGGCCCCTCCGGCAAAAATAAATGCTCACCCTGGTCAAAGATCTCCCAGCGGTCGGCATGGGCCGTGGCCCCGCCAAGTCCGAAGCAAGCAGCCAGTGCGATCAGGCCTGCGGCCAGAACCGCCGTGAGCGGGTGCTTTTGAAGAAAATAATGATGTAATTGCATAAGGAATGTCCTCCTGTTGAGTATTGCAGAATGGTTAGAACTGGAAGCTACTGATATAGACGCTTACAAGGCAGATTAGTTGCACAATATTGACAACACCATTCTACTGGGATAGAATAAATACAAATATTCTATTGCAATAGAACGGAAGGCACGCCGTACCCTGGAGGCACTATGTGTTAAACCGTACATTTCCCGGGCAATCAGAGGTCTGGTCGGTCTTGTACACCATTCTCTCATTCGGCTCAAGCCTGATTGGCAGGCTAGCTGCCCCGATCTTTATGTACTGTATCGTACTGGGATTCATACATATCCGTAATGTGCATAGATACATGGCAAGATTACTGGGCTTTGCGCTGATATCTCAGCTCCCTTATATGCTGCTGTTCGGTGTGACTGTACCCCGGATGTATGGGATGGAGCCTGACCCTTGGGGAGAACCTCTTAACATCCTGTTCATCTTGTGCTTAGGGCTGTTCACCCTATGGATCTATGAATATCTGTGCAGATTTCACGTGTCATGGGGGCTGCTCGCTGTGGCAGGATTAGTTGCCTTAGGCTGGCTGCTGCCGGTTGAGGGAGGGAAAGGCGATGTTCTGATTATTTTCCTGTTATATATACTGAGAAGCTTGCCAAGAAGGCATCGGGTGGTTCATGCCACTATGAGCGTAAAATATTCATAAAGGGAAGAGGAGTGTGCAGAAATGGCTGTGAAGCTGTTCGATTCTGAACTGAAGGTCATGCAGATATTATGGGAATTCGGGGAAACAACAGCGAAGCGAATCGCAGAAATCCTGAAGCAGGAGACTGGCTGGAGCAAGACTACCACATACACCGTCATCAAGAAATGCATTGAGAAAGAGGCCATTCAGCGCGTAGATCCCCAGTTCGTCTGCAAGCCGCTAATTACCCGAGAGCAGGCGCAGGCGCAGGAAACGTTGGAGCTGATCGATAAAATGTATGGCGGTGCTGCTGACAAGCTTGTCGCCTCTTTGCTGGACCGTAAGATGTTATCCGCAGAGGAAATCAGCCGTTTAAAGCAGCTGGTGGATCATTTGGAACAGGAGGAGAGTTAGATGGGCATCGGAGCTATGAGCGCTTCTGCTTCGCTGCTGATTGTTGCGGTTGCCGCAGTTCGCGCAATAGGACGCAACACCTTGCCGAAGTACACCTTTGTCATCCTCTGGGCCATTGTCCTGGTGCGGCTGCTGCTGCCTTACTCGCTTCCGCATCAGTTCAGCTTGTTCTCCCTTATCAGGTGGCCCAGCCCGGCTGCCTTATAAGGGACCGGGGTGGGAATCATCACCGGAATAGGAGGATCGGGGGCTGCACTGCCAGTTGGTATCCACCGGCTGATTACCGGAATATGGCTGTGCGAAGTGATGTAACGCTAATTGTGGCTACAAGCATTGTCCCTTTGACTGAAGCGCGCTTCATTGAGACGCAGACCGTAACCAACAGCTCCTTCTTCTCAAGTGATACCTATACTGCACCAGGTACTAAGAAAGTCTTGCACGGCGAATCCTTTACTGACGAATCCTTTACTAATAAAATCGGACTCACCGAAGGAACTGCTTCCACTTTTATTTACCTATCCGGGTCGTTGGATGAATAACTACTGACTAGAAGCCGAGGCTTCATCACTCTTCACACAATCAATGGCAACCACAATCGCGATGATGATAGCCTCCAGCTCCTCATTGAGCACTTGCACACTGTAGCTGTCTCCCCAGGTGAACCACTTCTTGCTCACTTCCCCGACGACGGCCCCGCGTTGCAAAACCTGGAAATCCATGTCCCACCAGTTCCCGTGCACCTCAATATCCGCCGAATCTATCGAATAGCGCGCCTTGAAGAACGACAGCTCCTTCTTGATCGTCAATACCTCACGGCCATCCACTTCCACGAAGAACTTGGGCAGGAAGCTGAACACCTTCTTCGTAATCTGTGCAACTTCCCTTCCGCCGGCATTCATAACCGAGAAGGTCTTGGGAATCCGCATGAAGCTGCCCTCCACGTAATACACATCCTGCTCCCGCTCATCCTTCACCGTGAACTTCTCGCCTATGCTGAATACCTTTTGCTTGATGTAGAGCTGTTTCATGGTGTGTCCCCTCCATTCTTCTTTATATTTCTTACCCTTAAACGGAGATATAACTCTAGCTTAACCCCATTTTGGCTAAGCTGCATGTGCCTTTTTTAACTAAATCGCAGCAATTTTATGGCACAAATCCTTGCTCTGACTCTGTAATCCCTTTAAGCACAAGCAAAAAACAGCATTGTCTCCGCTCCTCGTTTAGAGGAAGAGAGGAATGCTGCTTTTCATGTTCCCTGCAATAGCCGTGCTTTGAGTTTGCAACCGGACAGGCCGTTCCTTAATCGGCGGATCTACAGACTTTGGAATCGGCCCGTCTCTCTTACACTTCAAACGCCACTGTAACCTCTGTTCCTTCACTTAGTGTGATTTGGATATATTTCCCCCGTGAATCCTGTAACACATCCGCCCTATCCCCGTTGATCCGGGCCTCTGTCCAAGGAAGTCCCGCGCTTAACCGGATGACGTTCTCATTCCTGTGGGAACGCAGTACCAGATGCACCGATTTGGCAGGAAGATTCCAGGTTAATGTCTTGACTTCAGCCCTGGTTCTTGCCATAAGCCCATGTATAGAACCCGTCAGCCAATCGGAAGGCAACGCTGGCAGGATCTCTATTTCACCTGTATTCGAGAATAACAGCGCTTCATTAATAGCTCCCACGGTACCGAATAAGGTATCCGTACAATAACAGTTGCATCTTCTGTTAGAATCATGATCTGTCATTAAGGAGCTGTAATAAGCCGCATCTCTCATCATGGGCAGAAGGGATGACAGTACTCCGTCACCATTTTTCAACCTGGCTTGCACCAGTGCCTTATGCATCCAGCCGTGCCCTGCTGTATCGTCGCCTGTATTCAACCGGTCTCTATTATCAATCGCTATCTTAGCTGCCCGTGTCAGCGCAGGATCGGTTTGTGTCTCATAAGCAGGCCATGCCGGATACAGATGACTCAAATGACGATGGTTGTTATTTTCTGTATATTCATTCATAGCCCATTCGCGCAAAGCACCATCGTAGTCATATTTATAATTCGGCAGCAGCTCAAGTAACGCCTTCCACTTAGCTATAGCTGCTTCATAACCCTCGCGTTTGACTTCCCCTTCCATTGCAATAACCATAGAGAGTCCATCTCGTGCAGCTGATATATCCATTGTGGCATTCGCCGTAATTGTGCTGTTATACCCAATAGGATGGTTTTCCGGAGAATATGCAGGAATAATCAAGTATTTCTCTCCCGGAACAAGCCGCACTTTCCCCTGCTGATAACAGGCCTTCCCGTTGATATCCGTGTAATATTCCGGTGTACAGATCTGCTCCCAAAAGTTGGCCTGCTTGGTAAGCAAGGGAAGCAGGATATCTGCTGCAAGATCCAGATAACCTTTGTCTAGCAGCTGGGTGAACTCCTCATCACTCATGCCTCCATCTTGTACACTCAGAATGGGCTGAAGCTCATGAATCCGCATCTTGTCATGAAGAGGTATCTGCTGATTACCGTAACATTGCCAATATTCATAGATGGGCAGAAGGCACCCGCTTGCCCCGGCATTCCAGTACTCAAACGGATAATCATTGTCATATTCGACATGCATGGCCCGGTCCCCGTCAGAGTTAACGGAGACCTGAATTGCATCGTGCATCCCGTATGCCATCCGCGCATTAGCTTCAAAGTCGGGAGTATTCCGGAGGAAAAATGTAATATACCCGAGCGCTGCGTGAGTTAAATGACCAGTATTCATGGCTGCCACCTGCAGATTCACATTGGCATCCAGCGTATAAATCCCCCGCCAGCCAGGATTCCACTCTCCGGTCCACATTCCATATAAGCGTGGAGCGCTTGCACCGCTGCAGCAGATCATGGCATACCGCCCCTGATTGTATACCTGCTCCATAAACGCATGATTAACCCTTACCGGGGTTGATTGTTGCTCAGCGATTAAGGTCTGGTTGTCCGAATTCTTGTGAGGTGCATCGCCTTCAATACGGAAGCTCACTGCATTAAATTCTGCGGAATGCTTCATAGTGTGAGCAGCCAGGGCTGCTTCATAATCTAAATGACCATCCGCCGCTGAATATTTTTGAACAACAGCATGGGTCCCTTCAAAGAGCTCGTCTACAATATTGTAGTGAGCCATTGCACCAAACTCTTCGATTCTTCCCATAGAATGTGTTCTGCATGAGCGCGTAATTAGATACACAGCATCAGCGTCCTTAATTTGGATTGCCGGGTTGGCCTCTTGACCAACGTTCACTGCTTCATGGTTGTCCGGCATCAGTATTCTCTTTTTGGTGCCGTTCACAACAACAACCTGAGTCAAGCCAGCGTATCCCCCGTAAGCCAGTTCACTTCCCGCATAAAAAGGATAATGTACAACCTGGGCGAGAACGCCGGCATTTGCGTCCACCAGCTTTTTATATTGCAGTCCGTTCAGCTCGTTATGACCTTCGTTCGCTCCGCTCATCGCGGATATATCATCAATGGAGAGGGTTATATTTACTTTAGCACCTGTAGAAGAAGCTGTAATCCGGGTAATAGAGACATTATCCTCACGAGAAGTAAAGGATGTACGGACCCACTCCCCATTCTCATCGCTGTACCGCACCCCTGTCTCCGCAGTTTCATAATTCGTCCATCGCTGATACCCGCTTAAGCTGCCGTGGGAGGGTATATTGAACCGGAGCTGATGCCCCGGATGGTAGCTGTAATAAAAGGTTCTGATCCGGGTAGATCCGTCAGCATCTGTAATCTTCCATTTATCGTTCTGCTTGTACACATTTTGCCTGGCGGCATCCAGTTGTCCTGTCAATTCTTGCGGAACCGCACGCGGGTCCCTGGAAGGATAATTAAACCACATATTCTGAAAAATAAAGCAGTCCGTATACGGCGAGCCTGAAGTAATATATCCGTTCTCCCCGTTTCCGCTAACCATACCTTCCCGCCATGCATTTCCGGGATGAACTGTTGAAACTTCTGTATAGGCATTTGCATAATTCCCCTTCGTATACATCCGTGCTGGTTCCGGTACAATCATCAATGGATCTCCTCCTGAGCGGTTTGGGCTAATGACTCACATTACATCGATATTCAGTAATAATTATATCAATGGAGGGTGAGATTCGTTATCCTTAGAGATGACAAGGAAGATCAATGAATGTCGCATTTTGACAAGGGGGAGCGTGCAGAAGAATGAACTTACCTGACATTAACATCGGTGATCTGGATATCAAGCTGACTCTGGGCACAATGGTATTGAACGTATTGTATGTCAAGTTCGGGTACTTCTATAAGGCTATGCCTGCACACAGCCACAGCCAGGGAAGCTATGAGCTGCATTACATTCCAACCGGACAGGGAACTCTGATTGCACAAGGCAACCGTTACCCTATCTCGCCTGGCATGCTCTTTGTAACCGGTCCGAATGTCGTTCACGAGCAGATTCCCGATCTGAAAGACCCCATGGCGGAATATTGCATCTTCTTTGAGATTTTGCCCGGAAATTCTGTTTCTCCGAATGTAAAACATCCCCACTTGAGCGAGCCGTCTCTCCCCGAACTGCTGGTAGCCAACCCCTTCTGGATTGGGCAAGAGGACGGTACAATGCTTGCCTTATTCGAGATGCTTGCCGAAGAACTCTCCAGCGGGCAGATCGGAGTCCATCAGATGGCGACCAACATTCTTGAGATGATTGTGATTTGCCTGTTAAGGCATTATAGAGGGAATTACACCACTATAGCGTCCCTTCCCCTGAAGACTCTCGATGATAGCAGACTGCTCATGATAGAGAACTGCTTTTTATATGATTACAACTCCATTACGCTACAACAGCTTGCCAATCAATTAGGCCTAAGCACCAGACAGACGGAACGAATGGTTCATAAGCAATATGGCATGTCCTTCAAAGATAAGAAGCAGCAAGCCCGGATGGGCGCCGCTTCAAGGCTTCTGCTCACAACACAATTATCTATTGGCGAGATCGCAGCACAAGCTGGTTTTGCCACCCCGGAACAATTCAGCAATGCGTTCAAAAAGTATTTCGGCGAAACCGCTACTCAACACAAAAAGAAGCGTTGAAACGAAGCCTGCTTCGTCTAATCCCGGATGGAGTAAAGGGGGGCTCCAATCATTTGCAGCTCAATCTGCTTCATCCGATACAAGTAGCCCTCTTGTTCCATTAACTCCGCATACGAACCTGTTTCGATGACCCTGCCCTGCTCCATGACGATAATCCTGTCCATACCTTCCAGTCCGGTAAGCCGGTGGCAAATGAGCAGTAATGTATCTCCAGCGGACTGTTCGTAGAGGCGGGTTAACACGCGCCCTTCTGTTACATAATCCAGCGAAGAGGTCGGTTCATCCAGCAGCCATAACCGCCCTTTGCGGAGCATCACCCGTGCCAGAGCCAGACGCTGCTTCTCGCCGTCGGACAGGTTCTCTCCTTTTTCGAATACAACATCGGTTAATGCCATATCCGGCAATTGGGCCTTAGCCAGAGCTTCTAACAATGCTTCGTCAGACTGTTCTTCTCCATTCAGCAGCAGGTTATCACGGACCGTTCCACGGAAAAAATGACTTTGCTGTAATACGACATTAGACGCTGCCCAAAGGCCTGTCTCATCCAGCTCTTCTACCGAAATGCCGTTAAAACGTATATCCCCGGATACAGGCGAGCTCAGCTTGAGCAGCAGATCGATCAGGGTTGATTTGCCGGAACCGCTCGGTCCGACCACTGCCGTTCTGGAGCCTGCCGGGAGCAGTAGCGACACCTCTGTCAGCGCAGGCCGCCACTCCTCTTCATATTGGAACGTGACACCGGACAGCTCTACCGAAACAGGCTCTCCCGCCGCCAGGGTGCGGCCCGGCTGCACAGGTAAATTACCGGCAGTCAATACGGTATCAGTCAGCCTTTTGGCCGCGTGCTCGCTGTCTTGCTTATAAGCAGGTAAAGTAGCCATGGCCGCGGCTTCTTCGAACACCGTCTGTGAAGCCATGACAAGCATCGCTAGAAATACTCCGGCCAGCGCACCTTCCACAATTAGATAGGCCCCTAACGTCAGTACACTCCAGGAAATAAAAAAGGTCACAAAAGTGTGCATCGCCTGTCCGCGCAGAAGATGGCTTGCTGCACGCTGCTGCTCTGCTGTCAGTGCTGCCGAAGCCGCCTGGAGCTGCTGTTCCCGCTGCGGCAATTGCCCGTACACCTTCAGATCACGGAAGCCGTACAAGACCTCGGTGACTTCCGTTGACAGCAGCGCCCGCTGCTTACGGACGCGGCCGTGTATCGACCGCTGACCCAGCAGTACGATTCCCGGTACCACCCATGCGGTCAGCAGCATTCCTGTTACAAACAGGCAGGCCATCCAGAATGAATAAGAGGCACTGAACACCATGGTTGCCAGAAAGACCGTGATGACGATAACCGGCGGATAAGCGACACGCAAAAAATAATTCTGCAGGCTCTCTACATCCCCGACAATCCGCGCCAGCAGATCTCCGCTGCGGTTCTTGTTCAATATACCGGGCGTTAAAGGGATCAGCCTGGCAAAAAAGCCTGTGCGCAAACGGCTAAGCATGGAAAAAGTTGCCCTGTGCGAATAAAGGCGTTCTCCGTAACGGCTCGCCGCCCGGAGCAGGCCCAGCAGCTTGACCAGCGCGGTAAGTACGATCAAGGTATAGAGCGGCGGCATGAAGACCGTCTGTGAAATCAGATACCCGCTCGCGGAGAAGAGAGCCACACCGGCTGCGCCCGCAATAAACCCTCCCAGAATCGATAAGAGAATATCCTTACGCTCCGCTATCATAGCCTTGGACAAAATCGCCAGTTCGTTCATGCTGACCCTCCTTTTCGCTGAATATCAACCATCTCGGCATATTGAGGCACACGTTCAAGGAGCTCGTCGTGAGGTCCTGCCGCCGCCAATACTCCATGCTCCATAAACAAAATGTGATCCGCTTGCCGGATCGTATATAACCGGTGCGCGACTGTGATCATCGTTGCCTTTCGAGCCAGCTCGGTTATGGAGCTTTGCAGGATTTGTTCGGTCTGCAAGTCGAGGCCTACCGTAGGCTCATCGAACAAGATCAGGGCAGGACGTTTCAAGAATGCCCGCGCTAAAGCAAGACGCTGCTTTTCCCCTCCCGACAGTCCCCTGCCGCCCTCCCCAACATGGGTGTCCAGTCCCTGTTCCAGACCGGCAATCAGCGGTGCAAGTCCCGCATCCTCTGCGGCCTGCCTGATTTCTTCTCTGAAGACCTTGCGTCCGGCACCGATTGCGATATTGTCAGCGAATGTGCCGGCAAAAATATAGGGGTGCTGCGTAATGTAGCTCATCTGCTCAAACCATGAATCTTCCTCCCACCCCGTCAGCGGGCTTCCGTCCACCCTCACTGTCCCTGATACCGGCTTCAAAAGCCCGGCAATGAGATGGAGCAAGGTTGTTTTGCCCGAGCCGCTGTGGCCGACGATGGCAACATGCTGTCCTGGTTCTATGGATACGGGCCCAGCCTTAAGCTCAAATGAACCGGGTGCATAATGAAAATGCACATCATCCAGCGCAATGGATGGCGGCATCCGTAGCAGCTTGGCTGAGGACTGCCCGCCCCCTTCCGGCTGTGTGCCGGTGCCGCCGCTTATATCCGCAAGCATCTGCTCCACCTTACGGACCGCCCCCATACTGGTCCGCCCGCTGTGAAAAGCGGTTCCAGTATTCTTGAGCAGGTTAAAGAACTCTGGAACAAGCAGCAGAACAAGAAAGGCCGTGTGGAACGGCATCGATTTGAATACGAGCAGTTGAATAGCCAATTCAAGAGCAACAATCCCGATACCCAGCATGACGATGGATTCCAGCATAAACGTATTCGTAAAGGCAACCTTCAGAATATCCATGGTCGCATCACGGTAACCCAGGCTGCTGCGCTCAATCTGCTGCTGCTGGCGGCGGGATTGTCCAAATATTTTCAAGGTCACCAGCCCTTGAAGCGAATCCAGGAAGGTGCCGGAGAATTCTGCAAGCTGCTCATACTTTTCTTCGGATTTATTCTTCGTTTGCATTCCCACCAGAATCATAAACAAAGGGATGAACGGTGCCGTAAACAGCAGAATGAAGCCGGTATTCGCATGTAAAATAAACGTAACGGCCAGAATCAGAACCGGGATGATCGCTGCTTCGGCCATCCGCGGCATGTAGTGACTGAAATAGCTGTCCGCCTCGTCCACTGCATCCAGCGCCACACTGACCTTTCCCCCCGTCTGACCCCGCAGTGTTGAGGGTATGGACGCATGGGTAAGCTTCTGCAGCACGGCTGAACGCATATTTGCCTTAGCGTCGGCAGCCATAGTTAGGCCTACTCTTCCGTTTGCGTATACCAGTAAGGTACGGATCGCCATCACTGACAGCAGAAGCGCGAGCAACAGAGCAACCGAGGATAAGGAAGCCCTCTCCACGAACACCCGCTGGACCGCTTCCGCCAGCAGCCCGGCCTGACTTACAATCGCAATGCCGAGCAGGAGCGACAGGAGGGTCAGTATAACAAGTCGTTTTCGTTGCCCAGACATTTGCTCAGCGATCAGGCTTGTTGTCTTGTTCATTTATTTCTTTCCTTTCACATAATCTGCGTCAAAGAGGAACAGCTTGAACACCAGAATCAAGGAAGGAATCAGCAAGCACATACCGCCGATGAACACAATGACCAGCGCCAGGCCCATGGCCGGTGAAGTGATGCTGTTCCCGATCGTTATGAACGGGTCCAGAATATAAGGATACTGCCCGATCCCATAAGCGAAGAAGGCGCATAGGAATTGCAGCATGATGCTTATGAACGCCAAGCCGTAACGGCGTCCGCTGTACAGCAGCCACATAGCAAGCATGAAGAAAGCAACGGACAGCGCAAGCAGCCACCATAAATCCATCATATTTTGAAAATGCCGCGCATTGTGCTGGCCCAAATAAATAAAGGCCGTCAGTGCGGTAATAATGGTCGGGGTGCTCCAGAACAGCGCATAAGTGCGCATAAGCTTCAGTGCATTATGATCCTCAGCCCGGGAAGCATAAAAGGTCAAAAAGGAGGCGCTGATGAACAACACAGATACAATCGCCAAGCCTACAATGCTCCAGGATAAGGGGTTCGTAAACAAGGCCCAGTAATCCAGAGACACGGTCTCTCCCTGCTTAAAGATAAAGCCGCCTTCCGACAGGGTAAGCGCCACGGACAAGGAAGCGGGAATCAGCAGGCCCGAAGCGCCGTACAGAAACAGATATACGATGTTATTTTTGGAGCCGTAATTCTCAAATGCATAGAACGAACCGCGGATCGCAATGAGGATAACGGCAATACTTCCCGGAACTAGCAGCGCCGATCCGTAATAATAAGCGGTATCCGGGAAGAAGCCGACAAGTCCAATGTAAAAAAAGACGAAAAAGACATTGGTAATCTCCCACACAGGCGATAAGTAGCGGGAGATCAAACGATTGATCAGATGATCCTGCTTCGTCAGGCGGGCATAAAAGGCAAAGAACCCGGCTCCAAAATCAATAGAGGCCACAATTAAATAGCCGTATAAAAACAGCCAGAGCACTGAAATTCCAATCAGCTCGTAACTCATTCTATGTGCTCACCCTTTCCTGTTGATTTGTCGCCGGGATGCTGATTCCACTTCTCCATCTCGGTTTCTGCCGGATTGTCTTTGAACATGCGCCGCAGCACAAGAACACATACAGTTCCCAACAGGATGTACAGCAACAGTAATACAAAAAACAGGATTCTCACGCTCGGGGATGTCGTAGCCCCCTCCTCTACACGCATGTATCCCCTTAAGATCCAGGGCTGCCGACCAATTTCAGCGTAAAACCAGCCTAGCTCGACTCCTACAAAAGCAAGCGGTGCACCTAACGCGATAGCGCGAAGCAGCCATTTGTTATGCTCATTGCGTTTCTTCCAGAATACAAACAGGAAATACAAGAATGAAATGCCTAATAATGCGAACCCTACACCGACCATCAGATCGAACAAATAATGAACCAGGAGCGGCGGCCGCTCATCCGCAGGGAATTCATTCAGACCTGTCACTTCTGCATTGAAATCTCCAAAGGCGAGGAAGCTGAGAAATTTGGGAATGTGAAGTGCGCCCAGAACCTCATGCTCTGCGTTAAGCCACCCCAACAGAACCAGATCTGCTCCGCTTTCCGTTTCAAAATGCCACTCTGCCGCAGCCAGCTTCTCCGGCTGATGCTCAGCCAAAAATTTCGCGGACACATCTCCAGCAAATAGGTTCAGAAGTCCAAACACCATGACCACGGCCATCATCAGCTTCAGCGCTTTTTTATGGTATTCCGAGGCGCCCTTCCTCAGGAGTGCAAATGCGGCAATACCTGCCAGCAGTGCGGCTCCGGTCAGATAGGCTGAGCTTAAGACATGGAACACCTTGGAGAATGTCGCTGTATTCAGCATCGCCTCCACCGGATTCACTGCTGTGAATTGCCCTCCCGCCATGGCGAAGCCCTCGGGCTGATTCATGAACCCGTTTACAGTTGTGATAAAAACAGCGGACATCCCGGCACCGGCAACAATTGGGATCGTAAGGAGCCAGTGGATATACGGCTTTTTGAAGCGGTCCCAGGTATAGAGGTAAATGCCCAGGAAGATCGCCTCAAAAAAGAAAGCAAACACTTCCATAAATAACGGGAGCGCAATCACGTTACCGGCCAGCTTCATGAAATTCGGCCAGACCAAGGCTAGTTGAAGCGAAATCGCCGTACCTGTCACCACGCCCACGGCCACAGAAATGACAAACCCGCGGGCCCATCTCTTTGCCATAAGCGTGTAGTGAGCGTCTTTTGTACGAATGCCCATGAATTCAGCAATGGCGATCATTAGCGGAACCCCAACGCCAATTGTTGCGAAAATAACATGGAACCCCAGTGTCAAGCCTGTCACCAGTCTGCTCCACAGCACGGTATCAATGCCCATTACGTTAGTGCCTCCTTATAAAAGCTGTTAGATATTTTGAATTATTATATCTTTAATTTTAAGTAAATCGGTTCCGGTCACCTTTTTGCCTTTAAACGTTCATGAAAGGATCAACTCTTTTTAACATCTTGGTGAATACTCCTGAAACTACTCTTTCGGGCTATTGTTTGATAGGAAGTTACATGCTATGGACTGTTTCATATTCCGCCTTTGTCCATTTCATGTATAATGGGCAATACCATGTTGATGATTGAGGGAGATTGTAATGCCAAACCGGAGATGGACCATCGCTTTGGTCCTGATTGTATCCATGTTCGTGGGACTGCTGCTGCAATTCAGCAGTTCGTTCATTCAGATTCACACTCTCGTAAAGCCTTTGCAGACGCAGCCCGCTTCAGGTAGTGACCCGGTCCACATCGTATTGATTGCACAGGAGCTGGACAATTATTCCTGGCGGGCGATTGAGCAAGGGGCCAGGAAGGCGGCCTTGGCCTACGGCATGGAGCTGGAATATATCGGGCCGGACCGGATTAATCCTGAAGAGCAAATCCGTTTGCTGGATAAGGCTATCTCCGCCAAGGCCGATGCTATCCTGTTTCAAGGAATCGATAACGACGAATACCGCCGGTTAATCCGCAAAGCAGCCGGTCTAGGTATCCCGATGATTGCTGTGGACACGGACGAGCCCGGTTCTGAGCGGCTGGCCTATGTGGGCACCGACAACCTCGGCGCCGGCCGGCAAATGGGTGAATTGGTGGCCGAGGCTTCCGGGCAGCAGGGCAGCATCGGCGTCCTGATCAGCAACGAGCAAGCGGAGAATCAGCACTTGCGGCTGAAGGGCTTCCGTTCGGTCATTGAGCAACACCCTGGACTTCACATCACTGAAATCGCAACTTCCGACATCTCGATGCTCCAGGCCGCTCAGGAAACCCAGACCATGCTTGTCCGGTATCCGCATATGAACTATATGGTCGGGTTCAGCTCATCCGACGGATTGGGCATCCTGGATGCTGCACGGCGCGTAAGGCCGGGTGGGGTGCAGATCTTCGCTTTTGACGATAAGATCGAGACAGTTGAGGCCGTCCATGCAGGGAACATCAAGCTAACGATTGTTCAGCAGCCGGTAGAAATGGGTATTCAGGCGGTTCAGTTGCTGCACGGCTATTGGCAGGGGAGCAGCCCCCCATCTGTAACCTATACCGGTACCTATGTGTTGAAGGCCGACAGATCAGAGTCTGCACCTAGGGGGACAACACCATGACCATTCGCATGAAGCTGCTGATTTTCATTCCGCTACTCGTCGTACTCGCCAATTCCGTGGCTTACTTCGTGTTCCAGAGCGGGAAAATCGTACAGACCAGCTATGACGAAATGATGGAGCGGATTCTGCTGATTGAGAAAACGACAGAGTCGGCGGAAAGCAATCTCCACTTACTCTATGCTTACCTGGCCAACCCCGCGGAGACCTCAGAAGTCCAGTCTGCCGGGAAGGAGCTGCTGGCGCTGCAGCATGAGATCAAGGCGTTGCCCAAGCTTAATTCTCCCACCCACACCTTCGATCCGGAAAGCTACCTCAACCTGGTGTCCACGTTGCTGGAACAGCAGCGCCTCTCCATGGCATCGGCCCAGCGCGGAGATCTGCAGTCTGCTGTCCAGTCTTATATGGAGACGGAGAAAATCGCCGGATTCATCCGCGAAGACGGCCAGCAGCTGGTTCATTCCGAGCTGGCCTTCTACCGCCCCATTATCGAAAGCATTCGTACAGAGAACGAACGGATGAATCAGCGCGGGACTGCTCTGTTCGTGATGAATACACTCATGAGCGTTCTATTGGCCGTCTGGGCTTCCCGCAGTATCACCGTTCCTGTCCGCAAGCTGGTGGAGATGGCGAAGCATATCGCCAAAGGGGACTTAGGGATCAAGCCGGAGCTGCAATGGCACAAGGAGGATGAGCTGGGCTTGCTGTCAAAGGCTATTCAGCAAATGTCTGCCGATCTTGGCGTGCTGATTGAGAAGGACAAAAAAAGCCTGGAAATGCAGCGGATCGTAAAGGAGCTGGAGCTTCAAGCCTTACAGAGCCAGATCAACCCTCATTTTCTGTTCAATACGCTAAATGTCCTCTCCAAGCTGGCCTTCCTGGAGGGCGCGGAGCAAACCAGCGATTTGACTATCTCTTTGTCCAATCTGCTGCGCTACAGCCTGCAGAAGCTGGACCAGCCCGTCACCCTCCAGGAGGAGTTGACGCATATCCGGGAATATGCCGCGATCCAGCAGACCCGGTTCCGGGACCGGATCGGGTTCGAGCTGGAGGCGGACCCCTCTGCTTTGCCGGTGAGGATTCCGGCATTAAGCCTCCAGCCTTTGCTCGAAAATGCTTTTCAGCACGGGGTGGCCAAGCTGGAGGACGGAGGACGGATCTCTCTCATCGTCCAGCGGAGGACGGAGGGCATCTGCATTATAGTAACGGATAACGGAGCCGGGATGACAGAGGAAACCCGGCTCTCGCTGCTGCGCCTCGAAGAAGACCGGGAAGATCAGGAAGTCAAAGCATCCACCGGCATCGGGACCCGCAATGTGTTCAGACGGCTCCAGCTTTTCTATAACCGGGATGATCTGATTGAAATATTCAGCAGTCCGGGACAAGGTACGACCATTCAAATTAAGATTCCTAATGTAGGGGAAGAAGGAGGGACTCCAAATGTACCGGTTATTGATCGTGGATGATGAACCGATTGAACGCGAAGGTCTTGAATGTATGGTGAAGCGCTACCTGCCGGACACCTTTGAGTTCATCCATGCCGCAAACGGCCGGATGGCTATTGAATATGCAGAGAAATACCGGCCGCATATTGCCATAATGGACATTAACATGCCCGGCATCGGCGGACTGGAGGCGTTACGCGAGATGAAAGAGCGGCTGCCCGGCACCCGCTTTATTGTTGTGACTGCTTATGATTATTTTGCGTATGCCCAGGAAGCGCTGTCGCTCGGGGCGAAGGAGTACATCTTAAAGCCGGCCAAACGGGAGCAGCTTATTGCTGTATTCCAACGGCTGGTCCGGGAGATTGAACAAGAGAGCGAGTCCAGAGTAAGGGAGCTGGATCTGCGTGACAAGGTCTCTCAGCTTCTGCCGGTTGCCGAGAATGAGCTGGCGCTGATGCTTATGCTGGACCACAGCGCCGATGCCAGCACCGGACAACTCGCTGATTGGCTGGGGATGTCTCTTAAGCAGGGGAGTGCGATCGTTATTGCCTATAGCGGTGAGGCTTACGCCCGGATGAAAAACAAAATTTACGACCATCTCCGCAGCTTCATCAAATCGCATGGACCCGGCTCAGTGGTCAGCCCCCTGATCGACCGGCACATGGCCATTTTTCTGCATCAGCCTGCAATCAGCGAACACGACTGGCGCCGGCAGACGAAACAGCTCTCGGAGCAGCTTACTCAGGTCAGCGAACAGACTCTTGGCCTGAAGGCTTCCATCGGAATCGGATCGCTGCACAGCGGAGCGGACGGATTCCGCACCTCCTATTACGAAGCCGTATTTGCCTCTACGCTGCCGGAGCGGACGGAGACGGTCTGCCATTTCGATGAGCTGAAGCAGCAGAATGTCCTGCTCCCCTCACCGGGCGCCGCAGATGGAAATGGTGCAGACGTTCAGCAATCCTACGTAGCCTCCGCCCTGCGCCAGATGCGTGAACAGCGCGAGGAACAGACGTTAAGCGTGCTGGACCGGGCCAAGCAATACATCATAGAGAACTTTACGGAGGACTTGTCACTGGAGGATGTCTCGGAAGTTGTCCATCTGAACCCTCATTATTTCAGTAAAATCTTCAAGCAGCAGTGTGGCGAGACGTTCATTGATTATGTCACCCGGCTGCGGATTGAGAAGGCCATTGCCTTAATACGCTCCACCCCGCTCTCCTTGAAGGAGGTCTGCTTCGAGGTCGGCTACAAGGATCCGAACTATTTCAGCCGTGTGTTCAAAAAAATCACGGGTGTCTCTCCCACCTCATACAAGGATCAGTCTTAGCTGTTATGGATTATATTGAGATTACCAATCAAGATAATGCTAGACATTACCCTTCTTCTCTTCCCTGCTTCTGACAGCTTAAAATAGTGCGGGAACGTCCCGAATTAGTGAAGACGATTCCAGACCCCGCGCCGGAAGACGCGTGCTATACTTCTTTCTGAAGATCAAGAATCCTTTAAAGGATACGGTCTGCATAAAGAAGGGAATGGTACATGATGAACAAAGTATCGAGCAAATTTATATTTTTCTTCGGCTCGTTTGCAGGTATTCTATTTGGCTATGATATCGGCATTATTGCCGGTGCGGAAGGACATATTAAAAGCGATTTCAGCCTAAGCTCCCTCTGGATCGGTATCGTAGTCTCTTCGCTGATGGGGGGAGCGATTATCGGGTCGATTCTAAGCGGGTTGCTGGGGGATAAATTCGGCCGCCGGAAGCTGATTCTGATCTCTTCCCTGATCTTCTTCATTGGTGCCATCGGCTCCGCCGTTGCGCCGGACGAAACGACTCTGACTGTGGCCCGGATCTTCCTGGGGATTGCGGTCGGTACAGCTTCTTCCCTGGTTCCCGCCTATATGTCTGAGATTGCTCCAGCTCACATGCGCGGCAAGCTCTCCGGTTTAAACCAGTTGATGATTGTCATTGGTATGCTGCTTAGCTATATTGTGGCCTTCCTCTTTGAACCGGTTCCGGGTAGCTGGCGCTTAATGCTGGGCAGCGCCGCCTTGTTCGCCATTATTCTATTCCTGGGTATGCTAAAGCTGCCGGAATCACCAAGATACTTGATTAAGAACGGCATGAGCGGCAAAGCCCGTGAAGTTCTAAGTGCGCTGCGCACTTCCAAGGATGAGATCAATGCCGAAATTGCCGAGATCGAGGGTGTTGCCGATCATGAACAATCCGGAATCTCTCAGCTCTTCCACTCCAAGTTCCGCATGGCTTTAGTCATCGGGGTCGGCATGGCCACCTTCCAGCAGATCCAAGGCGCCAACTCGATTGTGTACTATGCCACAAGTATTGCCCGCAACGTCGGCTTATCTCCGCGGCTGGCTGCCGGATTCACCGTCATCGTGGGAGTAATTTTCGTGTTAACGACGATCCTCTTCCTGCAGTTTGTGGATAGATTCAACCGCCGGACCATCCTCACTGTGGGCAGTGCGGGGATGGCGCTGTCCTTCTTCACGCCGGCTCTGCTCGGCGGATTCGGAGTCGAAGCAAGCGTACTCAATTGGGTGACCTTAATCGCGCTTTGCAGCTTCATCCTGTGTTATGCCTTTTCTTGGGCGCCGCTTACCTGGATTATCGTCGGGGAGATCTTCCCGCTCTCTGTACGCGGCATTGGCGGCGGCATCTCCTCCGCCTTCAACTGGACGGGTTCGCTGGCTGTGGGTCTGATCTTCCCTATTCTTGCTGACCAGTTCAGCTTCGGAGTCATCTTCTCGGCCTTTGGCTTCATCTGTGTCCTGGGTCTCCTCTTCGTCCGCTTCGTGGTCATTGAGACCAAAGGCCGCACCCTGGAGCAGATCGAGACTGAGATGGCCCTTCATTCGGAACAAAAACAGCTGAAGCATCGGCTGCAAACAGAAGTTTAAAGAGTTTAGCAATACAGGCTGACCAAATCGACGGGTGTTACTCCGGCACTTGGTCAGCCTTTTTTTGCTGAGCTTATTATTGGATGCCCGCCACTCCAAAGGTGCTATTAATGGCTTTTTCATAACTACCCCAATCAAAATGAAATGGACCGATATTTACTTTTGTGATTTCCCATCTATTAATAGATCGGCATACTTGATATTTTTTTGATGCTCCTCCAGAGCATGATAATCCGAGCGGCTTGCTGGCTTTGCCTCTATGGTATCGAGAGATTGATAGTGAGTAAGAGCCCAAACCGTTACAAGGTATGGGCTCTATAATTTTTGCTAAACATACCACTGCTCTTGGGTTGTATATAACCTTGTATACTCGCCATCTCTCTGGATCAGCTCGCTGTGGCTGCCGACTTCGACGATCTCACCGGCCTTCATCACTACAATTCTGTCCACATGCCGGCACAGGCCTGTGCGATGTGAGACGATAATTGCAGTCTTGCCCTGAGCTACCGTAAGGAAATTCATCAGGATTTGATGCTCAATCAGCGGATCCAAAGCGCTAGTCGGTTCATCCATCACGATAAGCTCACTATTCTTGAATAATCCTCTGGCGATAGAGAGCTTCTGCCATTGTCCGCCTGAAAGCTCTACCCCATCGAATTCTCTCCCCAGTGTACGATCGAGCCCTGCGGGGTCAATATCCAGTTCAACCATTTCCAGCACATCCAAGATATCACGGTCAGCATCAGACCTGCCCAGATCCGAAATACAAATATTCTCTCTTAGCGTAAGGGAATATCTCATGAAATCCTGAGGAATGATAGAGATCATTTGGAAGAGAGCCTCCTGATTAAGCTCCGCTAGCGCTTCTCCATCATAAGTAACGGTTCCGCGCTGAACGGGGTATAACCCCAAAATTAACTTGGAGAGTGTCGTTTTCCCGCTTCCATTTTCTCCTATAATCACTATCTTCTCACCTTTATGAATTTCCAGATCGACTCCTTTAATCGTTTTGTCACCTGCATTGGGATAAGTAAATTCAAGCTGCTCCAGTCTTATGCTTTCGGTAAGACTATCTTTTTGCACTGATCCGTTACGCTCTTCAGGTAAGTCCAAAAAAGCATAATAATCCTTGGCGAAGGCTATTTTCTCAGGAAGGCTGCCCAAATCCATTAAGAATTTCTTCGTTTCATTCTGCACAGATAAGAAAGCCCCAACGCTTGCTCCGAACAAGCCTATGTTAATCTTGCCGGATATGGTTAGGACCAGTGCGAGAACGACACTCGCCGTATAACCAATGACACGAATCGTATCGCAGAAGAGTAAGGATAATGCATCCTTTTTACTGAATTCCCATAACTCCTTATTGATCTCAACTCTTGTTTCTTTGAATTGCTCTCTTAAGTACTGGTCGAACCCCATGGTTCGCATTTCTTTCACTGCTGTCTTATCATTGAACATTTCCCAAAGATAATCCCTATAGCGGACTCGTTTGGTTTGTCTCTTCTTGAGCGCATAGAAGTCCTTACCACGCAGCCTTCTGGCAATAAAGTAGGGCATGACTGTCAACAAAGACAACAGAATAAACAGCAGATTGTAGCTGGCCAGCACAGACACCAATGAGATAATGCTAATAGCGCTGGTAACAAATACGGCGGAGGACATATAGATTTGACTAAGAACCTCACGGTTCACACAATCCATTGCCCGGGTCTTAATGTTCATGGTCTCAGAGTCCTCATATTGAATCAGCGGTAACCGGGAGCTCTTGTGGGCTATAGCCTGTTTGTGATAGTCTGTGCATCGTTCATAGACTCCGGCATTGATCGTGATATTAGAGATGAACTGAAGAATCTGCTTCAATACATAGCCTGCCAGCAGAACTCCCCCGTAGACAAAAAGAGACTCCGCCTCCGTCCTGCCCTGTGTGTAAGCGAAAATTTCATTAAAAAGTCTGGCTGATACAATCGTTATAAATACCGGGAAAATGCCCTCAAGCAAATAATACAGCGGGGACAAAATCCCTGACCAGGGAGCCGCTTTCAATGTTTGCTTGTATACTCTGAGCACAATCACCAGCGGTGTGTATTTATCCTTCATGATCATCACTGTCCCTATACCAAGAGCTTTGCTTGCTCCATAGATTTGCATACATACCCTTCTGACTAATTAAGTGTTCGTGAGTTCCGTCTTCTGTAATAGCACCGTCTTGGAGCACTAAGATACGGTCAGAGAATCTGGCGCTCGCCAAACGGTGAGAGATAAATAAGCAACCCTTCTCACCCATCATATCTCTAAAAGTTGCGTACAATTCACTTTCAGCCACCGGATCTAATGCCGCTGTCGGTTCATCCATAATCATGAAAGGGCAATCTGTTAAATAGGCACGGGCCATGGCAATCTTCTGCCATTGTCCTCCGGACAGATCTATACCGTTCTCCGCAATCTTCCCTAAATTTGTATCCAAATCAGACAAAAACCCATCCGGTGCTGCCTTAGTCAGAGCGCCTCTGAGGTCATTGTCATGTCCTATTTTGGCTATGTTACCAAAAGCAATATTCTCACGAAGAGTCAATGAATACTTGCCGTAATCCTGAAAGATAATCCCGATGCTGTTTCTCAGGTTTTCTTGACTAATCTGGTTCAAAGGTACACCATATATCAATATTTCTCCGCGATCTGGAACATATAGCTTTACTAGCAGCTTCACAATTGTCGATTTACCGGCCCCATTCCCGCCAACCAAAGCAATATGCTCATGCTGATTAATGGTGAAGGAGACCTTCTTCAGCACCTGCTCTGTTGTCCTTGGATAGGTAAAACAGACATCTCTAAATTCTATGAATGGATACGGTTCAGAGTTTACAGATGCCGGTTGCTCGGATTCAGTTGTAATTTGCCGCTCTGGAAGCTGCATGAACCTTTCATAATGCATAATCTCCATACAACGATGAGACAACCGGGAGAACAGCAATGACAGATCATCTGCAATTCCCAGAATACTGCCGGATGCTCCAATCAAAGAAACGAACAGCCCGACTGAAATCCGCCGCTCCATGACTCCATGAATCAGCTCAAAGATCACCAGTCCTATCCACATCAGAAGTAAGAAGCTGCTGGCAGCAAAATAGCGATGAGACTTTATCGTAGTCATCAACCGCTCTTTCAGCACCTTTTCCGATTTTTGTTTCCATTTACTCTGTATGTATCCAACCGCACCAAATACCTTGAGTTCAAAGAGGGGCCTTTTGTCACTTAGCAGTCCCCCCAAGTAGGATAGTTCACGCTCATCCCGGGATTGGCTGGTGAACAGTCCGTTCATCATTTCCATGGCTTTGAAGTTCAGTACCACCATTAGTGTGAAAATAACCAGGAAGGCCACAGTGAACCAGCCCGATACCTGTAAAAAAATAGCCATCAAGCTCACTAAGCTGACCAGCTGCGAAATCATCGTTAAGGTCTGGATCAGCACCTCCAGAATCTTCTCATCCGGGTGATTCCCCATTTTGTTCAAATGATCCTGTACCTTCGAATCCTCGTAACAGGAGTACTCCATCCGGTTAAATTTCCCCACAATCTCTTCCATAAAATTCTGGTTCAGCTTACTCCTTAAGCGTAGGGTAATCATGCTGTCCATGAAGGTACTATTCGCTGTGAAGAGCAAGGTGCCCACCAAGGCTGCTCCCCATTGGACAAGCTGATTCAGCGGAACACCATTATTGATATAACCTTGTAAAGAATCAATCAGATGCTGTGTTATGTATAGCGTCAGCGGAGTGGTCAGAGCAAGCAGCAGGATCTGTAAGAACTTCAAGATGATCAGATAGGGAGCATATTTGTATAAAATAGCAATCGATTTTATGGCTTGCTTGAGCATAATTTCATCCATTCTCTCCTTCATTTCCCGCAAACGGTGATCTGTCCTTGATTCAGGTAGATGACCTTATCTGCGTGTTCACACGCATACTTGCGGTGCGTAATCAATATGACAATCTGCTGCCGGTCATGGGCGCGTTGCTGTAAGGCTTGTACAATGTTCTCCTCAGATTGTGCGTCAAGTGCGGATGAGACCTCGTCTAATAAAAGAATGGGGGCATGACTAAGCAAGGCTCTCGCCAATGCAATTCTTTGCTTTTGTCCTCCCGACAGGTTCTGGCCCCTCTCCAGTACTGGACTCTGAAGCTTCCCGGGCAAGGACATCATATATTCAATGATATCGGCCTCCCTGGCCGCTTGGAATATCTCCTCATCACTGGCTCCCGGGCGGCCCAGACGGATATTGTCTTCAATCGTTCCTGCAAAAAGAAACGGCTCCTGCGGAACATAAGCCATCCTGCTGCGAATCCGCTCCACATTCCATTCGCCTGCGCAAGCATCAGGCAAACAGATTTCCCCGGTCGGACTTTGCTGAAACTGGAGGAGCAACTCCATTATCGTGCTTTTCCCGCTCCCGCTGCTTCCAACCAGACACACAAAACTACCCGGATCGATTCTGAAAGATATATTGTGCAAGAGCTGCTGCGGTTCCAGTTCAGAATCTATCATCACCGGCCCCCTTCGCCCATAGCCGAAGCTGACATTCTCAAATGCTAGATAAGCTTCGGAACGGACAAGCTCTATTCTGCCTTTCATCTCCTCCGGTTCATAGTCGAACAGCTCGAAGAAACGTCTGGTTCCTGACAGAGATGTCTTCAGTTGATGCAGCGTTCCTCCCATACTGGCAAAGCTTGAGGTTACCCCATGCTGAAGCTGGGTCACTGCAATCAATGTAGCCAGGGGGAGCATACCCCTATACACAAGAACTGCTCCAACCATATATATGCCAATATTACTCAGGGATGCAATTGCATAATTCATACCATCGAAGGCAGAGAGTTTTTTGCCCAATTGATAGGAGTGGTGAATATAGGTTTCATTCTGTGCATTCAGCTTCTGCTGGAAGATTCCCTTAAGCCGGAAGAGTGCAATTACTTCTCTGCCGCCTATCCCTTGAACAATGATATCCAATAGTCTAGCCTGGCTCTCCTGCACATGATTGCTTCCCTGAGAGAGTCGTTTGCTCAAGTGACTATTGATGTAAGTTGAGAGCATTCCCCAGCCAATGATTCCAATTGCCAGCTTCCAATTCAGAACCCACAGGGCAATAATCGAACCCATGCCATAAAAAATCGTAGATAACAACGCACTAAGATGATCTGTGTACATCCGCTCTACTTGGTCTAAATCATGGGTTAGCCGTGAAATGAATTCACCTTGCCGGTGGTCATTATAGGAATTAACGGGCAAGGAAAGCAAATGCTCGTACGCTTGATTGCGGTAGATTTCCATCACTCTCTTCACTGACCTCATGCCAAGAAAGCGAAACAGAGGGTGAAGAACGCACGTCACGCTAAGGCTAAGGATAAAAAGCACAAACGAACCCCACAGCTCGCCCGGTTCATTTTTAGTTACCGCAGCAAATAAATCCATGTAGACAAAGGCCAGAACCAGATTCAGCCCTACTCCGATAGCGTTCTCAACAATGAGGCAGAGCAGATAGGGTATGGAATAGGCCTTCATTCTACATAACAAGCTGGCTAATGCACGGATGGAAGAATCTGCTCTCAACGGACCGCCACCTCACCTTCCGCATGCAAAAGCTGTCCCCGATCCAGAATAACCAGCTGATCCGCAGCCTTGATCGTTGCCAGCCGGTGGGAGACGATGATAATCATATGCTCCCGCTTATATGTATTTAGGAAATCTATCAATTCCTGCTCAGCCACAGCATCCAAAGCAGAGGTTGGCTCATCCATAATCAGCACTGGAGCGTTCTTCAACAATGCGCGGGCGATGGATATCCGCTGCCGTTGCCCTCCAGATAACGCCTCGCCAGAGACTACAGTGTCATAGCCCTCCGGCCATTCATGGACAAATCGATGCACACCTGCTGCCGTAGCTGCTTCCATGACTTCCTCGCGCGTGGCATCCAGCCGCCCGTAGCCAATATTGTCCAGAATCGAGACCGGAAAGATATAAGGCTCTTGCGGAACGAATGCAATTAACGGGGCTACCGAATGGAAGCCTACCTGACGAAGATCATGCCCGAATAGTGTAATGGTGCCTTCTAAGGGTCTATCATAACCACAGATCAGCTTGACTAATGTACTCTTCCCGCTGCCGCTTCTCCCCGCAATGACAGTGATTCCAGGGGAGTCCGCCTTGAAGCTAATATTAGATAACACTACCTTGTCTTTATAGACGTAGGATACCTTGTCACAGGATAGTGTACCTTCGCGGCCCTGAAGCTCCACATATTCTCCTTCCACTTCATTCTCTTCATACAGCTCTGCGATCCGGGACAGCACTCCTCCCAGACGTCTGGCACTCGACACCATCCCCGGCAACAGGGATAGCGGACGGACCAGATAATTCAGGAGCTGAAGGAAGCTAACTAATTCACCCACATTCATCTGCTGCTTCTGCGTAAAGTACCCGCCAATAAGTACACATAGGGCATAGGGGAACGCACTGATTACAATTTGCACAGGAATTAGAGCAGATAGTTTCCGTTCCAGAGTGAGCTCCTTTAACCGGACACTCCGGGTTTGCCCCTGAAATTTGTCAATAAACCAACGGTTCTGCTGATACGCCTTGATCGTCTTCATCCCTCGCCGGGTTTCGTTCAGTATGGAGGTGAGTCCAGCCGTCTGATCAGATAACTGTCTAGACACCGAAGAAATGGAGGTGACCGTTCTATGAGACAGCCATAACGAGACAGGCACAATCAGCAGAGATACCACCAGGAGCTTCCAGCTTATACATAGCATAAAAATGATGGCCCCTAGTAGACGGACAGGCTGGTAGATGAACTGGTGAAGCTCCTGTCTGATGAACTGTTCCACCACCATAATATTACTGGATAATGTCGTAATCAGATCCCCCGCTGCTTTATCTTTCGACGAGTTATAGGGATGGCTGATCAACCGGCCGAATCCATCCACACGCAGATCACGGGCAATCAGCAGACTCGACTGGTTCGCGGCATTTTGATTCCAATATTTGAACAGAATACCCGCGCCGAGAAGAAGAACATATCCCCAGAGACTCGCGTATACCCACGCTCCGCCATCCGCATGCACCGCACTTGCACCATTAATGATCTGCATCAGCAAATACGGCAACGCTAGCTCCGTACAGCCAATAAGCACATTAAGCCCAAAGACCCACACAAATGATCTTAGATATGGCTTACAAAAGCGAATAAGAACCTTCATTCCCTATCTCCTTCATGCATTTCCCAAAATATAACTATAATTCAGGAAATCTACAACCTGTTGGATTATAGGGATTGACAATTTGTTGATGCGATAATAACATAAGTTACATAACAGTTGTTATTCTTGATTTCAGTTGAAGGAGTTGAGAAAAATACCGCCAAAAGCAGAAATTACTCGGGAACAGGTCTCCCTTACAGCTTTTGAACTAACCCGCCAAGCCGGATTCGAGGTGCTGACAGCCAGAAATATCGCGGTAAAGCTAAAATGTTCTACTCAACCTGTCTACCGATTGTACAAAAGTATGGAAGAGGTCAAGGAAGATGTATACAAGCGTACTGTTGATTTCGCATTAAATGAGATCAAACAATACAGCAATGAGAAGAATGAACCTGCAATGAACCTGGCAGTAGGTTGTTTATTTTTTGCTCAAGCAGAGAAGCATCTGTTCCGATTGTTATTTTTATCTGAGTACAGCAGTGACTACACCAAGTATAATGATGACCTGCTTAATGAAGAGATTTATCAGGCGTTTCTCCAGTTAGATCCTCAGCTATGCACGATGAGTACAATAAAAACCCGGGAAATGTTCAAGAAGCTCTCGGCATATTGGCTCGGAATTGGAGTTATGATCCACATGAACTCGCAGGAACTTACCATTGACGACGCGGTAGTCATGCTTGAGGAAATGTATTATGTATTGAAATGTAGTGCACTTTCCAAAAAATAATTACTGAAGAGGAGAACCATGATTACATTTCTGACTCATTATTATAGACAGGGTGATACACCATTCCGCAGCCTATCCGCATTAAGTGATTCTGATGCAATTCAAGTTATGGAGTCTTTATATGTGGATAACCCGGTTGCCGATAGATTCAAGGAACCTGCTCAATATTTACATAATAGACGGCAAGCTGAACAATGGGTAAGGAGTGAATTTATAGCACAAGGGGGAAATCCCCAAGAAAATTATCCACTCTATGCAGTGCTGGGCTACTCTCAATGGATGGAAGATCACTTGTCTGCCCTTGAATTAAGCAGAATCCGTGTTCCGCTCAGTGTTTTTTCGCACCAGGATATAAGCTTCACTTATCCCGATAGCATGGTTACCTATTGGCTGGGAGCAGATAAGGAATCTGCTCATTATCAATCACAGTATCATGGGAGAATCTTTACTCTCTCTGACTTAGATAGGTTAGAGGATATTTACGGTGCACCAGAGGATAAAGGCAGAACTGCACTTTGGGAAGGTATGGGGCCTTATATTGAATACATTGAAGCTCAAATCTGGAATCCACAGCCCCTTTACGATTACTTAAATTCATCGATTCAACATTTTTAAATTCAGCTGAATAAAGAGGCATATCATTTGATACGCCCCTTTATCCAGCTTATTTCAATTAAATCAAACCGTTTCTATTCTATTTGAACTGGAACCAAGTTAAATTTGCCACTGTGGTTGAATCTGACTTCACAAAAGTAACATATACCGTATGGGTCCCTACAGCTGTCCCGGCAGTAAGCGGGATATTCTTGAGGGACCATGTCTGCCATCCGCCCGTGCTTTCTGCCGTCCAATAACCCAGCATAGTGCCTGTAGGACTGTCCAAGTGGAATTCGATCCTTCCGCCGGAATTAGCGGATGCAACCTTCAAATCAATGCTTGTTTTAGCTGTGCTGCCAAAGTCTACATTTTTAAATGCGATATAGTCGCCATTACTCCCTCCACCAACATCCAGCCCGCCATCCGTGCTTGCCTCATAGGATAAAACACCTGAACTAAGGTTATAGCCTTCCGCTTCAAATTTTAATGTGTTGAATTTTGGATCTGCAGCATAGCTGTTCGTATCTGTTATTTTCAAATCTGCCAAATTATTTACCGCAGCTCCACCGACGCGAACATTGTTTAGTGTAACTCCAGAGACCGTAGAGGTGTCATTCCAACCCTTCATGATTGAAACTTCACCTAAAGCGCGTAAATTGATATTATTATAGACCACATTTTTGATCGGGCCGGTTTTGGCAGAAAGATCAAACCATCTGGAGTGAACACCGGATCTTGGCCAGAAGCCTTCTACATCTATATTGTCAAATACAATGTTTTGTGCTGCTGGAGTTCCATACAGATGACCTACCGCTAAAGCGCGCCAGCACCGGTATACATAAGAGTTTTTAACAACGATGCCATCCTGAAGCTGTTTCACACCATCTCCAACCTTGAATGCTCCACATCTGCTCCAGGCCAAAGCATCATCCACAACTACATTGGACTGGTTCTCAGAAGTTCCCGGCCAGTTGGCAGCGATATCCGTAGTGGCTACATCCCATGTCTTAAAGGAGTAAGTGTCATCCTCCGATACGGCTACAGTGTGCTTGATGAGTACATTCTGGCTCTCTTGAATATCGATTGCATCATTCTCATAATCAAGCTCATTGTTGTTGAAGTGCTTGGTATTCTGGAAGGTGACGTTGTTGGATCTGGTAACGATTGTAGCCCAGCCGCCGCTGTCTCTGATGGTTATGCCGTCAACCGTGAAGTTGCTGCACTGCAAGGGTACAAGAATATTGTTCAAATAATTGTTTGTGTTTCGCATATAATGGCCATTGCCGTCAATCGTTCCCCTGCCATATATCTTAATATTGTTTGCATTGGTTTCGGTATAGATAAACCATGTTCCATCCTTATTCAGAGAATTCTTGTGGAAATGAGTAGTGTAATCGCTTGGATTTCCTGAACCCCGTATAACCGAACCACCCTCCAGATAAACCGAAACATTGCTTTTTAGAACAATGTTCCCGCTCTTGTATACTCCGGCTGGAACGTATACGATACCGCCGCCTGCTGCGTTAGCCGCATTGATAGCGTTTTGTATGGCAGTTGTAGCCAAAGTGGCACCGGTACTGTCAGCACCATACCCGGTTTTAACATTATATATCCCTGTACCGGAGGAAGCCGGAACATTGGTTTCAAGCGCATCTGCCGCAATCACCAGATCCTTCAGATTATTGATTTTGACGATGAGATAGGTTGGCGATGAAAGTGTAAAGGTAAGTGTGTTTCCGCTCTTGGTTGCAGTGATTCCCAAAGCTTTGGGAGAAATATTATAGGTATTGATGGGCTCGCTTGCTGTAATTGTGATTGTAGTCGTACCTGAAAAAGAGAAATTACAATAATTATAGTTTACAAATACCGCGGAAGTGTCGATTACCGGTATATTGGTAGAGTCTGCTGTTACCGTGTATTGACTGGTCGTGGTATAGATCGACGGTAATGGATAGCTTACGATTGTACCCGCTGCGCTTGCTGTCAAAGGAAAGACCGGTAACAGGTTGGCCATACAAAAAATTAATAATGCACTTAATAATTTGAACCTTTTCAACATAAATAAACACCTCTTTCATAAAGTCGATATATTTCCGCCCTCAGCCAGCTTCCAATCTTATTTATGTCCCGGCTCCAGACAGAGCCTGAGCAGATCGTCCACATGGGCCGTTGCCAGGCATTCCACCGTATCCGCAGAGCCATAATAGATCTTGACCTCGCCGTCATCCTCCAGAATCATCCCTCCGGGGAAAATCACATGATTGCGGAAGCCCCCGCCGATCTCATAATCCGCCTCCGGTGCCAGCAGCGGCTGCTTACTCATGCCGATCACCTTGCGGGGGTCCTCCAGATCCAGCAGCATAATTCCGGCGGTATAGCGCTTCTTCCAGGTGTCTTCCCAGCCGTGCTTGCCCCTGGCCGGGTCTACATCCACCGCATGGAAGGTGGTCAGCCAGCCCTTATCCGTCCGGACGGGAGGCGCGGCCGGACCGACCTTGTCATTGGCAAACGGCACCTGCTCGACGGCAAGCAGCAGGCTGGAGTTGCCCCAATGTATGAGGTCCGGCGACTCGGAGATCCAGGCGTCGAAGCGGTCCCGGCCACCGCGGCTGTACACTGTGAAGGGACGCTCCAGCCGGACATACTTGCCGCCGATCAGCTCGGGAAACAGCACCATATTGCGCAGGTCCGGTGTAGACAGGCTAAGCACCTCGAAGTGTTCCAGATCATCGGTAACGGCAATCCCGCCGCGGATGCCATGGCGCGTATCCACGGCAAAACACATATAACAGCGGCCGCCGATTACGGTCAGGCGCGGGTCATAGGCGCGGATAGTCTCCTCGTCATGCATTTTGAACACCGGCTTCGGGCCGGCGGTCCAGCTCAGCCCGTCATCGCTGTAGGCAATACCGAGATCCGTGGTGTGGTGCGGCTCAAGCGTCTGATCAGCCAGTGAGCCGTAATCATTGCGGAAGATCATCACATATTTGCCGTTGAATTTCGTTACACCGGCATTGAATACCAGTGCGGTGGGGTAAGGAACCTTCGATGCATCCAGCACCGGATTGCCCGGATACCGCCGGATGAACGGGGCGGATTGTAGAATCGCCGGAACGTGTTGAGTCATGGGGTGTACCTCCTTGAATGTTGAATGTTAAACATGGAATATGGGTTGCGCAGGACCGGACTGCTACCCCTTCAGGGAACCGGCCGTCATCTGCATGAAGGATTTGTTGGCGAACAGATAGGCCACGAGAATCGGCAGAATGGACAAGCAGGCGCCCGCCATCATATAGTGGGTCTGGGAAGCGGCTGAAATCCCGTACTTCAGGTTCGCCAGTCCGACAGTCAGCGTCTGCAGCTCCGGCTTCGTCATCGTGAACACGAGCGGCAGCAGATATTCATTCCACGCGCCACGGAAGGTGAACAGGGCACCTACGCCGAGTCCGGGTCCGAGCAGCGGCAGAATGATCCGCCAGAAGGTCCGGCCGGGAGAGCAGCCGTCTATTAGCGCCGCCTCGTCCAGCTCGCGGGGAATCCCCTTCATGAAGCTTGCGAGAATGAAGAAGATCGAAGCATGGGCGGAGATCAGAATCAGGATAACCCCCCACAGGCTGCTGTGGAGATGAAGCTTGACCATCAGATCGAACTGCGGACGCAGCACGACCGCCCCTACAGCTACGAACATGGTGAAGGACTGCAGTCCGATATACCATTTTTTGCCGGCAAAATCCATCCGGTCCACCACATAAGCCGCCATGGATGATACCAGCAGCGTGCCGACCACCGCCGCCAGGGAGACAATCAGGCTGTTCAGGGTATACCTGGAGAAATTGGCCTGCGCCCAGGCTTCGGCATAGTTCGAGAAGTGCCAGCTCTCCGGCAGGAAGGTCGCACCCGCAGTAAGCTCGGCATTAGTCTTGAAGGAGCCCAGGATGGTGATCACAACCGGAATCAGGGTGATAAAAGCAAACGACAGCAAAAATATCCACAGGATTGTTTTGCCCAGTATGGTTCTTAGTCTCATAATAGCCTCTCTCCTCAATCGGTCTGATTCATGCGTCTGGATGCGTAGAAATAAATGAGTGATATCATCCCTACAATGACCGCAGACACAAAGGCAACCGCACTGCCGTATCCGAACTCCTGGACCTGGACCGCCGCGCTGCCCCCGCCGACAGGGAAAAATAATTTGTACAAATACAGGAACATGACCTCCGTCTTGCCTACAGGACCGCCTTCAGTCAGAACCATGATGCTCTCGTAGCCTTTCAAGGCTGTAATAATCGCCAGCATAATAACCATCTGCATGACAGGCCCTAGCATCGGCAGGGTGATATAGCGGAACTGCTGGATTTTTCCTGCCCCGTCCAGGGAAGAGGCCTCATACACATCCTCGGGAATATTCTGCAGACCGGCGAGGAAGAGCAGCATATAATTGCCGACCGCCCCCCAGGCCGCAACCAGAATGACGGTGAGCATGGCATATTTCGGCCCCAGCCAATCCACACCGGAATCCGAGAGGCCCGAGCGGATCAGGAACTGGTTAAGAATCCCGTTATATGAGTTGAAAATCGTGAAGAAGACTACAGCCATTACGGCGGTACTGATGACGGTCGGCATGAAGAAAATCCCCCGCAGCAGCTGTCTGCCCCGCAGCCCCCGGTTCAATATGGCTGCCAGCAGCAGGGCCAGCGGAATGGTGATCAGCAGCTTGCCCCCTGCATAGACAAATGTATTCACCACCGAATCCCAGAACTGGGTGTCCTTCAGGATGCGGCTGAAATTGGCCAAGCCTGTAAACCGGGCCGTTCCGAACCCTTTGTAATCATAGAACATATAGCGGAACGCCCAGGCAATCGGGTAAATTCCGAGGACCAATGTGAGCAAGGCACTTGGAAAGATAAAGCTATATGAAAATAAGGCATGTTTCGTTTTGTTCATCTGGTTTCTTCCGGCTCCTCTCCTTGCGGCCAGAGCAGAGGGATGGGGAAGCAGCTTCCCCATCCCCCGCTATCCTGACCTGTATCTCTATCCCTAACCTTCCGTCTACTTGGCGAACTTGCCGCCCAGAGCGGCGGGATCAAAGCCGGCATCCGGCTCGGCCTTCACGCCGTCATTCGCAATCACACTGTCCAGTGCAGCGTTATAGCGTTTGTTCAGATCAGCGATAATCGCCTTGAGGTCGCCGCCGTTCAGCATATATTTGAAGAAGGCGTCATCCGACTTCATTCCTTCCGGTGCTACAGACGGATAGACCGGCCACACTCCATCGTTCTTATTCGGCAGGAAGCCTTCAATGCCGTTCACATCCGGTGTCTTGGCTGCTGCGCTAATGGATGGAACCATGGAGATGCCGAAGCCTTTTTCCTGATAATCCGTCAGCACCTGATCGCCGTACATGAACTCCATGAACTTCCAGGCTGCTTCTTTGTGCTCTGATTTCGAGCTGAGCGCCAGCCATTGGCCTCCGAGGAAGCCGGAAGCCCCCTTCACATTGCCGTCGATGGTAGGAACCGGAGCTGCCGCCCAGTCAATCTTGGCCGGGAACTGATTCTTATAGACGCCCGGCTCTGAGGAGTAGGACATATACATTCCGATCTTGCCTTCCGCAAACTGTGCCCGCAGCGGATCAATATCCAGCGATTCTACACCCGGCAGCATGCTGCCGTCGTCCTTGATCTGCTTAAAGGCATTGATGATCGGCTCGAAGCCGCTGAAGTCAAAGCGGGCCGTCTTGAAATCATACCCGAAGCCGCCATAGCCGCTCATTTCCGCAACCACCCGTGCCGAACGTGCGAATGCACTGCCGGGGTTCTTGAAGTTAAGGGCGAAGCCGTAAGCGCCGTCCGCTTTGCCGGCTGCTGTCAATTTCTTGGCTGTATCCACCAGCTCCTGCAAGGTAGCCGGCGGATGCTCAATGCCCGCTTTGGCGAACAGATCTTTGTTGTACACCAGACGCATGGTCGTTCCAAAGTTCGGCAGACTGTAACGCTTGCCTTCGAATTCATTCAGATCCGGCATGGCCGGGAATTTCGCCTTCAGCTCATCGCTCAGGAACTCGTCAATCGGAGCAAGAAAGCCTTTTTTGTAGAAGGTCTGAACGGTATTCTCCTTCACCCGGATCACATCCGGTGCATCAGAGGTCTGGAAGGACAGGTCGAGCGCGGTATCGAAGTCATCGCCCTTGACGACCAGCTCCACTTCAATCCCGTCCTTATTGGATGCGTTGAACTCGGCTACCTTCTCCTTCACGAAATCTGCATCATGGCGGTCGCCTGTCCAATAGCTGATTTTAGTTTTTTCCCCCGAACCAGCTTTCGCCCCGTCTCCCGTGCCTTCAGCTGCATTGCCGCCGCCACTGTTACCGTTGCCGCAGGCTGCTAAGCCAAGTGCCAGAACCAGGCTCAGAGATGTCATTAGCATACGCTTCATCATTGGTTGTGCCCCCTTATATATTCCTTATGTACTCGCTTACAATCTGATTATAGACGGATTGGCGCATCCGGATAAGGCGGGTAAGCCCACATTAAGGGCAGATATTTGCAGGAGTTCTATACAGATAAGGGAGGTAATCTCCGCCCTGCGGAAATCCCTCCCCTGCTGTTCCCTATTCTTTTCCAAGATAATGCAATTTGAACTCGGACGGGGTCATGCCGGTATATTTCTTGAACACCTCGCTGAAATAGCGCCTGTGCTCATACCCGAGCTCCTGGGCAATCTCCTGAACCTGCCGGCCGCTAATCAGCATCGCCTTCGCCTTCTCCATCTTCTCATGCATCACATACTGCTGGAACGAAATCCCCTGCACCTTCTTGAACAGATTGGAGAAATACCCCTGACTAAGGTTAATCTGCTTCGCCATCTGCTCCAGCGACAGCCCCGTATCCAGATGACTATGGATATATTCGACGGCCTGGCGTATAATCCGCGTGGACTCCAGGGAACGGGCCTCCGTAACTAGTGTACAAGCCTCCCGGCACAGCCAGGACAGCAGGTCCCGGATATCCTGCAGGGAAGGATGCACCTGATTCTTCATGGCGGCAATTCTGAGTTCCAGCGGTTCCACCTGCCCGTAAGGGAACTGCTCCAGCAGTACCCGGCAGATCCTGGAGCTCAGCTCATAGCCGACACTCTCAACATAACGCGGATCAGGCAAAAGCCCGCTGTCCAGCAGCTCCGAGAACAACTGGTCCAGCACCTGCAGGCTTTTGGCAGAATTGCCGGAACGCAGGGCGAACAGCAGCTCCTGCTCAGCGGCGGCGGAATAGCTATGGAGCGAGAAAGGTTTATTCTCGATATTGCTATAATGATATACCCCGTTGCCTCCGGTATAGAAATGATACCCCAGCGCGCTAAGCGCCTGTCTGTACGCCGCTCCCAGCTCCTGAATCGCCTCCGTGCCCAGGCCCACGCCAATTGAAAGGGTATGACGCGAGAAGCGGCTGACATTCATGCAGCAGGCCTCCGTAATCAGCGCGGCAGTCTCCGGGTCCGAGCCGTTCATGATGCAGACGTACCGGTCTGTCGCCTCCCGGATAATAACGCCGCGGGTCAGGGAGGAAATCGTCTCTTCGAGAATATTGTGCAGGCTGAACCGCAGCAGCTCGACCTCCTGCACAGGCTGGCTGCTCAGCTTCTCCGCGAAATGATCGATCTCGGCGACAAACACGAAGAAATCATGCTGGTCCAGCGGGATATCAAGATAGGCCCAGCGGGAACGGGCATCCGCCTCTGTCGTCTGGTGGTGCAGCAGGAAGGTGAGATATTCCTGGCGGAGGATGGGCAGACTTTCTCTGATTCTAGCCTCCATCACAGCAAGTCTGGCGGTCTCCTGACGCTCCTCCCGGCACAGCTCCCTGGCCTTCAGCACTGCATTCACAATCTCCTCCAGGGAAAAGGGCTTCTTCACAAAATCAAGCGCCCCCAGCCGGATGGCCTCCTGGGCATAAGAGAACTCCGAGTAGGCGCTGAGAATAATAATCTTACAGTCCGGCAGCACCTCCAGAATCGCCCGGGTCATCTGCAGGCCGTCCATTCTTGGCATCCGGATATCCGTCAGCACAATGTCCGGCCGGGTCTCGCGGATGAGCTGCAGTCCCGCTTCGCCGTCAAGCGCCGTCCCGGTGATCTCAATACCGTGCTCCTGCCACGGCGGCTTGCGCGAGACCATGTCCACCACACTTTTAATATCGTCGATTACACATAATTTGAACCTTTCCGGCTCCAGCTTCCGGTACATCCTTCAACTCTCCTCCCTAGGCGGAATCCACAGATCCGTCCGTGATCCCTTACTTGGCCCGCCGCTAACGTCCATACGGGCTTCGGCCCCGTAATACAAGGCCAGCCGGTGCCTGATGTTGAACAGGGCATAGCCTTTTCTGGACTGGGGGGCTTTGACCATCCCCTGCTTGACCTGTGCAGCATCAAGCCCCCGTCCGTTGTCGGTAATGCAAATATGCAGCAGCCCCTGCTCCCGGCTGACCGTGATATCAATCCAGCCTCCGCCGGTACGGTCGCTGAACCCGTGCTGAATGCTGTTCTCCACCACCGGCTGCAGGATAATCTTCGGCAGCAGGCAGGCCAGCAGGGCCTCGTCCTCTACCGTCACCGTGTATTCGAACAGACCTTCATAGCATTTCTGCTGAATAGCGAAATACTGCCGCATGTGGGACAGCTCATCCGCAAGGGTAATAAGATCCTTGCCGCCGCTGAGCCCGATCTGGAACATCTGCGACAACGACAGGATCATCTCGTTCACATCGTCATTCTCGCCCATGACCGATTTGCAATAGATGGTATTGAGCGTATTGTACAGAAAGTGCGGCTCCATCTGCGCCGTAAGGGCACGGATCTCTGCATGCCGCTTGTCCTCCTCCTTGGTCTTCACATCCGCGATCAGCGTCTTAATCTCCGACATCATCCGGTTGAACTGAAAGCCGACCTGGGCAACCTCGTCCTCATAACGGCTCTCATACACCACACTGAGCTGGTTCTCTTCGACTCTGCGCATCAGCCGCCGCAGCTTGAACAGAGGCTTCAGCAGCACAGAGGTCAGCTGATTGGAGATCAGCCAGGTGGCCAGCAGGAAGACTGCGATGACATAGAGGGTGATGCGCTGCACCCGCTGCAGCTTGCCCAGCAGCTGGTCCCGTGACTGCATACCGGAGATGATCCAGTCGGGTGATGAGGCTGAGCCTGTATAATTAACCAGATATTCCTTGCCGCCGTAGCTGTAATAGTGATCCTGCGGATCGGCTGCTGTCCCGGCTTCGGGAAGCACCGGCTTCCAGGGAAACCTGCCCCGGAACGGCCAGCGGGACTCCACCACCGCCTCTCCTTCCCTGCTCACCAGATAATAGTTCCTCCCCGCTTGTGCTCCGCCTGTATTCAGCAGCTCATCTATCCGGCCCTCCCTGATATTGACCACAATAAATACATTGCTGATCGGCGTGTAAGGGTATTCATAAATTCCCCGGACTACGAAGGAGACCACCCGCTGGCTGCCTGTGAACAACCGGTCATAATGTCCTTTGGCCCAGTAGCCGCCCGGCTGCTCCTTGCTCAGATCATATAATTCCGAACCGTAGAAAGAGTTGTCCTGCGCCCGGATCTGCGTAGTCGAATAGAAATCTCCAATCGGGGTAACGATCAGCACGTTCTCAATGATCGGCTGATTGAACGTTGCCTGGGAGAGCACATATTGCAGATCCGACAGATGCACATAATAATTCGACACATCGTGGCTGAACACATCGAGCATCATCTTACGGTATGCATCGCTCAGCATCAGGGACTGCACGGACAGCGCCACATCATTCAGGCGGGAATCCAGCAGCTGTGCCGTCTTGTTTACCGTCTCCCGGCTGCCGGCGTAGGCATTGTCCTCGATCTCCTGTGCAGCAATCCAATACGAGAAGGTGCCCATTGCACCGATGGACAGCGTGATCAGCACGATGAACGAGAACAGAATCCTCTGCTTGATGGATATCCGGTAATACCTGCCGGCGATCTGCCGCCTGAGCTTGCGGCCATAGGCTGTCAATGTATTCATAGCTTTCCCTTCTGAAGCATGTACCTTGTACCTCCCTTTGGTTGTCCGTTCTTGTCACTTGTACAATACGGCTGCTACGGCCCGGCGTCAAGATAGGGGATGAGGATATTTTTTATACTATCTATTAAAATAGCACCTCCCCAAAATGTGGGGAAGTGCTATTTATTAATACAAACATTATAATCTATCTTTGTTAATAACTTCGTTGTTCATGCGACTGTTAAAGAGAAGGAGATTCGCTTATCAGGTCATTTAATAAATTAGCGAGCGGCGCCTCCGTCTCCGCCATGACTGCTCTCTCCTTGAATAACCCGATGTCTTTGACGGCAATCCAGCTGTTCGGGAGACCTTGCAACGTAATTTGCTCGGCATTAAGCGCAATTAACTTGCCAAAATTTTGATACACCGGAGCGGTAAACATCGTCCGAGAGAGCATTTCCATCATTTCTGAAGGATTAATTCCGTTTTTTTGCGCCATTCTACACGCCTCCATCATGGCTTCCATAGCCGTAAAGCTAATGAAGTTGCCACAAATCTTGACGATTAAGGCTGAGCCGATCCTTTCACCGAAATCAAAAATTCCTTGCCCCATCGCATCCAGAAGCGGCAATGCTCGTTGCTTCGCCTCCTTCGTTCCCGCGATGCAGATCCATAGTTTTCGTGCAGTAGCCGCTTCGGGAGGACCAAAAACCGGCGCTTCAACATAATGAATCCCATATTCATCATGAAAATCGGCGAGCTTCCGAGAGGTGGCGGGCGAAACGGTACTCATCGAGAGATGAAGGCCTCCACGTCCAAGCCGTTCCATAAATCCTTCGCTCCGCACAATATCTTCGAGCGCGGAATCGCCGGATACCATAGTAATGACGATATTACCCTTTGTAGCGGCTTCGCTCGGCCTGGAGACGGATTCGGCCCCAAGCGCGACCAGAGGCTCAGCTCTGCCTGCTGTTCGATTGTATACTCTAAGCGTGTAACCGGCTTTGATCAGATTAAGAGCCATAGCTTGCCCCATATTCCCCAGTCCAATCAGTCCAACAGGTGTTGTCACAGCCTTCACTTCCTTTTTTCGTTTTGAATTTCCGCATATTTGGCAAGTTTTAGATTGACCGCATCAAACGCTCTATCAAGCTCCAATTGCCTTTCTTGAAGCTTCTGCTTATGCTTTTCCAGCAAATCCTGTCTTTGCGGAATGGTCGCTTCGCCCTGGACGGCCAGCTCAACGAACTGTTTCAATTCGGCAACGGTCATGCCGGTCGCGCGAAACCATATCATCAGGTTAATCCATTCCATGTCCCTCTCTTCAAAAATCCGATTTCCGTAAGGGTCGCGTTGAAGAAATGGCAGTAACCCTTTCCTTTCATAAAATCGGATGGTATGAGGAGGAATCCCCAGCCTTTCCGAAGCCTCTTTAATGGATAAACTCACCTTGAGACCTCCATTTCCGGTAAGATAATATATTCCGATATACATGACTCCCGCCCATAAGGGTGAATCTTGAATTCATTGTACGCCTTAAACTTAAGTTTAAGGCAATAGTTTCTTGAAAGTGGTGATGTGCGTGGTGAAAAAATATTTACTGGATGGTAACATTTCTAGTTACAGCGGACAATGTGTGGGGTACTGACTTTTATGTGCTCTACAAATCCAGAACACTGAATTGCTAGCTTTGAATGAGCCCACTACTATCGGTGCAGGCGTGACAGTCTCCAGAGATCGGCGGCTGGTTGCTGCTGGCAGATACGATTAGCCGTAACCTGACCCAGCCTGACGGTATCACCGCCGAGGGCAGCGGTAATCTGCTGTTCATTGATTTGCCTATAGTGTTGCCTGTTATTACATTCTCATAGTACAAATTATGTTACTATTATACTTCAAGAGAATTATTTTATATTGGAGGGCAATTTATGTATTTGTGGGCAAAAGCACTAATCGTATTACTTATAGGTTTTCCGCTATGTTATTCCGGACAAACCTACGCTAACGGAACTTCTATAGAGGATCCTTCACCGCCTGAATATAAATATGTTCTGGATTGGACACTGCCCATGTATGAACAGGGACTGTCGCCGGTTTATTTCGTTTCCCATCCCATCTATGTCAATAGCCGGTCAGATGTGTACTACAGTGTTCCTATTACAGTTGCCTCGGGAGATACATATTTTATCGGACACGATAATAAAGACATGGATACCCGCAGTATATTCGTAGTAGATCATAACGGCAAAATGAAGTGGCGCTATACTCCTCCCGGTAAACTAAACGCCACGATTCACCCGTTCGTTGACCCCGAAGGTAATGTATATCTGCTGGTTCCTCCAGCCAAGGGAAATGAGAGAAACTACAAGGCAATCAGCCTTAGCAATACAGGGAAAATCCGCTGGTCTACTGCTATTGATGCTCTTGGGGCGTATGACTTTATGCTTACCAGCAGCAACAAAGAGCTTATTTTTGCCTCACTTGATAAAAATCTCAGCTTATCCGCCGCCACTGGCAAAATACAGCCGCTTCCTAAAGAACTGGCGGTTCCTAAATATTTTGCCACTGAAAGCAAAAGCTACTACGTGTTTCTGGACAACAGGAATAAACAAACCGTATATGAGGTATACAATACACAACTTAAGCTGCTGTATAAGGTGAAGGCAGATTATAAAGATCCGAATCCTACAAGAGCAAAAACTTCATTACGAATAATGGATGATGGCTCGCTTCTTATTTTTTCTCATTATTATGACGATACCACATTAAAGAAATACGACCTAAAAGGGAATCTGCTCTGGAAAAATACGTACCCTAAACAAGTAATAGAAACTCCCAAATTAATGACCAGAGCTGGCTATATCTATCTGCAATACGAGGACAAGGCTTCCCGGACAAACTATATGGTAACCTTGAACCCTGCAAACGGAAAAGAAATGTCTAAACTTACCTTTCCAGTCTACCTGGGGCAAATGCACATCGGTTCTCTCGAGGCAGCCAATATGCCTGCTTCCCGACTGGAGACAAGGGGAAGTAATAGTATGGCTGCCCCCGCTGATCTTAATGTCTATGTTAGAGGCAAGGAAACAGGGGAAGATCGATATGACATGCTAAAGCTGGATGCTGATTTGAAACAGGTTGACCATTATGCGCTGCGCGAGAATTCTTATCTCGATAACTCCTTAGAAAGCACTATTAGACAAGCGTATCCCGGGACAGTAACCGGCAGATTTAATGTTCTTTCCTCCAATAATGACTCCTTTTATGTATATGTCCATGGTAAAAAGACTACGGATAGATATCTAATCAAAGCACACCGGGAGCTGGTAAAGACCACCAATTAGTTCTTCAGATGGGAAATGCGCTGGGCGTTTTCCGTTACCACTCCTACATATGCAACAAGGCAGTTCCTCATTTTTGAGGACTGCCTTGTTTGTGTATTTATAGATTTCGTCTTACTGCCTGTTATCGAAGACAAAGAGGGAATTCCTTGAGGGGCTAATAGAAGGATTCCCCCCCCATCACTGTCCGTTGTATTTTGATTTGTCACTAAATTAGCAGGTATTATAGGCTGTTTGTAAGACGTTTGTGTCACTTAGTGTATGATGAAATGTCACTAAACGTTTTGACTGTAAAAAGAAATGTCATTTTACAGTAAGTATTAACGACGAAGTTCTTAACGAAAGAATTTGATGAAATGGGTAACTGATCTGATATGAATCGCCTATAGATGAACAATCCCAAATTTCAATTTGAAATATAAGAAACAACATATTCTAACTTTAACGGAAAAGAATTTTAAGCATAAAAAAGTAATACCTTCTAAATCTACTCTCAAGATGTAGGTGATTAACCCAACATCTGAGAAATAGAAATGAGGTAATCCTTATTTAATTTATTGATTAAAACAGAAAAGAATTTTCATTGTCATTTATCCTATTAAGCTTATAGCTAAAGCTAGTCATCTTTCATATTAATCTAAAAAAATGATACAGTTTCACATCAGATAAGGCGCCGCGGTTGCGGCGAGCGTAATACATTTCTTGTTCTTTAATATGCTGAATCAGGCAAATTACTGATCTTATGAAATCGTAATAACAGTTAAAGAGAGCGGATTCACTGTTGGAATGAATTATGATATTTGGGTTCAATATAAAAGTATTGCTGTAGTAGCCGAAAATGTAAGATTGTTGCCAGTAAATCTGCGATCTGCAAACGAACAATATTGGTATGGAGCGTGAAATAATGAATAATGCGGATGAAAATTTTCAGTTTGATTATCATAAACATCAGTCAGTTTATATATCTGACTATATTAAATTTGCTGATGCAAAAGCCGGCATAACACTAAGTGTTGTTGGAGTCTTATTTGCTTTCTTTTCTCTTGAAATGAAGGATTTATGGAAAGATGGTATTACAGACGCCCTCCATGACTATCCATTCTATCTTTATCTGGTGTTCCTGTTAGGGATGGCTGCAGGAATGTACTTCTTAAGCAGGGTTATATGGCCAAGGTATTCCATCGATAAGTCTTTATATCATTCTTGGGGTGGTATTGGAGCTTTCAATACCAGCAATGATTATGTAACTGAAATGAAGCGAAGATTTCAAAACAAAAACGCTTTTGCAGATGAATTAATGAAACAAAATCACGCCTTAGCAATCATATGCAAAAAAAAGTACTTCTGGATTTATCTTGCTTACAAAACCCTTGGGATTAGCATTATAGGGGCGGGTTTAACATGGTTTGTTAGTTAAATAATTTTTTCAATAAAATTTCCTAATAAAAACATAAAATCACTAAATGATTTCATATACATGTAAACATTTAAAAATACAAATATTGAATTAACTTTCTCGAGAGAAGTATCGTTTTGCACAATTCTTGACCAAAAGTTCTCTAATACTTTGATGAATATTTAACAACTGGTTAAAAACAAGGTAGCGTCAAGAAGTTTGTGTAATTATCTTTAAGGGTTGTAGGATACCCATTGGAACAATGGATATGAATGGTTCTCAAAGGATCAGGGGGTATCCCCCCCCCTGAAAATTCACTTTCATTACCAATTGTCTGAGGTCGTCGGTTTTATTCTTCGTTCGCTTGAGCTGGGGGATACTTTTCTGCGAATTTTTTGCTCAAGACTGCTTTCGTCTTGGAATCCCCAAACCCGCTTACTACACGCTGGCTCCATCTCTAGTTGTAACTCATTGCCTCCAGATAGACAATCTTTTCTGCAGCGTCCATGTTCGTCAAACTGTTCATCGGGAGCAGCCGTTTGCGAATTTCCCGCATCGACGAACCAATAAGAGGTACAAAAGTTTAAGTTGAAATTCCTTTACATTAAACGGATAAACACAGCAAAATTATAAAACATGCTGCTGTGGTTTAGTTGTTATTTTGTATCCACCATGTCGGATTATTATCTACTCACACCAATATTTCTATTAAAAAGGGAAACTCGTCCTATATTTTTTAATAAGGCTATAACTATCATGTAACAACCGATTTGAGTAATGAATTAATAATGTTGACTCAGAATGATTACAATGAGCTACTATTTCTTTATATATATCATCAATGAATCCAATTGTTAAACAAATAGCAGTCATAGACTCATTATTTTTAAAAATTGGAGTTGTTGAATAACTTTCCGAATTTGATAAGAATAAATGATCCAAAAGAGAAGTGCTGTGAGTTGAGTGTGACAATCCACTATAAACTGATTGATATTCACGTTTCATATTAGCAACAATACAAAGCTTCTTAAAACTCATCTTATCATCACGTAATCCAATGAATTTAGGATTAGAATATATTTCTGCCCGAAGTTCTTTATCATACCATTCTTTATTTTTTGAATAGTTTTGCTGATACTTTGTATATTCTTCTTTCACTTCCTGAAAACCAGAATGTTTATCATTTGTAAAGTTATGATACATCACTATGAAACGATAGTTATAATATAAATTCAGTCTAATCTCAGGCTTTTGATAAATAAATATTGTGTGAGCAGTTGTTTCTAACAAAGTTCTAAGTATAGTATACGCCTGATGGAGGCATCCTGAATTCAAGCAGTTATAAATGGCTAATAGATCAGTAGCAGCTTTTGAATAAAGCATCTTAGTACTTTTATGCGTATTTGAAAGGTATTGTTTATCAACTGTGTAAGTTAAGAAAAAATAATACTTTTTCATTAAATAAAGAAATTCATCCATACCTTTTTCTTTTTTATCCATCCACTCTGCAAACTTACCATCATGTAAACAAACGTACATTTCGATTTCATCATCAAGGCCCTTTAAATTTTTCTCAATATTCAAGATGGCCCCCCTCTCTTAAAACTAACTAATCTTCATTATATAGCAAAAATTATATTCATAATAATTTAGTAGAAAAAAACCTGCGCTTTGCGCAGGCTCAATAGTACGCGTTTATCAATCTAGACTCTCTGATCTTCTATCTCCTTCATTATAAATTCAATATCGAATAAGTTTTCTCTATATTCCAATGTGTCCTGTTGCTTTTCTGCGTTAAGCTTGGAAAATACAGATTCAAGCTCAATAAACTTTGAAAGTGAAGTAACGTCTAATTGATTAAGACTTCCTATTGTACGATAAAAACGCTTGGTAAAATGAACCAGGGTGGAGATGTTACTTACTGTTTTATTTATAAAACTCACCCAACTTTGTTCAGTATCCCACTCTTTCCAACGATATAATATATACTCTAACTTAACCTCATTTAGTAATTTACTGTTTTCATCATATTCCGATATCTTCTTTACACACAATTTTTGAAGAGACTGAATATAGCTAGAATCAAAAATCCTTTCATGATTAATGCTAGTATTTTCAGTTGGTGATAATAATGAAATATATTTAACAGGTGCATACAATGTTTTTGAACCTATTATTGTTGATTTAAGAATCTCAAAATTATGTTCTTGCCTCTCTTTTTGTCTTTCAAACAATTGATGTATGATTCTGGAAACATTCATATCCGGTTTAAAATCTAAAACACTATCCTGGACCTGAGGAAGTCCATCTGATATGTTAAAAAGAGCCAAAATTATTATAACAGTATTTTCAGCTGGTATATCATCAAAGCTATCCGTATAATTTTGCATATCCCGTAACACTTTTCGTATTTTACCGTTAGTTGTATACAAATTTAAAATCAGTTCAAATTCAATAAGATTTTGACTTGCATTTAAGATTTTTTTCATTTCATAAGTACTAATTTCTTCTTCGTCTCCACCAGGAATAAAAGCAAAGAAGGATTCAAAATGTCTAGAAGAACACACCTTTAACTCTTTAGCCCATTTCGACTGCCATTCTGGTCCATATGATAAGGAACCTCTTTCTAAAATATTTTTCAATTGTGGAAACAGGAATATCGTTATGTCTTCAATGTTTTTTCTATAATGAAGATCTATTGTAGAAAATTCAGCCTTAAGTAATCTTTGTCTTTCAGAATCATCATAAGAAGAAAGCATTCTTGAATTGTTAGTACTCGTAAATAACTCCTTGTTGAATTTAATAAAGTCGTAGAACTTCGGAGCAAAAACTCTTATTGCTTCAATTCCAATAAAATCAACTAAATTAACTTCAAGGGTATTATCTTTATAGAGTAATGTAAGATTGAATTGGAAGCTACTTAAATATCGTTTAATATCCCTAATCGTTTTAAATAGACCTTTGAAACCACTATTATAAAGAATAGACCAATTATAATTATTTTCGCCAAAGTACTTACCTTTTTCTTCATTCGGAATATGAGCAAAGATACGATCCATCTCTAAAAAAAGTGTTTTGTGCAGCCGGCTTTGTCTGACTTGAGGCATATTAAAATTAATCTGAACAATTTTATCCATGTAATTCTTACCTGAGAAACCATGCTCATCATTCAAATTTTTTTCAACAATGTCTCGATCCATTGCAAGCATATATATGGTATTCGGAAAATCGGCATTCACTCTAATAACCTTCATTAGACTTTTTATTTCACTTTGCGATAGTCGATCTATATCATCGATAATAATAATAAGTTTTTTACTATTCTTTAATAATTTATCTTTGATTTCTTGTTTTAGTTTATTCAAAGGTTTTTCATTGATTTTTGAACGAGCTTCAAAATATGATGACCCTTTAAGTAGGGTATCTTTAATAACTTGAATAGCAAGAAAAACAAAGCCGAACATAAGGCTGGCTAACTTTCCCCATTGAGAAGTAATGAATGGAAAAGTTCCTAGTGAGATTCCCGCCAATGATAGTATTGGTATTATTTTCTCAAACAAATCTTTAAGTGTAGATTTCTCAGGAGTCCCGCCAAGTAATACAGCGTAAGCCTGTAGTTTTTCAGCTAGTTCTTTATCCTGTTCCCCAGTATCCTTCAACTGTGTTTCTTTCGCCAATTCATTAAAGAAACTTCCCGTAATGCTACCTGTATCAGAAAATGCCCAAGGGTTATATTCAAAAATAAAAGGAGTACTTTCAGTCTGTAACCTTAAATAGTGTACTGCCATATTTATAACCGAACTTTTTCCTGAACCCCATTCTCCGTCTAATGAGATAACAAGACTGTCCTGTCCATCCCATTCTCGAATAGAATTCGCCAAATGTTCTGCGAAGCCTTTTCTGACCAGTAGGTCCTCATCTGGTTTGATTATAGGTCTATCCTGTAAAAACATTTTTTTGATACCCCCTTTACTAGTGAACTATACTTCCTCAGATATATAACAAAATGATTGAGGGGGATGGAAGGTATTATACTCCAACCTAGGATCAATTGGCTTATCATATTTTACTGCCTCAGTTATTTTAATTGCATATCCTTCTTGTCTATTTGCAAAATATTCTTTAAAGAATAAATCACTGACGCCAGCATACTCTTTTGTTTCACTCCATATCATTTCTGGACTATTAAATAAGATAGAGTCAATTTTAAACTCTCCAACAATCAACCCTTCAGGCATCGTTGAGTATACAACAATCGTATCTACGTCCTTTTTAAAAAGGACTTTACGATATTCGTATTTTTTTTCTCCGCTAAATATTTTTTCTACATATTCAGGTTTAATCGATAACAAGACTTTCATAAACATCACCTAACTTTAGTATTTTTTCAAACTCTTGATCAGAAAGAGTTATACAACCCCAATAATCCTTTTCGTTTAAACCAACTTCTTCAACTAATCTTTTTCTAGTTAACCTTTTTCTAAATGCAATATTATATGTCATTTTGATAATATAAACACGCCCTTTTTTATACCAGTACTCTAATAATTCTGAATCTGTTAAAACAGAGTAACTTCTACAATACTTCATATATGATTCCAAATTTGAAAATTCACGGGGGCTTTTAACTTCTTCAATTACACAAATTGAAGTTGCAACAGACGTATACCAAGCCACCGTATTTTCAGTTTTGGTCCTATATATTACTAACAGATCTCCCTGTTTAACAGAAGCTAATCCCGACATTGATGAGAGATATACCTTATGTATGCTATTTGTGTGGGAAACATCTGAGATGATATCAAAGTTTTCATTATTCAAAATAGAATCAGGAAATAAGTTGGTATGGTATTGGGGTTTTATAGCTAACAAATGTTTAGTTTTATTTCTTGATGTCAACAGAGGATAATCTAATAGAGTGTTATTCACGGTGTTTTTTAAATTTTTAGTTAATACTAATTCTTCACCTGCAGAAGATGACTTTGTCCCGCTTTCTATAAAACCATATTTTATAAAAGTTTCTACTAATTTTCGATGTTTTTCAAAAACAGTAACATAAATATTTCTGATGTCTTCAACAATGGCATAATCGAGGATTTTTTTAATGAACCGCTCTCCGAGTCTTGTCCCGTGCGGATTAACTTTCATAGTTCCGACTTTCAGCCACAACCCGCCATCCAGTATAGGTTGAACATCATTAATTGGACCTAATTCAGTTTTCATATATAGGAAGGCTTCTAAATTGTCTGACTCATTATAAAATACTTGAGCTATTTCATTCCCCTTCTTCTTAAACCATTGTTCAAAACCAGGATAGTCCTCCTTTAGCGTTTCAAAGAAAAGATCGTTTAAGTTAATTTGATTGAACTTTTTATATTCTATAACTCCATCCATAACAACGCCTCCAAGTATGGTAATATAGTCCAATAATACCAGACAGTACGCGTCGAATGTTGTCTCTTTTAGTCGTCATTGAGTTTTAAAAGTAATATATTGAAACATCTTTCTACGATACACAATCTCAGTATACCACTAAACACACAAAATAAGAACTAACGTTCTGATTATTGATATCAATGTTATAGGTAAAATGGAATTTGAATTGATAATCAGTATTACAATAAGCCCAAACCATCAAGGGTTTGGGCTTATGTTGTTACATATTAGTTAACAACTAATGATACTTAAATATTCAAATTTTGTTTAATTATTGAATGTAAACCCAAATAATTACGTTACAATTCCAATTAATTATTGCTACTATTGTTGATTTTAAGAATCTCAAAATTTTACTCAATTCTACCCTATTGTTTATATTATTTTTTCAATTTCTTGCTTTTTAGAAGTATTTTCTCTGGAAATCCGCTAAAAATATAAAAGAAAGATTCCGATACGTAACCTTTTAGCTCTAGTACATTTTCTAAATATTTAGACATTCCATCATTAGAAGCGATATCTTTGAGTATCTCTATTGTTTTACTATAAATTTGACCAGGAAAGATTGGATTTTGCTGAATTCTCTTAAAATATTCTTCGTATACGGTTCCTACATTTCCCCTATCTTTCAATGCCCATGCTTCTAGTTCTTTCGTCGTACTCACAATTTCTGTCATTGCATTCATTGCCACTACTCTTTTCCATGCATCTGCAAGGTCGTAACATTCGTGGTGCCCTTGCAATGTTTCTACAATAAACTGAAAAAATCTTTGTGTAAGTATTGCATTATGTTTCACATTAACCGGAATTAATGTTCCTAATACTGCAATTGCACCGGCTTGAAGAAAAGCATCTGTAACAGTATATTCACCTTGGCCTTTCGGTGAAACATGACATGCGCTAAGAATTACAATGGGTGGGATCTCTTGAGAGGGCATTGGCATCCAAAATTCACCTCCTACTGATAGACCTGCAACACCTTTAGCGCCATATGTGCCATGTGCAGAAATCACCAAAATATCTATGCGTGAAGATTTACTTAAAACTTCATTTAATTGTTCGATATTTTTGCATTCCCTATACTGTACATTTATTAGAGGGTTTTTTTCCAGCTCCACACAAACCACGTTCCATCCTAAATCAGCTATTTTTCGAATTCCATCCTCTCTAGATAAACACTCTATTATTAATATATTAAATCCACTTTTAGAACCGATATAGTATTCGTTTACTCTTACAAGACTTCTCTGGAACGTAGTAGTAAGCGGAGTTAAAGGACGATACGAAATAGGCACCATACAACAGAGTGGGTCACTATAACCAGGAAGTATTGCTAACCCTATTGGAAAGTCGGTAAAAGCAATGATTTTAGAACTATCAGCAATGTACTCTTTAAGTTTATCAGTTCCTATTGCTTCAATAAGAACTTTCCCAAAGCGTTCCATCGCTCTTCTAATGAATCTATAATTTTTCTCATTTGAATGGAAATGACTTTCAAGCATAGATAATAGAATGAATATGCTTTCATCAATGCGTTTGCCCTTAAGCCAAACTCCCTGTTCAGCAATTGCAGAATGTACCCCAAAAAAATTTATGAGATCATCCTCCTCTTCTGATATAGATTTTGATATTGAACCATAACTCAAACGCTTGTTAGGACCTCCTGGTAAAGTTAGTACTAAAGGATAACCAATGCTGGCAGCTATCTTAGGAATCGCATCATCAATTCGCTCATTTGGTAAATCGTCAAGATTTTTCCCGAGATCATAATAAAGCATAAACTTAGCTTTTTCATATCGCATAATTTGGGCTCTAATTTCGAAGGAATAATGATTTTCATTCAAAGTTTCCACTAATTGCACTGAATTAGATAGCTGATTAGTTAAAAATAAATTTGGTAAAGCTGAAATTTGATCCTTTCCAAAGAGATGTGTTATATAGTTAAGTTTAGTTGCCTGAGGAATAAGACTTACAACTTCATTACTCAGTTTATTCCATTGATCATACAAAAGCTCCTCAGATAGTCCATCAATTCTGACACAACCTAAAATTGACGGGTATTCATGATTTATTGCAGAACCAGCTTCATATGAAGAGGATTCTATTATGTAAAGAGTTGGTCTAATAAAACTCAACTGATCCATTTCTTTCTGTGTTGGATTCGAAGAAATTAGGTATATTTCATGCTGTAATGGTGATCCTCCCTCAAGAAATAGTGCTTCAGGTGTCTCTATTAAATCAAAACCAGTTCTAGGTAAATGTAAACAATAAGTTAGTGCAGCCGCAATGTCTCCGAGTAAGGGATGATGTAGATGTTTTGATTCTTTTAGTGTTCTTTCTTTATTTTCATCGAAAATAATAACATAGTAAAAAAGGATATCTTTTATCTCCATTTTTTAATCCCACCTTATCTATTAGAATTATTTAGAACTAAACCTAACTGCAAAACCTCAAAAAAACTAAAAATATATAGTCAAGCTGAAGCAGACAAAAATCGGCAATAGCGGAAGTATGGTCTACCTTTAGAAACCTGAAAATTCAAATTGGCTCTGATCATCATTCATCATTTAATAATGTTGATTTTTCCTTTAATTAATTTTTAACTCATCATGAGATTTAATGTAATATTATCCTGAATTTCGAAAGTAATCTTCTATAAAAACAAAAAAAGGGCTCAAACCTTTGGTAGAATGGTGTTTGTCCGAACAACATCACCCAAAGAGAGGAGCACCTTTTAGGTGAAGTCTACCACATCTATTTCTAAAATCAAGACCGAATTTTCCCTGACCCAGTCGACAAGTATTGGAGGAAGCAAGATCTTCCTGAATTATCTTGAAAAAATCAAACTGCGCCAGGTGCTGCACACCGTATCCGGAGACAAAGCCCGCAATGCGCGGTTCTCCATGCACCACATTCTACTGTATCTCATCGTCGGCTGGGTCTTGGGCTATGAGCGTCTGTTTCACTTTCGGAGATGGCAAAAGGACTCCCTGCTTCAGCGTTTTCTCGGCGGACGCTGTCCGCACCACTCCTTGCTGTACAAGGAACTGGCTCGACTGGCCAAAATGAATCCCCACATACAGACGCAACTTCGGCTCGTGAACCTCGAAGTGATTCGGCCCGTTCTGCCCTCCACACTCATTCTGGATTTGGATTCCACCGTGGAGACCGTCTATGGGAATCAGGCCAAGGCTGCCAAAGGGGTAAACGCCCATAAGCCGGGGCGCAAAAGCTACCATCCCTTGCTGGCTTTTGAGGGACAATCCCACGTTTGCCTGAATGCAGTGTTACGCGCCGGAAACGTTCACTCCTCCACAGAGGCGTCTGTTTTTCTGGAAGAGACCTTTGGCCTCTTGGGCCCGCACCCGGTCCAATACGCCCGGTTTGACAAAGGCTTTGGCGGCGAAGACTTTTATTCGCTCTGGGAAGAGCGGCAGATTGGCTATGTGGGCAAGATCAAGTGGACGAAGCGACTGGCCGCAGAAGTCGCTGCCTGCCCGTACTGGACACGCTACGTCGACGAAGATTGGATCATTGAAGGGATCACTCTTTGGTATCCTGCGACTTCTTGGAAAATATCCAGACGGGTCGCCGTTATCCGCAAAGCGAAGGTCATCCAAGACGACCAAACGTGTCTCCTCCTGGATACCGACTGGGAGTACGAAGCCATCGTTACCAATTTAGACTGGGAATCCATCGATTTGTGGCGGTTTTACAACCAGTGCTGCTGCATGGAAAACTACATCAAGGAAGCCAAGCGTGGATTTTCCATCGACAAGATTGCAACCGGCTCCTTCGAAGCCAATGAAATCGACCTCCTCATCAAATTGCTGGCGTATAACCTGTATGAACGCTTCAAACGAGAGTGCTGCGAACCCATTCATTTCGGTTATACGGTGGCAAGGTTTCGTCTGGAATTCTTTCAATGTGCGGCGACGCTGGTGAGTCATAGTCGAACCACCGTACTCAAACTGACGAAGGAATTTGCAAATCGCCACGCCTGGAGACGAATAGAATCTCGAATCGCCCAGCTCGAATGAAGCCTTCTAGAATTTAACATGGAAATTCAAATGCCCGGTCACCTGGGGTGGGGGAATCTGTACGCAGAACCGCCATTTTGGAATATCCCCCCTGTTAGTACACCCTGATTTTTACAGGTTTTTCGGGCGGATAATCTTTGGCTTCTTTGCTACTACGCACTTTCGAAATTCAGAATTATATAAGTCCATTATTTTCTGAGCTTCTGGATGCGCCCTTTTGTTGCACGGATGTTGAGGATGTTGCATTGAAAACCGAAATGATTGCAACCTACTATACCAAGCGCTGGCCCATTGAGATTTTCTTTCGACAATCCAAGAACAATATAGGCTTCGGCACCTATCAGGTACGTTCGGCCAAAGCCTTATCTGGTTGTGGATTCTCTTAACTTGGACTCATCTATTTGTCTACGAATCCGCCCAAAAGGGGATTTCATTTCAGGCCGTCTGTGAGCGTTTTTCTAAAAAAGCAGCCTGAACCATTAAAGGTTCAGGCTCTGACAATCCAAATTCTTATTTGGGGGTAACGAAAAAATAAAACATACAATATTTCGCATATTAATTCAGATATTGAATGGTTTTAAAATTAGCGCATTCTGTGAGCCACTATTATCATCACTTGTAGTCATTTTTGCTGCTTCTTTGATCCATCAAAATTTTAATTTTTATTACTTCTTTTTTTAACCTTCACCCACACCGGCTATACCCACAATTCCCGCAAGTCTTGCATCCCTCAATATTAATCAGCGAGGCACTGCCGCAGGAAGGGCAAAGATCCCGCGATGCTGTAGCGTGGCTGTGATTGTCGTGACCGCCGTGACTGTCGTTGCTAGCTGCCGCAGGAACAGTAGTTTTCAGCTCAGCGCTGAGCGCCTCGTTGAAATCAAGCTCCAGCGTGGCGGCGATGGGTGCCGGGATATGGTCGTCATGGGCGTTGTTGAGCACATGGGTCTCTAGGGCTTTGGCTACTGCGTCGGCGATAGACTCGACGCGGTTCGCGCCGAAGCCGATGGCGCCGGAGCCGCCGATGCCCTTGAGGTGCTTGATCAGCAGGCCGACCTTCTCGCCGTGGTCACCGTAGCGCAGGAACAGCGAGCAGACGCGGCCCAGGGCTTCCGCCATGGCGAAGACATCAGAGCCGGCCTTGCCGACGTTCAGGAAGATTTCGGCCGGGATGCCGTCAAGATCGTTGATCGTAATATAGGCCATGCCGAACGGTGTATTGATCTTATAGGTAGCGCCGCGCAGCACCTGCGGACGCTTCTTGTATTGTTTGTCTACTCCGCTGGCCGCCGGCTGTAGACCTGGAGCAGCTTCCATAGTCATTGGCTTTGCAGTGACATTAATCGTAGCAGCCGGTTCTGTTTCCTTGGCCTCCACTGACTTCACTTCTGCCGCAGCATCCTTCTTATCTTCCTTCTTCGCCGTTTCCAGCACCTGTACGTCACGGCTGCCGTCACGGTAGATGGTCACGCCTTTGCAGCCCAGATCGAAGGCCATTTCATACAGTTCGGCGGTCTCTTCCACGGTGAAGTCGGACGGACAGTTCGCGGTCTTGGAGATCGAACTGTCCACCCAGCGCTGAATAGCAGCCTGAGCGCGGATATGATCCTTGGCGGACAGGTCCATCGAAGTGACGAAGTATTCTGGTAGTTCCTCTCCCGGATGGGCTTCCAGCCATTCCTGGGCGATCGGCACGAACTGCTCGTCATAACCAAGACGGCTCTGGCGGAAATATTTGAAGGCGAAGTATGGCTCGATGCCTGTAGATGTACCCACCATAGTTCCGGTACTGCCTGTAGGAGCCTGGGTGATTACAGTCACGTTGCGCATGCCATGCTTACGGATCGATTCGCTGACCTCCGGGTAGACCTCAGTAATATTCCGCATAAAGCCGCTCTGCAAATATTTGTCGGTGTCAAAGGCCTGGAACGAGCCCTTCTCTCCTGCAATCTCAGCCGAAGCCAGATAGGCCTCGCGGGCCATGAAGCCGTAGAGCTTGTCTAAGAATTCCAGTGACTCAGGGCTGCCGTAGCGGATATTCAGCTTAATCATCAGCTCCGCCAGTCCCATGGTGCCGAGGCCTACGCGGCGTTCGAGCTTCTGGTTCGCTTCATTTTCCGGGAAATGATACGGTGTCTTGTCGATGACATTATCCAGGAAGCGAACCGAATACCGGGTGGTTCTCGCCAGATCTGCCCAGTCCACTTCATGCTTCTCGGCATCGTAGAACTTGGAGAGATTGACGGCGGACAGGTTGCACACGCCCCAGCCGGGCAGGCCCTGTTCACCGCAGTTATGAGCCACAACACCACCAGCGATCAGCGAGTGCGTTACAGGCTCGGTAATATCGTATACCGTCACAACCTCGCCTGCTTCGATACCAACGACCTTGGAGATAAACTTTTCATTTTTGCGGGATGGTCTGGCAATGCGCTCCAGCGCCTCTTGTTTTCTGGTAAGAAGCTTGAAGCCGATCTTATTCTTGAATTCCAGGATGTTATTGCCGCTTAAGTCAAGTTCATAGAATGCCCCGCTTTCATAGCTGCGTTCCTCACCCGCGATAGTTGTATACGTAAATACTGCCGGATTCTTCTTCTCACGATTATAGATGGAGCTGTTAATTCCGAAATTAAGCAGCAGCAATTGAACGCCATGAAGCAGCTTCTTCGAAGCTGATGTCAGCCGGACGGTACGGTGCATTTCGTCACGGTCGTATACCGTTCCGTCTGCCGAGAATAATCCTTGCAGGAACGCTACAACAGTCTCCCGTGAAGCGGTATACAGCGCAGCCGGAACCTCTTTCTCACCGGCTCTAACCGCCTTAACTCGGAGTTTCTCCAGCTCTTCTTTGACCCAACCCTCACCAAGCTGATCCTCAGCCGCAAATCCACCCTCACCAGACTGCAAATATACACTATCTTCAGCACTCAGGTTCCGGGCCTCTTTCCAGCCGGAGTCGGTAAATAGGCGGTGCTCAGGCGTTACTGACAGCTCAACACCATTTTGCAGCGAGATCTTCAAGGTTTCTCTCGTCCCGGTCGGGAAGACTGTAGCGCGTCTCATCTGCAGACCTGGAATTTCATAGCTTCTGCCGCCGACCACTTTGGCTTGCTCCACTAATCTCAAATCGGTTCCCACCAGAAAGGATTCCGTTCCGACCTTCTTATATAACTCTTCAATGGTTAAGAGTCCGTATTCCGTTGCAATGCGGGTATCCGGGTGGAAGCACGGATTGGTACAAATGATTGGATTGAAATACCAGCTATTAGACATCTGATTATAATACTCCATGAAAACAACGCCCGGCTCTGCAGATTTCCAGGCCGATTCGATAATCGTCTGCCAGATATCGCGTGCTCTGACAGTACGGTAAGGAATGACGCGGCGGTTATCCGCCTTCCATTTATCGAGATCGCCGTCCCACAGGGTGTCGTAATCCGGGTCAGTCGTGTCGGGGAAGACCAGCTCCCAATCCAGATCCTCCTTCACAGCCTTCATGAAGCTATTACTTACGCATACCGACAGGTTGGCGTTCGTCACCTGGCCCATGGTCTGCTTCACGGTAATGAAATCCAGCACATCCGGATGCCAGTCGTTGATCATCAGCATCAGCGCGCCGCGGCGGCTGCCGCCTTGTTCAATCAGTCCGGTGGTATAGCTGAAGAGGCCGCCCCAGGACACAGAGCCGCTAGAGGAACCGTTCACCCCACGGACAATAGCGCGGCGCGGGCGCAGCGAGGACAGATTGATGCCTACCCCGCCGCCGCGGGCCATAATCTCGGTCATCTCGGAGAGGGTCTCCATGATGCCGCCCCGGCTGTCTTTTGGAGAAGGAATGACATAGCAGTTGAACAATGTAAGCTCCTCGCTTGCCCCTGCGCCTGCCGCAATCCGCCCGCCCGGAACCAGCTTCCAGTCATCCAGAATCGAACGGAACCGGCTTGTCCACTCCTCCTGAAGCTCGGGCGTCTTCTCTACAGAAGCCATCGCGGCCGCAAGACGGTCCCACATCTCCTCCGGCGTCTTCTCGATGTTCAGCGTCAGCTTCTCTACATCCGACTGCACCAGCTCGCCGCTGCGGGTTCGAACCGTAACGATCCGGCCTGTGCGCTCCACAATCTCGCCGACCTCCTTGGTCGGGAACTTCGGATCGTCCTTGGTCAGGACAAGCACCACATCGCCTACCTTGGCATTATTGCTGTCCGCGTCCTTCCAGGCGTAACGGTCCAGGAATATTTTCTCGCTCAGACCCTCTAGACGCTTGTTGTGTTCCACTATACTCAATACCAAAACCTCCCGGGGATGTAATAGGTCATGCTTCCGGCGGCAAGGCAGCCGCAGCCTGCTTGTCCGGCGAAAGCTCCTTTTGTCAATAACAAACAGCCGAAAAAAATCCGCACACCAGTCAAATTTCATGCTTTTGTAACAATATATGGTGTGCGTTAACTTTTAAACTATACCACATGTTGTGGATAGAGGTCTTTTTTGAAAAAGCAGCCCCAGGCAGGAATAACGGAAAAACAGGAAAAGAACGGCTGATTTCCTCCCTCTTTCTCGCTTTTTTGCAGGGTAACGGAACTGAAAGTTTTCAGCGCTTAATCGCACTGTCCGCAGAAAGACAGGTTATGAAATCTCTCTGAAACGAGCATACTACTGCTACGCATTTCGATATGAAACTGCGACGGAGGAGGCTGCAACATGACGCAATTATTCCGCAATTCCTTGCCCCAAGAGAAGGTAACTTCTGCGCCGCTGCTGCCTGTTCCTCTATCTTTTGAGCGTAACTGGCTGCATGATCTGGAATCGAGACTCGATAAAGGGGGACCGTGGGGCGACTGGCGCTTATCCCGCCTTGCTGTACAGGGAGAGCAGTCGGGCCTGGTTACCAGCTTCGATGAGCTGCAGTGTATGAAGCATCTGTCCGGGCTGTCTCCGCTTCCCCATCAGCTGGATACGGCGCACAAAGTGCTGTTCGAGATGTCAGGACGGGCGATTCTGGCTGATGAAGTCGGACTTGGCAAGACCATCGAAGCGGGGCTCGTGCTGAAGGAATATCTGGTGCGCGGGCTGGTGAGCAAGGTTCTGATTCTGGTGCCGGCCTCGCTTGTCCTGCAATGGGTGCGGGAGCTGAATACGAAGTTCGGAATCTCTGCCGTAGCGCAAAAGAAAGCCTATTCCTGGGGCAATGACATTGTCGTCGCCTCGATGGATACAGCCAAGCGTGACCCGCATAAGGAAATGCTGCTTAGCCAGGAGTATGACATGCTGATTATCGACGAAGCCCATAAGCTGAAGAACAAGAAATCGACGAATTATCTGTTCGTACAGCAGCTCCGCAAAAAATACTGCCTGCTGCTCACCGCCACCCCCGTGCAGAACGATCTCGGCGAGCTGTTCAATCTGATCACGCTGCTGAAGCCGGGCCAGCTTGGGAATCAGGGCGATTTTGCTACCAATTTCGTGGTGGATAAGCGCCAGCCCAAGAATGAGGTTAAGCTTCGGGGCGAGCTGTCCAAGGTCATGATCCGCAACCGCCGGGGCGAAGGCCCGGTGAATTTCACCAAGCGCAAGGTGCGCAATATCCCCCTCACCCTCTCCGCAGAGGAGAAGGCGCTGTATGACGGCGTGACTGCTTTTGTCAAAGAACAGTATCAGGAGGCGGGCGGCAATCTCAGCAGTATGCTCTCCCTGGTCACGCTTCAGCGTGAGGTGTGCAGCAGCCGGGATGCGGTGTTCGTCACGCTGGTGAATCTGATTAAGAAGCTTCCGGCCGATTCTCCGAAGCGCGAGCGGATGATGGGGCTGCTCCAGACGATCCGTACGGTCAAGACGAATACCAAGGCGGAGAAGACGATGGAGTTAATCCAGCAAATGAATGAGAAGGTGATCGTCTTCACCGAATACCGCGCCACGCAGGAGTATCTGCTTCAGTATTTCCGCGAGCATGGACTGCAATGTGTGACGTATTCGGGCGGGATGAACCGCGGCAAAAAAGACTGGATGATGGACCTCTTCCGCGGACGCGCCCAGGTGATGATTGCCACCGAAGCCGGCGGCGAAGGGATTAACCTGCAGTTCTGCCACCATATGATCAATTTCGATCTGCCCTGGAACCCGATGCGGGTCGAGCAGCGGATCGGCCGGGTCCACCGGCTCGGTCAGGAGAATGATGTGGTCATCTACAACCTCTCCACCGAAGGGACGATTGAAGAGCATATCCTTCACCTGCTGCATGAGAAAATCAACATGTTCGAGATGGTCATCGGCGGGCTGGATGTCATTCTGGAGCGCTTCGAGCAGAAAGGCTCGCTTGAGAAAAGCCTGTACAAAATCGTTCTCGAAGCGGGCAGCGACGAGGAGCTGCGCAGCGGGCTGGATACGATCGGCGATTCGCTCAGCGAGCTGACCCACGCCAAGCTGGATGATAGCGGGGTGCCTAACTGATGCTGACACCTACAGAAGTGCGCAAGCAGGTCATGGATTATCTGGAAGCGACCGAATGCACCATTCTCGAATCCTCTCCGCTGCATGTGACGGTAAAGCTCTCCCCGCGCGCAGACCGGATGTTGACGGACCGCCCTTATTATTGGGGCTTCGTGGAGCGCACCGGCGTAGATCCCGAGACCCTGAGCTTCAGCTTCGTCTTCGACCCGCAGAAGTACGATGAACTGGCCGCGCAGACCGCTGCGCCAGCGGCCCGCCCGCGCGGCGGGGCCAGCCGCCCGGCAGGGGCGGGAGCACCGCCGGGCCCGGCCGGCGCAGCGGATGCCGAAGCTGCTGCGGAGCCGCTCGGCACAGCGCAGGTGCCGGGAGCGGCGCTGCCGCCCGGGGTCTCGGCTGCCCCGGAGGACAGCATCCTAGCGCGGTACTTCGGCATCGTTCCGGTGCTGCCGCGACTCGGACCGGGGATGATCCGCCGCGAGGATGTAACCTACGGCAGCAAGCGCCTGCGGCAGATCTGGTCGGCGGCGCGGGACGAAGGCCGGTGCCTCCAGCTGTTCGAGGACCCTGGCCTTAGGCAGCGGACGACCTTGTTCTCGGCCGCCTACGAGCCGTGGCTGGCGGTCTGCTACAAGGTCGAGATGACCTGTGACCTGAAGCGCGAGGAGCTGCATTTCATCGCAGTCTCTTTAACCTCCGGGCTGATCGTCCCGGACTTCGAGGCCCGGCTGAGCGGCAAGGAGCTGACGCCACGGTTGCCGGAGAACATTCATGTCCAGCCGTTCGAGCTGGGGATTACGGACGGGGCCGACCGGCTGGAGGGATATCTGACATCGAAGCTGGCACTGCTGGATTACACCTGGGCGGAAGAAGCCCGCACACGGCTGGAGCTGGAGCTTAGCATCGTGGACATCTACTACGCGGAGCTGCTGAAGGAACCGGAAGAAGAGAAGCGGCTAGCCACCCTTGAGCAGTATAACCGCCGCCGCCAGGAGACCTCGTGGCAGTATGAGCCGCAGATTGCAGTTTCTGCCGTAACGTACGGATTGTTTCATCTGCGCAGCACATAGAATGCGACCTGGTCCGCTAAAAGCAGGCAAAAAAACAGCGAAACTCGCGCCGCTGGCCGCGACAGCAAGCAACAGCCTTTTCAGGGCTTGTCCCCTACAATGAACAGTAAGAAGCGTAAATTCCCTCAAGAACAGGAAAGGTGACTGAACCTATGAATATCACTGCAAGGCAGAAGAGCTCCCGGCGGCGCGGCCGCCTGCTCCTCTGTCTGATTCTCGGACTGACTCTGCTGGCTGCGAGCGCCTCTTCTCCTCAGGCATTAGCGTCACAAGCCAGCCGGACGACCGTGACGCAGGCCGTCACGCAGGAGGTTCTTCCGGGACTTGAAATGAAGCCGATTCCAGCGCCGGAAACGCTGCAGGCCTTCACCCGGCAGACGATTAATCAGCTCTCAGCGAATGCTCCTTTTAAGGAATGGAAGGATGCCGGCACGGAGGTCTACCCTCTTGGTCCGGGAACGCGCAGCTGGCTGGTCAATGTGATGCACAGCGGTCAGCGGATCGGCTATCTCGTTATCTCCGCTGCGGATCAGGGCGGCTATCTGCTTAGCGAATACGGAGCTGGAACCGATGGCCTCCCTTATAGTATGACTGAACTGCGCCAGTATCTGGTGCAGCAAGGACTGATACCCTCTAATTCTTCAGGTGCCATCGGGGTTACGGCGCTCTATGCTCCAATGCTGCCTGTCTGGAGAATCACTACGGAGAACAGAACGCTGTATCTGAATGCTGCTGTCCTGGAGACACTGCCCTGGAGTCAGACCCAGGCTGAGCATATTCTTAATGCTGCACCGGAAGCCTCTGCCATGCTGTCCTCCGGTCCGGGCCAGGCGCACACTCCCCAGCCCGCTCTACGTAGCGGCGGAGAGGATGACCCTTATGCCGATCTCCTGTGGCTGACTGCACCCGGGCTGAAGACGCTGAACGGAGCAAGCCTGAGCGCTCTGCTTCAGGAGCGGGGCAGTCTCGCCTTCCAGTCCCCGGGGCACAACGACACGCTGGGAGCGCCATTCATGATCACAGGCAGCCAGAGCTGGCTGAAGCCAGGCGCTTCCCGTGACCAAGGGAGCACCGAAGCAGCCGTAGTCTATGCTGCCTCGGGTCCTGGTGGCATTCGTTACCTCCCGCTTAGCGCCCTACAGAAGGCCGGAACCCTCCACAAGCTGCCGGTACCGCTGCCCGGGGGAGCCACGCTGGGCTCTGCTGTTCTGCCCGGTTCAAGCCGATAGACTGGTACTGACATAATTCCTGCTCCATACTGAAACAGCCTTCCCGGGTGCCGTCTGAACGGCTCCACTTGGGAAGGCTGTTTGCTTATACATCTGAATTTAACTCAACCTCCGCTTTCTCTGAATTCAGGTGCATTTGTACACCTGATTCACACTCAACGCACGATTTCTGCTGATTCAGGTGCATTTATACACCTGTTTTCCACTCAACGCCCTATTTTTCCGAATTCAGGGGCATTAATACACCTGATTCACGCTAAGAGCTCGATTTCCACGAATCCAGGTGCATTTATGCACCTCATGCCCACACAGCGCCCGCTCACTGTTGAAGCGCTACTCCTTACCTGCCCCGCCCCTGCTCCATTTGCTGCGCCAGACAGACCAAGCGAGCGGCAGCGTGCCGAACCATTTTTCCGCCCACGGCTGCTTTTCTGCCTTCCGCCGGGCATGGACAGCGCCCGGATTCTCAATGTAGACAACTACCTTTTCCGTAATATACTTCACCAGATCATCTCCGCCGGATGCCATCTCTTACACCTCCCAGGTGAGTGCTTGGCGGGTTCCCGCCCCTTAATCTTATACTTATAGTGTGCTCCAATCCTCTGATCTCTAAACCGGAATCCGAAGCTTCGTATAGGTTAGGCTGTTAAGGCACAATCTAACAAGACTACACCTGTATAAACCGTCATTAAGTACATGAAGCTGTTGATTATTCCGGCAGGGAGGTTACTCACATGAGACAATCGAATGTATTGGAGCCCTATAGCACTACACAGTACCACCGTTCAAAAGAGCAGCCCCGGCTGAGATCCGGGCGGGGGCTTAAGCGGATCATAACCGCAGCATGCGTTCTGCTCCTGCTTACGGCAGGCAGCACCGCAGAGATCCACGCGGCTGCACCTAGCACTAATCCACAGGCAGAACAGCCCGGACAGCGCCAGCATATGCTCGGCCATGATCAGCGGATCATTCTGATCGATGCCGGCCATGGGGGGATTGACGGCGGAACCTCTTACGGCAGCATTTTGGAGAAGGACATCACCCTCGCCATCTCGCGCCGCCTCTTTCTCCTGCTGCGTGCGGACGGCTTCGATACGATTCTGAACCGTATCGGCGATTATGCGCCCAGCGATGAGAATCTGTGGCTGCGCAGCAGATCCCGGCATTTGCGCGATCTGGCCCAGCGCAAGGAGCTGGCAGAGACCCTTCCGGCCAATGTTGTGGTCAGCATCCATATTAACTGGGCGAAATCCCCGTCCAAGCATGGTCCGCTCGTCCTGTACCGCCAGGAAGGACGCAGCTTTCTGCTGGCCCGGACCATACAGGATCAGCTCAACTGGCTCTACGGGATGAAGAATGATCCTGTCCGGGGCAAGCCCTTCTACCTGCTCAACAAAATAACCGCCACAACGGTGATCGTTGAGGCGGGATTTGTCAGCAGTCCGGCTGACCGCGAGAAGCTCTGTACACCGAAGGGCCAGGAAGAGATCGCCGAAGCCATTGCGAACGGGATCGCTGCCTACCTTATGGAAGTGTAAGCCGGGAATTCCATTTCCATTCCTCACGGACCAGATCGGAGATGCCGACGAATTGCACCTTGTCCTTCATTCCGGCAATGCCGCTGCGGATGCCCGCGGCGGTCTCTTTGCCCTGGATGCCGACATGACCGATGGTGACGCAGAACTTTTGGCTCAAGGCCCGCTCCTGCACAAGCTTCATCTGCTTTATTACATGGCTTGCCGAATGCACATCATCCAGGAAGATATGATTCTCCACCGGCGGCATTCCCAGCTCCCGGGCCATCCGTCCCGCAACTGAACGATAGTTGGTATGGCTGTCTACGAAGAATAGACCGCGCTCCTTGCAGACCGCAAGCACAATACCCATTACCCGTTCATCTCCGGTCACCTTGGAGCCCATATGATTGTTGATGCCGATCGCGTAAGGCACATTATCGAGTGCAGCCTCCACCCGCCCCCGGACCTCGGCGTCATTCATGCTGGTCAGCACGGCCCCCGGTCCCAGCCATTCCGGCTTGCCCTGACGCGGCTCCATCGGCAAATGAACCAGCACATCGAAGCCCAGCTCATGGGCGCGCCGGGCATCCTGTTCGCTGGAGCGCAGGAACGGCATGACCGCAACGGTGATTTTGACGGGCAGCTTGAACATTTCCTCTGTCCCGCGCATGCTGTTGCCGAAATCATCGATAATGACCGCTACACGGCTGAGCGCCTGCTGCTGCTGATCTCCAGTTGTCCGGTTGCCCGATACGCTGCTCCCTCTGCTATCTGCAGGTGCGGGTGCTGTTGCTGAAGCTGTCTTGTCTGCTGATGCAACAGACATTCCATGCGGCGGGATCAGCGCCGCAGACATAATCACCGCTGCGGCCAAGGGATACAGAAGGACACGCTTTACTCTGTGATTGCTTATATTCATACTGGAACACCTCCTTCGTGATTCAACAATTGTTCTCATTGTTTGGCTCACGAAGGCTAAATATGTACGGAGCGCTTACGCAATTATTAACAATGGGATGCGGGTACAGCACGGGCGGCCTGTCAGCATCTATGCCCTTCCTCCAGCTCCGCGTCTGTCAGCGTCAAGCATAGCCTTCAGTACCTGCTGCGGTGTCACGGCAAACGGCATATTGCCCATCGGACTATTCTCCAGGTTACAGCTGGCCTCGGCAGCCAGCAGCAGCCGGCCCTGCTCCACACCAGCCAGTCCCATTGCTGCCAGGGTCACAGGCAGACCAGCCATCCGGCAGAATTCCACAACTCCGGCAATCTCTGGCTCTTCCGCACCCTCCAGGATCAGCTGCACCAGTGTAGCAAAAGCCACCTTTTCACCGTGCAGTACATGCCTGCACTCTTCCAGCAGCGTCAATCCGTTATGAATGGCATGGGCGGCGGCTAAGCCTCCGCTCTCGAATCCGATCCCGCTGAGATAGATATTCGCTTCAACGATGTGATGAACGGCAGCCGTGACACGGCCCTCACTGGCATCCTTCAGCGCCTGCTGCCCATCCGCAAGCAGCGTATCCAGGCAGGTACGGGCCAGGGCGAGAGCCGCCAGTGTCCCGGTCCCTCCGGTGCTGGTTACTGCTCCCGACCGGCTGCAAGCCCGGGCTTCATAGTAGGTGGACAAGGCGTCGCCCATTCCGGCGGCCAGCAATCTTACGGGAGCACCTGCAATGATCGCCACATCTGCAACTACCAGATCCGGGCTGCGGCGCAGCGGAAGATACCGGTCGAACTCTCCAGAGTCGCTATATAGAACCGCCAAGGCGCTACAAGGTGCATCTGTTGAAGCGACTGTCGGCACCAGCAGCACCGGCAGATTAGCGAAATGGCTGACGGCCTTAGCTGTATCCAGCGTTTTGCCGCCGCCAATCCCTACGATGGTCCCCACCTGTCCCCTGTTCAGCTCAGCTACCATCTGCTCCACCTGCACCAGGCTGCACTCCCCTTGGAATTCACGCAACATCAAGGGAAGCTGCTCAGCCAAGAAGCCGGCCTTAATCTCTTGCCCATACATTGAAAGGATATAAGGATCAACTATGGCATACGCTCCTTTATCCCCCATTTGCAGACAGTAACTGCCCAGTCTGGCAATCTCCCCGTTGCCCTGAATATATTTTGACGGTGAATAAATAATCTGCGGCATCAATGAATCCCCTCCTGCTCTACTTATCCCTCATACTTTGGCTTTGGCTTTGCGTCCGCTTGGCATCTGCTTGCGGTCTCCGGTCAGCTTGCAGGTCTGCGGGCCCAGATTACCCTGATCGATTTTGACATCAATGAAGTCTACAATCTGTTGCAGCGATGCGATCTGCTCGACAATCTTACGCCTGTGATCCATAATCATCACTTGCAGCTCGGGATAGTCCGACAGATCTGCATCCAGAGACAGATGAAGATAGGGCCGCATGTCGTCCAGCGACATTCCTGTTTTTTTGAGGCATGTCACCAGTTGCATCCGGTTCAGGTCCGAATCGCTATAGATGCGATGGCTGTTCCCCCTGCGCTTCGCCCGGGGCAGCAGCCCAATCTTCTCGTAGTACCTTATCGTATCCTCAGACATTCCTGTCCGCTCCGCTGTTTCCTTAATCGAATATCCCTGCACAAGATCCGCTTCTGCCAGACTCATAGAATCACTCCCTCTCTACTTGCTCTAAAAGTGCCTTCGTACCATTGTATAACCTGGAGTCAGCTCCAAGTCAACGGTTAATTTCGGTACTTGACTTGGATTCGGCTCCAAGTTATAGAATGAGCACCATTCACCCACTCACATTCAAAGGAGCAATCATAATGAACATAACACACGACTCCCGCACAGCGCTGATCACCGGGGCAAATCATGGCATCGGGCTGGCCCTAACCCGCCGAATGCTGGATGAAGGCTGGGAGGTAATCGCGCTGATCCGCTCAGCATTTGCTGAAGATGACTCCCTGATCCGTGAGGCGCTTGCCCGCAGACAACTTCGAATCTATAAGGCAGACCTGAGTGATTTCACCCAACTGCGGAGTGCCCTGCAGAGCATCAATCATCATGAGAAGCAGATTGATCTGCTGTTCAATAATGCCGGCGGCAGCTTCCCGGAGTTAACCTTCTCCAAGCAAGGGCGTGAGCTGCATTATGAGCTGCAGACGGTCGTTCCGTATATCATTACAATGGAGCTGAAGCCGCTCTTGCTGAAAGGCAAGCTCCGCACGGTCGTGAATACATCCTCCAACGCTTTCATGATGAAACGCAGCTTCGATCCTGCCGCCCTGAAGCACCCGGCCAAATTTCAGATGCTGACCGGCCCTTATGCCGACACCAAGCGCGCCTTGTCCTTGTGGACAGAAGCGGTGGCCCCGGCGCTTGCGGCGGAGGGCATCCTGATCCGAAGTAGCGATCCCGGAGGCAACAATACCCTTCGCAGCGGCAAAAAATCCGGCATCCCGCTATGGTTAAAACCCATTACGCGGCTGTTTTTCCCCGAACCTACCCATGGGGCAGGCCTGCTGTATCAGGCGGCTCTGGGTGAACACAGCGGCAAGTCCGGTGTCTTCCTGATCAAGAATCAGGTAAAACCGCTGAAATTCATAGAGCATAGCAGCCGTATCCTTAAGGATGTCCGGGCCATTTACGAGCAGGAATTCCTTCAATCCGGCGGTGCATGATTGCTATTACTTGTGACAAGGCAGCAATTGGCACGCGACGCGATCAAGCCACAGCTCCCGTACGGAGGGCTGTGGCTTGACGATGCGCTGCATTTTTTTAATTTATGCCAAGCTGCATTCCAATTCTGTTCATAGCAGCTCCGACATTCGTCCGAATTCCCGCAGCAGCCGCAAATTCTCAATCACGATATGTCCCTTCCACCAGTTCTCACTAATCGCATACTCGCGTTCATATCCTTCCCAGCCCCAGGTCAGCTCCCAGACACCTGCGGCATTTCGGGTCTCCAGCAGATAATCAAGCTCCTGGTGCAACAGTCCGCCCAGTTCAGCGTATCCGGGACTATGCAGCGAATGGATGAACGCTGACGGTCTGCAGCCATACCCGTTCCAATTCCCCTCATCGCGGCTGATTAGCCGTGCGCTCTGTACTTTGAAGGCTTCTTGCAGCTCCACATAGGGGAAGTGCTCCTGCAGCCCCGCCCAGGTGATGCAATGCAGCAGCGTGTCCACGCATTTCAGCGGGTGCATCTCAATATTAGGTTCACGCAGGAAAAGCTCCGTCAGCTCACGGGCAATCTCCAGTCCGGTGGCATACAGCCCGCAATCCCGCGGAGCAGCCTTCAGAATGAATCCCGCCAGAATAGCGGTCGGGTTAAACATACTGTGGGAAGTACTGTTTGAGCTTGTATGCCACCAGGGGGCATGAGGATAATCATTATTAGAAGCTACGACATTCCTCCAGGTGCGGCCATCCATATCCACACCGCTGTCCAGGTATTTCAGAATTCCCTGCACCAGCGGATGCCCGCTATCTGCAAATTCAAGCTCCAGCAGCCGTTCCACCGCCGTAGCGGTCTGGATCGGGGTGGAATGCGGATTCCAGGCATCCGCCTCCAAGGCATGGCCGAAGCCCCCATCCTCATTCTGATAGGCGGATAGCGCTTCCAGTACCGGCGGAACCGCGCCGTCCCCGAAGTGAAATCTCCATCTCGCCAGGTCCAGCGGACGGGCATTGCGGTACATCCAACGTCTGATTCCCTCGTAATCCTCCAGCAGCAGCTTCATGCGCAATCTCCTTATAATAGGTTTGATAAAACTGTGAAAAACACAGATTTATTACTAACAAACTTTTGATTCCGTTTATATCATGATATGTCTTCGTTCAATTCGAGCCACTGCACCGCCGACCCGAACCTGATTGATTTCACCGCTCTCGCTCAGGCGCAATCCAGCCTTAATTTCAGAAGGACAATCCATCGAATACCCTTGCCTGAACATAACATTCTCCACTTCCTGCAAAGATCGTTGGCCGTATCGGTACAAATAGCTGAGTAAGGCACCATTGGATGTTCCTGTCGCGCTCTCCTCGGGAATATCGTACAGCGGCGCAAAATTCCGGCATTCCGCAGCAGAATCATCTGGAGTATCCATCGTGAACAGATGATATCCAACCACATCATATTTTTCGCTGATAGCGATTATGGCATCAAAATTTGGCTGAATCTCATTCAAGAGCTTCCTGCTCCGGATTGGAATCATAATGTCCCGCAAGCCTGTCGAAACAATCTGGATGGGCAACTCTGTCTGCAGTTCTTCGGCATCCATCCTCAAAGATGGGGCGATTTCCTCACAGGATATCCTTTCAAAAAATTGTGGTACAACCTGTGACAAGTAAACAAGACCCTCCGAGCTAATATCGACATCAAGAATCCCTGCCTTGGTTTCTATTGAATAGGAGGTCGCTTCCTTTGACAAACCCAATGAATGCATTAGTCCAAACGCAGCAATCGTGGCGTGTCCGCACAGATCAACTTCGCTGGCGGGGGTGAAATAGCGGATTTTGTAATCCGCAAGCAGGGATTTTTCCATAAAGGCCGTCTCCGAAAAGCCCAATTCCTTCGCTATGAGCTGCATTTGGGCAGCATCTAGAGAAAGAGCTTGCTCCAAGACAACGCCTGCCGGATTACCGCCACGCTCCCCTTCCGCAAATGCATTTAACGTATACACTTCCACATTCATGTTCCACTCGCCCTCTCTTTATTTTCAAAAACCGCCCGGTCTGCGCAACCGCACGTCCCCCGCCATCCTCCATTATTTTCCTTTTATCGATATGTTAGCTTAATATACCATGGTCAGTCTATGACAATTATTCTCTCCTGTCACTTTCCTTGAGAAATCCCTGAATGATTCTTTCAGATTGCTCTATTGGCTCACTCTATTTTCCAGTATAATACAAGTTAAAAAACACCATTTAGGAGGATATATATGACAGAAGATTTCTATTGTGACGAAGTATTGAGCGGCAAAACAGTAATTAACAAGGTCATCGAAACGGATAATATTTTAGCGTACCACCATACCAAACCCTATTACCCTGTTCATATTGTAGCCATTCCCAAACAGCACATCTCCTCCCTATTAACCATTCAGGTGGAAGAGCATGAGCTGCTGCTTGAGCTTATCGGAGTAATCCAGGAGGTTGCCGCCCAGGTAACTGAAGAATACGGAGCATGCAGAGTGATTACCAATCTCGGTAATTATCAGGACTCGAAGCATCTGCACTGGCATATCTGCTATGGGGAACCACTAAGATAGTTAATTCCCGCTCTTGGCAACAAACAATTGGATAAACGTATCTAAATTTCCTGTAAGGGGCGTCCGTTCATCAGCACGTGTATTTAATGGAGCTAATCCCGTTATGCTACAATAAAAACGACCCCGTCGGACTAAAGGATATTTCACCGGGGTATACATATATATGGAACGATTTGGCTACCAGGTTAGCCTATCCGGGAATTCATGAAGGAGGGCCCTATGAACAGCACTTCCGGCAGTAGAAGAGGCACTTTCAAGTTCATCAAGCAGCTATGGGTGAAAATAGGCGCCGATGATGTCCAGGGCATCGCTGCGCAGCTGACCTATTATTTAATCCTGTCCCTGTTTCCTTTTCTGATCTTCATCATGACCCTGATCGGGTATGCGAATATCTCGCTGGAGAAAAATATAGGGCAGCTGGAGCAGATCATGCCCGCCGAAGCCATCTCTATTATAGAAGAGATTCTGCAGGATGTATCTGCCGGACGCAGCCAGACACTGTTGTCCTTCGGGATGCTGGCTACCTTGTGGGCCGCCTCCAAAGGAATCAATGCTATCATCAAGGGGCTTAACCGTGCCTACGAGATTGACGAGAGCAGAGTGTTCTGGAAAATCCGGGGGATCGCCCTGCTCGCTACCTTGACAATCGGATTCGTCGTACTGCTCAGCATTCTGCTACTGGTCCTTGGCAGCTGGCTTAAGACGCAAGTCTTCCTGCTGGTTGATCTTCCCTACGGATTCCAAAAGCTCTGGGATCTGCTGCAATACGCGATTCCGCTGTTCGTGATGTTCATCGTCTTCACCCTGCTGTACTGGATCGCTCCCAGCCGGAGATTGGCGCTGCGGGAGGTCATGCCTGGGGCGTTGTTCACCACCATCGGCTGGATTACGACCTCGATTCTGTTCTCGGTATACGTCAATCAATTCAGTGATTTCTCCAAAACCTACGGCAGTCTCGGGGGCGTAACAGTGCTGCTAATCTGGCTCTATATCAGCTCATTCATTATCCTGGCCGGAGGCGAGATCAACGCGGTCCTGCTGAACCGCAGGGTGAATAGTATGCCCTTCAGCTCCTTCAAAGGACAGAAGCTCCCATGAACCCCTCCCTGATTGACGCCATTACCAAAAGCCCGCTCCGTACCTCCTTCTATCATTTCACCCGGGCAGTGAATCTGCCCGCCATGGCTGCCCTTGACGCCATTTATTCCTCTGCGGTGCTGAGCCCCGCTCATGCAGCCGGAGAGCGGCGGACTGCGGCGCACCGGGTAAGCTATACCGGGCAAGCCGCGACGCTGAATGCCCATCTGCGCATTACGCCTGAGGCGATGGCTCCGGGGACAACGGCGGAAGAGTTCCGCCGCTGCCTGGACCGCCATGTGTTCCTGTGGGCGACCTGGCGCGATTGCCTCGCAATGGCTGCAATGTATTCGCGCAGAGAGCCGGGCGAGGTCTTCGCTGTGCTGAAGCTCGATGCCCGCAGCGTCCTGGCGGGTCACTACGCCCGCATCAAGCTGTCTAAATACGATTCCGGCAGCTCCCCCAGGTTCCCGCACCGCATGTCATACCGCAAGAGCTGCGCTATGCTGCTTCCCCTAGCCGAGTTCATGTCCTCTAACGGACAAGCTATCCCCGTCAAGCCGTCCGAGATCAAGGAGGTGCTGGCCCAGGATAAGCTGGCCCCGATCAGCCAGTATTTACAGACGGTCTACTGTTCACAGTCCCAGCTTGTACCTGAGCTCTGGCAGCCATTGTGCCAGCCTCTGCTTCTTTCGCCACTGTAGCTCTGCTTGAATTATATGTCGCATCGTGATATAGTCACATTATGACATAGTCACAACATGACATATTTTCTTAGCCATGACTAGGCACAATGAATTGACGAAGCAGGTGAACGCGGTGTCCGCAACGCAAAAGGTTCTAAAAAAGTACGTGCCCATGACAGAGACGGCCTTCTATATTCTATTGTCCTTAACCAAGCCGCGCCATGGATATGGAATTATTAAGCATGTGGAGGAATTGTCGGAAGGACGGCTCCGGCTGGGCTCCGGTACGGTATATGGAACCTTGACCAAAATGAACAAGGATGGACTGATTACCGTATTTGCCGATGAAGAGAGAAAGACGGTGTACGAGGTGTCTGAGCTGGGGAAGGAAGTCATGCGCGCTGAAATCGGCAGGTTAAAGGAACTTCACCGCAACGCCGTCACCAGTGAGGAGGAATTCAATTGAGAACTGTATTTCGGCCCTTTTGGAGCTATGATTTGCCGGGGACAGAAGCCTGGTTGGCCGATATGGCCGGCAAGGGATGGCGTGTGGAAGAATGGAGCTTACTGCGGCGGCGCTTTACCTTCCGGCAGGCTGAGCCTATCCGGCTAACTTATCAGCTGGCTTATCATTCATCCAAGCATTCATCCATGTCTCCTTATCTTGCCGCAGAGGGATGGAGCAGGCGGCTGCAGCAAGGCAAATGGAGCCTGTACGAGAATGACCGGCTGCCGTCACAGATTAGCGCCTATCCTTCACGTAAGGATGTCCTGAGGCGTAACCGCATCATCTCCTATCTTTTCATGGGGATCCTGGTGTATTTGCTGCTCATTGCACTTATTCCACTGCTTGTACTAGGACTCACCTTCAATCAGGATACTCCAGTCCGCATTCAGCCAAGTCCGCTGTGGGCCGTTACCTGGGCCGCAGCAGCGGGAGCCCTGGCCCTGCTTGTTCTTGCAATTTACTCAATAGTGAAGCTCCAGGCTGCCAGTAAGGTATTTCTGCTAAACCATCAGGACCTGAAGAAGCCTCCCGGACCGCAGAAGCCTGCCGGCACTACGATGGCGCGGATGAAGCCCAGCTGGATGTACGCCCCTGACCGGCTGGAGCAATGGCTGGAGGACAAAGAGAAGCACGGATGGAATCTCTATAAAGTAGGCTTCGGAGGAACGCTGTTCCATTTCAGCAAGGGCCGTCCGCGCCGCATGACCTATCACGCCGACTATCAGGTCATGGCCGATGAAGGGTATTTCGAGCTGCACCAGGAGGCTGGCTGGACGAGGCTCTACAGCTCTCCCTTCTCTCTGCAGAAATGGACCCTCTGGAGCCGGGAGGAGCAGAACGCTGCGGAGCAGCAGGAAATCTATAGTGATCCGGTCCACCGCCTGAAGCAGGCACGTACAATCGCCATCAGCTATACCCTGCTGTTCCTGCCTATGATCCTGCTCTACAGCTTTAATCTGTCGGCCTTCATTGATGGCATGCTGCGGGACGGGATCACTGCTTCCCAAGCGTGGAACACTTCAATTATGTTCCTTTCCATTCTGCTCTTCGGCTCGTTCGCGGGCAGAACCTGGCTATATTACCGGCGGCTCAAGCAGCAATAGGAGCTATATCATTTCTTATATTTCAACAAAAGGCGTATACCGGAAGTCCCGCTCCATGCGGAGAAGACTTCAGTATACGCCTTTAAGCTTATCACTTGTATGATCAGAAGAATTGCGGGTATTCCTTGGACATGCTCTGGACCCGGTCCAGCAGCGTATTGGAATGCTCCATCACGACCTTGCGCATCCCTTCCGCATCCCGCTTGCGGGTAGCGGCAACCATCTTCACATGCTTATCAATATCGGACGGCTGCACACTGACATCCATTCCCGGCTCGAGCGTCATATTCATGATGGCGTCTTTTATTTCCATCCTGCGCCTCTGTTCATCTTAAAAATCTTCAGTTGTCCTGGTTAATCACTTGGTCACGATACTTCTGAAATTGCTCCCAGGATTGCTCCGCTTGCTCAGGCTGCTCAAAGTCGATATAGCCGGAATCCGATGTATCCAGCGCAAAAGCCTCCAGTGTCTCACAGACCAACCGGATCGTCTCCATCACCGCTCCCCCGCCCCGGACATGCAGCATGATGGAATTCACGAGCTCCTCATCGCCTGTATTGAACTCGATCGAAAACCCTTCGCCATTGAGGATACCCCAAGCCTTATCCCGGTAATCCAGGTTCGGAAGGCGGCGGGTCAGCTTCTCAATGATTTCATCACGTTGCCCCAAGGGAGGCACCGGGGGCTGCTGATCCTCCGGTGTCTCGAAATCATACTTCTCTTTCATGACAAATACATCCCAGCTCATGGTTGCTCACTCCTTGCTTTGATTGAAGCAGAATTAGTTGTACAGACAGTAGTTATGTAATACACTTAACCTTTTTTTACAGGTTTTAATTGTACAGCCTGCGACTTTCCTGTAGCGACCAGTTTATACTTTCATCAGCCGTTCTGCATAGATAGAAATTTTGTCAGATCCTTCTCCAGCTGCACAACCTCCTGATTCGCAGCATCCGCATAATCCGGCAGCATCATATCCTTTACCATTTTCGTGCGCAGCCATGCAATGAAGAGAACATCCAGCATGAAGCTTGGGAGTCTAGGAACTATTTTAAAGACGGGCGGATCAACAGCAACACCTGCTTTGCGGATTGCCCTTAGATACGCTTTTAAAGTAACTGTTATGTTGCGTGCCGTCTTTCTGGTTCCCGGTGTTATAGGGTCACTCTCCTGATTGCCGGAATACAACCCGCCCAGCAGAGCAATGTCTGATACAGAATGGGTGATTAGATAAGCCTTCATATCCTTTTTTATAACATAAGGAAGCTTTGCTGCTTGGAATATCCTTACGAGACTTTCGATCCGCTGCGTCACTGTACCATTCATTTCTCCAAATGCAGTAGCCATGAGAAGCTTGGGCGCAAACCGGGCATACAGGACTCCATCTTTAATCTGTCCACCGAAGCCGGGAAAAGCTGGTAACAGTCTATCCCCTACAATCCCCCGCCACGAAGAAAATCCAATTGAACTATTGGTCATCGTAACGATATTCGGACTTTGATTATCCTTTAGCGCCAACAACGCGGATTCAGCCCGGTCATAACGAACGGTAACGAAAATAAAATCGTACACATCATCATTTTCGAGCGTATCGATGACCTTCACCGGAATCGTTCTGACTGTACCTTTGTCATTATATTGCAGGCCTTTTTCTTGTAAAAGTCTGAACCTGTCCGAACGTGCAAACAGACTAACGTCATATCCTGCTTCCATAAACTTTATTGCGTAAATACTCCCGATGACACCTGCACCGAAAATTAAAATTCTGTTTTGCTCTGCTGACATTACAATCCCCCCTGCCCTTTAATATCCCCATTTGATTATGCGACAGCATGTTGTATGATGTGATCATAAAGCTTTAGGATTTCTTGATCAATCATCAGTTTTTTAATATCTGTCGGATGATATCTTATGCGCAGACAGGAGGGAAACATGAACAAGCAGCCCCAAATTACGGAGAAAACAAGACAAAGGTTTATAGAAGTTTTTTGTGAGCTATACAGCCAAAAGCCGATTGAGAAAATTTCGGTTCAGGAAATTGCAAATAAATCCGGTTATAACCGCAGCACCTTTTATCAATACTTTACTGACATTTACGAATTAGTGGACTCTGTGGAAAATGACTTGCTGAATGAGATGAAACAGGAATTAACGAATAAGGAGCTATCTGTGCATACGGTTCAAGACACGCTCTCTTGTCTAGGCAAAAGAGAACATCTCCAGGTTCTGAATGCCCTTTTGGGTGATTATGGAAGTGTCCGTTTTTTAAAACGTTTAAAACAAGAATTCATTTTGGATCAATACTTAAACATTCCGCAAAACCACTCCTTAACGCCGTACTTCATTGAGTTCTATCTGACGACGACCCTTTCTTTATTTCGTCTTTGGCTCCAGCGTGGAAAAGATATACCGCCTGAAGAATTTATCCGGTTAGCGGAGAACTTATATTCAAGAGGGATTACGACTTATACTTAAAATGAGGATGCCACACCAGCCAAGACGGAAGGAAAAGAAACACAACAAAAGCCCGTACATTCCCACTAGGGTAAATGAACGGGCCTTCTGTAATCTGTGATGCGGTCAAGAGGACTCGAACCTCCACGATATTGCTACCACTGGCACCTGAAGCCAGCGCGTCTGCCAATTCCGCCATGACCGCATATTCAGTTGGCTAACTTTCGCAGCCACAAGATAGATCTTACCATGCCAGGATTATGGAGTCAAGTTTATTTTATTGTAAATTGCTATCCATAAATTGCAAGTAAAATATTGCTTTTATTTGCGGGTTCGGTGTATAATGAGAACAAAGGTTCGCATACTATAAATGAGGTGATTTATAATGGCGATTACCAAGAGACACCCCCTAAATACACCAACAATCCCTGAGAATATAACCAAAGATGAATTGTCCCTGGTCAGAAGCTATCTGTTGCTAACGTTTATTCATAAAGTATTTGAACGGGACTGCCGCGCCATCGGCAAGAGCGGCCTGTTCAAGACTCCCCAGCTCTACATGGAGCTGGTATCCAGCGCTACCAAGAAGACATCCCTGATGCTGCAGGAGGTTACCCGCGAGCTTACCGCGAGCCAGCTCAAGATCAGCACTGTGCGCCAGGATCAGCGTGGAGTTACCGCCGAGTATAACTGCCGGGGCTATGTTGGCGAGATCCATATTCTATGGCCCGGCTTCCGTAATGAGATGATGCAGCGTATGCGCGCCTACCTCGGACTGGGTGCCGAGCTTGCCTCCATTCTTCCCCGGGAAGAACAAATCGAACAGTTAGCCATGACCATCTAAGCCGCACGGCAGTATTGGTTTTGATTAACGCAAAGAGCCTCGCCTTAATTGGGACGAGGTTCTTCTATTTTAGGAAGTAACCTTTGATAACGATTTCAACTTTATTTTTTGCTATGATATAGAAACTCAACTTCACCATCTAGCAAATAACGATATTCGAATAATTGCATTGTTCTTTCCTTAATTCTCTCCCTTATAACTGTATCTAGACTTACTAAACCTTGTGATCCAAGGTAACCATTACGAATAAATGTTTTCTCTACAAATTCTGATTCACTCATGTGATACTTTAACCATTCTTTCTGCGATTCCATTAATGCTTCTTTTGATTCTCTATCCAACTTAGAAAGAAGATTTTTATATATTTGATTCAACTCTTTATCCCAATACTCTGTATATTTACTTTCCAACGCTCTCCATCCAAATGTTGTAAATTTTTCGGAATTTTGAAATTCATTAAATTCCACTTCATAATCATGATCTATAGGATTCCCAAGCATTTCATCATAAAATTCCCCAGTCAAATCATAGGTTCCAATGCCCATGGGTAACACTTCATTATTGTTAGGATCTGATTGCCCTTCAGTTATTTCTTCCGATTCTGTTCCATTACCTGTACTCACTACATCAGGAGGCAATTCAGAGTTCATTATTGATTTAGCTTCGCTGTTCAAAGCAGTCGACTGACTATTATTTTGACAAGCTGAGAGCACTATCATTAAATAAAACAATAAAAGTATCTTACCTTTCATAAATTATCTCCTTACTTTAGTAATGGCTTCCATACCGTCATTCTCCGTCTAATCATATAGTATAAGCCCGTCAAAAAAACTACTATAGTCGACATATTCATCGCCCAAGGTAAACACAACTTCCTTACCCATGTTAGTCTGGAGCTTGATATGACCATGCTTATCGTCTCCCAGGAATTTCACGTTGTCTCCGGGTTCCAGCGAAAAGGCTTCGTCGGATCCATCTTTATCAAACTGCACGGCAATTTCCTTTTTGATCGTTAAAAGCGTTGGTGGCTCCATCGGATAAAAATCCTGTTGCTCTTCATGGAGAACGTGTTTGGCATCCAGGCGGAATACCAAATCACGAAACCAGGTTTGAAAGTCCTTGCTTTCTTTTGCACCGACCACTCGTCCATGGCCGTCAAGCATTGAACTGTGTGCCGAGAAATTGGGAAGTTCACCTATTTGCTTGAGGCTATCGCCGTCATAAGTATAGAAAGTTGTTGATCGCAGAAAGACCATCTGCGAATCCATTTGAAGTGCAATCTCGAAATATGGATCGTCAATATCTATATCTACAATATCCAGATAAGGAAGCAGTTCACTACTCACCTCCATCGTGATGTTATTCACCTTCAACTTGAAGGCCCCTGATTCCGTTTCCGGCGGTATTAACTGGATCTCTTCTTCACGGCCATCTCCGTTCAGGTCCACGTTCATCTTCTTCTGTTTAAAGCTTGAATCGCCTGTGTAGCCCCGTAAATGGACGTCATCTGTATGAGAAGGTTCAAGCTTATAGTCAGCGTATTTAGCTTCGTATTTACGAAGTAGCGCAACGTTCTGTTTCTCCGTCAGGCTAAGATGCTCCTTGTAGGTAGAGTCTGCATGATACCAAGGCTTAGCAGCAAAGTAGTCCTGTAATTCCTTCTGTTTAAATACATACCCATGCCTTGCAAATATCTCATTGCGCGCAAGCATTAGAATACGGTTGTCCAAACTGCCGATCTTTTCCGGGGACAGCACCGTATTCGAGCTGTCTTTCAAAATATCCTCTCTTATTGCCCTTGCCGTAACTAGATTACCGGCCGCTACCCCCATTGCTTTCTCTTTTTCCCTATAAGTACAGCCAGAAACGATTAATGTCATGGCAAGCATCCCAAATATAAGCCGATATTTCCGTAAATCCATTTTGTTGGCACGCCTTTCTCATTTAGCAGTCCATCAGGGCAAACTCTTCTAAACCTGGATAAACAATAACCCGTTTTATTTTTTCTTCTTCATTCAATTCATTACTGCTTGAATCTCCTCCCTTTTTGCAAATTCACCTTCTTGATATCTATCTTCGTCATCAGTTTCACGCACTAGATTCTTCTCCTTTGCTATCGTGGCCCGTCAGCTCAGTTATGCAAGCTGGAGATTTTCCCATACTAGAAAAATACATACAGCAGTCAGTACAAAGAAAATAATAGAAATTTGACGATTCCTCCGCAGTTTGATTCCGTATGAGCCAAAAAAGATAGCGGCAGCTAACTTGGCAATGCTTTTATAATAGCCATGACTAGGAAACCATGAACTGTTCAGTACGCTCTACTTTATAACCTTTTCCAGTTGCTTCGATCCTGCCTCCGGGAACAGCTTGGCCGTATGCTCCATGATCCGCTCCCTGGATGCCTCGGGCTGATCGCTGTAACGTGAAGTCACATAGTCAGCTCCGAATACATGCTCGCTCACGGCATAACGCCCGATTCCCCAGCCGTAGGGACGGCCATGCTTGTCCTGCTTATACTCGAATTTGCTGGCTGTAATGTAGGTCTGCATCTGGAGCAGCGTCATGGCTGTGTCGAAGCCTTTGGCACCTTTGACCGCGAAGCCGGACAGCGCTTTAAGATCGCTGGAGAGTAGTCCTGCCTCATACTCTAGCAGCACATCCATGATTCGTTTGCTGGCCATGGAGGCCAGTCCGTCATCATATCTGGCATCGAAATCATAACCGTCCCGGCGGTAATTGGCGAAGTCCGGATACCATTCTCTGCTGATGAACCCGGCCTTCTTGTTAAAAAGCTTCGCATAAGCGATCTCGCCCCCGGCCGCAATCTCCTCGCGCCATTCCCACGGGCCGATTACATCCTTCACGAACCAGTAGCCCGCAGGTGTGCATTCCTCCAGAGAGAAGCCTGCGATCTCACAGCGGAACAAGGGCAGGTACCCGATCTCCCGCACCAGCACGGCCAGTTCCCCGGCGTTCTTAATAACCGGCAGCTTCATGATTGCCCTCCTGGGCGGAAGGTCCAGCCCCCGTCTCCGTGGTAGATCATCTGCTTGCCCATCCCGCCATCGATTGTAATGTTCTCGCCCGTGATGAATCCCGCAGCCTCACTGCACAGGAACAGCATCATAGCCGCGATATCTGCCGGAGTTCCGACCCGTCCCGCAGGATGCTGCAGCCGGTCCGGCTCTGTATGAACCGGTTCCGGCGTTTCCTCCGTACCGTGATAAGCCGTAGTGTCAATCCAGCCCGGGCTGATGGCATTCACCCTAGCCTTACCGGCTAGACTTACACTAAGGGCGTGGGTCAAAGCACCAATCCCACCTTTGGCGGCAGTATAGCTCTCGGTATCCGGCTGCGACATCCGCTCCCGGCTGGAGGAGATATTCACAATAGAGGCTCCTTGGGCTAAATACGGCTTAAGCCGCAGCGTCAGATAATAAGGCGCTGTCACTCCGATCCGCTGCACATACTCGAAATCCTCATAGCTGCACTCGGACAACAAGCCTTTTTTGCTGATACAGGCATTATTAATAAGGTAATCCACCTGTCCGTAGCGGCTGATTGGACCTCTGTCAAGAAAGTAGACACTCACGCAACAGATTTTGTAGTGAATTGTTTTGCAAAACGAGCGGGGGAAAGATACCCCAGCGCGCTGTGCATTCGCTTGCGGTTGTAATAAAACTCAATGTATTGAAAAATGGCTGTGTATGCTTGCTCCGGATCTTTGAAACGCGGGTTACAGTAAATGAGTTCCTTCTTTAAAAGACTATGCCAAGACTCAATACATGCGTTATCGTAGCAGTTTCCTCTGCGGCTCATGCTGGACTCCATATGGTACGTCTTTAACTGGTCGACATATTCTTTAGAGGTATATTGAGACCCACGGTCCGAGTGGTGCAGCAGCCCCTTGCCAGGTTGCTTTGCAGTGTATGCTGCCTGTAAGGCGTCCAGAACCAGACGGGTTTCCATGTGGTTGTACAACCGCCACCCTACGATTTCACGCGTGCATAGATCCATCACGCTGGCCAGGTACAAGCGCCCTCCCCGGCAAGGGATATACGTGATGTCGGTCACCCATACGGTATTGGGTTTCAGTACTTTAAAGTTTTGATTCAGCGTGTTCGGTGCAATAGGGTTGTTATGCTTAGAGTCGGTGGTTTGTACACGGTAGGGCTTAGACACGACCGAGCGCAGCTGCATTTCTCTCATGTACACACTCACGGTACGTTCCGTGACCGTATAGCCTTCCTGATGCAACAGACGGGTGATTTTCGGACTCCCATACCGCTTTTGGTGGTCGTCAAAATGATATTGGATTCGCTTCTGCACCGCAGCCTTGTGGAGTTCTTGTGGGCTGGGTTTGGCGTTATACCACTTGTAATATCCGCTCCTGGACACCTGTAGAATGATGCACATCTTCTCCAAGCGAAACTCGGAGCGATGCTTCTTCATGAACTGGAATCTTAATTCCTTGGTTTGCTGAAGATGTGCACTGCTTTTTTTATGATCGCTAATTCTTCCTTTGTATCGGCAAGTTGGACGTCTTTTTCCTGGAGCTGGCGGCGCATCTCTTGGAGCTCTGCTTCAAGTTCCCGTACCCGATCCTTACTCGCGGCCGGTTCATTCTTTAGCTCCCGATATTGCCCCATCCATTGATGCAGTGTACTTTTCGGAATATCAAGCTCTTCCGCGATGTCACCAATGCTCTTCGTCTGTTCTTGAATGAACTTTACCGTTTGCTTCTTGTATTCTTCGTTGTAGCGTTGTCGTTGTTCTCCCACGTGAACACACCTCCGTTGCCCCTATTATCGCTCCGTCCGTTAACGGGTGTCCACTTTCTATTCTAGCTCCAGATTACCTGTGCGGTGAAATCATCCAGCACGGACTGCTGCGCAATATCGCCCGCATAGAAGAACAGCCGCTCTGTGCCATACCGCTCCTCCAGCCAGTGTCCGGCTGCTGAATCTGTATCGATGCAGGCAACCACTGCTCCGGCCTTCAGTAATTCCTCGGTGATACAGCGCCCGATTCCGCCCGTCCCGCCGGTGACGATCGCTATTTTATTATGATGACTCATCGTGGCCTCCGTTCTCCGCTCATTCTGAGGTATAGGCTTCTGGTCTGGGCTCGCTCACCGGCTGATACAAGTATCTCCGGTCCAGCTTCACCACATGCTTGTTCGGACGCCGGATCATCACCTGGGTCTCGTCCCAGGCCAGCACGATCCCTCTGATATCATTGCTCGCCAGCCCGTCGCGCACGACTCTTACCCGCTCACCGGAAATCCGGTAGGCATCCAGTTGTTCATCACTGATCATAGTATTCTTGCTCCCCTCTCTGTGCTTAGCTTGTCCAATTCAACTCTGAATCCGGTCATGAAAAAGACCCAAATGAGAATCATCCGGGTCTAGTTATCTTTCAAAAGCAATCTGTATGTCTTATGAAGTTCCTATATCAGCGCTTCATTCTTCTCAAACCAGAAGTCAAGAACTTTAGCGGACATCACACGTTGTTCCAGATATTCGACCTGATGCTCTGTGAATGTCTGTCTCCAATTGAACGACAGCTCTTCACACAAACTTGTGATTGTCAACAGCTCTGACCAAGCAACATAACGTTTGTACCAGAAAAACTGAGGATGTTCGATCATATAGGGATACAAATCGTCGAACTCCGTGTGTTTGCAATCCAGCGCACGTTCGAAGTGATCCTTAGCCTCGGTTAGCTTATCAATGAAAAATTGCTCTGTCACCGGTTCTTTCCCCATTGTGACGCCTCCCCTCTCATGTCTAATTTTTATTATAAAGGAAAACTTATAGGGTGGAAAGCAGATGTTTCAAAAATAGGCTATGTTCCTGTTATTGTCACTTCCACCTTATCCAAAAACGATGGTCCCGTCATTAAGGGAGGTAATATCAACAAGGGATTCCAGACGGATTCCCTGTTCCCGGATTGTGCGCGCGCCGGCCTGAAAGCTTTTTTCGACCACTATGCCAAGGCCCACCAGCTCGGCTCCTGAACGCTGGATAATCTTAATCAGGCCGCGGGCCGCGTCGCCGTTGGCGATAATATCGTCGATGAAGAGGATTTTGTCATCCTCCGAGATGAACTGGCGGGACAGCATAATGTCCGTAACAATCCCTTTGGTAAAAGATGGAACCCGTTCGCAAAGTGCGTCTGGATCAGCCAACAGCGTTTTTTTGCGGCGGGCAAACACCAGCGGCACCTTCATCTCATAAGCGGTGGCAAATGCCACGGCAATCCCCGAGGATTCCACAGTCACTACGCGAGTAACTCCAGCCTCAGCAAATCTGCGGGCAAATTCCCGTCCCATTTCCATCGTCAGCATCGGATCGACCTGGTGGTTGAGCAGCCCGTCCAGCTTCAGCACCTGATCCGAGACGACTACGCCTTCCTCCAAAATCCGCTGTTTCAATAATTCCATAATTGTAAACCTCCATTACCCTTTATAATCGCAGACGTTCCACCGAAATCGCACCTGTTCGTCCAGGCGGAAGTCATGTCCCTCTGTTCCTCATCATAACCTGTACTATGCGGACTACACAAGGCTATATCCTTGCAGGCCCCGCGATTATAAACTTCGCAGCATTCATAAGGAGGCTAAGCATGAAGTCACATGTCCGCACATTACAGATCGCTTTCACTTATATCGGCACCATTGTCGGCGCCGGATTCGCTACCGGCCAGGAAATCCTCCGTTTTTTCACCAGATACGGCCACTGGGCGCTGCTGACGATTCTATTCTCTGCCGCTCTCTTTATCTGGCTGGGCACCAAAATGATGATCATCGCCCGGAAAATCTCTGCGGACTCGTATGAGGATTTCAACCGCCACCTGTTCGGAGCCAAGGCCGGGACCATCATCAGCCTGTTCACCATGATTATTCTAATCGGGGTGAACAGCATCATGCTGGCAGGCGCCGGGGCGATCTTCAAGGAGCATCTCGGCCTTCCCTATCAGGCGGGGCTGCTTCTGACTATCCTCGGATCTTACTTGCTGCTGAAGCGCGGCATTTCTGGCATTCTGCAGATCAACAGCCTGGTGGTGCCCCTGATGCTTACTTTGTCGCTGATCCTTGTCTGTAATACACTGGGTGTTGCGGGAGCCGAACGCTTCCTCTTCCTGCCCACGGATTACAGCAGCATCAATGCCTGGATCTCTCCGCTGCTCTATACCTCGTTCAACCTTGGCATGGCCCAGGCTGTGCTGGTTCCGCTAGCCCGTCATACGGATGATGAACATGCGCTGGTGCGCGGCGGTATCTTGGGCGGAGCGGGCATCGGTTTCATGCTGCTGGCGGCCCATTTTGCCATGAGCTCGCAGATGCCGGGCATCCTGCAGTTCGAGATTCCAATGGGAAGCATCGCCATCCGGCTGGGTCCAGTGGTGCAGATGATTTTTCTGCTGCTGATCTTCATGGAAATCTTCAGCACCTTCGTTGCGGGGATCTACGGTGTAAGCGTACAGCTCCAGCAGCGTCTCCCGGTTGCCCCTGCGCTGGTCGCCCCGCTGCTAATGCTGATCTGCTATGTGTTCAGCCAATTCGGCTTCAGCTCGCTGCTGGGCATCTTCTACCCGATCTTCGGCGCGCTGTGTCTGATATGGGTGGTCATGCTCGTGCGTTCCCCCATATCTCCGCCGCCAGGGCAGGGCAAGCCCCCAACAGGAGGTGCGGGCGGCAAAAAGCAGGGGATCACGATTGTCAGCATCAAGCCTGCCATCCGGACTACACGGAAATAACTGCTGCAGCAGGAATGATACCCGCCACAGCTTCGGCGACGTGGCGGTGGCAGGTCATCATAACGATCTGCCGGGAAGCCGATAGCTCACCAAGCAGAGCCAGGGCCGCGTGAAGCCGGTGTTCATCGAAATTAACGAAGAGATCATCGAAGAACAGCGGCAGATTCACCTTGCTGCTCATTGTTTCTGCCAGTGCCAGCCGGATCGCCAGATACAACTGCTCCGCGGTTCCCCGGCTGAGCAGCCCGCTGTCCAGCAGTCCGGCATCCTTGTGTTCAGCCTTCAGCTCCTTATGCCCCAGCGTCATCACGATCCGGCGGTATTCCCCGTGCGTGAGCTTCGAGAAATACACGGAGGCCAGCTGCAGCACCTGAGGCTGCTTCTCCTGCTCATAGATCCGGCGCGTCCGGCCCATCAGCTCGGCCGCCAGTGCCGTTACCGCATATTGCCCCGCCAGATTACGCAGTGACGCCCGTTGCTCCTCCAGCTGCTGGAGGGCAGTGTCTTCCTTGCCGCGCTCTGTCAACGCTTCCCGTTCCTGCAGCAGCTTGCCGCGCTGCTCAAGCAGTGCGCTCCGCTCCTCTTCAAGCTCGGCCGCCGCTTCTTCCGCAGCCTGACGCTCCTGTGCAAGCCGCCTGGCGTCCAGATGCTCCAGCAGACTCAGCAGCTCTGCCCGGCCTTTGTCATCCCATCCGCTGAACATCGCCAGCTCCGATTGACGCACAGACCGCGTGACCTCTATCCGTCTCAACCACGCTGAGGAACGGCGCAGGAACTGTTCTCCGTTCTCAGCACCGCCTTCCTCCAGCAGCTTCGAGCACCGCAGGTTCAATTCCGCCTGCTCCCTGTGATTCGCTGCCAGCTCCTCCCGGACTTCAGCCAGCCGTGCCTCCACACTCTCTGCGCGCAGCAGCTCAGCCTTCAGCTGATCCCACTCCCGCTTCCGTAGCTCCAGCCAGGTTAAGAGGGCGGCTGGGGTAAGGTGGTGAGGAGCAGATAGAATAGCGGGTGTGAGGGGAGTAGGATTGGTGACGGGGAGCGGGTGCTGCTCAGCTATAAAGGGAATATAATCTAGCCGTCCGGTCCCAGCAGCCGCCAGCAGCTTCAACCCTTCCTGCTCATAGAGCGCACATTCCGCCGCCAAGCCGCTCAGCCGCGCAGACCATTTGGCCTCCTGGCGCAGCAGCTCATGGCCCTGCTCTGCCAGGGCGAAGATATCCGGCAGGCCGTCCGGCGACAGCCCTTCGGGGAGTCTCCGCTGACGCAGCCATTCTTCGTAGCGTACCGCCAGCTCCGTGAAGCGGGCCTCCGCTTCCTCCAGCTCGCCGGTCAGCACCTGCTCCTGTCCGCTCAGCTGCGCAAGCTCCGTCCGGCAGGCCTCGGCCTCAGCCGCCTGCCGGTCTACGCGCTGGCGCCAGGTGCCCCAGGCCTCCATCAGCCGGCGCAGCTCGCGCATCCCGGCCTCCAGCCCGCCTGCGTCAGGGCTGGACGCCTTCCCGCTCTCCCGCTCCGCGCCGGAGAGCAACAGCCCGCGCAGCCGCAGCATCTCCGCTGCGGCATTGCCCGCCTCCCCGCCGCCGGGCTCCGGCGGGGACCCCGCCGCCCCCGCTGCGCGCAGGGCGGCCCAGAGCCACAGGTCCGCTGCGGCCAGCAGGCCGAGCGCGGACCATACGCTGACCGGCGGTGCGCCGGTCAGCCACAGCGCAGGCGGCAGCAGCAGCGTAAGCGCTGCGCCCGCCTGCAGGAAGCGCCGGTAGCGTGCCGCCCGGCGCCCGTTATCGCCGGGGCGGCTGCCCCCGGCGGTGTCCTGGCGGCGCGGAGCTGACGCGCCGCCTTCCGGGCCGAGCTGCGCTTCGCGCCAGCGCTCGGCGGCCTGCTGCAGCTCGTCCCAGAGCTGCACCAGTTCACGCGGGCTGCGCGCAGCTAGGCCCGCGAAGTCCGCTGCGCCGCTGGCGTGCTCCTGCGCCAGCAGGCGCTCGGCCGCCTGCAGCGCAGCAGCGGCGGCGGCCTTGCGGGCGCGGAGGCTCAGCAGCTCCGCGCCCCGGGTCTCCATTTGCCGGTCATATCCGGCAAAGGAGGCGGCGTAACGCCGCGCGGCCTCGCGGTCCGCGGCGGCCGGGGTGAAGCCCGCAAGCTCTGCGGTATCCCAGCCTGCGCCAATGCTGCGCAGCAGGCGTTCAAGCTGCTCCCGCAGGGCCGTCAGCTCCGCCTGAATCCGCTGCTGCTCCGCCCGCTTGTCCTCATAGCTGCTGCGGCTGCGGTCCAGCGCTTCGAGCGCAGGCCCCTGCTCCGCAAGCAGAGGATCAGGCGGCTTCGCCGCAAGCTCTGCGGTAAGCTCTGCTGTAAGCCGTTCCAGCCGGAACCCTGCACCCTGCAAGCTGCGCAGATCGGCTGTAAGCGACCTCCAGCGTTCCGCCCCGTTGTCCGGGAATGAAGCAATCACAGGAAGCTCCTCCAGCTCCAGCCGGCCTTCGCTCCATTTCAGCCACAGCTCCCGGATGTCTTGCGCCTTGCGCAGCTTCATCAGCCTTGCTCCGGCGAGCTCGCGGTCCAGCTTCATCTGCTCCAGCTGCTGCTCCGCAGCTTCCAGGGCCAGCGTGTTCCCGTTATATCTCGGCAGATAAGAGCGGCTCTCCGCTACCTCCTGCTCCAGCTTCCCGATAGACTGTAGAATCCTGGCCGCCTCCTGGACCTTGCCGCGCGGCTTGTAAAGCTTCTCGGCCTCCTGGACCAGACGCTTCTCGGCCCGCATAATCTCCCCGCCGCCGCCCATCCCGGCATGGAACAGGTAGCTGCTCATCTCCCCCGACTGCAAGGCACTCAGCTCCTGCAGCTCGTCAAGCGAGACAGCGAACAGCTGGCGGAACATGCTGCGGGAGATGCCGCCAAGCAGACGCCGCTCCAGCTCCGCCTGATTCAGCTCCTCCGTGCGGCCATCCGGATGGAGGAGTGCAATATGCAGCTTCTCCGCTCTGCCCGGCCCTGCGCCGCCGGAAGCATACCGGCGGATGGTCCATAATGCACCGGACTCATCCCTTGCTTCCAGCACTCCGCCGTGCGTCCCTCCTTGCAGCGGCTCGTACCGTTCAGCCGGATTCCCCCGGCTGGGGATGCCGTACAGCATGGCACGGATGAACTGCAGGGTCGTGCTTTTACCAGCCTCGTTGCGTCCGAACAGAACCGTAACCCCTTCATTCAGTCCGATGTCCCGCTGAGCCAGCCTTCCGTAGCCGCCGATCCGCAATGAATCGATCTTCATTCCTCTACCTCCCGGTCTTGCTGTCCATCACTATCTCCGGTATCCCCGGCAGTGTTCTTACTCATCACCCATCCGCCAGCATCCGCCGGCGCATTTTCCCGCGCCCGTCCAGTGCCTTCCAGCCCTGCTTCACTGCCCTCAGCAGAATACGCCTTGCCAGCCTCCTCAGCATTCAGCAGCGTCCCGCCGGGCTCTTCCAGTCCGCTCAGCAGGGTGATTCCCAGCTCCGCTGCACCTCTCAGCCATTCCTGCTTCTCTTCGGCTCCTACGGATAATAGCAGCCTGCGCAGCTCCTGATTCTCCATCAGCGGTTTCAGCGCAGTAGCAACCAGCTCGTCCAGCTCTGCGGCATTCCCGCCACTGCGCCCGGCAAGCCGCAGCATTTCACCCAGAAAGCTGTCCTCCAGAAGCAAGTGCTCCCGGTCAACCGCAAGTCCTGTTTCGATGGAGAAGCCCTCTGTCCAGACCAAACCCGCATATTCCTTACGTACCGCGCGCACAGTTTCCCGCCGCTGCAGCTCGGTCAGCAGATCATCCGCCGCCCCCTTCTCAGCCAGCACCTTATGTATATCGCCCCGCCCGGTCAGGCGGAACCTGACCACAGACATCATCTGCGGAGTCTCTCTACGGATATCCTCCACTGCATTCTCTACAGCCAGGGTCCACTCTGCCTCGTCAGTGAGCCCTTCAATCGAGAGCTCGCGGACCTGCCAGCGTACACTGTCCAGTTCATGGAAATCCAGCCGGACTGCACCCTCTGCACTGACATCAACCGTATAACAGCCCTTTGGCCCGGTCTCCTTAATGCTTCTTCCTTGAATGTTGCCCGGATAGACGATAGGCGGATGCTCATGCAGAATACTCCGCTTATGAATATGCCCCAGCGCCCAATAGTCATAGCCCCTGCCAATCAGATCCTTCCGGGTACACGGGGAGTAAGTCTCATGCTGGAGATCTCCCTCCACATTACCGTGCAGCAGAGCGATGTGGAACAGGCTGCTGCCCGGCTGACGGCTGAAACGCAGAGCGGTATTCTCAGTAACTTTGGAGGTCGGGTAAGAGATGCCGCTGATCACCGCTACCTCCTTCCCGTCTTCCCGGCGGCGGGCGGTAACACGCTCCGGCTCACTGCCGCCGAATACCGTAACATGGGCAGGCGGCGCCGAGCTAAGACGCGGGCCGTCCAGCGGATCATGGTTACCATGGATCAGGAATACCTGAATTCCGTGGCGTCCGAGTTCCTCCAGAGCCTCCCGGAACCGGAGCTGCCCCTGAAGCGAAGCATCCGAGACATCGTAGACATCGCCGCTAATGACCACGAAATCTACCTTTTGCAGCGTGGCTACGCCAACAAGCCGCCCGAGGGCGGCGAAGGTGGACTCCCGGAGATAGGAGCGGATATCCTGCGGGAGATGGGACAGACCGGCGAACCGGCTGTCCAGATGCAGATCCGCTGCATGCAGGAAACGAAAAGGAATCATAGCCTCACCCCTTCATTCCCGGCTGAAACTGCAGATAGGTTTTCTTCAGCTCATTGGCTACACGGGTCAGGGAATAGAGGCTCTTTGCTTTATCCCAAGCCGAGCGTGACAGCTCATAGCGGTAGCCGGGGTCAGAGATTACTTTTTCCAGAGCATCTGCCAGTCCTAACTCATCATCCGGATTCACCAGCAGCCCGTTCACCCCGTCCTCAATCTGCTCGGGAATGCCGCCCACATTAGTCCCGACCAGCGCCAGACAGCTCAGCGCAGCCTCGGCAAATACCGAACCGAACGCCTCCGCCCGCGAAGGCAATACGAAGATATCGAAGAACGGCATGAATTCCTCAGGATGCAGCGTATAGCCGTAAAAAATAGTCTCATTATATATACCCAGCTCCTGCGCAAGCTTCTCCAGCTCCGCCCGGCTCGGTCCGTCACCGATAATATGCAGCACATATTCATGCCCCCGCTTCTTCAGCTCAGCACAGGCCTTGAACAGAATATCGATGCCTTTGGCCGGCACCAGACGGGTAACCGTGACCAGCTGCGGAATCTCATTCTCATGCGGGACAGGCTTGAACCGCTTCTCGTCGAATCCGTTCGGGATCACTCCGATGCTGTCCGGCCGCTCAATATAAGGAGTCATATAATCGGCAAAAGCACGCGAAACCGTCATCAGCCGGTCACTCACATGCTCCAGCTCCCGGTAAATGGCGACCAGGAACTGATGCTCAGGTCCCCCCTCGCGGATCAACCCGTTCAGAATCAATTCACGCTCATAGCTGGAGTGCAGCGTCTGAATCAAGGGAACATCAGGATAGATTCTCTTCATCGCCAGCCCCGCAATCGGATGATGGGCATGGATCAGATCATAATTTTTGCTCATGCGCAGCTTGGTCCACCAGATGTAATCCCGGTAGGTCTGAATGTATTTTTGTACAACCGGACTATCAAAGTACACGGTCCAGTCGAAGGTCTCGAAGACGATGTCTTCGCGTCCCTTGCCCCGGATGCGCTTCGGCAGCCAGAACAAATCCATCTCCCAGCGGCTCGAGCGGAAACGTTCCTGCAGATAAGGGATCATAGAAGATACACCACCGGGCTGCTCCGGCGGGAAGAATAGCGCTTGCAGCAAGTTCATATAGGTACATCTCCCTTTACAATTGCCCTATTTACGGTGAAGGCCGGCAATTATGATATAGTTGTGTATATGTACAATAATAAATACGGGTACAATTACAGGTGTAGGTACGCTAAGGTTCCATATCTTAATTTTATCGGTATCCACCCGAAACAGCAACTAAGATGACAGCTTTACTTATCTTGGATTTTGACTAGAGGAGAATGAAAGATGAATGAAGAACAGCTGCCTGCCGCTTACACCGCTAACATTAGAGAGATGCTGGGGGATACGGCGGACGCTTTTCTGGAGAGCTATCTTGCTAAGCGGACCCAGGGTCTGCGGTTCAATACGTTAAAAAGCAGTGCACCTTCCGGCCACGCCGCAGCGGAGAAGGCAATCTCACAATTCGGCCTGTCACAGATAGCATGGTGTCCGTCAGGCTTCTACTATGAGGACCCGGTTCGGCCGGGAAGACATCCTTATCATACCGCCGGACTATATTATATTCAGGAGCCCTCCGCAATGTCCGCAGCCGAGCTGCTGAAGCCGCTTCCCGGAGAGATCGTTCTCGACCTGGCGGCCGCTCCCGGCGGCAAAACCACTCATATCGCCTCACTGATGCAAGGTCAAGGGCTGCTCATCTCCAATGAAATCCACCCGGAGCGGGCCAAAATCCTGGCCGAAAACGTAGAGCGGCTCGGCATAAGCAACACGCTGGTTACCTCCGCAGCTCCCGGTGATCTCTCCCGAAGATTCCCTGAGGTGTTCGACCGCATTATGCTGGACGCACCTTGCTCCGGTGAAGGGATGTTCCGCAAAGACCCTGCGGCGATAGACGAATGGTCCCCGAAGCATGTGGAGATCTGTGTAGCCAGACAGTGGGATATTCTGCAGGATGCGTATTTGATGCTGAAGCCTGGCGGTCATATGGTCTATTCGACCTGTACCTTCAACCGCAAGGAGAATGAGGAGACAATGGAGCGCTTCGTGCAGACCTATCCCGATATGGAGCTGATCGTTACGAAGCGGCTGTGGCCGCACCTGGAGCGGGGTGAAGGGCATTTCGTGGCCCTGCTGCACAAGGCTGCTTCCGCTGACCAGACAGATTCTGCTCCACGTAAAAGCAAAGACAAGCGCGGTGAACGCGGCAGTAATGGTCCGAAGACAAATGCTACGCTTAGGGAGGCCTATCAACAATTCATGAGCTGGGCAGAGGCAGAGCTACCCGGATTCGCCGATCGCGGCGTTCCGCTTCTATTCGGCGAATCCCTGTATCTGCTGCCTGAGGTGTTCAGCGAGCGGCTGCATACCGGGATACTGGACGGACTCAAGGTACCGCGTGCCGGACTGCATATTGCCCATCTTAAGAAGAACCGGATCGAGCCTGCCCACGCTCTGGCCATGGCACTCCAGCCGGATCAGGCGGCGCGCAGCTATGATATGCCTGCGGAAGGCCCGGAGATCCAGGCCTGGCTGCGCGGGGAGAGTCTGCCGGTTCCGCCAAGCCTGCATGGCTGGACCCTGGTGACCGTAGACGGCTTGCCCGTAGGCTGGGGCAAAGCCAGCTCAGGCCAGCTCAAGAATCATTTGCCCAAGGGCCTGCGGATTCTAAAAGCCCATCTTGACGAGGTTTAGGCAGTTGACCAGTTCATGAAGCCTCCCTACGCATATGATGTCATTATCCCATGGAGATCCGCCGGACTTAAGTGCCGGCAAATGGGAACAGACATGAATCAAGGGAGGAATCAGACATGGGTGCAGGTGTAGGCTTCACTTCGACCGGTGCGATTTTGGTACTCTTCATATTGCTCGTAATCATTTCCCGTTCGTTGTTCGTCTAATTCCGCTGTAAGCAGCACAGCACACGGACCTCAAGCAGCCCGCTCCCTTAATGGGGGCAGGCTGCTTTTTCGATTTTCCTGATCGTGCGTGATAAAAATTATAAAACCGTTTTTTTATAACTAGGAGCCTCATGGCACCGAATCATGCTCTATGTTTTCGCCATCTAGCTCCGCTATATTCCTGCTGTTCCCTACTTATACCTCTTCATTCCTCGAAATTCGACAATTGTTGGTATTAAATACCTATATTTCTCAAATTTAAACAATGATAAAATATGGAATATCCACTTAGGCCCTACCTGTTACAATGCAGGTGATTATTTATATTTGTAGTATCGGAGGGATCATTCTGAAATCGTCTAAAAACAAGATTTTGGTTGTGTGCTCTGCGGTTGTAGTTGTCGTGGCTATCATAATATTGCAACGTTTTTTTACTCACGAGAAGCTCTCTGATTATACCGTAGTAAATAATGGGGTTGTGGCCACTAAGCAATTTAGCATCAGATCCAAAACTGCACAGCAAAACACATCAGCAACAGGATCGATTTTTGTGTGGGGCGAAAAAGCAGTGGCCAAACACATGCGAATTGTTGCGTCGTTTGAAATTGATCCTAAAGATTTCGGTGGAATGACTATCTACATTCCGAAGAAATGGTACATCACCAATATTCTAAGCGATTACCCCGAGAATCAAAAAACTTCATTACAACCATTTGCATCTGAAACTGACATGAACCTAGGCAATGAATGGAGAAATAAGGTTGAAGTCGGTGTTACAAATCTACAAAACCCGGCAGGCGGTGGAAGTGGAATGATAATTATTGATCTAGTATCCGATAGCAAAACAATTTTACCTTCGGAGAATTTCAATATTATGGTTTCCGTTGGCTCCGATACAAAAGACGGCGTAAGGTCGATAGGCGTCAATTCAATTAAAATCCCAATCTCTGTGAAAGCTGAGAGCAAGGATTAATGAGGAGAGATGTTAGATGATTAAATTCAGAATGTCAGCACGCAAATCCATTCGTGTAGCACTCGTTTTATCTCTAACTCTAGTACCCACAGGAATGGCTTACGCATATGATACTCCCGTAAGTCATGTAGACGCTAGTAATTCAATTAATTGGCCTTACACTACTGGTGCTAACAAAATTGCTGCTTCTTCGTCAATTGGATTTATGGGGGCAACATGGCTTGGTACAATAAATAGATGGCATTTCGATTTCAGATTCGCGGGCACAGGGGCCAGCAGAGCTACCACAAGCCCTCCCATACCTATAAATAATAGGATCCAAATAGCAAGAATGGAGATAAAAAACACACAAAACCCAAGTAATATGGCACTTAATTCATATACAGACCCAGCATTTATCGGTTCTGCTCCCGAATCTTCAGGATCTAACCTACCAGGATATTACAATGCAGCCTATGCAGTATTAAATTTTTCTACATTCCTCCTTACTCCCATGAGCGGTTTTCTTTATAACACTGGTAGTCTCATTGCTTCATTACGCAATGTTTCTGACAGTAATACAACTAGTGCTTCAGCATTAACTCGTCAGTGGAATTGGTCAACCGACATTGCTGATACTGGCCAATTTTTTTGGTTTAGTGCTGATGTCCCTGCAAATACAACCTCGCAACTTTCTGCTGAATATATGCTATTGGGCACTGGATACGAGGTGTTATCCGCGGGGAAACGTTATTATAACCTGACTGCTGGTACAGCAAGAAGTAGTAATAGTTTAGCTAAGTCTGCTGCGATACAAGACAAAGACTGGAACCCAGGAATGATGACTCCTGAGGAAAAAGCTGAATGTGGGATCATAGAAATACCAAGAGATGAAATAGACCAACAAGCAAGTAATCTGAATATCGCTCCATCTGTGGTCACGAGTTTAAAGGCTTCTGACGATCAAGTATTCTATTATGCAACAAAATTTCCAGTCACTGAATCTATCCGTCCTACAAATGAAGAGCTGACCCCTAAAGAAAAATCAATACAGGATATTAATGACCAACTGGATAGAAGCGAAACCATTATTGATGCCTTCCAACGATACGATACTAAGAATGCAGAGCAAGAACTAATTATCAAAGACCATAAATCCCAAGAAATAATTCTTCAGGGACTTCTTCAACGTGCAAATCAGACTGATGAGAACGACCTCAGAAGCTTCAGCGAAATTCAATTATCATTGTCGGACTTGAAGTAAAGTAGCTTCTTAAAAGCTTTAAGCGGCAAAAAAGGGGCGATTCTCCGTTATTCGAGGATCGCCCTTTTGCATTTTTGGTCGTTCGCTACTTAGCCGAGAAGATTAGATACGCTGAATGTTCATCCTGGTAAAGAACAACGGGCTGCGGACAGCAGTTAGGAAGACAAACAATACTTCACCAGCGCATCGCGCACACCGTTGTCATTATTGGTGCCGGTGATTACATCTGCGGCTGCTTTGACCTCCACCGGAGAGTTATCCATCGCCACACCCAGACCGGCATAAGTCAGCATGGAGATATCATTGTAATAGTTGCCGATCGACAGCACCTGCTCTTGCGGGATGCCAAGCTCAGCTGCCAGATGCTTCAGGGCATTGCCTTTGGAGGATTCCGGGTGCATCAAATCGACGAAGAACTCTCCGCTGCGCAGAATGTTGTATTGCTCTCCCCAAGTAGCCCACTCCCGCTGCGCTTCATCCAGAATATCGGACTGTGTAAACACAGTGAATTTCACAATCGGTTCGCGGAAGTCCTCCCAGGCTGGAAGAGATGCAGGCATAATCCGGAAATGCTCATACATATAGTGGGCTTCCTTCGTCAGGTTCTCCACATTGTCCACATACATCTCAAACGCTGTGTTCACATCGAAATGGATATCACGCTCGCGGCAATAGGCGATATACGGGTCCAGCCCTCTGGCGTCCAGCCCATACTGGTGCAGTACCTTACGGTCCTTGACACTCACCGTAGCCGCTCCGTTATGGCCCAGCACATACCCTGACAAGCCCATCTCCTCCATAAAAGGAATCGAATTCTGCGGACTGCGCCCTGTGCAGAGTACAATCTGCCCGCCCTGGCGCGTGACCTCGGCAATCGCCGCTTTGTTCTCTTCACTGAGCTGATGATCATCATTCAGCAATGTTCCGTCTACATCCAGTGCAATCAGTTTGTATTTCATACCCCATCATCCTATCTCTGTATAGTATACCTCTATTCCGCAGCCCCGCCGCCGCGCAGCAGCGTAAGCTCACGGGCCGTGAGCTCCCGGCAAGCTCCCTCGGGCAGCGTCTCGTCCAGCTTCAGTTCGCCCATCGACACCCGTTTCAGGAACACTACCTTTTTCCCGACAGCCACGAACATCCGCTTCACCTGATGGAATTTGCCTTCCGTAATGGTGAGTGAGATATACGACAGCACGCGGCTGCCCCGTTCTCTGCTTAGAATGCTAAGCTGCGCAGGCAGGGTCACATAACCATCCTCCAATTCCACACCCTCGGCAAAAGCAGCCACATCCGCTGCATCGACCTCACCCTCGACAGTGGCCTCGTAGGTTTTGGGGACATGCTTACGCGGGGACAGCAACTCATGTGCCAGCTTGCCGTCATTCGTGAGCAGCAGCAGACCCACGGTATCCTTATCCAGCCGCCCGACCGGGAACGGCTCGAACAGCGCATACTCCTGCTTCAGCAGATCCAGAACCGTGCGGTCCCGTTTATCCTCGGTAGCGGATAATACACCCGGCGGTTTATTCATCATCAGATAAATGAATTCCCGGTAGAGGACCGGCTCCCCGCCAACCTCTATGCGATCATGCTGCGTGTCTACGTGGAATCCGCTGTCTTTGACGACAGCTCCATTTACTGTGATCAGGCCCTGCTTGGCCTGCTTGCGGATATCACTGCGCGAGCCGATCCCCATGTGGGACAGCACCTTGTCAATCCGTTGCTTCTTATTCGCAGTTCCTCCTGTAGCCATATTCTAAGTCCACCTCCACCCTGCGGGATATTCGTTCTTCAGTAGCCCTTCCTGCCATTTGCCCCAGCCTGCGCTGAAGCCATCGATGCAGACGAGGGTATAACCTTTGTAAGCATGTCCTTCCTTAATCGACAAGCGCTCTACGGGGATTGACAAGGTCTCCCCCTTCAGGTAGGAGACTGCTTCCCCGCCGGCGCTGGATAGCGATACCCAGCGGCTGCATTCCTCAGGACGCAGTGCTGTAGCGAGCGGATGACCGGGAACGAATCTTCCGCTCTTGATCTGCCCCACATACCAGCCCGGCCGAACTGTCTTCAGACCGTCCAGCGCTTCACGCGGCAACGGGGATATATATAGATGGTCGCCGAACCATATGGCATGTCCGGGCGGTTGTGTCCCCAGCAGCTCTTGAATAAAGTCCGCATAGACCGCGAACGCTATCGCTTCCCCGCCAGTTCGCTGTGACTGCGGACCTGGACCCGTTCCGGCTCTACCAGAGCCGGAGCCGTGTCCAGATCCGCGTCCTCCCTTGCCGCCCCGGCCGTGATCTGCCTTACCGGGAACTGCCTTACTATGAAAGTCTGTTTTGCCAGCCTTGCTCCGGGGCGCAGCGGACAGACTTCTCTCGTTAAGATCATTTCCTGCTTTTACGTTCTCTAAAGTGTCTGTCACCGTAGCTCCATTCTCTGCTGCACCGGCCTCAAATGCCTCACTCTCCGCTCCGCCACTTCCATCATGGCGCAGTACCGCCATGAAATGCCCTTCCCCCTTGACCTTATGCGGCCACAGCCGCGCCGCACCCAGCAATGGACTGAGGCCCGCAGCGAACGGGCCGGTTCCGCCTACGGGAACCAGCGAGAACTGCGGATGCCCGGACAGGAACCTGGCCACCAACTCCTCGTCCTCTTCCGGCGCGAAGGTGCATGTCGAGTAGACCATCGTTCCGCCCGGTTTCAGCGCCGTCGCTGCGGCCCGCAAAATCTCCCGCTGCATCTCCGCATATTTGTCCGGGGTTCCCGGCTCCCACTGTCTGACCATATCCTCGTCCTTGCGGAACATGCCTTCACCGGAACACGGCGCGTCGATCAGAATCCGGTCGAAGAAGCGGGGAAAGGCCGCCGCAATCCGCTCCGGGCGCTCGTTCAGTACAATGCCGTTCCGTACGCCGTACAGCTCCAAATTCTTCGCGAGCGCCTTCGTCCGTTCAGGATGCAGGTCATTCGAAATCAGCAGGCCTTCGCCCTGCAGCTTGGCAGCAATCTGGGTAGACTTGCCGCCCGGGGCTGCGCACAGATCAAGCACACGGTCCCCCGGCTGAACGTCCAGCAGTTCAACCGGGGCCATGGCACTCGGCTCTTGAATATAGTACAGCCCCGCATGATAATAGGGGTGCTTGCCGGGTCTGGCTCCCTCTCCGGTATAGAACCCCGAAGGGCACCAGGGAATCGGCTCCAGGGTGAAGGGGGAACGCTCCCGCAGCCCGTCCACCGTTATTTTCAGTGTATTGGCCCGAATTCCCCCGTAAGGTGACTGCTGATAGGTATCTACAAATTGCTCATATTCCGGTCCCAGCAGCTCTTTCATACGCTCTGCGAAAGCTCCGGGCAGTTGTGCTGTCATGATGCCTTCCTCCCGCTCAAATAATCAGGAACACCCCTGCGGGTGCTCCTGTTGTAACCTTGCTATGGTCAAGCGCCATCCGGCCTATGCCTGGGTCTATCCGGCCGCTGCGGCCCACGCCGCTGGGGCAGCACAGGCGGAGTAGACTCAGCCGCCAGCCTGACTTCTTCCTCCAGCAGGGGGTCTAAGATGCTAATCGTCAAATCATAATAATCAAAGGGCTGATCGTCGTAAGCCTCCAGACGGGCAACATACTCCCCAGCTTCCCGGACCAGCTTCCCCAAATCAATCCCCAGCGTCACCGCCGGATATCTGCCCAGTACTTCATGAGACTGCTTCAGCAGAATCAGACCGCCGCGCACATTGGCATTACGGAAATGGTACAGCCCGACTGCCACCTGCAGCAGAGCTTTGTATAACGGATCACGCTGCTTTTCCAGCCATAATTCCTCAAGCACCTCATGACATTCGAAATAATCCCTGTCCCGGTTGAAGTAGATGAGGTAGGCCAGATACAGCGGTTCATAAGCCATCCGGCTCGCTGCCCTTCTTGGCATTCGAGAGCAGCTCGCGCACATGATCCAGCAGGTCCTTCATTGCATCCATATCCTGAGCCTGCCAGATCGCATTGAACCGCTCCTGGCTCTCAATCGCTTCATTCACAAGATGATAGAAATACAGTTGATGAATGGCCTTCAGCAATTGGGTCGTCATGTTCGAGTTCTCCTCGAAGGTCTTCTGGGCCTCCAGAATCTCTTCCCGGATGCTGGACATCTCGCTGTCCAGAATGGAAGCCGCTTCTGCTGCCGTCTTCAGGCGCACCCGCATTTCATCGGGCAGGCTCTCCCGGTATTTATAATTCAGCGAATGCTCAATGGTTGCCCAGAAGTTCATCGCCAGTGTACGGATTTGAATTTCAGCCAGTACAATCTTTTGACCCAGTGCAGTCTGTACCGGATACCTTATTATCATATGGAAGCTGCGGTAGCCGCTCTCCTTATAATTGGTAATGTAGTCCTTCTCATATAACACTTCAAGGTCCTTGCGGGCGCGGATGTATTCCGCCACTCTGCGGATATCCTCGACGAACTGGCACATAATGCGAATGCCGGCGATATCCTCGATGCCCGTTTCCAGATCCTCCATTTTTACGTTTAACCGTTTGGCCTTCTCAAGTATGCTAGACAGCCGCTTCACACGGCCGGTAACGAATTCAATTGGAGTATATTCTTCCCTTTTCTTGAGTTCGGAGCGCATCGTCTTGAATTTAACCTTCAATTCCTCCACCGTTTGTTCATAAGGAAGCAGAAAAGTTCCCCAGTCCCTGACGTCCATCGCCTTGTCCTCCTGTCCATTCATCCTTCAGTGATGATCAGCGCCTACCGCATCAAGGAGCCTCTGGAAGCCGTCCCGCCGCAGCAGCTGCCGTAGTCCGGCATGCACTCTACGGTTAACCTCCGGCCCTTCATAGATGAGTGCTGTATAAATTTCGACCAGACTGGCGCCCGCCCGTATCTTATCGTAAGCATCCTGGGCTGTAAAGATCCCGCCCGACCCGATAATCGGCAGCTTGCCGCCCGTCTGGCTATAGATTCTGCGGATAATCTCTGTAGAACGTTCGCGCAGCGGCTGGCCGCTCAGCCCGCCTGTCTCACCGGCTTTGTCGCTCTGCAGCCCTTCACGGGAGAGTGTCGTATTGGTCGCAATGATGCCGTCCATTCCGGCTTCCGTGATGGTATGTACCATATATTCCAGCTCAGCGTCACCGACATCGGGAGCGATCTTGACCAGCAGCCCCTTCGTGATGCCCGTCTTGACCCGCTGCAGCTCCATCTCTTCCTTAACCTCGCTAAGCAGGTTCGAGAGCTCGCTGCCATGCTGAAGACTCCGGAGATCCGGGGTATTCGGCGAGCTGATATTGACCACAAAAAAATCACCGTACGGATACAGCGTACGGATACACTTGCGGTAATCCTCATGCGCCAATTCATTCGGGGTGGCCTTGTTTCGTCCGATATTGACCGCCACCGGAATTCTGCGCTTCTTCAGCTTCTTGAGACGTTCAGCCATAGCCTCAGCGCCTTCATTATTGAAGCCCATCCGGTTAATAAGCGCCTTGTCAGGCAGCAGCCGGAACAGCCGGGGACTGTCATTGCCGGGCTGGCCTACCGGAGTTACCGTGCCTACCTCCATAAATCCGAAGCCGATCGAAGAGAATCCTCCTACCGCTTCCGCATTCTTATCCAGTCCTGCCGCTAAGCCTACTGGGGTCGGGAAATGTACCCCGAACAGGTCCACTGCAAGATCAGCTGTCTCAGGAACCCCGTACATCAAGCGCATAGCTGCGCTCCCGCCGGGAACCAGATCAGCTTTATTCAGTCCCCCGATGACGAGATGATGCGCCGTCTCCGGATCCATTTTAAAGAAAATTGGCTTGCCAAAATGTCGATACAGCACCGTTCTCGCTCCTTCAAGGGAACCACAATTGACATGACGACTCCCGTATCTATAGATTTCTTCTTAATTTTATCCGTTTCCGGGGGAAAAGAAAAGTTTTTTGCCGCAGCAATTGTCCCCGCCTTGCCGCACTTCCTTGACGCCGCCGCCAATTCACAGATTCCCCGTAATTTCAATTCCGTCCGCAGTCCGCAGGTGATTCCTTGCCCAGCTTATGAACTGGTTCAGGAAATCCTGTAGTTCAGAGTCTCTAACCCGCTGCTGCTCAAGCTCAGACAAGATGGACTCCCACAAGCTCTTTGGAATAGGATTCTCCCAGCACGGGTCCAGCGATGTCTGCTCTTCTCCAGTGAAGGGATTGGCTACAGGGAACACCCTGGCCACCGCAGGCTTAAGATACTCGAAGTCCTCTTCATAGATAAACAGCATCTCTTCAGGTGCACTCCCGCCCTCTTCCATGTTCAAATTATACCGGGAAAAGGTGAACCCTATATTCCTCCGGGGACCTGCATAGCGGTATAGCAGCACCGGAATTCCGCTTTTGGATCTGCTTGCCATGGCAGCATCACTCCTGCTTCTGTGTTCTTCAGGCTCCAGCATGAAACCTTCCTTATGATACTCCAGCCGGTATTCCTCTGTATAGACTAAGGCTTCGGCAATCCAGTCCTGCCGCAAGAGATTGCAGCTAGACTTGTCTTTTCATCCAGACTAGAATAGAGGAGCGGGCACAAGTTCAATACACCGCCGCCAATCCTCACATGTAAGGGTTATCACAGACTAAGAGAGAAAGAAGCGTGACATAATGTCAACCAAACGTAAGCCTCCTACACTCCAGCAGAAAAAAGAAGAAGTGAACCGCAAAGCCATTCTGTGGATCAGCGCCAGTCTGGTACTGCTGATTGCGCTTATCGCCGTTTTATTTATCTTAGTCGGGAATTAGTTCAGCCAATGGTACACTTTGTGGGGGTTGGTCTGATTGCGGGGCGAATCCGAAGGGAAACGTTCCTCCGGTACGACCAGCTCCTCAGGCAGAACCCCTTGACTGATCTGAACCTTCGTGCCCATCGGCACCATCGCGAACAGCTCCTCCACATCCTTCCGGCTCATCCGGATACACCCCAGCGACTCATCCTTGCCGATGCTATCCGGCTCATTCGTCCCATGAATTGCATAATTACTGTCCGAGAGCTGCATACCGCGGCTGCCGAATTCCCCGTTATCGCGCCCGTTCGGGTTCACGACCTTATCCTTAATGAAGAACTCTCCTTCAGGTGTCTTATCTCCGCCGAGTCCCACAGGATAATTCCGTACAATCACATTTCCGCTGGTGACCGCCAGACGGTAGTTTTGCTTATCAACAATGATAGCAAGCGGTTGTTTGAAAAAAAGCTTCTCCCCCGGCCCCGCCGCCGGACGTCCGCCTGTCTGCTCTTGCCCCGGAGTACCTGCCTCTTGGCCTCCTGACGGCTGTGGAGATGCAGAGAGCAGCGGCGCCTCTCCCCGTGCGGCACTGCGCAGCGGTGCGAAGGCTTCCTTCATCAGCGGGGTGATGCCGCCCAGCACGTTCGCCGGGAACGGCTTCACTAATTCCTGTACCACTTCGGGGTATGCTCCCTTGCTGTTCTTGTACGCACGCAGCGCACTCCAGAGCACAGCAAGCTCCTCCTGCTGCTTCTGCCAGTTCAGCCCCTGCTGCTTAAGCTCCGCCGGATCCGGCGGCTGGCAAGCGCACGCTGCCTGATTATAGGACTGATAGACTATACGCCCTTCACCGCTCTTAGCAAGGGTAGCCTCCAGCGGCAGCCCTTTCTTCCACAGCAGCCATTTGCCCGAGCGCTTCATACTGAGCAGTGCGGTGGCGGAAGGCGTCTTGGCAGACTTCAGGATGGCTGCCAGCCCCCCGCCTCCCGTAGCAGCATCCGCCGCGACAGCCGTGAAATCCAGACTTGCCGGTTCTCGCGGACTCACCTGTGTCTCTTCGGCGCTCTCCGGCGGCAGCACGGCTGAAATATTCGCGGCTGGCGCAGCGGTACCCGCTCTCTCCGGCTGAATTCCCGGTGCGACGGCAGCCGGAATAAGCATGAGCAGCAGCAGCATTAGAGCAAGCAGCACCCGGCGCTTCCTGAGCCTCGCGGTCTGCCGTTCCCGGGCCGATTCCAGTAGCCCTTCCTCGTACTGCTGCAGCATTTCCGCCGGCACCTTGCTGCGTTCAAAAGCCTCATACACTTCCCCGGCCTGATTGTAACAGTAATTCGCTTTTCCATACTGGCCGTTCTTATAGTATTCCTTACCAAGCAAGTACCATGCCATCTTATTATCCGGATGCATCTGTACATAGGCTTTTAGATGCTGAGCATTCTTCATGTTGGCCTCCACTTTAAGCTCAGTCGTCACTGCGGGGAACCCCTCTCACCTCCGGCCGCTTACGCTCCAGCCGATCCTTAAGTCCCCCTCCGATCCTTCCCGCTTTTGGTTATATGGTTATGTATGCGTATGTATCTTCTATTTTATATCGGCAAGGAATGCAAAAAAAGACACCTCAAGCCGCATTTATTGCGGACCGGAGATGTCTTTATGTAGACGGCAGAAGCTTAGCCCTCTTTGTTGAAAGGTGCATCTGCAATCTTAATGGAATCTGTAGGGCATCCGTCAGCTGAATCCTGCAGGTCATCGAACAAGTCGTCCGGAATCACTACATTACCGTGGTTGCCGTCGTTCTCATAGATCACTTCTGCCAAACCTTCATCATCGTAATCAAAAATATCAGGGGCCGTCGCGCCACAAGCACCACAAGCGATGCATGTGTCCTTCTCGACCCAAGTGTACTTAGCCATTTTTTCTCTGCCTCCCGCTTAACTATACAGCCTGCAGTCGCAGCCTGTTATTTTTCTCATATTAATATAAATAGGATACAATTTCAATGAATTTTCAATGTGTTGACATTATTGCCTCATTCTCTGCGGTGCTCCAGGCGGCTGATGGCGGGCCTTAACTCAGTCTATATCCTTGTCTGCGCCGCCCAGATTGTCCTTCTGCAGCGAGGTGCCCCGCTCCTTATGATTACGCAGCCGCGCCGAGTGGCTGTCGCTCAGCATCCCTGCGGTCAGCACCGCATTCTCGCCGAACTTGTTGCGCAGCATATCCATCGCCTTATTGAGCGATTCCTTCTTCGGCTGCCGTTCGTAGTCGAACAGATCCAGCTGAATGGCCGACTCCTCTTTGGGTATCAGCCCCTGGAGCGTTACCCCCAGCAGCCGCACCGGCTTATCGCCCTTCCAGTTGCGCGCGAACTGGTCGCATGCCACCTTATAGATGTCCTCGGCGCTCTCCGTGGGAGCCTCTAGCTGGCGGGAGCGGGTAATCGTCCTCATATCCGGCGTGCGGATCGTCAGCTGTACCCCCGCTGCGACCAGCCCCTGCTTCCTCAGCCTCCGCGCGACCTGATCGCTTAGGTTCAGCAGAATCGGGCGCGCCTCAGCCAGCCCCACTACATCATGCGGCAGCGTGGTTGTATGGCCGATGGATTTGCTCTGCTCCCGCTGCGGATTCACGATCCCGTGATCAATCCCGTTCCCCGCCCGCTTCAGCCAGGCACCCATGACGCCGAAATGGCCGACCAGCATCGCCTCGTCCGCGGCCGCCAGCTGTCCGATGCTGTAGATGCCAAGCTTACGCAGCTTCTCGGCCGTCTTGCTGCCAATGCCGAACATCTCATTGCACGGCTTGTCCCACAGCACGGACGGCACATCGCGCAGCCGCAGCACGGAGATGCCGCTGGGCTTCTTCAGATCGGAAGCGATCTTCGCCAGCAGCTTGTTGGGGGCAATCCCGATGGAGCAGGGCAGACCAAGCTCCTCCATAATCCGGCGCTGTATCGCCTCGGCAATCTCCGGCGGCGTTCCGAATTGGCGGGAGCCGGTGATATCGAGATAGCATTCGTCGATCGAGACCGCTTCAAGCAGCGGAGTATAGCTGTAGGCAATCTGCATGAATGCATTGGAGTATTTGCGGTATAGATGGAAATCCGGCTTAATAAGCATTAAAGACGGGCAAATCCGCAGCGCCTTCTGCACCTGCATGCCGGTGGAGATGCCTAGCCTCCGCGCAGCGTAAGAGCAGGTGACGATAATTCCCCTTCTAGCCTCCACGCTGCCCGCCACCGCTGTCGCCTTGCCTTTATATTGCTCCGGATCTTCCGCCTCATGCACAGAGCAGTAAAAGGCATTCATGTCCACATGCAGAATAACCCTGCCGCTTGCCGGATAATATTGATCCACACTCTGCATGGTATCCACCTTCTTATCTTCGGGGTTCCATTGTTATTGTCAGCATACCTCTACCCCGGCGGGAGGTCAACTTGCTATAGAGCCGCTTGAGACAGCGGGGTGAAAAGTTCTTTGTTACTTTCCCGCGTAAAAATGCTATAATATAAAAATTAATTTCCTATGCGAAGGCTAATAACACTTTTAGGAGGACACTCATGTCTAAGTCTATCTCCATCTTCGATACTACCCTGCGCGACGGAACACAAGGCGAGGGGATCAGTCTGTCGGCGGATGACAAGCTGAAGATTGCCAGGAAACTCGACGATCTGGGTGTCCATTATATTGAAGGCGGCAATCCGGGCAGCAACAATAAGGATATCGAATTTTTCAAAAGAGTCCAGGAGCTTCATCTGAATGCCAAGATTACCGCATTCGGCAGCACCCGGCGAAAGAACACGGTAACCGAGCAGGACGAGGGGCTGCAGCGGATGATTAACGCTGGCGTTCCGGCGGCTACCCTGGTGGGCAAATCGTGGGATTTCCATGTTCATACTGCCCTGCAGACCACTCTGGAAGAGAACCTGGCCATGATCGGCGATTCCATCTCTTATTTGAAGCACAAGGGGCTTGAGGTCATTTTCGATGCAGAGCATTTCTTCGACGGCTTCAAGAACAACCCTGATTACGCTGCCGCTGTTCTCACCCGTGCCCGCGAGGCCGGAGCAGACTGGCTGGTGATGTGCGATACGAACGGCGGCACTCTGCCGCATGAGATTCATGATATTGTGACAAGCATTGGTGTGTTGCTCCCGGAAGCATCGCTCGGTATTCATACACACAACGATTGTGAGCTTGCGGTTGCCAACACCCTGAGCGCAATCGGCGCCGGTGTCCGGCAGGTCCAGGGGACCATTAACGGCTATGGCGAGCGCTGCGGCAATGCCAATCTGTGTTCCATCATTCCAACACTGCAGCTGAAGATGGGCTATCACTGTATCCCTGGCGATTCCCTGCCGCAGTTAACCAACACAGCCCGGTTCATCAGCGAGGTCGCCAATGTGAACATGCCGGTGAATCAGCCTTATGTCGGCACAGCTGCCTTCGCCCACAAGGGCGGCATTCACGTATCCGCCATATTACGCGATTCACGAACGTACGAGCATATCGCCCCTGAGCTGGTCGGCAATAAGCAGCGTGTCCTCGTCTCCGAGCTTGCGGGACAGAGCAATGTGCTGTCCAAGGCTCAGGAAATGGGACTCAGCCTTGATCCAAGCAGCGAGCAGGCGCGCAAGGTGATTGACAAGATCAAGGATCTTGAACATCAGGGGTATCAGTTCGAAGGCGCGGATGCTTCGCTTGAATTGCTGCTCCGGGAAGCGACCGGTGAGATGAACGAGCTGTTCACCTTCGAATCGTTCAAGATGCTGGTTGAGAAAACCGCCGGCCGCCCTGTCGTCTCCGAAGCCTTCGTCAAGCTGAAGGTCGGCGGCGAGAGCCTGTACACGGCCGCCGAAGGCAACGGACCGGTCAACGCACTGGATAATGCGCTGCGCAAGGCGCTGCAGACCTACTTCCCGCAGCTTAAAGACATGCACCTCTCCGACTATAAAGTCCGCGTGCTGGATGAGCAGGATCAGACAGCCGCGAAGGTACGCGTACTGATTGAATCCAAGGACTATAGCGACACCTGGAGCACCGTAGGCGTATCCAGCAACGTAATCGAAGCGAGCTGGGAGGCTCTGGTCGATTCCATGCGCTATGCCCTTCTGGGACAGATCTCACTGGACCAGGGCATTCCTGCCAGCAGTGAACCGAGAGGTTTGGTCAATCACTGACCTCTATGGCTTCGCTCTATTTACTCCAAAAAGCCCTCCGATGCGGAACTTTTTCCGCGCAGGAGGGCTTTTCACTATGGGGCTGATCGCCTGTGCTAAGAGCCGGTCAGCGCGATAATCTTTTTCTCCAATTCCTCTGCGCTCAGGACCCCCAGAATAATCTCGCTGATTATCCCATTCTTATCAATCAATACATTGGTCGGGAACACCGCCCCGTTATACTTGTCGAAGATCTGGCCCTTCAGATCATACATCACCGGGAAGGTCAGCATGTACTTCTTGACGAAGCGTTCCGCATTAGGCTTGTAATCCTGGCTGGCCACGTTAATTCCGTAGACATCCAGCACCTTGCTGTATTTCATAGCCAGCTTATTCAGCTCAGGAGCCTCCTGTTGGCAAGGATCGCACCAGGAGGCCCAAAAGTTAAGAATGACCGGCTTCTCCCTTGCCCCATCGACCCCATATTGCTTATCCCCTTCCTGCACTGTAAAAGGAGGCGCTTTAAGTCCGGCGGAGGCACCAATCTCCGGTTCCGCCGTCTGCTGCAGGACTGCAACCGCCTTAGGCTCCGATTTCATTTTATGTTCTATGGCAAGAACGGCCAGAAAAACAATCAAGGCCAGAATCGTTACATTCCGTTTATGGACTGCTTTCATAGAGTTCAGATCCTTTTCATGGAGGATTTTTCTCTATTGTACCCCCACTTGCTCCAGTTTCAAACGTAATTCATAAAAAAGAGGATTCCGTCAAAGACGAAATCCCATGAAGAGAGAGGGGTAAAGCTGACAGCGGCCAAGGAAGCCTCCGGCTGTTCAGACCGGACTCTTCCGTACAGCAAAGGCTGGGGAAGCTTCTGCTGCCCGGCTGCCACAGGAGACCTGCGGACAGCTGCTGGCGCTGCCGCAGCGGGTGGCATGTGTATTGGCCCTAAGGCCGATACGCAACGTAGCGCCGGACCCGCCGCCTTCCTGCTATACCTTAATGAGTCCCCGCTTTGCACTGCAATCCGGATAGTCTTATACAATAGCCCTCAGGTCCTGCTTAGATAGGCGTACAAGTCGCCTAGCGTATCTACCTGATTCTTTTGTAAGATCTGGCGGATGTAAGCTACCCACAGCTTCGCCGTCATCTTGGCATCCTCCAGCGCATGATGGCGGCCCTCAATAGGAATCTCATGGATCGCCAGCAGCTCATCCAGCGTGTAATTGCTGCGGTGCGGCTCCAGCCAGCGGGCCAGCATCATCGTATCCAGCACCCGGTGGGTTAACTGGACCTTGGAGGTCTTCCATAAGGCAGCGTTCAGGAATGCCTTATCATGGGCACTTCCGTGCGCCACCAGCACCCGCTGCCCGACGAAGGACATGAAGTTATGCAGGCCATCCATCAGCGGCGGAGCAGAGGAGGTCATCTCGGCTGAAATTCCGGTCAGTCTCGTAATATTGTCAGGAATCGTTGCCCCGCAGTTCACCAGTGTATAGAAACATTCCTCTGACTTGATCTCTTCCCCTACTACCCGGATCGCCCCGATGGACATAATCTCGTCCCCTCCCTGATGGGAGAAGCCCGTAGTCTCCAGATCGAATATTACCGTCTCCAGTTCAGACAGCGGAGTATGCAGCACCTCGGGACGCCGCTTCTCGCGCATCAGGGAACGGATAAAGGCCATTTGCTGGGCTGTCTGCTGCGCCGATTCTCCGCCCCTCATGGAAGCGATGGCTGAGGGCATTCCGCCTTGCCGCAGATTATTCCAGAATCCTCCGCCTTTGCTCGGCTCCTTCATAGCTGTCTCCTTTCCGCTGACCGGAGCTGCCGCTGCAGCGCTTTATGCAGGCGTCTGATCAGCAGCAGGCTTTCCCGCAGCTCCGCCCGGAGCTGCTTATTCTTCAAATCATTCTCGGCATAATAATCACTGCTCACGAGCAGGCCGTCCTTCACCGTAAACGGCGTATTCACCCGCATCCTGAGCGCTGTCAGACAAGCCCGCCTGATTTCTTCCAGATGTTGATACTGATCCAGCTTAGCCAGCTCATCCAGCCGCTTCAGTGTCGAAGATGCTTCGATTCCATGCAGCAGCGACAAGTGCCTGACGATATTGACCAGCGGAATGTAGAGGCCATATTTGACATCGAAGCCACCGGCATTATCACCGAACCGTTCCGTCAGCACCTGTCCCAGCAGATTCAGTGTTGCCTTATGGCGCACCGTATTGCGCAATACCGCCATCGTCAATTTGCTGTTATCCGTGAATCCTGTGTGCAGGGCTTCCCGCCACTGCGCAGACAGCGCCTCACTCCCCGCAACATGGCGCATATCCGAAGCTATAATCAGGTACCGGACAGGCTCCCATTCGAGCTGCTCCATCCAGTCTGCCAGCTGGCGCTTCCAGTCAGCCAGTGACTTCCGCCAGAGCGGCTCAGAGCACATGACCCTGCCCTCACACTTCTCATAGCCAATGGCCTCAAGCACATCCGACAGCATACTGCCAAAAGCTTCGAAATACCTTTTCCGTTCACCCTCCAGCGCTTCCTCCACAATCAAGCCGTTATCCTGATCGCTCCACAGCGTAGCCTCCTGCCGGCCCGCACTGCCGAATACAATAAAGGAATAGGCGCAGGGAGGCAGGCCGTAGCCCGCCTCCTTCATCTGCGCCTCACATATCCGTACCGCTGTCCCGGCAAGCTGGTCATGCATCGCATTGACCCGGTGCATCCATTCCTGAACGGGAATCACGTTAAGCTGCTCCAGCAGCATTCGCTGACATGCGGTACGCCTCGCCTTAAGCTCCTCCGGCGAACCGGCTGTTACGATGGACAAGTAACTTTCTTCTTCGTTCCAATCTGCTGCCTCCATCGAAGCCACTCGGTCCGCCTCCCTGCCTGAGTATAAATATTAGTGTTTGAGGGTTTTGGATTCTGATTCACTGATCAGCTTCATTTGCTCAGGATAACCGTACGTACCGTGCTCACTGATATCCAGACCCATCAATTCTTCTTCTTCCGTTACACGGATACCCATAACCATCTTCATTACATACAGGATAACGAAGGACATCACGGCTACGAACACGAAGGTTCCGACTACACCCAGCGCCTGCACGCCTAGCTGATGGAAGCCGCCGCCGTAGAACAGACCGGCTTTACCTACAAGTGCGCCTTTTTCAATCAGATCTGGTGCTGCGAAGAGGCCTGTAGACAACGCACCCCACATACCTGCGATACCATGTACAGAGAAAGCATAGATCGGATCATCCAGTCCTGCACGCTCCAGCCACTGCGAAGTCATGAAGGTGAAGGCTCCGGCAATGAGACCGATAACGATGGCTGCCCAAGGCTCTACGAAGGCACAGGCACCGGTGATGGCAACCAGGGCTGCCAGTACGCCGTTAAGCATGGCCGGAATATCTGATTTGCCGAAGTACAGCCAGGAAGCTGCCAGTGCTGCCAGACCGCCTGCCGCCGCTGCAATGTTAGTAGTCAGTGCTACGTGTCCGAAGAATCCGCCCATAGGAGACAACGCACTGCCCGGGTTGAAGCCGAACCAGCCGAACCAGAGAATGATTACACCAAGTACAGTGAATACCTGGTTATGTCCCGGAATAATGACCGGCTTGCCTTCTTTGTTGAATTTGCCAAGACGGGGCTTAAGGAGAATGGTCGCCACTACAGCCGCCGTTGCACCTGTAAGATGGACTACTGTAGAACCTGCATAATCCTGCATGCTCAGCTCTGCCAGCCAGCCGCCGCCCCATACCCAGTGAGCTACAACCGGATAAATCACAACTGAGAAGAGAATTCCGAAGATAATATATACGCTAAGCTTAGCACGTTCAGCCATACCGCCGGATACAATGGCCAGGGAGACTGCCGCAAATGCCATTTGGAACAGGAATTTCGTATTTAGGGTAACATCGGAGAAGGCCAAAGATTCGAATGCAGAGGCTGTTGAATCGCCGCCGTAGAAGAAGCCTGTAGTTCCGAAGAAGCTGTTACCGTTACCAAAGCCAAGGCCAAAGCCCAGTGCCCAGAAGCACAAGCTTGCAATCGCCAATGTCAGTACCGTCTTACCGGCCACGTGACCGGCATTCTTCATCCGGACCGAACCAGCCTCAAGTAGTGCGAATCCTGATTGCATGAAGAATACAAGGATAAATGCCAGGAACGTAAATGCAGTGTCAAGTCCAATCTGCAGATCCGGTGCTGCCGGACCCTCAGCTGCGAAGGCGCTGACCGGATAGATCATCAGTGTAATCATACCCAGGAACATCATCAACATCTTTTTTTTCATATTGTACCCCACTCCCCAATGTTATATTTTCTAACAAAGCGTGAAACTCTTAGTGTCATTATAATCAGAAGTCAGGTAAATTGACAAGACTATTTTTTTGAATGTTTTAATTTAATTTTGGAAGCTGTGCCATTCTTCATTCAAGGCCTCCTCCCGAGCACGATTACCGGCAACCTAACAGGATTAGCGCACTTCCTTACGCACCAACTATGCAAACGCATACAGATAACATAGTATTTCCCTTGGCATCATATTGTATTTTTATTAATGTCTATTAGTAAACATGCCTTTTATTATCCCTTGATTGCTCCCCGCACCACTCTCTGCCTACTGTAATCCTGATGATTTACCGTTGACCTATCCACTCAATATATAACACACCATGTCATGTTAAGCACAACTTCATCCCCCTAAGGATCACTCCGGGTTCTATTGCCTCCCGAGCATCTTTATGAAAAGTCAGCATATACTTTAAAGTAAGCGTCACGTTTGACTGTACGGTTTCCAATTTGATATGATTATTTTACGCAGTAGATAGTGAGGTGAGATAACTTGGAGATATGACCCTTTACCGGATCGGAGAGCTGGCCAAGGCGGCCGGTATCAGTGAACGTACCATTGATTATTATACGAAGCTTGGACTGATTACACCTGAATCCAGGAGCATGAAGAATTACCGGCTCTACAGTCATGAAACCTTAGTCATTCTGCAACGTATTAATCAGCTTAAGCAAGAGAAATATACATTGGAAGAAATCAAATCCCTGATGGGCAAGTGGAATGCAGCCACACCTGAGGCTGAGGTCTCCGGCAAGCTGGTCCAGCTTGAGCTTCAGATGCAGCAACTTGAACGGGAAGTGAAGGCCCTGGAGCCCGTGATAAGCGGTTTGAAGCCCGGTCAAGCCAACCGTGCACTGGCCGCACTGATTCCTCAGGGCGTCGCCTGTATGGAAGCGATCCGGCTTCTGCTGACGCAGGGGCCGCCAATGTAACAGCTTGTAATTTATAATGGAGGAATGAGCACCTATGATGCCACTAATGTATCTATTGTTAGCTGTCGCTTTTATCTTCTCGCTATGGGCCCAGTTCAGGGTCAAGGGCAATTTCAAGAAATGGGCCAAGGTGCCTAACATGAACGGCTTAACGGGTTACGAAGCTGCCCGGCGTATGCTGGATGCCAATGGACTCTACGATGTTCCCATTGAACCGGTTCAGGGAACCCTTACAGACCACTACGACCCGATTAACCGCGTTGTGCGGCTGTCGGAGCCTGTATATTATGAAAGCTCCATCGCAGCGGTCTCTGTCGCTTGTCACGAGATTGGCCATGCGATTCAGCACAAGGAGCATTATCCAATGCTGGCGCTTCGCCACCGGATGTTCCCGGTCGTGAACTTTGCCTCCGGGGTCGCCCCCTTCATGCTGCTGGCGGGCTTCATCTTCAGCTCATTCAATCTTATTGGTCTAGGTATTATCTTCTTCTCCGCCGCAGTAGCTTTCCAGCTGGTCACACTGCCTGTCGAATTCAACGCCAGCAGCCGTGCGCGCACGATTATGTTACAGCAGGGCTTCATCCGCAACGATGAAGAGCGCGGCGTAGCCAAGGTCCTGAATGCCGCAGCGCTCACCTATGTTGCAGCAGCGCTGGTATCCCTGATCGAACTGATCCGCTTGATCCTGATGTTCCTCGGCAACCGCGATTAAGATCTATATGACTAGACAGACAATACCCCGGTAGGCTATGAGCCGACCGGGGTATTGTCTGTGTGTCTGTCTTTGAAATAGGTAAGCAGGAAGTTACGGAAGGACTGGGCGACCAGCGGGAGCTTACCTTCTGCCCGGTGAATCAGCCCCACGGTTCTGGTAATCGTAGGCTCCACCACCCGGACCTGCGCAGGCTGCATCGGGTTGGTCTGGTAGAGCGCCATCTCCGGCAGCAGACTTACCCCCATCCCGGCGGCTACAAGACCGCGGATCGTATCGGTCTCCCCGCCCTCAAAAGCAATCTGCGGCTTAAACCCTGCCGCAAGGCAGGCCTGCCACACAATCGGCCGCAGCGAGTAGCCTTGGCTGAATAATACGAACTTCTCTTCCCGCAGCTGCTCCAGCCGGATCACTTTTTCGCTGGCAAGCGGATGATTCTGCGGCAGAATGGCGAACAATTCCTCGGTCATGACGACATCTCCGGCCACATGCCCCACATTCTCGGGGAACGGCGAGATGAATGCCAGATCCACCTCTCCAGAGATAACATCCTTGATTAAGGAAGGATAGGCCCCCTGCTTGAAGCGGAATTTCACATGAGGATAATGTCGGCGGAATGCCGCCACAATCGAAGGAATCAGATGGGTCCCGAGGCTATGCGGGAAGCCGATGCGGATCTCGCCGCGTTCCGGGTCAAGGAATTCATGCACCTCCGCCACAGACCGGTCGAGTTCATTCAGCACCGACTCCACTCTTTTGCAAAAGAGCTGCCCGACAGGCGTAAGCTGCAGGTTTCTCCCCTTCTGCATGAACAGATCCACCCCCAGCTCCTGCTCCAGCTGATGAATCTGGCGGCTCACTGCAGATTGTGCGACATGCAGCTCCTCCGCCGCTCTGGTGACATGTTCCTTCTGGGCAACCTTCAGAAAATACTGCAGCTGTCTAAGCTCCACGATTACACCCTTCCTTATTACCGGTTTCGTTTGAATACACGGATGATTAGCCCATAGATGAAGAATCCGGCGATCAGGCCGCCGATATGAGCAATATAGTTGATACTTGGAGCAGCAAAGGACATGATAATCCCCATCACCAGAAGTCCGTAGAGCGTCTTGCGCGAGCCCTCATCCATCATTGCTCTCTGAAGCACCGCAATATAGAGGAATGCGCCATAGACGGCGTAGATCGCCCCCGAGGCCCCTACAGAGACAATTCCGATCTCCACATTCCCGCGGCTGCTTATAAGAACCCACAGCAGATTAGCAATAAAGCCGCCGCCCAGATACAGCAGCGCATAACGCCACCATCCCATCAGCCGCTCCAGCGGCGGGGCGAACACAAGCAGCGAGAAGCTGTTGAAGAACAAATGGGCGAAGCCGTTGTGCAGGAACATCGCCGTCACGCAGCGCCACAGCTCATCCGTTTCAGCGCCCACATTGACCGTAGCCCCATACTTCACAAGCGTGTACAGGTTGGTAGAGCCGCCATTCAGGGACAGCACGATGAACATAACCACGTTGGCCAGAATCAGCGCACAGGTTACAGGGTAATACCGGAGATAACTTCTCCACTTCTCATACCTTATAAAAATCATAACACCCATCCTTTTATGTATGTTGTCCAAGCTCGACATCCAGCTTCTAAAAAGATTATAATTTATTCTGGCAGGTACATGCCAATAATGCAATTCAAGGAGGAAACAAGGACATGACGCAAGAAAGAACAGGCGTAGCCACATTTAAGGGCAACCCCATCACTCTGGTAGGCCCGCAGCTGAAAGCCGGAGATCCCGCGCCGCAATTCACGGTTAGCAAGAATCTTCTGGAAGATGTTACTCTCACAGATTACGCTGGCAAAATCAAGCTGATCAGCGTTGTACCTTCCCTGGATACCGGTGTGTGCGATGCGCAGACCCGCCGCTTCAACAGCGAGGCTGCCGGTCTTGGCGATGATGTAGTCATCCTCACCATCAGCACTGACCTTCCTTTTGCCCAGGCCCGCTGGTGCGGCGCCGCAGGCATCGACAGTGTAATCACCCTGTCCGACCACAAAGAGACTTCCTTCGGACAAGCCTATGGCGTCCTGATCAAGGAATTCCGACTCGATATGCGCTCCATCTTCGTTGTAGACAAGCAAGGCACTTTGGCTTATGTCGAGTATCTCGGTGAAATGTCTGAGCACCCGGACTACGAAGCGGCAATTTCCGCAGTTAAGGCTCTACTGTAAGCTGGAACGGACAGCACTGTTATGTTATACAGCATTCCAAGCTAAAGATGTACATTTGTGAAAAAAAGCGGCAGAAGGTCATCCTTCTCCGCTTTTTGCGTATGATGATCAATAAGGATATCCGTGCCCCAAGGGCTGTCCCGCTCCCGGAAACCGCATACAATCCCGGCAATACATGCCTGGATAATTGTCCTTAATCTACCTTATATTTGCCTAGCTTCTTATCCAGAGACTGATACAAACGTTGAATGACACGGTAATTGGCACCCAGATCTCCAAGCGACCCTCTGGATGCTGAATATATATCTACGGCACAGCGTACGGGCGTGGTGCTTAGCACAGATACGGTAATATCCAGCGAGCGGCCTAACGCCGTTCTTTTCTCTAGGGTAATCTCCCCTACAGATTGTACTTCATGCAAGACCTTATATCCAGGAATTTTCTTCAGCGTTGCGGATACTTCATCCCACGCCTTGTCTCTTGAAAGATTGTAATAACGCGTTTTAAGTGTCGGATCTTTGGCACGGTCGCTTGTTCCGTCATGACTGCGAAATAAACCGACCAAGGTTCTTTTCAACGACAAAATTCTTCCCCCTCTTCAAATCCCAAGTTCATTACTCTAAGTGTAACACTCTTGTCCGCGGAACAAAAGGGCATTGCTCACTTTAACCTTGAAAAAAGCACCCTCTACCCGCAGAAAGCAGGTAACAGGGTGCCTTGTCAATTGCATTAGAAAACCCGCCTATGCCGTCCGGCTGCAGTGTCTTCTGAACCTGCTAGAGCAGGTGGGTGACCGCAGAAGTCGTTTTTGAATTCCCCAGGTCATATAGACAGGGCTGTTCAGCCGCGCTTCATGTAGATCTCCCAAGACATTATCATTGGTTCAAAACAACGAGCAACCATAACGTACATCGCAGGATTTATAATCATTATATTGCCTTTTGACGAAAAAGTAAACCTGTATGCGCTTTATTTAACACCGGGATCATTTACCGTTGACATTACTGCCCGGATGATCAATGGAATGTTAAGTCCGCTTGAAATCCTTACCGGTATTCTTGTCTCTGTCGTCTTCATCCTCGTCTTCGTCTTCATCGTCATCATCCTCGTCGTCGGACGCAAGACCTTCATTCTCTGCCGCTTCCAGCGCGGCCTGCTCTTCAGCCAGCTTCTTCTTCTCCACTTGCAGTTGCAGCTTATTGTATGTAGCGAAGAAATTAAAGAAGGCGAGCATAGCAATCAGTGTAGGAATACAAATCACGTAGAGAACCGGATACCGCAGACCTATATAGAGAAGAACGCCAGAACCAATCAACGTCGAGAACACACGGATCGGCCGGGCGATCGTGAGCAGAATCGAATTGGTTACCACTTCCTTGAACGTCATCTGGTAGTGAACCACGATGGAGAAGAAGTTAAACATCGATACGAACAAAATAATCATCAGCACCAGCATCAGGATACCGACGATCTTGAAATTCGGCATTTGCGTCATGTATACGGTCACATCAACGTACATCACGACAAACAGCAGGGTGTAGATAAGCCCTCCCAGCATGCTTTTCAGATAATTCTCTTTGTACCCCTGAAAAAAAGTGCGGAATGTACTTACATCAGTATTGCCCATTACCCATTTGCGCACCACTGTAAATAACGCCGACGTCGCCGGAAATACAGTGAATGGCGCGAATACACCAAGTACCCAGTTCAGCATAATCTGCTCATTCGGCCCGCCTGCTTCTGAACCCAGCATGAGGATCTTCATAATTCCTGCGAACAGGAACGGTATCGAACACAATGCCCATAAAATATTGCTGAAGGCGATGCGTGAGATCCATTCCGTGATGCGGTATATACCGCCCATTGCTCCTTTAAACTCCAATTCCCTTCCTCCTGTCTATCTTGTGCGTACTGCGTATCTTAACTATACCTGTTTGTACAGGACTTTTCCAGCGCCCAAGTTTACAAGTTCTAGGTATGTGTCTAAGCAAGCTCTGTAATACGTCCATATATTACATTGTAACCACAACAAATCCCCCATGCTCAAAGGAGGTTGACCTCATGTCCGCACCTGGCTGCTGCAATCCCTGGACTTCCACTGGAACGATTCTCGTACTCTTCATCCTGCTGGTCATCATTAGCCGTACCTTCATCTAAGCGAGTCCACAGTAAAAAAGAAGACGGGAACCGGTAACGGTTGCTCGTCTTCTTCAAGGTGTGCTGTTACGACTTAAGCGTCAAAATCCTGCTTGGCCGGGCGGGTGCTTGTGCTGCTCGGACGCGAGGATGGTCTTGCGTCTGTGTTACGGCTCGCTCCATCACGGTTGCCTTTGTAGCCGCCGCCGTAGCTGCTGCCGCTTCCGCTGTTGCCGCCATAGCCGCTGCTGTAGCCGCCACGGGTGCTTCCGCCGCTGCTGGCGTTGTCACGATTTCCGCGATAGCCGCCGCCGCTTGCATTGTCCCGGTTGCCGCGATAGCCGCCACCGGAGCTAGAACCGGAACCTGTACGGTTACCGCCATAGCCGCCGCCGTTAGGCTTGCGTCCGCTGCGGATATCGTTTTTGCCGCCGCGACGTTTGGCACGAATCGGATCTTCCGGAGTCAACTCAATTTGCGCATCCTTGTTATCGCCGGTAAGAAGCTTCATTGCTGCGGACAGCAGCTGTACAGAATCGTATTGCTCCAGCAATTGAATGGCAATTCCTTTGTATTCGTTCAGTTCGCCGCCATCCTCAACCATTGCAAGCAAACGTTCTGCTGTAATGCGTTGTTTGCCTTCAATAGCCTCAGCCATTGTAGGAAGCGGTTTGCGGGTAATGCGGTGACGGGTCACGCGTTCGATCAGGTGCAGGTGATCCATTTCGCGCGGAGTTACGAAGGACCAGGCAGTTCCTTCTTTACCGGCGCGGCCTGTACGGCCGATACGGTGTACATAGCTCTCAGGGTCCTGCGGAAGGTCGAAGTTGATTACATGCGTTACGCCGGATACGTCCAGGCCGCGTGCAGCTACGTCTGTAGCAACCAATACATCAATGCTGCCGTCACGGAATTTGCGCATTACAGCATCGCGCTGGTTCTGCGACAAGTCGCCATGCAGGCCGTCAGCGGAATAGCCGCGTTTCTGCAAGCCTTCAGCAAGCTCGTCTACCCGGCGCTTGGTGCGGCCGAATACAATTGCCAGATCTGGCGATTCCATGTCAATCAAGCGGCTAAGCGCTTCGAATTTCTGGCGTTCAGGCACTTCAACATAAGCCTGGTCGATAAGCGGTGCGCTAATCTGCTTAGGAATTACGGATACATGCTGCGGGTTCTTCAGGAACTGCTGGGCAAGGCGTTGAATGTTAGGAGGCATAGTAGCCGAGAAGAGCATGGTCTGACGTTCTTCAGGAACGAGCTTGAGGATGGTCTGGATATCCTCCATGAAGCCCATATCGAGCATTTCATCGGCTTCATCCAGTACGATCGTCTGAACATCATCCAGGCGGATGGTCTTGCGGTTGATATGGTCCAGGAGGCGTCCCGGTGTACCAATGATAATCTGTGGTTTTCTCTTCAGTCCGCGGATCTGGCGGCCGATATCCTGCCCGCCGTAGATAGCCAGTGAACGAAGTCCTTTGAAGCGGGTCAACTTACCGATTTCTTCAGCAACCTGGATGGCAAGTTCACGTGTTGGCGTCATTATCAGTGCCAGAATCTTCTCTTCTTCTCTTGCGATCTTGGAGATGAGGGGAATCCCGAAGGCTGCGGTCTTACCTGTACCCGTCTGTGCCTGGCCAATTAGATCCGATCCGGCCATTGCAAGCGGAATAGCCTGCTCCTGGATGGGTGTTGCTTCCTCAAATCCTAGCTCTGTGATTGCTTGAAGTACTTTTGGCTCCAAGCCGAATTCTGCGAATGTTTTCAAATTATTCATGCTCCTTCTATACAGTGGACATTCCACATGCTTGTCTGTATTCTTAAGTAGCGGTAAACACATTTATAGGCTGTCCAATCATGCCGTATTTCCTGCATGGTTTAGCGCGTATTGGGACAAAAAAATGTCCTATGATCAGGCCACTACTTACACCTGACAATTGCAGCTTCGCATTCTAAAGCAATGCAAAAATACCATTGTAACGTCCTACTCAAGAATATCCTATACATTATATCACAAACCCAATCAGGAATACCAGTGTATTCCTTACTTTCATTACTTACATGACACTCACACTACATTCAGAGGTGAATTTGCTTGGTTAAACTAAGATTATTCGGGAGCTTTCTTGCCGTTCTCTTCGGGTCAGCGATGATCTCGAGCGGCTTTAATCTGTTCCTGATCCCCCACAGACTGCTCAGCGGAGGCGTATCCGGCCTAGCGATGCTGGCCGGTTATTTCACTCCTTTTAACATCAGCTTACTGTATTTACTCTTCAATATCCCGCTGCTTGCTGCCGGATGGTTCCAGCTGGGCCGGAGATTTATCATTCTGAGCATTGTCTCTGTAGGGGCAACAACCTGGTTAATGACAGTCGTGCCTGTCGTTCAGGTATCCTCGGATATGCTGCTCGCCTCTGTATTCGGAGGGGTGCTTGTAGGTGTAGGGGCTGGTGTATCCTTCCGCGTAGGAGGCTCCTCGGGCGGCTTCGATATTCTGGGCTCCATTATAACACGGTACCGGGATTTCCCGGTAGGCAGTGTGCTGGTTGGCCTCAATGGTCTCGTCATTCTTGCTGCGGCTTATTTTGACGACAACTGGAATCTGGCGCTTGCATCCATGGTCTCCATTTACGTCACTGGCAAGGTAGTCGACCTAATTCATATCAGTCACATCAAAGTCACCGTATACATCATCACCAACCGGACTGACGAGCTGCTGCAGCAATTGCTGGGCCTTCAGCGCGGAGTTACAAAATTCAAGACAGAAGGTGCTTATTCTCATGTAGAACGGGACATGCTAATGACAGTGACCACACGGTATGAGCTTGCAGAGCTGAAGCGTATTATCAAAACAAGCGACCCGCAGGCTTTTGTTAATATTGTTGAGACTGTCGGTGTGATGGGCTCTTTCCGCAAACGGTAATTTATAAGAAAATGCTTATCCTTTCAAATTTATGTTATATTATAGCTACGCAGGACCTTAACAATTTCATGAAGATTGTGATTTACCCTCTTTTTTCCAGGCACTTCGTTTTTCCGGGTGGACCCTGAATTCTGATTCAGTTCGATTCGAAAAAGGAAAGGGTGATTGTTGTGGAAATGGAAACGGTAAAACTGTCAGCAATCGTCATGAGGTGGTATCCGGATATGATACCGTTCCTGAAGCAGGACGAACTCAATTCTGTAATCGTACTGCGTGACGGTCTGAGTATTCTGGAACCGGCAGATGCCATGGATATCATCCATTACAGCATTTGCGAGCATCAGAATTCTGCGTATCTTCATTAAGCAAGCTGCCCTAAAGAGCAAGTTGTAATAGTTGCCGCCCTGGTCATTGGCCTTCGTGCCAGTCCGGGGCGGCATTTACTTTTATATTCAGCGGTTCAAAATCTGTACATCCCGTTTATAAACAACAAGAGCGGAAAGATGACATCAAAAAATTACGGGTATTGTTACAAGTCTGTTCTTTTTGGGTGCATCCGTTACCTTATACTTTATAAGGAATGTACATAAAGGGAGCGAATAAGAAATGAATATCACCTGGGCTTTACTGATGATGGCACTGGGAGGCGTGGGTGTCCCGAATCAAGGACATGAAGCCGATGTGGCAGCAGTACTGCAGGGCGCCATGAATCCCCCCATCGTCGCAGAACACACAACGAATCCTGACGCAGCAGCATCACCGAACGGAGGCGGCACTGCCTCTCCTGCACCTTCACCAAGCGCATCGCCGGAGACAGCACGTATTGCTGATCCGCAGCCGGATGCTCCCAAGGTTAAGGGGATATACGTGACTGCCTACAGCGCCGGGGGCGCACGGATGGAGACTCTGCTTGCCCTGTTGGACAAGACTGAGCTGAACTCTATGGTTATCGATATTAAGGATGATGCCGGATATATCACCTACAAGACAGACAATGCTGAGCTTCAGCAAATGGGACATCCCCAGCCGTTCATAGGGGATATCAACAAGCTGATGACCCGCCTGAAGGAGCATAATGTCTACCCGATTGCGCGGATTGTAGTCTTCAAGGATTCAGTGCTCGCCAAAAAGAACAAGGAATTATCATTCGTTAACAAAGACGGCTCTGTCTGGGCCAACAAAGGCGGAGACAGCTTCGTCAATCCTTATAACGAAAATGTGTGGAAGTATAACGTAGATATTGCCAAGGAGGCCGTTAAGCTCGGGTTCAAGGAAATCCAGTTTGACTATGTACGCTTCCCTGAAGGCTTCGAGAAGCGTGCGGACACTCTGAAATACACGAAGAGCGACAGACCGCGCGTGGAAATCATCGCCGACTTTGTCAAGTATGCCAAAGCTGAGCTGGCACCGCTGGGAGTTCGGATCTCTGTAGATATCTTCGGTTATGCCGCCTCGGTACCTGCCGCAGAAGGCATCGGCCAGGATTTCGTGAAGATCTCCAAGAATGTCGATGTTATCAGCCCAATGGTCTATCCGAGCCATTATTCCACCGGCTGGTTCGATGTGAAGGACCCGGACAAAGACCCTTATGCTACCATTAAGGGCTCAATGGTTGATACGCACAAGAAGCTGAATCCGCTAGGCAGCTACAAACCGGTGATCCGCCCATGGATTCAGGATTTCACCGCCAGCTGGCTGGGCAGCGGGCATTATGTCAAATACGGCAAGAAGCAGGTTGAAGATCAGATTCGTGCCTTGAAGGATCAGAATATCGACGAATTCCTGCTCTGGAATGCCAACAACCGCTATACTGCCGATGTGAAGTACGACCAATAAGCTTTCTGCAATTATCCGGATGTATCCATAGCCGCACTATATTAGAGAGCCCGGCAGCTGCCGGGCTTTTTACTGGGAATATAAGTATTCAAAATAAAGATAACGGGGCATTGATGATTATGAAACAGACTTCTTCCATTAAGCAAAAGGCCGGGCAATTCCTGCATATATTGCTTCCGATTCTGATTACTCAGATTGCATTGTCGGCCATTACCTTCTTCGACACCAATATGTCCGGCAAATTCGGCACGAATGATCTGGCCGGCGTAGCCATCGGCACAAGCCTGTGGATTCCGATCCAGACAGGCCTCAGCGGTATTCTTATGGGGATCACACCCATTGTGTCTCATCTCCTCGGCAGCAAGCGGGACAAGGATGTGGCCAACCAGGTGATGCAGGGCATTTGGCTCTCCCTGATCGTATCGGTGCTCGTGCTGATTCTTGGCAGCCTCGCTCTAACACCGATCCTGAATTTCATGAATCTGGAGCCTGCGGTACGCGATATTGCCTTCCGCTTCCTCGGTGCCATCTCCTTCGGCGTTATCCCGCTGTTCGGCTATACCGTTGTCCGTAGCTGTATTGATGCCCTGGGTCAGACCCGCGTCTCCATGTTCATCACCCTGATTGCCTTGCCGATCAATGTGGGGCTTAACTATCTGCTGATCTTCGGCAACTTTGGCTTCCCCCGCCTTGGCGGAGTAGGCGCAGGCGTAGCCTCTGCAATCACGTACTGGGTCATCTTTCTGATTGCCCTAATCTTCGTCTACCGGGCCGAGCCTTTCCGTAACCTGCAGATTTTCCGTAAATTTCACGCGCTGTCCCTGGTAAGCCTCAAGGAGCTGCTGAAGATTGGTGTGCCTATCGGCTTTTCGATCTTTTTCGAGACGGCGGTGTTCTCGGCTGTAACTCTGCTGATGAGCCGCTTCGATACGATTACAATCGCTGCCCATCAGGCCGCCATTAACTTCGCCTCCACCCTCTATATGATTCCGCTGAGCATCTGTATGAGTCTGACGATTCTCGTCGGCTTCGAGAACGGCTCCGGCCGGCTGAAGGACGCGCGCCAGTATGGCATTATGGGCATTGGTACGGCGGCTGTCCTCTCCCTGCTCACAGCACTGGTGCTGATCTTCGCCGGGAATCATGTCGCCGGACTGTATTCGGATGACCAAGAGGTTATCTCGCTGATCCAGCATTTCCTGATCTACGCGATCTTCTTCCAGATCTCCGATGCCATCGCAACCCCCACCCAAGGCGTGCTGCGGGGATATAAGGATGTTAATCCAGCGTTCGTCATCTGCTTCATTGCTTATTGGGTGATCGGCCTGCCCGTCGGATACCTGCTCGCCACTTATACTGAGCTTGGGGCCTACGGCTACTGGATTGGACTCATTACCGGCCTTGGAATCGGCGCAATTCTGCTGCTGGCCCGGCTCGTCAGGGTGCAGCGCAGATTCGCCCCGGAGAAGGCATAAGTCCCCCCGCAAAGTGCAGCTACAGCTTGAATGTATACTTCAATTCTTATATTTGAATAAAAACAGCCACAGACATTCGGGAGATCCCCTTCGTCTGTGGCTGTTCTTCATCACCGGCTTTTTACAAGCAGATCTACCGCTTCCTTAATCACGTGTTCAGGAGAATTCCCCTTCGCCAGCTCTTCCTGGATACAGTGCTCCAGATTGTCTCCGATCACTGCACCAATAGAGCGGTCTACGGCTGTCCGGATCGCAGTCAGTTGATTGACAATCTCACGGCAATCCTTGCCTTCCTCCAGCATCCCCAGCACTCCTCTTACCTGACCTTCGATACGCTTCAACCGGTTGGTAATAGCTTTATCATATTCCACTGTCAATCAGCCCCCTCTAGATGAATAAATTCACGCCGGAGTCCTCGGCAGCTCCAAGATAGCTGGCAACACCGCCGAAGTCTACACCTTCGATCAGTTCTTCCTGCTTAATCCCCATGATGTCCATACTCATCGTACAGGCCATTAGCTTCACCCCGGCATTCATAGCCGCCTGCATAAGCTGTTCCAGGGAATCTACATTTTTGTGGCGCATCGTATACCGGATCATTTTGGCACCGAGCCCGCCCATATTCATTCTGGATAAAGGAAGCTTGCGTGTCCCCTTAGGCATCATCATGCCAAACATGGTCTCAAGACCCGACTTCTTCACCTGCGGAGACTGCGCGCGCCGAAGAACATTCAGCCCCCAGAAGGTAAAGAACATGGTGACCTGCTTGCCCATCGATGCGGCACCTATAGCAATAATGAACGAGGCAATGGATTTGTCCAGATCGCCGCTGAATACAACCATCGTTGTCCCTTCGTCGACCGCTGTCTGCGCGGCCTGAACGCCGGTGCTGTCCGACAGGTCTTGTCCTTTGCGTACCAGTGCCCTCACCTTGCCGCCGGAGACATCCACCGATTCCAGAGTGTTGTGAGTCTTGCTGCACCACTGCCCTATATCAGCAGCGAATCCAAAATCTGTAGCAAGAATCTCTACCTGCTGGCCTTCCTCCATTGCATTCACGGTTTCATATACTTTAAGTATAGGTCCTGGGCACTGTAGTCCGCGAGCATCCAGCACAAGACGCGGTTTACTGCTAAGTTGTTCCTGCTCGCGGACTATACTTGCTTGGGGCTGTTCCTTCAACTTCAAGGCTGGCACCTCTGGCTTTCCCGGATTGCCAGTCTGATTCCCCCTTACCATGGCTGCATATGTTTTGTAGCCTCCGTCAACGTTTCGTACTGCAAATCCATATTGGGTTAACATCCGGGCAGCAATGTAGCCGCGCAGCCCTACCTGACAGGATACGGCGATCTCCTGATCCCCCGGAATCTCTGTAAGCCGTTCTCTCAGCTCAGCCAGCGGAATATTGATAGAACCGGGGATATAACCGGCTACCCGCTCTATTTCGTCTCTGACATCAATGATAAGGCCGCCAGTGCGGGTGAATTCATCCACTTCATGCCATTGCAGATTGCGGACGAGTCCTTCCATCAGATTGGAGGCCACATAGCCCGCCATATTGACCGGATCTTTGGCTGAGGAATACGGCGGCGCATACGCCAGCTCCAGATCCGCCAGCTCATCAGCCTTAAGCTTGCTGCGGATAGCGGTGGCAATGACATCTATTCTTTTATCGACACCGGCACTGCCGACCGCCTGCGCTCCATATATCTCTCCGGACTGCGGGTTGAACAGCAGCTTGAGCGCTATCGGTGCAGCACCGGGGTAGTAGCCGGCGTGGGAATTCGGATGGATATGCACAGCTTCAAAGGGAACGCCCAGTGAACTAAGCGTCTTCTCATTATTTCCGGTCAGTGCAGCAGTCATATCGAAGAGCTTGATAATCGCAGTACCTAATGCTCCTGTATACGAGGCTTCCCGGCCATTGATATGATCAGCGGCCAAACGCCCCTGACGGTTGGCACCCCAGGCAAGGGACACCATAGTATCGAACCCCTGAACACGGTCCTTCACTTCAATGACATCTCCAACAGCATAGATAGCCGGATCACTCGTCTGCAGTGAAGCATTCACCTTAACCGCCCCGCGGATGCCCAGCTCAAGTCCACAGCCTCGTGCCAGGTCATTCTCAGGACTGACCCCAATCGCCAGAATAACCATATCCGTGCTAAGCTCCCCGCCTGAGGAGAGACGAACCAGACGGCCTTGTTGTTCAAAAGCCTCTACGCCCTCATTCAGCCGCAGCTCTACCCCATGCAGACGCATATGCTCCTCCAGCGGACGAACCATCTCCAGGTCAAGCGGGTTCAGAATCTGCTGTCCCCGGTCAATTACGGTTACGGCAAGCCCCCGTTCCCGGAGATTCTCAGCCATTTCAAGACCGATAAAACCTGCTCCAATTACAGTGGCATGCCGGGGGTGACGGCTGTCCACATATGCCTTGATACGGTCTGTATCCGGAATATTCCTTAGTGTAAACAGGTTATCCGCCTCAGCGATTCCGGGAAACGGCGGAACGATAGGCTTAGCCCCCGGAGAGAGCACTACAATATCATATGGAATGTGCAGCGTTTCACCTGTTGTAACATTGCGGCAATGTACCTGCTTGCGTTCACGGTCAATCGCCGTTGCCTCGGTGAAGATTCTCACATCGATATTAAAGCGCGCCTGTATACCAGCCGGTGTCTGCAGGAACAGCTTATCTCTTGAATCAATAGTCTCTCCAATATAATAAGGCAAGCCGCAGTTGGCAAAAGAAACATGCTCTCCCCGCTCTAAAATTATAATTTTGTCTTCTTCGTTCAGTCTTCTTAAGCGTGCTGCAGCGGATGCCCCTCCGGCAACTCCGCCGATAATGACTATAGTTCTGCTCATATTATTTTCCTCCCATTTGTATACCCCTATGGGTATTATAATATACGGGTGGGGGTATATAGTCAAGCCGAAAAACGGAGCAGTCTCTTCCGGTAATGGAAGGATGACTGCTCCGCTAAGAAATGGAGATTGGATGAATTCTTGGAGTTGTTACTGGGATAGACGGGAAGCCAATTCATACAGCTCGATATTGAAATCTTTCTTCGTGTTCACTACCTTGTCGATATCAGTAAGAACCAGTTCCCCTTTAATAATCCCGCATGCCTTGTCTGATTCGCCTTCAATCAGCTTGCGGACCGCGAAATCAGCCAGACGGCTGGCAAGGTTACGGTCTCCCGGAGTTGGAGTACCCCCGCGCTGAATATGTCCCAGAACCGTAACACGGGCATCCAGGGAAGCATGGCGGTCTTTGAGCGCCTGAGCAACATCCTCACCCTTGCCGACGCCTTCAGCCACAATGACAATACTGTGACGTTTGCCGCGTGCGAAATTATCCTTCATCCGGTCTGCTACCTCATTCAGATCATAAGGCATTTCCGGCACCAGAATCGTCTCCGCCCCGGAAGCAAGACCCGCATGCAGAGCGATGTCCCCGCAGTGACGGCCCATAACCTCCACGATGGATGAACGTTCATGGGAGGACATGGTGTCGCGCAGTTTATTGATCGCATCCACGACCACGCCTACGGCCGTATCGAATCCAATCGTGTAATCCGTGAAAGAGATATCATTATCAATGGTTCCCGGAAGAGCCATCGTCTTGATTCCCAGCTTGCTGAGCTTGTTGGCGCCATGATAAGAGCCGTCTCCGCCGATAACAACCAGACCGTCGATGCCGAGCTCATTCAGAATGTCAGCACCCTTCTGCTGGCCTTCCGGCTTCATGAATTCCAGACAACGTGCAGACTGAAGAACGGTACCTCCGCGCTGGATGATATCTCCGACACTGCGCAGATCCATCGGGAAAATGTCACGGTTCAAGAGGCCCTGATACCCGCGCTGAATGCCGAATACCTCAATTCCAAAGTAGATCGCGCTGCGGACAACCGCACGCACTGCGGCGTTCATCCCCTGGGAGTCTCCACCGCTGGTTAATACTGCGATTTTTTTTACGTTTGACATTCTGTTAGTTCCTCCTTAAATTTGTGCCGGTTTCTCCCCTTACCCGAAGAAGACCCAGCAGCATCTAATACATGTGTTTGCGTATCCAGCGGCTGTTGACGAAGAAGAAGAGTCTGGTCAGCGGACTATTCTTCATCAGCCTCCGGGATACCGAGCGGACCTCCCGCTGCTCACTAACCTTGGGATCGGATAAATACAGTGCCAGCAGTCCTTCGATGATCATACGGTGCATGGAGTTCTCGGGAAGACTCCGGACATCCTTGCGGGCCCACTCCACAATGGAAGCGATCCGGTTCAGCATCATATCCGTACTCTCATAATAATTGCAGAAATTGAGATCACCGCCGGCCCGGTCTTCATCCTGGTCAATCAGATAATCCAGCATGATATGCAGACCGCACACATGCGGAAAATAAGCAGCACGAATGGATGATGATGCCACTGTACTTAGCTTAGGATCACAGGACGCCAGAAAAAGCATAAATACGCCCAGAGTTGAACCGGTTGCGGCCGCGAATTCATTCCACTGGAGATGAGGCGCCCGGTGCCCCTCCTTCTCCCACCATTCCTTGAGGGCAGCTTCCCGGAGCTCCGGGTGAATGTGCTTATATACCTGAAGATCGGTATACAATACAGCCAGATTATAGACCTCTTCAGCAGCAGCGCCGTACCCGGGTAGCCGGGAGGTCATCTCCTGGCATTTGCGGACCAGTTTGTGCAGGTATCCTCCGTCATTCTGTTCCGTCCGCAGCGCGTAGTAGTTCACAGGCTCTGCGCCGGGGGTAACAGCATCCAGCATGGACTTATGCAGCAGACGGAAATCAGCCGGGTCCAGCGAAGTACTGCGGTCACACAGGTTGTCCAAATAATCACTGATCGTCTGATAAGCAACAATTAGCGGAATCAGTATATGTCTCATCGACAAATTGCCGGCGGCATAAATTCCGCCGCCTTCACAATGAAACTGCTTCGTTTCAATGCTGGCAAGCGCTTGCTTGCGGAGCTCGGGATCGGGAATTCCTTCTGCATCCTTGCGCCAGAAATCGAGACATGATCGCACTTCCGGCAGCACGTACTTATAGACCCTCTTCATGAGTCCAATAGGACCGCGCGGACTACGGTTACGGCCTTGCTCAAATTCATTCAATGACAGTGCCTCCACATTGTTGTCTCCTTATCCAAATCATGATTATTATAATATGCAGAGCGGATTTGTACAAACAACAAAATCACTTTCGCAAACTCTTGAAAGATTCAGAAAATCGATATTTTACGAAACCCCCGGCCTCTCCGCTTTATGCTATACTATACTTTTCTATATTCCAAAGGAGTGCACAATCATGAATGCGAGGCGGAGCGGCGGCCAATACAGTGATCAAAACTGGCTGCGATCCTTTATGTTTACGCTGTACGGCACCAGTGTGCTGGTTGTTTCTTATTTCCCGTTATTTTATGCCCACCTGGGCTTCAGCAGTCCGCAAATGGGTCTACTCTACTCCGTAGGCCCGCTAATCTCGATTCTCTCTAATCTGTTTTGGAGTATGATAAGCGACCGGCTGGGTACCGTCCGTAAGATTATGGCCCTCCTGCTTGGAGGCCAGCTGATTACCGCCATTATTCTGGCCAGAGCCACCGATTTTTCTAGTGTCATGCTTATTTTGTCCTTTTTCTATTTCTTCTATTACCCTGTTTTTCCACTGGCAGATACGATGGCTATCAAAATTGCCCAGCGCCACGGACGGAATTTCATCACCATCCGTGTATTCGGTTCGCTCGGATACTCCTTCTTCGCCCTTACAATCGGCTATGTACTCAGAACACTGGGACCTCAGTACAGCGTAGCGATTTGTATTGTGATTGTCGTAACTGCGCTTCTGATTACGATTGGGCTGAAGGATGTGAAGCGAACCGAAGCGGCACCACTCTCTGTAGACAAGGAGTCTATGGACAAACCGCTGAAGGGCTCCGGACTCCGGGAGATTCTGCTGCAAAAGGAAGTGCTGTGGTTCTTCGGCTCTGTCTTCCTGCTTGCCATCGGCTACCGGATGAACGAGGCCTTCCTGACGATCAGCCTCAAGGGCATGAATGCAGGAGATGAGATCGTGGGCTGGGCGCTGCTGGCTTCCGCGCTCAGTGAGATCCCCATCTTCTTCCTGCTCAGCAGATATGGCGACAAGTTCAAAGAGCTGCCGCTGCTCGCCTTTGCCAGCCTGATGTTCACGCTGCGCTTTCTGTTCATGTCGCTGGCCCAGGAGCCGGGTACCGTGGTTGCCATTCAGGCCATGCACAGTATTTCGTTCGGCATCTATTATGTAACCGCCGTCCGCTACATCACACGGATCATCCCTGATCATCTGCGGGCAACCGGAATGGCACTCTTCACCGTTGTATGGTCCAGCGGCGCAGGTCTGCTTAGCGGTACCTTCGGCGGGCTGATCTACCAGGACGCCGGCCGGAATATCTTCTATCTGGTCGCTACCGGCTTCTCGATTCTGGCCTTCATCGGCTTCCTGTCCAAGCATCTGTTGGACCTCGGGGGCGGCGCAGACCGTCCTCTAAGAAACAAAAGTAAGACCCCGCTCTGAGTGATTATGGGCGGGGGGAGGGTTCTAAAAAAAGAACAAAATCACCCTAACGGATCGGATGAACAAGATTACCTTCACACGAACACAATGTATGCTGTTTTTGACATACATTCGGGCCGTGTGCCGCTGTACCAGCCAATTTACACACACCTCAGTAGCAGGAAACTATAATTTTCTAAACTAAAAAAACACAGCCCCCGAAGGAACTGTGCTGCTCAAGCTGCCTGATATTACTCATGCCAGTGCGTGCTAGATCAAATATATATATTGCGGCTGACAGAAGCTCTGTCTTGGCCGTATTTTATAATTTAACTACGTTCGCTGCCTGTGGGCCACGGTTACCGTCAGTAACATCGAATTCTACCGCTTGGCCTTCATCCAAAGTCTTGAATCCGTCGCCTTGAATCGATGAGAAATGAACGAATACATCTTCGCCGCCTTCAACTTGAAGGAAACCATAACCTTTTTCTGCGTTAAACCATTTTACTGTACCTTTCAAATGAACAACCTCCTAAAAATACCGCCATATATGGCGTATGCTTACATTATACTCTTTCTATGCTTGTAAAGCAATCCATCTTTTCCCTGATTTCATGATTTAATTTGCTTTTCCCTTCTTCGGTGCGTTATCATTGACCCAAAAGCCAAAAATCGCCAGGGTGGTAATGATAATGATCAAAAAACATGAAATATACAAAACAGACAAGTGGAACATGATGACGGTGGAGGTTCAGGGACGTTATATTATCCTTCGTGAAATCTCCGACCAATGGGGGGAAGAAACACATACCTTCATGAGCCGTCCGGCTATGATGCAGTGGGTGAACAACCGCTTCAACAAAGAGTCTTACAAGGATAATGAAGAAGAGTACAAGAATATCATCGCAGCCTTCAAACAGGTGTAGTCCGGCATGAATAATGAGAGTCTTGTCACTTATGTCATTGTCGTCCTGTGTCTGGGTGCTGTACTGATTATGAGCAAGGACAAAATGCCCCCGCGCATGAAGCGCGGGATGGCATTGACCGCAGTCATTATGATTGCGCTGGCTTTTGTCTTCATTATTTATAGCCTGCTCACATAACTTCATCTGTAAGCACACTTATTTAATAAACATGAATTGGCAGGGCATACTAAGCAGACTTTGAGAATCAGGAGGCTGCCGTCATGTCCGTTACCGCCAAATCACTCCCGCTCCTGCTTGCGCTCAGCCTGCTGCAAGGAAATCTGTCGTCAGCGCTCCCGCAGGCGGAGAGCAGCCCAGCCGCATCCCAACTACCGAGGAGGATTTCTATGGAACAATTACCTAAGAGAAGTGAAGTGCCCGCCGAGAACCGCTGGAAGCTTGAAGATATGTTTGCTTCAGAGGAGCAATGGGATGCCGAATATAAGGAAGTGAAGGCACTGATCACAAGCGCTGCCGCCTTCCAAGGGAAGCTGGATTCTCCCGATGCCTTGAAGAAATGCTTCGAGCTGGACGATAAGCTGTCCTTGCTGACTGAACGCCTCTATGTCTATGCACATATGCGCCAGGATGAGGATACAGCAGCTCCGAAGTACCAGGCTCTCTCCTCTAAGGCCAAGAAGCTTGGCGTTGAAGCGGGTGAAGCTCTTTCTTTTGTCACACCTGAGATTCTGGCCCTGCCTGACGCGACGCTGAACCAGTTCATCGCCGACCCTTCGCTCTCCGACTACACCTTCACCTTGACTGAAATGAAGCGCGAGAAGGCCCATGTCCTGTCCAAAGCGGAAGAAGCCCTGCTGGCTCAGGTTAGCACGATCGCCCAAGCCCCGCAAACTGTATTCAGCATGCTGAATAATGCGGATCTGAAGTTCCCGAAGGTTAAGAACGAAGAAGGCAAGGAAGTCGAGCTAACCCACGGAAGCTATATTCAATTTCTCGAAAGCCCAGACCGTGAGGTACGCAAAAACGCATTCAAAGCGGTCTATGAAACTTACGGCAAGCAAAAGAACACTATTGCCGCCACGCTGAGCGCAAATGTGAATAAGAATGTCTTTTACTCCCGTGCGCGCAAATACCCTTCCGTGCTGGAGATGTCGCTCTACGGCGACAATATTCCGAAGGAAGTCTACACGAATCTGATCGATACGATTCACGAGAGTCTGCCGCTGATGCACCGTTATATGAAGCTGCGCCAGAAGCTGCTCGGGGTAGATGAGCTACATATGTATGACTTGTTCGCTCCGCTCGTGGACGAATATAAGCTGGATATTACTTTTGACGAGGCTAAGAAGATTACCAAGGAAGGCCTGAAGCCGCTTGGCGAGGACTACCTGAGTGTTCTGCAGGAAGGCTATGACAAAGGCTGGATCGATGTCTACGAGAACGAGAACAAACGCTCCGGCGCATACAGCTGGGGGGCTTACGGCACCCATCCTTTCGTGCTGCTGAACCATAACGATAATCTGAACAGCATGTTCACACTGGCGCATGAGATGGGTCACGCCCTGCATTCCTACTATTCGGACACGGCGCTGAAATACCGGGACGCGCAGTACACTATTTTCCTGGCGGAGGTTGCTTCTACTACCAATGAGGCGCTGCTGATGGATTACCTGCTGAACAAATCCACAGACCCGAAGGAAAAAATGTACCTGCTTACCTATTATGCCGACCAGTTCCGCACGACGGTATTCCGGCAGACGATGTTCGCTGAATTTGAGAAAATCATTCACCAGCGCGCCGAAGAAGGCGAATCGCTCACACCGCAGGATCTCTCTTCCATCTACTACGATCTGAATGTAAAGTATTACGGCAAGGATATGGTGATCGATCAGGATATTGAGATGGAGTGGGCACGGATTCCGCATTTCTATAACAGCTTCTATGTCTATAAATATGCTACCGGCTTCTCGGCAGCGACGAGCTTCGCCAAACAGATCCTGGATGAAGGCAAACCGGCGGTTGACCGTTACCTCGGCTTCCTGAAGAGCGGCGGCAGCGATTATTCCATCAATATCCTGAGCAAAGCCGGGGTGGATATGTCGTCTCCTGAACCGATCCGTGAAGCCATGAGCGTATTTGAGAGCGTGATTGAGCAGATGGAGCAGTTGACCAAATGAGGCAGAAAGCTTAGTATTACAGTAATCCCTTGCCCTCTGCGGGCAGGGGATTTGTATTGTCATAGATCCTGAGGAGGAAGATATATGAAATTTCAATGGTCACTTATATTAGGTTTATTTTTTGCACTGCTGACAGCTGTATTCGCAGTAATGAATGTCGATACGGTTCCGGTGAATTTCGGCTTTGACGTGGTCAGCATCCCGCTAATTCTCGTCATCCTTGGCTGTGCGCTGATTGGCGGTGTGGTGGTGGGTTCGTACGGGATTTTCCGCCAGTATAAGCTGCAGAAGCAGATCAAGAGCCTGAATGCCGAGCTTGCCAAGCTGCGTGACGCGGGAAGTATTAATATGGAGCCTATCCCTGCTGAGAGTGCCCCTTTTACTCCAGAAGGATCATCCCAGCTGTAATTCATAGACGAATAGGAGGAACTATCCTTGCTTAACATCCAGCCCAATGAAGAATATATCCTGAATCTGCTCAAAAAACTGCTCGACACCCCAAGCCCCAGCGGCTTCACCGCCCAGGTGATGGCTCTGGTGGCCGAAGAAGCGGCAGCGCTGGGTATTCCGCTTACCTGGAATGAAAAAGGCGGCGCGATGCTGAGTGTACCCGGACTTGATCCTTCGCGCACGATCGGCATCAGCGCCCATGTGGATACGCTCGGTGCCATGGTCCGCTCCATTAAGTCTAATGGTACCCTCCGTTTAACCTCTGTAGGCGGATTCAGTATGAACAGCATTGAGAATGAATATTGCATCATCCATACCCGCAGCGGCTTAACTTATACCGGTACAATCCTGACCAGTCATCCATCTGTGCATGTATATGCTGATGCCCGTGATTTCAAGCGTGCGGAAGAGAACATGGAGATCCGGATTGATGAGCTGGTCTCCACCAAGGATGATGTGCTGAAGCTGGGGATTTCGGTCGGTGATTTTATTTCGTTCGATGCAAGGGCGGTGCTTACCCCCAGCGGATATATCAAATCCCGTCATTTGGACGACAAAGCCAGCGTAGCTGCCTTATTCGGGCTGCTGGAGAGCATCCGGCGCGAAGGCTGGAAGCCGCTTCATAACCTGTCCCTGCTCATCTCCAACTATGAAGAGGTTGGTCATGGTGCTGCCTGGATTCCGGGTGAGATCAATGAGATGATCGCTGTGGACATGGGCGCGATGGGCGATGACCTCAGCTGCAAGGAGACGGATGTCTCCATCTGCGCCAAGGACTCCTCCGGCCCGTACGACTATGCTATGACCAGCCGCATGATCGAGCTGGCGAACGGTCTGGCTATACCCTTCGCGGTCGATATCTATCCGCAATACGGCTCCGATGCCTCTGCTGCGCTGCGTGGCGGAAATAACATCCGGGCCGCACTGATCGGACCGGGCGTACACGCCTCCCACTCCATGGAACGTACCCACAAGCAAGCTGTGCTGAATACGGCTAAGCTGCTGGCGGCTTATGTTGGGGCGAACTGATAGGGCGGCGCAGTTAAGGATTCTAGCTATAGGAGCGCTGCTGATGCTAAGCGCGCTCCTCTTTGCTGTGTTCCCGCTTACAGGTACAAGTCAGCGCGAGGTCTTCTCTGGCCTTCCGCATAACTACACCTATCGGGAAGCTGCAGGTCCGGGCGGGGTTCAACTGCATATGCTATCGCTGAACCCGGAGGATGTGGTGCTGCGGCGCGCTGGCTTACCGCTGCGTCAGATTGCCGCCTATGGGATCAATGGCGGCTTCTTTTACGGCGATGACCTGTTGTCCATCGCCATCATGAACGACCAGCCCGTGAACGATGAAGCCCGCAGCTACGGTTCTGGCTGGTTCAACGCGAAGTATGCGCGTGGAACGCTGGTCTGGGACGGTGCTGCGGGAGCCCTCAGCGTACAGGTCGCCGCCTCTGGCGATGACCTGGCGGTGAGCGACCGCAGCAATTACTGGGCGCAGGGCGGGATCAGCATGAACCTGCAGCAGGAAGAGCTGTGGGAGGCGGCTGCGACCGCAGAGCATTTGCCTTATGAGGGTGAGCGGCGCCTGCGCTCCGGGCTGGTCTATGACCAGTCCGGGAAGCTCTGGCTGCTCGTCACGAATTCGCTCTGCACGGCGGCGGAATTCCGCGCCGCCGTGCAGGAGACCGTCCCGGGCGAGGGACGGGAAGGGATTTTCCTCGACGGAGACGGCTCATCGCAGATGAACGCAGACGAGGCGGTACTGACCGGCGATTCACGGCCGGTCGTACAGATGCTTGCGGTGGCAGGCGGCAAATAGCCATGGCAGGTCACGCTCTACAGCAGTAGCCGCTGGAGTGAGTCGCTAAAGTTGGACGGGGACAGCCACTCACCTATTCGCTTCACAGCCGAATTGTCTCAATCAAGGCGGCGTAAAGAACTAGGGGGACTAGTAGCTAATCAGATTTAAACATGTGAGAATTACTTTAACTAATGGCTTGCTGAGGGTTTACCTCGCCCCGATTAAGGTGCAAGAGGTAGGCTAAATTGTAATTTGTACAACTAAATCGCCGGAGGTGCCGCCGAATCTCTGTTTAGCTGTATTTGGTGCAATTAAAATGCCTCTAGTTCTGGATTTTCACCAATCCGGACAAATTTAGTTGTACAGACTACAATTAGACGAGGAAGTCCAGCCGTTTCACTGTTTCTAGTTGCACAGAATACACTTATCCCTGTTTTTTCGCTAAGAACGCAGCTTCACCCCTTACCGCATTTATGGAATGAAATCACTTATTTTAATCTGATTGTCTACTAGGAGATACACTCACAGTACCCAAAAGGCAGCACCGGCTCATTTAGATAGCTGGTGCTGCCTTTTGGGTTGAGTATATTTGGTCCTACCAGACCGAAATGTTGCAACTATTGCAACCCAGTTGCATGAATTCTTGGACATTAGCATGGATTCCTGCATGAAATACAACAATTATCCTGCTAATCCGCTCTAGAATCGGGTGATGCTGCTTTTTGTACAACAATAGCGGATTAGCGCTTTGTTGACGATTGAGATGTTGCATTTTGGGCAGGATTTCCGCTTCCCCATCTGACTCTGCGTCTCATTCTGGGCCGGCTCCGGCTCACCTTCCCCTATTCTCCGGTTAAGGCCATACCTGCTCCAGCTTGTCCGCATAATACTTAATAGCCTTGCGGTAATCCTGGATACCGGGATCATTGGATGTATCCGCAAGCAGGGTAAGCAGCAGTTCCATGGCTTCGGTGTGTGCACCGAGATTATGCAGCGTCATGGCTAGAAAAGCCTTGAATTCCGCACGCTGCGGGAATTCAAGCGCACCCTGCTCCAGCAGCACACGGGACTCTGTATACTCCCCCAGCGTCCGGAACGTGCTGCCCAGGCCCAGCATCGCGCCTGCCTTCTGCTCCGCATCTGGAAGCCCCAGGGCAAGACTCTGCTCGTAATAGGATACCGCCTCGCGTTCCAAGCCCAGCACATCATGCGTCCATGCCAGCTGATAATGCAGTTCGGCATTGCTCCCGTCTGCTGACAGTAGCTCTAGCAGCATGGTCCTTGCTTCTTCTGCCCGGCCAGAGGACCGGAGTTGCACGGCAGCATCTATCGAATGAGTCGCAGTCATTGGGTCACTGGCTCCTCTCTGAGCGTTACTACTTACCTACTCTAACCTACTTACCCGTGATCTTCTCCGCTAATTCATTCAGATACGTCCAGCGCTCCATCAGGCGCTCCAGCTCTGCCTCGGCCTGCCGCTGCTTCTCCACCAGCTCCTGGAGTCTGCCGGAGTCGGCAAAGGCCGCTTCCATCTGTGCCGAGAGGTCTGTCAGATGCTGCTCCGCCTGTTCAATGGCCTCGTCGATGCCCTCGTACTCGCGCTGCTCCTTGAAGGTGAATTTCAGCTTCTCGCGCGGCGCTGACCCGGCCTGTGCATTCCCGCCCTGCTCAGCAGCGGCACCAGCACCGCTGGCGCTGCGGCCAGAGCCGCCTTCTGCCTTGCCGGAGTTCCCGCTGCCGGAAGGGACGTTCTTCGCCAGCCACTCTTCATATTCACTATAGTCGCCGACATGCAGGCGGATTCCCCCATCCTCGAAGGCAATCAGCTTATCCACAGTACGGTCCAGGAAGTAGCGGTCATGCGATACGGTGAAGACTACACCGGGGAATTCATCAAGGTAATCCTCCAGCACAGCAAGTGTGCCGATATCCAGATCATTCGTCGGCTCATCGAGCAGCAGCACGTTCGGGGCTCCCATAAGGACACGCAGCAGGTAGAGCCGTCTTTTCTCGCCGCCGGATAGCTTAGAGATTGGCGTCCACTGCATCGCGGGCGGAAACAGGAAGCGCTCTAGCATTTGCCCGGCGGTGATGACACTACCGTCTGCGGTCTTGATGATCTCGGCTTCTTCCTTCACATACTCGATCGCCCGCAGGCTGAGATCCATGTCCTGATGCTCCTGGGTGAAATAGCCCAGCTTCACGGTCGTCCCAAGCTGTACCTCGCCGCTGTCTGGTGTAAGCTTACCGGCAATCAGGTTAAGCAGCGTAGACTTGCCGCTGCCGTTCTTGCCGACAATCCCCACGCGGTCCTGCGGCACAGCAATATAATTCAGATCCTTGATTAAGGTCCGGCCGTCCAGCGATTTGGTGAGATCCTGAATCTCAATGATTTTGCGGCCAAGTCTTGTAGAGGCTACGGAGATATCCATAGCTGACGCCGATGCGCCTCCCGTGCTCTCCTTGAGCTTCTCGAAGCGGTCGATCCGCGCCTTCTGCTTCGTGGAGCGGGCCTTAGCCCCGCGGCGAATCCAGGCCAGCTCGGTGCGCAGCAGATTCTTGCGCTTCTGCTCGGCCGAAGCCTCCCGTTCCTCACGGTCTGCCTTCAGCTCCAGGAACCGCGAATAGTTCGCTTCATACCGGTACAGATTCCCGCCGTCCAGCTCCAGCATTACACTGGCTACCCGTTCCAGGAAATAGCGGTCATGCGTTACCATCAGCAGCGCCCCGCGCCGCTTCTGCAGATACTGCTCCAGCCAGGCTACGGAATCCGTGTCAATATGGTTGGTAGGCTCATCTAGAATCAGCAGCTCCGACGGCGTAATCAACGCCGCAGCCAGCGCGACACGCTTGCGCTGTCCGCCGGACAGGCTCTCCATCCGGGCATCGAACCGGGTAATGCCCAGCTTCGTAAGGACCGTCTTAGCCTCACTCTCCAGCTGCCAAGTGCCGGCGGCGTCGATGGCCTGCCCAATCCGGACAAGCCTGCTCTCCAGCCCTGAATCTCCCGGATTCTGCTCCAGAAGAGACATCACCTCCATATATTCCCGCATCGTTGCAAGCTCCGGGTCTTCTCCGGCAAATACCTGCTGCAAGACCGTATTTCCAGGCTCATATGGCGGATTCTGTGCCAGGAACTGCACCCGCACATCATTGCCGATACTTATCTGCCCTGCATCTGCTGTATCGAGCCCGGCGATAATCTTCAGAAAGGTTGATTTTCCCGTGCCGTTGACGCCAATTACGCCTATCTTATCCCTGTCGTCCATGCCAAAGGAGGCATCACGGAACAGGGTTTTCTCCCCATAGCTCTTGGAGAGATGTTCCACCGTCATAATATTCATCAGTTGTCCTCGCTTGCCTTATATTTTGAAACCGGAATTGGCTGTATTCCCTTAGGATTCAGCTTCAGCAGGGAAATCCCCCAGCGCCGAATCCAAGCTGCCCAGTGCCCCGGTGATAAAGAGCCTCGCCGCAAACTTCGCCCGCTTATCCGCATCTGCCTCGGCAAACTCAGGGTCGAACAGGATGTCCATCTTCAGACGGTCCAGAATCCCGATATACGACTGCGCCATCAGCTCGGGCTCGGTAGCCCCGCCTTCCAGCAGCACTTTCACCACAGCCTGCATATAGGCTTCCATGAACTGTGCCATATAAGCCACCAGCTCAGGGTTATTGTTAGGCGCACGGAAGAACAGCTTCGTATGCTGCTTGCGCTCATAGTAATAGAACAGATGATGCTCCGCAATAACGGAGAGCTTGTCTGTCAATGTGGAGCGGGTCCTCAGCTTGCCCTCAAGCTGCTCAAGGAAGCCATCGCAATCGCGGCGGGTAACCGCCATGAAGAGCTCCTCTTTGCTTTTAAAATATAAATAAACCGTACCCTTGGCAATGCCAGCACGTTCGGCCACTTCCGACATCTTCGTCTCATAAAAGCCGCCTGAACCGAAAAGCTCATAAGCGGCATCCAGAATAGCTGCATGTTTGTCTACGGATGCACTGCTCAACGGTTCACCTCCCAACCCATAAAATCCAGCATGTTACCGGATAACGCAACGGCAGGCTTAACCCTCAGGTCCGTCCTTATCCTATGTAACTTATATAACTGACCAGCAGCGCTACAGCACCGCCTATTATAGAACTTACAGCATTTACAGTATCATTGTCCATCCAGCGCCAGCCCCGGGCGTATACCGTAGGCTTCCCGCAGTGCTTAGAGGCTTCGACCTCGCGGCCGCAGACCGTGCAGCGGTTCATCCGTTGCACAGTAGCACCCAAGAGCGAGTCGGCAAAAGCTCCCGCAAGCCCGCCCAGGAGTCCGGCCAGCACCAGCAGCCAGAAGGCATGGGGCGTCATGCCGGAGGCCGCCCGCAGCACCCAGGAGGCTGCGCCGATGAGCGCCCCTCCCGCCGCTGCAGCAAGCGTCCCGGGCAGGGATACGCCGCCGGAGGTGCCTGCCTGGAGCACCTTACCGGTCAGCACCGACCGGGGAGGCTTCCGGGCCAGCGTGCCGATCTCTGTCGCCCATGTATCCGAGGTCACGGTAGCCATCACCCCGATGAATAGGAAGCTCCAGAGCTCCAGCGGATAGATCGCGTTCAGTAGAACGGCCAGCATTCCGAGTCCGCCGTTGGCGAAGACCTGGCCCGCGTCGCGGCGTCCGGTTTTATCATACGTGGCCTCCAGCTCTGCCTTATTCTCATGATGCAGCTTCGACAGCAGCGTGGAGGAGATGAAGAACACGAGCAGGATACCGAACCAGAACAGATTCCCTGCACCGAAATAGATCGTCCCCATCACCACTGCCGCCACCATCCCTGAGAAGCTAAGCGACTGCTTCCAGTAGGCGGCCCCGGCAACCAGCAGCGCACCGCAGGCCCCGATCAGCCATTGCAGTAGTTCAAGTCCTGAGAACATCGCCTTAACCGATCAGGCAGGTGCCCATGAGGGTGTCGCCCCAGAACAGCTCGAACGAATCGCCCGCCACTACCGGACCTACCCCGGCGGGGGTTCCGGTGAAGATAATATCATCTTTGCCCAGACCGTAGCGGGCGGCGATGAAGTCAACGATTTTTTGCAGGGAAAAAATCATGTTCTTCACGTTCCCGCGCTGAACCTCAATTCCGTTCTTGCGGACGGTGAAGTCAGTGGCCTCCATTTCCTCTTCCTCGGGCAATGCCATGTACGGGGTCAGCGGAGCCGCGTTCTTGAAGCCCTTGGCAGCAGTCCACGGCAGACCCTTGCGCTGCAGATCATTATGCACATCACGGAGCGTGAAGTCGAGGCCCAGCGCCATCACATCCACCAGCTCCTGCACACTCATCCCCGGCACGTAATCACGTGCAATACGCAGCACCAGCTCACCCTCATAATGAATCAGTCCGGCGTCCTTGGGCAGGTGGATGATCGCTTTATCCAGGGCCACAGCAGCATGAGACGGCTTCAGGAAGATCAGCGGCTCAGCAGGCACCTTGTTGCCCAGCTCCTCCGCATGTAATTGATAGTTACGTCCTACACAGTATACATTATTGATCGCACTGCTCATTGTTCCTTCAGCTCTCTTCCTCTATGAATTGGTGTGCTTACAGCTGCCTGATCAAGCCTTCAAAAAGAGTTCGCCCCAAATATCCGGACGGTTGGTACAGATCATAATATCGGAATGAATCTCCGACAGACGGCGCATTTCCTTGCCCTTGTTCAAGGTCCAGGCCATCACCTGCACCCCGCGTTCAATCAGGGATTTGGCCAGAACCGGGCTAAGCCGGTCGAAGCTTATAGATAAGAAGGAACAGCCCAGCTCATCTAGCTTACCCCCAGGATCACCGGATCTGGAGTCATAGATAAGCCCCGTATGAAACCTCGCGTCCAATTCCTTGATCCGCCGCAATACACTGGCATCGAACGAGGTCAGCACCACTTCCTCGCGCATTCCTCTGGCATTCACCAGATCAATGACCGCCTGTGCAAGACCGGGATACATCTCCCCCACCGTCTTCAGTTCAATATTCAGCCGCAGCCGGCCTGACGCCAGAGCAAGCACCTCTTCCAATGAAGGCACCCGCTCTCCGCGAAAAGCACGCCCCTTCCAGCTCCCTGCATCCAGCCGCCGCATGTGTTCATACTCCATATTCTTCACCTTACCGTGTCCATTGGTCGTGCGGTCCAGGGAATAATCATGGATGACTACAGGCACCCCGTCCTTCGTCAGCTGCACATCAATCTCTATCCAGCGTACATAAGGCAACGCAATCGCCATCCGTACGGCAGCCAGTGTATTCTCAGGCGCTTTACCGGAAAAACCGCGGTGGGCTACACACATATTCTTCATCATTATAAGCACCTCCGGCTATTTCACCGCTTGGGTCACAGTGCCGTCATTGCGGACCTTGATCAGGCCGGAAGAAATAGACTGTATTCTGTGCAGCAGCAGCTGCCCGTCGGCATCATTCATCGGCACCGGCTGCGCCAGCTCGGCATCCATCGGCTTCAGCTTAAGAGAGCATTGCCCCTGCTTGCTGCATTCCGCCTGGAATACCGCCGTCTCCCAAGTAGCCGGGATAGAACCGCGTGTGAAAATAAAGTTGCCTGTGCTGTAGGCGATCCATTTGCCATTATATGGTTCAATTCCCTGTAGCACATGCGGATGGCCGCCCATCACAAGATCCGCTCCGGCATCAATGAAGCTATGTCCGAGCGCCTGCTGGGTCTTGTCATACTGCTCCATCCGCTCCCGTCCCCAATGGACGACGACAACGACGACATCGGCCTTTTGCTTGGCTGCGGTAATCGCCTTGAGCGCTTCCGCACTGTCATACACCGAGGCAAGGCCAGGCTTGCCCGCTTCCGCCTTCCATTCAATCACCGGCATCACCCGTGTGAAGCCAAGCAGGGCAATCTTAATTCCATTACGTTCAAAATACTGCGCCGAATACGCCTCCTGGCTGTTCCGCCCTGCACCCACATGAGGGATTCCGCGCTCACCCAGATGCTTCAGGGTGTCCAGCAGACCTTCCTCCCCCTGGTCGAGCGTGTGGTTGTTAGCCAGATTGACGGCATCCACACCGGCGGCTTTAAGCGCATCCAGTGCTTTCGGCGGACCCTTGAACACAAACTGCTTGTTCTTGGCCCCAACCCCGCGTGTAGTAATCGGAGTTTCCAGATTGACTACCGTCAGGTCATCCTTCTTGAACATTCCATCCAGCGCGCTGTAGGAATAATCGTAGCCCTTCTGCTCCAGCAGCGCGCCTGCTTTTCCGCTGAAGATGATATCTCCGGCAAAGCTCAGCTTCACCGTCCCGCCGGAGGTGTTCTCCGGCAAGCCTGCGACCCGCCCGCTGCTGCTTCCCGTTGTGGCCTTCGGCGCATCCGTAGGGGTTGCCTGATCCGCTGGTCTAGGGGTAGGAGCTGCCGTAATGGTTGCCGCCGTAGCCGTAGGTTCTGGAGAAGCCTCCGGTGTCTCCTCCGGAGCAAGTTCAGCAGTAGCTGTAGCCTCTGTCCCAGGCGGTTCCTCTGTAGGAACGGCTTCCGTAGGGGCAGCAGCAGCCGTTGCAGCATCTTCCGGCGAAGGCGAGGTAACGAGCGCCGCTGGCGGAGCAGCAGAGCCCTGCGGGTCCTTGTCGTCCATGAATGAATAAGCGAGCGCAGCGGTAATCATCAGCAGCAACGCCACATTGACCCAAGCCCATATCCTTCTGCGCCGCCGCCTGCTATGTCGTCTCTTGCCTTGTCTATTGCCTGATCTCGGCGGATACATGAGTGCAAGTAATCTCCTTTACCCTTAAAGTGTTTCTATTATAGCATATCTATCAGCTGCCGCTCCAAGCCGGGAACGGAGCCATTTACTAAATAACCCAGCAAAGTAGGGATTTAGCTTCGATGATGACTCAGGTACTTTGCGGGAGCCTCATATCTAAAAACGGTGGAGCGCCACTGCTCAGCTCCACCGCTTCTTTTTAGATTGTAGCTCCCGCCGGCTCCGGCAGCTTCGGGAGGCTGGCTGCGGCAGTCTCAGCCGTAAGCTTCGCCTGCTTGATGCAGTCCGGCATCCCGATGCCGTCATAGCCTGCACCAAAGGCGTAGACGCCGGGCAGCTTCTGCGCCAGCTCGCTGCGCAGGCCGGCAATCCGGCCGGGATGGCCGACCGGATACTGCGGCATGGACGACCTCAGCCGGGTGATCTCTGTGAACAGCGGTGCTGCGGTGATCCCCATGATTTCCTTCAAATCCTTGCGGACCAGCTCCGCCAGCGCATCATCCGGCAGCTCCACATTCTGTTCATCCCCCGACCGTCCCACGTAACAACGCAGCAGGACCTTATCATCAGGGCTGGTATGCAGCCATTTGGTAGAGGTCCAGGTGCAGGCGGTAATGTTCCGCCCTTCCTTACGCGGAACAAGGAAGCCCGATCCGTCGTATTCGGTAACGATATCTTGCCGGGTGAACGCCAGAACAACATTAGCTACCGATACATAGTTCACTGCATCCAGCGCCGACACATCCACATGGGGACGCAGCAGCTCTGCGGCTGCGAAGTTCTGCACCGTAACATAGATGTCGTCTGCTTCCAGCAGCTCACCGCTCTCAAGCTCCACCTCATAACGGGAAGCGCCGGAAGAACCGGCACCTCCCAATACACGGATGGATTTCGCTCCTGTCCCCGTAATTTGCCGCACATCCTGCAGCTCATGGATGAGCGCGTGCACGAGACTTTGCAGCCCTTGACGGAAGGTGAGGAAGGCGCTTTTCTTCGTCCCGGTATGGGTCTCCACCGGCTTCCTGCCGGTCGTCATTCCACGGATCAGGCTGCCGTACTGGCGCTCGACCTCACCGAACTGCGGAAAGGTCGCCTGAAGGCTGATCTTGCGCATATCGCCTGCATAGATTCCTGCCAGCAGCGGCTCCGTCATATTCTCCAGCACCTCTGTACCCAGACGGCGCTCAATCAGATCGCCAAGCGACTCATCCTCAGCGCTGCGGCGGGGCGGGAGTACGAAATCCATCATCGCCCGCATTTTGCCGCCGAAGGAGACCAGTCCGCTCTTCAGGAAGGGCTTCAACTCTGTCGGAATGCCCAGCACAAGACCGGCAGGCATCGGATGAAGCTTGCCCCGCTGCAGGATGTAGGTCTTCTTGGCGTTCGGATTGGTGCTTACCAGTTCGTGGTCCAACTCCAGCTCTCTGGCCAGATCGACCATAGCTATCTTGCGGGCCAGGAAGGAATCCGGTCCCTTCTCAATCACGAAGCCGTCACGGTGCAACGTTTCGATTTTGCCGCCAAGGACCTTGTCCTTCTCGATTAAGGTAATCTGCGGCTCTACTGCCGCCTCACGGTAGAACTTTCGGATATAGAACGCGGCGCTGAGACCGCTGAGGCCTCCGCCGATGATGACCACCTTGCGCGGTGAATCTGTCATGACAGATTCACCTTCAACTGGTTCGCCTTCGTACGCACCACATCGCTGAGCACCGCCATATAAGCCGGATCACTGTTCAGCGAGTCAATCCGCAGAAGACGCATATCCAGCTCGGAGGCAAGCTGCTGCGCTTCAATATCCAGATCGTACAGCACCTCCAGATGGTCGGACACGAAGCCGATCGGGGCTGACAGCACGTATTTTACCTGACTCTCGGCCAGCTCACGCAGTGTATCAAGAATATCCGGTCCCAGCCAAGGCTCCGCTGTCCGGCCCGCACTCTGCCAAGTGAACTGCCAGGATTCAACCCCTGCCTGTGCAGCAATCGCCTTAGAGGTCTCCAGCAGCTGGTCACGGTACGGATCGCCCATCGCCAGAATACGTTCAGGAAGACTATGTGCACTGAACAGCACGCGCACTTCTTCCCGCGACGCGCCCGTTTCTTCGAACTCGTCCAGCTTGGCAGTCACTCTCCGGCTTAGTACATCGATCAGCTCGGGGTGCATATGGTAGCTCTCAACGAACTCCATTTGAATACCGCAGGCTTCGGCTTTTTCCTTGGCGCGCTTGATATAGGTTCCTACACTCATCACAGAGTAATGCGGAGCCAGCACGATGCCTATCGCCTGGGTAATTCCGTCCCGGACCATTGCCTCGACACCATCCTCTATGAACGGTCTGGCATGCTTCAGCCCCTGGTAGCAGACATACTGGATCTGCCCGCTGTTCAGCTTGGCCTGCAAGGCTTCCACCTGACGGTCGGTATTCTCTCTAAGCGGAAAAACCCCGCCGACAATCGCCTTATAGCGGTCTGTCAATTCTTTGAGCTGCTCAGCAGAAGGAGCGTTCCCCCGGCGGATATGCGTATAATAAGCCTCTACATCCTCAAGACTCTCAGGCGTGCCGTACGACATCACGAGTACTCCAATTTTGTTGGCCACGGTTTCCATCCCCTTTTTACGAATAATTAACGTCCTATACAGCAAAGAGAGCAGCAAAGGCTGCTGCCATCTTGATGCTATTTCTTCAGCTATGCCAGCGGCGGTGCCGCCTGTTTCATTGCTGCTGCTGAATACTCATGCACGTAATCCGTTAATTCCTTGAGCGTATCGAGTGAAGCTTCAGGGAACAATCCATGTCCCAGGTTAAAAATATATCCCTGCTGCGTGATGCCTTCATCAATCAGTTCCTTGGCCCGGGCTTTGAGCAACTCCATCGGAGCGGTCAGCAGGTATGGATCAAGATTGCCTTGAACCGCATAGCCTCCGCCCAGTCTGCGTCGTCCTTCGGTGATGCTTACCCGCCAGTCCAGTCCGATCACATCGGCCTGCAGCTTGGTCAAGCTGGGGAGCAGCTCCCCTGAGCTAACACCGGGGAAGTAAATCTTCGGAACCTCCAGATCGGATAATTCAGCAAAAATCCGGGTGATCGTCGGCAGCACATACTGCTCGAAATCACGCGGAGCCAGCGCCCCGACCCAGCTGTCGAACAGCTGAAACGCCTTCCCGCCGCTGGCGACATGGGCGCGCAGATAGGCGATAACCATATCGCCCAGCTTCTCCATCAGCTTCTCCCACACCTGAGGCTGGCTGAACATCAGCTCCTTGGTGCGGTGATAAGTCTTGGACGGTCTGCCTTCGATCAAATAACTGGCGATGGTGAACGGCGCTCCGGCAAAGGTAATCAGCGGAACGTCCAGCTCCTTGTCCAGTATAGCGATGGTCTCCAGAATATGGCCCAGATCGCCTTCCACATCAATCGGCTTCAGCCTGTCCACATCGCTTGCAGAGCGGATCGGATTCTCGATAACCGGCCCGATGTTCTTCACAATGTCAAAATCTACACCGAGGGAGGCCACCGGATTCATGATGTCAGAATACAGAATCGCTGCGTCCACGCCCAGCTTGCGCACAGGCATCAGGGTCACCTCAGCCGCAAGCTCGGGCTGCCTGCAGATCTCAAGCAACGAATATTTCTCCTTGATTGTACGGTAGTCGGGATCATACCGGCCAGCCTGCCGCATGTACCATACCGGGGTGTACTCCGTGTTCTGCTGTCTGCAGGCACGGATAAAAGTGTCGTTGTAGGTCATGATAAGATCTCCATTAGATTTGATAGAATACTGTGATTAAACACATATCATTATTATGCCCCTTTTGTAAGCGGCTAACAACTCCCGGGCGCTGCAGGGAATGACAATCCAATGACATAACTATGACGAGTGTTGCATTAACCTGCTGAAAAAATGTGATATACTGATATAATGTCGTCTTTTCGTGATTGTTGTTGCAAGAAATTTCAGAAAGGAAGTGAAAGCACTTTGAAGAATTGGGAGACCTGGAAAATCAACCTCATGGTGCTTTGGTTTGGCCAATTCCTGGTAAATGCCGGAATGACAATGATTACCCCGTTTTTATCTCTTTATCTCGCCAAAGATTTGGGGGTGACCGGTGACCGGGAGATCGGGATGTGGGCCGGGCTTATTTTTGCCGCCAACTTCCTGACCTCGTTCATCTTTCAGCCGCTCTGGGGCAAGCTCGCCGACAAATACGGACGCAAAATAATGCTCCTGCGCTCCAGCTTCGGCATGGCGATTGTTATTGTCCTGATGGGCTTCGCCCAGTCCCCGATGCAGCTGCTGCTGCTCCGCCTGCTGAACGGAACCATCTCCGGCTTCAATCCCGCCTCTGTCGCGCTGGTTTCAGGCACCACACCGAAACCGAAGATGGGCTTCGCGATGGGCCTGATGCAGTCGGGCGCGGTAGCCGGAACGATTCTCGGGCCGCTGATGGGCGGCTTACTGGCGGACTGGATCGGGTTCCGCCCGATTTTCTATGTGGTTGGTGCGCTTCTGTTCATTGCTTCACTGCTGGCGTTATTCCTGGTCAAAGAGAAATTCGACCGCGTAGAAGCAGCACAGGTGCCTCAAGTATCCGTGCTGGAAGGCTTGAAGGAACTGGCGAAGGTGCCGCAGCTTCCCGCCCTGTTCGGCGTGACCTTCCTGCTGCAGTTCGCCATGGTCAGCCCAATGTCGCTGCTGCCGCTCTATGTAGAGAAGCTGCACGGCTCCGCTGTGAATATCGCTTTCTGGGCAGGTATGGTCAGCGCCGTCACCGGTATCTCGAATATGCTCGCTTCACCGCTGCTCGGCAAGCTCAGCGACAAGGTGGGAGCGCACCGCATACTGACCTTTGCGCTGATCGGCGCTGCTCTATTCCTGATTCCGCAAGCGTTCGTGACCAGCGTCTGGCAGCTGATTCTCGTCCGCTTCCTGATGGGCGTCTTCATGGGCGGGCTGCTGCCGAGCGTCAATGCCCTGATCCGCTCCTATACGCCTGACGGCAAGGAGAGCCGGGCGTTTGGCTTCAACAGCAGTACACTCGCGCTCGGCAATATGCTCGGTGCGGTGATCGGCGGATTCCTGTCCGGTTATATCGGAATTGAAGGCCTGTTCATTGTCTCCGGCGCCTTCCTGCTGATCAATACGGTTTGGGTCCGAATCAAGCTGTACAAGAAGACTGAACCCCGGCTATTCCGTTAACAGGCTGGTGTGTCACAAGCTATTTCACCATCGCCAGCGCCAGGCCGTCATAGGCAGGCAGCAGCGTGCTGGTCAGGCGGGGATCGCCCGCAATCATCTCATTGAAGCGGCGCATGGCCTGGACGGCCGGTCCGTTCTTCTCCGTATTGAGCGTGCGGCCGCGCAGAAAAATATTGTCCCCGGCAATAATCGCCCCCGGCGAAGCAAGCCGGATCGCATATTCCAGATAATTCGGATAGTTCTCCTTATCGGCATCGATGAAGAAGAAATCGTACCTGTGCCCCTGTGCTTCGAGCAGCTTCAGGCTGTCCAGCGCAGGGCCGATCCGGTATTCCACCCGGTCCCCGAAGCCCGCCTGCTGCAGATGGCTCTGTGCCAGCTCTGCATAGTCGGCCTTAAGCTCCAGAGAGGTCAGACGGCCTTCCTGCGCCAATCCCCGGCACAGACAGATTCCGCTGTAACCGCCAAGCGCTCCGATCTCCAGCAGGTTAGCTGAGCGGGAGAGGGTCACCAGCATCGTCAGCAATCTGCCGTAGCCCGGGGCAATCGACACCTCCGGCATGCCGCCCGCCGCGATGGCTGCTTTGACTTGGAGCAATAATTCATCTTCTGTATATAGCTGTTCGCTGTACTCTTCCTGATTCTGCATATGTATTCTCCTCTTGAATGGGTGTGTGCGCCTGCGGACAGGCATTGTGCAGAACTCTTCCTTACCCTATACTGTAAGCTGAACGTTCTACAGGTTCAGATGACAAACCAGTTACTCTTATTGTACTGGCTATACGTATTTATCCACAAGTTAAACGGAGTTGAGCGCACTTGGGCAAATTACAATTGATCGCCACCGCCCCCATGGGGCTGGAGGCTGTAGTAGCACGCGAATTAAACGAGCTGGGTTATGAGACCACGATCGAGAACGGACGGGTCCTGTTCAGCGGGGATTACATCGACATCTGCCGCTGCAATCTGTGGCTGCGTACCTCGGACCGTGTACTGGTTAAGATGGGCCAGTTCCCGGCCCGGACCTTCGATGAGCTGTTCGAAGGAGTCAAGGCGATAAATTGGGAAGACTGGATTCCCGAGAACGGCGAATTCCCGGTAGAGGGCCGCTCGCATAAATCTCAGCTGACCAGCGTACCTGCCTGCCAAGGGATCGTTAAGAAAGCCATTGTCGAGAAGCTGAAGCTGTCGTACCACACCGAATGGTTCCCGGAAAACGGACCCCGGTATGTGGTAGAAGTGATCCTGCTGAATGATATCGCGCTGATCACCCTGGACACCACCGGCCCGGCCCTGCACAAACGCGGCTACCGCCGACAGGCTACGGAAGCGCCGCTGAAGGAGACGATGGCTGCGGCGCTGATCCAGCTCAGCCGCTGGAACGGCCATCGTCCGCTCTATGATCCTTGCTGCGGATCAGGTACAATTCTGATCGAAGCCGCGATGATCGCCTGGAACATCGCGCCAGGCCTGCGCCGCTCCTTCCCGTCCGAGCACTGGCCGGAGATTCCCCGGCGCCTATGGGAAGAAGCCCGCGAAGAAGCCTTCGATGCGGTGCGTGATGATTACCCGCTTCAGCTGACCGGAACGGATATCGATCCGGCAGCGATTGAGATCGCCGAAGCGGCGGCGAAGAGCGCCGGACTCTCCGGTGAGATCACGTTCAAGCATATGGCGGCTGCGAAGGCCCGTCCGGAAGGCGAATACGGCTGCATCATCACCAACCCGCCTTACGGCGAGCGGATAAGTAATGACAAGGAAGTGGAGAAGCTGACCCGCCAGTTCGGCGAGATGATGCTCTATCTGCCCACCTGGTCCTTCTTCGCCATAAGCCCGTACAAGGAGTTCGAGCAATACTACGGCCGCAAGGCGGACAAGCGCCGCAAGCTCTACAACGGCCGGATCGAATGCCAATACTATCAATACCTGGGGCCGCTGCCTCCACGGAAATAGGACGAGCGGAGGTATTGGAATAGCAACGTAGGCTGAGATTTCCGATTGCATCTGCCTGCTGAAGCAAAGTTTAAAACTAACTTACCCTCAACAAGCCTTAAGTCCCGCAGACGATTATACTGCGGACTTAAGGCTTGTTTGGGTTGGGTGCAGGATTGCGGATTGTTGCACAAAATGTATAATCCCCCAGTTAAAGAGGTAGCGGTGAGACCGATTGTTGCATATTTTGCAGAATTTTTGCCGAAATGACGCCGCAGTAACTTGGAATGTTGCATTTTAGACAGGATTTCAGCTAAAAGCTTCTTTGAAGAGTACAATTGTTGCATATTATGCAGGAATACAGCAAGCCGGGGCAGGTGACGGACAGCAGCAGAATAGCGGAAGGTTCGACAACGCCGGTGCCTGGAAGCCGTAGAGGTACCCGAAGGCCCAAGTGTAGATGATCGCATGGGATGGTAAGCGAAGTTGATGAGCGGAGTTTGGCGGGAGCATATCACGACACGACAGCGCATCGCTGGTAAGCAATTGGACAAAATCCACCTATTACTAACCATCGTCAGCTACTCTAACAATCCCATGTACTCTAACATCCTTCTTTCTCAGAATCATCCTCCGGGTGTCCGGGGCCTTCAAAAAAAAATAAACAACCCCCGCAATTCACGCGGGGGCTGCACGATGCTGCAGGCGCAGCAGATCTGAATTACTTCTTTTCCGCCGGCCGTTTGACGAAGGCTTCCGCTTTGGCCAGCACCTCGTCTTCCGTCGGTCCGCTGATATAGCGGCCGTTAATGTAGACGAACGGGCGTTTTCCGCACGGTCCGCAGTAGGAGATGCAGCCTGTCTTGATCTCGGCATCCGGTGCCATCTTCAGCAGCTTGGGCACGATGCTTTTCATTTTGATATGATTGCACTCGTCACATAATCTTATATCGTTAGCCATGAAGCAACCCTTCTTTATGTCCGTAAAATACGGGCGGATCAATTAGTGATCGCCATGATTTCCTTTAGACGGATTAGTAATCACAAAGCCTTCTTCCGGCAGGTAGAGATAATCAATCTTCACACCGTCCAGCAGCGGCTGGTTCGGATCAAGAATCACATCGATATCCTTGTCAGTGGAGACTACTACATCGTTCTCCTTGGGCGTGTCCAGATCCAGTCCGTAGTGGGCATGGTCGCCATGGGCATGTGTAATCGCTACACGAAGTTTAAGCTCGCTGTTGCCTTCAAGTTCCATGGTCTTCTTTATCACTTTAGCCGCGTTGCGGGTAATTTTGACGTTCATTCGATTCCATCTCCCAGGCCTCTATATTTTAAATACTCAATAATTCATTTTAAGGAATATGGGAGGATAAAGCAACCATTAGGAGATGGACATCCACAGTTAAAGGTGTAATCGTCGCTAAAATGTCATCTTCCGCTGTGCAGCGCCGCGTATTTACGGTCCATCCGCGAGACGAACCAGCCCATCAACAGCATCGTTACGCCAATATCGTCAATTGGTACAAACGGCATGAAATCGGGCAGCACCCAGTACAGCAGTGCCGGAATAGTGAACAGCAGCTTGTCAGCCATAGCCACATTAGGCGAAACGATATAATGCCAGGAGCTGCGGAATATATGAGACCATTGTTTGAGCGACAACAGTTTTCTGAATTTCATGAGTTATGCCTCCTTTAGAAAAGGGCACCGCCGCTAATCACCTGTAAAAGGATTGCGGCTGTGCCCTTTGCTGTTATCTTACGCGAATGCGCAGGATTCGTTTCACTTTTAAGTAAAATTTAATCGAATCCTCCCGAACCATACCCTATGTTTACTCCGTCACCTTAATATCGTCGATCCGTGCGGTGCTGGAATGCATCCGCAGACCGATCTTCCCTCCGGCCGGCTGTGCCGCCGTATCCGTCCACTGAAGCAGCTGGACACCTCCAGCGTAGGCGGTAACCGTGCTGCCGCTGACCGTTACCTTCAGCTCCGTCCACTGGCCGGGCGTAACGGAAGTAGTCGTGCTGCTGACCATGGTGAGCGTGCCGGCAGTTTTTTTGAACAGCTCCGCCTTGTCGCCTGAATCATTCAGCCGGAACATATAGTAATTGGAAGCGTCAGCATAACGGAACAGCAAGCCCACGTTGCCAAAAGCATTCAGCAGCTTGACTCTGGCCGAATAGGTGTAATTCCTCCAGGCAGCATCGCCTGTATAGGCAAGCGCTTCGCCTGTCCCGGAGTTCTGCGACAACGCCTTGGTCCCGTCATCGGCCACACTCCATGCTCCCCCGGAGGTAGTCCAGCCGGCGTAATCATTATCCTCGAAATCCTCCTGGAACAGCACCGCAGGCGGTGTAACCGTACCCTGGAATTCAAACGCCCCTACATCCGGCGCACCGTTATAGAGCGGATTCCCGAAGTAGTCGAGACCCCCATTGTCCGGCACAGCTATACCTGCATGGATCAGCGGAGAGGACGGGAGCAGCTTATAGCCGTCTGCCGAATCGCGTCCGGTTGCGGTGCCGGGGCTGACGAGCCCGGGGTTGCCGGTGATCGAGTAAGGATCGCTTGGGACATTGGCATTCGCGCCGTAGAAGCTGTTATGGCTGTACGTCATTCTTGGACTGTTCGTGTATTGGCCTGCGGCTGTATTATAAAAAATATTATTCGTATAATTAACCATACCCGTATTGCTCGCATGAGTCAGCGCCCGGTTCTGTGTACCGGAACGGTAGATGATATTGTTGTAGATTTGCAGGTTACCCCCGCCGCTCACCAGATGGAACGCCCCGTTGCCGTCCAGATCATCCTGACTGATGTTATAGCGGAAAATATTATTGTTCGTGTCATTCATAACGAGCAGCGTGCCGCCCTGATTATTATAGCTGTAATTGTACTGGTAGATGCTGTCATGCACCTCAACGTCGAAGTCCCAGGGCTGACCGTCCCCCTCCAGCATCCGGGTATCCGAGGCCTCATTGTACTGGAAAACGGCGCCGGTTGTATAATAGGCCCACTGCGCCGCTACGACAGCGATGTTGTCCAGATAGTTCACCACAGCCGTGTCAATATCACAGGCTTTGCCGATGGACTTCGTCTTGTTGTATTCGATCAGCGGCGACACCCCGGCTCTGACCAGGATGCCGTCCCGGTGGATTCGCTCCACGGTATTCCCCCGGATGACCACACCCCGGAAGGCGTCGAACTTATGGGTCCAGGCACTATTCAGAAAAGCATCCGTCATCGTCTGAATCCCCGTATCCGCCACATTCGTAATAGTGTTATTCTCGATCAGGATGCCATCCCAGGTACTCTCTGGTGCGGAACCCGCCCCGCGCGCATGAATGTTAATGCCCCCTGTACGGCGGTCCGTGCCGAAAATATCATGAATATCGAGATTGCGGATGGTGATATGCCGGAAATCCCCGGCTCCTGAGCCTTCACCGACCACCAGCACTCCACTTCTGCGCATATCTGTGGCATGCTGCCCGCTCGTGATCTCCAGATTATTAATCTCCCAATAGGAGACATTGCGCAGCCGGACCCCGAAGCCTTCCCCGCCCACAGCTGTATTGCCGAAGTGGATCAATGGCTTGGCCCCGCTACCGTAGCGGTCCACGGTTATCGGATTCCCCTCCGTCCCGGAGCCATGCAGGTCCAGATACTGATCATTCCATACACTGCCTGCCTTCAAAAGAATCCGGTCTCCCGGGCTGAAGGTCATGCTGTTCACCTTGCCCAGCGTCTTCCAGGCTGCCGTTTCTCCAGTGCCTGGGTTGGTGTCGCTGCCCTGGGCAGCATCGACGTAATAGGTGGTTCCAGCCGCGTCAGCCACCGGAGCTGACATGCCTGCAAGCAAACTGAACAGCAGCAAGCCAATTAGCCCCGGCATACAGAAACGGTATAGCCACCTGCGCGGCTTGCCTTGTGCCGGATTCATAGCTCCACTGCGATACCCTCTTGTTGTCATTCGGATCACGCTCCCGCAGAATATTTATAAAGCAGCTAAGGATTCCCCAAGCCAGGCTCCCTGCTGCACCAGCTCCTTCTGCAGCTTAGCAAGATCCACGCTCCGGCTCTGCCCCTCCGCTCCGGCTGCCATCGCCGCCGCCATACCCGCCGCCTGGCCCATGGCGAAGCAGTTGGGCATCACCCGCAGGGAGCCTTGCACGACACGGTCCGAGGAGGCGGCGCGCCCCGCCACCCACACATTGTCCAGGCCCACCGGCAGCATGCAGCGGTAAGGGACACCGTGCGACTTCCCGGGCGGAAGATGGTGGATATGCATCGCCCCGCTGCTGCGGGCCATATGGATATCGATGAAGTAGCTATTACGGGCAATATCATCCGGGAAGGAAGCCATATTCATGAAGTCCTCCTGGGTCAGCACGTAATCGCCGACAATCCGGCGCGTCTCGCGGATACCGATCTGTTCGCCGGTGGATACCAGATGGGCCTGTTCGAATCCGGGCACATAAGCCTTGAAGAATTCCAGCTGGCGGTGAACCAGCTGGCGTCCCTCTATGGCGCCCCGGGTCAGATCCTCTGCGCGGGAGCCGTCAATGCCGAACACGTGGCCGAAATTCACACCGACCAGATAATCGGCAATCCAAGCGAGGCCCGAGACGGAGTCCCGGCCCTGCGGCAGCTTCCCGTCCGCCTGCGCCTGCTGGACGGCTTGGTGAATCTGATCGGTGTCACCGCTTTCATTCCGGTATTCTTCAAAACGCTGCCGGTCCACATTCGCCAGCAGGTAGCACATGGTCGCGGCCTGAAGCTCGCCGGATTCTCCGCCCTTATGGAACGGTGCACCCGCCAGGGCGGCCAGATCGGCGTCGCCAGTCGTATCAATAACCGTTCGGGCGCGGACCAGACTCCGGCCTGACTTGTTGACGATCACCACGCCCTCAATGCTTCGGCCGGTCTCGTCCATCACCGTCTGGCTCGCCACGGTATGGAGCAATACTTCCGCCCCGCTCTCCAGAGCCGCCTCATCGTAGACACGCTTCAACACCTCCGGGTCGATCGGCACCCAGTCCAGCTCCGCCCCGAAGCGCTCGCGGAACTCCGGCTCACATCCGGCCTTCATCCGGTCAAGCAGCTCCAGGCCGATGCCGCGTACCACGGCCTTCTCCCCGTCGCTGTAAGGGCAGAAGGCGGGCACAAGGGCAACCGTGCCCATGCCGCCCAGGAAGCCGCGCTGCTCAATCAGCAGCGTCCGCGCCCCGCTGCGGGCCGCAGCTATTGCCGCTGCGACGCCCGCAGGCCCGCCGCCCGCAACCAGCACATCCACCTCACGGGATACCGTGATCTCCTCCGCAGGCAAGGTAAATACAGTTCTATTCATCGTTGTTCCTCCTTGAAGCTATACTTAGACTCCTCACCATTATAGTGAGACGGGGGCTGCAACAGCGTGCAGACTGATTGCCTGTTACGGTGGACAGTTTTGACTTATAGGGCTTCGTGCCGTTCTATTAGATCATGTATGAAGTTTCGTTCGATTACGGCTCTCTGCCGTCCTCCTCCACCGGCCCGGCCTTATACTCGCTGGGATTCCGGCCGCTGTATTTCTTGAACACCTTGGAGAAATAAGCCCGGTCCGAGAAGCCGAGGGTGTAGGCGACATTCTCGACGGTCTCGTGCGGGCGGGCCAGCATGGTGATGGCCATATTCATTTTGTACTGGTTTACGTAATCGGTGAAGTTCACGCCGGACAGCTTCTTGAAATAGCGGGAGAAGTAGCTGGCATTCAGATGCAGATGCTCTGCCATATCGGTAGAGGTGACCATCCGGTCCACATGCTCCTCCAGATACTTATCCACCGCCTGAAGCCGGACATCCTTCTCCTCAGCAGCTGCGGGGGCCAGAGTATGCTGCCGCCACAGACTCCGCAGCTCCCGTTTGGTCAAGCTGGCAGCCTCCCCGATATGCACCGTCTGCTCCAGCTGCGTGAAGAAGTCCTCCTCGGCCAGCCCTCCGGCTTCGAAGGCCAGCTGGCGCACCAAATCCCCGCAGGTCTCCTTCACCAGCCGCGGCAGCAACCGCTCCGCCATAGCCTGCTGTGTCCACTGATTCACGGCCAGATCAATCCAGGCGGCCTGTTGATCAAGAAGTGCCAAGGACAGCATGCCGCGTTCCTTTTCCCCGCGCCGTTCTAATGTCTGCCCGAAATTTGCATGCTCCTCAAGCAGAGATACAGGCGTCACTGACTGATAGAAGTTATTTTCACGGCAATCCGTCAGTGTCTTGTATAACACATCGAAGCTGCGGACCGGTGCGCAGGACTCCGAATAGAACCCCCTCAGGGTAATCTTCAGATACTGCTCCACCTTATCCTGTACCGCCTGCATGAATTCAGCCAGCTTGTTCTCTGTAAGGCGGGGGTCCGCCACATTCCAGACCAGATAAATATCGGCGTCCCGGCTCATAATCGGTGTAATGGAAGCCTCAGCAGCAGCAGACAGCTCCAGTGCAATATTGTTCACGGCTGAATGGATTAGCGGGATATCCTTGTACCGGTAACGCTCGGTGACAGATGCGGCATCCATATGAAGGAATCCATGACGCAGAAAGGGGTGCTTCCAGGAGATACCCAACCGTTCGCCGAACTCCAGCGTGTTCTCCTGGCCCGCTGTACCCGACAACAGCTGCTTCAGGAAGCTCTGCTTCAGCACTTCCTTGTTGCGCTCAATCGCCTGACGGAAAGAGTAGCGCTCCAGCAGTTCCTCCCGGCTCTTGAAGCGGCTCATCGCTTTGGCGAGACTGCTCTTAAGCTGCTCAGGCGACAGCTCATCCTTGATCAGATAATCATCTGCCTCCAGCTGAATCGCCCTCTTCGAGTAATGGAAATCCTCATAGCAGGTCAGGAAAATCAGGCGCACCTCCGGCTTCGTGATCCTGAAGGCATCCGCCAGCTCCAGCCCGTCCATCCCCGGCAGGCCGATATCCACAATCACTATATCCGGCAGTGCTGTATGGAACTGCTCCAGCGCGTCTTCACTGCTAAACGCCGAAGCCACCAGCTTCAGATCCAGCCCCAAGGACCCGAGCAGATATTCCACATATTCCAGCATCGGGACATCATCGTCAATCAGCATCAGGGTCATCAAGGGGAACCGCCTCCTTCTCCCGGGTCACGGGGATATATAGGGTGAACGTCATGCCATCTTCGTCTTCTCTTGCCTGTGCGCTCAGCCGTGCGCGATATCCGTACAACACCTGTAGACGGCGTGCTGTGTTGACCAGCCCGACTCCTTTTTCCGGCCAGAGCGCCGGGTCTTCACTTCCTTGCAGACGCCGATTCAGGCGCTGGAGCTTGTCCTCCGGCATTCCGCGGCCGTTATCGCTGATGCTGATCCGCAGCAGATCTGACTCGAACGCTGCTTCGAGCCGGATCGCCGGATGGTCCGGACGGGCGGAGAAGCCGTGGCTGATCGCATTCTCAACAATGGGCTGGAGCAGCAGCCGGGGCAGCATCACCGCACCTTCCTCCTCGCCCACCTCGCATTCCCAGGCGATATCCAGACGGTTGCGGATCTGCATCACCTGGACATAGCTGCCCAGCACCCTGCATTCCTCCGCCAGCTCCAGCGGCTTATCCACATGCACATACACCCGCAGCAGCTTCATCAGCGCATCGATCATGGCCCCGTGCCCAGGATCACCGCTTAAGAGCAGATCCACCTTGATCGAATTGAGCGTATTCAGCAGAAAATGAGGCCGGATCTGCGCCGCCAGCGCCTGAAGCTCCAGCCGCCTTTTCTCCTCCTGCTCACTCTCGACCTGCTGCAGCAGCCCGTTCATATCCTCCAGCATCTGATTGAAGGCTGCCGACAGCACCGCCACCTCATCCTTGCCCTTGACGGGTATCCGCACCGCGCGGTTGCCGCCGACATACTGCTTGACGCTGGCCCGCAGCAGGCTGATCGGCTTGTTCATATATCCGGCCCACAGCATTGACAGGACCAGAAACGCCAGGAAGAACAGTCCAATCAGCGAGATTGACACCAGGAACTCCCGGTTGATATGGCTGTCGATGGAGCTGCGGGGCGTCTTGCTGGTCAGCAGCCAGCCGACCTTGGGAATACGGACCTCACTGACCAGCAGCGGGCCTTCATCCGCATTAGCCGCTTCTCCGGTGACAGCAATGCTCCGACCCTTCTGATCAATCAGCGTGAGCCTGCTCACCGCATTGCCCGTGTCCAGCAGGCTGCGGAAGTAATGGCTCGGAATGCCCACGTACAGCGTGGCCAGCTTGTCCTGATTCAGCGGGTCGGTAATGAAGCGTACAGCATAATAATAATCCGGTGCAGCGGGGGTGCCGCCGTAGGGGAACCATTGCAGCGACACTTTTTCCCGCTCATCCAGCCTGCTGCTCTCCTGAAGAAGAGTCTCCGGCAGCACAGAGAACACTGGAATATTCTGATTGCCGATCAGTATCCGGTTCTCCCGGTTGACCAGCATGATCTGCAGATCGGCATCCAGCGACTGCACCGACAGGATATTGGCCGTGGTCTTAAGCTTGTTGTAATGGGTATACACTCCGTAATTTCCGAAGTTCCCGGTATTTTTGAGATAACGCAGACTCTCCAGCACGGCCGGATCATATGCCTCAGAGAAATACACCGAGACAAACGAGATGCTGTCCACCGTTTTTTCCATTTGACTGCCGATGACCTTCAGGGTCTCCTCATTGGAACGCGTGATCTTCTCGCTCACATTCTCCCGCACAGAGGTATAGGACCAGAACGTAACGACAACAAAAGGCAGCAGGATCAGGATCAGGAACGTGTATTGCAGTCTGCGATGGAAGGAAAAACGGCTTAACCATTTCATAAGAATTCCACCCCGCACTGTAATGAAAGCTTCAACGTCCCTATTATAATCCAAAATCACTGCTGCCTTTGCACTTCATCCGTTATTTCTGATTGGCAGAAACTACCTTCTCGACTTCCGCTGTCATCTCATTCTTGACCTCATCGAAGCTTCGGTTATCCAGAATGAAGCTGGCGAAGCCGTTCTCCACAATCGCTTTCAGTTCGCTGCCGTACGGCACGCTGAAGGAGTCAGGCATTTTAATATTCGGATCGAACAGCGTTTTGGTGAGGGAGGCGGTATCGATCAGGTCTGTATTTTCCCCGAAAAAGCTGTTGATCAGCTCCGCTCCGTCCACGCCCTTGAACGAAGGAATCTCCTTGGTGAACTTGTAGGATTCCTTCGACATCCAGCGGATGAAGTCGTACGAGGCTTCCTTGTTCGCTGATTTCGCGCCCATGGCCAGGCCGCCGCCGGAAATATTCGTCATGCCCAGCTCCTTACTGTCCACCGAACGCGGCAGCGGGGCGTACATGCTCTGGAACTCGTGCGGGAATTTCTCCAGGTTCAGCGCCGCCCGGACAGCATAGCTTGGCACCGCAAGCATACTGGCATTACCGGCAAAAAATTGCTGCAGCACATGGTAGTTCGAGGCCAGCACATCGGCATACGGCTCCGCGCTCTTATCTTCCTTCTCCATCGTGCGGCGGAGGTTGAAGAAGTATTCGAAGGACGGATCGTCAAAAATCGGCTTCAAGTCGGCGCTAAGCTGCGGATGCGGCTTCTCGGTGTATGCGATAATGTTCGGATATTCGCCCCAAGTGTGGAAGTACGTTCCGTAATGCTCCGGAGTGGTCAGCTTCTTGGCATAGTCGCGGAAATCATCCCAGGTCCAGCCCATCTCAGGCAGGGTCAGCCCTGCGGCCTCCAGATGATCCTTATTGAAGACCGTCAGCCACTGCGTGGAGCTGGGCAGAATGCCGTAGACCTTGTCGTCCAGCTTCAGCAGCTTGGAATATTCATCCTCGGGTTTAATACTCTCCTGTTCAAAAAAGGAGTTAAGCGGTTCCACAACTCCCCGCGAAGCACGCTCCAGCAGCTCATCCTCATTGCCGGTCATGAACACATCGACCACTTCACCGCCTGCGACCAGAATATCCAGCTTCTTCATGAAATCCGTGCTGTCGCTGTTCTGGACTAGGGATTCATACTCCACTTCCACTTTATCCTGAGCTTCGTTATATGCCTGAACGGCCTGGTAGATGGGCTCCTCCGGCTTATCGGCTTTGAAGGTGTAGAATTTGATCTTGGCTTTGCCAGCCGTCCCGTCTGTGCCGCTGCTTCCAGTACCCGGTTCAGCTGACGCAGACCCCGGCGCATCCGTGGCCGCTGAGCTGCCCGCCCCGTTCCCGCCATTTCCGCCGCACGCAGTGACCGAGAGCATAAGCATCACACTGGCGAGCATGATTGATAGTTTCTTCACAGCAATTCCCCCTAGATTTATGTTTTGCAAGCTCATTATACAATTGAAGGCCCGCGCACACCGTGTACAGCTATGCGGTATGCGCGTACACTTTTTTGACCTTTATCCTTTGACGCCTCCAATGGCAATCCCGTTAATGACCTGCTTCTGGAGGATCAGGAACAGGACCAGCAGCGGCAGAATTGCAGCCACGGAGGCCATCATCATGACGGAGATCTGCGTGCCGAATTCCTCTTTGAAAAATTGCATCCCCAGCGGAATCGTATACAGCTTGGTCGAATTCAGCATGATCAGCGGCCCCTGGTAATCATTCCAGGTCCAGATGAACTTGATGATCCCTACGGTCGCCAGAATCGGGCGGCTCAGCGGCAGCACGACACTCCAGAAGATGCGCAAGAACCCGGCGCCGTCCAGCTCGGCCGCTTCCAGCATATCATTATGAATGCCGATCATGAACTGGCGCAGCAGGAAGGTGAAGTAGCTGGAGAACATCCCCATCAGAATCAGCGCGGCATGAGAGTCGTAGAGGCCGAGCTCCTTAATCATAATATAGCGCGGAACAAGCGTGGCCTGCTCGGGAATCATCATGAATGCCAGCATCAGGGTGAAGATCAGCGCTCTGCCTTTGAAATCCAGCTTGGCGAGCGCATACCCGGCCATAGCCGAGATGACGATGGTCGCCAGGGTGGAGATCAGGGCGATTTTGAGCGAGTTCATATAGAATAATCCAAATGCCACATCACCCATCCAGACTGCCTTGAAGTTGGCGATTAGATTCCAGTCCGTAGGAATCCACTGAATCGGGAAGGTCCAGACCTCCTTCTCCGTCTTCGAGGCGGCCGACAGCATCCACACCAGCGGCATCAGGAAGAATACCGAGCACAGAGCGAACAGGACCGTGAAGATCAGATTGCCGGGCTTAAGTTTTTTCATTGTCATTGCCTTTCGTTCCTTTCGCCTTGGGCTAGTAATGGACTTTACGGTTCTGGGTCATCCAGGTAATGGAGGTCACCAGCATAATGATCAGGAACAGCACCCAGGACATTGCCGAGGCATAGCCCATTTTGAAGCGCTCGAAGCCTTCCTCATAGATCTGGTACACGATAACAGTACTGGAATAGTTGGGACCGCCGCTGGTCAGGAACTTGATCATATCGAAGATTTTGAAGGAAGAGATCGTGCTCGTGATCGCCAGGAAAAAGGTAGTCGGCCCCAGCAGCGGCAGCGTAATCCGCCGGAACTGTCCGATCCCGCTGGCCCCGTCAATTGTCGCCGCCTCATACAGCTCCTCGGGAATATTCGTCATTCCCGCCAGGAAAATAATCATCTGATAGCCCAGCAGCTGCCAGACATAGATAATCATAATGGCAATCAGCGAGAAGCTGGTATCGACCAGCCAGCGCGGCGGTTCGGAGACCCCAAGCTGCATCAGAATCTGATTGACCGGCCCTTTGGACGGATGGTAGAGTGCCTGCCAAACTGCGGCGATGGCTACCGTGGAACAGATATACGGTACAAAAAAAGCGACCTTGAAAAACGTCTTGGCATACAGCTTCTTATGAATCAGCGCTGAGAGCACTACGCCCAACAGCATCGTGACCGGCACGGTGCCCACGGTAAACAGTACGTTATTCTTCAGGGCCAGCAGGAAGCGGTTGTCCCTGAACAGCTCAATGAAGTTATCGAGGCCAACGAAGTGGATCGCCGACAAGCCGCCGACCAGATTCCACTCCGTCAGACTGAGGAACAGGCTGAACAGCAGCGGGAACACCGCGATGACCAGCATCCCGATGACCTCCGGCGCAATGAACAGCCATCCGGCGAGCTGCTCCCGTCTCTTGCGCGTCCAATAGGTGCCGGCTGTGGGCTTGGCCGTTTTTCGCGTAACCGCAGATTCACTCATCGTATTCTCTCCCCTGCAGTTTCTGCTTCCATATCCGGCAGATAGCCGCCCTCTTCCCTCAGACGGCTGCGCAGCCGGGAGACATCCACGGCATGCACATCGCCGCCGCCATGAGCGGCAGCCAGGGCTGCAGCGAGTCCGGCAGCTTCGCCCATCGCCAGACAGACTGGCATCACCCGGACGCTGCCGAGCACCCTGCGGTCGCAGGAGATCGAGCGGCCGGCGACCAGCACATTGCGCAGCCCGCGCGGCGTAAGGCAGCGGTACGGTATGCCGTGTGATTCTCCGGGCCCGTAGAGCGTAATGGCTTGGCTCGACCCGACGCCGCTCTGCTGCTCCTTCTGTGTGCCGTGCACATCGATGAAGTAGCTGTTACGGCAGATCTCATCTTCAAAGCTCCGGCGGGAGATGTAATCCTCCGCCGTCAGAACGTAATCGCCAGTAATCCGCCGGGATTCCCGTGTTCCGATCAGTGTACCCGTGCTCATGACAACCGCATTGCTGAAGGCTGCGGGGTGCACAGCGGCCAGCATATCCCGATAGGCAGCTGCCAGCTTACGCCCCTCTACCAGTGCCCCGGATACGGAGAAGGGATTCGTATTATCGACTCCCCAGAGATGCCCGGCATTGAAGCCTACGGCACGCGGAGCAACCAGATTGTTGCACAAATGGGTGTCCGGAATTGCCGGATATTCCCCCGACCGGACAGCCTCATGGATCGGGCTGTGCGGGTTCTCCGCATGCAGCTTCGGCCCATTCTGATAAGCGTAATCATCCACGTTGCCAAGGATGAAGCAGTGGGTCGCCGGCTGAAGCTCGCCGGTCGCTTCGTCCCCCATCTGGTACTCGGCTCCGGCCCATGCGGCGACATCACCGTCCCCCGTGCAATCGACATAGACAGCCGCGCGGAAGGCCTGCAGACCTCCTTTGTTCAGGAGGAGGAGGGTGGTGATGTTGCCGTTGTCGTCTCTGTCCACATCCGCAAGGGTGGTCAGGAACAGGATATGCGCACCGGACTCCGTGACAAGATCGTCATAGACCCGCTTGAGCTTCTCCGGCTCGATCGGCACCCAGTCCATCGCTTCCTCCGGCACGTGCGGCATTTGTGCTTTCAGATTATTGAACACCTTGGCCGCCAGACCCCGGTAGACCATCTTCTCTTTATCTGAGAAGGGGCACCAGGCCGGTACCAGGCCTGAGGTTCCCATTCCGCCCAGGCTGCCGGTCGCTTCAACCAGCAGGGTCCGCGCCCCTTCTCTTGCCGCCGCCGCTGCGGCGGCGCAGCCCGCCGGACCGCCTCCGACAACAATGACGTCGTAGGCGGTATTCAGCGGGATGGGTTTACTTTTAAGTGTATATGTTCCGTTCTCCATAAGGCCCTCACTTTCCCGGCAGACATCCCTCTTGTGCTGAAGCCGTCTGCCACTCTTCTATGTACTAATTTTAGCAAGAGACTTTTGTGAGTACGGTATAGCTTTCATACGGGTTGATGTGTATTATTTTGACTCTTTGGGGGTGATGTGGGCGGGCTGATGGGGCTGAGTTGGATGATCAGCCGATTCAGAGGGATTTATACACTTCATTTGCTCACCTGGCCCACTTTTGAGGAATTCAGGGGGATTTATACCCCTGAATCCGCAGAAAATCGGCGCGAGGCGGGAATCAGGGGCACTTCTGCTCTTCATTTGCTCACCTAGCCCACTTTTGCCGATATCAGGGGCATTTGTGCTCTTCATTCCCACGCAAAAAAAGGATACAGCCGCAAAGCATCAGTTGGTCAGGATTGCGGCCGTGCCCTTTGCTGTTATCTTACGCAAATTTGCAGAGATTGTTTCATTTTTATTTCAAATTTGACAGAATCGCACTGAGAATAAGGCCGGTGTCCAGCGCCATATCCTCAAAATCAGCCACGGGCAGCGGATTCTTGCCCACTCCCAGCTCGACGGTGAAGCCCGGCTTGCGGAAGCGCTCGATGAACCAGTCCTTGTAGCCGGCGTCGCTGCCGGTCAACTCCACCGCACGGTATCCGCTGGCTGCTGCCATCTTAACCGACCAATCCTTACTCTCCGGCGGCTCATAGCCCCGGTAGTTCCAGTAGATCTCAGCCCCCTGGCTGTGCAGCGAGACGGCCGCATCGCCCGGAACACGCTCAGCCAGCGCCACCAGCGCCGCCGCCTCCGGCTCACTAAGCGGCGCAAGGCCGCTGTAATCGCGCGGAGCCGGGCCGGGCACCTGCCGCCGGGCACGTTCCTCCTCCCAGTGTGCGGGGAACTGGTCCCCCAGATCGACGCCGCGGATGTTCGCCTTCCAGTGCCGGAAGCTGCGCCTGCCGCTGTTCCACCTCATCAGCTGCGCATAATGAGGATGGTCCGGCATCGCCCCTTCCTGCACCAGTTCGACGCCGTCGGGATTCGCCATCGGCACAGCCCAGAGCGTCCAGTCCCGGTGCCAGTCCGCAGGCTGACGTCCGTGCCAGTCCTTGCCTGATTCATACGCGGCAGCATATTCTTCTATGAAGCGCATCAGACATGGGGCCGTCAGCCATTCGTTGGCATGCAGCGCGGCATTCACATGCAGGTGGCGCGGGCCGCTGCCGATCCGCAGCAGGCGGAGCGGCTTGCCGAGTACACTGTGGCCTATAACTTCGCTGCCGACACAAGAATAGCGGGCCGCAAGCCTTGCAGCATCCGCCTCTACCTCAGCCGGGCCGTATTCCCCGCGCAGATAGACCGCTGTCCCCCGGGTGACTGCCGGAATTACCAGCACCTTACCCGGCAGGCAGACGCGTCCCGAGCTTACCCCGGGATTCAGCATCTCCAGCTCATCTACGCCCACCCCGAACAAGGACGCGATGCTCTGCGCATCGTCCCCCGTCTGCACCGCATACCGCTTGCGCGGTGCAGACGGCAGGAACAGCACCTGGCCCGGATATAAGTAGGGCTGGCTTCCAGCCCATGGATTTCCTTGTATGACATGCTCCGGTGTCAATCCGTGTCTTGCGGCGATACGGCTTACGGTGTCTCCCCTGCGGGCAATGTATTGCTGCATAGGTCTCATCCTCCTGGCCCTCTTGTGCCTGCGTCCCTTACATCCTGCGTGATGACATGCGGGAACCGGCCCTCACGCCTAGTATATGAGCAGCAGCAACGTGTCATGTGGAAATGTAACAGCAAAAGACCGGGAAGCCCTCCCGGTCTCATCTTCCGGACATTCCCTGCAAGGGGTTTGTCCCTATTCAGTTCGCCGCTGTAATGCTCTCATCCTACAGAGTGGATACTTGCCATACAACAGGTGTCCGGCTGATCTGCTCGCCCAGCCAGTCCCGGGCGATCCGCTGGAAGATCTCCGCATCTCCGCTGCAGAAGAACTGGTGAATCGGACTCTCATCCCCGCGCGCCAGCTGGCCTTTATCGTAGAGGATGGTGCTGATCTCCCGTGCCGTCTCATCCGCCGAGCTGATCAGCTTGACGCCGGGTCCCATCACCTTACCGATCGGCTCGACCAGGAACGGATAATGAGTGCAGCCGAGAATCAGCGTGTCAATCGGCTCATACTTGATGCCGTTCAGTGATTCGGCCACCGCCAGATGGCTCTCCTCCGAGCGGAATAACCCCTGCTCTACGAAGGGCACAAGCGCCGGGCAGGCTTGGCTGACCACCTGAACAAAGGGAGACAGCTGCTTCAGCGCCGCCGTATAGGCACCGCTTGTAATCGTACCAATTGTGCCGATCACGCCGACCTGTCCACTCTTGGATGCGCTGATGGCAGCGCGGGCACCGGGGTGAATGACTCCGATCACAGGAATAGCTACCTTGGCGGAGATATAATTAAGAGCTGCTGCTGTTGCTGTGTTGCAAGCAATGACGATCATTTTAGGATTAAATTGAATTAAGTAGTCCACGATTTGTTCAGTGAACAATTTCACTTCCTCAGTGGAACGGGGTCCGTACGGGGCTCTTGCCGTATCGCCGAAATAGATGATTTTCTCCCGGGGGAGCTGTCGCATCACTTCCTTGACAACGGTCAATCCTCCTACACCTGAGTCTAATATTGCTATTGCCTGCTGCACGAACACACCGCATCCTTTAACTCGTTTTGTGTAGCTTATGTAAGGCTGGAATAATGTGTACCAGGATTTCAGCCCCAATTGCAGATAATACTCCATTTACGGGTTCAGTTCAAGTAGGGAGCTAGAGGAGCCATAATACAGACCCACCCGAAGCCTGCCGTAACACGCAAAAGCCGCCTCCCGCCTGTTCAGCGGAAAACGGCTCCATATCTTTTACATCAAGCTTAGGACAGCTTCCCTGCGGTCTTGCCATCCTCGATAGCTTCAGCTACAGCTGTATCTGTACCAGTCACAGCTTCGATCTCAGCGTCAGCCACGGCGGCTTGCTCCGCAGCTTCATAAGCAGCGATCTCATCTTTTACAGCTTCCACTGCATCTGTGACCTCTACAGCCTGCTCAGCAATACCGCTTACTGTGGCTACATCGGCTTCTTCCACCGCACATTTAGCGGACTTGCTCCATTCCTTCACCTCATGCGCCACCGAGACAACCGCTTCTTTAGCCTTACCATAGATTTCTGTAGTCTTCTCGCTGGCTTGGCCGGCAATCACCTGAACCTTATCCACCGCTTCCGTTGTGCCTTCGGCAATATCCTTACGCAGCTCCTTACCCGGCTTAGGGGCGAACAGCAGCGCTGTCACCGATCCTACAATACTGCCGGCAAGTACGCCCCAGAGCAAGCTTTTGCTATCTTTTTTCATCATCAATCTCTCCTTTGGATTCTATTGTGCCTCTGCCCGGCCACCCGGGCGATCGCCTATTTCTGCTATATCATAAGCATAGAGAGGATGTCCTGTGACTGCTCAGCTCTTGATTTCAGAAGTTTTCTGCTTGGAATTCGGCGTGATAGCATACCGGCAGCATTGGCCGCCCTCCGCCATACACTCACTGCGGGTCACCTTCGCCTCCAGCAGCTCCTCGAACAAATGCTGCTCGCACTGGCAGGCCTTGCGGTACTGGGCAGCTACCTGACGGATGGGACAATTATACTCCCGCAGTGTGTACGAGCCGTCCTCTTCCTTGCTCCACTCCGCCATATAGCCCCCGGCATTCTGAATCGTTGACAGCTCCGCAACCCGTTCCTCCAGCTCACGGCTCTGCATCATAGGGCTGTACTGGGCAAGCATCCGCCGCTTACGGCCTTCAAACAGCATATTGACCGCATCCACACCGCTCCCGTGGTCCAACTCCCGCAGCAGCTCCAGCGCCAGATTGTGATAGCTTTTGGGAAAATGATCCTCCGCCCGCTCGGTAAGCGAATATACATGCATCGGACGTCCCATGGCCTGGCGCACGACCTTGGTCCTTACAAGCGACTCCTGCTCCAGCTGAAGCACATGGCGGCGGACACCCATCTCGGTAATTCCCAACTCTTCAGCAAGAGCGCTGATCGTCAGCGGACCTCTCATCTTCAGCAGCGTCATAATCATCCGCCGGGTTGAACCGCTCCCCTGACTCTTCTTCGCCATAAAGGACCTCCTTTCTGTCTGATTGCACACGGCTCCGGCTTCAGCTAGCCCGTGACTCCGCTGCCCAGCTCCTGATCCAGATACCGGCGCACCTCACAGGCGAATTTGTCCAGAATATCCGGCAGCGTCCGGGTCATGGGGTGCAGATTCTTGCGTTCCCACACGAAATAATCCTGAACCAGCGGCTTGCGCAAAGCCACAAGCGAAGTCAAATCCTCGTAGATCCCGCTGTCTCCCAGCACCTTTTCCTCATGAATAATAGATATAATATCTTCGTAGCTTCCTGCATCACGCATAATGAACCCGTCAATCAGACAGCTGCCCACATCCGTCACGACTTCAACGGCCAGATGTAAGCACCGTTCCTGCACTAGACCCAGCAGCGTACTGCCGTCCCAGGAAGAAGCTGCATGTGCTAGACCTTCATTAAGATCAGGGATCTGTTCAAGAATAACTTCTATTTGCTTCCGGTTGACATAATACACAGCTGACCCTCCACCCTGCGGTATTTAGTGACCTTCCCTAACATGAACTGCCGTTATTTCCCCCGCCTGCCCCGGCGCTTCAGCCAGAACACCATCACGACACACGCCGCCATAAAAACAATCAGATACGTCAATGCTTCCATCGGATACTCAAGCTCGCGCATTCCGCTCACCGCTTTCCGTGCTTAATGGGTTCCAGCCTTGCAAGTACATGCAGTCTCAGATCTCGTAATCGACTGCTACCGACAGTTCCTTGACCTCGTTAATATGGGCAATGACTTCCTTGTGGGCCGGATGCACCTGATACGCCTGCAGATCTTCCATCGAGGCCACAACGGTGACCAGGGCGATATCGAACGAACGCTCCGAGTGAATCAGATCGGCTCCGACTTCAATGGACAACAGCTGCGGAATTCTTCCTTCCATATTACGGAGGACTGCAACAGTCTCTGCGACCTTGTCCGGGGACCGGTCCTTTAATTTGAAGAAAACAATATGCTTGATCATCTATCCCGCTCCCAGCCTGTTTAATGTGAAATTGATTACTAAAAATATATCATAAACCGCAGCATTACTGAAACAATCTTGGTTCATGACCAAAACAGGAGCTTTGTACTCTGGACGAATGCCGTGATGAAATGGTAAAGTCATTACAGCTAAACTAGATGATCCGTCACTTCATTAAATCAGTACACCCGGAGGTATTATGGCTAAAAATCAGCAAGAAACACATAAAATTCAGGCCTGGTCTCTGATCAACCGCAAATATCTTGGACAAGGCGTACGGGTCAAAAGATTTCGCCGCCCCAAACGCAGCCAGATCCGCAACCGCGTTCTGCTGGCCATCCTGATGGCCAAGGACATGAAGCTCTCCCGGCTTGCAGAAGAGCTCTCCGTCTCCTCACGCAGCGTAAGCGCATGGGTATATGAAGGACGTATTCCCTCCAGAACCAATCTGGACAAGGTCTGCCGCCATTTAGGCTATCCGCCCCATATCCTGTTCAACGAAGCTCTTCTGCGGCAAAGTCCGATTGTGTGCCAGCCGACCCCATCCCGTTTCATGAAAAGAACGCTCGCCCATTCACCGCAGCATAACGCGATTCTGACCGGACTCTGCATGGTTTATGATTTCTCTGTAACCGATGTCAGCATCTGGATCGGCGTCCATCCCGGCACCTTCCGCAAGTGGCTGCATCATTGTCATCTGCCTACATTGGCCCTGCAAGAGAAAGCCGAGAATTTCTTCCGCATTCCGCGGCATATCCTGTTCGCCGACTGCGAGCTGCATTAACTTCATTAATAGGAAGCCGCAGAATGATTAGGGAACACGCACAGCATCAGTTTCACAGTAAGGTCCTTCTCGCCTCAGAGAGGGGCCATGTTGACGTTTCTTACGCAGAAGGCAGTTACCGTTTGAGCGCAAGGATCGTTCTTAGTATGTATTCATGAGTCCCGCCTTGCGGGCTCTGTAGTGATTCGCTAAAGGAACCTGTCTCCAGAATCTCCGTCCCTGCAAAATGCTCCCGCAAATCGGCATCGCTGAAGAAGTGGGCATATTTATCCTCTTTGTATTCAAAGGTGCCCGGCTCCAACTCTCTTCCGCAGCCGTTATTGGGGTCTTCATCGGAGAAGCTGGTGAAATAGAGCAGTCCTCCGGTCTTGACCTGACTGAGACTGGCCTCAATCAGCCTCCGACGGTCCCCTTCGAGGAATAAATGCAGAACATCGTAGCAGTAGACAGCATCTACTGGCTGCCCAAGCTGCGGCTCCAGTGCCGAGCCTGCAATAAAGCTCGTTCCCGGGTCCCATGCTGTACCCAGCTCAAGCGCCGGCTCACTTAATTCTATGCCGTATACTATAAAATCAGCAGAGAACACCTTGGTGTTCCGCCCATACCCCGCACCCGGAACGAGCACCGTGGATGCTCCTGCTTCCTGGAATTTCCGCTTCGCCCATTCTGCCGACGGACTTGGCTCACTCCCCCAGATCATCCCCTCCTGGGCAAATCTTTTACTCCAATATTCTGTCATGCAGCTCCTTCTTTCTGTGGTTCTGAATATGATCCTGCGTGGTCCAAAGATTAACGCCGCTGATTCCGCATGGCATTCAGCAGCTTCACTCCGGCTTCATCCCCACTTGTGTAATAATCATACTCTGGGGACTCTTTGGCATAGAGTGCGATCTTCCCCTCAGCATCGTAATGGACACCCCAGCCGTATTTCTTGGGCAACATAGAAGCCCGCAGGCACGGATGATTCTTCGAGAACAGCGCTGCCCAGATCTCCTCCCGGCGCGATTCACGCTCTTCTTCGGGAATGGCCTTGTGCCGCACATACACCTGGTACAGCAGTTCTTCATGGTTATAACGGTAAGGTGAGCCGGCCAGCAGATGATACTGGATAACATGAGCAGGCGGGAGCGGACGATCAGAGACAGGGATGGTTCCGGTATCCACCGGGCAATCATCTGCAATCCGGATAAAAGTATCGGTATAGCTCATAGGTAAGCCTCCTTCTGTAGGACAATACTATCCTCCTATCATAGTCCACTCTACCCGATCCGGCAAAGTCTATGGACACAGCAAGACGGCTGGCTCCTGTAGCACAGAGAGATCAGCCGCCTTGCCGTTATAGCATCTATGAAGTTAACAGCCTACCAGCTGGACTTGGTAACGCCCGGAATTTGCCCCTTATGCGCCAGCTCGCGGAAGACGATCCGGGATACCTTGAATGTACTCAGATAGCCGCGCGGTCTGCCGGACACGCTGCATCTGTTCTTTTGGCGGGTGGCTGAGGAATCCCGGGGCAGCTTCTGCAGTGCAATTATATCGCCTGCCGCCTTCAGCTCTCTGCGCTTGTCAGCGTACTTCGCCACCAGCTCCTGCCGCTTCAGTTCCTTCACAACCTTGGATTTCTTGGCCACTATAGATCAGCTCCTTCGTTATTATTCGTTCAATGCCTGGATCAGCGCTTCAAGATTCTGCCGCATCAGACCTAGGTAATCTAGATTACGGGCAGCGTCTTCCTCTGTTAATCCTTCGATTGGATTCAGAACAGCGGTCTTAGCTCCTATTTCCTGGGCAATAGTATCGGCGACACTGGAGGAGACCAAGGTCTCAAAAAAAATCGTAGTCACCTTATTCGCCTTGGCGAACTCCACAATCTTAGCCATCTGTGCAGCAGACGGCTCCTGCTCCGGCGACAGTCCGGCAATCGGCACCTGCGTCAAGCCATATTGCTGTGCCAGATAACCAAAGGCGGCATGCTGGGTAATAAAGTCCTTGCGCTTCGTGTTCTGAAGCCCGGCTCTGAAATCCTGATCCAGCTTCTCCAGCTTGGCGATATAAGCATCGCTGTTAGCGTGGAAGGCCGCTGCATTTCCGGGAAAAGCTGCGGAGAGTGCTGCTTCAATGGTCTTAACCTCCTGGATAGCCAACACCGGGTCCAGCCATACATGAGGATCAAGCCCGCCATGATCGTGGTCATGGTCGTGGCCGTGGTCATGATCGTGGTCTGCTTCGCCGGCAGCGGAATCATTATGGGAATGGCCGTGACCGCTTCCTTCGGCTGTGGATTCATCATGATGGTCATGATCATGGTCCGCTTCACCCGCAGCTTCCTCCTCATGGCTGTGCTCATGTTCATGTTCTGTTCCTTCAGTAATCTGGAGTCCTTTACTCGCCTCTATCGTAATCAGAGCGCCTCCGTCCGCACCGTCCACAACCTGCTGCGCCCAGCCTTCCAAGCCTGCCCCATTATAGACAAGCACATCTGCATCCGAAATATCGGCCATATCCTTCGCGGTTGGTTCCCAGTCATGCGGCTCGACCCCGGGCGGAACCAGTACCTCCACATTGGCAAGATCGCCGGTAATGCTTTTTGTGAATTCATACATCGGGTAAAAGCTGACCTTAATGTTCAATTTATCCGCTGCCGGTATAGACGAAGCTTCGGCCGTAGCCGCTGGTGTTGCCGCCGGACTACTGGTAGAAGCGGACTTAGTCGCAGTATTGTTGCCGCAGCCGGAGATCACCAGCATGGCGGTCAGGGACAAGGCGGCAAGATGACGGATTCTGAATGTGGACGGTGCTGCCGAATTGGACTTTGCTATGGATTTGAAATTCATCATATGTTGTGAGACCCCTTTTCTTCATTAGCTTGAGATGAATACTGGCTGCGGCTGCGCAGCCTGATCAGCTTCTGCACCGCAATGGCCAGCAGCAGAAATAACAGCAGAATAAGTGCAATCGTGCCTCCTGGAGGCGTGTTGATATAGTAGGAAGCTGTAAGTCCGCTGAACACACCGGTCAGCCCCACGCTGACGGAGATTATGATAGCTGCCGTGAAGCCTGAGGCCATCCGCAGCGCAATGGAGGCGGGAAGCACAATCAGAGCCGATACAAGCAGTACTCCCACCACCGGCATGGCTGCGGCAACGGTCATGCCGGTTAGGACAGCGAACGAAAAGGACAACCACCCGGTATGGACACCGCTGATAGCGGCGGTCTCTTCGTCGAAGGTCAGGCTGTACAGCGGGCGGCGCAGAATGATGAAGTAGAGTAGACCGGCTGCGGCCACCACGGCAATCAGCTTAAGCTGAGTATCGCTTACGGCAACGATGGAGCCGAACAGATAAGAGCTGAAGCTCTTGGTCAGATTCTGCTTCAGACTCATCAGCACGACAGCCAGTGCCAGGCCGGAGGTCATAATAATGGCTACTGGAAGTTCGCTGTATGTACGGTAAGAGCGGCGCAGCTGTTCAATAATCAGCCCTCCTGCTACAGCTACAACAAAGCCGCTAAGAGCTGGATTCCATCCCAGTACGGAACCCAGGGCAACTCCGGCAAGGGAGACATGAGACAATGTATCCGCCATCAGCACCTGCCTGCGCAGCATCAGATACACTCCCAGCAAAGGTCCGATTAGTCCGATCAGGCCTCCTGCCCAAAATGCGCGTTGCATGAATTCGTAACCAAGCATGTCCAGCCCTCCTGCTCCTTGCGTTCTAGCGTAATCACGGTATCCAGATAAGAACTTGTCTCTTCCAGGCCGTGTGTAACCATAATGACGGTCCAGCCATGGCGGCTGACATAATGCCGCATCAGCTCGTAGAACCCGATGCGGCTGGCAGCATCCATCCCCGTTACCGGCTCATCAAGCACCAGCACCTGCGGCTGCTGGGCCAGCGCACGGGCGATACAGATCCGCTGCTTCTGTCCGCCGGACAGCTCGCCGATTCTCCGGTTACGGTACTCCCACATCTCCACCTGCCGCAGGCTGCTCTCTACAAGCGCCTCCTGCTCCTTAGTGAAGCGGCGGAACAATCCCAGCCCTGAATAACAGCCGGAACGGACCAGCTCAATCACCTTGCTAGGAAATCCGGCATTGAAGGAGGCTACCTGCTGCGGCACATAGCCGACCTTGAGCCTGCCTCCTCCGGTAATTTCCCGGTTCAGAGTGACCGTTCCACTCCAGGGCTCAAGCAGGCCCAGCATCAGCTTCAGCAGCGTAGTCTTCGCTGCTCCGTTCGGTCCGGTAATCCCTATGAACTGTCCGGCCTCCAGATCCAGCGACAAGCGGTCAATGACCGGCTCATCCCCGTAACCGAACACCACATCCCTGATGGATGACAAAATCATTATTCCTCCCCCTCTCTTGTCGGCCCGCCGTGCGCTGTAATCACGCTCCCGTGCCTGATTCTATTCCTAATTCTGTGCTTGGTTTCGAGCTTGGTCCTACGGCTGCTGCCGTAGTTATTGCTGCGTCTGGTGTTGGACCACTTGTTGGTTTGGTCCAAGTATGTTCCACGGATTAAACAAAGAAATTAGGCATTGATTTTATTCGTAATATTTACGATTATATTTCAACTCCATTGATATTATCGTAATCATTACGATTTGTAAACCCAAATCTTCAAATTAATCGTAATCGCACTGATTAACCCTCTTCGACTTAATCCAGTGTGCGGCAAAACATCAAACTCCAAGCCATTCAGAGCGCATACATTCGGCCTATGCGCATCTGCGCCTAAACAATGTATTTGGTTTTTCGCATACATTCGCATTTGCTCCACCTACCTTCGCGGCAACTACTCCCTAACCAGCACAAAGCCGGAATCCTTTGTGCGGATTCCGGCTTTTCAGACTATCAATTACAGAAGCAGTTATTCCTGCCCCGCCGCAAGCAGTTCCTCGACGGGCCAAGGAAGCGGGTTGTTGAATGCCGTCCAGTCCTGCTGCATCTCCTCTGCAGTCAGCAGGCAGCGGTCCAGGCGGGCTTCGATATCCTCACGGTTCATCTGGACTCCGATGAAGACGATCTCGTTCAGCCGGTCTCCCCACTGCCCGTCCCACTTCGCCAGCACATCCGGTTCCGCAGCCAGCACCTCCTGCTGCTGCTCCTCCGGCAGGGTAGCCAGCCAATAACCGGCGGGACCGAACTGGATGGACGGCCCCGCCTGGCTGATGGTCGCTGCCAGATCACCGCTGGCCGCCAGCCAGACCAGTCCTTTTGCCCGGACGACCTCAGAGGGCCAGTTACTGAAGAAGAAGCTCAGCCGCTGCGGCTGGAACGGCGCTCTCCGGCGGTAGACGAAGGAGGTAATGCCGTATTCCTCAGTCTCCGGTGTGTGTTCCTCCTTGGCAAGCTCAGCGATCCAGCCGGATGACTGGCTAGTCTGTTCGAAATCGAATAATCCCGTATTCAGAATCTCGGATAGCTCCACTTGTGCATTCACCGTGCGAATGATCTTCGCCCGCGGCTGAAGTCTGCGCAGAACCGCCTCCAGCTTGTTAAGCTCCACCTCCTCCACCAGATCACACTTGTTAAGCAGCAGCACATCACAGGTCTCGATCTGATCGATCAGCAGATCGACGATATCCCGGAAGTCGCCTTCACCCGCCGTCATATTGCGGTCCAGCAGACTGTCGCCCGAGGCGAAATCATGCCAGAAGCGATTGGCATCGACCACCGTCACCATCGTATCCAGCCGGGCCAGCTCGGTCAGGTCGATATCCAGCTCAGGGTTCGGGTAAGTGAAGGTCTGGGCCACCGGGACCGGCTCACTGATGCCGGAGGATTCAATCAGAATGTAATCAAAACGCCCCTCCGAGGCGAGATGATTCACTTCGCGCAGCAGGTCATCGCGGAGGGTGCAGCAGATGCAGCCATTGGACATCTCCACCAGCTTCTCCTCTGTGCGGGAGAGGCTGCTGCCGGATTTTACCAGATTCGCATCCACGTTCACTTCACTCATATCATTGACGATAACGGCTACCTTCAAGCCCTCACGGTTATGCAAAATATGATTGAGCAGGGTAGTCTTGCCGGAGCCAAGGTATCCGCTTAGCACTGTTACAGGAATTTTGTCCATTGTAGTCTCCTTGTATATTATATTTTCAGAATAGCGCGGCTAATCAGCTTAGCGGGTCTCCCGGTGCAGCGTGATGCGCTTCAGGCGCGGGCAATATTTTCTCATCTCAAGGCGTTCCGGTGTCGTCCTCTTATTCTTCGTGGTGGTATAGTTGCGGTCGCCCGTCTCCGTACAGGCCAAGGTAACGATTACTCTCATCTCCATCTTGCTCCTTTCTATTTAATCGTAATTATTACGATTTACACATTCTACACGCTCCAGCCCTCCGCTGTCAACAGCTGTCCCCGAACATTTCAGCTCGCTTAGATTAGTGTTCTTTCCTGAATAAGCTTGACGTATAGATGGAATTACAAGCGGAAGCGGCTTGGCCGCCTTCTTATGGGGACGGTACTATTGGAGCGGGAGAGTGAGCCATGAAGATACCTGTGATTATACTGAGCGGATTTCTGGGGAGCGGAAAGACGACCCTGCTGCTGAGTCTGCTGAAGGAGAGCCAGCGGAGAGGGCTGAACCCGGGAGTAATCATGAATGAGCTGGGCGCAAAGGATGTGGACGGCTATATCCTTCAGGAGAGTACCGGCACAAGTGTGGAAAAGCTGCTGGACGGCTGCATCTGCTGCAGCCGCAAGGAGGAGCTGCCGCGCAGCCTGATCGCCCTGCTGGCACGCCGCCCGGACATCATCTACATCGAGCTTACAGGGGTAGCTGACCCGGATGAGATCGCGAAGTCGCTGCTGGCTCCGGCGCTGGCAGACCGGCTGCAGCTGCACCACGCCATTACGCTGCTGGATGCCGAGAATGCACTGGAATACAGCAGCCGCTTCTCGTCCGACAAGCAGCTCGTCCGCACCCTGCGCAAGCAGATCACCACCGCTGATCTCATCATCGTCAACAAAAGCGATCTGGTAGAACCGGAGACTCTATGGAAGATTGAGAAGATGGTCTACAAGCAAAATTCGGAATCCGAGATTGTCTTCACCCACTACAGCCAGATTAATCTCGCTCCGCTGCTGACAGGTATCGCAGCACGCGGATTCAAGGGCTCTTCTCCCCGGCGCGGCCCCGGCAATATCAGCGGCGCTACCCTCCAGCGGATGAACACGGACAATAGCAGCAGCGGCGGCAGCGCAACGGCAGTACATGAGCCTGAATCCGGGACGGACGACTCTTTTTCCCAAGTGGCAGCAGTGACGTTAACCGTTCCCCCGGCATGGACCGGAAGCCTCCGGCAGGAGGAGCTGGAGCAATTTTTGCGGCAATGGGGCTACAGTCTGCTGCGGGCAAAGGGCCATGTACGGCTTGCAGGCCGGGATTCCGTGCAGCTGGTGCAGCTCGCGGGGAACCGCATCTCCTGGGAGCCTTCAAGTTACCCGGGCCAGCCTTACATCGTCTGCATTGGCCTGAATCTGGACGAGAGGGCGATCAGCCGCAGCTGGGCGGCGTTATTCAGCTAAGAACCTTGTGCGGGAAGGAGCCGATAAACCTTTGACCACCTTTACTCCGTTTAAAATATTGCCGCTGCTCTTTTCCGCCGCTTTTCTGCTTACAGCGGGCAGCCTGTGGCTGCCCGGGCATCTGAGCCTGCTGGATAACGGCTATGTCGACACGTTCAAAACTGCATTCCTCGGCATTTTGCTGGAGGCCTTGCCGTTTGTCCTGCTGGGCGCGCTGCTCTCCTCCCTGCTCCGCGTCTTCGTGCCGGACGAGCTGATCTCGCGCTGGATTCCGCGCCGCGCGGTTCCGGCTATTCTCTTCGGCTGCCTGCTCGGAATCCTCTTCCCCGTTTGTGAATGCGGAATGATTCCACTGGTCCGCCGCCTCATGCATAAGGGGATGCCTCTCTATGTTGCCATCGTCTTCATTCTGTCCGGCCCGATCCTCAATCCGGTCGTCTACGGGGCCACCCTGACGGCCTTCCGCTCCCATCCGGAGCTGGCCTACACCCGGATGGGACTGGCTTTTGCCGTCGCGGCATGTATTGGCCTGATCATCTACGGGACCATCCGCAGATCGCCGCTGCGCCTGTCCATCCGCCGGGAGGGAAGCGAAGAGCAGCATGGCACACTACGCGGGGGCCGGGCGGCGGCGGTCCTGGTGCATACGTCGGATGAATTTTTTGAGATGGGTAAGTTCCTGATCATCGGCTGTCTGCTGACTGCGGGCATCCAGACCTTCATGAATCAGAGCAGCCTGTCCGCCATTGGTGACCGTCCGCTCGGCTCCTACATATTCATGATGGGGCTGGCCTTCGCACTCTCACTCTGCTCCACCTCCGACGCCTTCGTTGCGTCCACCTTCCTGCATACCTTCCCGGCAGGAGCGCTGCTAGCCTTCATGGTGCTGGGACCAATGCTGGATTTCAAGAACGCCCTGATGCTGCTCTCGCTGTTCAAGACCAGATTCGCCCTGTACCTGTTCTTCCTCATTGCCGCGGCCGTCTTCACCGGCTCCGTGCTGGCTTCATTCTGGCTGTAGCTGCCCTGAAATTCCAAATATCTGGAGGAGGATCTGCATGAATAACTCCGGGAGCATCCGGTTTCACTATGTACTCAGGGCGGTTATTCTGCTCGCCTTCGCCCTCTATATCGGACATCTGGTCCAGCAGGACGCCCTCCATTATTATGTTGCGCCTAAGCTGGCCCGCTGGATCAGGTTATGCCCAATTCCGCTGTCCCTAATGGCGCTCAGCCTCGGGCTCCAAGGTGCGCTGGGCCAAAGCTCCGCCCTCTGCGACTGCGAGCACCGCCTGCCCCGTTCATTCATGGGCAGCTCCGCGCTGTACAGCCTGTTCCTGCTTCCGCTGCTGCTCGGGTTCCTGCTGCCCGACCGGGCACTCGGCAGTGCCGCAGCGGCCAAGAAGGGCCTTACCCTGACTTATACCGCCGTAGAGTCCGCCACCGGGGACAGGTTCACTCCGGCCAACCCCTATGAGGCCGAATTTGCAGAGCTGGCAGGACAGCTCTACAGGCAGCCCGTCATCCCTGTATTCCCTGAGATTTTCTCAGAAACGCTAGGCGCCCTTAATCTCTACAAATCGCAGTTCGAGGGCAAGGAAATCTCCGTATCCGGCTTCCTGTACCGTGAGCCGCAGGGGTCCGGTCAATCCGGCTACGCTGTCAGCCGCTTCCTGGTTCAGTGCTGTACGGCAGATGCCACCCCTTTCGGCATTCTCCTTGCGCCGGGTACACAAATAAGCCTGCCCGCCGATACCTGGATTGAGGTTCGGGGCAAGCTTCATGTGACGCTCCGTGAGGGCGTAGAGACTCTGCAGATCGCTCCGCAGAGCATAACCGCTATGGCAGCACCGTCCACACCTTATGTGTACACGAACGCCGATGCCGCAGCGGCATGGACAGAGCTGCAGCCTTGACTAGATGACCGCATCCAGCCCGTTGTCATCCTCCAGCGAAGACTGCGGGTTCGAGATTTCCACCAGGAGACGGGCCGGAATACAGATAATTTGCTGCTTCGGCCGGGAGATGAATCCCATGTCCAGCGCAATGGTCAGCGGAGCATCGGAATAGGTCATCTGAATACCATAATCGAATACCTTCAGCGTGTTATGACCATATCTGGTGCGGATATCAATAATCTGCTCTTCCTTGGTCAGCTGTACAGTCTTGTAGGCTTTGCCGTTCACGGTGATTACGGCCTCCAGTTCCCCTTGCTTATACGGATGATTGTGGTTAGAGAACCACTTGTAACCGTAGATGGAACCGGCGGCCAGCAATACAATGAGAATCAGCAGGAAATCTCCGCGCTTCATCGTTTTCACTCTATTGACCCTTTCGCTTGCCGTTATTCATTCGTAATATTTACGATTTATATAATAGTAATGCAGACAAGGAAAAGCTGTCAACGTGAATAGCGCTCGCTTTGCCTGCCAGCTATCCGGCCTTCTATATTACAAGACTACCTACGGATGCTGCCCGACCATTCCCTCAGCACTCTGTCCAGCTCTTCCCCACGGATTGGCTTGGGGATAAAGTCCTGCATCCCTGCCCGGAGGCACATCTCTTCATCTTCCTTACGTGCAAAGGCCGTGGCGGCAATAATAACCGGAGACAGCCCCATCGCCTCGCGGATCTGCCGGGTCGCTTCAATTCCGTCCATGCCCGGCATCTGAATATCCATGAACACCAGATCATAATGCCGGGAACGTACAGCTTCTACCGCCTGTTCCCCGTTCACTGCCAGGTCTGAGGAGTAGCCGCGCTTTTTGAGAAAAGTCTGCAGGATCTGCTGATTCACCTGATGATCCTCTGCGACTAGGATAGACAACGGTCCGTACTGGCCCTCGGGATGATCCAGGTTGAAGATCCCGCCCTTATACTCCTGAGTGGCAGCAACTCCTGCCAGCAGCGCTTGGCCCGGCTCCTCCACCGAATACATCACGCCGATGGTAAAGTAGAATTCCGAGCCCTCCCCTTCGACGCTATTCACACCGATAGCTCCGTCCAGCAGCTCGACCAGCTTCTTACTGATCGCCAGCCCCAGTCCCGTCCCGCCGTACTTACGGTTGATCGAAGGGTCCAGCTGGGAAAAGGACTGGAATAACAGGTTCTGGCTGCCCTGCGGAATGCCTATTCCGGTATCAGTTACCGTGAACCTCAGAATCAGCGAGCCCGGCTCCCCGGCAGCCTCCAGCTTCACACAGACGCCGACCTCGCCTTCTTCCGTGAACTTGACCGCATTGCCGACGAGATTCACCAGCACCTGCCTCAGCCTGGTTTCGTCGGTGATGACAACAGCCGGAATATCCGGCTCAATATGGCTGCGCAGAATCAGCCCTTTCTCCTGGATACGCGGATAGAATAGCTCACAGACGTTCTGAACAACCTGCCGGATATCGACCGGCTGGAGATCCAGCGTCATCATGCCGGATTCAATTTTACTGAAATCCAGCACCTCGTTAAGAATATGTACGAGCGCGGCGCCGCTTTTATTAATAATCTGGGTGTAATACTGCTGTTCCTCCGTAAGCTCTGTTCCCGACAGAAGATCCGCCATCCCGATAATTCCATTCATCGGTGTACGCAGCTCATGGCTCATAATCGCCAGGAACTCCGACTTGGCCCGGTCAGCCTTCTCCGCAGATTCCTTGGCACGCTCCACAGCCTTCTCCTCGGTGATATCCCGGAAGACCACCACCGCCCCTTTATGCTCTCCGTTATCATATAGTGCCGTCATCCGGTATTTGACCAGGAAGCTGGAGCCGTCCTGACGCCAGAAAATCCCTTCCTGCTCCTGCTCATAAGAGAGCTTGGTCTTGAGCAGCTCCGCCAGCGTCCGGTGTCCCCCGGGATACAGCTCACCATCCATCCAGGTCTGCGCGATCGTATGCAGCTTGATATTACCGGCCAGCTCCCCCGGATTATACCCGAGCATGACAGAGGCAGCGGGATTAATAAATACGGTCTCCCCCTCCAGATTCATGCCAAAAATCCCCTCCGACACAGAGTTCAGGATCAGCGCATGCTCATAGCTAAGCTTCTCAATCTGCTCCAGATACCGCTTAGGCTCTGTAATATCACTGGTAATGGCGAATACGCCGACCACTTCATGATCAATCAGCATAGGGACATAAATCATCCCCACCTCCACCCGCTCGCCGTCGTGACGGATCACCCGGGTATCGAAGGTCTGGGCCATGCCTCCGGCTGCCGCCAGAAACCGCATATTCACATGCTCCAGCTCATCCTCTTCAATAATCTCACAGTAACTGGAATGTATTAGGGTCTCCCTGCTGTATCCAGTCAGCTGCTCCAGACTGGCGTTCATTGACTGAATGTACCCCTGCAGATCCATGGCACTGATGGCAGACGGATTGTATTCGAAAAGCGACTTGTAGCGGTTCTCGCTCTCACGCAGCTGCTCCTCCATCCGTTCACGCTCGGTCACATCCTGCACCATACCGCGGATCTGCTGAACCTTGCCGGAGGCATCCAGGATCACTTCCCAGTGTGCGTAGAGAGACTTACGATCCTCACTACCCTTCACTCTGAAAATCGCCTCGCCCTTAGCCCCGGACTTCAGCGTATAATGCAGCTCTTCACGCAATCTGTCCAGGTCCTCCGGCACTACACAGTCAAGCAACTGAGTATAATGGACCACGGTATGATTTCCGCAATTCCCGCCTAATTCAAAGATAGCCATCAGCTGGCCGGAGACGATCAGCTGCTCATAGATGGAATTCCACTCCCAGGAGCCCATTTGTCCAAGCTCCTGCGCGGCAGCCAGCATATCTTCAACCTTCTTCCGCTCGGTGATGTCACGGGCAATCGTCAGGATCTGCCGTACTTCGCCTTCACGGTTCCGCACCACCTGAAGGGAGCTTTCAATCCAAAGATAATGGCCGTCCCTATGCCTGACCCTGCGTGTGAAGGTGTCACTGTCAGAGTAGAGCTTCCCCGGCTCAGTCATTTCCAGCGCATCCGCTTCATGGTAATATTCCGTTTTGTTGCGGCCGATCATGCCGCTTGCCGGATAGCCGAGCAGCGTTTCGACTGACGGGGAGACGTAGCGCAGCGTCCCGTCAGGATCGGAGAATGAAATCATATCCGGAGTGTGCTCCGTAACCAGCTCGTAGAGCTGGTGGTCCTCCTCTATCTTCTTCTCCGCGATCTTGCGCGCGGTAATATCCGTCATCTCCGCAACCAGATGGGATGGACTTCCCGTCTGTTCATCAATGATCAGAAAAAGATGCAGGGCAACCCAGAGCATCTCGCCATTCTTATGTACGAACCGCTTTTCGGTATCTACAGCCATATCGGGACTGCTTATTAAATCATTCATAATCTGCCCGTGATCCAGGGTATACCCTTCATCCGGAAAGACGATATCCTGATAACGCAGCTCCTTGAGTTCGGTCTCGGTGTATCCCAACATCCCGCAAAGCGCAGGGTTGGCCATGAGCATAGTTCCATCCGTAATGGATACTGCCGCATATCCTATTGAGGACCGCATGTACAAGTGCTTAAATAGTGTGTCGGACAAAGCTAGAGCCTCCTCTGAGAAAATGGGGGACATAATTTAGTAACATTATACCTTTTATTCGGAATTTATGCTCCAGACCTAAAGTCCCGCTAATGATGGTGTGCAGGACAAGCTGCCGCTGGAAACGGTGCATATTCACACACAAAATAACCCCACAAAGTGGGGCTTTAGCGCAGGTGATGACTCAGGTACTTTGCGGGGACCCCAAAACATATAAATTCTACAAGTGGAAACGGCTTTGCCGTCCTTTTAAGGACGGTATCGTTTCAGCGAGAAATAGAAGGATACTTTATCGTGTGCAACATATAAAGTCTTATATTTTCAAAAAAACCGCCCTGGTCACTTGCATGACGTCAAGGCGGTGGTTATAGGTTAGTCCAGTCTCCTGCGCGGCAGCCAGAAGGCACAGAAGAGTACCAGTGTCAGCGATAGACCGGCAAGCAGCCACTTGCCGTTATCCCATGGTTCCTTAAGCAGGCCGAACAGGTAAAAGGGCCCGGTCAGTCTTCCCTTGGTGGTGAAATCCAGCAGATACCAGGAGAATCCGGCAATATATCCAGCCGAGAGATTACCGGCCAGAAGTGTGGCTGTCAGACCGGCTGACCCCATCACAATGGCGGTAATTGCCGTCCCTCCCACCATCGGCCATAGCTCGAAATCTGCGCCGCTTCCATGTACCCAGATGAACAAAGCAGCAACAGCAAGGAAGATATAGAGGGCGGTAAGCACCCAGCGGAACAGAAATAACGGAAGATGACGTACCCGCTTGGCATAAAGCACCTCCTGGATGCCGCCATCCTCCAACAGACCTAGATGCGGATAGACTATCAGTCCCAGCAGGCTGACGAGGAATTCTCCCAGTTTCGCAACCTGGAGCCTGTCCATTAATACAGGGTCTATGAATACCGGTACGGCTGCCAAAAGTACCGCTGACAGCAACCAGGAATAATGCACTGTCAGCTTGAGGTTGTAACGGGCGAGCGGAGCGATGATCTGCCTGCTCATCTCAGCGCCCCCGGTGCGGGCACCGCCGGAGTCCGCTTCGTCTTCTTCCTGCCAAGTGACTGGGCAGAATCCAGACGGCTGCGGTTTCGCTCCCAGAGCCAGGCTGCCCCGGCGGTCAGAAGAATTGCCAGCAGCAGGTAAAAGCTGCGGTTAAGGGCAATCTCATCTGCCCAGCCTCGGTACAGATTATAGTCATTCGGCGAATTGAAGCGGATGAACAGCCGATTCAGCCCATAGGAGCCCATAAGCGGCAGTACGGATACGAACCACCAGATGATCTGCAAGGCGATAGGCACAATGCCCCGGCGGAACAGCATGGAGCCGAACATCCCGAAGGCGACCGAGATCCACAAGGTGGGCAGCAGCCACCAGGCCGTATAGCTGAGAAAGATCCTAATGGCCTGCCCCGTCTGACCTGTAAGCCCAAGCGTATCCACCGTCTGCCAGCCCCCGATGACAGCCAGAATGAGGTAGACCACAGAGAGCATGATTCCTTGGGCGATAAACTTTGACCCGACATACACCCACGGAGAGACCCTGCGGCTGTAGATCAATTCATTCATCCGGCTGGAGCGGTCCCGCAGCAGCAGGAACGCGGACAGAAAAACCGGGAAGATCCCTGCCGGCAACGACAGATAGTCACTGAAATAGCGTGCGGCTCCAGGCAGCAGCTCCCCTGCGTCTACCTTGGCATGGTAGTCCGCAAGCTGTGCATCCTGTACCTTCATTGCTTCGTCTACAGACGTTATAGCATAGCTGTAACCACCCAGTCCTTGTTGGTACATGCTGTTTCCGCCCAATTTACTGTTCAATGCCTCAGCGATCTGGTAAGCCTCATCCATCGTATATTGGCCGGGGTCCTTCAGGATCTTATCCAGCTGTGAGATGGCAGCGGTCAAGGCCGCCTTCTCTCCGGCATCCAGCTCTACTTCCATCGGGAAGCCCAGCCTGAGCTTCTCACCGGCTCCCGCATTCAGATCCCGCTGCATATGAATTTTCATCTGTTCAGCCAAGCTGCGGGTATCCCCCGGAGTAGCCCAGCCGTAATAAGGCTGTTCCGCAGTCCCCATATTCTGCGGAGTATTTATTACAGGAGGACCGAGCTCTCCCCAGGTCTCCTCCGTAGCATAAGAAGTGAAATAGAAGAATACGCTGGCAATTACAAACAGATAGAATACCAGACTGCGCAGGGTCATGCGCATCTCCTTGCCAATCAATGCCATCATACGTAGGATTCCTCCCTGCGCATCAGGTGCAGGTATGCATCTTCGATGGACGGTGCAGTCTGCTGCGCCCCGGCAAAGGGCTGCTCCCCGGCCAGCACCCGGACCCGCATGCCTGCGCCCTCCGGCACGGCCGACAGTACCGGGAAGCGGTCGCGGTCCCGCTCCCACTGCGTCCGGTCCAACTCGGCGATCCAGACACGGCCGGCCGCAGCGGCGGTGAGATCGCCTATTCTGCCGTGATACCGCAGACTCCCCTTCTGCAGTACAGTCATTTGCTCGCAGGTGGACTCCACATCTTCAACGACATGCGTGGACAGGAGGACAATCCGCCCTTCCGCGAACCGTCCCAGCAGCCGCCGGAAGCGGATGCGCTCCTCGGGGTCCAGCCCCGCTGTCGGCTCATCGACAATCAGCAGCTTCGGCTCATGCACCATGGCCTGGGCCACGCCCAGCCGCCGCTTCATCCCGCCGGACAGCGCCTTGACCTTCGTCCGGCGCTGCTCCGTAAGGTTCACTTGCTCCAGCAGATCATCTATTCTCCGCTTCCGCCCGGAACGGCCGCCTATCCCGGACAGCAGCGCAAGATAATCCATAGCCTCATAGACGGTCATACCGGGATAGAAGGCGAACTCCTGCGGCAGATAACCGACCAGCTCGCGCACCCGGGCTTTATCCTGCAAGGGTACCCCGCCTATCTCTACCGTTCCTGAACTGGGCGTCAGCAGAGTGGCTAGCAGCCGCATCAGCGTAGTTTTGCCGGCCCCGTTCGGCCCCAGCAGGCCGTGAATACCCTCGCCTACCCGAAAGCTGATATCCTGCAGGGCTGCCTTGCTTCCATAAGTCTTGGTCAAATGATTAATGATTAGCTCCATTTCAGTTCTCTCCCTTTCCTGCAACTCCCGTTCAACTGTCGTTCTCCAGACTCCACAGCAATTCAAGCTTCTCGATCAGCAGACCTGCTGTAATCAGAAGGAGCGACAGCGCAACACAAAGCTCCCGATCCACCTTGCCGATCCAAATCATCAGGGCGAATACGGCTGTAACGATTGTGAAGCATGAGACTGTCAGAATCTTGCGTCTGGCCAGCACTCTGCGGTTATACAGCACTTTCTGCGCTTCACGCTTGTCGTATTCCAGCAGCCGGGCCTTGCGGTAGACCTCATCCAGAAATAACTGCTCCTGTTCCGTTGACTTCACAATCCCACTCCTCCTTCTCATAGATCTGCCTCAGCTTCTTGCGCGCCCGGTGCAGCAGTACCTTGAAGCTCATTTGATTCCGGCCCATCACTGCGGCCGCCTGTTCATAAGACATCTGTCCCACATCCACCAGATAGACCGCCTGCCCGTAATCGGGCTTCATCTGATGCAATCTCCTGCGCCATTCTACATCCTCTTCCCGGATGATGGCCAGCTGTTCAGGATTTCCCTCATCCGGGTTATGTACGCTGCTGCTCTCCGCCGTATACGGTAAGCTTTGCTGCCTTGCACGCTTACGGACCGAGTCTATGCTCTTGTTGCGGAGGATGGTAAACAGATAGGTTTTGAAGGATGCCCGGTAATCATATTTCTCCGGGTACACCAGCAGATAGGCGAAGCAGTCCTGCGCCAGATCCTCGGCGGTATGATAATCCCCGGTCAAGTGGTACGCAAACCGCACAGCCGGCTCCCGGTATTGCCGGACCAGCCATTCAAACGCGTCCCGGTTCCCTTCCGTGAACCTGATTAGCACCGCCTCTTCATCCAGCCGAGAAGCCGCCGCCTCATCCGCCGTCTCCTGGTCCACTGCCACAAGACCTTCTCCCCGGTCCCTTTCGCTCCCGTTCGTCTCACACGCCTCCTCTCCTGCCCAGCCGTCTACTGCTTATTCGTTCAAGTAAGGCAAAAGGTTACAGTTTGTCCGTGAAAAAATAAAATCACCCCAACGGGTGAATGATGCCGGTACCTCCTGCCACGTGTAGGCAGTACTTTACGCGCCTCCATCCACTCTGCTTTCTGGCGGCATATAGCATGAAACATGAGCAGCATGGAAATCCAAACATTTGGCCCAGGTGCCTGCTTGCGAGCATAATGTATGCTTTTTTCCGCATACATTCCGGCCACGTACCTGCATGTGAGCATTATGTATGCTGTTTTTGGCATACATTGGGTCCATATGCCTCTGTAGCACTCTTACGTTACACCTGTTTCGGCATTCCTTTGCATCGCTTCTGGGAAATAAGTCTCTTCCCCGTCAACTGGAGTAGAAACGCAAAAAATAGCCCTTCCGAAGAAGGGCTATTGAGTAATGCGGATGCGGTCAAGAGGACTCGAACCTCCACGATATTGCTATCACTGGCACCTGAAGCCAGCGCGTCTGCCAATTCCGCCATGACCGCATATTATGTAGTTCAGTGATTCAATCACCGTAATTAAGAATATACTCTCTTTTTTGGGGAATTGCAAGCTCTTTTTTGTCAAGAAATCTAACGGTCAACAAGTAGAAACGGCTTTGCCGTCCTTTTAAAGGACGGTACCGTTTCAGCGAGAAATAGAAGGATAATTTATCATGTGCAAAATATAAATTCTTATATTTCAAAAAAATGACCCTGCCAGCAGGCAGGGTCCAGAGTTCACCAGATATAATCACACATACAAGCTGAGGCACACTCAATATAACACCCGATTGTTAAAGCAGTATGTAATCTAATCATTGACTTCAACAATTAGATATATTTGTCGCGTCCGGCCCCCATACCGGCTGCGAATAGCAACACACTGGCTACAGCAAGCAGCGCAAGCGGTACATTCCAGCTCCCCGCAGCATCATGCAGCAGGCCGAACAGCGCAGGACCCATCGCGGCGAGCAGATAACCTGCCGATTGGGCCATGCCGGACAGCTCGCTGGCCTCCTGCGTAGTCCGGGTGCGCAGGCTGAAGAACATCATTGCCAGACCGAAGGCGAAGCCCCCGGCAATCCCAATGCAGATAGCCCATAACGCCATTAGTGCGGTACTGCCCAGCCAGACGCCAAGGATACCGGTGATAAACAGAACAGAAGTAATCACCACCGGCAGCCGCTGGTTCTTCATCCTTCCGGCCCAGAGCGGCACGAAGAATGTGAACGGCAGCTGGGCCAGCTGCATCAGCGAGAGGATCCAGCCGGCATGGCCGGCAGACATCCCCCGCTCTCCGAGGATCACTGAGAACCAGGCGATCAGCACATAATAGAGCAGGGATTGCAGTCCCATGAACAGCGTAACCTGCCAGGCGAGCGGAGAGCGCCAGACCCGTGCCGCTGATGAGGATACAGTGCCTGCCTGTCCCGTGCCCAGACTCTTCAGCTGCGGAATCCAGAAGATCGTAGCCAGTGCAGCAATCATGAACCAGAGCGCCAGCGTCCCTCTCCACCCCAGCCCCGCACGGGTGGCCAAGGGAACACTCAGCCCCGAGGCAGCCGCTGCACATATGTTCATAGACACGGTGTAGATTCCGGTCATCAGACCGATGCGGTGCGGGAATTTCCCCTTGATCAGTCCCGGCAGCAGCACATTACAGACGGCAATCGACAAACCGATCATGGCCGTACCTGCGAAGAAGGTTACCGTGCCGGAAGCCGAACGGACCAGAATTCCCATGGACAGTGTGAGCATGGCCAGCACCAGGATATTGGGCAGTCCCAGCTTGCGGGCTAGCCGCGGCGCGAAGGGTGACAGTAGAGCAAAAGCCAGTAAAGGCAAAGTCGTAATCGCCCCCGCTAGAGTATTAGACAACCCCAGGTCATCCCGGATCATCTCCAGCAGCGGTCCGACGGAAGTGAACGGGGCGCGCAGGGCAGCGGCCACACAGATGATTCCGGTGACGAGCATCCATCTGCTGCGGACATCCGCAGCAGATGAGGACAAGGCCGGGCTTGTCCTCTTGTTATTTTCACGGCCGAGCTTCATGTGGTACCTCCAGGTCGCAGCAAAACACCCGTCAAGCCCGGAGCTTGTCAGGGAATAGCCGCTATATGTATTACGCCCTTCATCCAAGGCGCATTATTTCATTATATCATATCGCTTGCCGGAGCAGTCTCCCGGGGCCAGAATATAACCCCACAAAGTGGGGATTTAGCTTCAAAGATAATTCAGGCACTTTGCGGGGGCCCGAATTCTTAAAAAAACCGCCGGTCAAGCGACCAGCGGCAGGTGAACAAAATTAGAGACAGAAGGATTTCGTGATGATTACGAGCAGGATGAACAGAACCAGGATTGCGCCAGTGGAAGTGAAAACTCCGCCGTATCCTCCAACATTTTCGCCCATGTTAACTCCTCCTTTATGCCTGGATACTGTTAAAATATGTATAAATTACGATCTTGGTTTGGGTTAAACGGCAATCAATTCCGCAGTATATTTCAATTTTTACGATTCTCACCGTTGACAAAACATGTAACCATCTTTAGTATCCTAAGCAGAAGGTTTAATTGAGAATCACTCTCAGTAACCAGATACATAACATATTATAGAAAAGAGTGAACAAGAGATGCTGCGTCGTTTTTTCTCCTATTACCGTCCCTACAAGAAGCTGTTTATCCTTGATTTCACCTGTGCGGTGGGTGCGGGTCTGCTGGAGCTTGCTTTTCCGGTGGCTGTCAATAAATTCATTGATGATCTGCTGCCGGGTCAGGATTGGCCCCTGATTCTGATTGCCTGCGTGGTTCTGCTCGGGATCTATGCACTTAACACAGCCATGAACTATGTGGTTACCTATTGGGGGCATATGCTGGGCATTAATATTGAAACCAATATGCGCAAAAAAATGTTCGATCATATCCAGAAGCTCAGCTTCCGGTTCTTCGACAATAACAAAACCGGTCATCTGCTTGGCAGAATTACCAATGACCTGAATGATATCGGGGAAGTTGCGCATCACGGGCCGGAGGATGTGTTCATTGCGGTCATGACGCTGGTCGGCGCATTTATACTGATGGCCGATATCAATCTCCAGCTGGCCGTAATTACGTTCATCATCGTGCCGATTATGGCCTGGGTCATTATCCACTTCGGGCGCAGCATGACTGAAACCTATCACCGTCTATTCGGCAATGTAGGGAACTTCAATGCCCGGATTGAAGACAATGTCGGCGGAATCCGCGTGGTCCAGTCTTTTGCCAATGAAGAATTCGAGAAAGAGCTGTTCGCTGTGGACAACCAGAAGTTCCGTGAGACCAAGCTAATGGCCTATAAGCTGATGGCCAAAAGCTCGTCGGTCAGCTATATGATGACCCGTCTGATCACCATTGTCGTGATGGTCTGCGGGGCGTGGTTCTTCATCAAAGGAGAGCTGGAAATCGGGGAATTTGTCGCTTTCATTCTTCTGTCTAATGTCTTCTTCCGGCCGATTGAGAAGATCAATGCGGTTATTGAGAGTTATCCGAAGGGGATTGCCGGATTCAAACGTTATCTTGAAGTCATCGACACTGAACCGGACATCGCTGACAAGCCGGATGCGGTAGAGGTGGATTCGCTTCGCGGGGATATCTCCTTCAGCCATGTCAGCTTCGGCTATGAAGCGAACCGGAAGGTACTGGAGGATATTAGCCTGGAGGTTAACGCCGGGGAGACCATCGCATTCGTTGGCCCTTCCGGTGCAGGTAAAACAACCATCTGCAGCCTGCTCCCCCGGTTCTACGATGTGACCGGCGGCGCAATCTCCATCGATGGGATCGACATCCGTGATATGAAGCTCAGCTCGCTGCGCAAGCAGATCGGAATCGTGCAGCAGGATGTGTTCCTCTTCTCCGGCACGATCCGAGAGAATATTGCCTACGGCCGGCTGGATGCGGGGCTGGAGGACATCTGGCAGGCGGCCCGCCAGGCTCACCTGGAAGAGCTGATTAACAGCCTCCCGAATGGGATGGAGACTGTAATCGGCGAACGCGGCGTGAAATTGTCCGGCGGACAGAAGCAGCGCCTGGCGATTGCCCGGATGTTCCTGAAGAATCCGCCGATTCTCATTCTGGATGAGGCTACCTCGGCGCTTGATACCGAGACTGAAGCGGCGATCCAGCAGTCGCTGGCCGATCTGTCTGTGGGCCGTACCACGCTGGTCATTGCCCACCGCCTGACGACGATCAAGAACGCTGACCGGATCGTTGTTGTAAGCGAGGACGGCATCTCCGAGGAAGGCCGCCACGAGGAGCTGGTGAATGCCGGAGGCACTTATAGCCGCTTGTATCAGGCGCAGTATAATGCGTAGACATTTCTATTGATACGGACTCAAATTAAAAACCTTCCGAAATGCGGCTTAAGCCGTATACCGGAAGGTTTCTTTATTTTGAATCAAAATGTGGTGCATAATTAATTTCCTCAAGGATCGCTGCACCAAGGGCTCTAATCTCTTGAATACTGCTGGTGTAAGAAAATTCATCGCCCGCAGTAAAAACGGTGATTAGAAACAACTGTTCATGATCGGATTGTTCTATCCATTTCCACTCAAAGGATTCGTCATAATGCGAAAAATAACCATTATATAAATCCATCGGGAAATTATTAAGCATCTCAACAAATTTATTTAATGTAAAATCCGTCCACCCTACTTCACTCACAACGATGCTTCTATTCTCTGTAATTGTAACGATAAACTTACAGCCCTGATCAGGTCTCTTATCACGATAGACAAATTCTATATTCAAAGATTTATCATTCTTATAATAGTCTTGTAATTTAGCCAAATTAACAACCTCCGTCAATCCATTCCTCAGCACGATCTGCCATGGCCTGGACCTCGTTCATGAACCATCCTGCATGATAGCCGTCACAGACTGCATGATGGACTTGCAACGACAGTGGCAGGTATATTGAATCGCCTGTGGTCGTGAATTTACCTGCGGTAATAATGGGCAGAAGGTAATTCCCGTTATTGCTGATATTCAGGTTAAATCCCGTAAAGGAAGTCCACGGAATCATAGATACAGAAAAGGTATGCTCAGGTATAGGTGTCTTAGGGAACAATCTCCCGGAATCCTTATAATTCTCCACATCAGAAACATAAGCAACATGGAACGCTTTGAAATCATTCGTGCCCGCCGTCCAAATCGCCGAAAAGGATTCTGAGACACTGTCGGCAATTGTATACAGCGGGTCTACCTTGTCCCAATACCCTAATTCCCCCGTACAATTGTATCCCATTCTGAACGCAATATTGGAGTTGACCACACGGGTCATTAAGAATAGAAGGGCAGGATACAGCTTATATTCTTGTTGTTTTATTATTCGGTATAAAACGCTAATCTCGATTTCTGCTGTCAGGCTAAAGGTCGTACCCTGGTTCAGATAATGATTAAAGATCTCTTGTCTCTTCCAGTTATCCCTATCAATCAGATTAAAAATCATTGGCTATGCCTCCTAAATGTTTGTGTAAACTGAATTTAGGAGGCTGACTTGTCTGCTTTCTTCATTAGAAGCCCATCCTTTAAAAAGAGTTCATATTATTGTATCATACATCACTATTTCAAAAAAACGCTGTCACCCCGGCCTTGTTACCCAGTGTGACAGCGTTCGATACCCGGCTGCAATAGCAGCAGCTCCGGCTTATTTCTTGGCAATATGACATTTCAGCAGCTTGCCCTTGACCGTGGTCTCCTTCATCGTCTGGAGTACAAGCGGTCCCTTACCGTTCAGAATATCGACGTAGGTCACATTATCCTGAATCGTGATGATCCCGATGTCCTCAGCCGTAATGCCCTCAAGCTTCGCAATGGTGCCGACAAAGTCCACCGCGCGGAGCTTCTTTTTCTTGCCGCCATTGAAATACAGCTTCATGATGTCCTGGTTCATGACCTCGGTTTTGCCCGCTTTGCGGACCTGCTGCTTGCCCAACTTCTGGTCGAAGGCCGGTTTGGCATAGGCCACGGCATCGTCTGAAGGAGCCTTCATGACGGGCAGGCTGAAGCCGATATAGCCTTCGATTTCTCTGACCCATTTGTGTTCGTTTGGAGTCACGAAGGTGATCGCTTTGCCGCTTTTGCCTGCGCGCGCGGTGCGGCCGGTGCGGTGGACGTAGCTCTCTTTTTCCAGCGGGATATCGTAGTTAAAGACATGGGTGATGTTCTCGATATCAATTCCTCTGGCTGCAACGTCGGTGGCGATCAGATAACGGAACTGGCCGCGCTTGAAGGCATTCATTACCTCGAACCGCTCGTCCTGCTCCATGCCGCCGTGGATCTTGTCCACCGGATATTCGAGGTCAGCCATCCCGCGGAAGAGGGCGTTCACCTGCTCCTGGGTCCGGCAAAAAATAATACAGCTATCCGGGTTCTCCACCGTCAGCAGATCGCTTAGCAACCCGAACTTGGCAGCTTGTACAACCTCAATCAGTGCATGCTCAATCGATGCTGTCGTAATTCCGCTGGCTTCAATCTCAATGTCCACCGGGTCCGTCATATACTTCCGGCACAGATTCTTGATCACATCCGGCAGTGTCGCCGAGAACAGCATCGTTACACGTTCCTTGGGCAACTGCTTAATAATCTTCTCGATCTGCTCGATGAAGCCCATGCTGAGCATTTCGTCCGCTTCGTCGATCACCAGATATTGAATGCGGCTCAGGTTCAGCGTACCGCGCTCAATATGATCGAATACACGGCCCGGCGTGCCTACAACGACATGTGTCTTCTGGGTCAGCTCCAGCTTCTGCGGGGCGAACGGCTGCTTGCCGAACAGCGCTACCGCCTTGATCCGCTTGAAGCGCCCGATGTTCGTAATATCTTCTCGTACCTGCTGGGCCAGCTCCCGGGTGGGGGTCAGCACCAGCGCCTGGGGTTTGTTCTCCGCCCAATCGGCCAGCTCGCAGAGCGGGATGGCGAATGCTGCGGTTTTGCCGCTGCCGGTCTGGGACTTGACGATCAAATCCTGCGCCTTCAGCGCCACCGGAATAACCTTCCGCTGCACCTCTGTAGGGTCCGTGTACTTCAGAACCTCCAGCGCACGGATAATCTCCTCATCCAGACCATAATCACTAAACTGTACTTGTACTTCACTCATATTATATTCTACCTCTTCTATGCCGATTGTTCCGGTTCAGGCGGGATCTCCCGCGTTCCATCCATCTTGCGCATACCTTCATTATAACAGCTACTCTGCCCCTTGATTCCATTCCTTATAGAATTGCTCCAAAAAACTAAGCATGAACTGATGCCGCTCCTCTGCAAGCTGCCTGCCGTAAGCGGTGTTCATCAGATCCTTCAGCTTCAGCAGCTTCTCATAAAAATGGTTGACCGCTGTCCCCTTGGAATAGTCCCGGTATTCCTTCTGCAGCGATTCGTCACGCGGAGGGAGCTGCGGATCATAGACCGGACGGCCCTTGGCTCCCGAAAAGACCATGGTCCGCGTAATGCCGATAGCCCCCAGCGCATCCAAACGGTCCGCATCCTGGACCACCTGCCCTTCCAGCGTTGACATGGGCTCGCCCCCGCCGCCGCTGAAGGACATCGTGGCAATAATCTCCATAATATGCTTACGAGCAGCTTCATCCGGCAGATGTCTGTCCAGCCAGTCACTCACCTTGAGCAGCCCCGCCTCCTTGGAAGGATTCAGCTTCTCGTCTGCTACATCATGCAGCAGGGCGGCTATCGAACAGATCACCACATTCGCCCCTTCCATTCCGGCAATCAGGGCTGCCGTATTCCGCACCCGATTGGTATGAAACCAGTCATGTCCAGTGGTGTCCCTTCCTAATTGTTCTTTGGCGAAATTCTCCGCTGCTGTGATCAGCTGTGTATCATTCATTAGGTTTGCTCCTTCGTGATAAATAATGCAGGTCTTGCGCCGCTGCTCCTGATCCGCTATAATGTGCTGTAATCCAGATGGAAAGGAATTGATTCACATGAACCGCTTGTCCATCATAACGAATCAACTTCATCATCACAAGCAGCGTTAGCACACCTGAATTGATTCAGGGCGGGCTAACGCATTTCGCGTTTGACCTCCCTGCGGCATAGATAAGCGCGCAGGACCATGAGGTCCGGCGCGTTTTTTATTTTCACCGAATTCATATTCAAGGGGGCTGCTTAGGATGCAAAATATTAAAGGAACTTATGATTACTTCGGCCGGGAACAAGCCATCCGCCAGAAGGTTCGGACTACGCTGCAGGAGCTGTTCGAGCTGTACGGCTTCGAGCCGATGGAGACGACCCTGCTGAATGAGCTGGAGCTGCTGACCTCCAAATACGCCGGAGGCGATGAGATTCTGCGCGAAATGTACCAGCTGGCCGATCAGGGCGGACGCAGGCTGGGGCTGCGGTACGATCTGACGATTCCTTTTGCCAAGGTGATTGCCTTAAACCCTGGAATTGAATTCCCCTACCGCCGGTATGAGATCGGTAAGGTGTTCCGGGATGGTCCGGTCAAAAAAGGCCGACTGCGCGAATTCCTGCAATGTGACGCCGATGTCGTCGGTATTGCCGGACCGCAGGCGGAAGTAGAGCTGATGCAGCTCGCCGCAGAGGTGTTCCGCAGACTGGAAATTCCAGTGATGCTGAAGTGGAACAACCGCCGCTTCCTCGGCGAGATTCTGGGTGCAGTCGGTGTTCCGCAGCAGGAGCAGCTCTCCGTGATGCTGACCCTCGACAAGCTGGCTAAGATCGGCAGCGGCGGGGTGCTGGTCGAGCTGACGGACAAGAATCTGACCGCTGAGACGATTACCTTGATCTCGGAGCTGCTGGAGCTGGAGAACCCGGGATTCGCAGAACTGGTAGAACGATATAAGCTGGAAGAGCAGCCGGGCACGCTCGAAGTGCTTGCCTTGCAGCAGCTGATTGATGCGGTTGGACTTGCGGATGTGTGCGTCTTCGATCCTTTTTTGTCACGCGGGCTGTCGTTCTACACAGGGACAGTCTACGAAATCTTCGATGCCACAGGCAGTTATACGTCCAGTCTGGGCGGTGGAGGCAGATATGATGCCATCATCGGCAAGTTGGTGGGGCGTGATGATATAGAATACCCTACCGTCGGCATCTCCTTCGGTATGGAGTCGATCATGGCCCTGCTGGGTGAGCGCCCGGCAGATATGGCAGACCGTTCCAGCGTGCTGATTGTTCCGATCGGAGGATATATGCCGCAGGCGCTGGCGGCAGCAGCTAGCCTGCGTTCCGCCGGTATCCGGACCACGGTGGACTCCGGCTCGCGCAGGCTCAAAAAAACGCTGGCCGCAGCTTCAGCCAAAGGCATCCGCTACGTGATCATGGTCGGAGAGAGCGAAGCCGCAGTGCAGAAGCTGCGGCTGAAGGATATGGAGCTGGGGAGCGAGGAACTGGTTACAGCGGCGGAGGCGGTTCAGTTGATTTCGATGGGCTGAATTCTATCGAACAGAAACCTGGAGTCCGCCAGATACTCTCTAAGATAGGCCAGTGCATACGTCTGCTCCTCCCTCAAGCTGGGGAGTTCGTCTGGATTAGAGATGTGGTGGCTGTAGTTCCCGATCATGATCATAATGAAGAAGCATTCCAGCTTCCGTTCGTAATCCGGCTCCAGCGCACGGACGCTGCTATAGCCCCCGATCAGGCTCCTGCGCTGCTCCGGGGACAGCTCCAGCAGAGCAGCTGCCAGATCATAGAGGTAGAAGCCGTAGCCGCAGCGGCCGAAATCGATGGTACGCGGCTTGCCTGCAGCGAACACCACATTCCCGCCGTGCAGATCACCGTGAATCAGACCATAGTTACCGGGGTCCGGCGCCATAGCATTGAGTTCACCCGGGATCTTCACGGCAGCCGCCTGATAAAGCTTCCACCAAGCTTCCGGGACCATAAGTTCATGGTGCTTCTCCAGCTTGTCCCACTCCTTACGAAAGCTGTCTGCTCCCCATACCGGACGGGTGAACTCTCCAGAGGGAACAAACTGTTTGCCCGCTTCATGTATCCCGGCCAGCATAACGCCTACAGCGTAGAGCTGCTCATCCAGCAGATTGCCCTCTGAATGCTCCCCTTCGACCCAGCGCATGAGGGTAACATAGTTTAGTGGCTGTGCTTCACTGCCAGCTTCACTTCTAGTCTCCAGAATATAACTGCCGCTTGAATCGGGCAGCCCTTCAGGAACAATCAGGTCTGCTGTCTGACTGAGATGTCTGAGCCATTCCAGCTCCGACAGAATCTCCTCCCGGCTGCACCGTCCGCCATGAATCCGCAGCAGCAGCTTCTGCTTGTTTTCCGTCTCTATCTTGAACGTGATACTATCGGATTCCTTTATATATTCAATTTTTGTCCAAACTAATTCGTATGCCTTGAGCGCCCGGAATACTATATTTCTTGTTGCTGTTTCTATTGTCATCTGCCTGTCTCCTCCTATGAATGTCTACATTCATTATAGGGTCGGCGGAGGCGGCGGACATAGATAATAGACAGGTATAACCTGACTTTTGCACAAAAAGAAAAGGCTGCTCCAAGAGTCATGACACGACTTCTTGGGACAGCCTTCTTTGTTAAGTGTGGATCAGCTTGAGTGCCAGGCGTGGGCGCTTGTCTATGAACGCTGCGATTGTATTTCATACACTAGATTTCTGCATTTATGCTCCAAAATTCCGCCTGTGCAAAATTCTACTGTACAGAGTGCAGCAGATGCTATTTTTCGAGGGGTTTTAGAGGAATCTAGTGTACATAATGCAATCGAAGCCAGCTCTCGGGGTGAACATCATAGGCCTTAAGGTTGCGCGCCCTAAGACCTCTATCCTCTCTGCTTGCTTCCATACACAATCTTCTTGATGCTGTCGCCCGACAGGCAGAATTGCTCCGCCAGCTCGGTTACGCTTAGTCCGCTGGCATAATGCTCACGAATGGACTGGTTCCGGGCGCTTAAGTAGGATCTGCCGCCTGAATTCTCCCCCCACCGCTTGCGCTGTCCCTGGGGCTTAGGGATATAGAGCATCCCGCCCTGCATATATTTTTGAACCTCCTGCAGCAGCTGCTGCGGTAATACCAGGTCTGCATTTACATATTTCATATAGCTCCGCTCCTCTTAAGTTATTCAACTTATCAAGGCAGCAAAGTCTATAGCACAGAACCTTATCCGGCCAAACGTTGCAGCGGAGAATAGCTATCCGCTCTACACAATAACCGCTGTCTGTTGATCCATAGACTTTGCGTAGAGCTGAGCATTAATCTTGTCATGATGCGTCCTCCTTCCAGTATCTAACATAGCTTATATTGACTATAGCATACCAGTCTCCGGTCTTTCAAAAAAAAGGGACCCCGCCAGCGTCCGGCGGGGCCAAAAGTTATATTAAAGGGGGGTATGTGAGTACTATACCCCCTCAAGCTTAAAAACAGATGAAGCCCAGATAAAGATCTGCTGAAACGAATTTTAGATTTTGAATTTCTCAACCAGCTGCTGCATTTCCTTCGCGCTCTGCGTATTCTCGTCGGCCATTGTGGCTTCATGGAAGGTCTTCTCCACAATATCTGCCGTCTTCTCGGCGATATCCTGCACCCCGATGGCTCCCTCGTTCACGGTAGCCGCCACCTCATTGACAGCGATGGCGATGCTGGAGACGGTCTCGTTCAGGTGATCGGCCGCCGCCTCGAACTGGTTCATCAGCCCGTTAATCGTGGAAGCATCATCATTGTACTGCTGGCTGACCTCGGTCAGGCGCTCATAATCGCCCAGCACATTGCGGTCGATGAAGCTCAGCACGGCCTCGGAATGCCGGGTCATCTGCTCCACGGAGGCATACACATTCCGCACAACCTCTTGAATGCCTGAGGCCGTCTCGGAGGACTTCTCTGCCAGCTTGCGGATCTCCCCGGCCACCACGGCGAAGCCCCGGCCCGCCTCGCCTGCCCGCGCGGCTTCAATCGCTGCATTCAGGGCCAGAAGGTTGGTCTGGCTTGTAATAGAGAGAATCGTATCGGCCAATACGTTGATCTCGTGGATCGCTTCTGACTGCTCAATGGCCTGCTGCATCTCACTGCGGACAGAGCTGTAGATCTGTTTCGCGTTCTCTGTGGACGTCACTGCATCATGCTGAAGCTCCAGGGCCCGCTGCGTAATTTGGCCCGATACCCCGGAGCCTTCTTTTACCTTAGCGCTGATCACTCTGACATTACTCAGGGTCTCGTGAATGGCCGCCGTCATCTCCTCGGTAGAAGCCGCCGTCTCCTCCATCCCTGCGGACAGCTCTTCTGCCGTGGCTGAATTATCATGCGCATTCTCTCTGACCTCGTTCGACAGCTTCTCCAGCGTCTCGGCATTATCCAGCACCTTGGAGGAGATTGCAATCAGACTGCCCGCCATCTCACGCAGCGCCGCACGGGTACGGAACATAGCCTTGGCGATAGTTCCTGTCTCGTCTTTATTTTTAGTCAAATATTCATATTGATTATCATACTTGAGATCCAGCTCTGCCGTGCGGTTCACCAGCTCCGTGAGCTTGATGATCGGTGAGGAGATCCGGGTAGCCACTGTAGTCCCAATCAGCAGGGTGAGCAGCAGGCTTCCCAGACCGAGCAGCATAATGAAGTTCGTCATCTCGTTCACCGGCTGCAGCACCTCGTCCACATCTCCGCTCAGCACCAAGGTCCATTTCGTCTCCGGGAGCACGGTGTAGGCCGCTTTTTTCTTGGCCCCATTGAAGGTATATTCCACAATGCCATCCGCAACGCTCTCCCCCGCCTTCACCCGCTCGACCACGGCTTTGATCGACTCGTTCTCCACCAGTGAACCTATCTTCTTCTCGTTGGGGTGATACAGCGTATTCCCCGTTTCATCCACCAAGTAAGCATAAGAGGAAGGCGCACCCGCCACCTTGGCATCTGCCAGATAAGTCACCAGACTGTCCGCCCTGACTGCCGAAGCGACGAATCCGACCATCTTCTCCCCACTCATCACCGGATGGACAAAAGCCAGAATAAAAGCCCCTGTTGACTTAGACTTCAGCGTCTCGCTGATTACAGGCATCCCGGTCTTCAAGACATTCTTCGTATAATTTCTATCGCTGAAGTTGGCGCCGACCAGCTTGGTATCGCTGTCCGCTACCGCCGTTCCCTTCAGATCAACCACAAACATATGCTCCAGGTTGCCTGCATCCTTCACAAGACCCTGAAGCTTCACATTCACTTGACTCTGCAGGGGATTCCCGCCGCTCAAGCCGTTATTACCAGCCTGGGTCAGAAGCTGCACAATCTCGCTGTCCCCGGCAACCAGCTGCATACTCCGCTTCTCTTTATCAATCATGGCGGCAATGGTCTGCGCTTTGTTGGTGTTAGCCTGTTCCATGGAAGATTCGGTCAGATTCATGATGGTGCCCGTGGATTTAGTGTACGTAAAGATCCCCATTAGTGCTGTAGAAATAAGTGTAACGACAATCATCATAACCGATAGCTTCATACGAATCTTCATGATTTCTACTTCCTTCCACCCTTTTCTTATCCTCTAGCTTCTAATCAGCCAAATAGCTTACTTTATTACAATTATTATCGGATTTCCCTCGAAAATAATGAATATTCCTTGTATTATTTTCAGAAATATTATCACTTTTTGTCGAATGACAGCATGAAAATTACATTTCATTCCAAACACTACAAAACCCGCCCTCCGGTACCGCCGCAGACTACGGCATAAACAGGAAAAGCGGGTTCATATACACACATTCTATTTAGTAAGAGATCTGCGAATGTCGGATGAAGCTGGAGCGACGAGCCCGTCAGCCAGCAGATCAGCCTGCTGCCGCCGTCTCACCCTGCTGCGGATGAACATGCCGGTACAGGCAGCCAGAATCTGCTGGAACAGCATACCGGAGATCACAGGCAGCGCCACGGCAGGCGGGAAGTAGCTAACAGCCAATACTGCGCCTGCACTGAGATTACGCATGCCGGAGTTGAACTGCACGGCCACGGAGCTCTCATGGTCATAATGGAGGCGGCGCGAGACGAATGCTCCAATAACATAGCCGAGCGCAACCGTAACGAAGGTAACCGCGATAATTAGAACGAGCTTGCCGTCCGGATGCTTCAGGTACCGGGCAATGCTGGCACCGTTGATTGACACCACCGTGAACAAGCCCACCTTGACGAACGGGGCCAGCGGTGGCCCGCAGGCAGCACTGATCTTGCCTTTGCTGAATTGATTCAGCAGCATTCCCGCTACGGAGGGGAGCACCACCATCCAGAGCAGGCCCCGCATCATCTCACCGGCGTCCATCTGTACGCTTGCCCCCATCAGGACATATAAGGTAGCCGGTACAATCAATGGCGATAACAGCGTATCAATCAGGATCAGAGCCAGCGTAAGCGCAATATTCCCGCCATGCATGGATACCCAGACTACACTGACCACCCCGGTTGGAATCGCGAACAGCAGCACATACCCTGTAACCGTATAAGGATCGCCCGGGAAGAACAGCATCGCGGCCAGCCAGCCGATCAGCGGCATTACAACGTGCAGGATAACCAGCAGAATAATCAGCTTCTGCGGCTTGACCAGCACGGCTAGCAGATCCCGGAAATTCGATTTCAAACTGCCGATCAGCGTCATACCGGCGAAGATCCAAGGCACCAGCCACGTTAAAGGAAGCAGGGACACCTCATTAAGCACGCCAACTACGATGGCTGCGGGTGTTAGCAGCGGCATGATCCGCTCCAGCACACGGTTGGATGATATTAATCCGCGTCTTACTGCACCAAGCATGGTTCTCATCCCTCCATGTTAACTATGCCATCATACACCGCTGCACTGACTCTCTCTGCTGCCAGATCCGGTAAATGAGCTATACTCCTTGCGGGAACAAAGCGTCCAGCGCCGGGCAAGGCCGTTTCTCCAGATAGTCCGACAGCGGTGCCGGCATGTTGCTGTACAAGTCCTTCAGTGACATTCCGTTATAGATATTGCCAATAATGACCGGGTGGCACAGCTCGGAGATCAGAATGTCGCCGTTGCCGTGCAGATGAAGCTGCTTCATCCCTTCAATGCAATGCGGGAAATAGACGCCCGGCTGCTCCTCGAAGCCCATTGCGTCCATGAACCGGTCCATACAGGTGAAGTAGAGGGTGGTATCCGCCGGCTTCCGCGCAATCAGCTCATTGACGGCATTCTTCAGCTGTTCCCGGGCGGCAATCGCCTTCCAGCCGGTATGTCCCATGATAATGCTATTCTGGATTTCATGCGTTCTTACGCCCATAGAGTAGACATGCTCGCTGATTTCCTGCATATGGTCCTGCGTCTCATTGAACAGCAGCGTCTCCAGGACGACATTCACATTTGTTTTGGCGAACATGGTGATGTTCTCTCTAATTTTGTGGTAGATACTCGGATGAATATTATAATACCGCGAGAAGCCCTCAGCCGTGGTGAAATTAAAAGAAATATGAATCGTCGTCAGACCTGCGTCCACCAGTTGTCCGATCCGCTGCTCATTCAGCAGACTGCCGTTCGAGTTGAGCTGGGTCTGAATGCCCCTGGAGGTACAGTAGGCGACAATCTCCACGCAATCCTGAAACTTCAGTGTAACCTCTCCGCCTGACAGGCGCACACGCTTCAGATTAGGCAGCTCCTCCAGAATGCGGATGACCTCCTTACCGTCAAGGGTCTGGCCGTCATTTCTATTGTAAGCGCAGCAGTAATCACAGCGGAAATTGCAGTTCGAGGTCACGCCGACTTCCAGCCCTTCCAGCTCATACGTCATCGGCTTATCCAGTTCCAGTGCTTTATATTTTGTACTCATATTCTATAGTCCTCCTTGGATGTGCAAACATTCGCAATAAGTTAACTATAGAATTATACAGGTAAGCCCGCGAGGTTAATGTGACATTTGATATTTGCAAAAAGACTGCCGCATGGGTTAAGGCTCACCATACGGCAGTCTTCATTAATAGATGTACCTATTACAGCTCGATAGCTTCTCCCATCCGGCTCAGCACCGGCTGGCCGATGATCCCCAGACGCCAGATCGCAATTCCCTTAAGGCCGTAACGCTTAGCCAGGCCGATCTTGGCATTGACGGAGGCTTCGTTCTCACTGTAGACCGATATCCCGAGAATCAGCTTCTCCTTGCTGACCTGCTTCAAGGCCAGGCGGATGCTCTCATCGACCTTATTCATCGGCTCCGGCCCGGTCTCCCCTTCATAGGCGTAAGCCATGATAACCAGATCGTCCGCAAGTGTCCCCAGCGTCTTATAATCATACCCCTTGTAGGAGCTGTTCAGCGGATGCAGAATGACGGTCAGCTTGAGGCTGGCGGCGCGGGCGGCTGTGGAGAGATTTTTGACAAAAGCGTTATATTGACTCTGCACCAGGGCCTTATCCCCCGTCAGCCCCAGTCCTTCAAGATCCAGTCCGATGCCCTTAAATCCCTTCTGCGAGGCCAAATCGACAATACTGGCAATCGTCTGCTGCTGAAGCTGCGGGTCCTCTAGATTCTTACTCAGCTCAAGTGTTGAGTCACTGGAATAGACCATCAGGTAGGGAGCGGTCCCTCCCGCCGCCGCATTCTGCACAATCGACTCCGGCGTAACCTCGCCTGCCGCCTCCGGCCACCAGAAATCCTTGCCTGTGGTGGTGAACTGGCCGTCCTTGCCAATCCGCGCCCAGCCAAAAGCAACCGCATCAAAGCTTGGAATAAGCGAGACCTCACTGTACGCCTTCTGTGCGTAGAAGCCTAAGGTATACATGTCCCGCTTCGGGGAGGTGATGGACACGGTCTTGGACGCCTGATCCCAGGAGGCTGCCGCCCCGAACTGCTGGCTGAAGAATTTGAGCGGCAGCATCGTCGTTCCGCGGATATCCTGCGGTGCTACTTCCAGCTTCACTACCGCCCCGTTCACGACGGCATTTTTGCTGCCGAGCGTCAGGACGACTACAGTTGGAGCGGCACCAGCTGCGGCCTTCCGGGTGGCAGTGATTTTGCGGGCCTTCTGATCCCATTCCACCTGAATGCCCAGGGCTTCAGAGATGGCGCGGAAGGGCACCATGGTCGTTCCGTTCATCATCACCGGCTCTACCGGGAACGGCAGCGGATAACCGTCCAGCATGATACTGACACCCGCAGGTGCAGCATGGACCGCACTAGCCGGAAGTGCCGAGAGGCTGCCGAGTGAGATCGCTGCGCATAATACTATTTTGGCCAAATGCTTCATATAAGTAAGTTCCCCATCCTCTTAGATAGATTGTGAATCTCTCAACCTTACATCCCCTACTATTCTAGCAAACTAGATAAATATAGCAAATGAAGAGATTGTAACCATTGCAGATTCACCCGTCCGGGGTTCTCCTTACACCTACATGAACACGCTCAAAAAGACACCAACAGCCCGTTCAGCATCCACCTCTACAGCCACTTCGATGAATTCTCCTTCTTTGGGCTGTGCCCGCAAGTCTGCTACGACCATACCGGAGGTGAACGCCCCCTGATGCTCTACACGGACCTTCATCCGGCGGCAGGTTACCAGATCCGGCTGCAAGGCAGCCATCAGGGCCAGCGGATCATGCAGCGGAGCGCTGTTAATGAGATAGTTCGCCTCGCGGTAAAATTTAAAATAATACGCCAGCGACTCTTCCATAAAGTCAATGACCGCCTTATTCTCTTCCCGTCCATGCCGCCTCAGCAGCTCCACATGCTCTGAAGTGATCCGTGTCTGAAGTGTCACATCCAGCCCGATCATCATTACAGGCAGTCCTGAAGTGAATACACGGTCAGCCGCTTCCGGGTCGCCCCACAGATTGGCCTCGGCTACCGGCGTAACGTTGCCCGGCTTAAAGACCGTTCCGCCCATAACCACTACCTTCTTCAGCTTGGAGGTCAGCTGCGAGTCCAGATCCAGGGCCAGCGACAGGTTCGTCAGCCGTCCGAGCGTCACCAGGACCAGTTCTCCCGGATTCGAATCTGCCATCCGCACGATGAACTCTGCCGCCGTCTCTTGCACCGGCACCTGCCGGGAGGGTGGCAGCTGAACGCCGCCAATGCCATTCTCCCCGTGAACATGGGTGGAGAAGCCGGTTAGCTCACGCACCAGCGCCCGGGAAGCTCCCAGCGCTACCGGGATTTCATAGCCCGGAGCCGCAAGCTCAAGCAGCCGCAGCGTATTCTCCGCCGCCTGCTGCACATCAATGTTGCCGAACACCGTTGTAATCCCCTCGACCACTACCCCCGGTGCCCGGAGCGCATACAATATGGCCAGTGCATCGTCTATTCCTGTGTCACAATCGATGATGATTCTAGTTGTGCTGTTACTCATCTCTATTTCTCCACTCCCTATATTAACTTTGCTCTCTAGGCTTAGTCGCACTGCTCATCTTAACATGGGGTTACCTGCGGCTCAATATGGTTTGTACACAAGCAGAAACGGCTACGCCGTCCTTAAGAGGACGGTATCCGTTTCAGCGAGAAATAGAAGGATAATTTATCGTGTGAAACATATAAATTCTTATATTTAAACAAAGAATCCGCCAGCCTCATCAGGCGACGGATTCTTCATTACATATTATCGGGTTACATAAGCGGCCGCCGCCCCAGTGAACCGCTCCAGCGCTTCAACCAGCACGGAACGCGGGCAGGCCAGATTGATCCGCAGATGGCCTTGGCCTTCCAGTCCGAAGACCGAACCTTCGTTAAATGCCACCTTAGCCTCACGGTACATCAGCTGCTTGAGCCCGTCTGCATCGAGTCCGAGGGCCCGGCAGTCGATCCACAGCAGATAGGTGGCTTCCAGCTGCATAGGCTTCACCTGCGGAAGATGCTCGGCCAGATAGGAGATGGCGTAGTGAGCGTTGCCGTTAATGTGCAGGATCAGCTCATCCAGCCATTCTTCCCCTTCGTTATATGCCGCTTCCACAGCCTCTGGCGAGAAGAATGCCGACATGTGCAGGCTAAGCGTCTTAATTTTATAATCGAACTTCTGTTTCAGCTTCGGGCTGGAGGTGACGATATATGAGGTCTGCAGACCCGGCAGATTGAAGGTCTTGGTAGCCGCCAGTGTGGTCAGCGTAATGTCAGACAGCTCCGGGGACAAGGAAGCGAACGGAATATGCTTGTGTCCGGGCATGATCATGTCGCAATGAATCTCATCCGAGATCACCGTTACCCCATACCGCAGGCATAGCTCGCCGAGACGCAGCAGTTCCTCCCGTTCCCATACTCTGCCGCCCGGATTATGCGGGTTACACAGCAGCAGCAGCTTCGCACCACCCGCCATCAGCTCTTCCAGCTGGGCGTAGTCCATGACATAACGGCCTGCTTCCAGCTTCAGCGGATTCACCGCCACCTTGCGGTCATTCATCCGGATCACATCATAGAAAGGATAGTAGACCGGCGATTGCACAATCACCTGATCCCCCGGCTGGCTGAACAGCTCCACAGACAGGCTGAGTGAGGTTACAATCCCCGGAGAATCAGAGATCCACTCCTCCTGAATCTCCCAGTCATGGCGTCTGCGGTACCAGCCGGCAATTGCCGCTTTGTACGAGTCGCCCGACACACTGTAGCCGTATATTCCTGACTGTACGCGGCGCAGAATCGCTTCCTGTACCGCAGGAGGGCTTGCAAAGTCCATATCGGCCACCCATAGCGGAAGAATCTCCTTGTCTCCGAACAGCTTCTCGGACTGGTCCCATTTGTAGGAACGGGTATTGCGGCGGTCAATGATACGGTTAAAATCATACTTCAACTAAAATCACCCATCCTTTCTGCTTGTCCGTACATTGTACCATGGGCAGAGACATCCGGCATCCTGATTCCATCCGCCAGCCTGCTTCAGCTTCCCTTGCGCAGCCGCTCCAGAGACTGGCCCAGCCGGACCTCCTCCAGCGGCTTCAGCACATAATCCACAATGTCCTGGTCGAAGGCCCACAGGGCATGCTGCTTCGTCTCTGTGACCACTACAATCTGAATATCCGGCAGCCTTTTCTTCACCAGCTCGGCTACAACGACTCCTTGGTGGCCGGGCAGCTGAAGATCCAGAAACAGCACATCAGGCTGCAGCAAGACAATCCGGTCCACAACATTCTCGGGATAAGCAGACATGCCGATCACATTTACCTTGCCTGTATGCTGAAGCATCGATGACAGCTTATAGAGATCCTTCTGATTCACATCCAGCAAATAGGCTTTAATCACCCGGGTTCCTCCTCCTTCCATAGGGATGCATTACGATTATCAAGCAGCTTGTACATTCTTGTTTGTAAAAAAATTGCTGTCCCCGCGTTTGCCAAGAAACGCTTAAGGACAGCCATAGTCGGTATTATATTGCAGCCTCAAGTGTAAGCTGCTTCTGGTAATGCTTTTAGTTGAAGGAAGCTGGCAGCAGGCTGCGCAGATCCTCCATATTCACAATCAAATGAATGTTATTCATTGTCCGCAGGGAACCGGAGATGATACCCGCCAGCTCGCCGTGCGTATCCAGCAGAGGCCCCCCGGACATTCCGCTTGCCACCTGGGCCGATGTTAGAATCCGGCTTCTGCCGTTAATGTCGGCTGCCGGAGTGTTGACGATCCCCTCCGTGATGATCGCTGTATTCTTAAGCGGATACCCGAGGGCATACACCGCTTCACCATGTCTCAGCTTGTCCTTGCGTAGCGGCAGATAAGCATAGGCATTATCCTTTTGCTTCATCGCGGCAGGACTTGGCAGTTCAAGGATGGCCACATCCTTCAGCTCGTCGGACTTGATGACTTTAATCGGACTGATCACCGTTCCATCCGCCATGACTCCTTCAATGCGCTGTGCGTTTTTGACCACATGATACGCCGTTGCTGCGGTACCGGCCGGAGTCAGGATGATTCCTGTTCCGGTGGAGCTTGCAGTACCGTCGCTTTTCAGCACACGCAGATAAAAGATCGCCTTACTCGCTATTCCATAGCTTTGTTCAGCGCTAAACGCCTCAGGTGTATCTGCACTGGTGGTGTCTGAATAGAAGAGTATCGCCGAGATCAATGAGAGGACCAGGCTTACGGCAAGCAGCTTTGTTTTCATCCGCCGATCTCCTTTACTTATGAATTTCTGTTATTTCACAACCGACATGATGTCTTTGTAAGCCCAGTGAGTAGCTGGAAGATCCTTGAACTGTACAGAGGTTACCGTCAGCTTCTTCGTGCCGGCAATCCGGTTGATCAGCACTACGGCCTGCGCACGGGTAATCGGTGTTCCCGGCTTGAAGGTTCCGTCAGGGAAGCCTTGCACGTATCCTGCCTGAGACAGGGCATTCACGTACTTCTCTGCCCAGTGGCCCTGCAGATCCTTCTGCTTGGTCACGCCGTTCTGAGTTACATCGAGCTTCAGCACGGTTGTCATGATTTTGGAGAATTCCGCACGGGTCAAGCCCTTGGTTCCGCCGAATCCGCCATCCGGGAAGCCTTCAATAATGCCGGCTGAGGCGAAGAATCCGGTCAGGCCTTCATTCTCGGCATTGACATCATTGAACAGGTTGCCTACATTTACTTCTTCCATATCAAGCAGCGGTGCAAGGGACTGGATCAGCTCATACCGGGTAATAGCTGCGTTCGGCATGAACAGACCATTCGGATAGGCAGCCATATACTTGATCTCGCCGCTGTTACTCTTCAAGCTGTACTTCGCATTCTCCACCACATATTCAATGGTAATGACTTTATCGTCTTTGTCCGTGATGGCTTTAATCGTCATACTCTTGGTAATCAGCAGCTCACCGGTGTATTTCGTGCTCTTGATAGTCGGAATGCTGCCGTCCGTTGTGTAATAGATCGTCTGCCCTGCTGGAGCTGTCAGCTCCAGCTTGCTGTTCCTCACAATCTTGACCGGAGCTTCACTATCACCAGTTACTGTTGATGTTCCAGCAATCGCGGTAATCGCGGGAGCTGCCGGTGCAGGTGTCGGGCTCGGAAGCGGAGCTACCAGGCCACCGCCACCACCGCCTCCGCCTCCGCCGCCTGGGCCGGAACCTGAGCCGGGATTAGGGACTACAAGCGTCCAGGTCCAGGCTGCAACCGGGCTGTACTCTTTGCCGGGAGCAATGGTAACGGCTCTAACCGTTGTTATGCTCTTAAGAACGATAGGTCCGCTGTAGACCAGGGACGTCTCTGTAGGTGTTGTACCGTCCAGTGTATAGTAGATGCTTCCTCCCTGCTCACCTGTTGCCAGCTCCACCTTCACTTCAGTGGTGAAATTCTTATCTGCAGGAGTTGCAGTTGGTGCAACTGCTGCGCTCGGGTACTGGAGTGCTGCTGTATTAATAGCAATACTTCTGCTCTGTCCTCCAGCAGTTGCCTTCAGCACTGCACTGCCGCCTGATATCAGGCTGCCGGTTGTACCGTTCACTACAGCCTTGGACGAATCAGCGCTCCAGGAGAGTGCTAAGCCGCTGCTCATGTGGAATGCCGAACCCACGCGGTTAATCAAATCCTGCGGGTCCAGGATAACAGCGGCTGAAGCCAGAGTCCCTTCGTCTGTTCCGTTAAAGACTGCAAGTACTGGATAGAAGGTATTCTGGGCTGTCCAGACACCGGCATCCAGGTCTGCCGGCAGATTCGCACCGGTCAGCTCGGTGCCGAGAAGTCCCGTTGCACCGCTGCCGGCTCCGGCTACTGCCTGGCCATTCAGATTGTAGTACGCAATATTATTCTTCAGCATTTGTCTGTTAAAGAAGGAACCGCTGATCGTGGCATTGTCAGATTTCTGTCCGGCAATTCCCCCGAAGAAGGCCTGCAGCGGTTGAATCTTGCCTTTTACTCCAGCCTTCACTTCTCCGGTATTCAGGGAAGAAGTAATGGAGCCGCTCTCTGCCAGACCGGCAATTCCGCCAGCCCATGCAGTAGACATGCCTTCGGCGAGAACCGTGGCGGCAGAGTAGCTGTTCTTGATCTCTCCCGCATTCAGACCGCTGATCCCGCCAGCGATCGCCTGGGCCGAAGCCACACGGATAGCGCCATAGGCCATTGAATCAGTGATGGAGCCTTCCGCACTGTTCTCACCGGCAATTCCGCCTGCGGCCAGTGCAGATGAACCATCAATGTTGCCCTTCGATACAGCCTGGTGAATCACACCAGCGTTACTTCCGGCAATGCCGCCAATCCGGCCTGCTCCGGCTAGCTTCACTCCTTCATTCGTAACCTTCTTCAGAGTTCCCTGATTCACGCCTGTTACCCCGCCTGCGGCAGCACTGCCAGCCACAGAACCGCTGACCTTCACATTCTGGATGACTGCACCTGTGTGGTTGATCCCGGCAGCAATACCTGCATTCACTGCGCCGGAGAGTTCTGCTCCGGTGAAGCTAACATTCAGGAGCTGACCACGGTTATCCTTGATGAATCCGGCTGTCTGCTGCTCAGAGCGCTTCAGCGAGAGTCCGTTAAGCGTATGGCCCTGGCCGTCGAACACGCCTGTAAAGCTGTCGAACGCGGTCCATCTGCGTCCGGCAAGATCGATATCCGCATCAAGCAGGATTGTTGCCAGCTCCGGCTTGTTCGCTGCCGTTCTGTTGAACAGCTTGTAATAATTCAGTCCAGTCTCGTTATAGAACATGACTGCACCCGCAAGCTGTAGCGGAGTTCGCACCGTAATGGATGCGTCCGTCAGGCCGTTCAGGAAGGTGGTATCAAAATCAATATCCCATAATCCCGAGCTCAGCGGGTTAACCGCTGCTGTACTCACGGCAGCTGCGGCTGCACCTGTGTTACGGCCTATGGCACCTAGTGTGCCTGTGTAGGATGAACTAATAATTTTGCCATCCCGGAAGTTATAGCCGACCAGTGCGCCAATATAGACATTGTCGCCTGCAACTGCGGCGGTGATCTGCGGCACATTGGCATAGACACTGGTTAACGTTCCATCACTATATCCGGCAAAGCCGCCGTTATAGGAGCGGGTCGAGGACTTCACCCCGACAGTAGAAATCTTGCTCTGCAAAGCGTAAGACTTGCTGATGCTGCCGCTTCTCTCCACTGCTGCTGCGAAGCCGCCGCTGCGCGTGTCGAAGCCGGTATTGCTTACGTCACCGGAAGCATAGGAATCTGTGATCGAATAATGATCAACAGAACCGGCGAAGCCGCCGACATAAGCACCTAATCTGCCGCTGACATTCAGCTTGCCTGTGGCATAAGACTGCTGAATTTGTCCGGCAAGCGTACCGTTCTCACCCAGGAGTCCGGCGAAGCCGCCTGCATATATCGTATTATCCTGATTGGTATCTGTAATTACTACCGGAAGATCTGAATGGGAATGTGCAATACTCACATGATCCCCCATACCGATAACCCCGCCAGCCCGTGTAGCCGGTACAGATTGGCCAAGTGTTACTGCCGTTCCTAAGGTAAGTGTCCGTCCAGAGCCGGCGATGACTTTACTGTAATGAATCTCGCCGCCTTCTCCCCAGCCCACAAGCCCGCCTACATTATTCACTCTGGTGTTGTCCACATTAAGACCACTTCTGACAATGGTATCTACAATGATACCGCTGCTGTATCCGGCAACTCCGCCTGCATTCACTGTGTTGCCGCCGGTTACCTTCAGCTCTGTAGCAACCTCTGAGCTATAGATGGAAGCATCCGTATTCTTACCGGTCAAACCGCCTGCATAGAGGTCAGCACGATGGTCTGCTCCATTGACTGTGATTTGGCCGTTATGAACCTTGGCAATATAAATCCCTTTATACAGCGGATATGCCTTGCCAAAATCAAAGCCCTGATTGATATCCACGGCTGTGATCGTTCCGGCAATCCCGCCGACCACAACCTCGCCACTCTTCGCCGCTGCCTGAAGATCTGGTGATGAATCCGCATTGTAGATGATGGAATTATCACTCTCGCCCACAATACCTCCGGCAGTGATCACTTCACCGGCGGCCTGTAGGGAAGCCTTGAACTTGGCGTCGTTGATCGCCGTCCGGGAAGCCGATCCGGCAATCCCGCCGAGCACAGCCTTCAAGCTGTCGCTGGTCGTAGCCAGCTTCACACCTGACACTGCTGCATGTTCAACATCGAAGCTGCTGCTGTTATCTACAGAGCGGGCCAGCATTCCGCCGAGTCTGCCCTCCTTAGAGCCAACTACACCACCGGCAGATCCGTTTGCTGTCAGTTGTACGCCGCTGCCGGAGCCGGTTACTGTTACATTACGGATGCTGTTCCCCTGATCGGATTGACCGATCATACCGCCAAGGATGGAGCCAAGCCCCCGCGCTTCCAGGGTTCCGTCTGCAAAGCTTACGGTCAGCCCTTCAGCTTGACCTGTCTGGTAATGTCCAACCAGTCCGCCAACCGTGGCTTCCATTCCCGTGGAGGAAATCCGGTATCTGGAATTCACCTCAAGAGCCAGACCCTTCACATTCCCGTTCTGAACCCCGATAATTCCGCCGATAACGGCATGGTCAGCCGCGCTGCCGATGCTGCCGTCCTTATCGTGGATGACATAAGTGTCAGCTGTAATATCCGCTGTGTTGTCGCCGATCAGACCGCCGGCGATGCCGCCTTCAGCCACCGTCTCAATCCGGCTTCCACCGTCCAGCGTAAGCTGCAGACCAGCAACACTGCCTGAGTTCTGGCCGATGATGCCGCCGACAATACCGCCGCTAACCTTCACGCCGTCAAGCAGCTTAAGGTCCACATTCTTGACCGTGCCCAGGTTCGTTCCGGCCAGTACGCCGGTGTAGCCGTTACCGGCAACCGTAAGCGGCTCAAGATTCATGTTCTGCACTGCAGCCTTGACTCCAATGATTCCGAACAAGCCGGAATGAGTATACACAGGCTGAAGCGTTAAGCCGTCAATCAAGTGGTTCTTTCCTTCAAAGGTTCCTTCAAATGGAGTAGTCTCCTTATCGCCGATAGGCACCCATTGCTTGGACTGAATGTGAATCGGATTCATGACCGTCACCGTTCTGTCCGTAAAGCTGAACTGGTCCACACCGGCAATCGTGCCGTTGACAATTCCCGCCAGACCGGCAAGCTCAGCCTCCGAGGTGATCTCGAAGCCAATCGCATCTTTATCCTTCACGTACCAGTTGATATTGGCATTCACGTTATTCCCGTTGTCACCGCCCACATTGGCCACACGGTTAACTTCAGGATACCGGTATACTGCGCTCAGCGAGCCGTATTTCCAGGCTCCTTCAAAGTCCCAGCCCGACAATCCAGGGAAAACAGCTCTGTCCTTCAGCGTCTCCGACAGAATCGTAGTCAACCGGACATGCACATTCAGCCAGCGGTGATTGCCCTCTGCGAAATCAGGCAGATCGCGGTTGATGTTCAGTGCTTCGTCTTTAATATAGTAAGACTTATAGAGCAGTTCTTTACTTGCATTGTCATAACGCCCGGCGAAGCCGCCGGCATAAGCACTCTTACCCTTCGCTACATTAACCTCTGCAGCTGAGTAGACATTGCTCACCTTACCGTTTGTAATTCTGCCTACAAAGCCGCCGGCGTAAGAATTATTGTTCTCAGCGTTAACACTTTTCGCTACGTAGGAGTTCTTGATGTTCCCGCCGGACAGTTCTCCGACCAGACCGCCGACAATGGTATATATGTTTTTCGCCGTAACTTTGGAAGCGGAATACGATTGCTCCACTGTACCGGCAGTATTTCTGCCGATCAGTCCGCCGAGGTAAACCGAGCCGCTTGATGTTCCTTGAGCATCGCCTGTCACATCAATATCTACATAAGAAGCAATGACAGGGCCAGCATTGCTGCCTGCCAGGCCTCCAGCATGTGTACCTGTCCCTTCAATGGTCAGGTTCGCATTGGAGTAAGTGTAGTAGAGTGTTCCTGATGCCGTATTGACACCGGCCAGACCGCCGATGATGGAGGAATTTCCTCTTGAAATGACTGTGATTTTATCGGTAATGCTGTTGTTGGCAATCAGCGCGCGGTTCTCACCAACCATACCGCCCACAATGGCATTTGCGGAAGCTGCTGAGACCGTACCCAGTACACGGGTATTCTGAATCGTGCTAATAGAGGTTACAGGATTCAGTACAGGTTCATTACTCTGGGCCGCATTCAGGCCCACAATTCCCCCGACATAAGAGGACACTGCACTGGCGTTAGCCTTCAGATTCAGAGCACTTACATACGTGTTCGCAATAATTCCCGAAGCACTGCCGTGATTATATCCGGCTACCCCGCCTGCAGTAGCGCGTGGTGCATTAAGTGTCAGACTAAGCGTTGATCCGGCCAGACGTTCCAGCCTGGAGGCTTCATTGTAGCCCACAAACCCGCCGATATAGGCATCTGTAGCCGCCGGTCCTACCAGAATCAGCATATTCTCCAGGTTGACCATTTTACTGTCACTGCTGATACTGCTGTCCGTTAGTATACCTGCCAAGCCGCCGACAGAAGGCTTCGCTGCTTGCGCCTGAATGAGCATCAAGGCACTATTTTCCGCATTCACTTCCGGCAATGTAATATCCGTTGCTCTGGCAGCACCTGCGATAGCTCCTGCTTTCGCATCCACTGCTGTCAGCGTAATCATCGGTTCAGCACCGGGAACATTCAGTACAGCGGATGCAATGCCTGCACGTGCTTCAGGCGTCGCCGCCCCTTCGGAATGCCCGGCGATTCCGCCTGCTTCAGCACGGACACCATTTGCTTCAATAGACAACTGGGTCACTGTAGCGTTAACCAGCTGTCCGGCATTGAAGCCGGTATTCCCGCCAAGCTGGTTATCCGCACCACTTGCGGTGATGACAACATTCTCCGCATGATTGTACGGAGCGGCTGCGGCCGAATGGTTCTCGCCGAACATCCCGCCGGCTTTTACCGAAATGCCTGTAGCCTTGATGTCAATATGATTCGTGTGACCATTGAACTGGGCAGCCGAGTTATGCCCTGCACCGCCGCCGAAGCTCACCTTGTCAGCCTTCAGCTCTGTGCGGATGTCTTGTACCTGTACAGGCACAGCGGCAGATCCGATTACCGCATCTGCAGTCAGCTTGCCTGCTGCGCCGCCGATTGTATATCCGCTTGTTCCAGCTTCATTCAGGAAGCTGATCCGTGCAGCCTTACCGCCGGTCAGCGTCAGAGGCTTGGTGTTCACGCCCACGAGTCCGCCAAACGTGACATTATACTGCCCGTCTGCTGCACCTGCTACCGCAGCCTGAAGCACCAAGGTACTGTAGCCTGCCGATTCAGCATCTCCCGCAGTAACTCCGCTTACCGTTCCTTGTGCGTTACCGGCGATTCCGCCGACAACGCCGCCAGCCGAGGTCACTTGAAGCGTTGCATATTTAATAGAAGAATTAGTCACGGTTCCTTCCAGATAACCGGCGATTCCGCCGATGGTACCATCGGAAGTAATATTCAGATGACCCGCTGTAGTCTTGCCGGTCACTGCCGATGCAATGGTTCCGCCAATTTCGTAACCCACGGTACCGCCGGTATAGACATCCGCAGTACCTTTAACCATCAGTTCGCCTGTGGAAGAGGTCTGGGTGATGTTCCCGCCTGCATCATAGCCGGCAATCCCGCCGGTATAGACTCCTTTACCGCCGTTAACCGAGATCAGCTCTCTATTCTCGAATACTCCCGCCGTAGCGTTGCTGGTAACCAGCCCGCCTGCGGCATATCCGATGAATCCGCCGGTAGCTACATTCTCTGAGCCTGTTGCTGTAATCTGCTGTGTATTCGCATAAGGATGCGTCCAGGTGAATTTACTGCCGGTATATCCGGCAATCCCGCCAGTATATACGTTTTTTCCGCCGTTATTGGTAACCGGCGCTGTATTCACAAAGGTAATGGAAGCCGCTTCGCTTGCTACCGTACCTGTTGCACCTACCAGTGCCCCGGCTGCCGAGTTCACTGCCGCTGCTGCATCAACGGTAATTGCACCGTTATTGGTAGTCATGTTGGAGAACACGACGGTGTTGTCTACTTTTCCGGCTATCCCGCCTGCCGCAACCTGACTCCCGCCAGCGATAGTAACCGCCGCCGTATTGATGATTGGAGTGTCTTCATCATTTAGACGAAGCGAGCCTGTGGTGTGCCCTGCAATTCCGCCTGCGGTGAGCACGGAACTGTCCGTCCCTTGGGCAAGAATCGCTCCATTATTGACTACTTTTTTGATGATGTTGCCTTTGGAACCGCCATAGCCCATAATTCCGCCAACATCGGCTGAACCATACACCGTAACGGTTCCATTATTGATAGAGTTCGAGATCATCCCTTCGCCCATCCCGACAATACCGCCCGTGTAGGAGTGGTACGGAGAAGCGTCCGAAGTGATATTGATCTGGTTGGTAATGTCAAAAACAATGCTGCTGCCGCTCATTTTACCTACGGCAGAGCCGGCATAGACATCATAGGTTACTCCGGTCACAGAGATGGTGCCTGATTCAAAAATCAGGCCGCCTACTGTACCGCCTTGCATATTTCCTATCAAGCCCTGGTAAGAACGGTTCGCTATTACATTCAAACCGTTAATCTTCTTCATTAATCCTCCTTCCGTGATTAATGTTCCCCGGAAGGGATGCTCGGCCGTACCGATTGGCACCCACTGGTAAGCGGAGAGATTCAGGTCATTCGTAATATCCAGAATCTTACCGCTGAGTCCGTTTACGGTACCTTCATTAACGAGCTTGGCTACACCTGCCAGCTCTGCAGCAGTCTTAATTTTGAAGGTATCATTCGTTGGCACGTACCAATTGGTATCGGCTGCGCTGTCCCAGGTCTGCGGATCAGCCTTGGCCATGATGCCTCCGGCAACTGCGGCAACGACAATTACCGCCAGTGCTATTAGATAACCTATCCATGATTTTCGCTTCAAAGCCATATTGACACCACCTGAATAGTATTGTGATTTGAGGATTCCCCAGCAGAGTGTGCCCGCCCGCTTACGAGCGAACGGGCACATCCTTGTTATTGCTTGGCTGTAATGAACTGATCAAGCCGGATGGCTATGGCTGCCGCCTGCTCACGCGTAAGCGGACTTGACGGGTTCACCTTATTGCCTTCCCCGAGAATAATGCCGTTCTTAATGCTCATTGCCACTGCTTGTCTTGCCCATGCTGGAACCTTGCCCTTGTCTGTAAAGCCGCTGAGGATCGAAGTGACTTCGGCTTCGCTAAGTTCACTGCCCGGATGGACCTGATTCAGCAATCTGCCGAGCATCGTCATCGCTTCGACTCTTGTCAGCGTATCCTTAGGCGCATACTTGCCGCCTTCAAGTCCGGTAACAATCCCCAGTTCGGCTGCAATGGAGACACTGCGGTTATACCAGCTGCTGCCGCTGACATCACTGAAGGCTGCCGAAGCTGCCTGCTTGTTCATGAGACCTGCAACGCGCAGCAGAATGGTTGGATATTCTGCCCGGGTCACTTGGCCTGCCGGATCGAACTGTTCCGCAGATTTCCCTAGCACGAACAGCTTGGCGGATGCCGCAGCGATACCTTCCTTCCCCCAGCCTGAAGGCATATCCTTGAAAGTCTTCTGGTTGCGGATGAAGAAGAGGCTGCCTTCACCGGTCAGCTGTGTATTGACCGCCGTACCGCTGCTGTCCAGCTTCCACGGTACAGTTGTCCAGTTGCCGTCTTTATCCTTAAGCACCATGGCCGTAATTTCCTTGGCCGCAAGCGGCGCAGGAATGGCAATCTTGGCTGCAAGCGCCGGTGTCCAGCTGCCCTTCGGCAGGTTAACGTTCACTGTTACACCTTGCCCTGCCGCCATCAGCGTGAAGCCTTGCTGATCCGCAATAGCCTTCATCGCCTGCTGGTCAGCAGTGCTATTACCGCCAATGCCGGTAGTAAGTCCTGCGGTCACACCTGCAAGATTCTCAGGAGCAATGACCAGTTGTCCCATAGGAACTTCAATCACAATCTTCTTCTTCGCACTCAGCTGCTGCTGGACCACACTCTGGTCTACCCGGATACTGAATGCTTTGGCATTCGGATCAGCAGAGCTTACCGTGAGGTCACTACCTGCAACAGCTTCTTTATCCGTAATGTGTACGATCGCTGTAAGTCCATTCCACTCTGTCTTCATGGCTTGGCCGTTGACGGTAATCTGGGCTGCCTGCTCCGGTGCTTGTTCTTCAACAACTCCCGGTACGGCACCACCGCCGCCACCGCCACCGCCAGCACCGCCGCCGCCTGAACCACTGCTGGTCCAGACCGATGCAGCTACACTGCCGGAAGCCTTAACCAGCTTGTCCACAGAGGTACGCTTAGCCAGCACAATGGTGGCACCCGAATGAGCGGATACGATACCATCGAGCGGAAGCAGACTCCATGAGCTTACATTATCTTTATACTTCAGTACTTCAGGACTTGACGAGAAGACCTTGTAAGCGATCTGCTGTCCAGTCATATCTCCGGCTGAAGTCACCGTAATCTTCGTGCGGTTGCTGTCTCCGCTGATTGGAGAGGATACGGCTTGCACAACTCCCAATTCATCCGAATCCGGAACGGCTACGGTTGCCGCAAGCATGCCCTTAAGCGTTACACCCTCGGACACCTTATACTCTGCCTCAATCAGGCTGGAGCCTGTAGCCAGTGCAGTAACATTGCCTTGTGCCGACAGGGATACTGAATCGCCTACGGCCACTTCATAAGTCAGATTAGCTAGATCCTTACCAGTAATCGGCTCATCCTTAAATTTAGGCTTGCCATTATCGTCTTTGCCATCCGACACCTTGAGATAGGCCTGGATTTGGCCTGCCGCACCCGGCGTCAGCTTCTCCGCTCCCTTCAGAATCAAGGCAACCGGTACTTTGAATCCGGCATTCGTAATATCCACTACTGCCGTATTCTGATTGCCCGCTTCGTCCTTAGCCACAATATTGAGGGCTACAGAAGGTTCATTCGAGTCAATCTTCACAGTTCCGTTGAAATCACCGGTTAACGAGTCCACTGTAAGTGGAGCAGAAATCTCAACATCCTTGTATTTCCCATCCGGCTGTAACTGACTCACGGTATAAACTGCAGCCAGCTTCGTTCCTGTAGTTGTTGTTCCGGCTACACGAACGGCACCCTGTGCAGTACGTTCGCCCGTTACAGGCTCTGTGAGATACAGCACCGGTGCGATCGTATCTACCGTCAGATACAGCATGGTCACTGAGATATCCTTCGTTGCCGTATTTCTGGCCCTGAGTTCAATCGCATACGGCCCGTCCGTCTGGAACTGGTCGAGATTCAGTATGCCTTCGCTTGTGCCATCTGCTTTATTCTTCAGAGCTACTGTCGCAATGGATTTGTCAGCATAGAATGCTTCCACCGTCACATTGGACTGGCCTGAAGAGAGCGTCAGCTTCTGCTTCGTTTCATTCGTTAACAGGTTAACGTAGTTCCCGGAAGAGGCATCTACCGTCCCTGATGAACTCAATACCGTCAGCTTCGGCAGGCTCGGAACCGGCAACCATGTGCTGCTGCTGCTCTGCCGCTCGGCATAATGATAGTTCTGATGCTTGTCGGCATCCTCGGTTGGAACCGCCGCTGAAGTAACGCCGATGACGTAATTCTTCTTCACTTCCAGGCCGACGTATTTCACCTTACTCAGATCAATCACTGTGCCTTCAAGGCTTCCCTTGTAGACTTCATCTGTTGTAGTTACAGCCTTCCAGCCGCCGATCAACAGACCTTCATATTTGCCTGTGGATGCATTCCAGTAAGGCTTAAGTTCCTGTTCGGTATACAAAAGTTCTCCAAACGGAGCATATTCACTCAGTTTACCTTCAGCATCCAGTTTCGCGTCTACTACGTAGCTGTGCTCGAAGCCGCTGTGTCCCGATTTCTTCGCTCCCGGCTTGAAGGAAAGCGAGAACAATCCGTTGCCGGCAGGCTCAACCTTGACATCACTAACACTCTGAGGTGCCAGCGGATCAATAATTTCAAACCGCTGCGGCGAAGTCTTCGTCCCGAAGTTCGCGCTGGATTTCAGCTCGGCCCGCAGGTAATAGTTGCCTTGTCTGAGCAGCCCGCGGATATCCTCGGGATTGCCCATCAATGTTACATTGGTGACATCGATCACTTTGCTGCCGCTCGTGATTCCGCCGCTAACCGAGCCGCCAGCTCCAACTGGTACATCCTTGGCGATCAGCATACCCGGATCACCTGTCTGCAGAATCTCTTGGCCATTCAGCATTTCCTTGCGGCTTGTCACCGCATCCTCAGCCAGGTACAGGTTCACTGTATCGCCTTCGGCTGCGTTAGCAACTTTCCAGGAGGCTGTGAACTTATTCGCATTCGAGCTGTCCTTCGCCAGGTTGACTTCACCCAGAGTAGGCAGGGTTGGAACGTTGAGCAGCTTGGTATCAACAGCCGAGACGGCTGTCAGCTTCCAAGTGCCGCCTTTTGTAGCTTCATTCTCAGGAATAATGATATAAGCTCTGCGAATGTCCACTTCATCGCTCAGCCTGGACGGATCTTCAGATTTGAAGCTTGCAGGAATATATTGTGTAAAAGCATTTGCCGTAGGATCAGTGTTCGTGTTATCGAATTTCACCGGATACATTTTGCCAGATGCATCCTGCAGCTTGAATTCCGGCATTTCCTTGCTGCTGTACTCCATCTCAATGATGGCATTGCCGGCTACGCCGTCCATCGGAATCTCATGGATTCTGCCGCCGTTCTTGACCGTAATGCCGCCTACGCCGACATTGATTGATCCGTTCTCTACATATTTGACTCCCTCATCTACCTTACGGTAGATAATTTCCTGATTCTCTTCCTCGGAAGCTACCTTGGAGGTGGCCAGCGTCTGTACGCCTGCACCAATCACCATAAGACGAGGTCCAAGCTCAGGATCATCCACCACCAGATGGATCATTCCCTCCGGCAGCTGATCGGTCGAAGTACCGAATTCAATGCCGCCACTCCAGTAGTAAGTAATGCCTAAGGAGATTAGCAGAATACCGATGCTGCCCCAGACCTTATCATTGTTGACGCCGAGGAACATACTCGACAGCGGCATGCCGCCGACAATCGGTACATCGTTCGGAATCTGCACCTTCGAGCTGATATAGCCTTCAAAATCAGTGCGGTTCTTCTCCAGATTCTGTCCGACGAAGATGCCCGCCTTCCCGATGATAACGTCCCAACCGCCGATATCCATCTCTGCTTCCACGCGCACGAACCATGGCGTTACCCACTGCGCTTCGAGCAGCGCTTTGGTCAGCATCGGAAGCCGGTCGTCTTTCTCCGCATCAGCTTTGGCAGCGAAATCCAGCTTGCCTTCCACTTTAAGGCCAGTGCGTTTCACTGTCAGGTCCACATCTCCGAAGAAATACGCCGGAGCAATCCCGAACCGCATGCCTACGCCTGCCTGAATGGTTAACGGGAACGGATCTTGTGCCGTGCCGCCAGCAATCGTATCTGCCAGTTCACGTACTGCACCCCGGATTGCTGTCAGGTAAGTTGCACCTGTGACCAGGATACCCGGCTGCGGAAGCTCTGCACCGAAGGCAATGACATCCGGCAGAATCCGGCCGTCCTTTACTTTTTTAAGTGAGAATTCAATCTCCACACCCATCATATTCTTCAGTTGTGCCGCGAACTCCAGGCCGTATTCATTGCCTACGCCGCCATCCTGCACAGCATGCTTAATCGTAACCTTGCCGCTCGGAGCATCAGGACCTTTTTTCTTATCCGCATCCTTCTTCTTATCCGGTCCGAACAACCCCATCTCCTGATTGAGATCGAAGCCCAAGGAGGCATCGACGCCATAGAAGCCGGCACTGTTGAAGATTACATTCTTGATTTCGGAGTTAATGATCTTCAGGGACAACGAGCCTCCGAAGGAAATACCATTCTCACGCAGAATGAAATCATTGAAGGAGAAGCCAAAGCCGTCGATTGAGAAGCTTGGTGCCCCGAACAAAGACTGCTTGTTGAAGTACACATCCTCAATCATGATCTGGCGCAGCGGGTTCAATCTGTCACCCACACCGCCGATGGCCCATTTCAGACTGCCGTTCTGACTATCGTCTTCCGGATTGCCGTCATTGCCTTTCTCATCCTTCTTATCGTCATCTTTGTCTTTATCCTCTTCGTCATCCTTCTTGGTAGGATCGAAGTCCTCTTCTCCAAGCGACTTGTTGAAGCCGTTGAAGAAGTCGAGCGTCCATTCGCCCTTATGGAAGACGAACCCGCTGCTCGCTACACTCAGCGTCCCCTCACCCTTGATGAACAGGGTATCCAGGAAAGGCAGATCGCCAGGAAGGGTGTTGCCGAAAATATCCAGCTTACCGCGTACAAAAGACAGGTCCTTACCTTTATAAGCTACAGCATCATTAATAATTGCCGGTTCTGTCTTGGTATCCACGATGACCTGCTCTTCGTCACCTGTGCCAACCTGCTTGATCATGCCACGGACAGTTACCAGAATCTCACGGTCGAATTCCGGGTCCTTGGCTTCCGCTTCTTCCTTGAATTCCTCAAAGTCCTCTTCTGTTGCAAACAGCTTGTAAGCATACATTGGAGTCTCTTTCAGCGCTTCTTCATCCATAAATTCACTGATATCGAATTTCGGATCAACCGCTTTGCTCGCTGCGCCGAACAAGGCCTTGGTTTTCTTATATTCGGTAACAGCCTTATACAGGAACGAACCGTCCTTGAAAGGCTTGCCCGGGAACAGAGAGTTCAGCTGATCCACCAGCTCATCCTTTACAGAAGCGCCGTTTGCAAGGCCGCTGATATCCACAGCTTCCTTGTATACCGCCATTACTCCGGCTTCACGGATTCGTGTGTCGTTATTATCAGTGACCAGGAAGGATTGCGGAGTGGTCATATCATAGAGAGCCGCTATTTCCTCATCCCCGCCGGCATCACCTTTGTAATCAATCTCCACCTGGTACTCACCGAGCGGCAATTCAGGTCCAAGTCCGGCTTCCAGCACATTGCCGCCTGAATCCACCTGGTCACCGCCGCGGTACGTAATCCGCATGGCGCCGGAGAATCCGTCATCCGTCGGCTGCATCACCACTGCATCCTGAACATTGACTTTGTACCGGTTACCATCTGCTTTATTCTTGAGGTACAGGTCAAAGTTCGGAGCAGTCGTTGCATTGCCCGTATTGTAAGCTTCAATATTCGACAGATTGACCGTCAGATATTTCACATCTGTGCTATACAGCTCTGCCGGAGCGAGTGCATAGGAATACGTAGCGGTTGCTTCTCCCACCGGCGGCAGGAGAATGAAGTTGGTACGGGTCGATTCATACTGGGCTTTAATGCCCTCATCCTTAACGCCTTCGATTTTACCTTGCGTTTCGGGGCTTCTCGCGGAGATCATGTACTCCCGGGTAACCGGCCAAGGTCTGCCTTTGGCTTGAACGCGGAAGGTCGCGGTAATTGCGTCACCCGGCTTGTACTTCGGCTCAATGCCCATCGCCGCTTCATCAGGTGTGGCTGACTTTTTGAATTCCAGCATTTTGCTGCGGGAATTCTCCAGGACCGGATTACCATTGGCATCCAGGACATCATAACCCTTCTCATCCTGCCTGACGAAGCTTAGCCCGCTCTCCAAGGTCATCTCCACTTCGATCTTGGAGTGCTCCATATTGTAGGCCTGCAGGTTCTCTACTTCTGCTATAACGTCGAAGACACCGTTTTTCTCATATTTCGTCGGCACTCCTCCGCCGTCTACCGGCTCGGTAGCCAGTTGCTGAACCTGATCCACATAACGGATCGAGAACACTTTATCCGGTGCAGTAAGTTCTCCTAGTCCGTATACAGTCTCGAAGCTCTGGAAGCCGCCAGGTGCCAGCTTCTCCGGGTTCCAGTAGAAGGCGACGGCGGAGTCCGCTGTGCCGAAATCATTGGTGTCCCTAGTGAAGTCCAGATTCGGATGGACTTTATAATCCCATTTCGTATTCGCCAGACCGTTCCAATGCCCCACAATCATCTCATCCACAATATTAATATTCTGCTCGGCAAAGTTATTGAAGCCGTAGGCCACCACATTGGTTGCCTGAGGATTCGTCAGATCCAGCTTATCGCGCATAACCCAGTAAGAAGGAATCTTGAAGTACGCTCTGTCCTCTTCCGGGATTCCGGCATCATCCTCCGGGTTATGCACCAGCTTCCGCTCTACCTGCAGCGGTGACTTGTAGGCTGTGCCAATCTGGAACTGCGGTCCGTCGTTTCCGCCGACCATCGTATCCAGCAGAATCCGGCTGCCGATCTGCACCTGCGCCCCGCTCTTGTTATTCACTTCATAGCGGATATTGACATTCCCGGAATTCACAGCATCCTTGCTGTCGGTGTAAAGCATCAGAATCTGCTTGATCTCTACGCCCTTAATCTTCCAGATCATCTCCAGTTGCTTGGTGCCATTCGAATTCTCCACTACTTTAGGTGCAATAGTCTCTGAATAATGGCTGTTGTCGAATTTGTATTTATTGCCGTAAATATAATCTGTTCCATCAATCCGGAACGTCGTGAACGACGTCTCCGGGTCATCCCCCTGGAACAGCAGATTAACATTATTGTCGTTCTTGCGGATCGGTTGACCCTCTACAGTGCGAATACCGTAGCGGCCTGTTTCGTTATCCACAGTGACCTTAATAAAGTCATTCTGGATCATGGTTGTCTTGGTACTGCTGGCCGCCTCGACGAGAGCATGGAAGCTCTCGGAGGTGGACAGAAATACCATGATTAAGGTGAGCATTACCGCTACTGTGCGTTTCAACAACTTCACCAAGTATTCCCCCTGTTCTTGTTTCAACTATTTCAGATTGCCGACAAAGAAGGTAGCAAATTCGCGGTCCCGCTCCTGGGTTCTCACCACAATGGTGTACCAGCCTGTTTTCGGGAAGGTGACCTTGAAATTACTGCTCACCAGCTCAGCATAGGTCAGCTTCTGCTTCACCAGCTTCAGCTGTCCTTCGCGGTACAGACCAGGGTAATACAGAATATCGAATGTTCCTGCCTGATTGACCTTGTCTACTCCGCCTACCTTCATCAGGTTGAAGCCGGATACCTTGAAGGTAATGGTGTTGGTATTGAACAATGCAGATTCGCCGGATGAAGCCGAGATTAAGGTATCGTTACCGAAGACCAGCAATCCGCCGTCCTTCACGACCACCACATCCTGATAGACCACCGACTTATTGCCTACCTGGTCAACTGCTGTGTAAGCTACGCGCTGGCGTCCAAGCTTGCTCAGATCCAGCCCGCTGACCGATACTTTCACGTTAGCTTCAGCCGATACATTATCAGAAACGGTGAACCCGCCGAGATCCGTACGGAAGCTAAAGTCTTTCTTGTCCTGGACAATCCCTACCGTTTCCTTGTTCAGAGTCAGCTCAGGCGCAGTGTTATCAAGTCCTGCAATGGTCACCGGAACCTTGTTCACATTGCCCAGCAGATCCGAGATGGCAATGACCGCTGAACCGCTGCTCTCAAAAGCACGCGAGTAGCTGTACGTTCCATCCGCTTTACTGATCTGGTTCGTATACGCGGCTCCGCCCTGAATAGGTCTTACGCCCGAGAACATGTGGTTAGGGGCAGCAACTGTGCCGCTAAGCGTAACCTTTACTTTGCCTTTGGCATATTTCTGTCCGCCGATGGTAACAATCTGATCTGCCGGAACCGCTTTGCCTTCGGCATCTACAAAGGTATAAGCCACTTTATCCGGTACTGGCGGTGCAGAGAGAATATTCGTTACCTTCTCTTTGATAACTGTCGTATTGCCGTACACATCCACCACGGTAAATGATGCCGTTCCATTCTCCATGAGTGTAATGCTCTTATCGGGACTGATAATGTTGAACGCTTTAGCCGAAGCATCTGCCTTCTCTACCGTAACCGTAACCCCAGTGGAGAACAGCACATTGCCGCTGTTATCCTTCAGAGTGCCGAAGGTTTGGCTTCCATTCTCGCCATATTGGTAGGAACGGACTACTTTTACCCTAGGTACTTCCTTGTTAATGTTCGCAACCGTAGCTTCAACCGTATTGATATTTCCGGCAGCATCCTTAATTTCGAATTCGAACTTTCCGTTCTCCGTGAAGGTGTAGGCTGTCTTTCCACTATTGTTCACCACCGTGACCGGCTCAGAGGTGCTCTGGAGAAAGGCAACCACATTGCCGTTCGTGCTCTCCATGTATGAATATTCAACGGCTCCTTCAGGAGGAGTACCGTCAATATTCTTCACAACCAGATATAGGGTATCTGTCCGGTCCGGATCACTAAGATCGGTCAGATCGAAGCTATAGTAGCCATTCTGATAGATTTTGAATGAATTACCGGTCCGCACAGGCACCGAAGGGTTAATCTTCGATGGCATTACCCGGATACCCGGCGGGACCGTGATTTCAATATCCGCACCAACTTTGGCATTGACCGGGCTGTTCACGCTGAGTGAAGCTAGCGCATAGACCGGCTCTACTGTAGTAAGAGGGAGCTCGATTTCAAGCTTGGCCGCTGTGCTGATCAGACCGCCCGGCGTTCTGTACTTCACCCATACCTGAAGCTCCTCAGTCTTACTCGTCGGAACTTTAACTGCTACAAAGTTAGTGTACGGCTTCCAGTTCAGCCAGCTTACACCGTTATCCGGTGACACCGAATATTCATAACCGGTCTTGTCCTCCGTTTCGAGACTCAGCTTCATAATGGCTGTGTAGCCGTCCGCTGTATCACCGGACAGATAGATCAGAGAAGACTTGGCATCCGACACCGGCGCATCCGGCTTGGTCGTTGCCGAGACTTTGAAGGTTCCTGCACTTGCCTTGATCGTGCTGTTGCCTGCTCCGTCAACCGCGAGTACATATAAGCGAAACTCAGAGATTTCTCCCGCATCCAGCGATTTGTCGTCGATGGATACTGAGCCGCCTGCCGGAACATCTTTCCATTCTTTGGATGACTCTGTAGGTACTTTTGCACCTGCATCTTGTCTGACCCATTGATACTTGCTGACCAGTCCTGTTTTGCTGTAGAACTCCGACACGCTGATCCGCGTCTTCTGCAGCGGCAGGGGGTAAGCAATTGAATCAGGGCTGAAGTACACTACCGGTGCTTCATTGTCAAAATAATAAGCCTTCGAGTAGTAGTACGTTTTGTCGCTGTGCTTCACCATAAGATGAATGTACTGCGTTCCGTTCAATTTATCGCTAACTGGAATGACATAGCTGTAAGTGGCTTCACTTACAGAAGCGCCAAGACCCATGGCTGCAAGCTTGGCATCAGTGCTGACTTCTGGTGTCGCTGCCGGTTCCGTTACTTCTGCCGAAGCAGCAGGTGTCGCCGCCGGCTCGGTACTGTTATCCGGTGCCGGAGTCTCTTCCGGTTCAAGCGGCGTCAGCGAAGGCGCTGCCGGCCCTGAGGACAGGAACCTCATAAGGGCCACCGGTCCGATGCTTGCTGTAACTTCCGGTGTGGCCGGAGGACTTGGCTCTGTAGGAGCACCAGACGCTTCCGGTTCCGATCCGTTTTCAATCAAGCTTTTCTCAGACAACGGGGACATGCCGGATGACTCGGAGACCTCCAGTCCGGTAAATTTACTATCATTATCTGGACGAATGGAGCTGTCGCTGATGGCATAGCCCACATAATCGGGATGCACACCGCTGATCTGGAACGTAACATCATGACTCTTCACATAGTTAGGGTTGGCTTCCGGTGTGAACTGTGTCGGAATAGCCGCCTCTGAACTCACGACTACCGCTTTTTCCTGCGGAGTTTTGACCGTCTCGTTGCCTGCGTAATCAAGCGCCTTCAGATAGAGCCAATATGATCCGTCCTCATCAATATCATCATAAGTAGACCGGGTTACAGTTGAGCCGGTGTAGGTCGTATCCGCCCACTTGCCGATCGCCGGAGAATCCCCGTCCTTCACCCATTGATACTGCACACTTTTGACACCGCTATGCGGGTCCTTCACAAGAGCTTGTACAGTGGCGATATCCTCTGCAGCCATGGTAATGGCAGGCCCCTGGTTGTCCAGCTTCAGAACGCCTACTTCATGCTTCCAATTAGAGTCGTCATTCTTGAAATCGTCCACTTTCCAGACGCTCAGATCGCCGTATTGTCCAACAGCCGCCAGCGCCTGATTATCGGCATAGAAAATCTTATCCGCCTCTGAACCCGGTGCCTCTGCAATCCAAGCATCATACTGTGCCTTATGAGTATCCACATAGACTTTTTTCTTCTCATACTGCATCAATTCTCTGGCAGAATCCCAGGACATATCAGCAGTCCAGGTATGCAGATACCACTCACCGCTGTTCCCTTCCTCGAAGGCTTCTGCCGGAGGAGCAAGCAGGTTCGTCTTGTTATTCACTACCGACAGCTCTATATTCTCGAATTCTCCTGGATATAGCTCATCTGACGGCTGCTTGGCGGAGAGTGCGTAACGCTTGAGCGCTGCATAATGATCTCCGGCTACACCGGCGAACGGATCAGCCTTATCCTGGCTCCACCAGTAGTACACCAGGCCCACGGAAGGAGAAGCTTCCGCACTCAGATTCGAAGGGCGGTAGATTCCTCGGCTCGGCCGTTCCGTACCGCGGTCAGGGACGGTAGGATCCAAATGCGGTACTTTAATGGAAGGATCGTTGGCGTCAATCGTAACCTTACCTTTTTTGGCATAGGTTGTATCCGTCGCACCGCCTGTCTCGAACCGGTAACCGATCACCGGCTCCGTATTGTCGATGAACAGGTTCGCCCAGTCAATTTTGGAATTAGCGAGCGATTCGTCACTGCCGTAAGGGTCAATTTTCTCTTTATGGATTCCATCGAAGTTCGCAGGCTGAATCATCAGGTTCCCTGCATAATCCTGGATAACATCGGTATCCATCTGGATGGGCTCACTGCCGCCCTTGGCATCATTAGATATAGCTACAGCCTTGAGAAGCGGGGTTTCCACAGTTTTGCCATCAGGCACAGTCATGCGGAAGCTCCAATTCGGTGTATTCCGGCCTGCAACATAATAGGCTTTCATTCCGTTATTGAAGAGGATGAAGGTTTTCTTCTCGTCCCAGCCGGTCTTGGCAATGGCCTCTTCCGTCATCTGCAGGGTGAAGTCAATCACATCTCCCTTATTCAGCGTAACTCCGGTCAGAATCTCCGGCTGAATGCCATTGGCGGTCTTGGAATACTTCGGACGCACGGCATCGACAATGACGCGGAAGCCGCCCCGGTCAAAGTCAAAGGGGTTCCCGCTTTTCCGGTCCAGCCAGGCATTGCTGCCGCTGCTCGGTACAGTATTGAGATTGACAACCGCTTTATTGCCTGCCGCATCACTGAGCACGGATTCTTTCAATTTATTATCCAGCGACAGATCCATCTGCGCTCCGCCGGTAGTCCCCCCGGTAATCAAAGGTTTCAGCGGATTATTGCCGCTGTTGTGGAAAGGAACTCCCGTATATCTGTAGGCAATTTTTTTCTGGTAGGAATCCAGATTGTTCTCGTTAAAGGATATATTCTGCAGATACTGCTGTTGTCCGGCTGCCGGAAGTCCGGTGCCCGGATCATTAATGAACAGCTTGTGCCGCAGGAAATAATCAGAATTCGCCTTTACCACCGAAGTCGGTCTGACCGGCTCGCTGAAGTTGTAGCTGAGCGTGATGTTCTCGTCTCTTTTGACATACAGCTCTTTCTGGTTAATATTCTCGTTAAGCCGTTCTGCACCGTTGCCGGTAAAGGTATAGTTATCAATCACCGGACGCTTGAGATCCTGGAACTTGAGGTAGAATCCGCGTACACCCGCCGCTTCACCATCATCATCGCCTTCACCCCAGACCCTAATAGTGATAACAGAATTCGGTTTGATGATGGCCTTGGCCGACTTGTTATACCGCTGGCTGCTGCCGGTTCGTTCATTGATAATATCTTTTCCGTCGATGTTTACTGTAATGGACGAATGACGGGTCCATAGGAACCCGGAGTGACGCCGCAGCACGGCGAACCCTGTAAGCATCTCCGCATGTCCGCTCTCTGCCATATTCTTCAGAAGCGGATTGTCGGCTACCTTCACCTGGAATTGAACCGTTGCTTCATTATCATCAACACCGGCAAAGATATCGCCCTTAGTCCAGTCGTACTTGGCGTCTTTATCTTCCTCTGTCTGCTTGAAGCCCTCCACCTTGGTATAAAAGTTGAGAAATGTATTGTCTGCAGGGTAGCTTAAGTTGCCGACATGTTGTCCGTTTGGAAACTTGACCTCAAAATCATCACCCGCAGCCTCTGCCAGTCCGCTAAAGGCACTGGGTATTAACGATAGCAACATACTAAGAATCAAGCTTAGCGAGATATATCTCTTCAATCTCCTGCTCATTAACAATTGGTGCTCCCCCTTATTCGTTCATCATTTCCTGTCCGGCGTGCAGCAAGCTTCGCTATAGTCTGGATTCACTCCCTATGCTTCCGCATTCTCCTTTCGACCTGCCCACCCGTGGACAACAAATACTAGTTATAAAACTGCCTGTTTTTTCATATCTGCGTTTATTCTATCAGGCAGCTCTAAACAAACTCTTAACAAATCTCGACAAAAGTTGCGTCAAACGCCCCGAAATAAGGTTAATACACTCGAAAAACGAAAAAAGTCCTGATTTTTAAGGGAAAATGTCTGAAAACATAAACAAACCGCACTGAGAGTGACTCAGTTGCGGTTGAATGGGTGTGGATCAGTTTTAAATTTTAAGATGGATTATGTCAATTGCTCATTTTCTTTCTTGCTATCGATAGACTAAAGATGAATTGCTTCTTATTGAAAATAAGCAGCTCACAGCCAACCTCAGAATCCGTCCGCATTAACTCAATTCCGATAATTTCATTTCTTGTTCGATACTTTGACATATCCGATGACATTGATCTTGATTCCTCCCTCGCCGTTGCGAGAATCAGAAACCAAGATGACAAAATCTTTATACGGGTTTTTCATAGGTTATATGTGTTATTGGTAGAATGTTGGGTTTATTCGGCACTAGGTAGCCCCACCACCTTGGTTATACATGTTTCAACCAATTACCTCGACACTTTGCACCCTTGTTTTAAGTGAATCGATACGAAGACTTAAATCCTTAGCATCGGCAATTCCTAGCTCATCAACAAAATTATCAAAATCAAAACACTTAATGATCTCATCCACTACCTCATAGATTTGAGAAGAAAGAATCCCGCTATTGATTTGCAGATCAGCTACACTAACATAAAATATAGTTTTCTCGGTGTCTCCCTCCTCAATGACCTTAGCAAACTCATACAAACACCGTCCTCCTGCTTGCAAATTATTTAAACCATCGGCAATTGAATTAGTAAAGACCTCGGCAACATATTCAGTCAATTCGTTATATTCCCATTCCTTCACGTCCACTCCCCCTTATCACCTTTACATCTTAGTGTGACATTTCTTTTTCAAGGTAAGGATGGTCAAGTAGACTAAGTAAACTTGTGGTTAAATATTTCGTCTGATACGGGTCTAGAGCTTTATTGACAAGCAGTTGGCCTTTCTCCATTCTAAGCAGCTGAGCTGAACCATCTTCTAGAAATAATAGATTTCCATCAATATGACTTATAAGCCTTCCCATAATTTTAAACAAAAGCTCTAGTCCTTGATAAAACGTACTTCCGAACAATTGAATTCTGATGCAAACATTCACATCTAAGTTGTAATGATTTCTAACAAAAGCGATATCCGAAATATCTTCAACTTCAAGTGCCAATGCAAATAGCTCAGACCCAATAACTATTTCCTCATCGTTACAACTCAAAGATGCCTTCTTGTTCCCAAACTCAGTCGTAAATTTTCCCAGCATTTCACCTAATGAATTATTACTTACTTTAGATAGTAAAAACAATTCATAATCCATGGACTTCTATCTCCCAGATACTAGTGTGAATTCCTCAGCTCTATACCTGAATTCCCTTTCGAATCTTTTAAAATATTATCAATGGTAGTATTATCATTTTCATTCCCGGAAAAATAGTGATCGACTATATCTACTATCTCATTGTAAAACCATCTTGCTTTTGGGCAAAGATCTACTGGCATTTTTTCGAGTTCTTGCAATACTTTGTTTCTCCTCCAATAAGATAAAGTTCTCTCCTTATTTCATATTATTAGAATAGAAATTCAAATCAATATTTAGTAACTTTATCCTGAATTCCATCATTAGTTTGGAACAGCAATGGCTTCGAGTATTTTTGCCTCTGTGTCATTAAATCTTGGAAATTCATCATCAACATAACAAAAAACAGGTCAATAATGGTAACATCTGACCACAATGACCTGTTTCCCATTTCACTCGGCACTGGTAGCCAATTCCTCTTAGCCACTTACTTCACATTTTTCTAACATCCATTTCTTTGCTTCATCTGATTTCAACAAAGTCGGCTTCTCCAACGTACCAATATTAATACTTTTAATATGAGCTTCTTCTATACCTTTAATATTTTTTAAAGTCACTCCGCTTAATAATGTTTCTTCAAATGTCGCTACACTTATATCTATATTTTCTAGTCTTGCCCAACTAAAATCCGTTAAGTAGAACGATACATTAATCAAATTACAATCTAGTAAATATGCATTTCTAAATATTGCTTCCCAACAATCACCTTTACTAAATCTACTGTTTTTAATGACACAGTTGGTAAAATCCGTATATCTAAGGTCTGATTTATAAAAATCACATTTATCTAAATATGCATTTTTAAATGTTGACGAGGCTAATAATGATGTGTGAAAATCAATGTTTTCCAGTCTGAGATCATCAAAAGTACACTCAATCAAATATGCTTGTTCAAGCAATATATCGGATAAATCAATACTTCTTAAGTCCACTTCATCTAACTTTAACATTTCGCCTTCTTTACCAATTGTCTCAACCCACTTTTTATGCAAATCAAACTTCCTATTAAGATTCCCTTCCATTTTCCCACTCCTTAAGGATACCATATTATTTTATCGGTTACTCCTTCTTCATCAATTGTTTTCTTGAGTTGTTCAACATGCTCAGGCTCCATTTTTCTTGTGTCAATAATTACGTTGTTCCCATTATCAAATTCTTTTTGTAGCTTTTTCATACCTTGTTTAATAGTAAAGGCACCCTTTTTGGGATTTGTTATAGGAATTCCATTGTCACCACTTGGGTATGATTCAAAGCTTTTCACGTCCCACTTTAAACCTGATGAAGTATCTATAAACTCTGCTCCATTTTCTCCTTGAGGATCACGCACTAGCTTTCCCAATTGACCTCTTTCTTCTACTGCTAATCCAACTTCCCTTTCTCTGATATTTTTAGGTTCTATTTTCCCATTACTTGCTGGATCTCGAGCTAAGTCATCCAATTCCTTCTGAGTTCTACCACCCGTTTAATTTCCAGCCTTATCGTAGAGTTTAGGTTTGTTACCTTTCCCCCTCCCCTCACTCCGCCACACCTGCCCCGGCACTTCGACCGGGCCAGGGCCGCCCGGCGTTGCCGGGATTAACCGGTTTGGGTAAGGGTTAATCCCTGGAAATTTCCAATGCTTTAAGGCATCCGGCACTTTCTTGACCGCATCGGTCAGCGGGTCCATCACCGCGTCGGCCAGCTTACCGACCATGCCGCTCTTGGCGATAGGTACGCCCGGGACGAGGATGGATGCGGCGTTGCCGAGCATTTCGGCTTTTTGCTCCGGGGTGCCTTCATTGAAATCATGATACATGGCTTTGGCTGCATCCACCAGAACTTCGGGGTGATTGACGAGATAAGCCACCTTGTCCATCGTTTCCTGAGTCGTCTTCTCCGGGTCGATGACGAAGTCAAACGCGAACTTGGCGGTGTCCACCACACCCATTACGGTAGATTCGATCAGACCGCCTACGAAAGCTTGGGTCACCTGATCGGCCTGCACCACTATTTTGCGCCATTCGGTCATGCCGTAGGTGTCTTCCAGCCAACTGTAATAGGCGGTGTATATGACTTCAGAATGTTTACTGGGATCATAGACCTTGTCCTTGAAGTAGGCAAAGGTCGTCTCGTTCTCTTTGTTCTTAGCTGTGATTGGCGTGCCGTCCGGCAACGTCATCGGCGGTCCATGGAGCCGCTTATACTCTGCCACCTGACGCTCCAGCTCGCGAATCTGTTCCGCTCGAACCACCGCTGCCTCGATGTCCTTATAATTATTCTTCGCCCACGCGCGGTATTTCTCATTCACCAGTCCTAAGGTGATAGCGAACCGCAGTTCATCACTGGCTGGCACCGCTGATCCGTCCGTCAGCAGCGGATTATAGGTGCAGGCCGATAAGGGGGAGCCCTTGTATTGTGTCCGCAGGTCGGTCTTCGTATAGAAGCCCGGATCCACGCCCAGCTTCTGCAGCAGCTCCCGCTGACGTTCTGCATGTTCGTTCGCGGACTTCATATAGGCCTTGTTGCCATACTTCTCATATACAGAGTACGCCGCTTGACTTCGTCCGATTTCCCGCAACGCCTCCGCAATCCTGGACAATTGTTCCCGCGCCTGCTGCTGTTCGGCGGAACTACCGGTTTCTCGCTGCCGGAACAGATCGGAGATGACTGCATCTGCGGCAAAAAGCTGCAATTGTCTGTTCACCGAAGTGTCCCTGACGTTCCGCAGAAGCTCCTGAATCATGCGGCTAAGTGTCGGCGGATGACGAAGGACATCCTGAATGCCACGCCCTGCCCGGTCCCGTATGCCTTGCAGCCACCGGCTGAATATGCTGCCCGCCTGCTTCCAAGTGAAGGCCGGTGTCGTATGAACCAGACTCTGTGCCTTCGTCTCGGCAGCTTGATATTGCCCGGCCGCCCAGCGTAACGCCGATTGCTTACGCTCTATCTGGTCATTAAGCGACTGCGCCTCCCTTACCAGCTCCTGCAGCAACCGGACCGCCTCGCGGGAGGGAGACTGCACATAACTTTCCGGATAAGCAGCTTGCACCGAACGGACCAAACCGCCAACGCTTCTATCAGTACCGGTGACCTGTTCCTCCAGCACACGGTTCAAGCGCTTCAGTCCCTGTTCCAGCTCCAGTATCCGCTTGATGTCCACCTGCTGCTGCATGCTTCACCTCCAGAGATGCATCAGTCATACAATGAAATTATATATTTCTAAGGTCGACAAGAATTCCTGATCTCACCGTCTTTTAAAAAATCCATTCTAAAGCTCTCCACATTCTAATCTTCTGAAATTTCGTGCAGCCTTTCTAAGAATTCCCCAAAATCCTTAGAAAGGAAAAACATATTGCCCATATCTTCAGGGTCTTCATCATGAATCCAGAAATACACATGTCCAAAATGCGCTTCAGTAAGACCTAAGCATATCTGATTACCACCAGAATCATCTGCAATCGGAATAAATCCCGCCTCTAATATCTCATCAAAATTATGAATTTTATTGTCTAAATCGTCGTACATTTCACCAATGCCATAAAAAACATTTACCATACCCATCCCTTGTTCTCTTGAGATAGTAAAGTAATAGGGTTTAGGATATCCCCCATTGTGTTTCAATAAAAATTCTCGATATTGTTGGGGAAGTTGAAGCCCGTTTATTCCTTCAAAGTCTCGGAGTCTAGATTCTGTTAAAACTTCACAGCTCCCTTGAATCTCCAATTCTAGTCCCCTCCTGTTCCATTTACAGTGGACTGTCCGCTCATTGGTTTGTTGGTTTCTACTGTTCATCATCGAGTGCATCCAGAACTTCATCCCTAATGTCTTGGGGCTGAATTCCCCTAGTCATTACCCCGGAATTGCGCGGCCATCCATGTTTGCCACATACTAACTCATTATGGTGATAGCTGATCCTTCCACCTCTCTCAAACAACTTAATAATAGGGTCATATAGATCGTGAAACTTCAGAGCCACAGGTGTTTTTTTGTCCACCACGTATGCCCATTCAAGATAAAAAGTGCAAAGATACTCTGTAACCCAACCAACGTTGGAGTTTACTAATGCATTACATTCTTCTTTTATATGTGCAGGTGTATCAAAATTAATTACTTCTGCTGCATTAAAAACAGCACGTCTATTATCATCCTTGGAGTTAAAATCCAAAAAAATATTCCCCCTTCTTATAAACTCGGTAACTAAGATTATATAAGAGGGTTTATCTATGCCATTATTTTTCCAATTCATGTTCATTATTTTTTTCTTGGCTTGTTCAAAGTTAGACTTCAATTTTCCCACCTCATTGTAAGAAATCCAATGCCTCAAGCCACCCGGCACTTTCTTTACCGCATCGGTCAGCGGGTCTTCATTATCATCCAGTTGAATTGCTATAAATAGTCCACCGAACCCAAGTATCTCAGGTAATTGGTTAATATTGTAGCTTCAGCAATCTCCCCGGTATACTTAAAGTTAAAAAGTAAAATAACTGCATTAATATCTCTAGGTAATTCTTCCTCCACTAGTGCATTAAATTTCGGGGCAATTTCATTATCATAAGAGAATCCTTCAAGTAATAGATTTAGGTTATTATTTGCCTCTTCATAATAGTCTGCTTCTCTTACTGCATCATCATATCTGCGAATCTCAAAGTGATTAGCAAATATGGATGGGATAAAATCTCCTTCATCGGAATAAGAGACATTAAGTAATCTATCCAATTCCTCGAAAGATTGAACATCTCCAACCCACAAAGACACGAATCCTTCCTGTTCCATGTTAAGTCTCCCTAAGTTTATAGTCCTTCAGGCACAGCGTATCCCCACCCTTAACCCACCCTCAGATCTGTAATTAGCCAAATATCCATGGCTTTTTACTCTTCCCTGTATCTATTAAAAACAATATATAAAACAAAGCTACCACCTCTATTTTGTTATGGAATTATTCTTTGAATACATTTCCATTATTATGAATTATCCCAATTATAATGCATATAGGATAAAAAAAACCACAACACGGGCGGCTAGCTCGCATTGTGGCATGGAAGGTTGTATTTTATAATCTTCTTGCTAGAGTTATATTTCTAATCTGTTTTTTATTATTTCTAATAGACTGTGGATCTTAACATTATCTTCTGGATGATCAACAAGATGTTTCGCACTAAAAATAACTAAATAGTTATAAAATTCATCATACCCCATTACTGCCATTACATCTTCGTCACACGCTGGGGGCTCTCCTATAAAGCACACTTTCTTGTCTCCAATGTAGTACTTCTGCTCTGGTTCATGATAGGTAGAAAATTGTACTTCTAACGGACCTGAGCCATATCCGTGTCTCTCATTATCACCAAAGTATTCCAAGGATTTCGGAAAATTAATAATCCAGAAATAAGATTCAACCAGTTTATCAATTTCGTTTTGTTCTGTAAGTATTCTATGCATTTCTTTTTCTCCCTGTTAACCTTTGATTGGAATTAACTACTTATTAAAATAAGTTACCATATCTTCTTTAGTGTAAATGTCCGTATTCAGTATATATCCAAAGAAGTCTGCCACAATATTCTTATTCTCTGGATTAATACTATGGAATCGGTCTAGGAAGTGAATAATTAAGTCCTCATCCACATTTTCAATCGGGGCAGGTAAATACCTTGCACCTTCAAGAATATATGCTTGTTTGTTCACAAAAGAGACAGCATCTACAATGCAATCCCATTTCGCTTCATTTTCTTCATATTCATCCATTTGCATTTTTATAAATAATCCTCCGAACTCTGTACCATCATCTAATAATCCGTATATTTCATCTCCAGCAGGTATTTTTGTTTCTAACCATTTCCAACAAATATCTAAAGCATTTCGAGCATCCTCAAAAAAATTGTTGTCACTTAACGATTGAACAATAAACTCGCTTAGTCCCAGGTAAAATATTATCTTCTTATTAATCGGTAATATAGACCAATCATTCACTTTGCATCCAGTCAATTCAGTATATTCCCATTCCTTCACGTCCACGCTCCCTTTCAAACGAAGATCAGATCAATTACGCTGGCATCTGACCATAATCAACTTCTTTAATGTAAGTGCTTTCATTATTACGTTAACATAATTAGAAATTCTTCAAAGGTGTTACTTGTAAAATAAGTTACAGGGTCTAAATCTGATGATTCTTCATGATTCCAAACGCAAACAGTCGGCTCTGTTGTAGCAGTATTTCTATAATCTAAAAACACAAAGTCACCTGCAAATAGAGCAGCTATTGGTAATAACTCAGTACCTACTAAGTTTTCGTCTGCCACAATCCTCTCCTCTAACTGAGTTCTAACTACTCCGATATCGTAGAATTCATCATCGCTCTCCCCGATTACCTTCAAGATACATAAAAACCTATCAATTGTATAACTATGGTTGTTACACCTAAAGCTAGCTTTTACAGGAGAAGCACCATTACATATTTTAATAAATTCTTTATATTCATCCGGCAATTTAATTCTCCACTTATTTTCTTTTTCAGTCAGCAGAACATCATCCGGCAAAGGATATATTATAGTTTGATCTTTAACTTCCATGTCTCTACCTCCTAACAATATTATCTTGGAGCGTCCGCCCACCATTATAAGATTGTAATATTGTCGGTCCAATCAAATTGCTACATCTTGGTACCCTACCCCAGCTACTTCTTCATTAATTAGACGTATACCAATTCCGTTTTCTTCATCCCATGTACAGTCAAAAGTTAGTCCAATAGATCTGGCTTCTACGCGTTTTGCAGCTGGCACATAAATTCCAACGAGTTCGATATTTTCAAGAAGTTTATCATTTGTTTCAATTAAAGGATAATTTTCATCATATGAAACGTCATAGCCAAGTTCAGACCGCTTCTCTTTGTAATAATTTAAAATTGGGGTCAGAATACTTTGCTGAATCTCTCGCCAATATTCTATCAATGTGTTATATGAAGCATACTGTTTTCCACTAAATTCGCCATCTTCTTCACCATCTACCATCACAGCAACATTGACTTGTTCTCCGAAAAATTCAATTGTAAAATCCTTGCTCCACACATAATGGTATTCAAGTTCACCGAACACAGCATCATTAATGATCACTCTGAGAAATCTCCTTCTATTTATTAGATTTTGCTTAGATTCATTACCACCCGCCAGTTCAATGGATGATGTATGGTGCGAATAGGATGGGGCAGTATAGTTTAAGAATAAAAGGGTTCCTCTAAGCTTTGTATGATTCTGACTCAATAAAATTCTCTACTAAAAATTTATCATTATCGCTTAGGCCCTCTAAAAGTTCGTTAAACTTAACCTTTGCATCCTCATTATCCAAAAGGGATAGTGTAGCGATAGCAACATGACCCAATTGCCAAGGTCCAATAAATTTATTGTCTGTTAAAAGTTCTCCAAGTTCAGCTAATCTGTCAACAATTCTATGACCACAGTAATGTCTCTCAATCAATTTGAACATTGCCATCGCAACAACTCTTAAATTCTTAGCCTCTAAACATACTATTAAATCTTCATTTTTAATCTTGTCAGTATTAATTTCTTCTACTAATTCAGCTATTGAAGCCATAAGCAAATCTCACCCCTTTTTTCAATTGTATTAGTTTTTAGGGCTCTTATGGCACCAATCTGAGTCATACGGTAACGATTTTAGTTTTTGCATATCCTCCCAACTGTAGACCCAATCATAGTCCGCGACCCAAAAGTAATCATCGGGGTTTAATTTCAGGTATTCATATATAAAGCGAAATATCAATTCTTGAGCACCATAAATCTCCTCAATTCCACCCACCTGATATAGTGGAAGACTCGAATCCAAGCCAAAAACAACCTCATTATTATCATAAGTGATCTCGTAGTTATCAAGTCCATCAACATAAAATATAAATTGCTGATTATTCTCATTAACCAAAGGCTTATCAGTAACATTTAAGGTTGTATATAAGAACTGTTCATTCTTATATTTTTTATAGTTATCAAAATACAATCTGGCATCTGCATGAAAAGCAGCTACTATCGTGTCGCTTAACAATTTTTCAGGGGTATACTTTTCTTGCTTCATTAAAATAAATGCTGACGATCCCATACTACTTTATCACCTTTCCTAATTCGTCTTACTCTCTATATCAACGTTATCTAAATTTTCGTCTGAAATATCAATAGCATGTAACTTTGAATATCGTTCACGCCAATTGTCTATAGGAAATGCGCCAAAACCATAATCCAAATAGATACTCTGATCAAGTCTAAGAGTTCCCCCCTTTCAAAATACTTAATCAATGGCTCAAAAATATCTTGAGATTCACCATTAAGTATTTTCCCTTCCCCAACTAAAGAGACCCATTCAAGATAACGTAAACATATTGTTTTACATAATAGATTTGGTTTACCTGATTCAGAAAAAACACTAGTGATAATATCCTCTAATTCTAGATTAGAGCCCAACACTTTTGCAGGACTAAAGAAAGGTCCGGATTCAATTGAATACCTCTCCAAAAATAGTGAACTTCTCCTCAAATACTCAGCAATTAAAAGTTCACTTGATTTCTTTTTTGTTTCAGAAGTTCCCCAAGCAATATTCGAGATTCGTGTTATTGCCCTTTCCAAGAAATCAATCATACAATTCACTCCATTTGAGATTATAGAATTTATTAGGCTTCGCTTGTTAGTTCTTTATATTTATTCTTAACTGAGTTCCAAGTACTCTTCTAGATACTCAACCTCATGCTCATCTAAGCTGTCCCGATAATTAACCTTATCTGACAAATCTAAGACTCGCTGCATATTAGTAATATCTAGTTCACTACTGCTACTTCATAACCTTCAGATTTTGAAATCTTGTTGATAACTAATTCACTCAAAGAAAGGAGATAGACTACCTTGGCATCCACATTTAAATTGTCGAATTGATTCATTATTTCGCACCACTCTATGCTGGGGTTATAAACAAAAAGTTTCACAACTAGGACAACGCCATACACTGTTCCCGTTGACATCTCCATTCTACCTATACAATTTTAAACTTTCGTTTAATTGCATATAGTCGAGATTCAATTACATCCTTATCATCAGAGTGCTTTAACAAATATACTTTACTTGCTTCCTTAAGATAAACATAGAAACTGGAGTAATCTAGTACGAAGGTTACATCTTCATCAACTGCAGGACGGTCAAAAAAATAACAAACCCCATCTTCTCCGAAGTACCCTTCTTCCCACTCTTCTAGCTCACTTGCAAATAAACACCAGATATGCTCATTACCAAAACCCTGCCCGTTACAATACTTTTCCAACGCTTTAATAAAGTTCCCATCTCCGATAGAAAAATAATAAAGATCGATCAGTTCTTTTTCAGAAATATTTTCATTTGTCATATCGTCACCTCCCTATTTCCCCTCAAAACATCCTTAACATTTGATGCATTTTCCAAATATACTGAACAGGCTGTCCGAAAGGCTTCTTAATCATGTAGTTCAACAACCTCCTCTAAAGTTTTTCATTAGGTTTTAAAAACAGGAATTCTCTAGGTTTGATAATTTCTTTGAAGTTCTCATTATCCCAAAATCCAGTATTATTATTAATATAGATCACTTCATTTAACCTTACTAAATAAACTGTATCGCCATTAAACTCAAAAATGCAGTTAGTGCTGACCTTATTCATGATTTCAAAAACAATAGTTAACATATTAACTATTGCTTGTTCCCATTCAAAGAACTTGTTAATTCTAAAACTTAAATCTTGTCGATTGATGAATTCATCCAAGAAGTACTCCGACTCATAACCGTAAAGTGACTTAGAAGTATCCATTAGCGCCAATGAAAACCCAAGCCTATCATATGTTTCAGTTATTCGAATCCCTTCTGACATTTTTTCTATTTTGTTCATGTCTAGTATCACACCCAATTTTTCCAGTTCAATACTGATATCAGTATTGGATAATTGTATCTCTTCTAACATAAATGAATATTCTATAGCCATTAATATAACCCCCCGTTTTATGGAAGTAAGTCAATTACCTTTTTATCTTTAGTTATTACGATGACTTCATCTAAATTCTTTATAGGCCAATCAATAAATTGCTTTTTCAGTTCACTTAGATTTCCATTCCAGTCTCCAAGAAAGCGAACATAACAAAAAACAGAGTAATTATAGTAGTATCTGACCATAATCAACCTGCTTTGCGTATCGCAATAGCTTTATTTAGGTTACAAAATAAAAGCAATTGATATGCATACTTGAAATCAGCCGCCCTACTGGAGTTGAGATAAGAGCAAAAGTTGTCAGACTTCCATCCCTTTTTACAACCATTATAGCTCGATCTGGAAAAATTTATGTACCATCAGGTAAAAACCAGCACCTTCTTACATCAGACGGAAGGTCCACATAGTAAGCCCCTGGGCCTCTTTTCGCTCTCCAACATACCAATATTTAAAACTCCGTTCATGTACATTATTCTGTTCAATGTAACGTAGAATGACGCTTTGATCGCTGTACAATGTCTCATTATACAGTGCTTCATCGAAGCATATTCAAAGATCGCTCTGCTGATCATACTGTCTGACAAATCAGCCTCATCAAAAACCGACCCCAAAAAGTATCCTCCGGCAAGGTCGCTATGATGCAGAATGTTTTTTTTGAAATCCGACTCCACTATAATGGAATCACTCAAATCGGCATGGGGTAAAATTTCTCACCAAGCTGGCCGTTGGAGTCTACCCATGTCTTATGGTTCTCTAAAAGATGAGCAATGTTCATTTAATCCCCCCTTGCTGATTGGCCCTCTCCACAATCCACTTTAGTTTTCTCCAAGTTCAGCTAATCTGTCAACAATTCTATATTGAATGTATAGTATAGTGCTTAGCTAATTCGCACCTAAAAATGTGTTTACAATTGTCTCATTTGCTGGATGAATAATAGCCACTCCATCAGACCATTCCGTTCCATCAATATTCAAAGCCCGCCCGCAAGTATCACATTCTAAAATTAATTTTTTCTCCGCTGCAACAACATAATTCAACTCATCATCTTTACACCTGGGACAATGTAGTGAAACTGATTTTTCATGTCATTCAACCATTGATATACTGCCATACTCATCATTCTTTTCTATTTTGTCAGAAGCGTTGCTCCTTCAATTTCTCTAAACGATAGGGTGATGTGACAGTTAAGACCTATGCAAAAAAGAATCCCCGCACAACGGCTGGGGACATGTTAGCCAAACAACGGCAAGTATTTACGATAGTAATTAATCCATATGATCATCCGATAGCCGTCAATCATACTGATTTAGGAATCGAGCAACTTTTGCTAAGACTTGATTCCGATGATTTAGTCTTCTCACGGGCAAGAATAGTTGAATTTGCTTGGCTTCGTTATCTCCCACCCGCTTAATATATGATGCGCTGTACTGACTGGCTTATTTGGTTACTAAATTACAATATCCTGGTATCCAACATCAACCACCTCTTCATTCAATAAACGAAGTCCCAACCCATTTTCCTGGTCCCATGTGCAATTAAAAAGTATTCCAATATCTCGACCTTCTCTTATATCTCCATATGGGACCACAATTCCCTCTAGAGCAATCATTTCAAGAATTTGGTCATTTGTTTCGACTAACGGATAATTTTCTTTCTGATCGATATCGTAACCCAATTCATGTCGCTTTTGTCGATAATAATTTAAAATTGGTTCAAGAAAACTTTCATGTAATTGCTCCCAACTCTTCATTAACGCTTGGTATGCCGCGTACTGTTCTTCATCAAATTCCCCATCTTCTTCGCCATCAATCATTAATGTAATATCAGTTTCTCTTCCGAAAAAAAGAATAGTAGTATCCTTAGACCAACTATAGTTATACTCAAGATCACCAAAGATTGGATCATTTTTTTTCATTTTATGATCTCCTTTTGTTTATTTGGCAAAACCTCCAGGTTCAAATGCCCCTGCATTAATCTCTCCTACACCGCCAAGATGTCCAAACGTACTGTTAATATTTGTTGGCACTAGTTGCATTGTTTTTACATCATTTAATTCATGCCATGTTAAGTTGTTTTTTTCACGATAGATCTTTATATCCCTTACACTAATTTTACCCGAATCCATTCCGAATTGGCGTGCTAATTCAGGAGAACTATTGAGTTGCTCAGCCAATTTTGAATCTGATTGAATGAAATTTTCCCTTCGTGCTTTTCCTCCATAAATTCCTTTTCCGCCTAGCATATATTCGATTTCTACTTGCGCTTTTGCTACAGGTGAAAAGTCAGGTACAGCATTTTTATATTGTATACCATCAATGCCAGCCTCATTTAATACTATTTGTACTTCAGAATCAGGTGGCGGCTTAAGAGTACACTTAGATTCGCCCCTAGTTCCTTCAAAACCAACCGTTGGATTTTCAGGTGCAGGTGTCTGACTAAGTCTTGCTTCGTAAGAACTGGCAAATTCAGTTTGCTTGAAAGCAGGCGGAGTATTGTCAATCTTACCCGTCCCCTGACTCCGCCACACCCGCCCCGGCACTTCGACCGGACCGGGGCCGCCCGGCGTTGCCGGAATTAAACGGTTCGGGTAAGGGTTCATCCCTGGGAAATTCCAGTTTTTCAAGGCATCCGGCACTTTCTTCACCGCATCAGTCAGCGGGTCCATCACCGCGTCAGCCAGCTTGCCGACCACGCCGGTCTTGGCGATGGGTACGCCCGGGACGAGAATAGAAGCGGCGTTGCCGAGCATTTCGGCTTTTTGCTCCGGAGTGCCTTCATTGAAGTCATGATACATGGCTTTGGCCGCATCCACCAGAACTTCGGGGTGATTGACGAGATAGTTCACCTTGTCGATCGTTTCCTGGGTCGTTTTCTCCGGGTCGATGACGAAGTCGAACGCGAACTTGGCGGTGTCCACGGCACCCATCACGGTAGATTTGATCAGGCCGCCTACGAAGGCTTGGGTTACCTGATCGGCCTGCACCACTATTTTGCGCCATTTGGTCATGCCGTACGTGTCTTCCAGCCAACCGTAATAGGCGGTGTACACGACTTCGGAATGTTTACTGGGATCATAGACCTTGTCCTTGAAATAGGCAAAGGTCGTCTCATTCTCTTTGTTCTTCGCTGTGATCGGCGTACCATCCGGCAACGTCATCGGTGGTCCATGGAGCCGCTTATACTCTGCCACCTGCCGTTCCAGCTCGCGAATCTGTTCCGCTCGAACCACTGCTGCTTCGATGTCCTTATAATTACTCTTCGCCCATTCGCGGTATTTCTCATTCACCAGCCCCAAGGCGATGACGAACCGCAGTTCATCACTGGCTGGCACCGCCGATCCGTCTGTCAGCAGCGGGTTATACGTGCAGGCTGATAAGGGAGAACCTTTGTATTGCGACCGCAGGTCGGTCTTCACATAGAAGCCCGGGTCCACGCCCAGCTTCTGCAGCAGCTCCCGCTGGCGCTCCGCATGTTCATTCGCGGACTTCATATAGGCTTTGTTCCCGTACTTCTCATAGACAGAGTACGCCGCTTGACTTCGCCCGATTTCCCGCAACGCCTCCGCAATCCTGGACAATTGTTCCCGCGCCTGCTGCTGTTCGGCGGGACTGCCGGATTCTCTCTGCTGGAACAGCTCAGAGATGACTGCATCTGCTTCAAAAGGGTGCAATTGTCTATCCACCGAAGCGTCTCTGACGTTCAGTAGGAGATTCTGAATCATGCCGCTAAGCGTGGGCGGGTGACGAAGGACATCCTGAATCCCACGCGTTGCCTGGTCCCGTATGCCTTGGAGCCATCGGCTGAACATACTGCCTGCCTGCTTCCAGGTGAAGGCGGGTGTAGTCTTTAGCAAACTCTGCGCCTTCGTCTCAGCAGATTGATATTGCCCGGCCGCCCAGCGTAATGCAGATTGCTTACGCTCTAACCGGTCAGTGAGCGATTGTGCCTCCCGCACCAACTCCTGCAGCAACCGGACCGCCTCGCGGGAGGGAGACTGCACATAACTTTCCGGGTAAGCAGCCTGCACCGAACGGACCAAACCGCCAACGCTTCTGTCCATATCGGTGACACGATCTTCCAGTATGCGGTTCAAGCGCTTCAGTCCCTGCTCCAGCTCCAGTATCCGCTTGATCTCCACCTGCTGCTGCATGCTTCACCTCCTGAGTACAAATCCGCCGTCTAGTTATTTAAGTCGTCGAACATGGAGCCCTTCACTGTGATGGTCATGCCGTCCAGTGCCGTAATACCTTGAATGGAGCCTAGAGTGCGATAGGCCAGCTTGCTCTTGCCAAGCTCCACATTCCCAACCGACACTTTAATCGGATATTCACCGTCCGCCATATTGGCATGAGTATACAGATAGCTGTTCTTCGGGTTGATCACAATCGTAACGCGGGTCTCTTCCGTAATTTGATACATGCTCTGCCCGTCTTTTACGAATTCCTTATATTCAAAAGCCGTATTGCTTCCAGCCGTAGAGGACTGGCTATAGCCTTCCATCACCTTTTTCCAGTATTCATGGGTATCGCCCTTTACGTCCTGTGAATGCTCCAGCTCCACTACCTTTTTGCTGTAGCGGCTGTCATCTGTACTACGGTCCATTACGGCCAGCAGCACTTCGCCATTCACACCCTTTGGACTCGCGGCAGTCAGTATGCCCGTCTTACGGGCAAAACCTCCGCCCTGTTTGGCAAGCGGCTCATTGCTCAGGTTCACGGCGATCTTTTTATTGTTGATATAGATCAGGTCATTCTCATAACGGAAAGAATCAATGACCCGCTGCACCAGCTCTTTATGATCTTCAGTATCGTCCTTGACCGGCTTGTACACCACAGTCTTTACCTTGAAGGAATAGGACCCTGCCGGGTTAAAATAGTAGCCCGACTTCAGCGGATAGTTGAAGCGCTGCAATTCCCGGTCCGTGGCGAACACCGCTTTGTCATAGCCTGCTTTACCTGCTTGTCCATTTTTGGCTGCTGTCCGCGAAGTCTGATATTCTTGGAGCTGCGGACTGGTTGCACTCCAGGCAATTTCACCAGTACCTTGCTGCGTGAACGAACGATTGTATTGCCCATTTACGGCTACAGCTTTGTATGCTTGATTATTCTTATCTAAATGGTACATCCAGCGGATGACATCCACCGGATACGGTTCGGTTCTCCACAGCAACTTCTTGGATAGAGCGGTCCCGGTGTTCTGCCCGATCTTACTGTCTATCACAGGCTCCGGTACTTCTTTGCGTCCATGATAGAAATACATTTCATAGAGTTTCCGGTCCGTTCCCTGCGGGAAGCTGGCGATTGCCGTATCGGTCTCTGTCCGTGTGGTGCAAGTGCCATTGCTGCAGCTCGTCACTTCATACTCATAGCTTCTTTGCACTCCGCCTTGAAAGTCCACCCGGCCTTCTTTTACCGCAGGGGAATATGGATTAGCCGGATTGAGCCATTTGCCATGCTCAGGGTCATCGCCGAAATCCTTGCGGTCAATCACCGCGCTGACGATGGGCTGGCGCGAAATACGACTCCCCGGATCATCCACCACAGGATTGCCCGACACATTATATTGCCGGAATACATCCGGTGTCGCATTGGTCACATTCAGTTGTCCTGTTGCCTTGTTGATCCAGTCTCCGCGGGGTAAGTACAACTGGGCAACTAACGGTACGCCGCCGTAGATCGGGAATTCCACCTGCCGGGTCAGCACATTATAGCCCAGCGGCTGCGGCTGCAGCAGCTTGACGGCGATCGGATGCGAATCGAGCACGTTATTAGCCATCTGCTTCTCCTTGGGGTTCTTCCCCTCCGGGTTCACGCTGAACTTGATACGCACATCGCTGCCTGGCATCTTGAAGCTGGCTTTCAGCAGGCGCTCCCCGTTCTTGGGAATGACAAGCTCGCCGCTACCCTTCTGCGCATGACCGGTGAACGTCAGCTTCGCCGAAGAGCTATCGATGGCCTTGCCTGTACTCACCTGAATAATCTCCCAACGGAAGGGAGTCTTGATCTCTTCAGGAAAAGATGAATCCACCCGGATCTGTACTTGCACCTGTTCACCGGCCTCTGCCTGCAGCGGCAGCTGTTCAAATTCAGTCTTTATATCGTACTCCTGCTCAATCAAGGCCAGCGGTGCAATCGGAATGTCCAAATACGTGATATTCCCGCTGTTATGGGAGATATAGACGGTGCCATACCCCCACGAGAAATACGTGGGCGGCTGGAGCACATGAACATAGTCAATCCACTTGCCACCCTTGGATGGAGTGGCGTTGTTGGTATAGACCTTCTTATCTTGAAGCTCTTTATTCTGATTACGGTACATGAAATCCTTATACGTATGGTTGCCGCCGTATTCAATATTCAAGCCCTCGATAATCGCCTGCTCAAAGGTCCCGTCTGTGAGATAGGCGGTGAGCTTTGAGTTGTTAGTGTTTTGATAGCGGTCAAATTTATTTGTGTTAACTTTGAATTTTTGCTGAACGGCATCATCCTCCCAGGATTCCTTAATCAGGGAGAGATTCTGAATCTGCGTCCCGCTCCACCCGGCGAACCAGGGAACATTCTCTGTCGGTACCGAGTTGCCTTCCCGGGTATAGCCGGAATATTCATAGAGCCCTCCGTCCAATTGGGTGCCATGACTGGTCCCGTAGACGATTTCATAGTAACGTTCGGCACCTGAAGCAATCCTTTTTTGCAGCAGATCCTTCCGGTAGCTGCCCTTGGAGGTCTCCTCCTTGAAGTAATCCTTCACACCATATAAGTCCAGGTAATCTTCGTTGGCGAATTTCAGCACTTCGGCCGGAGTGGCCGGCTTCCCGCGTGCATCCGAATAGGTATCCATTTGGAAGACGGCAGCGACAAAAATGACCGATAGTATGGCTAGAACCAGGGCTCTCTTCATCCATCTACACCTATTTTCTGTATATAGTAAAAACCAGCGCGTTATATTCGGTAGAAGACACATTAATTTTGTATTTTGCATCTTCAAATGTTCTAAAGGGCAGGTTATACTCTACTGTCTTCTTTGGAGCAACATAGTCCAGCATGGCATCTACAGTAGCCGGCTCAATCTTTTGCCGCATAATCGCTTCTGCTTCCTTCATTTGCATGGCATAATCAGCACCCTCGATCTCGAAATCGACCAGAATGACAAGGACGGCCTTGCCCTTGGGAGGATTCTCAGTAGAAGAATTAACCTGAAGCATAGAGCCTGTATCCGTATAATAAGTGAATCCGTTGGAGGTCTTAGGAGTGCCCTTAGCGGGTGCGGAGCTGATAACAGGCGTCTTGCCATCCGTGGAAATATAAGCGGTGCTAACCCGCTGGTCCCAGTTCACGCCTACGCCCAGCCCTTCGCTGACAAACTTCAGCGGCACGAACGTTCTACCGTTCTTCATCAGGGCAGCGGTATCCATCGTCTTCTTGGCGCCATCCAGCGTAAATTGTCTGTTCCCGATGACTAGCACCAGCTTCTTGCCGTTCAGTTCCACCGTTACGGTCTTGGAAGCCGGAACCCAGCCCACCTTCGCCCCGAGGGCTTCACTCACGAAACGGACCGGCACCTGCACCCGGTTCTGCTTGTCGAGGAATGGCTGGGCATCCGGGAAGCTGATTTTGGAGCCGTCCACCACCACCCGGACAGACTGGGCGGCATGTGCAGATACAGGCATTAGCGAGATTAACAGGAATAGGGCTGTGAACAAGATTGTTATTTTTTTCATCTTCATATCCTCCTCAAGTGGGGTTGTGACAAGCCTTAGCTATACTTCCTCTACTGGCGCTGCAGAATTACCGGCTCCCCGTCTAACTCTATCGTAATTACAGGATCGTTAATCAGCGTGCCCATGAAGCCGAAGGCGTGCCAGTCTCCGCTTGCCAGTACTAGGTCTGCACTGTGCTTGCGGCCGTATTGGGTCAGGAGAGGTTCAAGCTCTTTGCCGGTAAAAGGAGTCACCTGCTTAGTCCCGTCACTGCTGTCCGAGACGGCAATCGAGCTGAGCCTGATCTCCTTCCGCGAGTCTGTCAGATCCTCTGCATACAAATCAAGCCCAACTTCAAGCGAACGTTCATCTGACGCCTCTGCAATTGCAGACAGGAAGGCATATTCATCCTCCTTGCCGCGCAGCTTGTTCATCGCAGCTTTATATTTCTCATTCCCCGGCGTAGTTGGCGACAGAATCGCCATCAGATGCACGCCCTGCGTCGAATAGCCGGTATAAATCACGGAGTCGCCCAGCAGCGGTTGAACCTGTTCTTTCTGATCCAGCATCTCTTCTACTTCCGCATCGCTGAGCACGATGGACATAATGCTCTGCAGCCCGCGAATCCGGTCCGAAGCCAGCACGGCGGCCATCAAATCATCAGAGTTTTGCGCAACCTTCTGCATATTTGCCTGCAACTCTTCATACAGCTTCTCTTTCAGTGCAGTGCCTTCATCATCTCCGGCAGGCTTCACCTGATCATAGCTCTCCGTAACGGGACTGTTCGTCTCCCACTTATAAGAAGAGACCCCCCAGCCGCCAACCTTCTGTTGCTGCAGCAGCACCGTAAAGTAATGGTCATTCATTACATATTCCAGGACCCGTCCGCCATCGTCAGGCAGCTCATAGGCATGGGAATCTTCCCCATACAGCCGAACGACATCCGCTTCCGCGTCTCCCATTTTGAGGCCTGCTGCTGTAGGAGAATCATCGGTCACATCAATGATGTAGAGCCGCTCATTCTCATCGAATGTGAACTCAGCTCGGTCCGTCATAACGGTACGATGTCCCTGATTCCAGTCGGCGGGATCACCTGCATTCTCAATTTCATTGCTGTCGTCTATGCCTTCAACTTCCAATTGTTTGCGCACTTCTTCCAGAGTCATTCCCAGTTGGAACATACCATCTTCTCCATTCTTCTGCTCATCGGTAATAACCCTATGGGCCGGGACTGCTGAAGGACTGGGAGCAGCGGTCTCCAATACCGGACTTTGCGTGGCTGACTGCCCCGTTTCTCCTAAAGTAGCCTTATCTGTCCGTGCGCAGCCTGTAATCATAAGTGCGGTGTACAAGCCTATCATCCAAAACCATTTTTTCATATGGCTATTTCTCCCTTCCAAGAGTTACTGCTACTACTGAACTTTCTGTCACCGCGTACTATGTCCCTTGCCCGATTCTGCGCTGCCGTCCGTTTGCCCTTCTGTAACTCCGCCATTTTTGCCATACCCCACGATATAGGTGTCAGTAAGCTTATAGGAACGCCGGGCAACCCTATCTTTCGTATTGCCTTCAATGGTGTATACGGTTTTGGACTTGCTGTCATAGCCGGTGACGATGCCTGTATGGTTTTGCCCGCTGCGGGTAAAAAAGATAACATCTCCAGCCTTCGGCGTGTATCCCGAGGAGCGTTTACTATAACGCCCTTGCTTGATGTACCATTGTCTCCCGGCTTCAACACTTGCATATTTGGGTACCACATTGCCCAGGATTCCGGCTTCATTAGCGATATAAGAGACGAACATCGCACACCAGGGCTGGTAGTTCATCCCATACCATTTGCCGTAAGGCGTATTGTTGTCACCGCTTGTTTTGCCTTTGGGGACATGCTCCTTGAAGCCCTTAGCCAGTTCCAGCTCGGCGGCTGCAAGAAATTTGTCAATACCAGGGGGATTCCCGGTACTGCCGCCGTTTACACCGCCCTTAGCGTCAGGTGCTTCCGGCTTCGGCTTGGATGGCAGCTGCGGAGTCCCGGAGGGAGTCTGAAGCGCTGCGCTTTCTTTATAGGTGTTGTTGCGCCGGGTGGTATATTTGCCCATGACCTCGTCTTTCAATGCTGCATTATGAATATTCTTGAGCGTCAGCGGAAGACCCGCCTTAAGCACCGCCTCCACCACCCGGTTCGCTCCGCGCGGCGACTGATTCTTAAGATCCGCATAATAGACCAACGCCTGGGGATCGGTAATGCCGAGTTTTTCCCCGCTATCCAGATAGACTTGAACATCCTTGCGGGCCTGCTCATCCTGTGCATTCTTCCCTGCCTTGGTCGTCAATAAGGCGGCAAGCGCTTCTTTCTCCTTCAAGCTCAGCACCCTGGTATACCACCATTTATCCTGCTTGGCGTACTTGATGAGATCCTTCGCCAGACTGGCAGGCAGATGCTTCTTGAGCTTGGCTTCATAGTCTCCCTGGGATGGCGTGATATTCATTTTCTTGAAGGTAAGCAGGATCAGATCTCTGGCCCGTTCGCCGTGCCACTGTATTTTCCCGACACTCAAGCCGCCGCCGTCGTCCGGAACCACAGTACCGTAATTGCCTTCATTGCCAAAAATCACGCCCATCGCCAGGTCCGTAAGCTGCGTCTCCGTGAGCGTGTTGCTGCCCGTTCCGGCGGAAGAATCAGCCTGGTTCAGCTCACTGAACAGCTTCTTCCAGGTGTGCGGGCCTACGATACCGGCCACGTCGCCTGTATTGCCCAGATGATTAGCGGCCTTAAACGCATTCACCGCTTGTTTCGTCTTGGCGTCGAAACGGCCATTCACCGTAACCTCATAGCCAAGCTCACGCAGCCGGATTTGCATGATCCGCACCTGCTCGGAGTACACATGAGGGCTATATTTCAGCCCGCCCTGAATGACGCCGAACAAGTAGAGCCAGGTCATCTCGCCTACGATCCCGGCATCCTTGCCTGTATTGCCCAGTCCATATTTCTTCTTAAAAGCATTTACAGCCTGCTTGGTCTGCTTGCCGAAATAACCGTCTGCTTCAAGCGGATACCCTAATTCAGTCAGACGCTTTTGCAGCAGCAGCACCTCTTTACTGTAGACATCGGGGTTGTACGAGAGCTTGGAAGAAAGTGCTTTGATCCCCTCCGGCAGTATCAGAGCTGCCGGTTTGGAGGCTGCAGCTGAGCCTTTGTTCTGGGAAATACCGGGTGCACTCTGCTTTATGACAGATATTCGCTCCAGCCTGATGGTAGACTGCTTCTCTTCCCGCTGATACTGATCTGCTGCCCAGATGAGCGCAGCCGCTTTGCGGTCCAGCTCAGTGGAGAGCGTTCCCGCCAGCGAATTGATTTGCTTAAGCAGGTTCTCCACACTATAGACAGCAGACTGCACATAACCTTCTGTATATCGTTCGCGGGTTCTTGCAGCAGCCTGGCCTGCTGCCTTCTGCATATTGCTGCTCCCGCTGATCTCCCGGCCCATCCGCTTCAAGCCGGCCGACAGCTCAGTCAGCCTTGTACGGTCAACCTCTTGCGACACTGTCCCGGCCTCCTTCCGCCTGCTTCACTTCTATATCTGAACCATCACTTTCATGAGGTCTGGTATGCTGAAGTTATGTATGACAAGCATAGCCGCGCCGGAAGCCTAAGCTTCCGGCCGCCTATACCTATATTCCGCCTGCTTCTATCTGCGAAGCTGGCTGGCAATATCGCGATCGCTTTGTTCTTTGATCTCTGCAACCTTATTCAATTGCATACTGATGCCATTCACACACTCGACCAGCTTGTCGAGCGACGGCTTCAACTGATTGAATTCCTCAATGAAGGCCTTGGAGGATTCACCTTGCCACCATGCTTCAGCAGCTTTAATTTCACTATCCAGCTTGTTGATGATATCTTTAGCACTTTGGCCTTTAGCCTTAATGGAACTGGCAACACTTCTAGCCTGCTCAGGACTGAATACCTGTTTCACCATTCGATTCACCTCCCTTCGTGGAATCTATTGCCGTTACTTCTTCCTCGCAGCGGCTGCGGCCAGCGCGCGGCGGGCCTCTTCTTCGGCCTTCGCCCTCGCCCTGCGTTCATCGTCAGCCCGCTGAACAGCGCCCGCCAGGACCTGCAGCTGATTCTGCAGCTCCCGCATATGTCCAAGCAAACGGGTTACATCCCGGGTAATCTCCTGATACTCGCTGCGGTAAGTATCCCCGGCTCCGCCCTTCCACCAGCTGCTGCTCTGAGCGGCACTGCTGTCATTCTTACTCTGCTCCCGGCGGATATCCTCCGCCGCACTGCTTACATTTCCTGACTGCCGGCGGATTTCTTGCGGCGTAGGCAACAAGCTCACCTCCTCAAATGGGTCATTCGAAGGCCCTAAGTAGCCGTACGAATACCCGAGTATTTATTCTTCAGAATCAGGTAGCCATCGCCCGGCTCCAGCTCCTTCTCCTTCTCACCGTAAGGCAACCGGACGTTGAACAGATTCTGATCCTTCAGGCTGCCCAGCTGAAGTCCGCATTGTTCCTCGCGGATTGCCTTCCCGAGTCCGTCCCAGTTCCCGGCCAGCTCGGAGGTGTTATCTCCGGCAATAACGGCAACCTTAAGCGCCCGTTCCTGCTTTACCATTCGTTCCAGCAATTCTTTCAAGGCATAGAGGTCACCATTCGTGAACTCCGTAAGCCGGTCAATGACGAAGACGATACGCGGCCATGAGGCAAACAGCTCTTCGGCTGCACCGCCGCTGCTCTTGACCTCCAGCAGGGAGCGGCGTCTGCCCTCAAGCTCATTCTTGATTTCTTCTGCGAAGGCATACATATCATCTACGGCTGCCAAATCCGTTACACCAGGCTGCCCTAGCACACTGTAAATTCCCATACTCCCTGAATCAAGCGCATAGATAACGCTCTTCTCAGACCGATTAAGAAGCTGTGTGATCCATGACACCAGCAGTGTGCTTTTACCGGACATGGGATCTCCGGCTACCATGACAATAGGTGTTGTGTCCAGATCCAGGACGGCAGGCTGAAGGTCGTTATCTGATAGTCCAATCGCCAGCCGCCCTTCCGGCAGTGCACAAGCCTCATTCAGCTTACGGATATCAATGGAAGCCGGCATCACCGGAATCCGCGGTGCTTCCGTAAACAGGCCGGTGTCTGCCTGTTTACGCAGGTGAAGTATCCACTGCTCCACTCCTCCATGCTTCTGCTCTGGCAGGAGCGGCAATGCCGTCTGGAACTCCAGCGGAGGCTTACCGCGCACAAGTCCCCGGCCGGCCGCACGTGATGGCTCCAGTCCTTCCGTGCGGCCGACAATCATTTCATATTCGCTTTTCTCTGTCATCTGCAGGCTGATGGCATTCTTGAAATTGATAGCGAATTTATAGCGTACAAGCGAAGCATTGGTAGCCGTAACCACCATATAGATTCCATATTTGGTCCCTTCCCGCGCCAGCACCACCATCTGCTCATCCAGCTCCTCATAGGTCTCCGATAAGGCGAAATAGTTGTCAATCACAAGCACCACTGACGCCAGCTTGCCGATCCTTGCCCGGTAATCGGCAAAGCCGTCCGCCCCGCTGTCTTCAAAAATCCGCTTGCGCTCATTCATGGTGCGAAACAGGAATTTAGTGAACTGGAGAATAGTCTTCTCCTGCTCCAGCGTCATCACGCCCCCGCAATGGGGCAGCGCTTCAAGCGCTTTGAACGAAGAGCCTCCGCAATCCATTAAGTATAAATGTACGTCATCTGGTGAATACCGGTACGCCGCTGACAAGCATAAGGTTCTCAGCAGCACCGTTTTGCCCGTGCCCGGCGCCCCGTAGATGAAGAGATTACCTTCCCCGGCCAAATCAAGCATCAACGCTTCCTGCCTTTGCCCGCGCGGGTCATCTACAAGTCCGACGGGGATGCTCAGCGTCTCCTGGACTGCCGGCCAGCCGCCAGCTTCCTTCCAGCCCCCGTCAGCCTTATACAATTCCGCTAAATCTACCGATTCAGGCAGCGGAGGATGCCAGGGTCCGGGGAGCGGGTGAATGTCTGCGCTCCGGGCAGAAGCTGCCAGCGATTTGACCACGCTCTCCAGTTGGCTTGGCACCTCCATCTCAGGCAGCTTCTCTTCATCCAGCGGATAGATCTGCTCCTGTTTGCCGTTGAGCTGCAGCCGGTAAATGCGTTTGTGCCGGAGGTGATGCCTTTGCACGTTGCCAGGATCATACATTGCTCCAGAGTAAGCCGACTGGAACATCTCAAAGATCTCGTCATTCCCCACCTGGATGAACGCCCGCCCCGGTTCCTTGATCATGGCCGCATCCGGACGCTTAATGACATCCTTGCTGTCCGCTTCATCCTGGACCTTCAGGCATATTTTGAATTTCGCATTGCTCCAGATCTGATCATCCACGATTCCTGCCGGCTTCTGCGTAGCCAGGATCAGATGTACCCCCAGGCTTCGGCCTACTCTCGCGGCACTGACCAATTCCTTCATGAAGTCGGGCTGATCCTGCTTCAGCTCCGCGAATTCATCGGCGATCATGATCAGATGCGGGATAGGCGTCATGCCGCGTTCCTTTCCTCCGTTATGATACAGCTTCTGATAGCGGTCGATATTGTTGACCCCTTGTTCGGCGAACAGCCGCTGGCGGCGCAGCAGCTCGCTTTTGATGGAGAGCAGCGCCCGGTTCGTCTCATTCCCGCCCAGGTTGGTAATCGTCCCCACCAGATGAGGAAGTCCCTGGAATACGTCGGCCATCCCGCCGCCTTTGTAGTCAATCAGGACAAAGACCAGGTCATGCGGATGATAGTGGATCGCCAGCGAAATAATCAGGCTCTGAAGCAGCTCGCTTTTGCCTGAACCCGTGGTCCCGGCAACCAGGCCGTGGGGGCCATGCCCGCTCTCATGCAGATCCAGACGAAATGCGGTTCCGCCTGCGCGTACACCGATAGGGACACTCATTCCCCTAAACGTCTTGTTGCGGCTCCAAATGGACGGGAAATCCAGTTCCTTCACGGTACGGACCCCCAGCATGTCCAGTAGTGTGACCGAAGCAGGAAGAGCAAACGCTGCTCCCGTAGACCGCAGACGCAGAGGGGCCAGCTTACGGGCCGACTGTTCAAGCGTTCTCGTATTCACCTGATCGGGCAAGAAGGTCAGCTTGACTCCCGATATTTTGTCCGCGAGTTCGGCACTCTTGCTGTTCATATGGATCACTACGCGGCTATTCATCGGAAGATAGGCTTTATTGGCTGCAATGAACATCGAGGATACGCCAAGCCGGGAATTCCCGTTATAGAGATAATTGTAGATAGGTTCATTCTCAAGCAGCGAAGGATCTTCAATGATAAAGACATAATGCGGATGCAAACTCCCGGGCACCGTGCGCAGCTCCCGTTCCCTCAGAATCCCCTGTAATTCACCCAGCACAGGGTGGGCCATCGGCCGGCCGCAGAGCAGGTAACGGGTGGTGAAATCCTCATTCCACACATGGGGCAGATGCTTAAGCCAGCTCCAATCTTGAACACGTTCCTCCGGCACCAGCAGCACGAGCTTCACATCATCGTATCCGTGATGCGTCACCAGCTGCAGGACCATTTGCTGCAGCAGATGCCGGGTTCGCTCTGCCTCTCCTGCGAGGCCGCAAATTTCAGCTTCCAGCAGGTTAACCGTAACCGGTGCATCAGGAACCTTGGCGAACTCCAGCGCCAGCCGGTGCGGCTCCATCAGCAGCGGGTCATTCTCCAGCACGACTGCCTGCTTGTTGTATACGATACGTAAGGCGGACGGCACACTGCCTACCCCCAGCCGCAAGGAGAGAAAATCCTGGTGAACCGGCGTCCGTTCCCACAGCTTGCTGTCATGCTGCTGAAGTCGATGCAGACAGGCTTCAGGCTCCGGGTTCATCTCGTGCAGCGCCTTACTCTGCTGTGTCCGGGCCAGGGACAGCTCGGCACGGACATCTGCAATATATTGCAGATACTTCTGCTCCCGCTCCTTCTTCTGCCGGTTATACTTACGAATCTGCGACGCTGCACCCGTGAAGGAGAACAGAAGCGTGGTTACCGTCATGGCAATGGAGAGCATCATATACATAGACTGGGCTGTCAGTGCCAGCAGCACGGTAATGACGAGCATTACGGCAGGGGGCACCAGCAGGGCCATCCAAGCGATCTCCGGTTTAGCATAGGCATGTGGAGGATTAGGAATTTCCAGTTCACCGCCAGGCATATCCGGCAAAAATCTGGGCTGGCGGCTGAATTCGTATACTTTTGCCATCTTCATCCCCCCTTAACGACTTCTGTCTGCCTGAAAGCGAACCGCTTGTCCGCCTGACATTGGCATGGTGTACCACAGCTCTTGATGAATGAAGAACAGTTGCCCGTCTGCCTTATGCACGCGGTCCGCACGCTCTCCATAAATGCGCAGGCTCTCACCAGACTTCAGATCCAGCCTATAGATCGATCCGTCATTGCCCGCATTGCAGCAGTAGATGTAACCACCTTCGCTGATCATACTGAGCGGAATCAGGTCCGGGTAGGCTTCCCGCTCACCGGACAGCGGATCAAGCAGCGTCAAGGCATGTCCATTCATCAGATCCGCATACAGGAGCCGCGCTCCGCAAGTTTGCAGATAAGCAGCGCCTCCCTCAGTCAGCCGGGTAGAGTGGTTACCCTCCAATGGACAACTGTAAATACCTTGTGCGCAAGCATAATAGAGCTGTTCTCCCAAGATCGTATAGCACTGCACCACACTGTCCGTAAGGCATTCGGTCTTGCGTCCGTCCGGCAGACAACGGTACAATCTTCCATCCTTTTCATTAATGTAAAACAGCCAGCCTGCTCTGAGCCTGATCTCGCGGCAAGGCTCATGCAGCAGTACTTTCAGCTCCAGCGTTCCCGTATCCACTCTGCACAAGGCATTACCACGGCTCTGGTCACTGGCGAACAGCAACCCGCCCGCTTCATTCATGAACCAGAGGATTCCGGGCAGCCTTGCAGCTCCTTCTTCATCCCGGCTCAACAGATAAGTTCCCGGTTCCGGTTCCAGCGTCCCGCATAGATCCGTTATGCAGTACACACCAGGAGTCTGTAACAGGAGTCCGCCGCCTGCAATATTATCATTCATGCTGTCATTCCTCTCCTATCAGCGTCAGCAGCGCGCCGTGGCTGACACCCTCTTCCTCAAGTGAACGTGCGCTCTCCAGAATACGGCCCAGCGGCTCTGCCTGCAGTCTCCCTCTCTGCGGCTTCTTCAGCGCAAGCGGCTCCTCCAGCATCTCCAGCAGTTCAGATACCGGGATTTCCGAGGGCAGCTTCAGATCAGCTTCCACCATTCCTGCCTTCAGCGTAACCATCACATATTCCATAAGAATCCTATCCTCCGTTCCCTAGTTCTTCACAGAGAGTACGGTCATCCGCTCGCCTGTCATGACGAAATCCACATCCTGCCCGGCTTCCCGGGCCAGGCGTAAATATCTTGTCTTGAACACATAAGGTACTTCCGCCAGGACATGCACTTCAGTAGTTTCCCGCCCATTCCATGCCTCAGGCTCATGTCTAAATTCAAGGGTTACCTGTATCGCCTGCTGCTCCCCTGCGAAGGTTAGCTGACCTCCATCGTTGCTTGTAAGCCCGGCTTTCATCGCTGCACCAAACGCTTCAGCGAAGTACTCCGCGAAACGTTCTTCATCCACCTCCGCGTCCAGGCCCCGCAGCTTCTCATAGACCAGGCTCCGGTCCTTCGCTGAGCGCAGCGCATTATTAAGCGCCGTACTCAGTACAATCTGCTCGCGTGAAATGTTGAACACTTCTGTCAGCGGTGCAATCAGGATGGACAGCATCACAGCGATCAGAATGGACACAGCGATTGTTCTCAAGTCCTTCAGTCCCCGCTTCTCATCCGAATGAGTTAATCGAAATAATAGTCCAGATCCTTATAGTGCTTCAGCCCGACTGAGGTTAGCGAAAAAGACACGGGAATCTCCGTGCGGATCTCTTCCCCCCATAGCTTAACGCTCAGCGGATAAACTGCGCGTACCGTGACCGTCACGGGCTCTCCCCGCTGGCGGTAGGGCTTCTCCAGCTCGGTCGCATTGGCATAGACTGTCTCGTCGTCATTGCCGACAGCCCTGCCATTATCTTCATTCAATGCTTCGACCTCGATCTGATTCGGATGCTCCCGGTAGATTGGACGCTCCTTCAGACGCTTCAGCGCATCATCATAATAGGATTGCTTGATATAGTTATCTCCGGCAGCGACCTGTGACAGGTTGAAGGTCTCGATGACCAGTGTCATGTACCATGGGAAGAAGAACACCAGATTGGTGAACACCATAATGCTGGCTGCCACCACAATCGCGACCAGAAAGGATTTTGCGACTCCCCGCATTGCTGGTGTACCTCCTTCAGATTACTGTGTGAATTTCTCAATCTGCTTCATGAAGAGATCCCAAATGTCACTGATCCAGGCTCCCAGATTTCCTTGCACAATAACGATTGCCGCACCGATAATGACGATGGCCGCTACGGTAAGTGCAATCTGCTTCACCCCGATATCCCCGCGCTCTTCTGTCCAAAAGCTCTCTTGACTCTTCTTAGGTTTAGCCACGTTTTCCGATTTCTTCTCCATATTGTTCAACCTCCGAATATAAAATTTATTGAAACATTTCCAGTGAACCCTTGACCAGGAACAGATAATAAATGGCAATGTACACAAACAGGATGATGATCAGTATCCATTGGATTCGGGCATTGCTGCGCTCACGCCGCAGAAGATCCTTCTCCAGTGCTTCCACCCTAAATTGATTGACCTCATTCTTGAGGTACACCATCTGGGAGACATTGTCATAGCCTCTAAGGCGGGTCTCCATGATGTCGCAGAACTTGATGACATAACGCATGGGAACCCGTTTCTTGAGCTGCTTCAGCGCATATTCCTCGCCGTATTCAATATTGTCCAGCATCACACCCAGCTCTTCAGCCATATCCTGGCCCGCATGAGGCAGGTAATCCCGGATCACATCTGCCAGATAGATATTGATGGATTTGGAGTACTGGTAGTAGACCATGCTGTAAAAGGCAGGAAAATCAAGCGAGATATTGCGGTTCTTCTTCTCGATACGTTCTTCAAGACTCTTGACCGGATAGATCCAGCCCAGCAGAATGAAGATGGCGGTCACACAGCCAAGCAGCCGGTTTGCACTGCCCAGCACGATTGCCAGAAGCGTTCCGCCCGAGGCATAGAGCAATTGATTCAGTCTAATCTCCTCCGGCCGGACCAGCAGCTCCAGACGGTCTATCATCTTGCGGAAGCGGATGCGGTCTGCGGTGCCTACAAAGCCTGTCATATATTTCAGGGCAAAGTTCTTTTTGTACAATGCTACCCGCTGCTTCAGCTGCGTGCTTTTTCGTTCGTTCATGAACCGGCGTGCGCGCTTCTTCTTTCGTCCGCTGACCGGCTTCAGCATGGGCAGGAGAAACAGCTTAATCAGATACAGAATGGACGTTAAGGCACACACCTTGGCAATAAAGATCATTTACGGTCACTTCCTCCCCCAAGGTTACCCTGGAGCGCCTGGGTGCGTGCAAAGCTCAGACAGATTACACAGATCATCATGGTATTAATTAGCTTGCCAGCCTGCGTATCCAGCATGAATTCGCGAAATCCGTCAATGGACAGAGCGTAGATGAAGAATAGCAGTACGATGACGGTTTTCATCAGGAAATCACGGTTCATTTTACGGAAAATCGTCTCCTTACGCGCATTGATCTCCCTCAGTACCGCATTCTCATCTACAATATCCAGGAAAATGTCGGCCATTCCCTTGCGTTCGTTATATTCAAACACAATCGCCTTCTTCGTAAAATCATCGAACTTAGGACCGAGCTGGCGGTTCAGCAGAGTGATGGCCTGCCTGAAGCTATATCCGTTATTCTCGCAGTTATCAATGAACTGCCGGAGATAGACCCGGATGTTAGGGCTGATGTATTCGTCACTCTCCATCACCTTCTTGATCGCGACCAGCACACCGTCACGTGCCAGCGGACAGATCAGATCCTCTGCGTCCATAATATTTTCGATATCCTGGGCACGTATAATCTTGGACTGCATCACGAACCAGGTCATCAGGCCGACAAAGATGGAGATGGTTACGACTACCGACAACGTTACACTATTCATGAAGAACACAATGACCACGGCTACCAGCGCGAAAGAAATGCAGAGCAGAGAAGTGAAGCTCTCCAGAGTAACCGGGAGGTTGAAATCCAGAATCAGCCCTTCCACCAGCCGGTTATATTTCGCGATCGGGTTCTCCTTGCGCTTGACAATACGCTCCCGCTTAATCCGGGCAACGTAACGTTTGGTATTGTATTTACCAAGATGGTCGGCCACCGTGTCCAGCATATCTAACAGGCGGTGAAGAGAGCCCTCGAAGAAGCGGACCTGGAAGATCGTATTGAACAGCACAAAGGCCGCAGCGCCGAGCAGCAGACTAATGAGTAAGTTCACATTCATCGAATGCATAACCCTCCGTTTCGTCATCGAGGGGCTCCCGGGTGAGGAATTCAAACCGGCTGCGCTTAATGCCCGCCTTGAGCATAGATTCCTGGGCACGCAGGGATAGCTTGCCCACCCGCTTGTGCCGCCCGATGATTTGGACCACCCTTGTGCCGCCCGCCTCCTCCACCACATCATCATAGATGAACTTATAAATCGGATTAATCAGCGGCTTCAAGCCTTCAGACCCCAGAATCTCAGATATCGACGTGACCTTGCGGGTACCGTCAGCCAGCTTCTCCTGGTAGATTACGAATTTGACTGCACTGCAAATGTTGCGCAAGGCGAGCTCGGCAGGTTCATTCGACACCATCAGATAGGCAGTCAGGAAGCGGTAGATCGCCTCCTCATCTCCTTCGGCATGAAGTGTGGTGAAGAAGAAATGCCCCGTCTGTGCCGCCCGCAGCGCAGTCGCGAATTCACCCGGGGTCCGCAGCTCGCCCGGCCCGATCCAATGGGGAGACTGCCTCATCGCATTGATCAGCAGATTCTCCATGGTAGCCGGGCTGGCATCATCCTCTTCAGGCACGGATTCGTACTGCAGCACATCATTGATGATGGGGCCGAATTCTCCACCTTCCCGGCGGTGCAGCCGCATCTCGGACGGATTCTCAATGGTTATAATCCGGGAGAGCGGATGAATCTGCTTCACTAGCACTTCATTCAGCGTAGTTTTACCGCTGCCGGTTGGTCCTACAGTAATCCATGACTGATCTGCTTTGGGAATTAGGGAGAGCAGCCGGAACATATTGACGGAGAAGCTTTGTTCATGAATCATCATGGCTGGAGTAAGACTTTTTTTGCTGAATTTGCGGATTACAAAAGCAGGCAGCTCATAGGGTGAGATTTCCGCATGCGTGGCATTCACCCGGTACCCTTCCACCGTTCGGGCATTCACCATCGGAACCTTCGGTGTTAGGCGCATCTTGGACACTCCAATTAACTTCGATATGATACGCTCCATATGTTCGCGGTCTGTGAAATGCTGGTCCCAGCGCAGCGTTTTGCCGCCGGTCTCCACGAAGATCTGTTCCGGCCCGTTGGCCCGGATCTCGTCAATTTGCGGGTCCTCCATGGCCTCGGTTATCGGGCCATAATGCGTGATTTCGTTAATCAGCGCATTTTTCAGGGACTGCAAACCGCCATATTCCTCCACACTAGGCTTCTGGGAATCGACAAACTCCATAATATACCCCTGGGTCATTTCCCGTTTGCGGATCGGGTCTCTCTCCCGGCGGAAGGCATTCGTTGCTGCCTTGCTAATATATTTCTGGCATAATTCCAGCGCTTCCTCGAAGCTGATGGTGGTGTATTTATTTTTGAGTGCATCCATATCTTCCGCTTGAGTGCTGTGGTGCGAGAACTTCTGCTGCATTTCACTTACTTTTGCCCGGGTTAGCAAGGCTCAGGCCTCCTTCACTGATTAATAATGGAATCCCGCAAACGGTTCATTTCCTTCATGAACGCCTTATTTTGCAGAGGATGATCTTTAACATATAGCTTGCCGTCCTGGGTGTACGCCGCTGCGGCCTTCACAAAGGGCAGCGCTGCTGCGATCTGAAAGCCCATCTGCTTGAACACCTTATAATCCAGCCCGATCTCATGCAGGTTCATCATAATCACACTGGTGAACTTGGCTGTGCTGATGCCAATGGAAGCGGCAAAGTCCAGCAGCTTGGTCATATTGCCCGGAGCCTCGATCCGCTCGGCTGCTGTAAAATATCCGATATGGCAGTGCTTCATCGCCCCCGTACAGAATTCGAGTGGAGGATTATATGGAATGTCCAGCAGGATAATATCGAACATTCCCTTAAGTGTGGATAATACCTGTTCAATATGCGCGAAACCAAATTCGAAGTATTCCTCCAGCAGATCATAGGGACTGGGGGAGAGCAGATACAGGTTCTCCTCAGAAGTAGGATCAATATCTTCACGCATATCCGCTTTATCGCTTTTGAGCACCCGGATCAGCCCTTTTCCTCTGGCGGGAGGATCTACACCAAACAGATAGTAGAGGTTCGGATTGAACACTTTAAAATCCACGATGCAGGTGTTGAAGCCTTGTTGTGCCAGCAGATAGCCTAAATTGCCGATCAGCATGGCCTGATCTGTCCCTTCACAGGCCGGCAAGAAACCAATAACACTATAGATCAGCGGGCTGTCCCGAAACTCGGCTCCTACCAGCTCCTTAGAGGATATCTTGCGGAAGATGCTCTCCAGTTTTTTTACTTCTTTTCGATCCATGATTCCACCTCATTTTGCAGTGTAGGCAGCTCATCCATAATTACCGTGCTGCCGCTTCTGCTGAGCATCGTAATCAGAAAGCTTTTGCTGTCCAGGCTTTTGTATTTGGCATACTTATTAATCTCCTCACCTGAGCCTTCCAGCAGCAGAGCCTTGGGCTGAATGCTCTTCAGGAAATCGTCGCTGCGCATAACCTCCTGCCGCTTGTCCTCGCTCAGCTTCAGCACTTCCTTGTATACCTCATAGATCGAATGGCTGTTGGCGTTGAGCATATCCTTGATGACAATACTGTCGAACAGAATCTCGGTCTTCGTAACGGAGGACTGTGAGGGGTTGAATACGGCATTGGGATTGCCTCCTGCACCAGAAGCTGCAGCTTCTTCCACATTGTAAGACACCCGGATACGGACACGGTCTCCCGGCATCAGAATGTCTCCGCCAGCCTCAAGGAAGTTGTAGGGCAGGGTGAGGACTTCCTGCTTCTCACCCAGCTTATACAGCCATTCATTCTTGACCGGCTTCTCATCCAGCAGCTGATCCTCATACAGCACACTATTATCCCGAATATAATATTTCGTGAACTTGCCCAGTACTTCAGGAAGCTTGTCCGCCAGCACCATATCGGATGTATACTCTGTGCGGATAATGTTATAGGTCTCCACTTGCTTCTCTGTCAGCACCGTAAAGGCGGGCAGCCCTCCCTTTTCTGTGAGCCGCAGCACCTCTACCGTATCACGGGCATCCTGGCTGGCGTTGGTGATGACTATGTATGAGACGACAATGACGGTCAGACTGAACAGTACTGCAACTATTCGTTTCAACAGGTTCCGGTTGGGAGCCACATTTTTTACACTTCTGATATCCATCTACCCCGAACCCTCCATCAATCTAAGAAGTATGGTGCCGAAGGCCCGCTCGAACTCCGGTCCGCTGTTCACAATCGGGATATCACTTTCGATCTGCTGGTCAAATCCGGCACTGGCAGGCACGTACCCGGCCAGTGCCGGTTCAAACCGGAAGCTGTCACTGAGGCCCGAGCCGAGCAGCTCACCGACCTTCTCCGGGGTAAACAGGTCACCGTGATAACGGAAGCTGTGATTATAGCGGGTGACAATAACTTTGGTCTTGGCATTGAGATAGGCGGCAGAATCCCGTTCAAGCACTAATTCAATATTCCGCAGGGTGCTTAGCACCGAATATAGGTTGTTAGGAACACACAGTCCGAAGGTATCCATATGAATCAGCGCACTCTCCATCTGCCGCATGGCATCCAGGGGAAGATCGAGTACGACCAGGTTGAAGTTATTCCGCAGAGCCGATAACAATCCGGCCAGCTTCTCGCTGGTGTAGAATTGCTGAATCGCCCGCTTGTCCTGGAATCCGTAGCTGAGTGTAGTCATCCATAGATTTCCTTGGACCGGAAAAGCATTGGTCCTGTAATCCTGCGGCTTCGCCAGCATCCGGATCAAGGAACTCCCCAGATGCTCATCCTTGTGCGCCTGTTCATCAAATCCGCTGAAATATAAGTTAATCCCTCTGTATTCAGTATCCATATCCACAAGAATAGTGTTCAGTCCGCGTTTTGCAGCTTCTGCCGCCAGATTGACTGCGGTGCTCGTCAGCCCGCTGCCCCGGTGTCCGGTCACCGCCACTACCCGGCTCATCCCCCGGCTGATGTTCGCCAGTTCCCGGGAGAGCGAATCAGTGGACTGGAGGGCTTCTGTATCCTTGCCTTTGGAACGGAACCTGTCCAGGAAAGAACGCTTCTTGCCCTTCAGCTCACCCGGTTCACTCTCCCGGGCTGGCGTGAAGCGCATTTCTAGGCTGCCTGATCCTAACCCATTATTCCTCAGACGATCTGCAAGCTGTGCCAAAGCCTGCTTCACCAATGCGATTGGCAGCCTGGGTGTATGATATTCAAGAACACTGAGCCCCAGATATTGTCTTGCAAGGGATGACCATGCTTCTCTCTGACGCGGGTCTCTCGTTAATATAATTACCGGAGTGTCTTCCCGGGTCTGGGATAGATGCTCTAACAGATTATGAACAGACTCCCTGTCAGCAGCCAGTCCGTCCGGCAATCCTTCGTCTGTAATCACAACAGCTTCCGGTGCGGGAATCGTGGAATTCTGCAATAACCCGGCTGTATCCCGGACCCGCAGGCCTCCGTCATTCATAGTTGTCCACGGATCAGCGATATGGGCAGTGATGTACCCGTGACCTGTACCAGCCAGTAGAAGTACCCTCATCATCAATCCTCTTTCATTGTAAATTTGCCTGGTATAGAACCCCGGCCTTCAGCCTTGACACAATACGGCACATCATGAGAACATTTTCCATAAAGCGACTAATAGTGCAGAGCACAAAACCCAGCACAGCACACAGAATCCGAGGCGGTGTCCTATATGAAACTCCTACTGTTATCCAGCCTTATGTTAATACTGATCCTATGTAGCTTAAATGATATCCGCCGGCGCAAGATTCCCAATATTCTGACAGTCTTAATTCTGGGAGTGGGCATTCTTCATATGATCCTGTACGGGTCTCTGCTGAACTCGCTTAACGGTTTGCTTCTTCCCGCCGCCCCCCTTCTTCTCTTGCGCAGGTACTCTCGTTCAATTGGAGCAGGAGACATTAAGCTAATCTCGGCTGTAGGGGTATGGCTGGGAGGACTCCTGAATCTGGCCCTGTTCGGTGCGGCTTGTCTGTTATGTGCTGCGGTTCTGCTCTTGAAGCGGACTTACCGGCAGGATATTCCCGGCTCCGTGCCCTTCGCTCCTTTTCTTACTGTTCCAGTCATTCTGACTGTGTTAATTATGTATTAACTTCATTTGATTTAGCTTTTCTCAATTGGTAATATTTCCTTCTGTTTTTAATTAATCCAATGGCAGGTGATTTGAAACAGGCCACATTACCCAAATTAAGGTGCAAATGCGAAATATTATACAGACCTATAGACAGCATAATTTTCAGGTAAACCGCTAATTATTATGTAGATCAATCGAACTAATCGTTCGTCCTAACGAAAAAGAGCGTTCCACAGTCTCTATCGGCTGTGAAACGCTCTTTTTTTTGTAAATAAACACTTTATGCTTGTGCCACCCGCTGCCCAATCGTCCGGCCTACCTGATCCAGAATGGCAGACACCGAGGCGGGATCATGCACATCGTACTCATCAATATTCAGCCGCAGCACCGGACAGGCGCTGAATTCGTTAATCCACTGGGAATAGCGGCCATGCATATGCTCCCAGTAGGAGACGTCGGTCTGGATCTCCATCTCGCGTCCGCGCTCATTGATGCGGGTCAGGATCGAAGGCAGGCTGCCTTCAATATAGATCAGCACGTCGGGATGCGGGAAATATGGCGTCATCACCATGGCCTCATAAAGGCTGGTGTACGTAGCATAATCGGTCGGGGACATAGTGCCTTGATCGGCGTGCATTTTGGCGAAAATCCCGGTGTCCTCATAAATCGAACGGTCCTGCACAAACCCGCCGCCCAGCTCGAACATCTTCTTCTGCTCCTTGAAGCGTTCGGCCAGGAAATAGATCTGCAGGTGGAAGCTCCACCGCTCGAAATCGTGATAGAACTTCTCCAGGTACGGGTTATGATCTACCTGCTCCAGCGAGGTCTGGAAATTCAGGCGCTGCGCGAGTGCTGCGGTCAGCGTCGACTTGCCGACACCTACGGTTCCGGCCACAGTGATAATGGCATCATTCGGGATGTTGTAACTACTCATTTCATAAGCTCCTTTACTTGCTTCGCGATGGTGTTGAAATCTTCGGGATTCTCCACGAAATCCACCTGATTTCCGTCGATAGTGACGATTACGGTGGACGGTTCGCGGCGGGCCAGTGAGGCCATTGCATCGTCATAATCCTCAATTAACTGCTGGAGGTAGGCAGGGGCAATGATCTCTTCAAATGTACGCGCACGCTTGGCAATCCGGGCCAGCAACGTATCCAGATCCGCCCGGATATACAAAATGATGTTCGGCTTGGGGAAATCATCGGTCAGAATATGATAGATCTCCCGGTATTTGTCCCGTTTCGATCCCTTCAGCGTCCGTTCCCCGAAGATCAGATTCTTATAGATATGATAATCCGAAATGACCGGCTTCCCTTGATCTATGTACTGCACAGTTGTGTCTTCAAGCTGCTTGAACCGGTTGCAGAGAAAGAACATCTCAAGCTGGAAGCTCCAGTCGTCCATATTCTGATAGAACTTGTCCAGAAACGGATTCTCGTCGACAATTTCTTTAATGACCGGAAGCTGTAGTTCGGTGGCGAGCATCGTGGCGAGGGTGGTTTTACCGGCTCCAATCGGGCCTTCCACGGCTATAAAAGGTGCATGTTTCATTAACGCTAATTTCCTCCTCAAGTACGGACAATTCCAAAAAACAGACTAAATTATTGTACCACAGGAGCACCGCAAGCAACGGTTAATTTTCAAAGAAACTTTTCAGGGCCAAGCAGCGTCTATATTCAAGGTAATATATTCTTTTATTTACCTAATTCAGTAATTTCCTATAGAGAGTAGAGGATATCGTGATGAAAAAAAGAATTTTGCTTGTGAGCATGGTGGTGGGTTTGACGGCGTGTCTGACTCTGGGGAATCCCGAGGCTGCAACAGCAGCAGCTAATGACGTTGGCTCCGGCATCTCCTCCTACGGACCCGATTATCTGATTAAGGACGATGGGACCCTGTGGGTCTGGGGGGAGACGAAGTCCGTACCTACTCAGGTACATGGACTAAGTGATGTACAGGCTTCTTTCCCTTTATATTACAGTGCAATGGTAACCACCAAGGATGGCTCGGTCTGGAAGTGGGAGAGCAACGCCCGGACTATGGCCATTGAAGTTACACCTGTGCCCGAATTGAAGAATATAACCAGTTTCCAAAGAGTATACCCGCGTCATTTGGCAGTCACTGGAGAGGGTGCGGTCTATACTTCAGTTACGTCAACCGACGACAATACGACACCTCCGTTCGCGCCTGTTCCCGGCCTGGATCACGTTACAGCCATCTCTCAATATTCCGAGAGCAACAAGCTTAACAATAAGTTTAGCGACTGGCAGCGCTATCTGTTCCTGAAGACAGACGGGACGGTCTGTACCAGCATTGACGAACTTGCCACTTTTACACCGGTCGCCAATCTGAAGGACATTGTCCAGCTCGAACAGAATTATGCGCTCAGTAAGGATGGCAGCGTCTGGACCTGGCCGGACCAGGATAGTTATTTACCGGAGACCTATAGTGACCCGGCGAAGATAACTGCAACTCCTTTTTCCGGCTTAAAAGATATTCGCACTCTGTACAACAACGGGCGCAGCCGGCTCGCGATTGACAAGCAATCCCGTCTCTGGTTCTGGGGCTCCACAGTCACTGGATATTCGGATGGAACCACGTATCAGGATGAACCCGTTCCGGTTGTCTTCTCAGGGATCAGCAAGGTGAACGATGCGTACATTGTTGAACAATCTATTGTCGCTCTGACCTCAGACGGCAAGGTCTATGCGGCTTCGATTGCCGCAGAACTTATGTCGCCAAATGCAAAGTTTACCTTGCTTGCTTCCGACATCCAGTCGATAAAAGGCGGAGGAAGACATGTCATTATGCAGAAGAACGACGGCACCCTCTGGGGGTGGGGCGTGAACAAGAATGCTGAGCTCGGGTACGGTACTTATGAATTCAGCTACAAAGAGCCCGTTCCGATGCAAAAGCCAATCTCCGTTAGCCTGAATGGCGAATCCATTGCCTTCACCAATGGTGTCATTACCCGTAACGGACAGAATTTCATTCCGCTGCGTTCACTGTTCAGCAAGATGGGAGCTACTATCGGTTATTCCATGGACAAAGTAGTAACGATCACCGGTACCGCTGCCGATAAAACTCCGCTAACCATCGTCATCAACACCGTGAACGGAGCCACCACAGTAAATAATAAAAACGTCACTCTGGCAACACCGCCGTTTGTAGTTAATGGTACCGTCTACCTGCCGCTGCGCTTCATCAGCGAACAGCTCGGGGCCAAGGTCGACTGGCTGCCGCAGGAGAGCCGGATTGCGATCAGTATGAAGTAAGGGGATTCTCCCCTGACACAAAAACATTAGCAGACTATTCTCAAATGGAGAATGGTCTTTTTTTTATTTTGATCTTGTATATAAACAAAGAATAATCTAAAATTCGCCTTTTGAGATATTTTGAAACCTTCAATCGTGTTGTTTATAGGAGGCGAAATAATGAAATCCAGCTCTTTGTTAGACACAGATATAGAATTCGCAGAACTCTATCAACGACATGCAGATATGGTCTACCGGCTTTGCTATATATATTTAAAAAATCCTGTTGATGTTGAAGACGCTGTTCAATCTGTGTTCCTCAAACTAATTAACACTCCAAGGTTCTTTAATGACCACGAGCATGAAAAAGCATGGTTGACAGTAACTACTAGAAACTACTGTAAAGATATTCTTAAACATTGGTGGAGAACCCGCCGTGTGGCATTAGAGCGTTTGCCGGAGGCTGTTACTTGGAATGGTTTTGAGCCTTCGGGTAAAGTCGTTTCAAAACTTCTTTCACTCCCTGAAAAATACAAAACCGTATTGTATCTATATTATTTCGAGGAATACACAGTAAAGGAAATCGCTAAAATGTTAGGCTGCAAAGAAAGCACAATCCAAACACAATTATTTCGAGGCCGTAAACGGCTTAAGATAGATTTGGGAGGAGATTATATTGAGGATTAAAAATATTCATGAGGCTTTTGAAGCTTTGACGCCAACAAAGGATCAAAAAGATAAAATTTTTCAAAATATTTTAACAAATAGCCAGATTAATCATAAAAGTCAAAGAAGAACTGCTCCTATAAAACTTAGAAGATATACTATACTTGCTGCTGTACTGATGATTGGTTTAACCACTACAGCTTTTGCAGCAGTATATACAGGACTTGATGAAGCACTGATTCAATTTCTTAAACCATCCAATAAGAATCAGGTTGTACATATGTCTAATGGCGCTTTTACAATAAATAAAATAATTAAAAATAAGCAGGGCTCACTAACCATTAGGCAGGTGATCGGCGACAGCAATCTAACTTATATTTTAATGGACTTTACCGCTCCTAAAGGCACAGATCTGAATGCGGCCCGCTATCGATTTCATGCCGATATCGACTCTAATCAAAGCTCGTACAGTACAGGATACGAGGTAATCGATGACGGGAATCCTTATGACAACAAAATTAGTTTGGTTATGAATATAATGACCAATAATTCCTTAGCTGGTCAAACCGTTGATCTTATTCTCAGAAATCTGGAAGCTGCTGATCCGTATCCCGGTATTTTTGAAACCGTAGTATCTGGTTCCTGGGAGGCCACACTTAAGCTTGATTTCAAAGAATACTCTAGCCTTTATCAGGTCAATCAGGGCATTTCACTGTATGGTTATAAAGCAATCTTAAAGACGATCTCTGTCTCGCCAATTTCAATCACCTTGAAGATTGAGAGCGATTCATTACAAGAAATAAATAAATTCGCCTTCAAGTTAGAAGAAATTGGTCCAAATATATATTTGGATGACTTACCTATCACTATAAATTTTACAGATGGTACTTCAGAAACAACTAGAATTTTTACAGGAATGTCTACGAGCTATTATACAAGTAACCAACTCATTACACTAAAAACGTTTGATAATGTTATAAATGATAAAGAAATCGAGTCTTTCGTATTCTTTGGTAAAAAGATTCCGATTAAAACGGTCCCGCGCTGATTGTTATTCGGGTTTAAATTGTTGCAAGTTTTGCAGGATTTCTGGCCGGATAAGTAGCATAAGCGGGGATTGTTGCATTTATTGCAGGATTTCCAGCGGTTGGCTGGCTCAGATCATTCTATTGTTGCATTTTGTGCAGCATTTCAAGCAGATGGACCGATCGGGGGATGCATTGTTGCATTTTGTGCAGGATTCCCCCCCAGTTGCCCAGTTGGATCGAGTAGGAGGGGGCGGCAAACCCCCGTCCTCTCACACCACCGTACATGCGGGTCCGCATACGGCGGTTCCAAAAGGTTAACAAAGCTCTAAGTAACGTGAAAGCAAACTTTTCAGCCCTTTCCCTTCCCAGTAGGAAGTCGGAAGGGCATTATTTGTATTCCGGGACATTTCCCATGCGCCTCGCCGTGAGTTTGCCATTGTGAAACAGGCCCACTCGGGCGTTCCTAGTGCCCGGAGTTCGCGGATTCGTGTGCGTACTCGTTTCCACTGTTTCCACAGGCACATTCGCAACCTTCTTCGAATCCACTGGTCCAGCGTTTGGAGGTGTTTCTTGGCCGATGCCAAATGGAAATAGCCTAGCCAGCCCATCAGATATTGATTTAATCGGCTTATTCGTTCTTCCATTGAGATGGACCAGGTTCGGTTCGTTAGCTCTCGAATTCTCTCTTTGCATGCTTTAAGACTCTTCGGCGCTATTCGTATGGTTGCCTGTTTCTGGCTCAGGAAACTGAATCCTAGGAACTTCCGGTGCCAGGGTCTGGCTACCGCACTTTTCTCCCGGTTCACTTTCAGTTTTAGCTTTCCTTCTACAAATCGGCTGACCGATTCCATGACCCGTTCGCCCGCTCGTTTACTCGCCACAAAGATATTACAGTCGTCCGCGTAGCGTACAAACCGCAGTCCGCGTCCGGTCAATTCCTTATCCAGATCATCCAATAGAATGTTTGCCAGAAGCGGACTGAGCGGACCGCCTTGTGGCGTTCCTTCCCGGCTATGCTCCAGCTTTCCATTGACTATCACTCCGGCGCTAAGATACGCGCGAATCAGTGTTAGTACTCTCTTGTCTGCTACTTTCCGCGCAACCCTTGCCATGAGCCTATCGTGATTTACCCGGTCAAAGAATTTCTCGAGATCGAGGTCTACGACCCATCTCAAACCACTTTGGATATATCTTTGTGCTTGTTTCACGGCGTCATGGGCGCTCTTTCCCGGCCGAAATCCGTAGCTGTACCACGAGAATCCTGCGTCAAAGACCGGATTCATGACTTGTAGAAGAGCCTGCTGGAGAAAGCGGTCCATTACCGTCGGGATGCCTAGCAGCCGTACGCCGCCTCCGGGTTTGGGGATTTCCACCCGTTTGACGGGTGCAGGTTTATAGGTACCCGCAAGAAGTTCGGCTTTCACCGGTTCCCAATGTGTTTTCAAATAAGCCTGTAGATTCGCTACCGTTACATTGTCCACACCGGGTGCTCCTCCGTTCTGGACCACTCGTTTGTATGCGAGCCGAAGGTTATCTCCTTCGAGCATTCGCTCCAGCAGGTGGCTCTCTGCTTTGCGAGAGGAAAGGCCGACTTGTGCCGATGAAGAACTCGGCGCTCCGGCATACCCTGACGGCTTCACCGCTTCTCTTTGCCGCAAGCTCTCTTGCGAGATATTCTGCTGTCGTTGCTCTTCATGCGAACGCATCGGTTTCCTCTCTCCTTTCGGTTCAGCCCTTCCGTAAACGGTTGCAACAGTTTACGTACTATGGCTTCTGCTGACTCCTGCCAGTTCAGCGTAGCCTCTCAGCTACGGTTACAAGTTTTTTTCCTTGCATATCCGACAGGCCTCCCCAGATAAGAACGTCATCTTTCCGCCCGCGCCTGCCCAAGTCTACGGCTACAGCACTTGGCAGCTTTGGATTTTGTCATGTGTGGGTGACTCATCCGGCTGCAGCCGCCTCTAATTGGATTCGTGTACCTCAGGCCGTGCTTTTGCCTCCGGCTTCCTTCAGATTCCACCTCACGGTAGACACCCTTGCCCTTGGCTAACGGTAGGCGCTTGCCAGCCCCCGCTCGGGACTTTCACCCTAAAGATGACGCCCATGCTGGGCGTACCACAAAAACGCCCCCTCAGCCAAGCTGAAGGGGCGCTTCTATTATTATCATCAACCGATTAAGACAACCGGCCGCTGAAGTCACTATATTCGAACTCGCGGATCACCTTGAGGCCTTCTTCTTCATTATAAGAAGCGATAGCCGGGAGGTTCACGCCGTTGAACATGTGGTTCTTCACCATGGAGTAATGCGCCATGTCGGTGAAGATCAGCTTATCGCCGTATTTCAGCGGTTCCGGGAAGGAATAATCACCGATCACATCCCCTGCCAGGCAGGTCATGCCGCCAAGCCGGTAGGTGTGGGCGAATTCGCCCGGTTCTCCGGCACCGAAGATGCCCGGACGATAAGGCATCGCCAGCACATCCGGCATGTGGCATTCAGCCGAGGTATCGAGAATCGCGATATCCATGCCGTTATGCATGGTGTCGAGTACCGTAGCAACCAGATAACCAGTGTTCAAGGCAACGGCCTCTCCCGGCTCCAGATAGATCTCCACGTTGTACGTCTCTTTCATATGCAGAATGCACTTGATCAAGGTGTCGAGATCATAGTCAGGACGGGTAATATGATGCCCGCCGCCGAAGTTCAGCCATTTCATCCCGTGCAGGTACTGGCCGAATTTCTCTTCTACAACCCTCAGCGTACGCTCCAGCGTATCCGAGTTCTGCTCACACATCGTGTGGAAATGCAGGCCGTCAATGCCGTCCAGCTCGTCCGGCCGGAAGTTCGGCAGGGTTACGCCCATACGGGAGAAGTTGTAGCAAGGATCATAGAGCGGCACTTCAATCTCGGAATACTCCGGATTGACGCGAATCCCGCAGCTAATCTGCTTCGGCGCGTTCTGCACGCGCTGCTTGAACCGGCTCCACTGGTCGAACGAGTTGAATACTATATGATCGCTGTAGCGAAGCAGCTCATCGAACTCACGGTCGACATAAGCGGGTGCATAGACATGGACCTCTTTGCCCATCTCCTCGAAGCCCAGCCGGGCCTCGAACAGAGAGCTGGAGGTTACGCCATGCAGGTACTTGCCGACCAAAGGGTACATGGCGTGCATGGAGAAGCCTTTTTGCGCAAGAAGAATCTTGGCTCCGCTCTTCTCCTGCACATAATTCAGGGTCTCCAGGTTCTTCGTCAACAGCCGTTCATCCACCAGATAGGCAGGGGACGGCAGATTGCTGATATCTATATCGATGTCCTTGTTCTTCATGGCCATGCGCCTTAATCCAGCAGCGTCGGCGAGAAATTTTCTTGCCAAGGCAGGCCGTGTTTGTTAAGTGCATCCATGAACGGATCTGGATCGAACTCTTCGATATTGTGTACACCCGGTTTGTTCCAGATCCCTTTGATAATCATCATCGCCCCGATCATCGCAGGAACACCGGTAGTGTAGGAAATGGCCTGTGAGCCAACCTCTCTATAGCACTCTTCGTGATCGCAGACATTGTAGACATAATAGGTCTTAGGCTGACCGTCTTTGGTTCCTTGAATGATACAGCCGATATTGGTTTTACCTTTGGTTCTTGGTCCCAGGGAAGCCGGGTCAGGCAGAATAGCCTTCAGGAACTGCAAAGGAATAATCTCTTTACCTTCATAATTAATAGGCTCGATAGAAGTCATGCCCACATTCTCAAGTACCTTCAGGTGGGTCAGATAGTTCTGCGAGAAGGTCATCCAGAAGCGGATCTTCTTCACGCCAGGAATGTTAACAGCCAGTGATTCTAACTCTTCATGGTACAAAAGGTAGATATCCTTCGGGCCGATCTCCGGGAGATCGTATACTTTCTTCTCAGACAGCGGCGCGGTCTCAATCCACTCGCCATTCTCGAAGTAACGTCCGTTCGCAGTAATCTCGCGGATATTAATCTCAGGATTGAAGTTGGTGGCAAACGGATAACCGTGGTCGCCCGCGTTCGCATCCACAATATCAATCGTATGAATCTCGTCAAAATAATGCTTCTGCGCATAGGCCGTAAATACTCCGGTTACGCCAGGGTCGAAGCCGCTGCCGAGCAGCGCTGTAATTCCGGCCTGCTCGAATCTTTCCTTGTACGCCCATTGCCAGGAATATTCAAACTTCGCAGTATCCTGCGGTTCGTAGTTGGCTGTATCTACATAGTGCACTCCGGTAGCCAGGCAGGCATCCATGATCGTCAGATCCTGGTAAGGAAGAGCCACATTAATCACGACATCCGGCTGGAAGCTCTTGATCAGCTCAATGACTTCTTCCGTGTTGTCAGCATCCAGCTTGGCCGTAGAAATCTTAGTCAGGCCCCCGTCCAGCTTCTCTTTGAGCGCATCGCACTTCGACACCGTACGGCTGGCAATGCAAATCTCTTCGAATACATCCGGGTTCTGGCAGCATTTATGAACAACAACGCTCGCTACACCGCCAGCGCCAATAATTAACGCTTTTCCCAAATTAATAACCCCCTAATTATGCTTAAGTTATTAGTTATTAGCCTTGCTGCTCTGGAACAGGCTACATCCTATGAAAAATCAACAACGCTGATTATACAGAAACTTTCTCAATAAATCAATAAAATCCGACAAAAACTGTGATCTTCCGTGTAAAATCTGCAGTTTTCTACATTAATACTCTGTAATTCACTTCATTGCACTGAAATCCTTCGTTTTCCTTCGCTTTTAACCTTAATAAATGGAGAACCAGCTTAGGGTCCCTTCCACATTTCAGTCCATCAGGCCAACCGGATAATTATATCACAACGGCGGTGTTGTTCAACTTTTTATTTTAAATTTAAGCAAGGCAGCCGGACAAAAGTGCAAATGAGGCACATTATAATAACTTACCCGTTTTTCGATGCCGTTAACTGATAAGTGTAAAGGTCGCCCAATGTTGACTAATCTGATCCGGTCCGGTCCATTCGTTTATTATGCGTAACCCTGCCTTTCCCATACCTCTGTCATACCTGGGCGTTGCGGGATTAACTAGACCTTATCGCAGACGGCGGTTGTCCGCTGATCTGCTTGAAAGCTTTGCTGAAATGAAACTCATCGCTGTATCCGCAGGCGGCCGCAATCTCCTTCAGGGTTAGCCTGGTATACAGCAGCTGCTTCTTCGCATGCTCATAGCGGATCTCACTTAAATACCCTTTGGGACTCTTGTGCAGATATTGCTGAAAAAGACCGCGCACATACGAGGAGGATATGCCGTAGCGCACCGCCAGCTCATGGATCTGTAAGGGTTCACTGTAGCGCCGCTCCAGCTCCTCCTTCATCCGTAAGAATAATTCGTATCCCTGCCCCCGGTCAGGATGGCCGCCCTCCTTAGCCTGAAATAATTCGTACAAAAGCTGATAGAGCAGCGCCTGAGTCTTAAGCTGGCTTCCGGGACTGCCGGGAACAAAGTCGCCAGCAATCCGGCGAAACAGCTCACCCAGCGCTCTCCCCGGCTCCCTCCCGGGCTTCAGGCGGAACGGCAAGGGCAGTTCATGAAGCGGCTCTACCCTCCCCTGATTGTCCGCTGAAGGCGACAATGTATACAGCGAGAGCAGGATCATGGTGATCCGCAGTGGCATCCCGCCTCCGCTGTTCATCTCCATGGACAATCCCGGACGGAGATAGAACAGCATGTCCGGCGACACCGGATGCTCCTCTGTGTCTGTCCGGAACACTCCTTCCCCCTCCTGAATCCAATACAGGCTGTGGACATGTATATTCTGACGGATATCCCTCCAGTGCGGAAAGGTAGTCTTGTCATGAATCCAGTGGATATCCATCACCAGATTCTGCGGAATCTCCACCATATATAGCTCCTCCGTTTCTCGGCCTGCCATTTACAAGGATGGGATCAATCAGGGATTCATTTCTGAAGCGTTTTTGACATGCCAGTTCTGTTCATTATACCATGCCACTCCCCTGCATTCATTGCTACACTTAGGACATTAACGGCTGGAATGATGAAGGAGAGATACCAGATGACTGAAACCTTGTCCACTACGGCACAAGCCCTGGATTACATGCCTTGGATTGGCCTGTCCGAACAAGAAAGGCTTCAGCAGGACCGGCACCAGCAGCAGCTTGCTGCCGATTATCCCTGCACCTTCGGGGAAGCCTGCTTCGTCTCGCCGCAAGCCATTGTGCTGCCGGATCAGCTAACGCTTGGCGACCGGAGCTACATCGCCGGAGGTGCGATTGTCCGCAGTACACGGCTGATCACAGGCAGCGATTGCTCTATTAACAGCTATAGTATATTGTCAGGCGATATTACCATGGGGAATGGCGTACGGATCGCTTCCCATGCAAGTCTATACGGCTTCAATCACGGCTATGCTGTGACGGATGTTCCGGTCTTCCGCCAACCTTTGACAGTTAAGGGCATTGTCATAGGAGATGATGTGTGGATCGGGGCGAATGCCGTGATTCTTGACGGAGTGCGTATCGGCTCGCACAGCATTGTTGCGGCGGGGGCGATAGTGACCCGCGATGTACCGGCGTACAGCATTGTCGGCGGCAATCCGGCCAAGCTGATCCGCAGCCGTCTGGCCGGGGAGACTGTGACAGAAGATCATAAGGAGGATGAAGCAATGGAGATGGAAGAGCAGGCTGGCGAATACGCAGAGCATCTAGCGAATGCGCAGGGAACGTCGTCTGCTGAATACGAGACAGATACCGCTAAGCTTGAAGGTGCGGGAATGGGTAGCGGGGTACTGCCGCTTGGCGGAGCGGAGCCTGCTCCTTCAAGCCTGTATGAGCAGCTCGCGAATTTCAGCAAGCAGGTGCAGGAGCAGCTAACTCCCCTGCTTGCGTTCTACTCCGAAACGATAGAGGGAGAGAAGCTGTTCCGGGACCGGCCTGGAGCGGGGCGGACTGTAAGGGCGTACTGCGATGCTGTGGAAATTGCTGCGATGTTCGGCAGTCTGCCGCCCGGCTGGACGAAGGAGGAGCTGACCGCCACATTACACCAGTTCCAGGACAGCGGGACCGGATTATTGCCCGACCCGTGGTCGCCGCCCGGACCGGAGGATCAGCCGGAGCTGTTAACCGATCATCTCTCGCGTTATCATCTTCTCGCTGTAGGCTACGCGCTAGAGGTGTTAGGTTCTGCTCTAACCTATCCCGTAGCCGTGGCCGAGAATATGGATACCGCCACACTGTATCAGCAGCTTGATAGTCTGCCCTGGGCGGACAATGCCTGGGGCGGCGGCGACTGGATTGATTGCTATGCTACCGGGCTGTATCACAATCTGAAGTCCTTCGGCTCCGGCAAGCGCCCGGATGATCTGTTCGGCTGGCTGGCGACGCACTGCAGCCGGGACTCCGGGCTGTGGGGTCTGCCTACTCCGGAGGAGAGCTGGCTGCAGCCGGTGAACGGCTTTTACCGGCTTACCCGCGCTACCTATGCACAGTTCGGCCTGCCTCTGCCGTACCCGGAGCAGAGCATCGATACCGTGCTGGCTCACAGCCGGGACCGCCGCTTCTTCCGCCTGGACGCGCTGAATGCCTGCAACGTGCTGGATGTCGTCCACCCGCTCTGGCTCTGCCTGAAGCAGAGTGATTACCGGCAGGCGGAGATTCGCGCTTGGGCAGAGAAGCTGCTCGGCGAAGTGCTGCCCTTCTGGGTTCCCGGACGCGGCTTCGCCTTCCAACTGTCGCGGCAGCAGGAGACCGGCCTGCAGGGCACGGAGATGTGGCTAAGCATTATCTGTCTGCTGGCGGACTTGTGCGGGTTAAGCTCAGCCCTGGACTACTCCCCGAAGGGAGTTCACCGACTGGAGCCTGCCTTCTCGTTATCGGTATAAACGCGGCTTGCGCCCACAAGGCGGCTTGAACTTATTTTCATAAGTGGAAACGGCGGATTTGCCGTTCTTTTAAACGGTACCGTTTCAGTGAGAAAACCCCGTCGTCTCCGCTCGTTCTAAGCAGAGATGACGGGGTTTTGTTCGCTTTTACATACAGCTTCCGATTATTGCCCGAAGCCGACGCGCGGACGCTCGCGTTCCTTGGTCTGCAGCTCTACCGCCCGGATCGAGGTAATGGGAATGTAGAGGGTCTGATACTCCGTACTGTATTTCACGAACCGTTCATCCAGCTCCTCCAATACGCCACCTCTAACACTTGTACCATCCAAAAAATGAATATGAACTTCCTGTCCCTTCAGCGCTTCCAGCATGCTCTTCCTCTCCTTCGTCTCACAAATGGGTGATGATGGTGTCAATAATTCCGTATTCCAGTGCCTCCTCAGCCGACATGAAGTAATCCCGGTCCATATCCTTCTCCACCTTCTCCTTCGGCTGGCCGGTCCGCTCAGCGGTGATCCCGACAATCTTCTCACGGATCTGAAGAATACGTCTGGCGCTGATCGCAATATCGCTGGCCTGCCCCTGCGCCCCGCCATGCGGCTGATGGATCATAATCTCGCTGTTCGGCAGGGCCGATCTTTTGCCAGTGGCTCCCGCAAGCAGCAGCAGTGAAGCGAATGAAGCAGCAAAACCGGTGCAGATCGTGTTGACTTGAGGTTTAATTACCTGCATCGTATCATAAATACCGAAGCCTGCGGTAGTTGAACCTCCCGGGCTGTTAATGAACATCTGAATATCCTTCTCCGGCTCATCGGCCGCGAGGAACAGCAACTGCGCAATAATGCTATTAGCCAGCCCGTCATCAATTGCCGCACCCACGAATACAATCCGGTCCTTCAGCAGCCGGGAATAAATATCATAGGACCGCTCTCCTTGGGCTGTCTGTTCAATCACATAGGGGATTACGCTCATTCTGGTGTGCCTCCTCTGATCTGTTTTAGTGTGGATACCCTGTAAACGGTCCACCCGCACGAAAAGATACGGTGGGCGGAAGAGGTGCGGAAATAGCGGGGTGCGTATCTTTTACATTGTGCTGTTCGTTTATATAATAGAAGCAACGCAACCCATCGAAGGAGAGGGCCACTATGACGATTATTGAACATCACCGGACACCGGATACGATAGCCATGGATACAAGACATCTTCAGGAGCTGGGAACAACGCTGCAGCGCTACTGCCTGTCGCTCACCCGCTCCCGCTTCGACGCCGACGATCTGGCGCAGGAGACCTGGGCCAAAGCGCTCGGCTACCGCAAATTCACCATCAGCCCCAATCCCGAAGCCCTGCTGCTGCGGATTGCCAAGAATACCTGGATTGACGCTTCCCGCCGCCGGGGGTCGCTCATCCGTGCCATGGAACGGTCTGGAGTGTCAACCGATCCAGCTTCTGCTGCGGCAGCCCTAGAGGAGCTGACCGGGACGGAGCTGACCTTTCAGGCGCTGCTCGCCCATCTCTCGCCGCCGCAGCGGACCGCCTGGGTCCTCCGCGATGTGCTGGGGTATTCAGCCGCCGAGTCCGCCGGACTCTTGGCTACGACGGAAGGCGCGGTCAAAGCAGCGCTGCACCGTGCACGCCAAGCCTTGAGCAAGGTCCGGGAGGAGCTGATCCAGCATGAAGGTCCCGCGCTTCCGCAGGATGCCGATTACCGGGGTTATCTGCGGGCGCTGGCTGAGGCCTATGAGCAAGGGCAGATTCCAGTATTGCTGGAGCTGCTCCGCCAGGAGAACGCCGGGGAGGTAACCGCTGCTGTAAGCAACTTTACCGTTCAGTCCGTGTATTCCATGTATACAGACAACACCAGATACGCCTATACCCAGGGAGCACCTGCATACGGCGGGCTTCAGATGGCTGCATAATACGGATGAATGGAGCAGTGGCTCTGCTCTGATTATAACTTAGGAGAGTGAACCCATGAAGAAGGTGCTTGTGCTTGGAGGAACGAGATTTTTCGGCAAAAGACTGGTGGAGCTGCTGCTCCAGGACCAGGACAGCGAGGTCACCATCCTGACGAGGGGGCTAACTGAGGATACCTTCGGTGAGCGTGTGACCCGGCTGGCTGTGGACCGGACGGATGAAGCGGCGCTTGAGCAAGCTATCGGGGATACTTTATGGGATATCGTCTACGATAATATTTGCTACACGCCGGATGAGGCGGCTGCTGCTGTGCGGATCTGGGCCGGGCGGACCAAGCGGTATATCCTGACTTCCAGCTTATCCGTGTACGATCCGCAGCCGGAGGCGCTGGCTGAAACGGACTTCGATCCTTGGCATTATCCGCTGAAGTCTGGCGGAAAGACGGAAGTCAGTTACCAGGAAGGCAAAAGGCAAGCCGAAGCGATTCTGCTTCAGACAGCGGATTTCCCGGTGGCTGCGGTACGTTTTCCGATTGTGCTGGGCACAGATGATTATACGCGCCGGCTGCATTTTCACATCGAGCATGTTCTGGCAGGTCAACTGATTGGCATTCCTAATCCGCAGGCGGAGATCTCGTTCATCCGTTCGGACGAAGCGGCTGATTTCCTGCATTGGCTGGGCCGGGAGGGCTCAGCTGTCACGGGGCCGGTGAACGCCTGCTCGGACGGCACCCTGACCATTGGCAGCGTTATTTCCATCATCGAACAGATCACGGGAAGGACGGCTGTCGTCCAGTGTGAGGCGGCGGAAGCAGAGCAATCCCCTTTTGGCATCGGTGCATCCTGGTTCATGGATACGGCAAAAGCCCGCTCGGCGGGCTTCAGCTTCCTATCCTTATCAGAGTGGTTCCCGGAGCTGGTCTCGTCGCTGACCCATTCACTTCGCCAGGACCAGTAGTTCCTCTTCCAGCTCTTTGGAGATCTCTTTCTGCGGTTCGTTAACAAATGTACTCAGGCCGGGCGCAGGCTTATCCTGCACCGGTATTCCCGCAGGCAGGGGCCGTTGAATTTCGGCTTCTGCCTTTTTTCTCGTCTGTTGCGTGAGGTTCTTATGCATCTCCTGCTGTGGCTTGGCCTGGATATGCTCTTCTGTCTTCGCTTGCGCCTTCACTTTCGATGCCTGCACCCTTCCGCGAACCGTTGTATCTGCATGTGCTGAACTTGAATCTAAATCTGAACTTGGTGCTAATTCTAGCTCAGACGCTGCTTCCTGCTCGAATCCAGCCTCAGCAGCCTCCGGTATTTTGAACACATTGATCTCCCGGAACAGCTGCTGCGAGATTTCATTAATCTCCCCGGCCTGCCTTGCAATGTCCCCGATGGCCTGATCCTGCTGGGTGCTGGAAGCGTTAACCTCCTGAACTCCGGCCGCCGTCTGCTCAGCTACAGCCGCAACAGAATGTACAGATTCGGCAAGCCGTGAATTGAGGGTACGGGTCTGTTCCACCTTGAGGTGAATTTGCCCGATCTGTGTGCTGATGCCTGTAATCGATTCGTCGATAGCGGCGAAGGAAGCCAGGGTCTGCTCCACCTGATGGTCCTGCTGCTCCAGGCTGTCCCGGGTCTCCAGCATATGTCCCTGGAAATCCGCCATACCGGCCCCAAGCTCCTGAATAATCCTGCTGATATTCACCGAGGAGTCATTCGTCTGTACGGACAGCTGCCGGACTTCATCGGCAATCACCGAGAAGCCTTTGCCTGCTGCTCCCGCTCTGGCAGCCTCGATGGCCGCATTCAGCGAGAGAATATTCGTCTGCTTCGAGATTTCGGTGATTGAATGGGTAATGCGCGAGATATCCTTGGACTGGTTCACCAGCTTGTCCAGCGCACCATACACCTTGCCGATGGATTCCCGGGACTGACGGGAGCTGTGGCGCAGAGCCGTAACGGTATCCGAGCCCTGCTGTCTGTTCCGGTTAGCCGCTTCACTTGTAGTCAGCATTACATCGGTATAGTCAGTAATTTCCTGGACCCCACTGGCCAGCTCCTCCAGGAGCTGCGTGCTCTGCTCCGACTGGCTGGCCTGCTGGTCTGCCCCAAGCGAAATCTCCTGTATAGTTCTTACAATATTCTGGTTCGTATGCGCTGTAACGGCCGAAGACTCCTCAAAAGATTGCGCGTAATCGGCAAGCGAACCTGCCGCAGACAAGGTCTGCCGCAGCATCTCCTGTACCCTGCCGACCATATGGTCGAAATGATGGCTCAGCTGTCCCAGCTCGTCATTGTACGGGGAGTTAATCTGCTGCCGCAGATCGCCCTCCGCGATCTGTCTGAGCGCCGCCTGAAGCTTGCGCACTGGTGACAGGAACGAGCGGATCAGCAGCCAAGCGAGCATCAGCATAAACAGGGAGACTGCGATCGCAGCGTACATCACGATGGATACGGTATCATCCAGCAGAGCGAAGGAGACCCCCTGGGCCTGATCGGCATTGGCAGCGGCAGCGGTGTACAGCTCACCGTTAGTCTTTAGCATGTCCTGATTCAGCGCAAGCGCTTTTGTATGTATACCATCTATGGTCTCCAGTACACTCAGCGGATCAAGGGTCTCGTCCGATATCGTCGTTACCAGTTCTTTCGTTAGAGCGCCATATTCTTTTGCTTGTGCAGACAGTAGCTTATAACTGGCAGAAGCAGGCGTACCCTGTTCAAAATTCACCTTGACCAGCTCCGCAGACAGCTGCTGCTGCTTCTCCTGCAACGGTTCGGCCTGCTCCAGGTCACTGGATTCCGCCAAGGAAGTCTCCGCACGGTTCAGCTCCTGCAACTGCTGGGTGATGGTTGAGACCGTAATTCTATTCTCCATTTCGCTCTTCTGCCGTTCCATGGATTGCTCGACCTGCTTGATTTTATGTCCCTGGTACACAGCCACGCCCAGAAAAATAAGTGTGATCGCCGAGAAACTCAAGATCAGCTTCCATTTCATCGAAAAGTGCAGCGGATTCCCCTTCAAAAGTATCATCCCTTCATATCCAGCCTGATTTTGCAATAGGTATATTCTGCTAATACTCTCTAATTGTAAAAGCCGGATATTAATTGTCCTCCTATGTTATGTATGCGTAGCGTAAAGATTCTGTTGCGAAACTGTTAACAAATGTGCAGAATTTAAGGAATGACAGGACTAATTGGACTAATAAGACTATTGGATAGGAACACGGCTTATTTGTACGGGACGATTGGGCCGGTGGGTGTCAGAGAGACAAGGTGTGACAGCAGCGGCATGCCCGGTTGTTGTACAAATTGCAACTTTGATATACCGATAAAAGGGTAATTCTAAAGATTGTTGCATGAATTGCAGGAATATCGCCGCCCAGCCCCTTAGAGAAGAGGGAATGCTGCCTTTAGTGCAATATTTTTAGATTAGGATTAGTTTAATGAGGGAGAAGTTGTATAATATGCAGCATTTGTATCAGCAAGGGAGCAGAGGGCATACGCCAGAAGGGACTGAATAGGGACTATGAGTATAGAAAACAAGCTTGCAGCTACAACAAGGGAAGAATTAAGAGATTGGCTAATGGCGAACAGCAGCACAGAGGCTTCTTGCTGGGTAGATGTCAGTCTCAAGCCGCTCCCGGGGACGATACTGTATCTGGACGCCGTGGAAGAAGCGCTGTGCTTCGGCTGGATTGACGGGGTGAAGAAGGCGGCGGCTGACTCGAAGCTGATACAGAGATTATCCCCGCGCAGCAAGCGCAGCTCATGGACCGAGCTGAATAAGGAGCGCGTCCGCCGCCTGGAGAAGCTGGGACTGATGCGCGCCGAGGGACGGCGGGTCCTGCCGGATATGGATGTAGAAGCTTTTCGAATTGATCCCGTGATTGAACAGAGATTGAAGGCAGACGAGCAGGTGTACCGCCATTTCCTGGCCTTCCCGGCGCTGTATCAGAGGGTGCGGATCGACACTATTCAGAGCTACATCCGCCAGCCGGAGCTGTTCGAACGCAGATTAGACAAATTCATAGAGAATACCCGTGTGAACAAAATGTACGGACAATGGCATGACGACGGGCGTCTGCTGGAGTATTAGTTGGGTTGGAGTATAGTTCTGGTGGATTATTAGTTCTGGTGGTGAGGTTGATTTCGGACAAATTGTCCTTACAATTGGAGCATTTAGCTCCCGAATGGTTTGTGCAAACGGTATGTGTGGGGATGGGTGCATTGTGTGGGGATATGGGAAGGGTGTATTGAAAGTAACTGGGGGTTGCTCTACATGATAGATATTACATGACGAAGATTACATAATGCATATTAGTTGGAAAAACGTATCTTATTCTAGGTCCTTTGGAGTGTTTGCGGAAATTAATTGGATTTATGACATTTATGTTCGTGCGAACTCCCTCTAAGGCTCTGATGCCAGCATATTAAGTGTCGTTTATCCAACTACGGCTCGCTATGCCCCCTTCCGCCCCTGAACAAGTGCCCAAAATCCAACTGTTCCCTGCGGCAGGGGTTGAGGTTGACGGTGAGGCTGGTGCTGAGGTTGATGGCGAGGCTGGTGCTGAGGCTAATGCAGATACATATGTTGATGCTGAGGCAGCTTGTGGTCCAGGTGCTGGCGCAGACGTTGACGCTAGTGCGGACATATTGCGGATGCTAGTGCGGGTGTATTCAGAAAACCGAATACATTTACTATTAATGTTACTGGCGTGGTGCAGACGCTGGCGCAACAGCCATGTCCTTGTCCTCGCCCTGTCCTTGCCTTGCCTTGCCCTGCCCTGCCCTGCCCTGCCCTGCCCTGCCCTGCCCTGCCCTGCCCTGCCCTGCCCTGCCCTCGCCCAGCACTTGCCGCTCCCGCCCTCTGTAATCGCTCAATTTGAGCGATTCACTTACATATCATAACAGGCCCCCATAACCGGGGGCCTGTGCACAACTTACCGCCGCGCCGCTCAGTCCCGGCGGTACACCCAGCCGCCGCCCTGGCACAGCGCTGCCAGCGCAAGCCCGGCACCGCCCGGCCCGGTCCGGCGGATCAGCGCCAGATCGGCCGGTGCCCCGGCCGCCAGGCCCGCCGCCGCCGGCAGGGCCATGAAGCCTGCCGGGCGCACGGACGCCATGTCCCAGGCGTCCGGCAGCGCGACCAGGCCCGCGGCGCTGAGGCGCGCGATATGGCGCAGCAGCATCTGCGCCGAGCCCGCCAGCAGCCCGGGCTCGCCGGCGAGATGCAGCCGGCCCGCCGGGGTCAGCACGACACGGCCGCCGACCGGCGTGTCGTAGCTGCCGGGCGCCAGCCCGGCCAGGGCAACGGCATCGCTGACCAGCAGTGCCCGCTGGCCCTTGACCTTCATCGCCACCTTCAGCACCTCCTCCGGGAGGTGGAAGCCGTCGGCGATCAATGTGCACCACAGCTCATCTGCCGCGAGCTGGGTCCACAGGTAGTTCGGATGGCGCGGCAGCATAGCATGCGCGCCATTGCCCAGATGCGTGGACAGCCGCGCTCCGGCGGCTACCGCTCCGGCAATCTGCGCGGCATCCGCTGACGTATGCCCGATGGAGACGGTGATCCCCTGCCGGACGCAGTGGCGGATGAACTCTGCGCTCCCCTCCCACTCGGGGGACAGCGTCACGATGGCGAGGCGCCCGCCAGAGGCCGCCTGCCACTGATCGAGCAGGGCCGTGTCCGGCGGCCGGATATGCTCCAGGGCATGCGCCCCGCGCGGACCGTCCTCCGGCGAGAGGAACGGGCCCTCCAGATGGATGCCCTTAATGGTCGCCGCGCTGGCTGCATCCTCGTCACAGGCCCGGGCAATAGCCCGCATCGCCCCCAGGATGGTATACGGCGCGCCGGTAATCACCGTAGGGTAACAGGCGGTCACACCTTCCCGCCATACCGCGCGGACTGCCTTCTTGACATCCTCTGCCGTCAGTGCCGGATGATTGAAATCATGTCCGCCATAGCCGTTGATCTGCAGATCGACAAGCCCCGGAGCCACCAGCGGCAGCTCTGCCTGTTCCTCCAGCGTCAGCCGGGTCTCCAGCGGTTCGATAGCAGCAATTAAGCCCTCCTCCACCGTAAGCCGGACCGGCTCGCCCGTCCGGTAATGCAGCGCCTCCAGCTTCATGAGAAGACTGCCCCGAACGAGTCGGTATCCAGGAACATCCGGCAGTCCCCATGCCCCCGCAAGATGGTGGACGGACATGCCGTAGAGACGGATTCATGCAGCGTCCGGGTCACCGCACCGCGCTTGGAAGCGCCCGGCACCATGCAGAACAGCCATTGCGCGGACAGTAGCACCGGTATCGTAAGCGTCAAGGCCTGCTGCGGCACTTCCTCCAGACTGGCAAAACACCCGTCATTCACCTGCTGCCTCCGGCAGATATCATCCAAGACCACCAGCTTCACAGGAAGCGGATCAGCGAAATCGGCTACCGGCGGATCATTGAACGCCAAGTGGCCGTTCTCCCCGATGCCAAGGCAGACTATATCGATAGGCGCTTCTGCCAGCAGCCGCCCGTAACGCCTGCATTCCGCTTCGCTACCTGCGGCAGGACTCAGATAATGAACCGTTCCCGGCCGGACCTTGTCGAACAGCGCCTCCCGGAGGAAGCGGCCGAAGCTCTGCGGTGAGCCTGCCGGCAGGCCGGTATATTCATCCATATGGAATGCGGTAATGCGGCTCCAGTCCAGCTCCTTCGCAGTGGCAAGCTCAGCAAGGAATTCGTTCTGCGAAGGGGCGGCGGCGAAGACGATCCGCACCTGCGCTTTGGAGGCCAGCAGCGCCCGGATGGCTGCCGCCGCCTCACGCCCGGCAGCAGCTCCAAGCTGTGCACGGTTTTTGTATACACGGACAAGCATAGCACCCGACAGCTCGGTGTGAATCGGTTTGATCGTCAGCATGGGTAGTGCCTCCTTGCTTCAGGGGGTTGTGTGAATCGGTTTGATCGTCAGCATGGGTAATGCCTCCTTACTTCAGAGGGTTGTATGAATCGGTTTGATCGTCAGCGTATGAATCGGTTTGATAGTCAACATGGGTAGTGCCTCCTTGCTTCAGGGGGTTGTGCGGAACGGTTGCCTTCCTCTCCCCGGAATTCTCCGGGCGTAGCTCCAGTATGCAGCTTGAACAGCTTCGTGAAATAGCTCTTATTCTCATACCCAAGCCGCTCGGCAACCTGCTCCACACTTTGCGGAGACTGGTCCAGCCATTCCTTGGCCTGCTCCATTTTGATATGGGTAACGTAGTGGATGAAGCTCATTCCGGTCTCCTTCTTGAACAGACGGCTGAAATAGCTCGAATTCAAATGCGTATATTCCGCCACCTCCTCCAGGGTGATTTTCCGGTTCAGATGGCGGTCTACATATTGCTTCACCTTCTTAATCTCCTCCCGGCGGGTCTCCTGGTACATCTCGCGGATATAAGGAAGCCGTTCGTAGAAGAAGGCCAGGGACCATGTCTCCAGCGTGCCGATATCGTCGATATCCGCCAGGGTATCATGCAGCAGCTCCAGCGAAAAAGTGGACTGGAACTGCTGGCGGGCCATCAGCCGCATCTGATTGTCATAGAGCAGCTTGAGCATCCATTCCTTCACCTGGCGCGGGGCATAACGCTTCAGACGGATGTGGTCCATCCATTGGGTCAGCAGCTCCGCAAGCCTGTCCGCTGATTCCTCCAGGAAGGCATCGCGGATCTCGTGCGCAGCTTCGGCGTAATGGGTGAACAGGTCCTCCTCCGTGAACGGCGGAAGCTCCTTCAGTCCGGCCAGCCCGCCGGGCTTCAAGTAGAAGGCATACTCCCGGCCTTGGGTTAACAGCTCTATCAGCCCCTCGCGGAAATAACCGCTGCCCGCCGGGATACACAGGTATTGAAAGGACGCCCTCACCCCCGGCACGGCTTGAATGGCTGAACGCAGCCTGCCGAGCATGGAGATGTGTCCGGCCTCTGCCCCGTTCCCCATACCGCCGGTGAAGACCAGTACACAATCACGGCCGCTGTAGGGCAGACATAGGGCGGCATTATTGTCCTGATACACCGACTCAGCCGCCGCTGCCACCAAGGACATCCGCGCAAGCTCTTCCCCTGGAGCCTCCCCGCTGTCTCCGCTGATCCGGCAGAGCACAGCGACATGGGCTGTGAGCTCAGGCAGAATGCCCAGCTCGGCAGCGTCACTCTGCCACTCGCTGCCTGGCAGCTCCCGGGCAATGATCCGTTCCAGTACCCGTTGCTTCAGCAGCCCCTTTTGATGCTCGGCCATGCTTTTCCATTTCAGCGTCTGGGCCTTCTCCTCGTCCCTGCGGCGCAGCTCCCCGCCCAGCTCCCGGAGCAGGGTGATGATCAGCTCTCGGCTCATCGTCTCCTTCAGAATATAGTCGCTCACCATCAGCTTGACCGCCTGTTGCGCATAGGTGAAGTCATCCATGCAGGACAGCACAACCACGCGCACCTCCCCGCTTCGCAGCTTCAGCTCGCGGATCAGCTCCAGACCATCCATATACGGCATGCCAATGTCTGTAATCACAATATCCGGCATGTCCGCCCCGGCCTTCTCCAGAGCGACCAGACCGTTCTTGCAGGCCGAATGCAGCGTGAATCCAAGCTCGTCCCAGGGAATCATTGCCGACAGAAAATCCAATACCGGCTGATCATCATCCACCAGCATTACGCTATACATCCCTACCACGCTCCCTTTCCTCAGCCTGATCCGGAATCTGCACGGGCAGCACGAACCGGAAGGTTGTCCCCTCGCCGGGCCTGCTGTCCATCGTAATCTGGAAGGCTGAACCGTAAGTCAGATGCAGACGTTCATAGACATTGGACATTCCGATGTGGGCCAGCCTGCCAGGCGGCATCGCTTCCTTGCCCGGCGGCTTGGAGCTTAGCCCGGCGTGCAGGCGGCTCAGAGTGACCTCATCCATCCCCTGACCGTTGTCTTCTATCTCAATGAACAGCCGGTGATTCTGCGTCCAGGTTCGGATCAGAATACGCCCGCCCCCTTGGCGCAGCCCATGAATATAGGCATTCTCAATGACAGGCTGAAGCAGGAAGCGGGGGATACGGACACTGAGGCTCTCGGAGGTACAATCAGTATCCAGCGCCACCTCCTCGGACTGGCGGAAATTCAGCAGCTCCACATAGCTCCTGACAATATACAGCTCATCATGCAGCGTAGTGTATTCATCCCGCTGTTGAATCGTCATACGCAGCAGCCGGGAGAGCGAGAAGAGCAGTTCCGCATTCTCCTCATCTCCCCGCATCATAATGCGCAAGCGGATCGAGTTCAGGATATTGAACAGGAAGTGGGGATTAATCTGCGATTGCAGCATCGCCAGCTCCGCCTTGCGCTTCTGTGCCTGCTCTTCCTTGATCTGAAGTACCATCCCTTCTACCCGGTCCAGCATATGATCGAAGGATTTGCCCAGCCGCCCGATCTCATCATAGCCCCGGACTCCCGAACGGAGGCCGAGCTCCCCCCGGTCCACCCGCGCCGCCACCTGATCGAGCCGGATAACCGGCTTCGTGAACTGCCTGACCAGCAGCACCAGGATCAGCAGGAAAAAAGCGCCCGACACCACCTGCACCGCCGTACTCCAGCGGTGGGTCGCGCTGATCCGGCTGACCGCCTCACGGTAAGGCGACAGGCTGACAATCCGGTAATTGCCGTAAGGGATCTCCAGACTGCTGAGCAGATACTGCTCCCCCCGGTAATCGATGAAGCTGGAAGCGGCGGCGGGCTTCACGGCATCCATAAGTGAGAACGGCCGGCCCAGCAGGGACTTGTCCCGGGCGGCAATCACCGTTCCGTCCGGCGCAATCAGCAGGGTCTGCTGTCCCTTCCCGCTATCACTCAAGATCTGGCTGATCCGGCTCTCGGCGATACTGATTATTACCGTAGCGTAGGTTGAACTGGAGGACAGCTTGAGATTGCGGGCAATCGTAAGCACCTGCGGGCTGCCGGCTGCTGCGGTCGGGATATAGTTATCAATTACGCCTGCCCAGTACAGCTCGAAGGCAGGCTGCTTGCGGGCGGTATCCATCCAGGGCTGCTGGAGCAGTGCCCCGACATCGAGCTTGGCGTAGGAATAATTGGAGTAGTATTGCCCGTCCGAGGTGAGGACGGTCACGAACGTTTTTTCCATCATGGAGGTCACGCTGACCAGCTTGTCGGTCACCTCTTTGAAATCCAGGATATGCCTGGCTGTATCAGGCTGGTGCAGCTTGCTGCGCTGCCAGTTTTCTTTGAGAATAAGTGTGATGCCGGGATCGAACTGGATATAATTCGCCACCAGCACCATATTGCTGAAGAGGTTCGAGATGTACAGGCTCTCCTGCTCCAGCGAACGGCGTTCATTCTGAATCACCTGGGAACGGAGGATATGCTCTGTGTAGGAATTGGAAATATACAGGGTAATAGAGGCGGGAAGCAGCAGACAGAGCAGGGAAGCGACGAGCAGCTTATTGCGAAAACCGAGTCTCCATCCTCTTAGCAGCAATGGCCATCCCCCTTCACAATCAGACTATCGTGTCTATGCTTCTATCATATCAGCTTTCCGCCTCAAGCAGCTGATTTCACCGCAGGATTTCAGGTAAAATCCGGCCGTTTAGCCCTGCCAATTTTTACTTATTGGCATCCACAATCTTCTGCAGCTCCGCCTGCGCTTTGCTGATCGTAGTCTCCAGATCCTGCTGCTTCAGGATGAACAGCTCGGTCTCTTTGGTAAAGGCCGTTTCCAGCTCGCCCTGGTAGGTCGGCGGCACACTTAAGGGAGCAGGCTTCGCATTCTTGATCACATAGGCCAGTGAGGTTTCGTCAATGTTGTCCGGGCTCATGGCCTTGGTTTTGACGCCTGCAATGAACTGGTCCACATCCTGCTTCTTCCAGGCGGAGTATACATTCTGCATCTGCTCGCCCTCCGTGGAGTACCAGCGGATGAAATCATACGCTTCCTGCTGATGCTTCGACTTTTCCAGAATTCCAACGTAGTTGCCGTTAGCAATACTGACCCCGCTCGGTTCTCCTGCACTGTTCGAAGGCATCGGCGCGAACGCGGTGGTGAACGTAGCCGGGAACTCCTCCGACCCGCCGGCTTCACCGATCATCCAATTGCCGGTCACGATCATCGCGGCATGTCCGGTGAAGAATTCTGAGCGGTATGCGAGCTTCTGGGAGATCGTATCGGCATACGGTACGGCCACTCCGGATTCCTCAGCCTTATTGCGCAGCTCCAGAGACTTGCGGATGCCCGCGCTGTCAATATTTACGATACCGTTATTGACCAGATTATTGTCCTTCTCCTGGTTGATGATTCCGAGCTCCCAGTACATGGCCCAGGTATGGAAATAGGTGCCGAAGGTCTTGGAGGGGCCAGTGCCGCTGGTCAGTTTGGCTGCATAATCGAGATAGTCGTCCCAGCTCCATTCCGTCGGAACGGCTAACCCTGCCGCATCCAGCTTGTCCTTGTTCAAGAGGACGAAATAATTCTCAAGCGTATCCGGGAGTGCATACACCTTGCCGTCCACGGATGGATCAATCGTGTATTCGTCAGCCAGCGTGATCCCTTCCTTGGTGATCAGGTCATTCAGCGGAGCCAGCAGGCCAAGTCCGGCACGCTGTGAATAGTCGGTGGCTCCGGGCATGAACACCACATCCAGGTTCTCGCCGGAAGCCACGAGCAGATCCAGCTTTTTCATGCCAGCCACAGAGTCCCCGTTGTCGGCAAGCTCGACATATTCCAGGGTGACGCCCGGATGTGAGTCCTCATAGGCCTTCAGCACAGGCTCCATATCCGCCGCAGGGGACCAGTTGGCCACCTTAATCGTTACCGGTTCTGTGGAAGGTGCGGCACTTTCCCCTGCCTCCGGTGCAGCCGTACTACCAGCAGCGGGAGCTGCGCCATTGGTGTTGTTTGAATTGCCGCAGCCCGCCAGGGCTACCAGAAGCACGACGATCCATACCAGAGCGAACACATTCTTTTTCATCAATAACACCCCTTCTAATGTGGTTTACACCCGGTTATGCAGTTTCCGGGAATCTGCCCGCCCTCACCCCTTCACCCCCCCTAAGGAAATACCTTCGATAACCTGCTTCTGCCCAAGGATGAACACAATCAGCAGCGGGACAATAGCCGAGACCGAAGCCGCCATAATCAGCGAATAGAAGGCGCCGTTGCGGTCGGCGAAGGCGTTCATCCCAAGCTGTAGCGTGTAGAGCGTCTTACTGTTCAGGAAGACCAGCGGCGTCTGAAAATCATTCCAGGTCCAGATAAACCGCAGAATCGCATACGTGGCAATCGCGGGCCGGACCAGCGGGAACAGAATGAAGGTGAAGATGCGCAGATGGCCCGCACCGTCAATCTGTGCCGATTCGATATATTCGTTCGAGAGCGAAGCGAAGAACTGGCGGAGCAGGAAGGTGCCCAGCACGCTGAACCCGCCCAGCAGGATCAGGCCCAGATGCGTATCGTACAGGCCCGTGGAACGGAAGATGATGAACAGCGGCACCAGTGTGGCTTCCGCAGGAATCATATAGGTTGCCAGCACCAGTACGAACAGTGCATTTCTGCCGGGGAAGCGGATTTTGGTGAAGCCGTAGGCGGCCATGCTGGACACTCCCACAGACAGGAGCGTGGTGAGCGCCGTGACCTTGATTGAGTTCCAGTAATAGAGCGTGAAGTTGGCTTTGCCGAACCAGACGGAATGATAGTTGAAGGACGCCCGCAGGGTCTGCGGAATCCATTCAATCGGATACTTGAAGACATCGGCCTCCGGCTTAAGCGAAGCAGACAGCATCCATATAAAAGGAAGCAAAAACACGATCCCCAGCAGCGCCATGATCAGGGTGATGATGGCTTTTCCCCAATCCAGATTGCCTATTCTCACAGGTGTGCGCCTCCCTTCTCTAGTAATTGACCCAATAGCGCTGCCCCAGCCACTGCAAGCCGGTAATGGCCAGCACGATGACGAACAGAATCATAACCATGGATGAAGCATACCCGGTCTGAAGATCGACGAAAGCCGTCTGGTACATGTCATATACGACAACAGAGGTGGAATGGGCCGGTCCGCCGTCCGTCAGCACCTTGACCAGAGCGAAGGATTTGAAATTGCCGATAATCCCGGTCACCAGCAGGAAAAAGGTGGTCGGCGTCAGCAGCGGAAAAGTAATTGAGCGGAACTGGGCCAGCTTCGAGGCGCCGTCGATCGTCGCCGCTTCATACAGATCGGCAGGAATATTCTTGATTCCGGCGATATAGATAATCAGCGAGACCCCAAGATCGATCCAGATCATCAGCAGCATGACCGAAGGAAGCGCGTAGGTCGGATCGGCCAGCCATTTGGGCGGATGGTCCACGCCGAGCGCTGACAGGAAGCCGTTAACCGGACCGTACGAAGGATGGAAGAGCACCTGCCACACGACCGCTACCGCGACGACACTGGAAATCTGAGGCATGAAGTAGATGACTTTAAAAGCACCCGGCGCGTACACATGACTGGTGATAATCACCGCCAGAATCAGCGCGATCCCCATTCCGGCCGGTACGGCAAGCAGCATTATGAAGTTATTGCCCAGCGACTTCAGGAACACCTCATCCTGCATCAGCTGGCGGAAGTTATCAAAGCCATTGAAACGTATCTTGTCGAACCCGGTGACAAATGACCATTTGGTGAAGCTGAGCACGAAGGAGAATATCATAGGAATTAGCGTAAATACGAGCACACCCAGCAGCATGGGACCGGTGAACAGGTAACCCATCCCGGCTTCCAGCCGTTTTCTTTTTCTGCTGCCGGCGGTAGGTTTCTCACGGGACTGCGGTAAAGTAACTGACGTCTTCAATGGCTCTGTCCCCCCTCTTGCGTGATCTTATCTCTCATTATAGAAAGGTAAGGCAATAGGCATAAGCCACGATCCTGACCCGTTCGGAAAAATTTTTACCTGACCCTGCATCAATCAGTCAAAAACGGTCCGAAATTGCGCAAAATAGTTGATTTACTGAGGTAGTCCGGTTTGTTATCTTCTAGGCAAGCACCAGCTTAGGCTTACAAAACTTAAAGTGTATGCTTTCGAAGCCAGTTTGGCGAAGAGACCCAGGGGGCTTATGCTTACAAATCTTTTAGGAGGGATAGTGATGAACGTGAAGTCAGATATTATGTCCGCTTATATGGATACTATTGTTGAACTGCTGAATGAGATACGGAGTGAGCCGCGGGACAAGCTGCTGGAGGTGGCGGAGCTGCTCGCCGGGCATATTGCGGAGGACAGGCTGATCTATCTCTACGGACCCGGGGGACACTCCAATATGAATGCTACCGAGGTCTTCTTCCGTGCCGGCGGACTGATGCATATCAGCGCTATTTTAGATGAAGGCACGATGATCTCGAATGGTGCCCTGCGCTCCATGGCGGTTGAACGCACTCCCGGCTATGGCACATTGGTGATCGAAGACAACCGGCTCGGACAAGGAGACATTCTGATCATCGCCAATGCTTACGGGATCAACACAGCCTGTGTCGATGCCGCTCTGGAAGCACGCCGCCGGGGCGTGATCACTATTGCGGTGACCTCCGTGGGCCATGCCGAGGCTACGCCAGCGAATCATATCGCCCGCCACCCCTCGGGACAGAATCTCTACGCACTCTGCGATTATGTTCTGGACAGTAAGGTCAAGCCCGGTGACGCTGCGCTTCACATTGACGGCACCCAGCCGAAGATGGGCTCCACCTCTACCTTCGCTAACGCTTTTCTGCTGAATTCCCTGATGATGACCACTGCCGCCTGCCTCGGGGCAAAAGGGATCGAGGTGCCGGTCTGGCGCAGCGGCAACGCCCCGGGCGGGGACGAGTGGAATAACCGCTTCATTGAGCGCTTCAAAGGCCGGGTACGCTGGCTATGAGCCTGCAGCTGATTCCAGCCCCTCAGGTGGTGCAGAGCCGTGGACCGGAGCCGGTCACCGGGCTTCACGGCTGGGCGGTGCAGTTATGGAGCCCCGGGGAGGATGTCCGGCTAGTGGTGGCGGCTGAACGGATATTCGCCGGGGTAACAGTACATGCTGCTCAGGGCGGCAGCGGTGTATTCGCCCTGGTCACGGAGGGTACCCCGCTCAACCCGCTGCTGGCCCGGCGGGTCGAGGGCAGACATGACAGCTACGTGCTGATTACCGATAAGGACCGGATCGAGCTGTATGCGCTTAGCGCCTCCGGCCTCTTCTATGGGCTGAAGACACTGGAACAGCTGCTGGGGAGCGGCGGCGGTACCGTACCTGCGGTGACGGTTGCCGACTGGGCCGAGCTGCGGCTGCGCAGCGATTATCTGGATCTGCGTACCGTCTATCCTACGTATGAGCATCTGCTGGAGTATATCGCGGAGCTGGCCGATTATAAGATCAATACACTGATTATCGAATATGAGGACAAGCTGCCGTTCCGGGAACTGGCCTTCCTGCGCCATCCCGAGCTTGCTTTCACAGAAGATGAACACCGGCGGCTGCTCAAGACGGCACAGGACCACTTCATTACCGTCATTCCGAAGCAGCAATCCTTCGGACATCTGGAATATATCCTGAAGCATCCGGCCTACATCGGTCTGCGTGAGGTCCCGGAGACCGTGTCAGAGCTGTGCCCGCACCGCGCCGGCTCCTTCGGGATGATGGCCGGGATTCTGGAAGAGGTGGCAGCTCTTCATCCGCACAGCCGCTATCTTCACCTCGGCTGTGACGAGGTCTGGACCCTTGGCACATGCGGGGACTGCAAGCGCTCCGGGCTTACCCCCGAGGCTTCGTTCATCCGCTTCGTCAATCAATTGGCGGAGAAGACGCTCAGCCTCGGCAAACAGCCGATGATCTGGCATGATATGATCATGCAGGCTACAGCAGAGGAGATTGCGGCGCTTGACAAGCGTGTGATCGTGGTCGTCTGGATCTATGGCGGGCACCGGATGAAGGCGGATGCCCGTCAGATTCTCCACAAGCTGCGGGATGCGGGCATCCAGACCCTGGGCGCTTCCTCTGTCCGCTGCTGGGACGATAACGGCGACCAGAATTATCCCGTGATCCATAACCGGATCAAGAATGTGCAGGACTGGATTCAGCTCGCCCGTACCGAGCAGCTGGAGGGCATTATTCATACGAACTGGGGGTGCCCGTTCTCGTTAGGCAGCCCTTACGGATTATTCGAGACCTCACGTTATCCGGCTTTCTTCGCTGCGGAGCAGAGCTGGAACGCCAGAGCGGAGACCGGGACCTTCCTGACACGGTTCCTGCACCAGTTCCACGGCCTGCCTGCGGACCGGCTGAGCTGGGAAGAATGGGCGGATTATGCAGTCACTGACTATTACGCATTGATTCCGCAGCTTCTGCCCGAGGTCAAGAAGAACCGCTTGACCGCTGAGCTGATCGATGCCATGATCCAGTACGAGCTTCCGGCGCAGCGCCGCTCACCGCTGCATACCTTCCTTTTCCGGGGAGCGATGTCGCCGGGCAGCGAGGAAGTGATGACCTTCCTCCGGGACAAATACCGGAGCGGCTATGGCGATCTGCGGCGAGCCAAGCTAAGAATGCAGAGCGTGCTCGCAGAACTGCTTGTGCCGCAGATGTCGGAGCTGTTCATCCGCTCCCGCTTCTACCGGCCTGAACTATTCGAGGCCAACCTGCAAGCCATGATGACCGATCTTGAGATCATAGAACAGAAAGCGGGGGAACCTTGATGCCTGATATGCTTGTGAAGCTATACGATCTGCCGGACAACGGGGCGCTGCTGGAGCGTCTGCGGGGACAAGGCATTGTTATTAAACGGGCGATGACCGGAGATAAGCAGGCCATTGTGGATTTTGTCGGCCGCCATTTCACGGAGAGCTGGCGGAATGAATGCGAGGTAGCCTTCGCCCACCTGCCCGTCCACTGCTATATCGCCGTGAAACAGGGCGAGGTCATCGGCTTCGCCTGTCACGAGGTTGTAGTGAAGAACTTCTTCGGTCCGACCGGGGTGCTGGAGGATTACCGGGGGCTGGGCATCGGGAAGGCCCTGCTGCTGGAATGCCTGTCCGCCATGCACCAGAGCGGCTACGGCTACGCCGTCATTGGCTGGGTCGAGGACGCACTGGCCTTCTATGAGAAGACCGTCGGTGCGATAGCGATCCCTGACTCTTTTCCCGGGGTATTCCGTGACCTGATCAAACTGGGCTGAATCCCGCCCTGATACAGCAAAACAGCGGCACCCCGGGGCTTGACCGTCCCAGGTGCCGCTGTTTTTGTTGAGGATGTACACCTCCATCAATATATAGTCGGCACCATCCCTCCATCCATACGGATGGGAGAACCTCTAAAGGCTGCCGCATAAGGACTGCATACAAAGGCAGCCAGCCTGCCGATTTCCACCGGCTTGATGAAACGCTGTAATTCAGATTGCGGCAGATTAGCCGCCATGAATTTCTGTTCTTTTTCTGCAAAAGTTAAATTTTCGTCAGGATACATACCCTCAATGATATGGTGAACCTTTTCTGAGAGTGTAGGCCCGGGCATGATGGTATTCACTGTAACTTCCGTTCCTGCTGTCACTTTAGATATACTTTTGGACAGGGACAGAAGCATGGATTTGGTCATCGCATATTGAGGCATTTGTCCTGAGGGCATGACCGCCTCTTCGCTGGCAATGAAGATCACACGGCCATAATTCCTGCTCAACATTCCAGGTAAATATAATTTCGTTAATCCGTTTGCAGCAAGCACATTCGTCCGGAAATATTTCTCCCAGATGTCATCGTCCACTTCCTCATACTGCATCAATTCATAAATGCCCATACTGTTTATCAGAATATCAACGCTGGGGAAATGGGCGAATAAGGCTTGTCTTTGCTCAGAATCGGCAACATCGGCTGTGGCATTCTGAGGAGAGGTGGCCGGGTAATTCAGCTTCAATTCACGGACAGTCTGCTCCACCTCTTCCCTATTCCGTCCATTGACCAGTACGTTGACACCTTCCTTGGCAAGCTCTATCGCAATAGCTTTTCCTATACCCTTCGTTGATCCTGTAACTAGCGCTGTTGTATTGTGTAATCCCATCTCCATAATGCACTTCTCCTTATTCATTCCTTGTTGTGTTGCGGATAGTGATTATATTATCTCGTTGGGATCGTTCAGTAACTAGCACCTTGCGCCAAGCTTCTTGCCGGACACGCCAAAAGTTACAGCTCAACACATGCGGCATTCAGGTGTTCAACTATTCAGATGTTCCGCACGCCACTGTGAAGGCGTAACCCCTTCCCAATGGCGGAAGGCACGGAAGAAAGAGTTCTGATCCTCATACCCGGTCAGATACGCCACCTCTTTAAGATCAAGCGAAGGATTTGCCAAGAACTTCTGTGCCTGCTCATGTCTGACTTGTGTCAATAGCTGCTTGAAGGTCGTCTTCTCGTCAGTCAGACGGCGCTGTAAGGTCCGCCCGCTCATCGCAAGCTCCTTCGCAACCGTCTGGAGGTCGGGGCATCCGCCTGCGAGACAGTATGCAATAATCACCTTGACCTTCCCGGATACAGAGAAGCTGCCAAGCTGTTCATTGAGTGAGCGGTCCAGTGCGGGAGCAAGGATCTCCAGCAGTTCTTCGTTATACGAAACAAAGGGAAGGTCCAGATGGCTTTGCAGCAGCGTCAACCGGTTATACTTGCCGCCTGTTTGAATCGCGCAGCCGAAATAAGCTTCGAGCACTTGTTCATCGCCCATGGAGTGGACAAATTCGGCTGCCTGCGCCTTCAAGGGCTGACCCGTCCCCTTTCTTCCCAGCTCCAAGAGAAAAGCCAGCGTAATTCCCGCCAGCACCTGCGGGCCGGGCAGCCCTGTATCTCCCCACTCCAGTTCAATGATGCACTGCCCGTTCTCTTCCGCCATCCGCAGGCTTTCGGGCGGACACATCTGTTTGTACTTGACCATGCGGTGCAAGGCATCGCGATAGTCGCGGGCGTGATAAGTCGCTAATACGGCGGGCGGATACTGCGCGGTGTCAAAGGCGGCCGCAAGTCTGGTGATGCCTGATGCAAGATCTCCGGCGAGCTCGGAATACGCCTGCCAGATGGCGAAATATTGGGCAGTGGTAACTGTGGCTTCTGTTGTTATGGTTACAGGGAGCTGTGCCATGCGGGCTACGTCGGTTGCAGCAATCCCCAGGCGGCTTATCCCTGTCCAGAATCCCGGAGGCATTTTAACGCGTTCAGAGGGACGGGACTTCATAGGTGGGCCTCCTTTAGCCAGTTGCATATTACAGTGTTATGGTTGTCTTAAGGCCATATAAGAATACTCTTGTGCCTGTGATCATGTCTATCTTAATGAACGGCAAGGGTAGAACACTTCCTAATTTCACACATATTTCTTATTTGGTTGTACCCTACAGGGATTACAATGGATTCAGATCATCGCTGTACGGTGTCCATCATAATTAGTAGGAGGATCAATCATGCCCAATATCTGGATGCATATTGAATTCGGTCAGCAGCTGGCCGTAGAATTCAGCAGCCGTTTTCCGTGTCTCCAGCTGCTGGAACAACAGCAGAAGCTCTACAATCTTGGCTGTCAGGGTCCGGATTTCCTGCTGTATCACAGCTTTCTCCCCTGGAGCAAGGATGCGGGGGCGCTGCATCTCGGGGATCTGATGCATTCGCGCAGCTGTGGGCCTGTACTTATAGACTTCTGGGAGTCTGCGCGAAACCTCAGCGGAGCTGAGGGGGATCAGGCACAGCTCTACTTCCTCGGCTTCCTCACCCATCATCTGCTGGACCGCAATCTCCATCCCTATATTAACTGGAAAGCGGGCTATCAATACCGCGACCATCAGCGGTTTGAGATTGATCTGGACACCTTGTTCATGGACCGGCGGCGGAACCTCAACACATGGCAGAACCCGGCTTGGTCTCTGATTGACGCCGGCTCCCGCCTGCCCGGTCCGGTTCACCGCATCCTTCACACTACTGCCCTTAAGCATTACCCGGAAGCGATGGCCCGGTTGCCTGAGGAGATCTGGCAGACCTCTTACCGCGATATGGTGCTGGCCCAGCGCTGCCTGTATGACCCGAAGGGCTGGAAGAAGGCTATCACCTGGGGACGGGCACGCCTGCTGTTCTCCCGTAAGCTTACCGCCCGCGAGGAGCTGCTGGATTATCTGAATGAGCGGCACTCCGAATGGCGGCATCCCGCACTCTATTCCGAGGTCCGCACAGAATCGGTGTGGGAGCTATGGGAGGCTGCTCTTGCGGAAGGCCGGACGGTGCTCGGAGCACTTGCCGATTGGCTGGAGAGCAAGGACCCCGCTGCGGCAAGGTGCAAGCTGGAGCAGTTCTCACAGGTGCTGGGCAACCGCTCCTACGATACCGGCAAGGATTGCAGCATGAATCTGCAGAACCAATACGCCGAGCCGATCTGGACAAGTCTCCCGGGCAGTTGACGGCGGGGGGGCGAAGTATTTGGACGGGTAAGGGATGCGAGTGCGGGACCGGATGTGGGGCAGGGAACCGGGCATCGGGAAATGGCAACGCCCCCTCATTCCCACGCAGTAGCCTAAAATAACCACAAACAGCAAAAACGCCTGGTTCCCCGGGCGCTCAGCCTAATCTATACACTAGCCTGCTATCACACAGCCTTTACAGCTTACAGCGGATCAGCATTCGGAAGAATCTCCGGCGGGGCTGGAGGAATAATCTCGGGCTGCTCCGGCGGTACGATTTCGGGATGCTTCTCCGGCACAATCTCCGGCGGGATCACAACCGGCTCCGGGAGGATATCCGGCTTCACACCCGGGACAACCTTCGGCGGAACCTCTGGCGGCAGATCTTTGCTCATCTCCTTATACCTCCTTCATTCCTGATACCTCATGTATACCCGTTCCGCTCCTCCCTTAACCTTATTGCCCTAGTCCTCACTGGTCTTCTCTGGTCCTACTTTGTCCTCCCGGGTCCCCTCTGGCCCTACCTGCAAATTCCCCCTTCATGCGAGATGTTTAACCTGCGGTTGATCTACAAGTAATAGTTAGTTGTTAAGATCAAGGCAACAAGATTACTGGGAGGGATACCGATGCGTCTGGCTTTATTCACGGACACCTTTCTTCCGCAGACGAATGGCGTTGCCCGTACACTCGGCCGGCTGACCGGCCACCTGCACCGCCGGGGAATCGATCATCTGCTGTTCACGCCAAAATCAGCCCCGGAGAGCAGCTACCCCGATCCTGTCAGACCCGTTGCCAGCATCCCTTTTTTCCTCTATCCCGAGTGCAGGCTGGCCCTGCCCGGCATGTCCTCCATCCAGAGTGAACTGACTGCCTTCGCCCCCGACCTGCTCCATCTCGCCACCCCGTTCAATATCGGCTTAACCGGTCTCCGGTATGCCCGCAAGCAGCAGCTCCCCCATGTCGCCTCCTATCACACCCACTTCGACCGTTACCTCGAATATTACAAAATGAGAAGAATCCTCCCGCTCTACTGGAAATACATGAAGTGGTATCACCGTTCCTGCGATGCCGTCCTGGCCCCTTCTCGCGAGACCCTAACCAGCTTGCGTATGGAGGGATTCACCCGGCTGCGCCTGTGGTCCAGAGGTGTGGACTGCACCCTCTACTCGCCGGAGAGACGAAGCGAAGAAGTGCGGGAGCGTTACAGCAAAGGAGCAGCACTGATGATGCTCTATGTCGGACGGATTGCCCCGGAAAAAGATCTCACCACCCTCCTTCAGGCCATGCCGCTCCTGCCGGAGTCTGTGCGTGCAGCGGTTCAGCTGGTGATTGTCGGCGATGGGCCGCTGCTGCCCGAGCTGAAATCGCAGGCACCGGACAATGTCACCTTCACCGGTGCCAGACACGGCGAAGAGCTGGCAGAGCTGTACGCCTCTGCGGATCTGTTCGTCTTCCCCTCCTGCACGGAGACCTTCGGCAACGTCGTGCTTGAAGCCATGGCGTCGGGGCTTCCCGTCATCGCCGCAGATGCTGGCGGAACCCGGGAGCTGGTGGCACCCGGTGTCACCGGCATGCTGTTCAAGCCCCGCAGCCCGGCAGCCATGGCAGAGCGGATCTGCACTTCCGCCGCCGGGCACCTGCTGCGCAGCGCAATGGGCCGCGAAGGGCGGCGCCAAGCCCTCAAGCGCTCCTGGGAGCAGATTTTCGACAGACTGATTAAGGATTATGAAGAAGTCATCGAGCGCCGCAGGATCAAGAATGACGCTGGGATTTACACCGCCTGATCCGCTGTCTGCCCGCCTATGAAGACTAAGCGTTCCCGGGACCACGGGAATGCTTTTTTCCATTGTTCACGGTTTCTCCCCATCACTCTATTGACCATTGGAATAATGACTTATATTATACACATATACAATAATCCAAAAAATGGAATTCAGTCAGGCGGTGATCCTTTGAAGCCCCTCACAACGATTCGCAGTCATCTTGAGGCTTATCTCTATTCCCAGCAGTTGTCCATCAACCAGTTCTCCATTCAGTCCGGCATTAATTCCGGCACCATAAGCCGTATCCTTAGCGGCCAGCAGCCGATTGCCATGAATCATCTGAAATTGATTACCCGGGGCATGGAACTGCCCGAGGATCATTTCTATAGCATGTATGTCGATGAGTGCTTCTTATATTCGGCACCAACCTGGCGGCGGCTGCGCCCCTTCATCCTGAATTCGGCGGAGCTGGGGCGGCTGGACTGTATTGAGCTTGTAGCCAAAAATCTGCTGGACAACCTAACCTACGCTCCGATGCTTTTTGAAGTGGCCGAGGACCTGTTCCAGGAGCATCACTGGCAGGCGGCGGCCGTGCTCTACAAGAATATCAGCACAAGCGAGAAGTATCAGCATTCGGAGCGGCTGGCCCTCTGCCAGTACCGTTTGTTCCGCATCACCCTCGGAGACAGCCAGACACTCAACCTCCAGGCTGCTCTTTTATTCGAATGTTATCTTGAACGGCTTGAGGTGCCGGATCAGCTCGACGGGCTGAAGCATCTGATGCATGTCTATTACTCGCTGCACAAGTGGGACAAGGTGGACGCGCTGGCCCAGGAGATGCACCGTCTTGCCATGCTCAGCTACCACCATCTGCACCGGTCGCAGCGCAGGGACCGCCAGGATAAATGTCCTGAGAAGCCGGTTTTCTTCTATGCGCTGTATTCGCATCTGATGCGGGCAAGTGTGTGCGAAGAATTCCGGGACTATGAATCGGCGCTGAAATACGTAGCTCTATATATGGATAGGAGCTGGATACGCGAAAAAGGGGAAGAAACCCGGCACATTCTGGACCAATTCCAGGAGTGGGGCACGGCCAATACCCTTCTCTACCGGATGATGTCCGGCGACTATGAAGTGTTGCCTGAATATGTGGCCTATATTGCTCCGCATGCCAGTGAGATCTTTGTAGCCCTGTACCATATTATGATCTCAGCCAACCGTTTCTCCTGGAATGTCGATGAGGTGCTTGAACAGTTCCCTTCCTATATCCCTTACCGGACCAACCTGAAGGACTTCGGGGAGCTTCACAACCAGCAGATCCTGGCTGACCAGTACTCTACCTTTCTCGCGGAATTAGCCAACTATTATTTACGCAATCACCGCCTGGAAGGAATGGGCTTCCTGCTCCAAAGTCTGGAATCCTCTGCTAAAATAAAGAGTGATAGCATAATCATTAAATGTGTGAATCTGTTTGAACAATTCCGGCATCAAGCCACTGAGGAACAGACAGAACAATACAGACTTCTGATTGGAGAGGTGCAAGAATCCAATGATAAGAAAAATGATTATGCTTCTAGTTTCGTGTAGCTTGGCAGTTATAGCAATTCACCCCCTGGGGGGTTATGAATCTGTAACAGAAGCTACTGTACAATCCGTGGTTCAGCCTATGGGTCACGGGACGGGGGACGGCTGATCCAGCAGTGGCCACACCCGAAGAAAGGATGAGAAACATGAAGATCAACCGGAGGATGTTAGTCCTCGCCGCACTCGCACTGGCTCTGGCCGGCTTCGGCCAAGCCTGCCCCGGGCGTGCAGCTCCAATTAACCTACAGTAACGGAAGCGGGTTATCAGGCATGGCCGGAGGCACCGCACAGATCAAAAACGGGGTCTCTTATATGCCGGCTAACCTGGTCACAATCATGGGACTTGAGGGCAAGTGCAATCATGCCAAGTAGTAACGGCTTTGCCGTCCTTTTAAAGGACGGTATCGTTTCAGCGAGAAATAGAAGGATAAGTTATCGTGTGCAACCTATACATTCTTATATTTGGACAAAACTGCTGCCTTCAGCGGGTGGAACAAAAGCTTCAGTGTGAAGCTTGGTCAATCCACCGGCGTACTGGACGGGAAGAAGGTCTCCCTTGGAGGCACACCTTATATGGCGGATAAGCAGCTGTATGTGCCTGTCAAATTTGTAGTAGCGGCCCTTGAAGCCGGACCCGTAAGATGGGATGCCGCCATGAATACGATACGGGCCAACGGTCTGCATATATACCGCGGTTATTCAGAAGTGTTCGACGGCGGAGTGTACTCCCTGTCTCTGGACAGCGGGGAGCTGTATCTGACTACGAAGCAGGACACTAAGCATAAGCTTGCTGTACTCGGCATAGAACTGGATGTAGTAGACTTTACTTTCGAGCGTACACCCGCCGGTCTGACGCTGCTTCAGGTCGTGAATTCGTATGGCGAGCCTCATGTGCATGTAGAGTATTACACTTATCTAGTGAAGAATAACAGTGTGATCCGCCAGGGACATACGAATATCCACACCTCCTTCGGCACAGCCCCGGTCTGGGCCGGCGATAAGCTGGTACTCAATGATGGCCGCACGCTAAGGCTCATTGAGGATGGAACCGGAGCAGTCAGCGAGACGGTAGATATACCGAAACTGCTGGGTGCCACTGTAGCCAAAGATGTCTATTATAATGTCGAAGCCGTCTACCCGGATGTTCTGCTGGTCCGCCCTACAGACACCGCATTCCTGACCCTTGTTGATCGTACTACCGGTAAGCAGACTGTGTTATACAAGCAACTGCTCAGTGCGGAGCGCCAGCGCGAGGTAGAGCAGCCCGACTCCATGTTCCCGGGGCACTATATCTACTTCACCGGACGCACAGACAATGTCTTCACCTTCAACCTTCATAGAATAGACGGCAGCCCAGACATCATCAAGACCTACACATGGCCAGGCAGCCAGAACTGAGCCGCTACACTTTACATTCGAATGAGCTCGGTTTTTCGCATACATTTTTTCGGCCACGATAAAAAACGTATAAACGTCATCACAACAAACAATGACGTTTATACGCCTAACCTTTAACAACCACCAAATGAAAGACAGGGCGTCTACAAACGCCCCTGCTTTTTCATTCTCCGCTCTATTCTTCTCTGTCTTCTTCGTTCTCTTCTCCGTTTACGGTCCTTTCGGTAGAGCAGGAGATCCAGCATAACTTCGAAAAGCACCCCGAATAGCTCAGCCATACAACCCCTCTTTTCAGCGGTTTCAGCGGTTTCAGCAGTTATAGTAGTGCTGCTTCACTCCCTACGGCCGCCGCAGTCCACCCAAGCTTGCTCCTTCACTAAATACCCGCTCAATCCTCCGCTGCACCTCGGGGTCAGGAATTAACGGCGGTGCCTGATGCGGCTTCACCCGGGCGTCGATAATCACATTATCACAGGCCCAGTGCTTATGCTCTACCGTGCTGTTCACCCCATGGATGTCATGGGAAGGATTGCTGCGCGTGAAGGTCGCCCACAGGAAGTTGTTCAGCGATTCCGACATGAAGCTGCTGTCATCGCACAGAATAATCATCGGGCAGGAATCAAGCGCCCCCTGCGCTGCAATGGCAGCACTCAAAGCGGAGATTTCCTCTGCCGCCGAGGAGTAATCCCGGAACGGCTTCCCCTGCATGGCAACGATGCCCGGCATAATCATGGCCGCCGGACCCCAGCCCCGGTCTACCCGCTGAAGAACCTCAGGCACCTCCGTACACAAGCTCCGCTTCTTTTCCCCTACGGCTGCGAAGACCACCTTGCTTCCGCTGTTGATCCCGGTGCCGGAATAATCCAGCGTATCGATCGTTGTGTTCGTCTGGAAGTGAATATCGCGGCGCAGATTGATCCGCTCCAGGATGTAAGTCAGGAACCCGGCGATATCATGCGTGCTGACCGGCTTGTCCTCTTCTGCCGTGATGAACAGATATTTCGCCAGACTGAGCTGGCCGGTTCCGAGAATCCGGTTGCTGATCGTCAGCAGCTCTGCAGGCTGCTTAAGCTGCTGATACGGGGTATACCGTTCACTGCCGATCGCGAACAGCAGCGGGTGCACGCCCGCAGCATCTATCGCATGTACCTCCTTCACGCCGGGAATCTCCGAGCGGATCGCCCCGCCGGTCAGCTCATGGATGAGCTCTCCAAAGGCAGTGTCCTCCTGCGGTGGACGGCCGACCACCGTGAAGGGGAAGATGGCCCCTTTTTTGGCGTAAACCTTGTGTACTCTCATCACCGGAAACGGGTGAGTCAGGCTATAGTAGCCCAGATGATCGCCGAACGGCCCCTCCGGCTTCGTCTCCCCGGGATGAATCTCTCCGGTAATCACGAAGTCGGCATCGCTGCTGACGCAGAAGCCGTCTACATAGCTGTAGCGGAAATGACGCCCCGAGAGTAGCCCGGCAAAGGTCATTTCACTTAAGTCCTCCGGCAGCGGCATCACCGCCGAGAGCGTATGCGCAGGGGGACCGCCGATGAAGCAGCTAACCTTAAGCGGCTCGCCGCGTCTGTTCGCGTGGGCCTGATGAATGCCGATGCCGCGGTGAATCTGGTAATGGACGCCCACTTCCTTATTCAGCTCATATTCATTGCCGCTAAGCTGGATACGGTACATCCCCAGATTGGAGTTCATAATGCCCGGCTTATCGGGATCTTCGGAGTACACCTGCGGAAGCGTGACGAACGCCCCTCCGTCGCCCTGCCAGTGCTTAATCTGCGGAAGATCGGAGATTTGAATCTCCTCGAACCCGGCAGGCACGCCGCTGCCCTTCTTGATAGGCAGCGCTTTGCGGGCGGCAAGGCCTGTACCGATATACCTTAAAGGCTGTTTGAGCGCCTTCATGGGATTGCTGCGCAAAGCGATGACCGCCTGCGAAGATTCCCATGTGTCGCGGAAGATGAACTTGCTGCGCTCGATCGTTCCGAACAGATTCGAGACTGCACGGTACTTCGAGCCCCGGACATTCTCGAACAGCAGAGCAGGACCGCCTGCCTCATAGACCTTCATATGTATCGCCGCCATCTCCAGATGCGGGTCCACCTCTTCATGTATGCGAATTAAATGCCCGTGCTTCTCCAGGTCAATAATACATTCTTCCATATTGCGATATGACATGCTTCTACTCCCATTCTCTCAAGAATATGAACCTCTTTATTATCAATGAGTGTGTCCGTCAGGTCAATTGCCGCCAGGGCAACCTCTCCAGTTGTCACAAATATTCTTGCCTTCTTCTGTGGAGAGCCATTATTATACTTGTAAACCGGACGGCTCCGGGCATACAATCGGCAAAGGGGACTAACGCAATGATCATCAAAAAGGTTACCTGGCTTGAGCTCTTCTACGATCTGCTGTTTGTCGCTGCGGTCTCCAAAGCCAGCCATGTGCTGCTGCATGTAGAACACGAGACCCTGTCCCTTGAGACACTCGGCAAATTCGTACTAATCTTTATTCCGATCTGGTGGGCCTGGGTCGGGCAGACACTCTTCGTTAACCGCTATGGGAAGGATACCGTCCCGCACCGCGTGTTTCTGATCATTCAATTATTCTTCGTGCTGATCATGACGGCCAGTCTGTCTGTGGATTTCGATGCCAACTATCTGCCGTTTCTGATCGGCTACCTGGGACTCCGCATCATGACCGCCGTCCAGTACCATTATGTCCATTCCGGAGAAAGCGGGCACCTGCGGAACACGGCCCGCTATTTGGGATCGCGCTTCTGGATTGGGCTTACGATTTCGGCCTGCTCCCTGTTCTTCGATTCCTGGCTCCGGTATGCCGTGCTGTACGCCGGGATTGTGCTGGATATTATGCTCCCGCTGACCGGCCGGCGGATTCTGGTGAAGACTCCCGCCAATACCCATCATCTGCTGGAGCGCTTCTCCCTGTTCGCGTTGATCCTGCTCGGCGAATCCGTGGTCAGTATCCTCGCCGTGCTGCAGTCCAGCAGCTGGACCGGACCATCTGTCGGTTTCGCTGCGCTCACCTTTGTGCTGATCATCGCCATATGGTGGCAGTATTATGACAACCTGGAGAAGAAGGTTGATATGCATATCCAGACTGCCGGACAGACGATTATCTACGGGCATCTGTTCATTTATCTGTCGCTATGTATGCTTGCTGCGTCAATCCAGCTATTGTTCCTGGATCAGCTTCATTATGGGCAGATGCTGAACCTGTTGTTCGGCTCCGTGCTGCTCTATTTCGCTTCCGCGGCACTGGTCTTTCAGGTCTACAGGCATAAGCAGCACCAGCTGGGAATGAAGCCGCTGGCACTACTGACCCTCATTCTGGCCTGCTTCTATGTGCTTGATCTTCTAGTCCATGTACCGAATGTACTGATCATGGGCGAGCTGGCGCTGTTCTTCGCACTGTACGCCAGGATTACTGCCTGACCCGTCAGCCAGTCAGCTCTCAGGCAAGGCCAATCTATTCGCTCTGCATGCCAAGAGGCTGCACCAGAGGTCATTGCCCGCCTCAGGTACAGCCTCTTCCGGCCGTCTTACTGGCCTGTAAATTCAATCTCATCGTAATCATAATAAGCCTGGAGGATCTGCTGCCGGTCATCCTGGAAGAGCTGGTCGGCCACACCGCTGACCAGTCTCGGAATCGCATTCCGCAGTCCCGAGATGGCCGATGCCGATAACCCGCAGCTGGCCAGAGCGGAATAGTTGAACACGAATAAGCCATGCAGCAGCTTGCGGCCTGCTTCATCCCGGCTCTGAAGTTCAAAGCCGGGGCTAAGATACGGGTGCGCATCCAGCAGCGGATTCGCCGATCCCACAGGCGCTGTGTACCGGTCGCTCCAGCGGGCAATATGAGTCTCCACCTGCCGCAGCTCCGGCCGCAGGGCAGGATCGCTGAGCAGGCCCGTGCTGACGATCAGATAGTCGAAGCTGAACTCTCCGGCGGGCGTAGTCACCACCGCCTGCTTCCCTGAAGCCTCCACCTTCAGCCATGGCGAGCCGAGGTGCAGCTGGAAGCCAGGCCATGCCGCTGCGCGGCGGAAGGTATCGCTCGTCGGCGGCTGATTATACTGGAAGAAATGCGAGATGACCGCATATTTGTCCGCATCCGCCAGGGTATGGAACCGCTCAATCATGCCCGATCCCTCCATCTGGCGGATCGGATTCACCCCCGGAAGCTTCGCCCGGCGGACGAAGACCTGGGCCTCAGCCGCCCCCTCCTGAAGCGCGTAATTCGCATTGTCGAAGGCGGACGCCCCGCCGCCGAGAATCCCCACCCGCTTGCCGCGAAGGGCAGCGAAGTCAATCTGCCGGGAGGTATGGGCATACAGGCGCTCCGGCAGATGATCTGCAATCATCGGCGGAACATGCCACTGCCCTCCGCCTTGAATGCCGGTAGCCAGCACCACCTTACGGGCCAGCAGTGCTCCGTCCTTCGCACCCGCTCCTGTAACCTGCAGACGGTAGATTCCATCGTCACCAGGCTCGACCAGCATTAGCCGCACCTCGTTACGTACCGGCAGCTTCAGAATCTGCCGGTACCAGCGCAGATACTCCATCCACTGCCCGCGCGGGATTTTGTCCACCTCACTCCAGGCCTCCGCCCCATACTGAGCCTCCCACCAGGAACGGAAGGTCAGCGACGGGATGCCGAGATCAATCGAGGTCAGAGCTTTGGGCGTACGCAGCGTCACCATCCGGGCATAGGTCTCCCAAGGCCCCTCTAGCCCGTCACGATTCTCATCGATAATCAGCAGATTCGAGATCCGTTCGCGCAGCAAGCCAAAAGCCGCACCAAGCCCGCTCTGTCCCCCGCCCACAATGACGACATCATATACATGGCCTTCGGCATGCTCCACAGGGCGAACCCAGTCCGCGCCGCCATAGGCGAGGTACGAGAGATCCGTATTCACGCGTTCATTCAAGGCTTCCAGGCTCATCATTCCTCAGACCTTTCCGGGGCATCTTCAGCTCATAGCTGCTGCTCACTTTGCATTCAGTTCCACAATCCCTGATCTACATCTATAGCGATATTATATAGGGTATGCCCCCGCTTTTGAATGTTGATGGAAGGTTTATTGTCATAAGAACTGAATTCGGCGGACGGGATTGTACATTAAGCCAACATTTCAACGTCAGCTCCCCTTAACGCTTGACAAATGGAATATTATCTTACTCGTATCAGCAAAAAAGAGCCGTCCCCATCAGCTCAAGCTCCGTGCTCTCAATGATAAGCTGCGTCAGCAAACTGCTCGATTTCCTGCTCTATATCCAGCTAACCAACTTCCTGATCATTCCGGTGATTCTCTATAGCATCTATTATTTCAGACATGACCATAAAGCAGCGCGCCCTCAATGAATCCGGGCGCGCTGTTGTTAGTTAGAAGCGTGCTACAAAAAACTCGCGGTTCGACGGGACGAACTTCTGTGTGCGCTGCACATTATCCGCATCGATAATCCGGAGCGTGTAGCTGACCGTTGTCAGCGTACTGATCGTATTGAACTGGGCGACGCCGAATTCATCGAATTGAGCCGTGATCACAGTGCCGGAGCTCCGGGTCAGTGTAGCCTTCCAGTCCTGCGTTTCATATGGGACATTGTTATTGTTCACGGCAAGCACGATGAAATTATTAAGCACCTGTCTGATCCGCCGTCTCTTGGGTCTTACTACCGCCGCTGCTCTTGCTTTTTTAGCCATCAGTTGACGTTTTGCCAGCAATGCCTTCTTCTCTGATTCTTTCATTTGCTTCACCACTTTCTATTGGAATACAGTAGTAAATGCAAGAGAAGCATCAGCCGAAACGCGTTATTGCCTGTTATTTGCATAAATGTATCGCTGTACTCATTCCTGGTTTCGTACCCACGAGGCAGCTGGACGCATACACTGCTTCATAGAGGTGATTACATTATGAAGAGTAAACCATCATGGGCCAGGCGTCACGCCGCCAAGCTCAATCGGCCCCTGAAGCATAAGATCCGCAGAGCTTATTCCACTGTTGCTACAAAAGCAGCTATACCGGTGATCATACAGTTCAGACAACCGCTTACTCCGGCGCGGCTCCGCGAACTAAGGAAGCATCTGGGACGGCATGTCCTCCCGGTCAAGCATCATCTGCGGCTTCATCAGGCCGTGGCTTCACAGGTATCCCTGAAATGTCTGGAGTATGTATGCCGCTGGAACGGAGTCCATAAAGTCTATCTGGACGGCATTAAGAAAGCTACGCTCAACATTGCAACTCCATCCATAGGCGCTACAGCAGTTAGACGTTCAAGAGGGCTTACCGGCAAAGGCATCAACATCGCTGTGCTCGATACCGGAGTCTATCCGCATCCCGACCTGACCCGGCCGGTGAACCGCATTCTGGCGTTCAAGGATTATATCAATCACCGGAAATGCCCGTACGATGACAACGGACACGGCACGCATATCACCGGGGATGCCGCCGGTAACGGCTGGTCCAGCCGGGGCAAGTACCGGGGACCCGCACCGGAAGCGGGAATTGTCGGAATCAAGGTGCTCGATAAGTATGGGGACGGCTATGACTCCACCATTATCAAGGCCATTGAATACTGCATTACCCACCGCAAAAAGCTGAGGCTGCGCATCCTCTCCATGTCCTTCGGCGGACCGGTGGCTCCGCATATCAAGGATGACCTTCTCGTTCAGGCCGTTGAAAAAGCCGTCAAAGCCGGCCTCACCGTAGTCATCGCCGCCGGCAATGCCGGCCCTAGGCGCCGGACCATTGAGTCCCCAGGGATCAGCCCCTCCGCGATCACCGTCGGTGCTGTCAATGACCGCCGGACGCTGACGCAGAAGGATGACCGGATCGCTGTCTATTCCAGCCGCGGGCCCGCCCCCGGCGGCAGAGTGAAGCCGGATCTGGTCGCCCCCGGCGATTCAGTGATCTCGCTGCGCGCCCCCGGCTCCCAGCTGGTCCGTGAATTGCCGCGCAATAAGGTCGGAAAGCGGTATTTCAAGCTGTCCGGCACCAGCATCTCCACGCCCATCGTGTCCGGTGCCGCCGCACAGCTGCTCCAGCTTGCGCCTTGTCTTACGCCGCGCCAGGTGAAGCTCTTGCTGAAGCGTAACGCCTTCCCTCTCCGCCTGAAGCCTAATACCGGCGGAAGCGGGGAGATCGACGTACGATTCCTGAAACGGCGCTGCTCTCCCAAGAAACCCCACAAAGTGAGACTTTAGCTCCCCAAAACAAAATAACCGGTACAGTAACCGCTCCTTATTCTTCGGGGAGCGGTTACTCCTCAGACAGCTGCGGCCATAGCTGGCGCGCCCAGGCTAACAGTATCTCGTCTTCTCCATATCTCCCTATACACTGGAAGCCGAGCGGCATCCCTTCAAGCGTTGCCGCAGGCAGAGTGACCGTGGGCACTCCCGCGAAGCCCCAGACCGCAGGCATCCCTGCCCAGCCCGTATTCCGCTCCTCGATCTTCGGTGCAGTCCCCCCTTGGGCCGGAGAAACCCACAGGTCGATTCCCTCTTGGTCCATAAGCTCCATCAAGTCGCGCCGCAGCTCCCGTTGCCGGGTGCGGTACTGCTCCAGCTCCTCCTCCGGAATCTGCTGTCCTCTAAGGATCGCTTCCTGCACGGGGACACCGTATTCTACTCTATGCTCCGCGAATCTATCTTCATGCTCCCGTGCCAGCTCACCCTCAATGAAGCGCAGCATGGCATTGCCGTAGATGAGTTCATCTTCCCACGGCATTTGGACATAACGGACTTCATATCCAAGCTGTTCAAGCCCTGTAATCTGAGCCTGGAACACCCCTTTGACTTCCGCACTCATCAGCTCCATATAGACCCCCTTAGGGATACCCAGAACCGGCTTACGGGAGATTGGGGCAGCAGGAGCTTCCCAGTCAGGGACAAGCAAGGCTGCCGCAGCCTCCATATCAGGCAAATCTTGCGTGAAGAACCCTACCGTGTCAAAAGACGGCGAGAACAGCAGCACACCATCCAGCGGAACCCGGCCATAGCTGGGCTTGAACCCGACCACTCCGCAAAAGGACGCCGGGGCGATCACCGAACGCAGCGTCTGTGTGCCCACTGCCAGCGGACAGAGCCCCGCAGCCACCGCTGCGGCGGAGCCTGCACTGGACCCGCCGGGAGTATGCGCGGTGTTATGCGGATTACGCGTAGCAATGGGGCCGTTGTAGGCAAATTCCTCAGTCACCGTCTTGCCTGCAATCACGGCCCCGAGAGCACGCAGCTTAGTGACCAGAGACCCCTGAGCACCGGCTAACAGCTCAGCGGATAGCTGTGATCCCGCCCGGGTCGGCAGGCCGTCCACATGGAGCAGGTCCTTAATGGCTACAGGAATGCCGAATAAGGCCGGGTTACGCTCATCTCCGCTGTACATACTTTGCAGCAGAGCTTGTTCCGAATCCAGCCGCACTTCAACCTCATCCTCAGGGACAAACGCATGGATATGCGGCTCAAGCTGTCTGTAACGCTCCAAGTACTGGTTAAGTACAGTTCCGGGTGAATATCCGGGTTCATCCATCCGGCTCATCATTTCTGTCAGGGATACCTTGTGAAGCAACATTAGATCATCTCCATGGAATATTATGTATAGCATTTGGCTTATTACGTTTCAGACTGCATAAGGTAACAGAAATTCCCAAGCTTTCTCAGCGCCAAAAAAGCCACCCGGGCCGCTTCCCCTCCAAGATGGCTTTCATGTTCCCTATCACAAGAGCTTCCTAAAGCTCTTTGTCTCCTTGATCTCCGCTCTGCTTATACTCATTCAGCTTCTGATTAAGCTGCTTGGCTTCCCGTTTCCCGTCGATGTGCATCATTGCGTACACCATAGTTTTGACCACCAGAATGACAATGACGAACGGTACCAGCACTCCCTTATCCATTAGCGGGCCGTCCGCAAACTGCCACAGCCAGAGAATTACCAGCACATCCGCAAGGATGAAGCAGAGATAGAAGCTGATCGTCTGCACTTTGGGATCTACCTCATACGTATTCACCAGCGCATACCGGAAGCAGGTAAAAGCAGCCGCCCCCAGGAACAGCTGCACCAGCAGCGAGCCCCGGATCATCTCCGTAGCATTCAGAGCCAGCACAACCGCCGCAAGCACCATCAGCCCCCCGCAAGCCACCAGCAGATCCTTCACGAACAAAGATACATACTTTCTGGTTGTAATCATGAGTTTCCCTCCTATTCAAGTCTTGACAGCACAGCTATAACCCTAACTTCCGTTTGAGCACCGGGACATATTGTCTGGAGATGTGGACTTTCTCACCGTTGTGCAGCAGCGCCTCGTATCTTCCGTAGAGCACCGGGCGGAGCGACTCGATCTTGGCCACATTCAGGATGCTGGATTTGGAGGCCCTGAAAAAATCACCAGACTCATACTCCGTCTCCAGCTCATACAGCTTCAGCCTCGACTCATACACCTTCTCCTGGCAGTAGATGAACACCTTATGGTCCACCGCCTCGAAGTAATAGACATCACACGGATGGATGATGTGCATCTGTAGCCCGGTCATACCAATCAGCTTCCTGGGGCCTGCGTTCACCGAGTGGATCAGCGCCAGCAAGTCTTCATCCGGGTCATTGCACCTCAGAATAATTTCAGGCTCACCGCCCTCCGGAACCTGCTCAATCGTGATTTTCACCGCCACCGCCTCCTGCATTCTCTCCCTACAACTACAGTATATTTTTGTCAAAAGACTTATACAATGGCCTTTGCGCAAGCTGCACTCTGGCGGGTTCAAGCTGCAGGTTTGGTTGGTTCAATTCCTTGGTTGGCTCTCTAACTGGTCCGCCTAATTGCAGGCTTCAGCCGACGACGCCGTGTTATATAAGCAGCAAAAACCCGCAGATCAGCTCTGCGGGTTCTTGGAATATACAATTTTACGGATGCTATCGATAGATAAGCCGTATTGCTCACACAATTGGTCCAACTCTGCACCTTTTTGGAAGCGGCTACGGATCTCAGCATTGCGGACTTTATAGTAATCGGCTGCCCCTGAGCTTTCGCCCCATTTTCTGCGTTTACTCTTGCAGGTTGGGATATACAGGGCTTCCCCTTGAATATATTGCTGAATCTCCTTCAGCAGGTGGTCTGGCAACAGCTTTGCTGCATTTACACATTGCATATCTGGCTCGCTCCTTAAAATTTATTAATCTTTTAAGGGCAAAGCCTGTGTAAATAACTGTATTACTTAAAACATACTTCAGGCGAATAAATCCGCTCCATGCCAAGCTTTCGCCTTAGTTATTTCACAGGCTTTGCATGGAGCGTGCCGTTCACATACTGACTCATCCGAAACATGGCCATCACCTCCCGGGATTCTGGAATTGGTGCAGATTAACTCTATTCTAGAATAATATCCATATTGGTTCAACAACGGATGTGCACTGTGCCAGAAGTATAGCGTTTAGCTATAATCAAATATTACCGGAAGAACATTAGTTTTTTGCGGGCGCCGATTATATAATAGAAACTATATGGTAAAGAAAGGATGCGATACAGCAAATGAAATTCTCAGAATATGTATACGAACGCCCGGATGTGGAACAATTCAAGCAGGAGTTCACCACTTTGCTAAAGGACCTGGAGACAGGCAATCTGGAGGAGCAAAAGGCTGCCGTGGCAGCAATCAATAAGCTGCGCAGCCGCTTCGATACGATGGAGACCCTCGTGAGTGTCCGCCACTCCATCGATACGGAGGATGCATTCTACAAGGCAGAGCAGGATTATATGGACGAGACCGGACCGGTGATCCAGGAATACATCACGGATTACTACAGAGCCCTTGTCAATTCCAAGTACAGAGCCGAGTTCGAGCAGGTATGGGGAACACAGCTCTTAAGCTTGGCCGAGATCTCACTACGCACCTTCAGTCCTGAAGTAATTGAAGATCTGCAACTGGAGAATAAGCTGTCCTCCGAATACTCCCAATTGATCGCGTCCGCCAAAATCATGTTCCAGGGCGAAGAACGCACGCTGGCACAGCTGATTCCGTTCGATTCTTCCACGGACCGTGAAGTTCGCAAAGGCGTATTCGAGGCCCGTAATGCCTTCATGGCAGAGCATGAACCCGAATTCGACCGGATCTATGACGAGCTGGTGAAGGTCCGGGCAGGAATCGCTGCCAAGCTGGGATACAAGAGCTTCGTGGAGCTCGGGTATGACCGGATGGGACGTACCGATTATAATGCTGAGATGGTGGCGGGCTTCCGCAAGCAGGTGCATGAGCATATCGTGCCGGTTGCGGGGAAGCTGAAGCAGCGCCAGCGCGAACGCCTTCAGCTGGACGGACTGAAATTTTACGATGAGGGTATTAAGTTCAATTCCGGCAACGCTACCCCTAAGGGCGACCCGGACTGGATCGTGGCGAATGGTGCGAAGATGTACCAGGAGATGTCCCCGCAGACCGGTGAATTCTTCAGCTTCATGCAGGAGAACGGGCTGATAGATCTGGTCAGCAAAAAAGGCAAGGAATTCGGCGGCTACTGCACCTTCTTCAGCGACTACCGTGCTCCGTTTATTTTCTCCAACTTCAATGGTACCTCCGGGGATATCGATGTGCTGACCCATGAGGTCGGGCATGCGTTCCAAGCGTATTCCAGCCGGAATATGGAGGTTCCTGAATATACGTTCCCGACCTCCGAAGCCGCTGAGATTCATTCGATGAGTATGGAGTTCTTCGCTTGGCCATGGATGGACCTGTTCTTCAAGGAGGAGGCGGACAAGTACCGTTTCAACCACCTGGCGGACAGTCTGGAGTTCATTCCTTACGGCGTATCTGTGGATGAATTCCAGCATTTTGTGTACGAGCATCCCGAAGCTACACCGCAGGAACGCAAACAGGCTTGGCGGGACATTGAGCGAAAATATCTGCCCCACCGTGATTATGACGGCAATGCTTATCTGGAGCAAGGCGGCTTCTGGCATAAGCAGGCCCATATTTTCCGCTCCCCGTTCTACTATATCGACTATACCCTGGCCCAGCTCTGCGCCTTCCAGTTCTGGAAACGCTCGAATGAGGACTTCACCTCGGCCTGGCCGGATTATCTGAAGCTCTGCCAGGCTGGAGGCAGCCGCTCCTTCACGGAGCTGGTGAAGCTTGCCGGTTTAACCTCCCCGTTCGAGGATGGCTGTATCGGCTCTATCATTGGTGAGATTGAGGGCTGGCTGAACAGCATAGACGATAAGGCGCTGTAGGGGCGAGGATTCATACACCGAATACAATTAAGTTACATTCACCATCAAGCACAGCGTCAACTATTAGGGGCTGTCCCAAGTAGCCACTTCATGGCTTCGGGACAGCCCCTAATTTTAAGTTGGATCGATATGAGCACGCTCTCTTATTTCTTCTTCCCCTTCTCTGCGGCCTGCTGCTGATTCTCCTCTACTCTGAATTTGACGATTCTGGCAATGAGATCATAGGGGAGCGGCTCCTTGATGGGGAACTGTACCGAACCCTTGGCTCCTTTGTACCGCGCCAGCTCCTCCTTGAAGGCTTCAATTCCCCGGGGTGCAGGATAGAACCCAATATGATTCTTGAAGGCGGCAAAATGCACCAGATTCTTATGCAGGAACCAGGTCGGCATCTGGTAGCTGATCTTCTCCACTGCCTCCGGTGCAGCTTCCGAAATGACCTTACGCAAGGTCTGCAGAAGCTCCTGGACCTCCGGCGCAAAGTCCGCAATATACTGGTCAACCGATTCATAGGTAACTTTATTCTTGTCCACTTACGCTTCATCTCCCTTGGGTTGGTTCATAGATCTTCAAGCCATTGCAGGCATACCGGAATGAAACCGGCATAGTCATTCAGCGCTTGCAGGGTAGGCAGTACCTGGCTCGTTCCAAGCTCCCGCTCGGAAATATCCGGCCCTTCCAGTCCCAGAGACCGCCGAATGCTATACTCCAGCCAGCCTATTTTACCGTGGAAGCCGCTGCTCAGCACTTCTGGCCAGGGATCAGTAATCTCTCCCCCTTGATGACGGTAAGCATGAATCACTGCACAGAAATCTGCCATACGGATGTGACCACTCTCAAAGTCTGACCAATAGAGCGCTACTTCCATCAGCTCCTGCGCCGGGTTAACCCAGCCTGCGGCCTCCCAGTCAATGATCACGGGCTGACCTTCAGAGCTCCACAGTACATTCTTCGGGTCCAGATCCCGGTGGCTGATGACTCTGTTCCCGCCAAGGACCGTCATAGCGGCGTTGACCTGCTTGCCATAACAGCTTAGCTTGTCCAGATTAGCCTTAAGGGGTACAGCCCACGAGAGGCCCATTGCTTCACCCTGCAAGGCATACCCCAGCCAATCTGTCCGCAATTCCTCCACTGTGCTGTCCCTTTGGAGCTCGTTATGGAGGGGGGTGAAATCCGCCGCATGGATGTCAGCCAGAGCTTGTCCGATCAGAATGCAGTGCTCCAGCCCCGCTTCAGCCGCAGAGACGGAACGGCCTTCTATCCAAGGGAACAGCAGATAATATTGCCCGTCCGCTTCATGTATACAGCTTCCCTCATAGAGAAGTGCAGGAAGTGCGCTCACTCCCTGCCTGCGGGCCTGCACGGCTACCTTCTCGGCTGCTATCATGTTGTTCATCACAGCTTCCTTCCGCATGAGCTGCGGGTTGAGCGCCTTCACTGCATACTCTGCCTGATTCGTGGTCACACGATACATCCGGTGGAGGAAACCGCCGGAGATTTGCTCCGGCACCCCACTCAGTAAGCCCAACTTATATGTAGCACACAGCTTTTCAAAATTCAAATTGTAATTCGTTAGCGTCATGATCCCTTCGTCCTCCCGGCATAGAACTTCAAATATTCGTCCATATGGCTCTTCCAATAGTCCCCGTCATGCTGGCCTGCTCTGAGGTGATATTCCACCGGCACGCCCTTTCCTTTAAGCAGGGTATACAGCTGCTCTGTGCCTTCATAGAACCGGTAGCTGTCCTCCGCCCCGCAGTCCAGGTAGATACTCAACTTCGATAAGTCCCTGTTCTGCGCCAAAAGAAGCGGATCACGCTCCTGCCGCAGCGCTTCCGTCGGATAGAGAAGCTGGACCAGGCCGTTCTCGCCTCCGGCAAGAGACCAGTCATCCAGGAACAGCGCCGGGCTATGCCCGCCAACCTTACTATAGATATCACTATGCAAAAACGCCGAATGCAAGCTGATAAAACCACCCATCGATATGCCGCCAATATAGCGGGAACCGCGCTCAGCCAGAGTATTGAAATGCGTATCTGTATACTTCACAACATCCTCGACCAAATAATCCTCATACCGTTCACCACCCAGCGCTGTGGGATCACCCGGATTAGCTATAGCATTCAGTCCATAGCTGTTGTCCATCTGGGGAGCAACGATTATGAGCGGCTCGATTTGACCGTTCTCAATCAGTCGGTCAGCATTCTGCTGAAGCTCCAGCCCGCCCCACATATCTGTTTCTTTGCTGCCATAGCCATGGATGAAATAGAGTACCGGATAACGCTGAGAAGCCTTGTACCCTGCGGGAAGATAGACACTAAGCCGCATCTCCCGGTCCAGGGCCTCACTTTGAAAAACCAGATTCTGAACGCCAGGGCTTTGCAAGGGTGCCATCTCAACCTTGTCTGCCGCCTCTTCAGACGCTTCGCCTGAGTTCCGTGAACAACCTCCCAGCATTATACACAGTATGATCAGAAACAGATACAGCCTGAAGCCTCGAGAACCTTTCATATCGGCCGCCTCCCGTTCTCCGCTACAATCGTAGCGCTTACATTAAACAATATCATGGATTTGGATATTAATGGTAGGACAATTATGTTGTCTATGTATTATTAGGTCAGCCAGAAACTACTGGTTGGCCTATCTTCTATGTGTTTTAATAAAAATCAATCGTTTTTCCGGTCAGCTCCGTCTTACTTATAAAAACATATTTCGAGGACGACTTCTTCCATAGACCAACACAATAAGGAAGAGGGGATGGTGAATGGGGGGGAAGACAATGAACAAAACCAATACAGCAGATCTGTCGCTGATGGATGAAGAGGTGTTCTATGAGCGGCTAGCAAGTGAGCACCGTAAACTGTATGCGCTCGCTTACAGCTATCTGCGCTCAGAAGCAGATGCCCTGGAAGCGGTGCAAGAAGCCTCATGCCGGGCCTGGATGAAGCGCAAACAGCTTAAGAACGAGCAGGCCTTCACACCTTGGCTACTCCGTATTACCATCAACTGCTGCATGGATGAGCTAAGGCGTAAAAAACGCGTTGTGCTGACGGAAAGGCCGGAGGAGGAGACCCAGGAGATGAAGAGCAGCGATCGTCTCGATCTGGAGCGCGCCATGAGCCGGCTAAAGCCGAAATACCGGCATGCCGTGATGCTCAAATATTACCAGGATATGACAACCACCGAAATTGCCAAGGTACTGAATAAGCCCGAAGGCACGATCAAAACCTGGATGCGTCAAGGACTCATGCAGCTGCGGAAATATCTATGAGTAAATAGGAGGTGAAGGAAATGTTAGCAAAAGAAGAGCGTGTCCTAAAACAGGATGCACAAGAGGTCCATCTTCATGCAAAGGAGATTAAGGAATTGAAAATATATAATGCAATGCGCAGTGGAATGGCACAAGGGAAAAAACGCAGCAAACGGCGTTTCTATTCCTATGGGGCCGGCGCTGTATTAGCCGCGGCCGCAGCTATTTTTGTGATTGTCTCATCCATCGGCTTACCGGCCGGAGGTACAGACGATTCCGTCCTCGGCGGTTCAGTGCAGGCGGTCAGCACCACAAGCTGGAATGATTTTGCAGACTATCGCAGACAGCCATTAACGAACCGGCTGGTTGGCGGCATCCTGGAACGAAATCTGGTAAAGCCGGTCCGTCAAAGCGCATCAAACAAAGGATACCGTATGGATGTGGATGGCGCCGTCACGGATGGCCGTAAAGTGTATATCCTATTCAATGTGCACAACGGTACGGATCAAGAAGTTATTCCTGCGGATACGAAAATTCAATTCGGTGATTTCGAGGTTCCATATCCGCATCGGGGCGCAGCCCTGGAATTAGCGAACAGTGGCGAATCCAGAATTCAGCCTGGCGAAAACAAGAATTTTATTTATTCCACCAACTATCCTGCTTCCATCACTGATTCCAAGGATCTGAAGTTCACTCTAATTCTCACCGGAACGTCCGAACAGGCGCTCGCTTCCAGCAGCAGCAAGTATCGGACCAGCCTGGAGGTATCGTTTCAGCTTGATCCAGACGATTTCAAAGACCAGGTGCGCACGCTGCCTGTGAATCGCACGCTTACAGTGGACGGTCAACAGATTATAGTGCACCAAGTACAGTATACTCCGTTCAATACTTATGTCGATCTGGAGTATGACAAGGCGAACACCAAACAGATTTTCAGCCTGCTGAATCCTGTTCTGACCGCAACAACCGGGAGCCAAACCGAGAAATTGGTGTATCCGGGTAGAATCACGTCCAATAATTCCGAGGTGTACAAAGACTCCTCGCAGGCAACGCTGGTGTTCAGGTATACCGGGCTCAACCAGCCGGACTCCATCTCGCTGAAAATTGCCGGTATCTCGGCGCTGGAGCCGGAGCATATGAAATTTGTGGTCGATCTGAACAAGCAGCAAGTGATTGAAGCACCGGCAGACGATTGGGAAATGGTCACCTCCAAAAAAGAACATAATGCAACGGCGGAAGAGATTCTGCTCCGGCGTAAGGTGACCAACATGTTTTATTATACTGATTCGCAAGGGGCAGTACAGGCAGAGTACATCGGTGCAGGGCTGGACGACAAATTCACCGATGCGAACGGCCAGGTGCATGATAGAGCCAATCGGGAAACGCCACTAATCAACTTCGGCGGCACCATGATCTCTGGAGACGGTACGGGAATTGATGAGATGAGTTTATCTTTTGACAGTCAAGCTGCAGATTATCCGCAGCCGCTTACCCTATCGGTATCGCGCATTTGGAATCCAATTATGGAGACGCAGAGCATTGAGCTGTTCTCAAAGAAATAGACTACAGCAAGAAGCCCCGCCCAGCCGACAGGCTTGCGGGGCTTCTTGCTTATTTATCTGGACTTTGGAACTTCCACTCCCTAATTAATTTTGGTAAGCTGCCACTTCTGGGCATCGGTTCCGTTATCTGTCCATTGCTGCACGACGGCTCCATCTGCGGTAGAGGAGTTCGAGACATCCATGGCCAGCCCGCTGGCTTTGGAGATCAGCTTGTAGTATCCGCCGCCCACATCGACGATGCTCCACCGCTGGGCGTTGCTGCCGTTGTCATTCGCCTGCTGGAGCTGGACTCCGCTGGCCGTGGAAGCATTCGGCACATCAAGCAGTTTGCCGCTATGCATCGCTGTAAGTTTGTAGAAGCCGTCTCCTGTGCTCTCCACTCTGAACTGCTGATTGGTTGCAGTGTAATTAGTCCACTGATGCATTTTGGCTCCGTCTGCTGTAGATACATCCGTCACATCCAGTACCTTGCCGCTTGCCTTGTTCATCAAGGTGTAGACCCCTCCGCTGACAATTCCGCTCGAAGGAGCACCCGCCTGATACACCCGCACATAATCCACCAGCATCTGCGCCGGGAAGCTGGTTGAGGCATTCGGAGCACCCGGCCAGTTGCCGCCCACCGCGAGGTTCAACAGCAGGAAGAACGGTTTCTGGAATTCCTCCGTATTTCCGGTTCCGTTCTCAATATAGAATTCATTGAACTGGTAACCGTCCACGAACCATCTGATGTACTTGGAATCCCACTCTACGCTGTACACATGATATTGAGAGAAGTCCAGATTGCCTGACACCCGCCCAAATTCGGCATGGCCTCCTGCATCCCAGTGCACCGTGCCGTTAACGGCAGCGTTATTGTTTACCCGCTCCATAATATCGATCTCGCCGCAGGCCGGCCAATAGGCGGTATTAATATTGGAGCCTAGCATCCAGAACGCAGGCCATAACCCTTGGCCGGACGGCAGCTTGATTCTGGCTTCGATTTTGCCGTATGTGAAATTCTTAAGCCCCTGCGTCTTGATCCGCGCCGAGGTATAGTTCATGCCTTCATAGGATTCTTTCTGCGCAGTGATGACCAGATTGCCGCCAGTCACCTTCAGATTCTGTGAACGGTTAGTATAGTATTGCAATTCATTATTGCCCCAGCCCCCGGTGCCTGTGCCAATCTCGGCTGTCCAGTTCCCGGTATTGAGTGAAGAACCGTCGAACTCGTCGCTCCAGGCCAGATTCCAGGTTGCTGCGCTTGCGCTCCCTGCAGGCACCAGTGCGATTAATAACGCGAACAGCATGAACAAGCTTAAGACTTTACCTCTTCTAAACATCTTCGTCCTCCTCTTTTGGCGTTTCAAAGTTGCCAGCCTTATTTCAATGCACGCGTACGTTCGCGCAGTTGAAACCTTTCCCAACCGGTTTCGGACATGAATATGGTAGCGCCTTCTTCTGCTACATCCCATATATATCGCTTTTGGTTCCCGGAAGAACCAGAAATTTGACAATTTAGCGAACCCGGCGGAACGGAGCAGCTGGCCTTCGGACGACACTGCCTCATCAGCCCTAAACACAGCAAAAAACCGCTCCCGAGCGGAGGCGGTTCCTGCTTTTGCAAAGAGTTGTTGCCGTACTACTCGAGTCCGTGCTCTTCGCGGATCTTATACATCCCTTGTACGAGCAGCTCCGAAGGATCACGGTTAAGCTGCATATGCGTCAGTAACAGATGGAGCGGGATAGCGCATACGTTATTCCCGTCCGTGATTGCAGGGAAGCCTGCTTCAAAGACCGGTCCATGCTCCTCGTTCCAGGCCAGTCCGGCATGCACCTGCTCCGGTGCGAACTCCTCTGTTACAGCGGCGATACACATCGGAACCAGCACATTGTCGACAGCGGCCTTGGCTTCCTCTTCACTGGCGAGCGGCTTAGGCATGGAGTTGCCTCCCTTGGTCTTCATCAGCTCGTGGAAGAAGGACGCCATCCAGATCTCCGGACTGTTGCCGGACTGGAACCGGCCAGCCAGCTCACGAAGGAAGAAGCCGCAGTAATAATCAGCGTTATCGTTATCCTTTACACGGAATACAAATACCGGGCCGTAGTTGTCCAGGTTCAGCACCTGTCCTTCCACATCGCTGAAGCTCATTTTGAGCGCTACAATGCCGTTATGAAAAACAGCCTTGAGCAGCTCATTCCAGTTCTCTTCGGTCATGGCCTTCTCGGCAGCTTCCGCTTCACCGTTCACCGGCTCATTCGTGGTGTCATTGGTTGTTTCGTTTGTCATTGTTAAATTCACCCCACTTTCTATCATACCATCCTATTGAACAAGGTAACATACCCTATCTCTCAGGCACAAATGGAAAGGTCTGCCGGACCCGGATGTATGTCCTTATGCGCAAGTGCTATACTAGACAGGGTACAGTAACCATCTCATCTTGCAGAAGGGAATGACCCTAACCATGAATACCGAACAATTAGACCGAATTCACACTGGCCAAGGCTTTATAGCTGCTCTGGACCAGAGCGGAGGAAGCACCCCCAAAGCGCTGCTGCAATACGGTATTAAGGAAGACCGTTATTCAGGGGACGAAGAGATGTACACCATGGTTCATAGCATGAGAACACGCATTATTCAGAGTCCCGCCTTTACAAGCGAGCATATTCTCGGTGCAATTCTGTTCGAGAACACGATGGACCGCCTTATAGACGGGCAATATACCGCCGATTATCTGTGGGAGCAGAAGGGCGTCGTGCCTTTTCTCAAAATTGACCAGGGACTGGCCGCTCCTCAGCATGGAGTCCAGCTCATGAAGCCTATTCCCGCCCTCGATGCCCTGCTGAAGCGGGCAGTCAGCAAGCATATCTTCGGCACCAAGATGCGCTCCGTGATCCATGAGGCGAACCCGGAGGGTATCCGGCAGGCCGTTCAGCAGCAGTTCGGGCTGGCCCGGCAGATCGCCGCCTTCGGACTGGTTCCGATTATTGAACCGGAAGTAGATATCCTCAGCAAGGACAAGCAGGAATCAGAGCAATTGCTGAAGCGGGAACTGGCCGCACGCTTGTCTGAGCTGCCAGATGACGTGAAGGTCATGCTTAAGCTGTCGATCCCGACAGAGGATAATTTATACAGCGAGCTCGCCGCAGATCCCCATGTGGTTCGGATCGTAGCCCTCTCAGGAGGGTATACCCAGGCTGAAGCCAACGAGAAGCTGGCCCGCCAGCATGGAGTGATTGCCAGCTTCTCCCGCGCCTTATCCCAGGGTCTCAGCGATCAGCAGACGGAAGAGGAATTCGGTAGCACCCTGGCTGCGTCGATCCAGGCCATCTATGAGGCTTCGATTACTTGATCAGATCCATGCTCATTTAAGCTCATAGCTTCATATACAGAAGAGGACCCCAGGCCTAGTGCCGCAGGGTCCTCTTCTGTATATTCCGAATAGAAGTTCAGAACTCAAAACTACTCCTGATAATCACCGGCTGATCGCTACTGTCACCGCAACAAATCTAAAGTGTTGCAGAATCTGCAACTTTCAGCTCTGTATACCTGGGTATGCAGGAGAGATGTTGCATGATATACAGGATTTCTCGAGCTAATCCGCACAAAAGAGAGGGAAATGCTGCCTTTCCTGCAACAATCTTGGATCAAGTCCTGGTTAGTGGAGAGAATGTTGTATTTCAGGCAGAATTTCATAGCAGTAATGCTCTTGCCCTAGCAGGAGCTATGCTTGCGTAAGCCGTTTAATGCCCTCCCGCACCCTAGGCGCTACCTCTGTCCCGAAGAGACGGATGGCCTGCATCACCTGGGCATGCGGCATGGAGCCGTGCGGGACATGCAGCAAGAAGCGGGTGATCCCTACATGCTCGTAGAGGTGAATGATTTTGCGGGCAACTGTGTCCGGGTCCCCCACATATAGAGCACCGTCAAAGCTGCGGGCGGCATCGTAATCCGTACGTTGATAAGAAGGGAGTCCCTTCTCCACCGCCCGGACATTCGTCCGTGCATGTGTAGACGGGAAGAAGCCCTCTACCGCAAGCTCGTCCGTCTCCGCAACATAACCATGAGAGTGTGAGGCAATCGGAAGCTTGGACACATCATGACCAGCCTTGGCTGCTGCCTCCTTGTAGAGCCGTACATGCATGGCATAATCGGAAGGGTTCACATTGCCGATAATCGCCAGGGCAAAGGGCAGACCCAGAGTACCCGCACGGACCGCAGACTCCGGAGTTCCCGCACTCGCAATCCATACGGGCAGCGGATTCTGCTCCGGACGCGGATAGATCTCCAGATTCGTTATGGCTGGACGGTGCTTGCCGCTCCAGCTCACCTTGCCGGGCTCCCGCAGCTTGAGCAGCAGGTCCAGCTTCTCGTCAAACAGCTCTTCGTAGTCCTTCAGATCATAGCCGAACAGAGGAAACGACTCGGTGAACGAGCCCCGGCCCACCATAATCTCGGCACGGCCACCCGATATTCCGTCCAGTGTAGCGAAATCCTGAAATACCCGCACCGGATCGGCTGAGGACAGAATCATGACCGCACTGGTCAGGCGGATTCGGGTCGTCAGCGGTACAGCCGCCGCCATCAGCACAGCAGGCGATGAAGCTGCAAAATCAGGCCGGTGATGCTCACCCACGCCGTATACATCCAGTCCTACCTGATCCGCAAGCACGATCTCCTCCACCACTTCACGCAGCCGCTCCGCATGGCTTAGAGTCACTCCGGTATTCACGTCAGGCGTTGTCTCGACAAAGGTGCTTATTCCAAGTTCCACGTATTGTTCCTCCTAGAAGTCAGTAATCTTTATATTCTAAAACTAAATAGTCAAATATTCAAAGAAAACTTTAACCTGCAGCAGGGCAGGGTGCCCCGGCTGTGTCAACAGCCCGTGAGGCACCCTGCCCTGGCAAAACCGTTACATTCTTATAGCAGCAAGTGAATTAATCAGCAAAGCTGCTGTCATTGAGCCTTTTCAGTACTGCAGTAACCTCTGCTCTTGTCGCTGTTCCTTTAGGATCGAACTGGTTACCCGGTTTACCGCTAATGAATCCGAACGACTGGATATCAGTAACCGCAGAAGCTGCCCAAGAGGAAATGCTCTTGTCATCTGTGAACTTGACAGCTCCAGCGGTCTGTTCCGGCTTCAGCTTCATATAATTCAGATAATTACGGATCAATACCGCCAGTTCTTCTCTGGACACCGCCTGATCCGGCGCAAACCTCTTATTGCCTGTGCCCTGTACGATACCATTGGCTGCTGCCCAGGCGATATAAGGCGAGTAATATTTATTTCCCGCCACATCGGTGAAGGAAGCTGCTCCAGAGGGTTCAGCACCTGCCATTTTGCCCAGAACCGTTGCGATCATTCCGCGTGTCAAGGTCTGATCCGGTGCGAACTTATGATTGCTAAGACCTGTGAACCAGCCTCTGGCCGCTGCAAAATCAATACTGTCTTTGGCCCAGTGGTTCACGATATCGCTAAAGCCGGCGCTATAATAGCCTACGGCAAATTTAGAGAAATGACTTGTCTTGAATTCTACCGTTTTCGCCGCTGTGTTGTAGCGGCTGGTTACTGGAATGGCAACACCGTTGTTGTCAATATAGTATGCAGCAAGCCCGTTCGCATTCTCTCCAGCAGCCTGAGTATATGGAATTTGCACATGGACCCTCTCACCGCCGAAGCTGGTAATCGCCGAGGTACCATCCCCAATTGTGAAATCGTACACGGGTCTGCCGCCCACCCGTGCTTGAACACTGCTGCCTGCTATATTAACCGAGGACAGCTCTACACTAATACGGAGCGTTTCCCCCTTGGCAGCCTTACTGATGGCATCCAGCACAGAATGGCTTAGTGTAATAATAGCGAATCCGGTATTAATCTTCAGCTCCGCTTGAGTGCCGGAAGATAATCTGCTGACAAATTCGCTCCCAAGCTCTACTGTCAGCTTCCTGGCTTCCTTGACTGCCTCCCCGCGGAGTTCAACGACCGTCCGCTTGCCGGCCTTATCACTCATTGCTGCGTTGTCCAGCAGCTTCGCGGCAGCCTCAGCCGTAAGCTTAAAGCTTGCTTCTTGAGTCTGGGCATTCTGAGACGGTGCTAATACAGCAACGGTATCAGTGATGATTGTCTGCACAGCTAACGGTGTAGCCGTTGGAGCAGAAGTTGGAGTAATTGTTTTGACGGGCACAAACACCTGATCCGGTGTTTGTGTAGCTGCCGGGGTTGCTGTTGGGGTCTCCGGCTTAATCGTTGGCGTCACTGCCGGTATATCCGGTTTTGTCGTCGATGTTGGTGTTGGCTTCGTAGTTGGCGTCGCTGTCGGTGTCGGTTCAACAACCGGCGGTGTATAATAGCCTCTAGGAATTTCTATCACGGATACCGTACCAGACACCTCATTAGCCACAAGCAGCAGCGGATAGCGTGTCGGACTCTGATCGGCTGCGATGAACGTCTGTCCTTCCGGAGATACATCTCCGGCCACCCGGTAAGCCGGCTTGGAACCCGACTGATCCACTGAATGTTCAAAGTCTCTTGTATTCAGATAGTCATAGAACACCGGGGCGTTCACATCCGAAATATCGTACATCATATTGCCGCTGACCCGCTCCAGGCCGATAAAAGCATACGGCTTACCGTCCACGATGCCGACTTTAACGTCCTCAGGTTCGGGACCTTTTTTTGCGCTTCTTTTCTCGAATACGAAATCATCATTGGACCAGTTGAAATATTGCGGCAGCAGTCTGGCGGTAATCTGCTCAAAGTCTGCTCCGCTGTCATACAATAGGGACATGTTGTCTGCATCCCAGATGGAGAAGGAACGCGCACCGAACAGATAGGTTTTGCCGCTGACAAATCCGGTTCCGCCCGCACCCACTTCATAATTTGAAGGATCGAAGGTTGTCAGTTTGATGTCCTTATCAGCATTTCCGTCCTGCCCTTTGCCCAGCTTGATATCCTTCTCGTTAGTGTATCCGTTCCAGTCCCTGGAATCCCCTTCATTGGCAGTAAGGATATATGTCTTTCCCCCGGCAGTGTAGGTGGTAATCCCGTCCGGATTATACATTCCATATACATTCGGCTCCGGCTGAATCTGAATTTTGCCGTCTCTGCGCATGTCCAGCCCATTCCCGGACACACTGTGGTCTTTGAAGCCCAGTCCCTTGATGCTGGTGAATACACCCTGCTCAATATCAAGTGCAGCAATGGCATTAGCCTCCTGCAAGGAGATGAAGGCACGTTTGCTATCCGCCGATACCGCTGCATATTCAGGCTCCAAATCTACGGACGGTGCAGTTTGTTTTTTGAGAATAACATTGTCCGCCAGCAGTGCATTTCTAGCCTCCGTGCTATCGAAGCTGGTGAAATCAACAATCTTGACGGTATGCTCCTGCAGATGAATCACAGTAACCGAACCCTTGGGATCAACCGCAGGCTCTTTGTAGCCTTGTCTTGGCTCACCTTCATCAGCCGTCAATAAATACTTGTTATCCGGCGTGAAGGTCACCATATCCGGCTGAACCCCTGTCATATAGTGGGTCTGGTATTTCCCGTTATAATCCAGCAGCAGCACAGCACCTGGCTTGCTGTAATCCGCCTCCTGTACTGCTATAGCAACAGTATCCAGTGTTGTGCTGATATCTACACTCGTAATATCCCCGAAGCTGAAGCCGTCAATCATCTTGCTTACGTCAATCCGTTTCTCCAGTGTAAGCAGATTATCCTGGCCCGGGACCAGCGTCTTCAAGCTGACAATATCAATGCTCTTCTCCTTGCCGTTCACCAGATAGAACTTCTGATTGTCACTGTTGTATTTCACAATCTCTGCAACTCCGCCTTCCAGATCCGAGAAGCCCGTGGAATAGCTGCCGATTTTGTGCATCACCGATCCGCTAAGCCGTTTGATCTCATTTCTGTCCCGCACACGGATTCGCTTACCGACCGTATCCACTGAAGACAGGCCGATGGCAGAGATTCGCTCTCCCGGCTGAATCGTTTCAAGCTGTACGTCAGGGGTAATGTATCCGTCTATAAATACTCTTACGTCCCCGGAGCCGTCATTCACGATGATTGCCCCTACTTTTCCACTGTCGAGATTTACAGCCTTCACAGTACCCTCTACCTGTACAAGACTGCCCCGGGTAGAATCCGCTATTGCTGCCGCTGTAGAGACCCGGGCCGGGACAAGCTCATGAATGCTGCTGTCAATGATCTGTATTTCTGTTACTGTAAGCTGCTTCTCTCCCTGATATCCGCCTACGGTTCCGGTAACCTCCACCTTCTGTCCTGCGCGGAAATTACCCGAGACCGGGAACAGGTTAATACCGGCTGTAGCATCCTGTACATAGATCGAATCAAAGAATGCCGTGCTCTGATCATATCCGCTTGCGCTCGAAGTCACCGTGCCTTGAATGGTAAACTTCGTCCCTGTGGCTGCCGCCTGGACTTCAGCAATAGGTGTTACTGTTCGGGGTGCGATCTCCTTCAGAATATTCTGAGAGATATTGTAGTTGCTATAGCCAAGATCCGCAGCATTATCCAGCGTTGCCTGCACTTCGAAATTGGACATGAACACGGAACCAGCCACAAATAGCTTGGCCCCCTTGTCCAGTGTTTCAACCGTCAGTGCCGGAATATTGCCCTTCACTACCGGATTCCCTTCGCCGCCCAGGTCATCCTTATCTGAATCCAGGCTCTCCGAAGTGGCATGAGAAATCACGATAGGACTCACCGCCGCCTTATCCGCTTCAGGTACAAAGATCGAGGAACCGCTGTAGAAGCTATATTCCTGCGCCGGATTAACGCCATACGTATATGGGCTATCCATGTTGTAATTTTTGAACCGGAGCCGGAAATTCTGGCTAGGCACGAAATTCGTATTGTCGATCAATTCATCATCTACAAGCCGGGCCTTCCCGCCGAGTGCCTCCAGAATCAGATTCTGCTGGTACGCCGCGTGATGAGCCGGATCACCTTTGGCGTCGTTATAATCAGCCAGTCCAGTGACAATAACAGTATGACCGTTATCTGCAAAAGCCTTTACCGCAGCAATTTCATCCTGCGTATATTCACCAAGCGCACCGAGGGAAGCTTTTCGGTTCGGCGGAGTTAGAATCAATGCCTTCAGACCATCCAGGTTCTCCGGCTTAAGGCCGCCCTTAATGTCTACTAGACGGATATCATAGGTCTCCGCCAGCTTGGCGAAATTAGTCATGCTATTCGCATAGTTCCCGGCCACATAATCATTAAGATGCGATGCGTCCACTCCAATATTGACAAGCTTCGCAGCATCTCTGACATTCAATTCCAGGGAGGCGATAAACGTCCTGCTGATTCCATTCACCACCGCATTTGCCGTAACTACCATAACCGCGCTGCCTGGTACTGACGGCGTGTACGTGATACTGTCTTTTAATGTACCCAGTGATGCGATTGGCGCATTAAGGGTTTTGGCCGCAATACTAACACCATCCATGCTGTAATCAATCGATTGAATGGTTGCCGCAGAAGCCTCATTGTTAAACAGCTCGGTGGATAGCTCCAGCGATTCACCGGTTACCGGCATGCTGGCCGAAGAGGTCACCGCAGTAATTCCGGCCTTCTCTACCTCGCCGACCCATACAGGTGCCGTTACAGCGATGTTTCCATCTGCTTGTACCACACGAATATAATAGTAGCCGCTAGACGGATTATCGATTGTCACAGCGTAATTTGCCTGGTTAGCCGTGAAATTCTGGATATTCGATTCTTCACCGCCCCTGCTGATCACCGATACCTGACCAATCTGATCAGTGACATCCGGGTCCAGCAGATCTACATTGATATCCAGCTTAGAGATACCTGCCGGCAGACTTGATCCCAGCGGTTCCCCGTTAGCCGTGTATTTAATCTCCAGATTCTCATCTTCAGTGGCATACACACGCAGCTCACGGAGAGCGGAATATACGCCTTCCTTGCTGAGATCATCGGTCACAATAGCCGTTCTGGCAGTATTGGAGTTACCCCAGCGCCCCTTGTGATTATCCTGATTGTTGGTCGGTGCGAGATGCCAGCCTTTATCCAGTGCATTATTGTAATATTCGTAGGAGCGGAAATATCCGCCGGAGTTCACGGCCCCTTCGCCATTACCTACTTCTATTAGCGTCATATGCCGGTTCAGTTCAGGATCGTAATTGGAGAAGGTATTGAAATCTCCAAAGGTTGGTCCCGGGTGGTTGAACTGTCCAATGGAGCCGGGAATATTCTTAAGCAGTTTGTAGTAGTTGGTCATGCCTGAGACACCCGAAGCGTAGGTTTTATTATTTCTGCTGACGAAGCCCTCTGTATTAAAAGTATTGATATGCCCGGGGCCGCCGGCCCAGGTCATCTCATACCCGTAAAACGGAACAAAACCCGGCGTTGCCGCCGCAGCCGCTGCTGATTGTCCCTGCTGCCATTTAGCATTGGCAACACTTGCCTCATACTCAACAGGACTACTTGAGGTATCGAAATAATTGGAGTGGTCAGTGAGCGCAAAGAAATCCAGCTTGGCCACATCTCTAGCATAAGCATAAGCCTCTTCCATCGTGCCAGAGCCGTCTGACTGCACGGTATGTCCATGGAGCTGTCCAAAATACACCTTGGCCGCCGTACCGCCATCCTTAAGTGTATAGTTGTACGTTGCTGGAACACTATCCTTATATCCTTCCATTACTGCCGAGGCTTCAATCTTGGCTGGAAGCATGTCCGCTGTTAACGTAACTGGAGCGCTGTAAGCTGCCTTTGCATCTACAATCTCTTCCGGCAAGCCTGCTTTGCGGGTCAAAATATAGCTGATGGCCGCTCCTTCCGTTGGTGTGGTCAGTTCAATAGTACTGCCGGAGGGAATGGCTCCCGTTCTGCTGGCAGACACCGGTCTGGTCTGTGCCTGAGTGTAGGTGAACGTTCTTTCAACACTGCTATTCGTATTCTTCAAGGCTCTAGCCTTCAGGACTGCCGTATTGCCCGGCTGGTTAAAAGCATCGATCACCACCGAACCGGTTGAAGCGTCTATAGTCTGCAAGGCTCCGCCGTTCAGGCTGTATTCCAGACTTGCCCCTGCAGTAAGAGTGGATAACTCCACCTTGCTTCCCGCGGGAACCTCTGAATCTTGACCCGGAGCAGCCGTAACTGCCGCTACAATATCGGAATCGGCTTTTTGCTCCCCTGTGATGAAGATGTTGAACAAGCGGGAAGTTCCTCCAGCTGCCACTTCCTCGGCAGCGGAATAACTTGCCGTGCCAGCACGGATCGACAGATTGCTTGTCTGCAGAAAGCGCAAGGTTACTGCCGCGTTGTCGTCAATAGCTGCAGGCAGCGGCAGATTGGACTTGGTTGGGGTTGCCGAATAGGAGGAAGCATTGGAATAAGCCCCCTCCTGAATATCTGTGAAATGAATGTTATCCGTGCTGTATTGCAGCTTGAAATCTCTCGGACCGGTGCCCGAGCCGTAAGAATTGAAGGATAGCTTCAGATTCTCATATCCGGCAGCAGAAAAAGCCAGCGTCCAATACTTAGTATCGGCGCCAGCATTCCAGCCGGTTATTGAAATGGATCTGTTGGAATTAGTATAACTTGATATTTCCCCGCCAATTCCATTCTCGCCCATATAAGTCGAGAGCGTCACTGTGGAGGCAGCCGCCAGTCCGCCAGTCGCCGGGAAGCGGGTCAAGGTCTTCGTCGCATCCGGATGATCAGCGAAATCCCATTCCGCAACAGATACAGGAGTTGCCGCAGCATTCACAAATGTAGATACAGGCAACGTCATTAGCAGCATGATTGCCGCCATAATTGCACTAAGTATCCGCTTTGAACTATTAATATTCATATATGCCTCCCTAGTCTTTGATACCTTAACTTTAAGAGGCATATGTAAATTCTCTGCTGCTATATTGTTAAAATTATAAGTTATTCACGTTGATCTTCCGGTTCCGCTGCATGAAGCTCCCGCTTATTTCACCAGCTCCTCCAGACTGCCAAAGGCACCCGCGGCCGATTTCAGCTTGGATTCGCCTCCGACCACACAGAAGTAATTCTGCTGCGTTACCGCCTCAAGCAGACTGGCATAGCTCCTGATATCCCCGGCAGTGGCCGACAGAATTTCATTACGCTCCTGCTGAAGATCCTCCGCAGTAATCTGCTCGAAATAATGCCGGTCCGCCTGACGGCCTGTAGCGCCGGGACTCAGCGGCTGGTCCAGCATGGCCAGGGTCCCGATAATCGCCCTCTCCATCTCCGCTTCATCTGCTGTATGTTCACCTGCAAACTGAGAAGCCCGGTCATAGATCTCCAGCGTCTCCAGCAGGTTCGGATCGCGGTAGGAAGTGAACAGAATCACCCCGTCGCGGCGCAGGAGCAGATTGCCGCCATACGCACCGCCCTTGACCCGGACCGTATTCCACAGGTAGGTCAGGCTGAGGATCTTCTTGAGCACCTGCAGCTTGCCGGAATAGGCGAAGCCCAGCTTCTTGTAGTCATAGCCTTTGACTACATACTGTACCTGGCTCGCGGACATGAAGCCTTCGTTGACCGCCTGCCCCTGTGCGGACAAGAGCGGCTGGGAATGCACCGCCCGGCTGCTTAGGTCCAGCTCCTGCACATGTGCGGCGAATTCCGCATACGAATCCGCCGTACCGGTGACGGAGAGCGTCAGATTCTCCGTATTGAATAACAACCCGCAGATTTCCTTCAAGGTATCTGCAAGTCCTTCAGCCTGCTGGTCAATGCTGCGGGCAAGCTCCTTGATGAAGCGGTAATACGCCACGCCGCCAAGCTGCTCCTCATACATCCCCCGATCCGAGAAATAGGACAGCACCCGGCTGGCTGCAATCTCATTGCCTTTCTGGATCAGCATCGCCTCCATCCCGGAGGCTTCGCGGCGGACAATCTCCTGCAGCTTGGACAGGTTATCCAGATTGCTGCCGTAGAGCAGCTCATGCAGCAGCTTCAGGGAACCGCCGATGTTACCCTGCATGACCTTGATGCGAGCGCTGAATTTGGCCTGATAACTTCCTTCCGCAGATTTCCCGGCTCCGAACACCTCATTCTGAAAACGGATGCCCCCGGTCGAAATCCCGATCTCACTGGTCAGTTCCTCAATACTGTAGGCTTCCGTCTCCAGCTGTCCAAGCACTCTCGCCAGCAGCTCCAGATAAGGAATCTGCTGCGCTGTAAGCACGCTGGTGTCCCAGTACAGCTTGATATAGGCAATTGCACCGGCAGCCACTTCATGATGCAGCACCTTCATCCCATCCAGCGCGTACTCCACTGTGGGTACCCCGGCCGGGGCGATAGGGTTAATATCCTGGAGAGTCAGCTTCGGCAGCTTCTCTAGCTCCTCTGCGGGGTCAGGTGTGTTCTGACGGGCCAGCAGCTTATGCGTGCTAAGCACCAGCTCATCCAGCTGGGCCGGGGCCAAAGACGCTTTGTATGACGCCAGACGGCTGCGGACCGCCGCATCCTTTTCCCCCGCAAGAGTCTGAGAGGGCTGGAGGACAACGACACTACAGTGGTTACTGTTCAGCAGGTAGGTCTCAATCAGCCGCTCGAAATAGCGGCCCGAACTTTGTTCACGGATCGCCGTAATCGCCGCTTCATACTCCAGATATGTGGACGGCAAGCCGTCATACAGCCAGGCCTTCATCACTTCCATGTTGTAGGTGAGACCCTTCGGATATTGGGTGAAATCGGCTTCACGCAGTTCAAATTCCTTACTGTTCACCGCAGCGAGCACCAGCTTCTCATCCAGTCCGTCTGCTGCAAGACGGCTTAAGGTGGTTCTGACGAGATTCACGAATTCTTCTTTGGCCTCAGGGTTCGAATGCGTCAAGGCAATGCCCAGCATAGGCTGAACCATGCTATCTGAATAAAAAGCAACCACATCCTTGCCAAGGCCGCTCTCCAGCAGGGCTTGCTTCAGCGGGGCTGCGTTGCTGTCCATCAGCATGCTTTTCAGAATGGCAAAGGCCAGATTCAGCTCCCGGTCCAAAGAGGTCCCTATTACATAATTCAAGCTCAAGTATGTCTTGTCGGCAGCGGTTTCCGTCTCCAGAATGGGATACTCCGCCGTAAGCTGGGTAATGCCGGCCGGTGCCTGTAGAGCAATCGAAGTATCCATTGCCTTACGGGTATAGCGGCTGAGATATTCTTCATGGATAAACCGCAACCGTGCTTCGATATTCAAATCGCCATAGAGATAGAAATAACTGTTCGACGGATGATAATAATTCCGGTGCGCCTCCAGAAACTGTTCATACGTCAAGGAAGGGATGTTTTGCGGATCACCGCCGGAGGAGTGACGGTAGATCGTACCCGGGTAGAGCGATTTTTTGATCCGGTCAATCAGCACCGTCACCGGCGAGGAATACGAGCCCTTCATCTCATTGTAGACAACACCCTTGTAGATTAGCTCATCCCCGGAATCCGGCAGCTCATAATGCCAGCCCTCCTGCTCGAAGATCTCCGGCTGACTGTAAATATTCGGCTGAAAGACGCTGTCCAGATAAACCTCCATCAGATTGGCGAAATCCTGGTCATTCTGGCTGGCTACCGGATACATTGTTTTATCGCCAAAGGTAAAGGCGTTCAGGAACGTCTTCATCGAGCCCTTCAGCAGCTCCACGAACGGTTCCTTCACCGGGAATTTGTCCGAGCCGCACAGAACCGAATGCTCCAGAATGTGAAACACGCCCGTGCTGTCCGCAGGCGGAGTCCGGAACGTAACACTGAACACCTTATTGTCATCCTGATTCTGTACATAGAGCAGCCGTGCGCCGCTCTGCTGATGCTCCAGCGTGTATACGGAGGATTCGATTTCCCGTATGTACTCCTTGCGTATCACTTGAAACCCGGAATAGATCTCACCTGCCATTAAGCTGCTCATATCTTTCCCCTCCTTAGTTCAGGGCTGCCCTGATTCCATGAGCTTATCATATCCGGGGTTTCCGGTTCCAGTATGAGCTGCATAGAGGCTTGGACTACGGGATGCAACACCCTGCTCTGACGCTGCGAGAATCTAGACCCGGCTCAACCGCTCAACTGCCTGCTGCTCATCCGCTACGAAAAATATATCCTTCCCCTGGTTGCATTCATAGATGAAATCACGCAGACTGCGGCTGGTATAGCTACTGAAATCACCGACCACGGCTGCCTTTACCTGATAGTTAATGAACTTCTGCAGAATCTCACCGGCCAGCCTTGTCTTGAGGTCGAAGAACTCCTCGCTCAGCAGCGCCTTATGGATCACTATCCGGTCGCAATCCGTCTCATAGCGTACCGTTGCCATCAGATCCAGCGCACTCCGGACATCACACACCACGGCTTCGTTGCCGCTCACTACAGCAATGATTGTACCGCCAGCTTCTATAGTTGTTATGTTCATTACTATAACCTCCTTATCGAATATGTTAAAATATGCGGATAGCTAATATTAGCAACGATTGAATTGTACAGTAAAGGATGGATCATGATGGAGCTCACGATGAATTGGATTACACTCAGGGTACGCAATCTGGAGGCTTCCCTTGATTTCTATCACAGAATTCTAGGGCTTCCGGTGGAGCGCAGATTCGAGAGCAGAGGGAAGCAGATCGTCATGTTGGGGGTAGAGGGGCAGCCGAAGCTTGAGTTGATAGAGGGTAGTGACCCGCCGTTGAAGCCGGAATGCGGAGTGTCTGTAGGCTTCGAGGTCGGATCGCTGGACAAGGCTATGGCGGAGCTTAGTAAGGAAGGAATTCCGGTAGCCCGCGGTCCCATCGCGCCGAATCCCAGCCTGCGCTTCTTCTATATCCTGGACCCCGACGGCTTCGAGGTGCAGCTTGCCGAGCATATATAGAGGTAAGCCTACTTGCGGAATTAGCGCCACGCGCCTACACACGGCTCAATGTAATCGGTTTTTCGATTACATTGGCGCCTTGCGCCTACACACGACCCAGTGTATTCGGTTTACCGCACATCTCTCTCAAAACAGCAAAAAAACGGCATTTCTGCCGTTTCTTAAGGGATGGACTCTCAGGGGCTCGAACCCTGGACAAATAGATTAAGAGTCTACTGCTCTACCAACTGAGCTAAGAGTCCGTATGGTGTCTATGTATGATTCTCTAGACGATAATCTCTAAGCTGACTGCGTCCGCTCAAAAGTACTTTCATAGTATACTTTTTTGAACGGGCGCTTGTCAACTGTTTTATTAAAACTTTCTCACACTCAGCTATGAACTGCTGTTTACACGCGATTCTTCCGCATCATCACCACATACACCGGGAGTCCGGCAAGCGTGATGCCAATCCCTATAAGCGAGCGCAGCGGATCACTGATGATCGTGCTGGCCAGGATATAGAGACCCCCTGCAACGCCAAGAATCGGGGTGAACGGATAGAGCGGCACGCGATAGCGGCCTTGTACGGGCGGCACCTTCCTGCGTAGGAGGAACACTCCGAACACGCCCATGGTGAAGAAGATCCAGAGCACGAACACCAGCAGATCCGTCAGCGTATTGAAGGTTCCCGAGAAGATATAGACTACCGCCAGCACACTCTGAAAAACAAGCGCATTCGCCGGCGTCTGAAACTTCGGATGAATGCTGCTCAGCACCCTGGAGAACGGAAGCTGTCCCCGCTCCCCCATCGCCTGCGGCACCCGCGCTGCGGTCATGAGATAACCGTTCAGCGCACCCAGCACAGAGATGATAATGCCTGCCGTAATGAAGGCTCCGCCGCCGCTCCCGAACAGCGCCTCTGCCGCATCGGCTCCCGGAGTCTGGGATGACACAATCTGGTCATAGGGCAGCGCCTGGAACACCGCAATATTGAACAATACATATACGGCGATAACAAAAACAACACCGATCGAAATGACTTTGGGCAGCGTCCTGGCCGGGTCCTTGATCTCTCCCGCCATATTGGTCACGCTGATCCAGCCGTCATAGGCCCAGAGAGTGCCGAGCACCGCAGCCCCGAAGCCTGCCCCTGCTGCCGCTGTACTGATGCCGCCGAAGCCGGGAGCCAGATCCGAGAACAGCCCGACGCCCACAATGCCTGCTACCGGAATCAGCTTCCCGACCGTGGCTACCGTCTGAATGATCCCGCCGAACTTCGTCGCGATGACATTCATCAGCAGAATGAAGGCTAGAATGCCCACCGCAAGCAGCTTCTGCTGCCATCCATTCAGCGGCAGGAAGTAACCGGAGTAGGTAGCAAAAGCAATCGCCAGCGCCGCCACAGAAGCCGGATAGGAAATCACCGCCTGCACCCAGCCGAGCAGATATCCGAACACCCCGCCGTACAATTCACTTAAATAAGTATATAGACCTCCCGACTTCGGAATGGCAGCCGCAATCTCCGCTACACTCAGCGCCGACGCCAGGGTAATGATCCCTCCAACACCCCAGGCCAGAATACTCATCCACGGACTACCCGCATTATTCAATACAATTCCGGGCTTCAAAAAAATCCCCGATCCGATAATCATCCCGACCACCAGGGCCAGCGCTTGCAGGAACGTAATACTTTTGGTTAACGGCTTTGTTGTCATAACTTCATTCCTTGTCCTTCCATTCTGTGAATATGTATATGTGTGTATTTCTCTGCGGCGCCTCTACTCCCCTGCTTTTGGCCGGATAAATTGACTATAAAATAAACTCCCCATTGTACGATCCACTATATGGAATATATACTAAAAGTGAGGGCGCTTTCATTTATCTACAAACTTTAAGGAGGAATCATCTACTTATGCTGCACACTCCCGGCATTACCGACTGCTCACCGGCAGAGGTTCACTATGACGCATCAAGAATCGGGGTACTCCATACCCTCTTTCAGAAATTGATCGACGAGAACAAAATTCAGGCAGCCGCTTACAGCGTCTCCCGGTACGGCAAGACGTTCATGAACGGTGCCATCGGCCCCCTGTCCTACCGCAAAGACAAGACGGACCCGCTGTTGCCGACAACCGTTCATCGCATCGCATCCATCACCAAGGCGGTTACCTCTGTGGCGATAGCCAAGCTCGTAGAGGATGGCATTCTCCGGTTTGACCTTCCCGTGGGTGCCTTTCTGGAACCGTTTAACGTGGAGCCGTTCAATAAAATCGACATCTACAGCCTGCTTACGCATACCTCCGGCCTGTTCCCTGACTGTGCGGGCAGCATGATTCCTTATCACAAGTCTTACTGGGAGCTGATTGGCGAATATTTCGACAAGTATAAGCCGGAGGACGGTGAACTGGACTGGATCACAGCTGCACTGAGCTGCGGGATCGACAAACCCGTCGGTGAGGAATGGCAATACTGCTCCTTCGGTTTCTGTATTCTTGGTGAGATCATTAAGAAGGTCACAGGTATTTCCGCTGAACAGTACATAGAGGAGCAGATCCTGCAGCCGCTCGGCATGAAGGACACGATGTGGGAGCCGACTCCCGAATTAGCAGGGCGCTTCATTATAAGAAATGAACGCAAAGAAAAGCAGCTCCATGACCTGATCCATGGCTTACAGCAGGAAGAACCTCCAGCAGAGAAGCTGTGGAAGAACGTATCCAGTACAGGCGGGGGACTGGTCTCTACTACTGCGGACCTCACCCGCTTCGCCAATATGCTCCTGGGCATGGGAACCTTGGGGGATACGCGGATTATCGGCCGTAAAGCCGTAGAGAAGCTCACCACCCGCACACTCTATGGCAAGCCTGATTACTGCTGGGGCAACAATGTCAAAGACCGGAGCTATGGCATTGGGCTGGATATGCGGAGAGGCCCCGCATTCCTCTATTCCGAGGGCAGTTATTTTCATGAAGGAGCAGGTGCCTGCTGTATGGTAATCGATCCGGTGGAGCAGCTCACGGCCGTGTGGTTCGTGCCCTTCACGGACGATAACTGGTATGCGGAAGCCCTGTTCAATGTAACCAATGTAATCTGGTCAGGACTGATGTAATGAACCGTCTCAAGCATAACTGGCTCATCTGCCGGGCCGTTGCAGAGGTTACCTACAAGGAATGGAGTGCCTACCGCACCCATTCCTTGGTCTCTGTTATTGTCGGCCCGGTCTATTTCATGGTGCAATATTTCATCTGGACAGCAGTCTATGGCGGGCAGACTACGCTCGGCGGGCTTGATCTCCAGCAAATGATCCGCTATTTCGGGGCCACGGCGCTGATCGGGTATCTTATTATGGATTTTGCCGACTGGAATCTGTCGATGCTGGTGCGCACCGGCAAATTCCTCACCTTCCATCTGCGCCCGGTGCATCACCGTTCCTTCGCCTTGTTCCAGAAGCTGGGGCACCGGATGCTCGGCTTCTTATTTGAGTTCCTGCCCTGCCTGCTGATCTTCATCTATATTTTCGGGATCGACATGCGGCCGGCAAGCCTCCCATGGACACTGGTATCTGTGCTGCTTGCCTTTCTTATGAACTTCTATGTTAATTATACGATTGGCCTGACCTCCTTCTGGCTGGTGCAATCCGGCGGGATTCGCAGCGCCTTCATGCTGGTGTCGGGTATTTTCTCGGGAGCGCTGATTCCGCTTGATTTCTTCCCGCACTGGCTTCAGGTCACCCAGCTGTTCCTGCCTTTCCAGTACATTGCTTATATGCCTGCCATGGTCTTCACCGGGCATTATTCACTGGGCGGTCTTGAGTTATCTCTTCCCGAAGCTGTAGGCATGCAGGCGGCCGCTGTGCTGGTGATGTTCGGCTGTAATGAGCTGGTCCGCCGCCGGGCAATGAAGCAGTTCACGGCGGTTGGCGCATGAATACGCGGAGGGAAAGGAACGTTCCTGTTATGAAAAAATATGTAGATGTATACAAGCAGTGTATGTACTCTGCTATCCAGACCGCTTCGGCCTACCGGATGAACTTCATCGTCAGCAGTCTGATTACACTCGTCGGCAACATTCTGTTTCCGCTGGTGACGCTGTTAATCTACCGGGCGGGCACCAGCTTTCCCGGCTGGAGCTTGTATGAGGTGCTGTTGATTCAGTCTATATTCACCATGTCCAGCGGTCTCTCCAGTCTGGTCTTCGGAGGCTTGCTGTGGACAACGATGTCGCATGTGAGGGAGGGCAGCTTCGAGATCATTCTGCTCAAGCCGCTGAATCCGCTCTTCTACATTGTAGCAACTACCTTCTCTGTAGAGAGTGTCGGATTATTCCTGGGCGGGGCTGCCTTATTCATCTTCTCCGCTATGCATATCGGCGCCATCTCCGCCCTCGCCTGGCTGCAATTCACCGGAATGTTCCTGGCCGGGACGGCTGTACTCGCCGGATTATCGCTGATGATGGCGGCGATGTCCTTCAAATGGGTTGGCAATTCGCGGATTTCCGAGCTGGCGGACAGTGTGCTGCATGTCGGCAAATATCCGCTGCCGATCTTCCCGAAGGCGGTGCAGGCGGCAGCTACGCTGATCATTCCCGTGGGGATGGTTGGCTACCTCCCGGCCTCCGCACTGCTTGGCCGGGTACAGGCCGGTGATTTTATCGCGATTCTGCCTTGCTTTGTCTTTCTATGGGCAGGCATTTGGGTATACCGGCACATGATCAGATTATATGAGGGGGTTGGCGGCTGATGCCGGTGATCAATGTCAAACATTTAACGAAGTCCTATACCACCTATAAGCGGGGCGCAGGCATGGGGCAGACCTTTACGAGCTTTTTCCGGCGTGAAGCGGTCTCTGTCCAGGCCGTGAACGATATCAGCTTCGCCATTAAGCAGGGTGAAATCTGCGGGATGCTGGGTCCGAACGGGGCAGGCAAATCCACTGCGATCAAAATGCTCTGCGGCGCGCTCTACCCGACCAGCGGGGAGATTGAAGTACTCGGCTATTCCCCGGCCCGGGACCGGAAGCATTATGTCCGCACCATCGGGGCCGTCTTCGGCCAGAAATCCCAGCTCATCTGGGATATTCCGCCCATCGACAGCTTCAAGATGAACAAAGCGATCTATGGTATCTCAGCCACGGATTTCAGCAACCGGCTGGACGAGCTGGCAACGCTGCTGGATATATTCGGAGTGATGGAGAAGCCCACCCGCGTGCTGTCGCTTGGCGAACGTATGAAATGCGAGTTCGTCATGGCGATGCTGCACCAGCCGGACATTCTGTTCCTGGATGAGCCGACCATCGGGCTGGATGTGATCGCCAAGCTCAAAATCCGCGAATTCATCCGCCAGATGAACAAGCAGCAGAACATGACCTGCATTCTCACCACCCATGATCTGGAGGATGTGGAGGAGTTAGCCCACCGGGTAATTGTCATTAATCACGGCGAGAAGGTGTTTGATGACTCGCTGCAGCGGCTGAAGTTGTTCCTCGGGGAGAAGAAGCGCGTGAGCTTTACATTTAACGAGTCTGTGCGGGACACCCTTTTCGACAATGACTGGACCAAGGTCATGGAACGCCCCTCCGACCTCCAGATTACGCTTGAGGTAGACACCGCCCGGATCTCAATCAGCGATTTTCTGGAGAGCATCTCCCGCAAGCATGCCTTCTCGGATATATCCGTCAAGGAACTCCCGATCCAGCAAGTCGTAATGAATATCTATGAGAATACCAAAAGCAGCCTGAACCGTCACCCGTTAGAGTGACAGCTCAGGCTGTTTTTTTATCAGACTAATATTAGCTTCGGCTTACTTCGCAGCAGCCAGCTCAGACGCAAGCTTCTCCGCCCCGTCAAAGATGGAATAGCTGTAGCCCCAGAATTGGTTGAAGTCAATCTTATAGATCGCTTTGTTCTGGATAGCCTTCAGACTCTGTAGTGACGGATCGGCATAGAACGCCTTTATCGACTGGTCAGCATCAATACCGCCTGTATACACAGAGATCAGCATGACATCGGGGTTGGTGGCGATCAATTGCTCCTTGCTGATCTCACCGGTCACATCGGCGTAACTGTTGGTCAGTCCTAGCAATCCCAGCACATCTCCCGCAAAAGTATCCACGTTCCCGCTATAGACAGCGATTGCGCCGTTGCCTCCGTCTGATACATAAGCGAAGGTCTTGGCGCCTGTGGCTGCCACTCCCTCCTTCAGCTTCGCTGCACGCTCCTTCAGCTCTGCGATGTACGCCGTGGCCTTCTCCTGCACATCAAAGATCTGGCCTAGCTGTTCAATATCCTTATACAGGCTGTCTAGCGTTGCCCCTTGCAGACTGGTGCTCTGCACGAAGGTCTTGATGCCCAGCTCGTTGAGTCCGCCTACCGTCCCTACTCCCCAATCCGCATCTGCGAACAGGCCGCCGCGGCCCATCACCAGATCCGGGCCTCTGCCTACAACCAGCTCTTTGCTGGCATAGTCTTGGGAGATGACAGGAATCTTTTTGAACTCTTCCTGAACTGCCGGATCGCCTGCACCGTAGAGAGCCGCAACCCCGACCATTTTGTCGGTAAGCCCCAGCTTAATCAGCAGTTCCGCCGCACCTTGGGTATTCGCTACTACCTTCTCGGGAGCTTTATCGAAGGTCTGCGATTTAGCCGTCCATTCGGTGCCTTCACCGTTATTCGTGTGGTTCTCAATTGTAAGCGGATATACCGTCTTGGCCGGCTGTGCAGTCTCCGCCGGTGCTGGACTGGCTGATGCAGGTGCAGCCGTTGCCGCCGCTTCCTTCTCATTACCTGCGTTGGAAGAACAAGCCGCCAGCATAACCGCCATCACCAGAACCGCCAGCAGCGGTACATATCTTTTGAATATTTTCTTCATTCTCTTAGGTCCCCTTTTCTGTATGTACGTTAGTTCCCCTGCGGGAATGGCATTAAGCCTATGGCCTTGCAAGGAATACCTCCGTAGAATATAGAAAGTTGGACAACATGTCAATGAGAATTATTATCATTGACAATCGTTCTCAGTATACCTTATATTTAAGAACATGCTAAGATATCCTGCTCACAGTGTCATCTGATGAGTCAGTCCATACTAATCCTCTAATGTAAAGGAGCCTTCCCATTGTCATGCATACTGATCTAGCCGTACCTTCACAGCCTAAGCAATCTCTCATTCATTCCCGTTATGGCTTCATGGCTGTTATAGGCGTCCTGTTCATTATTACCCTGCTGTCTGCCGGAGCTGCAGTCTCCTTCGGCCAGGTGGACATTCCTGTCTCACAATCCTACCGGATTCTGCTGCATCACATCACAGGCATCCAGATTGGAGATATGCAGGATCTGACCTCCGGTTCGTTCGTCGATATTATCTGGAAAATCCGCTTCCCGCGTGTCCTGATGGCGATGTTCATCGGCGCCGGACTTACGCTGTGCGGGACGATCATGCAGGCAGCGGTGCAGAACCCTCTGGCTGATCCATACATACTCGGTATTTCCTCCGGCGCTTCGCTGGGCGCAACCTTCGCCATCCTGATCGGCTTCGGCTCGATGGGGCTGCTCGGCCAGTCGGGAGTCGCCTTTTGGGCTTTTGCAGGGGCGGTTGGCGCTTCTCTGCTGGTCCTCACACTCGCCAGTGCAGGCGGCAAAATGACCTCCGTCAAGCTGGTGCTGGCCGGGATGGTCATTAACGCTCTATGTACCGCCTTCGCCAACTTCATTGTCTATTTCGCGAACAATGCCGAAGGCATCAAGACGGTTACCTTCTGGACGATGGGCAGCCTGGCCGCCTCCAGCTGGGACAAGCTGCCGCTGATCTCGGTTACCGTCCTGCTCGCCGTTATCCTGTTCCTCTCGCAGTTCCGTGTGCTGAATGCCATGCTGCTCGGAGATGAAGCGGCGGTTACGCTGGGCATTCATCTGGGTGCCTACCGCAGAGTCTACATGATTCTCACCGCGCTGATTACCGGAGTTATGGTAGCAAGCTGCGGGATGATCGGCTTCGTGGGACTGATTATCCCCCATCTGGTGCGGGGACTGGTGGGCTCGGACCACCGCAGGCTGCTGCCGGCGTCGATTCTGTTCGGAGCGATCTTCCTGATCTGGACGGATGTCATTGCCCGGACCATCGTACCGAATGTGGAGCTGCCGATCGGGATCATTACCGCCTTGATTGGCGCACCGATGTTCATGTACATGCTGATTAGAAAAGGCTATGCCTTCGGAGGGAAAAGCTGATGAATCTGAATGTTGAACGGCTAAGTGTCTCTTTCGGTGAGGCGAGGATTGTGCAGGAGGTCTCGCTGAGGGTGCAAAACAAGCAATTCGTTGGCCTGATCGGCCCGAACGGCTGCGGCAAATCGACGCTGCTCAAAAGCATCTACAAGGTCATCAAGCCCCGTCAGGGAGAGGTCTTCCTTTCTGAGCTTAATGTGATCAAGGCCAGCCCGAAGCTTGTTGCCCAGAAGCTGGGCGTAGTCGGCCAGTTCAACGAGCTGAGCTTCGACTTCACCGTCCGTGAGATGGTGGCGATGGGCCGGACGCCCCACAAAGGGATGCTGGAAACCGATACCCAACAGGATGCTGACATTATCTCTGCAGCACTCCGCAAGGTCAATCTGGAGGGGCATACAAGCCGCAGCTATAACTCCTTATCCGGCGGCGAGAAGCAGCGTGTCATTCTGGCGCGTGTGCTGGCCCAGCAGCCGGAATTCATGATTCTGGACGAACCGACCAACCATCTCGATATCAAATACCAGCTGCAGATTCTGAATATTGTCAAAAAGCTGGACATCGGCATTCTCGCCGCCCTCCATGATCTCACCCTGGCCGCCGAATACTGTGACTATCTCTATGTCATGAAGGAAGGCCGGGTCGCCGCCAGCGGAGTCCCTGAGGATATTCTGACTAAGGAATTAATCGGCGAGGTCTTCGATGTGGCCTGCGAGACCTACCGCAACCCCGTCACCGGCGCGCTGGGCATCGCCTATCTGGAGACAAGGTAACTCTTAGGCAGAAACAATAGATCTTCTAAAACCTGCGGCTCCTTGCCCGCAGGTTTATTCTTTTTGCAGGATGTTGAAACTATTCTCACCCCTTAACGGTCTAATGTTCAATCAAGTGCTTCAAGAAGCCCATAAAGGAGTGAACGAACTGAAAGCCCAGCCGCAAGTACCCCAACGATTCGCTGAACAACTTCAAGACTGCCGGAACAACCTGTTCCGCAAGGCCTACTGTTATGTCAAAAACGAGCATGAAGCGCTCGAAATCGTCTCGGAGGCTACCTACAAAGGGTATCTTGCCTTCGGAAGGATGAAGACACCGCAGTATTTCGAGACCTGGATGACCCGGATTGTCATCAACACCGCTATTGACCATCTTAACCGGAACAAACGGGTTACTTACATGGAGGATCACTCGCAGAGCTATGCCGGGGATGAGCATGCAGTTCCACTGGAGGAGAAGCTGGATCTGTACCAGGCTCTGGACAGACTATTGCCCGAGGAGAAGGCGTATATTATCCTGAAATTTTTTGAGGATCTGCGCTTCAAGGACATGGCGGACATTCTGGAGCTGCCGGAGAACACCGTCAAGACCAGGTTCTACCGGATCATCGGCAAACTGAAAGCTCACTTAAAGGATGGGGAGGTCGAGGGAATATGACAGGAAAAGACCGTTATACACAGATCGAAATTCCCGCACAGCTCGGAGACGTTCTGGTGGAAGCGCAGAATAAAGCAGCGGCCCGCAGTAAAAGAACCGTACGCTTGCGATGGTTAGGCTCGGCGGCCGCAGCCCTCATAGCTTGTCTGCTGGTGTTGAATATCCCGGATGTGGCAAGCGCCCTCTCCAAGGTTCCTGTAGTGGGAAGCATCGTGAAAGTGCTGCAATTCGGGTCTGGAGGCGAGCGTACTGACGGCGCTGCCGTAAGCACGGTGACCGCTGAGGATACGATTCGCATCGTATTCAATCAGGAAGGTAATACAGCCGCTAGTGTACCTTCCTATACTGTCGACCAGCGGGAGGCTCCGAACCGTCTGATCTTCACTTTTGGCGGCGTCCGCAGCTTCGATTATGACGCACTGGAGCAGGATATGATCGCCTCTCCGCTGGTCAGCGATGTCTACAGAAATATCATCCTGGACGACTCCGCCATGCGGTTCGTGGTTGAACTGAAGGAAGGCACCCGCCATACCCTGACCGAGTTCAGTAATCCGGGTACGCTTGAGCTTAAGCTGACAGCAGAGGGCAAGGCCGCTGCACCTAAAGAAGTCTATTATGTACGCAGCGAAGGAATGCCGCAGGGAGAATCACTGGCTATCATGGAAGAGGTCTATCTGGAGGATGATGTCACCTTCCTGAAGACTGCCTCCGGTGATTTCGCCGCTGTCATGGGGGGGTTTGCCACCCGTGAAGAAGCTGAGCAGAAGCTCGCGGAAATAACCGCGCGTGAGAACTATGCCGGGGACCTGCACGTGGATAGCTGGATGAGCAACGGGCATCCGGAGTAATTCTCGTATATAAAAGTCTAAGCCGCTTGTCATGCCAATTCCGTCCGGTATTAGCCGGTAGAATTAGGGGCTGTCCCAAAATTGACAGCCCCTTTTATTGCGGGAACGAAAAACAGCATACATTTGCTGACGTGCAGGCGTGTGGCCTGAATGTATGCGAAAAACAGCATACATTGGCGAAGTGTTCCCCTCCCCCAAGTGCTCACGCTAAATCTTCTCCATCATAAAGAGCTATCCCAAGCAGCCGTTTCACGGCTTCCGAGACAGCTCCTTCATTATGTTCTGCATTTGGGGCGGAACTTACGCCGCTGCACTATATTTCATCCGGCGGATAGACCAGGCCGACAGGATGACCAGATACACTCCGCTCATGGAGAAAAACAGCAGATTCTCCATAGCTGTCAGCCCGCGCTGGGTAAGCACGCCCATACCAATGGTCAGCAGTGAATAAGGAAACAGCAGCCCCAGCTTCAGCACATACAGGCCCAGCCCGACAAAAACCGCACACAGGCTGATTCCGACCGGCGTGGCAAAGCTGCGGATACGGATGGACAAGCCGAGCTGCAGAGCGGCAATGCTGAGCGAAGCCACCCAGCCGCGAAAGGTCCATAGGATGATGTCCAGCGGAAAAGCCCCCGTCAAAGACAGCATCTGTCCTGCCGCCCAATACATTAGAAGGAATAGCGCCTGCGCTCCGGCAATCAGCGCGCCTACAATAACAAGCTTGGCTATAAAGATGCCGGTTACGGATACTGGAGCAGCCAAAATCATATTCCAGTTCCGGTTCACATGCTCCAGCCGGCAGACAAAGGCGCAGCAAATGGCAATCAGAATTGGCAGGAAGAACTCCCCGTAAAATAAGCTGACCTGCGTCCACAGGCTAAACCAGCCGCCTTCGAGCGCCTCACGATTCATAACAAAGTTGGCACAGCCGATCATCAGGCTGACCACAGGCAGGCTGACCAGCACCAGTCCCATCCGCGAGCGGCGCAGCTTGGGCCATTCGGCAGCAACACTTCTGAGCATAAGTTCCCTCCTTATATCGCTTGTCTTGAGATATGGGCATTTCCGCCCACATACAGCAGCAGTGTAATAACTAAAGCTGTAATGCATTGAAGGACAGGTATTGTCCCTGTAATATATGACCCGGCAGAAGCTTGATAGAGATAAGTCACCGGACTGAGATCCAAATAATAAGACCAGACGATCATCTGCCGGACAGCGGCTGGGAATAGGCTTGCGGTCGTCCCCAGGAATCCGCCCAGCATGCCAAGACATAGGGCAAACGCCTGATTCTTCACCACCAGCGATATCCATTGCTGCATGGCAATAATCAGCAGACTGGCAATCAGAGTACCCGCAGTGAACTGAAGCAGCAGGCCTGCCGGAAGCGGTTCTGCGAGTCTATGGAACATGCCAAGGCCGGCAATAAAAACAACCTGGGCCAGAATGCCGTAGAGAATCAGACTTCCGGCACAGACGAATTTGGCGGCATAGACCGCCTGGCGTCCGACAGAGGTGGTCATCAGCATTTTCCAGGTATCCCCTTTATGCTCCATGTCGCAAATCCTTGACACCACAATCGCCGACAGAATCGGCAGGAACAGCCCGTTCATGGACGAGAGGCTGAAAATCAGCGCTTCCCAGGCGGCATTGTCTGCACTCCGCGAGATCGAGATGCTTATGGACATGGCCGCCCAGCCCAGCTCGGCGGCCAGAAAGAGCGTCAGCATCGCCCACACCTTTCTCCGCCGGATTTTGTAATATTCGAGGAACAAGGCTCTCGTCACAGGCTCCGCTCCTTTCCGGTAAGATCCAGGAAGATATCCTCCAGGCTCTTCCTCGACTCCACGATCCGGCTCACAGCAAGCTGGCCTGACACCAGGATCTCATTGATCCGCGCCACCTCAGAGTCAGGCATGGCACTGAACACCAGCTGCCCCTCTTGCATTCTGGGCCGGTACCCGTGCTCCGACAGTATCCTTACTGCCCTGGCTGGATCATCAATCCGAAAGTGAACCGCCGCCCGGTTCTGCGCCTGAAGCGCAGCCATCGTCCCCTGGAACAGCAGCTTGCCGTCACTGATAATTCCAACCGAGGTAGCAGTCTGCTCGATCTCGGACAACAGATGGCTGGATACCACAATCGTCATGTCATACTGGGCAGGCAAGGATTTAATCAGCTCCCGGATCTCTCCGATCCCCGCAGGATCAAGACCATTGGTGGGCTCGTCCAGTATGAGCAGACTGGGGAAAGCCAGCAGGGCTATCGCCAGACCCAGGCGCTGCTTCATTCCGAGTGAATATTGCCCGGCAGGCTTATGGCGGTGATTATCCAGCCGCACAATCTGCAGCACCTTATCGATATTCTTGGCGGGCAGGCTGCGCAGCCGCTGCATCACTCTCAAATTCTCAAGACCTGTCAGATGTCCGTAATAGGAAGGCGACTCGATCAGGGAACCCGTCCGGTTCAGAATCTCCAGCCGGTGGTTCCGCAGCTCTTGGCCGAACAGCTTAACTGTTCCCTGGGTGGGCTGCACCAGTCCCAACAGCATCTTGAGCGTAGTCGTCTTCCCTGCTCCATTCGGACCGAGGAAGCCAAAGATCTCTCCCTGCTGCACCTTCAGATTCACCTGATCGACCCGTGGTGTTCCCCCATAGGTCTTGGTCAATTGCTGTGTCTCTATCATTGGATGAGTGTTCATAGGCTCCAGTTCAGCTCCATTTCTGTCAAGTTGACTCTTGCTTCCAAGCATAGAGGCCTTCCCTTGCTACAGACTGAAGATAACCTTACGCCTACCTTAAATACTCCGGCCCCTCCCATTCTTCAACGCCTGATCGTGTATACTAATTCATGGGTGATGACGATTGAATACGATGAAGAACCGCAAAATAATGATCGTTGAGGACGAACCGAAGATACGTGAGATGATCGAGCTCTTTTTACGAAAAGAAGGGTATTACCGCATCTATACGGCTGGAGATTATAGCTGTGCCCTCGCCATGTGCCGCCAGGAGAAACCGGATATCGCCATTCTCGATGTGATGCTGCCGGACGGGGACGGGTTCTCGCTTCTCTCCGCCATACGCACCTTCTCCGGGATGCCGGTTCTCTTCCTGTCAGCGCGCGGTGAGGATGAGGACAGGCTGCTGGGACTGGGACTGGGGGCCGATGATTATATCGTTAAGCCATTCCTGCCGCGGGAGTTAATGCTGCGTCTGAGCGCTGTGCTGAAGCGGGTATATGCGCCTTCCATACCAGAGCGGCTGCCTGCCTTCAGAGTTGGTAAACAGGTGGTAGATCTGGACAGCGCTGTGGTACTAAGAGAAGGCCAGGAGCTTCCACTGACGGCTAAAGAGCACGCCATTCTGGTCAAGCTATATGAGAACCACGGCCGGATTGTGACCAGCGATGCGCTCTGCCAGGCGGTATGGGGGGATGACAGCTACGGGTATGAGAACACATTAATGGTACATATCCGGCGTATCCGCGAGAAAATCGAAGCAGACCCCTCGAAGCCAGAGCAATTGCTGACAGTCAGAGGCCTTGGATATAAGCTCATGGTGCAGGAGGCGCTCTAATGGACAGTGCGGTCCGGATTTTACGCAAATTCGTAGGTTCTACCCTGCTGGTCTCTACACTGCTGCTCCTGTTCAATCTGATTCTGCTCGGTTCGCTGATCTTCAAGGAGACCCATCAGGAGGCTTCACCGGAAAAGGTTGTGCAGGAGATATCCTCAGCTCTGCAAGGTTCTGACGGCGAGTATTCCCTTGATCCCAAGGCGGCAGCGCTGCTTCAGCAGAACCGGGCCTGGGCCATGCTGCTGGATGCAGACGGCAAGGTGACATGGAGTGAGCAGTTGCCGCCGGAGATTCCGCGCGCTTACAACATCGTAGAGGTGGCGAAATTCTCACGCTACTACTTGCTGGAGTATCCTGTGTACATCTGGGAGCATCCGGAAGGACTTCTCGTCGTGGGCTATCCCAAATATTCATATGAAAAATATCAGCTCGAATACTTGACCGACTGGCTGCGTTCCCTTCCCTTAAGGGTGCTGCTGCTACTGGTCTGCAACGTGGTACTAGCTGTAGCCCTCTCCTTGTTCATCGGCACCCGGCTGATCCGCCGTATCCGGCCCCTGATCAACAGCATTCATGCCCTGGCCAAAGACAAACCGGTTAACCTGGAGACCGCTGGGATCTTCAGCGATTTGTCCGAGAGCATTAATTCGGCTTCCGCTACCCTGCAGACCAGGAACACGCAGCTGAAATCACGGGATGAAGCCCGCTCGAACTGGATCGCCGGGATCTCCCATGACATCCGTACTCCGCTCTCGATGATCCTGGGCTACGCGAGCAATCTGGAGGAGCAGGATAATCTGACCAGAGAGCAACGCCAGCAGGCTGCCATCATCCGCCGCCAAGGAGAGCAGCTAAGATCGCTGGTCAGCGACTTGAACCTCGTCTCGATGCTGGAGTATGACATGCAGCCGTTGCAGCTTAAGCCGGTCCGCTTATCCGCACTGGCCCGGACCGTGGTATCTGACACCATCAATAACGGCCTGGAGGAGCGTTATTCACTGGACCTGTGCATTATGGACGAACGTCTGCAAGTGATGGGCGACGAGAAACTGCTGTACCGTGCGGTAAGCAATCTGGTCCAGAACAGCATCCGCCATAATCCGGACGGCAGGCGGATTACGGTAACGGTCTCCCGCAGTCCGAACCCGAAGGAGCCGGAATGCTGTCTATCCGTATCCGATGACGGGCCTGGGGTTCCGTCAGAGCTTTTGCCGGAGCTGATCCTGCTGCCTTACTCCGGGAAGCGGACCCGCCCCGTCCGTCAGGGCCACGGGCTTGGCCTCCCGATGGTCGCCCGCATCGCTGAAGCTCATAAGGGTAAGCTTGTTCTGGAGAGTAACACCGGCCACGGCCTGCGGGCCACCCTGCAAATCCCCCCTTTAGCGTGAAGAAGAATAGACAGCGAATGTACGAGCCTCTTGTGCGGAAAGAGGTTCTTTCATTTAGGCTAAAATCCTCTCTCCAAGATTCCCCATTTTCTGCTATGCTAATAGAAATTCATAGTAGATACAGGAGGCGTAACCCGGAATGGATGCATTTCAATATGAGCTTACCTCAGAGAGTTCGATTAACCTGAAATATGAGTACGGCGGTGAGTACTTCACGTTCAGCCTGTACCGGGATGACAGAGGGTGGGTGCTTCATCCGTTTGACGGGATGCTGCTGCGGAATCAGGCGATGTGTACGCTGGTTGCGCAGGAGCTGTTCAAGCACAAGCCTTTTCAGGTGATGCTGGCCAAGGAAGGGATTCTGTTCACCGATATACGCTCCACCGTCAATCTGGATAATGTCAACGCGCCGGTTGCCGCACGCAATGAACGCGAGCCGCGCGGTAATCCTGCAGACGACCTGATGGAATTTGTTCAGCAGCACTCGATTGAAGAGGTCATTGACTACGAAGGCAAACTGGTGGGGAGCCGTATCTCCTTTTACAAAGAAATTCTGCAGCGCATGTTCATGGACAACCTGGGCCCCTCGGACCCCGAGTTCCAGAAGATACAGGATATTGTACGGATCTACGAGCAATGCCTGGAGCGGCTGACGGATCTGAACGGTCCGAACCTGGATGCCGGAAGCCGGGGCAGATTCTGATTCTGCCCGTGCACTTATACAAGCTTGAACTACTCATAGGAAAGGCTGGTTCTCATGACACTTGAGCTTATCAAGGGGCAAAAATACAGCTTAACCAAAGACAACCCCCGCCTCACGCATCTCATCATTGGCCTGGGCTGGCAGGCTGCGGGAGCCGGGATTGAGATTGATAGCTCTGCTGTTCTGCTTACAGAGACACAGCGGGTCTCTTCTGCGGCGGATCTCATATTCTATGGGCATCCCGCTGCCGATGATCAGTCTGTAGCTCTATTGCCGCCTGAGCAACAGAGCAGCACAGGCATGGCGGAACACGCACAAATCGCTGTCCGGCTGGACCAGATTCCTGCGGAGTACGAGCGCATTACGTTTGCGCTGACGATTCATGAAGCCGTGAAGCGGCAGCAGAGCTTCTCTTCCTTGGACGGCGCCTATCTGCGGATCATGAGCGCTGCGGACGGAACGGAGCTGCTCCGTTATCCGCTGGGTAACGGTTATACGGTGGAAACTGCTATCGTTGCCGGGGAGCTCTACCGGTATCGGAGCGAATGGAAATTCAGCGCGGTCGGCTCTGGTTATGCCGGCGGCCTGCCCGCCCTATTCCATAGCTACGGGATATCGGCGGATGAGGCTCAGGCATTGGTTCAGACAGCGAGACCGGAGGCTCCGCCCCGGAAGTCTCCTTTTGTTCTGCCGGAGCTGCGGCCACGCCCTAAGCAGAGGCCAGCAGACCTGTTGCCTCCGGCTTCGCCGCCGGGTTCTCCGGGTAATTCGGGAGACCGGCTGCTGAAGAACCACGGGGAGGCGGTCCGGCTTCAGAGCGGGCCGGGAGCTGCGGGCGAGATCGTAATCAATCTCAACTGGGTTCAGACCGAATCCTCCAGCTGGTTTGGCAGAAAAGGAATAGATCTCGATCTGGGCTGTCTGTTTGAACTGAGCAATGGTCTCAAAGGCGCGGTCCAGGCGCTCGGAGAATCCTTCGGCAGCCTGAACCGGCCTCCTTACATCCTCCTGGACGGAGATGACCGTACCGGCTCGATTGCCACAGGCGAGAATCTGCGGATTAACAGCCGCCATCTCTCCGAGATCAAACGGGTTGTTATCTTTGCCCTCATTTATGAGGGAGCGGCAAACTGGTCGCAAGCTGGCGCCGTTGTAACCATAAGCCAACAGGGTGGGCCTGAGATCAAGATCCAGCTGGACGAGCACAACAACGATAAGGGAATGTGCGCCATCGCCATGCTTCACAGCCAGCCGGATGGAACCATCCTCGTGGAACGGCTTGTAGAGTATTTCAGCGGTCATGAGGAGCTGGACCAGCGTTACCAGTGGAATCTGCGGTGGGAGGCCGGGAGCAAGTAGGGAGCAGTCATAATCATGTGCGGCATCACCTTAACGGGGGACGCCGCTTATTGTGTGTGTTCGGTTTTTCGATTTCATTGAGCTCACTCGCGCCCACACTGCAAAAACAGCCCTTCCCCGTCAAAGACGGATGGAAGGGCTGTTTTGTGCTGTAATTATTTTATTCTGCAGTATGATCTACAGAAGCTGCCTGGATGCTGCCGAATGCCCAGAAGCCCGCCGGGACATCTGTCCATTTCTGGGCCGCACTGGTCAGCGGAGCGATGCCAAGGGCACGGTTAACGATGGTTACGGCTTCTGCACGCGTTAACGTCTGGTCTGGACGGAAAGAGCCGTCTTCGTAACCGCTGATGATGCCTGCCTGAGACATCCGTTCAATGGCTGCCTGAGCCCAGTGTCCGGCAATATCACTGAAGCCTGCCGCTTGGTCTTGAGCGCTTGTAATCAAACGGGACAGGAGGGTCGCCATTTCAGCTCTTGTAATCGTCTGGTTAGGCTTGAAGCTGCCGCCCCCATAACCTTTCATGATGCCGCTTCGGGTCACTTGACCGATTGCGTCTGCCGCCCAGTGTTCGGGAGGAACATCAGAATACACTACGCCAGCAGTAACAGCGGACTGGCCGAAGGTGCGGGCAATGATGCTGGCCGCTTCTGCCCGGGTGATGCTGTTCCCTGGCTTGAAGGTGCCATCGGCATAACCTGTCATATACGCCTTCACCTGTACCGCAGGATCTTGTGCAAGTACAACGGTAAAGGTACTAAATTTGCTGATGCTAAATTGAATGCCTGACTTTCCGGTCTGGCCAAAAGGTACGATCTCTCCCTTGACCAATTCTTTGGTGCCGTCGCTGTGCTGGGTGAAGACCGCAAGTGCCTTCAGTTGCTCCGCCGTTAACGAAGAGTTGTTAAGCGGTAATACCAGCGTAACCGGACGGCTCTGCAGATTGGTCTCAATCGTTACCGGACGGCTTACGAGCGTGACCGATGCACCGCGGGATACACTCTGCACCTGGGTTTTCGCAAGGGCTTCTACCACTGCGCTCTGTTGTGATGTCTTCAGCGGAACGAGGTTGAAGTAAATATCTGTACCGAACCCAGCCATCGAGCTGCCCGGAACCTTCACCTCAGCATTCACTGTGAATAGATCCAGCGTGATCTGATTATCAGCAAATTGCTTGCTGGAAGTTGCCGGAATGGTCAATCTGGTCCCAGCCACCTCATCATTCTTATCAGGCACGTTGATTCTGGCAATACTGGACCCAGCGGCCTTAAGCTCATTAACTGCCCGGATAGCTTGCTCCAATGTGAACGTAAGCGTGTCACTGTTCACTCCGTTTGCATCCTTAGTGCGGGTAATGACAACGGAGGATACCATGGAGCCTTGAGCGGCGCCGTTCTCAACGTTCGCATTAATGCTTTCTGTCTGCGGAGAAGGTGTCGGTACCGGAGCCGGGGCTCCCCCTCCTGATCCTGAACCACCGCCGCCCGGTGCCGGAGGATCAGTTGGCGTGACCGGAACAGGAACAGTCGAGAAGCTCCAGACCTTACTATCCGTAATTCCTGCATAGCTGTTACCTGATTCATCTGTAAAAGCACCCGGGTGAATCAGCACATAATAGCTGCCGCCCTGCTTGAGCAGACCGCTTGTATTGATGCTGACGGTAGAGTCCGTGACAGCGACAAGTGCTTTATTTCCCGCTTGAATTCTCGTTACAACCTCATTATTCGCTGCATTCACAAGCTCAATAGCGGCATCTCCAGCTAACACATTCTCGTTAAAAGTCAATGTGAGTGTAGCAGATACAGGTACATGCGTTGTATTGCCTGCAGGACTGTAAGATGTTACTACAGGCGGTGCCGTATCTGGTGCACTGGTGGTCACAAACCGCCAAGCGTTAATGCCTGAGATGCCGCTATAGCTGTTGCCAGCGAGATCTGTAAATGCTCCTTCCGAGATACGTACAAAGTAGCTTGTCCCATGCTCCAGATTATCCGCCGGATTGATGGTTACGACATTGTTCAGAATGGTTACCCTGTCCGAAAGAGCAGGAATCGCCGCTAACGGATGAATATCATCGGTGCTGCGGAATATCTCAATGGTACCCGCCGCCGCCCGTACATTTTCGCTGAAGGTAAGGACCAGATTCGCGTTCACTGCCAATTCGGTGGCCCATGGCTCCGGCGAATACGTGATCACCGTTGGCGAGATCCGATCCGGTGCATCTGTGGTTGTGAACTGCCAGAGTGTATTCTCCGCATTACCATCATAGCCGTTACCTGCGAGATCAGTAAATGCCCCGGCTCCAATCTGTACATAGTAGCTCACACCATACTTCAGATCATTCGTAGGATTAATCGTAACTACATTGCTATGAATAATTACATTCCCGGAAGCTGCAGGAATCGTCGCTACTGGTGCATGATTCGCACTATTGTAGATGACGATATCGCCTTCCCCTGCTCTTACTTTCTCGCTGAAGGTAAGCTCCAGATTAGCTCCAATAGCTACACCTGTTGCACCATTCGCAGGTGAGTACGTGTTCAACACAGGTGCAGTTGTATCTGGCGCAGCCGGGGTGGTGAACTGCCAAATGGTGTCGTCTGCGATACCAGCATAGTAATTGCCGGATGAATCTGCAAATGCATTATTGCTAATCCGCACATGGTAGCTTGTGCCATACTGCAGATTGTGGACCGGATTAATCGTTACTACATTGTTCAGGATGCTTACATCCTTGGCAGCAATGATAGCTTCCAATTTGTCAGTTGTGCTGTTGTAAATCACAATACTGCCTTCCCCTGCTCTAACATTTTCGCTAAAAGCAAGCTCCAGGTTAGCTCCGATAGCTACCTCTGTTGCCCCATTCTCAGGCGAGTAAGTGCTTACGATTGGCGCTGTCGTATCCGGTTCGCTGGTGGTACTAAAGCGCCAGGTTGTATCGTTAGTGATACCGGCATAAGGGTTGCCCGCTTTATCCATGAATGCATTATTTGCAATCAACACATGGTATTTCCTGCCATAATCCAGATTCTCTTCTGGATTAATCGTTACTACGTTGCCGTCAATGGTTACCACATCCGAAGTGACAGGAATGCTCATCATTGGGGCATTTAGAATCTCGCTGTAGATCTCAATTTGGCCCGCACCCTTCATTACATCCTCATTAAAAGTAAGCGTCAGGTTGTTGCCAATCTCTACATCCTTCGCTCCATCTGCAGGATAATAACTGCTCACCACCGGCGGTGTAGTATCAGGCGCTTCGGCGGTTGTGAACTGCCAGGTGTCCTTGTCCGAGATACCTGTATAGGAGTTAGAGTTTTCTGCTAGATCTTTGAATGCTCCGTCATCGATGTTTACAAAGTACGTAGTACTGTATTTAAAATCTTCATACGGAACAATGGTTACCACTTTATCCTTAACCGTAACATTCTCTGAGTTAACCGGAATTACCATTAGATTACCTTCGTCTGTACTGTCATAAATCAGAATGTTACCGCTATCCGTTGTTACATTCTCATCGAAAGTTAGTGTCAGTTGGGCATCAGTCGCTACTCCCGCTTCGCCCTGGTCAGGAGAGTAGCCGGTAACAGTCGGAGCTTTCGTATCTCCTGATCCAGCAACAGTCGTGAAGCTCCACTCACCCGCTGCGATCGCTACATTGCCACTGTCACCGTTAGTAAAAGCATTCGCGTCAACTGTAACGGCATATTTCGTCCCTGGATCAAAATTGATGCCCGGATTAATCGTTACCGCATTAGTGTCCGGATCTAATGTTACTCTACTGGCGTCATCAGCCGGGATGGTTTCAACCGGAGAGGACAGATCTGCAGCTTTAAAAATATGGATATTTTCAGTTCCTGCCTCTACCAGCTGATTAAACATGATCTCGAGATTTGCATCTATTTCTACATCTGTCTCATCATTCCCTGGATTCAGACTGAGAACCCGCGGAATGTTGGGAATGACATAAGACATAATGATCACACCGGAATCACCCGCTGCAATAAATTGATTAAGACCTTGGAAAAATACGATGCCGTTAAGCTTAGTAGTCGCGTTTGTAGTCTCAGGCTTCCATGTGCGCCACAGATCGGTAGTGGAGAACACTTTCCCCCCATCTCCTGCAGCTATAAACACGCTGTTTCCGAAAGCTACACCGGTTAGATTTATATTAGCTTCAAGAATCTTCTCTGCGCTTTTAGTACCCTCCGGAGAGGTAACAATAAGTCCAGAATCACCGACAGCTACGAAGATCCCGCCGCCAAAGGTAATTCCGTTCAAGTTAAGGTTTGAGTAATCGGTTGTTTTGCGCGTTACCTTTACCCATGTCGTTCCATTTCCTGAAGTTAAAACTGTACCGTTATCACCCACTGCAACAAACTTGTTGTTGCCAAAGGCAATACCATTCAGATTAACATTAACGCCTGCAACGGATGATGCAGTCCAATTGCTACCGCCGTCGATCGATGTAATTATCTTTCCAGCATCGCCGACTGCGACTAATTTATCTTTGCCGTCGTAGGCGATGGCATTCAAGTTGTTAATGATGCCTGTATTCCGGGAAGTCCAATCCTCATTATCTGTAGACACTAAAACTGTTCCAGCATTGCCTACAGCAACATATTTGCCATCCGTCCCTGTATGAACAATACCGTTCAAATCTACAGTTACACCAGAATTACGAACTGCCCATGTTGAAGGGTCGCTTGCGGCAACAATTCTTCCTCCTTCCCCGACTGTAACTAAAATATTTGAGCCTACAGCCACTCCGTTTACTTTGCTGCTGTCTGGCAGCGGACCAACATTCTCCCAGCTTGCCTCACCGTTGTCTGTTGAACCTGCATATACCGGAAAGGCCCCGGTCCAAACTAAGCTGATCACGAGTAGCAACGAGAAATATTTTTTCAATCCCTTACCCTTAAACAATGTATCGCTCCCCCTTGTTCATTCATCACTTTTCATCCGCTGCAGAGCAGTAGAAATTTTCATATATGCGCCCATTCTAGCAGACAGCTCTAAACAAACTCTTAACAATTCTCGACAAAAACCGATTCATCAGGACCTAATTGGGGTATAGCTCTAAAAAAAATGAAAAAACAGTGATTTTCTAACCTCTTATCAAAAAAATATCTAAACCTAAAAAAAGCGCACGGAGCTTTTGCTCACATGCGCAATTGTGTTCACATTTCCTCGAAAATTTCCTTGGCAACCAGTATCGCCGATGCGGCACGCGGCCAGCCTGTATAAAAAGCGAGGTGAGTCATTGCCTCGATCAATTCTTCTTCGGAGTAGGCCTTCAACGCACCGCACCATTCCCTCTGTATTGAATTCAATCGGCACTCAAGCCTAACCCTTCTAAATCAGACTGAAATCGGTCTGAGTCAGACCTCCATGTGAAATGTGTTACATGGTACCTTCAAGCAGAGGACTTTTTCCTCGTAGATCATTAGGGAGGTAACTGCATGATGCAAAAAAAACACTGGGGATACAAAGGGATTCTGCTGGTTGTGATCACGATTCTGCTGATCTCGATGGTAGGCTGCAACAACGCGTCGAACAAGGCAGCCGAAGGAGCGGTAGAGAACGATCAGAAGCCAGCGGCGGCAAGCCCAAGCCAGACCACGGGGACAGGCACTTCCGATAAAAGCGCTGCACTCTCCTTCAAGCCGGGGAAATACACAGCCAAGGGGAACGGGAAGAACGGCCCGATCGAGGTTGAGACAGAATTCACTGATAACGCTATTAAAGACGTAAAGGTGTTAAGTCAGAATGAAACAGAAGGCATTGCCCAAGGGCCGCTAAAGATTGTTCCTGAAAAAATCATCAGTGAGCAAAGCCTCGCAATCGATGCCGTCTCCGGCGCATCTATGACCACCAAGGGGATTCTGGAGGCTGTAGAGGATTGCGCCAAGCAGGCAGGCGGGGATCTGACGGTCTTGAAGCAGGCCAAAGCCACTGCTGAGAACAAGGAAGTGGAAGAGATCACAGTTGATGTGGCCGTAGTGGGCGCCGGTGCTGCCGGTACAGCTGCGGCGCTTGCCGCCGAAGACAGCGGAGCCAGCGTCGTACTGCTGGAGAAGACAGCTACACCTATGGGAGCCGGCACTATGGCCGGAGGCATGTTCGCAGCCGATTCCCAGCAGCAGAAGGACAGAAAACAAACGGTCAGCAAGCAATGGCTCTATGACCAGTACATGGCAGCCTCCGATGGCTACATGAACTCGCTGCTGGTCCGCAACATCATTGATGAAGCAGGGAAAACCGTTGACTGGCTGAATGCGAACGGCGCCAAAATGACCCTGGTGGATGCCGGTACCGGCTTTGCCTTTGAGCATATCGGAATGCCTGCCACGCTGCACGGATACCAGGAAGGCGGCACAGTAGCGATCACCAAGCTGATCAAGTCTTTTGAAGCCAAATCGGGACAGGTTCGCTTCAGCACTCCGGTGACTGAGCTGCTGACAGACTCTAACGGTGCAGTAACCGGCGTGCTGGCTAAGAAAGAGGATGGCTCCAAGCTCAAAGTGAACGCCAAGGCTGTCGTCATTGCAACAGGCGGCTTCGGCGGCAACAGCGAGATGATGGAGAAATATTTCGGCAAGAAGTTCACTCCGGGACAGATTGCTACAAATACAGGTGACGGCATTCAGATGGCCTGGAAGGTTGGTGCAGACCCATACGGGATGACCTCGACCCAGTATTTTGCGCAAATCTTTACGCCGGAAGAGATCGCTAAACTGGCCCCGATCAACAAGGATTGGTACAGCCTGACCAAGTTCAGCGAGTACCCGAACCTGAGAGTGAATACGCTGGGCCAGCGCTTTTCCGATGAGACTAAGGTTACCCTCTTCGCTGTACACGGCGCTGAGATTCACATGCAGCCCAAAGAGACGGAATTCCTGATTCTGGACTCCGCCATGCTGAACACCATCAAGAAGAAGGGCCTGGCAGCCATCGAACCCCACTTCTCCAAATGGAAGGGCAAGCGCCAGTTCTACATGGAATTCAATGAACCGAATGATACAGATGTTATTCTTGCAGATGAGAATAGACCTACGGACTACACCCCTTTGCTGGATTCAATGAAAGATACCGGTGTTGTTCACAGAGCAGATTCACTGGAGGTACTGGCTCAAGAGATCGGTGTGGACAAGGATACCTTCCTCGCATCCGCCAAGCAGTACAATACAGCCATTGCCCAGGGCAATGACCCTATGTTCTTCTCCGACACGAAGCGGCTGGTTCCGCTCAAGCAAGGTCCTTATTATGCCATTAAGTATGTCGGACGTAACCTCGGAACGCTGGGCGGCGTACGCATCAATGAGAAGATCGAAGCTACCGATTCGGACGGCCGGGCCATCCCTGGACTTTACGTCGCCGGTGCTGATGCAGGCGGGATGTACGGACAGGCTTATGTTGATTTTGAAGGCGGTACACTGGGCTTTGCCTATACCTCCGGCCGGCTGGCCGGTATCCATGCTGCGGGGTACTCGCATAAGTAATTAGACAACGAATTGCACAATTGTTAAAAAATCGCCCTACCTTTACCCGGTATGGGCGATTTTTGCTGATTCTCCTGAATTGGATTTGGATTATAATGAAGCAAAACTATAAAGGGAGTCTGTACGTCATGTTAGATATTCTCGCGCTGCTGGAGTGCTATAACACCTATGATCAGGATGATATTTACTTTGATGTTGCCAAAACTATGCTGGAGAATTATAACCAGCTTCAGACTTCAAGCATACAGGAATTCGCTGAGTCCAACCACATTTCAATCTCTACGGTCAGCCGCTTCATGCGGCAGATGTATTATGACAACTTCTCAAGCTTCCGGATGATCTATGAGCAGACCCCTCTGCAATATCAATATGACGGCAAATACTATCCTGCAGTGAAGGAAGAGGACATAGATCCGGTAGCCTATGGTGAGCTGCTGGCCGAGAAGATTAAGGAAACCACCAGCCAACTGGATGAACAGGCGATCACTTCGCTGCTGTCCATGATCGAATCCAGTGACGAGATCGTTTTCATTGGCATTCCCTTGCATTCCGAGATCTGGCGGCTTCAGGTGGAGCTGGTGCTCCTGGGCAAAAAGACCAAAGCGTTTATCGACCCCAACTATCAAGTCAATGCCGTTGACGGTGTGAACGAAAAGTCGGCCGTCATCAGCTTGATCTATATGCCGCAGTATAATCTTCATCAGGTGCAGCAGTTGAAGAGGGCTAAGGAAAAAGGCGCTCGGACTGCCTGCATAGCTCACGTAAGATTACAAGGTATAGAGAACATTGTTGACCTGTCGCTGCAATACGAAGGCACCGGCACCCAAGTAGACAGCCTGCTGATGCAGGTGCTGCTTAACTACATTGGGCTTCGCTTACGGAACAAGCTGCTCTTAGGGAAGCGATAGAGGGGGCCATTTATGAATCACGATTATTATGTGAATTGCATCACTCAGGGAATGGAACAATATCTGCATACCCTGGCGTTGGCAGAACATATGCAATATCATCAGGGGGAAGTGGAATGGATTTCTCCTTTGCCTGGCTTCGACGGCCCCTCACTAGTCTTTAAAGTATCGCTTGATGAGGATACAGCAATCGAGCATATTGACAAGTTGCTGCCTGACTTAAAATCAGGAGCACTTCCAAAAATATGGTTTATCCCGCCAAGCTCCAAGCCTGCAAATCTAACCGCTATCCTAGCCTCTAAAGGATTCAGGGATTTATCCGATCCCGAAAAGCCTGAATGGGGTATGGCACTAGATTTAGCAAAGATCCGTAACCTGCCACAGTCTAATCCGCGACTACAAATACACAGGGTTACCTCTTCGTCTGAATTTGCATTATGGATGGATGTGGTGAATGAGGCGCTGCATGGCTGGCCTATGTTGAATCAGGCACATTACGAATTTTGGCTTTCACGCAGCGAGCTATCTTTTTATCTTGCTTACCTGGATGGTGTTCCCATAGCTACCTCCGCTGCCATGCAGACCGGCATTCAGGCATCCATCGAGTTTGTATCCACCCTGCAGCCGTATCGGAATCAAGGTGCTGCAAGCGCTCTGTGCCTCACAACCCTCCATGATTTACATAACAAGGGTGTACAGACAGCGACCCTGAGAGCAAGCCACGAAGCCAATGCGCTTTATACAAAGCTTGGATTTAAGCCTTATTTTCAAACCGTAGTTATGTCTTATGAAGAAATAGAACGCTAGCCTCATGTATGCCAGCGATGCGTTCTTTTCCTCAGTTCAGCTATAGCACCGTTCCCGGCACTCGATAAGAACTTTGTGATATCCGGCCTAAATTCAATTTCAATCTGATCTTTGAATACTGTTATCCTTTCAATGATCCATCTCAACATAACTTTTTTGTGGTCATGGCTAGCTTCATTATATTTTAAATTCCACCCACTAATATTTTTGGCCAATTCTTTAATTTCACTTAATTCTAGTTTTTTCGTCTGAAGTTGCTCCTCAAGTGATCTGACTTCCTGATCAAGTTTTTGCAATTCCTTTTCTTTATCCTCAATCATTTCATTTAATAGTTCTGGCTTGAAGGCACTCTTTCCCAAAATACTTTTTGTCACTTCCTTTTTAAGTAAGTTCAATTCAACATATTCGCTTGCCAACTCTTGATTTTTTTTATCAAGGAATTCTTTAATATCCTTATACTCCTCTAGATCATAACCTCTGGAAAATTCTATGTAGTCTATCTTTTTCAAAGATGCGAGATATTGATTAACAACATCAGCTACAGTATCTTCAATTTTATTTTGTGCATAAATAGTCTGCCCCTTGCAATCAACGTTCCTTAACGCTTTGCCAGAACATCGATAAACCGCCCGTTTCCACATTTTAATCGTACCATCAGTAAGAGTGTATTTTTTGGCATTATATGTTGTAGTCAAAGGGGAGCCACAATAACCACATTTTATAAACCCGACCAATAGAAGCGGGCCTACCGAGGTGTTAACTCGTTCCCGATTATGGTCTTTAACTTGTTCTTTCGACCTAGAACTTCTTAGCAATTGAATATTATCAAAATCTTCTTTATCGATAATTACTAATTGAAGTTGTTGTTTTTCGGGCATCGTCCATTCTGCTTTACCTTTAGTCTCAAAAATCCCTTCAACCGATTTTCTTTTCCCATAGGCCGGATACCCTTTATACACAGGATTTCTAAGAATAAAGTTCACAGCAGCAGTGTTCCATTTACCTCCGGTAGAAGTGGGGATTGTATTTTCATTAAGATACTTAGCAATTCGATTACTTCCAAAACCTTCTTTTATCACCATATTGAACATTTGTTTGACGATAGTAGCTTGTTCTTCATTTATTTCCAGCTTCATCAGCTCTTTGCCTTTCTTATTTTTAATTCCTGAAGGTGTTAACCGGTATCCGAATGGTGCAGTGCCACCTCTAAATACACCATCTTCGGCCATTTGTGTATGTTTTTCATCAACGCGCATCGAAGTTTTTTGAGATTCGTTATTCGATTGCCAGAATCTAAGAAAGTTTGTAATGTCATGCCCCTCGTCTGTAAATTCTTGTTGACCTTCTTTTACTGACCAGACTTCAATTCCCATTGAGTTGAACCATTTTAATAACAGAGGGGTTTCATATGTCCTTCTTCCTAATCTGTCGAACATGAAACAAAGCAATACATCAAAGTGACTATTTTCCGCATCATATCTAGCACGTTGAATTTCATCTCTGTCCTCATTCGCTGTCTTATATCCAGAAACGCCTTTCTCCGTATACTCTTTTACCAACACCCAACCCTTACTATTAATAAACTCTTGACAAGCCCTACGTTGCATAGGAATATCATTTCCTTCAAGCTGCCCCTTTGTTGATACTCTATAAAATGCTGCGACCCGTCTCTTATCCCCTATACCGAAAGCCCTCCCATCAGTCATATGTACTACCATATTTTAATCCTTATTATTCTTTTTGTAAATAATGTTGACTGAGAATTATATTTATGATATATTATTTCTTGTGAGAAAAACGAATGGGGAATTAGTTCAGTGGGAGAACGCTTCGCTGGCAGCGAAGAGGTCAGGGGTTCGAATCCCCTATTCTCCACCATTCCATGGACTCTTAGCTCAGTTGGTAGAGCAGTAGACTCTTAATCTATTTGTCCAGGGTTCGAGCCCCTGAGAGTCCATCACATTTTTAAAGACCCTGACCAGGGTCTTTTTTTTGTTCAAATTAAAGCCCCTCAATCCTATACGTTCATAAGCAATTCAACAAAAAGGCACCCATCGGTTTATTCACCAATAAGTACCTTGTACATTGTGCGGCTGTCCCGTAAACCCCAGAGCCAGCCCCCCCCAATGAGGGCTTACCCTCCCTAAACCGCTTACAGCCCGTCCAGCTCCTCCGTGTTCTTGGACAGCAGTCCTTTCAGTTCCTTCATGAACATGTTAATGTCCTTGAACTGGCGATACACGGACGCGAAGCGGACGTACGCTACCTCGTCGACAGGGTAGAGCTGCTCCATGACCAGCTCGCCGATCTGGCGGCTCTCGATCTCGGCGAGGGCGATGCCGCGCAGGCTTTTCTCCACCTCGGATACGATGACCTCTAGACGCTCTACAGGGACCGGACGCTTCTCGCAGGCACGGATCAGGCCGCGGAGGATTTTGTCACGGCTGAACTCTTCACGGCTGCCGCCTTTTTTGATCACAATCAGGGGGGTCTCTTCAATCATCTCGAAGGTGGTGAAACGGCGGCTGCATAGCTCGCATTCACGCCTGCGGCGGATGGACTTATTCTCATTGGCCGGGCGCGAGTCCAGGACTTTGGTATTGGTGTGGTCACAGTAAGGGCATTTCATAAGCTTCTTCACTTCCTCATCATTAGAATGGATAGGCCCGGTCCATTGATACACAAGGGCTATGCGGGCATTATTTAATTTCCAGAAAACACCGTTTATTTGTTGTTATGAATCTGACATGTCCGGCACATAATACAGTTACCAACCGATAGGAGGTGAACAGCAATGAGCCAAAATAACAACTCCAATAACCTGGTAGCTCCAAACTCACGCGGTGCCTTGGAACAACTGAAATATGAAGTTGCCCAGGAACTAGGTATTACCCTCTCCCCAGACGGATACCAAGGCAATAAAACTTCTTACGAAAACGGTTCGATCGGTGGTTACATCACTAAACGTCTTGTAACCCTGGCTGAACAGCAATTGGCAGGTCAGTACAAATAAGTACAAATAACCTGCTAAACACGACATAAGCTTGCCTAAGAAGTATCGAACGGCCTCCGGCCGTTTGATGCTTCTTTTTACATAATAGCAGCAGAAGTAACAAGCACCCTAGAACTCACTGTAGAGCTCGGTGTATTGATCATAATAATAAATCACACGCTGCACGTAATGCCGGGTCTCACCGAACGGAATGTCCTTCACAGAGGCTTCTGTTCCGTCCCACTGCCCTTCATCCAGCCAGCTCTGCACCTTGCCGGGTCCGGCATTGTAGGCAGCTATGACCGCTATACGGTTGCCGTCGAACTGCTTAGAGAGCGTAGACAAATACCAGGTGCCCAATTCAATGTTGGAGGAGGGCTCTTCCTTTAGCCGTTCCAGCGATACCTCAGGAAGCTTGGCCTTTTCGAGCGCCCACTTGGCGGTATCCGGCATCAGCTGCATGAGTCCCAGCGCGCCTTTTTTAGATTCGCGTCCGGTCTTATAATTGGTCTCCACACGGATAATGGATGCCACCAGGAACGGGTCCATCTCATACGTCCGGCTGTGCTGGCGGATCTCTGCTTTATAATGAATAGGATAAAACCATGACATCCAGTTGGAGCCTAGAAACAGGATCGCGGTGAAGCCGATGAACAGCAGCAGCAGGACTCTTTTGGAGCGCAGCCACTTCATCATATCAGGCCCAGCCTGTCCCACAGCCGGGCAACCTGAAGCTCTGCAGAATCTGGATCACCGCTATTGTCGATCACATAATCCGCTTTCCTGCGCTTCAGTTCAATATCCATCTGCGACCTCAGCCGGTCCTCAGCCTGTTCCAGCTTCATTCCGCTGCGCTCCATGAGGCGGGCTAACTGCACCCTTCTCGGAACATAGACCACAATAATCTGCTCAAACAAGGAATCCAGCTCTGATTCGTAGAGCAGCGGAATGTCGACAATGACCAGCCGCTGCGGATTCTCCTGCTCAAGCGCATACATTCTGTCCTTGATCTCCCTGCGGATTGCCGGATGGGTCAGGTTATTCAGTGTCTTGAGCGCCTCCGGGTCACGGAAGACAATCTCACCAAGGCCCGCCCGGTCCAGCGAACCGTCAGGCAGCAGGATGCGGTCTCCAAAAGCCTCCACCGCTGCCGCCAGCACCGGATGTCCGGGGAGCATCACCTCTCTGGCGATGACATCGGCATCCACCAGTGCAGCTCCCTTGCGGACAAACAGTGCAGACACGGTGCTTTTTCCCGAAGCTATGCCTCCGGTTAAGCCTATAATCATGTACTCACCTCATAATAACTTCATTATACCCATTACAATTAATAATATCGCGGGCAGCGCAGCCGCATGCTTCATCCAGTAGCTGCCGGATAATCTAAGTCCCGTCTTCATTCCCATTAGCAAAAAGGTTCCGCTGAATACAGCGATCATCAGCGAGGTGGACCACGGGCTGAATCCGAGCAGTGCCGCACCGAGGCCGGCTCCGAAGGCATCCAGCGACAACGCGATCCCCAGAATCATGGCTTCCATGGAGGAGATGCTCCCCGAGGCATCCATATCAGCGGAAGACGGTGTGCGGAGAATCTGTATCACCACGCCCAGATGGCGCAGTTCCAGCGAGAATACAGCCGGCTTCAGCACCGTTTCCGCATTCTGTGCGGCAGCAGCCGTCTCCAGTTTGGTCTCCTGTCCAGGCGCAGTCTCTTCCTGCTCCTTCTGCGTCAGCATCTGAAACAGGGACCAGCAGCCCATTAAGACGAGAATAACCGCTCCGACACTGGAAGCGGCATTCGGCGAGACTACCTTGGCCAGCAGCACGCCGACCTGCATAGAACCATAAATGACGATCCCTGAACAAAGCGAAATAATGATAATGGAGAGCAAGGGGATTTTCATTTTACGCAGTCCATATGTAATACCTACACCAAATCCATCCAGACTAAGCGCAAACGCAAGCAACAGCAAAGACAACAATGGGCTCAGCACCCGCAATCCCTCCCGTGAAGAACCGGAGCCGGTGGATTAAGCATCCAAGCCGGAGCTCCGTTTCGCCATAATCAGCAATCTTCACACATTATATGGGCGGGACGGGCAGTAAGTGCCTGCCTTTATACATAGCGGTTATAACTCAAGTGTAACTAACCCGTAAACGGGCTCTAACCGCAGCGCTGACTCTAAATATAAATCACAGAATCAGTACAGGTACGGGCTGGCAGCTGGGACAATAATGCGTTCCCCGTCCGCCGACCACGCTCTTCTCAATCAGCGTGCCGCAGGTACCACACGGCTGATCCTTGCGTCCATAGATCTTGTGCTGATCCTGGTAACTCCCGCTCTCCCCCTGGCCGTTGACATACGACTTCACGGAGGAGCCTCCGGCATTCACCGCTTCCGTCAGTGTTGCGACAATAGCATGGTGCAGTCTGGCCAACTGATCCTCCGTGAGGGACTTCGCGGTCTCCTCCGGGTGGATGCCTGCGCGATGCAGGGACTCATCTACATAAATATTGCCGATACCTACTATATATTCCTGATTGAGCAGCAGCGGCTTGATCTTGGTGCTCCGCTTCGCGACAATCTCCTTGAACCGTTCCAGCGTGAAATCGGCATCCAGCGGCTCCTGCCCCAGCTTGTTCAGCGGCTTCAGCTGCAGATCCTCTCCCGGCTGGAACAGATGCATCGTCCCGAATTGGCGCACATCCGTATAACGCAGCTCCGTCCCATCTGTGAAATGGAAAATAACATGCGTATGCTTGTCCAGCAGCTCGCCCTCACGGTACACGCCGTAACGGCCCTCCATCCGAAGATGGGAGACCATCACCAGCCCGTCAAATACGAAACGCAGGAACTTGCCTCTGCGTTCAACTGTAACCACACTATGACCTGCCAGCATATGGGCAAAGGCCTGAATATCATCCGGGCGCTGAATAATCCGCGGCAGCCGGACGGTGACATGCTCTATCTGCTTGCCTGTAATTAACTCATTAAGTGTTCTTCTGACTGTTTCGACTTCCGGCAATTCCGGCATCATGGCTCACCTCCACTCCATTATACCGGATATCTGCCATGTGCGGGGAGCCTATTTCGCTTCGTACCAGTTGCTCCCAAAACTTACCTCTGCCTTCAGCGGAACAGACAGCTGCAGTGCTCCGGCCATCACCTCGGGCAGCAGCAGCTTCATCTGCTCCAGCTCCTCCTCCGGCACCTCGAACACTAACTCATCGTGTACCTGGAGCAGCATCCGGCTCTTCAGGCCGCGCTCATGCAGCGCCCTATCCATATGAACCATGGCCAGCTTGATAATATCCGCAGCGGTTCCCTGAATCGGCGTATTCATCGCCGTACGTTCTGCGAAGGAACGCAGATTGAAGTTCTTCGCATTGATCTCCGGCAGGTAACGGCGGCGTGCCAGCAACGTAGTCACATACCCCTGCTTACGGGCCTCGACTACGATATCATCCATGTAACGGCGGACACCCTGGAACACCTCAAAATACTGCTCAATGAACCGGGCCGCTTCCTTACGCGGAATGTTCAGGTTCTGTGACAAGCCGTAATCGCTGATGCCGTACACAATCCCGAAGTTAACCGCTTTGGCGGACCGGCGCATATTACTGTCCACACTCTCCGCAGGGACGCCGAATACGTCCATCGCAGTCTTGGTATGAATATCCATATCCTCGACAAAAGCTTCCTTCATCCGCTCATCGCCTGAGATATGCGCCAGCACACGCAGCTCGATCTGTGAGTAATCCGCCGCCAGAATCGACCAGCCCGGCTCTGAGGGCACGAATACCTTACGGAGCTTGCGGCCCTCTTCGAGCCGGATCGGAATATTCTGCAGGTTCGGGAACTGGCTGCTGAGCCGGCCTGTGGCCGCAATCGTCTGCCGGTAAAAGGTGTGTACCTTGCCGGTCTCCGGCGAAATTTCCTTCATTAAACCTTCGACATACGTAGATTGCAGCTTGGCCAGGGTACGGTATTGCAGAATCAGGCGCACGGCGTCATGATAAGGCGCAAGCTTCTCCAGTACCTCGGCATCCGTCGAATATCCGGTCTTCGTCTTCTTCACGACCGGCAGGCCCAGCTTCACGAACAGAACCTCACCCAGTTGCTTCGGAGAATTAAGATTGAATTCAGTTCCGCATGCGGAGTAGATCTCAGTGACCAGCCGGGAGATTTGGGCTTCGAATTCCTTGCCGAGCTGGATAAGATCGTCCTTGTTAACAGCAATGCCCTGCTTCTCCATATCGGCGAGAATCCGCGACAGCGGCATCTCCAGGTCCTGGAACAGACCGGTCATGTCCGTCTTGTCCAGCTCCTCCTGCTGCTTCTGCACAATGCCAAGCACAGTCGCACTCTTGCGGGCGACATGCTCACCGAGAATCGCAAGCTCAGGAATTCTATATTTGGCCCCTTTGCCGAAAACATCCTCATCCGGCGACAAGCGGGGCAGGCCGTATTTCGTGGTCAGGTCATTCAGATTCTGGCTCGCTTCAGTCGGGTCCAGCAGGTAAGCGGCCAGCTGAACATCGTGAGCGGCTCCGGCAAAAGCAATCCCCTGCCAATGCAGCGCCAGATCGGCACGGTGCAGATCATACCCGCTCTTCGGTGCCTGCTCGTCACCGAGCCAGTCACGCAGGGGTGCTGCCGCCTCACTCTTCAGCAGGGCAAAAGGCACAAAGTAATGCTGCTCCGGCGAAGACAGCCCGAGGCCGATCACTTCGGCACGGTGCGGGTTCTCCCCGTTAGATTCCACATGCAGGGCGGAGATGTCCGGCAGTGCCTGAACCAGCTTCTCTAATCCGGCTTCATCAACGATGGTAATCGTAAGCTCTGCCGCTTCCACCGCTGCGGGGCCGGACAGACCGCCGTCTGCCGCATGCGAATAGGCGCTGAGCGACAGCCGCTCCAGCAGGGACTTGAACTCCAGCTTCGCCAGGGCAGGGCCCGCCGTATCGGCAACAATACCGCTGAACACCATATCCTCCCAGGTATGCTCCAGCGGAACTTCACGGTAGATCGTCGCCAATTTTTTGCTCATGATGGCGCTATCCGCGTGCTCTTCCAGCTTCTCCTTCATCTTCCCCTTTAGTTCGCCGGTTCCGGCTAGCACGCCCTCCACCGATCCGAACTGCTGGAGCAGCTTAAGCGCTGTCTTCTCCCCGACTCCCGGTACCCCGGGGATATTGTCGCTGGCATCGCCCATCAGCCCCTTCAGATCAATGATCTGCTCAGGGGTGAGATCATATTTGTCCCGGATCTGCTTAGGCCCGTACAGCTCCACTTCCGTAACTCCCTTACGCACCATCGCTATGGTGGTATGCTCAGAAGCCAATTGCAGCATATCCTTATCCCCGGACACAATCATCACCTGACGGCCGGCGGCATCCGCTTCCCTGGAGATGGTGCCGATAATATCGTCAGCCTCGTAGCCGGCAATCTCGAACTGCGGAACTCCCAGACCCTTCAGCAGCTCTTTGAGCAACGGGAACTGTTCGGACAGCTCCGGCGGGGTCTTTTGGCGTCCGCCCTTATAATCTTCATAGCCTTCATGCCGGAAAGTAATCTTCCCCGCGTCGAAGGCCACAATCATATGTGTCGGTTTATGCTCCTCCAGCAGACGGAGCAGCATCGTCGTGAAACCGTATACCGCATTCGTCTGCTGTCCTGCTGTATTCGTCAGCGGCGGCATGGCGAAGAACGCCCGGTAAATGATATTATTTCCATCAATGAGTATCAGCTTGTCCACACTAGCACCTCGCCTTTATCTTGCTTTCTCTTTACATAGTACCATATGCTCCGTACAAAAAAGAACCTGAGGCTACAGATCCACACCTGCTCCGGCCTTTAGCTGCTGCTAATGGTATGGAATACAGGTTTGCCAAGTGAAGCGCGCTTTAAAACAAAAAAAGGCAAGCCCCGGGGAGGTGGCTTGCTGTCTGACGTTCAAGGCGCAGAGCTCTGCTAAACTGTATCTATGCGCCAACATTATGCGGTTATTGGTTCAAATCCGGACGTTTACCTGTAACCAGATACACTACACTCTCGCCAATATTCGTGGCATGGTCGGCAATCCGTTCAATGTAACGGCCAACCAGTGTGAGCAGCATCGCCTGATTCACGGTTTCAGGCTTCTGAACCATATACGTGTACAGTTCGTTTATCATCGCGCTGTACAGACCATCTACCTGATCGTCATCCTGCGCCATTTTGTAGGCCAGATCCGTATTCTCGTCCAGATAAGACTGAATAGCCTCCGTGGTCATGATCGTGACCAGCTCAGCCATGCGCGGAATATCCACAAGCGGCTTGATCAGCTGCTGCCCCTGGATGCGCATCGTTACCTTGGCTACATCCAGTGCCAGATCGCCCATACGCTCCAGATCGCTGGAGATTTTGAAGGCTACAATAATGCGGCGCAGATCCTTCGCCACCGGCTGCTGGGTGATGATCAGCCGTGAGCCGATCTCCATAATCCGGTCTTCCATGGCGTTAAGCCGCAGGTCCGCTTTGACAATCTCCTGCGCCCGTGCCGTATCAAGGGTCTGCAGGGCCAGTATCGCACCATCCAGGGCATCCGTTACATGCTCGCCCATCTGCTGCAGCAGGGTGCGCAGTTCTTCCAGATCTTTGTCGAATTCTTTTCTGCGAATCATATCGAAAGTGATCCTCCTCAAAAACATATGGTCATATCGGGTGAACGGAGTGAACCTAAGACTTACGAATCAGCCATCCTTAGCCGAAGCGGCCGGAGATATAGTCTTCTGTGCGGGAATCCTTCGGGTTGGAGAATAACAGCTCCGTGTCCGCAGCTTCCACAATGACACCGTTCAGGAAAAATACAGTGCGTCCCGATACTCGGGCGGCCTGATGCATATTATGCGTGACCATTACAATCGTATACTTATCCCGCAGCTCCTGAACCAGCTCCTCAATCTTGAGCGTGGACACCGGGTCGAGCGCTGACGTCGCCTCATCCATCAGCAGAATATCGGGCTGTACAGCAAGGGCTCTGGCAATACAGAGACGCTGCTGCTGCCCGCCGGACAGACTTAAGGCAGACTTCTTGAGGAAATCCTTCACTTCCTCCCAGAGCGCGGACTGGCGCAGGCTTTGCTCTACAAGGACATCCAGCTCGGCTTTGCTCTTCACACCGTGCAGGCGCGGGCCATAAGCCACGTTATCATAGATCGACTTTGGAAAAGGATTGGGCTGCTGGAACACCATCCCCACCTGCTTGCGCAGACTCTCCACTTCGATCTCGTCGCTGTAGATGTTTTTGCCGCCGATATTTACTTTGCCTTCAATACGTGTTCCGGGAATCATGTCGTTCATACGGTTAAGGGTACGCAGCAGTGTGGATTTCCCGCAGCCGGAAGGTCCGATAAAAGCGGTCACCTGCTTCTCCGGAATCTGCAAATCCACGTTCTTCAGGGCATGGAATGACTCATAGTAGAGATCTAGCTTCTCTATGTCAATGATGGATTTCATTAGTTTCTGTTGTCTCCTTCTCATCATCTTCGTTCCCCATGATAAGCTTTCAGTGTCAAAAGAGCTCCAGAGAATTGTTAACGCAGTGTAAAATCCGTGTGTAGTAAGACACGCGCTAGGGAGAAGGTGCTTAACTTGTGAGAAAAGAACACCGCCATGTTAGCTGACAGGTGTTCTCTTCTTGTTGACGACCAGTTTGTAGCCCACGCCGCGGATGGAATCGATATGCACGGATTCAGGGTCAAGCTCCAGCTTCTTGCGCAGGGAGCTGACATGCACATCTACGGTGCGCTGGCCTCCAATATAGTCGAAGCCCCAGACGGCATTCATCAGATCATCCCGCGTCAGGACGACGCCCGGCTTGCGGGCCAGATACAGCAGCACTTCAAATTCCTTCGGCCGCAGATTGATGCTCTGTCCGCCCAGCGAGACTTCATAACGCTCGGGGTAGATCTCCAGCTGTCCGAGAATAATCGTCGATGCAGATACCGCTGTCTCGGGCGGAGCTTCTTCGGCAATACCGGAGATCCGCCGCAGCACTGCGCTGACCCGGGCCAGCAGCTCGGATACGCCGAAGGGCTTCGTAATATAATCATCCGCCCCGGACTTTAGCCCGCGGACGACATCCTCTTCCGCATTCTTGGCCGTCAGCACTATAACCGGTGTGCGGATGCCTTGTCCACGCAATTTATCCAGAATGTCAATGCCGTTCATGCCGGGCAGCATCAGATCCAGTACGATCAATTCAAAAGGTTCTCTAGTCGCACGGTCATACCCTGCCGTTCCATGATCCTCCACCGTCACCTCGTAGCCTTCCTGTGTCAGGTTATAAGACAGCAGCCGGGCTAGTGTCGGTTCGTCTTCAATGACAAGCAATCGTTGTGCCATAGGTTCCCCCGTCTTTTCATAGGTTATTAATTTTACAAAACTGCATACATGCACATCATAGCACCACAATGTTAACTTAGTGTAAAATTATAAATTTATTCTCTATTAGACTCTGCAGAGTTATTCATTCTCTTCCTGCAGCAGCGGCAATTCCAGAATGAATGAGCTGCCGATGCCCAGATCGCTCTCTACGTTAATAGAACCGCGATGCAGCTCAACCAGATGCTTCACAATGGATAGACCGAGGCCGGTTCCGCCGGAGCTTCTGGAGCGGGCTTTGTCCACCCGGTAAAAGCGTTCAAAGATCCGGGGCAGATCCTTGCGCGGAATCCCCATCCCCGTATCACTGACTGTAAAGCGCACGCTCTCGGTGCCATCCTTCTTCTGGATGCTCAATACGGTCACTCTGACATTTCCCCCGTCCTGAGTGTAGTTGATCGCATTAGAGAGCAGATTCATGAAAATCTGGCGCAGCTTGTCTTCATCTCCCTCAATGAATAACTCCGCAGGCACATCCGAGCTGAGTGTAATCTTCTTCTTCTCCGCTACCTTGCTGAGCGTCTCCAGCACGGAATCGAAGAACTCGATCAGATGAACCGGGGAGCATTCCAGCTGAACGCGTTTGGATTCGATTTTGGACAGCTCCAGGATGTCGCCGATCAGGCGGTTCAACCGTTCGTTCTCATCGTAGATGATCTGCAGGAACGAACGGGCCGTCTTCTCATCCGTAACGCCACCGCCCAGGAGGGTCTCGGCGAAGCCCTTTACCGCAGCGACAGGGGTCTTCAATTCATGGGAGACATTGGCGACGAATTCGCTGCGCATTTTCTCAAGCCTGCGGATCTCTGTAACCTCCTGGAGCAGGAACAGCATCCCCCGGGAGCAGCCGTCCTGGATCATCGGCACCCCGTCCAGACGCACAATCCGCTCCACCGGATTATAGATGCTGCGCTCCTCGTGAATAGGTTCACCTGCGGACACTCCATCATCAATCAGCCGGGTAAGCTCATAATGATGCTTAATCTCCTTGTAGGAATGTCCGGTCATCTCGCTGTGCTTCACATCGAGCAGCCGTTCGGCGGCCCGGTTAAGCAGGGCAATCTCCCCTTCAGCGTTAATCATCACGATGCCGCCGGTCATATTGTCGAGTACGCTCTGCAGCAGATCCTCATTGTCGCGGATGGTCTTCAGCTGGGCCTGGAGACTGTCGGCCATCGCGTTGATGGCTGTAGCCAGCTGGCCGATCTCATCCTTGCGCTTCATCGGCACCCGGGCATCATAATCCAGATCGGTAATCCGCCGCGCCACTCTGGTAATCTGCTCCAGCGGTGAGGTCATACTGGAAGCCACTTTGTAGCTCACCAAGGTAGCGGCAATGAACAGCAGCACCAGTCCTCCTGCCATGATCATCCACGCCCGGTTCAGTCCTTCGGATACGGTATCCAGCCCCATCGACAGCCGGATATACCCGTCAAATCCCTGATCCGAGGACACGGAACCCGCCACATACATCATTTCACGGTCTAATGTATCGCTGTAACGAATCGCCCGGCCAATCCCTTCCTTCGCGGCCAGCAGCTCCTCCTCGCGGGTAGAGTGGTTGTCCATCTCGCGCGGATTCTTCTCCGAATCACCGATGACCCGGCCTTGCTTCGTAATGAAGGTGACACGCGATCCGGTCAAGATGGAGATCTTCTCTGCCTGTTCTGTATAGTAGTTCAGGGCATCCGGACTACTGGTATCCATGAATGAGAAGGTGCCGGAGAGCAGCTTTATTTCCCGGGACATGTTTTCTTCCAGCACGGAAATATGCGAATCCTTGAACAGCTGAGCCATGGTGATCCCGGCCCCGGTCATTGATATTCCTATCAGAGCCATAAGTATGATGGTAAGTCGAATGCGGAATGGTTTCATCTGCGGCGGTCCTCTTCCCTCGTGTAAATGTCCATGAGAACACTCTACCTGCATTTTCGGCAAAATACCAGTTCCAGCGGCGATTATCAACGGAGTGTAAAATGTGCGGGGAGCGGGATGCGTAGGCTGGGAAGGAGCGCCAGAGAGGATTGGGAGATACTGAGGGGCGAGGGAGGAACCAGGGCGAGGATGGAGCGATGAGTGAGATCGAGAACCGAGGGCGAGGATGGAGCGATGAGTGAGATCGAGAACCGAGGGCGAGGATGGAGTGATGGGGGCTCGTTAAGTGGACGCTCCGCAAACGGACCGTTGTTCCGATCGCTGTTGTTCCCGGATTTAATTAGAATGGACTCAGCGGTAAAAATCCGGGAACAAAGGCGAACGCTGCCGCTTCTCCACAATCAGTCCGCCCGCTGCGCTGTTTAAGAGGTGGGAGTTACACAACCCTAAATCTCCTTAAATAATCAACACCTCAACACCCTAACACCTCAACCCGCAACTATCCGATTCTGCAAACTTTAATTCCTCAACTCCTCATTTCTCCAATCCTCAACTCCTCCAATCCAAATAGTTTCAGCCCTGCTCTTCAGAAGTGACCGGTTCACGGCAAACAATTGGAAAAACGTAGCTTAATTCGCCCTTTTCTGCTAAATTACCGGAAGCAAGTGGATAAATGACAACTAATTATGTTTGTTTCTGCTATTTCTCGTAAATGTGAATGATTAAGTGTTGGTTGTCCAACTATTGTTTCTTCGGCGCAAATTTTGTAAGCAGCAGGTGGAGAAAATCCATCTATTTCTGCATCTTAAGTCAAAAGAAATCGCCCATTCTCAGAGGGCTGTATTACACCATCCAAAAAGGGGCGATTCGTGGATCAGACACTCCTGGATAATAAATTGACCAATAACCTGCTACTGATCCTTCCAGCGCTGCACGGTCAGCGTCACCGTCTGTGCACCGCCTGCGGGTGTAAGCGTACGGTTCGCAATATCCGCTCCGCTGGAAGTGATCTCTACCGTGGCCCAGCTTCCGCGCGTCAGCTTATACGTCACGGCGCTGCCTGCCGGAAGGTTCAAGGTGATGGAATATATCCCATCACTTCCACGGGTCAGCAGGTAGGCCGGATCTGCCGCATTCCAGCTGTTGAACGAACCCGTCAGATAGACCTGAGCATTCGCTGGAGTCGTGCCCGGAACGCTGACCCGGAAGGTTACGCTATCGGCCTGTGGTTCGCCGGTAATCAGATTTCCTCCCGTCAGACTGGAGCTGCCGGTACCAAAATGATAGTTATTCCCGCCATTGTTGTCCCAGGTACCGCTGCCGTTATTGAAGGCTGCGGTCAGGCCTGTGGCGCTGCCGAGCGGAATGGTAATGGCTTTGTAGCCACTGAAAGTAGAGGCCTGCATCTGCACACCCGGTGAAGTCGTCCAGGCCGTTGCCCCATCCAGCTTGTAATTGATATAGGAGTTACTGAATGCTGTATTTTTGTAATAGATCGTCGCGCTGTTGCCCGCCGGAGTGGCGGTTGGCACAGGTGTCGCTGTTGGCGCTACGGTTGGTGTTACTGTAGGTGTTGCGGTTGGTGCGACAGTCGGTGTAGCAGTTGGAGCTACAGTTGGTGCCACCGTTGGCGCCACGGTCGGTGTCGCTGTTGGCGCTACGGTTGGTGTAGCCGTCGGCGATGCCGTTGGCGCTACCGGACCGCCTGCCTGGATATTACCTGTAGGCGTATAGGTCCAGGTGCCGGTGCCGAATAAATAATTGCTGCCGCCATTGCTGTCCCAGGTGCCGCTGCCGTTATTGAAGCAGGCTTCGAGCTGGGTGGCTGCGCCGATGTTAATGGTGATTTTGTTATAGCCAGCTACCTCGGCAGCTGGGATAGCCACGCCTGGAGATGTCGTCCAAGTCCCGCCCACTGGGCGGTAATGAATGTACGGATTGGTGTAACCCTGCTTGTAGTAGATTGTCACACTGTTACCGGCAGGAGTAACGATCAGAGCGGCTGCGCTGAAGGCCGACAGATTCATGGCGGCGTCATACGCTTTTACCGTATAAGAATAATTAGTGCTGCCCACAAGTCCGTTATCTGTAAAAGAGGTCGTAGCGGAAGTCCCGATCTTCATGCCGTTGCGGTAAATTTCGTACCCTGTCACCCCAACATTATCAGTGGATGCTGACCAGGACACCAGCGCGCTGGAGGCATTTTGTACAGTTGCTGTTACATTTCCCGGAACACTTGGTGCTTGCGTATCGGTTACCGGCTGTGTTTTGGAGTAGATTTTGGCCGAATTAGCGCCCAGGGTAATTGTAATTTGCTTACCGGTAACACCACCCGTCTGCACGGTCACAGTATCGGAGGGGTTCAGTTGGTTCACCAGAACCGTACCTGCTGTAAGCGTGCTTTCAGCACGCAGCGGCAGCGTCACCGTCTGTGATCCGCCGGACGCATTACTGAATGCGGCGATGACCTCTTGGCCGACATTCGTGCCTGTATCAATCCTCCGGGAGAAAGCGTACAGATTCTGTGCGGACCACATTTCACGCTGGGTGCCGGTGCGCAGGGCCGGGTTATTTTTGCGGATCTCGTTCAGCTTGGCTACATGCTTGAAGGTACTGGCATTCTCATTGAAATAATTCTCCAGCACATTGCCGTTTGCATCCCGCTTCACCATCGACCAACGGTTCCACGTATCAGCGATGCCGCCCGTCATGATCTGCCCGTTGCCATTGCCCTTGTTCTGCTCCGTTCCCTGGAAGACCACAGGCGTTCCGCGCACGGTGAAAATAAAGGACAAAGCATTCTGCAGCTTCTCAACACTGCCACCAGCCTCGGTCAGGAAGCGGTTGCGGTCATGATTGTCGATGAAGGTAACCATATGGTTGGCGTTGCCGCCATAGTAGGAGTCTTGAGCCAGAGTGCCTTTAATATTCGCGTCAAAAGACTGCCCGTACGCAAAGCTGTTCAGCACGGAGAAGAATAACGGGAAGTCGAGCATCCCCCACTCCTTGTTGGTACCGACCCAGCGGGAGACGAATTCGGCATTGCCATCAAAATTCTCCCCAAAAGTATTCACGCCCAGCAAATTCTGGAGTTCGCCGATATCCGTCGGCTTCATCAGCTTGGCCGCATCGACCCGGGCGCCGTCTGCCCCCGTATAGTCAAACCAGCCCTTGATCGAGCTGAAGATGGCCTGCTTGGCGGCAGGAACATCGAAGTCGATATCATCCAGACCGCCCAGATCATGATTCTCCAGATAATCCTGGGCCCACTGATCGTACCGTCCATCGGCAAGAGACCAGTTAATGTCCCCATTGTGGTGGTACCAGGCCGGATTATTGAATGGAGCCGCAGGCTGTAAGGAAGGAATATCATAATAAGCCTGAGTGCCCAGCATGTAATCGCCGATGTGGTTAGGAACGACATCGATGATGACCTTGATTCCGAGCGCATGCGCGGAGTCTACAAGCTCTTTCAGCTTTTCTTTGGTGCCGAAGTAAGGGTTGGCCTTGTTCGGATCTTTGACATTGTAGCCGTGGTAGGCCGTGTTCTTGCCTGAACCGTTGTTCTCACGGTTAGTCATCTGCGGCTCGGCCACCGGTGAGATCCAGATCGCGGTATAGCCCATATTGTGAATATACGGGAGCTTGTCAATGACCCCCTGCCAGTCGCCGCCCTTCATGTAACGGAAATCCTCCTCGGAGTTCTCCCCGTAGCGGATAGCCGCGCCTGTTGCATTATTGGAAGAATCCCCGTCATTGAAGCGGTCAACCATAATCTGATAAATCGTGTCATTCTCGGTTACTGTTCCAATGCTGGCTGCTTCCACCTTAGCTTGCGGCAGGACAAACAGATTCATCATGATCGACAATACAATGGATGTGATTAGAACGGGAACAAGCAGGCGGTTACGTTTTCTTTTCATTCCTCATCTCCCTCTCATGTAAAACCGAATGCAACACTTTGGGCCAGCGGATACTCTGACGTTAACAACTTGTGCTTTGCTTCAGCTTGATAGTGCATAAGCTGATACTGACTGCTTAGCTGGAGCTTAGCAAGTGCTTAGCAAGTGCTTGCGTACTCTTAGCTAAAGTGTGTTAATGCTTAGCTAGAGTGTGCTAATACCTAGCTAGATAGTTTGGCTAGAGCTTGCTAATGCCTAGCTTGGCTAGAGCTTAGCTAGAGTGTGCTAATGCTTAGCTAGATAGTTTCGCTAGAGCTTAGCTTTACAGCTTCAACACAGCAGTGGGGAAACCGGTTTCCCCACTAAAAATTAACATGTCCCTGTATGCGCTGTCAAGACATATAAATCAAACCTGCCGCCAACCCGTATCCCATATAGGATAACCGCTCTGCAAAAAACACAAAAAACAGTATTCAGCATAAGCTCATACCTGGAAGGAACCCTCAGGGAGGCTGTATTGTTCTCATGCTCCCCTCTTCCTTTGCTGGTAAGATCAATTCAAGGCGGTTGGCGGATTCAGGGGCACAAGTGCTCTTCATTTGCTCGTTGAGCCAACTTTCCTGAAATTCAGGTGCACTAGTGCTCTTCATTTGCTCGTTTAGCTAACTTTCCTGAGATTCAGGGGCACTAGTGCTCCTCATTTGCTCGTTGAGCCAACTTTCCTGAAATTCAGGTGCACTAGTGCTCTTCATTTGCTCGTTTAGCTAACTTTCCTGAGATTCAGGGGCACTAGTGCTCTTCAGCTACTCTTTCCCCCAATAAACTCTCAGCATCATTCCCATTCATTTCCACTCTCCGACAACTTTCAGCACCATCAGAGGGATTTATCCCTTTCATTTCCGCATCCAGTCCACTTTCAGCACCATCAGAGGGATTTATCCCTCTCATTTCCGCATCCAGCTTTTATTTATCCTTTCCTTTCCCCTCCCAAGCAACTTCCCGTTACGCAGCAGCGTCCCCCCTTATTCACTCACCTCATCCGCCATAGGAGGTTGCCCTACGCAATTTCCGCAATCGCCAAAAAACCTCCTTCACCGATATGAAGGAGGTCTAGTCTAACGGGATATCCAGCCAGCTTATATTACAGTTTGTTAGATACTATCGCGAAGCAGGAACAATCTACTCAATTACTTAAACACCGGCTCGCGGAATTGGGCGAGCTTGGCGGCGGAATCCTTTTCGACATCAGCATGCAGGCTGTTGCCGTGCGCATCCATGGTGACGATCGCTGCGAAGCCGTCCACCTGCAAATGCCACATGGCTTCAGGAATACCGAATTCCATGAAGTCTACCGCGTTGACCTTCTTGATACATTCTGCGTAATACTGTGCTGCACCGCCGATTGCATTGAGGTAGACTGCGCCGTGCTCACCTAAGGCTTGGAGGGTCTTGGGTCCCATACCGCCTTTGCCGATTACGGCGCGGATACCGAATTTTTTGATAATATCGCCTTGATACGGCTCCTCACGGATACTGGTCGTCGGGCCAGCGGCCTTCACATGCCATCCCTCGTCATCCTTCAGCATGACCGGTCCACAGTGGTAGATGACGGCACCGTTCAGATCGACAGGGGTGTCGTGATCCATCAGGTATTTGTGCAGGGCGTCGCGGCCGGTATGCATCTCGCCGGAGAGGATGACCACATCGCCGACGCGCAGGCTGCGGATATCCTCCTCGCTGATCGGTGTGCTCAGGCGGATCTCACGCGAGCCGCCTGAGCCAGCGGAGGCTGCCGCAGCTGGTTCAGAGGCTGCCCCGTTCCCCGAGACAGCAGCACCCGATGCTGCTTCACCCGTACCGGATACAATAGCCGGTGCCGCAGGAATCGTAGCATCCTCTGGCACCACGCCGGAAGCTGTCCCTTCTGCTGCTGCTACACCCACAGCTTCAGCAACAGGCTGCGGTGCAGCTTCCCCCTCAACGGATATCCCGGTGCCGCTCTCATACAGCCATTCCTGAATGTCACCGGTAGCCGGATGGACCAGAATGCCTTGACGGCGGAAGGCCCAGCAGTTATAGGCCACAGAGACGAAAAAGCTGGCTGGCAGCCGGTTCATCACTCCGATTTTGCAGCCCAGCAGCGTCACTTCACCGCCGAAGCCCATCGTGCCGATTCCGAGCTTGTTGGCATTCTCCATAATGTAATTCTCCAGCTTGCCCAAATCTTCAACAGGATTCACATCCTCGACCTTGCGGAACAGCTGCTTCTTCGCCAGCTCATAGCCCGTGGTACGGTCGCCGCCAATACCTACGCCAATGAACCCTGCGCTACAGCCTTGGCCCTGCGCCTGGTACACGGAATGCAGAATGCACTTGCGGATACCGTCGAGGTCGCGTCCGGCTTTGCCGAGTCCCTCCAGTTCTGCCGGAAGGCTGTACTGGATGTTCTTATTCTCGCAGCCGCCGCCCTTCAGGATCAGCCGGACATCAATGCTCTCTTCCTCCCACTGCTCGAAGTGAATCACCGGAGTGCCTGCCCCCAGATTATCCCCGCTGTTCTCGCCTGTTAGCGAATCCACGGAATTGGGACGCAGCTTCCCGTTCTTCGTAGCACGGATAATTGCGCTGTGAATATCCTTCTTCATCTCTATCTGATTCACGCCCACCGGCGTATGGATTATAAAAGTCGGCATCCCCGTATCCTGGCAGATCGGCGATATTTGCTGCTCCGCCATCCCGATATTCTGCGCTATCGTGGTTAGTGCCAGTCCGGAGCGTGTCGCCCGGTCTTCCAGCGCCCGCCCTCTGGCTACCGCCCGGCGTACATCACCCGGCAGGTTCGTGGAGGTCTCTACAATCAAATTATAAATGCTCTCTTCAAAATGCTGCATCTTCATTCAGTCTCCTCTCCATCTGGTTCAAGCGGCCCTAACTCTGGTACAATTAGTTACTATAATAGCACATTAAGCTGCTCATGAAAGGGGTTACCTCAAAATTGAACTACCATTTCTCTGCCTATCTCTACCGGCTGCAATATATCCAGCGCTGGAGCCTCATGCGCAGCACCGCCCCGGAGAACGTGGCGCAGCATTCGTTCCAGGTCGCCCTGCTGGCGCACATGCTGTGCACCATCGGCAATGCCCATTTCGGCCGGTCGCTGAACGCCGACCGTGCATCCACGATGGCGCTGTTCCACGACGCCACCGAGGTCTTCACCGGCGACATCGCCACGCCGGTGAAGCATAACAACTCGCGTCTGCTGTCGAGCTTCCGCGAGATGGAGCAGGTGGCCGCCGACAGGCTGGCGGCCATGATCCCGCCGGAGCTGAGCGCAGTCTACGCGCCGCTCCTGCAGCCGCACACCAGCCCGCCCGGCTCCGAAGATGCCGGACTGCTCCGCTACGTCAAGGCAGCGGATGTGCTTGACGCTTACCTGAAATGCGTCTGGGAGGTCGCCGCAGGCAACCGTGAATTCGCCGCCGCCCGGGAGCAGACTGCCGCGAAGCTGCATGTGCTGGAGATGCCTGAGATGGCATATTTCCTTGAACACATGGCTCCGGGCTTCGAGATGTCGCTAGACGAGCTGTCCTCCAGTGCGAGTCAGGTTCAGTCTGCCGGGCAGCCCGAACCTATAGAGTAAATAGAGTACGGCATTCGCATAGCGTTGGCTCCCAGCGTTGGCTGGAACACTAACGTGTGAACAATGCGAATACCTTATACCGCTCTTAAGCAGAAGCTCATTTATCCATCTGACTGCATTCTGACCGCGTCCAGTGTCAGCCCTGAGGAGCGCACATTCAGTCCATGTAGCATTGCTACGGCACATTGCGATTGTGCTCAGTTTTTCGCATACATCGGGCCCACACGCCTTAGTGGTAGAAGGAGAAGTCAGCACGCGTAGCCTACAACGCTTATACAATACAAATAACCCGCCATGAGCGGGTTATTTGCGTATGGTCAGGTTACGTTAAGCACGGTTAGTCTGGTCAGATAAGTTAAGCACGGTTAGTCTGGTCAGTTTAGCTTGCTTCGGTTAGTCTGTTCAAGTTGCTTGGTTAGCCTGATCAGTTTAAGTGACATCCAGTTTGGTCACATCAAGCTAAGCCAAATCAGCTTGCCTACCTCAAGCCAAGCGGCTCGGACAGGATATCCCAGTCCTTGAATACCGGCTGGAGTCCTTGCGAGCGCAGCATCTCGGCCATCTCAGCCACGCTACGGTTGTCCGATATTTCAAACTGCGGGGTGCCCCCTTCGAGGGAATGTCCGCCCACTTCGGTGGATACCCCTGCGGACATCTTCGTGATGCCGAGCTGGACCAGATGATCGCGCAGAGCGGCAGGCTCGCGTGTGGACAGTGAGATGCCGGAGCGCGGCAGGAATAGGCGGTACGCCAGGATGATCTGCACCAGCGCACGGTCGGTAACATCGCTTGCGGGGTTGAATTCGCCTAAGTAAGGCCGGAATCTGGGAGTAGACAGGCCGATTTCGCATTCCGGGTACTTGTCCTGCAGATACCTCGCGTGCAGGGCAGTTGCCAGCGCCTCCTGGCGCCATTCGTACATGCCGAGCAAGGCTCCGATATTTATTGAACGAAAGCCAGCTTGACAGCCCCGTTCGGGAGCATCCAGCCGGTTGCGGTAGACGCGTTTGGGTCCTTTTACATGCAGCGCACGATAAGTCTCCTGGTGGTAGACCTCCTGATAGAGCGTTAAGCCGTCCACGCCGGCTTCTCTGAGTTCTGCATATTCAGCTGTCGAGAGCGGATTCACTTCAATGCTGACGGAGGAAAAATAGCGGCGCAGCACATTCACGCAGTCCCTCACATAACCGGCCGGACTATCCCTCCGGGATTCTCCGGTCAGGATCAGAATGTGGCGCAGGCCCGTGGCTGCGATGGTCTCTGCTTCCCGGGCGACCTCCTCCAGCGTCAGTTTTTTGCGCGGAAAATCATACATAGAACTGAAGCTGCAATAAGTGCAGTGATTCACGCAAAAATCTGCAAGATACATCGGGGTAAACAGCTGCATCACATGGCCGAAATGCGTACGCGTTAACCGGTGCGCCTTCTGCGCCATCTCCTCCAGATAAGGCTCCGCTGCCGGTGACAACAAGGCCATTAGCCCTTCTTCATCCACCTGCTCTGCACGAAGCGCGCGCTTCACATCCTCTGCCGTATACCGGCTCCATAGCGTCCCGTAAGGAAGCTGTTCCAACCGGGTCATCGTCTCATAAAAGCTCATAGCCGTTCCTCTCCTCCCTAATCCATCTGTCAGGCCAAGAACCCGGTCAACGGTGAAGAGGCTGCCGCCGTCTCCTCCACAGGCCCCAGTCCGGCGAGATAAGCTTTGCGCCCTGCGGATACCGCTTCACGAAAAGCTTCTGCCATCAGCAGCGGATCTGAGGCGGTAGCAATCGCTGTATTAAGCAGGACCGCTGCGGCCCCCATCTCCATCGCCTCAGCCGCCTCGGATGGTCTGCCGATTCCGGCATCCACGATCACCGGCAGATCCATCTCGGAGATCAGAATCCGGATCAGCTCCTTGGTCTGCAGCCCGCGGTTGGACCCGATCGGCGCTCCCAGCGGCATTACGGCTGCGGCCCCCGCTGCCTTCAGCCGCAGAGCGGCGGACAGATCAGGACTCATGTACGGAAGCACCACGAAGCCCTCTGCTGCAAGGATCTCGGTCGCCCGGATGGTCTCCATGTTATCCGGCAGCAAATATTTCTGGTCGTTGATGACCTCAATCTTCACCCAGTTCCCCAGTCCCGCCGATCTCGCCAGCCGGGCAATCCGTACTGCTTCCTCTGCGGTGCGCGCACCAGAGGTATTAGGCAGTAAGGTCATATGGGAAGGAATATGGCTGACAATATTGTCACTGCTCTCCGGGTCCACCCGGCGCAGGGCAACGGTAATGACCTGTGAGCCTGATCGCGTAATCACCTCGGGAATGAGGGTGTTACGGCTGTATTTTCCGGTGCCAATGAACAGTCTGCTGGTTAGAGTCACTCCGCCAATCATCAATGGATCTTGCATATTAACGCCTCCTGGGGTAAGTCTTCGTGTTTAGCCTCCGCCTACAAAATGAACCAGCTCCACCCGGTCCCCTTCGCTGAGCAGTGTGTCTCCGTAAGCCTCTCTGCCGGCAAGCTCACCGTTCAGCTCGACAATCACCAGCTTACCGGCCCACTCAGGCCGGGCCAGCAGATCCGCCAGCGTCCGGCAGCTCTCTTCCACCCTCTGGCGGGTACCGTTAACGGTCACAATCATGCCTGTTCACCTCCTGCTGTGCCTTTTACTTGATCCATATCATGGGTTACAAGACTGCTCTGCCGCCCTGTGAACCGCTTCCCTGTAGGCCAAGGCCGCTCCCACCGGGTCTGGAGCTCCGCAGATTCCCGACATGACAGCAATGCCAGCCGCTCCTTGGGCCAGCACCGCTCCGGCATTGCCCGGGGTAATCCCTCCGAGCGCAATCAGCGGTATGCGGCTCCAGAGGACAGCCTCTGCCAGCTGCACAAGTCCCCGTGCCTGCTGTCCGGGCTTGCAGGCCGTAGGGAACACATGCCCGTAGAGGCAGAAGTCTGCTCCCTGCCTTCCAGCTTCCGCCGCCTCTTCCGGCGAGTGGACCGATCTGCCGATCCGCAGGCCCGGTGCAAGGCCGCGCACTGCGGCTGGTGGGAGGCTATGCCAGGCTAACTGTACACCGCCTGCCCCGGCGGCCAGGGCAACATCGATCCGGTCATTAATGACCAGCTTCGAAGGCGGCACCCCGGCCTGAAGCATCTGCTGCGCTGCCGCCAGCAGTTCCCGGGCGGACATGGCTTTTTCCCGGAGATGGATATAATCCACCATAGAATGCACCGCCACGGCCCATTCAGCCAGCGCTTCAGGCTGCAGCCGCCCGTCCGAGACCGCATGAATCTCGTACAATACCCTTCTCCTCCTGTCTGTTCCAGCTCAATCTACACCACAACACAACACAAAAAAGACCGCTCCCCGTAAAGGAAGCAGTCTGGAATAGAAGCTGGAATACCGGTACTCACCGTGTACCCCCGCTGCAATATTCGTTCTCCACTTCCCTACGCTGGTATAAACCAGATCAGGTTCAAAGGGTCCGGACAACTACGCCCGTCTCAGCCTTGCGGCACCCCTAGTGATCGTTCTATGCGGTTGTTTCGTCTTGCTTGTTGTATATTAGCATATTATTCCTCTTAGGGCTATTCTTTCGTAGATTTTACTTCAATTACAAAAACCACAGATGAACTCCCTTCTGAAAATTTACCATCCTCGGTTGTCCAGAATGCTGATATGCCATAGTAATAAACGCCTTGTTCTTTTGGAGCATTAAAAGAGCCGTTCTGCAATGGAATTTGCACTTCTTTATCATCGACAAATTGCTGAACGGTTAACCCGCCGGGTGCCGGTTTATAAGTAAAAGCAACATGGATCCCCCCCTCAGGGGCTATAACAGTGGGAGTAACCCCCTGTACCATGGATTGTCCTCCTATATAATCCGCACATCCTAATTTCCCCCAGCAATAGCTGCTTTGGGTAACCGGAATTTGGGTTTTCCCGGAAGTAACAAGGGGTAGCGGCGGCGATTCCTGTGTAATTCTAATCCCAATGCTTTTTGCCTTTCCTTCCAATCTTGTATTTGCCACAAGTCTCCCTGCAAAAGGAGTCAAGTAAATGAACACTACCAGAAAAACAAAAATCCCCGCTGCAGATAGAATGAATCCTTTTTTTCTAAGCATCCCAATCCCCTTTTCATATCCAATTATCTAAATAGACGGAAATATATTGTAATAGTTACAAGCGCAGAAAAAAAGCCTGCCGGCAAGCGGTTAGGCTTTTTTAAAATAGAATTTATATGTTGCACACGATAACTTATCCCATCAGCCGTTGACAACCTCGCCGCCGTTCACATGCATCACCTGTCCGCTCACATAGGAGGAATCGTCCGAGGCCAGGTATACATAAGCCGGTGCCAGCTCTTCAGGCTGTCCCGGGCGCTTCATCGGCTGGGTGCCGCCGAACTCACTGACCTTCTTCGCGTCAAAGGTGGACGGAATCAGCGGGGTCCAGATTGGTCCGGGCGCTACCGCATTCACGCGGATGCCCTTATCGGCCAGATTCATCGACAGCGAACGGGTGAAGCTGAGAATCGCTCCCTTGGTGGACGAATAGTCCAGCAGCTGCGGGCTGCCGCGATACGCCGTGATGGAGGTGGTGTTAATGATCGTAGAGCCTTTTGTAAGATGAGGCATGGCTGCTTTGGTCAGATAGAACATGGAGAAAATATTCGTCCGGAACGTACGCTCCAGCTGCTCCGCTGAGATGTCCTCAATATGGTCCTGCGGATGCTGCTCCGCCGCATTGTTGATCAGGATGTCGAGCTTACCGAGTCCTTCAACGGTTTGACGAATCAGGCTTTGACAGAAGCATTCGTCCCCGATGTCCCCGGCGATCAGAATGCATTTTCTGCCCTCTTGTTCCACCTGGCGCTTGGTCTCTTCCGCATCCTCATGCTCGTTCAAATAGGAGATTACCACATCCGCGCCCTCCTTGGCAAAATGAACGGCAACCGCACGCCCGATCCCGCTATCGCCTCCCGTAATGAGCGCGGCCTTGCCCAGCAGCTTGCCTGCTGCCTTGTACGCCGGTGTCTCAAACTCCGGGAGCGGGTTCATCTCACTCTCAATTCCGGGGCGTTGATCCTGTACCTGCGGCGGCAGGGTTTTAACAGGTTGTTTGTTAGTGTCTGGCATAATCCATTCTCCTTTCGCTATCCACAGTAATGTTGATTGATCATGTTAGCATGGCTTAAGGTCTGGTGTTTATGCATCAGGCAGTGCGCCTGCTTGGCTGTACGTTATGTTACTTACCACACTTGGCAGCCGCCCAAACAGCCAATCTTCATTCACCGGCACCTATAGCGGAACGATAGTCCGGTAAGCAACGAACGTTTCCAAAAAGAATATTATCTATATCCGCCAGGGGGAATGTCCTATACTTTGTGAGGAACGACAACTACCTTTAACTGAAGGGACGCTACTATCATGGGGAATGAGCGCATCTTGCTGACGAACGGAACTGTAATCGATGGAACCGGACGGCCGCCGCTGCATCATACAAGCATTGAGATTGTTAATGGCCGCTTCGGCACCATAACACAACATAGTAATATTCACGGGAGAACCGGGTATGACTCCGCAACAACAGTGATCGACCTAGAGGGTCTGTTCATTGTGCCGGGGTTTATTCACACCCATGCCCATACCAGCTTCAAGTACATACAGAATAAGCCGCTCCACGGATATCATACGGAATATTTGGCCGTGTGCCTTGCAGAAGGAATTACTACGATCCGCGATGAGGGAATGACTACGGCAGCTTCGATTGAAGAGGTGGTCACACATACGCGGCAGCTGGAGAGCGGTGCTTTTCCCAGAATTCTTACATCCGGCAAGGTATTCACTGCTCCAGGCGGTTACGGTGGTCAGGAGCCTATCGGGGTAGGGAGTGCGGATGAGGCGCGGCTTAAGGTCCGTGAAGTCTTGGGACAAGGAATACATTTCATCAAAACAGCGCTGGAAGACGGCTACGATTCCGCCACCGCCGGACTCCCCCAGCTGAATCAGGAGATTCTCGAAGCGATCTGCCAGGAGGCCCGAAGCATGGGCGCTTACGTATCTGCTCATGTTACAAGTGCACGCAATCTTCAGATTCTGGTGGATGCAGGGATCAGTGATGCTGCGCATATGGTCTACGACCGGCTGGACGATCAACTGATCCGGCAAATGGTGAGCGTGAGCATCCGTATCGTCCCCACGCTCACCGTACTCCAGATGTTCCAGGACAAATTCGGTGCGCCGCTGCTGGAGCAAGGGCTGGATAATGTCCGGAGATTTATTCAGGCAGGCGGGGAGATTGGACTGGGGGATGATTTTATCGAAGAAGCTCCTCCGTGGTACAGAGCTGGTATGCCGTGGAAGGAGATCCAGCTGTTAGGCCAAGCCGGCCTCTCCCCGATGCAGATTATTATGGCCGCCACTTCATCCGGTGCCAAGATCTGTAGGCTGGATCATGAACTCGGTACCATTGAGACAGGCAAGCGGGCCGATCTGTTGGTCGTCGGGGGAGATCCGCTGGCGGATATTAACAACCTGCGTCAGGTCAACTGGGTAATGAAAGACGGCAAGATCGTATCGAAATTACACTAGCAGGAGGTTTTGCAAAATGAACGCAAGAATTTCACTCTCTCCGGTCACCCCGGACGATATCGAATTCATCACAGATCTGGAAACTAACAACTCGCTCTGGCCCTTCGAGGATATGATTCCAACCGACAAGGAGGCAGTCCGGAAGACTGTGGAGGAACGAATCCATAGCGATTGGCACAGACAATTCCTGATCCGGCTCGCCTCCCCGGAGGCAACTCCTGTAGGGGAAGTGAGTATACACTGGTATGTAAAAGAGCGGGAGAGCTGGGAACTGGGCTACAGCCTTTTCCCTGAATACCGGGGGCAAGGCTACTGCACCGAAGCGGCGCAGCTAGCCTTGAAGCTTGCTTTTGAAGAATGGAAGGCCCACAGAGTCGTGGCTATGTGCAATGAATACAATACCTCATCCATCAAGGTGCTGGACAGGTTAGGCATGGTCCGCGAGGGCGTATTCCGGGAAGAAATACACTGGAACAATCAGTGGGTCAACCAATACTTTTATGCGATACTGGACCGGGAGTACCGGGAGCGTAACGGGATATAGATCTATGCAGAGCAGCAATGCTGATCCTAATGCTATTCACAACGCCCCTTAGAAGAGAGCAGCCCTTCATTCAGAATTCTATTCATCTTCTTTTACGATTACATCCAGAACCCTGCCTGCTCCCGTAACCTTCGTTGATGTATTCAGAATAGCCTGAGTAACCGTTGTCCCTCCATCCAGCTCCATCTTAAGTCCTGATGCAGAGACAGCGGTCTTAACCGTGCGTATGGAGCCTTTTTGCAAGTGGAGGACTGGTCCTTTGGCTTCAATGTTCACGTCTCCGAAATTGCCATTAAGTGTCACTACGAGCCCGGCTGCAATGCCGGATGGCAGATCAATATCTGTGAACCCGGCTCCGGTACCCTCCCCCTCCTCCAGAATCACACTAGATTGTACCGACACCGTCTTCACCGATGTTGCACCTTCAGTTACCAGGCGGGCAGTTCCACTCTTCTTCTGCACAATCACTTGTTTCAAGGTTGTGTTCTTGAGCTGCACTGAGGGATCTCCGCTTCCCTGTATGATGACCTTGCCTAACACTTCAACACTGTCCAAGTCCACCTCTCCGTTGCCAATTCCTTCTTCCAAGACCAGGTCTCCAAATATCTTAAGATTCTGCAGCAGCACATCATAGCCGGATACGGTGACATTGTTATAGTATTTGATGGCTCCCGGCTCAAAGCTTCCCAGCCCCTCAGAACGGCTGATATTTACACTCTGCAAGCCGCCGCTTGTGACGTTGTAGTAATCCAGCAGTGCAATCGCTTCGGCCCGGGTCATCGCTTGTTTTGGAGCAAACCGTCCGTCCGGGTATCCCCTCATTCCTCCGGCGTTAATCATAGCAGCGACATCGGCTTGGCTCCAGCCTGCAATCTGATCCTTATCGCTGAACCGGGATAATACCTCCGTGCTCCCCGTCTCATAATACAGCATTCTGCTCACCATAATCGCCGCCTCCTGGCGCAGAACGGGATCGCCCGGGCGAATCGTGCCTCCGTAACCCTTGATGATGCCCGCTTCGAGTGCTTTAGAGATTTCTTCGTATGCCCAGTCCGTCTTAGGCAGATCGCTGAAATCAGCCTTCCCCTTGCTCTCCGCCGTCAGCCCGGCCAACCTGTTCATTAACGCGATAAATTCCGCTCTAGTGATCGCCTGATCCGGCCGCACTGACCCGTCCGCGAATCCCGTCAGCCATCCCTTTTCAAGCCAGCGGCTAATCGGCTTCTGCGCCCAGTGTCCTTCATAATCGGTTGCCGCATACATAAGCCCGCCTGAACCCAGCAGCAAGCCCAGACTTAGCCCCACCGTTACTAATTTTCTTCCTATCATTACTGCGCACGCTCCTATGTATGTGATGGAAATAGCCCTGGAGGCAGAAGCCTCCAGAGCTGTTAGCGCCACACTGCCCATCCGGCAGCAGGCTATTTAGATAATTGTGTTGTACACCATGAAAAAGATCATGACGACCAGCGAGACCATCAGCAGCAGACTCATGGTACGGATCTTGGCAGTCTCCGCAGAGACATCACGGTTCTCTCTCATGCCTGCCGCAGCAAGGCGCAGAGGCTTGGTCATAATCCCGCCGAACGCGAACATAGCCAGCAGAAGCACTGTAACAATGATCATCCAAGGTACAGAATATTCGCCCTTAGTCATCATGTAGCCGCCGGTCAGCAGCTGAATCACCAGCCCGTATTGGGCAAAGCGGTTGAATCCGCCGATTGCACTGAGCGTGCCTTCCTTCGCCGGGGAGGACAGCTTAGCCGTCCCGCTTAAGATAAACGGCAGCACCAGATAGAAGCCAAGTGCCAGCGTCCCGATCATATGCAGAAAAAAGAAAACATGACCCATCGTAATCTCCTCCAATTTCAATTTGAGGGGCTCCGGCAGATTGCCGGGGTTAGCCTCCGCTATCTGAACCAGGGATGCTGCGGGAGCATAATATGTACTGCCGTTGCCAGCACCTCGCCCTGATTCTCAAGCTGGGGAATGTCAAGCAGCCTAACCTGATGATAGTCTACAGGCGGCTACATAGATATAAGCTACACGGATGTGCAGCTTATATCTGTAGTATTTACCGGCCAGGTCTGCTTACAGATGGTTGATGATCTCGTCAGCAAAAGCAGAGCATTTCAGCTCAGTAGCGCCTTCCATCTGGCGGGCAAAGTCGTAAGTAACCGTCTTGTTGTTAATCGCTGTACTCATTCCCTTGTAGATCAGGTCAGCCGCTTCCTGCCAGCCCAGATGCTCAAGCAGCATAACACCAGAGAGAATAACAGAGCCCGGATTCACTACGTCCTTGTCAGCATACTTAGGTGCCGTACCGTGTGTAGCTTCAAAAATAGCATGTCCCGTAAGATAGTTAATATTCGCTCCCGGAGCAATACCGATGCCGCCGATCTGGGCAGCCAGTGCGTCGGAGAGATAGTCACCGTTCAGGTTCAGCGTCGCAATGACATCGAAGTCTGTCGGGCGGGTCAATACCTGCTGCAGCGCAATATCCGCAATGGCATCCTTGACGATGACCTTGCCTGCTGCTTCAGCTTCCTTCTGGGCAGCATTCGCAGCTGCTTCACCGTCGCGTTCCTTGATGACATCGTACTGGTTCCAGGTGAAGACCTTGTCGCCGAACTCCTGTTCAGCCACTTCATAGCCCCAGTTCTTAAAGGCGCCTTCAGTGAATTTCATGATGTTGCCTTTGTGTACCAGGGTCACGCTCTTGCGTCCGTGCTTGATCGCATACTCTACTGCTGAACGAACAAGGCGCTTCGAGCCTTCCTCGGATACAGGCTTGATACCGATACCGGATGTTTCCGGGAAGCGGATTTTGTTCACGCCCATTTCCTTCTGCAGGAATTCAATCACCTTTTTCACTTCGGCAGAGCCTTCCTGATATTCGATACCAGCATAGATATCCTCAGTGTTCTCACGGAAAATAACCATATCCACCAGCTCAGGATGCTTCACCGGAGAAGGAACGCCGTCGAAGTAGCGCACCGGGCGCAGACATACATACAGGTCAAGCTCCTGGCGCAGCGCTACGTTCAGGGAGCGGATACCTCCTCCGATTGGAGTGGTCAGTGGTCCTTTAATTGCCACAATGTACTCGCGGATCGCTTCCAGCGTGTCGTTCGGCAGCCATTCACCATATGTATTGAAGGCCTTCTCGCCGGCAAACACTTCGTACCACGCAATTTTTTTCTTACCGCCATAGGCTTTCTCTACAGCTGCATCCAGCACCCGCTTGGAGGCTTTCCAAATGTCACGGCCTGTCCCGTCACCCTCGATGAATGGAATGATCGGCTGATCCGGAACCAGCAGCTTGCCGTCTTCGATTGTAATTTGTTCGCCTTCTGTGGGCAGATCGTATTGTTCCAGTTTCAACATTGGTAGATATTCCTCCTAAAAGTATGATGTATAAGCATTCATATCATTCATTGTACTAAAGGGGTAGAGCAGCCTGCAAGGGCCGCCCTCCCTGCCGCCCTGTTATCGCTCGTCTACAGGGACGTACTTCATGTCTGACATGCCTGTATATTCCGCACGCGGACGGATGATACGGTTGTCTTCGTACTGCTCCAGAATGTGCGCCGTCCAGCCCGAAGTGCGGCTGATGGCGAAGATAGGGGTGAACAGCTCCCGTTCAATCCCCAGCTGTGTGTAGACTGATGCCGAATAGAAGTCGACGTTCGGCTTCAGCCCCTTTTGGCTGGTGATCAGCTCTTCTACCTTGACAGACATATCATAGAGACTGGTGTCATTCTTCATCGTGCCCAGCTCGCTGGACATCTTCATCAGATGCTTAGCGCGCGGGTCGCCGTTCTTATAGACACGGTGTCCGAAGCCCATAATCTTCTCCTTGCGCTCCAGCTTGCCCTGAATATACGGCTCAACTGCCTCCAGACTGCCGATCTCCTCCAGCATCTTCATGACGGCTTCATTTGCCCCGCCATGCAGCGGCCCCTTAAGCGCACCGATCGCCGAGGTCACACCGGAATAGATGTCGGACAAGGTCGCAACCGTTACCCGCCCGGCAAAAGTCGAAGCATTCAGCTCATGGTCAGCATGCAGCACAAGTGCCGTATCCAGCGCCTTGACGGATACCGCATCCGGCTCTTTGCCCCACAGCATATAGAGGAAGTTCTCGGCGATGGTCAGGCCCGCCTTGGGGGCTACCGGCTCCAGGCCTTTGCGGATGCGCGCCAGTGCGGCAACTACGGTCGGAATCTGCGCCTGCAGCTTCAGCGCCTTGGTCTGGTTCGCTTCCTTGCTCATATCATCGGCGGCTTTGTCGTACAGCGCCAGACTCGATACGGCAGAGCGCAAAGCGGCCATGGTGTTGGCTTCCTTGGGATACAGCTTCATTTGAGTGAGCACCTGCTCCGGGATCGCAGCATGAGCGCTGAGCTCGCGCCGCAGAGCTTCAAGCTCCGGCACCGTCGGCAGACTGCCGAACCACAGCAAATAAGCAGTCTCCTCAAATGTGGCATGGTCCGCAAGATCGTCAATATCATAGCCGCGGTAAGTGAGCACTCCATCTACGATAGAGCTGATTGAGGAGGTCGTTGCAACAATGCCTTCAAGTCCTTTAGTAGCTGTCATAGTATCTCTCTCCTTTGCCAACAAGAGTGTATAGTGCCGCTTCAAACCTCATGTAAACATTTACATTTCCAAGTATTTCAACTCTCTCTGAAAAAACTTCAGAACCGGCTCAGAAGATTGCAACTAAATTTCTGCTCTTTAACCTTTAATTATCATACCGGATTTTGACGGTTATGTGAACAACGTGGAAGCTTTGCAGGACATCAAATGATTTTATCGGAGGGATAGAAAAAAACGAACGCAAAATCTGTTTCATGAACCGGCTTCCAGGTTATGGATATGCCCGCCGTCTGAGCTTTTCTACCGCTGCTAGTCTTTTCACACCCCCTATGAATATATATAAGACGAGCCGTTATTTCTGGAATCCGCCAGAGTAGGAGGGACCGAACATCGATACACTTGTGCTTAAAAGAATGCTGCGCGGCCTCTGGGTCGTGCTTTCCGCCGCCCTGATTCTGCTGGCCGTATATGTACTACTGCCGCTTCTATACCCCCTGCTGATCGCCTGGCTGCTGGCTTATCTCATGCACCCGCTGGTCCTGATCCTGAAGGGGATGAAGCTCCCCGGCTGGCTCGCCGTATCCCTCTCGCTGCTCTTCTACATCGGAGGCATCGCTCTTGTACTGACCGCACTCATCACAAGGCTGGTCAAAGAGCTGATCGGGCTGCTCCAGACCTTCGATCTTCATACCGATCAATGGCGGGAGCTGCTGCTGTCCCTGAGCCGCAATGCCAGCATTCAGAATATTATTAACCAAATCAACCAGTTTTACCACGACAACCCGGGCTATCATGCCACCATTGACAGCAATATCAACCGGACCACTGAAACAGTCGGTCAAGCTGTGACGCAGATGATTACCGGATTCTTCAATATCATCCTGAAGCTGATCTCCTCACTGCCGAGCCTCGGCACCATTCTGATTGTTATCGTATTGGCCGCCTTCTTCCTCAGCACCGGCTGGGAACGGCATAATGCCAAGCTGACCGCCCTGCTCCCGGCTCCGCTGCTGAGACCGGTCTCGGAAATCTGGAAGGATCTGCGCAAGGCGCTGTTCGGCTACATCCGCGCCCAGCTAGTGCTAATCTCCGTAACGGCGGTAATTGTGATCATCGGCCTGCTGCTGCTGGGCGTCAAATCAGCCTTCGCCATCGGCCTGACCATTGGCATCGTCGATCTGATTCCTTATCTGGGCGTCGGTATCGTCATTCTGCCCTGGGCCTTGTATTCGTACATGACCGGGAACATGGCGCTGGCCATCGGACTGCTGGTGCTCTACGGCATCATCCTGATCACCCGCCAGGTGCTGGAACCCAAAGTACTCGCCAGCAGCATCGGCGTCGATCCGCTTGCCATGCTGATCGGCATGTTCGCCGGCCTTCAGCTGATGGGCATGCTCGGGCTGATCCTCGGCCCGGTGCTGCTCGTTATTCTTGATGCGTTCTCCCGCGCCGGCGTATTCCGCGCCCTGCGCAGCTATATCCTCAGCGGCAGGCTGCATTAGGGGGCAGGGTTCGAAACTAATTGAGCATAGCGAATCATTAGCGATAAGTGTAGTCTGTGCAACTAAAAGCAGCGAAACGGAAAGCTTTCCTCTTCTAACTGTAGTTTGTACAACTGTATTTGTCCAAAGGGGCAAAAATCCAGGTATAGAGGCATTTTAATTGTACGAAATACAGCAAAACAGAGATTCGGCGGTATATCCGGCGATTTAATTGTATAGTCTGCAATTAAGCCTACCTCTTACATCCTAATCAGGGCGTGATAAACCCTCAGTAAGCAATTTTTAAAAATAATTCTCACACTTTTAAATCTGATGCGCTATTAGTTGGATAAACGTATCTTATTGGGGAGATTTCAGAGCTTTTTGGAGTAACAGTTGGAAAAACGTCACTTAATTTTACGATCATCCGCCCCCTGGGAAAAATTGCAGTCTAATAAGTGTTGTTTTTCCAACTAATACCTGAGAGTGCCTCTTGCGAACATCAGTTAGTGTACAATATCCAACTGTTTCCGTCCGTTACTGCTCTTCCCTCACCACTCCCTAACGCCAAAAAGGCCTCCAGCCGCAGCACCTGCAACTGAACACCTTCTGACAAACCCGATTACTCCATAGTGCTCCTAAGTAACCTTACCACTGCTTAATACTCCTTAATACTCCATAGCACTCTTTACTATTCCTTACAAGTCCTTCATACCGCCAGCAACCGCCAGCCTGCTCTAGCTCTCTACCCGACTACCTGCGGTAGAAGGTGAACGTGCCGTTTTTCATCTTCTTCTCGATCCATTTCAGCAGAAAAACCCGGTAGAGCGGCCGGGTCAGCGGAAATACCAGAGTAAAGCCGATCAGATCCGTGACAAATCCAGGCAGAATCAGCAGCAGACCGCCGAAGAAAATACATAAGCCGTCCAGCATGGTCCGTCCGGGCACCCGTCCCTCCTGCATATGTGTTCTGCTGTCCTGCAGTACCTTCTTGCCCTCGAACCGCATCATTAGCAAACCGATGACTGAAGTAGCCAGCATGATCAGCAGTGTCTTGGGCGCTCCAAGAAAACTTGAGACATAGATGAAACCGAATAATTCCACGGCCGGGACTGCAAATAAGGCGGCCCACAGCCATTTGTTCCTGATCATACTGCTCCTCCTTCTTCCTTACATTAACGCTATTCTTCTTCGTTCAGCGCAGCCAGGATGGCCTGGAACAGCTCAGGCTGTGCCCTGTCGATCCGCACAGGCCTCCATTCCCCGTTCAGCCAGACATGGCTCGTCGAGCCGCTGACCAGAAGCTCGCCAGCGGTCCGCTCCTGCCCTTCCTGACCCGCCGTCATCCGGCGGATTTCGTATTCATACACAACCCTCAGAGCCGAGAAGGTGGTTAACCGCGCATATACGGTAATAAGATCATCATATCGCGCGGGGCTTTTAAATTGCAAATCTGCAGAGGTTACCGGCAGCAGCAGACCGAGGCCCTCCAGCCTCCGGTAGTCGAAGCCCAGCTCACGGAACATCTCCGTGCGGCCGCACTCAAACCAGATCAAATAGTTGGCATGATAGACCACACCCATCTGGTCGGTCTCCTGATAACGTACACGGATGGAGGTACTGTGCCAGCGGCTGGCCCATCCCGGTTGATGCGGATTCATATTCATGCTCCTCTCTATAATACAGCTTATCCGGCAGCCAGCAGTCCGCTAAGCGCCGACACCGCCGGATGCAGATGTAAGCGGCAGCTTACGGCGTGAACTTCTGGCGACATAGACCAGCAGAGCCGCGCCCGCAGCCGCACTAATCATGCAGGAGAGGTTCATCAGCCCGACCCCGCCCTGGTTCAGCAGCATCCCGTTCAGCAGATTGCCGAGAATCCCGGCTAACCCGGAGAATACGATGTTAAAGACACTTTGCCCGGTCGCTTGCATCTCCGCTGAGGTAATCTTCGATACATATTCAACCGCCGCGATATAAAAGAACCCGAACGAGAGGCCGTGAAGCACCTGTACGCCGATCATGACGGAAGGGTACGGAAAGGCCACCTGGACGCCCCAGCGCAGTACATAGATTAACGCTCCAAGCAGCAGCGTCCGCTCCATGCCGAGCCTGCGAATAACCCGGGAGGCGAAGAACATGGATGGAACATTGGTAATGGACGCCAGGAACAGAGCGATTCCCGCAGAGCTGGTGGACCCCCCAACCGACTGGAAGGCAATCACGAAATAGGTCCCGAAGGCCGTCATGGTCTGATTGACCAGAAAGCTCCCGCCCAGGAAAGCCAGGAATATACGGTTGCCGAGCAGCTTTTTGATTCCCTGGGAGAAGGATTGGCTCATCATGTGATTCTCCTCCGCCTGCTTGGGAAGGGTGAAGGCAATGACTACAGCGATGCTATTCAGCAGCAGAAACGGCAGCCAGATGGTCGATACAGAGAATTTGGATACATACTGTCCCCCCGCAATGGCCCCTACGGCGGCGCCTATGCTCATCATCATGCGGATGCTTCCGTAAGTGGCTCCAGCCCTGTTCGCAGCCGCTATGGCGTACGAGTCGGCTATAGGCGCCTGTGTAGAGGAGAAGATCGTGGACACGGTATACACCAGCATCAGCACGATGAAATATTCCGAACGGTACAGGACCGCAAGCACCGCCGGAACAGCCACACTCAGAATCAGCACCAGCCGCGCCTGGTTATACCGGTCGGAGACCATTCCCCATAAAGGCTGCACACAGATGGCGATCAGCGTCCCTATAGCCATCAGCACGCCGATCTGGCTGACTTCAAGTCCGTTTGATTTCAGCAGCAGCGAGAGATAGGAGCCGAAGGAGCCCCCGGCCAGTCCCAGAAACAGATAGAACCCGCGCAGCTTTGTTATTTTTTCCATGGGGATTACAAATCCTCTCTCATTCTTTTTAACAGAATACCCAACCTTGATAGCCGCCTTCTGCATTAAATAGAGCACAACCTATTATGAGGCGGTGGACAAGTGGGCCAAGTCAATAGATTATCACGGAGCAAACCCTGTCTGAAGGATAAACTCAATACGGGCAGAGCCGCCAGTTCCGGCTTTGGCTGGACTTCGAGCAACTGGAGCGGTTATGCCATTTCCGGCAAAAAAGGCAGCTACCGGCAGATATCTGCCGACTGGATCGTCCCTTATGTAAAGCCTACGGAAAAAGCTACATTCTCCTCGGCCTGGATCGGCATTGACGGCTTCAAGAACAGCAGCCTGATCCAGACCGGCACCGGTCATGAGTCGGTGAACGGCATAGTCCGGTATTATGCCTGGTGGGAGATTCTCCCCGCCTCCGAGACCGTCATTCCTCTTCCCGTCTCCCCCGGCAACCATATGCGCGCTTCCATTGTCAAGCTGAGTCCCGGCAAATGGTGCATCACCCTGCGCAATCTCAGCAAATGCTGGGTCTTCCGTACCGTACAGCGCTATAACGGACCGCAAAGCTCAGCCGAATGGATCGTCGAAGCGCCGCAGGTGGGGTACGATATCGCCCCGCTGTCCAAGTTATCCACAGTCTGCATCACCTGCTGCCAGGTCAATGGACGTAGCCCTAGACTAAAGGTCTCCGATGGCGGCGTTATGATCCAGAATAAGAGGCTGCTGGCCGTGCCATCCCTCCCGCGCTCTTGCGGAAGCGCCTTTTCGGTCAGACGGATCTATCGTAATAGTCCCCCTGCCGTGTATTCCAGGAATCCTATTTATACATCTCCCTGACATACTATCCTGCTCCAAACACTCAGGTCCAATATATCCATTTGCACCATTGATATCAATCTGTATCTTAACATTCCGGAAAGTTCACTTATCAAAAAAAGAGCAGCGGCAATCAAGCGCCACTGCTCTTATCATTATATCTTATTCGTGCTGCAGAAGCTCTTCCAAATCCTAGTCGGCTGGAATCGTATCTACCTTCACCAGGTTAGTGGAACCGGAACGTCCAAGCGGGATACCTGCAGTGATGACTACAAGATCGCCAGCTTTAACCAGACCGGAAGCTTTACCGCCGTTAAGAGCTGTTTCCAGCAATTCGTCAGTAGAATGAGCTTCAGGACCGAATACAGGAGTTACGCCCCATACCAGCGCCAGTTGACGCATTGTTCTTTCCTGGGTAGTAACAGCAATGATCTGTGATTTAGGACGATATTTGGAAACCACGCGTGCAGTGTGGCCAGTTACAGTCGAAGAAATGATCGCTTTAGCATTCAGATCCAGAGCGGAGATCGCTACGGATTGGCTGATCGCTTCAGTTACAGTAGTTTCTTGAGCAATCTGCTGCTTCATGAAGATCTCACGGTGGTTCAGAGCAGATTCTGCTTTCTCAGCAATACGGGACATAGTCAGTACGGATTCTACCGGATATTTCCCCGCAGCAGTCTCACCGGACAGCATGATTGCATCAGTTCCGTCGAAGATTGCGTTCGCTACGTCACTTGCTTCAGCGCGGGTTGGGCGCGGGTTGCGCTGCATGGAATCCAGCATCTGGGTAGCTGTGATTACCGGTTTGCCGGCGATGTTACATTTCTGAATCATCAGCTTCTGAGCCAAAGGTACATCTTCAGCAGGGATTTCTACACCAAGGTCGCCACGGGCAACCATGAGGCCGTCGGATACTGCCAGGATCTCATCCAGGTTATCGACACCTTCCTGGTTCTCGATCTTGGAGATGATCTGGATGTGGGAAGCATCATGCTTCGCAAGCAGTTCACGGATTTCCAGAACGTCGCTGGCTTTGCGTACGAAAGAAGCGGCAATAAAATCAATGTCCTGTCCGATCCCAAAAATGATATCACTGGTATCTTTTTCCGTAATACCCGGCAGGGAGATGGATACTCCTGGTACGTTAACACCCTTCTTGCTCTTGATCGTACCGCCGTTAACAATACGGGTCTTGATTTCAGTGCCTTGAATGTCGACAACCGTAAGGCCGATCAGGCCGTCGTCGATCAGGATCGTCGATCCTACTTGAACATCGTTAGGCAGGTTGTTGTAAGTGATGGAGATACGGTTATGGTCGCCAAGGATCTCTTCCGTAGTCAATGTCAGATACTCATCCTGAACCAGTTCAATCGGTTCTACTTCCAGCTTGCCAGTACGAATCTCCGGTCCTTTGGTGTCGAGCAGGATGGCAACAGTCTTGCCAAGTTCCTTGGATGCTTGACGGATCGTGTTGATCCGGGCTCCATGCTCATCAAAATCGCCGTGGGAGAAGTTCAGACGGGCCACATTCATACCAGCCAAAATCAATTTTTTGATATTCTCCAACGATTCACTTGCAGGTCCGATCGTACATACAATTTTACTTTTCCGCATTAGGTTTTCCTCCGTTTTTTCGTTCTCTCTGTCTCGCTTTTTCCAACTACAAAATCTACTATAAGACTTACTCTCTGTATAGGAACTTTATCACATGTAAAGACATGCACGTTTTATTGCGCCCTTATGAATATTACTGCATGTTGAACACAAAATCAATGTTAGTGCCTGTTTTTGCTGTAAATTAAAGTCGAATAATATAGGATGGCCGATAAAAGAAAAATCATCCCGCAGCAAGCACAGGATGATTATAATGGGAATAATTGTATAATAGGTCTTGTCCCGTCCGCGGGCTGGATTAATCTGGAATATGTTAAAAAGTGCAAACCCGGCGGTACCGGCCATGCCGCTCATTCCCCGGAGAAAAGCTCCCGCTTACTCCACAATCTGCGCTTCATCCTGATCGGAATCCTGCTCCAGCACCGACTCGGAAAACTCACCGATTTTGCGGAATTTCAGATAACGGTCTTCCTTCAGCGCTGCTGCATCCATGCCGGACAGCTCCTGCAGGTGACGCCAGACTGTATCCTTAACCGCCTCCGCTGTAGCTTCGTAATCCCGGTGCGCACCGCCTCTGGGCTCTGCAATAATCTCCTCAATGACTTCCATCTCCAGCAGATCGGTGGCCGTAATCTTCATCGCCTCAGCGGCCTGTTCCGCCTTGGTGGCATCCTTCCACAGAATCGACGCTGCACCGTTAGGGGAGATCGCTGAATAGATTGCATTCTCCAGCATCAGCACGCGGTTGCCCACGGCCATCGCTAAAGCTCCGCCGCTGCCGCCCTCGCCGATAATCACGCAGATGACCGGCACGGCCAGCTGGGACATCTCGAACAAATTGCGGGCAATCGCTTCCGATTGTCCGCGTTCCTCAGCGGTATTACCGGGGTAAGCCCCCTTCGTATCCACAAAGGTGATGATCGGACGGCCGAACTTCTCTGCCTGCTTCATCAGCCTCAGTGACTTGCGGAAGCCTTCCGGATGGGCGCTGCCGAAGAAACGGAGAATATTCTCCTTCGTATCCTTGCCGCGCTGCTGTCCGATAACGGTCACAGGTCTACCATTCAGCTTGGCGATTCCGCCGACTACCGCAAGATCGTCACCGTACAGGCGGTCACCATGCAGCTCGATAAAGTCCGTGAAGATAAGCCCGATCAGATCCAGCGAGGTCGGGCGTACGTGATGCCGGGCCAGATGCATCTTCTGGGCCGGGGATATATTGGAATAGATCTCATTCTCCAGCTCGCTGTAGCGCTCTTCAAGCCGGGCTACCTCATCGCTGAAATCAATGCCCTTCTCTTCACCGAACTGCTTGAGTTCGGCGATTTTTTTGCGCATTTCTACCAGAGGCATTTCAAAAGGCAACTCTCCTGCCAACCTAAAATCCCCCTTTCACATCATGCAGTTCCAGCAGCTTCGTGAGTGTGGAGCGCATTTCCTTACGGTGCACGACCAGATCCAGCTGTCCGTGCTGCAGATTGAACTCTGCCGTCTGGAAATCCTCCGGCAGCTTCTGGCGGATCGTCTGCTCGATGACAATCCGTCCGGCAAAGCCGAATACCGCTCCGGGCTCGGCAATAATAATGTCGCCCAGGCTGGCAAAGCTCGCCGATACCCCGCCGGTAGTCGGATCAGTAATGACAGAAATATACAGGCCGCCTGCTTCACTGAACCGGGCCAGCGCGGCGCTTGTCTTCGCCATCTGCATGAGACTGAGAATGCTCTCCTGCATTCTGGCTCCGCCGGAGGTGGAGAAGATCAGCATCGGCAGTGCCTGCTCTGTCGCTTCTTCCACCGCTCTTGTAATTTTCTCTCCAACCACAGATCCCATGCTGCCGGTGAAGAACTCAAAATTCATCACGGCTACAATAACCGGATGTCCGCCAATGCTGCCCTGGCCGGTGATTACAGCTTCAAGCTGTCCGGTTTTGGACTGCTGTTGCGCAAGCTTCAAGGCATAGCCGGGGAACTTCAGCGGATCAATCGACGCCATCTCGCTGTCGAACTCAATGAACCCTTCCGGATCAAGTATCATTGCAATCCGTTCGGTCGCATTGAGGCGCATATGATAGCCGCAGGAAGGGCATACTTTCAAATTCTTCTCCAGTTCCTTGCTATACTGGATCGTTCCGCATTTGGCGCACTTGCTCATTAGACCTTCGGGAATCTCCCGCTTAGGGCGCTCGCCTTCTGCTGGTCCGCCGCTTCGCTCCAGACGTTCTGAAGGAATAGTCGCGTACTTCCGTTTTTTCTGAAATAAATCTTTGAACAAGGGTCGCACCTCTTCAGCCGTTTATTTGCGTAAATAGCAGCTTGCCGCTGTCATGAATGCTTTGAATCTCTATGCCATACTCTTCAGGGATGCAGAATCAGATTGAGGACCTCCTGCACTTCTTCAAGCTCTCCCGAAGGAACCAGAATCTCAAACTGCTGCTTGGACATATTGATGGGACGGCATTTAATCAGAAATCCTTCTTCCGTAAGCTTCCTCTGGATCATCTCCGCCACTTTGGCGGTCGGCGCTATATAGATTACCGTCCACATGCCCTGCAAGGCCTCCCTAATCTCGAATCCAGCCGTATCCTGAATATAATGAAATTATGATAACACAGTTTTCTTTTTTCCCGCAAGCAAGCCCGGCAGGAAGGACTCAGGCCCGGGAGGCCGGTCGCAGCGCATCAGGAACAGCCGTTATTCGGTCCCGGTCACATGGGGATAGACCTTCGCACCCTCATGCCCGTGGGCGATCCGGGCTGAAGCTGCAGCCGCAATTCCGGCCACAAGATCATCCAGAAATACATGAATGCTCCCTTTATCATCATTCAATTTGCCGATAATTCCAAGCTTTATTTTATCCAGGTAGCCGAAGCTGGTCAGGCCGATCATTCCATACACGCTCGTGATGCCCAGTGCCAGCGTCTCGTCCGCCCCGTAGAGCGATTCATCCGCTTCCATTACCGCCTGAAACGGCTGGGGCAGCAGCTTCTTCTCGGCTAACTCATCCAGCGCAATCCCGGTCATGAGCGTATACTGGACTTCTCTTTTGTTCAGGACCGACTTGACGCTGCTCAGGCACTCCTCCTGCGTTAAGCTGGGATAATAGACCGATTGCAGGATATAGACGATCTCCGCGATCGAGTCCAGTGATACTCCCCGGCGCTCCAGCAGCTCCTCCGCCATTTGATAGGACATGATGTCATTCCCCTTCCGCACGGGACAATGCCCCGCTATGATTTAGCTGAACTTGAGAGTGAAACCTGACAGATTCATAAGTTCACTCTATTGGTTCCCTAATGTATGCGGAAGAGGGGGCAAATGTGCTAAAAAGATCAGTGTATCACAGCGGCTGCCCATAAAAGATGCATTTGTGCAGCATCAGAATTAACTGGTGAGAAACTCTTTAACCAGCCGCCATGCTGAGGGTTTGCCATGCCCCAATTAGGGTGCAATGGGGATGCTTAAGTGCATTCTGTACAACTAAATCATCTGATTTAGCGCCGACTATCCTTTTAGCTGTAATTCATACAATTAAACTGCCTCTATACCCGGGTTCTCACCCATTCGCGCAGATTTAGTTGTACAAACTACAGTTAGAGGAGGAAAGCCATCCTTTTCACGGTTGATAATTGTACATAATACACCTATGTGAATGTTCACTTCGAACAAGCTCCAAGGACAGCTTGGCTGCTCCTATCTGAGGCGGACGGTTCCGGCACCCAGCATCTCTTCAATGGCTGCGAACAGCTCCTCCGAGGGCTCGATCCGGTAGCTGTCGCTCAGCGCAAGCACCTTCTGGTTGCGCTCGTAGAACAGCAGCGTCGCTGCGGGTCCCGGATGGGTCTGCAGCAGCGCCTGGAGGCGCGGCAGCAGACCCTTCAGCTCAGCGCCCGGCGTGATCTTGATGAAGACACGCTGGGCGCCGGGCGCTGAGCCTGCGAAGCGCTCAGCGGCTGGGTCCTGCCCCGTGCGCAGCGGGGCAGGGCTGCCCGGCCGCGCGTCTGACGCGGCCTGGGCCTTGGGCGCGGCCTGCGCAGCGGCCGCGGAAGCGCGCGCACCGGGCGGCTGTGCCGCCGGTGTGCGCGTGCCCGGTGCAGCGGCGGCGCCAGCTGCACCGCCGGGCCGGGCGCCGGGGCCACCGGCGCCCGTGCGGGCTGCAGGAGCGGCCGCAGGCGCTCCTGCGGGGACACCGCGGCCCGCGCCGTAGGCGGGCCGGGACCCGGCGCTGCGGCGCTGCAGCAGGCCGCGCACGCTGTCCGAGGTGAGCGGAGCTACCTCCTCGGCCAGTAGCTTGAAGCCCTCGTCCTCCTGCTGCACCTTGGCGCGCAGGGCCAGCAATGCGCCCTTCTCAATCAGGGCGCGGCTGCGTTTCCACACCTCCGGGAAGAGTACGACCTCGCAGCGCTCGATCTGGTCTTCCCACTCCACAAAAGCCATCGCCTTCCCGGCTTTGGTCGTGATCTCCTTCAGCGACACGACCATACCGGCCGTCACGGTCATACTCTCATCCGCAGCTTCGCCAAGATCCATCAGCTTCTGCATCCCCGGCTCCTCCAGCAGCCCCGCATGGTCATCCAGCGGATGGCCGGAGAGATAGAGCCCGAGCAGCTCACGCTCCAGCTCCAGCTGCTGGGTTCCGCTGAACCTCGGAATATCCGGGTAGCGGATCTCCCAGTTCGGCGTCTCGATCAGGTCATCGAACAGCTGGATCTGCAGCTCATCGCGCTCTTTGCGCCATTTGGCCGCCGCGTCCACCGTCTCATCCAGCATCGCCAGCAGCTGCGCCCGGTGTCCGGGCAGCGCATCGAAGGCGCCGGTCTGCAGCAGCGATTCGATGACCCGCTTGTTGCAGACGCGTAAGTCAACCCGGCGGCAGAAATCGAGCAGGCTGTCGAACGGCCGCTCCTTGCGGACCGCCATAATGTTCTCCACAGCCAGCGTGCCGACATTCTTCACCGCAGCCAGCCCGAAGCGGATATGTCCGCGGCCTTCGCCGGGCACCGGAGTGAACAATACCCCGCTCTCGTTGACATCTGGCGGCAGTACGCCAATCCCGGACCGGCGGCATTCCAGGACATATTCCGCCACCTTGCGGTGGGTCCCCATCACGGCGGTGAGCATAGCGGCCATGAACTGCACCGGATAATGCGCCTTGAGATACGCCGTCTGGAAGGCGAGAACACCATAAGCAGCCGCATGGGCGCGCGGAAAGCCGTAGTTGGCGAACTTCACGATCATATCATAGACCGCATGGGCATCCGCTTCCTGGTAGCCCTGCTTCAGACTGCCCTCCACGAAGTGGCTGCGCTCCTGATCCAGTGTCTCCCGCTTCTTCTTGGACACTGCACGGCGGAGCAGGTCTGCTTCGCCAAGCGAGAAGCCGGCCATCAGCGAGGCAATCTGCATGATCTGCTCCTGGTAGACGATAATACCGTAGGTATCGGCCAGAATCGGCTGCAAATCCGCATGCGGATAGACAACCTCGAACTCCCCGTGCTTGCCCCCGATGAATTTCGGGATGAATTCCATCGGACCCGGGCGGTACAGCGCTACCACCGAGACAATATCCTCGAACCCGCTAGGCTTCAGGTCCTTCAGTACCCGCCGTACACCTGCCGATTCCAGCTGGAATACGCCCGTCGTCTCGCCTGCTCCCAGCATCTCATAGGTGAGCGGATCGTGATCCGGAATGATGCGGAAATCAGGCACACTCCCGGTCATCTCCTTCACCCACTTCATGCACCTTTCAATAATCGACAAAGTCCGCAGGCCGAGGAAGTCCATCTTGAGCAGCCCTACGCTCTCCAGATGCTCCATGGAGTACTGGGTAAGCGCCGTACTCTCATTGCCCGCCTGAAGCGGAACAGCATCGGTCAACGGACCCTTGGAGATGACCACGCCAGCCGCATGCGTCGAAGCATGGCGCGGCATGCCCTCCACCTTCATCGCCATGTCGAGCAGGCCTCTGGTCTTCGGGTTCGTCTCATACAGCGCCTTCAGCTCAGTCGAGCTCTCCAGCGCCCGGGTAATATTAATTCCGAGCTGGCCCGGAATTAACTTCGCCGCCTTGTCCACCTCGTTATAAGGCAGATTCAGCGCCCGGCCCACATCACGGACAGCAGCCCTGGCCGCCATCGTACCGAAGGTGATGATCTGCGCCACATGCTCCTTGCCGTACTTGTCCACCACATAGGCAATGACCTCATCGCGGCGTTCGTCGCTGAAGTCGATATCAATATCGGGCATCGTGATCCGCTCAGGGTTCAGAAACCGCTCGAACAGCAGATTATATTTCAGCGGGTCCACATCGGTAATCTTCAGCGTGTATGCGGTGAGACTTCCTGCGGAGGAACCACGGCCCGGACCGGTAACAATGCCGCTGCGGTGACAAAAAGCGATAAAATCCCACACGATCAGGAAGTAATCGCTGAACCCCATACTCTCAATGACTCCCAGCTCGTAGTCGAGCCGCTTCTCAGCCGTCTCCTTCTCCTCTGGCGATTCCCAGAGCGGAGTATCCGCATAGCGCTGCTCCAGCCCGCTGCGGCATAGCTCGCGCAGATAAGCAGCGGCATCCAGCCCTTCCAGCAGAGGCGAGAATTCCGGGAGAATATGATTGCCGAACGTCAGCTCCAGATTACACGCTTCAGCGATCCGCTGCGTGTTCTCTATCGCCTGCGGCACATGCGGAAACAGCGCAGCCATCTGCTCCCCGCTTTTGAAGAACAGCTGGTCTGTCCCGATCTTCAGCCGGTCCTCATCGTCCACAGATTTGCCCGTGCCGATGCAGATCAGCACATCCTGAACCTCGGCATCCTCCTTGTCCATATAGTGGACATCATTAGTCGCTGCCAGCGGAATGCCGAGCTCTTCAGCAAGCGCAATCAGCTGCGGATTCACCCGCTTCTGCTCGGCAATCCCGTGATCCTGCAGCTCCAGATAGAAGTCGCTTCCAAAAATCTCCTTGTACCGCAGTGCCGCCTTGCGCGCCTCCTCCTCCCGGCCGTGCAGCAGATGCTGCGGTACTTCACCGCCCAGACAGGCACTTAGGCAGATAATGCCCTCGGCATGTGCTGCCAGCGCCTCCATATCGATACGCGGCTTGTAATGCTGGCCCTCCAGATGGCCGATGGAGATCAGCTTCATCAGATTCCGGTAGCCGGTCATATTCTTCGCCAGCAGAATCAGGTGATAGATCGGCTGATCCTTGCGGCTTCCCCGCTCACGGCGCGAGCCTGCGGTTAAATAAGCCTCGCAGCCGATAATCGGCTTGATTCCCTGCGCCTGGCAGGCTTTATAAAAAGGGATGGCCCCGTACATCACACCATGATCCGTCAGCGCCAGCGATGTCATGCCGTATTCGCCGGCCCGGCGCACGAGATCTGTAATGCGCGCCGCCCCGTCCAGTAAACTGTATTCGCTGTGCACATGCAAATGCACGAATGGGCTCATATTCCCCACTTCCCTTCAGCTCCAAATCAAAACATAAGATGAAACTATTTTATCATATTAGAGGGGGAACCGCCCATAGAATGGATTAAGAGCATATGGACAGGCAAAGGCAGGCCGCCGCCTGATCTAAGGAGGGAGCTTTTTATGGATATTTTCTTAAGCAAGGCCGTCCTCGACTTCTTCATCGCATTCGGCATAGTGCTTGGCGGAGCAATGCTGGGCGGAATCGGCGCCGTCGTCTCTCTTCAGCCGCCAACCGATACCATGCTGGAAATCGCAGACCGGATTAAGATATGGGCACTGGCTACCGCAGTAGGCGGAACCATCGACCCGATGCGGGTCATTGAGAGCAATATGCTGGGAGGCAATCTCTCTCCGGCCATCAAGCAGATTCTCTATCTGGTGTTCGCTTTCCTGGGCGCTCATATGGGCAGCGAGCTGGTCAAGTGGGTATGCGGCAAGTAGAAGCGAAGGGGTGAAAAGATACATGCGACTTCCGCCGTTCCACCGCTACCGCCGATTCTCGCAGATTGCTGCTGTGTTTGTGCTGGGGGTGATTGTGGGAGCCGCCCTGTACAACGCGATTTATCATATGGGCTATAACATTCTCTGGGTGAATAACCACGATCTGCGGCTGGAGATTGAACAATACCGTAAAGACATTCTGACGCTCAAAAAATACAACAATACCTCCACCGTCATCCGTGAGATTAAGGTGCGTACCGAGGAGAGTAAAGTCAAGGACGGTGCGGCGGCGCTGGACCCGGTGACAACCAAGGAGGTCCTCAGCAAGCTGGCGGGCGATCTGGAGCCGCTGCGCGGGCGCAGCATGTTCGATATCGATTCCGACGGCAAGCTAGCGCGCCTGCTGCTGGACAGCAAAATCTATCTGGCCCGCGAGAAGGAATACACCGTCAAAATCCGCACCATGCTGGTGATGGAGGGCGTGCTGCAAATCTGGGTGGAAATCAGTCCGTATAAGCGCAGCTGAGCCGCAAATCATGATACAATAGTGGACAAATCACAATCACAGGATACAGAGTGCCCGGCTAAGGCAATGCTGACTGACGGGTCTTCCACAAAGGAGCTGCCGTTCATGATTATGTTCATTAAGTATGTGCTGTTTGCCCTGCTGGTTATCTTCATGGTATGCGCCGCCGCGTACAGCATCTCTTCCCGCAGAACCGCCGACCCGCTTATCCAAGGCACCAGACGCTCGATCATGAATATGCTTCTGGGCGGAATGCTGGTCACGCTTTCATTAATGTCGATGTTCATCTTCCGCGGCTCGACGCTTAACGTGGTCATTGAGGCTGCTTTTCTGCTGCTGGGCTTGTTCAATATCTTCTCGGGACTGCGCAGCTTCAGCTACTATAGCCGGATGCGCAGCGGAAGCTGAGGGTTCAGCCCGCCGCCAATACAAATAGACCAGTTGCCCATCCTGATCGCCTGCAGGACAGCCCTGGTCTATTTAATATTTTGCCTAAAATGAATCTTCGTTCATAGTCACTCACTAATCCCGTTACCCGTGGTCAATCGACTGCAGCATCAGAACGGCCTTGGCAACAATGGTATCCATATAGCTGATCTCGATCTCCAGCTTGCAGGTGCGGCGGCTGATCTCCAGCAGCTTCGGCATGACGGTGATGGAATGCTCAATCTGTACCGGACGGATGAAGTAAGTGGACATATTGTCCAGTACATAGTCGTTCCCGGTGATATCCTTGGCTGCCTTGAAGGCGGACAAAGTCATCAGGGTGGACAGAACCCCTTCCGAGATCGTTCCCAGATCGGTCGCCATCTGCGGGGTAATGAAGCCGTGGAAGAACAGCCTGCCCTCCTCATCCCGCTCATCCGCGAACCCGTTCCAGATCAGATGATCGAACGTCTCTCCCAGTTGCGGCTGATTACTTGCGTCGCGCAGGCTCTGCAGCACTTCACGGCGGGTGACCGATCCTACCAGCTTACGGTTGCGGTCCACAATGGGCAGAAAATCGATCCCCTCCCACATCATAATCTGCGCCGCCGAAGCCAGCGAGGTCTGGAGTGCAGCGGTGACCGGACTGCGCACCATCGCCTTTTCAATAATTTGCCCTTCGCTGAGATCCTCCACATCACGCCGGCCTACAATTCCGATAACCCGGTTCCATTCATCCGTGACCGGGAACCGCTGCTCTCCGCTGGCCAGTGCCAGTTCACGCAGTTCTCCTACGGTGCTGGAGATTTTGAGCGTGTTCAGCCGCAGCTTGCCCTCCACGATATCCTCCACCAGCATTATCTTCTTCTTGATCAGCCGGTCAAAAATCGCGCGGTTAATCATCGAAGCCACCGTAAACGTATCATGTCTGGACGAGATGACCGGCAGGTCCAGCTCATCGGCCAGCGCTTTGACCTCGCGGCTGGTGCCGAAGCCCCCTGTCACAAGCACCCCGGCCCCCTGCTCCAGTGCAAGCGAGTGCACATCATCGCGGTTCCCGACGATCAGCAGGCTGTCGGCATCGATGTACCGGATCATGGCATCGACCTTCATCGCACCGATCACATATTTATGAAGATGCTTGTTCAGACCCTCTGCTCCGCCAAGCACATGTCCTTCAACAATATCCACGACATCGCCGAAGGTGAGCTGCTCGGAAATATTACGCGGCTTCTTCTCCACCCGGACCGTACCAATCCGTTCCTTGGTGATAACGATTCCGAGGTTCTCCGCTTCCTTCACCGCACGGTAAGCCGTACCTTCGCTGACCCCCATCTCCTTCGCCAGCTTGCGGACGGAGATCTTGGTTCCTACCTTCAGACTCTCAATGTGCTGCAGCAGTTGTTCATGCTTTGTGATGTTATCGCCTTGACCTTCCAACTGTTACACCCCCATACCCCGATCTGTACTATTCTGTACCCATTATACATGCTGTCCGCACTGGAGTACAGCAGGTTACACTGTATCTTTCAAAAGTTATGACAGCCGGGAATATATATATAACACCGGGTAACTTACTCCCGGCAGGAGAAGCACGCACAGGTAACCCCCGGTCCGCCGCAACGGCAAACAGGGGGTACTTTTACACCGTCAGCTCTATTCCTGGACTATGATCTCTGCGACACCCGGCCTTCTTCATTCCATTTGCCCTGCCACTGTGCAAGCTTGGCCTTGCGGACAGCATCCAGGCGCTTCTGCTTCTCTTCATCCACACCGATAATGAAATGCAGATGCGAGGCAATGACCAGGAACGCGAAGATACACCAGACGATACCGAAGCCCAGCACCCAGCCGGAGCCATTCTGAACAGACAGCTTCGGCAGCGCGTATAACAGCATGGCCAGGGCAATCAGCAGATACACGGAATGCTTGAATTTACTTTTTTTTCTCATTGCAGGACCGCTCCTTCGCTCTACAGGTTTGTTAGAATGAATCTATATCTCTATTCTATGAACCTGCGGCCGGAAATATGAGACAAGCTGCGTAATTTTTCAGCAGGATGTTAGTGCCTTGTTAGCAGTTTCTATCCTGCATGGCTCGGGTATGAGATGATATATCGCAAAGGAGGGAATGACCTTGAATCCCATTTATAACCAGACCCGTTACATCGCCCGCAAAAAAATATTCTCTGCGCTGGGCGGAAAGCTACATATCTTGGGTGATTCGGGGGAGCTGCTGCTATTCTCGGAAATGAAAGCGTTCCGGCTGAGAGAGGACATTACGCTGTACCCCGACGAGACGATGGGGAGGGAGCTGCTGCGGATCAAAGCGCGCAAGATTCTTGATATCAGCTCAACCTATGATGTGTATGATATGGAGACCGGGGAAACGGTGGGCGCACTCCGCCGCAAAGGCCTGAAATCTCTCATCAAGGACGAATGGGCCATCCTGGACACGCAGGATAACGAGATCGGCACCATTAAGGAGGACAACGCCTTCCTCGCGCTGCTGCGCCGTGCGCTTGCCATTATTCCGCAGAAATACAACTTAGAGATCGGGGGAATGGTGATTCCTGCCTTCCGGCAGAACTTCAATCCGTTCGTTACCAAAATCACTGCCGATTTCTCAATGGACACCCATGGCAAGCTGGACCGCCGTCTCGGGATGGCGGCTACTATTCTGCTCTGTCTGGTGGAGGGCAAGCAGGATTAACGGAATGTAGCTCGCAGTAATTATGGAGCGGCACACTAAAAAAGGGTGATTCCAGAGCCGTATGGCCCTGAAATCACCCTTTTCCTGTATCACAAGTGGAAACGGCATTGCCGTCCTTTTAAAGGACGGTACCGTTTCAGCGAGAAAGATAAGGATAATTATAGCGCGAAGCATATAAATTCTTATCTTTGAACATATCCCCGATGCGGTGCAGGTGCTTATTGAGCGCCGTACATTTGGGACAAGCTGTCTGTGATGATTTTGTTCACATCTTCGATAACCACACTGAGGCGGCGCTCTGCGTCGAACAGACGGCGGATGCCCAGGTTCAGGTTAAGCACCTCAAAGAGCTTCTCCATCTTCTCCATGTCCTCCTGCGGAGGCATGTCCCCGCTCATCATCCGCTGTTGCAGCTCAATCTGGCTCTGGCGGAAGTTATCTAGCATCTGCTTGCTCTCCGGATCTGCTTCGATCACCTTCATTGCACTGGTAATATCCGATACCTCACTGCTGTCCTTAATAGCACGCGCCAATTCATGCGCCTTATCAATCACGTTCATTTTATTTCCTCCTCCAAGTTATGTTCGTCTCTGCTTCGCTTCAAAAGCCCCCGCTCATCCAGCAGGCAGCCCCAGGGGCTGTCTGAGCCCAAATTTGGCAACCGCCATAGTTCTGCCCGGGCATGCCTACTTCCTTCTGTGCTCCCGCCCTCCGGTCCAGACGCGCCTGCCAGCCCCATGGCTACCAGCGATATTAATCCGCCCGGCACGGCTTTTTCGGGAATAGGTCAATCACCAAGGGTCAGATGTCTCCATATGATGAATGATATGTAACCCTCAAGATTCATATTGCCGGCACCATGCTTGCCTACCGGAAGGAGATCCACGATGTCTAAGCTAAAGATCCCGGTTCAAACGGTCCACTCGGGCATCCTGCAGGAAAATGCTGTAATGCTAGGCGACAAATCCATGAAGAGGCTCAAAATACCGGCGCACGGAACCATTCAGCTGAACTTCGGCTCTTTCCGGCAGGAGGTTACTGTAATTCCTGTCCCCAAATCCGACAGCCTGCGTGTAAGTGAGGCACTCGGCCGGCGGCTTGGCTTAAGACAGCGCTTGACGCTTAACGCTTCCTACAGCACCGGCAGCCGCATTCTGCGTCTGGGACCGATGATTGGCGTCCTGGTGAGCCGGGACCATCCCGAACAGCCGGAGCGGGTCTTCGGCCAGATCACCATGTTCTGCCGGGAGCTAACTCATGCCTGCCATGCACAAGGCGCCTATGTCTATTTCTTCACCCCGGAAGCGCTGGAATCACGCACCACTACCATCCAGGGCTGGGTCTACGATGAGGGCTGGCGGAAGCTGAGTCTTCCTGTTGCCGATGTGATCAACAATCGGCTGACCACGCGAAAGGTAGAGAATAAACCTAGCGTACAGCATTTTTTGGCAGATGTAAAATCCCGCTATGGAACCCACTTCTTCAACGAAAAGTTCCTAGACAAGACAGAGGTATTCGAGGCACTGGCCCAGGACCCCGCCCTGCAGCGGTATTTACCTGAATCGCATGCCCTGAACGGCTTCGCCATATTGAAAAGGATGTGCAGCAGCTACCCCAGCGTGTTCCTGAAGCCGGTACGCGGCAGCCTGGGCAAAGGCATTCTGCGCATTTCCAAGGAGGAAGGCGGCGGTTACCGGCTGCTGTCCACCACTGCGATGGGCACACGTAAGCAGAGCTATACCAGTCTGGCGAAGCTTTTTGGGTCCATTGCCCCCAAGATGAAAACCACCCGCTTCCAGATCCAGCAAGGTCTCTCCCTGATGGAGCTGGGACGGCGGCCGGTCGATTTCCGGGCCCTGGTGCAGAAGAACGGCACCGGCAAATGGAGCGTCACCTCCATTGTGGCCCGGACCGCCGGAAGTAATCATTTCGTCTCCAATCTTGCCCGCGGCGGCACGCTCAGTACAGTCAAGGAGGCTGTCGGCAAAAGCAGTCTTCCCGCTGGTGTCAAAGAAAGCACCCAGGTTCAGCTGCCCAGAGCGGCGCTGGCCATTGCAAGAGGGGTTGAGACTTATATTCCCGCCCATTTCGGGGAGCTCGGCATCGACCTCGCGCTTGACCAGTCCGGCCGAATCTGGCTGCTGGAGGTCAACTCCAAACCGTCCAAGAACGACAATACACCGCTGAATGACCAGAAAATCAGACCCTCAGTCAAACAAATGATTCTATACTGCCGCTATCTGGCCGGGTTATAAGGAGGACATCATGACCACAACAGCAATGGGGTTCCTTGGCATTATGACAGGCCGTCGCCACGGGATTCCTCCCATCGCAGAGCCGGAGTTCTGCAGTCAGCTCTGCCGGGCGGCCCCGCTGTATGATCTGAAGGTCCTGATCTTTCATCCGGAGGGGGTAGCGGCGGACGGCTCCTATGTCAGCGGATATCAATGGCAGAACGGACAATGGGAGCCTGTGCAGGCTCCGCCGCCCGACATTCTCTATAACCGCTGCTTTTACCGGTCACCGGAGGAGAAAAGAACTGCAGCGGCGGCTCTGTCTGTATTGACCCGCTGTCTGCCCTGGTCACGCGGACTTCCTGATAAATGGGGAGTCTACGAGATACTGCGGCGCAGCCCCGCCGCCGCTGCCCTGCTGCCGGAGACAGAGAACTACAGCAGCCGCGAAGCGCTTGGAAATATGCTCGCCGGAAGGGAATACGGAGTTTTTCTGAAGCCCAGAACCGGCTCCCACGGCAAACGCACCATACACGCTGTACTGCTCGGCAGACGCGAAGGCGGCGGAGTGAAAGTGCGGGGCAGAGACAGGAATAACGAACCTTTTCAATATGTTTTCGGTACGCTGGACGAAGGTCTGGACTGGATCGGCCGCTTCATCGGCCAGCACCGCTACATCATACAGCCTTACCTGCATCTCACCGGCAGCGGAGGACAGCCGTTCGATGTACGTGTGCTGATGCAGAAGAATGGCACTGGTGCCTGGACCCTGACCGGCATGGCCGTCCGGCTCGGCACCCGGGGATCACTGACCTCCAATCTGCATGGCGGAGGCACGGCCGTTCCCGCCCTCCCTTTCCTGCTGGATGAATATGGCGGGGCAGGTCGCGAGCTGCTGGAGGAGCTGACTCAGGCATCTGCACTCCTGCCTCCGCTGCTGGAAGAATCCTGCGGCAGACTCGGGGAGCTGGGCCTTGATTTTGGCATCGATGCCGGAGGAAGAATCTATCTGCTGGAAGCTAATTCCAAACCAGGGCGCACGGTGTTCCGGCTGACGGGCGACCGCCGGGCTGCTAGACTCGCTGCCGAGAACCCGCTGCGCTATGCGCGCCATCTGCTGCTTACATCAAGCAGCCACCACAAGCTGTCTCACGGGCAGCTTCGTTCACACGGGAGAATGATATCTATGGTTCCAAAGGAGGATTCATAAATGGGTCTCACTTTTTGCAATGTACATTTCACCAAGCAGCCTGATCGAGTAGTATATGTCTCGGGTGAACTGATGAGAAGCCTGAAATTATCCGGCAAGAAAAATATCCGCCTGCGCCTCGGAAAAGATGCCATCCCCGCCATGATCAAGCCGATCAAGCGTGCCGGCAAGCATCTCTTCCTGGCCTCAGGCGTCAAAAGCGCCATCAAGGTCCCGAAGTCCGGTGGCATCTACCTGCGCAATCTGCAGAATGACGAGGTGCAGCTCGGACCGCTGGTCGGCGTGCTCTCAGATGGACCCGCTTCTGCTGGGCAGCCCTTCGGCTCCCGCACCGGCTTCATCAAGCAGCTGCTGCGCGAAGGCAGCAACAAATGCTACATCTTCGCCTTCATGCCTCGGGATATCGACTGGCAGCAGGAGCAGGTCAACGGATATTTCCTGACGGCAAGCGGCCGCTTCGAGCGCAAGCTGGTGCCCCTGCCGGATGTAGTCTATAACCGCCTGCCCAGCCGCAGAGCCGAGACCTCCCCTTACATCAACCAGCTGCGCGAGCGCTTTGGACGCAAGAAGATTCCTTATTTCAACTGGAGCTTCTTCAACAAATCGGATATCTACAAGCTGCTGGAGAATGACGGGGCAGCGAACCGCTTCGTGCCTGAAACGCACAGTAATCCAAGCTCCGAACAAATGCGGGATATGCTGGACCGTCACCACTTCGTCTACTATAAACCCTCGGCCGGCAGCCTGGGACACGGCATCTACCGGCTGACCTACCTGCCAAAAAAAGGGTATTTCGCCCGGTACCGCAAGAGCGGCAAGAACGTGCTGCTGCGCTTCACCAGCTTCGACAGCCTGATGCGGATGCTGCGGGGCCGCCATGGACAGAGCATGCAGAACTATGTGGTCCAGCAAGGTATCCGTCTCATTGAGATTGACAACTGCCCAATTGATTTCCGCTTCCATATGCACAAGAACGGCAGCAATCAATGGGTCGTCGTCGGCATCGGGGCCAAAAAAGCCGGACGGGGCAGTGTCACCACCCATCTGAAGAACGGCGGAGCGCTACTGACCCCGCAGCAGGCCCTCGGCCGTGTGTTCGGGGCCAGATCGGATGAAGTACTCCAGCGCGCCAAAACCACTGCCGTCAAGCTCGCAGAATCTCTGGAGATCCAGCACCGCCATCTGCTCGGCGAGATCGGATTCGACCTCGGTATTGATCAGGATGAGGATATCTGGATGTTCGAGGCTAATGCCAAACCGGGACGCTCTATCTTCCGCCACCCCTCCCTGCGCGCTGAGGGCAAAGCTTCCATTGAGCACATCCTGGAGCATTGTCTGTATCTCAGCAAATTCCGCAGGAGGGATGACTTGTGAATAGCCGGATACCCGATCCCAGCAAGCCTGTAATCGCCATTCTCACCACCAGTGACCGGCTTCAGCAGTTCCGCGGCAACCGCAGTAACTTCCGCGACATTATCCGTACCGGTAGAGAAATGGGCTACCTCGTCTATGTCATCACGGTCCGAGACCTGAAGCTGAATGAACAGATTGTGACCGGCTACGTGCCGTCCGCCAGCGGGAAGCTCTGGTATGCCATTCCGGTTCCGCTGCCCCAGGTCATCTATAACCGTATTCCTAACCGCGAGGAAGAGGAGAAGACACAGGTCGTGCACAAAATTGCCGAGTGTCTGGAGCATCCCGAAATCTCGCTGTACAATCCGAGCTTCTTCAATAAATGGAATCTCTTCGAGTGGCTCAAGGAATCCAAGGCCACCTCAAGGCATGTGCCAAAAACCCGCCGCCTGCGCAGCGCAGCGACCCTTACCGCGATGCTGAAGAATCATGAGAGCCTCTATCTCAAGCCGGAGAAGGGCAAGGCGGGCAAAGGGATCATGCGGCTGAGATACCGCCCGGACACTCTGCTTCCCTACCGGCTGCAGATTCAGAGCGGCAAAAGAAACACGACCTACAAGGCCGCATCCGTAGAACGGCTCTGGGCCCGGATCGGCCGGGAAAAAGGGGCCGCCCGCTACATTGTCCAGCAAGCCATCGTGCTTGCCGGACACCACGGCCGCCCCTTCGATCTGCGGGTGCTGCTGCAGAAGAACGGCCGGGGCGCCTGGGCGGTAACCGGCATCGGTGCACGGCTGGCCGGGGCCCGCAGCATCACCACCCATGTGCCGCGCGGCGGCAGCATTGAAGACCCCTCCAGCATGCTGGAGGGAACCTTCGGGCCAGAGCAGGCGGAAGCTATCCTGAAGAATGTCTCTACCACGGCGCTGCTGGTTGCCCGGCAGATTGAGCGGGCTTCTTCCAGCATGCTGGGCGAGATGTCGATGGATCTCGGGGTCGATGAAGAAGGCGGAGTATGGTTCTTTGAAGCCAATTCCCGCCCGATGAAATTCGACGAGCCGGCGATCCGCAAGCTGTCACTCGAACGTATTTTTCAATATGGCAATCATCTGTCCCGCCAATCCAAATAATCCATTACCCGTCAAAGGAAGTGACACCATGCAGATATCCTCACTCTATGACAGCAATCCCGTACAGTGGGAATCCAGGCGAAACGGATTGCTTGAGTTCCTGAGGGAGTATGGGGAGCAGCGGATTACACTTCGCGGATGCAGGAGGCTGGCCCGGCTGACACCGGATCAGCTCGCCCTGCCGGGGGTCTCCCTGCTCGTTGCCACTGTGCGGGGTCAGAACGGCCGCCAGCTCGCAGGCGTCAGCTTCGTGTCCGGCTTCGGCAAGGAGGCCTGTGTAGTCGCCGTTCATCCCCTGTACCGGAACAGGCATACGGGCACAGCCCTGCTTGCTGCACAGCTGGAGCGCCTTGGGCAGCTGGAATGCCATGTCGCCTGCGACAATGCAGCCAGCCTCAAGATGTGCTTCAACAGCGGGCTTGCCGCTGTTGACCTGGTTAACGGCCCTACAGGCAAGCCCACCCTGCTCCTGCGTTCCCCGGGGAGCGCAATTGATCCCGCCATTCTTCCGCAAGGAGGTGAACTCCTGTGCCAGAGCCCGTCCTAGGCATCCTCACCCTGTATCTGAACGACGCCAAGCAGCTCGAAGAGAAGAGTGTATACCGGAGGATGATTATAGAAGGCAGCCGGATGGGATTGGATGTCTTTGTGTTAACACGTTCATCATAGACGTTAGAAGATAATTGCCTTGGTTAATCACTGATGGGGTTCTGTTGCCCAATGAAAAATCCCTCTATTACAGTATTTACATATCATTGTATATTACCGATAGTTCCTAAGTAGAAATGCAAAGGGGGATTTAAATGTTTAGATCAAAAAAGTTTCAAATTTTCATCGGAATCGTTGCTTTATTAGAAATAGTTATTATTACAAGCATGTCCTTGAGAGAAGCCTTTGGGATGAATTTTCTTCTTGCATCAATTGCTGTGATTATTTTTTGGTTCTTCGGCATGTTTAAGCCGACCATTGTTCGCTGGGGAAATCGAAAAACAATCACCAAATATTCTGCTGTTATGTTTATTATTTTGTTCCTGATTGCAATTCCAAAAGCTTCTTTCTCAGAACAAGCCACTGATCAGACTGAGAGACACACAGAAGTTCTTGATAGTTATGTGCTTAAATCTGAAATAACTCAGAAGAATGCTGAACTTGCCAGTTTGTCTATGGATGCAAAAGCCATTGAAGCAAAGGTTACTGCCGTCACTGATGGTGATACCTTTACAGTTAACCTAAATGGAAAGTCTGAAAAGGTCCGTCTTATTCTCATTGATACTCCCGAGACAAAACATCCGAGTAAACCTGTACAGCCATTCGGCCCAGAGGCAAGTGAGTTTACATCAAAACTTCTTACAAATAAAACAGTGAAACTTGAATTCGATGTATCTGAACGTGACCAGTACGGACGCATTCTTGCTTACGCCTATGTCAATGATGAAATGGTCAATGAATTGCTGCTGGAGAAAGGTCTTGCGCGGGTTGCTGTCTTTCCACCGGATGTGAAATATGTAGATGAGTTCCGAAAGATCCAGAAGAAAGCCCAGGCAGCAAGGCGGGGGATTTGGAGTATAGAAGATTACGCTACCGACAAGGGATTTGATGATGCCGTTGTAGCGAAGGCAACTGTCAAGCCAACTGCAACAGTCAAACCATCGCCTAAGCCCACAGCCACACCCAAGCCTGTGCCAGTCCAAACCAAAAAGCCTACACCTACCAAAAAGCCAACTCCGGCACCTACTAAAAAGCCGAAGCCAAAAGCAACCCCACAACCAGTTCAAGATGTTTACTACAAGAACTGTTCTGCCGTGAGAGCAGCCGGTGCTGCCCCTATCTATGCGGGCGAACCAGGATACTCCAAAAAACTTGATCGAGACGGTGACGGCGTAGCATGTGAATAAAAAAAATTAACCCCGGGTTCACTATCCGGGGTTTTGTTATGTAGTGAAGCCGTTTTTTATTATGTTCCCTAACTCTGCTGTATACATAGTCAGTCTTAAGTTGATCTCAGTGCGCATCACATCACGAGTCAGACCGAAACGTTCCTGATAACCTCTACAGAAAACTTTATGGTATATGATAAACTCTTCCTGCTCATCCGCAATAAATCGGATATTTCTCTTCTTCAACTCTTTCAGCAACTGATGGGTATCTTTCATAACACGCTGCTGGATCGCCTCCCCGGCCATCCGATAGGCCCGCTTAAGGATGCTGCCAGAGTGATCCAGCTCCCGCAGGCTCTTAGTAACCATCGTATCTATATGAGGCAACAAGATCAGATCCCGGATCATGGTCCGCTCTTCAGTAGTTAGCATCTTTTTGCTGCTGGACGCTGCCCGCTCCGCTCCCTCGTACTGCTTCACATGCTCGGTCATTAGCATTTTGTTCTTCCATCGTTCATTGCCATCCAATTTACTCATAATGCAGCCCCCTAATGGTATAGCCAGTAATCAGCATTACCGCCACGCCCGCCGCCTTGTGTGCCTTTCTGCGGCCCCGAATCTAGTTGTATGTTGCGCTCCCAAATCTCAAGGACTACGGCTGTCTCAATAGGCTTGCCTACTTCCCACTCTATATAATGTTCCGCAGCCAGGGCTTTAAAACCTTTGATGATCTCCGGTGGCCTGCGCCCGCTTAATCGCCCTAGTTCCCGGATCGAGGGCATACGCTTAAAATGGTATTTAAATTGAACGATGATCCGCAGCAGCTTACGCGGAGTGTCGTCAAGCATGCCGCCGCTCCTGTAATGGTCGCCATGAGAGTATGTTTGCTGCCAAAAACACGCGCGACGCGCCGGTAGACAGGCATTTGGCACGGATTCGGCCATCACGGATACCATTCACTTCAATCTTCCGCTGCGTAATATTGCCCGCTTTGTCCAGATATATGATTTCAATAGTCTGACCAATGCTCATTCTCATGGCTGATCGCCTCCGATATAATAGGAACGTTTGTTTGCATTATAACCAAACAAACGTTCCCCAATCAATCATGATTACATGCCTATCTTCCCATAATTATGTACTTTTAATGTCTTTAATCTATATATCCCAAATATAAGAATTTTTGTTTAGACATATACCAATTATTGTCTTAGGATAACTAGGCTATATGAATACACATTATTCTACGAAAGGGGAAATCATATTATTAACTAATTAGTACATAAAGAAGCTTTTTTGATTGTTGAATTAAAAATTATTGTGAGGTGTGTTAATTGAAAAAGGTACTATTTATAATTTTGTGTTCAATTTTTGTTTTTCCTGCTTCATCTTTTGCTTATTTCAACAGTAGTGGTACTAACGAGAATGTTTATTACGATTTCGGTCAGGCCTTTGACAATGTCACGTCTGTCACCATAAGGAGCAGCGGATCAATTGCCGTCTCTTTGCTTAATGTTCAAAATTCAACAATTTGGAGTGAATCTGTTCCAGTTTCATCTACTTTAAAAGACACTACTTATACATTTAGTCCGGCGATTAATAATGTTAAGGTTTTCAGCGCATTTTTGACAAATCCGTCAACTGTCACTAATGTCTCAATTTTTAACGGTAGCACTCTTTTAAAATCATCGGGTGATTATTTCACGAAAACAAAACCTGATCCTAGTCCAACACCAACGCCCGCACCAACACCCGCAGGGTTGTTACGAGGCTTGCCTCTGAATACCTATTCTTCGAACGGTAGCAGTGCTGCATACGGGCAAATAGATTGGACAGATAACAATAACTCTACTTATAAGGGATTGCCTACCAATGGTGGATACATGGAATATGCCTTTGCATCAGCGACAAGCATTAAATCTTACAAACTGTATACGTATAGTCAGTCTAATACTACTTACGAATCACTAAGTGTTGTACTCTACAATGGGGTCAATATTTTGAAAAGTGTAAGTGTCACTAAAATCAATGGTACTGAGGTTGATTTGTCTACAGATAATGTGACGAAAATCAGGGTAGTTAATAATGATTCTTCAAACGTAAATTATATTTCTGAATTTGATGTATTTGGGGTGTTATCAGCGCCCACACCAACAGTAACACCGACTGTAGGGCCAACGGCTACGCCGACGGTAGCACCGACACCAACGCCGACACCTAGCCCAACACCAGCACCGGCATTGAAGCCTACTCTTGATGTAGTCATTGCGCCAGAAAAGATTGGTTTAGGCAAAGAATTTACAGCTGATGTAGCACTGAAAAATGTGAAGGATATTTACGCTGAAGACTTTGAAGTGAAATATGACAAAGAGCACTTGCAGTATCTTGGGTTTGAAGAGGTAATCGGTTATAAGGTATACAATAAACCCGTGGATCAAAACGGTACCGTCCGCTTTGTTGTAGCCAGTCAAGGTGAAGAATACGGCATCAACGAAGACACGGTTATCGTCAAGCTTAAATTTAAGGCAAAAGCCAAAGGCACAGCCGTCGTCGATGCAACCAAAGCGAGGATTGCAGATACCGAAGAGGAATATGATCTTGAAACTGTTAACTGTTTAGAGGACAGCGTCATCATAGAGGCTACTGATGTAAATAAATCGGGGACTTTCACTCTGGTTGACCTTGCAATCGATGCCAGATATTTCAAGTACTTCGCACCCGATGTTGACCCTGTAAAATACAACGCTCAACAAGCCGGTGATGAATATGTGAATGATGACGATCTACTTTTTATAGTAGATCAGATTTTAAACAATCCGGATTACTTGCCTAATTCTTAATTATTGAAATTATAAAGTCTCAATACAAAGGTGGATTTTTCAAATGTCAAAAACAAAAAGAATAATCAGTTCATCCCTTGTGGTCGCATTACTCATTATATTTGTCTCTTCTTTGGTTTGGCCCTCATCATCATATGCATATCCGGATGGCCTTCTAGACAGTAAGATAGTTAATTTACAAACTCCGACTGGCGCTAGTTCAGGAACTACAACCAAAGTTACTGATAATATAGCATCAACATCAGTAGTTTTAAACAGTTCAATAAATGCTGTATATTTTACATTCTCAAAACCGATGAATATATCTGCTTACCAAGTTTCTGCATCAAGTTCCGCTCCAATTGCCAATTATGTTTATGCGATTGATTTTATTGATTCAAATGGTGTCTCCCATGAGATTAGAAAACCTGTGATTGACGGTACGAAACAATCAATTGAAACTGTGCTCAATGTTGTTAAAGTAATCTACGTAAATTATACCTATCAGTCCAATATGAATTTGGCTGAGTTTGATGTATTTGGCGCAGAAACGCCAACGCCAACTGTCGAGCCGATTCTAACACCCGGGCCAACTATTTCACCTGTACCTTCACCAACAGTGGACCCAACTCCAGAACTCACTCCTGTGCCAACATCAACTCCAAACCCTGAGATACCTTCAGGAGCTCGGGCAATTCTCACAATTACTTTAACAACTGGCCTTGATAAAGAATTCGATCTTCCTATTACCGAAGTTAATGCATTCCTCAACTGGTACGACTCAGCGGCCGGATCTACTCGATATGGTATTGATAAGCACAATAACAACAAAGGTCCGTTCAGCAAACGAACAGAATACGTAATACATGATAAGATCCTAACCTTTGAAGTAAGCGAGTATACCGCTCAATAAAAACAAACCCGTCAGGCATATAAGCCCGGCGGGTTATTTTATGTATGCTCTAAATTCAAACCGTTCCCGAACGAAACGGACTCCTGCAATCTTAATAGATTCTGGTGTACCCCTCCCACTATGCCACCATAGTCCATCAGATGGCCGATGAAGTCCGTTTCTTCCCGGTACCTGACTGATACCTGACTGTGCCAGGGAACCACCAAGAAGTCTGTATCACTCTCCAGGACTTTGTATGTGGTACTAATGTAACGTAATCCTTAAGCTGTCCTTACCCATTCATAAAATACACCTTTGCTGGACAAATCGCGCTGCCTCTCCTTGATCAGAGTGGTAGTACCAAAAGGATTTCCTTCTCCACGTTTACAGAAGTCCCCCCTTGCTAGGCAAGGGGGGGACTAAAATGGTTCTACAGGGCTCAAACCTGACCAATCGGTTATGAGTCGACCGCTCTAACCAACTGATATAGAGGAAAGGGTTAACTGCCCTAAACTCTATTAGTGAATCATTGATTTTATTGGGGTTCGGAACTATAAGATAAATTGGATTATAGAGAGTTCGTGACCAAATATGTGACCAATGTGACCTTTTAAATTATTTCATATGAACATAATTAGGGCTGATAACCTTTACTACTAGGGGGGCAGCTAAATGAGGAAAGGAATTGTAGACCGTTTCGAAGGTAAGGATGTTGTTATTGAGTTTGATGGCCAAACTGAGGATATTCTTAGATCGACATTGCCGTTTAAGGTTAAGACTGGGAATACATTAATTTTTGAAGACGAGCAAGGAAGAATAGCTAAGGAAGAAACATTAGCACGAAAGAAAGAAATTGATAATTTGATGGACGAACTGTTTGAAGACTAATCAGTCCCCAGGTTGAAATGAATCGGCTGCGAATAATAATTAACCACAGGACAACATCCTGTGGTTTTGTTGATATGTATTTAATTTTATCTTCTCAGATTTCATATTAATATATGAAGGATCAAAGAGCATTTAATAGAATACAATGGTAAATATTCTATATCCATGAAAAAGAGAACGAAAACGATTGTATTACTGTCATTATGTCATTTTACAATTTTATGTATTACTGGTAGCATTAATTTGGAGGAGGCGAAGCAAACAAACACAATTCGAAGGGAGATTTTAAATTGAAAAAAATTATTCGCAAGGCCCTAACATTATCATTGACAAGTATTCTACTATTTTCTTTTAGCATGGTTGCATCAGCAGATGGAGCTAGTATTTCTAAAATCGAAGGTAATACTGTCCTACTTAATTCCGGCTGGACACAAAAAGAAATAGATGATTTGCTAACGAAAGAAGAAGTTGAAAGGTATACAAATAGCGCATTAGTAGAACAGACCACGCACTATGTTAAGCAAACAGTAAACGTGGATGTACAAGAAAATGGTCAGACATTGACTCAAGGATTGACCCCGACGATTACACCTATAGAGGGTACAGAAAAAGTAGTACCTTTGAGTGAAGATGAATTTTACCAGGAAGTAGCAGAATATAATGTAGCACAAAATGAAAAACAAACTCTTCCAAAGTTAAGAATGATAGAACAACAAGAAGTAAACATTCAAAATTCAAGCGTAGATTATGTTACTGACGATGGCTATATGAAATATACTATGCAAGCTTTTAAAGTGGGGACAAATGATTATCAGCTTAACCTACGATTTGAATGGGTAATAAGTCCCTCTCAAAGAGGAATTGATATCTTAGCACTAGGACATGGTCCGCAGTTAGTACAGTCTGGAAATCAGAGCAATGTCATATTCACAGCTGCATATGATGCAGTTAGTAGCGGGCAAACATTTACTGGGCTGCCTATACCTCGTGAAAATACAGTTGCTGATCCTGGCGGCACAGCAATAACCTTTGAACTTCCCACCTCCTCTCTAAATTTTGCAGCATATAACTTTAGAGGCTATATGAGTTACCATGCACAAAAAGGGAATACTAACGATACAGCAGTTGGGATAAATGGATACTATAAGCATAAAGTTTCATCACTTTCTGTAGCACCTGCAATAGCTTGGCCATTAGGTGGAGCGTTAACTATTTCATCAGCGAGTACTTATGTAACTGAAAATCCACCTCCATACTTCTCTTTTGGTTTATAATTTATGCTAAGATTAGAACATACGAGTTTTTTGTATGTTCTAATCTTTTTTTGAGAGGAGATATAATGAAACATAAAAGAATAAGCTTACTTGTTCTGGTTGTAGGTATGCTCTTTGTAGGATTTCTGGCTATACGTTATTTCGGGTGGACAAACAATCCTGAAGAAGCATCTATGCCTGAACCAAATATTGAAGTTCAAACGAAGATAGTGGAAGGCGTAACTTTTGCCTTACGAAATGCCAATTATGCTGAAAATGAAATTAAGGTTGGTTACGAGGTAAATGGAATTGCTATTATCAAGGATTATAATATAATCTGCAAATTCTATAATAATGGGAAAGATATAACAGACTCAAATACATCTGGCGGGGGATTAGTAAGTTTAGGCGATAAGCATTATTACCTGACAGGCATAGAGAAAGTTAGCAATGATGCTCTGCCCGATCCGCTAAGCTTAACGGTCGAGATAACGGCGGTACCTTCTGATTCCCGCTTAAACCATATTACTGCATCATTTGACTTGTCCTTAAATAAAGAAAAGAATTAAATTCACAGTGTATGAGGAGTAAATATTCTTAGAAATTAACCCCAGGAGATCATCCTGGGGTTTTGTTATGTAGCTTTGTTCATTTGGATACTTTAGCTCTCTCTTTTAAAAGTCCCTCAACCTCACTTACGTATCGCGTCAGCTGCAGAACCTCTCAGTTCGCATTACTTCCGCGTCATGAAAAAAAACAGTTCCTTATAACCTCTGCAATAATATTGGTGATGAACAATAAACTTCGTTTGATCATCCTCTCCCAAGACTCGAATGTCGCGTTGTTTCGATTCCAGGCGTAACTAGTTTAAATCCCTTATAATCTGGTTTAGTACGTTCTGCCTTGCAATAAGGCACTCTTTATTGGTTGGGACTCGGTCCGGCTCCAGACGAAACCACACTCACACCTTGGATTAAGATTGCGTTGCCGCTAGAATATCCTTATCTCACTCCAAGACCTTGTATGTAGTGCTCATATATTCACTTCCTTTGCTGCTCAGCTAAAATTCGTTTCTCAGCTTTAAGATCCTTCTTGATTACTTTATCTCCATTCATGTAGTTATCCCAGGAATCAAAAATCATATGTGCATCTGCTTCTATGATATCCTTCACCTTATCGATCTGTCTCGTCTTAAATAAATCCATAATTACAATAAGATCATTTCTATTATGAAGTTTCACACCGTTATACCCAGCAAGTTCTTCGCATGCAACTGTATATTGATTTGATGCGATCACCATAGCCTTCTTGGCTCGGTAATACCTCATTGAGCTATACACCTCTTGTACAGCACCTAGCCCTACCGAATAGGAATAACGTTTTGCTTGAACTACATTTCGATACCCGTCTCGATCAGTAAAAACTAAATCAGTCCCGAAATCTCTGCTTCCTTGAGTCTTATATGCGTCCTTATATCCCAAGGCCAAAAACAACCGGTATAAGTATTCCTCAAACTCCGACCCATCTGCCATTCGATCAATATCTTTTATTGTAATTTTCAATGGATCAATAATTTCATTATATGAGTACTGTGGTTTCTTCTTAGACAAAGTAAATAGCACTATACCAGCAACAATGATTACGATAAGTATTGCTGCATTAAAAATCCCAAGCAAATTTAATCCCCCTAAATATCATTTTACCGACATTACAATCTCCTTCCAATATAAATGATTTGGAACATTATGTATATATAGTTAAAGAAAACTTCCCTTAGCGCAAGAAATACCCTACCAATAATGGCAGGGTACGGCACTTCCGTTGTATCTATTTCACTTGACTGCAACAATGTGTAGAGGCTATTGACAAACGTTGATCTATTCTAAATTTCATGCACTGATGTTGATGAAGGCTCCCCCAAGGCCCACGCATTACGAGTGCGACCCAGCATAGATTTATAAGGTTTTCCTGGGGTCTGTTGGGCAATAAATCGCGTGTTTTAAGCGTATAGTTACCTCTATAGTTTTGTTGATATTTGGTTGTTGTTAGAAGATTGGTTAGAAGTTTTGTTAAAACGGAAATGCTACCTTAGCACCGCCTCCCCGCTGGAGTAATACTGAGTATTTGGCCAGCATATCACTTCTTCCTAAATCTCCTTATACATGGGTGTCCTTGTGTAAACATGTTTATTATAGACGTACCATTTGGATCTACCTTTCATTACCTGCTGTGTCTTTTCTTTCTTATCCTTCTAAGATTAATGCATTTCCCGTTGCTCTTATCTCGCTACTAATGGACACTCTACCCTAGGTAGCCTTTTTATTTAAAAAAGTACAAGGCTGTTTTTTAGTTAACTTCAACCATAATCGGTCTTTGGCAAATAACAAGCACTAATTTTGAGGTTCAACAGTAAAATCTAGAAATTCTTTATTTTTAGTTATTATTAGATTTTTTATATAATGTTCCATGTATTCATAGTCAGGTTCATCTTTCTTATTTACTGGAAGCATTATTTTCTCTCTTGAGATACGAGTATCATTAATTTCTCTGTTGAAATTGTACTTTTCAGTAAGTCGGTTTGTCATTGTCGCAATAAAAAGATAAATATATTTATTCATTTCTTTATTTTTCAAGTGTGTGATATGGTCGCTTGCAATAAATTCAAAAGGTTGATAAAAGCTTGAACCTACACTTCCACTATTGGCTATAGTTAAACAATTGGAGAATCGTCTGACTTTTTCAGCATTAGAAATAAAATTATCCACCCCATTATTTAGCGCAGTTGAAGATATATATGGAATATCACCGGAAGTTTGATTTTCTTTTGTAAGTCTTTTCCCTCTTTGAATTGTTTCAAATAAATTTGTAATATAAAATTCTTTCCAATTTATCTCATTAATTAAAGGTATTCCCTTATATCTAATACTTGGTATTGTATCTTTAGTAGTATCAAATAGATACTTTCTTCCTTGCATTATCATTGAAAATTCAAAAGATAGGTATTTTCCAACAGATTGATCAAACTCATCGTCACTTGGAATATCATCATTAAAATAGTAGAAGCTATGAAGCCATTCATCTGTTGCTTCCACTGTTGTCTTTACGCAAAATTTTGTTTCTGTCACTATTCTGTCAAACCAAACATCTAATAAATGTTGTTTTTTATCAATTGCTGATTCTGTTTCTACTAAACCAATATGTGGACTAACTTTGAAACCATCATTTTTAAAATCAATAAATTTACATTCTTTATCTTTAGGATGTGGTTCTCCGGCAGTAAAGACAACAATGCAAGGCATAACACCAACACTATAAAAAGTATCTTTATTTAGCGTAATCACACCTTCTAATGTATGGTACTTCAAGATGTTTTCTTTAATGCTTTGTTCTTCATTCGTTTTACCAGTTATTGAAGATTGAGGAATTATAACTACGCATTTAGCACCAACTGATAATGAATTTAATAAGTGTTCAGTAAATGCTAATTCATACAAGTCTGCATTTTGTTTAGATCCTTGTGAGTAAGGCGGGTTCATCATACCTACTGTAGCTTGTTTTAACTGTAATTTATTTGAATCTTTTTTTAGGAAGTCATCATTTATAAGATTACTTTTACCATCACCTCGTAATATCATATTTGTAGTTGCTATTGTAAACATATATGGTTGTAATTCAAACCCATGAAGTTGTTTTTGTTTAATATTCCTTCTTTCTGTTTCATTGCTAGTTTTTCCTAGCATATTGTGCATAGCTGCTATAAGAAACCCAGCAGTTCCACAGCAAGGGTCAAAAACAATGTCACTTGGCTTTAGTTCAACTAAATCGCAAAATAACTCCGTTATGTGTTTAGGAGTAAGTACAATTCCTAAAGTCTGACCATCACCACCTGAGTAAGACATAAACTCCCCATAAAATCGTCCTAAATAGTCTTCAGCTGATTTAGTATATCTAATGCTTTTATAGATCTTTTCATTTAGGAATTCTGTATAATGTCTTAATGGAGTTTTTTTTAGCTTATTATTTATCTCATTAAGTATAGGAGTATCTTTAATTATTGCAAATTGACTTAACATTTTATCCTTTTTTACTTCTGGAGATACATTAGCCCTTTTTAAATTTGAATGAATTGCATCATATATCTTCTGTCCATCGCTCTTTACGTCATCGCCTGTTAAATCGTCTATTGTAAAATTTTTAAACTCAGATTCCCTTAATGCCAGCATAATGCCTGAAACAATTAATGGTTTGTCAATATCCTTTAAATTACCATAATTCCGTAGGTCTTCATGTAGAGTTGAAGCATCCCCTAAGATTTCTGCTGTTGCCTTTTCTTCATCAGTATTTTCTTTTAGAACCTCTCTAATATAATATTCATCAATATTAACTAAATTAAATGTAATAAAAGATTCTACTTCAGGTAGTTCTCTATAATACTCAGTTTCATCAATATAAATCGGACTTATTTTATGTTTCTTTTCGTTTCCAGATACTCCGAAAGCTATAATCTTTTTGTACGATGTATACTTAGCCAAATGTTGCCCATAAAATAAGGCACCATTGACAGCATAATTTTTAATATCATTTAGTCTTGTGCTAATTAATCCATTTTCATCTAACTTAAGGTGTTTAGATAAATCAGATTTATCTTCTATTACAATTAGAAAATCCTTTACTACACCAACATATTCAGGAAATCCTACTTTACCAGTTCCGTTTTTAGAGGCCTTTTTTAATGCATTGTCTATTTCTAATATAGAACTACCTTGTGGTTCTAGCTCTAAATTGGCTTCCTTAAGTAAATTGTATACCCACAAATCCGTTAAAACTTCTTTCTTAGCCATACGTACCTCCTAGTATTGATAGCAACTTATTGCAATTATACACTAGCAATTTCTAAACTGTATCTTTTATGATATACATTTTCATACTTACAAACAATAAAATTGGCGATACTCTATGTAGCCACTAATTGGATTTGACGGAGGCTATTTATCAATCTTCTGCATGCAATAGTAACATTACATCAGACCTGTTGATTAACCGAATTATGTAACTGAACTCCCCCTAAGAGGGTTATGTTTTTGAAGCCAAAGTTGAATATTCACAACCCTTTTTCAGATAGCAACTTGCTTAGAAGCAGTAATCGTGAAAATTGGACAAAAGAGAGCTTCGAATGCTGCAGTGACATGCATCAAGTCCGTGACGACTCGGATTTCGCAGCCCTCACAGTCCTTGAATATGACCCCGCGGTGCCATTTTTTTTGGAAATCCAATACGATTTTTCTTAACGCAAAAAATCGCCCTGCCAGCCTAAGCCAACAGGGCGATTGCGCCGATACTTTCGGACTACACGCCGGTGCTTCCGATCCGCGTAGCTTCACATTAACACGATTGTAACAATCTGTAAATCGACAATTTGTATTCATAAAGTGACTATGGCCCATAGCAGGCCAACAGTCAGAAATGGTGCTAGCGGCACAGAGAGTAGGGCCTCTACTGACAGCAGCTTTCTTCCTCCCTGATACAGAAAAACAAAAATGCACATCAACAGTAGAGTAACCACCGCTCGTTCCAGGCCGATACATAATCCAAGCAGTGCCACCAACTTCACATCACCGGCTCCCAAGGATCGGGGGCTGATCATGAAGACCAGAAATAACACTGCGCCTGGGACCAGCCCCCAAAAATATTCCGGGCTGAATCCTATCCTGAGCACTAGCAATGATAAAATTGCTGGGTACGTTAGCTTATTAGCGATCCGCCGCTCCGTGATATCCGTGTAGCTGAACCAGCAGCAAAGCATCATTAGGCTTATTATCAGCAACATATCTACTGTGGCCATCACTTTATACTCCTAAATCCGGGAATAACAGTTGCAGGCCACAGATCACGATTACCTCCAGCAGTGTACATAAGTTAGATATCATGTTTTCCTCCTTCAGTGAGCCCTCTCGGTGCTCACAAGTAAAACCCCACCGAGATCGATGGGGTTAGCTACTTTCAGTTTAGTTTGTCCTTCTCACATTCTGAACATCGTCATACATCCCACCGTATATCTCTACTTGCTTCGTAATACAAGTCACTAAGCTATTCATCCCTGCGGGATCAGTTGAAATCTTAATCCGGTAATAGCCATCAGTAGTATTGACAGAGGTCATGTATTTGCGACTCTGATAGACTTTGCCTGAGTCAGAGGTGATCTTGGTCAATGGTAACTCCCAGGTGGCATTATTGCGGTCCCCACCGGTCTTCTCCAGTTTGACCTGGCGCTCGAACTTCCAGTTCGAGTCATAGAAGGTAGCGTACACCGCGTCAGGACCGTAGTAAGTCCCCCCTAACGAATATGCTGTTCCTTCTAGGCCTGTAGGTATCTTTGTCTCCCAATTCGTGGTGTAGGTTGTATTTACTTTCAGCTCAATACCGTAACCGGCTCTTGTAATTGCATTAGCATCCTTTCCGCTTCTCTTGGCGTAAGGGATAATCTCCCAGGAACCGCGACTCTCCCTGTCCGACTCTTTGGGGTGATTAAGATCTGTTGCTATGCCTTGCTTGGTGTTCACTTCTGCAGAGATCTTCAGATTCTCCTGGTACGTTACAGGAGTATTGCTCCAGTTAGGATCACCGTAGTCTGTATAATACTGAGTGAAGTAGTGAGTCTTACCATCCGCCGTTGTATAGCTTGAAGAGTAGTACTTCGTAGGATAACCAGTAATCACTGGATAGGATACTGACCATTCACCAGCCGCCTCCGGCTGATTACATTCGCTCCCACCTCCAGCAGTACCTGATACAACACTGCAGCCAGTCGTGACAATATTATTGCTCCGATTCTGATCCACCTTTTCTTTCTCGGGATCAACGGAGAGAGTGAGATTGTGAACCCCTGTTGAGGTGCCTGTCCAATTAAAAGGACCCACGGTTAGCGTCTGACCTGCAGCAAAAGATTTGCGTGTTTCATAGATTTTGCTGGCGTTATCGTATAAGCGAATGAGCACATCATTCTGCTCAACTGCGCTGTCATTCTTCACCTTGCCGGTGATGCTGGAATGACCGCCCTTGGTGATGGAGCCCGGAGACGCTGTGATCGATACCGCAATCAGATCCGCCTTCGGAGCCACACGTTCAATCATCCATTCTCCATGCAGCATATTGTTGTTGTATGCCACCGCCGGTGACTCCAGCGCCCGATCCTGATGGACCGGATTGTTAATGGTGGCGTCCACTTTGATATAGTACTTCCCCGGATCATCACCAATCTCAATTTTACCGAGCATGTAGTTGAACTCCTGACCATTCAATATGGTCGCAGGAAGAGACTGGTTCATCGAGGCCAGCGAAAACTCTGCGGTAAGTACACCGCCAATCTTAACTGCAGCATTCATTGGCATCCCCCGCGTTTTCACATAATCGGAAGCTATAATATCATCTCCGTCATAGCGGAATTTCACCCATAGCTGCCCACCGTCCGTGAGGGTCAACTTTGTAGGTACGAAGTCCAGTGCTTGCTCATCTGGAAGCGTAATGCTCTTAATGGCTGTCCGGCCATAACCATCATCCACGATGATATCTACGTCTTTACCGAGGACTTTGGAGATATCCTTCGCATTCACGCTTACGTTGCCGTTATAGACCGGTTCAGCAGTGTGAATGAGTTTACCATCCGTTAGACTGACCACTTTGGATAAGTCCGGAAAAGCCCCCTTGGGGACTGCGATCACCCGAATGTCCCGTTCAGAGTACCCGTATGAGGAGAAAGCGACATTCAATGCGTTTCCCTGAGATACTGTTAATTTCGGCCAAGGGGAAACATCATAGAGCGCTCGATAGGTGTCATCACTGATCTTTTGGGAACTGTTGAACTTAATACCCATACGCGGAACAATACCGGATGTACGAAGGAATGGATACAAGGTTTGAATTGTATAGTAGTACTCATGGCCCTTTTTAAAAATAGGATCATTTGCTGTTTGAAGGAATTGGTTACGGAAGTATTGCCGCTGCTTTGTTTCAATTGGTTGACCTGCCCAAATAGAGTCGAATAGATCACCCAAAGCCGACTCACTTTTAAAGACTAATCCAAAGCCATTCTCTTTACTAAAACTCTGGTCTACTGGAGTTCTTTTTACGTTAAAGACATCATAGTTAGGCACTATTCTTGTCTGACCATCTGAAAAGGTAAATAATCCAGCCCATTGATAGAGCTGCCATGGGTTATTGTTCACCTGCTTATCTAGAGCTGGAATATAACCAGCAAAACCATTTGCCTCTTGCTTCCCATACTCCCAATTTACATACTGACGTAACATCGGAACCTCTGCTGCCGAAACATTTGAGGTTATTGATAGCAGCAAGGCAAAAATGCTTAATAAAATACCAGTCCTCTTTTTAATCACAAACACCAACCCTTCATAATTCCTGGATTCTTTTCAACGACAAAAAAGCCTGTCTATTTTTCTAGGCAGACTTTTTTCATTAAAGTGACGATATCAAAATGGACTATTTTAACGATTTGGCTTTCCCCAATACCTCTGATAACGGAGAGGCACTATTGCCATTACCAAATACAATTACATCACCAGTTATCTTTCCAAATAATGCACTCAAATCTTCATTAAAATTTGTATCTAATGTGATATTGTAACCTTCCCAACTATCGCCATTAGATTCTGGCTTTGAAATTGAAATAAACCCTGCCCCTTTTCCTATCGCAAACGAGTAAGTTTTTCCAGGAATGAGTGGTACAGAGGAGCCATCATTGGCATATTTACTACCACTCTCAGCAATCTTAGGCATAGTGAAAGTTAACTTCCCACTTACAACCTTCATATTATCTACAAACAATTCCTTGCCCAGCTCTGTCTCACGAGGCCACTCAAACCCAACCTTAAACATGTTCTCTCCACCCGGAGCAGGCGATGCTGAAGGAGATGGACTCGCCTCAGGTGTTGAAGATACCTTTGTCTTAATCATCACCAGACGCTTTTCCTGATTCCATCCCACTTCTGCACCAAGGGCCTCCGACACAAACCGCAAAGGTACATAGGTACGGTTCTGCTGCAGACGAGCAGGTACATCCAACTTTTGAATGACTGATTCGACCGTTACCGTGTCGCTGTTGATCTTCATCAGGATTTTCTTCGTACCTAATTCAATCGTTACGGATCGATCCAGGCCATAACCTACCTTCGCTCCCAACGCTTCACTGACGAACCGGATCGGTATCATTACCCGGTTATTCTCATAGTATGGCTTCGCGTCCGGGAACTTGAGCGCTGTTCCATTGACCTGTACCGTTACTGTGACCTGGGCTGCAGAAGCGACACTCGCTACCAAACCTAACAACATAATGATGGCTAGAATCGCACTACCAAATCTTAATCGAATGGACCTCATTCCTCTTCACTCCCTGTTTTTGTTTTCATATTTCGTATCAACGAAAGAAGCGAACTTAGAGTTTGCTGCAGATTCTCTGTCCCTTTTAATACATGGGTTTCGTTCTCTTCAAGCAATTGTCTCCACTCCGGACTCCAAAAATACCGTGTTTCCTCTTCATTAAGTCGAGAGATTGCTTCACGCACGGCTGCAGGCCTTGTGACATTATGTTTAAGGCAATAGTTGTCTAATATCTTCTCAGTAGTTTTGTCCATCTTTACAGATAGTTGTTCTTTTTTTGGATTAACAGAAGGCGGTCTGCCCATTCTTTTAGCGTCCATTGAGATTCACACCCTATTTTTGAATTTCTTTTAGAGTAACATAATGATTTCATTATGTAAACCCATATTTATCCTTTTCCACTAATTTTATACCCCTCCTCTCCCCCACCGCACCTTAACACTGAAAAAAGGCAAAATAAAAAGCCCCCCAACGGCGCTTGTGTCGTGATGCTATTCAAAACTTCATCCTTCATTCTCCTACAGAACAAACATAACGCATTTATTCAAGACAAACGTATTCAAAAAGTATGGATTTATCCGTTCTTGTACGAGTTCTTCTCTAACCATGCTGCTAAGGCTTGAATGCCTACTTTCTTGGTGGCGACCTGGATGGCCACCTTAAAGAGTTCCTCGGGATCTGCATCGAGTTCAAATCCGTTTAGCCCCAGAAAGACATATGTCACCAGGACTCCCGTCCTTTTATTGGCATCGTAGAAACAATGGGATGATATTAGGCCGTCCATCAAAACCGCTGCTTTCAAAAACAAACCGGGATACTGCTCCTCACCGAAGACCACACTAAATGGCTTCTCGGATATGAAGTCAAGATATCCCGGTTCTCTGATTCCGGCCAATCCATTCGATTCGGCCAGCTCTGCATCATGAATTTCTATAATCTGTCGAGGTGTCAGTTGGATATACATCAGTTCTTAGCCAACTTATCCAAGGTTTTTCTGTATTTCTTCATGCCCTTTTTGGCAAGCTTCAGAACCTCAGCATCGGAGGCCGCTGGTTGTTTACCCTCTTGCTTCTGTTCGATCATCTGTCCATCCTCCTTCTTCTTATCCATCAGCTTTCCTCCCAGATATGACTTGGTAAAGTATATACCCCAATCATTCTATATATACTTGAGGATCACAGGATGATATCACAGGTTTGAGTTGATTATAGCATGTTCAGTCGGCAACCGGCTCCACGTTTCTTTCGTTATCTTTCATAAAACAAACAAAAAAGCGAAATGCTCCTTTACCCCGCCACCCTATTACTTACGTATTCCAATGTCTCTTCCAATACCTTATTCCGATACTGGGAGGTATCAATATATGGTATGCCATACTTAAGGCATTCATCATGTAAAATACAATTCATTTCTGCCCAATGAGCTGCATGCTGTTCCAGGGCAGATTTGGATAACTTATAAGACCAATCGAATACTTTATCATTTGTGCGACATAGGTCGATAATCCCCTGTTGATCAAGAGAACCATGACCTAAGCAGACAACAATATGTTCATCACGATTGATATAATCTCTAACGTACTTAGGGTGTAATTGTCCGCTCTCCAGGATACATTTATTTGTCTTTGATCCGGATATGAAGAATTCCAGAAGAAACCTTTGGAAATAATCACTATGCTCAAATTTTTTCTGTTCCTTTATATTATTCCTGAAGTATCCTTCCCTTCCTTCACCTCGAATCATAGCCCACTTTAAATCATCACTATGACTCAAATTGAATTCAGGCAGCTTAGCTTTCAACATGCAGGCTAATGTTGTTTTGCCTGCTCGACCAACCCCCAAAATAATCACACTTTTCATTGATAATCCTCCTTCATTTAACATAAATAGCCCTATCAACCGGCAAAGTCACCTGTCAATAGGACTATTAAATATGATTTGATTAATCAGTAGAAATGATCAACATCTTCATTTTACATTAATCCAAAATTGCAATTCTGTATCGCTGATCGCCCGAACTTCAGGATATGTTACTTTATAGCCCTTAGCCTCCAATTCCTTTTTGACATCATCCATTACACTGGCAGGTGCTTCACCACCCATATTAGTACTACAAATAACACGATCTGTTTTGATCTCCGTTTTAATTCCATCATAATTTTTCCCTTTATGGCTATGAACAATCATCATGAAAGGGTCGCCGTATTTATCCAGTTTTAGATTTTCAATTAAAGTCTTCTTTAATAATTCTCTAGCCTCTTTATAGAAAGCCAATTCTTTTAAATACTCTTTTTGATCCTTAGATTTAAAAAACATACTATCATCCTCCAAATTTTTATATTAGCACTTGTAGATTGACCTAAAGTACCTTCATTCACCTAAAATCCAGATAAAAATATAGGCCTCCTTTACTGGAAGCCTATATTTATCCTTACACTAGATTCCGGAAGCCAGTGTAAACGTAAACTGCGAACGGTACGTTCCCACACGGAGTCCCGTTTTGGCTCCCGCCTGATAGGCACTGCCAGTTCCAGCCGAAACAACTTCTACCTTATCCGGCACACGGAGCATATAACTCATCGGCAGTTGATACTGCCCCATCCCCTGGAATGCTTCTGCTTTCGCCAGGACTACGGGTTCAGCATTAAAGACATAGGAGCCCTTCAGCCCAAGATTTATATCTTGGCCCACCAGTGTTGTTGTATCGTTAACGTCAACACTTAGAACCGTGGAAGGCATCTTGACGACCAGGCTATTGGTTCCGAGGCTGTTATCGACCACAGGATCACTGATGAAATCCGAAATTTTGAGTGAATAGTTCCAACCTGCTGCGGTTCCGCGAGAGTCTTCAATTATGGAGTTCGTAACGCTGTTGAGCACCTGGTACTGATTAGTGGTGCCAATTGTCACCGTATCAAGCAGTAACCCGTTAAACTGAGCATTGAACCCGCCGCCCAGGACCGTAAAGGAAATATCCTCTGAACCAATCGGACTGCCCCAGCCTGGATCTATGGTTGGTTGCGGGGTGACCGTAGGGGCTACTGTAGGCACGGGTGTTGCCGTTGGTGTTGGTGCAACCGTTGGTGCTACTGTCGGCACAGGAGTGGCTGTAGGGGCCACTGTTGGGATAGGAGTCGGCCCATTAATGGTTGCCTGACCTGTCGCCAGTTCTTCTCCCGATTGGTTTAGGATTCTTGTGTCCACCACATGGCTACCTTGTGACAAGGTAACGGGTCCTGTATAGTCGGACCACGCCCCATTATCATTGCGGACTTGAACTTTCACACTGGTATGTGTTGTTCCACTTTCCACGGTATACGTTCCATTGCCCTTGTCTATTACCTTGGGATATCCGGCTGCAATAACGATAGGATCATTATTCACATCTAGCGACATGATTGGGCTATAGGTAGCGCCTGCTCCTGATCGTGCTTTAAAGCTAATTGCGCCTGGCTGACTTAATACTACGGGAGCTGTGTAATTCTTCCATGTTGTTCCACCATCAACCGAGTACTCACGGGTTTGAATATCGGTAGAAGAACCATAATTCACGGTAATCACATGACGATTAAACTTGTCTAGGGCTACTGTATTTGTTGGCAAATCTAGTACAATTGGAGCGACATAGTCAGGTGGATATACTGTTGGAAATCCACCATCAACAGGATAACTACTACTGCCGTTAAGCTTTTCTAGAACTCCGTCCTCTGTAATACCATATACATAGGCTGCACCATTACGAGTCGTAACCGAATATAATTTAAGAAACTTTTTTTCCATGGTAAAGAAATAGGACGCCTTATTAAAGCCTGTTACCGTATGATCAGCTGCTAACGCATAGGTGTAGCCTTCTACTGAAGCAGCCAAATCGGTTATGTTCACGATTTGGTTGACTGGTCCAGTTATTCTGACTGGAGTAGCTAATGAACCGCCAGAAACTCCAGCTCTATCGAGATAATTCAACCCCACTGCATATACTTTCCCATTTTTAAGGTACCAAAAAGTACCGCTGGAATCGGAAGTTACAGTCGTAACCCCAGTATCAATAACCTGCAACGGTGAAAAAGCTGAGGTATAGAATTCGGACAATGATGTCCCCCAGTAGCTCAGGTCACCGTTTTGAATAGACACATAGCCTTGCAGCAAATAATCAGATGCACCGTGTCTCCAAGGGGACATGTATCTGTGTACATTCGATAGGTTGATGTTGCCAGGTAACGCATTTAAAGTATTGTTCGTCAACTCATTCGATGTGTCCATAGGAGACCTATAGGCAAACCAGTTTGAAAGAGTGTAGGATGATCCATTGATTGTGAAAATGCGAGAAGATACATTAGCTTTAATATCGGAGTATCCAGTTCCACTTGGACGCGTGTTTATGACCGCATGATTCTGTCCATTCAAAAATTTCATATCAAAGTTGTCTGCTGAACTGAAGGCCGGAAAGATAGAGGTTACATCGACTACCTTGGAGGTCGGGGTGGTGAAAGACGATTTTCCAAATGCCTCTCCGACAAGGTACACAGCATTATCTTTCACGATTAGAATCGAACTGTCTGAAAGATAGAACAACTTCTTCACGCCTGACAACTCTGCTCCGGACGGATCGAGCACTTCAGTAGGGATGCTTTTATCGGCTGCACCACCGATGGCTAACTGTCCACTGGTCCCCTTCCCCCAAGACCATACGGTTCCATCCGTTTTCAGAGCAAAATAACTGTAGCTAGTCGCCATCGACCACGAATAGCCATTTTCGATGACCTGAAAATCAGAAACTTGGTCTAATAGTTTTACAACACTTTTGCCTTTTAACTGAGAGTACATCGTGGTTCCTTGCAAATACACTTTACCTGCTTCAGTATCATAGTTTTCAAAATACATCCGGACTTTATCGGCCGTGATCGACTGCACTGGATAAATGTAGTTCTGCAATACCTTAGTCCCATTAGACAGGTTGAATACAGTTCCATAGGTCGTATCGTTATGGTCGTAGGTAATACTGTCTATGGTAGTAAAGGCAGCCCCCTCTGCATTGTTGCCATTCCCCGATAGCAGTACAGGGAATAGAAGAACCAAGGATAAGGCTACATACAATGAGCGTAGTCCCTTTTTCTTCGAATTGCTCTTAGTCATTACTCAATCCTCCTCGTATGGGTTATAAACCTGCTGTTGCTGTGTAGGTAAAGGTAGACGTATAGGTTCCCTGCATTAATCCTACATGCTGGCCATTACTGCCTGTAATCAACTTGGGAACGTTAAGCGTATAAGCAATTCCGAACTGATGTGTACCAGCCCCTTCCGAGGGGACCACCCCCACAATTCGGCTGTCTCCGGAGGATAGAACCTGATGATTGGCCAGTTCTCCTTTGGCTGCTGCAAAATCAATAGGCGTTCCTGTAATGGCCGTCTTGTACTGCGTGGAAAAAGATACGGAGGATGCCGGGATAATAAAATCAACGGCCTGTCCTCCTACCATCTTGGACAGTTTGAAATCAGTAGCCCGCAGGACCACTCCCCATCCTGCTGCCGTTCCGCGTGCATCTAGTACATACAAATTACTGTCTGCTGCTGACGTTTGGTTCTGCTTCAAATCCAGCGTAATATCCTTGAATACAGGTTTCGTTTGGGTCATTTGCAGCCCCGCCCCCAGTACTACCACTTCAGACTCATCTGTATCTGCAGCATTGGCAGACACAGGAACCGCTAGGATCGTCAGCAGCATAAGACCTATTAGTACTTTCTTCATATTGCTCCTCCTCCATCAATTTTCTCTTCTTCCTTTTGCTTCTCTTTGCGTTTCCATAGCAGCAGCAATAGCCAGAACAATAAAGCAAAACCCAGGATGATCATTACAATAATGACCACTACAATCCATAGATTCAGCTCCAACCAGTCCCAAAACGTCTGTGTCACCTCGATCTTCCCTGCCTCTTTTAGCGAGACCTCAGAAGCCTTCGCCTGCTCAGGCGTGACTCGGAAGGTGAATGTTCGGTTAATCGTCTTGCCGGAGAACGAAGCGCTGTAGTTGACCTCATAGACATCGGGCAGCAGCAGCCGGTCATTGACAATATAGACCATATCCGCTGTGCTTCCCGCGTAAATAGAGTCTGCTGTGTAATCCTGCTCGTACAACACCTGCTCCTGCGTATTACGGACTGTAATTTTACCAGTGGGCTTCTCCAGAATTGTGCCACGATGACTCAGCTTGATCGTCAATCGCGAATGGCCGGTGCTGACATAATCATGCTGAAATGCATCAATACTCATGTCATGTTTCGCCTGATCAGCCTTGTATTCCAGAACCATCTGCACCCCGCTGCGGTTGACCACATCGATGGCCACAGAAGCCTGCTGCCCCTCTGAACCTGCAGCCGCTTCTTCTGCCTTGATCAGTTCTTCCGCAGCGATCACTCCCACGTACTGGCCGGGGAGGAGATCCTCCGGTATATTCACGGTGTACTTGAAACTGCGCACTTCCTGCGGTTTCAGCGTAATTGCCTTCACGCCTTGTGGCTCCATCCAGGACCCAACTAAGCGAAGTCGCTGCTCCTTTTCCGAGAAGCTGCGGCCCCCATTTTGAGCGGGGAGGGCATCCGCCGGATACAGCTTGAGTTGTACCGGCGTATCCTTGGCATTGCGAACGATAAAGGTATACTCTCGCGTATCTCCAGGCTTCACCTGATCCTTGTAATACCCCCGGCCTTCTTCTACAGCCTTGACCGGGGATAGGACAAAGGAATTGTCGGCATGGACAGCCGTGGACAGCCACAGACAGCCGATAAACCCGAGTACCCATACCCTCATGATTGTACGAATTGATCCTATCTTCATCCTCAACCCTCAATTCTCATATTCTCTATAGCCCGTTGACCAGGGTAAACGACAGGCTGGCCCGATACTCACCGGCAAGCAGCCCTACCTGCTCACCCGGGGAGATCTGGTCGGTATTGTTCACTTCTGAAACTTCAATGAGGGAGGGGAGATCGACCTGCAGGAGAAGTTCAGCGCTGTAACTCCCGCGCCCCGAACCTTCTGCTGCCTGCATAACGATCTGGGGCGATCCGGAAGAAAATACACCTGTACCCGTTGTCACCCCTCCAACTTCTTCCTCCGCAACGAGCCCGGATACTTGATATGATGCATATTCCGCTGGAATCCTCGCCTGCATCGTTCCTTCCTGTACCTTATGCCGGATGGTGAAGTCATTAAGCGAAACTGCGTATTGCCACCCAGAGTCCCCTTGTTGCTCAACCATAAGGCGCAGGGTCTGATTGAACTGCTGAGTTCCAGAAGCACTCAGCGTAAGATACGCTGGCTGATTAGCCACACGAAGACTGCCAAGGGGCTCGTTATACACCGCATAGGTGGCTGACATAACCGTGCTTGATCCCGCTTCTTCAGGCCCGCTCTGCTCCGCATGTGTTACCGGAGCGCTTATCAACAGCAGGGCCAGTCCCAACCACAAGCTTATTCGCTTCATTTAAACCCTCCTCACGGATGAAGGGTGCCTGCTGGCAGCAGGTAGACCTTTCCGGTTTCTTGGGCCTCCATCAGCAGTGCGGCCTGCTGCGGCGTCACCTCAAGTACAATTACGGCGGGAATCAGGCTTCCACCGTCTGCCGGATCAGGAACTTTCCCTTCCGCATTCAATCGTTTCACTACCTTCAGCTTCGACAACTCCGGTAGAATCATTTTTTTCGATTGCCCCGTTGTCGCATCAGACACGAAGGCATAGGCATCCACCAGGATGCCCGGCTTGACCTCATCCCCGGAGGACAGGACCAGATCTGTCTTCACCCCAATTTGCCGCATCCCCTCTTGTAAAGAGACCGCAGCTCCCATACCAGAGGCCGCTGCGGTGGTCACGAGTGACTTGCGAATCGGTGCGCCAGCCATGAATCCATACTTGGAAGCATAGGCATCACTGAAATCCAGCTCATCGGCTGCTTGTATTGCATCTTCTGGCACTTCGCTAAGCACTATTTCGCGGAATTTGAGCTGTTCTTTGGTGATTGGCATATACGGATCAATATTGGCGACAGCAACAATAATCTTTTTGGTTTTCACCTGCTGCGCAATGTTCCGGCTGTTGAACTGAAACGCAACCAGCGCAAGGACCAGTCCAAGCAGGACGATCAATGCGCTGCGGGTATACTTATTCCATAACTTCTTCAAAGGCTTGACCTTCCTCCCTCACTATTTATAAATACTCTCATAAGGAATATTGCGATGAACGGTTACTGGATATGAAACCCCTGGCAACGCGAAGGAGACATGTGTGCGAAAGACCACATCGATCCAGGGGACATCCCCGGAATCATACGTTAGATGAAGCTCAAAGGTGCTGCTCTTCATCACCGGATTCTCCATTGCAGCATTTAAGTTCAGACTCTGTATAAAAGCATTCCGGGTCGCTGAACGCAAGGCATTCTGCTCCAGTTGTACAAGCCCCTGCTGCGCATCCGTCACGATGCCGGAACGGATAATGCCCGCATCAATCGCGTGTTCCACAGCTCTGCCCGTAGAGTCATACACACTATCAATCACCAGTAAATCCATCACCAAGACGATCAGGATTAGACCAAATAGGATGGCCCCGCAGACCTTAATCCACATGCTAATCCCCCGTCCTGAAGAATTTATGCGCTAGTCCAGAGACATGAACCGTTATCGGTATGGTATAGTAAACGCCCACCGCCTTCAGGGCAAATACGTTATACTCCCGAACCACCGTTACTTCCAGCAGATCTCCGCGCTGGACCGGCTTCGGGGTAGCGCTGAACGATACCATGGCCGGATTCATGCCCATGCTTTGGAGCAAACCATCCAGCCGGGTCCGTGTTGCATGGTCTGCCCCATTCTCCACCTTCATGATCTGCAGCACTTCCCCTGCGGCTGTACGTAAATTGGAACGGATCATCACATATTGCACAATGCTCACCGTAATCAAAGCAATCGTTAATACGATCAGCATTAGAAAGAAGACGGATATGATACCGTCCCCTCTCTCGCTCCGGATGAATTGTTTCCATCTGCGGCTCATGACAAGCTCCTTAATTCAACGAGTTCATCTTGCCGAAGATTTTGTCTACCACAAAGGTGTTAATCTGTTCCTTGAACAACAGATACACGGCGATGAACAAGAGCAGCGTAATCAAAATACCAATGACCCATTGCATGGCATCTCCGCGCTCTTCTGTCCGAAACCGATTTAGCCTTCCTGCCAGGAATCCTGGAGCATTGACCACTACCTGTTTTGTACTATCAACCATTTTCTTCATCATTTTCTTCATTCGTTAATCTTCCTCTCAAAATAGGTTTATAGGGAATTAAATGCGCCAAACATTTTGATCAGCATCATAAAAAAGAACACAACCACATGGAAGATAACCATTCCGTAGAACAGATTCATCTTTCCGGGATTCCCCCGCGTACGTTCCCGCAAGGCAAGCTTGCTTAGAGTACGCAGATCATTTTTAACACCATTCAGATCATCCTCAGCTTCATGAAAGCCTTTCTCCGCCACAACATTAACCACCGATACAAAATCATATACGACAGGCACATGGACCTCTTTCGCAAACATTTGCAACGCATCCTTCTGCGGCATCGTCCCCATATTCGCTACGAGACGCTTGAGCAATGCGGATAACGTGGGACCACAACGGGTACTGACTTCTTGAAAAATCACATTTAACGGCTTACCGACCTCCAGCGCTGTGATCATCTTGCTAATCAAAAACGGCAAATCCGCTATAAGCTGATTTTGCCGTTTTTGATAAGACTCTTTGATTCTGCGCATTTGCAGCCAATAAAATAAGAACGATAGGATGGGTCCGGCAATCACAAAAAAAACTTGCTGCACCATGCCCGCCAACACAAGAGCAAACCCGCCCGGCAGTATAGCTTGGATAATGGCTCTGGCGAGATACACTTCATAACTCATCGAATTCCCCAGCATGCTGTACATTTCGCGCTGCTTACTACTCTGTCTTTTTCCTTGCCTGGCAGAGAGCCTGTCCGCTAAAGACCGGACCACGGCATTCTGCTGCAGCCGCAATCGCTGCGCATCAGACTGGTTGACCAGAGCCGCCAGATTCATGAGCTGCTGCTGCCGCCGGAAGCCGGGAATGGCGATCCGCAGAACAGGAATGACGATACATAGTGCAGCAAGCCCAAACAGTATGGACGTAATCATCATTCACCTCCTTTACAAATCATCCAGATTCAGCCGCAGCAGCGAGTCCTTCTTCCACAGTCCAATCATCACGGCCACAATCATACTCGCCAGCAGTAACTTGCCGAATCCGGTCTGCAGAGTGGGCGCTGCCTTGAATTCCTGAACCAATTGACTCTCCAGATAGCCAAACAGGAACGGGAAGAGCAGGCTGATCCCGAACACTACGAACGGTTCCATCCGCTTTTTCTCATTCTCAATATCAATCTCCTGCAGCAATTGCATATCCGAAGCAATGTCCGAGATGCTCTCCCGAATCCCATCTACCGAACGAGCATGAAATCCGTCTTTATTCCCGGCCATTACTTTCTCGCAGAAATCATCGAATTTCTTGAACTGGACGGCTTGTTTCATTTGCTCCAGTACGGTAGGCACATCGATCCCGATCCGCAGCGAAGCGTACATCTGCTCGAATAACGGAACCGTCACCCCGCTCATGACCGGCAATGACATCTCTAGTGACTTCTGCAAGGATTTGCAATCCCGGAACTTGGAGGACAGCAGCCGCAGATTCCCCGGCAAGTTCAGGAGAACCTCTTTCCTGCGTTTGAACTTCACCGCCGAGATGATCATCTTCGGTACAATCACTCCCATCGCCACGCCCACACCGACAAACCAGATGTTCGCCGTCCAATAGGCCACCGCTGCACCTATCACAAGGGAGATCCCAAGGAGTTGCACATAGTTACGCCATTCCAAGTGAATACCTGCCGCCTTCGCCTCCGCTTGAGTCTGCTCAAATCCAAAGGCAATACGAAGCTGCCTGGAACGGCTACTCGCCGCAGGGAGCAACAAGAACAGCCCAAAGGAAATCAAAAGCCCTGCTGAGAGCAGCAGAATGATCATCATATAGCCTTCAGCTCCTTCCCTTCACACCAACGCCGGACTTCATCCTGCGCAGGGTCTTTCAAATAAATCTTCTCCATCAGCGACTCGGACTGGATCTTGCCAACCCGAACATGCCGTTTCCGGCTGTAATCGTATTTGAAGATCGGATTGAGCACCGGCTCTTCGGTTCCCCGGTAGCCAATCAGTTCCGACAGCTCGGTGACGACACGGCTTCCATTCGGCAATTTCTTTTGAAACACGATGAGGTCAATTGATCCCGAGATCTGACTGGCCGCAGCCATCGTGTTTCCATTCAGCTGAAGGAACCGGGTTGCCGCCTCCTTCGCACTGTTGGCATGAATGGTCGTCCAGACGGTATGCCCAGTGTTCATCCCGATCAGACTTTGCTGCGCTGCCGGTTCATCCCGGATCTCCCCGATGCACATCACCTCTGGCTTGAGCCGCAGACAGGCTTTGATCAGCTTGGCGATGCCATAGCTCTTCTTCTCATCCTCGACCTCCTTCACCAGCAGGGAGGGCAGATTCGGATAATGCAGATACTGCCGCTTGCTGGCCAGCATCATTTCCTCCGAATCCTCAATCGAGATAATACGGGTAATGGGCTCCATACACATCGGCAGACGAATCAATTGAGTGGTCTTACCGCTATTGGTTCCCCCGCCAATGACGAGATTGGCACCCTTCGGAACAATGAAATGCAGGAATTCGGCCATCTCCGGCGAGATGTTTCCATACTGGATACACTGCTCATCCGTGTACACATCCGGCGGGAACTTCCGGATACTGATCAGCGGTGCATTCGCGCTAACCCCCTGGTACTCTTTCGTATCCGCAACGACACAGATCCGGAACCCCCGGTAATTGGCATCCACAATCGGATCGGTGCTGGAGATTGGTTTGCCAATCGGCATGAGCATTTTGTTGATTACTTCGTACAAGTGAGACACACTTTGAAACTTGATATCTGGCCGGTGTATGTCTTGGCCGCCCTGCTCAATGATCACTTGCTCCGGACCGTTAATCTCTATCGAGCTAACCGTAGGATCATCCAGAATGCCCTGTAGCACCCCAAGCTCAGTGATTTCCTTCTGCACCCATTCCACCACTTCGTTCAAGGGAATCGATAGGGCATATTCATTCTGTTCACGGATCAAATCCGAGATGTAATAACGAATCTTCTGCCGCGAGGGTTCATGGGTCAGAGACTGCACGTATTCGTCCAGGTGATCCTCCTGCAGCCGGTAACGGACAAAGTTCAGCAGCCCCTCCAGCTTCTTGGCATCCCCCTCTGACCATTCACTGTTGACCGGCTGAATGGAAATCTGAACATCCAGATATTCCAGCGGTTCAATGATTCCTACGGTTTCATTGTCACGCCCGGCAGCTTGTCCTTCCCGCACGGGGATCTGGTTCGGTTCAAGCGCCTTCCAGCGCTTGATCAGCTCATTAAATTTGGTATACACAGGCGCTTCGTCAATTTTGACATTGGTATCCGCCGAAAACAGATAAAGTCGCTCCCGCTCCACACTGAACACTTCGAGAAGCCTGCGGTAATGCGTATAATTGCCGACAAAATCAATAGCATCTGCGCTGTAGAGTACCACTGCATCTGCGGTTCGTAGTGCAAAATGAGTTGTGGGCTGGATCAGCGAACCCTGTGTGAGCAGAATGATCACATCATAGGAAGCTTCCAGCTGTTGCCGCAGCACTACGGAGGCTGAGATCAGTGTTTGATTGGATGATAATTTACGAATTACAGGTGCTTCCGGCTGAGAGCGTGGATTGACCAGCAAGTAGTCTACGCCACTCCGCTGAACCATATACTCCTGGATTGGCTTTAAGACTTGGCGGTCCAGATCAAGCAGGAACTGATCCATGGTGCGCTCTTTGTGGAGCTCAGCGATTTGCTGATCGAAGGTGTAGGCCATACGCGGCAACCCGACACAAGGTAACTCCGCGACTACCACGCGCTGATCCTTGGAATAGGTGCGGATCAGTTTCATCACACCTTGAACGGCATCCCCGCCGCCCAGATTGGCAAAAGCAATGACCTGCGCGTTACCCGTCATGATCTCCCCTCCGTCTCGCCCCGGTGACAATTGCCCCGGTACACCCAGCCTTGACTTGTTTTCTCTAAGGTGGCGTAGGTAGCTTTGCCCCCAACATGGCTATTTGGCTCCCCGATCTGGATGATCTTCGCCGTCCAGCAGGCCGGAGGCAGCACATTCAGGAAGTGATCCGCCATCTCTTCATCTACGACATCACCGATCTGGAGATAATCCTCCAAATCTCCTTCCCAGTTTGCATAAGTCTTTATCATTTCATGTTCACTCCTTATTGTGCCTGGTACGTATCTACGATGTTCCACTTGCCATTCGAGAACACTTCCACGGTGACCTGATGGTTGTAGGGCATACCGTCTGCAACGGTCAACCGGGACAACCAGACCCGTTCTTTGCCGGTGTCCTTTTTCAGATTATCCGTGTGTGATTGTTGCAGCGTGGGTAAGGCCTTCAGCTCAGCCAGGCTGTGCTTTTTATCCAATGTTATTCCCCTCCTATCTTCTCTTGGAGTGATCGCCAAGCCGTAAGCAAAGTGCTCACTGCTTGTTCCTGACCGTGCCAAAACAAGTTCTCTCTCAGGCTGCTTATTTGGAAGTCGAAAGCCTTCCATTCGCTCCCCTCGATCCCGGGCTGTGACTCCTGCTGATGAGGTTCCTCGTGCGTAACTACAGATGAAGAGACGGCTTTCTGAATCGCCTCTTCCAGCGTCCCTTCCTGGAGCCTGAGCTTGACCTCCCGCAGCACACCTACATCCTGCCAGTCCAGCTGCCTACGCTTGCCGTCCCGGTTGAAGGTGTACCCTTGCTCCTCCAACAAGACGACCCAGCGCCGCAATGTGCTGACCGGTGTATTCAATAGTTCTCCTGCTTCTTTAAATCCTATTTCCTGCACGCCACACTCCTCCCTCAATGCAAAAGCCGCCCCTGGGATTGCCGGGGCGGCCTCTTTTTGTTTTCTTGCATGATATAAGATTAACTCAATTGTTCAAGTGAAACGTTTGATAAAAGTACGAGAAAAGTATGGGATTCAGGATTAACGTATGCGAGTCGTAAGCGTCAGAACTCGGTGAATAACTAAAAGAACATAAATAACAAGGTCCTGGAATTCTCTGGAGCCGTTATTTATGGTGAATATTAAAATCCGAAAAACCATATCATTCCGTAAAGAACTATACCGATACTTGACCATATAAATCCATATCGAAGTTTTGTATATTTTGTCTTACAAATACCAGCAAGTGTATGATTTTGAGATATCATATCTAATAGAAAAAGATCTTCATCCTGAAATCTAGTAGTTAACTCAATTATATAATCTTGTTCTGATGGAAAGGCAGCAATTCCTCCCCAAGATTGATAAGAGTTAATCTCAGTTTTATATCTGGGCCAAATCGTCAAAAGGAGAAAAACTAATCCGTACCCAAGAATAACAAGAGGAAACACATGAATATATATTTTCCAATCTGAAAAAAAACTCGCGAGTGAGTTTCTCTTCCATTCATGTTCATGAAGGTCTTTTATGAAAAAAGATAGTACAACAATAACTACAGTGAGTGCTGCACCAGCTTTTGCATCAGCAAATTTTATATAATCAGAAATGTATACTGATGTTTGCTTGTGGTAATCATATTGTTTATCTGTTGCGAAGTTAGGCATTGCTCACCCCGTACCAAGATGTAACTGGTCCAGATACGAGTTCAGGAGGCAAAGGGTACTGCCTATAAGTTCCAAGTTTCAAGGCAGAATATTTATTTGCTAAAGAAGCATCCATACCTATTACACATTCGTGATGTTTAACTGTCTTTTCTATTTTATGAGCAACATTAACTCCGTGTCCGATACTGATCATTTCACGGTGGTGGTCATTACCGATAAAGGTGGCGATTGTATCAGTTCCTGACCACATCGTTATACGAAAGTTTCTTTGGGTTAAGATTGTTCCCATATATTTTCGAATAGAATCAGCCGCAATTACAGCTCTTTCTTTAGCTGACTCAATATTTTCTTCCGCTCCTTTTTTCAGGAAATGAGCACTAATACCGTCTCCGGGGAATTTTTCTATAATACCATCATTTATATATATGATTGACGTCAGGTGATTAAAAACTTCCGCATATTTATCGACAAATGCCTGTGGTCCGTTTTGTCGAATACTTGCCGAGGAACCTGCTAAATCAAAGACCATGGAAACGCCTGGGATTTCAACATAAGGGGTTCCTTCTTCTGCACGGATATCAGTAATAGAAAAATGTTTACGTAACATATCACCTGTGCTACGTTTTATCGGTAATTCACCCCCCGCCAATAAATTCCGCAAATCATTCACATTAAGCGATTCTAAAAGAACTTTTTTCATGAAAAACCACCCTTTAGGATTATTTAGTACAGAAGGTAGTTTAACAGAAATAGGAATTTCATACTATTAAAAAGACGAAGCTACATAAATATTGCATTTATATACGGTAATTATAAGGTTACACGTCAAATAGCCCACACCTAGAAATTATGATTAGGGCTGATTTGGTTGAGATTAGGACTTCAGTACCCGACTGTTTCTGCTTCCACATAATGTCCAAAAGATGATGGAATAGGTTGTCCGGAAATAACAGGAGTAGTTGTCCAGGACAGTGAACCGTCAAGGCCGCGTAGCATTTATTTAAACTTGAAGGGTGTTTCTGTAAAGCTATCTAATGCCCAGCAAACCTTTGCTGGTCCTGCCACGTGTGGGGTGCAGGGGAGACATCCCCTGCGTGTTCCCCTCAGGGGACGGAAGGGGGATGCTTTCAAGTAATTACCGTCCTCTCCCATGGCAAGTCGGCCGTCAATGTCCACCAAGTGGGGTGAAATGGCCCATTCTGTCCGTCAGGGCCCTTTTTAGCTGAAAAACAGAAGAAATCGGACAATTCTAAAAAAAAGACCAGCATCTACGTGCTGATCTCCACATCCCCTAACTCTTCAGTCAATTTTTACGTTCCCATCTATATTTAGCACCGAAGCTTCAACCTTAAACTTAATCCTCTGTACTACCATCACTTGTGACACGGTTCACCGCATCATCTATAGAGCGAATTTGAAAGACATCCGATCGGGTACCTTCATTTAATACTTCACCATATCTTACAAAACGCAAAAATAATATTAAAGATACGCGTATCATACTCTACGCCGCCCTGTCGGACATATGGAAACTAAACGATAGGAGGAATGATGGATGCTGGAAATTGTCGGAATTCCTATTATGCATTAAACAGCTATACTGATACAATATAAGTGGATATTTAGTTAATAAGGGGAATTGAAATGATGCAATTGCATAAGGCGAAAGGAAAACTTTTGGAATTGAAATCACAATTAATAATGATCATTACACCTGATGACATGAACATCCAGTAACCCTTAGCTCGTAAAATGATGTATACAGAGAAGTGGGCCCCTACGAGGCTAAGTTCCACCGGACCCGGTCCCTAGCGCTCTCTTAAGCTTCCCTACTTCGTAGATATAAGAACGTTATGCATATGAGTTACTAGATATAGAAAGGACTATTGTATGAACTTAAACATAATTGGAAACGGATTTGATTTATTTCATGGATTACCAAGTAGCTATTATTATTTCGGGTGTTATTTGATCAAAAACGACCCTGGTTTTTATGAGGAACTAGCAAAAATGTACAATTTAAAATACGCAATTTTCCACAGAACATATCCTGATTTCGAATATGATTATGTAATAGAAAACATATTTTGGAGTGACTTCGAGAAGCATCTAGGAAGTGTTGATGAGGAATTCATACTAAATACTCATGATTATGACCTTGGCTTGGAGAATGATGATCCTATTACATTAGATATGGTTGAGGATTTAGCTGCTGAATCTCTCAAAAAAGCATTTGTTCACTGGATAAGCGATACTCTTGATAAAGAAAAAAACTATAAAATAATTAGATCAAAGATGAACAATAGTCCGAAGTCAATACAATTCAATAAAGATGACCGTTTTCTTGTATTCAACTATACCCATACTCTTCAAAAAATCTATGGAATATCAGACTATAAAATCTTTTATGTTCATGGCGAATGTACTGGTGATGAAGATGATGAACTTGTTGTTGGGCATGGTGATTTAGAAAGGATTACCGAATTAAAAGAAATAATAAAGGGATATGAAAAAGACTTCAATTTCACTCAAAAATATAGAAATAAAATAGATGAACATAAATGTCTACTTAGGTATATTCAACGTTTAAAAAAGGATGTTGAGTCTTGTAAAATGATGTGTAATTACTTTTATAATAGCTTTCCAACTGCCCCAGAGACAATTACAGTATACGGGATGTCATTAGGCGAAGTTGATTTACCCTATTTAAAAGATCTAAGATCAAAGTGGCCAAATGCCCACTGGCATTTTTCATATTATTCAAATAATGATAGGCAAAGAGTAGAAGATGTTGTTAGTAGTTATTTAGAATTAAGTTCAACTGAATTTGATGTTTTTGAACTTCAGAACGATTTAGCTGAAGATATACAAGAGTGCATAATAATGGAGCAAAATATCTCTACATATGCTACAGCAAGTAATTCTTTCACATAACTTTGAGTCCCCGTCCTGGCTGGTTGTCACGATTCTTACGGTGCAAGCCATTATACTGAATCAAAAAATAGCAGCAACAGGCCACCTGAGCGACAATATTACCCTCAGGTGCCCTCACCCAACCCGCTCATTAGGAGCTACTTGCCCCATAGGCGTAAAACGCGATTTTTTCACCCTACTTATGATACGGTTCCCCGCAAATAATCTTCAACAAACCGCCGTTTTGCTTAATGAGGACATGATAGTCCAAAATTTTATTTTCTTTTTATACTTACACGTTCATCCTCCCTCTGCAGCTGCTTCATAGCTTTTATTCATGTATTTGATAGCCTCTCCCAGCAAAAGAAAAGATCAGATTCATTTCTTGCCCTCTTTCACCCTGTAATAACTACTGCCGTCTTTCCAGAGTGAAAACTTTCTTAATTGTTCAATTAACATAGACACTCATTCCCTTTTTTTGATTAAAGTTAGACCGAATTTTCTAGTTCCCGTTCTAGTTCCGGCTGATTTGACTATTTCCTATAAATAAAAAAGACCATAACCACGCAGGTTTTCGGCTTTTAAGGCGGGAACTAGAAATGGGAACTAGAAATCCACTGAATAGTACTTACTCCTCCTCATTGATTAAAAACCGTTCGATTTGCTCCTCATCCCAGACCAGTGTATATCCGCCCTTGGTGCTTGTCGGAGGATACAAAAAATCTAACTTCACCAGTTGTCCCATCAGTTGCAGCACCTTCTCCTTACGAATGCCGAGGGCTTGCTGAATATCGGTGGAACGGGTGGATCTTGTCTCACAAATCAATCGCTTCACCCGTAGCAGTAAAACTTCATCACTCTCCCGAGTATCCACCAGCCATGGCTTCAATCCCGTCTCCGGATCATACTCAGGTGCGACCTTTCCTTCTCTGCTGAGTTGTTCCACATAAGTAGCTGCCGTCACATAATCAACGTCCAGCGCATGCTGCAGCAGCCTTCCGGATACACCGTTATGCTCCCGCGCCAACCGAATGACCTGATCGTACACACTCTCCTGTATAGGCGGAACTCCATCTTCCTCCAGATCCGCCCACTCCGCTAATGAAGCCATGCTTATCGGTGTCGGTCCGTCCGGTTCATCCTTACCTACGGTTGACTCATAGACATCCTCATCAGCTACTTCACTAAGCAAAGAAGAATCCCCATCCACCCTTATCTCTGGATCTACTTTTCGTAGCCGCAATTCATTCCGCCAATAATGCTTCAACTCCTCAATATACCGGGTCGTCTCATCATCATCTGCGCTGATCGCCGCCGACTGAAATCTCTTCTGTCCGCCACCGTTCAGCATGCAGATTCCATCCCCACCCCCGAGCAAATGCGGTCCCCCTGTATCCATAACCGTCTTGAAGTCATAGACACTCAGCAGATGAAATGCCACCCTAGATGGCAGATTCGACTTGATTACACCGGTCACCACATCCACGCTTGGTCGCTGTGTTCCCAGGATCAGGTGGAGACCAGCAGCCCGTCCCATTTGGGTCAGGCGTTGCACGGTTTCTTCCACATCCGCACGGGCTATGACCATCAGATCGGCATATTCATCAATTACAGTGACGATATACGGCATCTGATCCTGAGGATGATTACGGTTATACTGCATCAAGTTCCTTACACCGGCTTCAGCAAAACGCTTATACCGCTTTTCCATCTCCACCACAAGCTTCTTGAGCGTCAATGCCGCCCGTTTCGGATCAGTGACTGGCGGGGAGATCAGGTGCGGCAAGCCGGTATACATCGTAAACTCGACCATTTTGGGATCAATGAGCAAAAACTGGACTTGCTGCGGTGAACGTGTAGAAGCTAATGAAGTTAGCAGTCCATTAATAAAAACAGATTTCCCGGAGCCGGTTGCCCCTGCCACAAGCAAATGCGGTAATTTGGCTAAGTCCACGAGGATCGGTTTGCCCAACATATCCTTCCCGAACACCATAGGCAGTTGAGCCTTTTGAGCAAACACCTTCAGGTCTTGTGTCATATCACTCATATATACAAATGCCCGTTCGGTATGAGGCAAGATAAAAGCTGCTGCACTTGAAAACGGGGATGAAGTCACCGCGAAACTCCGGTCATGTCCGATATGGTTCGCCAGATCATCTCGTTTCTTGACCAGATCACTGAGCTGCAGCCGGGCCGGCAATCGAAAGGAGATGGTTTGTAGCGTTGGCCCCGCATCGATGGACAGAATTTCTGGCGCTTCCTCCATCTTCAGTCCTGCCAATTGGACCGTATTGAAGATGAGCTCCGATGCCTGCTCTGCCGATAAGGTAGAAGAAGAATACGGCCGAGGGTTCGGCGGGAATAGCGCATAGGGTCCCGATTGAACGCTCTGTTCGTTTGCAAGCACAACCGGCCTATGATTAAGTTCGCCCCTCTCGGGTACGGAAGGCATCGATTCCACACCCCCTGCATTGGGCAGCTTGCTCTGCAAAGTATCTGCTTGCGATGATCCCAGTCTCCATTCCCGGTTTCGAATCTTTTGCCGCAGCTGGATAAGCCATGGCCACATGCGTTTCCGATGCTTCCAAGCCACTCGCGCAATATGGGGTACACCCACAATACCCAGCCACAATGTAACTGCATACCGGAGCACCGTTTGTGCCAAGTGACTGAGTTCTGGCGATGGCTCCAGGAACAATACGATTACACTTCCCAGCGCAGCCAGGACCGTCAGCCGATTCACGAACTGTCCAAAGGATTCCTTTGGCGGTGGATCTGGAGTGCTCACTGCGTTCTCAACTTCCTTTCATCATGGTTTGAAATAAGTCCCTCAATTGCTGATTCAACCGCGCCGCATTTTCTTTCACGAGAGGCCACCACGCATCGGACTCATCAAATACAAAGTGGTAGGCTTCATTCAGATTGCGCAGCAGCATGATCACCAAAAACACGCCCAATGCTTTGACTAACCAGGCCGGTAAACCATTGCTCCCTTTCTTGTAAAACACCCAAAGCAAAATTGCGATAATGACAACTGTTAAATTCATTTCAACCACTCCCCGCAACTAACAATTTGAAGTACTTGGATACCCCGATCCACCATCCGTTATCTTCTGCATAGTAGCCTCGGGGATTATCTTTGGCCGATAACCACTGGATCGGATCTCTTCCGGCCGGAAGATCCTGAGATAGCTTAATGATCGTATTCGCCGCAATCTGCGCAGCCTCACCGGTTGAGAGTCCCGCACCTTTCCCCTTGCACCAGCAGCCAAACACATTCCACGGATTGCGGATAATTTCCGAGGCATGGTTATTGTTTTTCGGCACAAAAGACTGCTCTTGTCCAGTAATGGCAATCAGCAGATAAGGAGAGACATTCTTGGTGCGTCCCGCGTCATCGATCATCTTCAGCAGATTATGATCCGCCAATGCTGATTTTCGTTTCTCCAGAAACTGCATTACATAGGGAATGTTCAAAGACCGGTACCCCAGCTCAATCGGCAGTGTAGGCAGCTCCGTACCTGGTGCAAAGACATATTCTAATGGATCAACCGGCACTCCTCTCAGCTCCACTTGAAAATGTAAATGGGGGCCGGTAGAGCGTCCGACAATGCCCTGTCCGATTCTGCCAATTAATTGTCCTTTGCTCACCACATCGCCGACCGATACGTTCATCTGAGCAGATAAATGTCCGTAAATACTCACTAGCCCATTGCTGTGATCGATCCTAATCGCCTGACCATATCCACTAGCTGCTCCAGCGAGCGTCACTGTCCCTCCAGCCATAGAATAGATGGGCTGTAGCTCCGTATTTGCAGCACCGTTGGCAATATCAATCCCTTTATGCATTCGGGTGGTGCCAAACAAATCACGCAGAGCAAAGGTTGAAGAGATCCGTTCAATGGTCGGTACCGGCCAGACGTATGCCGTTCCGTCCACATCTAACTGTGCGGGGGCCATCGAAGCATACTGGCCTGCGGTTTGTGGCTTATAGCTGTCGGCATCGGAAAAGATCATGAATGGCAAGAAGACAAACATTACCACCAATGCAACCAATCCAAGAAAAATCAGCACCAAACCGATTCCGGGGGAACTGATCGCCGAAAGCAGCCCGATGATTTTTTTCATCTCCCTGGCCTTTTTACTGACCTCCACCTGTTCCCCTCCTCTATCCTGCAGTCTTGAGTCCCCGCGTTTTGTACAGGACATGCTCTTCCGGAGGGACATGCATGATCAGTTCATCGTAGCGTTTGTGGTTCTCTAGGATGTAGCGCTGCGTGCCTTCATTCTGCGTAATGAGCTCCTGAATCTCAGGTGGCAGATCCGCGTGGGAGGAGAGTAAACGTACTGCAGATTGCTCCATGTAAAAGTACACGCGCACGCTGGTGTTCTCCCACATGCCTACCCCAGCTGCGGTATCCAGCATAATCGCCGGGGAATTGCCTGCCAGGATCATCATGCCATTTTGCTTGCGAATCGCCGTGTACCAACTAAACACATAACTGCGCAGTTCCGGATTTTGCAGCTGCCGCTGCCCCTCGTCCACCAGCACGGCAGAAAAGTCAGCTCCGGCAATTTTGAGCAGATGAATGTTCGCATTGACCTGTTCAAAGGCCATCGACATCTTGATCTGTGCTTGCTTCGCCGATTCATCCTTCTTGGACTCATCCTCCTCGCCGGAGCCGACCCGGTAGACGACCAACGGCGCTTTCTGATCAAAACTGGAGGCTTCTTCGATTTGGAAGATATCATCGTAGATTCCGATGAAATAGATTTTGATTTTGTCATACAAGCTTTTGGCATCGGCATTGCTATGAGCCGCCTCTTCAATCTCCGCGAACACGGCATGAATGGTCGGCTTCGGTCCGGTAGGTGCATTCCAGGTGTCCGGCTGCTGCTTCTCAATCCCTGCGGCACGGTAGACTCTGCGAATGGCTTCGCCCACTTCAAAAATTTCCGGACGGGTTAAATTCTCCCCAAGCAGCGAGAAAGTGCGCACGCCGCTTTTCTCGGCCATCTTGTACCGGGAGCGATTATACTGCGCACATTCCTCATCAATCTCTGGGATAGCAGGCATAATCGTCAGTGGTTCAAAATAACGTCCTTCTTCGGTGGTATGGTCAATATACACTCCGCCCACATAGGCACAGAGCTCCCGCCATTCCCCGTCCAGGTCAAAGACAAAGACATGGACTCCTTCTTCCAGCAAGGAGACGACTAGCGCCTTGAGAAAATAGCTTTTGCCTTCGCCCGTTTTCCCAAAAACGGTGACGTTCTGCGCCCGAGGATCGTTTGGATCACATAGATTCACAAAACAAAAGCCGCCGTCCTCCGTCCGGCGACCAAAATATAGACCTTCGCTATCTGAGAACGAACCTCGGGTCATGGGGTAGGTGCGTGCCGCGACAGAATCTGTCGTGACCCGCCCATAATGCGTTTTATTGAAAAATTCACTGTGATCACTGTAGGGGTCAAAGGCCGGGGATGTTTGCCGCATCGCCTCTTGCTGCTCACGCCTAAGTTCGCTGAGCTTCCCGGACATGTTATCGAACCACAGCTTCAGCCCTGCCTCTGCCGCCTCAATCTGATGCAGCTTCGGTGCAGATAACGTTAAGAAGGTCTGCACCTCGACCAGCTTGTGATCACTGGACAGCGTGGAATCCCGCAAGGCTAAGATGGTCTCCTTCGCGGAAATCTCTGCATTCCGTGCCGGGTCCGTTTCACTCTGATCTCGAATACTGGCTGTTAACCGGTTCAGCTTGTACTTCATCCGAGTATTGAATTTGATATCGCTTTGCGCATACCGGATCGTCTTGCGTAAGGTGGCACCGGCATGCGTAACGATGCCATCCAGCTGATCCAGGTACCCGGCGATGATCTCTGGAGGATACTCCTGGACCATGAGCACCCGCACATAATGGCCGGTCTTTCCATCCTTGCCGTCCACCATGTTCACCACCAGTTGCCGGGACTGCTTCTTCCATTGTTTAACTAACCGCTTCGTATGTTTGAGCAGGCTCATGGGGGGTCTCCTCTCTTTTTCCGTGTACGTTCAGTAAGCTGCGTTTGTCGGGATCAAGCGCCATTGGCCGGCCCTGATACAAGCTGTAGGCTGCCGATGGAATGAACGGATAAACCGCCGTATACGGCTGCTGATACTGCTCTTTAAGCAGGGAGGCCATCCGGGGAGCCATGTCCGGGGTACTCTGGTTCAGCCAGAACTCCCCTGCCCAGTGCGGGGCTGCTTGAGTGAAGCGCAGCCAGTGGTGGTAATCGCAATCGAGCACTGCAATGGAACGATACTCCTGCATCAGCGCCTCCCGTTCAGGATAGTTCCAGGGGATTTCAGCAATGACCAGTCCGTCTTCCGCTGCCCGGTGCTGGAGCAGCTGCTTTACCTCTTGTAAGGTGGGATAACGTGTGGGGGTAAACAGCAGCCAGTCTGCTGCTTTCCCGGACCAGCTGTCCCAGGCTTCCAGTTCTGAATGTTGCTGCAGCGGATTCAGCACCGTCCGGGTTCCCTGATCCGGCGATAGATCCACGATGCTCACGGCAGTACCAGATAGACTGACCGCTACCCCAAGATTTGCAGCCAGAAAAGACTTACCGCTGGGTATGGGAGAGGTCAGCAATACAATCCCTTGAAGTTGACTGGCTCCGGGTGTAGGCGGCACGTGTTGTAGAATTTCTGCTCCTGTTAGCTCATTTGTTGTGTGATCTAACGTAGCTGCTGGAGGTTCAACCTTCCGGGCTCTAACCTTTATCCAATTCGCACGGCATTTTCGTATCCACCTGGTAAGCCAAGGTGAAAGCTTTGTACTCCAGATTGTTATAAGAACGGAGAATCCATGTTTACCGCCCTGCAGCCATCGGGCTATAGGCCATGTCCCGAGTTGTAGCGTGTTTCGCCAGGACGACCCTGGAACCACATCCTCGATCACCAATGGTCCGGGGATCTTGTCCTCCTGAATGCCTGGTATGACTTCATTCTCCACGTGGTCCTCCACTGGTGGATCGTCCTGAATGAACTTGACTAGCGATGGACTGAATAACGAACGTTTTTTATCTGGTGCTTCGCCTTGCGCTTCCAGTACTTCCTGCTCGTTCAACGGGTCCAACTCTTCGGACACTTCATTTGGGCTAGGTTCAGCCCATGAGTCTCCATTCATCTTCCAGGCCTCCCATACTGTCCGGTCCCACCACCGTCCCACAATCTCTGGCAGCGAAAATCCGGATAATAGTGATGTGCTATGCCCACCCTGCGAAGTGAGCGTATGGAGCACACGATCCTTTTTCTCCTGCAGCTCACTCAGCAGGCGGAAACGTTTCAGTGCTTCCGGATTCAGCTCTGCCGGTTCATCTGCCCGTTCCCTGAGCTTGATTTTCGATTCCGAGGTCGTGAGGGTCAGCGTATATTCACTGCGCAGCGCCTTTCCGTCTCTGGCCAGTCGCTCCCACATCTGTATGCGGTTCAGCTTCATCGCCTGGATGCCTGGACTCTTCGCCGGATGGTTTCGTTTCTGATTCCACAACTCCAGACGAACATCCGGGATCTGCTCCGCTGAGATTTGTGCCGAGAATCCTTCCTGCACCATAGCACGCAAAAATTGTTCAAAGCCGCCGATCCGCGTCCGTTTCTGCGCATACACCGCCGTTTTCCACGGTGATGCCGATAACGAAGACACTACATGCAAGGTTTTCCCGCTGCGGTAGAGCCAGCCATCTTCCTCCACGCCAAGGAAGGAACCGAGGTCTTCCCCGGCTCCTTCCTTCTTTTGCTGTGCATCATGCATGTAGCGCTTCAGACGATACGGCCATTTGAGCCATTGTCCCAGTGTACTAGTCATGAAGATGGTCACAATCCAAATCATTTTGAACAATACCGGGAATGGAAGCATAAAAGGGACTCCCCCAACTACAAGTGTGGTCCCTACGATCCAGCCAATATCTCTTAGCGACAATCCTAGAAACTCTACATCCTCACGGATATCGCCCATAAAGCTTGCGCGCAGCAGCTCTTCTTCCCGTTCCTGCTGTTCCTGATCCATTTATTTCACCTGCCCTTTGGCTTTCGCCGTGCTCGAATGCTGAGTTTCCTTGCTCCGCTGCTGCTCATGCCGATGTAACATTTCTTTTTGCAAATGTTCAAAACTGCCCATATCCAGACCATCCAGCGGCGGTTGTCCATAGTTCACCGGTACACGGTCTTTAATGACGTAGACTGCGCCATCTTTGGCACGCCAGTAAGGTATGCGGTCTTTCCGGTAGCTCTCGTATTTCGCCTGAAATTCACTGTAATGCTCTTCAGGGATATAGGCATGTGATTCATCTTTAGCCAGCTCCAGCACTTCTGTCAGTGGCTCTGCGGTGCCGCAACGTTCCCAATCCTCGATCATGCTGGCCGCAAAACGGGAGTGGCGCGGAAAGTTCACCCGTATCTTCCGGGTCGTTCGGGCCAGCATCCCCTCCAGCACTTCCGTAGCCTCTTCCAGGTGATCATCCGGTAGCCATAATTCTCCCTGCTCTAGCAGCAGGTCTTTAATCCACGGATATTCATCGGAACGCTCCTGAAGTGCATGATAGGCCGCAGCAGCCTTCCCTGGAGGTAACTTCGCCTGTGTGTAGAGGGGTAAGGCTTCTTTAACTTGTTCTGCCGCGCGTTTCGCCTCTTTGGAGTCGGTGAGTAGTGATACCTGTGATGTCCCATTGAGATCCACGAACGCTCCATCCTTGTACATCCCTTCGCGGACCGCAGAGACATCGAATCCTTCCCGCTCCAGCTGCGGCAGCATATCTAGGGTCGGCCCGGCTAGAATCAATTCACCGGTGTGCTCATCCCACTGGACATCTTCCTGGTACTCCTTCTTCAGGGTACTTAACTTCTCTGTCAGCAGTTTACGCTGGGCCACAGGCGTTTTTAATAATGAAACGCTGCGGAACCCTTCGTCTCCCAGCACCTCTGATATATTCAGCGCCGAAGATTTAATTTCTGACTCTCCAAATTCCAGCTCTTGCAGCGCATCCACATGGATCTGACCGCCCTCTTGAAGCCATTCTTCCGGCTCATGATAGGCGATGCCCTGCACTGATTCAGATAACCCGCCACTGAGCGAGGAAGCCAATTTGTCTTTGCCTACGCTGCGCTGGGTACGCATCCGATCTGCTGCTTGCTGCATCCGCTTACTGGCTTCCTGCATGCTGAGTGCCTTCTTCTGTACGCCTTCCGAGCCCATCCGCTTGCCCATGGAATCCAGAGATGTTGACGTCCGTTCTCCCCATTTCCCCACGGAATCAAGTACCTGTGCTCCGTTCAGTGTCACCGGATGCTGCACGGCTCTCATCAGGGGCTTCAGCCAGAAAAAGAAGAAGAACACGAGTAACGCGAGCGCACTGAGAATCGCAAAGATAATGGGCGGTATACCTAACGCCGCACAAAACCCTTCTCCTTCGCCATAATCGGTCTGCAATTTTACGAAAATCGCCCAATGTAGGCCGCAGATCAGGCCGACCAGCAGTGTCCGCAGATAAAGATTGGCAAATCCGAGCAGTGTCTCCATTTTCCCGGTATAAGCCGATTGTGTAATCCACAGATTGACCAGGATCGCCATAAAGATGAGCACCAGCGTCTTGAGTACGGCAACCACATAAAGGGGCAATACGACCAGGAACAAATAACTGAGCAGATTAAAAATCCCGCCGCTGGTAGACACGGTCAACTCACCGAGGGTTTGGGCGGCATACGCGGCATCTGTAATTCCATCGGCACCGACTATCATCGCTTTCAGAATCTGCTGTCCCTCTAAGCCTTCATAAGCAATACCGCTCGTGCCGATAATCCCCTCAAACATTTTGCTGGCGATCCAGTTAATGCCGACATTGGCGATGTTCAGCGCAGTGAGCGAGAAATAGGTAGCGACAAAGCAAATTAAAAAGACCTTGAGCAAACTGCTCAGGTCTTTTTTGCCTTTGATAATTTTAATGGTAAGCCATGAAATACCGATGAACAGAAGCACCAGACCAATGATCATAAACAGCGACCAGCCTGACTGCACCATTGCGATTTCCGCAATTTGTGGCGTGAACAAGTAGCTTTGGGCAAAGGCGTCATAGAGAGGAGACATGAGCTCGTCCACCAGCAGAACAACAAGCCCTTCAATCGCATCTTTGATCAGCTTTCCCGACATGAGATCCTTGAACGATTGAATCATCTCATCGACTTTCTGAATCATGTCGTCCACCCAGCCAGGGATGTACCAGCTCGTTTCCCGCTCTGCAGGAACTTCTGTGTTAGATGGTACCGTATTTGGTGTAGGCAAGGCAGAAGCGATTTTCACATCTGCTTGTTTTATAGCAATGGCTTGGCTTGGTGATGCTTGAACCGGTATCGTCATTAGATTGCTCGTGAAACCAAGCAAAAGTATCAGTAGAACTGCCAATACCCGAAATCGTTGTCTCAACCTCCCCACCCCCAAATCGCCATGTAATCGTAAAACTGTGACAGCAGGGTAAATACCGAGCCGGTCATGAATAACAGTATCAGGCCGAGCGCCAACGCCATCCGCTTCCAGAACTTTGAGTCCTTCAAGCTTCTTGCTCCTCGGCTAACCGAAAACAGGAACCCAAAAAATCGGATCAGCCAATAGGCTAAGGCTAATACACAGAGTATCGTCCCTGCTGCTCCGGCCAGAACCAAGAACCATTTCAAATCCTCGACCACTCCTGGGTCAACCGTGTACATTTTTTTCATTTTCGAGATATAGTCGTTGTCTTTCATCATTTAGCCACTAGGACCAGTGTCGGTACTGATCCACCATTTGGATGAACGTTGTTGTTGTGCCTCCGATATCTTGCTTAGAGGTCCAGTTATAGATATTTTCGAGGAAGCTGAAGAACGCACCGCTGATGAAGAGGAATACAATAAATACAAGCAGACCTGCTTCAATCCAAAACCACTTATCCTTAATGGTACCCTTACCGGTACTGATCTTGACCAGTTTGATGATGACTTTAACGATAACAAATACCAGTGTGGCTATTGTCAGTAAAGAGATGACGAGTCCAATCGGCGTAAATACAAAATCCAGTCCATCGAGCACCTTCCAGTTAAATTTCATCTTCTCCTTAATCTTGGTGATTGGATTATCATCGGCGTAAGCCAACATCGGTAACATAAACATACTAAATAGGACCATCATGATGAGGGTCCCTGTCTTTCTGATTTTCATGTTAATCTTCCCTTCTATTATCAGTAGAATATAATCAGCCAAATTGCGATACTACAGAGCCAGCAGCTTCTGGCGATCCACCGCTCTACTGCCCCGCCATTCCGCAGCAGATTCAGTGCCACCTTCAGCCGGGGGATCAGCACGGACCGAATGCCCTCCACCGTTACCGCATCCCCGGCCAAATGCGACCACCATCCTGCCAACAAGCCTAAACCCAGCGCCTGGAGGAGAACCGGCTGAGTCGCGATAAAAGAGACTACGCCAAGGCTTAAAGCACCAGCGAACTCCGGACTATGAATAATCCCGCGATGCTTAACAAAAGGCATTATCAGTAAAGCAAAGCCAGCAAGCAACGTGAGCCAATGTAGGCTATAAAGTTCATATCCGGCAAGCAGCAGCAGTCCAAAGCCGCTTAGTAGGAGCATACGTAGCCTAGAGGCTAAGGCAAGAATCAAGCCTACTGCTGCCCATAGCCAGGGCATCGGTTGCTGCAGGACAAACCATAAGATTCCCACCCCCAGGGATAGAGCAGATAAACCTTTCAGTTTCTTTCGCGTCCTTACCGAGAATTGAAGCTTGTTACTAACCGTGCTGGTCTTATGGTCCAGATCCGGCAGCAGTCCGCCGATCCCTGCTGCAGCAATCACTAAGGCGGCAGGTACGATGGACAGAGCTGGCATAACATAGAGCACTGCGGAACCAGCCAGAATCGCCATTCCTATATGTCCTTGTCGATTCATTTTGATTTCACCCCCTTTCCGGACAGCGCAAAATACCGCTTCAATGCTTGAAGCAGTTCAGGACTTGCAGTGATTGAATAAAACTTTCTATTAGAAAAACCGGCCAAGGCCCCGCTTTTTCTGTTTTTGCAAAATCGGAGATAAGAGGCCTTCCAGCAATTCATCTGTATTCGCCTGGGGATGAAATGGATCTGGATGATTCGGTAGCGCAAATACGGGCCTGCCGCTTAAGCATCCCGCCACCATCTCCCGATTCGGTTCGTTCGCCAGTGGCAAAGCAATCCGCCAGTATTCCTGCGGCACTCGGCTATGCTCCCTGCAGAAGGAGATCAGCTCCTTCACCCGCCATTCACTACCGGAACCGACCAGGACAGGTATGCTGGCTTGTACAAATAGTTCCGCCTGCTTGCTGCTCTGTAAACTCCCTAAGTCCAGCACCGTATAGCGGTAGTCGCTCATCAGCGCTCCGATCCAGTACTCGGATACCTCTGCCTTATATAGAGCCACATTATTCAATTCATAACGGGGATGATCCGAGAAATCGCCTTCCTTAATATATTCCAGGAAAGAGAAACACGGATGATTCCCGCCTTCCCACACCGCTACTTTGGTCTTGGCGTAACGGGCTAAATAGTGGGCAATGAGCAGCGCAGTATGCGTGCTGCCAGCCCCTTCATACACACTGCCTACCGCGATAACGATCCTTTCCCCTGTTCGGCTGAAGTTCATTTCAGGCAGTGCGATCTGTTGCGGCTTCGCCTCCACCAAATGATGAGCTTCGAGCAGCTTCTCTTGCCAGCTCCCGTTCAGCCATACGTCCGAAGCGCCCAAGGCGGTCCAGCTTCGAACTGCTGTCGATGATAGGCTAGATGCCTCACTAATCACGACAAACTTTACGGGGATCTCTTCCGCTAATGGTAAGAGGCTACGTGCCTCATCCTCATGGATCAGGACGTATTCCGGCATCAGGATCAAGGAGCTTTCTTTGACTTCCTCAAACGTACCGCACACATGAAACTTAAAATGGGGATCACTGATTTCTGGCTTTACGCCAACAAGTACAATATGCAATGATGTCCTACCTCCTCTAGGGAATATGTCTACTGTATGATCATAGCTCAGGGAGGCAAGTCGAACGTGTTAAGAATATTCTGAAAAAGTATGGGTTATTTAGATATCTTCGTTAGCTGTGCCTCTTTTCTTGCCATCGAAATTTTGTTCAATACCAGTCGATAATGCGATGTGGTATTATAAAAAAACGTGATTATGCATGCGCCAAAAGTATCTATAAAAGAGAACTTGCAATGAAAGGCTCCGTGTTTCCTTACAAAACTGAGTTACAAACTTACTTACAATCTTTTAACTCTTCCTTTGATCTCTCAGCATCTTGGGATAATAGATTTAAGCAGGTTGATAGAATTTTAAACCTAATGATACCTCTTGGCATTACCTTCGGGAATATTACGAGTGGAAAGCAGATAAAGCCAGCCAGTATCATTTACAGAGCTTAGTTTATCTCTCATTTTCCACGTTTAATACACAATGGAATATTTTTCGGAATAATTCCTGTTGATTTTACTGTAATCAATGTTAAGATATGATTAAAGATGCACACTAAGGGGGTATGGACATGGAACCTATAGCAAAAGAAGATGCTCAAGAGGTGTTAACACCCTATCTAGCTCGATTAAACAAGGTGATTGTTGGAAATATTAATTACTATTATAACGGACCTCAATACGCAGCAGTCAGGCATCAACACTCACCAAGAACTGACGCTTCAATTTGTCATGATTTAATCATTAATGGACTACGAACTGAATTTGAAGGAACACCCTTTGTACGTTTTGTAACAAAAAAAGGATTATTTATGATGATCATAAGAGAAGTCGTAGTACTTCGTTTTAAAAAGTTCAATGACAAACTACTTTCGAGTGGTATCAGGACACAACAAGCAATGTTTTACAATTTACAAGATACTATCAGCTTGGAACTTGATGGAATGCCTCCCGATGGACTCCTACACATTGGTTATATTCCCAATGAACTGGAAACCGGAGTGGGCGAAATTCACGTTACATATAGATATGGTGATGTGAATGTTTGGTCGTGGGATATAACCTCTGAACAAATTTCCGATGTGGTGCCATATCCTTTGGTGGTAGCAAAGGATACAACGAAGATAAGAAAACCAAGAGTCAAGGGGAAAGAAAAGAATGTTGGTGATATAGATGCAGGTAACTTATGATGAACTACCTTTTAACAAACAATTACTTACTTTAGCCAGAGAATCCAGAGGAATAAGTCAGATTGAACTTGCGAAGTCTCTTGGATTATCTCAAGGTAAAATGTCTAAAATCGAAAATGGTTTGATTGGTGTAACTACAGAAGAGCTAGAAAACTTCGCTAAATACTTGGACTATCCTGTTAGTTTTTTTCAAAGAAATGAAAAAGTACACGGTGTAGGTTTGAGCGAGTTTTATCACAGAAAACGGCAATCAGTACCACAAAAAAGCCTAAATAAAATATACGCTAAACTTGAAGCAAGGCGGATGGAGATATCTCTTTTGCTAAAATCAGTTGATCTCGGTGAACCTGATTTTCATTATATGGACCCAGATCGATTCAATGGGGATATACCACAAATTGCAGCAACAATTCGGGCAGCATGGCATATTCCACAGGGACCAATTCAAAATGTTGTTGAGGTAATTGAAAACGCCGGTGGGATCATTATTCCATTTGACTTTGAAGGGGTAAATATTGATGCAATTACGATGTTTCATCCTAATACTCCTCCATTAGTTTTCACTAACTTCGACAGACCAATGGATCGAATCAGATTTACATTGTGCCATGAACTTGGCCACATAATAATGCACAGAAAGCCACCTGATGAGGAAACTGACATTGAAGAACAAGCCAATATATTTGCTTCTGAGTTTTTAATGCCGAAAACAGAAATAATTGCATCGCTTAGTGAATTAACTCTTAAAAAGCTCGCCTCATTAAAATTGTATTGGAAAGTAGCAATGAGTGCTCTTTTAGTAAGGGCGTCAACGTTAGGTAAAGTAAACGCTGGGCAGAGCAAATATCTTTGGGAACAGTTAGGGAAACACGGGTATAAAACAAAGGAACCTGAGGAATTAAACCCCCCAAAGGAAACTCCATACATGCTTGAAGAGGTAATTAAACTCCATCAAGAAGAACTTGGGTACTCCTCTTCTGACTTAAGTCGTACTCTTCACCTGAATGATCTTGAATTCAGAAAGATGTATACCGCCCACACTTCTCATCTTCGATTAGTCAAATAGTAGTGCCCCCGCCAAGAAGTGAATGGCGGGGTGTTTGATTATGTAGTTACATCTATAATATCAATCTCTATCATCCTCGCTGGTCAGCAGCTAAATTCGCCGGGTCTCTTGGCTGGCCTAACACTTCTTCTTTTTTAAAATGGTTTAAAAAAAGCCCCGTTAGGGGCAACAATATTACTGATACAACAAATGAACCAGGAAATGATTCTATATATTCAATTCAGAAATCCATAAAATCGTACAACTCATTAAAGAAGCTGTAGGTATTTTTCATTTCAATTATTGATCTAAGAATATCTTTATTTTTAATCACTCGAAAAAGTTCATCAGCAATTCGATCTCTATATTTTAAACCACTAATTTTGTTCCCCCAAAATGTTTTCATCAATTCCCAACAGATATCTTTGAAAATCCCTTCTTTTAAGGTAGAGTAATAATCAGTGGCATTTTTCTCTCTAAATCTATAATATAACTCATCAGTTTTATATTTTATTGCTTGGTGTAAAGCTTCATCCATCATATCCATATTACTAAATACTCTTATAAGTTCTTCTTCAATATGGTACAGCGGGGCTTTACAGGATTCATCAAATTCTTCGAAAGAAATATCTTTTGCTTGCACATAGATATCAAAGTTTTCATACATTCCACTTCGATTTACAGATGCCCTTACTACACCAGCTGAAATTCCACTTCTAACCTGCTTTTCCAGTCGTGAATACAATAAATCGTGTTTATCATTTAATTTCCCATTAACTTTTCGAACTGCATCTTTGATTTCCCAAAGCTTCTCTTTATGAGAGTTTTCTATACTATTGCTCAGAAAATTCCCTAACTGGCGGTTTATTATAGATAATTCGTTACTAAATTCGTCATACATAAAGATTAACTTACTTTCAATATTCTTTATTAATGACATTCTTTCATTATGATATTTCTCAAAATTAATACTGATTATTTCATATTCATCGCTATCATATTTAATGCCGAGGTAAGAATTATAGAAAAACATATTATTCTTATCCAAGCAAATGTTATTCCAATTCGCTATAGCCTCTTCTCTTTTTTTATCCTTACCATTTTCACGTCCATCAGCACCATTAACTCTTGATAATTTTGCACCTTGCTCTATTCCCATAACAAAATTTCTAAATTTTAAGTCATTATTTTTAATAATAAATTGATTTTTCAGGAAACTATCCGAAACAATATTCCCATAACCGGTTAATTCATCGCAGATGATACATATGTTACTAATATCTTTACACATCTCAATAATATCTTCACGGACACCTTCTCCATCGATACCCCGGGTATCTTTTACAATTTGAATAAAATTCGGGAAATCAATCTTATAATCCTCCTCGTTTAAAGAAAGAATTATTTTAGAAGGGTAAGGAACATCAGCGAGTACACCTTCATTTATATCTAAAAGTGTTTGTTTAATCCAATCCTTTATATTTCTATCCTTTGGATATGCGAATTTTATATTAGTTCTATTTTCATAATTAATTTGCTTAAAAATAGCATTTTTTATTAGTATCTTCAAATCCTTATCCTCAATATCATCTTCACTGAGCACGTCTTTTATATATTGGATTTGAGAGTCTTTATCTTTTTTCGAGAAATTAGACATGTTTCCAATTACTCTATGTACTTCAAGAGAACTCCTTACTTTCTCATCATTGCTGTCTGCAAATAGAACAGAACAATAATCATCCACTAGTTCTCTAAAGATATTCGGTTCAAGTCTCTCTATTTCAATATATGTATCAACAGTACTATTTAGTTGAAAAATAGTCTCACATAACGTCGTTCTTCCCTCAGCCGTCTTCAAAAGTGGAATATCCACTATTTTGTATCCTTCTACCATTTTACTATCGTCAACTAAGCCCAACAAATTGGCAATTGCAGTTGATTTCCCAATTCCAACTCTACCAACGAAGCATAAATTATATTTTTCAATCGAACAAATTTCCTTTATTCTATTTATTCGATTGATTAAAGGACGAGTCATAATTTTCACAATTTGGTTTATATCATGACGTTCAACAATTTCATTTGCTTTTTGAAGATTTTCCTCGCACTTATCTATAACTTCAAATCTCTGCATATTATGCCTCCCAATTCTTATGGAGTTTCAATCTAACGGAAGTCTGAAATATAGATTCAAGTAGCACTCTAGATTAACCCTATAATTCCTAATTCGACATGAATTTCCGAATTCCTGCAAATCTAGCGGGAAAACTTGTCTAGTTAGAAAGAACATTGTTTGAACTCGAAGTCCACCAGAAAAACACCGGTTGACAAACCGAACGCCTTATAGTGGTGTAGACAACGTAAATGTAAAATTCGAGCTATACATACCTATACCTACACTTAGTTCTGTCTCTCCCCCAACCTTATAAGAGATCCCCGATGTATTACTTATTTACGCTCCCCCTCCAACCTCCCTATAGAAACTGCATACCACCCCGAGTCCACTTCAAAAGCATCCCATCGCCGATTCAGAGTTGCTGCTGCTTCCGGTACCACTCCACTACCTGCAAAGAAATCAACAACATACTCCCCTACCTCACTACTGTTCTCAATAATTCGTTTCATCATATCTAGCGGCTTCTCCGTAGGATGAATGGTTTGATTCCCTGGAATGCGCGGGATCTGCCATATATCTGTTTGATTCCGAGTGCGTATCCGCCGAACGTTCTTCTTCCCTTTCACTGCCATTATGATAAATTCATGCTGGTAACGGTATTGCCATCCCATGCCCATATTCTTCTTATCCCATACAATACAGTTTTTGATCGTAAATCCGGTAATCTTAAGCCAGCGAGCCATATCTGGATATGTACGCCAATCGATAAAAATGTATACATGACTACCTGGTTTCAAAATGCGATAGGCTTGTTTGAGCCAAGCAAGACAAAATCTGCGGTAGTCCGGAAACGGGAGGTTATCATTGGGGAAAATCTGAAAACGGGGTTTCTTGTTCTTGGTTTGAGTCGTTCCTCCAAATTTCAAATTATACGGCGGATCGGCAATTACTAAATCTACAGTTTCATCTGCAATTACTTTTTGAGCCCCTTCAATACAGCTATCCAAATATAACATTTGAAGCCCTCCCTTGGTGTAATGGTTACAATGGTTATATACGGATGAACAGGAACGTAAGTTCCCATTATTTTCATTCAAGATTACTTTCATATTCTTTCACTCTACGATAAAATGTAGGCTTCTTCATACCGATCCTTCTCATCGCTTCCGTTGCAGTAAATTCGCCGGATTTCCACGAACCATACACTTCAATAAATGTATTATCAATCTCCTGTTTGGGTCGTCCAAAAGTAACTCCTTCCGTCCGGGCTACCTCAATGCCTTCTGCCTGCCTTGAACGGTTCTTCTTCCGTTCCTGTTCCGCAACGTATGCCAGGAGGCTAAGGAACTGATCTTCCATAACCTTTCCGAAGTCTCCCATTGTCTTAAACTTTCGGGAATCGAACAGTATTTCGTTATCCAGGCATACAATGTCTGCCCCGATCTCTCGCGTGATATACTTCCACTCCGCAATGATACCGTCATAGTCCCGGCCCAGCCGATCCAGAGCATCTACGTAAACCAGATCACCTTCCCGCAGCATGAGCCGCATCGCCTGGTAACGTGGACGATCAAAATCTTTGCCGCTCTGCTTATCCACAAAAACAAACCGTTCCTCAATCCCTAATTCCCGGAACTTTAAAAGCTGACGCTCTACATTTTGCTCCTTTGTTGAAACTCTTCCGTATGCGATCTTCAATGGAACCCCTCCTAATAGAAAAAACGTCTCAAATGATCCCTTGAATCACTGAGACGTTCCAAAACTGATTTTATGGTCTTTTGAAACGAACTAATAACCAGTTATTCCGCTGTCTCAAAAAGCATGCTTTTTGGAACTAACTATTCATTAATAACTTCATAATATATGGCTTCAACACTTCCCTTAATTGGAAGAACACAAATCCCTTTTTCTTTAAGTTTGGAAATAATTATTCTGGCCTTGTCTTTGTCATCGCGCTGCTCTAATTCTTCAAATGATGTATATCCATGATGTCTTATGCCCATCCCCTTTATTCCTGTAGAGATAGCTATTTTCATTTAAAATCATCCCCATCTATGTGATATAAACGCTATACTCTCGGACTGCGCAATATCCCATGTTTTTTAATAATCGTTAGCTTTTTATTAAGAACAAAAGTTCCAATTTCAACTTACAATTTTGTATGGTAGAATTTAACTAATCTCAAGCAAAATACGATATTCATTTATCGTATTAAACTGGTCCCGGTGATCTCATCGGCTATCCACCAGAGAGTCGTATTTTTGCATGCGACTCAGACCAGGATAGACCCTTTCATTGTTAATGAATGAAATCTATCTTGGAGCTTACTTGAGAGGAGCGTGATAAGAATGAACTTTAAGTGTAAATACCTAGAGTTCAGCATCGCGCCGAGTACGTTTATTACAATCGCTATGGTTGTCTTAACTTTACTCGGATTCGATGTCACCCTTCCTTAAGGAAGGGTTTCTTTGTTTCTAATCTGTTCTCTTCTTCACAGTCTGCGTCAACACTGTAGTTCTCGTAATGCTCAGTATGTGATATCGTCAGTCAGAGTGATGTTATCCCTACTAACGTAAGTAACACGTGCAATTTTATTGTCTAAATCCTTTATCTTCACGTTGTACCTGTCAACTAGCTTTATTTCCAAATGCTCTATTTCAAAATTCGCTTCCAGCCATTGCAATATATAAAACTGCTCAACTGTTTCTGCTTTCAGCATCAAAAAATCTCCTTTGCTAAACTCCCTTATTGGCATTACTCTAAATCTTTCAGAAACTCTTTGTCATCATCAGAAGCATAAAACTCCAGCCAGCAAGCCAAACAAACAGGTTCTTTCTCATCATAAACAGGTCTTAGCTCAACCAGGTGAGTCGTTCGGCAGATCGTACATTCCATGGGCATATTCCTCTCTTCATTATCTTTTTTGCACACTGCGGCAAAAATTCATATTTTGCATATTTTAGAAGAGTGTACATGTCCTCAGACCATTTTCATCCACTGAATAATAATTAAGCAATTCCCCTTCTTCTTTTACAATTTTTTCTATCCCTAAATCAAAACATTCTTCAGCAGTCTTGGCTTCAATGATAAATCCGAAGTTCTTATTATCCTTTGTATAAAGAAATTTCATTCTCACCAAGACTCCACTCTTTTCTGTACGGATGCGACAACAAGCCAATACTCTCGGACTTTTGGATTATCTGATACCGTATTGTTGTTTTAGATCCGCAATCTGGTTTTCAATCTTGCGAAGTAATTTCTCTTCTTCGGCAATATCATTTTTTTTAGCATTGGAACGTTGAATATATTGTTTTAACGAATGCTTAATGATCAGTAATTCTTTGTACTCCAATGTGTTCACCACTCTCTCGTACTGCGCAACAATCACTATGACTCTCTATGGAAAAATAGTTCTAGCTAATGGGCAGGATAATGTGGTAGCCACCTTGAAATAATTTTAGAGATAAGTTTATGACAGGGGCTGAGTAATATGGTAGATGGGAAAATCTTGGGAATCGCCTATAATGTAATTCCGGTTAAAGATGCAGAAAAATCTGCAGAATGGTTTGTCAGTCACTTTGGTTTTAACACTAGAAATGATAGGGGAAACTATTTAAGCTTATTCAGGGACAACCGTCCAATAATTGATTTAATTGAATCTGATAATGACACAAGAGCAGTGTTTGAAGTAAATGGACAGCAAAGGTGGATTGTAACATTTTTTACAGATAATATTGACTCATTACACATGAGGCTAACATCTGAGGGAGTTACGACCAGACCTATTAGCAATGAAGGCATTTACGGCAAGTTTTTTGTTTTTGAAGACCTAGATGGAAACTTATTTGATGTATGGGAGCATAATGATTGTGAGTTAATCTTTTAAGAAAGCAATCTAACGTGAATCATTAGTTTAACAGCACAACGGCAGTCTATGAATTTGTTGGTTCAGAGCTGCCGCAATAGGCTATGATCCTGACCTTCCTATCCCTCCGTTACTGCGCAGTTTGCGTCAAATGTTCAGTATCCTCGTACCGCGCACTACTCAACGTGATAAATTAGGATCTCGTCCGTCATATGTTCCTCGACTAAATATGGCTTAATCTCTTTGTCGCTATCGACATCGACCGTTTGCACCGTGTCCAAGCCGTCCAACAAGAAGAAAACTTTCCGTTCCATAGGGTTAAACCTCCTTCGCTGTATGCGTCTATCATCCATTGAGCACCGCTTAAATGCTTACTGGAACATCTGTCTGTAATCTTTGGAATCGAATTTCCCGGTCTCTCTATCAACTGGAACTAATCCCAATTCAGTGTGAAACACATGGCATCTATCATTCGAATGTGCATAGCGAACTTCTTTATAACCGGCTTCTCTTAAGGCACGACACAATATCATTTGTTCAAACAAACCAAGCTCCATAAATTTCCGCTCCCTTGCCCATTGAATTTTTCACAATCTAACGCGAAGCCTCAGCCTCACAATCCACAGCTTTATGATCAAATTGTCGAACTGAAGCTTCGATAACAGCACGAATCTTGCTCTCTTCCGGAAGCTTGCCATGCCAACCCCGCTCATAGTTGGCCAGGCATCTAACAACCTCTTTTCGTTGATTCGGATACACCGTGAGTCTACTGATTCGACCTTCACCAATTCCAAACGAGGATGGCTCAGAAAATACCTGTGCTTGTACATAGAGACCTTGAACCTCTCCTTCATAAAGGCAACCTGTGTACAGTGGATGCTTATATTCCAATGGCATTATTTTTGTTCTCCTTCTTCTGCAAATGATTCGTACGCAATCGTCATCCCGGAATCACCTAACACATTTGCGTTAAATAAGACTTCTAGCGCAGTTTCATGTGAATGACCTTTTCCTAACATATGGTTATACATAAACTTGAGGTATATATCCCCATGTACGAATCTGAGCATTTGTGCTTCATTAAATACCGGATCATTAAATTCCATAGGATTAATCCTTTCTACTTCGTCAGATATATGTTCTGAAACACATCTAGATGATCCGCAGGGACTGCGCCAATAAAATAAGCGCCGTCTTCTTCACCTGATAGTACTTGGCACGGTACCAGTTAAAACTGTTCATCAGGTACTCGTCTAATTCTTCTTCCCGGCAAAAATACTTTGCTTCAACTAGCCGCAACTGATCAGGATCTAGGCAACGCAAGGCTTTCTCCATCGGGTATAACTGGTCCTCCACCTCCCAGATTTCATCTTGAAGCCGTTCGGCTTTATCAAACATACTCATGACTGCTTGCTCCGTTGAAGAGTGCGGGATGCCAGAACGTGCACTCACACCCGTAAGCTCCATACCCGCTGTAACTTTAGGCTCCTTCGGCTTAACGGTTTGAAGTTCTGCTTGTAACCATTGCTTCCGTTTGTTTGCCTGATAGTATTGCTTGAGCCGGTACTCCACGATAGATACATATTGCTGCCGGATCGCAACAGGAATATCCATCTCAATCTGCTCCACTTCTTCATCACAAGAACTGACAGCAGTTCTACCTGTTTTCTCCAAATACTCACGAATGACCATCAGTTCTTTTTGTCCGCTAGCGGTAATCTTCACAGACTTTTTTAACTTCTGGTATCTTGCAAATAACCAATCCACCGGCACCAATGAGATATTAAGCTCCGTGACTTGAAAATTCTTCAATGTTCCACACTCCCCCCCGGATAAGCTCTCTGTTTCTTCCAACTCGAAATCCCATGAACTTTGTTCAAAGTCTTTATTACAGACGCTGCAGCGGAAGATACTCTCTCCTACTTCATGGCATCTATTGCCGCAATGGAGGCAAATCACTTGCCACTCCCCCTTGGAAATGCTCTATTCCAAGCATCAGATTTCTTGAGCTCGGCTAATGACTTGAACATCAGGCCGAAATCCATACGCTGCATTGTCATCAAATTCAACATGACCCGAACTATCAATTTTTGTAATGACATGAGGAGCCTTCCAATCGAAATCCAGGGTACATCCACCGCTACCAGAACGGATAATAAGTACTGTATCGCCAACATTAGCACCTAACCGCTCGATCTCCTGATTCAGCTCCTGAGCTTCATAGTGCGCTTCGTCAATTTGATGGGTTAACAGTCGAACTGTTTTTCCTTCCGGAGATTTCACCGCATACAGATCCGGCCTACCTCCACGATGATAGATATCCATATAAATAATTCCACCCTCTAGTTCCTGCCCACAGTATGGATGAGCCGGGTCAATGATTTTCACCTTCATAAAGTCACCTTCCACATCGTATTTTTCTTTATCATTGATGGATCAGGCTTAGCGATTTACCCAGGCAAAAGCGATCTCACCGCGCCCTGGTTCTTCCACCACATAAGCCACACCTTTCGTAACATACGGGTTTGTACTCACTCGCAGAGCTCCGAATGAGGTTTGGATCGACTCATATTCTGCAATGTCTGCTTGTGGATTGACGCATATTTTCAGACGGTCAATGCTGCACCCCTTACTTGGGGATAACAAAGGCCGGATGGCCCTGTTAATTATATCCATAGCGCGAGGATGGATCGGCTTAGTGGAGAGTTGACTCATACCGATTCTCCTTTGAACACTCACATAGCAATACTGAGAGCGTATGTTCTGTTATGAAACCTGGCTTCACCTGCTCGGAAACCATAACTCTTCCCAAGCTGCTTCTTTTGCATTTCAGCCCCTACAGGCAGTTAATAACACGTGTGGTACCGTTCTTCTTGTGCTGCAATTGTAATTGCGCTGGCGTTACGCTCAGTACCAACCAATTAGCAGGAGTGAGGCGGTGCTGACTGATCAGTTGCTTTTGACGCCGTGTGGGACGTACTCCTCTGCTCTTTTTCTTATCCAGGTGATTCTCCGTGATCATTATCTTCCCAACCTTTCTGATAGCTGCCTTGAAAATAAGTTAACGGTTACTTACCTCTACCTTCTCCAAAGCTTTGGTTTCCTTGATCTCTTGTGCCTTCCGCATCAACTCTGCCATCTCATCTGGGCTAGGAATTACCCCGCTGCCGTCATCGGTCAGAATGGGGATCTCCGACTTCCGGCTTCTTCCTCCCTGATTGCGAGAACGTTCATTACTCCTTGGAGAAGGCGGTGTGGCTGAAGGTACTACAGTTATCCTGGGTTCCGGTTTGTCCATACCGCCTCGTTCACGATAACCCCGGAGGATGCCTTGTACATAAGCTAAATTCCGCTTATCCGTCCCCAGCCGGTAGGCTGCTCTCATCGCAGAGTGTAACCACTCCCCTCCGTAGGTACCGTGTAGGGTCTCTAAGTCATTCTCGTCAAAAGAGTTTAGCCTGCCGCCTGCAATAAAATTGTTTTTGTAGTCCAATTTGATATTCTGAATCGAATAATGTTCATGATCCGTCATTAGCGTGTCAGCGCTAGTAGTCATTGTTGTTATTGTAGTAGTAGTTCTTTTAAATCTTTTAATAGCTTTAATACTAGCTTTAGAAACGCTGAAACCTTTGATACGACTAGGATAATTGCGTGTGACGGTTCCCTTTTGGGGAACTGTACGGTTCCTCTTTTGGGAACTGGCTAGTTTCCTTTTCAGGAACTCCATTCCTTTTTCGGGGACTCGGTCCCCTTTTAGGGAACTCGGTTCCTCTTTTGGGAACTCAGTTCCTCTTTTGGGAACTTGGTCTCTCTTTGGGGAACTCGGTTCCTCTTTCGGGAACTCAGTTCCCTTTTCGGGTATAGTAGATTTCAACAAATTGGGCGAAGGTCTCGCAAGATTAAGATTGATTAGCTCATTGAACCTTCTGGGATTCGGGCTAATTACTGACTCAATGTTCCAGAGATCATAATGTTTGTTCACCTGAAACGTATTTATCTCCTTATCCCACAGAATCACATGCCCTTGAAGGAGTTCTTCTAAGACACCACGGATATGATTTTTACCGATCCCTGTCTCCGCAAAATCCTTCAATTCCGGAATGATGGCCGATGGCTTCCCGCACCCCCAGCTCAGCGTCAGGATAAAATCTATGACATCACGCTGGCGCTGAGAAAACTTCCGTCGGATCAGCTCTCGGTGTATTTCATGCGATATTCTGATGTGAGCATCCGTTGGCTGAGGATTAACACTGGAATCCACGGCATCGCCTCCTCTATTCTGTCGGGCCTAGATCGCCCGGAATCGCTTCGTTCTCTCCTGCCATTCCCGGTTCAGACCGCAGCCCTTAGCAGGGATCTCATAATGCCTGCGTCCGCATACGAACGACACGAATAGGCCGGTCGCCTGCTCATAGTACATTCCATTCAAGACCACTGGCGGCTGCTCGATCTGAACATCGATGAGATCAAACAGATCCATTTGTTCGATATGTTTCATCGCATGGCCCCCTTGTCACTCCGGTCCACTGAACGCAAAATTGCGCTAAGTGAAGAAATTGCATTGCTGAATGTTTTATGAGATAATAGCCGCGCGTGTTGGACCAGGTACGTAAGCATTTGCGGTGCTTATGTACCTTTTTTGTTGTTCACTCCGCTTAATGTTCTTCACTAGCACATAATGCTGCAACGGATTACGTTCAAACCAAATGGTTGCGAGTAAGGGTAACGTCATCTCTTCCTGCATGTATTCCTCACCTCCCTCTTATGCCCGGCACTGAGCGCAAAATTGCGTTCATCCCCTCTGCCAAGCTCAGCGCAGGAATGCGTTCACTGTCCTGTAATTACTGAACGCAATACTGCGTTTAACCCAGAATGGATCGTTTCGCTTAACGACAGACTGCGTTCAGTCAACTGGACGCAGAGAATCGCTCAGTAGGTGGAGTGAATAGCTGAGCGCAGAACCGCGTTAAGTTAGCGGTCTCCAGCCTTCTACATATTGCAATGCCTTTTCCAAGTCTCCTTTGCGGATATCTCTATAGCTGGCAACCTGAAACTCGGCGTAGATAGCCCGGTATAACTTCCGGTAGAATCCGGATCTCTCACTAGCCTGAGTTGACAACAGGTTCACCCTACGCCCTATAGCCGCATGCAGCTTCTTCTGCTCCACTGTCTTAAGAGTGACCTCCTTGGCTACATCGTTCAGCTGCTGTTCTACTTCGAGTACGCGTTCCTTAATTTGAGTAAATGCCGCTTCACTAATGAGCAATGGATTGCTTGGTCCCGAATCAAACCTGTCCTGATGTTTTAGTTGGCTCTCCATTTGATTGAAGGCCGCAATATAATCTTCCTTGAATCTCGCCGCTTCACGGCCGGTAAAGCCCGTAATCAGGAATACAAAGCCGTCCCGGGTTACCTTGTAGTAGGGGTTCTTGCGTCCCGACCTATCCGAATATTCACTAAGCGCAAAATTGCGTTCAGTGAATTCGGGACTGCATTCGAGTGTCTTAATGCTCCTTAGAATATCCGCATGACGTTTGCCGAACTTGTCCGCAATGCTCCGGCTATCGGTCATGGCTTGTCCATTCTCGACATAAACAAAATGACCATTCTCATCCTGGTTTATTGCAGACGATTGAACCGTGAGTCCGTTTGTCATTAACATCCACCCTTCGTTATGTAGTTCTAATGCGTCGAGCAACTAACTGTACATAGGGGATAGATTAGTCCTCCCACTATGGCGGATTCCGCGACCTTCCCGGCACTGACCGGTAGGTTTCGGCTGGTATCCCCCAGCCATCATCAGGCGGTGTTTCATCTTAGGAAGCTATAGACTTAGCCATAATGCGTGGATCGGCACCGTCAGCTCTGTCTCTTCACTGAGATCGCATCAGCCCATTCCCACGCTTCTGGTTGTTCCGAATTGGAAACCCGTTCGTATATGTTGTGATTATCCGCTTCTGCTACAATCTCAACGCGATACTCCATCCGTCTTCCGATCTGATCCTTGCCTCTGAAATAGAGATGCTTTCGGTCGTCAGACACAACCTTCACTATTGCAGAGATGTGCAGCCAGTCCTGAAGGTATTCTGCAGCAGCCCTGCCCGTGATCACCGGCAATAAGTTTGTATTCCCCACTTTCATTCACTCCTTCCGTTGTTATCTGATTTTCTTATTACATGTACAAGAGATCCCTCACCACATATCCTTATATGCCTGTTAATCAAATGATCTTTCATACAGCCTGGCCGCTTCCTCAATGGTTTTGAAATCAAACTCATAATACACAGCACGAACGACCTCTCTAATCTGCTCCTCGGCCCATCCTTTACGTAACAATGCTGCGCGGATATAACCTAGACATGCATTGTTGCTCCACTCTTGCAAAATTACCTTCCTCCTTTGGTTAACAATCTTCTTCTAATTCGCTTTATTTGCTTCCCTTTCATCACTTAAGAAGATATAAGGGTATTCATACGATACAACCCTGAACCCTGGATAACCTCTTTCGAAATACGCTTCAAGCTCCTGATCGAACACCACTAAATCTATTGACTTCAAAGCCCAAATCCTTTCCCCAACCATACTTTTAATTAATGGCTTATCTTTAACTAAAGAGCGCACATCTACATCCCCATTCTAATGATTGGACTTAACGCAATTTTGCGTTGAGTAATTAGGAATACCGAAGTCCTCTTTTCACAACGAACTGATTGCAAATTGCGTTCAGTATGAAAACTGGGCTTGTCCCACTCTATAAGGAAATACGCTGCATAACTAAATCTAAAATGTCTTTCGGAAGACCCAGAATTACGGTACGTAGAAGGTGGAGCTCTTGCTCCGCCTCATCACGACTCAGATCTTCATTTGTCGTATTAACCAAAACAGTAAGCTGCATAAATCTGACGGACAGCGCTTCGGCAAACTCCAATTTGTCCCACTCACTCATCTGGAACTCTCCGTACTAAAGAACTTTTGTGAACGAATTCACCTTGAAATACACACCCTTGATGAACCAGAGGTGGACTACCTTCTATGAACTCTTTGATAAGTCCACGCTTCTTTAATTCCTGGCCATACCCTCCCTCAAAAAGACGTTTGAGTATAGAAGATATGCAACGATTTATGATGGACTCCAGACGTTTCAGTTGTTGTTGGTAGACCTGCATGTCATATACATCTGTATGATTTTTTAATATTTTGATCTGTTCTTGCTTTAAGTACATACATTCAAGCCTTTTGAACTCCATCTCGTAATGCATTTCAATAATTTGTTCTTCATTAGCTTCTATTTCTGAAAATAAAGAATGACGTTCTTCTTTTATAGCGTCAATCTCTTGTGACTTGTTCACCAGTTGCTGAGCAATACTTAATAATTTCCCCATGCCACTTGCTCCTGTTCTTCTTACAAGTAAAAGTAAATTCCATGCCCTGTACCAGAATATTTAAGTTTGAATGAGTTCTACTTATGAAGTAGTTCCTTATATAAAAACTTTACAAAGGCTATAATGATAATGTTTGCTTCATTCCAGTTCTGCTGTATCTTGTAGGCATGCCCAAGCAGCATCAGCAATTGCAGTTTCCACTCTATCCCGCTCTGTCGGGTCTGTAACCAAATGGTCATCGCAGATATGAACCTTCGTCTCGCCAAATGTGTAGGTTGCTACAATCATGCCAGCATCCCCCCTGGCATTATGTGTATGCCGGGATGATCGAGGGACAACCATGATTTTTCACCTCAGTTCCGTAATATTTCATGGAAGGTAAGAAGTACTTAATTTAAATTCCCCCACTATTGATTACTGTATTTCCGTAACACACTTGAGACACATGCTCTAAAAAAAATATGTCCTCAAATGATTTTTCTGGAAAATTTTTAAGTATTTTCGCCATTACATCCTGTCCCAGAGAAAATCTATTATCATCTACTGGGAGCTTCGCTCTCCACAATGATGATCTTGATGCACCTAAGAAATCTGCAAATTCTTGCTCCGTCATTTTTTTATCCTCTTGAAGTTGATTAAGAATTCCGGGCTTTGGAATGACTCTCAACTATCTTCACCTCCTGTATCAATCTTGTTACAAAAATAATATAACACTGTTGTAACACGCTTGCAACAATAAATTTCAAGGATGATACATAATAGCGTTTCATCCTTGAAACACTTTCTGTTAAAATGGGGATGGGTGATACAAAATGAACTTAAAAGAGTTTGGGATTTATTTTGCCAAGTTAAGAGAACTAAGTGGATATAGAAGCCAAAGAGAATTAGCTTTAAAATCTGGCGTTAGTCATTCCACTGTAAATCGAATAGAATCAGGTAAACACAAAGTTACTCCTGAGAATCTGAAGGCATTAGCACCATATTTAAAAGATGTGGACGCTGATGATTTAATGAGGGCTATGGGCTATCTAGACAATGAGCAACCCATTGCTTCAGCTGAATCCAAATACTACAATCTTACTGCCAAAGACGAAAAGGACATCGGCAAAGACCTTGAGCGAATGCTTGCGGATCTCGAATCGAACGAGGCATTAGCTTTTAACGGGGAACCCATGGATGAGGAAACGAAGCGATTATTTGCGATCTCGCTAGAAAATTCTTTGCGATTAGCCAGAGAACTTTCCAAGCAAAAGTTTACTCCAAATAAATACAGAGATTAGTTAGGAAAGGGATACAGCATGATCAAAACTACTGTAACCCAACTAATCCAGAAGCACAGAACCAATGACCCCTTTGAAATTGCATCCCAGAAAAATATCCTGGTTCTTTTTGAATTGTTGGGTGACATGTTAGGCTATTATAATTCGAGTCGTAGATTACAGATGATACATATCAACAACACTGCTTCTCAGCAGGACCAACGTTTTACTTGTGCTCATGAATTAGGGCATGTCATTTTACATCCAAATGTGAATACTCCATTTCTCCGAAGACATACTCTTTACTCTGTGGATCGGATTGAACGGGAAGCGAATCAATTTGCTGTGGAGTTGTTGATGCCTGATGAATTGCTTTATGAATTTAAACATAAGAACTTCACGGTACAAGAAGCTGCGGCTATTTACGGGGTGCCTGCGGGCTTGGAACAACTAAAGAAAATAACTTATGAATAACATACACAAACATTTATAAAGAATATAGAATTCCGCCTGATTTCCTAGCGCGGGCAGAATTCTATCCCCCTTTTCATACAAGTCCAAATGCCGCATTTAAATTCTCCAAAGTATAGTCATAATCCACGTATTCTGGATGTTTAAAGTGAACTTCTGCAATTCTTGCTACCAAAGTTATCCCATAAGAATTCAAAGCGTTAGGATATTTCTGAACTACATTCATGATAACTCCAATGTCAGACAATTCTGCTGTTTCATTCTTCAATTTACCTTGTACTTCATAAATCTTTCTCTTAGTTTCAGTATCTAATAATTCAATCGGAATTATCATCTGCATTACTGCACCTCCCAATTTTCTATTTCGACCACTGGTTGATTTTCTCCTCTAATTTAATAATATCGCTCATTTTAGAGCCATTAGACAACTATTTCTTCCTTCACAAAAAGTTATTGCCTATATCTACAAGCTATACTACTTCTATCGTTTTGATATGCCGGCATTTTGGGAAGCTGCTACAGCCGTAAAATTGACCCTTTGCCAAATAATATCACTCCGAAATCATATTTTCATAATTCTATATTCTCTCTCAGGATTAAAATTCCTTTTTAACGTAAACCTTAGACCTAGAGGGAAGGATTTCGTAAATTTCATAAACACCCCAGGCAACAACTTGCTTTCAAATGAAATCCGGACCTCCAACGACTTTATCTCTTCTATGTATTTTCATTATTTCTTTACGTATCCATATGGTTATCCTTGAGTTCTGGAAAAATGCGGGGAAATAATAGTTAAAATGGCGACTTGTTCCGGATGTTCACCCACGACAAGCCGCCTGTTGATTAGTTTATGCTTTTGCAAACTGATGATGTTCTATTTTAACGGTTTTTGGTTTGGACCTTAGCCAGCGGTTGGAAGTCTTATCTGGATTGTAAAATGTTGTAGCCCCTTGTGAAGGGTCGTTTCCATTTATTGCTTCTTGCACAGCCTTGATAGTTTCTTCACTTGGAATTACGCGGTTAATATAGCCGTTCTGAATAGGTGAGTATTGACCTGGTTGATATATAACCTTGGAAATGGTGTTGGGCCACGACGGACTTTCAACTCTGTTCAATACGGAGGCTGCAACTGCTACACGCCCTTCATAAATTTCTCCGCCGGCTTCCGCTTCAGTCAATCGTGTAAGAAGTTTGAATTCCTCTGGCGTAACAGTTAATGGCCCAGTAGATATAGGGGATTGGATCGGCGCTTTAATCGCACCAGCTGTTACGAATTTTTGCAGAGATGCCCATGTTTTCTTGCCGACTATCCCATCAGCTGTAAGCTGATTGTCCTTCTGAAACTTACGGACAGCCTCTTCCGTTTTCCCACCAAATACTGAATCCGGCTTGCCGGGTGAAAATCCCGCTTGCTGTAGTGCATTTTGAAGCCTTAAAACATCCTCTCCGCTTGTCCCCTTTTTCAGCACTTTACTGAATGTTTCGTTTGACATAATCGCACCACTCCTTAGGGAATTGAATGCCTGACCGAACATTTTTAATATTTGAGAAAATCAGTATGATTATGTACTCCAATTATTATCATCATTCACCCATAAGCCCGCTGCCGCATAGGCTATGATCAAATATCCCAAAAGAATCAGGTGCTAATTTATGTTAATTCATCAAATAAAAAGACCTATTACCCATGAAGCTTTTTTCACCGGTGGAACTGTCCCCGAGCAGATCGAAATCTCGAATTCTGGCAACCAAAATTGGCTTACCATTAAAGCTCCTCAGGGGAATGTTATTTTTCAAAAGAAATACGACGAGCCTGTTGAACTGATGGACATAGGCAATTTCCTGCGCGATGCAAGACAGCAATTGGTGATTGGACGTTACTCGGGGAGTGGGAGCCGCCTTGAATTTGAGGTATTAGGCTGGTATCAAAATAAAGTATATTGTTTATTGAACAAATTTGGTGCGGACCAAGCTTTCATGCATGGACAAATCAAAATTCAGAACAATGCATTGTACGTAGCCGCCGCTACACAAGGAGTAGTTTACTTATGGGACGGCAGCAGCTTTGTCTCTTTTCCTTATTTAAACAATCCCAATCTTTCTTTGATAGAGGCAGGAGATCTGGTTATATACTACTGGTTCCCCGAAAATGCTAAGGGAATCTCAACAATTCCCGAAGATTCTACGATAAAAGTAGCACCAGGCACCCGAATTTTTCTTATCCGGGGCAATTTCGGACCTATAGAAAGAGTACTGCTGAACGGCGATATTTTTGAGTACCAAGAAGGAATGATTGTAATTACTAAAATAGGTAGCGGAGACTTTTCTGTTATCCCCAACTACGGTGATTGGACTAACGCTCTTTCATTTCATATTGAGAGCATTCAGAACGTGTGAAATCTAGCACATTAGGAACTCACCCTAGCCGAAGGAGCGTTAATTATGTTGTATATTGTTCAACCCGGGGATTCATTATATTCAATTTCGAATAAATACAAAGTTCCTCTTGCTGCAATATTAGAAGCAAATGTGATCTGCAATCCTGCAATCCTGCTCACGGGACAACCCCTTATTATTCCTGATATTGAATATAATTTGCCCAAAGCGGGAGGCCGTCCGTATTATATTGTCTCTCCGGGAGACACTATCTGGTGTCTAGCCCAACAATTCTCCATCAATCCAGAAACGCTAATGCGTATCAATCGAATTGACAATCCACACCATCTCCAACTTGGAAGAGAACTGCTAATCATGTCAGATTTTCCAGACGCTGAAAATCTATTTGAAAGTTGGAACATTGATCAAAGCCTTTGTGATACCATCAATTCCATCTGGCAATACGAGGTCTTTTATAAGGGCCAGTTCTACTGGGAAGCGCTGGGGGAGTCTTATGTTCCATATTTAATCCGTCTCCTGAATCATCCGTGTGATACCGTTAGAATGAGTGTAGTTTCGAGTTTGGGACGAATCGCCCAGGGAGAGAACACACGCGCAGCCTTGCAGCAAGCACTGATGGATCCAGATCACTCCGTAAAAAATTTGGCTAAAGTTGCACTGAAACGAATGGACCTCGTAGCTTCCGGATCCAAAAGAATCCATGTTATTAATAATCCTTGGACCGTTCTATCGAGTGCTCCTTTTTATGAGGCACCTAATGTACAACTTCAAGAAGGGACTCCAATTGTAGTTCTTCGCTGGAACATTCCAAGTCCCGTTGAAGAGATAATTGGTCCGGGATCACTGGCAGTCTATGATTATGTTCAGATACTGGAAACCGGACAGACCGGATATATTGTTAGACCCGGCTTTAGTCTCATTACCTTCCTTTGACCACTGATAATCCTTCCTTAGGCTTTTCCCTCTATTTGCGCAGTCTTCACCTATATAAAAATTATAAAGCTTCACTGAAGAGCATAGTGAGAAATGATAATACGATGCTGATAACCTAGAATGAGTACCCAATAAATCGAGAGCCGCTGACATTAAAGTCAACTGCTCTTTTTGTTGATTTAGTAACAAAAAATGTGCGAACCCTAAAACAGCGCTTTTTTTTCGTTTCTCCAGTTCCGCTTTGCATATGTGAATTGTGCTCCATGTCTGAGAACAAGAAAGTTTTTGACTGTTTATACTCAGGTACTAATTGTGCAACTAGAAGCCTCGTCTGGAGGAGACAGGTGTGAGCAGGACCGGCTGCTTCTAATCCGCCGGTCCTGCTCACTCAACTCCATGTTGCAGTAGTTTTTTCACCCTCTTCCCCGTATAATACATCCATAAATATTTTCCTATAACACAAAGGGGATGTACATAATGGATGTAGCTCTTTACTTGCGAAAGTCCAGAGCTGATGAAGATGCCGAACGGCGCGGCGAAGGAGAAACTCTTGCCAAACATAAAACGGCTCTGCTCAAACTTGCCAAGCAATTAAAATTAAATATCATTCGAATCCGTGAAGAAATTGTCAGTGGTGAAACTCTAGTTCACCGTCCGGAAATGCTGCAACTTTTAAAAGAGGTCGAATCTGGGGAGTATGATGCTGTCCTGGTCATGGACATTGATCGGTTTGGGCGCGGCAATATGCAGGAGCAAGGTTTAATCTTGGAGACATTTCGCTCATCCAAGACTAAAATCATCACTCCAAGGAAGACCTATGATCTTATGGATGAATTTGATGAAGAATACAGTGAATTCGAAGCCTTCATGGCACGTAAAGAACTCAAAATTATCACCCGCCGCATGCAGGGAGGCCGGAAGCGTACTGCAGAGGAAGGGAATTTCATAGGTACTCGCCCCCCATTTGGTTATTTAATTGAAAATCTCCCTAATAAAGAAGGCCGCACTCTAATACCTCATCCAGAACAGGCTAATATCTTAAGACAAATTTTCTCTTGGTACACCCATGAAGATCCTGCGCAACAAATGGGGGCCGGTAAAATCGCTTCAGAATTAAGACGGCTTAAAATCCCCGCTTATAAAGGTGGGAATTGGACTGCCTCTTCTGTCTTAACAATGCTTAGAAACGAAGTATATATCGGTCGAATTCAATGGGGGAAGAAAGAACAAAAGAAAAGTAAGGATGGTAGCAAGCACCGCACCTCACGACGTAGGAGCCGCGAGGAGTGGATTGATGTCAAAGGGAAGCATGAACCCCTTATCGATGAACAAATCTTCCTGAAGGCAAATCAGAGGCTCTCAGAGCGCCATTATTCTCCACACCAATCCGATATTGATGGCAAACCAAGAATTACTTCAGCATTAGCCGGGCTTGTGAAGTGTTCTGAATGCGGATTGACTATGGTTTATCGCTCATACTCATATCGAAATCAACCCGCTCATTTTCGCTGCAACACCGTTGGTTGTCCTTCACGCAGTAGCCGTTATGATTTAGTAGAGGCCAGAATCATTGAAGGGCTAGAAATATGGTTGAACGATTACAAGATCAAGTGGGGCAAGAGAAATTACACGCCGCCGCAGAGCGAAATCAAGCTAAAAGAACGAGCATTAGTTTCATTACAAAATGAACTAAAGGAACTGGAAAATCAAAGGGGCAAGTTGTTCGATTTCCTGGAAAGAGGTATTTACACCGAAGAGCTGTTTATGGAGAGATCACAAGATATCTCTAAAAGAATAACAGCCACCAATGAAGAAATAGTCGTAATCCAAAAAGATCTGGATCTGGAATTGACACGTAAAGAAGCTAAGAGCAAGATCATACCGATTGCAGAATCTGTAGTTAAGTCGTACTACCTAACAGATGATCCCATGAGCAGAAACGCATTATTGAAGTCTGTGCTTAATAAAGTAGTCTACAAAAAAGGCCCAGGTCAATACAAAGAGCAGTTTGAACTCTTTCTGTATCCACGTCTATGATGCATGTGTTAATGTGTTCACCCCGGCAGATGTACATGTAAGCAAGGACCAGATTCATGCCATGGTCTATGATGTCAAAAGCGGAGTATGGTCGCGCAAATGGCGCTCCTTCCCGAATATGATCTATGACCGCTGCCGGATTCAGCGCAGCCAGCGCTTCCAGCAGCTGCTGCGCTTCCGCGCGCGGTACGACCATCTGACCTTCCTGAACCGCCCGCTGCGCAATAAATGGACGGTGCACCAGACCTTCTCCCAGCGGAGCCGCTTCCGGCCCCATATGCCGGAGACGCTGCTCTACCAGTCCTCTGCCGATCTGCACCGGATGCTGAAAGTAAGCCCCGTCGTCTACGTCAAGCCGATCAACGGCACCGGGGGACGCGGCATCCTGCGGATCGAGCGTCAGCGTGAAGGCAAGTCTCTCTTCGATATCCAGGGACGCCGCCAGAGCCGCCAGATCATCGCCCCGCGCAAGGTGTCGCTGAACCGGCTGGAGACCATCGTGCGCCAGTGGTGCATCGGCGGTAAATTCCTCGTGCAGCAGGGCATCCCGCTGCGGCTGCCCAGCGGCCGGTTCCACGACTACCGGATGCTGGTGCAGAAGAATGGCCAGGGCGACTGGGAGTTCACCGGTATGGCCGGCCGGGTGGGCGCCGCCCGCAGCGTCACCTCGAATCTCCATGGCGGCGGTCATGCCATGAAGGCAGAGACGCTGCTGAAGCAGTGGCTCGGCAGCGAAGAACGTGCCGACAAGGCCATGCGTGCTGCCGAGAAGCTGGGGATCGAGGCGGCCGCCTATCTCGAAGACAGCTTCGGCGCCCTCTGCGAGCTGGCCCTGGATCTGGCCATCGACCGCGAGGGCAAGATCTACGTGCTGGAGGTCAACCCCAAGCCTGCCCGCGAGGTCTTCGCCCGCTCCGGCGACAACAGCACCTACCGCAAGGCGCTGGTCCGCCCGTTGGAGTACGCGATGTGGGTGTATAAGAATAAGAACACGCCTAGTTCTTCTAAGGTGGTTGAGGAGTAGGGGTTTTATTTGATAGCAAAGAACCCCCTCTGGATCTGAGGGGGTTCTTTTTATGCGCAGATTTTACAATCCATCCACGTCTCTTGGAATTGTCTTTAATAATCGCTAAAAGTACACTTTATTCAATGTCAAATAACATATTTCTGACCATTCCGAAAATTCTTTTCATTGTAATAACCCCTCATTATTTCAAATTAACATCTTCTTTTCTTACTTTAATCAAATAATACAAGATCAAAATGAACTGAAATATAAAAATGCTAAATGGGAGCAGAATGAGCATTTCCACCTGATATTCAGGAAAGAATTTAATCTCAACCACTGCTTGCTCATACTCTCCGCTCCTTTGTATTGCTTTGGAAAATAAAATTAATAAAGAACTCGGTAAAACAGTTAATAGAAACCAGGTGATATGATAATTTATTCTCCGTGTTCTTACATATAAAAACGAATTAACTAAAAGTAAAGAAAGTGGCACAAGGTACATCTTTATTGAAAAATTCAATAGCTTAATTCCCCAACCCTCTATTCTTATCCTTAGAAAATAAATTAAGAATAGCTGTAGTCCAATAGCCAACAGTACATAGAGAATGGCTTGGAGTATTGTTTTTAATGCTCTCACATTTCATCACCCGCGCCTTCTTATTTACTTTTAGACAAAGCTTGTTTAATATCAAAGTCCTTAATTGAGATCATCCCCGTAATATGTAAGCACTTACAAAACCTAAAATCCATTAATTTGAATAAAAAAGATTAATATCCCTTTAATGTGATTATCGAGAATTCAAAGGATGAAGTGAATAGTAGGCGGTGCTTTTTATGAGAAAATCTCAAGGAATAGAGGAGAAGGTAATAAAATATCACATTTGATATTTCCCTATAACTTGTATTACCGCCTTTTATAACACTTGCCGGAGACGCTGCTCTACCAGTCCTCTGCCGATCTGTACCGGATGCTGAAATCCAGTCCCGTTGTCTATGTGAAGCCGATCAACGGCACCGGGGGGCGCGGCATCCTGCGGATCGAACGCCAGCGAGAAGGCAAGTCCCTCTTCGATATCCAGGGACGCCGCCAGAGCCGCCAGATCATCGCCCCGCGCAAGGTGTCGCTGAACCGGCTGGAGACCATCGTCCGCCAGTGGTGTCTGGGCGGCAAATTCCTTGTGCAGCAGGGCATCCCGCTGCGGCTGCCCAGCGGCCGGTTCCATGACTACCGGATGCTGGTGCAGAAGAACGGCCAGGGCAACTGGGAGTTCACCGACATGGCCGGCCGGGTGGGCGCCGCCCGCTCCGGCGACAACAGCATCTACCGCAAAGCGCTGGTTCGCCCGTTGGAGTACGCGATGTGGGTGTATAAGAATAAGAACACGCCTAGTTCTTCTAAGGTGGTTGAGGAGTAGGGGTTGTTAATTATATAAATGACAAGTGCCCCTCCGTATATGACAGAGAGGCGCTTGTCGTTTACATTTTTCCGAATTTTAGTGCAACATGTAATTGCCTACATTTAAATCAGCATTTTAGTGAACGATTTTGAAAATATGCAGCATCATTCTCATGGCTAAGGGTGGCATAATAATCAATTATCACTCTTTCGGATATTTTAATATCCATAGCGCTACAAGTAGAGTTAATTGAATCACAAAGTAAATAAAAGGAAATACAAGAACTAATCCAAAAAAATCACTGTCAAATTTCAAATATACAAAACCATATTCAGGAGCGTCATTCACCTTATTTTTATGTAGAAGAAACAACAAACTAATACTTGGAATAGTACTTATTAAAAACCAAAATAAGTTATATCTTTTTTTCCAGTCACTAATGACTTCACACAAGTTACGTATAATATAATTACTAGAACCGAATAAACTATAACTACTTGTTGTATATCAGCTTTCTCCCAATTTTCTAATCTTAATTTCAGAAAAAAAATTACACTTAAATGTAAAAATATCACTAAAATAACTTGTGAAATTGCCCTTACCCTCGTACGGAATCTATTGCTCAAATTTGATTCACCCCATTTTTCCAAAAATTAAATTTCCACTTTTTGAACTTAAATTCTAAAAATCCTTTTAATGTAACTATGGGAAACTTGAACACTAAAATGAATAGTAAAACCTAACCATTGTATTAGATTTTTTCATTCTTAATCAAATTCCGGAGGTAGAAAAATTGAAAAAGACACTTTTCCTACTGATACCGTTGTTGTTATTATTGGTCCTTGCATTCTGCAGCACTAATAAACGCAATCCAAATATTTATCTGATTCCAAACAATTATTTGGGTTGAGTACAGATTATTTATTTAGTATCTATCTTGATCATTACTACGCTCAACTTTCCAAACAAAAAAAAGAATAAATTGAATGAATATAAATATTTTAGGTAATAATGCAATTAATTGAAACTGGTAACCTGATAAAAAATCCGAACTCGAATTATCAACAGTCACTTTAAAAATTATTAATAGTAATAGCGTAGGAAATAGATTAACAAAAAACCATATCTTCTTATATTTCAATATATTGTCTTTAAAATAAATAGTATGATTAAAAAGCATAAGGCTCACAGGAAGGGCATAAGCTCTTATTATTTGCCCCAATATCTCATGATTCCAACCTTCAATACGGAGATTAAGAAGGTAAACAATTAGAAGATGTATCAAAACAATTATTAAAGTATGAAATAATGCTCTGAGGATATGAGTAATAAACTTTTGCATATGATCCACCTTTCAAGAAAACACATTTCCATTTTTCATTCTCAATATCCTAATATCATACACTTAATAATATATGGTTTAAATTTAATATTTTCCCTTTATGGTTTTTGTCAGTTTCTCTCCTTAATTATGTATATCTTTTCAAATAATTGATCACCCATAGCACAAAAATAAAAACTATTTGTACTACAATGTATATAAAAGGAATGATAATTACTAATTCAAAAAAACCACTGTCAAAATTCAAATCTATAAAATTATTTTCAGTAGGTTCATATTCTTTACTGTTATAAAAAAGTATTAGAAGACTAACACTAGGGATTGTGCTTATGCAAAGCCATATTAGGTTATATCTAATCTTCTTTGTTATTAATGAAATCATGCAGGTTGCATACAAGAGGAGAATTAGAACGAAAGAAACAATATATGCTTGTCGTACCGCCTCTTCCTCCCATGCTTCTGATTTCAGATTCAAAAAACGAATAATAAATAAATGAAAAAACACAATAAAGATCACTTGTAAAATCGCTTTTATGCTTAAAATAAAAAACTTTTTCAATTAATTCACACCTCACAATTAGGTAATATAGTTACCCTTATGTTTGCCATAATCCTCTAATCGGAACACATTATCCACTGGTGTGAAACGGTAATAATTATTCAGGATGCTGCCATGGAGGTGGTTGCAGAGCATCTTGACAAATTCCGTTATAAATACCATCTTTTATGTAATGGATTATTTAATCTCTAACCCTAAGTCCTCGCATATTTTATAAGGTTCACAGTAACTAAGACTTTTATCTATGTCTAATATCAAATCTATCATCAGCTTTTCATAACTTTCATTTAAAATCCCTATCCTAACCCTTTCTCCATAGGTTATACCGAGTAATCTTTCCATATCGTTTATAGAAATATCTTTATAGGAAGCTTTATTCAATACAATAATGTTAATACTTCTTATATCCTTGAATCTCTCCCTGCTCTTTTCAACATTAACTGAATACGGCAGTTTTTCTTGGTCTATCATAACCTCAACTTTTTCCATAAACTGTTCATGAGTCGAATAGCTAATGTTAGAAAGTTCCCGCTGTACTGATGATTTTGCTTCGGCAAGCCAAGGTGTAATGAAAAAGAAAAGAACGGTGGTCCCAAAACAAATAGCAAGCAAAAGGGGTAGTTCTTTTTCTATTAGGTGCTTTGCAAAAAAAAGATAGGCTATAATACATAACAACAAAAGGGTAGCGTAAAAAAACAATGAATCATAATGAGTTACTGTAAATAGATTGCCACCACCAATAGAAAAGGCAATCCCTATAACTAAAAACCAAATACCTACACCCATGACTGCGCTTAAGGCAACAAAAAATAAACTCATTATCATGGTATTCTCCTTTGGCGAGGTTACACATCAACCTATTAATAGGGTTAAATTGAAATCTTTTCCTCCACTTATAATTATCGGTTTCCCCCTATTAATCTTGTATATTAATGTTAAATTCCGGAGGTAGAAAAATTGAAAAAGACACTTCTGCTCCTGATACCATTGCTATTATTGGTCCTTGCATTCTGCAGCACTTATAAACGCAATCCAAATATTTATCTTATTCCAAACAATTATGTGGGATGGGTGCAAATTATTTACAATCAAGAGGGGTTTAAAGAATTTTACTACTATGATGAACAAAATAAGCAGCAAAAATTAGATACCGATCAAATGATCCACCGTCACACTATAGGCAACGGCGAGTCGGTTAGTAATTCCGGTAAAATCGAGGGGCCTATGGTGCAGCGCTTTTTTGTAGGAACAGAAGCCGAGCTTCAAAATCATCCTGCTCCTGACTATCCTGTTGAACTAATGAAATGAGTTTAATCCGCTTGAATACATAGATGAAGTGTACCGTTGTTATGCTCCTTAAGCAGCTTTGAGAAGAGTTGGCTAGAGTAATCTATCTTACGTTCAGGAAATTCGCCGGTAAGTACAATTTTCAACATCTGAAGCAGACGCTTGCCCGTTAGTTCCGTAGGACCGGAAGACCATTGTCTGATACTGGGGTACAAATAGATCAGCCCGCTGTAACGAAAGGCTGCCCTCAATCTTTCGTAAAAATCAGCAAAGCTAAGAGATACACCGTTTGAGAGGAGTGCGTTGTAATACATTTTGGAATCCTCAAGGTTGAAATAACTGACCAGATCGATATAAAAAGGGGCATAATGACACCACCCGAAATCAATGATATACAGCTCTCCATTATAATCACGGACATGTGAACCATCTGCTGGCTGTAAATCACCATGCGTAAGGGTCAGACTCTCCTTCTCCCTGTATAAAGCCGCCATATCACGCGCAAAAATGCTGGCTTTCTCACGCAGTAATGGCAGATAAGCGCCAAATTCCCGGCTAAAATCCGGGTTTTGTACAGTGAGCGCTTCAAAATGATCCACAGACAATGTCGTAATCACATAATCCTCCCAATACTTACGGTCAGCGCGGGGAAGCCAAGACATCTCAGAACCTCTACGCAAATTACGGGCATGGATTCTAGCCAGTGCCTCTGCAACCCTCGGTGTCCAATTTGGACCCAGCGGAGCCATCTTGATTCTCCCCAAATCCTCCATCGCCATCCACTTAGGCTCATCTGTCTGAGTGTCCGCAGAAAAGGCTGCTGGCGTGTTCCGGTGGCCTTGGTCAGTTAACCTTTTCATAGCCATACGTTCTTTCAGGACAACTTCTTTAAAGATCATACTTCCCCGTTGACCATCTGCATAAGTAACTCCTACCCGGCGCACTTCCGCACCAGACCACCCGCGTTCGTCTTCTGTCATAGACCCTTGCTCCAAATGAAGGATCTTTCCCCGCTGAAGCACATCTGCTAAACCTTGTGCAGCAATGAGCATATGAGGTTCCACATTAATTCACCTGCCCTGCTAAAATTTTGCTTCGACAAGCCAAGCTGCAATGAAAAACAAAAGAACGGTGGTCCCAAAACAAATAACAAGCAAAAGTAGCACAAGACCTTAAACTCTTTGATATTGAAATAGAACATTTCGATTGGTGATACGCATTGCTCCCGAACGTTCAAGAGTTTCTTGTAAATAATCGCAGAGTTCATTGAACCTGCCCGTTAGGATACGTAATTGGTCTTCGCTAAAATAGGATGCCACATATAAAATGAGCGGCGCAGCCGATTGTATGACAATATCATTTTGTAATACGTATTGGGCTGTTACCTTAAAATATTTGCTGAGGATATCCTGGCCATTCTCCAGGTTGAAGTTTTGCACGGCTTCGTTAAAGAAAGACAGCCTGCCGTCAAACTCCAGTATCAGCTGCAATAGTTCTCTATAATTGTTCGCGCTTACAGTTGAGGCATAGGCCGTTCCATTAGGAACCAATACACGGTTGATTTCAGAGAAAATCTTCTTGTGGTCCTGAAAATGGTACAGCAGGTGATTCGCAATCAAAACCTCAAATGAATGGTCCGGCCAAGGCATCTTCTCTGCATCTACGATTTCATATTGAAACCGCTCTAGCGGATCATGAATATTCCCTTTTGCCGTTTCTATCATCCCTCTCGAGGCATCAGTCAAGACAATTTCTGATCTAAGCGGAACTTCTCTCAGTTTTTTCGCCCACAACACACCGGTTCCGCAACCGATTTCTGCAATCTTTAGACCCTCGGTAAGTCCCAAATGCTCAAATACCCATTCATGCCAATCCACCTTATGCTCACAATATTGATATAGCTGTATCCTTGCATTCAAGCGGTGTTCATTGGAGTACTGGTCTTCAGAAAATTTTTGGACATGAGAAAATAATTCATCCCTGTTCATTATCGCATAAACCTCCCATTTTCTCTTTTCTCATTTTAAACAGATAATAGGGCGTTAAGATAAACTGTATAACATAGTTACTAAAAACCAGTTGATTTTGTACTTTATTCGCCGATTGCGTGAAATTATAATAGCATTTACACTACATAATATCAGCGGTATGATGTACACCCTAATGGTTTCTGCTAATAATGCAGTTCCCCATCTCTCCATTTTTATTTCCAGATAATAAATCAGGATTAAGTGTAGTCCAATAACCAGCAGCACGTAGAGAATGGCTTGGAGTATCGTTTGTAACGCTTTCATCTTTCATCGCCCTTCATTGAGCTTTTCACTTTTCACTTTACTTAAGCTGTTCGCTCAAACTCTCAGGATTAAATTCCCGCTCCTTACCGTCTGCATCAATCATAGTAATTTGCTCAGGCGGTTTCTCCAGACTTTTCCCTCTAACTAACAACTGCCCTTCCCCTTCGATCTCGTACTTTCTGATATACACTCCTGAGCCGATATCCTCGAAGACATACTTGTCAAAATCATTCCAATGCAGTGAGGTCGCTTTTTCAGATAAGCTCTTTAATTCATTTATTGGAATATATCCGCTTACGCTTACTTCGGGGCCATACGTCTCCTTCCAATGCTTAAGCCACTGCGAATACTCCAACCCCTTGATCTCTTCCAGTGTCTTCCCTTCAATTGAATACTCACCGCCTGCGACTACAAGATTCTTGGTTGTGCTTAGCGGCGCAGAGCTGCCGCCTATAACTTCATGATCGGCGATCATAACATTCACAGAAATTTTGTATTGATCTGGGGGATATTGCTGCTCCAGGGGATGATTCTTCACTATGAATGGATAGGTTGTGATCTCCTTCCCGAAGTAGGTACTGGCTTCTTCCTCTTGTACTGCCCAGAACTGCATATCTTCCAGGCTCTCAAGCCTTTGCGGCTCCAGTGTATATCTTGACGTCTCGCCTTCAGAGGCAACGATGGTATAGCCTAGCGCTTCAATATAACCGGCGGCGGTCTGCTCATCTGTCTGTTCCCCACGAATGTTCTGGTTATTGCTACAGCCAACCACGGACAGCAGCACGAGACCTAGAACTAGGGATAAAATTGAAAATGCACCTAGTTTTCTCATGTCGATAATACTATCATAAAATACTTTATTTAGGATGTTGGACTAAAGAACTTTTCGATTTTCAAATTACACACCTTGTATAACCAATATACCCACTGTATACTCCAATTAAAGGAGCGATGATATGCGAAAAATGAAGCGAATCACGTTAATCACAGGGATAGGGCTAATGAGCCTGATTGGGATTGCTGTTCTTGCGGTCAACGCTTTTGTAATCCAAAGACCGGTCACTACAACCCCTGTCATCGCAGAAGTGAAGCCATACGAGTGGAATAAGGTGAAGCTGGGCGGGAATACCGTTTCCAGTGATGGATCGGAGTATTTCATGTGGACGAAGAGCGGTGAGAGCAACAACTGGATCATCTTTTTTTCCGGTGGCGGTGTCAGCTGGGATGCCCGGAGCGCTGCACATCCTATTAAGCTTATGAACTTTATGAAAGGCGGAGATACAGGCAACTATTTCGCTGATATTCCGTTCTATATGCTAACTTTGCTGGGCGGGATGATGGATACGGACAACCCGGATAATCCTTTTCACGGCTGGAATGTGGTCTACCTCCCTTATTCCACAGGCGACTTCCACATTGGTAACCGCACTGCTACGTATCCGCGGGAGGACGGGAGCACCTTCACTATGCGGTATAACGGGCGTACTAATGTGCGCAGCAGCCTTGACTGGATCTATGCGAACGTAGCTAAGCCCGATAAGCTGCTGATTGCAGGCGAAAGTGCGGGGGGATTCGGGTCAGCCTTCTGGGCGCCCGAGATTGCTTCACATTACCGGGATGCTGAGATCTTCCAATATGCGGACAGCTCATTCCTGAAGTCAAACAAGTGGCCGCAGGTGATGGAGCAGGAATGGAACTCGGATTTCACTGCAAGCTTCGGGTATTCGCCGGAGGCAGATGTCATCGGGGCTGCTTTTCGCGCAAATGGCCGGCTACTGCCAGCGGGTACAGTATTATTACAATCCTATTCCGTGTATGATGAGATTCTAATCCACTTCCAGAACAAGATCAACGACTACAATGGCCCACGGAACCAGAGTCTTATTAAGGCATGGTCAGAGGAAATGCGGCAGTCGGTAGCTGCTCTAGCTGCAACGGTTCCTAATTATTATTACTATCTGACGGATTACGGGCTGAATGCTGAGAACGGGACGACCCCGCATACTTTTGCCACCCGGGAGACCTTTTATCAGGCGGAGCAGGATGGTGTGAAGCTTGTGAAGTGGCTGGGGGATGCGGTCAATCAGCAGAAGCGCTATTCGGTAGGCAGCAAGTTTCTGGAGACGCAGGCAACCGCGCAGGAGTAGGACCAGCAGCAATATTTTCGCAGGTAGACAGGAGAGAAGATCATTGAATTTACGTGAAAAGCAAATGCAAATGACCAAAGGGCTCATTAAGGAGGCCGCGCTGGGCCTGTTCTGTGCTCAGGGAATCGAACGAACGGATATGACGCGGATTGCCGGACAAGCCGGTGTCTCCCGCCGAACGTTATACCTTCATTATAAGGACAAGGAAGATTTAGCCGCTGAGCTCTATGTGGATAATCTGGAGCGGATGTTTGGCAGGCTGCTGTTTGATTTTGATTTTGCCCTGCCAGTTCCCTCCCTGGAGAAGATTCTGGATCAATATCTCGCGCTTAGAGAGCATGAGGAGGCGTTGATCTATTATGATGCGATTTTTGGAGTGTATTATAGCACCCTGTCCAAAGATCCGGCGGAGTTGCCTGATTTCAAGAGAGCTATGGAGGTCTGGTACTCCCGGTACATAAACCTTGAGACCGCAGCGGCGGCTCCAGAGTATCAAAAAAAGTGGCTGGATCTTCTGCAGAAGTCCACCCACCTGTATTTCATGTATTTACAAAAAGCCGTTATTCTATCCCATCAGCGGGGCGGTGCCGTGACGGAGGAAGACCGGGCAGCGGACCGGCAATTCAAGGATTTCATTATGGCTGGCGTGCGGGCAACCTGACGATAATCGTTGTTCCCTCTTTGGCCGCACCGTCTACCTCGATACTGCCTTGATGCAGGGAGATGATTTTTTTAACAATAGCCAGCCCCAGACCGTTCCCGTTGTTACTTCCATTGCGCGACTTGTCTACTGTATAGAATCTTTCGAATACGGCGCCCCACTCTTCCGGGGATATTCCGATGCCATTATCACTGATAGTGATTGCAACTTCCGCTGCACTGCTGTCTATACGGATGCGGATCTTCCCGCCTTCAGGCGTGAACTTGATGCTGTTGCCGAGCAGATTCATCCATACCTGCTTCAACTGGTCTTCATCCCCTATAATATGAACAGCTTCCGGCAGCTCCAGATCGATAACGATGCTCCGGGCGGACCATTGCGGCTCACAGGTCACCACGATTGTTCTGATCTGCTCGTCAAGCCGGAAGGAGACTGCCGCGAAGGGGTGATGCTCGGAATCCAGAGAAGCAAGCTTCAGCAAATTATCACTTAGCCGTGACAGACGCCCACTCTCCGCAATGATGATATCCAGATACTCCTTACGCTCTTCCTCCGCAATCAAATCATTGTTCTGCAGCGCCTTGGCAAAACCGGATATAGAGGTCAGCGGTGTCTGAATTTCATGGGAGACATTGGAGACGAAATCCTGCCTCATCTGCTCCAGCTGCTTCAGTTCTCCCGCCATCTCCACATAGCTCTGTGTCAGCTCCCCGATCTCATCCACACGGTTCCTCGGAAGATCCACTTCGAAATCACCCTTGGCCAGTCTTCTGGTGGCGTTGGTCAAAGCCTTGATCGGCTCTACCAGGTATCTGGCAGCCACAACAATACATACACTGCCCAGCACAAGCACAAGCAGCAGCACGAAAAGAACCAATCGGTTGACGATATTTTCGTTCTCGGCAGAGTACTGAAGGAACATCGCATGCCACTCCCCCTTGAGCATAAAGGGCATTCCGATGAACGTATCATTATCTTCTGTGGAGGAACGATAGACCTTGCCCTGCAATACTTGCCGGACAGCCTCTGGGGTGATGGTCACAGCCGGACTATCCGATAGCCCGTAAAAGGTATGTTCTCCCGAAGGATGGTACAGGTGAATAGGATGTGCGGATACCTTAACCATACTATTCAGGAACTCGTCCGTATCTGTAGGCTTGGCGTCATCATAGCGGTGAATAATCTCCCTGCCCACTGTGAACATCTCGTTCTGTCCCTCATAGCTTATCTGCTTCTGAAATATATACAAACCAATGAAAAAGGAACAGATCAGACTAAAGACAATAATGCCGAGAAACGTGAGAATGATCCGAATATACAGGGTTTTGATCATGGCTCAGGGATCAGGCGGTATCCGAGACCCCGGGCGGTTTCGATTTGAAAACCCTCGCCATTGCCGCTGAATTTCTCCCTCAGCCGGCTGATATGCACATCTACAGTCCGGCCGTCCCCTTCATAATTGAGCCCCCAGATTTGCTGAATTAGCTGTTCTCTGGTGAAGATCTGCCTGGGGTGGCTGACCAGCAGAAACAGAAGATCAAATTCCTTCAAAGGCAGCGAGACCGGCACTTCACCGCGTGTAACCTGAAAAGTCCGGCGGTTAAGCACCACATTGCCAAGCTGCACGGACTGGGAAGTAACGACCAGCGAGCGTTTGAGCAGCGCTTTTACCCGCATGACCAGTTCAACCGGATCAAACGGCTTGGTCAGGTAATCGTCCGTTCCGAGCTGAAACCCTTTAATCTTGTGGGCAGACTCCGCTTTGGCCGTCACCATGAGGAGGGGGAGATTGGCATCCGAACGCCTGATTTCCCTGCACAGCTCCCAGCCATTCAGTCCGGGCATCATAATATCCAGGATGACAAGATCGATCTGTGTGTCCTCGATTATGGATAAGGCCTTAGTGCCGTCACTGGCTTCTCTGAGGTCGAACCCTTCCTTGCGCAGATATAGAGACATCAGCTTCCGGATATTGTCATCATCATCCGCGATAAGTATAGTAGCCACGATCACCCTTCTCTCTTAAGCGTTATCCAAACTGCCAGCCGAGCAGATTCCAATGATAGAAGAAGATCATCAGCACGACAGCCGAAAGCGTCACTAACGTATAATGCACCCGCCTAATGGCGGTCCAATACTTATTTCTCCAAACCTGTATAGTCGAGACCAGCAACGCTAAGGTCAAGCCCGCCAAAAGGATTGGCATCCCCAAACTGAGAGACAGCAAAGGACTGATACTGGTAAACTTCTGCATCGTGTCCATGGACATCACTACCATGAACAGAGTAATAAAAGATAACAGCGCCCAACCGGCAGTTCCTGCAGATAATCGGACGGCCCGCTTTTCTGCGAGCGTCATTGCCTTGAACCTGCGATTGAAGAGGATTGGTCCAAGCAATGCGGCGATGAAAAGGACTGCCAAGACCCCAACGACGATAAGCCAAAACTTACTCTGATCCAAGAGCGGCGTCCGCTCCAGCGGCATATCCGGGGCCATGTCCAGGAACATATGAGTAACCTTGCCAGACTCATCCGTACGGAAGCCGATCTGATCGGTCCCTCCCTCAAGCTGGAACAGGTTAGGACTAATTTCTCTATACAGCTGTTGTTCACTGCCGCTTCCCAAGGATAACTTATTACCCGCAATCGAAACATTCAGCTGGGCAAAAAAATTGAAGAACTTGTCAATATCACTGCTGTTGTGGCGTGTAAATTGATAGGAGCCGGCATATTTCTGCACAGATTCCGCAGAAGCGGCGAACTCCGGCTGCTCCACCTCCGGAGCAGGATAATAACGGTTGAAGAAGGCCTGGAGCAGATTGGACGCAGCTTCGCTGCCTTGACCGCCATTGTAGGATAAGAAAATACCCAATTGCTTGGCAGGTGCAAGATAGAATTCTGTATTGAACATGGGATCGGAGCCGCCATGCGAGATTAATGTTACCCCGTTCACCCGCTTCTCTGCGAATCCGAGTGCTACACCCGGCAGGCGCTTATCAAATTGGAATGCTGTTGAATGCATCCGCTCTGCGGTTGCGGGCTTCAAAAGCTGCTGTTCGCCGTATTTCCCGTTCTGCAGATGCGCAATCATGAAGTGCGCCATGTCTACAGCGGATACGGTAGCCGAGCCGGCAGGACGAAAGCCGCCCTCGAACGTAGGTGTGCCAGGAATAAAGCTGCCGGTCTCACTATTGTACCCTACCACTTGGTAAGGGATGAATGACTTCGGCAGAGGCTCCACAACCGTCGAATATTTCATGTCCAGCGGATCGAAAATATACTTCTGAATATAATCATTATAAGGAATTCCACTGACATCCTCCACAATCATACCTGCAAGGGTGGCTCCGTAGTTAGAATAGGAACTCATCACACCGGGCGGTCTGATCCGGGCGAGCATATGCTTATTGAGCGTTTCCGAGATGGACCCGGGCAATTCGGCAGGATCAGTGGTGATCTGGTAACCGACTCCGCCCTCCTCAAAGCCTGCGGTATGGGTCATCAAATGACGCATGGTGACGGGCTCAGGATTAGTGGCAGGAATCTTCACGGATTTCAGATAGGTGTTAATGTCCGTGTCCAGATCAATCCTCCCCTGCTCTACCAATTGCATCACCGCTGTCCAGGTAAACAGCTTGGTCGTTGAAGCGATTCGGAACATGCTGGTTGCAGGATCAACCGGTAGCGCTTGTTCCAGATTAGAGCTGCCATACCCCTTGGCCAAAATAATCCTGCCGTCCTTGACGACGGAGATAACCGCTCCCGGAATTTGCAGCCGGTTCATATACTCTTCCATCATCCCATCCACAAAAGCAGTCAGACCTGCCGTATCCTCAAGCTTGGCGGGCGCTTCCATCCGGGAACCCGGTGAAACGGCTTTCCCCGTCTCCGCCTTGGCATGTTTCCCGGGAAATATAAGGCCTGTAGCTAATCCCAGCACAGCCAATATTGCCAGAGTAGCGATCAGCCTGTTTTTCATAGATATTAACATTATTATCCTCCGCATCATCTTTATATTGAAGGTTGAATTTCAACCACCTAACACTTATAGAGATTATCAGAGTAGTGTGAATGGAACGTTAACAGGATTTGCACAAAAACGCCCCTCAGCCAGTTGGCGGCTTGGGACGTTCTTCGTGTGAGTTAATGATTGTCTGCACATTAGGTCCTTTAACTCAATTGCATACTCGTAAGACAGGTATCATCACTCTCAAAAGTGGAAATCTCGGACTTGGCCTCTTTGCCGTCATGAGTAATGGTCATCTTATAGTTCTGATCACGCGGCAGCCATAGGTCGATGAAGCCGTTCGGCTGGGACTTGACGGTCTGGTTCATGATCTCCTTACCGTCCTCGTCTACGACTGTTACCCCGAAAGATTGTTCGACCATCTCTCCCTGACAGCCGGTCAGGCTGTGGGTCGCACAGGGATGTGTATTCTGCACATAAGGGGCAACCGACAGAAAGAACTCATCCTCCGGCAGCCTGTAGACTGCTTCGTTAGAACCGCCGCTGTCCACGATCAGCTGGGTTGAGGTAATCGAAGCGGACTCCGCCGTCAAGGTGCGTGAGCTGAAGTCAGCCACCATTTGCTTGATGTCCTGGCTGCTGCCCGGAGTTGTAGCAACCTCCGTTGTCTTCCGTTCACCGCTACCCGAATACAGGTAGATTCCCAGCGCTGCAATAACCGCACAGGTGCCCGCTACTATTTTATTGTTCATGTAAGATTCATCTCCTTGTAGATGGAATTCAGCCCATTTCTTCCCGCAGATCATGCTCCATGAACAGAATATCACGTTTCATTTCCTTCATGCTAGCTCTGGAGATCCGTCCGGCCTCGAACATCAGCTGAATGTTATCACGCTCTAGCTGAATGCCCGCGCGTGACAACTCGTGCAGCGACTCTTCGAACTCCCGCTTCGTAGCAGAGAGAGACTCCTGCCGGGTCAGTCTTAGCCGACCCCGCTCATAACGAAGAATCAGGGAGCTAATGACCTCAGGCTCCATCTCCCCCGTATTCTGCAGCTCTCTCAGCTGTTCAAGAACGTAAGCAAAAATCCCGGACTGCAGCCGGTTCGATTCCTCACGCCGCTCCTGCGCGTTTAAGCGGACCTGCTGAATGACACCGGTAATTTCTTCCCAGCTTTTGAACGGAATCAGGTCGTTCTTGTACTGCGGATCACGGGTGTATATGAACAGCTGCCGGTTCAGCCGGTTCAGATAGCGGTAGGCCGTGTACGGGTTCACTTCGTGCTGCTTGAGCGCATGCATGATGTATTCCCGCTGCCACTTGAGTGCTGTCACCCCAAGCTGCCGTTCCATTTCCTCAGCGTCATCCTTCTTCTTCAGCAGGCGGATTCTGGCATTGTAGGTTCCGGTCAAATGATTCAAAGCCATCCGGGACTGGGACTGATCTGTAGCCTGCTCCTGCAGTCCGGCAACTACATTGCGCAGAATTTCGATTTTGGCCTCAGCCTCCTCGGCATTATGCTCCGCTTCATGATCGGAGCCAAGTAGCAGCGGCAGCAGGAAGTTAGACGCCAGCAGAGTCCAGAGAATAACACCCGCCGCCAGGAAAATAATCAGGTCTCTCGCGGGGAAGTAGGAGCCGTCATCCAGGAAAAACGGGAGTGACATCGTACTCGCCAGGGTAATCGTACCTCGAACCCCCGACAGCGTGAGAATGAGCGCCTTCCTGAACTCCAGCTTCCAGGGTCCCCGCGTCTCCTCCCCTTCGGGAATATCCATGACCAGCATCCAGACCAGCCTCAGACCGAGGACAGCAGCGGTTAATAGCAGGGTATACAGGATAACCTGGACATTCCCTATATCCGGGTTGTTCCAGACGGTCTTAATAATCTCCGGCAGTTGGGTACCGAGCAGCAGGAACACCAGACCGTTCAGGACAAAGATAATGACCGCCCAGGTACTTTTGGACACGACGCTCAGCTTGGCTACCTCAGGATTCATCTGCTTGTAGCTGAAGGAATGCGCGATCCCTGCACTGACCACTGCCAGAATGCCATTGACGCCCAGCTCCTCAGCGGCCATAAAAATAGCAAACGGCGTCAGGATCTCAATCAGCATATGTAGCGTGACATTCTCCATCCCGAGCCTGCGCAGCCACCGCACGATCCCGTATTTAATGAACGTCAGCACAAGGCCCAGCACCACACCGCCTAACGAGATGCCAATAAAGCTCAGACTGGCCGTTTTGAAAGAGAATGCTCCTGTGACCATAGCCGCAACTGCAAATTGAAAGGACACCAGACCCGAAGCATCGTTAATTAACGATTCTCCTTCGAGTATCTGCATCGTCTGATGGGGGATTTTCACTTTTTGCTCTAATGCGCCTACAGCAATCGCATCCGTAGGGGCCAGTGCCGCCGCCAGCGCAAACGCAGCCGCCAGGGGCAATACCGGCAACAGCCAGTGCAGGAAATATCCCAGCACCCCTACCGTTAGAAAAACCAGTCCCAGCGCCAGCAGCAATATCGGCTTTTTCAGCTTCCATAAGGCCACTTTATCGGCAAGTCTGCCGTCATTGAACAGCAAGGGGGCAATGAATAATAGCAGGAACAGCTCCGGGTTCAGCTCCAGCTCGAAATGCAGGGGCAGCCAGGTCAAGGCCATACCCAGCACAATCTGAATAATCGGCACGGAGAGCGAGGGGATGAACCGGTTCACCAGATTAGACAGCGACACAGCTGCCAGCATCAACAAAATATACTCAAATAATTCCAATCGGACAAACCTCCATCTCTGCACTTGCTTGTGCAGATCCTAAATTACGTTATGTATTTAAACTCAGTATAAACGATCTGGGAGGAAATATCCTCTTGGCGGCTGCTATAGATAACGATTAAACGGGTAATGGACAGACATCGAAAAACCATTTATTGCCGCCTGTCCATATGCCGGCGTATAATTAGCTCAGACGAAGAACGTCCCAAGCCATCGCTGGCAGAGGGGCGTTCTTTTTTTGTTAACATGAAGGAGGGAATACATATGGAGTTTGAAAAAGCGCATCAATTGCTATTGGACCGGCATCTAACTGTCCGAACAGGGGAGCGCAGAGGGCGTCTCTCACGGGGGCACCAGTATGCTGAGAAACTGATGCTGCGCAATGTCTGGTGGCCGCTATTCGGCAACCTGGATGACCTGCATCCTGAATATGAAATCTATGACTGGAACCGCAAATCACAATTTCTGGATGTTGCCTTTCTCCCCTCCTACGGAAAATTCGGTCTGGAGTGTGACGGTTACCAGAGTCATGTGAAGGATATGGACCGGCAGAAATTCAGTTACTCGCTTAACCGTGATACATTCTTGAGCGGAATGGGCTGGAGAATCATCCATTTCTCCTTCGATGATGTACAGAACCGCCCGGAAATCTGCCGGATGCTGCTGCAAATGGTCATTACTCCCGCCTTGCTCCGCAACCCGTCCGGGCAGTCTCTCTCACCGCTGGAACGAGAGATCCTAAGACTATCCTGGAGTCAAAAGAAGGGCTTACGCCCCAAAGATGTGATGCTCCAATACGATGTGAGCTTTCGGACAGCGCGTAAACAACTGCAGGAGTTAGTCCGTAAAGGCCTGCTGCGCCCAGTGATCCAAAACACTTATGTATGTTATTACGAGCCGGTAGAAGGATTATCCGATTGGTTTCTGTAATGTTGAGGTTAGCAACTCCTCCGAACAGCAGAGTAGGTCTGTTAAGTAGAGTAGATCGGTGAGGGGTGCGGTGAGGGGTGCGGTGCGGTTCAGACGCTGAAGACAAACTGAAAGTGTTGCAGGAAATGCAACTTGGCTATCTAAATACTGGGGTGTGCGGCAGAATTGTTGCAAGAAATGCAGGAATCTTAACGCAAAGTTGCTCAAATGCGAAGTAATCCTGCCTTTTGTACAACATTTCCCGATAATTTCCATCTCAGCGTCAAGCATGTTGTATAATGTGCAGGAATTGAACGCTTAACAGAAAAAACCGCCTTCGCCCTCCTAAACGTGCGGGCGAAGGCTGACACATTGCCTACCTTATTAAAGTTTCTTCCCAGTAGTAAAGCTCACTCCTAGCTCACTCCTAGCTTACTCCCTGCTTATTCCAGGTACGCCGGATTACAGGTCAGCTGCAACGCTGTTATCATATAGAGCAATCAATTCATCGAACGATGAGATAATGACATCCGAACCCTTCAGCTCATCCTGCCGCCCGAAGCCGGCATAGGCGCAGCCGATGACGGTCTGTCCGTTGCCCTTGCCCGCCTGTACATCGGAGGAACGGTCCCCGACCATCCAGGCGCTGCCGATCTTGTGATTGTCCAGCAGAAGGCCGAGCAGCTCGGTCTTGGTTGCCGTACCCGAGCCGCCTGCGCTATACAGCCCCTCGAACAGGTCCTTCAGCTCGTGCACAACTACAATGCTATGGATATAATCCTCCAGCCCGTTGCTGGCTACGAACAGCTTCACTCCGCGCGCGTGCAGCGCACGCAGCGTCTCGACTACCTTAGGGTACAGGACCGTCCCTCCGGCTTCCAGCCCCTCAATCTCAAGCTGCAGGAGCAGTTCATCCGCCCGGCGGTGTACGGCCTCATCCGCTTCCGGCATTACGTTCTTCCAGATATCCGCAAGCAGCATGCCTAGACTGCCCAGGATGCGCTCCTCCGGCGGAGTCGGGCCGGAATGCAGGCCTTCTTCCCGCAGGATATCAAACATTTTATGATAGGCGGGCAATAACAGGCTCTCTGTCTGGAACAGCGTACCATCCATATCGAATACGATGGCTTCCGGCTGGTTTAAGTTCGGCAGCGGTCTGTTCCCCGCCTGTGTCTGTTCTTCGTTGCTCATGAGGTGAATCATCCCTTCCCAATTATTCTTCGGTCACACGCCCTAATGATATAGGAAGCAGCAGATGTTGTCTACGAACCCCTAATTACAGAAAGGGACCGCAGTGCAAACACATAGCGTGCTTACACTGCGATCCCTTCTGTTCATACTGCATACTGCCTCAGAACCTTAACTTATACGTTGTCGAAGCTTGAAATCAGTTCATCGAGAACATCTTTGCTGACCATTTTACCCTTGAAGTTGATCAGGTTCTCGGCACTTCCGGAGAAGATGCAAGTAGGTTCATATTTTCTGAGAATGATCTTTTCGCCGTCCACAAAAATTTCGAGCGGATCCTTTATGTCAATTCCCATTGTTCTACGCAGCTCAATCGGAATCACAATACGTCCCAGTTCATCTACTTTTCTTACTATACCTGTTGCTTTCATCATTATGCATCCTCCCTTGAAATAACACTTGGATCATCATTCGGTGTTAAAAGCTATCAAAGCTTCTAATAAGTAGAAATGATTACTCTATAATAGCATTGTAAAGTGCTATTTCTTTCCTGTCAATTTTATTTCTACATCTTTTGATATTTATCGACAAAAAATTCGACAAAGATTAGAGTTTTTTCGACAAATCTATAATCGAAACCGTTTTATTTCCATTTTATTCTTTTCATTCTATTTTTGCCCGAAATGCTCTAGGGTATTGGCTGAAGCGGTTCTGCTCTTAGCTTACGGCTGCTCCTTTGGAACTATGCTCTGCCTTCCTTACTTGACAATAAAGATATACAATCTATATATTTTACTTAATATACTATATTGGAGTGTTTCTATGAGCAAAGAAGCAGAGAAAGAACAAGCCGTCTATACTGTCATGGATCATATGGCAAGCGTGCAGCAGAAGTCGCAGGCGTTCATAGACCGGATTACCAAGAAAGGATCACTCTCGCAGAACCAGATCATGCTGTTGTTCCTGCTGCAGCTCACCGGCTCCCTTAATATTACGGATATTTCAGAGCGGCTAGTGATTACTCCAGGAGCCGCTTCGTTCATGTGCGATAAGCTGGAGGATCTGGGATACATCGAGAGAGTGCGCACGAAGGAAGACCGCAGAGTCGTCAATATTGTTCTCACCGGACCAGGCAAACAGCACATCCTTTCTCTGTTCGACACCTTTGCATTGACTGACCTCGTCAAAATCTCGGTGGCCCTCCAGAGAATCGATGAGCTGATGGGCGGAATGTTAGAATAATACTAACGTTATTCTTTAAACACTGATTGCATTTCCTTTAGGGAAGTGCAGTTTTTTTGTTGTACGATCTGCGATTCAGGCGAAACCCGATTGTTGCGGTTGATAATATATTGATTATATATTTCATTTAATATATATTATAGTTACTTAAATATTATAAAACGGCGGTGAATGAACCTATGCCTACACGGAACCCGGCACCTGCGCCCAACAAACCTCTTAAAATCAACGGCTCCCGGATCTGCCGGGGGGATATGGACGCCTCCCGTGTGGAAGTGCTGGGCCACCTGCATGTCAGCGGGAGCTTGACCACAACGCGCCTGAGGCTTAGAGGAGAATGCTCCATAGGGTTGTCATGCAATACGCAGGAGCTGAGCAGCTTCGGCAGTCTGCGCGTTCCTGAACTCAGAGGCGTGAGCATCACGTCCAATGGATACCTGTCTGTTACCGGTGAGGCTGCCGCAGAAGAATTCAAGGCTGAGGGCTGCGTACGTATAGACCGCTTGTCCTGCATCGGCACCATCCGCATCAAGCTGGGGGCCTTGTGCAAGATCAGACACATGACCTCTGAAGGTGATATTATCGTGTCGCCCTCCTCAAGGTTGCTCCCTATTCCGCTGAGCCCTTTCCGCAAGCTGCGCTGTGAGATCATTGAAGGGGCTGACCTCACCCTGTACCGGACGCAGGCAGACCTCGTGTGCGGACAGAATGTTACGCTCGGGCCGGGATGCTCCATCCGGGAGATCCGTTACCGGGAGACGCTGACAATTCATCCCCTTTCCCAGATAGGCAAGATTATTCAGATAAATACATAACGATGGAGGTACAAACATGAAATCTTCTTCCGCTGGTGCAATGCCTATATTGCTAAACTATTTGGCAAAAGGATTCGTCATCCTGTTTGCATTGCCCGTGCTGGGCGTCTGGTTGGCCGGGAGCTTCATCTGTGCCATCATCGCTCCTGTAGCAGGCTTGCTGCGGACCTTCGGAGTCAGTGCCATAGGGATGAATCTGACCCCGTCCTATTCAGTCCCGGTCTTTCTGAGCTTGCCCTTCAGCTTAGTTCTCGCGTCCCTCCTTCTCTTGTCCTTTTATTACACCCGCCGTTTGTTGCGGAAAAGCCTAAGCTTCATCAGGTAGCAAAAGGGGTATTTCAGCAGCCATCCTCCGGCGCAGAAATACCCCTTTTTGTATACAGAACACTCCATACCAGCTGTTCAGCCTCTTCTTGGTGTGCGAAGCTGGCCCTACGAACGAAGCTCGAAGAGCCTCGCAGTCTTGCCAGCGGGCAGCGTAACGGTCAAGCTGCCTTCCTCCGCGTTCCAGCTCCACTGCGATCCGTGTGTCTCAGGATACGTACACCGGGCCTCCGCATCGCGTCCCCTCAGCTCAGGAACAGGCAGCGTGACCGCAGCCGCTTCTCCCGCAATTCGCCATACAGCGATATAGCGGATGTCTCTATGACGCAGGCCGAAGCTGACCCATTCCCCTCCACTGTCGGGCAGACCGAGCGGCCAGAAGGCGAAGGCTTGCGGAATGTGGGCGCGGATAGACTTGTAATAATCCAGCGCCTCCTTCACCAGCGCCCGGCGTCTTGGCGTTAGCTCAGCCAGATGGCCGCTCTGGTGGACGCGAAGCAGCAGCGAGTTAACCATATTGAAAATAACCTCTTCATCGTCGCCTTCGCGCAGCGGATATGACCAGACCGCGGATTGTTCGGGAGTCAGTGCAGCCGGAGAGCCTGCGGCAATGGCAGCATACTTCACGTAATCCTCCTGATCACTGGTGGACTGGATGCTGTGACGGCTGAGCATGGCGTAATCCATCCGCATCCCGCCGCTGGAGCAGTTCTCGATCACCAGCTGCGGATAACGGGCAAAGATGCTGTCGAGCCAAGCCAAATAAGCGCGGTTATGCTGCAAAAGGCCGTCCCCGAAGCTGTCTGCCTCCGTCTCCGTACCAATGCCTGCATTGATGTTATAGTCCATCTTGATATACCCGACGCCGTATTCCCCGACCAGCCGGGCAATCACGCTGTCGGCATGCTTGATGACCGCCGGATTACGGTAATCGAGCTGATAGCGGCTGCGGTCCTTGACCCGCTTGCCATGGCGCATGAAGAACCAGCTGTCGTCAGTCTCCGCAAGCTTCGGACTGTTGATGCCCATCACCTCCAGCTCCAGCCACAGGCCCGGAATCATCCCCTTGCTGCGGATCACCTCCAGCACGTATTTGATGCCTTCCGGGAAGCGCTCAGCCGAAGGCTCCCACTCCCCGACCCCGTCCCACCATTCACCTGGAGCATACCAGCCTGCATCGATGCAGAAGTATTCACAGCCGACTTCGGCAGCAGCATCAATCAGCGGCAGCAGCTTCTCCGTGGTCGGGCTTCCCCACAGGCAATTCATGTAATCGTTGAAAATCACCCGCAGCCGCTCATTATCCTCATTCGGTCTGCGGATCAGCCGCCGGTATGCAGTTAGCTGCTCAGCCGCCTCTCCGAACCCACCCTCTACTACACCTGCGGCCACCGGCACAGAGGTGAACGCTTCGCCAGGGGCGAGCTTCAGCCACCAGTGGTTGTCATGCTCCGTAGGCCCGCTGACCAGCAGTGTAAGCTGATCTGCCTGATCCGTCAGCTCCCAGTGCCAGGAGCCGTTATGTTCAATCTGCCAGAACAGGCTGCTCCCGCTCTCCTGGTTGCTTAGCACGGCCATTGGCAGCAGCTCAGCCGCTGACCAAGACCCGGTATTGCTGGCCGCAATCCGCTTCGATCCACGGTCAGCGAGATGGGACATGCCCAGCTCTGGCAGACTGTAGCTTTTCCACTGCAGCTCACTCTGCCACCCGCTGTGAGCAATACTCACTTCAATCTTGTCGTTACGGTCTCCGTCGCCCTCCTTGTCCACTCCTGTAAGCGCGAACGAAGACAGATACTCCACACCCGCTTCCGCATCGCCTTCATTCCGTACCACTGTCCAGGAGCGAACAATCTGCACGCCAGTATAGAACTGATAATGCTGTACTGCCTTCACACCCGTCAGCGGGTCAGCCAGCGTAAGCTCCAGCTTCCGTCCCAGCGGATTCATCGTGTCCTTATGCCCGACATACACCATCCGTAATCCCGGATAAGACGCGCGGTGCGTCCGCCCGTGATATTCCGCCCGGTCTTCCCCCGACAGCTGCAGCTCCAGCAGCCGGAAGCTTGCCTTATGCTTGTCTTCTATGCTCCCTGCTTCCAGCGGCGCTGCGCCAAAATGCAGCAGCCGCACATCCAGCTCCCCCGAAATTTCAATCGTAAGATAAAGCCCGTTCTCGGCTATGTCTATAAGCCTGCTGTCCATGTCTGATTTGGCCTCCTTACAAATGATGTTGTTCTTGGTCTCTTGGTTACTTGGTTACTTGGTTACTTGGTTTCCTGTTTTTCTACCTCCCCTGATTAGGAGGCCATCTCTTGTATTCGTAACTCCTGATTTCCTGCGGTGCTCGTGTAAGTGGCGAAGTAACGGAGGTGAAGTTTGGGTTGAAGGAGCGATAGCGTCCGCCTTTGTCTCCGGATTTCAACCGCTATCAGCGGTAAAATCAAGAAATCTGGAGACAACAGCGGCCGGAGGCCCAAACATTCACCGCAGTTACGTCCAGCCACTTACACCCCCTCCCCCGCCGAATAATCTGTGTTACATAGAAAGATGGCCTCTCAGCAATCCTCAGAGGCCATCATTAAACCTTATTTTTATTCCGCAGACCCGAATTGAATCCAAGCCTTCTGAATTTCATCAATCGCCTGATCCTTCGTCTTGCTGCCGCCGATATAAGCCTGCATCAGCTCACCGAATTTCTGGTGGAACGTATCCAGGGAGTAGTTCACCGACAGGTCGCCGGATTTCTCCGTCTTCAGGATTTCTTCCATTTCCTTAGGCATTTGCAGGTCAGGCATCGGAGCGTCCTTGATCGGAGGAATGACCTTGGCTACATTAGAGAACCAGCTCTTCCCGTAATCGGAAGTATACAGCCAATTGAAGAACTCAATCGTTTCCGCTGCTACCGCAGAATCTTTATTGATCCGCAGTGCCTGGTCGGCACCGGTGATAATCTGGGACTGCTCCGGTTTGTCACTGACAGGGTACCCGGCGATGCCGAGGTCAAAGTCAGGGGTAATTTTCTTAATCGCTTCTTCATCCCACGCGCCTTTACCGGTCATGAATGCTGTTTTGCCCAGGGCGAAATCACTGACCTCAGCGTTGCTGTCGCGTTCAAGCGGCTTGTCTGTTCCGTGCTTAACGGTTGTATCAATGAAGCTGAAGAAGTTGTCGTTCAGCACCGGATGATCTTTGAAGGTCGTCTTCCCGGCAATGAAGTCCGCTACGAGCGTCTTGGCATCGGTTCCGGCATCGGTCGCTGCGGCGTCTACGAAGTGCTGGAAGATATGCTTCCATACCCACCACTCTTTGTAGGCGTTGGCGAAGGGGGTGATGCCCTTGGCTTCAAGCTTGGTGATCGCATCATCCATTTCAGCAGTTGTCTTAGGCACTTCAGTGATGCCGGCATCCGCCAGCAGCTTCTTGTTGTACATCAGGACGAACAGGTTGCCCTTCACCGGCAGTCCGAGCACTTTGCCATCGGTAGAGCTCATGTTGGAGCGGACGGCATCCGTCATCGCGGCGGCCAGCGGCTCATTGGTCAAGTCAGCGCTGTATTCGGCAAAAGTATCGATATCCCCGCCTGCCGTGGTCTGGAACACATCCGGTGTGCTGCCGGCGGCAATCTTGGATTTCAGCACCGTATTGTAGTCTGCCTGCATGATTTCCAGATTGATCGTAACGTTCGGCTTCACCTTCTTGTATTCGGCAATATAAGCATTGAAGGCATCTGTGTATTCGGGAGAGGCGGTGAACATATTAATGGTGACGGGCTTGGCGGAATCCGTTGGTGTATTGCCTGCTCCAGCTGTTCCACCCGTGTTGTTAGCGGTATTATTGTTGCTATTTCCGCCGCAGCCGGCCAGCAGTCCGCCCACCAGCAGCAGACTCGCAGATAATGCCATGAATCGTTTTAACATGATGTTGCCCCCTTTTTCCTTATGCATCTTGTGGTCTTGCTCATCATTCTAAATAAAAAGAAAAAGGATAAGAATGTACATAAGTGAACTTCTGAGGGTAAAAAAGTGTCCATGTAACCGTTTCACTTTTCTACCCCTGGCAGCTGTAGCCGGAATTCAGAAGGGGAGCAATCATAGTAATTGCGGAACGCCTTGCTGAAATAGTTCTTGTCCTTATACCCCAGCATTTCAGAGATATCCTGAATTTTGAGGGCAGGGTCGGTCAGCAGTGCTTTGGCTTTGTCCATCCTTACCTTTTGCACATACTCATGAATGCCGTAGCCGTATTGTCCCTTGAACAGCTTCATCAGATACTCTCTGCTCAGGAAATATTGTTCCGTGAACATTGATATCTTAATATCCCCGAAATAATGGTTATCAATATACGCCTTAATATTCTCCAGCACGCTGCTGCGGTCTCCGGCCACCGTCCGGCTGATCTCGCCCGCATAACGGTCAAAGATATCGTTAAGCACGCCCGCAAACTGCCCGAAGGAGGCGAAGTCGCTAAGGACGCCCAGGGAAGCCAGACTGCCGTCCTTTCCGCTGCGGGTCTGCGGCGGCATAGCATCCAACTCTGCAGCAATCTCGCCCAGCAGCAAAAGAAAACCATGTAGCGTCCTGTCCGCCTCCCCGAGCGTGAAGCCTTCCGTCTCCTGGCATTTACGGATGAATTCGCTGAGGATGCTGCGGGCATGGTTCACATTCCCGCCCTCCAGCGCGCTGCGGATCTGCGGCATCCGCCCGGTCAGGGAGGGATTATCCCGTGATACCGGATTCACTGCTCTGCCCTGTGCGATCAGGCTGCCCTTTAGACTGAGCAGGTCAATCGTATCTAGTGAGGCTTTGGCCTGCTCATAGGAGGCGGCAATGCTGAGCGAATCACTGCAAGGCTCCCCGATTCCGCCTGCACAGATGATTCCGAACAGCTCCTTCAAGGTAGAAGCTGCTTTCTTCATATGGTGCAGCGACAGGAAGGCCGCATCTGCTTCATAACCGCCCTTCATGGTGAAGATGGCAATGAATTCGCGCTCCCCCTTAGGGCTGGCGAAGCTGAACGACTCGAACTGCCCGTCCGTGTTCTCGTTCATCACATTCGTTACGGCAAAATGCAGCAGATCCCGGTCTCCATGGAATCTTTCCTTACGTACCTGCTCCAGATTAAGCATCCGCAGCAGTCCGACAGCGAAGTGGCTGGCCGCCCCATCCGCCCCGATCAGCGGGAGAAAGGCCTCATTGGACTGGGTCTTGAAGCTCCGGTCAATGATGGACAGGTACATCTTCTCCTTCAGCTTCGGCAGCGACATATTGAGTGTAATATTGCGGTTGATGAACTCGCTCTCCCGCTTCCGCTTGGCCTCCAGCACCCCCACTGCCTTGCGCAGCGCATGGTTAAGATCTGTGCGGTTCACCGGCTTCAGCAGGTAATCCACCACCTTCGAGCGGATGGCTTGGCGTGTATACTCGAAATCATTATAGCCGCTGATCACAATCAGCAGCAGGTCAGGGAATTCCTGCTCGGCTATCTGCAGCAGCTCGGCTCCGCTCAGCTCCGGCATTTTCATATCAACCAGCACCAGATCGAACCGTTCGCGGCGCAGCAGCTCGAGTCCCGCTTTCCCGTCTGTCGCCTCCCGCACCTCACTGACACCAAGGCCTTCCCAATCCCCCAGGATATGGATCGCTTCGCGCAGCGGCTCCTCATCATCAATAATAAGCACTCTATACATGTTGTCCCACTCCTCCCCGCGGCAGCCGCATATCCATTCGTGTTCCTTGCTCCGTGCTATGAATGACCAGACCCGACTCTTCTCCATACAAAAGCTTCAGCCGGGTATTCAGATTCTTCAGCCCGATACTTTCCATGCCGTCCTCTTCGTCCGTGTCCGCTGTGCGGTCCTCCCACTGCATCTGAAGTGAATTCAGCACCTGCTCCAGCCGTTCTCCGCTGATGCCCGGACCATCGTCCAGCACGGAGATCACGCTGTGTGTGCCGGTGATATGAGCCTCAATGGTGAGGGTAACCGTACTCGATACCTTTTCCAGCGCATGCTTGATGCAGTTCTCCACCAGGGTCTGGAGCGACAGCTTGGGGATTCTCAGCTCCATCAGGCTCTCATCCCAGGCGTACACCACCTGCATCCGGTTCCCGAACCGCGCCTTTTGCAGCGCCAGATAACGTTCGATATGCCCCAGCTCCTCCCTTGCCTGCACCACATCCTTGCCGCTAATGCAGTATCGCAGGGTCAGGGCCAGGTTGTCCACCATCTCGACAATGTCATCGTTGTTGTTCTTGAGGGCCTTGGTTGAAATCGCCTGGAGCGCATTGTACAGGAAATGGGGATTAATCTCGGCCTCCAGCGCTTTTAGGACGGCGTTCTTTTCAACGATTTTCATTTTATAGCGTTCATTAATCAGCTCATTCGTCCTCTCGACCATCTTGTTGAAATGGCGCGACAGGTAGGCGATCTCATCCTTGCCTGCAACCGCAGCCTGCGCATCGAAGCTCCCGGTGCTGAACCGCTGCATCTGGAGCGACAGATTCTTCAGCGGGTGGGTAATCCGGTTCGAGGTGAAGCTGACCAGCACCACAGAGACGATCAGGAACAACAGGCCAATCGCTACACTTAACGTACGCGTCGTTGTCGCCGCCTCATAGATTTGGGTGTAGGGAATCGGCTTGACGAGCTTCCAGCCTTCCTTTTGACTGATGTCATAGATTACGAGGTATTTCTGGTCCTTGCCGGACCAGGTTACGCGCCCCTTCTGCTCCGGTGTCAGCAGCTTCGCCAGCCCCGCCTGCTTGCTCTCCCGGTAGAATTCCTTATCGTCCACCTTGAAGGGCTCCCCGTCCGGGCTAATATACATCAGATGCTCTCCGGTGCTGAACGGGATATCCCGCATAATCTCATCGGTCACGGAGGAGTTCAAATATAGCGATAATACCGCCTGCGGCTCGCGTGACACGATGGAGCGGATCAGCCGGTGGTAGCCCATGAACACCTTGGCCCGGTTAACGGGGTAATCGGCGCTGTTCACGCTGGCCGGCTGCTCCTCCACGAACGACTGATAGGAACGGTTATACGGACTCTTAAGCGCCCGCTTATACCACGGCAGGTCATCAATAGGCGGATGCTCGGCTACCCGGACGGTGATATTATAGTTCTCCTTGGTGACATAATAATACTTCTGCTCCTTGATTACATAGAGATAGACAGCCTCCAGATCATTGCGTGAAAAATACAAATTCCGCAGATAATCCTCCACGTACATCCGGGAGCTGTAGTCTTCCGATTCATGCAAGAGCGCATAATTGAACTCATCATAGGAGATCTGAGGCAGAGACAACTGCTCAATCCCGCTCAGATAGCTCTCCAGATTACGTCCGACCAGGAGCAGGTTATTGCCTGTACTGGCAATGCTGTTATCAACCGATTCCCGCTGCAGCATGCTATAGGATATGTAGGTGAGTGAACTGACCACCAGGATGATGATAATCGTAAACAACAGAATCAGCTTGTTAGCCAGGCGGCGGGACACCCGCGCCAGTAAAGGCTCGATCAGCTTAAACCACACTTTTCTCATGATGCTCTCCGCTCTCCCCGCTGCCGGTTTTGGGGACTTGTCCGGCCTCCGCAGTCCGTTCACCTTTTTACCCTTAACTGTACTCTAAAATCCATTTTTGACGATAAGGGTCTGCTCTATAATACACAATATAGACTAACCGGAATGGTTAAGTGTGGCAAGCCAGGCCTAATACTCCCACCCTATAACTCAAGAAGAGGTGCATCCATGTTAAAAACACCCGGCAAAAGATGGCGCGAGAAATTCGAATTCGGAATCTTTACTCTCCCGGTTCTGATCTGTATCGCTGTAGCCTTCTATATCCCCTTCGCCATGACCATCCGCTATTCAATGACCAAGTGGAACGGGATCTCCAAGCACCCCAAGTTCGTCGGGCTGGATAATTTCAAGCAGATCTTCTCCGGCGATACCAACTTCTCGGATGCCGCCTGGTTCACGATTAAATACGCGGTGCTCTACATTATCATAGTCAACGTGCTGGCGATTCTGCTGGCGGTGCTGCTGGACATGAAGCTGAGAAGCACCTCCTGGCTGAGAGCAGCCTTCTTCATCCCTTATATCCTCAGTCTGGTCATTGTCGGCTTCATCTGGAAGTTCATCTTCATGCAGGGCTTCAACTCACTGGGCGAGAGCACCGGCTGGGCAATCTTCGATCTCAGCTGGCTCGGGACACCGGGACTGGCCTTCATCTCCATCCTGGGCGTATCCATCTGGCAGTCGATCGGGTTCTATCTGGTCATCTACATTGCCGGTCTGCAGTCTGTGCCTGAGGATCTCAAGGAAGCCGCTACAGTAGACGGTGCCGGGCCGCTGAGACGATTCTTCAGCATTACGCTGCCGCTGCTTGCCCCATCGATCACGATCTCTGTGTTCATGGCACTCACCAATTCGATCAAGGTATTCGATGTCATCCTGTCGTTGACCGGCGGCGGTCCCGGCGGAACTACGTATAGTATCGCTTATGATATCTACCGGGATACGTTCCAGAACAATCTGTACGGCTACGGTACAGCCAAAGCGCTCATTCTGTTCCTCGCCGTGCTAGTCGTAACGATCATCCAGCTGACCGTCTTTAAACGGAGAGAGGTAGAGGCCTAATGACAACCAACCACAACAAGGCAGGCAAGATCATCCTGGAGGTTATTCTGGTCCTCTTGTCTCTGCTGTTCCTGTACCCGCTGTTTCTGACCATTATCAACTCGCTCAAAAGCTTCGGCGAGGTCATGACCGATGTCATCGCCCTGCCGCAGAAGCTGACCTTCAGCAACTACTCCTATGTCTGGGAGTTCATCAACTATCCGCGGCTGTTCCTGAACAACTTTATCATTACAGGTGTCGGCCTGCTCGGTATCGTATTCATCTCCTCCATCGCCGCCTATAAGCTGGCCCGGACCAAGACCAGATGGAGCGGTGTCCTGTATTTCCTGTGCATTATGCCAATGCTGATCCCGTTCCAATCGATTATGCTGACGGTCCTCCAGACCGCTAAGAACCTCAACCTGTCGGAGAGCACTTGGGGACTGGGTCTCCTGTACTGGGGCTTCGGCGCTCCGCTGGCGGTATTCATCTATCACGGCTTCGTGAAGGGTATCCCGACAGAGATTGACGAGAGCGCGACGATTGACGGGGCTTCCGGCTTCCGCCTGTTCTTCAGCGTGATCTTCCCGCTGCTGAAATCGGTCACCACCACCATTGTGATCATCGATGTCATGTGGATCTGGAATGACTTCCTGCTCCCGCTGCTAATGGTCAATGGTTCACCGGAGACGAAGACGTTAACGCTGGCGGCTTACACCTTCGTGGGCCAGTATACCTCGGACTGGCAGTATGCCATGACCGCTATGGTAATGGCAGTGCTTCCTTCGATCGTGGTCTTCATCTTCCTGCAGAAATACATTGTGAAGGGCGTTGTGGCGGGGGCGGTTAAGGGCTGATCCTGTGATCACCGCAAAAAGGCGTCCTATAAGCCGTAACGGCTACATGGGACGCCTTTTCTTTTTGCCGCGGGATACCCTAATGAGCCTGCAGCCATTCATTCTTGATTTCTGGCGATAGCTCAAGCCCCAGCTCATTTTTACAAGCCGCTTCAAACTGCTTATAGAGTCTGTTGATATTGTCCATTGCGCCGCGTCCCCGGTACATACCGATTAACAGGCAGCTTATTTCCTCCTCCAGCGGATACAGCGACAAGTATTGCTCAAGACGTAATTCTGCTGCTGCTCCATTTCCAGCTGTAAGCTCCGCAGCCGCCAATTCCCGGACCATTGCTGTATATTGCTTGAAGTAAGCTTCCTCTAACGGGATCTTCCATAAGTAATTCTTGCCTTCCAGCAGCGGCCCCTGATACAGCGAACAGAGCTCTTCGGCTTGTTCTGTGGTCAGTCTGCCCTCATTGTGGACCTGCTGCAGTTGATGATACAGAAGGAGATCATATTGTTTATTTGCCGTGTCCAGCCTGTAACCGTCATTAAGCTTCTGTATGCTCATCGGAATTTCGTTCTCTTTCAGGACCTTTTTTAACAGGTACAGGGTATTATGCAGATTGGATAATCCCCGCTCTCCCTTCGCATCCTGCCACAACAAATCAATGAGCTTCCACTTGCTGATATACCGTCCAGGGTGGCACAGAAGATAAGCGAACAATTCCTCGGTCCGGCGGGTTCGGAAATGAACCGGGAGTCCCTCCGGATTAAGGACTTCAAATTCACCGAAGCAGCGGACAGAGAAGTTAGACTTGATGGTATCTGCGGGAATGAGGGTTGACCGGTGCTTGAACAGCCGCCCGGTGACCCGCTGAATCGCTTGTGGCGTGACGGGCTTAAGAATATAATCAAGTGCACTTACTTCAAATGCTTCTAGCGCATAATCCTTATAAGCTGTTGTGAACACAATCTCCGCCTGACCCAGCTGCTCATGAATATGCACTGCAAGCTGCAGCCCGTTCATCCTCGGCATCTCCACATCAATGAACACGATATCCGGCTGCAGCTCCTGCAGATTCGCCAAGGCCTCTACCGGATTCGTAAAAGCTCCTACAATGCTGTAATTGCTATTTTGGCCAACCAGCACCTTCATTAAATCCAGGATTGGCCGTTCATCCTCAACAATCATCGTCCGAAACATGGAAGCCCCCTCCTTCACGCAGAATTTTTTTTACTCCTACTCCTCAGAAGCCCCTTGCCCGGGGCCGCCACCGCTGAGCGGCAGATAGATCGTAACCTTCGTACCGCTGCCTGCTTCCGAATGAATGCTTAAGCTGGCTCCCGGAATCGTATCCAGACGCTTGCGGATATTCTGAATACCAATGCTTCCTTGCAGCTCTCCTCGACTGTTCAATGTATATAACAGATCAGCGGGAATGCCGACACCGTTATCTTCAACTGAGATCTTCATATATCCGTCACCAGCCTGAATCCTTAAGACAACCTTACCTTGTCCCTCCTTCTCGAACAGTCCATGACGGATGGCATTCTCAATGAACGGCTGGATGCAGAGGGAAGGGATATTCACGGCCTTCAGGGAATCATCCACCTGGCTGCTATAGTCGAACCTCTCCCCGAAGCGGGCTTGTTCAATTTCCACATAGGCTTGAATCAGCTCCAGCTCCCGGTACAAAGGAATGACGAGTGTGGAGCGGTCCATATCCAGAATAAAGCGCATATATTGGCTGAGCATGGTTAACAGATAAGCAGCCTTGACGCCATCGGTATAACAGAATGAGATGATACTGCTCATCGCATTATACAGGAAATGCGGTTTGATCTGGGCTTGATGGAACGCCTGCTCATGCCGGATCGCTTCCTGGATCGACGATTTCATGGCCAGCAGATTATGAATCCGGGCCATCAGCGTCTCGCTCTCAAAGGGCTTGGTCACAAAATCATTCGCCCCGGCCCGGAAGCCCAGCGCAATATCAGAAGGCGCATCCTTAACCGTGGCGAACAGGATCGGCAGATCCAGTATAGAATGGCGGCTACGCAGTGTTTCGCATAATTCTATGCCCGATGTACCCGGCATCATGATATCCAGAATGACAAGATCCACTTGCTGATATTCCTGCAGTTTGGTCAACGCCTCCTTGGCGGAGAAGGCTATCAACACATTATAATCATGACGGCGGAGAATATTCAGCAGTGTATGGATGTTGGAGGCCTCATCGTCTACAATCAGAATGGTCTGCCCTTCCCGGTCCAGTACATCAAGCACCGTATAATCAACATCAGCATGCAGCGCATAAGGTCCGGATACGGCAGTCTGCTGATATTCGGGAATAGGGTCGACTACGGGCAGTGTAAATACCATGCAGGTTCCCTTGCCCTTCTCGGACCAATCCACCCGAATCACACCGCCCATACGCTCCACCAGCTTCCTGCTGATATACAGCCCTACCCCCATTCCGGTATATCCGTCCTCCGGCAGCAGCCTGTCCACCTGCTCGAAATATTCAAAGATCGCCGCATGGTTCTCTTCCGATATCCCCGTTCCGGTATCCTCCACTTCAATGGAGACCTCACTCCCGGCTGCTCTTGCTGTAATCTGAATCGATCCGTGACTGGTATGCTTGATCGCGTTATGAACCAGGTTATACATCACCTGCCGCAGCCTGCTCTCATCCGCGAGTACCCAGGTACCAGCTTCCACTTGGTTGAGCAGCTGCACCTCTTTGCCCGCCAGCTCGAACCGGAGAATATCATAGACGATTTGGACAGCCACTCTCAGATCAACAGCAGTCTGGTGCAGTCGCAGTTCTCCGTGCCTCAGCCGGCTGACATCGATCAGATCCTGGATCAGCATCGACAGCTTCGTGGATGTATCCTTGATCAGCCACAGGTTCTGCTTCTGGCCTGCATGCAGATTCTCTTCCTGATTCTCCAGTAGAAACGAGGTCATATTCATAATTCCATGGAGCGGAGTCTTGATCTCATGAGAGGTGTTCATCAGGAATTCGTCCTTAAGCTGGTTCGCTGTCCATAGCTTACGGGATAGAATCTCTGCTTTGGCATACGCATTCGAGAACCTTACGGCCAGCAGGATATTAATGAGCACAATAAATGCAATAACTCCGCATCTTCCTGTAAAATTACTCTGCACAATATTCTCGGAATAGAGGCCGTCATTCATCAGATAGATTATCAGCGAGATGGCACCGCCAATGAACAGCATCAGCTCCGCACGGTCTGCCACTTGACTCTGCCTGCGGATATATAAATAGACCATTCTCGCTACAATGCCGAGCATAACGATCCAGAGATAGAATATAAAGAAATATTTCACACGAATATGCACCCCGTACGGCAAAAGCACAACCATAACAAGATACACCATAAACGGGGTAAGAATCAGCTTCAGCCTGCGCAGCGACATCAGGTGCGACTCTACGGTACAAAAGAACACAATAATCAGTATCGCGCTAAGGAAGTGGCTGACATCCAGCAGCTTATACGAAAAATCAAAGGGAACAGACGGCAGGAGACGCTGAAACACCTTCTCCCCGTACAAGGAGTTCTGCAAGGCCAGAAACAATAAGAAAAATCCGCTAAGCAAATACTCCTTCTCTTGGCGCCCAATAAAATAGAAGCTGAGGTGATAGGCACCGAACATGGCCAAGATCAAAATGACTCCAATATCCGCACCGATCTGTATCATGTTGCGCCGGGTGATGTCCTCTTGTGCTCCAAGCGTGAGGGAGTTCACAATTCCACCGGTGACAAAATTATAATTAGAGACTTGGATCACAATCTCTAGCTTGCGGGCATCCGGGTGAAAAAATACCGAATAAGGTGTATTTCCGGGTTGAAACGCACCTTTGTCGGTAGAAGGAAGCCCGCTGGCCCCCTCCTCCTGTCCACCAATGAACAGACGGTGGGACATTCGGATGCTTCTTATTTTTAAGCCGAGTATTTCATTGGTATCCCTAAGCAATACCTGCAGACGGTAGGTGCCAGAACCCCTGCTGCTCATCCCGCCATCGGGATTCTTGCCGCGCCAGGTACCGGGAACCTTAAAATAGTCAGGCGGAGAATCATACTGTACTAGCCGGAAATCCTCAGGGCTCAGCAGCTCATCCGGATAGAACTCCCATTCACCATCCAACTTCACGGCTCCCTGCTGCTCAAGATTCCAATTGGACAGATCCAGTACTCCCTTGTTCACTCTTACCTCACTTTGAGGAGGGCGGGTCAGTGAGAAGATTATGAAGATTAAAGAAAAGATAATAAAGAAGAATATGCCGATTCCCGCAAGTCTGCGGATATTTACCTTTCTCACAAACAGCCTCCAGTTCAAATCATCGATGTTCTCATTCTAACTTAATGCACTTATAAAAATCTCACAAAATACTTAAACAGAAAAAAGCACCATCCAGCGGAACTTCCTGGACAGTGCTTCCTTCTTGCATTATCTTGTTAATCCGATCCGGTACACCGGGGTAGCGGTCACACTATGGAACGCGGCAACGGCTTCGCCCTCGAACACCTTCTCCACCGCCATGGCGGCATCGTCGGCCAGCTTGACGGCACCGGTGCGGCGCGGCGTGGTCTCCAGTACGATCTCGCCCCGGCGCAGCACCTCCCGGAACCGCGACAGGCCGATTTCCCAAGGCAAGCCGTTATAGAAATGGTCGTGGAACAGCTGTCCGGCAGCGAAGGCATAGCCTACATTTCCGGTATAGTCGATGCTCAGCAGTACTTCTTCCGTACTCTCGAGGACATCCTCAGGCAACTGGAGGACAACCTTGTGGTCCTGAATCCGGCGCATGGTAACCGCAACTTCCTTCTGCGGAACCAGCACATCATATGCCTGGAACCAGTCCTCCTGGCGGCCGCTGACCATGGCATCCGCCTGTGCCATATTCCACTGCGTTGCCGCTTCGGTTTCGCCCGTGTATTCACGGAAGGTGAATGCATGCTGCCCTTGGCTGATGAATTCCATCCCGCCTGGGGTCTGAACCGGAGGAGCCGGTGAGAAGATTAGGCGGCGGCCGTTCTCTTCAAGCTCCCACATCGTCGCTGCTTCACGAGCACTCATGGCGTAGATACGGACTTCTCTGGCTCCGTCCCGCCGGATCACAATCATAGAAGACTGGTCATGCGGAATCAGCACATTGTAGCCGTCAATCTCTGCTACGTCCCCGGTCTCCGCGCTCACCTCCAGAATACCGGCACTCGCGTCAATCTGGAACTCGCCGTCAACACCCTCTGGCACAGAGAAGAAGTAGGTCGCTGCTTCCTCCGTTTCAATAACTGTTACAGGCTGGGCTGTAGCAAATTTAAGATTCAGGCCATCCAGCGCGAAGTTGAACGGCAGCAGGAAGGAAGCCTTGGGCTGAACCGTCAGCTTGCTCCGCTGCGGGAAGCTCAGCGTCTCCTCTCCCAGTTCTACCGCAAATACAACCTCCTCATGTGTATCCATCTCCACATGGTCCTGATAATTATTGACGAACACAAAACCCGACTTGCCGTCCGTGCGGACGGCATAACGCAGCGTATGCGCATCCTCCGGCGTAACTGCTTCCGCCCCCTCGGGCAGCACAGTCGCCATCGGTGCCAGCCGGTCTGCGAACCGGCGCAGGAAATAATGAAGCGGACGAAGCAGATGATTCGACTCGCGGATCTGGCCGAATTCGCCAATCGGCGCCTGGAAGTCATAGGTCAGCTTCGGGGTGGTGCTCTCATTCAGGTATCCGGTTCTTCCCACCGGATTCGTTCCGCCATGGAACATATAATACCCGATGAAGTTGCAGCCTCCGGCAAGCTTCATTAAGGTCATGGCGATGACACTTTCCGGCTCCACCTGGAACCGTGACAGGTACCAGGTCTGCATGCCGCCGCCCATCTCACAGCAGGCGAACGGGTATTTCGTCCGCGGATACGGCGGATTGAATTCGCCGCCCGGCGCCTGCTCATCATGGAAGTTCACGAATACATATTCCGGCGTTGGCTTCTGGACCTGGTTCGGATCACTGATGCTCCATGGAGTATAGGCATACCCTCCATACAGCGGAAGTACCTCATCCTCCAGGAACGGCGCCTCGCCCCAGCCGGTGCTGGTATAGATCGGGGCGATCAGACCCGAATCCACCGCATACTGTTTAAGCAGACGCATATGCTCCGATCCCGCTTCACCGCTAACGCCGCCACTCAGGTATTCATCACCCTGCTTGGCGGTTTCTTCCCAGAGTGCGGCAGCAGCATTTAGCTCATTCTCCAATTGAATGCCGATCACCGGACCGCCATCCTTGAACATCTGCCCGGCAGCCTGTTTGCCGATCTCCTTGAACAGCCGGTTCACATACTTCAGGTAGCCCTCATCATTGGAGCGGACCGCGAATTCGCGCCCAAACAGCCAGTCCGGCAATCCGCCGTTACGGACCTCGCCATGACAGAACGGACCCACACGCAGGATAACGTATAGGCCATTATCCCGGCACAGCTCCACGAACCGCCGGAGATTGCGGTTGCCCGCCCATTCGAACACCCCTTCAAGCTCTTCGTGATGATTCCAGAAAATATAGGTCGCAACCACATTGATTCCCGACAGCTTCAGCTTGCGGATCTCACTCCCCCATTCCGCCGCAGGATAACGGGAATAATGGAACTCGCCGCAGATGGCGAAGTAGGGCTTGCCATTCAGTTCCATATAATAATTGGTGAAGCTGAGCTCATCCCCTTGAGGACTGGTTCCGCCCAGCCGCAGCGTAGACGGGTAGATATTCTTGGGAGACACATGAGCCTGAATCGTATACTTCATGAGAATTGCTCCTTTGCCGAAATGTATGATTCATGTACAATCTATACCTATAATTTCACAAAAACTGCCCCAAAGCTAATGCTTTGGAGCAGCCCGTAAGCTTATGCTGTTATTTCTGCGCTGCGAGGAACGCATCGATCTGTGTCTGCATTTCAGTCTGAACCTTATCGAGACCTGCTGATTTCAACTGCTTGATCAGATCTGCCTGGCCTTTAGCCAGATCTTCGATCAATCCGTACTCCAGTGGAATCGCATAACGCAGCATCACGTTGCCGATGTTAGCTACTTCGTTCTTCACTGGCGTAGTGTCGAAGACGAAGGTTTCGAGCGGGAAGTGATAGATGCTGGACTGCCAAGTGTTGAACATATCGTCCGCTTCCTTAGGATACGCTGCATCCTGACGGTTCAGCGGGGAATTCCAGCCCCAGTTCGAGAAGCCCGTGTAGTTAGCGGCAGCAGGACCGGCGGTGAACTTCTTGTCGCCTTCCGGATTGTAGTTGCTTCCAGCGATACCGTACATCGTCAAATCGTGAATCTCTTTGTCATTCTGCAGTAAATCGAGCAGCATCAGTGCGCGCTCAGGATTCTTGGAGGTAGCATGCACAGACATCCCGTTCTGCGTTGAGATCGCAGCAATTTTCTTTTTGTCCGGGGTAAGGTCAGCAATAGCCAGCTCAACATCCGGTTTGTCACGGCGCATTTCAGCCAGGTTAGCAGCTACAGTACCCAGGTTGTGTGCATAAGAGGACACCTTGCCTGCTTTAATATCCTGCCATACATCGTTTTTGTTGCTGACTACGTTCTTGGACCATGCGCCATTATCGGCCAGGTCTTTGTAATATTGAAGCAGGGAAGTGAATTCCGGTGTGTCATAGATATTGAAGACTTTACCGGAAGCATCATCCAGCTTATACGCCAGCGGCAGCAAGCTTCTGTCTACGACCTTGAAGTTGTTGTTCTGCTCCAGCAGCGTTTGATCCAGCTCATGGAATTTCCAGCCGTCTGCCGGCTTAGCTCCATAGGCAGTAATCCCTTTTTCATCCTTGGCAATCGCCTTCAGGTACGTTGCGTACGATTCAGGACTGTTGATTTCAGGCAGGTTATGCTTTTTGCGCAGATCCTCACGGTACAGCACTACTTTGTCGGTTACTTCAACATTGTTGTTCGGAACCATGAACAGCTTACCGTCCACTTTTGCCTGATCCCAGTTCACTTTCGGCATAGCTTCCCAGGTCTGCGGCATATACTTGGTCAGCATATCATCCGTCAGTTCCAGGAATCCGCCCTTCAACGCCTGATCGTTATAGAAGGCCCAGTTCGCTGTATACACGAGGTCGAAATCTTCGTTCGCCGCGAACTTCAGCGGGTATTTCTGGGTCCAGTCGGACCAGTCGAGGAACTCAGTTTCTACGGTAGCATTGATTTTCTCCTTGAGCTTGGTGTTCAGTTCTCCGAAGACCTTATCATAATCCCCAGGCTGTGGTCCGAGCAGAATCATTTTGAGCTTCACTTCTTTGGAGGTGTCCGGAGCGCCCGAATTTGTTGCTCCTTCCGATGTCGCCGGAGCCTTAGTGGCCTCCGCTCCTGTATTAGCGTTATTATTGCCGCCACCGCATGCACTGAGGACCGTCCCTAGTGCCATCATCGTTGCAAGCGTTACTGTAAGTTTCTTTTTCTTGTTCATCATGACCGATATTTCCCCCTTAAGTAATAGTTGCCTCAAGTCTTGTATTGATAACCAGGTTACCCTGTGATCATCCTTTAACTGCACCAATCGTAAGTCCTGTTACAAAATACTTCTGGATGAACGGATATGCCAGCAGGATCGGACCTGTAGCTACAATCGTCATGGCCATCTTCAGACTTTCGGTTGGCAGGTCCGTGTTGACTACCGCACCGGAAGCCATCATCGCCTTACGCATTCCATCCATGTTACCTAACATTTTGTAGAGATAATACTGGAGCGGCATCAGCTCCGACTTGGAGATGAAGAGCAATGCGTTATACCAGTCATTCCAGTAGGCCAAGGCAATGAACAGACCAATGGTCGCCAGAGCAGGCTTGGACAACGGTACAATTAACTGCATGAAGATCCGGAAATCGCCGGCTCCGTCAATTTTGGCGGATTCTGTAATCGCATCCGGGATGCTGCTCATGAAGGACTTCATGACAATAATATAGAAGACGTTCATCATCATCGGCAGAATCAGTACCAGAAGCGTATCCTTCAGATGCAGATAGTTGATGATCATCAGATACCATGGAACCAGACCGCCGCTGAACAATGTAGTGAAGAAGAAGAAGAAGGAGAAGCGGCTGCGCCATTTGAAATCTCTCCGGGACAGCACGTAGGCTGTCATTGATGTCAGGAACAATCCGACGATCGTACCGATGGCTGTAACGGAGATCGTCACGCCATACGCTCTGAGCATCTCAGCCGGATACTTGAACAGCAGGCTGTACGCTTCTGTCGAGAAGGCGGTCGGGAAGATCTGGAACCCTTTCTCGATAATCGCGCTCTCTTCACTCAGAGAGGAAGAGATCACCAGAATGAACGGGAAGATACAGAAGATGGCCAGTACCGTAAGGGTTACGTATCCGATGACGGATAGCACCATTTTGTCCCGGTTTGCAGGCTTTCTGCGTACTTCCGGTGATTTAATATTAGCAGTGGTTGAACTCATCGGGCATTACCTCCTTGTCCTAGAATAGAGCGCGATCCTTGTCGTATCGGCGTACTGCATAGTTGGCCAGCATGATAGTTGCGAAGCCGAGCAGAGATTGATAGAAGCCGGCTGCCGCAGACATCCCGATTTCATTGGATGTGGTCAGCGAGCGGAAGACGAAGGTGTCGATTACGTCTGTGGATGAGAACAACAGGCCGTTGTTGCCGACCATATTGTAGAACATCCCGAAGTCTCCGCGGAAGATATTACCGATCGCCAGCAGCACCAGAATAATGACGGTCGGCATCAGGTTCGGAATCGTAATTTTCATAATACGCTGGAAAATATTCGCGCCGTCAATTTCGGCGGCTTCATACATCTCGGTGTCAATGCTGGTAATCGCGGCCAGATACATGATCGTTCCGTAGCCGAGTGTCTTCCACGCGGATACGATAACCAGAATGAACGGCCAGTAGGCTGCCGTATTATAAATATCGATTGGCTGCATACCCAGTCCCTTCAGCAGCACATTGACCGTACCTACATCGAAGTTGAACAGGTTGTACGCAATCGCGCCCACAACAACCCAGGAGATGAAATAAGGCAGGAACAATACCGTTTGGGTCAGCTTGCGGAACCATTTGCCCGCTACCTCGAACAGCAGGATAGCTGCGAAGATCTGAAGCCCGTTGTTCACAACGATGAATGCAATGTTATATAGCGCTGTATTTCGGGTTACGCGCCAGGCGTCACCGGAATCAAAGAAGAATTTGAAGTTATCCAGCCCGTTCCACGGACTGCCGAATACCCCGCCCGTATAATCAAATTGCTTGAATGCCAGCACAATGCCCGACATAGGCAGATAAGCAAAGAGCAGAAAGAACAATACTGCCGGTGTCAGCATAAGAAGCAAGGATCTGTATTTCTTGACGTCATCCCAGAATCCGTGTTGTTTCTGTTTCATCTTGAATCCCCTTTCCCATTCCCATTTCTCTATAGACTTATTATAAATAAGCGTCCATCCGGTGTGGATTAGGGCTATCAACTAAAAGTAATACTTTTTCAACGATCCGTTTAAATATATATACTTTCCAAAAAACAAAAAACGTTGCCCTCTGATTTGAAAACCAGAGCTGGCAACGTTTGGTAAGCAAAGCCTATATCTTCTGCTTCTTGCGGTATTCCCCGGGCGTCATGCCGGTGATCTGCTTGAACTGACGGTTGAAATAGATGATATTCTTATAGCCCATCCGTTCAGCTATCTCATAGATCTTAAGCGTCGGATCACTGAGCAGCTCGAACACTCTGCCTGTCTTGCGTTCGTTGACGTATTCACTGAAAGGAACCCCGTATTCCTCCTTGAACAGGAAGCCCAGATAATTCGGGGTGAAATCGAAGTGGGCGGCTACCTCCTTCAGTGTGATCTTCTTCTCCAGATTCTCCTCGACATAATTCATAATCTCGTCGATCAGCTTGCGCTTCTGCCGTTGCCGCTTCACATACAGCAGCTCTGACAGCTCGAAGAATCTCCGTCTCATCCACGACAGGATATCGTGAATCGTCTCGAACTGGAACAAGATATCCGGCTGATGGGACTCCCACTGGAGCAGCTCATACAGATTCTCATTCTGCTGCTGAAGATCCGCATGCAGCTTGGAGGTGATACGGATAATCAGCTCATAGACATCCTTCTTGCCCGCATTCGTGAACAGCTCCAGGAGATGATCATCAATCGCCACCAGATCGTACTGGATGATCGCCTCCAGCAGCTGCACAACAGTCTGTTCAATCCTTGCCCCCGGCGTCCCGCGCGGGGAGGACTCCAGATTGTCGCGGATCAGCCGGTTCTTGCCCAGCAGCCACTTCGCACTGAGTGCAGCCGTTGCCTGCTGGTAGGATTCATGCAGCCCTGCCTCATTCTGGGCGTAACGCCCGACCCCGATGGTTAAGGTGCAGGGTGAACTCCCGGCCATCTGCTTAATCAGCTCATCCAACAGACTGAGGAAGCTGTCCGGCGGAAGGCTGCACAGAATGACGAACCGGTGATGATGGACAGGAATCAGCGTTCCCAGCTGGGCGCTCTCTACGAACGCTCTAATCTGTCCAGCCATCTGCCGCGTCTTGACACGCGCATCCTCCTCGGACAGGTCGCGCATTTTCCATTCCAGATCATCAATCTCAATAATCGCTGCAGCCGCCCCCTTCATGAGCAGCGGATTCAGGGCACTGCGCAGATGCTGCTCCGCCGGCTCAGGCGATGCATCCTCGAACCAGCGCAGAATCAGCTCCTTGTTCACCAGGGACAGCGCCTCGGTGAAGGAGCGGTTCTGCTCCCGTTCCTGCTCCAGAGCGGCAGACAGAGATTCCAGCATGTCATAGAGATCCTTGTCTTCTACAGGCTTCAACAAATAACCGGAGGCATTGATCTCAATTGCTTCCTTAGCATAGCTGAAATCCTCATGGCCGCTGATGAAGACAATTTTGACCTTCGGATGGATGACCTTGGCCCGCCGCGCGAATTCCGTCCCCGTCATAATGGGCATCCGTATATCGGACAGGATGATATCCACCCGCTCCTGTTCCATGATCTTAAGCGCATTGAAGCCGCTGTTCGCCGTTCCTACCACTGCAAGATCCAGCGGGCTGGCCAGCACTCTGCGCCGCAGCCACTCCAGATCGATCGCTTCATCGTCAACCAGCAATACATTGATACTCATCGCAATCTTGTCCTCCTGTATGTGTAACTGACCCTATGTCCCTCAGCTATTCGAATTATAGCGCCCTTGGTTTACAGCTCCTCATCACCCTGAAGCCCAGCGGGGAGCAGCAGCCGCACGGTTGTGCCGCCACCGTAGAAGCTGGCAATTGTCACTCCGTACGCATCGCCGTATCTGAGCTTAATCCGCTCGTCCACATTTTTCACACCATACCCGCCTGACTGGCTCGGCCCCTGCATCATACGCTTGACCACCTCAGGGCGCATGCCGATCCCGTTATCGATTACCTTAAGTTCAATATTGTCCCCTACCCGCTTGCCGGTCAGCCGGATGGCAATGGTCTCACCGAACCAGGCATGCTTGAATATATTCTCCACAAAAGGCTGAAGCAGCAGCTTAATCACCTGCATATGCAGAATCTCCTCGTCCACATCCACGTGCAGCGTGAAGGCATCCGCATATTTGACCCGCTGGATCTCCAGATACGTAGCCACCTGGTCCAGCTCCTTTTCCAGTTCAATATAGACATTGCCCTGATTGAGCGTCAGCCGGTAGAACCGGGACAGCCCCTGGACCATCTCTGTGACTTTACCAATCTCCCCGAGATTAGCCAGGCTGCTGATTGTAGAGAGCGTATTATAGAGAAAATGCGGATTGATCTGTGCCTGCAGGGCTTCCAGCTCCGCCTGCTTCTTCTGGATTCCCTGCACATACACGCTGTTGATCAGCCCCTGGATGTTGGAGGCCATATCATTGAAGGAATCCGCGATCTGCACGAATTCATCATTGCCGGAGAAGCGGATGCGCTTCTGGAAGTTCCCGTCCTGGAAGGAGCGCACCAGACCTACGATCCGGCTCATTTTGCGGCCCGATATCCGTGCCACCACATACCCGATCAGGGTCATGACCAGGAAGCTAAGACTGCAGACCGCGATAATCACACGGCGCAGGCGTCCGGCATCCTGGGTGAGATATTTATGCGGAACCATCGCTTCAATAATGAAGTTACTGCCCGGAATCGGTTCCTGCAGCCTGAGGAAGCTCCCCTCTGCACTGCTATTATTGGCCGGACCCCGCTGGAACAGAACGTCACCGGTGGTCTCCTCCACCAGCCGCAGCGTAATTCCTTCCTCCAGCGGAAAGGTATCGAAGCCGCCGAACAGGTCCTCCAGCGATACCGTAATCCGCACATACCCGATCAGCGACTTGTAGTCACTGAAGTTGACGAGTCTGCGCACATGCGAGAGATTGCCCAGCTTCTGGTCCGTATCAATCTGCAGCCACAAATTATCACGCTTGGAATCCTTCAGTGAGCGGTACCATGAACTGCCTGTAATATCGTCCAGCGGCAGAATGTAGTAATCGCTGGTAATAATCGGCTCATCCAGATTATCGCCCGACACAATGTTCAGATCAGCGTTCGGGGTGTAGAGCATAAAGCGGATCTTGTTCCCGAACAGCTGCAGCGGCGCGGTAATCTGGGGGACAATCTCGTCAAGCATCGTCAGATAGATCTCAAACGGCGTCCCTTTCTGCTCAAGCGCACGCTGGAATGGCTGGCTGCCGAACAGGTTGTCCGACATCCGCTGAATCTCGTCCATCTGATAGCGGATATTGTTCCTCGACTGCTCCATGCCTGTACGGATATTGGACTCGGCCATCTCTGTCCGGGAATCGGTCAGCATGGAATAGGAGATATAGCCGATGAACACATCCGTAAGCAGAACCAGCAGCAGATAAGGAATCATCATTTTATAGGTGAAAGGCATGTACTTCTTAAGCTTGGGCATCATTCACTGGACATCCTCTGCATGGAATTCGTTATAGCTATTCTACTCCGAAACGGTCTTTATGATAATACCAGGAACACGCCAAATAGCCCAGGGAGGATTAGGAAACAGCTCCCCGGGCTTATAGGTTATGGGCTCATACAAAACGATTCATTAAGGCTTACTTCACAGTTTCTCGCTGACTGCCCCGCCCGCTGTAATCTTCGCATTGAAGGAGAGCTGGTTCAGCTTCTTGATGGTCTCTTTATTGTAGGCATCCCCCATGAAATTCGGCTGGCCGCCAATGATTTTGACCGGCGTAATGCTGCTGGTTACCCCTGACGGGATAATGGTGAAATTAACCAACATGGAATGCAGGGTCTTGTCTCCGCCCCGTGTAGAACGGTTGAACACAAAATTGCCCAGTGAATAATAGATCGGCTTATGCTTGTAATATTCAATGCCCATCAGGCAATGACTATGCGCACCCAGGATGATATCTGCTCCGCTGTCGATCATCTGCTTGGCCAGCTTCCGGGCATACGCTTCCGGGTAATCCTTGAATTCCTGATTCCAGTGAATATATACAACCGTATAATCATTATCCTTGGCAGACTTCTTAATTGCACTCATCAGCGGCTCTGCCGTATAAGCGGAAGCTGCACCCGGACTGTTCTTGCCTGCATACCACGAAGGATCTGACAGCACACGGCTTGTACCCAGAACGGCGATCCGCTTGCCCTTGACGGTCTTGACATACGGTTTGAACGCTTCAGTGATATTGGCACCCGCACCGGTGTGCCCAATGTTGTTCTTATCCAGATGAATCAGCGTATCCAGCATCGCGGTCCGGCCGTAATCCAGAATATGATTATTGGCTACGGTCACGCCGTCGATCCCCGCTTTGCTTAATCCCTCAAGGGCCGCCGGCTTGGAGCGGAAGGCGAACGTCTTACTGGCCGCAGCCCCGCGCACAGAGACCGGAGTCTCCAGATTGGCAAAAGCCATATCTGCCTTCTGCAGCACCGGCGCTACCTTGGCGAACGGGAAATCAACGCCATACTTGGCAATCTGGTCGCCGACAAAGCCGTCCAGCAGAATATCCCCGGCAAACGTAAGGCGGATCTCCTCCTGCGGGGCAGCCCCCTTGGCGCTTATCCCCGCGGCAGGGACCAGTAGAAGAAGAATTATGAATATAACAGCATATCTGCGCAAAGTTCTCTAGCCCCTTTTTCTAATGTAATATAATAATGACTGTGGCTAGGAAATATAGAACACAACGCAGGATGCGCTCGCACTTGCCTGCTGATAGAACTCCCGGATGGCCTCGAAATAAGTATAGATATAATCAAAAAATTCATCCGCCTCATCATCATCCATCAACGGATAGATTCCTTCCTCCATCATCTGCCGGAACGGGTAGTGTTCCCGGAGCCAGGCTTCTTCTATTTCCTCCAGAGCCTCTGCGGTTAGCTTCACCTCATCCGGTTCCAGGGCGAACACCTCGGCATCGGACAAGTGCCCGATATAATGACTGGTCAGAGGAACAACAGCACCCAGAGGCGAAGAATTGCCTTCCTGTCCGCCATTCAGTATATAGTGCAGGGCTTGCCAGGACTTATCAATATCCAGCTTAGGCCCAATTTCGTGCAGGCTCACTTCTTCCGCACGGATCGACTGAAGTAATTCAGCAGGTACCGCCAGATAATTGCCGATCATCCCCATGAGATTGTCTCCTTCTTTCTTATGCCCTTGAAGCTATTCTACTACAATGGAAGGAAACAACCAAATGATGGATGAACTTTGCTAGATTTGAGCTTTTTTAAGCACTGCCCGGAAGCAGCTCAGGCCGCCCCACTGATCTGTCCGCACCGCATCTGCCGGAAGATTGAAGTCCGTCTCGCCCCAATACTGGAATCCGGCCTGCAGCAGAATCTCGTTCATCCGTGGCAGGTTGACAGTCGGATGGTCAAAGGTCAGCACCAGCAGACCTTCTCCGTTAAGCGTTCTATGGAATTCGCGGACTGCCAGCACCGCCTCCTGTACAGACAGATGCTCCAGCACCGAGATACAAAAAACTGTATCAAAGCTCTCATCCTCATAAGGCAGTGAGGTCAGATCAGCCTGGGCGAGATGCAGCCTGTTCACAGGTCCGGCCTCCACCTGGCGGGCTGCAACTGCTCCGGCATCCTCGGTGATATTCTCCATTATCGCTTTAAACGACAGAATCCGGGCATCCTTATCACAGGCATACACCTCAGCGCTATGCTCGGCAAGATAGAATTTGAGCGGGTGAGAGATTCCGCAGGCTGCGTCCAGTACCACATCATGCGGTGAGATGAAATGCGTACACCATTCGTATTCATACGGGCGGCTCCACCAGGCTTCCGGCAAATCATAAACCAGCTTGTCACGGCGTGCATCGGTATTCACAAAAAAACGGGAGACGTAAGGATGTGTCGGCATGGCCAGGACTCCTTTACTCGTGGGGATTTCGGTAGTGAGAGTATATTCACGAATCCCGGTTTCATGCTATAACCTCGCAGCAGCCTGACATGGGGATTATTTCGTAAGCTTCATAAAGTAGATTCCTATACCCAGATTATAAATGGCATGGGCAATAATCGATGAAATCAACGAATCCGTAAAATAGAACAATAAAGCAAATATCAGGCCATTAATGAATACTAATGCGTAAGCCAAATGTACCCCTTTATACTGTGGGATATGAATAACCCAAAATAAAAAAGTACTTATGACAATCACAACTCCATCAAGGAAAGAGCCATAACCTGTAAACAGTCCAATTAATACGCCCCTGAAGAAAAATTCTTCTACAATTCCTCCGCCCAGTGAGCTGACGGCAATGCCGCTTGGAGTTCTCATGATATTACGTATAATCTCCGTACCTTCCGACTGAGGAAGCACCGTTTTAGTTGTTATGATAAGACCGACTGAGATAAGCACTACAATCGTACCCACGAACAGACCCAGCAACGTAACTTCAAGAAAAGACATCCCACTGGGAACAAACAAGGACTGGATATAGGGAATGATTTCACCCCACCGGAAAATTGCAATGAGTGCTGCGCCTAAAACCAGAAATGGCACTAAACCTAACCCAATCTGGATCAGCCATTTATTATGTTGCCGAGTACTTAATTCACTCAATTTCTATTCCCCCCTTCCTTCAAACTGGTTGTTATAAAAGACATGAACCGCTTCAGCAAAAAATTCAGCCATATCATCAGGCAACAAAGCTCTTAAAATGTCCGATGGTTTGTTGGAGCCCCGATCTGAATGAAAAAGCTCGTTCATAGATACCGGAACAAGGGCTAATACTTCCTGTAACTCCCGCTGTACTTCTTGACTATCAGGACGCAGTCCGCTATCAATGGATGTCTGAAAAAGAGACAATAACCTCCGGTTTAACCGATCGAATGCTATCTGTTGCTGTTTATTTTTGGGCATGATTTTATCTACCGTGGTTGCAGGGAAGTATTGTTGTAAAATCGTTCTTTGATCTTCTTCTAACCGGATCGCATTCATGAGCAACATCAGATCTTCATTGCTCAAATCGCCCGTTTCATTCATTACCTTCTTAATTCGGGCTATCATGTCCAAGGATTCGTTTATTATTTTTCGCTTATCAAGAAGCACAGCCTCCTGCATTTCCACCATTTCTCCAAAAGAATACACGGTCTCTTCAAGCATTTGTTTGATTTCGGTTAGCGGCCAGCCCATACTCTTAAGCAACTGTATGTTATAGAATTTCTTGAGATCATCTCTAGCATAAATTTTCTGATTGGCATCGTTTTTCTTTCCGGGAACAAGAAGCCCGATTTTCTCATAATGTCTTAGTGTCCTTATCGTCGTATTAACAGCGCTGGCGAATTTGCCCACCGTGAGCTCCATATAATCCCCCCATGTATTACCGTTTTAGATTTATAAGTACCGTGTTTTTTTATTATAAACTGTGACGTAACGTCCTACTCAATCCCTAATATTCAGGGTGGAAGGCTTCGCAAGCAAAACAGGCGCTATCCGTTAACGGACAGCACCTGCTCGGCGTAATCTATAGGACTTGTATCTATAAAATCTACTTATACATAATAGCTAAGCAGCTTCGCATCGACGCCGTGCCTGGCGATCAATCCGTCCAGCATCTTGGACCAGTCATGGTCTGAGGTGCAGCGTTCCGGCTGGGCTTCGAACCAGGCAACCGACCGCTTCACGCCTTCCGCGAACGGCAAGGTGGCCTGGAAGTCAGGCACCAGACGTTTGATCTTGCTGTTGTCGAATACACTGCTGACTGCCTGATCCCCGATCAGTCCGTCCGCCGTTCCCGCTGGAGTATTCGCAGCAATGAAGTCCGTAGACATGTGTACAACCTTCGGCTCACGGCCGGCTGCCTCCCCGATGGCGGCATAGATCTGATTCCAGTTCAGCACCTCATCCGAGGTAATATGAACCGCTTCTCCAATCGCTTCCTGGAGTCCCAGCAAACCAACGAAGCCTTTGGCAAAATCCGTATTATGGGTCAATGTCCATAGAGAGGTGCCATCGCCATGAATAACGAGCGGCTGTCCCTTGCGGATGCGTTCCACCAAGGACCATGGATGGCTCCAGCTGGTCAGCGCCGCCGGAATGGCTGTATCTCCGTAAGTATGCGAGGGACGGACAATCGTCACCGGGAAGCAGCTGCTCTGGTACGCTTCCATAAGCAGTTCCTCGGAAGCAATCTTGTCCCGGGAATACTGCCAGTAGGGATTCACCAGCGGAGTCTCTTCGGTAATCAGATAATTACGCTGGGGCTTCTGGTAAGCGGAAGCCGAGCTAATATAGATATACTGCCGCGTCTTGCCAGTGAACAGGTCAATATCTGTCTGCACATGCTCTGGCGTGAAGGCAATCCAGTCGACTACAACATCGAAGTCATACCCCTTCAGCGCTTCGGATGCCTGCTCCTTGTCACGGATATCACCGTGTATCACCTGTGCACCCTGCGGCACGAAGCTGCTGCGTTCTCCACGGTTGAACAGATACAGTTCTATTCCCCGTTCTACTGCCAGCCGGGAAACCGCCTGACTAATAAGCCCCGTTCCTCCGATAAATAGAACCTTCATCTGTATCCTCCCTCTCTCTTAACCGATAATTTCATCAATTCGTGTCAGTATATCCTCATTCAGCTCAATGCCGGAAGCCTTTACATTCTCCTCCACCTGCTCAGGGCGGCTCGCGCCCACCAAGGCACTGGATACATTAGACTGGCGCAGAATCCAGGCCAGTGCCAGGTTGCCTACAGAGATATCCAGTTCAGCGGCAACCTTGCCCAGCTCCTGAACCTTCGTAATCTTCTCCTCCGTAATTCCTTTACGCATCCAGTCGAGCCGGGCAGCCCGGCTGTCTGCCGGAATATCGGAGACCGAGCTGTATTTGCCGGTCAGCAGACCTTGAGCGAGCGGGGAGAATACGACTTGTCCGATTCCCTTGCGCAGCCCAAGCGGGATAATCTCCTTCTCGATATAACGTTCAAACATATTATAGACCGGCTGATTGACCACGATATGATCCAGCAGATACCGGTCGGCAACCGCAAGAGCTTCGGTCATCTGCGCCGCTGTCCATTCACTGACTCCCACATACATCACCTTGCCCTGACGGACCAGATCATCCAGTGCCCGCAGCGTCTCTTCGATCGGGGTCTCCGGATCATACCGGTGACAGTAGAGCAGATCCACATATTCAGCGCCCAGCCGCTTCAGGCTGGCATGGCATTGCTCGGTAATATGCTTACGGGACAGGCCCCGGTCATTGGGCCCGTCACCCATTACCCCGAATACCTTGGTCGCCAGGACATAGGATTCGCGCGGATAGCTGCTTAGGGTGGCTCCCAGCACCTTTTCCGCCGCCCCCTTCTCATAGACATTCGCGGTATCAAAAAAATTAATGCCCAGGGAGTAAGCGGTTTCAATGGCCTTAACGGCATTGTCCTGCTCAACATAACCTCCGTAGGTCAACCAGCTTCCCAGGCTGATCTCACTGACCTTAAGTCCGGTCCCACCTAATCTGCGGTATTTCATTAATCCCTTGCTCCTCTCTGAATCCGGCGGGTCCCGCCAACCGGTTGCTATATGCACCTATTCATTCTAGAACAATTTGGTAGAAATAGAAAGCGGAGCGGACGGCTCTACCGTTCCGCTCCACTTCTGCAGATAGATTCCAGATGAACATTCAGCACGCGGATCACACGTTGTTTATTCATCCGGTCAGGCTCAAGCATGGCATGAAGAGCCAGGCCATCAATCAGGGCATATAGCCGCTCGGCTTCATCGCCCTTGTCCAGCCCCGGCTTGAAGAGCGCATGATGATCCAGATAGTCAATAATTTGGACAATCAGCGGATAGATCGCATCATTAAGCTCAGTAGCTCTCTCCCCGCCAGTCTTGAGATGGAAGGTAAATGCGAACCATACCTCCATCTCAGCCATGCTGCTGTCGTCCGTAGGAAGCAGCTCGAGCAGCACCTGCAAGATCTGCTCCCGTGGAGGAAGCTCCGACTGCATAATGTACACAATTCTCGCGGTTACGCGCTCCTTCACCAGATTCATAGCAAACTCCAGCAATTCCTGCTGGGTAGAGAAATAATGGCGCAGCGCACCCAAGGATACACCCGCCTCGGCAGCAATATTACGCACTGTAGCCCCTTTGATTCCCTGCCGGATAATGACCCGCCAGGTGGCTTCGGCAATATTCGATTTTCGTTCGGAATGATCTACAATTTTTGGCATGACCATATTGTAGCATACCGGAATTGATAAGCACAATTTAAATAATACGGTTGTATTATTTAAAATCCGCTGATATACTTCGACTAAGCTATACTTACTATCAACTATAACAAGGGGTGCGATATGAATCTGGTTGCATGGGCAATTGTTACCTGTGAGGTATTGTTCTGGGTGGTTATTCTTGCAGGCTTTACAGCGCGTTATATCTTCAAGCGGCCAACACTGGGGCTGATTTTGCTGGCGATGACTCCGGTCCTCGATATCCTTCTGTTGATGATCTCCGGCGTGGATTTGGCACAAGGTGCTACCGCTACGACAGCACATGCGCTTGCAGCTGTGTATATCTCCGTGTCCATTGTATTCGGTAAAAGCATGATCGCCTGGGCCGACGAACGCTTTCGCTACTATGTTACCAAGCAAGGAGCGAAGCCGGCCAAGCGTTACGGCATGGACCATGCCAAGCATTATTTTCAGGGATGGGTGAAGCATTTGCTCTCTTTTGTGCTCGCTGCCGGTATTCTCTATGGTCTCATAATGTGGATTGACGACGCCGCCCGTACGGAAGCCCTGTTAAGTATCCTGACCGTATGGTCCGTGGTGGTCGGTATTGACCTGATCATCACTGTTACTTATTTCATCTGGCCCCGACAGGCCAAGCGTTCAAACTAAGCCGGCTAGACGCCGGCTCTTATATTTTTCACCGTCCGCTGTTCCAGTGAGAAATCCTTGTATATTCTATCCCCTCCATCGCCGGTAGGGGCTTGCGCTAACAATCCGACCTTGACCGTATCTCCCACCGGAAGGGTAAAGAAACGCATCATATCAAACTGTACGCCATCCGTCGAATAATGAAAAGCAAAAGCATTCCCGGACCTTGCGGCCTGCAGCCATACCTCATTGCCCTCAATATTGCAGCCATTCGCGTCATCCGAGGTCTGGTTCGTAACTACGCTGACCACCGCATGGGTATCGAAATCTGTCAGCTCAAAGCAGGCCTTTGCCCAGACCGACAGATCCTGCATCATCATAATGGAAGAAGAATCGTACGTGTCCCGGAAGTCATGACTCACCTTCACCCGCAGCACGAAATCCCCGGATACTTCAGTATAGAAGAACGGCGCATTGGTCAGATTCTCAGGCGTCAGCCCTTCTTCCGCAACTGCCCCGTTATTGCAGAAAAAATCGCTTTTTGCAGGCGCACTCATAATCACTGTATCTTCCTCAAACCGGATCGTCCCTTCATTCATCCACTGGTATGCTGCGAAATTAGTCTTGGTCATTTGGTAGTCCTCCTATTTTTGGATCTTTCCAATTTATTGTAAACGCATTCTTATACTATAGCAAAATGGCAAACCTGCCGGAAACCATATTTTAACAGACTCCAGAAAATGAGGTTAACTTAAACCATGGTTTAAGTCGTATCCTATAACTGTCGACACCTAAATAATCACTTGGAGGTCTCCAGATGAACTATTATTCCATTGGCGAAGCTTGAGGTGGCACCGCCGGCCGTAAATACAGATCTCGGCGGAACAGGGCTGCATGTACACGGCGAGCCGTTAGCTGCGTTCACGGACGGGATTTTCCAGGGACTCGCTGAGGGACTCCAAGAGATCGGATACGGCACTTCTGTGGACCGTCTGCGCATGTCACGGGACCAGATTGACGAATATGCAGCCCAAATGTATGAGGCGACGAAGAGCTTTATCGAATAAAAAAAAGAATCGCACCAAAGAGACCGTCTTAGGGTAGACGGTCTCTCTGTGTGCGTATACGTTATTTAGGGAAAGCCTGCTTACATCAGCTTCTTAATCTTTTCCACCGGTAACTCCAACGCTTTGGATACCTCTTCCGGGGTAAATCCGTGAAGCAGTAATTTACGGATAATCTCCGCCTGGCCTTGTTCTATTCCTTGCTCTATTCCTTGTTCTATCCCTTTTTCTATTCCTTCAGCTATACCCTCTTCATATCCCCAACGCTTCCAGGCTGGCATGAGTTCCATAATCGCTTCACCCTCCTCCGGGTATTGTATCATTAATTCTTTTATGATCTCTTCATCCTGGGCCCGGTCCGGCTTGAAATATAAATCTGCCACTGACATCACAAGCGCCAGCCGCCCCTGATCGAGTCGTGTCTTCAGCTTCATGAACATGCGCAGAAACTCCCGGCGCACATCTCTCGCTTCTCTTGTAGTATACCCCATCTTGGCTAGTAACGCAGCAGCCACTGCATTGTCTGAATCAATAAATCTTCTCCAGTTCTGCTTACGCAATTCCACCTTGAGAAACTGAAAGCGCAGGATATGATGTTCAGGAATAACCATCTCCAAGGTATCCTGCTCTTCCCTGATCTCATCTGAAGTGAAGATGGCAATCGGAATAATCAGCTTATGCTCTTTACGGTAGCGCTCAAACAGACGGCTGAAATAGATAAACATCCGTTCATGAAACCGGTTATCCCGATACGACTGCGGCTCTAGATGAATTAGAATATAACCGTCCAGTCCTTTGTAGCGGATTTCCAGCAGCAGATCCAGCTCCCGCGCTTCCTCGCCAACAATATCAACCAGCAATTCCTGCATCAGAAACCGGGTTTCACTATAGTCCAGCATTGCATCAAGCTCAGGAAAAAACAACTCAATAAATTCCTGAAAGAACGTCTCCAGCAGCTTCTTAAAAGCCTCATCATGCGGTAAGGGTATTTTAGTCGCCTCCTGTTATGTACAGCTTGTTTGTTGTGAGTATATTCCAATTAAATGGAATTCGGTATAATAAAACGCACATGCGTTCTTATTTCGTCCGTTAAAAAAAGAGCAGCCCGATTAAATGGCTGCCCTTGTCTGATCAGAAGCATTAGCTTTATCTATCTAACCTACTCCTTATCCGCTTCAACGAGCTTATCCATGAGCCGGATGATCATCACTACAGCTTCAGCACGGGAAGCAGATTCCTTCGGTTTAAAGGCGCCGTTGCCTTTCCCAGAGACAATTCCCGCATTAGCGAAGGCATTAATTGGCTCTGCCGCCCAGCTTCCCGGGAGGTCAGAGAATAGTGCCGCCGTGCCGGGAACATAGCTCGTAAGACGCGCCAGCATAGTCACAGCTTCCGCACGGGTGATCTCCTGCTTAGGGTGGAAGGAACCATCGGCGTAGCCCTGAATGACTCCATGCTCTTGAAGCGCCGCAAGTGCCTTCGAAGCCCAATGCCCCTGCGTATCGGAGAATCCGTTCCCCTGTGAGCCGGTTAAGCCAAAAGCTTTTGTGAGCATTGCAGCAAACTCAGCGCGTGTTACTTTGGCTTCAGGATGGAACGAACCATCTGCATAACCCGTTATTATCCCCATGCGGGCTGCGCGTTCAATGAACGAGGCACTCCACAGCGTGGAAGGCACATCCTTGAATGAAACAATAGCCGCTGTCTGGCCTTTTGCAACTAAAGATCTAAGTTTATCTAAGTCCAATCCGTCTTTCAGCACAGGCCTCGTGACGGTTGGCTTCATAGGACCGGCAGTTATAGCTGGTGTCGGTGCCGGTGTCATCGTTGATGTTGGTGACGATGTTGATGCTGGCGTTGTTACCGCCGGCTTTGGTGTTGGCGTTGCTGCCGGTGTTACTCCCGTTTGTGGCGTTGGTGTTGGTGTTGCTGTCGGCGTTGGCGTTACCACCGGTGCCTTTCCTCCCTCAACCACGATGGGAATCGCAACGGTTAAGCCGCCGAAGGAAGCTGTAATCGTTACTCCATCCCCCGCTGCAACAGCCGTAATGATCCCCTTGTCCGATACCGAGGCGACCCCAGGATCTGAGGTCGTCCAATGGACCTGATCTGTAACCACTGTACTTACTCCATTGTCATATACCGCTGTAATCACGGAAGCCGCTTGTTTGTTCACCTGCAAGGTGTGTGTACCAGGATCGGCGGCCAGCTTCAGCAGCTTAGGCAGCGTACCTTCTGTCTGAACAGTTACCGATAACTTCACCGGCGGCAGGTTGCCGTAATTCGCCTGGATGGTCGCCTCGCCCACTTCAACGGCATGAATGATGCCCTGGGCGTCTACTGTAGCTGACTGTTCATTAGAAGATGTCCATATGGCTTGGTTCGTGACATCGGCCGTGGAGTTATCGCTATAGGTAGCTGTAAGCACCGTTGCGTGCTTATCACCAACATTCAGCTTCAATTCGGCCGGGGCTACGGCCACGGAGGTTAGCGTCCGCTCATCTTTTTTCACAATCGTATAGTTGTCAATTAATTCTGCGCTTTGCGTAGTGCGGGCTTGGATTACGATCTTGTCATGGCTCACCTGAATGGCAGAATAGACCGGAACATCCTCGTCAAACATGAAATCCAGATACTCGTATTTGCTTCCATCGTAGAACTTCCAGCCAGACGCTCCGCCGTCCAGATAGACCGTTCCTTGCTCTCCGCTTGGCAGTGGCTTGCCTTTGCTCATCGGATAGGTCCGAGCATATACATGGTCATGGCCTTCCAGCACCAGATCGACCTTCAATTCTTCGAGAATAGGGGCAAAATAAGTCTGCGTGTATTCAATCAGATCGCCGCGTCCATCTTCGGTATGATAGGCAGGTTTGTGGAACATGACAACTTTCCATTTTTTGTTGCTGGTTAGTAGATCCTCCCGCAGCCACTCCGCTTGCTTGCCCATCGTGACTTCGTCTGCTTCTGAGTTCAGTACAATGAAATGCACCTCTCCTGAATCGAACGAATAGGCATACTCCTTCTGGAGCTCAGGTCCGTTAACAGGAAGCCCCAAGGCTTTGGCGAAAATGTACTTCCCTCCCCCTTTTACATCATGATTCCCCATGGCATACGCGGAAGGAACAGAGGAGGAATAGATCGACGAGGCTTGCCAGAACTGGCTCCATTCATTCAAAACCGCCCCGTCATCGACCATATCACCGCCATGCATAATGAACTGGGTACCCGGATAATTGGTGAACGCATTCTTGATCAATTGCTGATAGGTCTCGAGCCCATTGTCCCCTTTGGTATGCGAATCGGTTACAAACACAAAGGAAACAGGCTTGTCCGGCGCAGCCTCCACCGTCTTATAATTGTTCCAATCGCTCCAATGGCCATCGTAGCCAACTCTGTAATGATAGCCCGTACCCGGCTCAAGACCCGTGACTAATGCGTTATGAAACTTGATTTCGCCCATAGGTCCGCCTGCAACCTCAGGAATGACCTCCACCTCGGAGAGCGCACGCTGCATGGCTGCTTTTGCCGGAGCATTCGCCAGGTCACTATCCACCCAATCACTATCTTTCATATACTGGATGTAAGCTTCTTGAACGGTTGGCGCGCTCTGCCACCCTACACTCAGCATCGTCTTCATATCTTCGGTAACAAAGGTCTGCACATATTGCGGATCTTCCCCGCCAAATGGAGCTACAACATTCATACTGATACTCTCGCTTGTCCCGCCATCCTTGACAGCCTGCACGCTCCAGGTGCCAATGGCAAGGTTCGTCAGGGACGTATGGATCTCTCCCAAGGCATTGGTCAAGCCTATTCCTGTGCTAAGATCACTCTGCTCCACATCTGTGGATGAGATGTAACCCGCCTTGCTGCCATCCGGCAAATACACCTTGATGAATCCGGAGGCACTGCCTGCTGTGGCGAACATCCGCGCGTTTTTCTCAACATTAAGGAGCACTGCGGACGCTGAATCGGCTTTGGCATATACTTTGGACCCATCGGCGGTTACATGCACATAAGTCTGAGGACCGCTGGTATCGGTAAAATCAATCCCGGCTCCTTCCACCGGCGCTCCTGCGCGAGAGGTAACCGTGATGATATTCTGCGTGTTCAGGGCTGATCCCTTGATGCTGATCTTGTAAGGAAACCCGATCTTATAAGGATGAGGGGAGGCTAAGGAAGGAACTGGCATTCCGCTTCCATACCCGAAACTGCCCTCCACCATGGTCATCTGCTTAGCTGTCTCTCCGCGCTCCATTTTCGCAGACCGGTTCACTTCAAAATCAATACTTGCCAGCGCATCCGCCTGATCCCCTTGCAGTCCCTCGGCACTGACTTCAACATAGCCGCCTGTATTATCGAGGGTCGTCTGCACATGGCTGAGGCCGGAGCGTGCAGTAATCACATTTGCCTGCAATGTCTCTGGATCGAACTTGATTCTGGCATGAAAGCTCTTGGCTTCGCCTACGTCCGTCGCCTTCAGCTTCAGCCGGTAGGTCTCATTACTAACAGCCTCCTCCGGGGCTTCCAAGATAAATCTGGCCCCATGCTCAATCTGAAAAGCATATTCGGCCGCTGCTGGATTGCCGGCCCTATCCTTCACTTCTGCGAGCACCTGATGATAACCTCCGGCCAGCGGAAGCTCCGGGTGATAGGTAATCTGCTGAAGATTCAGATCATAGGCATACGTTGACGATGCCACAGCCTGACCATCCACCGTTAACCGGATGGAATCCGGATCAATGCCCGACTTGGCATCCTTCGCTGATAGAATAAGGTCAGAGACAGGAGCGCTCAAGGTTTGATTAGGAGCCGGTGCCGCCGGAGTTAACACAGGCACATCCATATCTTCATTAATGGGCTCATCATAGATCAGCCTGACGTCATCAATCCAAATGGAGCCTTTATTCTTTTTGCTCATTTGTCGTTCTTTCATCTGGAAGTAGAAGGCCAGGGTACCCGGCATGGTCAGGTCTGAACCTATATCCGCCTCAACATACTTCCACCCGCTCCAGTCTATCCCGGTCTCTTCACTCCTGATTTCATACGTTTTGGATTTGCCGGTGGAAGAAACGTAGAACTTGGAGGTAAGACCATGACCTTCCTGATTGGCATATACCCACATCCCGATTCTTTTAGGGGTTCGGTTAGTCAGCGCTAGCTGAGTTGCTGGCCCAACGGCAACCTGAGAGGGGTTATCGGTTATGCCAATGAAATCATAATCAATCCGCAAGGACTTCGCTCCGCTATGTACGTATTTCGGGTTCGACTCCAGCGCCAGACTGCCGCTATGAATGCGGGCACTGTCAAAGGTTAAGTCCGCTAAGCTCACCTGTTCAAAATCCTCAACCTTCACGACCCCGCTGGTCTCCGCTGCCTCCCCAAAGGCAGTCGGTAACGGAGATAGAGCTGGGGTAAGGGTGGGAAGCAGAACCGTCATAGCCAAGATTCCGCTCCATACTTTCTTTACAAATGGATAATTACTCACGAACTTTCACGCTCCTTGTTGTCTGTTCTAGTAGTCAGCATAACGGCGTAATATGTTCGTAGAATCATCACAATGTAAGCATATTAAATTTTATTGTATTAGACAGCAACAGCAATCGCCTTCAGGGCCGGGGAGATCCATAGCTCGGCCCCCGTTGCCTGCTGAACCTCTTCTACAGTCAGACCCGGTGCGATTTCCATCAGCATCAGCCCTTGGTCCGGGATCACCTCAATGACCGCCATTTCAGTAACAATCGTATTTACGACATGCACCGCTGTCAGGGGCAGCTTGCAGGCTTTGACTATTTTCGGCTGCCCGTCCTTGCTTACATGATCCATAGCGATAATGACCCGCTTGGCCCCAACTACCAGATCCATAGCGCCGCCCATGCCCGGCACCTTTTTCCCCGGAATCATCCAGCTTGCCAGATTGCCCTGCTCATCGACTTCAAGCGCACCCAGCACGGTAATATCCACATGCCCTCCACGGATGATTGAGAAGGAGACCGCGCTGTCAAAATAGCAGGCGCCGGCCATCGTGGTCACGAAGCTGCCGCCAGAATCGATACAGTCGATGTTTTCCTCAGACTTCGCCGCCTTGGGGCCTACTCCGAGAATTCCGTTCTCCGCCTGTAGCATAATCTGGACATGATCAGGAATATAGTCTACTGCCAGGGTCGGCATCCCGATCCCCAGATTCACTACATCACCGTCTTTGAACTCCTGGGCGATTCTTCTCACAATAAATTCCCGGTTATTCATGCGTATTCCCCACCTTTACAATAGCATCAATCAAAATTCCAGGGACGTTGACATGATTGGGATCAATCTCCCCGAGCTTAACATAAGTATCTACCTCAGCTACTACATAATCCGCCGCCATCGCCATCACGAAATTGAAGTTCCGGGAAGAGCCGTCAATCACAAGATTCCCCGCCTCGTCCGCCTTATGGGCCCGGATCAGTGCCACATTTGCATGGAGAGGCAGCTCTAGCAGATACTCCCTCCCGTCGATATCAAGCTTTCTTTTGCCTTCCTCGACAATCGTTCCTACTCCTACAGGAGTTAACACACCGCCCAGCCCCGCTCCTCCGGCCCGGATTTTCTCAGCTAACGTGCCCTGCGGAAAAAGATTCACCTCGGCTTCCTTAGTCATTAGCAGTCTTCCGGTCTCTGGATTGGAGCCGATGTAGGAGGCATAGATGCGCTTGACCCGGCCGCTTTTAACCAGCTTATAGATCGATAATTCCGGGGTGCCGGTATCATTGGAAATTAGCGAGAGCTGACCGGCTGACTGCGTCTCGACAAGCGCACGCACCAGCTCTTCGGGGTGGCCTCCAGCCAGAAAACCGCCAACCATCACGGTATCTCCATCCTTCACCCTCTTCACGGCGTCTTCGGCGGAGATTAATTTGTTTATCATAGATTTCAGGCTCCTTGTTCATTATTTGGAGACAAGCTGGTTATTGGAGATAATCATGAATGACTTTCCCATAAGGCAGCGTTAGATCGGCAATAAAATGCTTTCCCCCGTGATACGTCTTCACCGGTAAATCGGCCACAGGGGCACTCACATGAGGAATCAGGCTTAAGCGGGCCGGCCCGGTCCAAGCGCCCTTTACGTGAACATCTTCAAGAGTGTAGGCAACCAGCTGCGCAATCTTAGGGGTCCCATCCACATCGGGAATCAGCTTCAGATTCACTTGGGTTTTGGCGATAGCTCTAGCAGTGTCCTCTGTATCCAGCAGGTTATGCTTATAAGGCATCGTTCCCACGGCCACCAGGACATCGTTATAGTGCAGCGTGCCGGTCAGCGTCTCTGTGCCTGCAACGGTCAGGCGGGGAGAGGCCCACTTTTTGGGGAACCCCCAGATTTCCCGTCCTCCCAGAATGGCAGGCGCATTATCCAGATACATCTGGGCTACAAAATTGCAGGGCTCCCCCTGAAAGGTACACGGAATCACGATCCCGCTCTCCTCATAGCTTCCCAGGCCCGACGAATCAGGCATCTTGATCCATTCATAAGACACGGTGTTACTGCCATCCGGCTGCAAGGGTTCCGGGACCGCCTGTCTGATCGCCGCAGGGTCGGATTCATAAGTGATGACCATAAATTCACGGTCAATGAAGCGGTAGGGCGGACGCCCGTAACCAGGACTAGCCGCAGGCATGGATTGCAGCGATAGCACCTCTTTTGCATTCATAATGATCTTAAACTCCCTTTCTGTCAGAATTGTGTTAATAACGTGCGTTCTCAACCAGCATGGCAATGCCCATCCCCGTTCCGATGCACAAGCTGGCTATACCGTAATGTTTAGAGCTTCGGACCATTTCATGGACCAGCGTAACGAGTACCCTGGCTCCGCTGGCCCCGACAGGATGTCCAATCGCTATCGCGCCGCCGTTAACATTCACCTTCTCCGGGTTAATCTCAAGCTCATGCAATACCGCGATGGCCTGTGCCGCAAAGGCTTCATTAATCTCGAACAAATCGATGGCCTCAAGAGGAATGTTCTGGTTCTTAAGCAGCGACTTAATGGCCCTTACCGGACCCATCCCCATATACGCAGGGTCTACGCCCACCAGTGAATACCCCCTAATATAAGCTAAAGGCTCTACCTCATGCTCCTTGCATTTGTCTTCCGACATGACCAGCACAGCAGCCGCTCCATCATTGATCCCCGAGGCATTCCCAGCAGTAACCGACCCGTTTTCCTTAAAAGCTGGCTTTAGATGAGCAAGCTTTTCTATGCTGACCTCTCCTCTTACATGCTCGTCCTCCGAGAACCATACGCTTTCCTTTCTAGTGGTGGTCATCACGGGCACAATCTGCTCGGCAAAAACCTGGTTCCGTTTAGCTTCGGCGGCCTTGATCTGGCTGTCATAAGCAAATTCATCTTGCTCCAATCGTGAAATATGATATTTCTCAGCAATGTTCTCGGCAGTAATACCCATATGATATTTATTGATCGGACAGGTCAGGCCGTCAGACACCACGGTATCTACCAGCTCGCTGTTCCCAAGTTTATAGCCGTTTCTTGCATTTCTCAGGACATAAGGGGCATTCGACATACTCTCCATCCCTCCGGCCATGAGGATACTCCCTTGTTCAGCCCGAATAGAGTTGTAAGCTAAAGCGACGGCATGAAGCCCAGAACCGCAAACGGTGTTAATAGTTGTTGCAGGGACTTCAATCGGGAAACCGGCTTGCAGCGCCGCCTGTCTGGCAGGATTCTGGCCCTCTCCCGCCTGAAGGACATTGCCCAGATATATCTGCTCCACTAACGCAGGTTCTACATGGCTTTGCTGAAGGCAGGCCGTCATCACATTTGCTCCTAATTCTGTAGCACTTAGTGTCTAAAGTCCGTTGTTAAATGAACCAACTGCAGTCCGTAAGGGACTAACCAATGCAACTCTGTTCACAAAATTTCACATTCCTTTCTGATGGTATGGGACTTACATGCGGATATTTGTCACGATGTATGAGAGAGTATGCATTACGGCTTAGATCGGCTTAATCAGTTTGATTAGCTTGATCGGCTCAGCCGCCTTGATCGCCTTCCTCCATCTGATTATTTGGTATTTATTTACATATTTAGTGTAAGTCTAAACGCAGGTTTCCTCAACGCTCAAAATTATACATAATTTTACATATGGATACCTCTAGGCCCTTGTACACTCCCCCAACGAAGTCATACTATCATTTCCTTTGATATTCTGGTTATTAATGGTTATTTCAGAAAAACGCATGAAAACATACCAAAAGAGTTCACATCCTTTGTAGCGGATCTCCAGCAGCAGATCCAGCTCAGGAAAAAACAACTCAATAAATTCCTGAAAGAACGTCTCCAGCAGCTTCTTAAAAGCCTCATCATGCGGTAAGGGTATTTTAGTCGCCTCCTGTTATATCCTGCTTGTCTCTTGTGAGTTCATTCCATTTTAGTGGAATTCGACATAACAAAAGGTACATACGTTCTTGTTTTATCTTCTCTGCAATGAGTTCAATCTAGACAGCAAAATCTCACATTCCCTTCTTATGGTATTGGATTTACGGCAAAACGCCTCCGCCAGTTTCACTGGTCATGGAGGCGTTATGTACAGTTCTATGTAACACTTCGGGTTATACCTACTATATAGCGAAACAATATTAACAATGCAGGAATGCTGTTCCAGAGCTATGGAAGAACACTCACAGATTATTGCGCAGTGTTAGCTACCTGCCCGTCCATCAGTATGATTATCCTGGCATTCCCTGCTTCATCATACAATGTCGAAAGCATCTGTATGTCCCTGAGCGCATCTCCGGTGAGCGAGTTCCATTCCTTAACTGCCCTTTCATACAACTGTCCTGATTCGGAGTTGTAGTAATAATCCATATATTTGTCATTCTCTATCGCAGCTTTCGTTCCATACAGCTCTTTAATCCTTGTCTTACTCATCCCTAATTCTGCTCCCCTAGCGGTCCGGTAGACCCCCTGCGGTTCTCCCGCCATCGCCATGGAGACGACCTTATTATCTCGATAGATTACACTCACTCCGAATTCATAAGAATACGAATTAGGCAGGCCTACCGTACCCTTCCCCAGCACCTTCTCTGCGGCCTTGCGGCTCATACCATAGCTAACCCTTTCCTTGCTATTATCTGCCTTGAAGATGGCCATGTCCTGTTTGGAGAATGTATCCGGCTCCATACTAACGGCTTCATTATTACCGCAGCCAGGCAGTGCAAACAGCAGAAGAATGACTGTCCAGACTGTATAAACTCTTTTGAAATTCAATATTTTTCCTCCTAAGGTTAATATCAAATAACACTACCACAAAATTCTTTATCAGGCTATACAACCATCCCTTAAACTCGAATATAGGCTGTCCAGACTTCAGAATGCATAAAGAAACCGTTCTTTATAAAATGGATGACGATGACTGGTATCCCCATTTTACCAATAGAACGATTTCTTCATGTGTTTCAAGAGTATCTATTCATAGTTAAGTGGACGAACTGACCTGTGGATAACCTACTTCAGTAGCATCAACGCTCAGAACACCCGCTTCTTATCCTTCTCCTCGATCAAAATCTGCACCGATTCCTTAAACCGGATCGCATGAATGATCTCCCGCTCGCGCAGGAACTTGAGGCTGTCCTGCAGATCCACATCGTCGGTCATGTCAATCAGCCACTGGTATGTAGCCCGGGCCTTCTCCTCTGCGGCGATGTCCTCATACAGGTCAGCGATCGGATCGCCTTTGGCCGCAATGTAGGCGGCTGTGAACGGAACACCGGCAGAGTTGTTGTAGAACAGCGCATGATCCCGCTGCGCATAGTTCGGGCCTAAGCCTGCGGCTTCCAGCTCCTGCACCGAGGCATCCTTGGTCAGCTTGTAGATCATTGTGGCAATCATTTCCAGATGGGCAAATTCTTCTGCGCATTGAGGTTATCAGTTATGTTTTACAGATTAGACTCACCGCGTAAATCATGAATATCTCTTATCGGGGGACGTCCAAATAAGCGGGCGTATTCTCGGTTAAATTGTGAAGGACTTTCATATCCAACACGAAATCCGGCGTTAGCTGCATCCAGCTTTTCTGTAAGCAGCATTCGTCGTGCAGTTTGCAAGCGAATCATCTTTTGATATTGAACCGGACTCATAGCCGTTACTTTCTTGAAATGTCTATGCAAGGTCCGCGGACTCATTTGGACTGTCTTAGCCAACTCATCAATGATTAAAGGCTCGGAATAATTATGGTTGATCCATTGTATCGCTTCTGAGATGCAAAGTGCATAGCTGCCTTTCACAGCAAACTGCTTCAGCAGTTCCCCCTTCTCACCTTGAAGGACCCTGTAAAATATTTCTTTTATGATCAAGGGAGCCAGAACCTCAATATCACCGGGGGTCTCCAGTAGTTCTACAAGGCGTAAAACCGCTTTAAGCAAGTCCGGGGTAGACGGATTTAATAGGATCCCTCGTTCAGTAGTGAACTTCTTCGAAGGACTGGATGTTTTCGTTACATCGAGAAGAATATCTGGATGGAAGGTCAGTTGTAAACTTAGGTACGGATGGCTTGGTGATGCCTGGTTAATTTGTCCGATTAAAGGCAGATGAACCGAAGAGACCAAATAATTCGCTGGAACAACATCATATCTTTCCTCTGCTAATTCAACTGTTTTCGAACCTTGGGCAATGATGTAAAGGGAAGGATGGCTGTTGCTGTACACTGGCCCTGACTGCTGAGATTGACGTCTGAAATAAAGCTCAGGAATTACCATGCTATGTACGCCATCCATCGGTGTATGACGCTCAATGTACCGGACTAACTCAGAAATGAGCTCTTTCAAGTTTATGCACCAACCTCTTTTATTCAAATCATTTAGACCCATTATACTTATCTGGCGGGATTAGGCAAGGAAAGGGCATGAATTGTCTATCGACTGAACCCCAACTTTTCTTAAAATAAATTGTGTAAAAAAATATATTACAGGAGAAAGAAGTGATGAGTGTGTCCGGTATAAAAGACAAAGTAATTGTAATTACAGGCGCGAGTGGCGGGATCGGTGAAGCAACTGCAATGCTGCTTGCCGAGAGAGGAGCCCGAGTCGTACTTGGCGCGCGGCGATTGGATCAGCTTGAAGCTATAGTTAACCGTATTGAGAAGTCTGGAGGTAAGGCAGCTTATCTAGTGACTGACGTGAAGCGGTCAGAAGACCTTTCAAACCTTGTCCAATTGGCATGTGAGAAATTTGGTAAGCTTGATGTTCTTATCAACAATGCGGGGATCATGCCAATGTCTCCTCTTGACGATCTGCGGGTCGAGGAATGGGAAGATATGATCGACATCAACATTAAAGGAGTTCTATATGGGATAGCAGCGGCACTACCCACCTTTCGGAATCAGGTCTCAGGACATTTTATTAACATTGCTTCTACGGCAGCCTATAACGTTCTGCCTAATATGACGGTTTATGCAGGCACAAAGCTTGCGGTTCGTGCGATTTCTGAGGGCCTGCGTCAAGAGGCCGGCGATAAGCTTCGCGTAACGATCGTCTCACCGGGATACACAACCACACCGGGATCCACACATTCTGATGCCCTGGAAGCCATACAGGACCCGGAGATGAAGGCCAAACTCGAGGCTTATCAGAAAATTGCGTTATCCCCCTACTCTATTGCTAAAGCTATTGCCTTCGCAATTGAGCAACCAAATGATGTGGACGTCAATGAAATAGTGGTCCGTCCCACAGCGCAAGGATAGCATCTAAAATAACAGTATGTAACTCACAGAGAATGTAAAAAGAGCCACAGATGCTGCTTGAACTGTGACCCGATTTGAGGACGGTTTAAAAGAAACACCCTAGAGCTAGCTCGCTAGGAGATGACTCCTGAATTCGTCAGGAGTCATCTTTTTTAATGTCCATTGGTATCGCTCGGAGTTATAGTAGGCAATATATTCCGAAACACGAGCCCTGACTTCCGTAAGATTCTGACAATCTCGAACGCTCATTTCATCTTTCATATGCCCAAAGAATGACTCCATCGATGCATTATCCCAACAGTTCCCTTTACGGGACATGGACTGTTGAAAACCTGCCTGCTCAATGAGAAGACGAGTTTTAGGATGCGTGTAGTGCATGCCCTGATCGGAGTGGAAAATGGCTTCTGGATGAAGGTTTCCATCCAGCCGTTCCAGCAGGCGCCGAATCGTCTTTTCAACGAGTGGTAACTCTAGTGTCCCTGCTACACAGTCGGCAAGAATTTGTCTCGTTGCTCCATCTTTTATGCACGAAAGATAAGCCCACTGTCCGTTTCCGTACCGCAGATACGTGATATCGGTTAGAAAGACTTTCTCCGGCTCGTTCTGGTCAAATTGGCGTTTCAGTAAGTTTGCACAGGTCTGATGCTCCTGCGTAGCCTTTGCCATCTTACGGTACGGGTTAGCTTGCCGTATGGCCGCGACAAGGTTAAACTTACGCATTAATCGGCGAATCTTCTTGTGGTTCATGGTGACCCCGCTGAGGTGCTCCAAACGCATCTTAATCACCAAAGCGCCAGCTCTTCCTTGTAATGCGTCGAAGTGTTGCTTAATAAGAACAAGGTCACGTTCGTCGTCGGCTGTACGAAGTTGGCGTCTTTGCTCGGAGCCCAGCCATCTGTAATAGCCACTGGTGCTCACGGCGGCGACTTCACAGAAATAACGCGTCATGCGGCTGAGTCCATGGGCTCTCAGGGTGTAATAAATGATCTCGTAGCGCTCCGAAGGTGTTAAGGTCTTCCTTTGTTCCGTTCGAGCGCTTCGAGCTTTTTTAGAAAGTCGACCTCAGCTTCTAGTAATTTGATCTTCGCCTTTGCGCGCTTCAGTTCTTCGTCAGCAGACAAGGGACTTGCAGGCTTTCGCCCAGCGCTGCCTTTGCCACGCCGTTCTTCCAGTAGTCCCAGTTCACCATATTTAGCAAAGCTATCTCTCCAGCGTTTCAAACTATGCTTTGGTTTTTTAGAACCGATGAGATCCAGGTCAAAGCCCGCCCTAAGAAATATTTCTGACGGGGGTGTCCCCTCGTTGTAGGCCTTCACTGCCGCCAACTTAAACTCAGCAGTATACGAAATATTCGTCTCGGATACTCGCTGAACATTTGGATTCTTCTCTAATCTTCTGATGATATCTTCCGTAAATAGGGTTCGATTTAAGTTTCCCACAGCCTTATCCCGCTCCTTTTCCAATATTCTGATTAAAACACAAAAGACCCACAAGATGGTCACTTTTTTCAAAGTGTCTTTCTTGTGGGTCACAGTTCAGCTCCTGTGGCTCTTTTTATCAAACGATCTATTTCATTTGTGCATCCCTCATTGCTAGAACACCCGCTTCTTATCCTTCTCCTCAATCAAAATCTGCACCGATTCCTTGAACCGGATCGCATGAATGATCTCCCGCTCGCGCAGGAACTTGAGGCTGTCCTGCAGATCCACATCGTCGGTCATGTCAATCAGCCACTGGTATGTAGCCCGGGCCTTCTCCTCTGCGGCGATGTCCTCATACAGGTCAGCGATCGGATCGCCTTTGGCCGCAATGTAGGCGGCTGTGAACGGAACACCGGCAGAGTTGTTGTAGAACAGCGCATGATCCCGCTGCGCATAGTTCGGGCCTAAGCCTGCGGCTTCCAGCTCCTGCACCGAGGCATCCTTGGTCAGCTTGTAGATCATTGTGGCAATCATTTCCAAATGGGCAAATTCCTCGGTGGAAATATCCGTTAGTACCCCAATTACCTTATCGGGTATAGCATACCGCTGGTTCATATAGCGCAGCGCCGCAGCCAGCTCGCCGTCCGCACCGCCGTATTGCTCCATCAGATACCGGGCCATCCGCACATCACATTTGCCGACACGCACCGGGTATTGCAGCTTTTTCTCATAGATCCACATTCGTGAACTTCCCCCTCCTTAAGGCTATTTCATTTCCGGCTTCATGTCTTAGACTTGCCAAGGCCAGGGACTCTCGATCCATTGCCATGGAGCCTTAGAATAGGCACGGCCGAAATTCTGCAGAGGTCCGTATAGCTCCTGGAACTGGTTCGCCAGCTTGGTGCGCTCATAGGTCAGCTGATTGAACTGCTCAATCGCCTTCACATCCTCCGGATGAGTATCCAGGAACAGATTCAGCTCGACGAGTGCAAAATCAAGGACCTGCAGCTGCTCCAGCATCTCGTAATAACGGGGCTCGCAAGGATTAGCTTCCATAGCCTACTTCCCTCCTTTGAACTTGGACTCATAAGGGCTGTATAGCGATGGCCATAACGTTCCATGCTTAAGCGCCTCCGGCAGGGAGAACTGCGGCAGATTCGGGGGCTGAAACGTGACGAATTGATTCGGCGGCACAACATACGTCTTGAACGGCACCGGCGGACAAGGATCAAACGGTCCCCTGTACGGTGTCCATACACGATCCTGGGAGTTCAATGATCATTCCTCCTCTTAATTGTTGAGAGCATACCTTCATGCTTCCAGATCTTTGACAGTTACCTTCGTAACTAACTTATGACCGCTCCTGAAGGGAAAAGAACCCCTGCGCAAAAAAACAAGGTACATCAGCAGCCCTGTCATGGCTGCTTGATGTACCCTGTTGTAAAGGTAGCCGCTATTCCGGCGGCTCTTCAGCATACTCTCTCTTCCTCCGCGTCCTCTGTATCCTCTTCGGCTGCAGGCGGAGCTTTCCACTGGGTATTAACTTACCTCATTTAAAGCGCATCACATCACGGGTAAGAACACATCTCTCCTGCCTGCTCCTTATCAAGTACCAGCCGACGATAAAATTGACCTGATTGTGGTTCTGGACACACTCTTTCTCAGGGGATATTGTTGATGTTGTTTCAATATCTCTTGCATGGAGGAGTGTACGCAATGATTAGACAAGCAACCGCCGATGATTGGAAGGAAATATCCTCTTTACTTGACCTGTTGGGATATCCTAATACCGGCTCTTTTATTAAAGGCAATATAGAAAAGTTAATCGCTCATCCTGACGAAGAGCTAATGGTATATGAATATGAGGGACGAGTTGTAGCTTGCATTTCGTTGCATTATATTCCCCAGCTAGCTCTTCCAGGGGACATTGCTTGCATTAGTTATCTTGTTGTTGATTCAACAACAAGAAGTACAGGCATTGGACGTGAAGTTGAAGAATACGCAAGCCAGGCAGCTAAAAAGAGAAACTGCGACAGAATCCAGGTACATTGCCATTCCCGGAGGGTTGACGCACATCGGTTCTATAATCGGCAAGGTTTCTCAGAGTCTCCAAAATACTTCACAAAGATGTTATAACAAAAGAGCGCGGACTATACTCCGCTTACTCTTTATCTTCTTCCCAACCTTCCGCATCCTCTTCAGGCTCTGGAGAAGGCTCGCGGTGGATGTTGATCCGGGTGATCCGCAGCCGGGTGGACTCCTCCACCTCGAAGGTGACATCGCCAACTACAACTTTCTTGCCCTTGGACGGATTGCCCTCCAGCTCCTTGAACAGCCAGCCGCCGATGGAATCCACCTCGTCATCCTCAATTACAACGCCCGTGAGATCGTTGACGTCTTCAATCAGCATCCGGCCCTCCACGGAGATGTAATCCCCGTTACGCTCCACGCTGGGACGTTCATCCTCGAACTCGTCATGCAGATCGCCGACGATCTCCTCCAGGATCTCTTCAGCGGTCAGCAGCCCCGCAGTTCCGCCGTACTCGTCGACCACCAGCGTCAACTGGGCCTTGTTCTTCTGCATCAGTCGCAGCGCATGGCTAATCTCCATCGATTCCGGTACATTCAGAATCGGCCGGACCAGGGAAGCCAGATCATTTTGCTGCTCAGGTGGGGCGAACAGCAGATCCGTGATATGGATGAAGCCGATAATCCGGTCCTTATCTTCTAAGGCCACCGGATAACGCGAATGCTTCGTTTCCGTAATGATCCGCATGTTCTCCTCCAGCGGAAGATTGCTGTATAGTACATCCATATCGGTACGCGGCAGCATCACCTCACGGGCCAGCAGGTCCGAGAATTCGAAGATGTTGTCCATCAGCTTCATTTCATCCTGATCGATCACCCCGCTCTTCGCGCTCTGATTCATCAGAATGCGGATTTCCTCCTCTGAATGGGCAGCCTCGGCTTCACTGGCCGGCTCTACGCCGAACAGTCTCAGCAGAGCGTTCGCTGACGCATTCAGCACCCAAATGAAGGGCAGAAACAGATTATAGAAGAACATCAGCGGAGCGGACAACAGCAGTGCCGAGCCTTCTGTTTTTTGGATAGCCAGCGATTTCGGTGCCAGTTCCCCCAGCACAATATGTAAGAAGGTAATAATGGAGAAGCCGACGATCACAGATACCGTAGAGATTAACGTTTGGTCAGTAACACCGATCTGGTACATCAGAGGCTCCACCAGGAGTTCCGAGATCGCCGGTTCCCCGACCCAGCCGAGTCCAAGAGAAGCAAGTGTAATCCCGAACTGGGTGGCTGAGAGATACGAATCCAGCCGCTTGTTGACCTTCAGCGCATATCCGGCCATTTTGTTGCCTTCGCTGACCAGCTGGGTCAGACGGGATTGTCTGACCTTGACCAGTGAGAATTCCGCCGCAACGAAGATACCATTTAATAATACGAGCACCAGAACGAGCAAAAGATTAAGCACTAATCTTCCTATGTCAAATTCCGTATGCACTATAATAACGCCCCATTTCTACAAGGTGATCGCTTTTCTGGTTTTGAAATCGACCCCGGGATAATACATATCGGCCACGAGCAGGTTAGGCCCGCAGCAGCCTGCGGCATCGCAGTAACAATTCACTTGCTGATTCAAGGGATGCTTAGTCTGCCACTCGGTGAAAATATCATCCAGCTTCGCGCTGCTGATATTGCCAAACGCGGATATATCGGCGAAGTCCGTTACAAAGACGTCGCCCGTGAACAGGTTCACATTAACCCGGTTTCTTCCGTCCGGATCATTACGCAGCGTTACATTCTTCTCGCTGCGCAGTCTGCTTAGCAGCTGCTGGTCTTCCTCCAGGAAGCTGCAGGCGAAGAACGGCAGCGTGCCGAACAGCATCCACATCTCCGGGTCACGATGATCCAGGAGGGAATGAATCGCAGTATTCATCTCCCGGAGCGACAGCACAGGCAGCTTCGAAGCGAAGCTGGAGGCGTACATCGGGTGTACCTCATGACGTCTTGCCCCCATGTCCCCAATCAGCCGGTGAATCTCGGGAAGCTTGGTGTGTGTACGGTAGTTGATCATCGACTCGGCAGAGATCAGCATTCCATCGCTGCTCAGCCGGCGGGAATTCTCCAGCATCGTGTCATACAGCCGATAGGCGGCCTCCTTCGAGACCGGGTGACCGCTGTTCGCGAAGCCCACCTCGTGGAAGTCATCGCCGTTCACATAGTTGAACGAGATATGCATAACGTCCAGGTAAGGGAGCAGCTGCTCATAACGGGAATATGGCATGGTCAGGTTCGAGTTGATCTGTGAACGGATACCCCGCTCCCGTGCATATTTCAGCAGCGGTACGATAGTATTCTCCACCGTTCCTGCACGGAACATCGGCTCCCCGCCCGTAATGCTGATGGTCTGCAGGTGCTCTACCTCCTCCAGACGCTTCAGCATCTGGGTCAAAGGCAGCAGCTCTCCCTCTTTCATCGTGAGACTATCGCCGACGGCGCAATGCTCGCAGCGCATGTTGCACAGATTCGTGACCGTCATCTCTACACTGGTCAGTACATGCTGCCCGTATTCGCGGAGTGAAGTAATCGGGTCCCACGGATCATACTCCGGCGACAGCTCTTTTACAGGGATTATAGATGATGGCTCTAATATACTCATTTCTTAAGGCTCCTTTAATGCTTATTCCTTATTATTAACCCAAAACAAAAGAAAAAGAACGATAACTTAAGCTATATCATACCACGACTACTCAAAAAAACAGCAAGGCGGAGAATACAGCTCCGCAATTCCTGCAGATACCCTATTCTCTCCTCGCTGCGCAGAACACCTATCCGGTACTTTTCACTACAGGTTCTCCCCCGTCCGTCACATCCACAATGACTACAGAGAGGGCTTTGCTGAGATCACGTTCATAGGGGGTAACCGTTTCGCCTTCGGGTCCGTTCAGCACCCGGACAACAGGCCGATGCGGCGTGCTGGGATCAATCTTGACCACCACACCGCTCTCGCCGGAGCTGAGCTTCACCGTAAGTCCCAGCGGATAGATGGCCACACGGTCTCTGAATAACTCCAGCTGCTTTTGTTCGTACAGGGTTCCAGAGCCGACATACAGCGCTTCTACCGCCTGATGGGGCAGCATGGCTTTTTTGTAGATCCGGTTGGAGGTCATCGCATCATAGGAATCTGCTACGCCCAGCCATTTCGCATATTCATGGATCTGCGGACCCGTCAGGCCGCGCGGATAGCCGGAACCATCAATCCGTTCATGATGCTGCAGAGCACAGTGAGCCGCCAGCAGAGGAATATTCGGCTCTTCCTTGAGAATGCGGTATCCAATCTCGGTATGCGCCTGCATATGGCGGAATTCCTCCTCGCTGAGCATACCGGGCTTTTGTACAATTTTGACAGGAATCTGCGTCTTGCCGATATCATGCAGCAGCGCCCCAAGCCCGATGACCCGCAGCTCTTCTTTGCTGTAGCCATGGGCAATGCCGAGCACCAGCGTATACAGGCATACGTTCAGGGAATGGACGTACAGGTAATTATCAGCCGTGTGCATGTCAAGCAGCATGATCATCGGGTCCTCTTGCAGGGACATGTCGTCGAGGATGGAATCCATCACCTTGGAGAATTTCTTGTCCAGATGATAAAAGCCTTTGGTAATCCCCGAGGCGCCAGACATCTGCTGGAACTGGTTACGGATCACCTTGAGCGCCTGATTACGCGTCTCATCCTGCAGCATTCCGGGAATCACAATATCCTCCGTGAGTGAATCCTCAATATAGATATAGCCGATATCGATTCTGGCGAGCCGCTTGATCAAGGGATCGGTAAGCTCCACTCCGTCCGCGAGCAGAACCAGCCCTTCATCATTATATATTTTTTTACCCAGCTTCATTCCCGGCTGAAGCCGATTGACGGATACTAGACGCACCTTGGCTCACTCCTGCCTTTAACGGTAAAATTGCTTTTCTGTGATGCCAGGCTGAGAATCAACGCATAATAAACAGCCAGAAGGCGGCTGCAAGTATGAAGCGGTAGATGGCAAAATGCGTCGGTCTGATCTTCTGGATCATTCTCATGAACAGAACCACCACCACATAGGCCACGATGAAGGAAATGATGAAGCCGATGACAAAATACCCGATGGTCTCGCTCGTGAAATTCTTATACGAATCCAATAGCTCATACCCCGAGGCCGCGCACATAATCGGAATCGCGATCAGGAAGGAGAAGTCGGCTGAAGCCTTGTAGCTCACCCCGCTCAGCATCCCCCCGGAAATCGTCGAGCCGGAACGGGAGAACCCGGGCCAGAGGACGGAAATAATCTGGAACAGTCCGATCGAAAGTGCCTGCCCGTAGGACAGATCATCCAGGTCATGCGCCGTCACGCGGATCTTGCGTTTGTTGACCCATTCGGCAATGATCATCAGAATACCGCCTGCTACCAGTGCCCAGAGGACGGTGGATGCCCCGAAGAGGCTTTTGATAAAGTCCCTTGCAAAAAAAGCTACAGCGAGCGCAGGCACAATGCCCAGCAGCACATGAATCAGGTTCAGGCGGGCTGCCGGCATTACGCCCCCTCTGTCTCTGCGGCCGAAGCCGAGCAGATTCACAATCCGCTGACGGTAAACCAGCGCAATGGCCAGTATGGCCCCCAGCTGAATCACAATCTCATAAGTCTTCATAATCGAATCCTGCTCATTGAAGCCCAGAAGCTTAGTCGTTAAAATCATGTGTCCCGTCGAAGAAACCGGAATGAACTCCGTAATTCCTTCCACAATTGCCAGAATAATGGCTGTAATTGTATCCATATTACTCCTCCTGATCTAGTCAATGAAACCTGGTAATGCGTTAACTATCAATTTGATTAAACATGGTGTGGATCATCAGGTGGATTGCCTCTCCAAGCGAACCGCTTCACACTCATCCAGACTCCCCGGCCGCTGCAGCTCCATCCGCAGCAGATCGCGCAGGAAATGAGGAAGCATAAATACCGCCTCCCGGCCGTTGGCTATACTCTCATAGCCTGTACGGAACGTAAACATATCCAGCGTGCCGACACTATATACCTTGGTATCCTCCAGCTGCTCCCCGCCGGCAAAAATCGCAATACCGTTATCATAAGGCATGACCCTTGGATCGTACAAGATTTTTAATCCGTCCACGGCCAAGGTGCCCAGTACTTCTCCCCGGAAGCCGTATCCATAGATGACCTTATTGCGGAACTCTGCCATCAGACTCTGTTCCAGTGCAGTGCGGATATCCTTGCCTGTCAGCTGTACAATACAGGGATTAATCGGAGAAGGACATAAGGCATGCAGCATGCCCGCGGTGATGTTGCCCTCCGGCAGCGGGCCAAGCAGCTGGCCTGTATTAACAAGCGAGATGGGGCTGCCTGTGAACTGGCGGACCGCCTGTGCCAGCAGGTTGCCAAAAGGAGATTCCCCCTGCAGGTCCAGCGGCAGCATGCGGTCGCTGATGGCAACCGTCTCCTCCAGGGCTTCACGCCCGCGCAGCAGATGGATCGCCGCCGCCGGAGCGATAAGCTCCTCCGTCAAGGCAGGATCGACTGCCGTGCAGCCTCCTTCGGCCAGGTGAAACGATCCGCCTGGCTGCTCCCGCTCGAAGACCACCCGTCCGGCGTACCGGCCGAATTTGCCGGCGCCGCATACGGCTGTCCCGTTAATCATCTGCGGCTGCTCCAGCATATGGTGGGTGTGCCCGCCCAGAATGGCATGCACGCCTTCCAGCTTCTCTGCCAGCCTCTGGTCTGCGGGCAGCCCCAGATGTGACAGAATGATCACGATATCCACCTGCGGGGCAAGCAGCTGAACCTGCTCGCGCAGTGCCTCTTCCGGGTCCAGCACATCCCAGCCGAGCAAGGAATAGAAGGAGGTGAACGCCGCCGTCGCACCAGTTAGTCCAATCTTGATCCCGTCTTTCTCCAGAACCGCGCGGCGCTGCATCCAGTGCGGCGGCTCACCGGTGGCGGACTCCAGGAAATTGCAGCATACTACAGGACACTGGATGCCTGTGAATATGGCTGAGAGCATCTCCTTCGAGAAGGTGAGGCCTTCGTTATTACCGATGGTGACTGCATCGTATCCGGTCAAATTCATAATATCGATGTTGGCCTGTCCCATCGTGCCTTCCGTCTCTACGGCAGCGCGGTCCATATGATCTCCGATATCAAGCAGCAGCACCGGCTCCTCGCCCGCCGCTGCCTTCATCGCGGATATCAATGCCGCGAGCGGACTCATCATTTCAAAGTGGCTATGTATATCATTGGTATGAATAATGGTTAATCTTTGCGGCCCAGGCTTCATAAGCTGGCTTCCCTCCCACTTGTACAGCCGTTTATAAAGTAAGCGGCAGGCTTGTTCTGTTCTAGAGTTAGCATAACATTTTCAGACTCAATATGGTATATTGTAATCATTATAAGCTGTCCTAAGCTTAAGTCCAGAAAGGGTGAAGAACACATGCATATCTCTATCCGGCTGTTCGCCGGTCTGGCCGAAATTATCGGCTCCTCCACTCTGGTCTTCCACGCCCATGAGTCCCCTGTAACAGCTGGCCGGCTGAAGGAACTCCTCTCCGCCTCCTATCCCGATGCTGCGCCGCAGATCGGTGTATCCCTGGTAGCCGTTGATCAGGAATATGCGCCTGATGATACAGATATTACCGAAGGCTCAGAGGTAGCCTTCATTCCGCCCGTGTCCGGCGGTTAACCGGACCGTTCCCCTTCCGCGAATATGCACAGAAACACAACAGGTTAGGACCAGCGGGTTGCACAATCTGCAAGCTACAATCAGTACTCTTACACCATTGAATATTGCGGACTTTGTTGCTATGCTGTAAAAAATTGCTATAGTAAGGTGGCCTATTCATTGAGAGTACACGTGATGGATCTTAAACCGGGTGATCATCTGCAGATGGATACCTTCAGCTCTCGCGGGCTGCATGTACTCCCTAAGGGATCACGGCTGCAAATGGAGGAAATCGCCAAGCTGATACAGCACGGCGTTGATTATGTAGATATTGACACGGTACAGGAAGAACCCGCCCCTTCCAGCCGGACCTCAATTATCCAGGCCGCAACCAACAGCTTCGATACCATGATTGACGGCTTTGAGTCTCTATATATGGAAGCGCTCAGCAAAGGCAGCTTCAATCAGTCTGTAGTGGATGATATTCTTCAGCCGACCTTATCCTCGCTAGACAAACACAAGGATGTAGTAACCCTCCTGCTGTTGCTGGACCGGGAGGATAATTATACCTATAACCATTCCCTTCAGGTTGGCATGCTCTCGTATTATCTGGCTACGTGGCTTGGCTATTCTAAGTCAGAGTGTTACGAGATCGGCCGTGCGGGATACCTGATTGATATCGGCAAATGCCGCATCTCCCCCGCCATTCTGAACAAACCCGGCAAATTAACGCCTGATGAATACGAAGAGATCAAATTACATACGGTTTACGGTTACGAAATCATACAGAATTCCATGAACGATCCTTTCACAGCTCTGGTTGCCTTGCAGCATCATGAACGCGAGGACGGCTCCGGTTATCCCAAGCAGCTGACTAAGACAGCCATTCACCCTTACGCCCAGATTGCAGCCGTTGCGGATATTTACAGCGCTATGACCACTCACCGGGTCTATCAGTCCAAGCAGGAGCTAATTTCCGTTTTGCGTGAGATCAACTCCCTTAGCTTCGGTAAGCTGAACGGCAAACCGGTTCAGGCCTTCATCAATCATCTGATGCCTAACTTCATCGGGAAGCGCGTCCTGCTGAACACCGGTGATATGGGTGTCATCGTGATGAACAACCCGCTGGATGTCTTCCGTCCGCTTGTGCAGAGCGAAGGCAGGTTCCTTGACCTGTCACGCGAACGCACAATTGCCGTCGTTGAGATTTACATGGAGTAGCGAGACTTCCTCTACGCAGGATAAATCCTTACATTTCACATAAATCAAGCAGCACCCCTGCGTTGGCGCAGAAGTGCTGCTTGAAGTTGAAGAACAACTGAAGCCTCCCCCGGCCGGGGGAGGCTATCATTTTATCGGATTAGTGTGAGCAGCAGCTCGCCGCTAGGCACTTCCGTCCCTGTGCTCTTAAGCACATCGAGGTATTGTGCCGAGTTGGTCACAATCACTGGTGTTGCAGTTACAAATCCGGCAGCACGGATGGCTTCAAGGTCAAATTCAAGCAATAGCTGACCCTTGACCACCTTGTCGCCTTCCTTCACTTTTTTGGTAAAATGCTGCCCCTTAAGCTTCACGGTATTAACACCGACATGAATCAGCAGCTCCGCACCGCTATCCGAAGTGATGCCGATGGCATGTCCTGTCGGGAATACAGTAGTTACGGTACCGTTCACAGGGCTGGTCAAGATGCCTGAAGAGGGCTCAATGACTATCCCCTTGCCCATGGCGCCGGAAGCAAAAGCTTCGTCAGGCAGGGTGTTGAGCGGCTGCAGCGTACCGGAGAGCGGGCTTACAACCAGTTCTTTATCAATCAGCGTCGGTGTAGTTATACCCGAGGTTCCGCCTGGATTAACCGATGCCGCAGCAACTGTCTCAGGCTCCTTATAGCCAAGTACTAACACCAGTACAGTGGACAGTACAAATGCTACCAGTATACCAATGACTACCCAGACAAATCCGGTGCCGAAATACGTCGGCAGGGCCAGCAGACCCGGCAGTGAGAAGGACAATGCTCTTGCGCCGCCTGTTGCAATAATTGCACCGCCGATAGCGCCGGAGATACAAGCGTAGATGAACGGTTTTTTGAGCTTCAGAGTGACTCCATAAATCGTGGGTTCAGTAATTCCGAAGACTGCTGATAGTGTAGAAGAACCGGCAAGTGCCTTAAGCTGCGGGTTCCGCGATTTCAGGAATACACCGAATACAGCCCCGGCCTGCGACAGAACGGCCGCACTGAGAATAGGCAGCATGGTATCCTGACCCAATGTAGCAATATTGCTGAGCATGATCGGGACGAAGCCCCAATGTACACCAAAGATTACGAATACTTGCCAGAACGCCCCGGCTATGGCTCCGGCCACAAGCGGACTTAGATTGTAGAGCCAAGTATAGCCGGAAGCGAGTCCGTCACTGATCAGCGAGCCTACCGGTCCGAAGGCCAGGAACGTAAGCGGAATAACAATGAGCAGCGCGAACATGGGAACAAGAATATTCCGCACCGACTCATGAATGAAGGAACGGAACCACCGTTCTACATACGACTGCACCCATACCGCCAGAATAATCGGGATCACGCTGGAGGAATAGTTGATGAGTACGATCTTGATCCCCAGGAAGTGCAGCGGGTCTGGTGAGCCTACGGCCGCAATGACTGCGGGATAGATCAAGGCTCCGGCTATGGCAATCGACACGAACTGATTCGCCTTGAATTTGCGCGCTGCTGTAACCGCCAGGAAGACAGGCAGGAAATAGAATACGCTGTCGGCAGCCGCATTAAGGATCATGTAAGTGCCGCTGGTGGCGCTAATCCACTCCAGGGACAGAATCAGAGCCAGCAAGCCTTTGAGGATCCCTGCCCCGGCCAGTGCACCCAGAATCGGCGAGAAAATGCTCGAAATGATGTCCACCGCTTTGCCCAGAACTCCGGTGCTTTCCGAGCTCTCGTCGCTGCCGCTTTTCTCCGCATCCTGAAGCGAGGTTTCCTTCATAATCTGCTCGAAGACCTGGCTGACATTGTTGCCGATGACCACCTGGAACTGTCCGCTGTTCTCCACTACTGTAATGACTCCCGGCGTTTTCTCCAGCGCTGCTTTATTGGCTTTGCTGTTATCCTTCAGCTTGAATCTTAAGCGTGTGGCACAATGAAAGACGGAATTCACATTCCCTTCTCCGCCAACGAGTGTGATGATTTTTTTGGATAAGTCTTTATCGCTCATTTGAGTTTGCTCCTTTGAAAGTTCTGTATTTAAGCATCGCTGCAGAGGCGAATGGTGCCAGCGTATTCTATTTGTTCCCCTCTGCAAACAAGAAAAACCTGAACTCAAGGCAAAAAAGACGTTAGTACACGCTTTTTTGCCATCAGTTCAGGTTTTGCCTGCATGACCAGTTACACCCTGAAAGATGATATGAAAATATGAAATGTTGTAGTCCTGCGTATGTTATCTGTTATGTGTTACTCCAGATTATTGCGTTCTGTTACACGCTGAATGTGAATCGTCAGATAGACATATTCATCCTTACTGAGGCTCTGACCATGCGATTTCTCCAGATATTCATTGATCTTGCCTACACATTCGAAAGCCTTGACATAGGTAATTCTCACCTGGTTGTACAGGAACTCTTCCCCGCTATTATTGGTCTCCTTCTTCAGCACACGCATGGAAAAATACTGCAGATGGGTCAGGAACCGCGAGTAGTTAAGTGAGGTCTCGTCCAGCACCACCTTATAATGATAAGTAACGATATTCAGAATATTCTGAACGATCTCTGTCATCTTGATCGTCGATCTAACCTCCGTGCCATCCATTCTGGCATTGACCAGATGCAAGGCAATGAAGCCGGCTTCGTCCTCACCCAGCGAGAGGCCGGTGGTCTGTTCGATCATCTTCAAGGCATCCAGCCCGATCCCGAATTCCTTCTGGTAAAAGCGCTTGATCTCAAACAGCATCGCATTCTTCAGCTGAATCCCCTTCTCAAAACGCTCCAGCGCGAAATGGATATGATCCGTCAGCGTCAGATAGAGATTATCGTTCAGCTCCGTGTGCAGCACTCCACTCGCGTAGGTGACAATGCCGCTGGCCAGCTCCAGGTGAGCTACCGGAATATCATTCAGCAGTTCAGTCAGCCGGGCAGTGAATTCATTCTCATTCAGCAGAAAAATCTTATCCACCTTGGCAGGATCAACATAATCCCCCGCTACCTTATTGAAGGAAATCCCTCTGCCCATCACAATAACCTCCTTGCCCTTCTGGTTCTTGGTCAGGAGCACATTATTGTTCAGCACCTTCTCGATAATCATCTCTATTTCACCTCCTGCCGCATAGTTTGTACAAAAAAAGCCTAAGTTGATCCCAATATCATTCATAAAATGATACTCGCATCAGCTTAGGCATTGCCCGCGTTACCGGTCACAATCCTGTATTACTGCTATTGTAGCATAAATAAAAGCGATTTCAAGAACTTTATTTATAAAGATCTAAATATTCATATTAGGCTTGATTCGGTTTGAAACTGGATCTTGAGGGCCACGCTAATAACAGACAGTAATACAAGGAGGAGATATGATGCTTGCGGTTCACCAGCGCCTTGCCGAGCTATATACCCTGAGTCTGAAGCGCCCGCTGGCTCCGGCGGAACAAGACGAGCTTCAGCACTGCCTGCATGTTAACACCGTCTACTGCTGGGAAATGGCGCGCCTCCATGTCGAAGCCCTGCTGGCAGCAGATACTTATGATACCCAGTGGCAACAAGAGATCAGCGCGCAGCTGCTGGAGGTCCGGGTAAGCGGGAAGCCGGGGAAACGGTCTTGACGGAAAGGGAGCTCAGCGCGCCACCTATACTTTCCAGCACATAAAAACAGCAGCCCATCCCCCATATCGGGGCCAGGCTGCTGCATGTGCTTCTACATGTGCTTCTACAAGAAGCGGAACTGCGCTTCAATTAATCCGTTATAAATACCGTCATGCTTGGTCAGCTCGGCATGATTGCCTTCTTCCTTAATCTCGCCGTGATCCAGGACCACAATCTTATCGGCATGCCGGATGGTCGAGAGGCGATGAGCGACGATGAAGGAGGTCCGTCCCTGAAGCAGCAGCTTCAGCGCTTCCTGAATCTTGATCTCCGTCTCCGTATCGATACTGGCTGTCGCCTCATCCAGAATCAGAATACGCGGATCGGCCAGCAGCGCCCGGGCGAAGGACAGCAGCTGGCGCTGTCCCATGGACAGTGCACTTCCCCGCTCCTCTACCTCGGTATCATAACCCCCGGGCAGCTTGGTGATGAAATCATGAGCATCTACGGCCTTGGCGACCTCTTCGATCTCTTCGTCCGTGGCATCCAGCCGCCCGAAGCGGATGTTGTCGCGGATCGTTCCCGAGAAGATGAAGGTATCCTGCAAGACAATCCCGATCTGTTCGCGCAGACTCTGGAGCTTCACCTCGCGGATATCCTGTCCATCAATGGTAATGCCGCCGCTCTTGATATCATAGAACCGGCCAATCAGGTTGATGATTGTGCTTTTGCCGGAGCCGGTATGCCCTACGAGAGCAATCGATTGGCCTGCTTTGACATCCAGATTAATGCCTTTGAGTGCCGCACGGCCCTTCTCATATTCAAACACAACATTATTAAAGTGAATATCCCCTTGGATCTTGGGCAGCGTTGTCGCTCCTGGCTTATCCTGAACGGCAGGCTGCTCATCGAGATACTCGAAGATCCGCTCTGAGGAAGCCATCGCAACAAGCAGCTGATTGTACATCTGTCCCAGCCGGTTGATCGGGTCCCAGAAGTTGCTGACATAACTGCTGAAGGCCACCAGGAGACCGACCGTAAGCTCACCGGACTGGATCAGATAAGCCCCGAGCCAGAAGAGGACCATCGTCCCGAAGCCGCCGGTGATTTCAATGATCGGACCGAACGCCTGGTTCATCGCTGAAGCCTTGTTCCACGATTTGCGGCTGTCCATATTCATGGCATCGAAATAATACATGTTCTCTTCTTCCTGGGTGTAGGCCTGAGTAACGCGAATCCCCTGAATCGACTCATTCAGATGCGAGTTGATCCGGGAGTTCTTCATACGCACATCCTGCCAGGCGATGCGGATTCTCTGCCGCAGCTTGGTGGAGATCAGGAACATGATCGGTACGGTAACCATCACCGCCAGCCCCAGCTTCCAGTTGATCAGCAGCAGAATAATCATAATGCCCAGCAGCTGCACACAGTCAATCATTAGATTGACGACCCCGTTGGTGAACAAATCCTGCAGCGAGTTGATATCATTGGTCACCCGGACCAGGACGGATCCGGCCGGACGTTTATCGAAGAAGTTGAAGGACAGCTTCTGGATATGCCGGAACAGGTCCGATCGCAGGTCATAAATCACCCGCTGGCCGATCACATTCGTATATTTGATCCGGTATACGCCGGCAATCCATTGAATCAGATACAGAATGATTACACTAGCCGTTAACGTGTATAGCAGCGTCAAGCTGGTGTTTCCGTCTTTTGGAGCAATTGCTTTATCAATCGCCATACTGGTCAGGAACGGAACCGTCAGCTTGGTAATCGTACCCAGAATCATCATGATCGAGACCAGCGGCAGCATTTGCTTCGCATATGGCTTCATATAGCTGAATAAGCGGGTGAACTGCTTCCAGTCAAAAGCCTTGTCGATCACATCATCGTCTTTATAGATAAAGCGTTCTTCCAGCGTCTGTTCTTCTATCTTACTGTTATCCGTATCTTTTACACCGTCAGTGGTCTGCTTGGAGGTCTCAAGGTTCATGCCGGATCACCTGCCTCTCGCTTCTTATCCCTGGCTAAGTAATCGGCGTACTGAATCCGGTACACATCCTGGTATGGCCCCGGGACCGCAATCAATTCCTGATGGGTGCCCTGCTGTACCATTCTCCCTTCATTCATGACAATGATCTGATCGGCATGGCGCAGGGAGGAGATGCGGTGGGCAATAATCAAGGTGGTCCGTCCGCGCATAACCTCCTGGAAGCCGGCCTGAATCTCGTGTTCCGTCTCCATATCCACTGCACTGGTCGCATCATCCAAAATGAGAATCCGCGGATTCTTGAGCAGTGCGCGGGCGATGGCAATCCGCTGCTTTTGGCCGCCCGAGAGACCCATTCCCCGCTCCCCGACTACCGTATCGTAGCCTTCCGGCATCTCCATAATGAAGTCATGCGCCTTCGCCAGCTCAGCGGCACGGATGATCTCATCCATGCTGACATTCTTCAGTCCATAAGAGATATTATTGCGGATCGATGAGGAGAACAGGAAGGTCTCCTGGAACACCGTCGATATTTGCGAACGCAGACTGCGGACCTGGAACTCGCGGATATCCACGCCATCTAGCTTGATACTGCCCTGATTCACATCATAGGCACGCATCATCAGTTGGGTAATCGTGGATTTACCGGACCCCGTTCCGCCAAGGAAGCCAATGACCGCACCAGGCTCGGCATGGAAATGAATATCCTTGACTGCTGGCATTTTGTTGCCGTAAGCGAAGGTGACATGATCGAACTCTACCTCACCCTTTACTTCTGCCGATACAAGCTCGCGGGCATTCTCTATATCCCGGACATCGATTGTCTGATTCAGCACTTCCAGCACACGTTCACCGGAGGCTTTCGACTGGGTATAGTTATTGATGTGGAACCCTAGTCCCCAGACAGGGCCAATGATGTACCAGATCAGGCTGAAGAACGCAACCAGCTCACCCAGCGACATCTGCTTATTGATAACCAGAGTACCGCCGACACCCAGCAGGATGGCGACACTGACCGAAGCCAGCAGCTCCATGAACGGGAAGAATTTACTCCACAGCTCGGCTGCAAAAATCTGATTATCTTTATAACGTTCATTACGGTGTGAGAACTTCTCAACTTCGTAAGCCTCTCTGGCAAACGATTTGACCGTTCTTACCCCGGTGACATTCTCCTGTACAGCCGTTGTCAGGGAACTTAACGCCAGGCGCATCTCCTGAAAGGCCGGATGAATCTTGGATTCAAACTTAAGCGCGACGACCGCCAGAAACGGCATAGTGATCAGAGTAACTAGCGTCAGCTGCCAATTGATGGTGAACATCATAATGGAGCCGAACAGAACCATGAAGAACACATTCAACAATTGGGCAAATCCGAAGCCGATGAACATGCGGATCGCTTCCAAATCCCCGGTCAGCCGGGACATCAGGTCACCTGTCTTCGCCGTATCATAATACCGGAAGGACAGAAATTGCAGCTTCTCATAGCAGGCATTACGCAGCCGGTAAGCCAGGAAATTCCCCAGCCGTCCGCCGAAAAATCCATGGGCAAACTGCAGGCACGCCTTGACAATAATGACAGCAAGCACACTGAGAGCGAGTACGGGCACCTCAGTAAACTTTAGGGGAACAATAACATCATCGATCAATCTCCTTAACAAATTGGGGGTAATAAGCCCCACTGCAGTTGCGGCCGCCAAACATACAATCGACAGAATCAGATAGTGTAGCTTCTCCCGATAAAAGCCCCGCAGTTGCCTGAGAACATCCATATCTCTCCTCCTTAAAGCTTTACGAAGTAAAGCTGGCTCCGTAAGCATAAACTTAGCTTTACGAAGTAACCTTCTTCGTAAGCATAAACTTAGCTTTACGAAGTAACCTTCCTCGTAAGCAAGAACTTGGTCTCTAAATATCGCACCGCAAGCTAGCTTTTTTAGCGCTTCCAATTTAGTGACTTTAAGCAGTTTATCATCCCTAATTTAATGCGGCAAAGGGGAGAAACCACCGTTTTCCCTCTTTTTTCGGAATAAACCGGGCTTAAGCAGGGGCTAAAGGACGCCCGTCGTTTTAAATGCTGCTATTTCCTCGCAAATACTGCTCAATTAAGAAATAGCAAGATTCAACGATGTGAAACAGCTTTTTAGAAGCCCAATAAAAGGTATTTTATGTATTTTTGTTGCGAAATGGCTTCTGAAGAGGACTGAGATTCCGCTAATCGGGAAAATCAGCAGTATTTACTCAGCAATCGGACTCAGGTTCCTTTATTTCACAGACCGGCCCTGTTTTAACATCTCGAAAGACAATATAAGGGAAACTCAGTCCGTTTCAGCACCAATATGAGCTTTTTTGAAGATATAAGAGCTTCTCAGTCCACCTCATCCCTACTACAGAAAAAAACTCAAGCAGTCCTAATAGAACACAAAAATGCCCACAGAGCTTTGACCAACCTGCATCAAAGTTCTGTGGACACTCAGTACATATATCTTTGAATATTGGAGGAAGCTCCTGGTTACCCGATACTGCCTTCCATTTCAAACTTGATCAATCTGTTCATCTCGACCGCATATTCCATCGGCAGTTCTTTGGTGAACGGCTCGATGAAGCCCATGATAATCATCTGCGTGGCATCGGCTTCGGAGAGGCCGCGGCTCATGAGGTAGAATAGCTGCTCCTCAGACACCTTGGAGACCGTCGCTTCATGCTCAAGCACAATGTTATCGTTCATGATCTCATTGTAAGGAATCGTGTCCGAGGTGGACTCGTTATCCAGAATGAGCGTATCGCATTTGATATTGGATTTCGCGCCTTCTGCCTTGCGGCCGAAGGAAGCGAGTCCACGGTAAGTGACCTTGCCGCCGTGCTTACTGATCGACTTGGATACGATGGTTGAGGTAGTATCCGGTGCTAAGTGGATCATTTTGGCGCCTGCATCCTGATGCTGATTCTTGCCCGCTACCGCGATGGACAATACAGAGCCCTTGGCTCCACGGCCTTTAAGAACAACCGCTGGATATTTCATTGTCAGCTTGGAGCCAATGTTGCCGTCTACCCATTCCATGGTAGCATTCTCTTCGGCAACCGCACGTTTGGTAACCAGGTTATAGATGTTCGGTGCCCAGTTCTGAATTGTTGTATAACGGACACGGGCATTCTTCATGCAGAGAATCTCAACCACTGCACTATGCAGAGAGTTCGTGCTGTAGATCGGTGCAGTACAGCCTTCAACGTAATGCACGAAGCTGTCTTCGTCTGCCAGGATCAGAGTACGCTCGAATTGTCCCATATTCTCGGAGTTGATGCGGAAGTAGGCCTGCAAAGGAACTTCACACTTCACACCCTTAGGAACATAGATGAAGCTGCCCCCGGACCATACGGCACTGTTAAGTGCGGCGAACTTGTTGTCAGCAGGAGGAATGATCGTACCGAAGAACTTCTTGAACAGCTCCGGATGATCACGAAGCGCAGAATCTGTATCCGTGAAGATTACACCCTGATCTTCAAGGTTCTGCTGCATGCTGTGATAGACGACCTCGGATTCATACTGTGCAGAGACACCGGCAAGGAACTTCTGCTCCGCTTCCGGAATCCCCAGCTTGTCGAAGGTCTCTTTGATCTCAGAAGGAACTTCCTCCCAAGTCTTGCCCTGCTTCTCTGAAGGTCTAACATAATATTGGATATCCTCGAAATCCAGATCATCCAGATTCCCGCCCCACTGCGGCATTGGCATCTTGCGGAACTGCTCCAGGGATTTCAGCCGGAATTCCAGCATCCATTCCGGTTCGTTTTTGATAGCGGAGATTTCCCGGACGATTTCTTCCGTGAGTCCTTTACCAGACTGAAATATCGACTTGTGCTCGTCACGGAATCCGTACTGGTATTCCTCCATATCAGGCGCTTTCTTAGCCATGGTGTCAGCCTCCTTGTGTAATGTTATTGATAAGCTTCTTACGTTTCTATGCCTTTGCGAAGCGCGTTCCAGGCCAGAGTGGCACATTTGATCCGCGCAGGAAATTTATTAACACCGGAGAGGGCCTCAATATCTTCGTAGTCTCCAAAATCGGCTGCCTCACCCTTCATTAGAGAGGAGAAGCTGTCGGCCATCTCAAGCGCATGCGCTACTGTCTGGCCTTTGACCGCTTCCGTCATCATCGAAGCCGACGACATGCTGATCGAACAGCCTTCGCCGCTGAAACGGGCGTCTTGGACAACGCCATCCTCCACCTTAAGCTGAAGTGTAATACGGTCGCCGCAGGTAGGGTTATTGAGTTCGATCTTAAGTGCGTCGTCTTCAAATGAGCCGCGATTCCGGGGATTTTTGTAATGATCCATAATTACGCGTCTATATAAGTCATCCAAGTTCATAGCTGAAGTACTCCTTTGCCTTGATTAAGGCTTGAACCAGCGAATCTACATCCTGCTCTGTATTATACAGGTAGAAGCTTGCCCTTGCGGTGGAGCTGACCTCCAGCCAGCGCATGAGCGGCTGACAGCAATGATGCCCCGCGCGGACAGCCACGCCTTCCGCATCCAGCACGGTGGCTACATCATGCGGATGGACATCACCCAGGTTGAAGGTGACTACCCCCACCTGACGGTTACGGGGACCGTAGATCGTCAGATCGCTGATCTCCGACAGGCGCTGCTCCGCATAAGCAGCCAGCTGCATTTCGTGGCGGTGGATCTCATCCATCCCGACCTCCTGGAGGAAATCAATCGCTGCCCCTAATCCGACGGCACCCGCAATAATCGGTGTTCCACCTTCGAACTTCCACGGCAGCTCCTTCCAGGTAGACTCATACAGCCCGACATCATCGATCATCTCGCCGCCGAATTCGACCGGATCCATAGCTTCCAGCAGCGCCTTCTTGCCATAGAGAGCACCGATACCCGTAGGCGCAAGCATCTTGTGCCCGGACAAGGCGTAGAAATCACAATCCAGGTCCTGCACATCCACCTTCATATGAGGTGTGCTCTGTGCCCCGTCCACAACGATTACTGCACCGTTCCGGTGGGCAATCGCTGCAAGCTCTTTGATAGGATGGGTAACCCCCATGACATTGGATACATACGCTATGGCTACGATCTTCGTCTGAGCAGTAATCGTCTGCTCAGCATCCTCCAGCGTAATCGTCCCGTCCTTCTGCAGCGGAAGGAATTTCAGGGTGGCCCCGGTGTTCTTGGCCAGTTGCTGCCAGGGAATGAAATTGCTGTGATGCTCCATCTGGGTAATCACAATCTCATCCCCTTCCTTCAGGACGGAAGGACCGTAAGAGGAAGCTACAATGTTAAGCGCGGTCGTTGTCCCGCGTGTGAAGATGATTTCCTTCACGCTGCGGGCATTAATGAAGTTCTTGAGCTTCTCACGGGCGCCTTCATACGCATCGGTTGCCCGGCTCCCCAGGGTATGCACCCCGCGGTGTACGTTGGCATTATCCCATTCGTAGTAAGACTTGAGCGCCTCAATGACCTGGCGCGGCTTCTGTGAAGTGGCTGCACTGTCCAGGTAGACCAGAGGATGGCCGTTAATCTCTTGGTTCAGGATGGGAAACTGCTCCCGGATCTGACTGCTAATCATTGGCCTAACTTCCTTTCCACAAGAGATTGGAGCTGATTGCGCAGTCCCTCCAGTGGAATTTGCGACACAACAGGTGCAAGGAAGCCGTATATGATCAGTGTTTCTGCATCATGACGCGATAATCCCCGGGACATCAGGTAATAGACTTGCTCGTAATTGACCTGTCCTACAGAAGCGGCATGGCCTGCGGTAACATCATCTTCATCTATAAGCAAAATTGGGTTGGCGTCTCCGCGCGCTTTAGGGCTTAGCATCAGAACCTTCTCTGTCTGCTGTCCGTCAGCTCTGGTTGCGCCCTTCTCAATCTTCGTAATTCCGTTAATGATCGAGGTTGCTGAATCCCGCATAACAGCACGGGTAATCATATCACTCGGTGTATTCCGTCCGAAATGCTGCGCCTGTGTAGTGTAGCTCAGCTTCTGCGAGCCGGAGCCTACAGCAATTACCTTTGCATCTGAGCTTGAACCGTTGCCTTTAAGCACCGATTTGGTATCACTGGCTGTATCGCCATAGTTCATCTCACCGATGATCCATTCGATCGAACCGTCATTCTCCACAACGGCACGGCGGTAAGTAATATCTGTAGTATCCTGGCCGAGCTGATGCACCGTAGCGTATCTCACTGTAGCGCCAGCACCGACGAAGACTTCAACCGCTCCGTTATGCAGACCCGCTTCGGACTTATCCGATACATAGTTATCTACGTAAGTCACGGAACTATTCGAATCGGCTACAATCAGAATATGCGGTACAAAGGCAGCTTCAGCGTCATCCGTGAGCAGCACCGCCTGCAGCGGAGTCTCGAGGATGACATTCTTCGGAACGTAGAGGAATACCCCGCCGTTCCATAGTGCTGCATGCAATGCGGCGATGGAGTGCTCTTCAGGCAATACTGCCTTATGCAGATAACGCTGAACAAGGTCTCCATGCTCTCTGACTGCAGTCTGCAAATCGGTGAAAATAACCCCTTGCGCAGCCAGCTCCGGGGCTAGGCGGGCATATACAGCCCCTGAATTCCGTTGAATAATCAGGCTGCCTTCTTCTTGTCCTTCAATTAGCCCGGCAATAGAGGCTGGTGCCTCTTGAAGTGCCGCCAGCGACTGGCTTGGCTTGTATGCCCCATAGTTGTTGATATTCCAGCGGTCAATCCGCGTCTTCTCCAGCTTCGGCAGCTCAAGCTCAGCGGCAAGCTCCAGAGCCTTCAAGCGGCCGTCCTTCAGCCAGCCCGGTTCACCGCTGCTCTGCGACTGTGCGCTGAGCTGCTGGGCGTCCACGGGAAGAATGGTTTGCGTCGTCATAAGTGGTTTCCTCCTTCCAGCGTTTCTAAGCTTCTTGTCCTACAGTTTCGTCTTCGATGCCGAGCTCTTCCTTGATCCATTCATAACCTTCTGCTTCCAGTCTCTGTGCCAGCTCAGGACCGCCGGATTTGACAATCCGTCCCTGCATCATGACATGCACATAGTCAGGCTTGATGTAATTAAGCAAACGCTGATAGTGGGTAATAACCAGGAATGCGCGTTCCGGACTGCGCATAGAGTTCACACCGTCAGCAACTATTTTGAGTGCATCTATATCCAGGCCGGAGTCAATTTCGTCAAGGATGACGATCTTGGGGTCCAGCATCATCATCTGCAGAATCTCGTTACGCTTCTTCTCCCCGCCGGAGAAGCCCTCGTTCAGGTAACGGTGCAGGAACTCAGGATTCATATCCAGCTCCTTCATCTTGGCTTCCATCAGCCGGATGAAACGGATTAGAGAGATCTCACTGCCCTCTTCACGGCGGGAGTTAATCGCACTGCGCAGGAAGTCGGAGTTGGTCACTCCGCTGATTTCACTCGGATATTGCATCCCGAGGAATAATCCGGCACGGGCACGTTCGTCCACTGCCATCTCCAGGAGGTCTTCCCCTTCAAGTACAGCGGTGCCTTCTGTGACTTCATACTTAGGGTGTCCCATCAGCGCCGAAGCCAGCGTACTTTTACCCGTACCGTTCGGTCCCATCACGGCGTGAATTTCTCCGCCCTTCATCTGAAGATTGATTCCCTTCAGAATTTCTTTTCCTTCAATCGTCGCTTTCAGTCCCTCAATGACAAATTCTGCTGCCATAATAATTATTCCCTCCATTGATCGATTTGCGAAATCAGAAAGTTGTATTGTCACAGGTTAACCCTGATTACAAGCATTTAGATTTTTTATCACATTGTAATTATTATAAAGTGAATCAGGATGATTATCAATGATTCTCACTAATTTTATTACAAAGGTCCGGTTTTTACAAATGAATTCAGCTCTATTCTTACTTCTGGAGGCAAAGTTCTGGATTCTGGGCCGCTTTTGTCCCCGCCCAGTTCCAGCACAGCAACGATCCGCTCCAGCGGGCGAAGTCCAAGTGCCTTACACCGTTCCCGTTCATACACCCATTCCGGAATGTGGCGGCGTACCCGCCACGCTTCAGATTTGGCCAGAAGCTGAAAATTCTGAACGAGACAGCAGACTGCGGCATAATCCTCCTGCTGCTTATGAGGATCGGCTTCTTCTGTGGCTACAACCAGCAGCAACGGCAGCAGGGCTTGCTCCTCTGCAGAGCTGAGTTGACGGGCAACCTCGCCGCCGGTTACGTAGACGAACCTCCACGGTTCCCTCAGGCCGTCATTCGGTGCCCAGACCGCTTCGTTCAGCAGCTTCTGTACGCTTTGTGGAGCAGGCAGAGTGGAATCTGCAAGCAAGCTGCCCTCCTCACCAATGATAGTCCAGCTTCGCTCAGCCGGCGTTCTTTTCCGCCCCTTCGGTGCCTTGTCAAAATAGCCGATTTCCAGAATTCCGGCAAACCGTTCTCCCTCACGCAAACCAATTTTTTTATATAAAGACTCGCTGAGAATTATGGGATCTGTGTACCACAGCATACCAAGTCCCTGCTCCCAGCCCAGCAGCTGAACGTTCTGCATGATGCTGCAGACCGCGGCATAATTCACATCCCGCTGCTGCTGCGTTTCAGCGGCTTCAGCAATGAAGAGGATGTGGGCCGGCGTATTCATTATTTGCTTCTTCAGAAGAACGGTCATTTTGGAAGGAAGGAGCTTGGCAAGAGTGCTTCCCTTAACCTTCGCGATCATACATTCTGCCAGTTCATCCCGGGACTCGGGGGTTCCGGCATAAAGACAGCGCCAGTGAGGTGTTCCCTCGGCCTCGTATAGACCGGCGGCTTCATTCAGCACAGATACAATAGTTCCCTGCTCAACTGGCATATCGCTGAATCTCCTAATCGTCCGCCGTTCTCTTATGGTTCCGGATACATTCTTCACTCTCATTCCTCCCCAAATATAGCTTTGGCATGAAATTAATTTACCAGTAAACTATATTTTTAAATATGGGGAATGTCAATCCATTATTTTAAACGATAAATCCGTTAAATAATTAGTTTACTAGTGAATAATAATGAATTAGAATAGATTTAGTAAATACAAGTTACAAGAAGGAGTGGCCTGGCCCCATGTATCCAGCCGAAGGACTTAAGCGCCTGTTGTATGACCGTTTTATCCATTTATCCCATTTATCAGAGGAATATATTGCCGCTGAAGAGAATACTTTGGCTGAACTCCTGCAGGAGCACGGGATTACGTTCTCATCAACCAGTCTAACCAGCATTCATGTCCTCGATTGTATCGGCAATAACGAACCGATTAACAGCACTGCAATCGCGGACAAAATGAAGCTGTCCAAGGCGAGCATCACCAAAATCAGCACCAAGCTCCTGCAGGATGGCTGCATCAAGCGAAGCCGGATGAACGACAACAAGAAAGAGGTATACTTCAGCCTTTCCCCTAAAGGCAGACAGCTCTTTGACATCCACGCCAAGATGCATGAGCACCTTGAACAGAAATTTCTCGAGAGCATGAACTCCTTCACCGAGCCGGAGCTGCAGGCTTCCCTGAAATTCGTCCAAACAATAATTGATCATAGTCCAAAATAACCACACTATCAAAAAAATAAGCCTCCCGCGGGAGGCTTGCCTTCGTCTTCTTCATTCTGGACGCCTGCCTGGCAATCAGCCCAGGAAAGCGCGCAGCATCCACTGGTTCTTCTCCAGATCCGTGCGGATCTTGATGAACAGGTCTGCTGTCGGCTGGTCGCTGATTTCTTCTGCCAGCTCAATGCCTTCTGTCAGTTCTTCAGCCACTGTAGCGAAATCTTCGATCAGCGCCTGAACCATACCGCGGGCATCTTCTTTGCCTGTGGCTTCCTGAATGGTAGCCAGTTCCAGATATTCTTTCATAGTTGCTGCAGGGCTGCCTTTGATGCTCAGCAGGCGCTCAGCCACCTCATCCATTTTGAGTGTAATATCATCGTACAGCTCTTCGAACTTCACATGCAAGGCGAAGAACTGCTCACCCTTCACATACCAGTGATAGTTATGAACTTTCACATACAATACGTTCAAGTTGGCAACCTGACGGTTCAGTACCTGTTCCAATGAAGCAGTGTTCACTTTATTTGATGCTTTAGCCATGAGATGATCCCTTCCTTATCCACTTTAATTTAGCCGGCTGCTTGTCCATTATCCGGCCTTGCAGTTGTCTATTCTTCATTTACCCTTCTGCCTGGAGGGCGAAACAAGCTTGAACCCGGACATGCCCTCATCCCCGCCGCCAGATGCAAGTTTCTGTCCTACCCCGTAGGATGAACCAAGCAGTCGCTGGTTATGCTAAATAATACGGTTCAAAGACAGAATAAAGTCAGCCAAAGGACTGGGAAGTCCCTTGGCTGACTGCACATCGCTATGCGCCTTACATCATTAGCAGCAAGGCCTCTGCACCGGACATGCCTGGAACAATTCCCAGCTTCTCTGCTTCTATGGTTACAGACTCCAGCGGCGCGGCCAACAGCTGAGGAAGCGTGCGCACCCCGACAGCCCTTGCCGCAATAATCTGCCGGTCGCTCAGCACCTCGTTCAGCAGTCCTATATCCAGCGCCCCGCACATGATATATCCTTTGTCTGTACTGATGCTGAGCAGCGTAGTTTTGGGCAGCTTCACCTCAACACCTACCAGGACATGGTTGCCCACCATCATAGGCTCTAACGTTACCATTTGCAGCACCTCCTTCTTTTCACATTCACGTTGTAGGTTATGCTTCCGGCTCAGAGCGCGTGTGGACGATGGTCCTAGTTCATAGAGAAATTGAAGGGCCGGAAGTCCTTATTTCTATGCAAGAGGGTATATAATTTCCGCTTATTTAGTGGTATAGTTTATATACTAATTTAAATTAAAGAAATCGTGACTAACGATTACGCTGGGGGATTAATGGATAAGAAACTACAACACACCGACGGCAATTATCTATTCAATGTCGACATCCTGATTAATGCCCGTACGAACCCGCTTGCGCTGCAGTTCCTGCTTGAAATGTTGAATGCCAGCGACAAAGTCACGGATTTCAACATCAACTCCGGGCTGGAGCTTGGAAGAGCCATTGATCATCTGTTGAAGTCTGCAAAAATGGCTCTGAAGAATGACGCCTTCACACCTGCTCCGGTGAAATTGCCGGAGAAGCCGGCAGACCCTCCGGCAGACAAGCCTGCGGAGAAGCCAGCAGCCAAGAAGCCGGCGGCAGCACCGGTAGAAACTCCTGCTGATGTATTCGGCAAAATCAGGCAGTACATTCAGAATAACCAGCTGGTCCGGCTGCGTGCGAACCGGCACGGCAAGCAGGTGTCCATGCCTTGCCGTATTCTGAACTTTGACGAAACGGCGAATTCGCTGAGTGTATACCATGTGGACGAGAAGCAGGTCTACACCTTCAAGCTTAATGAAATCGATGAATTCCTGTAAGACAAAGAAGCACCTGCTCCAGGTTCTCTGGGGCGGGTGCTTCTTTGTCTTACAGTTATTGTCGAATACAATGAAATGCTCCAGCTGTACTTCACTTCTTGCGCGAGAAGGCCTCCAAGGCCAAGCAGAGCCAGCCCGCAATGAAGCATACGCCTCCCAGCGGAGTAATCGCTCCGAGAACTTTGATACCGGAAATACTTAGGATGTACAGGCTGCCCGAGAACAGGATCACCCCGGCAACCATCAGCCGCCCTGCCCAGCGCAGACGGACACTTTCGCCCCATTGCCCTGCGGTAAGCCCGATAAGTATCAAGGCCAGCGCATGGAACATATGATACTGGACACCCGTCTCGTACACCTGCAGATAGTGCTCACTGATTTTTGGCTTCAGGATATGCGATCCAAACGCGCCGATGGCAACAGACAGCATACCCAGCAAGGCTCCCCAGCCAATCAATCTTCGTTGCATGGATACACAACTCCTTCCCTGAGTTGAACTCCTCCTATCTTAACGTATCTGCTCCGCCTTTTGCCAGCCGCATCATTCAGAGCATATATGCCCTGAAGACTTGCATTTAGAGCGGTGTTATGATGAAGTGGTAGTAATAACCTATTATATCCCAAGGAGTGCAGCCCATGGATTATCATTCACCTCCCGAACAAGACACGAATCCGGATTATGTATACCAGGAGAACAAACGCGACTTTAAGCACTCCGGTCCCGGTATCGCTTCGTTCGTAATTGCTCTGCTCACACTGGTCTGCTATGCCATTACCTTAGTGTATGTAGGAGCGCAAGCGTCTTCTCTGATGAATGAGCATAATAAACTGATTGCCGATTCGGCAGAAACGATCATGTATCTGGGTCTGACCATGCTGATCCTTGTCGCAGTGAATATCATCGGGGCGGTTACCGGAATTATCGGTCTGACTCTGCGCAGACGGCGCAAGGTATTTGCTGTCATCGGCACCATCATCAATGCGGGCTTCCTGCTCCTGTTCATGCTTCTGCTATCCGTCGTTCTGGTGAATGCAGGAGCGTCCTAATAACCGTTCTACAGCAAACACAGCATATCCCCTCGAACCGGGACATGCTGTGTTTTGTTGTGAAGCCATATAGCAGTGCTGGACACTTAGATCTCGAACTCTTCGCTTGAGTCGGACAGTCCGCCATTCTGCACTCCAGAGCTGTTGGCTACGGCAAGCACGTATACCTTATATTTGGTGCCTTTCACTATCGGATTACCGTTAATGTCTTTCGCTGCAGCCGCTATCGAGAGATTGCTTCCGTTAGGGACTGCTGATCTATAGTATGAGGATTGCACGCCAAGGGCTTCTGTACTGCCGAAGCTCTGCTTGGAAGGGACGGCGAATACCCGGTATTCGGAGATATTCGACTCACGGGAGGATTTGGTGAAGTTAACCACAACTTTGCCGTTATCCATGCCGTAGGTCACATTCGTCACGGAGGTGACAGGTAGCTTAGCCGATAAGCTAATAGCTGCCGTTCCCTCCGACAATACGTTAGCTCCCTGGTAGCTGCCGTTTCTGACAGTCAAGACATATACTCTGTAGCTAATTTCCGGCTTGATGGCCGTGCCGCGGACGTCTTTGGCTGAGGCATCAAGCACCTGATTGGTGCTGTCCCCGGATGTACCTGCGGTAGTATAATTCCCCGCATTGTTCGCATCCGACAAGCTGAAGCTGTTGTAATAGTTCGTTGGCACCACCAGAATCCGGTAATGGCTGATGTAGGATTCATCTCCGGCATGATTGAACGATACTCTCAGATCACGGCCGTCTCCATAATCGTTCACATCACTCACACTTAGATTCGATATGGCACTGAGGCCGGAGGTATTCACCAGCGTAATCGCCGGAGAAGCAGCAGATAGCACATTCGAGCCCGAATTGTTCCAGTTACCTGCCGCGAGCACATACACTTTGTAGCTGGTTCCATTCCTGATCAGGGATCCGCGCACATCTCTGCTGGAGGAGCTCAGAATCTGTTCGGTATACGTTCCTGATGTGTTTACCGCCGTATAATTGGCACTGGATACGTTATTTGCATCATTTAAGCTGAAGCTGCTGTAATAGTTCACAGGCACAACCAGAATGCGGTACTGACTGATATTGGTCTCGTCTGAAGCATGGTTAAAGGTAACCTTCAAATCCCGCCCGTCATTATAATCGTTCACATCGGTCACATTCAGGTTGGATACCCCTGCATTGGCGAGTGTAAGGGCCGTCGAAGCAGGTGACAGCACATTATTCGCTGCATTGCTGCTGTCAACCGCCAGTACATATATCCGGTAGCTGACACCCGTCTTGATCAACGCTCCATCTGTATCTCTGGAGCCTGAGGTTAGGTTCATACTGATATTGTTGCCCGTCTTGTTGAGCTGCGTGTAATTGCTGCTGGAGACCGCATTAGCTCTGCCCAGATCAAACACCTGGGTATTCGACGCTTTGACTACGAAGATCCGGTAAGAGCTTATCTTGCTCTCATCGGCCAGCTTATTGAAGCTGACGGAGAGATCGCGGCCGTCCCCGTAATCACTGGTATCTGTTGCCTGGACGGTGCCCAGTGCCGGAACTGCCTTGTTCTGCAATGTAATAACGGCAGATGCACTGGAGAGGGCACTGGTATTATTGCCTTTGCCGACTGTTACTACATATACGCTATATCCCTGATTATTCTTAATCAGGTCACCATCGATCGTTCTGGCGGCAGCGTTCAGCTTCACAACAGGATTGGCTCCTGTTACCAGAGCAACGGAGTAGTTATTGGAACCTACTGCCAGTGCAGACGACAGGTTCAGTGAAGTACCAGTCTTGGCGACAAGCACGCGGTATTGATCCACCAGCGATTCGTCGGCCGCACGGTTGAAGCTGACCTGCAGATCCCGGCCGTCTCCATAATCGCCGATATCCTGGGCGGTTACCCCCGATACCGGAGCCGCATTCCCGCCTACCGGAACCGGAGTGGTGATCGTTACAATCTGCGCAGCCGGATTCCAGCCGACCTCGCGGCCGAGCGCTTCACTGACGAACCGGGTAGGCACCATTGTGCGGCCCTTCAGATTCTGGCCCGGCACATCCAGGCTGACTGCCTTATTGTTGATAGTTGCGATCTTGGAGCCAATCTTCAGTACAATCGTTGTATCATTCTGGGAAGCAGTTACTGTCTGTGTCTTCTGATTCCACTTGATGTCGGCATTGAAGGCTTCAAAGATAGCCCGCAGCGGTACCATGGTCCGTCCGTTCACCATTACCGGCGGCTGATCGGTGGACAAGGTCACTCCATCAATAATAACTCTGATGGGTTTGGCTGCTGCCTGGGCAGGGGCCTGAAACAACATCGGGAACACCAATAATCCTGCTACAATCGAAATCCATAACTTTTTCACAAGCTCACCCTCCCGGATAGGAAACATCTCTCATTTTTCTATCTCTTTGACGCAAGCTGGGCAGAAAAAGTTTCTCTCAAATCCGGTTACAAAAAAATAACTTTTGGAGCCGGTTCCAAAGACAGCAAAAAGACTGCAACAGGAGGGTACCTATGAGGTATTCCACCATTGCAGTCCTGGTTCCGGGTACTCTGCCTAATCAGTCCGCTTTGGTCAGACTGGACAATACCCGCTGAATCACGACAGGATCTTTTCCGACTATTTTTTCCACATAAGTAAATACTACAGGTTCATCCATCTCAAGCCCTTCCGGCGCCTCCTCTGTACCTGCACCGAGTTCAAAGGCCGTCGGCCCTTCTTCTGTCACAATCTCCACGGAATGGGTATCTATCTGCCCGACATAAGTGCCTGAGCCTTGAATCTTCTCTGACTCTGCGGCTGCGGAAGGACTAGACTTAAGCACCGGACTGGCGAGAGGTACCGCCGCCGTCTGTACAGGGATGACCGAAGAGCCTGCTGAGGACGATTCTCCGGGGGCTTCCGCCGGGCTGTTCCCGCCACAAGCCGTCAAGGTGAGCATCAATGCAGCGATTGCTGTCATAGCGGGTAGCGTACGCTCTAGTCTCATGATGTATGCCTCCTCTGCTTAGTTGTGTGCTGCTTACCTTACCTAAAGATTACCCAGCAAGCCGGGTAGTGTAAACTTGCCGTTACGGGCTGGGCATCAGCCGTACGCACAGAAGCGCCGGACTAATACAATAGATGAAGAGCCTTATTCAGCATTTGAAGGAGTGGTATCCTTGAGAATCGATATCGGCTGCGGCCCCGGCAAAGAGTCCGGGTATCTGGGAATCGACCGCACACAGTACCCCGGGGTGGATATCGTCTGCGATATTTGCGAAGGAATCCCCCTGCCCGACAATACGGCCGAATTCGTAATGGCCAGCCGGGTCATGCCTTATGTGAACGATCTGTTTACAGCGATGTCAGAGATTTATAGAATAAGCACGCACCAAGCGGTTGTGTGTATTCTCTCACCCTATGCCCATAGCTTCCCGCATGCCTCCAATCCTATGTTTAAGCAAAAGTTCGATGAGTATACCCCCCGTTATTTCACCGGAAGTTTCTTCCAGCCCCATCAGAGCCCGCTGTGCCCGGAGATCCCGGATTATCCTGTGCCGCTGCCGCCGTTTGACTTCAGACTGCTGCGGATGGAGCTGTTCTATCAATATCCTTATGACGACAATCTGTATGATACGGAGGAGCTGGAGGTGCTGAAGACGCTGCAGTCCAATGTCATTCACGAAATTATGTACCACTTCGCCGTCATTAAGCGGGAGATTACCGATGAGGAACTGGAGGCGATGAGCCGGAAGGTACTGCCTGAACCACAGTCGCTGCTAGAACGCCGGCTTCGGCTGCAGAACAGGAAATATATGTTGTAAACTTTTGGGATGGACATACAAGATTGCTCAAAACTGGACATAGGCTAATACAACACAAGCAAGATCGCATATCGGCTTCCCGCAGGAGCCGGTCTGCTTTTTTTTTGAAAATAGAAGAATTTATTTGTTTCACATGATAACTTATCCTTCTATTTCTCGCTGAAACGGTACCGTCCTTTACAAGGACGGCAAAGCCGTTTCCACTTGCTGTCTGAGCTTCTATTCAAAAGGAGGTGAAAATTATTCCTCTAGTCGTTCGGTCTACGGTTAACGCAACTGGCGCCATCACTTTTACAGGCAACACACTTGGACTTAGCCGCTCTGATGTTGTCGGTGTACCGGGTACACAGGACAGTATCGGAGGCTTCTCTACGATCAATACTGCTTCTGTATTCGGCACTTACCCTGCCGGCACTACCAGTTTATATCAGAGCAACAGTTCAGCAGCAGTTCTAGTACTCCCTGCCGGAAGCACGGTTCTGTATGCCGAGCTGATCTGGGGCGGTTCCTATGTTAACGGCAACGTCAATCTCACTACGGCAATCAACAACCCTGTATCCTTTACTACACCGCTCGGGAACACGGTCAGCGTCACCCCCGATTCAGCCACAGCCAATTCGGTGGATCTGGGTGGCGGGGCACTCGCGTATGTCCGTTCCGCCAATGTCACCAGCACCATTCAAGCCTCCGGTGCCGGAACCTATGTCACTGGCGGTGTAGTCGGGACTATTGTTATTCCTGGTGATTCCACTGCCAACCATGCGGGCTGGACACTTGCCGTCATCTACCAGAATCCGTCGCTGCCCTTCCGCAACATGTCTCTGCGTGCAGGTGCGGTCCTTGTCCAAGCCTCCTCGGCGCCGGTGGTCACCACCATTACCGGCTTCGCCACACCAGTCACCGGTGCGCTGGGCGGACGTATCCAGTTCAGCGCCCAGGAAGGAGATGCCAACCGATCAGGCGACCAGGCGCTTTTCGGCCCTACCTCCGCCACCCAGGTCGCCCTGTCCGGGCCTAATAACTTTGCCAATAACTTCTTCGCCTCGCAGATTAACAATGATACCGGCAATCTGAATACGACCGGCACGTTCGGCACCCGCAACCAGACTAACGGCAGTCCGGGCTCCAACATTGTCGGGGGGCGGCAGGGCTGGGATATCACAAATGTGGATGTATCCGCGCGTCTGGTCAATAACCAGTCCTCCGCACTCCTGACCTTGACTACTTCAGGCGATGCTTATGTCGTTAACGCCAACGGGCTGCAAATTGACATCAATGCTCCCAAGATCTCCTTGGCCAAAAGCGCAAATGTCGCCGGTACCATCGTTGGCGATCTGGTCACCTACACCGTAACGGTCAACAATACCGGTACGGCAAGTGCAGCCAGTGTTGTATTGTCAGATACTTTACCGGCAGGTCTTACTTTTGTCGCAGGAAGCGTGGTGGTTGCCGGTGTTTCCAGGCCGACTTATGATATAACCTCCGGCATCCCGCTGGGATCACTGGCCCTTGGCACTTCTATAACGGTTACCTATCAAGCCAGGGTGACTTCCTTGCCGAATCCGCAGTTCGTCCCCAACACAGCCACCGCCGCCTTCACCTTCCAGAGTGTGGCCGGAGGCCCGATTGTGAGCGGAGTTATTCCATCCAATACACAATCGCTGCCGGTATATTCTCCGGTTCTCGGCATTGTCAAAAGCGCCAATACTTCCAACGCAACCGTCGGAGACCAGATTCTCTACACCCTGCAAATCTCCAATACCGGCAATATCGGCGCCACGACTACGCTCACAGATAACATTCCTGCCGGCAGCTCCTATATTCCGGGAAGCTTCACGGTAAACGGTACGCCCGTGGCGGGTAATCCTGCCGCCGGGATCGCCATCGGCACCATCGCAGCAGGAGGAAGCTCGACCGTCCAGTTCCGCGTGCTGGTGAACAGCCTGCCCTCTCCTCCGCAGCTCGTTGACCAGGCTACAGCCGCCTATACCTTCCTGGTTCCGGACGGGCGGACCGTGAACGGTACGGCAGCCTCCAATACGCTCACCATACCGGTTCGACTGCCGAATGTCGCACTTGTCAAAAGCGCCAGCTTCCCGGATGTCGCCATAGGCGATACCCTGCAATATACGTCTGTGGTTACTAATAACGGAATTGTCGCCATCACGAATGTTGTGCTCTCTGATCCGATACCTGCAGGCAGCACTCTAGTGCCTGGAAGTGTGGTGGTGGCGGGAACCGCGCGGCCAGCCGCTGATCCGGCTTCGGGGATATCTGTCGGCACCATTGCGCCAGGGACCAGCGTAACAGTAACCTTCCAGGTGAGTGTCAACTCTGTGCCGGGAAGCGGCCAGCTCGCTAACCAGTCATCGGCCTCTTACAGCTCGGGGTCCTTCAACGCCATCACACAGTCCAACACAACCTTGACTCCCGTATACCAGCCCGTGATCGGTATTACCAAAAGCGCAAGCCCCGGCAGCGCCACGGTTGGGGGAAATGTGCTGTATACCCTGCAAGTCCAAAATACCGGCAATCTCGCAGCAACGGTAACCTTAACTGACACGATTCCTGCCGGGTCTGCCTTCGTCGCCGGAAGCGTCACAGTGAACGGCGTGGTCCGTCCATCAGATTCTCCCGTAAGCGGAATTCCGCTCGGGTCCGTAGCACCGGGAGCCGGCTTGACCGTAACCTTCCTCACCACTGTTCAATCCCTGCCGTCTCCGGCAACCTTGACGGACCAGGGCAGCAGCAGTTACACCTATCAGTTGCCCAGCGGACGCTCTCTGTCCGGCGGAAGTGTATCTAATACAGTGACTATTCCAGTCTCTGCCCCGAACATCACGATTCTCAAAAATGCCAATCTCACCTCTGTGGCTGTAGGCGAATATCTTACTTACACCGTCTCCGTATCCAACCCCAGCGGTGTAGCTGTTAACAATGTAGTGCTATCTGATCCGGCTCCGGCAGGCAGTGCCTTTGTAGCGGGGACTGTCACGGTGAACGGGACGGCCGTACCCTCTGCCAATCCAAATGCCGGGATTGCTCTCGGTACACTTGCTGCGGGCGCAACAAGCATCGTTGTCTTCCAGGTTAATGCGACCTCTATTCCAAGCCCGCCACAACTGAGCAACCGGGCCAGCGCCTCATTTACGGCCGGCTCATTCAGCGGAACGGCCCTATCCAATACAGTGTCTACCCCGGTCTTCATTCCAGTCATTGGACTTGTCAAAAGCGTAGGCCCTGCGCAGGCCTCTGTAGGCAGTCTGCTCTCCTTCTCCATCCTGGCCAGCAACACCGGCAATATCGCGGCCATGCTGAATCTGACTGATGCCCTGCCGCCGCAGACGGTATTCGAGACCAACAGCGTAAGTATAGGCGGGACGCCGCTGCCTGGGTATAGCCCATTAACGGGCATTCCGGTGGGGCCGCTTGCTCCCGGAGACAGCGTCGTAGTCAGCTTCCTTGTTACGGTTACTGCGCTCCCCCCGAACCAGCAGCTGCCCAATACCGCAGCGGCCTCCTACACGTTCACCCTGCCGGATGGGCGTCAGCTTGGCAGTAACACCGTGTCGAACACCCTTACCGTACCCGTCTCGGCACCAAATGTCAGTGTGGTCAAAAGCGTCAATGCCATTGATGCCGTCACCGGTGATATCCTCACCTTCACCTCCGTGCTGACGAATACCAGTATTGCCTCTGTCAGCAACATCATTCTCAGCGATCCCTTGCCAGAGAATGCAGCGTTCCTTCCCGGAACCGTAATTGTCGGCGGCGTCTCCCAGCCGTTGGCAGTTCCGTCCGCCGGCATCCCAATCGGCAGCCTGGGGCCTGGAGCCTCCGTTGCCGTCACATTCGAGGTGAGAATAACCATGCCGATTCCTTCACAGGTCAATAACCAGTCGACCGTCAGCTTCACCTCCGGGGTCTTCTCCGGCTCTTCATCGTCCAATGTTACCACCACACCGGTCACACAGCCGCAGATCTCGCTTGTCAAAAGCGCCAGTGACCTGAACGCCACAGTTGGCGATACGGTCATTTATACCGTTGTGGTCAGCAATACCGGTAACCTGGCCGCCAATGTTACCTTAACCGACAATATCCCGGCTGGTACTACCTTTGACCCTAACAGCGTCATTGTCGGCGGTTTTCCTCAGCCGGGGGCTGCACCGGATACCGGAATTACTGTCGGAACTGTCGCTCCCGGGGCAAGTGTACCGGTCAGCTTCACGGTCTTCATCGTGTCCCTGCCGTCCCCGCAGCAGCTGGTCAATCAGGCAGCTTCTACCTATACCTTCACACCGCCTGACGGCCGGCTGCTCAGCGGCAGCGCCGTCTCCAATACTGTAACCATCGCCGTCTCTGCCCCCAACCTGTCGGTGGTCAAGAGCACCGCTTCCACTTCAGTAGCAATCGGTGACACCATTGCCTATTCCGTCGATATCACGAATAACGGGGCAGACCCGGTAAACAATGTGATCCTCAGCGATCCAACACCGGATGGAGCCACTTTTGTGCCCGGCAGCGTGTCCGTGAACGGGGTTCCTTTCCCTAATGCCCATCCGGCATCAGGGATTCCAGTCAGTACGCTTGCCTCTGGTGCCTCAGCCGTTGTCTCTTACAGTGTCACCGTCGCCTCCGTACCCGCAGATGCCTCCATTGATAATCAGGCGAGTGTCACTTATACCTCAGGTGTCTTCGCCGGCTCAACCTTCTCCAACCCTGTGGCGGTCCCCGTCTTCCAGCCGGAGATCGCAGCAGCCAAAGCTGCAAATACCACCAATGCCACAGTCGGGGATACCGTGACCTACACCATCAACATCAGCAATACGGGCAACTATGGAGCCAGCCTGACGGTCACGGACAATATTCCGGCCGGTACTACCTTTGTGACCAACAGCGTTCTGATTAACGGCCAGCCTCTGCCGCAGGCCGATCCTTCCACCGGAATCGCCGCAGGTACCATCGCTCCGGGAGCGACTGTAGCTGTCACATTCTCGGTGGTCATCACTTCATTGCCATCGCCGCAGGTTCTGGTCAACCAGGGAACCGTGGCTTCCAGCTTCACCTTGCCGGACGGAAGAACCCTGGGAGGCTCTTCCCTCACGAATACCGTGACCCTGCCGGTCTCGAACCCGAACCTGGCTGTCGTCAAAACTACGGCAACCACCGCAACCAATATCGGAGACACCATCACGTATTCCGTAACCTTAACCAACAACGGTATTGCGACAGTCAATAATGTGGTATTCACGGATGCTCTGCCTGCCGGGACCGCCTTCGTTCCGGGCAGCGTGCTCGTGGATGGCGTGGCACGCCCTGCGGCTTCACCGGCTACGGGGGTGACCATAGGCAGTATCGCTCCCGGGGCTTCCGTCACAGTGGCCTTCAACGTGACGGTTACAGCACTGCCTCCTTCCGGGTTACTGAACAATCAGTCCTCAGCCAGCTTCACTTCCGGCGCCCTGTCCAGTGCGGCCTTCTCCAATATTGTGACCACTCCGGTATTCCAGCCGATCATCGCTGCAGCCAAGAGCTCCAGCGCTCAAAATGCAACGGTAGGCGACACCATTGTGTATACCGTCAATGTAAGCAATTCAGGCAACTATGCGGCCTCAGCCACGCTGACCGATACGATTCCGGCAGGTACAACTCTGGTTCCGAACAGTGTGCTGATTAACGGCTTTCCTTCTCCGGGTGCTGATCCTGCTACCGGAATCACCCTGGGCAGTATTGCAGCCGGCGCAGCGCTGACCGTAGTGTTCTCCGTAGTGATCGACACGCTGCCGGCCAGCCAGCAGCTTAGCAATCAGGCCATCCTCGCCTTCAACTATACGCTGCCGGATGGACGCGTCTTCAACCAGTCCGCCAGCTCGAACATCAATCTGATTCCGGTATCATCGCCGGATGTTCTTGTAGCCAAGAGCACTACTGTAATTGATGCAGTCCCGGGGGATACCGTTGCGTACAGTATTGCAGTCACCAATAACGGCATTGCACCGGTTAATAATGCCGTGCTGAGTGATCCCATTCCGGCCGGCTCTTCCTTTGTGGCCGGCAGCGTAGTCGTGGACGGCACTCCGCTGCCGGGGGGCAATCCGGCAAACGGGATTTCGCTCGGAACCATAGCTCCGGGAGCTACCGTTCTGGTTACCTTCAACATCCTGGTCAATACACTGCCCAATCCGGCCACACTAAGCAATCTGGCTTCCGTCAGTTTCACCTCCGGCGCATTCTCGGGTGCCTCTTATTCCAATACGCTGGTCACTCCGGTATTCCAGCCGGTTATCGGCATTCTGAAGGCTGCCGATACCACGAATGCGACGGTGGGAGATACCGTCACCTATTCACTCAGCGTCACCAATACAGGCAATCTTGCGGCTGTCGTCACCTTAACAGACTCCATCCCTGCAGGAGCTGTATTCATTCCGAACAGCGTACTGGTTAACGGCCAGCCCGTTCCCGGCGCTGATCCGACTACCGGAATCAACCTGGGTACAGTTCCAGCGGGCGCTACTGTTACCATGCTCGTCACCCTGCAGGTTACGCTGGCTTCCCTGCCTTCACCGCAGCAGCTGGTGAACCAGGCCGCCGCAACCTTTACCTTCACGCCGCCGGATGGCCGCTCGCTCTCCGGATCTGCCGTATCGAATACGCTGGTCATACCCGTCTCTTCACCGGACGTAACCGCAGTTAAGAGCACTCCGGCTGTTGACGCCGTTGTCGGTGACATCATCACCTACACGATTACCGTAACCAATAACGGCATTGTTCCCGTCAACAACGTGGTCCTCGTTGACCCGATCCCGGCTGGCAGCCAGTTCGTTGCAGGCAGCGTAACTGTAGACGGCACTCCGCGTCCCGGAGCAAATCCGGGCACCGGTATCCTGATCGGAACGATCGCACCGGGAGCAACCTCAACGGTAACCTTCCAGGTTCAGGTCATCGTCATATGACAGACGGCTCACGGCTTCAGCCTGTCGTAAGTAATCAGTCCATGGTTCTATACAGCTCGGCAGAGGGCACGGACTCGGTTACCTATTCCAATACCGTCAATACGCTTGTCGTGGGTCCGGTATTATCGCTGCAAAAGCAAGCAGACCGTCAGAGCGCCTCCCTGGGGGAGACACTCGTCTATACAGTGACCGCCAGGAACAGCGGCAATACCGGGGCGGTTGTCACCATCACGGATGTGCTTCCCCCGGGTGTCTCGTTCGTTGCCAATAGTGTGCTTAGAGACGGTGTCCCCCTTCCGGGGATCACTCCGTCTTCCGGCATTCCCCTTGGCATTCTCGCCCCCCATTCGGGGGTCAGCATCGCCTTCCAGGTCATTGTCATCTCGCTTCCGCCTTCACTCGCGCTGCATAACAGAGCGGTTGGCACGTATTCCTTCAATACACCTGAAGGCAGAGCGGTGAACGGGGAGATCCGCTCCAACCCTGTTAGTGTCTCCCTGCTGTCCTACCAGTTGTCTTCCCTGCTCTCAGCCAGCACCCCCACGACCTTCATTGGGGATGTCGTCACCTACACCCTTCAGCTCAGGAATGAAGGCACCCTGCCGCTGACCACAGTCATTGCTACGCTTCCCGTTCCGGAAGGCACCTCCTTCCTTCCCGGAAGTGTTATCGCTGGCGGGATTTATCAGCCTGAGGCCGACCCGGCTTCAGGCATCGGACTGGGTTCGCTCCCTGCAGGAGCAGCCTCCGAGGTCTCCTACCGTGTCCGGGTGACCTTGAATCCTCCAGGATCAGCGATTCTTGCGAACGCGCAGATCTCTTATCAGGCTAATGACAACCGAACCTCCACCACAAGCAATACGGTTCAGATTACGGTCATCCAGCCCGGATTATCGGTAAGGCTGAAGGTTGATCTCTACAGCGCAGCGCCCGGTGACAACTTACGGTACGAGTTCATTGTGAATAACAGCGGCAATCTGGCTGTGAACGCGCTGCTCACGGACGCCGTTCCGCCAGACGTACTGTTTGTCTGGGACAGCGTCCGTGTGGACGGGATTCCCCAGAAGGGCCTCCGCCCCGGGGACAGAATCCCGCTGGGCACTTTACGGGCAGGCGCTGTTGCTGTGGTTGATTTTCTCGTATCCATTCCGGGTGCCACCGATATCCGCCAGACTCCGGCTATTCAGAATCAGGGAGTGGTCCAGTATACATTCTCCCTGCCGGACGGGCGCAATGTCGGGCAGGTCTCCCGCTCAAATGCGGTGACCACGTTGCTGTTCACGCCCATCATTTCTATTCAGATTCAGGGTGAGCCGCCCGTTATTGAGCCTGGAGGCATCGCTGAATTCAACATTCAAGTGTCCAACAGCGGGAATTATCCGGCTGAAGTCTCAGTGATCCGGATTGTACCGCAGGGTACCGTCATTGATCCTGATATCGTTACGATAAGCGCCACTGTAATACCCGGTACACCTTACAGCGGAACGGTTGCTCTGGGAACGCTGCAAGCCGGGCAGACGGTCACACTCACTTATTTTGTCAAAATAAATACGGATTATATGGGCAAGGATCTTCAAGGCTCTGCGGCTGCCCTGTATGTGTTCACCATCGATGGACGACGGTACTCTGGCGAAGCCCGTTCCAACACCTACAAGTTGCTGATGGAAGAAATCAGTGAATAATACAGCTCACATATCCACCATCTCCCTGAATATACTTTAGTTACAACCTGCTGCATTTGTCTCAGTCTCATTAGTGACAATACCGAATAATACAGTCCATGGGAGGTGGTCATCCTTGTCCCAGCCGTCCGGTCCATACGCTTTTGTCGTCTCCAAAGAAGACTGGTCCCTTCACCGCAAAGGCCATCAGGATCAGGAGCGTCACCAGCAAAAGGTCAGAGAAGCCATCAAGGGCAATCTGCCCGATCTGGTTACTGAAGAGAACATTATTTTGTCGGGCGGCAAGCAGATTGTGAAGGTGCCGATCCGCAGTCTGGATGAATACCGGATTATCTATAATTTTCGCAAGCAGAAGCATGTCGGACAGGGAGACGGCGAGAGCCAGGTAGGCGATGTCCTCGGGCGTGATTCCCAGTCGGCCCAGCCGGGCAAAGGGGATAAAGCGGGCGATCAGCCGGGAGCGGATACCGTTGAGGCCGAGGTCGATCTCGAGGATCTGGAGGATATTCTGTTCCAGGACATGGAGCTGCCCCATCTGAAGCCGAAGGATAAGGAAGAGATTGAAGTCAAATCGATTGTCTTCAATGATATCCGCAAAAAGGGCATGATGTCGAACATCGACAAGAAACGAACGTTACTTGAGAATCTGCGGCGCAATGCCAGCAGCGGCAACCCTGGAATACACAGCATCAGCCCCGATGATCTGCGTTACAAGACCTGGGATGACATCACGGTCCCTCACTCGAATGCCGTGATTATTGCCATGATGGACACCTCGGGCTCGATGGGTACTTTTGAAAAATACTGCGCCCGCAGCTTCTTCTTCTGGATGACCCGCTTCCTGCGCCGCCAGTATGAGAAGGTGGATATCGTATTCTTGGCCCATCATACGGAAGCTAAGGAGGTCAGCGAGCATGACTTCTTCACCCGGGGCGAGAGCGGGGGGACGATCTGCTCCTCGGCGTACCAGAAAGCACTGGAGATTATCGACAGCCGCTATCCGCCTGCCCAATACAACATCTACCCCTTCCATTTCTCGGATGGCGACAACCTGACCTCCGACAATGAACGCTGTGTCAAGCTGATCGGCGAGCTGCTGAAGCGCAGCAATATGTTCGGCTACGGTGAGGTGAACCAGTACAACCGCAGCAGCACTCTGATGTCCGCCTACCGCCACCTGAAGCAGGAGCAGTTCATGCATTATGTGATTAAGGATAAGAAGGAAGTCTATCAGGCGCTGAAGGCTTTTTTCGGCAAAAAGGTTACTGAAGCTTAAGCAGCCTGACATTAGACTTGTCAGCCCGGGCCACCCCGGGCTATGCGCATTTTTGTTGTGAGTTCCCGCCCCGCCCTGCCGCTTCTTGCGGTGTGCGGGGTTTTTGTGCGGTTTTTTTGTGCTGGCTTGGAACTTGCGCCGCATAAGTCTGTTGACTATTATATCGTCAGCCGATATACTAACTATATCGGTTGACGATATAACGACAGATGGTATACCGTCAGATGCTATAACGCCGAAGGATACAAAGGAAATGACCTGGTCTGTGGAATGAGACCCAAAGATGCAAGATAAGGAAGGTGATGGCATTGTCCGGCAACAATGAATACGGGGCGCTGACCGAAGGCGTCTATTATATCCTCTTGTCCCTGCTCACCCCGATGCACGGCTACGGCATTATGCAGAATGTGAAGCTGCTGAGCAATCAGCGCGTAGAGCTGGGGGCAGGCACGTTATACGGAGCGTTAAGCACGCTGGTGGAACGGGGCTGGATCAAGCTGCTGGCCGGTGGAGAAGATTCACGCAAGAAGGAATATCAGATTACGGAGCTTGGCAAATCGATAGTCCAGAGTGAAATGACAAGGCTTGACGAGTTGCTCACAAATGGAAGAAAGCTACTGGGAGGCGAAGTGTAATGAGTCAGGTGGTACGCAAATTTTTCATGGATTTCGAGAAGGAAGAAGCGTGGCTGAATGAGATGTCTGCCAAGGGATGGGCACTGGTGGAGCATTCTTGGGCCCGTTATGTGTTCGAGGAGAGCGCCAAGGGGGAGTATATTTACCGGATTGAGCTGCTGGAGAAGGACCCTAAGGAGGCGGCAGGCTACTTGCTATTCATGGAGGAGACCGGGGCCGAGCGTGTGCCGTCCGGGCCTCCTACCAAGGCCAATCGTGCATTTATGAACCAGCGCTGGGTGTTCTTCAGAAGGAAGGCCTCGGAAGGCCCCTTCCAGATCTATACCGATGCGGATTCCAAAATCAAACACTATCAGCGAATCTATAAAGTCTATCTGTCCCTTGCGTTCCTTGAGCTGATCATCGGCTCCTTCAATATCATGCTGATTATGCTGAATACTTCCTCTAACATCTACAAAATCAACCTCATCGTGGGAGTGTCCGTTATCATTCTGGGCCTGTTCTTCGTGTGGCTCAGTTTGCCGGTCCGCCGCAAGATCGCGCGGCTGCAGCAGGAGAAGCTGATCCGAGAGTGAGGGGTTACTTGATGGCAGCTAACAAGTGGAATAGTGCTGCTTATTTCTTCAACTTCTTACGATTATAGGTAAACAAGTGGAAAAACAGCATCTGCTAGGGCCGGTTTTGCTCCGAGTGGGCGCTATGCAAACATTTAAGTGTTGTTTTTCCAACTCTTGCCGGAATATCGTAGATCCGTTCGATAACAAATGCCCAAGATCCACCTATACCCCCATTGCGGCAAGCAGAGCAGTTTAATACGAAAATAAAAATATCGGAAAATGCGCCGCAGACTGGGTTTTTGACAAAAAAAGACCCACCGCCCCAAAAAAACGTTTCGTTTTTTTGAAAAAGGGAAGACTATGGGATAGGATTCAATTGAACACTATATCCTAACTGCTGGATATATTTCACGTACCTATCTAACGTGTTTTTCTTGGACGTCTCATCGCCTAGTGAGACGTCTATTTCTTGGTATGACCTCTTCTCCCGCATCAGGGCATGGAGGATTCGAATCAGCAAATGCGCGGTGGCGACGTTTGCTTTTTTATCGCCTCGTCTCTTTCGAATTCGTCGAAAGAATTGTCCGATCCGGTTCGAGGAGCGAGAGTTTGCCCAAGCCGCCTGACACAAGGCCCCTTTCAGATGCTTGTTCCCTTGCATCGTTTTTGACTTTCTTCGCTTTCCAGCGCTTTCGTTGTTCCCTGGACACACCCCCGCCCATGAAGCAAACTGCGCATCACTCGGGAACATTTCCGCGACATGCGGCCCCACTTCGGCAAAGATGGTCACGGCAGACGTCCGCTCAATTCCTGGAATGGAGTCAATTTGTTCAATCTTCTCCAGGTACGGTTCTGCCTTCGCCTCGATTCGAGCTTCCAGTTCCGTGATCCTTTTCTCCAAATAGACCAAGTGGTCCCAGTGGTCTCGAATCATCTCGCGGTGATGACGGCGCAACTTGCCATTAAGCGCGTCTAGCAACTGCGGGACTTTCTTTTTTAAACGGGTTTTGACCAGGCTTTTAACTGTCATTTCGTCGATGACCTCGCCGTCCATGATCTTCTGGAGCAGGCCCCGTCCCGAAACCCCATATAAATCGGACATAAAGGTGGTTAGCTTGATGTTAGCATCCTGCAGGATTTTGTGGATGCGGTTTTTCTCCGCCGTCACCGCCTGCACCATCTTACTCCGGTAACGGGTCAAGTCTCGCAAATCCCGGATGTCCTGTTCGGGCACCATACTGCCTTCAATGAGCCCGCAACGGTGCAATTGCGCTAACCAGCGCGCATCTTGCATGTCACTTTTTCGACCCGGCGTATTCTTTACCCGCTGGGCGTTGGCCAAGACCAGATCACAACTGCCCTCTAAGATGTTCCATACCGGTTTCCATAACACGCCCGTGCTCTCCATCACCACCTCCCGGCAGCCGTGTTCACTCAGCCAATCTTGCAGGCCTAGCAATTCTTTGGTTGTCGTCCCAAAGGTTTTCAGGTGACATTGTGGTTTCTGTTCGATCGGTCCTTTCAACACGCAGGCCACAACGGTTTCCTGGTGCACGTCCAGACCGGCGCAACACATACGTACAGCATCCATTCCAACCATCCTCCATCGTCAGTTTACAAATCATGCGCTCGAGTGAGTGTAATTTAATACACGTACTTTTGGGGCTACAATAGGCGATGCTCGAAAAGCGCAATAGAACGGTTTTTCGCACGGGGTGTATCCCAGTAACCGTTTCCGCCCTTTGATTTGTATATGTAGTGTTGACGACTACAGCCTCATTTAGAATGGTTGCGACGGATGCCACCCGCTTATTTTCATTCCTGGGGGTGACAAGGCATCTGTCTTGTCATGCCTGTTTTTCGCATACATTCGGCGAAGCGCCTACCCTGAGTAAATTGTGTTCGGTTTTTCGCATACACATACATCCGTACCTTACGCGCTCATGCACATCCTCCTCCACCTATGCCAAAATTAAAGGGCTATCCCAAGCAGTCATTTCAAGACTTTGGGACAGCCCTCATTCCAATATTGCTTCGCTTCGTTAGACTGATGCCTGCTCCGCTTACTGCACCTTCTCGCGGTCCTTGCCCTTATCGGATTCCCCGGCGTTCTTGTTCGCGGCCTCGCGGTCCTGCATCATCTCGTCTACTGACTTCACCTTGAGGCGGGCGGCGCCTTCGTTGCCGGCATTTGTGGGGATCAGATCACCAGAAGCTAGGCGTTCCTTCGCTTCTGCAATGGCTGCGCTGTACTGTGGCAGCCACTGTTCTCCGGCCACCAGCATCTCGTCAACCATCTGCCAGATCTCCTTCGGATTGCAGACGGCACCGACCAGCGGGTCCATCATGAACGCCTGGCGCAGCAGCTTGTCGTCACCATGCACTGCCGCCTCCACCGCCAGGCGCTGCACGGAGATACTCACGTTGCAGACTGCCGCCAAGCCGAGCGGCAGGTCGCCGACCAGCGGCATCGAAATGCCGTTGCGGTCCACATAGCCCGGCGCCTCAATAATAGCATCATCCGGCAGATTGGAGATCACGCCGTTATTCACCACGTTGAAGTGGCCTCGGTACACGCGCCCTGTCTCCAGCCCTTCGATAATAAACGAGCCGTGCTCCTCGCCCCTCTTCTCCGGGATGTACTCCAGCGCCGGGTCCTTCATCCAGTTCGGAAAGTCTGTCTCGAACCAGTTGCGGCCTTCCGTGCAGACTCGCAGGTAGCCGCCTGTCTCCCCGTTGATCCACACGCCCAGATCAATCCAGTCCATGATCTCACTCGGGCGCTTGCGGTACCAGGGCACATATTCGCTCAGATGTCCGTTCGATTCCGTGCTGTAATAGCCGAAGCGGCGGAGCATATCGATGCGCACCTTCTCGGTGCGGCTGTATTCGGGATGCTGCTCGAAGGCCTCCAGCAGACCTGCCGTCAGATCCTTGCCTTCATGCTTCGCGGAGATATACCAGGTCTGGTGATTGATCCCGGCACAGATAATGTCCACCTGCGACTTCTCCAGGCCATACACCTGGGCGATCTGCTGATGTCCATGCTGTACGCCATGGCAGAGCCCGATGGTCCGCACACCGCCGTATTTATTACAGGCCCAGGTCAGCATAGCCATCGGATTCGAGTAGTTCAGCAGCAATACATCCGGCGCAGCTGTCTCACGGATATCACGGCAGATCTCCAGCATCTCCGCAATCCCGCGCTGCCCGTACATAATCCCGCCTGCGCACAGCGTATCTCCAACACACTGATCCACGCCATACTTCAGCGGAATATCCACATCGGTAGCGAAGGCCTCAAGCCCCCCCATACGAATAGTACAAAATACGTACTTGGCTCCCCTGAGCGCTTCCCTGCGGTCCGTGGTGGAAGAGATAGTGATATCCAGACCATTCTCCTTAATATCCCGCTGGCACAGCTCGGTGACCATGTCCAGGTTATGGCTGTTTATATCCATGAAGGAAACTTCGATATTACGGAATTCCGGCACAGTCAGCAGGTCGCGCAGCAGTCCGCGGGTGAAACCGATACTGCCTGCCCCGATAAAGGTTACTTTAAAAGACATAATAATCATCCTCCGGCAATGAATTATTGACTCCTGTCCATTGTAGCAAGGAGGCTGCCGGAAGCGTAACCAATATCATGACCATTTTGCAGATAACCTGTCAACAATCCTAACCTTATGTGCAGAAGGACAATCACGGCATGGACACCTAGCTATTCTTCACTCCAGTAATGGCGTTCGATAGAGTTGCGGTATTCGATAGGAGTACAGCCTGAATATTTCTTGAATAGCAGATGAAAATATTGCCTGCTGCTGATCCCCACATAGTCGGCAATCTCCGCTACCGGAATCTCGCCCTGTCCCAGCAGCATCCGGGCTTTCTCCATACGCAGCTGGTTCAGGTAGTCAGTCAGGGTCTGCCCTGTGTGCGTCCGGAAGATGCGGTGCAGATAGCCCGGGTGAACATTCACAGAGAGCGCGACTTCCTTAACCTGGAGGCTCCGGTCATAATTCTGATGCAGGAACTCGATGGCCCGCCGCACATAGAGCTGTGAGGGCTGCTGGCTGGCCGGAAGCGATTCCCCCCGCAGTCTGGCGAGCCGCAGCAGCAGCTCCACGAAGAGCAGATGCACCATACTACTCCCCTTCCGCCCGCGTTGATCCAGCTCCAGCACCAGCGCTTTTAGCACATGGAAAACCTCCTCCTGATCGGACAACACCAGACTGTCGAACGGATGCCGCAGCAGCTCTGCAAGCATTTCCTCCTCCCGGGCCAAGCTGCCAATGGAAGGAACTACGCCCTCATATTCGGTAAAAGCAAATTCCACATTCAGCATCCGGCAAGAGGAGCCCTCGTCCACGATCAACCGGTGCGGCACCTCCGCATCCAGCAGAATCATCTCTCCCCGCTTCAGCCGGAAAGGTGTGTAGCCACCAGCTTCACTCCGCACCTCCACTACACAGCTGCCTGAGATAAGATACATGATCTCCGTGGAGTTGTGATGATGGTAAGCCATCGTATAATTGCTCCATTGCTTGTAGTAGTAAGCCAGAAAGTGCGGGCTGTAATCCCTCTCCAGCAACGCCTGTTCAAATAGACTGCCATTCATCTCCGCTACGCCGCCCGCCTCCCCTCTGCCATTATCGATAGCACAAGTGTATCGCTTGATCGCAGGCAGGACAAGCAGCGGGTTGCCACTCCCCTGACCTATCCATTTTATCCCGGCGCAAAAAAACAAGAGCAGAAGGCCCGCGCCCTCTGCTCCCATTCATCATTCTCAGTGAATCTTTGTTAATATTCCATTCACCAGACTATACACCCCGCCGCCCTCTATCTCCTCGGGCTGTCCATTCAGCAGGTAGATGCCGGTCTCTTCATCAATTCCGTAATTCGGCAGCTCGCCGAGGGTACGGACCGCTGTCCGTAGATGCTCCTCCTCATCCCACTGCGTGAAATGGACGGATAGCAGCAGATCAGGAATCAGATTGAGGCCCTTGCGGTGTTTGAATTGTCTGCTCTCATTATCCTTGGCAGAAATTACGCAGCGCTCCGGGCTAATCAAGGCTCCTGCCGAGAATCCCGCAACCGGTATTCCAGACTCATAACGCTGCCGGATCACTTCAGCGATAGGGGTATCCACAATGAGGTCGGCATACAGATCCGTATCCCCGCCCCCGATGACGATCCCGCCGCAGGCCCGGAGGCACTCTATAGCAGTATTCACCTCAGTAGACTTCAGCGGCAGATAACAGAATTCGGCTATCCCTGCGTCAGCCAGCGGCTGCATACAAGCAGCCATATAGTCTGGCCAGTCTTCCCCTTCTTCAAACAACACAGCGACAGGTTCTGTGGCTGCTGTCATCGTGCTTACGAACCTCCGTGCCAGTCCACGGGTAAACGGCGGACCGCCGCCGTTCAGAAATAAATGCTTGTCCATGACATCACCTTCAGTATTCAAGATATCCTGCATCTAACCTCATCCATCTTATAGAAAAGCGCAGGTTCCCGCAATACGCTTCCTCACCCGCTCCCCCTCATCCTTGTATCCCTTCATCCCTGAAAAGAAATCATCGACTGCTTCAGCTGCTCCGCCAGCCCCTCCAGTCTGTGCGAAAGGGCGACCAGCTCCCTGCTGACCGTGAATTGCTGTGAGGACATGGACGCCACCTCTTCCGTAGAGGCACTGGTCTGCTGCACCACCGAGATCACACTCGCCATGGATTGTCCCAGCTGCTGCTGGTATTCGGTCAGCTCGGAGACCGCCGCCGAGGACTGGTTCAGAACTCCGCTGAACACCTCCATCTCGGCCCTTACACTCCCGAAGATGAGTGAGGATTCCCGGACCGAAGCCAGCTGGCTGTCAAACATCGGCGCAGCCTCATTCACAACCTTGACCGTATTCTCGATATGGCCGCTGATCTCCCCGGTAATCCGGGAGACGGAGGCAATCGACTCGCTGGATTGATTGGCCAGCTCTCTAATCTCGTTGGCAATGACAATGAAGCCTCTCCCGGCGGCACCGGCGCGCACGGCTTCAATTGATGCGTTCAACGCCAGAATATTCGTCTGCTTATTCATCGCAATCATCGGAGAGAGGATGCTGCGGATCAGCACCGTGCTATCCCGCAGCATGGCTGAATTCTCCTGAATCAGATCCATCAGCTTCAGCACACCTTCGCTCTGCGAGACCAGCTTCTTCATCCGCTCCGCTCCCTGGTCGCTGACCTCCATGACCTTCCTTGCGGAAGCAGCCATAACTGCATTATTCTCTGCCACTTCGCTGGTCTTGCCGCCCATCAGCTCTACCTTGGCATTGCTGCTCTCTGCCTCGGCCGCCAGACTGGCGGCTCCCCCGGCGATTTCGCCAGTGGCGGTTGCGACCTCACTGGCCTGGCCGCTAATCGCACCGGAAGCGGCAACGAGCTGCGCGGAGGTCGCTAATACCTCCGCAGCCGAGCTGCTGCTCTGCCCGGCCATCCGGGAGATCTGCTCCATCATCCGGTTGAAGCTGTGGCCCAGCCGCCCGATCTCATCCTGGCCCTTGAAGCTGGTCCGCACCTGCAGATTGCCCCGCTCGCCCTCTTCCATCAGCCGGGCCAGCTTGCCAAGCGGACGGCCGATCAGCCGCACCAGGACATAGCCGATGACCAGACCAATTAGAGCGGCAGCCAAGACTACCAGCAAGGTAATATAGAGCAGCCGGTCGGCCGATCGGGTGAAATCACTTACCGGAGCGTACCCCAGCAGCGTCCAATCCGCCGTACTCAGCGGCTGGTAGACTACAAGCTGCGGGCTCCCCTGCTCATCCCCGGCCGTGAAGGACCGCTTCCCGCTGTCACCCTGGCGTGCTCTGGCCGGCTCTTGTCCCTCACTCTTTTGCACTCCGGTCTGCTCCCCGGCCTTCAAATCTCCGGTATGTATGTAAGATACCTGCCCGAGCAGCGCATCGTCCGCGCTGTACGCAACCCGGCCCGAAGAATCGAGAATGCGGATCTCTCCGGCCAGCCCGATATGCAGGTTGGACAGCACATCTGTCAGCGCCTGGCCCTTCACCTCAATCAGCATGTAATACTCTGCCGCCGGATTCTGAATATTCCGCAGCAGACGGCCCATCGTCATAGCGGACTGGCTGTACGCGTCGAAGAAGCCTTTAGCCCGGACGGGGAACCAGACGGGATTGCCTTTAGCATTATCAATCTCCTTCATCCGGGCCAGGATGCCTTCATCACTGCGAACTCCGCTAATTCCCGTCGATTTGTAGGATTCGGCGTCGACCATACTTCTTGCGACCAGCCTGACACCAAGCAGCCGCTCATCCGATCCTCTGACGGAGTCCAGCTTGCGGCGTATCCGGTCCTCTGCGGCTGCCCGCGCAACCGTACCGGCGGTTGGAAGATTAACCGTCTCCATGTCAGCCTTTAGCGCCGGATCTACAGCGAATTGCCTGGAGAGCGCTTCATATTCAGCGAACAGGAAATCCAGCTTGACCGCCGCCTGGACAATGGACTGTGAGGAGGCAGCTGCCACCTCATCGGTAATGATCCCTTTTGCCGCATAATAGGAGGTTAAGCCCAGAACTGAGGACAACAGGACAATCGTACAGAACAGAATTACGAATAACTTGACGCCAACCGAGCTGAAATTAATGAATCGCCGCCGCTGCATTACATTCTCCCCTTATCATCCAGATCACGATTTCTCCACGTAAGAAAGGTGCAGCCCCTAAGAACTGCTTCAAGGCCGCACCCGTTATTCGTACATACATTGACTAATTGTTATTTCCCTATCCCTTGCTGGCCCCAGCCGTCAGGCCGTCAACCAGCAGACGCTGCAGGAAGCCGAAGAGAATCATAATGGGTACAGAGATCAGCACGGCGCCCGCCGCGAACAGCGTGAAGTTGGAATTCTGCATCGTATTGACCATATCCCACATCCCCACGGCAACCGTCCAGTTCTCCTTGGTCCGCAGAATCAGCTTGGCGAAGATGAAATCGACCCACGGGCCGACAAACAGGGTCAGCGCTATATAGGTGATCATCGGACGGGATAACGGCAGAATAATCCGGGTAAAAATCCCAAAGTTGCTCGCCCCGTCGATCCGTGCCGCCTCATCCAGCGAACGTGGAATCGTATCGAGGAACCCCTTGGCGATCAGCGTTCCTCCGAGCGGCGCTCCGGCTGCATAGACGATAATCAGCGCCAGATGGGTATCCAGCAGATTGAACTCCTTCAGCAGCAGGTAGATGGCTATCATGCTCATGAAGCCCGGAAACATCCCGAGGATCAGCAGCGTGGACATGGTGGTCTTGCGGCTTTTGAACCGGAACCGGGATAAGGCATAGCTGGTTAACAGCGTCAGCACCACCCCAATCAGCATCGAGAACACCGCAATCTTGAGCGTATTCGCATACCAGGTTCCAAACATGTAGACCGGTGAGGTGAACAGCTCCTTATAATGGCTGAGCGTGAACGTCTCAGGAATCAGCGTCTTGCTGTACAGGGATTTACCCGGCCGGAACGATGCAAGCAGAATCCAGAGTGCCGGATAGATTGCAGCAACCGCCAGTGCAACAAGAACGATATAGCTTAAGCAGAGACGAATGAAATTTGCTGCTTTGCGTCCGATGATCATTGAATCATGTCCTCCTCTTGGAACGATTTGGTCCGGCGGTAATTGTACAGGGAGAACCCGGCAACAATAATGAACAGAATAATGCCGATCGCAGACGCCATATTATTCTTGTTCTGATCCAGCGTCAGCTTATACAGCCAGGTAACGAGCAGATCCGTCGAGCCGGCGTACTGGTAGTTCCCGTTCACCGGGTTCCCTCCTGTCAGCAGGAAGATCGCATTGAAGTTGTTGATGTTCCCGGCGAACTGCATAATCAGCGTAGGTGCGGTAGAGAACAGAATCATCGGCAGGGTGACGATCCGGAATTTCTGATAATTGGTCGCACCGTCCACCTCAGCCGCCTCATACATATCACGGGGAATCGTAGTCAGCACCCCCATAATTAGCAGCATGGATACAGGAATTCCCACCCACATGTTCACGACAATAACTGTCACTTTAGCCCAGAACGGATCAGTCAGCCATGGCAATCCATTCAGTCCGAAAAAGCCGAGATACTGGTTGATCGGGCCGAACTGCCCGTTGAACAGGTTGCGCATCAAGAGGAGCGAGATCATCTGCGGAATGGCATAAGGGATGATCAGGAGCATTCTCCACATGCCTTTGAAGCGGATGCCTTTTTGGTTAATCAGCAGGGCAACCAGCATCCCGCCGAAATAAGTAGTTACAGTCGAAAGAACCGCCCAGATAATCGTCCAGGTAAGTACACCGTAAAAGGTATGGCTCCATGATTTCAACACCAGCAGATTGCGGAAGGTCTCGAATCCAACCCAGTCTACAAGCTTGGCCGGAGGAATGTGGTTCGGTGCAGCATAGTTGGTAAAGGCCAGCATGATCATAAAGATGATCGGCATAATGGTGAAGAACAGAATCCCAAACCCCGGGAGCAGCAGGAAGCTCTGGGCGAATTTATAATCCAGAATATAACGTACAGATTGAGTAAATGTATGCGATGGACGGCCGTTTTCGCGTTCTGCTCCGATTTTATAGGCATCCCTAATATTCATGTACCAGAGGATCAGGAATAACACAAAGAACAGCAGGGTAATCAGACTTTCTATCAGAATAACGATGGAATGGTCTCCGGGAACCATTTTGGCAATCCCCTTAACCTTCTCCAGCCGGCTTGGCGATTCCCCGAGTGTGGTGATCCCCCAGAAGGCTCTTCCCAGATTGCTAATGAAATAAATAAGTGCCACAGCTTCTACAGCTATGAACATAAGCCCTTTGATGAATTGGCGGTTATATATTTGCCCGAGTCCCATAAAAATGGCCGACAGTATTCCAGCTCTCGCTTTGTGTCGCTGCATTTCCCTTCCGTTCTCCTCTCCGTGCGGAATTCAAGGAAACTGCCCGCCGCAGACTATGCGGCGGGCAACTCTAATTCCACGGTAAGCTGATGATTGTGTAGTTTAGTAGTTACTGGGCAGAAGCCCCGTTGTTCAAGTCCTTAATTTGCTCTACAGCTTTGTCCATGGCTGCCTTCGGATCGGTATTGTTATCCCAGATGGCCGGAAGTGCTGCATTCACCGGGCTCCATACGTTCCCCATTTCAGGAATCGAAGGCATCGGCTGGGAGTTCTTCGCTTGTTCGGCAAAAGCGGATACGAACGGATCACCCGTAATCTGCGGGTCCTTCAAAGCTTCATTGTTCGTTGGTACGGAACCGATCAGCTTGTTGAGTGTCAGCTGCGAATCTTTACCGGAAGCAAAGTGTGCATAGAGTTTAGCCGCATTCGGATACTGAGTGTAGGCGTTGACTGCGAAAATTTTGATCCCGGAGAATGTAATGGCTGTTTTGCCATCAATGGTTGGAACCGGAGCGATTCCGAGGTTGTCACCCAGCGCTTCTTTATATCCGGCAAGCTCCCAAGGTCCCGTAATATCCATAGCTACATCTCCACTGTTGAACAGGCTGCGCTTGATGTCCGGGTTAATGTCACCGCTCTTGATCGGCAAGACTTCCTTCAGCTTCGCAAATTCAGTCAGACCTTTAATCGCACCTTCATTGTTGAGGCCGATGTCGTCCTTGTCGGTACCGTCTTTGCCGAACAGGTAACCGCCGGTTGTAGCGATGAACGGATAGTTGAAGTACATATTGCCGACTTCCCACATAATGCCGTACCGGTTTTTGGCCTTATCCGTGAACGTTTTGCTGAAGGCAATAACGTCATCGAAGGATTTCGGAGCTTCTTTGACCAGAGACTTGTTGTAGAACAGCGCATAAGTCTCTGCCGCTCTCGGATAACCGTACAGTTCACCCTCATAGGATGAACCTACGATGGATGCTTCTGTATTCTCAGCTTTGGTCTGCTCAGCGAAAATATCGTTTGGAAGCAGCAGGCTCGCGCTTGCCGCCTTACCCAGATTATCGTGAGGGATGAGGGTGACGTCCGCAGCCAGGCCGGAAGGGCCATCCTGGGTGAGCTTGCCGACTTGATCCGGCGGGGCTACCTCTTCAATTTTGACCGGAACATTATACTTGGCAGTGAACTGCTTGGAGATTTCTTCGGCGAACTGTCGTTCTTCCTTACTCTCCCAGATCACAAGGGAAGCGCCCTCTTCAGGGACGATCTCACCCGCTGCCGGAGCGTTGTCACTGCCAGCCCCCGCATTATCCGTAGCTGCCGCAGTATCCGCAGGAGCATTAGTCGCCGCTGCATTTCCCCCGGTATTGTTGTTGGAGCCGCACGCCGTAATTGAGATTGCCATCGAGCACGCTGCGGTGAGAACCATAAGTTTTTTGAGATCCATTCCTTTTAACCCCTCCTGTGTGTGTATATTACTTGATTTGACGATGATGCTTCTTTTGACTTGACGATGATGCTCCCCAATTTGCGCAAACGATTTCAGAGGATTCAAAAAAAATTCTGCTTTCTCCAGTTGCCTCATCCGAATACGTTATACCCGGTTTAGAAAGCGCTTCATTCCTGAATTCATAATACATCAGCAGGCTTGTAGTTGTAAAAACGTTTGCACATAGCTAAATCAATGAAATTAAGCCATTTAAAATACATATCTTTGACTTTACTCTCTTTATCGCATGATTACTTTAAATAACTTCGATATACTTTAATTTCAAAATTTATTCCTGCATTTTTTGTCGTACTTAGACGAATTTTGTTGTATAATTGCTAAATATTATCAATTTACAGACTTTGGAAATCGGTTTCCCGTTGATTATCCTTTGTGCAACTGTTTGTACAAACCTCTTGAACCTCATTTTGTTCCGTGCTATAATCCAAACCATCATGAAACACCCCATTCTTCACCAATCTAAAGGCACTGTCCCTTATCGGGTACAACCTCGGCGTAATCTAACCGGCGGTTGTGCCTCTTTGCCATGTGCAGAATCGGGTGCGTAATCTATATAGCCAAACTAAATCTAGGAGGAATTATTATGTTATTAGAAGCCGTGTATCATCGTCCCCGTCTGAACTGGTCGTACGCCTACGATCACAACACCATCCACCTGCGGCTGCGGGCCAAGAAGGGGGACCTGACCGAGGTCTTCGCCTGGGCGGGTGATAAATATGCCTGGGACACCACCAAGGAACTGATCCCGATGACCCTGTTCACTTCCGATGCGATGTTCGATTACTGGGAATGCGAATCGGTTCCGCTCTACCGCAGGCTGAAATACGGCTTCCTGCTGCAGCAGGGCCAGGACCGGATCTGGATGACAGAGAGTGATTTCCAGAAGGAGCGTCCCGCGAATCCCAACCGGCTGTTTGAATTTCCCTACATAAGCCGCGGTGATGTCTTCACGCCTCCGGCCTGGGTCAAGGATGCGGTGTTTTATCAGATTTTCCCGGAACGGTTCGCGAACGGCAATCCTGACATAAGTCCTGATCATGTGGAGCCTTGGGGCGGAACCCCCCGGCCGGATAATTTCTTCGGCGGAGATCTGCAGGGTGTCATAGATCATCTCGACCATCTGACAGAGCTGGGCATTACGGGCATTTATTTCACACCGGTCTTCACTGCCACCACCAATCACAAATATGACACGGAGGACTACATGCAGGTCGATCCGCATTTCGGTGATGTGCCCACACTGAAAAGATTGGTCGATGCTTGTCATGAGCGCGGCATCCGCGTGCTGCTGGACGCGGTCTTCAACCATGCGGGCCGTACCTTTGCCCCGTTCGTGGACGTACTGGAAAAAGGCGAGGATTCGGAGTATAAGAACTGGTTCCACATCCGGGAGTATCCGCTCCAGGTCGTGAACAACATTCCGACCTACGATGCCTTCGCCTTCGAGCCGCTGATGCCGAAGCTGAACACAGAGCATCCTGAGGTGAAGGAATATTTGCTGAAGGTCGCAGAGTATTGGATTAAGGAGGTCGGCATCGACGGCTGGCGTCTGGATGTGGCCAACGAGGTGGATCACGAATTCTGGCGTGATTTCCGCAAAGTGGTGAAGCGTGCCAACCCCGAGGCTTACATTCTGGGCGAGATCTGGCATGAATCAGCCCCTTGGCTGGAAGGCGACAAATTCGATGCCGTCATGAACTACCCGTTCACGGATGCGGTGCTTGACTTCTTCGTCTACGGAACCCTGGATGCAGAAGGCTTCGCCCATTCGATCGGCAGACAGCTGTCCCGGTATCCGCTCCAGGCCAGCGAGGTTGCCTTCAATCTGCTCGACAGCCATGATACTGCGCGGCTGCTGACTGTGGCAGAGGGTGATAAAAACGTCATGAAGCTGGCTGCGCTGTTCCAGTTCACCTTCATGGGCACGCCCTGCATTTACTACGGGGACGAGATCGGAATGGATGGCGGGGGAGACCCGGATTGCCGAAAATGCATGGAGTGGGACCCGGAGCGGCAGGACCGCGATTTGTTCAACTTTTACCGTAAGCTGATTGAGATCCGCGGCAGCCACCGGGCGCTACGTACCGGACGCTTCACCTTCCTTGAAGCCGGAGCCGGAGGCAGTAAGCTGGCCTACGAGCGCAGTCTGGGCGATGATCTGATCATCGTGCTGATCAATACGGAGGAGACGGTGCAGACCTTCCGGCTGGATGTTCAGGAACGCAATTGGGAGAATCTCTGGACCGGCGAAGCGCTCCGCGCCGAACGCGGCAAGCTGTCACTGCGGCTGCCGGCATACGGCTTCGCCGTGCTTCAGGCAAACATGTCCTAAACTCTGCCCGCTTTCTTATAAGCTGATTCAGAACATTTTAGCGCAACCGTTTGTATATTGAAACAGAGCTACTACTTAGTACTGGACACAATAGAATCAATTCTGTTGTGTCCTTTGTATATTCAGTATTTATAGGGTCTGTTGAATTTTTTTAACTTGCTAATCTTCCGAAAAAGTAATGTTCAACTGCTTACTTTTTAAAGATTTATCAGCAACACCCTGCTCTCTTTGCACTAATTTTGCACAAAAACCCTTTTCCAATTGCACTGATTTGCACATACCTCTGCTCCACTTCCAAATTCATAATAGCTTAAGCCGTATCGCCGTGTGGTGCTCAGAACGTATAAGTCACGGGGATTGCGCCCTATGCGAGGTTCACTATTTACAATCAACCCCACTTCGATTAATATTACTGTGTAAAGCAAACGGTTCCATTAGGAGGTTTCTATGACAGTTACCATTAAGGACGTTGCCAAGAAAGCGGGAGTCTCTCCCTCCACGGTGTCCCGGGTGTTGTCAGGCCATCCCAGAATCAGCTTAGAAACTTCCCGTAAGGTCAAAGTGATTATGGAAGAAATGGGCTACACCCCGAATATGATGGCCAAAAGTCTGGTATCCAAGACCACTAACAGTATCTGCATCATTCTTCCGAAACCGGCTGAAGAGCTGTTCTCCAATTTGTTTTTTATGGAATTAATCCGCGGGATCGTCACTCAGTCCAGCCGTTCCGGCTATGATGTGCTGATCAGTTCCGGGGCGAACGAGAAGGAGGAGCTTGAAGCTGTCTCCCGTCTGCTTAAGGGACGCCGCGTGGACGGCGTTATTCTGCTGTATTCCCGTAAAGACGATGCGGTGATCGATTTTCTGCAGTCGGGCGGTTATCCCTTTGTCCTGGTTGGACGGAGCGACCGCTACGAGGATATTCTGTCAGTGGACAATGATAATATTATGGCCGCCTATGATGCGACGAATCATCTCATCTCCATGGGACATGAACGCATCGGCTTCGTCAGCGGCCCGCCGAACCTCATCGTTTCACGCGACCGGCTGGAGGGTTACCGCAAGGCCATGCAGGGTAAGGGTCTTACGATGAAGGATGAATGGATCGTTGAAGGCGAGTTCTTGCAGGACAGCGGCTATAGGGCGATGTCCTTCTTCATGAATCTTCCGAACCGTCCGACAGCGCTTGTCGCGGTGGATGATATGGTCTCCTTCGGGGTACTCCGCGGATTGAACGAGCTGAAGTACAAGGTCCCTGAGGATCTGGCGATTGTCAGCTTCAACAATATCCCGCTCTCCGAGCTGTCCAGTCCTCCGATCAGCAGTATTGATATCGGAATCTATCATCTTGGCTATACGGCCTCGCAGGTACTGATCCAGAACATCCAGAAGCCGGATAATCAGGATGGTTATACGAACCGTTTTGTCATTCCACACCGTTTAATCGTACGGGAGTCCTCTATGCATGCTCCGGGAAACTAAGGCATGTACAAGAAAATGAATGAAGCAGACTTACGCTTCATTTATTTTTTGGAGCTTTGTACAAACGTTTGCGCTAATTACATGGAGTGCTATTCACTAATCATTTTAGGAGGTTTAATATGTCAGATATCAAAGCCTGCCTGTTCGATCTGGACGGCGTTCTCGTAGACACTGCCCGGTATCACTATATTGCTTGGAGGGAGCTGGCCGAGGAGCTTGGATTTGTCTTCACAGAGCAGGATAACGAGCGGCTCAAGGGAGTCAGCCGGGCGGCCTCGCTGGAAATCCTGCTGGAAATCGGCGGCATCTCGCTTGGCGAAGATGACAAAGCCAGACTGGCGGAACAGAAGAATAACCGCTATGTCGAGTATATCGCCAAGATGAACAGCTCGGAGATTCTCCCCGGCGCCCTGGACTTCCTGAAGGAATGCCGGACCGACGGCATCAAGGTTGCCCTCGGCTCAGCCAGTAAGAACGCGATGACCATCTTGAACAATACCGGCCTGACCCCATACTTCGATGCCATCATCGACGGCACACATACCAGCGCGGCCAAGCCGGACCCGGAGGTCTTCCTGCTGGGCGCGAAGGCTCTTGGCACCGCTCCCGTACAATGCGTCGTCTTCGAGGATGCCGCAGCCGGTATCCTGGCCGCTTCCCGTGCCGGTATGCGCAGCGTGGGCATCGGCTCCCCCGAGACACTCAGCGGAGCAACACTAGTTGTCCCTTCCCTACAGCAGCTTACTGTTGCCACGCTGAAGGAATCTTTTTCCACTGTGTGACGAATAGTAACAGAAGTAGGAACGTGAACTGTTCCGAGCCGTGAGCCCTCCCGCTCACGCTGCATCTAGCCCGCCGGACAGCCTTACTGCACTTTGTACAACTATATTGCCAATTTAGCTCCCATTCCTCCGCTCAGTTGTACTTTGTACAATTATGCAATCACTTTTAGGCTGATATGACCTTTTAGAGCAGATTTAGTTGTACAGACTACAGTTATACGGCTTCAGTCCCTCTAATCGCGCCTATTAAATGCACAGAATACAACTACCTCAAAGTCTAAGCCTCTGAGCTTTGCAATGGGTGCGGAAAGCGGCATTTACTGTATGCACTTATCAATTTAATTCATCATCTCAGATCTACAGTCAGATCGGATGCTGCACTTGCATCTTCTACCCTACCCTCAGGAAAAGAACTGAGGGTAGTTATTAAACTTATGGGGATGAAGCTGCGGAGTGCAAGTTTGGAGCTGTAGGAGCGTTAGCGACCGCCTTTATAATCAGATTTCATCCGCTGAGAACCACTTCAATAAAGAAATCTGATTATAACAGCGGCCGGAAGTCCAAACCTTTCGCGCAGCGGCGATGCAGTCCCCATGATTTTAGTACGAAGTTCAGTTCTTTTCACATCCCCCCTTAAAGGAGCCATAACCATGAAACAATACTTAACAATCAACGAATGGTCCATTATCGAAGAGTCCTTTGATCCGCAGACCCAGGAAATATCCGAAAGCGTATTTAGTATCGGGAACGGATACATGGGCGGCAGAGCAAACTTCGAGGAGCAGTACAGCGGACCCAGCCTGCAAGGCAGTTACATGGCTGGCGTCTATTACCCTGACAAGACACGGGTCGGCTGGTGGAAGAACGGGTACCCGGAGTATTTTGCCAAAGTGCTGAACAGCACTAACTGGATCGGCATCAACATCGAGCTGGACGGGACGCCGCTGGATCTGGCCCACTGCACAGTCAGCGAATTCCGCCGGGTACTCAATATGAAGGAAGGCACACTCTCCCGCAGCTTCACCGCAACCACCCAGGACGGCAAAGAAGTTAAAGTGGAGAGCATTCGGATCGTCAGCATGGTCCGTCATGAGATCGGGGCGATCCGCTATTCGCTCACTCCGCTCAATTTCGCAGGGAATATTACCGTAACCCCCTACCTGGACGGCGATATCAAGAACAAGGACTCCAACTATGACGAGAAGTTCTGGAACGAGGTGGAGAAGAAGGCTGGACCAGAAGGCGGACATCTGACCCTGAAGACCAAAAAGCTCGATTTCCATGTCACCTCCGCCTTCGTCTTCGATATTCTGCTGAATGGGGAGCCAGTTGCAGCCGAAGCAGAGGTGCTGGAGCAGGACAAATATGTGGGCAGTACAGTGAATGTTCCGGTACAATCCGGCGATCAGCTGGTTATTTATAAGTATGCTGCGAATGTCACCTCCCGTAATTACGGTCTGGGACAGCTCGTGGATGCCGCATCGGCTGCACTTCAGCGTGCGCGGGAGGCGGGGTTTGTGGCGCTTTTGACAGAACAGGCTGCGGCATGGGGCGACAAGTGGAAGGAAAGCGACATTATTATTGAGGGCGATGTGTCGGCGCAGCAGGCGATCCGGTTCAATATTTTTCAGCTGAATCAGACCTATACGGGCGAGGATGACCGGCTCAACATCGGACCGAAGGGCTTCACCGGGGAAAAATACGGCGGCAGCACCTACTGGGATACGGAAGCGTATTGTGTGCCGTTCTATCTCAGTACCGCCGACTCCGCGATTGCCCGCAATCTGCTGATCTACCGCTACAAGCATCTGGAGAAGGCCAAGGAGAATGCCCGCAAGCTCGGCTACCGTAAAGGCGCGCTCTACCCGATGGTCACGATGAACGGTGAGGAGTGCCACAACGAGTGGGAGATTACGTTCGAGGAGATTCACCGTAACGGCGCGATTGCCTATGCCATCTATAACTATGTGAATTATACCGGCGACAAGGCTTATCTGGGCCAATACGGCCTGGAGGTGCTGGTAGAGATTGCGCGCTTCTGGGAGGAGCGTGTGAACTATGTGGCGCATAAGAACAAATACGTCATGCTGGGCGTCACCGGCCCGAATGAATACGAGAATAACGTCAATAACAACTGGTACACGAACCGGATGGCCGCCTGGACGATGGAATACACGCTGGAGGCTCTGGCCTATTTGCAGGAGAATGAGGGTACGCGTTACGCCGAGCTGGCTGATAAGCTGGAGCTGCTGGAGAGCGAAACGGCCAAGTGGAATGAGATTATCGCCAAAATGTACTATCCGGCTGACGAGGAACGCGGCATCTTCCTCCAGCAGGACGGCTTCCTCGACAAGGAGATCATCCAGGTCAAGGATGTGCTGCCGGAGAACCTGCCGCTGAACCAGAAATGGTCATGGGACCGGATTCTGCGCTCTTGCTTCATCAAGCAGGCGGATGTGCTTCAGGGACTCTACTTCCTCGGCGACCGATATGATCTGGAGACTAAGAAGCGTAACTTCGACTTCTACGAGCCGATTACCGTGCATGAGTCCTCCCTCTCCCCTTGCATCCATGCCATTCTGGCCTGTGAGCTGGGCTACAAGGAGAAGGCGTACGAGATGTACCTGCGGACCTCGCGGCTGGATCTCGACAATTACAATACCGATACGGAGGATGGCTGCCATACCACCAGCATGGCGGGCACATGGATGTCGGTTGTTCACGGCTTCGGCGGACTTCGCGTGCTGAATGACCGGCTGGTTCTGAACCCGTCTAACCCGGGACACTGGACCTCTTATTCGTTCAAAATCATGTTCCGCGGCTCACGGCTGAAGGTCACCGTGACCGATGCACAGGTTACCGTCAGCAACGAAACCGAGGTTCCAGCCTCCCTCACCATTCACGGCAAGGAGTATACAGTGAACGGACTGGGCACTGTCAGTGCCGGGGGTGCTTCCGTCACGGTGTAATTTGATCAGCCCCGAAGATATTTGGCTTCTTCGGGGCTTTTTTCAATAAGAGCTCCACTAATTCTGCCAAATCATCAATGACAGCATCCGCTTCAGCCACTGTGACAAACGGATTATTCCGTTTCCAGACAGCCTTCATTCCTGCTTCGCGGCTCGCACGTATATCGTTATCCGGATGATCGCCAACAAAAATAGCATGCTCTGCGGCTACACCCAGCCGGGTCAATGTACGATGGAAAATAGCCGGATCTGGCTTGCGCAGTCCCTCCCATTCGGAGATAAGCACCTCATCGAATAAATGCCCGATGTTCAACGCCTTGAAATTATCGTATTGAAATTGGCCATAACCATTCGAGATTAACGCAATCTTCAGACCATGATTCTTGAGCTCAGTAAGCATAGCTAACAAATTCGGGTAACCTGTACAATGTTGCTGGAAGTTGTATAAGTAATCATCGAGCAGTGAGCTCCAGTCCAGCTTTGGAATAGAAAACTCTTGTATGAGCTGTTGATACACTTTGTCCTTCCACAGGTAACCGTGATTATCAAGCTCGATGAAGCGCTGGACAAACAGCTCATGATCAACGGTTTGAAGTTCCGGGTAGCGCCGGTATTGATCTTGGACAAACTTTAACAGAGAGGTGTCACGGTCCAGCAGTGTTCCATCCAAATCAAAAAGAACCGCTTGGATTATCAGTTCAATCACTTCCTTTTCTTGTTACCTATTAAAATGAATATACCATAGAAGGAGCATCCCCCAATGAAAAGAACCTTTTGGAAAGAAGCCGTAGTCTACCAGATCTACCCGCGCAGCTTCCAGGACAGCAACGGAGACGGCATCGGTGATCTGCAAGGTATCGTCTCCCGGCTGGATTATCTGCAGAAGCTGGGCGTTACTGTCGTCTGGCTGTCGCCGGTCTACAAATCGCCGAACGATGACAATGGTTACGATATTAGCGATTACGAGGATATTATGGATGAGTTCGGCACGCTGCGGGACTGGGAGGAGCTGCTGGCCGGACTGCATGAACGCGGCATGAAGCTGATGATGGACCTCGTCATCAACCATTCCTCGGACGAGCACGCCTGGTTCGCGGAATCCCGCTCTTCGAAGGATAATCCCTACCGGGATTATTACATCTGGCGTCCTGGCGGACCGGACGGCGCGTTGCCGAACAACTGGAGCTCCATCTTCAGCGGACCCGCCTGGGAGCGGGATGAGGCGACCGGCGAATATTATCTCCACCTGTTCTCGCGCAAGCAGCCGGATCTGAACTGGGAGAATCCGCGCCTGCGGGAGGCGCTCTACAAGATGATTGCCTTCTGGCTCGACAAGGGCGTGGACGGACTGCGGATGGATGTGATCAATCTGATCTCCAAGGTGGAGGGTCTGCCTTCGGTCGAGCATGAGGATCTCGCACCCGGGGAGCTGGCAGGCGGCGGCGAATACTACATGAATGGTCCACGGGTCCATGAGTATCTGCAGGAGATGAACCGTGAGGTTCTCTCCAAATATGACGTAATGACCGTCGGGGAAACGCCGGGAGCAACGGTCGAGGATGCCATTCTCTACACAGACGAAGACCGCCATGAGCTGCAGATGGTGTTCCAGTTCGAGCATATGGACGTGGACTCCGGCCCGGGCGGGAAGTGGAATGTGGTGCCGTGGACGCTGAAGGGGCTACGGGATATTTTGCATAAATGGCAGGTGGGGCTTGCAGACAAGGGCTGGAACAGCCTCTATCTCAACAACCACGATCAGCCGCGGATGGTCTCCAGGTTCGGAGACGACGGCAAATACCGCGTGCAATCGGCCAAAATGCTGGCTACCCTGCTGCACACGCTCAAAGGCACACCTTACATCTATCAGGGCGAGGAAATCGGTATGACTAACGTAAAGTTTCCCACGCTTGAAGACTATAAGGACATTGAGATTCTCAATATGTACCGGGAAAAGGTGACCGAAGGCGGCGCAGACCACGACACCATTCTTCAGGCGATTCATACCAAAGGCCGCGACAATGCCCGCACGCCGATACAGTGGGACGCCTCCAGCAATGCCGGATTCACCACCGGAACCCCGTGGCTGAAGCTCAATCCGCGCTATACGGAGATCAATGTGGAGCAGGCGCTGGCTGATCCGGACTCCGTCTTTTACTATTATCAGCAGTTGATTCAGCTGCGTAAGCAGCATCTGATTATGGTCTATGGCGATTATGAGCTGCTGCTGCCGGAGCATGAATATATCTATGCCTATACCCGCACCCTGGAAGGTGAAAAGTGGCTGATCCTGCTTAACTTCAGTGATGCACCACAGACTATAGAGCTTACGGAGGAGCTGAATGCCGTCACCGCAACGATCATCGGAAATTATTCAGAGGAGCCCGCTGCCATGGACCGCAGCACCCTCCGCCCTTACGAGGCCAGAGTCTGCCGGATCGGATAGCGTAACGAAGGCTGACAAATCCCTTCATCCATGGCATCATAGATGGACAGACTGCCGGACGAAACCTGTCACTAATGAGCAGAGAATAACAGGAACATACGTGCGGTAACATGCTAGAATGATTTCAGAAGGAGATGGGGAGCTTTGGAATGGCTGATCCGAATGAAGAACGCACTGGACTATATGGAGCTGAAAATGACTGAAACGCTGCGCATCGAGGATGTGGCTGAGGTAGCTTATGTCTCACCGTTCCACTTCCAGCGCATGTTCAGTATGCTGACCGGCTTCACCGTGGCCGACTATATCCGCAAACGCAGATTGACACTGGCCGCCCAGGAGCTGGCCGTATCCAAGGTTCGTGTGCTGGATGTGGCGCTGAAATACGGATATGAATCGCCGGAGTCCTTCGCCAAGGCGTTCCGCAAGGCGCATGGGATTACCCCTTCGGAAGCGCGTAAATCGGGCGTCCAGCTCAAAGCCTTCCCCCGCATCTCATTCCATCTATCATTGAAGGGAGATCAGGACATGGACTACAAAATCGTGGATAAACCAGCTTTTACTGTTATCGGCAAATCAATGGAGGTCACTACCCGTGACGGGGAGAATTTCCGCAGAATCCCGAAGTTCTGGGACGAATGCAATGAAGACGGCACTTCCGACAAGCTGATTGAGCTTAGCGCCTCCCGCGAATGGCTTGGCATCTGCATGTGTATGGATATGGAGAAGGAAATGCTTACCTACTGGATCGGGGTGGAAGGAACACCGGATACGGATGCACAGGGGTATGAGACGGCAGTCGTTCCGGCCGCCAGCTGGGCGGTCTTCCGGTCAGAGGGCGCTTTACCGCATGCGATTCAAGGGGTTTGGCAGCGGATCTATCAGGAATGGTTCCCGGGAACCGGCTACGAGCATACCGGCGGACCTGAGATCGAGCTATACCCGCCCGGCGATACATCTGCTGAGGATTATGTGTGTGAAGTATGGATTCCGGTGATGAAGAAATAAGAGCTGGGATAAAATTCAGGAACGGCTTCGCTGTCTGCATGGACGGTGGAGCTGTTTTTTTTGTTTTGAGATTCTTCCCAAGCTTGGTATAATAAACAGATTATAGTTTTCTTAATCTAGTGTATTCTCATCCGAGATCGGTGAAGGAGATATTCATGTCTATCGTAAAAATCTTTTCAGACAGCACTTCCGATTTGCCGCAAGGCTGGAAGGACACCTATGATATCGGCATTGTGCCGTTATATGTAGTCTTTGAGAACGGTACCTTCAAGGACGGGGTCGAAATCACCCCTGAGGAGGTCTACCGCCGGGTCGCTGCGAGTGGTGCTCTGCCTAAGACCGCTGCGCCTTCCCCTGCTGATTTCATCGCCGCGTTCCAGCCAGTGATCAGCAGCGGCCATGATATTGTCTATATCAGTCTATCCTCTGCTCTATCTTCTACATATCAGAATGCACTGCTGGCAGCGGGTGAATTCCCGGAGGGCCGGGTGCATGTCGTAGATTCTGAGACCTTATGCGGCGGAATTGCGCTGCTGGTCATGAAGGCTGCCCGTGCCGCAGCCACAGGCGAGAGCGCTGCCAACATCGCAGCGATGATTACCGAAGCCCGTAACCGGGTGGAATCGGAATTCGTGGTCGATACGCTGGACTACTTATACATGGGCGGACGCTGTTCGGGAATGCAGAACTTCATCGGCAGCCTGCTGAAGATCCGTCCGGTTCTCCGGCTGGTGGACGGAGCCATTGTCCCTGTTGCCCGCATCCGCGGCAAAAAGGAGAAAGCGGTGGAGCAAATGCTTCAGCATGCGCTCGCGAATGCCGCCGATATGGACAAGGAGCTGCTCATTATTGCCCATACGCTGGCAGAAGAGGATGCCAAGATGCTGGAGACCGCGCTGCGCGCGCAGACCGGTGTCGAGGAAATAGCCGTCATTCATGCCGGCTGTGTCATCGGGAGTCACTGCGGACCTGCTACGGTAGGTCTGATGTATATGCGCTAGAGCGGGTGGGGCCAGTAGCAGGCATCAGGTCCGGTAGTGGCTGCCCCGATTGCATAGCTTGCTTCACCAAGACAGCACCACCATGCGGGTGAATGCTGTAAGAACTTAAGCTGACTGGACTGCTCACCATCGCGCCAGCACAATGTGATCGGTTTTTCGATTACATTTGGCTCACTTGCCTCACGATTGGTCATACCCCTGTCAAGTAGACAGAAGAAAAAACTAAGCAGCCAGCGCGTGTCGATACTCAATCGGCGCGCGTTGTTTCAGTTTCGCCTGATAACGTTGGTAATTGTAAAAGTAGATATACTCCTCAACTGCTTGATGAATCTCTGCTTCTGACTTACACTGGTGAAGGTACAACTTTTCTGTCTTCAGATGCGAAAAGAAGGATTCGATGCAGGCGTTATCCAGGCAGGTTGCTTTGCGAGAGTGGCTGCCCTTGACGCCGAATGCCTCTAATCGTGTGTTGTACGCCTGAGACGTGTACTGAAAGCCTTGGTCCGAATGGAGCACGGCCTCAGACACGTCTCTTTTCCGCGTCCACTGTTCAACCGTATCCATGACGAGGTTTACGTCGTTTCGCTCCGAGATCTGCCAAGCTACAATCTCATTGTTAAAGAGGTCCTGAATCGCAGACAGATCATAAAAGCGGGTGCCGTCTGAGATATACGTGATGTCCGTTACTAGCTTCTGCTGAGGTGCTGTCGCATGAAACTTACGCTTTAATCGGTTCGGGTAGACCACGGAAGGAGCAGAGCGCGCACGACTCCTTTTCTTGCGAATGACGGACTGGATCGATAGCTCTTTCATGAGCCTCCATACCTTCTTGTGGTTGACGAGGTAGCCTGCCTCCCGCAGGGCTGCCTGCATTCGAGGGTACCCGAAATAGGGATGAGCCAGGTGAATAGCTACCATATGCTCTTTCATGGCGTGCTCTTGCTCATAGGCATCCATTCGTCGAACCTGTGCACCTCGCCACTTGTAGTAATTTGCCCGCGATACCTCTGCAATGGCTAATAGGCGGGTGATGCGATGTTGGTCACGTAGTTCTTCAATGACGGCGTATTTGTCGTGTAGTCCAAACTTCCCTCCCTTTACAGATTTGGATACCGCTTTTTTAAGTAGTCCACCTGTGCCTTTAAGTAATCTCGTTCTTCTTCTATACTGGCAAATGTAGAACGTGGACGTCCTTTTAAAGGGCTTGTTGCCCCTTTTTGTGTATCGAGTGGCTCCCCATTCCGATATTTCTTTACCCATACTTTAAGCTGGGTACAGTTCACAATTCCCAACCTGTCGGAGACGACCTTATAGCTCTCACCTCCTGTACAATAGGCTTGAATGGCCTCTTTCTTGAATTCCTCTGTGTACGATTGAAATACTTGTCCCTTTTTGGCCATACCAAAATCCCCTCCAAGTTCACTCATTTCCTCATGTTAACACATGAGGTTTTTTTCGAGTGTCTACTTCAAGGGGATAATACCACGATTGCACAATGTGATCGGTTTTTCGATTATATTTGGCCCACTTGCCTCACGATTGCGCAATGTGATCGGTTTTTCGATTACATTTGGTCCTCTCGCCTCACGGTAGCGCAATGTGATCGGTTTTTCGATTACATTTGGCTCACTTGGCTCGTGATTGCACAATGTGATCGGTTTTTCGATTACATTTTGGCTCACTTGGCTCGTGATTGCGCAATGTGATCGGTTTTTCGATTACATTTGGCTCACTTGCCTCACGATAGTGCAATGTGATCGGTTTTTCGATTACATTTGGCTCACTTGGCTCGTGATTGCGCAATGTGATCGGTTTTTCGATTACATTTGGCTCATTTGCCTCACGATAGTGCAATGTGATCGGTTTTTCGATTACATTTTGGCCGATATACTATCCGCTGCTCCAATTGTGTTCGGTTTTTCGCGTACATTCCGCCTACTTGCTTCAAGCTAACAGCAGGTCCCCAAATGGAGACCTGCTGTTTTTTTGCTGGATACTATTATGTTGTCCTATCAGGATATAACAGTCTTAACAGCCCCTCAGCAGCATCGGCAACCAGCGTGTAGAATTCGGGGAATCCCTGGTGCTCGGCACTCTTGATTTCTTCAAAGGCACGGATAGATAGCCCTTGCGAAGCGACAGAGGTCAGGATATTCCCCAGCGTCCAACTCCGCACCACCACTTGTCCTACGCCGGAACGCTCCTCTTCAGGAAGCAGCTTGGCGAATGCAATTTCACTTTCTCTAAGCGTATCGTCAAAATAATTTCCGGTGGGATGCTGAAGCGTCTTGGTGGTCAGCCATGCCCTGGCGAACGGATGGAAATCGGTCAGCAGGAGCCGTCCATTTGCCTTCAGCCGTCTGCGGACCAAGGCAAACACCTCATTCAAGTCTGCGAAATAATGCAAAATCCCAAACTCCATCAGCACCACATCGAACGTTCCCAAAGCTTCTTCTTCGGGGATATTCATGACGTCTGCACAGAGGTAATTCAGCTTCACCCCCGCTGCCTCCGCCACTTCACAGGCGTATAAGCGGTTCTCTTCCGAGATATCCACGACGGTGACTTCTGCCCCCAGCAAGGCGAAGCAAATCGCCTTCCTGCCATGAGAGCCGAGCAGATTCAGCACCTTCAAGCCTGTCGGATCGCCTGTGTACTTAAGCCAATACCGCAGCGTATGTGCGGGATCTTGCTGCAGCTGCAATGCAAGCTCCTCAGGTGAACCATGATAGTGTGTCCAAGCCTGATACGCTTTTGTCTCCCACGCCGCCTTATTCGTACGTGACATCTGCTCTTGCATGTTACTCCCCCTTATAAGAAGAATTTGGAAATTATACTCTCTGATTTTACTATAATCTGCTTATAATGCAACAAGCAAAACGCCTGCGCCAAATAAATTCTTACATATGAACCAAGAAGTCTGAGAGAAGATGGCCGTTGCCAGCAAGCAAATGGAAAAACGTAGCTTATTTCGCCGGATTCAGCGGATCATGGACCAACAAGTGGAAAAACAGCAACTAAAATTGATGATTTTACCTTTTAGGCTGAATTGGGCTAAATTAAGTGCTGATTTTCCAACTGCTATCCCAGTAAGAGCCTATCGAAGATAAGCAAGTGGAGAAAATCCAATTGTTTACGCTGCCCATGCGTCAGAGTGGAAATAACAGACAGAAATAACCCGCTCCCACTGTATCTTGGGGAACGGGTTGTCTGGCTCGATAGTTGAGTATACAGTTGAGTGACTCGATTGACAAGAACACAAGTGAACTTCCGCCCCTCCCCCCGGCCCCGGCTAAGCCTCAGGAGAGTATTCAGGCTCCAGTTCTTCCTTCATAAAAGGCAGCATGAACCGGAAGATCGATCCCCGGTCCTCCTCGCTCTCCACAAAGATCGTTCCGCCCATCAGCTCCACGAGCTGCTTACAGATGGCAAGTCCCAATCCTGTCCCGCCGTATTTGCGGTTAATAGACGGATGTAGCTGGGAGAAGGACTGGAAGAGCAGATTCAGCTTGCTGTCGGCAATGCCTACGCCGGTATCGCGGACCGAGAACTCCAGGAGATATTCCGGTGAGGCGGGCAACGGGATGTTCTTGACTGACAAAGTGACACTGCCCCGCTCGGTGAATTTCAGCGCGTTGCCGACCAGATTGACGATAATCTGGCGCAGCCGGCTTGGATCGGTCGTGACGATGTCCGGCACACTCGTATCTGCCCACCAGCGCAACGAGAGCTTCTTCTCCTCCGCCTTCGGAGTGAACAAATCGATGACGCCCTCCAGCATCTCCCGCAGATCGAAGCGTTCGGATTGCAGCGGCATCTTGCCGGCCTCCATCTTGCTGAAATCGAGGATGTCATTGAGAATCTGCAGCAGACTGTAGCTGCTGCTGCGCAGAATCTCGGCGTAGCTGCGCTGTTCCTCCCCAAGCTCGGTCTCCAGCAGCAGGTCGGCCATGCCGATCATTCCGTTCATCGGCGTGCGGATCTCATGACTCATCATTGCCAGGAAATCCGACTTGGCCTGTGCAGCCCGCTCTGCTGATTCCTTGGCGCGGAGAATTTCCCGCTCGTTCGTAATATCGCTGAAGGAAATAACCACACCGCAGATCATCCCCCGGTCCAGTAGCGGAGCGATCCGGTAATTCACGAAGAAGCTGGTTCCATCCTTGCGCCAGAAGACTTCATCCGCCATGCTGCGGGTAACTCCGTCTTGCAGGGTAAGCATAATGGGGCACTCCAGCAGGGAATGGCGGGGCGCACCTCCATGCAGGGAATGGATCATCTCCATCATCGGCAGCCCGGTCAGCTCTGACGGCTTGTAGCCCAGCATCTCTGCCCCTTCACGGTTAATGAAGATGGTCCGGCCGAGGTTGTCCAGGCCGAAGATTCCGGCAGAGACGGAGTTCAGAATTAGGCTAAGCCGTTTGTCCTCGGCCATCTCGAACACGAATTCGGCTTGCGGCAGCTCATCGTCATCCTTCGTGGCGGCCACTTCATCCGCATACACAGAATATTCTTCTCCTGCCTGCACATTCCGCTCATCGTCTGCAGCATTGCTGCTGCTCATGCTCACCCAGCTATGCAGCAGACTGGAAAATGGCCGGTTCCCGGGATCATGGAGGATAGCGAACACACCAGCAATGCCTTCGTCAGTGTGAAGCGGCACATAGCGTACCGTAACATCTGCATGCTCGTCCTTTCCGGCACCAGTAGTTTCAGCACTAGCGCTTATTATACTTCCAGCACCTGCACTCACCGCATCCTCAACCACGCCAGTCCCTCTCGCCGTCTCTTCGTTTCCTTCCGCAGCATCCAAGGCCAGCCCGAAGCTTGATGTAATCCCGGCCAGGGCAGATGCGAAATGAACCTCGCCGGGCGGATGCATCCGGCATTCGTTCAGTCTGCCTGCCTCCTCGGCACTTAACATCCGGTTGCTGTCCCTGTATCGCCCCTGCCTGTCCAGCACAATGATGAAGTCTGGATGATGATCAAACAACGCTCTATACGTACTTTCGCCTGATAGCGCGTTGTCCAGAATAGAAGCCCAGTCCTTAAGCATAGCCCACCTCCTCCGCTCTTGCTTCAACTATGCTATAGTTAGCGTCCGAAGACTGCAGAAACGCTCTGATTATGTAGAACTCTCTGAATTAGTTCCTATTATAGCAAAAAAAACGTATGCGGTCGCCAGAAAAACATTGCACTAGCCAGTCTGTACAACGGCAAAAACAGTGCAAGTCCTTCAGAAGGACCGCACTGTCTGCTGCATTTCTAAGAGTGGACCTGCTACGATTCCGGCAGCCTCAGCTTACATCCTGATGCTCGATATTTCGGATCGAGAGGTAGGCAATCGCCGCACCAGCCAAGGCAAGCGTGATCGAAATCCCGAACAGATCACCCATGCGGAAGCCGCCGAAGCTGTTGCCGGAAGATATCAGCGAGACGATCAGCACGGCGGAAACAATCGTGGCCGATACGGATTTGCGGCGCATTCCGAAGTATAACGGAATCAGCCCGATGCCTGCCGCATATAGCGCATCCGTCCCGGCGCTGAGCAGATGAGCAGTAATCAGCTCACGGGTCAATGTCTCCTGGATAACATTTGGGAACACATACAAGCTCCCTGCAAGAAGGCCGCTAATGGCAACATCCGATAACAAAATACCAAAGAAGGTAAACAAAAAGACAATGATCAGCTTGGCGGACATGAGCATTTTGCGCGGCACCGGGTACGTGAACAGCACAGTAATCGTATTGTTTTTGTACTCGTCAATGACCAGCTTACTGATCAGAACGGAGGCGAAGATAATATAAGTCGCTTTTACAAATATGAATACTCCTTGAAAAATTTCGGCATAGCTATCAAATTCCCCATCATCCATCCCTGTAAAAATCAGCAAGATCATAGCAGTAAGAATAGCCAGGTCCGCAATCAGCACACCTTTAAGAAAAGTGAATTTACTCTTGCGCAGCTCCAGACGGATTAACTTAAGCATGGTTGTCGCCCCCCATCAGTTCCACAAAATGATCCTCCAGCGAATGATGCTTCTTGCTCATACTCTCCAGCTCCACCTCTGCTGCGGACAGGGCCCGGCTCAGCTCCAGCTGCGGGATATCTTCGTATACACGAATAGTCCGCGGGTCAAGCACCTTGTAATTGCGGAGGCCCAGCTTCCCCTCCAGGACGAAGACGGCCTTCGTACACTCGCTAGTCACCAGCTCGATATACTGGGTTTGCTGGCTCCGGATCGTATCCATTGCCACCTGCTCCACCAGTACCCCTTCACGGATTACGCCGATTGTGTCGGCAATCTGTTCGATTTCGCCCAGAATGTGGCTGGAGATCAGCAGCGTCATGCCATAATCACGGCTTAGCATACGGAACACCTCGCGAAGTTCCTTGATTCCAAGCGGGTCCAGCCCGTTAATCGGTTCATCGAGGATCAGCAGCTCCGGCTTGGTCATGACCGCTCTGGCAATGCCCAGCCGCTGCTTCATCCCGAGGGAGAAATTCTTCACCGGTTTGCTGTCCACCGCTCTCAGCTTCACTAATTCGAGCGCTTCCTCTATCGCGTTGGCATCATAAAAGCCCATATACTCTCCATGCAGCGCCAGATTCTCGCGGGCACTCAGCTTGTCGTAGAACACCGGGTATTCAATAATGCTGCCCATGCGCTTCAGCATGTCGTAAGAGCGGTGGGTCATCTTCTCCCCGGCAAATTCAATCTCGCCCGCCGTCGGCTTCACCAGATTTGTGATCATTTTCATCACCGTTGTTTTGCCCGCGCCGTTCGGTCCCAGGAATCCGTAAATTTCACCCCGCTTAATCTCCATATTCACACTACTCACAATTTCCTTATCCTCATAGACCTTGGTCAGATCCCATGTCTGGAGTATCGTTGTCATTTTCCGTTATCCCCTTTAGCCTCGTCTTGTTCTTCCTGGTATTTATTCTACAGGGCGGAATTTGCTTTTTTCTTACTGAAATCTTACTTAATTCTTAAGAAGCTTCAGAAGGACTGTCTGGGAAAAGAGAGCGTAAATGCCGTACGCACATTCGGCTGGCTGCTCAGGGAAATAGTGCCGTTCATCTGCTCGGTCAGCCGCTTGGTAATCGTCAGCCCCAGGCCGCTGCCCTGATAGTCGCGGTTGCGCGAATCCTCAAGGGTATACAGCCGCTCGAACACCTTATCCTCGTGGCCTTCGGCGATGCCCTTGCCCCGGTCCCACACTTCTATGCAGACCCGTCCGGCGTCCGGGTACAACTTCAGCCCCAGCACTCCCCCTGCATTACCGTAGGTAATCGCATTGGAGAGCAGGTTCGTCAGTATCCGGTCCAGCGCCTCATCATTGCCCATGATATGAAGCGGCTCTTCCGGAATCTCAATCTGCACATCCGTGCCGCTCTCACTAAGCAGATCATAGAAGGCCAGAATATTCCGGCGGCAGACCTCGCCCAGCTCTACCCGCGAGAGCGGGATATCCCGGTCCCCCGACTCCAGCTTCGCCAGATCGAAGAACCGGTTCATCAGCGCAATGACCTCGCCGGCCTTGGTATGAATCGTCCGCAGCATACGTTCCTGCTCTTCTTTGGATACCGTCTCATCATGCAGCAGCGTCTCAATATAGCCCAGCACTACCGTCAGCGGCGTCTTCAGATCATGCGACACATTCGCCAGCATTCCGCGCATAGATTGCTCCAGCTTGCTCCGCTTGGCCGCTCCCTGATGGTTAACATCCAGCAGACGGTTCAGATCGGTCAGCAGCTGCTGCATCTGCGGACTGCTGCTCATTAGCAGCAGCCGCTCATGCGATCCGCCTTCTATGATGCTCTCCAGCTTATGATGAATGTAGTCCAACTGGCGGGCATGCTGCCGTGAATTCAGGAACTGCAGCGTAGAGACCACAAGCAACAGGACAAGCAGAACCAGCAACAGAATGATCACAGCAGCATATCCCCCAGCTTGTAGCCGATCCCCCACAGCGTCTTGATATACTCCGGACGGGAGGGATCTTCCTCGATTTTCTCGCGCAATCTGCGCATATGTACATTAATTACGTTCTCATCGCCATAATAATCCTCTTCCCAGACTTGGCTGTAGATCTGCGCCTTGGTGAATACCCGGCCCGGACTGCTCACGAACAGCTTCAGGATGTGGAACTCCTTGGCGGTCAGCTTCAGCTCTTGCCCGTTCTTCCGTACGGAGAAATTATCCAGATCCACGGTCAGTCCCCGCAGCTCGATAACCTTCGGCTTCTCTGCCTGCGACTCCCCGCTGCCCTGCGCTCCGCTCCCGACAACAGCCTGGCTTCCAGATGCAGCATACCCCGCCCGGCGGATCGCCGCCTTCACCCGGGCCGCCAGCTCAATCATCGAGAACGGCTTCGTAATATAATCATCCGCGCCGAAGCCCAGCCCCAGTGCCTTGTCCACATCGCTGTCTTTTGCCGACATAATCAGTACCGGCACAAGACTGCCGCTGCGGATAATCTGCAGCACATCCGTGCCGCTGCGCTTCGGCAGCATCAGATCCAGCAGCACCAGATCATAAGTAAGACCGCCCAGGAACTTGCTCACCGCCATGTCCCCGTCATATGCGATCTCCACCTCATAGCCCTCTTTGGTCAGATAAGAATAGACCATTTCGCTGATCGCTTCATCATCCTCGATCAGCAGCACCCTCTGTTGCATAGTGAACCTCCTGTAATTAACTCTGTCTACCATCTATTTGAAATTATACCCTCTGTCCGTGCCGGATTCTATATAGATTGAAAATGAACTGAAAGGGTGCTGTTCTCCGTATACATTCTCTGAACCTGACAGGCCGTGGTCCAGTTCCTCCTATTATAATGAATGATATAATCTCTTATTCAATCTGACAGACAAGGTGGTATGATCATGGCAGCCAAAACCAACAAGCAGCTCATTCTTGAATTCGAATCCTTCATCCCCTATATTCAATCGCTGGACAGCATGGAAGATGCAGACTGGGAGGCTCCGCTGGAGGCCGGAAAATGGTCCCTGCAGGATGTCCTTTGCCACATCATACTGTGGGACAAATACTTTTATGAGGAGGCCCTGGTCAAAATCCAAGAAGGCCTGCCGCTGACAGCTGCGCATCTGGACTTCAATGTATTCAATGCCAATGCGGTTCTATACGCCAGGACAGTAACCCGGCAGGAAGCCATCCAGCAATTCGTGCTGTACCGGACCAAGATTACCGGGCTTGCGGCCTCATTAAGCGATACGGCCCTTGAACAGAATCATCGGGATGGTGACGGCAAGAAATTCAGCATACGCAAGTATCTGAGAGATTTCATCTCCCACGACAAGCATCACAAGAAGCAGATAGAGAAATATGCAGCATCAGTTGCAGTCTCTAAATCATAAAACTGCGGCCCCGTCTGTCCACTGAAATCTGGATAGATGGAGCCGCAGCTTTTTATCATTCTTTTGGATATAAACGATGCTTAATCCTGATTCCTAATCACAATATCGAACTTCTCATGATTCGGATGCATGAATAATTTATTGTAAGGGTCCGTATTCAAAAGATTCACATTCTCCTGCCCGAGCAGACTGGTCAGATGACCGGCAAATGTGGTTTTGCCCGATGCCATAAAATGCGGCCAGGGAACCGGCTGTCCTTCCAGCAAAATCCCGGCAACAATGGCCCATATCCCGCTATCTGTCTATTGCCCGGCAACATACCTTTCCACTTCAAGAGAAGCCAGCAGCAACGGCGCTACACCCATTGGTACATCGGATACAACAGCTTCGGAAATGTAGTAATCGTAGGAGCCGTTGCGGTCTTTGCTGAGCCCTGCCCCGTGGCAGATCTTGTGCAGATGAACGCCTTGTTCGTCTTCGGTAACCAGATGCTTAAGGATTCCCTCGTAGCCTTTTAACATCGCTGCCTTGAAGGAAGGCTCCAGATAACGCAGCCGCAGAGCTTTGGCCATTGCATAGACGAACATGCAGGAGCCTGTCGCTTCGAGGTAGTTGCCTTTGCGTCCCGCCTGATCCAGCACCTGATACCAGAGGCCGCTCTCCTGATCCTGCACCTCAACCAGCGCACCGCACATCCGCTGAAAAATTCCCATTACCGTTCCCCGTTGCGGATGGGTCAGCGGGAAATGCTCCAGGCAGTCCACGGCGGCCATCGCGTACCAGCCCATCGCCCGGCTCCAGAAATGGGCCGACAATCCGGTGGAGGAATCCGCCCACTCCTGCTCCCGGGATTCATCCCAGCCGTGATAGAACAGGCCGGTACGCGGATCACGGGTTCTGCGTTCTATCAGCAGCAGCTGACGTACAGCTTCATCGATCAGCTCCGGACGCCCGAAGACTGCCCCGTATTCGGCCAGGAACGGCGAAGCCATGTATAACCCGTCCAGCCACATCTGGAAGGGATATATTTTCTTATGCCAGAAGCCGCCTTCGGAGGTCCGGGGCTGTCCGATTAGCTGCGCTGCCAGCAGATGGGCGGCTTCCGCGTAGCGCTGCTCACCCGTCTGAGCGTACAGCCAGAACAGATTCTTGCCCTGATTGATCTGATCCAGGTTATATTCCTCCAGCGTGTAGGAGCGGATGCTTCCGTCCTCCCCGATGAAGCTGTCCATATGCCGCTGCATGAAGGAGAGGTACTCAGGCTCGCCATGCTGCACCCCGGCCCGGGCCACTGACATCAGCAGCATACCGGGCACATACGCCCAGCGCTCCATTACATATTCGTGCTCCCCTTGTTCATTGCATTGACCGATGAATGTATCCGCAATTCTGCGGGATAAGCCTGTGCTTACTGCTTCTGATATAGACATCTCTATTCCTCCTGTCATTTGCGTTACTGTAACCCTACTCCTGCGGACCGGCAAGCTGCTTAAGCAGCCAGGCATACGCCGGTTCCCCGTGAATCTCATGGCCCCCTGTGAAAAAATCCGCCGCAAGCTGCCCGCCATGGCCCTCTGCGGCATAGATTTGCTCCAGCCGCTCCAGAGCCTCCCTCACGCCGGCGGGACCAAACAGATGATCCGCGTCTCCCGCCTCCAGGAACAGCCCGCGTGGTGCAATCAGGCCCAGCAGATCCGGCATCTCCGCTTCCAGCAGAATGCCCGGAATATAATTGTCCAGACAATGATGCCGGGTGAGAATGCTGGCTTGGAACGTATTGGCATAGCCGCTAACAACCGCACTGTTGATCCGTTCATCCAGTGCAGCCGCGAAGCCCGCCACCAGCCCGCCGCCGGAGATGCCCATAATGCCGATCCGTTCCCCGTCAACCTCTTCCCGCCCCTGCAGATAATCCAGCGCCCGCATCGTCTCATAGATACGGCAACCTGCCATCGTCTGCCCTGTCATCAGCAGCGCCGAGGACAGGCGGAAGCAGGAATTACGTCCAGGCTCGCCGCTGGCCAGATCCTCAGCCAGACGCCTGTCTCCGAATCCGAGTACCTCGGGAGCGGCAACGACGAAGCCTTGCTTCACCAGGGCGACGGCAAAATCCTTATGCAAACCCGGGTCCCCCGTCCGCTCCGACCCGTCCGGATTCAAGCCGGTAATCTCGCGGCTGCCGTAGCCATGCCCGTGAATAGCCAGCACAGCCGGGCAGGGAGAGCCTGCCGGCTGCTCCGGGATCAGGAGATACAGGGCCATTCTAAGTCCTTCGTAGGTGGTGATCTCGATACGTTCGCGGATGTATCCGCTGCAGACCGTCCGCTCCAGCTGTACCGGTTCAAGCGCCGCCCTCTGAGCGGGAAATCCGCCCAGCCGCTCTATGAATCCGGCGGTAAGGGATGCCCGCCACTCCGCAAAGGAGATGTCCTTGCGGAAGGCAGAGCTGCGCGGTGCAGAAGCCGTCAGTTGATTGATATATTGTTCCAGTGATTCCATCGGGAAATCCTCCAATTCCGGGTTCCTGGGTCTGGATGTACCATGGCCCAGGCGATTAATAGCCCTCGGGATGCCAGCCGTCCAGCACAGACAGAATCCGGTACTGTGCGGCTTCCTCCGCAGTTAACTGGCGTGACCACGCTACCCGGCCCTCGGGGCAAGCGCCCGGGCCGCTGCTGCCATACTCTTCATAACGGCTGGTCTGCTCCCTGTCCGGCTGCCCCCAGTTATGCCAGCCTTCGCCGGTCACTGAACCGTCCATCACCGTGCGGATGAAGGCGACATGCGCGTAAGGGCGCCAAGGGCGTCCGAGATAGCACTCACTTACCCCTTCGCCGCCGGTAAGGAACACATATCCGAAGGCGGCTCCCTCCGGCGTTGAAGCCGCTGTGATATACCCTCTGGAGCGCTTGTTATGGAGATGGCAGCGGTCAAACAGCGCGGTGGCCGGACCGAAAATATAATCCACATCCCCTTCAATGTAGCAATCATCATAATATTGCCGCCCCGGCCCGGTATACAGGGTATCCTGGTCACCTAACAGACGTACACGCCGGAACACAGCCTGCCCGGCATCGACGAACGCCGCGACCGCCTGTCCTGTTCCCGGGCCGGAAGTGTTGCGGATGGTCAGATTCTCGGCAGTGAAGTCTTCTGCGAACACGTTCAGCGTCCCGGTGCGGAAGGTGCGCAGCGGTTCACCGTCCGCGCCGAGCGTATGGGCATTATCATTCCACGAGATAATGGTAGAATGCTGGTCCTCTCCCAGCAGCAGGATGGGCGGGGCTTCGCGGGCGATCGTAACCTTTTCCTCATAGATCCCGGGCTTAATCCGTATGGTTACGGCTTGTGTCTCCCCCGGCGGAATGGAATCCAGCGCCTCCTGCAGACTACTGTATCCTTCTCCGGCATTCTTTGAGACTATAATTAACATGGATGGCTCCTTTCACAGCAACCTGAATATATTCTATAATAACTCTAACAGCTTCCAGGAGAAGAGGAGATGTATGAACAGCGTATCTGGCCCTAATCCCAAATATCATCTTGAAGACGGACGCTTCAGCATCCAGCATATGAAGCGTAAAGGCATCACTGCGATGCCGCGCCCCCACAGCCATGAATGGACTGAGCTGTATTACCTGACGGACGGGGAGCGTGTATATTTTGTGGACGACCGGGTGGTTACGGTTCACAAAGGCGAGCTGATTCTGATTCCCGGCCGCGAGCTCCATTCCACGGCAAGCTCCGAGAAGGCCGAATTCGAGCGTATTCTGATCAATTATGACCCGCTGCTGCTGCCCCCGGTGCTGAGGGACGAGCAGCAATGGTTCCAGAGCCACCGCTACCGCTTGTTCAGGCTAACCCTGCGCGAGCAGAATGAAGCGGAGTCCCTGCTGAACCGCATGCTGGAGGAATCCCGCATCCGGCGGCCCTTGTACGAAGTCAGTGTCACCGCTCTATTGACCGAGCTGATGGTTCTGCTCCAGCGTTCAGAGAGCACGGCTCAGGCCGGCGGGACCCGCCATCCGCTGCACCATCTGGTAAACGAGGTTGCCACCTATATCCGCGCCCATTACCGGGAAGCGCTTACGCTGGAAGAGACCGCCAAGGACTTTTTCATCAGCCCCTCTTATTTGAGCCGGGTATTTCATCGCCTGACCGGCTTTCATTTCCGGGAATATATCGTCCATATCAGGGTCCGCGAGGCCCAGCGCCTGCTGGCCGGTACCCCCGCCAGAATTCAGGAGATCGCTGGAGCAGTCGGCTTCGAGCATCTGTCCCATTTCAATAAAACTTTCAAAAAGTCAACCGGTCTGACCCCGCTCCAGTACCGCAAGGAAGCGGGGTCACAGCCTGCACCGGAGTCCTAAGGTTAAAGCTCGGTGATGGCTAGGTCTCCTGAACGGACAAGCTCCACATCACTGCACTTATGCATCTGTACCTGCGGCTCCTCCTGCGTCTGCAGCCTGATCCGGTCCAGCTTCAGCCCTGCTGCATGGCGCAGGATGATACCCCGCCTGCTTATGGCGCTGAAGTTCTCCACCGTAAGCGCAGCAAGCGGCATTTCCGGTAACCCGTTCACCAGCAGCGCGGTTGCCGCCCCGTGGCAAGCCATATTCCGCAGCGTGATGTTACGGAACTGCGGAGTCTCCTCCGTGACCGGAACCTCCTGCTCGTCATAACCCTCAGACCCCTCAACCCCGGCATAGAACAGGTGGAAGGATACCGCTTCATGGACGATGCCTGACATCTGTATATTTTCGATCAGGATATCCTCCACGACGCCGCCTCTTCCCCGGGTACTCTTGAAGCGCAGCCCGATGTCCGTACCCATGAACACGCAGTCGTTCACCCGGACCGCATGCACACCGCCCGACATTTCACTGCCGATCACTACCCCGCCATGTCCGTGATAGACCGTACAATGGCGGATCGTAATGTACCGGCAGGCTCTTCCTGCCCGGCGGCCTTCCTCATCCTTGCCGGATTTCAGGCAGATGGCATCGTCGCCTACATCGAACCTGCAATGCTCCACCAGCGCATGTGTACATGACTCCAGATCCAGCCCGTCCCCGTTCTGGGAATACCACGGATTACGGACCTGAATATGTCTGATTGTAACCTGCTCACAGCCCATGGGATGCAGACACCAGGCAGGAGAATTCTGAAAGGTCGGCCCCTCCAGCAGCACTCTCTGGCAATTCCGCAGGCTCAGCAGCGCAGGACGCAGATACGCACGGCCAGGGAGATAGGCTTCCATTGCTGTCTCGCCGTTTTCCTTCAGCTGCAGAACATAAGCTTCTCCCGCAAGCGCTTCCTTGGAAGGCCACCATATCTCACCCTGTTCATCCAAGGCCCCCCCGGAGGCAAGCAGGCTATTCCATTCCAGTTCCGTCCGCTTGAAGCGTTTCACCGGACGCCAGGCCTCGCCGCTGCCATCGAAGATGCCTTCACCGGTTATGGCTACATCGATCAGATTCTCCCCGTCCAGCGGAGCCTGGCAACGCCATCCGGCAGTCCCTTCGTAATGGGAGAACAGCAGCGGATACAGATTGTAGTCGGGTTCAAAGCATACCAGCGCCCCCCGCTCGGCACACAGATTGATCCGGCTGTGCAGCGTCAGCGGCCCGGTGCGCCAGATTCCCGGCGGGATGATCACCGTTCCTCCTCCTGCGGCAGCGCAGGCATCCAGGGTATCCTGTATAGCAGACGTACACAGCAGCCCTTCAGCTTCTGCCCCATAGTCTGTAATACGGAAAGTCCGCTGCGGAATCTGCGGCAGCTCCGGGATTGGATAAGCTGCGGAATCATGTATTGTTTTCATCGTATTCCTCCTTCAGTGTCTATTCAAGCTCTTCATAGCTGAACCAGCCGTAATCCGCAACATTGCTGCTCTGCGCTCCACCCGCACTGGCATACATTCCGATATAGGCCCCTGTAAAACCTCCGGCCCAATCCGTACTCAGCACCCGGCCGTCAGCCCGTTCATGCAGTGCGGTCCAGGTGTCAGAATCTGCGGCTCTATAATAAAAGCTATAATCTTGCCCCCTGGCTTCTACCTTAAGCTGTACCGTATCCAGTGGATACGGCGCAGAGGCCAGCAATTGCTCAGCCCCTCTGCTGCGGACGGTCAGCTTCAGCATCTGCCTGCCGCCCTCCACCGCCCGTTCATAGCGGAAGTGGTTGTCCCCATTCTGGATCAGGGCCAGTCCGGCGCTCTCGCCTGCGGCCGCCGGCTGGAAGCGCATTGCCGCTGCGGCTCTGAAGCTGAGATGCTGCTGCCGTCTTCCGATATAAGCCGGGTTGCCGGTCTCCGCCAGCACCTCCGGCTTCAGCCGCAGCCGCAGATGCCCCGGATGCTCGCTGAGGCTCCAGAATTCACCGCGCGGCGTGCGCAGGAAGTTCCAGACGGGGTTAAGCTCCCCGGCAGCAAAATCATCCCGCACCGGCAACAGCGGCCACTGCGTCCCCGGCAGATCCGGCGCTGGCCCCTCCAGCTCAAGGACGCCCTTGCCGGGATTCACTACCGGCCATTCGTCCTCCCACTTGACCGGAGTCAGGAAGGTCTCCCGGCCCAGGTTGCGGTAATATCCCCCGCAGGTCCGGGAGGCCAGACAGAGCATCCACCACTCCCCGTGCTGCGTCTCCACAAGCTCCCCATGGCCCGTATTCACGATGGGATAGTCCCTGCCAAGATGGCGGTGGGTCAGGATCGGGTTGGCCCGGTGCCCCTCATAGGGCCCCGTCACGCTGCGGCTTCTGGCAACCGTCACCGCATGGGTATGGCCGGTGCCGCCCTCAGCGATCAGCAGATAATACCAGCCTCTGGTGAAATACAGATGCGGCCCTTCCTGGGCATGCGCAGTCTTCAGCGCTCCTTGCCAGAGACTGTACTTCGGGCCGGTAAGCCTGCCCTGCACCAGATCAATCTCCTGCAGCCAGATGTCCATATGCTTCGGATAATCCTGGCCTCCGGGAGGCACCCGGTTACCGGTATAATAGACCTTGCCGTCCTCATCGAAGAACAGGGAGGGATCAATGCCGGGCGCATCCTCCAGCCAGACAGGGTCGGACCAGTCTCCCGCCGGATCAGCGGAGGTTACGTAGAAATTATGCGATTCCTTGTGATTATCAACAAACGTCGTGATCATATAAAAGAGACCCTGATGGTACCGGAGGGTCGGCGCCCAAATCCCCCTCGACGGAAGAATCCCGTCCAGATTAAGCTGGGACGGACGGTCCAGCACATGGCCCAACTGGCGCCAGTGGACAAGGTCTCTGCTGTGAAAGACCGGAACCCCGGGATAGAATTCAAAGCTTGAAGTGACCAGATAATAGTCTTCACCTACACGGATAGCCGAAGGATCAGGGTAGAAGCCCGGCAGCACCGGATTACGGAATGTTCTCAAATTCGGAAGTCCTCCTTCACGCGGGCGATAGGTACGAATAATTAATCAACGATATGTAAGCATAACCAATTATAGTTCGTATAAGTTTAATTTTCTTGCGCTTTCTATGTTCTTTTTCCTGTTTTTTATACTTTCTTGTCCTGGAAACAGAAACAGCGGCAGCAGGGGACGGATAACGTCTCTTACTGTCGCTGCACTATGGAGTAGAATTCACTCTCGTTATTTTAATCAAATGTCTTAGCATATTCTCTTAACTGTTCAGAATCACTTGTGTGATTCAGACTTACTTTCTCGCATAGAGCGAATAGGTCTCTGGAGCGGTAAAATTTAATTTCTGCGCCAATCGGATGGAGGCAATATTGTGAAGGTCACAGTCCCATCTTGGTGTGATCTGACGTTCTAAGCACTCCAGGATAAAAGCTTCGGCAACACACCACGCCACGCCTCTTCCCCTATACAAAGGATTTGTCACAATATCAATCTCCGCATACTGTTCGGACGAGAATATAGAGACACACTCTCCAGCAATTACTTCGAGTTCCGTAACAAAGAAACCGAAGCCCTTGTCCGCAAAACGCTCCACTGGTCCCCAATATTTCCGGATGTACGCCGCATCGAACTCTCTATCCCCCTCAAGCGATTCCTCATTTATCCTGTTCAGCCGGAAGCCCTCCGGTATCCCCGCTCTTCCCGATTGCAGGAAACGCTGCTCATTGAATGTAAAAGAATACCTCTGCATCCGCTGCAGCTTCGCCCCTAAAAGCTCATTGATTCTACGATCCCACCCCTCAGAGGATGAAAATAACGTAAATCTCTGATCTAGCCTCTCTCTATGCTTGAATTCGTGCAGCAGCCTGGATGCAAAATCGTCATTCGTCTCATCCCCCACCACTGTATAAATGCCTGAAGAAGTACCGATCAATGCCGAAGACTTATCGATGATGATGTCCCCGTCAATGTAACGATCTAATACCGAATACGCAAATGTGGGATAACTCTTACCTTGGCTCGCATCCATAATATTTCTTGCGGCGATGACAGAAGCATCTATTTTCATTACAATTCAATCCTTTCTACAGCGAAAAACTATTTAGTTCATATAAAATTAGATGATTAACTAATTACATACTAATGTAATGTGCTGAATTATACAATTGTTATTAATTATATGCGGTGCAGCTTACGGTACCGGGATGGAGTTAATCCCAGCTTCGCTGAGAATACCCGGCTCAGATAGAAGCCGTTCTCGTAGCCGCACTGCTGGGCGATCCCTTCAATGGGCAGTCTGGAATCCTCCAAAAGCTGGCAGGCCCGTCTAAGCCGGAGTCCGGTTACGAAGTCTGACGGGGCCGTCCCATAGGCCGCACGGAAACGCCGCGTTAATTGCACTGGAGTAATATCAAGGGTAGCGGCCAGCTCCTGCAAGGTCATAGGTGTACAAGCGTGCTCCAGCAGCCATTGCTTAGCCTGCTGCATCAGCGGGCCCGGACTTGTCTCTTCAGAGCGCAGCTCCTCGGATGCACTGCTGCGCTCGATTTCAAGCAGCCTCCAGAGATCCTCCAGCATATGCTTCATCCGGCTATACCCCGGCTCCTCCTGAATCCCTCTTCCGATACTCCGCATATAGCGGTAGGTAGATCTTAGGCGCTCCACGTCCCTGACTGTCCAACTGCCTCCAAGCGTTGCAGCGTCCTCCGGTGCCCCCTCTTCCTCCCATTCGAATTGTATGAAATGAAAAGTCAACGGACTAAGCGTTCTCCGGTAAAAAGTTGTCCCCGGCGGACATACAATGATGTCCCCGAATCCGCCCTCCCCTTCGTGGTCCCCGAAGCGGTAAGCGAAATGTCCCTGCTCAACCGCAAATAACGTCCACACAGGATAGGTGTCGTGCTCCAGCAGGAACTGTTTTTTCTGCTCCCAATAGATATAGGCTGCCGGACGAACCGACCAATTCATGCGCATGTCTGACTCCCCTCCGATTGCATTATTCAGCGAAATAAAGTATATAAATCAAGAAATTATATGCATGTCATTTGATTAATGATTATCCTATCATGAAACTACGGATATATTACCATACACCAAAGGAGAGGTTCAACAATGCGTAGTGAAACGGTCAACACGGATGTAACGGTGGTAGGCGGAGGACTGGCAGGGGTATGCGCGGCGATTGCGGCAGCCCGGCTGGGCCAGCGTGTGGCGCTGATTAATAACCGTCCGGTGCTCGGCGGCAACTCCAGCAGCGAGGTGCGGGTATGGGTCTGCGGCGCAACCTCACACGGTATCCACCGGTATGCCCGTGAAACGGGGATCATGGGCGAGCTGTTTGTGGAGAACCAGTACCGCAACAAAGACGGCAATCCGTATCTCTGGGATATGGTTGTGCTTGAAGCAGTTAAGGCCGAACCGAACATTCAGCTGTTTCTGAACACGGATGTACATGAGGCCGATGCTTCCGAGGATGGCAGCGGCCAGCGGAGCATCCGGTCCGTGACGGGTTGGATGATGGGGTCGGAGCGGAGAATTACTTTTGAGAGTACGGTCTTTCTGGACTGTACAGGGGATGGCCTGGTAGGCTTCCTGGCAGGTGCAGAGTACCGGCTGGGCCGTGAAGCACGCGAAGAATATAATGAGGAATGGGCACCACTGGTTGCCGATGATATTACGCTCGGCAGCACACTGCTCTTCTATACCAAGGACGCAGGCCATCCGGTCAAATATATCGCTCCGGCCATGGCAAAGGATATTACACAAACCGCTATCGCCGAGCGCCGTATCATCCGCAGCGGCGACAACGGCTGCGCCTACTGGTGGATCGAATTCGGCGGCGAGCAGGACACCGTTCATGACAATGAGGCCATCCGCGACGAGCTGTGGTCTGTGATCTACGGGATCTGGGATTATATTAAGAACTCCGGCAAATTCGACGCGGACAACATGACGCTGGAATGGGTCGGTTCGACTCCGGGCAAGCGGGAGTACCGCCGGTTCATTGGCGATTATGTCCTGAATCAGAACGATATCCTGGCTCAGCGTGAATTCCCGGACCGCGTGGCGTTCGGCGGCTGGTCCATTGATCTGCATCCGCCGCAGGGAGTGTACGCTACAGAGTCAGGCTCGAAGCATATGTATTCAGACGGCAGCTATCACATCCCGTTCCGTTCGCTGTATTCGGTGAACGTCAGCAATATGCTCATGGCCGGCCGCGACATCAGCGCCTCGCATGTCGCGTTCGGCACGACCCGCGTCATGGCTACCTGCGCGGTCATCGGCGAAGCCGCCGGTATCGGCGCGGCACTCTGCGCCGCCAAGGGAATATCGCCGCGCGAACTGCATGCGGCCCACCTGAATGAGCTGCAGCAGACGATGCTGCGCCAGGACGCTTCCGTCCTCGGGCTGCGCAACGAGGATGAAGCAGATCTGGCGCTGAAGGCTGCGCTCAGCGCCTCCAGCGAGCGGAGCCGGTTCGCTGTGGAGCAATCCGCATTCAGCATCCCGCTCACAACGAACATCGGCATCACCGTCCCTGTTGATCCTGAGTTGGGCGGGATCGAGCTGCTAATTGATGCGGCTGAAGCCGCAGAGCTGACGGTCGAGCTATGGGAGACCGGTCGGCCCGAGAATTATATTCCCCATACGTTAATCCAGTCTGTATCAGCTCCCGTCCAGGCCGGACCCGCCCAGTGGGTGAAGCTCCCGCTGCAATGGAAGCCGGAGTCACCGCGCAACGCGTTCCTGATCTTGAAGGCCAATCCTGCACTATCGCTGCATATGGCAGATGATCCAGCTTCGGGAATGCTTGCATACGGGCATAGCGAGACCCCCGCTGCCTCAAGGGACTTCGGGGAGAATCCGCCCGCACAGCCGGTAGTGCAATGGGACAAAAAGAAATATGACCACAAGGCTCCCTGCCTTCGCCTGTCTGCTCCAACAAGCGCCTTCGCCGCAGACAAAGCCACCGACGGCTACCTCCGTCCGTACGGCGGGCCGCATCTGTGGTCCTCGGACCGGATGGCCTCCGGTAAGCCGGAGTGGCTGGAGCTGGCCTGGAACGCGCCGGTAAGACTGCGCGAGGTTCACGTTACCTTCAATGACGATGTCAACGAGGACTTGATCAATCTGCATCATCATGTTACGCCTTACGAAATCCTGCCAACGCTCGTTAAGGAGTATCGTATTGAAGCTTACATCGACGGTAATTGGAGTGCAGTTGCCGGGGAACGTGACAACCACAAGCGCAAGCGGGTACACATGCTGAACGAAGCTGTGACAGCCGACCGCCTGCGGGTCGTGGTCCTGGAGACCAACGGCAGTGAGTATGCGGAGATAATTGAGGTGCGGGTGTATAGTTAAGTAGACTTCAAATTGCAATAAGATGGGGTGTTGAGCAGGGCCTAACTACGGTTAGGCCCTTGTTTGGCTTATACGGGACTTTTGCCGGGAGGCGCGGATTACTGCTCCGTCCACTGCTCAAAGAGATTGTATAATTCATCCAGGCGTTCCTCGTCTTCGGCCGCGAACATTAACAGATGGCCACCGTTGTTGTTCATAATCATAATCAATTCACCCGGCTGGCCAAAAAAACGTACGCCCGTGTACAAATCTGAATCCGCTTGGCGGGATGGAAAGTTCTGCTCAATTCGCTCCGCAGCAGCCTCATCGATGTCCCAATATTCTTCGCTGCTATACTCCATCGCCAGCACTGCCTGCAAATGGGCCATAGCCAGCAAAAATTCCTTAACAGACGAACGCAGGCGCTCCCATTCCTCTCCGCTGCGCACATAGACGGGAGGATTATCGAGCTTCATATCCGCTGCACGGATTCCCCAGACGCAGGCTTCTTGATTTTCGGTATAAAAGATGCAGTAGTCTTCTTCCATATAACGCGGAAAATTCTGAGGCTGAACCAGAAAATCCTGAGTCGCGTTCAATGCAGAGTGGGCCCCAAGCTCCGTAAAATACGCCCGCAACACCTGCGGAATGTGCCCGTAGCGTTCCATCCATGGTGTTAATGATTCATTATCAAATCCACACGGTTCTGTAATATGGAACAGGTCCCGAATCGCTGTAAAATCGGTCATTACTTATCCCTCCCGTTCGTCGATATCCAAGTATTAATTAATGTAATTTTAACATAATTTATTGTGAAAAAAAGCCTGATCCTTTGGCGTAAACGCTCAGGGATTAGGCTTTTTTCCGTTTATTTTAAAGCTTCATACAATGCAATAAGAGCCAAAGACTGTCCGTACGCCATAGGTCTGAGGGCAATGTTCTTGTAATGCTCCTTATCCATCCCCATTCCGGTTCCAGCCGACACATTCAGCACCGTTCCATCTGCGCTAATATTTTGACATACCGCCTGAATGGCCTTGTCTGCCGCAGCCTGATAGGAGGAATCGAGAATACCGGTTTTGATGCCTTTGATAATCCCTGCGGCGATTGCGGCTGACCCGGATACCTCTTCATAGCTGGACGGGTCCTGCAGGACGGTATGCCAGAGACCGGAAGCTGCCTGGAGGGAGACCAGGGCATTAACTTGAGCGGTATACGTATCAATCAAAAACCGCCGGAACCCCGGGCTAATTGAATCCTGGCAGGCTTCCAGGTAATCGGTGATCCCATACGTGAACCAGGAATTGCCTCGGCACCAGAAGATACTGCCGAAATTATCATTGCGTTCGAAGCTCCAGCCGTGGAAGAACAGACCGGTATGTTTGTCGAACAAATACTTGATATGCAGCAGAATCTGGTGTTCAGCCTCATGCGCCCACTCCGGCCGGTTAAACTTGCGTCCCGCCTGGTTCAGAAACAGCACCGCCATAAAGAGTGTGTCAATCCATAACTGTCCATTATGCAGGTGAATGCCATCCCGGTTGCCAATCGCAGTGACCGTGTGCTGAAAGCCGCCTTCTTTGGTCTTGGGCAGCTCATGGATGAGCCAATCTGCATGCTCCCGGCATAGCTCTTCCAGTTCGCCGGAAGGCTCAAGCTGATCCAGGAGCAGCACCAGAGGCAGATAAGGAGCTGTTGTATTAATGTTTTTGGAAGGCAGGCCCGCCTCCAGATTACGTGAAACCCAATTCCGGAAAAATTCCATATAGCGCGTATCGCCATAATGCTTTTGCAGCTTGCAAAGACCATAAAGACCTACGCCCTGAGGCCAATCCCATTCTTCAATGCCGAAATCGCGCTGCACAATCCCTACTCTGGTATCGGCCTGAACCACGGTTTTATCCTTTTCATAGTCGCTGCCGCCCAGGTTCATAAGCCTGTCTACGACCAGCCCGATTTTTTGAAGCAAACTTTCATTTGTCATCGATTCATCAGCTCCTTATCATTTCATAAGTTCCGGTTAAATGGTCCGCAGATGCCACTGATTATTGATTTCTTTAATTAACGCCAGATCGCATTTGGGTGTCCGGTCATAGGCCAACAGGCCGTTAATCTCCTGCTCCACATCCGTTAACTGCGTATAACAATATCCATAAATAATCTTGGAAGCGTATATTGCCTTCATGATTCTTCCGTATTCCAGAACAAGGTCCTCTGCAGATTGTGCGCTGGTATATCCCCAGCCGTCGTCAGCGCCAGCCTTATAGCTTATACCACCGAATTCAGTTAACAAGATCGGCTCGCCCCGATGCTCATATCCGTCTGCATATACACTCCGGGCCGATGGCTTGGAAGCAAGCATGGTATCTTTTGTAGAAAGAATCCGCTTGAACTCTTCATACTTATCGGACTCATCCGCTCTGCCATGCTGATAATTGTGTACCGCACAAATGTCCGTCAGCGTCATTTCCCATCCGTCATTCGATATGACTAACCGGGTATTATCCAATGAATGAATCAGACTATACATGGCTACGCTGTGATACTGCTGTTGCTTATCTGATTTCACCAGCGGAATGCCCCAGCTTTCGTTAAGCGGAACCCAGGCCACAATCGAGGGATGATTGAAGTCACGGTCAATAATCTCAATCCATTCTTTGGTTAACCGGGCTACAGCATCATTATTGTAAGAGGCGTTCGCCGCACATTCTCCCCATACCAGGAACCCAATCCGGTCAGCCCAGTATAAAAACCGCGGGTCCTCGACCTTCTGATGCTTCCGGCAACCGTTGAACCCTAATTCTTTGGCTAATTCAATATCCTTCTTCAGATGGTCATCCGTTGGTGCCGTAAGTAATCCTTCCTGCCAATACCCCTGGTCCAGTACAAGCTTTTGGTAATAAGGTTTGTTATTCAGATAGACCATACCATTCTCTGTATGAACCTTCCGCATGCCGAAATACGATTCAATAGAGTCTACCTCAACCCCGTGATCGTACAGCTTCATTTCCACATCAAACAAATTAGGCGCCTCCGGGCTCCATGTCCAGCCAGCTCGGTGAAAGTTTGTGCGGAATATTTTCAGACCGAATAGATCTACCATTCTGCGTGTTATAGGCTGTAACAATCGTATTCGGTCCTGAGTAACAGATACTCCGCCAAAAGAAATACGAAGTTCCAACTCTAATTCTTCAGAACCATCCCCCTCAGACTTCACTTCTATTCCAATACTCCCTTGATCCAAATCGGGCGTAAATTTCACCTGTTGAATATGCACAGGGTTTACCGCCTCCAGCCACACAGTCTGCCAAATCCCTGTTGTACGGGTATACCAGATGCTTTCGGGCTGCTCTAACCAGAACTGTTTGCCCCGGGGAATAGTCTCGTCTGTTGATGGGTCCTCCACATGAACCGTTACCTGTTCTTCCTGTCCAGTTAAGGCATGCGTAATGTCAAAAGAAAATGAAGTGTGTCCGCCCTCATGCATCCCGATATATTGACCATTCACATACACCCAAGCTCTATAATCTACCGCTCCAAAATGTAATATCACCCGCTTTTTATACCAGTCCGGATCGAGTGTGAAATTGCGCTTATACCAGACATAGTCATGAAACGTGGTATCGTGTATTCCGCTGGCAGGGGTCTGAAAGGCAAAGGGAACCTGAATGGTCTGGCTGAAATTCTCACCTGGATCAAACCATCGTTGCGCGGCTCCCACATTCCTGTCATCAAATTCAAATTGCCAGCTTCCATTCAAATTAAGCCATGCGTCTCTGACGAACTGCGGACGCGGATATTCCATCCTGTGTGTCATTTAGCTTCAGCTCCCATCTTAGTAGTCCGCAACAATAAAAGTTAACTTTTTGTGGTTTAGATAGTAAATCTTCCTCGCGGGCAAGCAAATACTATCATGATGAAAGCGTTCTTTCAAGGTTATATCAACGTTATTCCTCATTTTCAACTTTGTGGTATACTAAATAAAATTACCGCTTGACTATATCTATCATTGTAAACTAAAAAGTTAACAATCGGAGGTACATATGTTCTTAGAACTCGACGATCATGGTATTTCTGTTCTAAAAGCACTGGCATCGGACACAAGAGCTTCGATTCTTAGACTATTGTTACATACGCCGCTAACTGTCAGTGAGCTGGCCGCCAAACTTAACTTAAGCAAAGCGATCGTGTCACGCCATATCCGGTTACTGGAGGACGCAAAGATCATCAAGCTCCAGGACAATCTGGAGGCTACCGACAGCCGAAAGAAGAATTTCATTGTTGCGGTCGATCATATTGCCCTCAACTTCCCGCAAAAGCTCCATCTTCCTTTTAAAGTCATTACGAATGAAATCAAGCTGGGATACTATTCTAATTTTTCAGTCACCCCCACCTGCGGATTAGCCAGCCAGGCAAAAATTATCGGAAAGTTAGATGATCAACGGACCTTCGTCTCCAATGACCGGATCGAGGCTTCCTTACTTTGGTTCGCGGAGGGCTTCGTCGAATATATCATTCCGAATGAGTTCAACCACAATTTCACTGCAGAATTATTAGAGTTATCCTTAGAGCTCTCATCAGAGTTTCCTGAATCCAACAATAATTGGCCGAGCGATATTGCTTTTTATATCAACGATGTTTTTTTAGGCACATGGACGGCTCCGGGGAATTTCTCAGATGTGCGCGGGAAGTTAACCCCTCCCTGGTGGGATAACGAACTAAGCCAGTACGGCCTGTTGAAACATTTAAGAGTCACCAAGAAGGATACTGGAATAGACGGTCAGAAAATATCTTCGGTCACCCTCGCTGAGCTAAAGATCGAAGACTCCCCCTTCATCAGATTGAAGATTGGGATTGATGAGAATTCTAAAAACAAAGGCGGACTTACCATTTTCGGGGAGCACTTTGGAAACTATCCGCAGAATATTCTGCTTAAGTTGTTCTATACGGAGGCGGAATAAGGGAGATTTGGGCTGGGCATGCCCATCATACTCCCTCCCCTCCCCCCATATACAATAGGAAGAACGGTTCACAAGCTGGAAGGAGAGATGGATGCATGCCCGGTGATGATGAGATTAAAGCGCTGGAGCGGTCGATTGCCGAGATTACGGAGATTGCTTCCGGGTTCGGACTCGATTTCTATCCGATGCGTTATGAGATATGTCCGGCGGATATCATTTATACCTTCGGTGCCTATGGGATGCCCACCCGGTTCGGACACTGGAGCTTCGGGAAGACTTTTCACAAAATGAAGTCGCAATACGATTTCGGCTTAAGCAAAATTTATGAGCTGGTCATCAACTCTAATCCGTGCTACGCCTTTCTGCTGGACGGCAACTCTCTGGTGCAGAATAAGCTGATTGTTGCGCATGTGCTGGCGCACTGCGATTTTTTCAAAAATAATATGCGCTTCTCCATGTCCAACCGGGATATGGTCGAGAGCATGTCCGCCACCGCCGACCGCATCAATGATTATTCCGTCACTTATGGCACGGACACTGTAGAGAGCTTCATTGATTCAGTGCTGGCGATCCAGGAGCATATCGACCCCAGTCTGATCCAGCCGCGCAAGCTGGGCAAGACTCATCTGCTCGAAGCCAAAATGAAAGAGCGCAAGGACTCCCCTCCCGGCGCGCCTGGACCGGCTAATGCCTACAGCGAACTGTGGGATCTGGAGAAGAGCGATGCTGCTGTGCAGGAGCCGGAGACTGCCGGTAAGCGTGCTTTTCCCCCGGAGCCGGAAAAAGATATCGTCTGGTTCATCCAGCAATACTCTACCGCTCTGGAGGACTGGCAGCGCGACATCATGACGATGCTCCGTGACGAGATGCTCTATTTCTGGCCGCAGATGGAGACCAAGATCATGAACGAAGGCTGGGCCTCGGTCAACTAAGGTGCTTAAGAAAAAAGACACCTATAAAGGCGTCTAAAATCCATTATCTTCTATTGTTTTGCTGAATACTTCTCTTATTATTTCTAAAGCATCATCATTTATATCATTAGTGCCAAGTTCACCCAAAAATGCTTTTGAAAGTACTGATTGTTCTAACGTGTTCAAATATTCACCGCTACCCATAACAGCTAGCGACTTATCTTCATTACCTAATAATTGGTTTATTAAGGTTTTAATTTTCATTTGCTCCTTTAATCCTGGTAATGGAATCCAAACACTCCTTACTGAAATTTTATCAATAGAAGTTGTAGTAACTCCCCTAATGTACTGGTTTATAAGAGTCTTTCCTAGAGGTGACTTTAGAAAATAAAAAACATACTCGTTATCAATATTTTCATCAATTCTAAGAGCAAATAAATTCATTCCTAATGATGAAGGTCTATCCAATTCAGGCATTAAATAAACAGAGCCAGTATTACCAATTTTACTGATAAGTATTTCCCCACCATATAGCTTACTTTTTGATAAGAAGTCGTAAGCTGATTTTGATAAGTATTTCATTAAAGTAGAAAAATTATCTTTTTCAAAATTTGTTGCGCGTATCATAAAAGCGTAATTTTCTGTATCTAATAATGTAACGTGCTTTTTTAGGATTTCATAACTACCATTAGCATGATAATCAGTCAAGTCAGTGATTATATCTCCAAGTTCTATCCATCTCCAATTATCTGGTATAGGATATTCAGGAATTTTATCCTTTAAGGTTTTTCTAACTAATTTCGTTGGCTTTTTGATATCCTGCTTTTTAGCTAGTTCACATTGTTTTTGATAGTCTTGTTCCTGCTTGATTCTAATTTTCGCTAAATAATCCTCTATACTTTCTATATCTGGATTCTTTTCTCTCCAATTCGCCGTCAATTCCCCACGAAAAACCTTATCCAAAATCGCCGCTCGACGAAGTTCAAATGTTTCTTTGGCTTCTTCGATTAGTTGTTTGGCTTGATTGATTTTCCTCAAAAGTCTTTCGACTTTATCTGCAATTCGTTTTTGTTCGAATAAAGGGGGTAAAAAACATAACATTTCTTTAATTGCGCTAGTTGAAAGTTCGGTTTGTTTAGTTGTTCCAGAAATAGATCGACCAATAGAATATTTCTGTATATAGGGACTAGATAACCAGTAAAATAAGAACCTAGGGTCTAATACTCTTTTATCTGATCGAACTATGGTAACATGTGAATCAGCCACAACAATCTCGTGACTAGTAGCCTTTGTTCTGTAAAGAGCAACTCTTCCAATTGTTCCTTCTCCAGTTGAATTCCACAATATATCATAATCCTGAAGAAATCTTTCCGGCTGGTAACTGTTTATTGTGTTAGGTTCAATAAATCTTGCCTTGCTTATATCAAGCCCGGACCACTGAACACATTTTTGAGAAATAACTGGAAACTCGTGCACATCGTCAGTGTATTTAGGTGACTTTCCTCTTTGAATATAAGCACATACACTTTGCAGCTTTACAACTGACCAATTCTCAGGCACCTTATAAGGCTGCTCCTCCACAGGCACCAACGCCTCCTGCAGTAACTCCTCAGCTGCCTTCCCTTTATTCTTACTCATACGTTATACTCTCCACGCGCTTCAGCAACCTGAAGCAACTCTTGACGTTCATCAGCAGCATACTCAGGCTTGTTCTCCACCGCCTTAAGCTCAGCGACAACCTCAAGCAGCAAGGTCATTGCTTCATCCAGCTTCGCAATCGCCAATTCCGCCGAATCGATCGGATCTGGGAGGTTGTCGTAGGCGGACAACGATTCATCCGCAATCAACCCAATATCCAAACTATCATCCTTTTTGCGGATATCCTCGCGAGTAAACACATTGAATCTTGCATCCTGCACAGTGCTGCGATCTTCAGCGGTGTAAGCTTCCACGAACGCATCAAAATGCACAGTAGTCAACGGAGTCCGTTTCCCGAAGCTAGGCATATTTGTCCGCAGATCGTACACCCAAACATCTTTTGTACTTTCCTTATCCATTTTCTCACGCGTGAAGAATAATACGTTCGTCTTAACCCCTTGCGCATAAAAAATCCCCGTAGGCAGGCGTAGAACGGTATACAGATTACACTTATCCATCAAGTCAGCACGAATCTTCGCTCCAACTCCACCTTCAAATAGCACGTTGTCAGGAAGAACAACGGCTGCTCGTGCTTTTCCATTCGCTTTTAATGCCCGATAAATATGCTGCAAGAAGTTCAACTGTTTATTAGAAGTTGTAAATGTTAAATCATCACGAGTAAGCCCTTCACCGCCTTGTTTGGTACCAAACGGTGGATTGGTCATAATTACATCGTAATTTTTCAAGCTCTTTCCGAGATCAGATAGCGTATCTCCAAGCATAATATCCCCATGCAGATCATGAAGCATTGCATTCATCATCGCTAGGCGATGGGTATCCTTAACTAGTTCCACCCCAGTGAAAGCTTCGTTTCTTTGAAACTCCGCTTCTTTTTGACTCAACTCAAAATAATCATCCGTCTTGCTCCGAATGTGACTATCTGCTGCAATCATAAATCCAAACGTTCCTGCGGCAGGGTCATTACAGCGTTCTCCTGGCTGTGGATCAACCAGCTTCACGATGACATCAATCAATGGACGCGGGGTAAAATACTGCCCTGCTCCCGACTTGGTTTCACTCGCATTCTTCTCCAGCAGTCCTTCATACAGATCTCCAAGCCCTTCTTCCTTAGCGGAATACCAGTCGAGCTGATCAATGGAGCGCACGATTTTCTCCAGATTCTTCGGTTCATCGATGTTGGAGCTGGCATTCATATAGATCTGCTTAATGATCTCGTTGCCTTCCTTACCAAGATCAAGCAGTAACTGACGGTAATGATTCGTTAATTCCAGCCCATGCCGCTCCTGCAGCGAATCCCAGCGATATGGTTCAGGCAGAATGCCCTCATTATTCGTTTCCTTCATCATTTTAAGAAACAGCAGATAAGTCAGTTCCGTAACATATTGGTGATACGTGATGCCATCATCACGCAGTACATTACACAGGTTCCAAAGCTTTTGTACAATTTCCTGATTCCTCATGATTTAAGCTTGCTCCTTCTGTCTGGTTGGGTATAGTGCAACGTTTATTGTAGCAACAATCTCGTCCAATTGACCATCAAAAATTTTATTCAACTGCTTATAGCCGCCCTTGCTGCGGAAAGGTTCCACATCGAATGCTTTTTCGGGATTCGGGTCCAGCACAGATTCTTGCAGCAATTGCTTCTCTATCCGCTTCAGCCAATCCTTCTGCACCTTCGGCCATACCCGCATCTCATAGATCTTCTTCATCGCATTCTCAATCCGTTCTTCATGGCTTAGGAGAGGGTCACCGAGCGCCTGCTGACGGATAAAGCTGATAATGTCTGCGGCGACGTCCTGCTGCTTCACATCACGCCATGCGGTTTGCAGGTTTTTCTCGGTAAAGCCTTTCTGATCCAGCGCCACCCGAAGCTTCCGCAATTCTTCACGGGTCAGATCATTCGGGCGGGTACAGATAATGTTCAAGGCTGGTATCAAATTGAGATTCTCACGGATGAAACCGTTGAATCCTTCTAAATAATCCTCTGGCTTATCCACATCCCCATAACCGCGTGAGACTCCGATCAACTTATCCTCATGCTCTGAGATGAACTGGCGGTTATGCCTCCCTCTATTCTCTTCAATGAACTGAAGCAATTGTGGTTTGCTTAATAAAGCTTCGCTAACCTGCTCTGCACTTGCTTTCTTTACCTCATCAATGAACTCATCAATACTCTGTCCATCGGACAGCGCTATGAAATCCTCATGATCCTGAGGTGTCCATCCCTGTTTCTTCCGCTGCATCTTGGCCACAATCTCTTCCTGATGTGACTTAATGTGGTGTTCACTCTTCATCTGCTTCAGCTCATCGACCAGAAGATCCAGGCTGACATGGGGTCTCGTCACAACGGGCTTCATATCTGTATAGGGCTTAAGTGACTCATAGATTCCTACAGCATCATAGATTGTAAAATGATCCTTATCAATCTCATCACAGCGGCGGGTGGCCCGTCCCAGCATTTGTTCATACAGAATACGGGAGCGGACACGCCTTAGGAAAACTACATGGGAGATACTCGGGATGTCAATTCCCGTTGTAAGCAAATCTACAGTGACCACGATATTTGGCCGCCGTTCATTTTTGAAGAGCTTAATGGCATGCAGTGGATCTTTGATCGATCCTGTAATTTTTAGAATCGCTCCATCATCTACTGGGCCGTAGACCTTCTCCAATTCATGCTTGAAGATCCGAACCACCATATCCGCATGATCATCCGTTGCCGCGAAGATTAAGGTCTTCCCATCCGCTTCAGGATCGATATATTCAGTGAGTGCCTCCAGCACCACACGATTGAAACTCTCCGTAATCACCGTCTTGTTGAACTGGGTTACTTCGAGATTGACCTCGTCTTCCAGCATTTCCTTCTCCACGGTTCCCAGGTCCACATTATACACAGATACTTCCTCACCAATCTGCCACTTGATGCCGTTCTTCTTCAGTTCTGTTTCAAACTGGATGGGTGGTTCATGGTCGATAAGATAACCGTCAATTACAGCTTCACGGTAGGAGTAGTTAAAGATCGCTTTGTCAAAAATCTCAACCGTATGGAGCGCTGGAGTAGCCGTTAGCCCGATTCGCACCGCATCAAAATAATCCAGTACCTTCCGGTACTTGCTCACATAGTCGGCATGATCCCGAAATTCCAGTTCGATCTCTGTCATTTCCTTATCAAGCGTATAACCACGGTGGGCTTCATCCACGATGATGCAATCATACTGATCTACAGAAGGAATGCCTTTATCATCTTCGCTATAAAAAAGCCGCTTCACCATACCCTGAACGGTAGCAATCTGTACCTTAGTCTCCACATTAGGTTTCTTGTCGTCCAGCGTCTGAAGCTCAAAAATCTCAGTGAACGAGTGATAGCTCTCCAGCTTGGAATCCTTAAACGCTGCCTCGGCCTGACGGCCTAATGCTGAACGGTCCACGAGAAACAGTATTCTTTTGAAACGATTATGTTTGATTAGACGATAAATTAGGCCGATGGCCATTCTCGTCTTGCCTGTGCCTGTCGCCATGGCTACCAGAATTCTGCGTTGTCCTGCTTCTATCGCATGTTCCACAGACAAAATCGCATCCTCTTGATACTCACGCAGATGCAGATAATCCAGTGATTCATCACGGAGATCCTTTGTAGCCTGATCGATGTCCTGCTGTAAAAGAGCCTTCAACCCTTCTGGTGAGTACCAGGTTTGCAGCACTCTGGTATGGTTCGTAGGCTTGCGTGCATCCAGAAACCAGATTCCAGATTTGTGTTCAAGCTGTTTTAAATAGGGTCGCCCATTTGTTGAAAACAAGAACGGAACCTGATAATTCCCCCAGGGTCCATGAATGATTTCTTCACCATGCTTAATTACATAGGAGGCATACTTCTTTGCCTGTTCAATGTCGGCTTGAACATCCTTGCTCTGGCGTTTGGCCTCGATAATACCGATCAGTTCCATTCCATAGAAAAGAGCATAATCCGCAAAACCATTTTTTAAAGGCCATTCTGCTATAGCCAGATATCTCCCTTTTTCAGGACGGGTCCCTGCGCTAAAACGCAATTGTAATGTATCTGCTTCCCAGCCTGCCTGCCGCAGCTTCTCATCGATGATCATTCTTGTCTCAGCTTCAGTCAGTTGGAGGGCACTGCCGAGCTTCCTGGCCTTCGAATGACGTTTCTGTTTCTCTTCCTGAGTCTTGGAATCCTGAAGTTCGGTCAGCCGCAGGAGCTCTTGTTCCAGTTGCTGCACTTTGGCGTCGTAGGAAGCAGACAACTGCTGGAGCTGCTCTTCATTGTATACAGTGTCATCTGCCTCTGCCGGCTCCACATACTCTGGCGCTGTAAAGTCCCATTCCCCATAGACCTGCATAAACCAGACGGCTAGACGAAAAGCAAAATGCACAAGCGCCTTGGCCTCTTCGGTTGTACCATAATTGCCCTGATGTGCAGCTTTGTTGCCTTGTTTACGGATAGCGTGCAGCATATCCAGCAACTCTTCCGTAAGCAAATCTTCACGGCTCAGAAAGTTCAAACGATCTATCTGATTCAGACCCTCAGCCTGTCTCATTTCTTCAAGAGCACAGATGAATTTCGTCATCGTCTCTCCAAACATACGGAGCTTCATTAAGGATGTATTGGGATCGGTATACATATTCCGTTCAGCCATTTCGGCCAGATTAGACAGAATATTCCAATGGTTCGACAAGAAAGTGAAATTGCTATTGTTCATATCATTCACCTCTGGATGTTTTATTCGTAAAATGTAAAATGATTCATAGGAAAATATTCCTAAGTTCATAATAACATGTCTAAATACAAGGGGAATATAAAAAAAATAAGGACACAAATTGAGTCCCCCACACTTGTTTCATCTATACGTCTTAGCCAGGCATCGAAAAAACTTCTGCTGAGGTTCTCCACCCAATGATTGCATAATAGACAATTATGCTTTCAAGGAAAATCTTACGTAGACCTTAAAGACTTGGTCCAGTTAATTGAAGAAAACTTTGGATTCAACGTTACACTGTAAAGAAAAGAAGATCGTCCCAATTTTACAGAAGACCAAAAGAAGAGAATGAGTACCGTCATTTTTAAAGATGAGGACGTTCTTTCACAGCTTCGTAAGGCCAAAAATGACCGTGAGAATGGAATTTCCACATATAGCAACAGCGAAGAGGAGTTTGCCCAATTACTGAAAGAGGTTCAGAATGAACAATGACCGCTACAATGTTCTGTGGACCACATATGCACGGGTAGCTCTTGCCCGTATGGGGAAGCTCAAAGTAAATTCAGCAAACGTTTTTAAGTTTGTAACTTTGCTAATTCTGGACTATCTGAAGAATAGCCTAACCTCTCAGCATATTCGCTGTGGTTAGGCTATTTTTTGTACAATAACTCTTCTATTCCCTCATGCAGCGCGCATGCCCATCATACTCCTTCCCCTCCCCCCATATACATAGGAAGAACGGTTCACAAGCTGGAAGGAGAGATGGATGCATGCCCGGTGATGATGAGATTAAAGCGCTGGAGCGGTCGATTGCCGAGATTACGGAGATTGCTTCCGGGTTCGGACTCGATTTCTATCCGATGCGTTATGAGATATGTCCGGCGGATATTATTTATACCTTCGGTGCGTACGGGATGCCTACCCGGTTCGGGCACTGGAGCTTTGGCAAGACTTTTCATAAAATGAAGGCTCAATACGATTTCGGCCTGAGCAAAATTTATGAGCTGGTCATCAACTCTAATCCGTGCTACGCCTTTCTGCTGGACGGCAACTCTCTGGTGCAGAATAAGCTGATTGTTGCGCATGTGCTGGCGCACTGCGATTTTTTCAAAAATAATATGCGCTTCTCCATGTCCAACCGGGATATGGTCGAGAGCATGTCCGCCACCGCCGACCGCATCAATGATTATTCCGTCACTTATGGCACGGACACTGTAGAGAGCTTCATTGATTCAGTGCTGGCGATCCAGGAGCATATCGACCCCAGTCTGATCCAGCCGCGCAAGCTGGGCAAGACTCATCTGCTCGAAGCCAAAATGAAAGAACGCAAGGACTCCCCGCCCGGCGGATCTGGTCCGCCTAATGCCTACAGCGAACTGTGGGATCTGGAGAAGAGCGATGCTGCTGTGCAGGAGCCGGAGACTGCCGGTAAGCGTGCTTTTCCCCCGGAGCCGGAAAAAGATATCGTCTGGTTCATCCAGCAATACTCTACCGCTCTGGAGGACTGGCAGCGCGACATCATGACGATGCTCCGTGACGAGATGCTCTATTTCTGGCCGCAGATGGAGACCAAGATCATGAACGAAGGCTGGGCCTCCTACTGGCATCAGCGGATCATGCGCGAGCTGGACCTGACTGCCGAAGAGACGGTCGAATACGCCAAGCTGAATTCATCGGTGGTGCAGCCATCGCGCCAGAGCCTGAATCCGTATTACCTAGGCCTGAAGATTTTCGAGGACATTGAGAAACGCTGGGACCGGGACAAAATGTTCGAGGTACGCGAGCTGGATTCCGACATCTCCTTCATCCGCAGCTATCTGTCGAAGGAGCTGGTGAACGACCTGGACCTCTACGTGTTCGAGAAAAAAGGCCCGGAGTGGAAAATCACCGATAAAGCGTGGGAGAATGTGCGCGACCAGCTCGTGCTGGCCCGGGTGAACGGCGGCTCCCCGTATCTCGTCATCCAGGATGCCGATTATGAGCGGAACGGCGAACTGCTGATTACCCACCGCTATGAGAGCATCGAGCTGGATCTGAAATACCTGGAGCGCACGCTCCCGCATATCTATGCCCTCTGGGGCCGTACCGTGCATCTGCAGACCGTCGTAGAAGACAAAAACGCTCTGTTCACCTATGACGGCAAAAAGGTGCAGCGGCGGTTTATGTAAAGAAACATATGGGTTCGCACAATAAGCCGCAGTGTAGTTGCTATGTGCAATTACGCTGCGGCTTGTTTTTGAATGGTATTAGATTGGGAGATCAAACCCTGCTGCAAAAAATACTTAAATATAAATTATCCCAATTTTGTTTTAATAGTATCCGAATGGGTTATATATCTCCTGTGATTTATAATGGGTAATTCTGGATGGTCCATGGTTACCCTCATACAGAAACCAGACGGGAGAGGACGTTAGTGAAAGTGAAACAACTGGCAATACTGCTACTCATCATGTGTGTGATTCTGACAGGCTGCATGGGGGGCAGCAAAGAAGGAAGTCCAGCGCCTTCATCCAGCCCGGCCGCCACGGCAACTGCTGAGACAAAGAACACTTCGGGGAACCCTCCGCCTGAGGCTTCACAGACCGTGTACGATCTGAAGCAGAAGTATGATTCAGACGAAGCAGATCACAGTCCGGGCATCATGCCTATGTATAATGTGGAGCAGGATATGGAATTCATCTTCAGATTCAATACCGATCTTGGTTCCGAAGCCATCGGCAAGACGTTATCCGTACATACCGATATCAAGGCACTCCCGGAGAGCAAAGTCGGGACCCTTGAGGACTCACAGCTTGTTGACGGCAAAAGCGTATACTCCATCAAGCCGCTCGGCTTCGGCGTTCTTCCCTCCGATTCCCTGCGCGCTACCGGAGCCAGCTCCTGGGGGAACGCGCCTGTCTACTACATCCGGCTCAATTATGACCTGGATGCCAAGTCGCCAACTCTGCTGAAGCAGCCGGTGATCATTCCGTTCACGGTGAAGTCGGATCTTCCTGTGCCGAACCTGCAATCCGACATCAGTCTGGACGGCAGATTAACCCTGGTCTGGGATGAGGTGCCGGGTGCAGAGAGCTATAACATTTACAGTGCTTCCCACATTACGATGGAGAACACGAATGAGCCGCTCAGCGGTGCGGAGCAAGGTTACGCGGATCAGCGCCCGCTGCTGATTGCAACAGTGAAGGGCAACTTGTATAACGACTTCATGAAGGATGGACGCGGTGCGCTAGGTGTGGTAGATGAGACCATTACCAGCATACAGAATAACAATGTGCAAGGTGAATATTACGTCACTGCCGTTCAGGGGGACAAAGAATCCCGGTTCAGCCGCTCGGCAGATACCGTGGCGTTATCCAAACGTCTGCCGCGCACTGTGGCTCCTGAGGATAACATCAACCTGAAATTGTACAAGAATGCCACAGAGCTGCCCAAAACCGTTCCTGTTCAGTTCATTGACGGCTCCAAAGCCTCAGTAACAGTGATGTACGACACCGAAGCTGTGACTCTTAAGGCTTCCGGTCCAACTGATGTCCCGTACAAGATTCAAGGCACTGCGCTTAAGGGATATGTCCAGGTTACGCAGTTGACGGAAGCGGATATTGCCAGTCTTGCCGCCGCCCAGAGCAACAAGGCGAACCCGGGATATGTAGAGCCGCAGAATGACACGGATTATGTGCCTGCACCAGATATACCAACTATCATCGACAACAACGATAGGGGGAACGCCAGTGAGCCTGGAGATAATGTCATCGACCAGCAAAAAGAAAATACCAAGAGCAAGGTAGAAGAAGGCAACAAGCAGGCGGTTCCAGGCACCACGATACGGGCTGACCTCATTCATGCAGACTCTGCGCTGGAGGAATACCTCGCGTTATCCCTTATGAATGGCGAGACCGAAATTTCGCTGCAAGCCTTCCCGGAGGCGCAGAATGCCCGCACCCTGGTGGATGTGATTGAGAAGGTGGTCTACCAGAACCCGCTCATTCTCGGCTTCCGCGGTTATAGCTACGATTATGAGAAGCTGACGCTGAATGTCAAGTATGATGATTCTGCCGAGTCCATCCGCACCAAGCAGAAGGAGATTCTTGCCGAAGCAGATAAAGTAATCGCGGCTACGATCAAGGAAGGCATGAGTGCAGATGAGAAGCAGATGGCGATCTATAATTATCTGAATGATAACACCGTCTATGACGATGCTGCACTGGAGAATGCCAAGGAGCAGGAGTTCAAGACAGTAGATGCGAAGTATAACGATTCTTTCAATACCTATGGCATTCTGGTTAAAAAAGTCGGCGTATGCATGAGCTATGCCCATACCTTCCAGCTGCTCTCGGATCTCGTCCAGGTCCCTTCGATGGTCGTCACAGGAACCATGAGCGGTGTGAATCACGCCTGGAACAAGGTGAAGATCGGCGACGAATGGGTCAATGTTGACCCGACTAATAACGCCACCAATACTGGACTTCCTTATCTGCTCTATAACTCCAATGATGCTACAGCCACCGATGTAGAGTATGTGATGGACAAGGCCTACTGGCTGGACCATGAGCTGCCTCTGTTCAAGGCCACCAGCAATGCCTACGATTATTACGTAACCCAGGGGCTGGAGGTAGATTCTCTAGATGCCTACAAGACCAAGCTGGGCGAACAGCTGAAGAAAGGCGAGACTCTGGTAGTCCTGCGCGTTCTGGGCAATACCGACAGCTCGGAGCTGATGCAGAAAACCGCCGAGGTCATCAAGCAATACGATGCCGCTAAGCTGGATAGTGCAGGCATGGTTGAGCTGGGAAGCTACGTGGCGGTTCAATTGGACGCTGCAGCCCCGCAATAATAACGGCAGAAAAGGCAAGCCCCGCAGTAGGGGCTTGCCTTTCTTGCTGAATCCTCTCTATTCCTCTTCATACGGATAGTAGATATCGCTCAGCTTACCTGACTGATAATAGGGGTACTCCAGTCTTTTTTGCACCTGGAGCGCAGTGTCTGTATCCACTAAGCACTCAATCAGGTAGAGGCCCAGATCGATCGAGGACGTCACTCCGCCTCCGGTGAAGGTGTCGCCGTCCCGGACGGCCCGGGCCTTAACGACTTCCCCGCAGTAAGGGGCAAGCAGATCGTAGGCCGATGAGTTCGTGGTCGCTTTTTTCCCCTTCAGGAATCCTGCCGCCCCTAACAGCAGCGCACCCGTGCAGACCGACACTTTGTAGCGTGCGCCTTCTGCCGTCCGTATCCAGCTCATAAAGTCCTCGTCATAGCGGAGTGTCCGGGTCGGCATGCCGCCCGGAAGGAACACCAGGTCGAATGCCCCCAGATCAGGCAGCACCTCATCGGCCTTCATGGTCAACCCCCGGTCATCTGTCACCTCAGCCTTGTTGGCGCAGAAAGTCCAGGATACATCCTCCTTCGCCTTCAGGATCGCCAGCCAGGTGACTGTATCATAGAATCCCACGAAATCCATGGTGGTCATGCCATCGAACAGTACAAATGCCATTCTCATTACCGTCACCAATCCTCTCGGAGTAGAAGATTAAGTACTCAGTTCCAGATATACTGCATCTTTTTATATCCTACATCCCATACTTTCAAGCCGCCCTTAAGCGTGATCTTCAGCTCTTGCCCCGGCAGAGCCGGCATCTCATATACCACAGGGTACTGTTCAGGATTAGTACGCTGAAAATCTGCAGAATAATTCAAGAATTCCTGGCCATCCCGGGTAATACTGATCTCACCGGAATAATCTGTTGGTTCGGGGTTTCCGAAAGTGAAGCAGAAAGTCGTCTGACCCTCAGACTTGTACGTGAACGTTCTGGACTCTCCGCCTTCAGCGCCATACAGGTTATAGCGGAGCGGTATCTTCTGTCCGTTGATTTGAATGCTGTCCGGTTTGTCTGCGGATGAATTGCCCGAGGTGTCCGTCCATTCCGTGATCGCTGTGAACGGACCCTCTACTTTAGTTATTATTTTGTCTACCGCCTCCCCTAACCCCCATAAAGCTATAAAAAGAACCATAACCGATATAGCCGTTGCCACCAGATTGCGCCCGAGGCTCCGGTAACGGAAACCAAGCTTGTACGCCCCAAAACCCAGAGCTGCTCCAATCGAATTCTGAAGAGCGTCGTTGATATCGAAGCTGCCCAGGAAGGTAAGAGCCTGGATCGTTTCCAGGACAAGAATCGCAATGAAGAATAAGGTGATGAACCGGACGAAGCTGACCCGGTACAGCCATGGAATCAATATACCGAAAGGAATAAACGCAATCGTGTTCCCGAAACCCACCAAATCCATGAGGGTGGGAGGCAGAAGATCAGACGGAGACGGCAGCTTAAGAAAGTTATCGGGCATGAAAATAAAGGTGTAGATGGTATGATCCGAAGCCTCTCCTCTGCCGAAAGCAAAGAACATAAAATAAAGCACAAGCATTGTATACAATACGGTTACAGTTAGTAAAATCTTGCGTTGTTTAGCCATGGTTATCTCCTTTATCTCTATTTTCCACATATTACAATAACCTATTCAATGGTTTCATGAAACCTGCGGCCCCGCACCGGAACATAAATCTCCATCACCGAATCCACACGGGCGTGACAGCGTTCGTCGTAGAACTCAAAGTTCAGCTTATCTTCGTCATGCATATATCCGCTGCCCGGGAACCAGTCTTCGAAGATATATCTCCAGGTACTCTTGACCACCTCGGCAAAAGTCTCCGGTCTCGCCTCATCGGTAGCGTCCACCGGCGGTGTCGTAAATACCGCATACTGCGCCGCCGGCACAACAGCCGTAAGCATGTCAGGAGTAACCTTACTGAAGTCCTCCACTATAACCCCTAGCAGATAGACGGCGTTGCCGCCAGTGTCTGCCGGAATGCACAAGCCAACCTCCCCGTGCTTAGGCGGATTCAGCTTCGCGTACATCTGATCCTCCAGATTGTCGCCCTCATAGTAATACCAGAAGGAAGCGACGTCCTGCGTAGCATTCCCGGCCTCCACATCCGTCTCAATCCCGTACCCCGCTACGTTAAAAGCAGACTTCACCACCATCACCGGCTCTGCAATATAGTCCTTAATCTCATATTCTAACCGGTCTAGGAGATACCCGCTCATCCGTGCCGCATACTGGGAGGGGCTGTAGCCGTAAGTTTTGCGGAAGGCTTTGGCGAAGCCCCCGGGGGTCTCGAAGCCATATTCCAGCGCAATCTCCGTAATTCTCCGCCCGTTGAACAATTCAACGGCAGCCCGCGACAATCTCCGGGTGCGCACATATTCCATGACCGGCATAGCCTGAGCCTTACTGAACATCCGGCAAAAATGATACAGCGAATACCCTGCATACGCTGCAATTTGCTCCGCTGTCAGCGGGTCCATGAGATGCTCCTCAATATAATCAATCGTCTGCCCGATCTCTCTGCTGTAATTCAGTAACTCCACCGGCCTTTCTGGTCCACATAGGTGAGTCCATTATAGCAGACTGTGGCCGGTGGGACTGTTCCTGTCTTGCTCTATACTCAGCTTATTCAGACAATCTTGTCTAATAAGGCGGCTGCGAAGAGGCGGGCTTTCTCGACATCCAGCTCATCGGGATGCCCTTTTTTATCCAGATTGAAGCCCAGCGGGCTGAACTCCCCGGGACAATGGAACTCACCGATCACGTTGCTGCCCTTCGCCGCCAGCTTGGTCTCAACCAGCACCTGATTCTTGAATTCTCCAGATCCGGAGGTGCAAAAAATAAAGACTTTTTTGTCCCGGAGCGGCATCCTCTTGATGAATTTGAACATCTTGCGGTGGATTTTGGAGGCGTAAATGCCTGAACCAAGGCCAATCAGGTCATATCCGGACAGCATCTCCGGCTTAACGTCCTCTACTTTAGCCAAATCTGCACCCAGCACTTCAGCCATAGCGGCTGCAATCTTCTGTGTGTTCATGCTGCGGCCTGATCTGTAAATAATAATAGTCTTCATAATGGCGCCTCAATTCGTTATTTTATAAAATATGAATGAACTTAATTAAATTCATTCATTTCAAAGCAAAATAAAATGCCCAGTACATCCCTGAACATTTAATAGTGTATTCTGCAGCAAGCCAAACGAAACCATAGATCTTTGTCAATGCTGTGTATCCGTCAAGCCTTTCATAATGAATTCAACTAAATAATCCAGGATCTGCGGGAAATAGCTAACCCCTATCTCTTCCTTGTGAATGTCGATATACGGCACAGAGTTGAACAAGGCAAGAATCATGCCGTCCGCAAGATCTGTTCTGATCTTCCCCTTGGTCTTCCAGTGCCGGATTAATTCCAGCGTGCCGCTGTTCATCATTTCATGAATACCTTCAATCCCGCCATGCTCATAGAATTCCTTCTCCAGCTTGCTGAAAAGAGCTTTGTTGTACCATTCCTTCAGGATTGGATTCGAATTGATTCCGCTGTAATTAAGCGCCATGATTTCTTTGAGCACTTTGGCAGGCTCGTCGTCCAGATTGACCGAAGATTGCAGGATACTCCGTTTCAGCTTCTCGTTCTCCTGCAGATAAATATCGATGAACAGCTTCTCTTTCGAAGCGTAATAATTGTAGAACGTACCCACAGCGAACCCGCACATTTTGGTGATGTCAGAAATATTGGTGTCCTTGAAGCCCTTGGAGCTGAACAGCTCTTTACCGCATCTGAAAATCTCAGCCTTCTTATCTTCCATCCGTAATCCCTCCGTGACTGAGTGAATAATATATAATTCATTCATAATGTAGCACAGTCATGCAGCCATTACAAATGTACTTTTATATTCAGCTGACACGTATCACTTCCCATTTCGGTGAATAGGCTATTGTAATGAATTCAAGAATGGAGGTATCCCGCATGAATTACAAGAACGAAGATTCGACCCCTTCAGCTCATCCGTCAGGCTATCGGCATCTGCCGCAGCCCTATCCTTATTCGCATTACCACTACCTGGTACGTTCGGGGTCGGCTGAGGAGCCCGCTCCGAGAATTGCTAAGAACGCTGCAACTGCCGGGAATACGCAGACTGTCCGGACCTCCGAACCTCCGGCTGCTGCGAACAATCCGGTGGACGGCCATCCCGGGGCAAGTCAGACCGGCGGAAAGGGAATCCATGTCGATGCAGGAGGCGAGTTAGGGGGTAAACACGGCATCGGTATGAATGCCGGAGGACAACTGGCTTACAGCGGCGCAAGTATGCAGGCAGGCGGCCATATCGGCGGCCCCTCCTATGGCATTGATGCGCAAGGCGATTCCTATGTCGGTAACGGGCAAGGCATCGGCGTGAATGCTGAAGCCCAGGCCTTCGGCAAATACGGGGTGGCCGCACAGGGCAAGGCCCAGCTTGGCGGCGGGCAGGGCGCAGATGTCCAGATGGGCGCGCAGGCCGGGGGCGAACACGGGCTTAATGCAGATGCAGGTGCTCATCTGGGCCTTAGTCAAGGCGCCGGTTTTGACTCCCATGTTCAGCTAGGCGGCAATAAGGGCATCGGAGCTGAGGCCAATGCTCAGTTCGGCGGCGGCGAAGGCGCAGGCATCGGCGTGGGCGGACAGCTCGGCAAATATAACGGCCAGTTAAGCTTCAAGATTGGCGGCAAGCAGCAGGAGCCTAAGGATTCTCAGGAGGAGAAGAGGCTTCCAAGCGAATAAGGAATCCTCTGATAGCTAGACAACATAAAGGGAATATCCTTAAGCCATCACGATGGCCTGGGATATTCCCTTTTTTTTGCAGAACCCGTATGTCAAAGTGGCGCTGTGTCAGCGGTTCAGCAGGCTTCCGACATATTTCAGCAGCTCATTGGCACAGATTGGGCAGTAGTTGTGCTCGTCGATCAGGCGGCGGCTGACCTCGTTGATCCGTTTAAGCTGGCTTTCATCCGGTGTTTTGGAGGAAGTGGTGATTTTGACAATATCCTTGAGATCCGTGAACAGCTTCTTCTCGATGGCTTCCCGCAGCCGGTCATGATTGTTGTACTCGAACTTCTTGCCCTTGCGGGAATAGGACGAGATGCGGATCAGAATCTCCTCGCGGAAGGCCTTCTTCGCATTCTCCGAAATGCCGATCTGCTCTTCAATGGAGCGCATCAGCCGCTCATCCGGCTCCATCTCTTCATAGGTAAGCGGGTCGCGGATTTTGGACCAGTTGCAGAAGGCTTCAATATTGTCGAGATAATTCTCGAACAGCGTTTTGGCGGATTCTTCAAAAGAGTAGACGAAGGCCTTTTGCACTTCGCTTTTGGCGAGAATATCGTATTCCTTGCGGGCAATGGAAATAAAGTTCAGGTAACGCTCGCGCTCCTCCTTCGTAATCGAAGGATGCTGATCCAGACCGTCCTTGATCGCCCGCAGCACATCCAGCGCGTTCATGCACTGCAAATCGCCTTTGATCAGGGCGCTGGAGATACGGTTGATGACATACCGCGGGTCGATGCCGGACATGCCCTCATCCAGGTATTCGGTCTGCATTTCCTTCAGATCTGCTTCCTTGTAGCCCTCGACCTCTTCGCCGTCGTACATCCGCAGCTTCTTGATCAGATCCATCCCCTGCTTCTTGCTCTCCTTAAGCCGCGTCAGGATCGAGAAAATCGCCGCCGCACGCAGCGCGTGAGGGGCAATATGCACATGCTTCATATCGCTCTGGCCGATTAGCTTGGCGTAGATCTTTTCCTCTTCAGAGACGCGCAGATTATAGGGAACCGGCATGACGATCATACGGGACTGGAGCGCTTCGTTCTTTTTATTAGAGATGAAGGATTTATATTCGGTCTCATTCGTGTGGGCAATAATCATCTCATCCGCCGAGATTAACGCGAAGCGCCCAGCCTTGAAATTCCCCTCCTGGGTCAGGGACAGCAGGTTCCACAGGAATTTCTCATCGCATTTCAGCATCTCCTGGAACTCCATCAGACCACGGTTGGCCTTGTTCAGCTCCCCGTCGAAGCGGTAGGCCCGCGGATCGGATTCCGAGCCGAATTCAGTAATGGTCGAGAAGTCGATACTGCCGGTCAGATCCGCGATATCCTGCGACTTCGGATCCGAAGGGCTGAATGTGCCAATCCCCACCCGCTCCTCTTCTGACAACAGCACCCGGGTAACTGCCACCTGTTCGATATCCCCGTGATACTCATTCTTCAGCCGCATCTGGCAGGACGGGCACAGATTGCCTTCAACCCGTACGCCAAGCTCCCGCTCAATCTCCGGACGCAGCTCCAGCGGAATCAGGTGCAGCGGGTCCTCATGCATCGGGCAGCCCTCAATCGCATACACCGCACCCGCATCCGTACGCGAATATTGTTCCAGGCCGCGCTTCAGCAGCGTTACGAGCGTCGACTTCCCTCCACTGACCGGTCCCATCAGCAGCAAGATCCGTTTGCGCACATCCAGCCTTCGGGCTGCGGAATGGAAGTATTCCTCCACCAGCTTTTCCACCGCACGATCCAGTCCAAAGATCTCCTGTTCAAAAAACTTATACCGTTTACGTCCGTTGATGTCCTCGACGCCGTGTGACTTGATCATGTCGTATACGCGGGAATGAGCCGTTTTTGCGGGAGAGGGGTCTGCTCTTAGCAGTTCTATATAGTCCTTGAAAGTGCCGCTCCACGCCAAACGGTCGTTCTCAGCCCGATACGAAGCTATACGCTCAAAAATATCCATGGCTCGCTGCCTCCTCTTGCGCTCCTACTTGCTCCACCAAGCTTAGAAAGTGTATTACATACCTATGCGGCGAGCCCGGAATAGTTGACCTCTTTTTTGCTGTGCTATAATAGAGAATCATGAATTCTCTATTATAATTACGCTGCAATCCAGGGCAGGAGTGACAACCAATGGCGATCAAACAGGAAACGGAGCTGTATGCTCCTTTGAAGGGATTTTTTGAACGGCAGGGCTATGAGATCAAGGGCGAGGTGCGTACCTGCGATCTGGTCGGTATCCGGGAGGACGAGCCCCAGCCGCTCATTGTCGAGATGAAAAAATCGTTCAATCTCGCCCTGCTGCTGCAAGGCATTGAACGGCTGCGGCTTAGCCCTAACGTCTACCTCGCGGTAGAACGCGTCAGGGAGAAGAAGGGCGCGGTCAACCAGCGCTGGGGCGAGCTCACCGGGCTATGCCGCCGGCTCGGCCTGGGGCTGGTAACCGTCGTCTTCTACAAGACGAAGGCCCCGCTCGTCGAGGTGCTCGCGGAGCCGGGCGAGGCGCCGCCGCAGGCCCGCAGCGCCGTCCGCCGCCGCGAGCGCTTGCTCTACGAGTTCCGCGAGCGCAGCGGGGACTACAACACCGGCGGCAGCACGCGCGTCAAGCTCGTGACTGCCTACCGCGAGAAGGCGCTGCGCGTGGCCGCCGCGCTGCAGGCCCTGGAGGCCGAAGCCGCCGGAGCGGCTGGCCTCGGCGGGGGCGCGCGGCGCGCGGCGGCGCGCCGGGCATGGCCCTGGCCGCCGGGGAGACGGCGGCCGCGGGTACGGCAGCAGCGGCGGGTGATGCCGCTGCGGGTGCGGGCCCGGCGGCTGCGCACAGCCGGGCGGAGGGCGCGCGCGGCGTCACGCCCGCCGCGCTGCGGAAGCGCAGCGGCGTGCCCGGCGCCGCTGCGATCCTGCAGAAGAACTACTATGCGTGGTTCTTCCGGGTGCAGCGCGGCCGCTACACACTCACGGCCGCCGGACAAGCGGCGCTGATCGAGTATGCAAGGGTCGCGGAGATCAGCGCGGGCAAGCTGTAGGCCCGCGCCCGGGCTTGACCGTCCGCAGCTCCATCTGCTGGACACGGGCCGCCACGGCTGCTTATCTGTCCGCTCGCTGCTCACCAGCCGGACGCGGATCGCCGGGCTACCCATCTGTCCGCTCACTGCTCCACCAGCCTGAGCCAGTAAGCCGCACCCGCCTTTACATAGGCATGCACGCAATCATGAGGCGTTCACGCTCCACTACCCTGCCAATAGTTGGAAAATTAACACTTAATTTGTTGAGTTTTTCCCGGCGCAAAAGATTAGTTGGATAAACGACACTTACTTCCCACCATTTTGTCTCAACTAGCATAATTCAGCTAAATAGATGTAATTATTCCAACTATAGTCCCAACTCTCAGGAATGCAGTCAAATTAGATGCTCTTTTTCCACCTATCTCCACAGAACAAGGTTACCTGGACAGGCGCCAACACAATATATTCTGTTTTCCGCACACATTCGGCCAAAAAAAGGAGTTGTCCCCACGCAGACCTGCTGCGGGCGACAACTCCTTAGTACCTTCTCGATCTACTTACCAGACCTATACTCTAGAACATCCTACTTGCTTATACTCCAGCTCTTCGCTTATTCACTCCAAGCCCCCAGCTTTTCACTCATTCACTCCAAGCCCCAGCCATTTGCTAATTCGCACCTGGCCCCTAGCTCATCCTAAGCAAGCACCGTATACAGCAGCTCCTTCTCCTTAACCGGGGTAACGCCAGCAGACTGGATGGACTGATACTGCTGGATGTTCGTAATAATAACTGGCGTAATGGTGCTGTAGCCAGCCTTCTCGATCTCCACCAGATCGAATTCCATCAACAGATCGCCGACAGCCACCCGGGTTCCGGCAGTTACCTTCGGCGAGAAATGCAAGCCCTTCAGCTTCACTGTGTCGATGCCGATATGGATCAGCATCTCTGCTCCGCTGTCGCTGACCAGACCAATCGCATGTCCGCTCTTCGAGAGCGAGAACACCGTTCCCTGAACCGGCGAGACTACGCGGCCTTCGGACGGCTGAATCGCATATCCCTTACCCATAATCTCTTCCGAGAAGGCCGGATCGCTCACTTCGCTCAGCGGCTTCACCGCTCCGGCAATCGGACTAAATACCTCTTGATTCACCATCTTAGGCTCAGCAGCAGCGCCGTTTACAGTAGTGTTAGCAGCAGATACATTTACAGACTCAGCAGGAGTCACCGCAGGCGCAGCAGCAGCTTCCTGCTCATCCTCGAAGCCGATAATATAAGTGACAACCGCAGCAACTACCGCCCCGATGGCGAAGCCGATGACCGAATAGACAAAGGTCGCACCGAGAACCATTGGAATGCCGGAGAGTCCGGCGAGTCCGCCGATGACATAGGCTTTTACCTTGAACAAGCTGAGGAACGCACCACCGGCAGCTCCGCCGATCAGGGCAGCGATGAACGGTTTCTTAAGCCGCATATTCACTCCGTACATGGCCGGTTCTGTAATTCCCATGAAGGCCGTAATACTTGTAGACAGGGAGAGGGACTTCAGCTTGCTGTTCTTCGTTCTTAGAGAAACACCAAGCGCACTGCCCGCCTGGGCGAAGTTTGCTACCATCATAATCGGAATCATATAGTCATAGCCAAGCTGTGCAATGGATGCAATCATAATTGGAATCAGGGCATAATGCATCCCCGTGATGATCAACAGGGACATGGTTCCGCCCAGCAGCAGGCCTGCGAACAGTCCCGTATTCTCGAACAGCCAGCTGATGCCTCCTGTCAGGCCATCCCCGATAATAACACCCAGCGGACCTACAGCAATCAGGGTAAGCGGTACAATGACCAGCAGGGTAACCGTCGGAACGACAATCAGCTTCAGCGAAGCATGGGTTACTTTATCAACGGCTTTTTCCACATAGGAGGCCAGCCATACTGCAATCACAATCGGAATGACAGACGAAGCGTAGGTTGCAGCTACCACCGGCAGTGAAGCGAAGGTAACAGGCTCCCCTGACCCCAGCAGCGTGGTGACGGTCGGATGCAGAATGGCCGCCCCGATCGCAGCAGCGATGTACATATTGCTTCCCAGCTTACGGGCAGCGCTGATAGCCAGAACAATCGGCAGGAAGTAGAAGGCGCCGTCCCCGATCGCCGAGAGTATGATATACGTGGAGTTCTCCGTCCCCATCCAACCCGCCGCTACCAGCAGGGCGACAATCCCCTTGATCATCCCCGCACCGGTAATGGCCGGCAGGATCGGTGTGAAGATCCCCGAGATGAAGTCGAACAGCTTGCTCAGCGGATTCTGCTTCTTTTTCTCCACCTTGTCACCGGAAGCCTTCTTCTCAGGAGAAACGGACATATTGCCAATCAGGTCATTGTAGACCACCGGCACATCATTGCCGATGATGACCTGGAATTGCCCGCCGTTAATCATCACGCCCATAACCCCGTCCGTCTTCTGCAGGGCCGCTTTGTCCGCACGGTTGTTGTCATTCAGGTTGAAGCGCAGACGGGTCATACAATGGGTAACCTGATCGATATTCTCTTCTCCGCCGACAAGCTTCAATATTTCTTTGGACAGCTCTTTTGTATTCATAAGATGTTGCTCCTTAGCTATAGTATGTTTTCCGCAAAAAAAAACCTAAACGCCGATCAGCGGGGAAAGGCAGTCTTCTGCCTCCAGCACTGTCCGGGTTTAGGTTTTGCCTCTGTACCGAGTAGCAATCCTGCACCACATTATTCTGTTATTTCCTCATTGCGGATAATCCGTTCAATATGAATGGTCAGATACAATATTTCTTCCTTGGACAAGACCCTTTTGTATATCTTGCGGGTATAGTCCGCTATCTTCACCGCAACCGCATGGGCAGCAGGGTACTGCTTCATGACCAGATCATGCAGTGCATGATCCTGGTCCCGCTCTTCCATCGGAGTGCCTTGGACCACCCGTTGCGCAAAGAACTTCAGATGGGTCAGGAAGCGGTAATACCCGAGGGATTCTTCATCCAGCTCAATGAGGAAGCTCCGCCGGACAATATTCAAGATGTCCTTCACGATATTCGTGATGCTTACCGTCTCCCGCATCTCACCGTTCATCTGCGCATTCACCAGATGCATCGCGATGAAAGCGCACTCGTCCTCCGGCAGGAGAACACCCAGCCGTTCCTCGATAATTTGCAGCGCCTTGAGTCCAATGGAGAACTCCTTGCGGTACATCCGCTTGATTTCCCACAGCAGCGCATTCTTGATTTGAAGCCCCTGACGGTGACGGTCGATGGCGAAATGGATATGGTCCGTCAGTGAGATATAGATGCTGTCATGCAGCTTCTCCCCGAGCACCGTCTCGGCATAACGGATCACTTCATCGGTGCATTCCACATATTCCAGCGGGATCTCCGAGAGAAGCGACATCAGCTTCTGTGAACCTTCTTTATTCTCCAGGGCGAATACTTTCTCAACCTGGGCATCCTCAACGTCATCCCCGGGCTGCTTTTTGAAGGCGATTCCGCGGCCCATGACGACCCGTTCCTTCCCGCTGGCATCGAGTACGGTGACCACATTGTTGTTGAGCACCTTAGCAATTTTCATTCCATCACCTTACACCGTCAGAGTAATAAAATCCCCCCACCACGCGGGGATACAACATTATTGTGTGAAAAAAGGCAAAACCAAAACGGCATCAAAAGAGTGCCCGTTTCTGGTTTTGCCTGAATGAACAGTAACAATCCAGTTATTCTACCTGTAGCAGCATCTTAGCATATCATTGTAAATATGACAACACTTTTATGAAAACGGTTTATTAAGGCCTGTGCTTCTTAAGCTTGCCCCATTTCAACTACAATATTTCACCGTTCGACGAAATGACCTGCTTGTACCACTCAAACGAATCCTTCTTGCTGCGGTTCAGCGTGCCGCTTCCCGTGTCATCCAGGTCTACATAAATGAAGCCGTAGCGCTTGGACATCTCCGAAGTCGACATGCTCACCAGGTCAATCGGGCCCCAGGCCGTATAGCCCAGCAGCTCCACGCCATCCTTTACCGCTTCCTTCATCTCCTTGATGTGTTCCCGCAAATAATCAATCCGGTAGTGGTCATGGATCGATCCGTCTTCCTCCACCTTGTCATAGGCGCCCAGTCCGTTCTCCACAATGAACAACGGCTTTTGGTACCGGTCGTACAGGTTATTCAGGGTAATGCGCAGCCCTACAGGATCAATCTGCCAGCCCCAGTCGGAGGCTTTCAAATACGGGTTTTTGATACCGCCCAGCAGATTCCCTTCCGTGGCCTCACCCTCCGGGCCTGCGGACACAGTGAGCGTCATATAATAGCTGAACGAAATGAAATCTACTGTATTCGCAGCAAGCAGCTCATCATCTCCCGGCTCACGGACAATCTCAATCTGATTCTCGGCAAAATAACGGTTCATATAACGCGGGTACTTGCCGCGCGCATGCACATCCGTGAAGAACAGATTCAGCTGGTCTTCCTGCTGTCTCTTACGCACATCCGCCGGATTGCAGGTATGCGCGTAGCTCTCCATACGGGCCAGCATACAGCCGATCTGTGAGCCCGGAATAATCTCATGTCCCAGCTTGGTAACCAGAGCGCTTGCTACAAACTGATGGTGCAGACCTTGAAAGACCGCTTGCAGCTTGTTCTCCACGCGGTCTGTAAGAATACCGCCGCCGGTATACGGGCTGAACAGCATGACATTGATCTCGTTGAAGGTCAGCCAGTATTTCACTTTATTACGGTAACGGGTAAATACAGTCTCCGCATACTTTACATAGAATCCGATGACTTCACGGCTGGCCCAGCCGTTATATTTCTGTGTAAGACCGAGCGGTGTCTCATAGTGCGAGAGGGTAACCAGCGGCTCAATGCCGTATTTCAGCAGTTCATCGAATACATCGTCGTAGAATTGCAGACCCTGCTCGTTAGGCTCGGCGTCATCGCCGTTCGGGAAGATCCGGGCCCAGTTAATCGACAGCCGGAACACCTTGAAGCCCATTTCGGCGAATAGAGCAATGTCCTCCTTGTAGCGGTGATAGAAGTCAACGCCTTCGCGTTTCGGGAACCAGTCATCCGTCTCTCCGGCAAGAATCCGGGCGATCCGCTCCGAGGAGATCTCCATGGAATGATCCCCCTTGCGCTTATCCTTAGGCACGAAGGCGATCATATCTGCCGTAGACAGCCCTTTGCCGCCCTGATCAAAAGCGCCCTCCAGCTGATTGGCAGCGGTTGCGCCGCCCCATAAGAAATGCTCAGGAAATCCGTTAAGTACTGTAGCCATAGTCCTTACCCCTTTTCATTATGATGTTTCTGCATGGCCCATATAACAGAAAAACCTAAACCTCTGGCAAGATCATCGAGCCCGGCGAACGGGTTCAAATCAGTCACCATCAGTTTAGGTTTTGCCTGGCACGGCCAGTAACAATCCGGTAAACGATGTGTTTATGGAAGATTTAATTGACTCCAGCCTAACATAGCATCCGGTAAATTTCAAATGAAAATGCGATCATTTTCCGTGAAGCTCATATTTGCGCCCGTTCAAGAGCGCACTGCCCGCAGCTCCGGCCAGCAGCGCCACCAGCAGGTTCATGCCGACCGACAGCCAGTTAATGGTCTCGTTAATGTTGGACGGCTGCTCCCGCCCAGCCGGGCTAACCGTAAGCAGATTCGCATATTGCTTGAAGCTGGCCGCGGCTGAGGAACCGATACTGAAATGCTGGCTCCCCCGGATCACCAGAGCGAACTGGATGCCGGTAACAAGGACGATGAGGGCAGCAATGCAGAGGTGGCTCAGCGCAGGCTTACGGAATCTTTTGGCAGCTGCCAGGGCCAGACCAATCAGCGCCAGGCCTGCCGGAAGGCTGCACAGCTTGGAGAGTATGAAGTAGGAGATGCCCAGCGCGGGACTTGTGGAGTGTGCGATCCGCAGCTGATACAGTCCTTCGGGATTCAAGAAGACATCCAGCAAAGTGGTAGACCAGACTGCGGTAAGACCCAGCATGAAGACAGCAGACTTCACACCGAAGAGCGCAGAGGTTCGCAGCGGCAGCAGATGGTTAACCGGCATCGTCCCCGTGAAGAACTCCTTGTAATAGTCCATGTAGATATAGACCGGCAGCAGAATGCCTATCACCATATTTACCAGCAGAAAGACGAAGGCCATATCCTGTCCCCGGTCAAACAGAAAATACAAATTAGCCAGACCGCTCAAGGCGGTGAAGATAGCAAATACAGCGAAATGCTTCCGGCATTCCAGCTTGAATTGATGCCATTGAACCATGATGTTCTCCCCTTTTCTTGTCTTTAGAAGATCAAATCAGACGTTTGAATAACTCCTCAATCGGCACACCATGTTCCCGCCGCAGCTCCTCCACGCTCCCCTGCAGCAGCACCTTGCCGTCATTCACGAACACCACATCCGTGAACAGGCTCTCGACATCGTGGATCAGATGCGTACTAATCAGAATCGAGCTGTCCGGGTCGAAGTTATCCAGAATAATCCTTATAATCTTATCCCGTGTGGAAGGGTCCACCGCCGCCAGCGGCTCGTCCAGGACGAACAGCCGGGCCTTGCGCGCGAACACCAGCGAGATACTCACCCGCTCCTGCATCCCTTTGGACAGAGACTTCACTTTATCCTGCAGATTCAGTCCCAGCTCTGCAATCATGCTATACGCCTTCTCCCGCTGAAAGTCGGCAAACGAGTGATCAAAAAAAGCAATGCTCTCTTCAATCGACATCCATGGATACAGGAATTCACGGTCCGGCAGATAAGACACCATTTTTTTGGTTTTCAGGCCGGGGCGTATGCCGCTGACCGTAAGGCTGCCTTTATAATCCCGTAGCAGAGTGACTATCAGCTTCATCAGCGTCGTCTTTCCCGCCCCGTTAGGCCCGAGCAGCCCTACGATTCTACCTGTGGGAATCGTCAGACTGAGTTGGTCTAGCGCGGTCTTCTTCCCATAGCGTTTCGTTACATTCCTGCACTCCAGTACATTCTCCATCGCTTGCATTTCCACATGCATCCCCTTTGATAGGCATTGGTCTCTATTGTGTTTCTTTTCACAATTGATTAGACGCATGTTCTTCATAGACCCCTGCACGCCAAATAACCCCACAAAGTGGAGTTTTAGCTTCGATGATGATTCAGGTAATTTACAGGGGCCCCAAAAAGCCAAAGAAAACCGCCTGCCGTCAAGGCCAAGCGGTCACTCTTCCTATAAGACTCCCTATCATTCATGCTCTTGATGGTTTCCTAGCTGCGGGCCGTAAACTCAGTCACCGCTTCACTCATCAGGTTCATCCCTAGCAGCAGCTCATCCCGGCCGGGATGGCTGAAGTTGAGCCGGATGCGGTCTGAGCCGCCACTTACACTACAGAGCGGACCAGGCAGGAAGGCTACGCCCTTGGATAGCGAAGCACGCAGCAAAGCCATCGCGTCCAGCCCTTCGGGCAGCGATACCCAGAGGAACATGCCGCCGGCCGGCATGTCGTAGACACTGTTCTTCCAGGCCGGACGCTTCAGCAGCTCCGCCATCAGCTTCAGGCGGGTATTGTATTCGCGGTTCAACAGCGTGATATGCTCCCGCAGATCAAAGGCCGATACACTGAGCAGATGATGCAGCAGCCGCTGGTTCAGCGAGCTGGACTGCCAGTCCGCCATCTGCTTGGCGGCAGCCATCATGCCGATCAGCTCGCGGCTTCCTGCCGCCCAGCCCGTCCGCAGCGCCGGCGCGACAGTCTTGCTGAAGGAGCCGATGTACAGCACATGCCCGCCTTCGCTGACATTCTCCAGTGCGTATAGAGTAGGATATTTCTTGGAGGGATGGCCCTCACTCCGCTGGAAGTGCAGATCGCCGTAGGAATCATCCTCTACGATCAGCACATTATGTGAGATGCACAGCTCCAGAATCTCTTGCCGCCGGGCAAGGCTCCAGAGCACTCCGCTGGGATTGGTGAAGCTTGGCGCAGCGAACAGCATCTTGGGCCTATAGCTGCGGATCGTTCGGAGCAGATGATCCGGCAGCAGGCCATCCCCATCCCCCTGGACCGGAATAATGACGGCTCCCTGCATCCGCAGCGCCTGCAGAATACCGGGAGACGTCGGATTCTCAACCAGCACATGATCCCCGGGATCGATATACACCCTGGACAGCAGATCGATGGCCTGCTGACTGCCCGTTGTCAGCAGCACTCCGCCTTCGGCTACCGCCACTCCTTTGCTGCGGAGCCAATCTCCGGTCAGCCATTCGCGGAGCGGGCCATACCCCTCAGGCTCCCCGTACTGCAGCGCACTTGCATCTGTGGAGATAACAGTAGATGCCGCCTCAGACAGCAATGACAGCGGAAATAATTCTTCTGCCGGGAGCTCCTCTGCCAGTGAGATCAGCGTGCCCCGGCGTGTCTCCTTACGGATACTCAGCAGCGGTGAAGATAACAATGTATGTGCGCGCGAAGAAAACTCATACTTCATACGCTTCCCCCCTTTATCTGGTTTAAGAATATTCCAGTTCTGACGCCATTATGTCGTAATACAGGGATTATGCGTAGATTTGCTTGTTCTGTCTTGAGAAAAGCGCGAACTTCTCAATCGCCTGCGCTCTTGTCGATACTTCCAGCTTCACATAAATCTTGCGCAGGTAGTTATCGATTGAACGGCGGCTGACTTCAATTTCAAGTGCGATTTTGTCGTATGTAATTCCTTGCACAATGCGTTCCATGATGAACATCTCAGTCTGTGTCAGCTGCAAGACACCTTCCAGCCCTCTGGAGGAGGCTACCGGACGGAAACCCTTTTCGATCCACTCCAGCGGAATGGAGAGGAACCCTTCGCGGATGCCGCGGATCATCTGCAGAAGCTGACCCGGAGTGGCTCCCTTCGACAATACCCCGCTCGCTCCCAGTTCAATCAGGGGCAGGAATATTTCCTTATCGTTCTCCTCCGTCATGATAATAATGTGGGAGCACGGTGAGCTTTTTTTCATTTCCGGCAGCACCTCCTCTACGGTTCCATCATGCATCTGATAATCACTCAGTACCAGATCAGGCCGGGATTCCTCCATGCCCGCGAGACATTCCTCCCAGGTAGCGTACATTCCGTCTACCGTCAGTCCCTCCTCATCTTCCAGTATTAATTTTGTTCCCAGCATACTTGTGGGATGACATCCCACGATGACCACCTGCCAGACCTTCGTCATTAATGCCCAGACCTCCTGCTATCTATATAATTTTCCAGAATGGAAAGCGCTGTAAGCGTTTCCTGTCAACACGCAAGCAAGGATCTATGCTGTCCTAAGTCTATTCTTCCTTCTTTTACCTTGAATACGTCCATCAGATATTCCAATCTATAGAAATTGTATCGCAGTAGTTTAACAGGATGCAATTACTTTTTGTCGTTTCTGCGCGGCTCTTTCACTTTTGCGAAAAACCTGAAAGTCTGATAGAATGAGAACTTGAAAAAATATGGCTTGAGGTGATGAAATGCAACCGCTAGCGGAATCGACCCGGGTACACTCTCGCCGGAGTGCAGAGAGAAGCGGCTCGTCCGTCAAATGGTTTCTACTGTTCTGGATTCTGATGATCGCGCTCGGCATATATGCCGTGTACAGCTACACCAATCATCTGAAAGACCAGGTGCTGAGCGAGCTTGGATCTCAAAGCCAGCAGCAGCTTACCGTTTTGAAGACCGACTACGAGTCCAAGATTGCCGTCCTGTCAGAACAAGTGAAGGAGCTTCAGAGCACCGTGCAGACATTCAACGAGCTGCTGACCTTCACCAAGGATAATGCCAGCAACAAGACGGACAACAGCAACAAGCTGTACACGCAATTAAGCGAGGTCAAGAAACAGCTTGATACGCTCAAGAAAGAGATGGATCTGCTGAAATGATGACTCCTGTCAAAAGAGTGAACCGGTTCTTCATGCTCCTGACTGCTCCATTGTTCGGACTGCTGCTCTGTCTGTGGCTGTACCAGCCCCCGCTTGAGCTTAAACTGAATACCGCCCCCTTCGCAGCTGACCCCGGACCCGTGAATGAAACCGCCCAATTGAAGCAGGACCTGGCTGTGGCCAAGAGCTATGCCGCTTACACCATAGACTCTATCGGCACCAGCGCACAGCTCTACAAGCAGACCACCAATGCTATGAACGCATTGGTCAGCACAGCAGCAGCCCAGACCTCCCGTCCCGAGCGGATCTACAACAGCCGGATTAGTTCCCGGCTCGGCATTCCCGCCGATGTGATCAGCAGCGACCGGATTACCATCGAATTATACCGGCTGAACCCCGGCAACTATACAGCGTACGCAATGAAGATTAAGCTGAAGGATTCCTCAGCCATGAAGATGAGCCTGGCCGGTGACGGCACAGGCGCTTCGGAGACCACCATGCAGGCCGTGAACCGTTACGGCGCCTCGGCCGGTATTAACGCCGGCGGGTTCGCTGATCAGAACGGCAAGCGTTATCCGCTCTCGACTACCATCGTTGGCGGACAATATCTGTACGGGTTCGAGCCCAGCTACAAGGATCTCAGCTTCGTCGGCCTGAACAAGTCCGGCCAGCTGATCGGCGGCAAGTTCACCAGCCGTGACCAGCTCGATCAGTTGGAGCCGGTATTCGGGGCAACCTTCGTCCCCGTGCTTCTGAAGAATCAGAGCAAGACCGCCATTCCACTGAAGTGGCAGCTGGCCCCGAAGCGGGCACCACGCACCGTCATCGGCAACTATAAGGACAATCAGCTGCTGATTCTGGTCGCTGACGGATATAACGAGAACGGCAACTCGGGAGCTACGCTGGCTGAGCTGCAGGATAAGCTGTACAATCTCGGCGTCATCGATGCTTATAACCTGGATGGCGGCGGCTCATCGTCCATGATTTTTCGCGGCAAGGTCATCAACAAGCCTTCAGACGGCAATCTGCGCCGCGTCCCGACCAACTTCCTGTTCTTCAAGTAACCCCAAGTATAACCGTCAATGCTAAATATCACATTTTCATTTATTTTTACAGGTTAAAAGGGTATACTCAGGGTAACGAAGATCGTCAATAATGGAGGTGCCTGTATGTCGTTCTCCCTGACTTTTTGGATCGTGACCCTGGTATTCGTAATGTTTCTGGCCGGTATTCTTACTTCTTCCTACAACGACGACAAGACTAAGGGGCTGTAACCCGCCCTCCGCAAACAATCTGCCGGACGTATACCACAAAAAGGAGCACCGCACTGATGTGCGGCGCTCTTTTTGTGTTCTTCACTATTCACTGAAGCCGAGTCCAACCAGCATCCATGTTATAAGACGCCGCGTAAGCGTTTTACCCTATGTAGATAATTGATGCGCTCTACGCTTACGCGTGTTTTGGCAGTTGGGTCATCTCAGTAAGGCAGCTTGAACAAATGTAACGGTCTTTATATTCGCTTACGCCTTCCATAGATCCGCAGAAGACACACTTCGGACGGTAACGCTCCAGAATAATATGGTCGCCCTGAACGAGAATTTCTACAGGATCACCTTCATTCATTTGATACCTTTTACGCAGAGACTTAGGCAGAACAATTCTACCCAGCTGATCTACTTTACGTACAACGCCAGCAGGTTTCATATCTAACTTACACTCTCCTGTTCAACTTATGATTAGTAGTGCCATTCCATTTCTGACTTCCAAGTTCACGTACCCTATTACTTTCTTCGGCACTAATCAACTATTTCGTTACTAAAATGTCGAATCCTGCTGAAAAAAATAAAAAATGATGTCAACTTTTAGAAAAGTTGTGGGAAATCCAGTTGCCGGAGCGCTTCATAGACCACAATTGCTGCTGAATTGGACAAATTAAGCGATCTGACCGCCTCACTCATCGGCATCCGCATCGCCGTTTCCTGACCAGCCTCCAGGATCTCAGCCGGCAAGCCCTTGGTTTCTTTCCCGAACACGAAGAAATCTCCATCCCGGAAGGCGAAATCACTATAGCGCTTCTTGGCCTTGGTGGTCGCGTAGAAGAACCGCCCTTCCTGATACTTCTCCAATACTTCACTGAAGGAATTATGATATTCAATATTCACCGCATGCCAATAATCGAGTCCGGCACGCTTCAGCGTAGCATCATCTGTGCGGAAACCCAGCGGGTGTACGAGGTGGAGATGAGTACCTGTCGCCGCACAAGTACGGGCGATATTGCCGGTATTCGCCGGAATTTCCGGTTCCACCAGCACAATGTGTAATGCCATAAGTCGAATGCTTCCTCTCTGTAGGGTCTTAAGGACTGCGGCGGAGTATGTACCCGCAGCGCCTTCCTTGTCCCTGTGATGTATTCTTGCTGCTTGCAGGTACAGGCCGGGCTCAGGTGATTCTGGCTATGGGCAAAATAACCCCACAAAGTGGGGCTTTAGCGTAGGGTGATGACTCAGGTACTTTGCGGGGACCCCAAAACATATAAACCTTCCGCTGCCAGGCGGAAGGTCAGGAACGTTCTTAGATTACCCTTGGGTTTGCTGGAAATGCTTCATGAAATCAGCCAGCGCCTTCACGCTCTCATGTGGGACGGCGTTGTAGATCGAAGCCCGTAAGCCGCCTACGCTGCGGTGTCCCTTGAGGCCGACAAAGCCTTCCGCTTCGGAAGCTTTGATGAACTGCTTCTCCAGCTCCTCCGATTGCATCCGGAACGTTACATTCATGATGGAACGGCTGCCTTCTTCCGCAACTCCGCGGTAAAAGCCGCCGCTGCCGTCGATATAATCATACAGGAGACCTGCTTTGTCACGGTTCTTGGCTTCAGTGCCGGCAAGCCCGCCCTGTTCCTCAATCCATTTTAACACTTCGTTAACCATATATACAGAGAAGGATGGCGGCGTATTGTAGAGAGAGTTGTTCTTGTAATGAGTATCATACCGCAGAATCGTTGGAATATTCGCCGGAGAACTGGAAATCAGCTCTTCCTTGGCTATCACTACGGTGACGCCCGACGGTCCGAGATTCTTCTGTGCACCGGCATAGATCAGGCCGAATTGGTTCACATCGAAGTCGCGGCTTAGAATATCACTGGACATATCAGCAACCAGCGGAATGTTACCGGCATCAGGATACTGTGCATACTGCGTGCCTTCAATCGTCTCATTTGAGGTGATGTGCAGGTAAGCCGCATTGTCCGCAGCCTTGATGCTGCTTAGCTCGGGAATAGCCAGGAATTTCTTATCTGCCGAGGATGCGGCTACATGCCCGCCGCCTGTCAGCTTGGCTTCCTTCAGGGCTTTGTCCGCCCAGCTTCCTGTCATGACATAGCTGCCAACCTGGCCTTCAGCGATAAGGTTCAGCGGAACCATGGCGAACTGTGTGCTTGCTCCGCCCTGGATGAACAATACCTTGTAGCCCTGCGGATTGCCGAGGAGCGAAAGCAGGCGTTCCTGAGCTTCATTATGCACGGATTCGTATATCGCCCCACGGTGCGACATCTCCATAATGGACATTCCGCTCTCCCGGAATTCAACGAACTCCGCCTGTGCACGTTCCAATACTGCCAGCGGCAATGCTGCCGGACCGGCATTAAAATTGTATGCTCTCTTGCTCAAAATAACTCCCACCCTTTCTCTCCTATGAATATGGATATCGCTATGATAGCAGATAACGATAAACACCAGCAAGTATAATTATTCACATATGAGGTAAGCTAGACCGCATTCAGGAGACCGAAAACAGGTAGCTGCGGCTCCACACCTTGCTGTGACGCGGTAAAATAGTGATGTCAGCAAAAACCTCGGGTGAAATTACATGCTTGTCTCCCCACAGCGCAATCCGCTCAGCAGCGAAATCTCCGCTCTCTCTGATGCAGGCACCAGTAGGCTTATGGATCAGCTCCCAGTAATAATCTGCCTCCGCCTGCTCCCAGCCTTCGAGTCTGCAATAGAATTGGCGGTCCGTTTCCCCGGCCCAAGTCAGGCTATTCCCGTCTATGCAGAGCAAATTCTCCGTATACGCCGATTCCGCGTCCACGATCTTCGGCGTTCCCGGCAGCCTAAGCTCATAATCCGTCCCTACGGGTGCCCCATCAATACCGACAAAATTATGAATATACTCTTCAATCCGCAGCACTTCAGTCCCTGTATTCTCTACCCTGTAGGAAATGTCCAGCCGGTTCCCTTCCAGCTTCAGCGTCTTGACCAACCGCATACTGTAGCCCCGGCATTCCAGCGGCTGCACAGTGTATGTAACCGATTGTCCGCTCCACTCCTCACTAATCGGGAATGGCTTAAGCGGATACTCTCCAATGAATGAATAGGGCTCATCGCTCTGCTTCTGCAGTAGTCCGATACCGAATTTGGGGAACCATTCCCCTGCAGCAGCATCCTCATAGCCAATTGCCCGGGAAATGCCAAATTCATTGCAGAGGCCTATGCCTCCCGTACCCTGCCCGGGCACCAGACTTTCCGGAACGCAAAAGGTATGTCCGCCCTGCTCCAGCTTCACTCCTGTAATAAATCCCGTCCAGTCAAAACGGGTCCCCCCGTAAGCTCCCACATCAGCGATCTCTACTGTCAGTACTCCGTTGGATAGTATACGTGTCATTGATCTCTTTCCTTTCTGTCCTGGTTGGACACAGCACATCCTATCATAGCATTTCCAAGTCCATTCTATACGGTATATTTGGATATTGAAAAGCCTGCTCTGCGCGGACCGTCAGAGCAGGCGATAGATTTCAGCAGCTCCGGCTTAGGCCAGTTCTACCTCCAGCAGATGAATTTCTCCTTCAGCCAGTTCTGTCAGCAGGCTGCGTGGAATCACAGCGCCCTCTGAGCCGCGCTGAAGCGTTACCTCAGCCCCGTTCAAGCGGACTGCGTGTATTTGATACTCTCCGTACTCCGTGCTTCCAGAAGCCGTATAGACGACTTTCAGCTCACGTCCGGCAAAGATAGTTTTGATCGAGGCGCTCTTATTGCCGTCAAACTGTTCTTTCACCAGCTTCGGCTGCAGCAACAGGTCACCGAGCTTGCCTTTGACGCCAAATACTTCAGTCACCATCGTCAGGAGCAGCCAGCTTGCCGAGCCTGTCAGATACGTGTACATTCCTCTGCCCTGCTCGTTGATATATTCCGGAATTCCGGGATACATCCGGCTGACCTCGAAGTTAGCACTCAGGTTATACAGCGAATTCAGCACCTTACGGCCTTCTTTGACGTATCCGCGCTTATATAGCGCATTGCCGTACATAACGGTCATGTGGCTGAACATCGCTCCGTTCTCCTTGTGTCCGAAGGCGAAGCCGAACGCCCGGCCCAGATTCTGCTGAATTCCGCCGAAGTTGCTGTTCAGACGGTAGCCGATTTTCTCATCGTACAGATTGCGCTCTACCGCAGAGATGATCGCAGGAATCTGCTCTGGAGCAGCCGCGTGGCCGAGGAGCGGGAAGACCTGTCCGGTAAGCGTCATCCGTGTGCTATCAGCCCATTCCCCTTCTACACGTTCACCGTCATTATTATAATAACCGTTGAACCAGCCGTCGCCATATCCGCTCTCTACCCATTCATTGCGGCGCAGGTGATCGAAGATCCATTCCGCCTTACGGGCGAGATCTGCTGCAACCTCTTCAAGCTTCAGCACAGCTCTTACTCCGCTCACCTTATTCGGCGCAGCAGCATAGAAGCGGCTGAGCAGCTCATGCTTGGCCGTCACCGATTCATAATCGACAGCTTGGCCGAGCGAGTCAAGCAGCAGCACCATCTCTTCGGCCAGCTCCAGCGTATCTCCGCCCGTCCGTTCTTTCAGGGTAATCAGCAGCTTGGACAGATCCAGCAGGTTGCTGGCATAGAAGGCTGTGAAAGTAACACTTTCGCCCCGCTGTGCAGCCATATCGAGGCCATCGTTCCAGTCTGCTCCTTCCAGCAGGATATTGTTATGCTCACCCACATTGAAGAAAGGAACCAGATTCTGCAGCAGGATATGCTCCAGAATAGTACCTGTATATTCTTCGCCCGCAGTTGTCCGCAGACTGCTTCCTGCCCCCGGCTCCCAGGAGGCATCGCGGTCTTTACAGCGGTTCATGAAGGTATCACGGAAGTAGGTCTGCTCCTGCAGCAGGAAGTCCAGATCCCCGCTCTGATCCAGGTATAGCATGGTAGTCAGGAACGGCCACGCGCCATGATCCATCCAGACCCGTGGAATATTGTTACGGTCGGCAATGAATTCGCCCGGCTGCTGCCCGATGATCGTCGCATTGCTGCCGTCAATTCGAACTCCGGCATAGTTGTTCAGCAGCAGGCTGCGCACATCCGCAGGTTCCATGATCAATAGAGCCAGGCAATCCTGCCAGAGATCGCGCCAGCCGCGTCCCCCTCTGCCATAATCGTGGTAAGGCAGGAACGAGTTGCCGTATAGTCTGCGCAGCACCGGCTGCAGCGTCACCCATTTCATCCATTCGTCAGCAGCATGATCTCCGGTATGGAATTCTACCGTATTGACTTTATCCGCCCAGAAGCGCTTATTCTCTTCAAGCAATGCGTCAAAAGCCGCAGCCGAGCCATATTTGGCCATCAGCGCCTGCACATCAATTCTATCATTGTCAATCGCCATGACTACGACATAAGAATGGCTCTGACCCGGCTCCAGAGTAATCGCGGCGAACCGCAGTCCCCCCAACGCCTCATAACCTTCCCAAGGCACTCCTCCGTCTTCGCCAATCGGCGGCGCCAGATTGTTCACGACCGCTTCCGGCCAGTCCAGACTTCCGCCCTCGCCGATGAATTCCTCCTGGACAGGGAATAATCCGGTTGGCAGCGCTCCACCCTCTCCAGCCCCGAATACCCCGTACGAAGTATGATTCACCCGATGGCCGCGTTCGTCGAAGGACAGGGCAGGCTGCACCTCTACGCCATAAGCCGAAGTATAAATCCGGTTCAGCAGCGAAGTCACATGCCGGTGATCGCGCAGATCGTCCGCAGAGCGCGCATATAGCGGAATAGCTGCAGTAGGTGTCAGCGTAAGCACCTCTGTACCGCTGTTCGTAAGTACCACCTTCATCAGCTCAACCTTGTCGCTGCCGCAGGGTACGAAGCTTGTGATCTCCGCTCTCAGCCCCAGCTCCTTACTCTCCCGCGTCACCCGATGCCACAGAAGTCCTGCCTCCAGCAAGGATTCATCTGCCGCTTCGCTATAGAATGACGCATTCTGCCGTGCAGAATTGCCCGCAGCCGACCAGGCGCCTTTGCCTTCAATGTATACCCAGAAATTGCGCGAGGCGCGGGAATTATGCAGATCCTCCACCGAGATCGGCGGTGTCAGAAAGGTATTATGGCCCGAGGTGGCCTGACCATGCAGCTTAGGACTGACCGAGGACATCATGCCCCCTTCATTAACTAGCGGAAAATATAAAAAGCTGCTACGGTCCGGCTGTTCCAGCCGAAAATCCCCGTTATTCCCGGTAAAGCTCCAGCCTGTTCTTGACACCTTTGATTGATCCTTCAATACATTCATCCTCCCTGTTCCCTGACAGCAGATCTCTTCTTGTTTGTGTATGACCACATAATTGCTCAACCACATAATTGCAATAACACATAACCCCAATTCCCGATACCGCTTTCCGAAATCGGTTTCGGTTTCATTATCACACCGTTATTTCCCTTTGTAAAGCGTTATTTGTGACTTATGAGCAGAGATGAATGTGCAAAATTTATACTCCAAAGCTCAAAGCATCATATGTAATTGTAACTTTATTACAATAATACTATTTTAGTAACGAAACTTTACGAAACCGCAATATAAAGCTATTTGTAACAAGTGCAAATGAGCTTCCACCTTTACTCAACTAGCAAATATTCACTGAATTCAGGTGCACCAATGCCCCACATTCAGCTCATTTGCCCAATATTGCCGAATTCAGGTGCACTTGTGCTCTTCATTTAGCTCGTTTGCCCACTTTTGCCAGATTCAGGTGCACTTGTGCTCTTCATTTAGCTCGTTTTCCCACCATTCGCCGAATTCAGGTGCACTAATGCTCTTCATTTAGCCCATTTTCCCACCATTCGCCGAATTCAGGTGCACTAATGCTCTTCATCATTACTCCCAATCAGTTTAATGAGCAGCAGCACCAACAGAGGGAATTATCCCTTTTATTTTAGCTTCCAACCAACTTTTCGCTGAATCTGAGGGATTTATCCCTTTCATTTCACCCATTTGCCAACTTTCAGCTAAATCAAAGGGATTTATCCCTTTTTTCTCAACTTCTAGCCAACTCCCACCTAAATTAGAGGGATTTATCCCTTTCACCTTTCACCTTTCTCCTTTCACCTTCCACCTTTCACTTTTCACTATTCACTATTCACTTTTCACCTCACCCTCCAGCACGAAATTGCCACACGCAAAAAGCCCCCAGAATCAATGATTCCAGGGGCCCTTCTAACCTACTATATTCACATTAGACTAGCTTATCTTATACGTCGAAGTACAGGGAGTATTCATGCGGATGAACGCGGATAGCAACAGCTTGAGCTTCGGAACGCTTCAGGGCGATATAGTTATCGATGAAGTCCTTGGTGAATACGCCGCCCTCAGTCAGGAATTCGAAGTCAGCCTCCAGTGCATCCAGTGCTTCGTCCAGGGAACCTGGAACGCTGCGGATCTTCTCTTTGTCTGCATCAGACAATTCGTAGATGTTCTTGTCCAGCGGACCATAACCCATTTCTTCAGGGTTGATCTTCTTCTTAATTCCGTCCAAACCAGCCATCAGCATAGCGGAGAAGGCCAGGTAAGGGTTAGCAGTGGAGTCCGGTGTACGGAATTCGATGCGACAGCCCTTAGGTGTCACAGCAGCAACCGGGATACGGACAGCAGCGGAACGGTTACCCTTGGAGTAGACCAGGTTGACTGGTGCTTCATAGCCAGGAACCAGACGTTTGAACGAGTTGGTGCTTGGATTCGTCAGCGCGATCAATGCAGGAGCATGATACAGGATACCGCCGATGTAGTGCAGCGCCATTTCACTCAGGTTGGCATATGCGCCTTTTTCGTAGAACAATGGAGCATCGCCGTTGAAAATCGATTGGTGAACGTGCATTCCGCTACCGTTATCACCGAACAGCGGTTTTGGCATGAAGGTGGCTACCTTGCCGTATTGACGTGCAGTGTTCTGCACAATGTATTTGTAAGTGAGGAGATTATCAGCTGTTTTCTTCAGGGTGTCGAAACGGAAGTTGATTTCCGCTTGGCCTGCTGTTGCTACTTCATGGTGATGACGCTCGATTTCGAGGCCGGCTTCACCAAGCAAACGGCACATTTCACTGCGGATATCCTGCTGGGAATCCACTGGAGCTACAGGCACGTATCCGCCCTTCACGCCAACCTTGAAGGCCATGTTGCCGCCTTCTTCCTTGCGGCCAGTGTTCCATGCTGCTTCCTCGGAATCCACGTAGAAGGAGGAAGTATTCATTCCGCTCTCGTAACGTACATCGTCGAAGATGAAGAATTCGGATTCAGGTGCGAAGAATGCTGCTGTACCTACACCGCTGGACTGCAGGAATTCTTCAGCCTTCACTGCGATACCGCGCGGGTCGCGCTCATAACGTTCGCCATCAGGTGTGAAGATGTCGCACATAATGTTCAGCGTAGGATGAGCAGTGAACGGGTCAATGTAAGTGGTGCTTGGATCAGGCATCATTACCATATCCGACTCTTCAATCCCCCGGAAGCCGGTAATGGAAGAACCATCGAATGCTACTCCATTTACAAAGGTTTCTTCTTCAACTGCGGATGCTGGCAAAGAGATGTGGTGAGCACGTCCACCCAAATCTACAAACCGGAAATCCACCCACTCGATATTGTTTTCCTTGATCGTCTGCAATACTTTTTCAACCGACATGCTTAATTCCTCCCCAGATTCCGAACATTAGGCCGCTCATCGTATCAAATGTTCTTGTTTTTATTTTTTTGCTGTCGTCATTATAAATCGCATACCTAACATCGTCAATGCTTATGTCAGGTATTTCTTGCGACAATGTAAGATATTCTGACGCTTTGGTGAAAATACCAATTTCATCCGGATTCCATGTCACCTTTGTCCCCTATGCAGCAAAAACAGCCCTCATCCTCCAGCCTGAAGCGGGAGAAGAGAGCTGTTCAATAGTCATTTATACGTTGAAAATCATACTACAGGCGAAGCCTCCAGAGACGGAGAGAACTTGCGGCCCACCAGCGGTGCCAGCTTCTCCAAATCCCGCAGCAGGCTGTCGAATTGCTCAGGGAACAGAGACTGCACGCCATCACCGGTCATGGAGTTATCAGGGTCGGTATGCATCTCGATAATCAGACCGTTGGCGCCGGCAGCAACAGAGGCCTTGGCCATAGGGGCTACCAGTTCACGGCGTCCGGTACCGTGGCTCGGGTCAGAAATTACTGGCAGATGGCTGAGGTTCTGCAGCACAGGAATGGCTGACAGATCCAACGTGTTGCGCGTGTAGGTCTCGAAGGTACGGATGCCGCGCTCGCACAGCATGACATCCCGGTTGCCCCCGGCGAGAATGTATTCCGCTGCATTCAGCAGCTCATCATAGGTCGCACTGAACCCGCGCTTCAGCAGCACAGGACGGCCGCAGGTCCCCAGCTTGCGCAGCAGGTCAAAGTTCTGCATGTTGCGCGTACCCACCTGCAGAATATCCGCGTGCTCGGCACAGATATCTACGTATTCCGGCGTCATGACCTCAGTAATGGTCAGCAGGCCGTGACGTTTGCCGGCTTCCGCCATCATCGTCAGCCCTTCCACGCCAACCCCCTGGAAGCTGTAAGGTCCGGTACGCGGCTTGAAGGCACCTCCGCGCAGCACTTGTCCGCCTGAAGCCTTCACCAGCCGGGCGATCTCATCGATCTGCTCCGGTGATTCCACGGCACACGGACCGCCCATAATAACCATGTTCTCCCCGCCGATCTTCACTCCGCGGATATCGATAACCGTATCCTCCGGATGGAAGTCGCGGCTTGCCAGCTTGTAAGATTTGGTAATCTTAACTACATTCTCTACGCCCTTCATCTGGCGCAGATGCTCGGCAAGCTTCGGAGTGACGCCCCCGACCAGTCCGATTACGGTATGGTCAGCCCCTACAGAGAGGTGGACCTGCAAGCCTTCCTTCTCAATCACGGCAATAATCTCATTCACCTGTTCCTGAGGTGTTTGGTTTGATGTAATAACGATCATATGATAGCTCCCCTTTTGAACTCGTATTAGTGTTGTTGGATAGACCGGCACACTGCTGATGATTCCCTAATTCCCCAATTCACTATCTCGCTACGACGCGTGTACGCTTTTAAGCGCTAAAGTGATTTTATCGCATATCCCCCTTTCAGTCAACCATTATTCCCCCATTCTGTGTGAACTCTATGTGGCAAAACAAGTGGAAACGGCATTGCCGTCCTTTTAAAGGACGGTACCTTTTCGGCGAGAAAGATAAGGATAATTTTAGCGCGAAGCATATACATTCTTTTCTTTCAAAAAAAGCAGCACAGCCCTTTCAGGCCGTACTGCCGGTTAATCGCTATGAGTTCATCGTGATTCAGAGCTGTCAGCTGGTGCTTGCTGTCTTATTCTTCACCGGAGGCAGAAGCTTCGCCATATTGACCGTGCGCTTGATCTCCCAGGTCTCCGGCTTCGCTTCATCATACTGCTCCAGATAATTAATAACTTCCTTGGTGATCGGTGTCGGCGTAGAAGCGCCGGAAGTCACACCTACCTTGGTGATTCCCTTCAGCCACTCCGTATTCAGCTCGGAGACGTCAGCAATCCGGTGAGCCGGGACGCCGGCAATCTCCTCTGATACCTGCGCCAAGCGGTTTGAGTTATTGCTCCGAGGATCACCCACCACAATAACCAGCTCACACTGGCCCGCCTGCTCAGCAACAGCTTCCTGCCGCACCTGCGTAGCCATGCAGATCTCATTATGAACCTCAGCGCCGGGGAAAGTCTCCAGTAGCTTACGCATAATATGCTTAATATCCCACTGGCTCATTGTGGTCTGGTTGGTAATGACAATACGTGAGGAAGGGATAGATAGGCCGGCAATTTCCTCTTCCTTCTCGATCAGATGGACATGCTCCGGCGCAATTCCCACCGCACCTTCAGGCTCCGGATGGCCTTTCTTGCCGATATAAATAATCTCACAGCCCTCTTCTACCTTTTCCTTGATGAGGTCATGCGTCTTGGTCACATCCGGGCATGTGGCATCTACCGTAGTCAACCCTTTGGCGCGTGCCATCTTACGGACCTCGGGCGATACGCCGTGCGCTGTGAAGATGACTGTTCCCTTATCTACTTTATCTAGAATATCCAGACGATTATGCCCGTCCAGCGTAATGATTCCGTCATCCTCGAAGGAGTTCGTGACATGGCTGTTGTGCACAATCATGCCCAGTATATAAATCGGCCGGGGCAAATCCAGATTCTGCGCAGCTTGCCGTGCCATCACCATAGCATCGACGACGCCATAGCAATAACCCCGGGGAGAGATTTTGATGACTTCCATGAATTCACCGCTTTCTGCTGTCAATGACTGCTGTAATAGGAGCCCCTCAATTATACCCTATTCCAGAGGCGGGGCAAAGAGCAGCGGCAGCCAGATCACAAAGGTAGTCCCTTCCCCCTGACGGGTAACCACCTCAACAGAGCCTCCATGCTCCTCAATAATCCATTTGGCAATGGACAATCCGAGCCCGATACCTTCCGTAATTCCTCTGGATTCATCTGCTCGGTAGAAGCGGTCGAAGATATGCGGCACCTCATCTTTGTCCATCCCGATTCCCGTATCGGCAATGCGGATTCCCACTTGATTCTGATACAGCAATGCATCCAGCGTAACCTCACCGGCCGGGGTATATTTGAACGCATTGTCAATGAAAATAAACATCATCTGCTGCAGATAATCCTTATTGCCCAGGATATACTTACCGTTCAGATGGCCCATCTCACCGACAGACCATTCTGCTTCACGCGTCAGGAAGGACGCGCGGCGGGCCACTTCAGTCATCATCGGCTCCAGCGCTACCGGCTCGATCTCGAAGGTCCGGCCGGTATCCGCCCGGGCTAGGGAGAGCATATCCGCTACCAGACGGCTCATGCGTGCCGCTTCATCAGCGATATCCTTCACCGATTCAATCGAGAGCTGGCGGACATCCGCCTCGGACATCCGGCTGTCATCCGGCTTCATCTCCCAGACCTTTTGCAGCAGATCAATATTCCCGCGGATGGTTGTAAGCGGTGTCCGCAGCTCATGCGAAGCATCAGAGACGAAGCGGCGCTGCGTGGCATAGGCCTCCTCCAGTCCCGTATAAAAACCCTCCATCCGCCCGAGCATACTATTCACCGTCTCGATCAGCCGCCCGATCTCATCCTGCGGACCGTCATATACGATCCGCGAGCTGAGGTCCGTTCCCGTCTGAATCCCGTTCGCAGCTTCAATGACCTTGCCAATCGGACTCATCGCCTTGCGGGCCAGGAAGAGGCCGAAGGTGAAGGCTGCGAGCAGGGTAGCGAAGGAGCCGGCCAGCAAAATATTCTTCAGCCGGTTCAGCAGGGTGACCTGCTCACCCGTATATACGGCAACCTGGAGGACAGCAGGGAAACTGCTGTTATTGAGATTGATGTCGAAGCCCTTCTGATAGATCAGAAAAGGATTGCCGCCATAGCTGGCTTGCAGGAACCCCTCCTCTCCGGGGAGATCCTCCTTGGCGGGTACCTTGAACTTCAAGCTGATCTCGGTCATGTTCGGACTGGGGATCAGTCTGTCCAGATCATAGATGTACATCTGGGCGAACAGACTTTGGCCCGCAGGTCCGCCTAGCACCGGCTGCAGCGAGCCGTCAGAGGTCAGCCCCTGCTTCAGTTCAACCTGATGGGACTGGTTCAGGAGCCGGCTTTTCAAATCGCCATACGTATTAATATAGACAAAGCCGTAGATTACGGCCGACAAGACCAGCAGCATAACGGCAAGAATCCCTGAATACCAGGCAGTAAGCCGCAAACGTATGGACATATTAGTCACCTCTTAGGATGTAACCGGCTCCCCGGATCGTCTGAATCAGTCGCTTGCCGCCATGCTCCTCCGTCTTCTGGCGCAGCATTGCAATATATACCTCCAGGACATTCGATTCCCCGCTGTAATCATAGCCCCAGATCTTATCCATAATGAGATCGCGGGAGAGCACCCGCTTCGGATTCTGCATGAACAGATACAGCAGCTCGAATTCCTTCGCTGTCAGCTCCAGACGCCGTCCGGCGCGGGTCACTTCCCGGGAATCCACGTCCAGCGTAATATCCTCATAGGTGACCGCCTGATCCGTGCTTCCGCCCTGCTCGCTTTTGCGCCGGAGCAGCGCCCGGACTCTGGCCAGCAGCTCCTCCAGTGCAAACGGCTTCACCAGATAATCATCTGCCCCGAGGTCCAGCCCCTTCACCCGGTGCTCGATTTCATCCTTGGCGGTCAGCATCAGCACAGGAACACTGCTTCCGCCCTCCCGCAGACGGCGGCATACTTCGAACCCGTCCACCTGGGGCATCATAACGTCCAGAATGACCACATCTGGATCACTATTCAGAACGGCACGCAGCCCGTCTGCACCGTTGGACGCGGTCTTGACATCATACCCTTCAAAAGCCAACCCGCGTCGGAGCATAGAGGTTATTTTCTCATCATCATCAATTATCAGTATATTCGGTCGCATCCGGCAGCCCCCATTGTCTCATTTGTATATCTCTATTGTATCAGATGCACCAGTCTCTCCGCATCCGTTCACGAACAGCACAGAGCGGAAGGGTTGCCCCTTCCGCTCTGCCGCTCACCGCCTAGTGTGCTTATTGCTTCTGAGTCTGTGCAGTCTCGAAATCATTCTTATTGCCGATCGTTACCGGCAGATCCAACTTCTTACCGTCACGGACCACATTCAGAGTCGCCTTATCGCCTACCTTAAGCGTCTGAATGTAAGTGATCAGATCCTGGCTGGTAGCGTAGCTCTTTCCGTCAATTCCTGTAATGATATCGTAAGGACGCAGATCCGCTGTATAAGCAGGAGATTTGAAGACAATTTCAGCCACTACAGAGCCTTCTTTAATTGTTGTCCCCATTTGCTTGGCAACTTCATCGGTAATCGTCATAAGCGTGGCCCCAATGAAAGGTACCGGTTCCTTAGGAATTTCCTGATTGGCTTCAAGCTTATCTACCACGCCTTTAATGGTATTTACCGGAATCGCAAAACCGATACCCTGAGCGTCTCTGCTTACTGCAACGTTCATACCGATAACCTGGCCGTTCATGTTGAGCAGCGGTCCGCCCGAGTTCCCCGGATTGATCGAGGCGTCGGTTTGCAGCAGATTTTTGTAGGTTTTTGTACCACTGCCGTCTTCTTCGGCAATATCAATACTGCGGCCTCTGGCACTGAGCACCCCGGTTGTCACTGTATGGTCGAAGCCCTGCGGGTTACCGATCGCCACAACCTCAGAGCCTACCTTGATGTTGTCAGAATCGCCAAGCGCCACAGACGGGAAGTCCGATCCTTCAATCTTCAATACGGCGAGATCGAGATCCTTGCTGGAGCCCAGCAGCTTCGCTTCGTAAGTCTTAGTATTGCCGTCCACCGTAACCTGAATCACATCGGCATTATCAACAACGTGCTGGTTAGTCAAAATGTATCCGGCAGAATCATAGATGAAGCCAGTCCCGATTCCGTAAGGAACCAGCTGCGGGGAATCCGAGTTGTTCGATGGAGTCTGTGATTCCGAATTATTCGAACCGGAACCTCCTCCGCCGAATTGATCACCGAAGAAGAACTGTGAGAACGGATCGCTCATATTCGGGCTGCTGCTTCTATTCCGTGAGTTGTTTGATTTCACCAGCGTCTCAATTTTGACGACTGCCGGCCCTACCCCTTCAACTACGCCGGACACATCTCCTGAGCCGGTGACCAGCGCCGCTGCGGAGGTGGAAGGTGTAATATTAGCATTGCCGTTAGCCGTCTTCCCCGCCGGATTCAATGCAACCGTGGTTGCCTCCTGGCCTCCTGTGAACCAATTCCCCCGGTCTGCCATGAACATGGAGCCTGATAAGACCACCATTCCGGCGAGAAAAGATACCAGTACCGCCTTCACCGGCTTCTTCGGCTTGCGGTTGTACTGCCAGCCGTTGCCCCCCTCCGGAGGATTGCCGCCCCGTCCGCCGTTCCCGTCATTCCCTGTGGTGCGGAGCGAGGTGTTATACGGTAAGGACTTCACCGGCTGTGGCGGTGTAACCTCAACCCGCTCAGGTTCGCGGCGGTTATAGTGCTGCGGGTCATTGCCGTTCATCTCATCATTGTTCAGGGATTTGAAAGGTCCGTAAGAATAATAGTAGGAGCCGCCTTCTGCGGATGAATTAGTGCTGTTATCAGTATCAGTATGATTATTGTCCCATTCACGATCTGGTCCCGGTTCATGATCACGATTGAAATTGTTGTTTTTGTTATCGTCCATGTTTACTTTCCTCCCGCGCCTTGCCGTGTCAGGCAAAGTGTTATTTGTTTTGATGTCCTTATTTTGTACTGTAAACCTTAAGGTCACATTAAAAACAATTTAAGCGGAGATAAAAAGATAACAAGACGATAATGGATCGTTGATTAATCAAACAGATCTTCTACAGTACGGATAGGCTTCACTTCCATTCGTTCTTTGAATGCTGCCATATGAAAGTAGGCGGCCAGCCAGATGATTGCGCAGATAAGAATATAAGCCATCAGTTTATTCCCTCCCTAACATGGATTGGCCCAGCAGCCGGTTCACCCGCTCTGCACTGCAGAACATGAAGATCAGTAGCGTAAGTACAGCAAAGGGGAATACGGCAATGCTGGTGCCCACGGATAAAAGTCCGAATAACGGCGGAATTAACGTTGTCCCCGTATAGGCTACCGCCATCTGATACCCGATTAAGCGGGCTGAATTCTCCTTGCCGAACCGGGCAGGCGTCTCATGCAGGAGACCCGGATAAACCGGTGCGAGGCCCAGACCAATCAATATCAGTCCTGCAAGTGAAAGGGCCGGATGGAACGGGATTACAAGAATAGCTCCGCCTATAAGGGTCACCAATTGACCGTAACGGATAAGAAGGCGGTTATGGACTTTTAACGTGATGAAGCCGGTTATCAGCCTGCCAATTGTAATACCCGCGTAGTATACGGAGATCCATACCGCTGCTGTATCTGGTGGAACTCCCCTTGCGCCTACCAGATAACTGGCGCCCCATAGTCCAACCATTGCTTCTATTCCGCAGTACAACAAGAACGTCAACAGAGTAGGCTTAACGCCCCGCAATCGGATAGTGTTCGCCTGCGACTTACGGTTCACTGCAACTTCATCTGGAAGATTGCCGCTAAGCGCTGCGGAAGGCTGAGGCTCCCGCATGGCAGCAACCTTTTTCCATAGCGGAAGCGTCACTAACAGAATCATCGCGAATCCGAACTGAATGATGGCAACCACCGCATATCCTCCTCTCCAGGACTGGGCGTGTACGAGATTGACTGCCATAATCATGGGTCCCAAGGTCGCGCCCACGCCCCAAAAGCAGTGCAGCCAGCTCATATGATGAGCCTTGTAATGTTCAGCCACATAATGATTCAGTGCCGCGTCTACTGCACCTGCCCCAAGACCTAGCGGAACGGCCATTATAATGAACCACAACACGGATGGCGATACGGAGAATCCGAACAATGAGGCGGCGGTTAAGAGGCAACTGACAAAGGTAATTCGTCCTGTCCCCAGGCGCTTCACTATGGTATTGCTGAACAGACTGGACACGATGGTCCCTCCGGCAATAATCATGGAGATGATTCCCGCCGACCCCAGCGATGAACCCATCTCCGGCCAGATCACGGGCCACGCAGAGCCAAGTAAAGAATCGGGAAGTCCCAGACTAATAAAAGCCAGATAAATAATAATCAAAAAATACGTAGACAAAGATATTCCCCCTAAATCACACTTAATAAATAAACTTTATAAAGTATATATACTAAGTATGTGCTCTCTCTTATTTTTTGTCAAGAAGCGGATACACTTATCCAAAAAAACAACAAAAAACCCCTGTTGTTAACAAGGGCTGTTAGTACGTTAGGTCTATGTAGGCTCCGGCTCTAACTCCTTCAGGGTCAGTCTGCGCAGACCGTTCTCGAAATCTTCTTGAAAGGTGTGCTGTAAGACGACCTCCGGATAAACCGGCATGGGATGCTGAAGCTGATAGGCTGTCCAGGCCGATGTCCAGACTTCATCTTCCACTCTGTCCTGATAAATGACAATTCTATCCGGGGCCAGAACAGCATTCACCGTCTGTAAGATCCTGCAGGTTGCAGCTATGAATGTATCTCGGGGTATCTCCAGGCTCCACTCAGGCATATCGGGAAGGAACTTAACCTCGCCTGACATCCCCTGATTTCCTCTCAGGATGCTGCCGTTCAGGTAGATCCCCATACCCGGCGGGTAACCGTTCGGAAAGTAGAGCCCCAGTAAATATTGCTCTTCGCCTTCCCTATGCTTCATGCAATATCCGCTGATCGCTGCATTCACATCATTCTCCACCAGAATAGGCAGCCCAAACCGGGTCTCAATCTCTTCTATTAACCGTGAGCCCGTCAGTTCCCGGAGACTGCTGACCTTAATATCACCATTGACCGCCTGTCCCGGAATACCTATGCCAATGACCTTGATGGCAGGATACTGGCTCAGTGCATGTTCAATGATTGTATAGAAAAAATCTCTCTCAAAAACCGGGATGATATGATCATCCTTCATCAGAATATCGTCCTTCAAATTGATAACTGTGGCGGAGACCAGGACCTTTCCCGCTTTTTCTGTCACGTACATCACCAATGCGAGGCTGAAATTGTAATTAAAGCGATAGGTCTGTGCGGGTCTGCCCCCGTTAGAAGGCACCACCATGTCTTCAAACAATTCCCCTAACTCGGACAGTTCCTTAACTAATGAGTTCACAGTTACTACGCTCAGCTTGGTCAGTGCAGCTAGCTGGGGTTTTGTAGCCGTCTCCATTCGTTTCATCACCTGACGCACATTATTCAGGTTAATTTCCTTCATCAGATTGGCGTTTGCTATTCGGATAGCCTCCTTATCGGTTCACTATATAAATGTTGTCTACCAAACTCCCTGCAGCTGCTAACCCTGCGCCCAGCCTTTGCGGTGGGCGAAGATCGCCAGCTGGGTGCGGTCATCCAGCTCGCATTTCATCAGCAGGTTGCTGACATGAGTCTTCACGGTCTTGATGCTGATATGCAGCTCCTCGCCAATATCCTTATTCGTCTTGCCCTCGGCGATCAGCAGCAGCACTTCCTTCTCACGTTCGGTTAAGCCGGAGGAGTCGCCCTGGACCGTGCGCTGGCGGATGCCGCGGGTCAGTGCCTGCGACACATCGCCGGTCATCACGGGCATGCCGCGATAGGCGCCTTGCAGCGCATAGATCAGTTCTTCTGCGGAGACGGTCTTAAGCACATAGCTGACAGCTCCGGCTTCAATCGCATCGACCACCAGATCGTCCTCCAGGAAGCTGGTAAGGATGACAATCTTGAGCCCGGGGAATTCGGCCAGGACCGCGCGGGTGGTCTCAGCACCGTTCATTACCGGCATCATCAGATCCATCAGCACCAGATCCGGCAGCGCCTCCTGTCCCAGTTCACGGAGCATCGCCAGCGCTTCATGCCCGTTGGCTGCTTCCCCTATCACTTCAAACATCGGGTCCAGCATCAAATAGGTTTTGAGGCCCATCCTCACCATATCGTGATCATCTACAAGCAGTACTTTTATGAGACTCATCCTGTACTCCCCCTAACATTGTATAAGCATTATACAGCCCCAGCTTCATCACCGCTAAGCCCCTCAAGCCTCTTCAGAATCGGCCTCAGACCCGTCAGCAGCCGTCTCCGCGCGGCCTTGGACAAACTTTGGAATATGTACGCGGATCGTTGTTCCCGCTCCCCTGCGGCTGATAATCTCGACCTGACCGCCGAGCTTCTCGGCACGCTCACGCATGGTCGTGAGCCCGTAGGAGCCTTGCTTGTGCTGCACATGCTCGAAGCCCTGCCCGTCATCGCTGATGCTCAGCACCACCTGGCGCGGCACCTCCCGCAGGGACAGACTGACCACCCGTGCACCGGCATGCTTCACAATATTTGCCATCGACTCCTGAATAATCAGGAACAGCTGATGCTCGATCGCTTCGGACAGCTCACCCTGAAGCTCGAGCTCCTTCACCCCTTTGAGCCCGTTCTGACGGCAATAATCCGGGAACCACTTCTCCAATGCCTCGAACAGATTGCGCCCCTCCAGCTCCACCGGACGCAGCTGTGCGATGAGCGCCCTCATCTGCTTCTGCGCCATCTGGGACATGCTGATCAGCTGATCCATCACCACCCTGCCGTGCTCGGCGCTGCGTTCAAGCACTTTAGGCAGCGAAGAGGCGGACATGTGAATAGCGAACAGCTGCTGGCTCACCGTATCATGCAGATCCCGGGCCATACGCCTGCGCTCTTCCAGTACCGCACTCTCCGCTGCCTTTTCCTTCTCAATAACTTCCTGTTCCCCGAGCTGCTGGAGCCGCTTCATCTTCTTCTCGACCGTATCCATCATGATGTTGAACTCATGGTAGACCCGTGCAAAAGACTGGTCCTCGCTCTCCGGCATCCGTACCGACATATTCCCCTTAGCCACCTGCAGCATATTCAAATCCAGATGATCGATCCGCCGCTGAATCCGCTGACCGGCGATGTAGCCGATGATGACTGTGAACAATACAATGCCCAGACACAGGTAGATCCACATCCGGGTATCCACCACCTGAATATAGCCCAGGCATGTCCCGGCATACATCAGTCCCGCCGTAACCCCGCCGCTAAGCAGGAAATACACCAGCAGCATCCACTTGGTATTACTGAAGATCATCCCCATTTAACCCACCGTTTTGACTTTAACGTCACCGATGAAGCAGCTGACGTTGATACGGACTTTCTTGCCCGATTCCTTGTAATACGGTGTCTTGCACTGCACATTGCTCATGAACCCGCTGCGCGACTGCTCAAGCACCTGCATATCACCTATGAACGAGCTGCCGGTCACAGCCACACCCAGATCCATATCATCTGGAATATATACTTTAATGTCGCCGACAAAAGCAGAGATATTAATCTTCGTCTCGCCGTAAGGAATCTGCGCATTGGTCAGATCCAGCACCGTATCCCCGATGAACTGCGAAATATTGGTCCGCTTCAATTGAAAATGCTCCTTGCCCATATGCACATCACCGATAAAAGCCGAGCGGTTCGTCGCATCCTTGTCATTCCCGGAATCCTGGAACTCCTCATGCCATTCGCCGTGACGGCGGGCTTGCCGTTCCTGACGCTCCTGGCGTCTGCGCTCCTGGCGCTCCTGCTTCTCCTGCCAGCGGGTATCTGCCGAAGCATGCAGCGGGTTACCGTCTGCGTCTTCCTCATTCTTATGCAGATAATCATTCCAGTTCCGGTCCTCGCTGCCAACCGGCTTGCCGAATTTCTGCTCGAACTGCTGATCGAGCGTAGACTCCAGCGGAGCAGGCGGCGCTGTATCCAGCGGACTCTTACCGGGTCCAGGCGGGTAGTAGCCTGGTGGTGAGGGCGGTGCCGGAGGTATTGGCGGAGTGCTCGGCCGCGGTCTGAAGATGACGGATAATCCGCCGCCGATCAGCATGACCGGAATCAGCATTTTGAAGAAATCGCTTGCCGAGTAGTAGAACCAGTCTAAATTCCGTCCCAGGAAAAACACCCCGATCGCCAGATAGATAAATCCGCCGAGTGTTGCAGAAAATCTTGATCGCTGCTCATCCGGAGCCAAAAGCCGTTGTACGCCCATCACGATCAGAATAACGGGCCAATAGGTGGAGATCAGTGAACTCAGACTGAAATCCATGTAGCCCATCTGCCGGAGCAGGAACATTCCCCCCAGACCGATGAGGAGCAGGCCTCCGAGTACCTGGCTGGTGAACCTTCGTTTCATAATGTCATCCTCCTTGTCGTAAATACAACTCTTCCTCTTGAACACTTATAGCCTTAGTCTACAGGAAGAATGCGGTGGAGAACAGCGGCGTAAGAAGGAACTGTATCTCAGTCTCCAGACCGAGAGGACTGGAATATTAAGTTAAATTATAACCATATAAAATAACCCCATAAAGTGGGGCTTTAGCGTAGGTGATGACTCAGATACTTTACGGGGACCCCAAAACATATAAATTCTATTAAAAAAAGCTGCCCTCCAGCCCGTAAACGGACATGGCAGGACAGCTTGTTGCTTCAGGAGCTTACCGGGAACCCAGCATTACTGCTGCGGTTTCTGAGCCGGTTTGGTCATGGAGTTGCTGCTTTGCTTAGTCGCACCGTCATTTTCAACAGCGAACTCTGCATTGTATTTTTCATTTGGTGTTTTGAAATTTTCCTGTACCTTTGGTTTCTTGGAATTAGCCACGAGAATCACCTCCCTATTGTATCGGAAGAAGCAAGTATTTGCCCCAGTCGATATTATGGGAAGCAGCCCGCTTTATTATACATGCTCAAGTGAAAATAAATTCAAACTCCGGATTGTCCGGTGTACGCATCCCTTAAATAGCTTCTTCCAGCAAATATTGCGGAACTGCATTATAGGTCTGGATAGCATGACCCAAGCTCTTCAGCATACTTTCCGTGCATTTACCGTCTCCGCGCTTGATCAGTTGAATCACCACCGACTTCTTGCCCCATTCCTTGTAGACCTGCTTGGTGGTGCTGAAGTAGAGATCGATCTTGCGCCCTTTGATTGCCGATCCGGTATCGGCCACAATTCCGTATCCGTAACCCGGTATATATAAAATACTTCCCAGCGGCAGCACCTTCGGGTCCGCTGCAATCGTGGATACTGCATTCTTGTCCCGCCGTACCTTAACTCCTGAATACGTAATCCCGTACTCCGGATGCTTCGCGGTCTTGCCGGTGGATTCGTATCCGGCTGTATAGCCGGTCGCCATAACTTTCAGCGAGGTGATAATCTGCTCTGGAGCCGGAGCGGCTACCGGTACCGAACCGGGTGCTTTGACAGGATTCTTAGGCTTAGCTGCCTGTACCTCTGGCTTAACAGCTTTGTCTGCGGCATCCGGCTGTACGGCTCTTGAAGAGCCTCCAAGACGGGATGCTGAGCCTGTCTGCTGACGATCAACGGGTGACTGCTTCTGTATGCTGCTTCCACGCTGCCCTGCAGTGTCTTCCATCCCTCTCGCCTGAGCCGACTTGCGCACGTAATCCGGGAAGATCCCGGCAGCGGTCAGCATAAGGACGATCGTGACGAAAAGACACCAAAACCTCTGGTATAAGCCCATTTTGTTCATTAGTTAAACCCTCCCCATAGTACGAGGGTTTCCCGATTCACAAAACTTTATACATGACACCGCACTAAAGCAGTCTCATGAGGCTTATAACAGAGGTTCAGCAAGCACGCTGAATTTTAGATTACACGTCCGGCAATTTCCTGTGCAAGCGAATCAATAGCTTCCTGCAGCGAACGGGCGCCAATGTCGCCTTCGCCGCGTTTGCGGATTGATACGCTACCGGCATTCATCTCGTTCTCGCCGACTACGAACATGTACGGCAGCTTCTCGAGCTGAGCTTCACGGATCTTGTAGCCCATCTTCTCATTGCGTAAATCCACTTCCGCACGGATGCCGCTGCGCAGCAGCTTCGCTTCCACTTCCTTCGCATATTCGTCAAAGGCCGAAGATACCGGAATAATCTTCACCTGCTGCGGGGACAGCCAGAGCGGCAGTGAACCGGCAAAGTTCTCCAGCAGGAAGGCTACGAACCGTTCCATGGTTCCCAGAATCCCGCGGTGCAGGACAACCGGACGGTGCTTTTGGCCGTCGTCGCCGACATATTCAAGCTCAAAGCGCTCCGGCAGCAGGAAGTCAATCTGTACAGTCGAGAGTGTCTCTTCTTTGCCGAGTACAGTCTTAATCTGCACATCGAGCTTCGGACCATAGAAGGCCGCTTCGCCTTCGGCTTCGTAGAACGGAAGGCCGGCTTCTTCGACTACCTCACGCAGCATACGCTGTGCAGTCTCCCACATCTCATCGTTGGCATAATATTTCTCAGTATCCTTAGGATCACGATAAGAGAGGCGGAACCGGTAATCTTCAATCCCGAAATCACTGTATACCTGCTTAATCAATTCCAGCACACGGATGAACTCGCTCTTGATCTGGTCCAGACGGCAGAAGATATGTGAGTCATTCAGCGTCATCGAACGCACACGGTGCAGACCTGTTAAGGCTCCCGACATTTCATAACGGTGCTGAATCCCAAGCTCGGCAATACGGATCGGCAGATCGCGGTAGCTGTGCATCGAGCTCTTGTAGATCATCATGTGGTGCGGGCAGTTCATCGGGCGCAGCACGAACTCTTCATTATCGATAGTCATCTTAGGGAACATATCTTCCTGATAGTGCTCCCAGTGCCCGGAAGTCTTGTACAGCTCTACGTTCCCCAGTACAGGAGTGTAGACATGCTGGTATCCGAGACTTGCTTCCAGATCGACAATATAACGCTCCAGAATACTGCGCAGCTTCGCGCCCTTAGGCAGCCAGATCGGCAGGCCTTGTCCAACTAACTGATTGAAGGTGAAAATCTCCAGCTCCTTGCCCAGCTTCCGGTGGTCGCGCTTCTTCGCTTCCTCCAGCAGGCGCAGATGCTCATCCAGCTGTGCCTTCTTGATCCAGGCTGTGCCGTACACACGCTGCAGCATCTTATTCTTGCTGTCTCCGCGCCAGTAAGCCCCGGCCACATTCATCAGCTTGAATACCTTGATCTTGGCTGTAGACGGCAAATGCGGGCCACGGCAAAGGTCGAAGAATTCGCCCTGCTCATAGATGGTGATGACACTGTCTTCCGGCAGAGCTTCAATCAGCTCCAGCTTGTAAGGATCACTCAGTTCGCCGAAGCGCTCCAGTGCTTCCCCCCGGCTGACCTCATGGCGGACAATCGGCAGATTCTCCGAGACAATACGGTCCATTTCCTTCTCGATCTTCAGCAGATCCTCGGGATTGAGCGGATGCTCCAGATCCATATCATAATAGAAGCCGTCTTCGATCACAGGACCGACTCCAAGCTTCACTTCCTTGGTGCCGAACAGACGTCTTACCGCCTGCGCCATCAAGTGAGCTGTGCTGTGACGCATCACTTCGAGACCTTCCGGCGAATCAAGAGTTACGATCTCTACCAGGTCGCCTTCCTGAAGCTGTGTTGACAGGTCTACGACAATCCCGTTGAGCTTGCCTGCTGCGGCGTTCTTGCGCAGTCCGCTGCTGATAGAGGCGGCTACATCATCAATGCTGCTGCCGTCCGCATATTCCCGGACCGATCCGTCCGGAAGCTTAATATTTACTGACATGATTACTTCCTCCTAAGGTTTGTTGGGCTATACTTCCTTGAACTCTTCATACACATTCACTTCGCAAGCCTACGCCTACAAGTGGTTATCACTCATAGCCTCTGCACACAAAAAACACCCGTCCCGCAAAGGGACGAGTGATTGCACCCGTGATTCCACCCAAATTCGATCCATCCTGGCAGCTGGCGCTTATGCTTCACTGCAGAATATGATCCTTCGTTAGCATGGGGATAACGGCCATGAACCGGCGGTTCTTACTATCCATTAAGGTTCCGGAGTACCGAAGCCGTCAGGAGTTCATAACCGCAGCTACAAAGGGGTAAACCAGAAGCCGGCACCGGAGGAAGTTGCAGCCTGAGGCTTCCTCTCTCTGAAACGGTCCAAAGCAAGTGGTTCATATCTTCGTCAACGCTGATAACATGAATTAAGGCAATTATAAATCTCAGCTTATCTTCCGTCAAGCGTAAAACAGCTGCCCTTCCTTAGGCAAGTGGAAACGTCTCCACCGTCCTTTTATAGACGGTACCGTTTCAGCGAGAAATAGCAGGATAAGTTATCGTGTGAAACCTATAACTTCTTATATTTCCAGAAAAGAGCCCGTGCTATTTCAGCAGGGGCTCTCTCTGATTGATTATCATTTCATGATTACATGATGAAACTTTAACCTATGAAGCTTTATTCTCCAGCATACGGAAGATAATCACCGCAGCCTGGGCACGGTTGGCCATACTTTTCGGTGCGAACTGCTTGGCATCCACACCGTTGACGATACCAATCTGAGTCAGTTGAGCTACCGCCTGCTGGGCGTATGGCGCAATCTTGGCCTTATCGTTAAATTTATTCAACGTTGCAGCATCAACCGGCTGCAGCTGACCCTTAAGGGCATTCGCAATCATAATCGCCATTTCCTCGCGGGTAATCTCACGGCCCGGCTCGAATTTACCGTTGCCGGAGCCTTTTACAAGACCTGCATTCACAGCCGCAGCAATCGTATCGGAGTACCAGACTCCCTGCTTCACATCACTGAATTTCGCAGGTGAAGCCGAATTGCCAAGTTCAAGTGAACGAACCAGCATGGTTACGAATTCTGCTCGGGTTACACTCTTCATTGGCGCAAAGTTCGTGCCGTCCATCCCTTTGATAATGCCTTTGGCTGCCAATGCATTAATGGCATCTGCGGCCCAGGCTACCTTACCCAGATCCTTGAAGGCTACTGCAGGGACAGCTGGGCTTGGCGTAGGAGCTGCCGTTGCCGCAGGTGTAGTTGCCGGACTTGGAGTGGCCGAAGGCGAAGCCGTTGGCTTCGGTGTTGCAGTTGTAACCAATCCAGTGTTACCAGGGTTCGGATTAACCGTCCCAGGATCTTTCTCCACATTGATGATCCGGCCTTCAATGGCAGCAGTGATCGCACCACCGTTGAATGTTTTGACGATATATTCATAGAATACATCCAGGTCGATCGGTCCAGCCAGCGAGGAGCTTGCCTCAGTTAATACCTTGTAATTGTCGCCGCCCGCAGCCATGAAGTTATTGACTACAGCGGTGTAGCTCTTCGCCATTTCAATAGGTGTTCCGTCAGCCTTAGTCAGGTTAGCCACACGTTCTGCAACCGGCAGATACATGTTAGCTGTATATTTCAGACCTGAGATTTGCAGGGTTTTCGTGTCTGCAGTGCCGTCAGGCTTAACTGCCCATTGCTGCTGAAGCAGGGTCTTGATCTGCTGGCCGGTCAGGGTCAGCTTCACCAGCGTGTTGCCGAACGGCTGGATCTTCGCCAGATCCCCGAACGCTACATTGCCTTTCGGAAGATCAGCACGGATGCCGCCCGGGTTCATGAAGGCGAAATCTGCAGGATCTTTCTCGCCTTCTTTGAAGATAGCATGACGCATCGCATCTGCAATCAGGTTACCCAATGCTGATTCCTTAGTGTAGGCATCTGTACGGGTTATTGTACCGTCTGTAGTTCCTACAGGCTTGGTTAATTCAGGGTGCTGATTCAGATAGTAGTCCACCAACGCCTTGGTTTCGGCATCCGGTGTGATTTTACTCTGAACCGTGTTCGTTACAGTAGCCGTTTTACTCTTCACTGTACCAGTAACTCCGTCAATCACCAGCTTGATATCTTCAAAAGCCGTTCCGTAAGAGTAAGCCTGAACGATCAGCTTACCGTTCACCGTATCATTGGCATAACCATGATTGTCTCCGGCTACGATAACATCAACCGGGGAATTGGCAGGAAGTGCCTTAGCCAAATCTACAGCTTCGCCGGTGGATACATTCTTTTGGGTAACCGGATCAGTCTTGGTTGTTGCCGGGTCATGGGCAAGCACCACGATCGTCTTAACACCCTGAGCATTCAGCTCGGCCGCATATTTCTCAATCGCCGCGACTTCTTCCTCGGCACTCAGGAATTTCACACCGGCTGTACCGGCTGGCGATACTTTGCTTGGCGTTGCTTTGGTCACCACTCCGATGAAGCCGATCTTCACGCCGCCAACTTCTTTTACAACATAAGGGGTGATAATAGGTTTACCAGTAGTGCTGTCCACTGCGTTGGCATTGATATAATCGAAATCTGCGCCATTATGGACGACTTTCTCGTTCTTAGGGTCCTTACCGCCATAGATTTGAGCCTTCATAGCCTCGACACCTTGGTCAAACTCATGGTTCCCCAGGGTACCGATGTCGAACTTCATGAGATTCATCCATTCCATCGTAGGCTTGTCGCGTTCCAGTGAAGATACCGGAGCGGATGCACCCACAGAGTCGCCGTTGTGGAACAGCAGCGAATTCTCATATTTGGCACGGGCTTCCTTCAAATAAGCTGCAAGCGTAGCCGCCGTGCCTACTGCTTCCCCGTTCACCACCGAGGTAGTGTCCAGTTGGCCGTGGAAGTCATTAATGCCCAGCAGATGGACTTCAACATCTCCCGTTGGGGTTGGAGCGGATTTTTTCAAGTCAAGGTTGTAGATCTCAAATTTATTGACATCTTGAGTTCCCGTAGCAGTAATGTTTGCAGGAGCGACTGCTGCTGCTTTGGGTGAAGACGGGAATGTTACAGTGACGTTTCCTTTAATTGGTGCAATCGACCAGTTGTTGTCTGCGGTAGGATCAACGGTCCCCGCTTCCTTGATGTAATCCATCAGCACCTGGCGGTTCTCCATCTGGGAATCAATGATCATGTTAGCGCCTTTGACACCCGGGAAGTTCCCCCCGCCGCTGGCACGGTAGTTGTTGGTAACGACTACGAACTTATCCTCTAGGTTCAACGGCTGGTCGTTATAAGTAATGGATGTTACCCGGCTGTAGGACTTATCGACAAGCGTTCCATCAGGCTTATATTTAGCGGGACGGGTAACATCGATTGTATATTTGATGCCGTCAATCACATCGAAATTGAATACAGCGAATGCTGAATTTAAAAGCGGCTGGGGTGTGGAGATGGATGGCTTGATGCGGTTGAACGCTCCTGCACTCATCTCTACCCAATTCTTGACAGTTTCACCGTTAACAACAATCGCCTTGAGTGTGTTGTCATACAGATACAGATCGCTTGCACTGGCAATCGTAAGGTTACCTTTCTTGATGTCTGTATATTCATCCGGGCCGTTACGTCCAGCCTTGAACGGTGCGCCGACGCTCAGGATCGGAAGATTTCTGTAGGCGGCCAGGTTATCGTTCGTATGAATCAAGTTAGATACATACTGCTGCTGGGCATAGGTTACGATCTGGACTGTCGGATCATCCTGCACCATTGCAAAATAGCTGTTCATCGGAGCAGTTGTTTTGCCTAACGGCTGATTCACGTAATCAATCGTAGCTTGATGTGCCGTTCCTGCAAGATCTTCAATAGCGGTGTCAATGGCTGCGCCAGCAATAGAGCGCGTAGAAGCCTTGGAAGCTGTTTTGTCTACTTTCCAGCCATTCGTACCATCGGGTACGATTTTCAAATCGATAAGACCTAGGTAACCCCCGCCATAGCCCGCTTGTACTGCCGGAGTCCCATTGATATGACCATTGACGTTATCTACCTTAGCTACATCATTATTGTAAGGTTTCTTGGTGGACGGATCTTTGAAGGAAGCATCCAGCGCGCTGTCAACGCCGTTCGTCGGGAATACCTTGTGGGTATGCGAGAAGGTAATGGCATCAATGCCCTCAACCTTGCTCAGCAGGTTAATGACATTCTCTGCACCTGTTCCTTCTGCAGCAGCAGCGTCGAACCCGGAATGAGTCATGGCGACGATAACATCCGCACCATCCTTCTGCATTTCAGGAACGAACTTCTTGGCCGTTTCCACAATATCTTCGGCAATAACGTTATTCTCCAGGTTTACCTTGTCCCACTCCATAATCTGCGGAGTAACCAGACCCAGGAGGCCGACTCTAATGGTAACGGTGTTTCCTTTGCTATCCTTTACCACTTTATCAATGATTTGATAAGGTTCAAATGTATTTTTACCGTCTAACTTATTATAAATATTTGCATTGATATAAGGGAATTTCGCACCCGTAGACTCTTTATAAGTTGCACTGCTCACATTGCCTTTAACGGTCCGGTCCAGATAATCCAAACCATAATTGAATTCATGATTGCCGAAGGTTGCTGCATCATAACCCATGAGATTCATAGCTGCGATTATCGGATGAATCTGGTCTTCGCTAGTCTTGAAGTCAGACACTTGGGCCATATACGTTCCAAGTGGTGTTCCTTGAATTAAATCGCCATTGTCCAGCAAAAGGTTGTATTTCCCCTCTGCGTCATTGCGTGCAGCCTTTACTAAGGTTGAAGTACGGTCCAGACCTACAGTCGCGGAGGCGGCACCCTTGAAATAGTCCCATCCATATACGTTCGTATGAACATCAGTGGTGCTCATCAAGCGTAAATTAATGGTTCCCGGATTAATCACCGGAGAAGCCTCAGCCTTTCCTGCCGCCAGCACAGGAACATTGAATACTCCGCCCAGCATCTGTGCTGCCAGAACTGTGGTAGCCAATAAAGAAGCTATCGGCTTGTTCCATCTTCTCTCTCCCATAAATCTAATTGCCTCCCTGTAATTGCTATATTGTTCTACTACTGCCCGAAAGATTGTATCATAGCCCTACCTATGAATCTATCAAATTGCATTAACTCTTATAAGTTGTTGTGTAAAATCTCACATTAATTCAGCGATTTTTGTAAAAAATAACGATATCATTTTACAATTAAGTGAAGAATTAAGTGAAGAAAACGATAAAAAGCCAATTCAATTAGATTCCGCCTGTTGGACAAGTTAAATAGGAAATAAAAACAGATTAATTACTCTTTTATTAATAGATTTTTACAATATTATAGGATTCATAGGGGGAGTTTACATGATTATACAAAAACCTGTACATGGTATATTTCTCGACCTTGGCTGGACGATTTTCCGCCCTGCAACAGGTGACTGGAGGATAACATTAAAAGCGTTGGAATACATAAATCCACAGATTCTAGGTTCCATACCACAAGAACAATTGAATACAGCAATTTCAAAAGCAAATGAGCACCTCAAAAATGAAGTTTACAAAACTGAAGATGAGGAGCTTGAAAGGTATACAAATTACTATAAAACAATGGCTGAACGGTTACCTGAAATGCACCTTACCAACGAACAAGCTGAAATCATTGCCCATGATAGAGTGTATAACGATGCTAATTATGTGTTTTTTGATCATACCAAACAAATCATTGAAAGCCTGAGCGCAAAGTATAAGATTGGAGTTATTTCAGATACCGACCCGTCGGTCAAAAGAGTTCTTAAAAATGCCGGTATGTATAATTTTTTTGATAATATGACACTTAGTTTTGAACTTGGAGAAAACAAACCTAATCCCGGCATGTTCAGCCATGCACTTGATGCGATGCATTTGCCGGCAACTGAAACAGTATTTATCGATGATTATGAACAGAACTTAGATTGCGCATCAGCACTGGGGATACAATCAGTATTAGTCCTATCAAGACCCAATTCTCAAGCAAGCACAAAATATCTAAACATCAAAAAGCTAGCCGATTTATTATTGTATTTATAAAAATGGAACAAGCATTGCAGTTGAGCAACAAAAATAACGGAGTAAAAACTACATTTGTAGTTTAACTCCGTTATTTTTGTTTTCTTTATTTCATTCTAGTTCTGCATAATAAAATCATTGTCAATCTTCGCATTCGCATCCTCGAACGTACGCAGAATGTCATAACGCGTGTTGCGCTGCGCCGGAATCTTGCCGGCTTCGCGGATGAGCTGGGTGATCGACTCGATGTTGACCTTGTAGGTCGCACCCGCCGAGGAGACTACGTTCTCCTCGATCATTGTGCTTCCGAAGTCATTGCATCCGTATTGCAGGGAGAGCTTGCCTACTTCAGGCCCCATCGTTACCCAGGAGGATTGGAAGTTCTTGATATTGTCCAGCACCAGACGGCTGATGGCTACGGTCTTGAGGTACTCCTCCGGGGTCTGGCGGTCCAGCTTCAGGTTCGTATTATCCGGCTGGAAGGTCCAGGAGATGAACGCCAGGAAGCCTTCAGAATCATATTTATTCGCAATGCATTCGTCCTGGGCTTCACGGACACGCAGCAGATGCAGCGCACGTTCTTCCATACTCTCGCCCAGACCGATCACCATCGTGGCCGTTGTATTCATGCCGATCCGGTGTGCGGTCTGCATGACGTCCATCCACTCGCGCCAGGAGCCCTTGAGGCGGCTGATCTTGCGGCGGGTACGGTCATCGAGAATCTCAGCACCGCCGCCGGGCAGGGAATCGAGGCCTGCGGCATGAATCTCACGCATGACCTGTTCCAGCGGCAGGCCGGAGACCTCAACCATTTTCATAATTTCCGCAGGTGAGAAGGAATGCATTGTAATCTCCGGGAACCGCTGCTTGATGCCGCGCAGAATATCCGTATAGTAGCTGAACGGCAGATTCGGATTCGTACCGCCCTGCATCAGAATTTCGGTTCCGTTCACGCTCATGGTCTCCGCAATCTTCTGATAGATTGTCTCATCGGGAAGCACATAGCCTTCCTCCGAACCGGGTCTGCGGTAAAAAGCGCAGAATCGGCAATATACATCACATACATTGGTGTAGTTAATGTTACGGCCAATGACGAATGTTGTCACTGGCTCCGGGTGCCAGCGCTTCATAATAATATCTGCGGCAGCGCCCATTTTCTCAATTTCATTGCTCTCGAACAACGTGACCGTATCTTCCAACTGAAGACGTTCACCCTTCAGTGCCTTATCCAGTATAAGATCGACTGCACTCACTGTTGACGGCCTCCTCTTCATCTATGAAGTCTATGAGATAAATACAATTTGAAATAAAAATAGTCCGTTCTCCCATCGTATCACAATCGGCTGTTCTTGAAAAATGTTTCGCTGCGCAGAACCGGTAATTGACCTTGTCCCAGGCAAAATTAAACAGCAGCACCCGAAGGCACTGCTGCTTGTACGTTCTGCGAATCCCTCATGCCGGGCCAGGTCCGGGGCGCATCGCCTTATTCCAGCTCGCTCCGGGCGGCCTCCAGGGCCTGTCCGAGATCCGCAATCAGATCATCTACATGCTCTATGCCGACAGAGAAGCGCAGCAGTCGGTCATCCACGCCTACAGCATCGCGGATTTCAGCCGGAATATCGGCATGAGTCTGTATCGCCGGATAGGTCATCAGCGATTCGACACCGCCCAGACTCTCGGCGAAGGCGATTAGCTTGATATGGCGGAGCAGCGGCTCCACATAGCTGGCCTCTTTTACCTTGAAGGAGAAGATCCCGGTGTTGCCGGAGGACTGGCGGTTCTGAATGGCATAGCCCGGATGGTCCGGCAGACCCGGATGGAAGACCTCGGCAATAGCCGGATGCTTCTGCAGATAACGGGCGATGGCCAGGGCATTGCTCTCATGCCGCTCCATGCGCAGCGCCAGGGTCTTCATACCCTTCATCAGCTGATAGCTGTCATTCGGCGCGAGAACCGCTCCCAGAGAGTTATGCAGGACGGCCATTTCAGCAGACAATTCTGCGCCCTTGGTCACAATCAGCCCAGCCAGCACATCGTTATGCCCGCCCAGATACTTAGTCGCACTGTGAACCACGATATCTGCTCCAAGCTCCAGCGGGCGCTGGAAGAACGGAGTCAGCAGCGTATTATCTACAATCGTGAGCAGCCCGTGACGGCGGGCCCAGGTACATACGGCTTCGACATCCGTAATCATCATCAGCGGATTGGTCGGCGTCTCAATGAATACGGCTTTTGTCCCCGGCTGGCGGGCCGCTTCCAGTCCATCCAGATCGTTCGTATCTACATAGGAGGCACTGATGCCGTATTTGGAGAGAATCCGTTCCAGCAACCGGTAGGTTCCGCCGTACAGGTCGAGCGACACAATGAGATGGTCCCCTTGTCCAAACAAGGTGAACACCGTAGTCAGCGCAGCCATACCGGAAGCGCAGGCGAAGCCGGCATCCCCGGATTCCAGGGCCGCTGCCGCTTCTTCGAGGACAGAGCGGGTAGGATTTTTGGTGCGGATGTAGTCAAAGCCTGTGCTCTGCCCAAGTCTAGGGTGACGGAAAGCCGTCGCATGATAAATCGGGTAATTAATGGCCCCGGTGGCGGGGTCCTCCATCGAACCAATCTGTGCCAGTCTGCTCTCAATTCTCAGTTTCTCATCCATCTCCATTGCCTCCTGATTAATTACTTCTATTAAGAATAAGTCAACCCTTAGATAAATGCCCCGATATCGTAAGGAGTCTCCTGGTATACATAGTAATTGAGCCAATTAGCGAATAATAAGTTGGCATGGGCGCGCCAGACTGCCGGCGGAGTACGCGTCGGATCATCCTTGGGATAATAGTGCTTCGGCAAGGCAACCTCCAGCCCTTTTGCGATATCCCGGTCATACTCCCATTTCAGCGAGAAGGGATCATATTCCGAATGTCCGGTAACAAAAATCTGCTTCCCGTCATGCGTAGCCACCAGGTACACCCCGGCTTCCTCGGATTCTGCCAGAATCTGCAGCTCCGGGTTCCGCTCAATATCTTCACGGGAGACATCGGTATGGCGGGAATGCGGAACATGGAACACTTCATCGAAGCCGCGCAGCAGCTTGACATTATTATGGCTCATCGTATGCGGAAACACTCCGAAGCATTTGTCCGGCAGACTCACCTTGCGCACACCAAAGTGATGATACAGTCCTGCCTGTGCCGCCCAACAGATGTGCATGGTCGAGGTTACATTCTGTTTGCTCCACTCAAAAATCACTTTCAGCTCTTCCCAGTAGTTGACATCCTCGAATTCAAGTTGTTCTACGGGAGCGCCCGTTACAATCAAGCCGTCGAACCGGCGGTGGCTGATCTCATCAAAGGTTTTGTAAAAGCTCTTCAAATGCTCAGCCGAAGTATTCTTCGACGTATGGGAGCTGGGATGCAGCAGAACAACATCCACCTGAAGCGGGGAATTCCCGATAAGGCGCAGCAGCTGGGTCTCAGTAGTTTCTTTGGTAGGCATCAGATTCAAGATGGCGATCCGCAGCGGACGGATATCCTGATGGAAGGCCTGGCTTTCATCCATTACAAAAATATTCTCACCGGATAACACTTCTTTGGCCGGCAGGCTGTCGGGAATTTTGATAGGCATTGCTGTTCACTCCTTAACTGAAATGGGGTTCCACTTGGTGGTTAATCCTGAGGCAGGGTAGCGAAAAAAGACCTTTCCCGGGCGAGAAAGGTCATATCATGCAGTCATATGCGCCTCTCTCATCTGCCAGAGAACTTCCGCCGGACGAATAACGCCCTGCAAAGCTTCCGCAAGAATTAGCACCGTGCGCTCACACGCCGGTTGCCGGGTTTCATCGGGCTAGTCCCTCCACCTGCTCTTGATAAGATTTAGCTGTATTCAGTTGAATAACCTTAAGCATCCGAAAGATGCTTTTTCTTAAATTTCACTTTAAATCATGAACCTCCTTTTCGTCAAGTCCATACAATGCTGAAGGGGCCTTATGACAGAAAACAATTTCTCTTGTAAGACCCATATCCCGGCGTTATACTAGACAAGTGTTTCAACCAAAATAAACGGCGAAAAGAAGAGGTGAGAGAACAATGGAAGGCGACCCGGGCTCGCGAATATGCGTGCAGAATGAACAACCACACAGGATTAACATCAGCTTGCCGGCGGCGGGAGCCCTTTTTCTTCATGCTCTCGGACCATCTTTTGGCCTTCATCCATGATTGTACCACCGGCCAAGCTGATTTTTTCCGTGTGCTGAAATTAGCATACCCCTGGAGAAGACCAGGGACATAAGGAGTGAATCAGATGAAAATCCGGCTGGTGAATGCAGGGGTTTTTACGCCTATTGACAATATTGAAGAAACTTTAACCGCCCCTGCCGAAGGGTTCTACTGGATTGATGCCGATGTGGAGGACCTTGTAGAGCTTCAGCCTATATACGGACTGCATGATCTGGCTGTGGAAGACTGTCTTAGTGAAGAGGATCAGCGTCCGAAGCTGGAGATTTATGAGAGTCATTATTTCATCGTGGTGAACAGCATCCGGTTCGATGATGAGGAAATTTTCCTCCGTGCGCTTAACGTATTCCTTGGCAGACATTATATTATTACCGTTACGAAGCAGAAGATCCATGAGCTTCGTGTCCTGAAGCCCGTACTGTGGGAGCAGGAGGTCAGTACGCCTGACCGCTTCCTGTATCTGCTGATCGACCTCGTTGTCGACAACTTCTTCTCGGTCGGTGACCGGATTGAAGCGCGGATCGAGAAGCTGGAGGAAGACATCCTCATGCATACCAAGAAATCGCATCTGAGCGAGATCATTGGTCTGCGCAGTGAGATTCTCTGGCTGAAGAAGATGCTCGGCCCGCAGAAGGAAGTTATCAACACGCTCAACAAAAAGGATCTTCGCCTGATCGACGATCAGCTGCAGAAGTATTTCAGCGATATCTATGAGAATGCGGTCAAGATCTCTGAAACCTTCGAAACGTACCGCGATCTCATGGGCAACTTACGCGAAGCTTATCAGTCCAGTATTGCGAACCGTGCCAATGAAATCATGCGTGTATTTACGGCAATTACCACCATATTCATGCCGCTGACCGTGATTACCGGGATCTACGGCATGAACTTTGACAATATCCCGGAGATCCACACCGAGTACGGCTACTATGGCGTCATTGCTGTCATGGTGACGCTAGGCTGCGGAATGCTCATTATCTTCCGTAAGAAGGAGTGGCTATGAAGCAGGGCGGACGAATACGAAGGACGAAGGCACCGTATACCCGGCTATTCCGGGATGCGGATAGCCTTCGTCTTTTTGGTATGCCACCAGTATGTAATGCGTCTGCGCCGATGAAAAATCCCGGTCATCAGGACCGCAGATTGGGGCCGCTTCAGGCCGCCGGTCACCCCCTTACAAAGGGGCAGCCATTCCAAGAGCGGCCGGATGCTCCCGCCGGAAGCGGATGCGGATCAGCCGCAGGCGTTCGTAATACAGATCGAGTCCGTCAGCAGGAACGAAAGGTTCACCGTAAGCTTTGTAAAGAACAGGCTTCAGGAAGTTGTCGCCGATCAGTTCATAGGCTGTCCAAATATTGTTCTGTTCTTCGGGGCTCACTCCGCTCAGCTCCAGGGCAATAAGCTTCTCGGCCGAGTATCCGTCCTTCTCCAGCTCCTCTACTACTTCAAGCACTTCACGGCGGGAAACTCCGCTAAGCACTCTGAGCTGCTCCATTCCTTGCCCCTCTTCGATCCCCTGTAATAGAACACGCCGCAGTCTCAGCCGCTCCAGCTCCTTCTTGTACTTAAGCTCCTTCTGCTTATATTGCCAGGATACGAAGCTCTCTTCGTCTATTGTATGATTCACCCAGCTTAGCGGAAAATCATGCTCACGCTCAGCCGCTGCGGTGATACTGAGCCAGTCCGCTCCATACTGTGTGGCTTTGCCTTCACCTACACCTGGAAGCTGTAGCAGCTCCTCCTCCGTGCGGGGAAGAAATGCGCTGATCATGCGCAGCAGACGGTTGCTGGCCAGGATATAAGGCGCTTTCCGTTCGCCGGAGGCCTTCCCTCTGCGCCAGGAGCACAGCTCCTCGAAGATCGCTTCATTCCCGTAATGCTCACTGTAATACTGCAGCTTAAGCTGCTCCTGGCTGCGGCTGCTGAGATTATCCTCGTCATGAAATACCCCGTCAATCAGCGGGCGGTAGCCATCCCCCATCTTCACGGCAAGCTCGTGCCGGTATACACACAGCATCTCATTCCATGATCCGCCTTCATACCACAGGCTATCGCCCGTCTCCTGTTCGCCGGAGAAATCACGCCAGCCAAGACGCCACTGCCCCTCTTCCTCTCCAATCCACAGCTGGGCAAAAGTCTCCCCATCCACTCCTGATCTTCTGCACAAACGGTTCATAAATACGATCTGCATATGAATCCCTACTTTCGTCGTCTTACAGTACGCATGACATATTTGAACGCAAAAAAGCACCTCTCCCACGAAATTCGTGAAAGAGGTGCTTCCTCTTAAATGCTATACTGTTAAAACCTAGGATACCATATATTACGTAACAGTCAATGCCTTTTTGTCAGGAGATCCTACTTGCGGTCCAAAGCCAGCTTGGCCAGACCCAGTGCACCCGACAGACCGGCGTTATCTCCAAGCTGCGGAGGCACAATATAGCTGCCAATCTCTTCATTGAGCGCTGGATGCTGCACATATCCGCCGAGCAGCTCCCGCAGCTTGGCATGAATCAGCGGGAAGAGCTGGCTCTGCTTCATCACACCGCCGCCCATTACGATCTTCTGCGGCGAGAGGATCAGCACATAGTTCATAAGAGCATGAGCCAGATAGTGGGCCTCCATCGCCCAGGCCGGATGATCTGCAGACAGCTCGCCCGCCGGCTTACCCCAGCGCTTGCCGATGGCCGGACCTGCTGCCAGACCCTCCAGGCAATCGCCGTGATAAGGGCAGAAGCCTTCGTAGTGGTCCTCGGGATGACGACGAACCAGAATATGTCCCATCTCGGGATGGGACAGCCCGTGAACGAGCTTCCCGCCCACCACAGCACCGGCACCGATCCCGGTACCTACAGTGATATACAGGCAGCTATCCAGACCTTGCGCTGCCCCCCAGGTGTATTCGCCCAGCGCTGCGCCGTTCACATCTGTATCGAAGCCGATCGGAACCTGGAATTGCTCCTCCACGGCTCCCACCAGATTATAACCGCCCCAGTGCGGCTTGGGTGTGGTTGTAATATATCCATAGGTGGGGCTGCCAATAACGGGATCAATCGGTCCAAACGAGCCGATCCCGATAGCCTCCACAGCTTTTCCGCTGAAATAATCCATTACCTGGCTCATAGTCTCCTGAGGAGTGGCAGTCGGAAAGCTCACCCGGTCGATAATTGTCCCGTCCTCATTCCCGATACCGCATACAAACTTTGTTCCTCCTGCTTCAATCGCTCCCAACAATTTCACTGCAGCGTTCCCCCTTCTCCTGATGCATCCATATGCTGTTGCTTCTATTAACTTTCAATGGTTTCCTGCGCTGGAACTGATCGGTTGACCAGCCCGAGCGCGGTAATAAAGCGTTCTCTTGTCCTATTATACGTGGCTATTATACGTATGACAAGCGGTTGACATATAGTAGACAGAAGTGATTTGCTGATGAGACTTAGGCTGGTTTGAACGGAACGGGGGATAGTTGGATTTTCTACACTTGCTAATGAACGAATGACCGGTACTAGAACAACAGTTGGAAAAACAACACTTACTGTTGCCCATTTTAGCCCAAGCAGCTAAAAGTAACATGAATAGATGTTGTTTTTCCACTTATCTCCACACATTCTGTTAGAATCAATAATTTAAGATACGTTATTCCACTTGTTGATTGCAGGAATCGGAATCATGCTGCTGTACAGCTTGTTTGCGGTCACGATATGCCCGGCAGGCTGCTACAAGCCGGGCTGCTGCCGGGAGATGGGAGGCCAAGTGGATATGCGCATAAGCAGCCATAATGCTGCCGCTGATGTAGCCTTCCGGCTGGCTCCCCCCTCTGCCCTTACTCTCATAGGCATAGGTTCGGGCTTCCCCGTCAGGATAGCTCATGACGGAGTAATGAAATTCATGGCCGCGCAGGCGCTCGCCCTGCTTCAGCAGCAGACAGTCGTGAAGTGCCGTAACTTCACGATAGCCGAGTGCCGCCCGGCGTTCCTGCATCACAGTGTGTGCCGGAACGATTCCGGCCATCTCATGCACCCTGCCGTTGCGGTCGGTCAGACTGCGGGCCAGCACCATGTAGCCGCCGCACTCCGCATAGAGCGGCATTCCAGCGTCTGCGGCAGACCTCAGTCCGCCAAGGAACAGCTGGTTCGCGGCAATCACAGCCGCGAATTCTTCCGGGAAGCCGCCGCCGATATAGAGGCCGCCCGCTTCCGGCGGAATGCCTTCACCGCTGAGCGGGCTGAAGTAAATCAGCTTAGCACCTTCACGTGCGAGCAGCTCCAGATTATCTGCGTAGTAGAAGTTGAACGCCGCGTCCCGGGCTACGGCAATGACCGGGGCAGGCTCCGCCGGGCCTGCCTGTGTCTTATGTATCATCGGCACAGCAGGATTACACTGATCATCCGCAGCCGCAAGTATCTTCTGCACAGCAGGAGCTGTAGCAGCAATCTCCAGCAGCTGCTCCAGATCCGTGCCTTGCTCCAGCATATCGGCGGCACGGTCGAACAAAGGCGCAAGCTCCCCGCGTTCCACAGCGGGCAGCAAGCCCAGATGCCGCTCCGGGATGTCCAGCCCGCTATCGCGGGGGAGCCAGCCGATCACGGGAATCCCGCAGGCTGCTTCAATGGCCGCCTTAACTAACCGGTAATGACCCTCGCTGCCGCAGCGGTTCACCAGAACGGCGGCAATCCGCACCTGCGGCTCCAGCTGACGGAAGCCCAGCACTATCGCCGCAGCACTGCGGCCCATGCTGCGGACATCGACCACCAGGAGTACAGGACTGGCAGTCAGAATGGCGATCTCCGCCGTTGATCCGGTCAGCGCCGTATCCTCCTTGCCGTCATACAGACCCATGACACCCTCAATGACGGACAAGTCGGCCTCTGCCGAAGCCTGCAGGAAATACTCCTGCAGATAATCGCTTGAAGTCATCCAGGAGTCCAAATTGCGTGAGGGACGGCCTGTGACCGCAGTGTGATAGGCGGGATCGATGTAGTCAGGGCCACATTTGAAGCCCTGGACCTTGAGGCCCCGCCGGGCAAAAGCGCGCATCAGCCCCAGCGTGACCGTTGTTTTGCCCGAGCCGCTGCCTGTGCCTGCAATGACCAGGCGGGGACGGGCCTGCAGCTCCAGGCTGGCTAATCCCGGCTCTTTTTCATATCCTGCTAAATTCCTCGGCTCATTCACCGCAGCTCCCCTCCTTCTCTCTAGGATAGAAGACCCGGGCTACGGCGATAGTCACATTGCCGCTCTTAAGCTTAGGCTGCAGGAGCGAATGCGCGCCTGAAGACAACAGGGCCGCAGGTTCACAGACACCGTATGCCCCCGTGGCCCTGAATACCACCTCAGACGGATGGTCCAGCTCAACTGTATTTAGCTGCTCCGGGGTGTACAGCACCAGCTCCCAGCTGTATTTGGCGCACAAGGCCAGTAGCCCGGGTTCATCCCCCTTGATCCCGGCTGTCGCCACATTCCGCACACTTTGGAGCGACAGATGAAGCTCATTCAGAGTGTGCAGGACCACGGCTTCCAGCTCTTCCGCAGAAGTCCCGCGGTTGCAGCCGAGTCCAAGCACCAGACTGCGCGGGCGATACACTACAATGGACTCGGCCAGTGCAGTGTCTGCTCGTGCATCCTCCTCCAGTTCCTCTGCCAGCCGGTCGCTTACCACAATCGCTGCGCTGAAGCTGCGTCCGCTATGCCTAAGCTCATCCCTGCTTGCGAACATAGAGACATGCTCCGGCACCTCAGCACCCGGCGGCAGCCAGTCACGTTCCCCGCTCTCCTGCACAAAAGCCACCGGCTCCCCGTTAACGAGCGCAGCACTAACCCCCTTCATGGGGGTGAAACTGTCCGCGCGCCAGCGATACTCTTGACCCAGCAGGTCAACAGCGAAGGTGCCCTGTACATCCGAAGCTGTGGTGATCACCGGATGGCTGCCCAGCAGCTCCGAAATCTCCAGAGTAAGCCTGTTCGCTCCGCCGAGATGGCCGGAGAGCATACTGATGACATGCTCCCCGCGCTCATCGATGACGATGACGGCAGGATCGGTTCTTTTATCCCGCAGCAGCGGAGCCGTCAGCCGGACAGCCGCCCCCAGCGAGAAGAACAGAATGACCGCCTCATAGCTCCCGAAGAGCTTGGGAAGCAACCCTCTAACCGGTCCATCAAAAACAGTAACCTCCCCGCTCCGCGCCTCCAGCCAGCCGCTATACTTGGCATAGACAAAAACCTCAGTCCCGCCAAGCCGCCCGCCAAGCTTCACAGCCAGCTCTATCCCGCTGCGCGTAATGGCAACAGCCGCATACCGCTTACTCACCGGAGCCGATTCCTTCCCGGCAGCCGTGGGTGAAGGTCTTGTCATACAGCTTGGAGCGGTGCTGATCGCGGTCCGTCAGCCCGGGGTCCAGCGCCCAGCCGGCCAGGATCATGGCATGCATGGTGATACCGGCATCACGCAGGTCCCCCTCCAGCTTCTCAACCGTTGTACGCAAAATCTGCTGATCCGGCCAAGTGGCCCGCTTCACGACCGCCACCGGGGTCTCCGGGCTCCAGCCTGCGGCCAGGAATTCACTGCTCACATGACCGGCCAGTGATGCACTTAGAAACAGCGCCACCGTGCAGTGATGCTCCGCCAGCTTGCGCAACTGCTCGCGCTCCGGCACGGGTGTGCGCCCTTCCGCACGGGTCAGAATGACCGTCTGCGTCAGCTCTGGCACGGTCAGCTCTGCGCCAACCGCGGCCGCAGAGGCAAAGACCGAGCTGACGCCCGGCACAATCTCATAAGCGACGCCGCAGAGCTTCAGCAGCGACATCTGCTCCAAGATTGCACCGTACATGGCGGGGTCGCCGGTATGTACGCGGGCTACGCTTTTACCCGACTGCACGGCAAGCGTCATCAGCTCCACCTGTTGCTCCAAATCCATGCCCGAGCTCTGAAGCACCTGAGCACCCGGCTTAGCGCTGCGGATCAGCTCCTCGCTGACCAGCGAATCCGCATACAGCACCAGATCTGCCGAGCGCAGAATCCGGCTGCCTTTGACCGTAATCAGCTCCGGGTCACCTGGTCCGGCACCTACAATGTATACCTTCGGCACAAGCTCCGTCATTTGCTCACCACCATCAGACTCAGGTATTCCACTTCCTTGCCCCGCAGATCCCGCGCATCGCGCCAGACGGTCTCATGAGGGGAGGTGACCTTGGTTACCACCGAGGCACGGCCGGACAAGCCCAGCTCATCCAGCACATCCAGCACCAGATCCAGCACTTTGGCCACCTTAAGGAACACCACCGTATCATGATGCAGCAGCGCTTCCCGAAGCGCCTCCCTGTCGTCCGTAGCCGGGATGATCCCCACCCGCTGATTGCCGTCTGCCAGGGGCTGCTCCAGCGCAGCCGCCGCGCCCAGGACGGAGGAAATCCCCGGAACCGAGACGACCGGCACGCCGGGATGCAGCTCCTGCATCAGCCGGGCCAGATGAATGAAGGTGCTGTAGAGATTAGGATCGCCTTCGGTCACAAAAGCCACATCCCGCCCCTGTCTCAGCTCTCCCCAACACAGCTCTACCGTACGGGTCCAGCCGCCAGCCAGCAGCTCCGGGTCCTTCGTCATCGGAAAGACCAGTCCGAGCATGATTTTGTCCTGCGGGTCTACATGCAGCTCGATGATTTCATAGGCGTAGGATTTGCCGCCCTTCTTGGTAGCCGGGTAGGCAATCACCGGACATTCCTGCAGCAGACGGCAAGCCTTAAGCGTGATCAGCTCCGGGTCGCCGGGACCGACGCCTACACCGTATAATGTTCCGAGCGCCCGGGGAGTCAGTCTTTCCTCCAGCTTCGGCTCTTCACTATCCAGCGGGTCAAATAATGCACTGGCCGCCTGCATCGCCGCTTCTGTCAAGAGCGTACCGGCTGTTTCTCCTGATGATATTTCCTGTCCGTCCGCAGCCTGCCCACGCGGCTCAGTTACATCGGTCTTCATTGCAAGTTCCTCCTTCGTTATTGTCTGATGATTAATGAAGCCTCCGGCCGCTAACCACATAGACGGGATTCATTCCGTCGAACCGGGTCATGCCGAGAATCGGCTTGCCGCGCGACGCCTGAAGCATCGTGACCTCGCAGGCCAGTCCTGCGGCCTTGAGCGCCTCCATGCTGCCATGCAGTGTCTCCACCGTAATCGCCCCAACCACAATCCGGCCCTCCGGGCGCAGTCTGGCGGCGCTGTGCCCGATAATGTTCGCCAGCTCCCCGCCGCTGCCGCCGATGAAGACGGCATCGGGGTCAGGCAGAGCGGCTAGGCCCTGCGGTGCCTTCTCCTGAATGATTTCGAAATCCGCCCGGAACTTCAGACGGTTCGCTGCCATATTCGGCAGGTTCTCGGCACTTTTCTCCAGAGCGTAGACCTTCCCGAGTCTGGCGATCCGCGCACATTCCGCAGCCACCGCACCCGAGCCGGAGCCGATATCCCACACAACTGCATCCTCGGACAGGTTCAGCTCCGACAGCACCAGAGCGCGGACCTCGCGCTTCGTAATCAGACCTTTCTCAGGCTTACGCTGCCGGAACTCCTCGTCCGGATAAGCGAATCCGCGCCGCATAGGAATGGAGACCTCCTGCTTACGGCGCAGGATCACAACATTAAGCGCCGCGAACTCCCTTGTCTCCATCTCCTCCAGCGTCCAGAACCGGCAGAGCTCCTCTGCGCCGCCAAGCCGCTCGCAGACAAATGCCTCATATTCCATCATACCGAACTCACGCAAATAAGCGGCGATGACCGCAGGAGTGTTGTTCTCGTCTGTCAGCAGGGCGATTTTGTGCTTGCCGTCGATACGCTGGGCCAGTCCCTGAATGGAACGCCCGTGCAGACTGATCAGCTCAGCATCCTGCCAGCTGTCACCCAGCCGCGCAAACGCAAGCTGCACACTGCTATAATGGGGGATCACCTCCACATGCTCCGGCCCGAACCTGCGGACAAGATATCCGGCAATCCCAAAAAAGAACGGGTCCCCCGAGGCCAGCACCACCGTCCGCCGCTCACGCCACACCTCCTCCAGCTTGTCTGTAAAAGGCTTGAGCCCGCCTTGCAGCACGATTTTCTCCCCTCTGTACCTGCCAAAAAAATTCAATTGCCGCTCGCCGCCCAGCAGCACCTCGCTGTTGTTCACTATACCTAAGCTATCCGGTGTCAGGCCGCCGGCGCCATCCTCACCGATCCCGATCACGTAAATCAGGTTATCCATGAATCTCCGCCCTTCCCAGCACCCGGCCCTTCATTGTAATAAGCACCATTTCTACAATCATGCCTCCGTTCATATGCGCCAGACTCTGTTCACAGGCATGCCTGCACAGCTGCTCGAAAAAAATGTTATTCCCCGCCTCAGTCATCATATCCACGACCTGTGAGGCTGTGTTCGCGGCAGCAATCTCCTGCACCTGCTCAGGGGACGCTCCCGCACGGCCTGCAACAGAGGCCAGAAATCCGAAATCGACAGGCGCGTTCTTAGAGTGAATCAGCATGGCCCCCTGAGCCACCTTAGAGAATTTGCCGGCCATTCCGACGAAGGTAACCTTCTGAAGCCCGTAAGCCTTCGCGTGCTCCAGCGAGAAGCCTACATATTCCCCCATCTGAATAAAAGCTTCCTCTGGAAGCTCCGCAAACATCGCGATGGCGTATTTCTCGCTGCTGCCGCCTGTGGTCAGCACAATCTGTCGGTTCCCCGCTGCAGACGCCACCGAGATGGCCTGAACCACGCTCGCCTTATAGGCCTCGGTGGAGAATGGGGTCACCACGCCCCGCGTGCCCAGGATCGAAATGCCGCCCAGAATACCCAACCGGGGATTCAGCGTCTTCAGGGCAATGTTCTCGCCTTCCGGCACGCTGATGACTACCCTCACCCCCCGCGCTGTACCATGCTCCTCTAGTACGGCGGTTACCGCCTCCTGAATCATCCTCCGCGGTACCGGGTTAATCGCCGCCTCTCCTACACCAATCGGCAGACCTGGCTTCGTCACCCGGCCGACACCGCGGCCCCCGTCAATCTCCACGCCCGGCTCATCCCGCCAGCTCACCGCTGCCTCGATCCACGCCAGATGTGTCGCATCCGGGTCGTCTCCGGCATCCTTGACCGTGGCACAGCTTGCCGTGTGTGATCCTGTACGCTGCCAGCCAGTCAGCTCAAAGGTATGACGGAAACCAGCTGGCAAATCGATCTCTACCGCAGGCAGGCTCTCCCCTGTAATGAGCAGGGTTGCCGCACCTGCGGCTGCCGCTGCGGCACAGGCCCCTGTCGTGTAGCCCCTGCGCAGCGGGGGAGCGGGCGTTGCCTGTGCGGATTCGGGGTCGGGCAATCCTGGACTGGACGCTTGTGCGAACACTTCAGCTGCCTTATCGAATCCGGGCAATCCGGGTTCGATAGCCTGCTGTACCTGTCCAGCCATCTGCCTGATCTCGGGGCCGGCTGCGTGGTCCAACCGTTCAGCCGCCTGTGCGGATTCGGGGCTGCCTACTTGCTCCAACCGCTCAGCTACCTGATCGAATTCAGTTCCGGCTACGTGCTCTACCTGCCCCGACCCTGCTTCCCCGCTTCTTTGGCTCCGGTTCTGACTAACGGCTTGACCGGGTAATTCCTTGGTCATGGCAATCCCTCTTTGCTGATAGTCTAAGAATATATCCTCACAAACTGAACAAACTGAAAAATCCACATCGCTGAAGCCCATCCTCTGAGCGTTCGCCCTTGGCAGGTAACCAGTCTTACTCTCTATATAACCTGATTATACTGCTGTTTCTAAGCAAATCAGGAGACTTACATACAAATATTTCTAGTTTCCCTGGCTCCATTGCACTTTGTACATTAGTTAAACCCCATATCCGCCCAAAAAGTGAGTCTGCTGCATTTAGTACATTAGAATTTGACGAGGGAGGTACTGTGGAGCCCTTATCCACAAATCAAGTGTATGAACAACAACAGAACCAGATTTCTACTATAAAATCACGAATTCTGTTGTACAGAATACAATTAGTGAGCTCACACGCTACTGCAATCCCCAGATTAAGCACATTAACCCGGTCATCGGTGAGAACGCCAGCCACAAATTTCAACTAACATACTACTATTAGAACTAAGAAAGTAAATAATTTGAGATAGTTGTATTCTGTACATTTAAAACCCGCAAAAAGGAAGGAATTCCTCTTCTAGCTGTAATCTGTACAACTATATCTGCCGAAATGAGGGAAAACACGGATTATAGATTAGTTTAATTGCACGTTTTACAGCTAAATGGATATTCACTCGTGCATCAGAGCATTTAGTTGTACAGAGTGCGATTAAACTTAACACTTACACCTTAATCGGGGTATGACAACTCACAGCCCTACGCTCCAAGCATCTGCATGCTTCTCTAATCCGCTAACCCAGCTCGCCCGCCGCCCGGCGGACTGCCAGCAGACTTAGTGCGTTCACTGCGGCGACCACGATCGTACTGCCGCCTTTGCGGCCGATATTGGTGATGTAGGGAATATCCAGCTTGCGCAGCTCATCCTTGGATTCCGCCGCCGAGACGAAGCCAACGGGCATGCCGATGACGAGGCCAGGCTGGGCTTCGCCTGCTTTTACCAGACGGATTAGCTCCAGCAAGGCAGTGGGCGCGTTGCCGATAACATAGATTCCCCCCGGTGCCTGGGCGCAGGCCTTGCGCGTTGCGATGATCGCCCTTGTGGTTCCCAGCGCCTTCGCCTCTTCCACCACATCAGGATCAGAAATATGTACCCGGACCTCGCCGCCATACCGCTGAATCCGCTCCTTGGCAATGCCCGCCTCCACCATCCGCACATCCGCTATAATCGGCTTGCCCTGCAGAATCGCGTGAATCCCCGCCTCAATCGCCCCGGGATGAAACACCAGACTGCGCCCTAGCTCAAAATCAGCCGAAGCATGAATAATCCGCTGTACAATCGGGTACTCCAGGCTACTGAAGGAATGTTCCCCCAGCTCCTCCGTAATCATCTGAAAGCTTAGGCCCTCTATCTCCTGCGGCTGTACGGTCACCGGCTTGAACTCTGTCCCAAAATCCACATTCATCCCTCTTCCCTTGTCATTAGCAGCGCAGCCTTCACAGCAGCCGTAATCCCGTCAAAAGAATCAAATACCGTTCCGCCATCCCCGAAGGACATCCCCGGCCGCATAATCAGAATGACATATAACCCCATATCCAGCGCGGCATGCAGCTTCTCATCCACCGAGCCCTCGGCTCCGCTCTCCTTGGTAATCATCACCCGGGTACCATACTGCCGGTATAAGGCCTCATTCAGCTCTCTGCTAAAAGGGCCCTGAAGCGCAATAATATTCCGCTGCTCGATCCCAAGAGTCAGACATTTCTCCAGATTCTCCAGACAAGGCAGCAGCCTTACGGTCAGCCGGATCTCCGGATCTCCCAGCAGCTCTTCCGCAAAAATCTCCAGTGTTTTGCCGCCGGTAGTCAGCATCACAGAGCCTTTAAGCTCCTTAGCCTTGCACGCAGCCTCTTCATAAGAATGCACAAGCAACAGCCGGGGATGGCTGTTATAGATAAGGCTCTGCCGCTCGTAGCGGAAGTAAGGCAATCCCAGCGCAGCAGCAGCTTCCATTGCATTAGCATGGGCCTCCAGCGCAAAAGGATGGCTGCCGTCCACCACGGCACGGTACCCGCCCGCTTGCAGCAAAGAGATCATCGCCGCGCGGTCAAGTCTGCCGACGCGGGTGCGGATGCCTGCGGCCTCCAGGCGTTCTGCCCCGCTGGGCGTCACCACGCTGGCCTGCAGCGGCAGGCCTTGGCGCGTAAGACTCTGGGCCAGCTCCCGGGCATCACTGGTGCCGCATAACATGAAGATCATCGCGGCTGGCGAAGCGCCAGGTCGTCTGCCGGAGCCGCCGCCTCCGTTACATCATGCCGCCCATGCTGCGCGTGATGCGTGTGCCCATGTTCACCATACCCGTCATGCGCACACTCGTGATGTCCATGCCCATGATCACCATGCCCGCAATGCCCATGTTTCCCGTGGCAGTGGTGCCCGTGCTCCTCATCTCCATGTTCATGGTGCCCGTGTCCATGCCCCTCATGACTGTGATGCCCATGCCCATGATGCACATGCCCCTCCTCACCATGATGGTGGTGATGGTGGTGATGCAGAGAGGCTGCATCGCGGTATTTGCAGTTATCGCAATTGCTGAAGGCACGGCCTTCCAGCGTCTCCCCGATCCGCTCTGTCAGCATATCCACCAGCAGCGGATGTGCGCCCAGTGTGCCGCCGATCTCCACTTCAAGCCCGGGATGCCCGGCTGCGAATTGCGCGACTCTCTCAGCGAACTGCTGCATGAGCACTCCGGTGAACAGCAGGTACGGGAGAACGATAATTTTGCGCGCACCCAGCGCCAGGCAGCGCTCAAGCCCGTCCTGCAGCGACGGCTTGGCGATGGCAATGAAGCAGCTTTCCACGCTGCGGTAGCCTGTTTTCTCCCAGAGCAGCCGGCTTATTTTATACAGATCGCTGTTAGCATCCGGGTCACTGCCCCCGCGTCCCATCAACAGCACGATGGTGTCCTTATCCTCTATCTTGGATACACCGTTCTCGCTCAGCTCCAGGTCCATTCCGCCAGCCGCCTTCTCCTGCGACAATGGAAGTCGTTCTGCTTCCTGAATCCGCTCCAGCAGAATATCGACGGCACGGTCCTGCACCCCCAGCGGGCGGCCGTAGATGAACTTCACCCCGGGATATCTCTGCTTAGCTTCATCAATAGCCATTGGAATATCGAGTTTGGAATGTCCTGCCGCGAACAAAATAATCGGCACAACGTAAATCTCCGCCGCACCACCCTCGATACATCTGGCAATGCCGCCAGCAATGGAAGGCGAGGCCAGCTCGATGAAGCAGGTCTCGACCTTCAGCTCCGGCTTACGGGCCGCGAGCAGGCGGGTGAATTCCAGCAACTCCTCATTTCCCGCTTGAACCCGGCTCCCGTGTCCCACCAGTAATACCGTTCTCATCGTCTGCACTCCTTCTATGTTGTTATTGTCCGATGTAGTGGCTGCACTCCCTGTAATGCTGTCCATCCGTTCCCGGAACGCATGATACCGCTCCTGCTCCCGGCCATGAGTCCTATATTCCTCTACTGCCGAAGCTACAGCGGCTACCGCTTCCTCTTCATCCATCCCTTCACGCACCAAAATCCCTGCATGGGCGCCCCGGCCGGACTTCTTGCCGCCAAGATACAGCTCATAGCTGCCGCGCGACATTACCAGGCCGATGTCATCCAGCACAGCGGAGCTGCAAGCCATCCCGCAGCCGGCTACACTGATGTGCAGCTCTCTGGGCACAGCCATTCCATGCAGCAGGGTGTGTAGCCGGACAGCAGCACTTAACGCTCCGCTTCTGCGCAGCTCACAGAATCCGCAGGTCTTCACCTTCACGTAATCTCCAGGCGTACTTACATTCAGTCCGGCCTCCAGCAGCCTTGCTCCTGCCTCTGTTTCTTCACTCCGGCTGCCGCGCAGCAGGAAATACCCGTCCTTCGTATAGACCAATTGCCCATCGCTGCCTGCAAGCTCAGCCAGCAGCTTCATCTGATCGCCGCTGAAGCTGCGGCTGCCGGCTGCGGGAGCAATCTCCAGCTCGAAGGAGGAATCGGCCGATGCCTTCAGGCGATCGGTCAAGCTACGCAGCCGCTCCACCTGCGGAGCAGCAGCCAGGCTCTGCGCAGCCGCCTCTTCCGCCAGCCCTGATCCCGCTTCGCCACAGGCTGCCGCCCGTTCTATCCGGACTGTCCCTGCAGCCGGATCAGCCGCTGCTCCTTCCAACCGCAAAGGCCCCGCTTCCGTCCCTGCAGCGGCCCCTTTATTCACCACGGCTCCGGCCATCCCCTCTGCCTGCCCGGACTCCGCCGCAGCCAGCGACCACGGCTCGGCGGCTGTGCGCAGCCGCTCGTGCGGCTTCAGCGTCTGCGTCTGTGCCCCGAGACTGTACTTGCGTTCATATCCGCGCGGCGTAATCATAAGGTCCTCATAGACAACGGTAGCAGAGTTGCCGACCACCACGGTTGAGAGCATGCCGATCTCATGCTCCAGCATATCCTGGAGTGTCGTTACGACCGTCTGCTGGCGGTCACGGTAGGCACTTTTGACAATGCCTACCGGTGTAGCCGGATCACGGTAGCGCAGCAGAATATTGCGTGCTTCTTCAATCTGGCGCGTCCGTCTGCCGCTGCGCGGATTATAGAACGCAATGACAAAATCCGCTGCCCCCGCCACTTCCACACGCGCAGCTATGCTCTCCCAGGGCGTAAGATGATCGCTCAGGCTGATCGTGCAGGAGTCATGCATAATCGGGGCCCCAAGCAGCGAAGAGCAGGACTGGATCGCCGAGATTCCCGGGATTACCTCCACCTGCACCCCCTCTGAGCGGCTCCAGCCGCGTTCAATCAGCACCTCGTAGACCAGCCCGGCCATTCCGTAAACACCGGCATCGCCGCTGGAGATTACCGCAATGGTCTGCCCGGCTTCTGCTCTGCGGACAGCCTCCTGGGCCCGGCTGACCTCTTCAGTCATCCCCGTGCCGACAATCTCCTGATGCCGCAGCAGCGGCCGGATCAGATCTACATAAGTGGTATAGCCAATGACCGCCTCACTCTCATCCAGCGCAGCCAGTGCGCGGCCGGTAATATGCTCCAGCGCTCCGGGGCCGAAGCCGATAATCAGCAATTTTCCTTGTTTGTTCATTCCTCTTCCCCCGTTCATGAATGGCTGTGGTCAAGCGCAAGCAGCTTATGCAGTTTCAATTTGAATTCATCGGCGGTGCGGGGAGCGCTCTGACCTGCGGTCAGGCGATCAGGCAGGCTGAACCATAAGTCAGCCAGCAGCGGCAGTCCCAGCCCGATGGACAATAGCTCCTCCCGTCCCGCAAAAATCTCCTCCGGTGTCCCCGCCGCCCTGCATCTTCCATGCTCCAGCACAATAATCCAGTCCGCCCAGCGGTAAGCCAGGTTCATGTCATGCGTAGCCATAACTACGGTTGTCCCTTTATCATGTATGGCTTCAAGGCCCTTCAGCATCTGCGTTTCCGATAACGGGTCCAGATACGAGGTCGGCTCATCCAATAGAATTAGCTCAGGCTCCATAGCCAGTACACCGGCGAGTGCTGTGCGTTTTTTCTGGCCCAGGCTAAGCTGATGAATCGGTTTATCACCCAGATCAGTCAGATTCAGCAGCTCCATGACCTCCCGGCAGCGCGCAGCAATAGCCGGTTCAGCCATTCCGCTGCCGCGCAGCCCAAACGACACATCCTCCAGCGGTGTGCTGAGGATCAGCTGCTGCTCAGGGTCCTGGAAGACCAGGCCCACCTTCCGCCGCAGAGCGGCCAGCTCTTTTTTGGAGTAGGATAACGCCTTCCCTCCTTGCACAACCGTACCCTGCTGCGGGCGCAGAATGCCAACGGCATGCAGGAACAACGTCGATTTGCCCGAACCGTTATGACCGATTATTGCCGTCTTGCTGCCTGCGGGGATGGAGAACGTCAGTTCATGCAGCGCAGGCTCCTTCGTATCAGGGTAACGGAAGACCACTCCGTCACAACTCAGACTATATTCCTGATCCATGACCGGCTCCTTTCATGTGTTAGTGATAAAGTACGTCTCAGCCAGCAACAGTAGCGCAATACCGGTATAAGCCTGGATTGTATAGCGCCTCGGCACAGGACGCGCCGTATAAGGCGGGATAATAATCTCGTCTGTGAATCCGCGGGCCAGCAGCCCCTGCGATAATCCGTAATACCGGTGCATCGTGTTGCCGAACAGCGCTCCTGCCATGGCCGCAGTCTCCCGCAGTCTGGCCTTGTAGCCCCGCCGGCCTCCGCGCAGCCTGCGGGCCAGCAGCAGACCATGCGCTGCATCACTCAGCAGGAATAAGAAGCGGTACATAATCAGCATCAGCTCCAGGACAATTTGCGGCATCCGCAGCCTGCGCAGCACCTGCAAAAGCTCACTAAACGGAGTAGTGAACATCAGGAAAAAGAAACAGCTCATGCAAGCAGAGATTCTGGCCAGCAGCTCTCCTGCCCGCTGAAGCCCGGCCGCTGTAACATATACCGGCAGGTTCAGTCCCGGAAATGAGAATATCCCTGCCTCTCCCGATGCCGGGTGCCCGAATTCCACGAGCAGTGCCGGTACGCTAAGCGCATAGAACAGCAGCGCTGTGCCGAACAGCATGCCATAAGCACGGAAGGGAATACGGGCCTGTAATACACACCAGGACATCATCCATAGGGTGATTGCAGCCTGTAGTACCGGATGTACCGTGTAAGAGAGCAGGAACATCAGGGCTGCGAACGAGCTTTTCCACATCGGGGATAACTGGCGCAGCGCATTATTGTAGGAGAGAACGTCAATCCGCCGGATCACTTGCTGCTATGCTGCTTCGTCCCGCCCTGCTTGCCCTTGAGCAGCCCCAAGGTATAACCGATCACACCTGCACCCATCGCTGCCTGCAATGCGAACAGCATACTCTCCGTCTCCCCTGGCAGCTCAGTCAGCGGCTTGAACCACGGCTTATAGTCAGGGTTAATCTCGGTAATCACACCTTCAGCCGCATCATCGGCCCCTCCGAATTCCCCATTAACCAGCAGCAGCGGCAGAATGACCAGCAGAATAACAACCAGCAGCATCAATCCATTTTTCCATCTATTGCTCATTAGGCTCTTCCTCCGTTCACCTTGCGTTTCAGAAGCGACAATTCATTCGGGCTATACGATTTCAGCCAGTTCCACAGCAGTACCGTCAACAGCCCTTCACTGATGGCCAGCGGGATTTGCGTCACGGCAAAAATCCCCCCGAATTTGAGAAAAGAAGCCAGAACGCCGCCATCCGCCGCCGGAAAAGCCACCGCCAGTTGAAAGGAAGTCACTACATACGTACTCAGATCAGCCATCGCAGCCGCACAGAATAAGGCCAGCTTCTCGCGGTCCGGCATTTTCATCATCAGCTTATACACTGTATATCCGGCAAAAGGACCCGCCACCGCCATCGAGAACGCATTGGCTCCAAGCGTAGTGATCCCGCCGTGCGCCAGCAGCAGCGCCTGAAACAGCAGGACAATCGAGCCGATTACGCTCATGGGCAGCGGCCCCAGCATTACCGCACCCAGTCCGGTACCGGTGGGGTGTGAGCTGCTTCCGGTCACGGAAGGCATTTTGAGCGCAGACAGGACGAAGGTAAACGCCCCGGCCAGACCCAACAGCAGCTTCAGCTCCGGGTTCTCCCGGGTCATGGCTCTCAGCTTGAAGATTCCCAGGACAAAGAACGGGATAAACGCCGCCCACCAGAAGACCGCCCAGCCAACCGGCAGGAATCCTTCCATAATGTGCATCGCGCGGGCCGTCCCCGGTTCGTTCAGCATAAAGTACACCGTAAATCCGGCAACCAGTGCCGCAAAGCTCCACCCTCTGTGTTTTTGCATTTGTCACCCTCCATGTTTGTTGATTTCCCATTTAAGATCATAAAGCCAAAAAAACCCACCCTAAAGGGTGGGAGTGTATGTACGCAGGCAAGTTCGATAGAGCACGCAGCCAGGAGCTAAGCGAAACAAGGTGCTTCTCATCGTCCCATCACTAGGGGCCGTATCCTTGTATCCAGCAGCTATAAACCGGGGGGCCTCTCTACACTCAAGATTCCTCCGGTCCATCAGGGCAGAACGCCTCTTCTCATTAACCTATCCGTACACCGCTCCTATCCGCGTAGAGTCGTGGTGTGCGTCGACAAGGTAGGTCTCCTGGCTTGGAATACAGGCGCCGCAGGCTTCGTCTTCCCCGGGGCTTCCCGAGTGACCTCATGAAGTGCAGCTCTTCCATACAGTGGCGGGACCGCTCGGGAGTTGCACCCGATTCCCTGTTATCCCTTGCCGCTTCCGGCAAGAGCACCTTGTTTCATTGCTAATTCATCTCACATCATAGCGGACTCGGCCTAGCGTGTCTGTGATATAAATTGGAAAAGCTGGCCTGCAGCCAATCATAGCTTGTAGAAATTTTATTTGAGTAATATAATTATTAACTATATAACCTGAACGTGGAGGCATCCGATGAAACTTGATCTAACTGAACAATCCCTGCCCGTGTACGAGGCCCTGTCCAGTACCGTGCGCCTGCATATGCTGCGGCTGCTGTCCGATAAACCCATGAACGTGAAGGAACTGGCCGCAGCCCTCAAGCTAAGCAGTGCGATTATGACCATGCATGTGCGCAAGCTCGAAGCCGCCGGGCTGATCCGCAGCCACATGGCTCCCGGCAAAAGCGGACTGCAAAAGATTTGTACACTGGCCGCAGACGGGGCAGAGATTGTGTTTCCGGGACAAGCCCGGACTCCGCGTAGAGGGTACCGCAAGGACATCCCGGTGGGGCATTATTCCGACTTCCAGATCGAGCCTACCTGCGGACTGTCTACGACGGAGAGGGTCATCGGACACTTTGACGATCCCCGTTATTTCTGGGACCAGGAGCGGGTGAACGCCGGGATTCTCTGGTTCGGCAAGGGGTTCGTCGAGTATAAAATCCCGAATTTCCTGCTGTCCAGCCAGCAGCCGGAGGAGCTTGCCATCACGATGGAGATTGCATCCGAAGCCCCGTCGATTAACAACAACTGGCCGTCGGATATTACCTTCACGTTGAACGGACAATCGCTCGGCTTCTGGACCAGTCCCGGTGACTACGGAGATAATCCGGGAAAATACACACCGGCCTGGTGGCCCGCACTAACCAACCAATACGGCCTGCTCAAGCAGCTGCGGATTACGCAGACGGGTACCTACATGGACGGGCAAAAGCTGTCGGAGGTCACCCTCGATCAGGTAGGCATCCGCAACAAACAATGGACCTTCCGGCTCTCCGTCGAGGAGGATGCCGAGCACATCGGCGGTCTCACCCTGTTCGGCAAAGGCTTCGGCAATTACAACGAGGATCTGGTGTTTGAATTGTTTTATACGGATGGTGTGGCAGATTTGCCGGGTTCTTTGTAAAGGCCTGCTTAGCAGGTAGGTAGGGGGAGATTGATTGATTGATTAGTTAGATTAGTTAGACTAATTAGGTTAGTTTTCGTTTCAGCTACTTTTGGAGCCAAAACTCCTCACTACTGCTTAACGCCCACTTCCACGAATTTAGGGGTACTAATGTCTCTCATTTCCGCCCAAAGCCCACTTTCGACCAATTCAGGGGTACTAATGCCCCTCATTTCCGCTCATCGCCCACTTTCAACCGATTCAGGGGCACTAATGCCCCTCATTTCCGCTCATCGCCCACTTTCAACCGATTCAGGGGCACTAATGCCCCTCATTTCCGCTCATCGCCCACTTTCGGCCGATTCAGGGGCACTAATGCCCCTCCCAACATCCATCCAGCCAGCTTCTCACCGCACCAGAGGGATTTATCCCTCTCATTCCCTTCCTCCAGCCCATTTTCCGCCGCATTAGAGGGATTTATCCCTTTCATTTCCTCCTCAAGCCCACTTCCCGCCGCATTAGAGGGATTTATCCCTCTCATTTCCTCATCCACCCCACTTTCTACCGTATCAGTGGGATTTATCCCTCTCATTCCCTCATCCAGCCCACTTCCCGCCGTACCAATTGGATTTTCCCCCTTTACTTTGCCAACTTCGCCTCCTCTAACACTTCCATGTCCCTTTCCCCTCACCTCCATAACGCAAAAAAGCCCCTCCAACCGCAGCATTGTGCAGGTTGGAGGGGCTTTCGGTGATCGATCCGGCTCTTATGGCAAGGGCGGCTTCTAGCCTATCTGTTTAGCATGGCCTCTTGCGCCAGGCGTGAGCCGTCATTCCGCCACCGGCTGCCACTTTCCGCCGCCCGGCAGCGGACAGCTGCGGGCCTTCAGCCGGGCCACGACAGGAATGATGCACCCGCAGGCAGTACAGGTTACGCCATCCTGCAGCTTCGGGCAGGTCCCGCAGATCGCCAGCCGCTCGGCATAGACCTCATCGGAAGCCGAATTGTCAGGATTGAACATGGAGGAGGCCAGAATGCGGGCAATCTGCGCTTCCGTGACCTTGTACTCCTCACGGCATCCCTTGCAGGTTGAAGTGGTCGCCATCCTGCGTTCCTTATGCCTTCGGAGTAATTTCCAGAACGGTTACCGACATTGGCGGCAGTTCTACAGTCAGCGTATCCCCTTCAAGCTTGAAGGCGCTGAATGTCTGTGGTGTCACAGCTTCCGGCTGCTCAAAGCTATTGTGGGCATCGATGGAAGCTCCGGCCAGCGTAGTTCCGCTTACGGATGCTTGTCCAGCCAATCCGCGCAGTTCCAGCGGCAGGGTTGCCGATGCCGCATGATTCAGGTTACACAGGCTGACATGGATTACGCCTTCTGCGGTTACAGAAGCGGAAGCCGATACTTCAGGAATCTCTACTCCCTCATAGCTGTATACCGGGCTGTCCACAGTCAGCTCCAGCAATTCTGCATCCTGATGCACTTTGTACATGTTGAATACATGGTAGGTTGGGGTCAGGAGCATTTTCTCGCCTTCGGTCAGAATAACGGCCTGCAGTACATTCACTGTCTGGGCAATGTTCGCCATCCGTACACGGTCACTGTGCTTGTGGAAAATATTCAGCGTCAAGCCGGCCACCAGCGCATCACGGATCGTGTTCTGCTGGTAGAGGAAGCCCGGGTTCGTACCCGGCTCAACATCATACCAGGTGCCCCATTCGTCAACGATCAGGCCGACTCTTTTCTCAGGATCGTATTTGTCCATGATAGCGATATGGCGGGTAACCAGCTCATCCATGAACAGTGCCTTCTTCAATGTTGTGAAGTATTCGTCTGTTCCGAAGCCTGTAGCCGCGCCCTTATGATTCCAGTCCGAAGTAGGCAGGGTGTAGTAGTGCAGGGTAAGCGAATCCATGAAGCGGGTAGCTTCACGCATCAGTACTTCCGTCCAGTTATAGTCATCCGCATTCGCCCCGCAGGCGATCCGGTGGATCTTGTTGTCTCCATAGTTGCGCACATACGTCTGATATTGACGGTACAGGTCAGCATAGAATTCAGGACGCATGTTACCGCCGCAGCCCCAGTTCTCGTTGCCCACACCAAAATACTTAACGCTCCAGGCATCTTCCTGGCCGTTCTTCTGACGCAGCTCAGCCATTGGCGAGACTCCGTTGAAGGTCAAATACTCAACCCACTCGGACATCTCTTGAACAGTTCCGCTACCTACGTTACCGTTGATGTACGGCTCGCAGCCCAGCATCTCGCAGAGGAGCATGAATTCATGCGTACCGAAATGGTTGTTCTCTACCGCGCCGCCCCAGTGTGTGTTGATCATCCGCTTACGCTCTTCGCTCGGGCCGATACCGTCCTTCCAGTGGTATTCATCAGCGAAGCAGCCGCCCGGCCAGCGCAGTACCGGAATTTTCATTTCCTTAAGCGCTTCCACTACGTCGTTGCGGATACCCTTGGTGTTCGGAATAGGGGAATCTTCGCCTACCCAGATGCCTTCATAGATACAGCGTCCCAGATGCTCAGCGAAATGTCCGTAGATGTTGCGGTCAATTTTACCTTTGCGGATGTCGGTGTTCAGTACAATGCGTTCTGCCATGGGAAGTTAACGCTCCTCTTTAGGTTAATATATTTGTTAATCATTTAATACTTATATTAACATTATAATCAAGCTTCCTCCGGTTCGTCAATCTTTATCTTAAGCAGCAACTCCCGCATTCCCGCATTTCACTTCCCCGCCAAAAATGATATTATGGACACACAAATACAGCATAACTGGAGAGTATAATGATCAGACCTATCAGTAAAGATATATCGCTTCTTAGCCAAAAATCTGCTCCGGCCACGGAAAAGGATCTGCCCGTGTTAATGGATCTTGTGGAGACGCTGAACGCCAACTCCGACCGGTGCGTCGGCATGGCTGCGGACATGATTGGCGTCAACAAACGCATCATTGCCATCCGTGTGGAGCAGCAGATGACGATTTCGATGATCAATCCGGTGATCGTTAAGCGCACCCGTCCTTATGACACTGAGGAAGGCTGCCTCTCGCTCGAAGGCGTACGCCCGGCGAAACGGTACGACTACATTGAGGTAGAGTACCTCGATTATAATTTCAAGAAGCACCGGGATAGCTTTACCGGATTTACGGCGCAGGTTATTCAGCATGAGGTGGATCACTGCGAGGGTATTGTGATTTGAGCCGGGACGTAAGAGCGCTAACCTTCAGCAAGACGGCCGCCGAGCAAATACTGAGGAATGAGACTGATACCCGCACGCTTTTGTCAGAATATCCGGAGTACAAAGAAGAAGTGCTGCATGAGATCAATGCCTTATCAAGCCAAAAACGCGCCAACCTGATCCATAATTTGCTCGCCAGCTATACAAGCAGCGCCAAAATAGCGAAGAGCAAAATTGTCAAAAGCGGCTTTAATCAAACCACCATTAACGCTTTTCTTCCTAATATTATTAAAGCCCGGTTTGCCATTTATCTGATCGAGCAGCTGCAATTAGCGGTGTCCGCCGAATCAGCCTCGGGGCCTGTCCGGTTCAATCTCTGGGACGGTTATATTCTGCAGAAGCTCCTGTTCAAGGAAAAGCTTGTCCGGAAGCCCGTATCGCTCCCTCTGTTCCGGATATGCTGGAAGCTGATGATCCGCCCCAAAATGCTGATGCCGCTTGTCAATAAACAAGGAATCTATTGCTTCTATTCCCGTTCGTTAATCAAGCACTTATCCGCTCTGATCGGAGACAAGGCGTGCCTGGAGATCGGTGCAGGTGACGGTACCTTGACGAGATTCCTTAACGATAACGGCACAGTCTGCCGGGCAACTGATGACTATAGCTGGGCGCATTATATCACCTACCCCGATTTTGTGGAACAAGCCGATGCCAAAGCTGCACTGAGCAAATACGCTCCTAAGGTGGTGCTTTGTTCTTGGCCGGTGCCCGGCAACCCGTATGAGAAGCATGTTTTTAATACGGAATCTGTAGAGTTGTACATTGTAATCGGTACAAGAGACCCGGCGATCACCGGTGATTTCGATGCGTATGATAAGGCTAAGCATTTCAGCATGGAGCTGAATGAGGAATTATCCCGCCTGCTTGTGCCGCCATCTGAGGATAATGCGGTCTATCTCTTCACACGCAAACAAGACAGTACACGCTCACGATAGGTGAGTAGCTACTGTCTTGTTTGGTTTGCTGTCTATTCCGGCTTCAGCCCAGATCCCCCAGCTCAATCTGTACGATTCCCCGGTCATCCCGTTCCTCGGCGATCCCGCCGATCAGATGCATCAAGCTGCCGAACTCCAGCTCATTGAACTTGCGTGCGGCGTTATCCCGCTGCAGCTCCCACAGACATTCGGCCAGCTCGCATACTATCGGCACATCGCAGCGGATTTCCGCCAGTTCCCGTGAGAGATGCAGCATGTCGAGGTCCGCTTCAATCTTAGCCCGAACGCCCTTGGGCAGCAGATGCAGGTTCTCGATGACCCCTTCCACAGTGCCGTATTCCGTCAGCAGCTTGGTGGCGGTCTTCTCGCCTATGCCCTTCACACCGGGATAATTATCGCTGGTGTCGCCCATGAAGCCCTTCAGGTCGATCACCTGCGCAGGGGTGAGGCCCCGTTCTTCCAGCAATTCCGCTGGATCGTACACCTTATAGTTGGAGCGGCCTTTTTTCATAATCACGACCTTGACGCTGTCATTCACCAGTTGCAGCATGTCGTGGTCCCCCGTAAGAATGTAGACCTCCGACTCCCCGCTGTAGCATGAAGCCAGTGTGCCGATGCAGTCATCTGCCTCATAACCAACCAGACCGATATTCGGCACGCCCAGCTCAGCCACCACTTCCTTCACCAGATCAAACTGCGGGATCAGCTCCAGCGGTGCGTCAATACGATTAGACTTATACCCTTCATACTTCTCTGAGCGGAACGTGCCCTTGCCCATATCCCAGCAGCAGACCACATGTGAAGGCTCAAACGTACTCACCGCGTCGAAAAAATACTGCAAAAATCCATACACCGCATTCGTCGGCAGCCCGGCGCGGGTCTTGCGGATATATCCACCATAAGAGGTAGCATAAAAAGCGCGGAACAGCAGAGCCATTCCATCGACAATCATGACCCGGCCCTTGATTTCTGTTGCTGTGCTCATGTGTAACCTCTCCTTGTATTCCTTAATTTTAGGCGTTGCTCCAAGCTTCGGCGTACTGGTCTTCCTTGTAGCCTACGGTAACTTTCTTGCCGTCAGTAACTACTGGACGCTTAATCAGCATCCCATGTGCGGACAGCAGCGCAAGCTGCTCGTCTTCGCTTAAGTCTGCAAGCTTGTCCTTCAGGCCAAGCTCCCGGTAGACTTCACCACTCGTATTAAAAAACTTCTTCAGCGGCAGCCCGCTGTGCTTCACCAGCACACGCAGCTCCTCCACGGTTGGCGGCTGCTCTGCGATATGCTGCAGCTCCAGCTCATGCCCTGCTTCCTTCAGCCATTTCACTGCGCTGCGGCAGGTGCTGCATTTCGGATATTGGTACACCTTCAAGTTACTCATCGGCTTCTCCTTCTATCATAAAGTGCAGCAGTAATGCTAGTCCTAAAGATCGTCACTGCTGCTTATATTGTTGGGGTCGTCTGCATAGCAGCGGCTTTTACCCGGCCGGCATTACGCCCGACCTCACGGCCAACCTCAATAGGTGGAAATTGTACAACTCTTCCTTCCAAATCCGCATCGCGAGAGGAAATAGTTGGATTTCAGGCACTTAATTCAGAATAAATCGTTACTTTGCGGAGTATGGGGCAATTTTAGTTGTACTTTTTCCACTTGCTTGCCGCAGAGCCTTCATATAGCTGCAAAATATGTGCAGCCTGGCACTTATTTGCCTGTTGGTGTACTCCAATGGTGGCAGAAAGGTTACTCTATGAGCGGTTGGCGCATATAAAAGGCAGCATACTGCTTAGCATCTTCCTCCGATTGTAGCCAAGCTACATGCTGTTGCAACGGGAAGCTGAGTCCCGGATAGGTCCGGCGCTTCCTTACCGTGCCGACTGCCGCAGCTTCTCCTGCAGCAGCGCCATATCCGGCGGCAGCGGAGCCTCGAAGACCAGCTCGGCATGCGTCACCGGATGCCGGAACGCCAGCCGCACCGCGTGCAGCGCCTGGCGCGGAATGGCCGCGTCCAGCTCCGCGATCTGCGCGAGCCGGGCGACGTCGCCCGGCAACAACGCCTCCGTCCGGCCGCCAGCCGCCTGCCCATACAGCGGGTGACGGTACATCCCGTCACCGATCAGCGGGCAGCCGACCGATCCCATATGCACCCGGATCTGGTGGGTGCGCCCGCTCTCCAGCTTCAGCTCGATGCGTGAAGCTGCACTGCCATAGACCTCCTTGACCTCATACCGGGTCAAGGAGGGATAACCGTCCGGCGTCACAATCCGCCGGTGCGGCTCCAGCGGATCGCGGTCGATCGGACCGTCGATATCGCCGCTGGGCAGAGCAGGCACACCGTGAACGAACGCGGTATACCGCTTGTCCACCGTGCCGGCAATCATCTGCTCGGAGATGTGCTGGTGGCTGTACGGATTCTTGGCAATCACCAGCACCCCGGAGGTCTCCTGGTCCAGCCGGTGTACAGGGCGGAAGCGGACCCGCTCGCCCTTCTCTGCCCAGTAATGTACCACTCCGTTCGCCAGGGTCTCGGTATAATGACCGTGGGTCGGATGGACAATCATTCCTGCGGCTTTGCTTACCACAAGCAGATGCCCGTCCTCATACAGAATCTCGAAGGGAATCGGCTGCGGCAAAATATCCTCTGACGTCTCTTCCTCCATCCGGATCTGGACCTCATCCCCGCTGCTCACCTTGACGCTGATATAGACACGCTCTCCGTTCAGGGTAATGCCGAGGTCTGTCATTTTGAGCCGGGAGAGCAGCTTGCGGGAGACATCCATCCGCTTTTGCAGAATGGTTTTGAGCAGCCAGCCGTCCTCGGACGGCGGCACTATATAGGAGATGGGCGGATAATAGCTGGTCATTTGTTCCGGAACACCTTTTTGCTGCGCAGATATTCTACTTCAGCAATCTCCAGCCGGGTGTTGGCAGCACGGGCCAGAGCGAAGAAATAGTCGGACAGCCGGTTCAGATAGATTACCGCCTCAGGGTTAATCTCCGCACTGCGGCCCAGCGTCACTGCCCGGCGCTCGGCCCGGCGGCAGACCGTCCGGCAGACATGCAGCACCGAGGACAGCTGGCTTCCGCCGGGCAGAATGAAGCGCTCCAGCACCGGATTCTCGGCCTGAAGCGCATCGATCCAGCCTTCCAGACGCGTGGCCATCTCGCTTTTTACTTTGTAGCGGTTCTCACTCAGCTTCACGAACGCCAGATCCGATCCGCAGTCAAACAGCTCATGCTGAATCTCCAGCAGCTGCTCGCGGACATCTAGAAACCGCTCGTCTTCCATCAGGCTCCGTGCCTGGCCAACGAAGCAGTTCAGCTCGTCAATGGTGCCGTAAGCCTCGACGCGGACATCGTCCTTGCCTACCCGGCCGCCAATAACTGAGGTCTCGCCCTTATCCCCCGTACGCGTATAAATCGCCATGGTACTTCCCTCCTAAGTTGCAAATCACATAGTCATAGTGTAATCGTTCTTAGGTAGGGTGGCAAACAAAGATCAACTTTTCCGCCATGTAAATAACTCCCTTAAGAGGAAGCCTTAATTATCCTTCTATTCAACCTGCCTCATGGCTTACGAAAAGTAATGCAATACATCAGGCCCTTGCACACTTCCTTGTAAGCTACTTCCAACATCTCCGGCGGGATCAGCCCAAGCATCTCCGGCATGTCCGCTCCCTCTGCAAAATACCCCTTAACCACCGGCACCTTCCCGTACGTTCCGTTCACCAGCTTCTGCGTCTCGTCGGCAATCATCAGTCTTGTGCCCGGCCTCGCCACCCGGATCATCTCCAGTACCGCAGCACGCGGATCGCTGAAAACATTAATTCCGCCTACATGGTAGACGCAGTCAAAGCTGTTGTCCTGAAAAGGCAATCTCTCTGCGTTACCCTGGAACAAATGTGCCTCCAGCTTCCACCGCCGCAGATTACGCACCGCCTGCTTCAGCATTCCGCTGGAAATATCCAGCCCGTACAGCTCGGCCTTCATGTTAAGATACGGGAAGTTATCGCCGCTGCCCACCGAGGTCTCCAGCACACGCTGGCCGCCGCGCAGCTCAAGCGAAGACAGGAACTGCTCTCTATAGCTGCGTTCTCCGCCGAACTTCAGCACGAAGTAGAACTTATTGGACAGCCGGTAGAAGCGGGCAATCCGGTTGTATAGTTCCAGGTACTTCCGGTTATTACCTGCGGCATCCGCTTCCTCCATAAAAGCAAAATACCCTTGTCTCCACGGATATTGCCGTCCATTCACCGGATTGACCGCTCCCGTACCCTCCAGCTTAAGCTCTTCATATGTATTCGGGTCCCTCAGCAGCTGATCATGCAGCATGAATATTCCCTCTTTCCTGACATCGTACAGTTCCAGCCCGTACTCTGTGATGTTCGTGAATATTCATTATATGCCTACAGCTGAAAGCGGACATCAGGCCAGGGTCTGCCGCCGTCTCCGTCTCTAGTCTTAACCCGAAGACTCAGAATTTGCGACATTTTTTTATTTTTTTCGACAAAAGGTAACAACAAAATCAGCTCTCCAGCCGATGATATTCAATATAACTATAAATAGCTTCGCTATCTAATGGGGGGATTTGCATGGCTAATATTGCTCACAAGGGGATTTCCAGGCTCCGGTTCAAAAGCATACGTATGAGAACATTTGCATTCATCCTGCCCATCTTTCTGATCACGCTGGTGCTGGTCGCTCTGTTGTCGTACATGTATTCCAAAAACATTATCCAGCGCGAGGTTACGCAAAAAATGAATGTGCAAATATCGGATATTTCTAACGAAATTAATGCGAACTTAAGTGTGCACAGCAAGGTTCCCGAGGTTCTGGCGCGTACGCTGGAGAGCCACGCTGCTGAATTCACACTGGATCAATACCGTACCATGCTGTCTAGTGCGCTGAAGGCTAATCCGGATACATATGGTGTGGGCATTTATTTTGAACCCGGACGGTATGACAGCAAGCTGAAGTACTTCTCCACCTATGCCCACCGTGACGGCGGCAAAATTGTGACTACCGAGCAGTATAATGACCCCAATTATAATTATCACGGGCAGAACTGGTACACCATCGGCAAGGAGCATGAGGGGATTACAGATCCGTTCTATGACACAATTACAGGAACAACGATGGCTACGTTTGCTGTTCCTTTCCGGGATACCGCAAATACCTTGCTGGGGGTGATGGCCGGCGATATCGATCTCAAGACGCTGCAGAGCAGGATCGAACAGACCAAGGTCGGGAATACAGGCTGGGCCTTCCTGCTGGACAAGCAGGGGAATTACATTGCCGGACCGGATGCCGGGAAGAATATGCAGCTGAAAATAACAGATGAAAAAAGCGCAAGTCTATCCGCAGCAGGAGCAGAAATGCTTAAGCAGAATCAGGGGATGGTCACCTATGCCGATTCCGGCGGGACCATCCAGATGTATTATGAAAAGCTGCCGGATACCGGCTGGACCGTGGGTCTCGCCATGCCGGAGCAGGAGCTGTATGCGCCGCTTAAAGGGCTGCTAAGGTCTATTCTGCTGGTTAGCTTTGTGGGTCTTATCCTGACGGTAGCAGCTGTATATCTGTATAGCCGCTATATTACCCGTAAGCTGACTCGTGTCAATGAGATGTCCCAGCAAATGGCTGCCGGAGATTTCACCGGGAAGCTGGAGGTGGACAGTGAGGATGAGTTCGGTAATATGGCCGGGCATCTGAACCAGATGATTACCAATCTGAGCAGACTCCTGGGGACCATTGCCGATCACTCCCTGCAAGTTGCCTCGACCTCGGAGGAATTAATGTCCAGCGCCAACCAGACCAATCACACAACAGAGGCTATCGTGGAGAATATTCAAGATCTGTCAGCCGGAGCGGATCAGCAGCTTCAGTCCACCCGCGAGTCTGCAAGAGCGATGGAGGAAATGGCTGCCGGTGTGCAGCGGATCGCGGAAGCTTCAATGGATACCGCCGCAGCGGCCGGGCGGGCGGCAGGCCAGGCACAGAACGGGCATTCCGTCATTACGGAGGCGGTGGACCGGATGGAAGAGATGGAGCGGACCGCCGCAGATGCTTCAAGCATGATTACCTCTCTTACCGCACAGTCCCAGCAGATCGGTAACATTATCGGTCTGATCAAAGGCATCAGCGATCAGACCGGCATGCTGGCCTTAAACGCGGCGATTGAGGCTGCCAGAGCGGGCGAATACGGACGGGGCTTCTCCGTAGTTGCCGGTGAGGTGAAGAAGCTGTCCGAACAGACGGCCGAAGCCGCAGGGTCTATCAGCACCCTGATTCTCGAGATCCAGCAGGGCAACCGGGCGGCATCAGACGCGGTGCTGGCCAATGCCGGTGCCGTTCAGGAAGGCTCGCGGATGGTAGGCGAGGCCGGGCGTCTGTTCACGGATATTCTCGGCGGCATCGGCGAGATTAATACCCAGGTTCATGAGATGTCCGCTTCCTCCGAGCAGCTGCTGGCCGGAACCGAGGAGCTGACCTCTTCGGTGGCGGAGATGGCAGAAGTGGCCAGGCAGGCCGCAGAGCGTTCCCAGGGCGCTGCCGCGGCCTCTGAGGAGCAGCTCGCCTCCATGGAGGAGGTAGCCGCAGCCTCTACCGAGCTGGCGAAGATGGCCGATGGGCTACAGCAGGCAGTGGCCACGTTCAAGGTAAACTAACATGCATAAATAACCCCCTGATAAGTCCCTTCGGACACAGGGGGTTATTTTATATACGGTCTCAGAGCCTGAGCAGCTATCTGTTGGACCGCAGCAGCTTGTACATTTAGATTAGGGTAAATCCAAGGCACGGTCCTCCCGCCTCAAGAGTCCGTCTCATTTGGCCAAGGTAAGCAGTCTGTGCTTCGTTCAGCGTAGCAGGCTCTGAATGTACGCAGTGATAAGTATAAGAGTAAAGATGGCGGTAATCTATGAAGTAGTTAATTCGATCCAAACAGGCTGCACGGGGATTAGCACTGCGGTATCCTTTGATAAAGGCTTCATAAAATGCAAGCACAGCCCTCCTCCTGCCTGCCCATTCCAGTTCCGAGAGAGTATGCTCCCTGGGAGTCACGGTGTGATCCAGTATTTTGACTACTATATGAGTTCCCGGAGTGTGCTCAATCTCAAATACTTGTCTGAATAACCTCCAAGCAGCTTAACATCCTCAGTTGAACTGCCAAGCTCCCTAAATACCCGGTGCCGGACCGTTTCTGGAATCATTCGCTTACCCCATTCCCTTTCAAAAAAGCCACCAGCTCGCGGTTGACCCGCTCCGGCTGCTCGTGATTCACGCCGTGTCCTGCGTCCGGGATGACCGTGTAACGGAACCCGCCAGCGTCCAGAGGACCTGTGAGCTCTTTCTTATGATTCAGCTTATAATCACCCAGCAGAAAATAAAGCTTATCCCTGCAATGAGCCGCCTTCTCTTGATCGTAGAGCTGAGCCCTGTGGGTAAACATAGCCTGCTGGTTATGGTTTCTCAACAGTAGCACCAGATGCTCCCCGACTTCAGGGTGCTTGTCCAAAAGTCCCGAAGCAGGTGAACTGAGCTTGCGGGCTACCTTGAGCAAATTGCTGCGCGTAGGAACAAGAATCTCCGGGAACATCATCAGCAGCGTGTGTATCATACTTTTAATTGGAGCAGTAACCATTCCTCCCTCCATACAGACAGCCCTCAGTACTCTTCCCGGCTCGTTCACCGTATAATTGAAGGCCATGTAAGCTCCGTTCGACACACCTGCCACGTAGAATGCTTCAAGTTGTAACCCATCTGCAACCTCGTTTATCCAATCGACCTGGTTAAACGTCCGTTTATTGAACCTCTCACCTGGAACACTTTTCCCCGGACCTCCCAGCGTATCTACTGCAATGCAGTAAAAATGCCGTGACAGCTCCTTCATATTCAGCAGCCACATCACTGCCGAATTATCGCCTACCCCATGGAGCAGGAGCAAGGGCGGTGACTCTGGATCTCCCGCTGTTATACAATGGGTTGTCCCATATGGAGTCTCCACATCAAGCTCCTGAAATTCCGTCCCCCAGTCCCCAAGAAGTTCGTTGTAGGCCTGTAGAACCCGCTCTTTACCTGCCTCGCTTCTAAAAACTTTTATCATAGTAGATTCCACCTTTTCCGCTATGGGATGGATGCTATCGATCTTTTTTCATGAAACGCAGAACCAGTTCAGTAGATGGGAAAGGTACACTAGAGGTAGTCTGCAGCCTCGCTATTCCAAGCCCCTGTAGGAATGAAAAGTACGCGATGGCAATCTCCACCGGATCTCCCCGTACAATCTCCCCTGCCTGCTGTCCGGCAATAATTAAGGGAATAAACTGCTCAAAGGGCAGCTTGCTCTTCGCCTTCGCTACAAGCTTCGCCTCCTCAGGAATCGCCTCCGAGGTTACTGTCTGGAGCAGAATTAGCCGAAAATGCTGCATAGCGATACTATCCGGGGACAGCAATGCCTCTGTCAGCCATGTGATCCGTTCCATTGGACTGCCTTCCAGCTCCGCCGCATATTGCACCGACATTCCGGCGCCATCCGAGGCCATTTCAACGATCTTGGTGAACATTTCATCCTTCGACTTGAAATACATATAGACATAACCCTGGCTAAATCCCGCACTGACCGCGATATCCTTAATCTTAGTCCCGGCATAGCCCTTCTTGGAGAATACCTCTACAGCATGTAAAATGATTTGCCGTATGGTCTTATCCGGAGCTAATTGTTCAAAGCCTTCAGTAAATTTACGTTCTAGCCATTTGCTATTGTCGCTCACCCTATTCTCTCCTTCGAAATGAATGACTGTTCATTCATAATACTATAAAAATAAATTTATGTAAATTATAAACAAAACGGACATCTCCCCAAAAGAAGACATCCGCTTCGTATAATCCTGCTGTATTAATTACTCTTACGGTGACGGCCTCTCATATACTCATTAATCTTGAGGTCCAGCAAGCTGCTGATTGCTATTACATTATCCGAGGTAAAGGACTTCTCCTGCATAAAGAGCTGTTCCATTCTGCTGCGGAGCATCTGAATTTCATCTTCCAGCGAGAGCCTGCGTGCATTCGCATCTCCTTTGGCGCGAGGTAGCCCGCTTCCGGAACCACACTTCCCGCCATAGGAGGATAAGTAATAATCTGCGCTCAGCACAATCACCCTTCCTGATGTAGTATTGCGCGTCATCCAGATAAGAACTGTGTAGTTCTGTGCAACCAGATATGAAGCGCCTTTATTCCGGAATAAGAGGTCCATGTAAGTGTATTACAGGTGTTTCTTGTCCTTAGAGTAAAATAATACCATATCAGAAGGTGATCGGCTATAGTTCGATTTACTTCTTTGTCGAGCCTTGTCAGGCCCCTTCCCGGGCCAGCTGTGAGACAAATGCCCCAATTCGATCAACCGCTTCATTCAACTGGGACACCGAGGTGGCATAGGAGCAGCGCAGATAGCCTTCCCCGCCTAGACCGAAGACACTTCCCGGAACAGCAGCGACCTTATATTCAAGCAGCAGGCGCTGGGCGAACTGGTCCGAGGTCAGGCCGGTGGCCTGAATACTCGGAAATGCATAGAAGGCACCCTGCGGCTCATGGCACTCAAGTCCTGCCTCCCGCAGCCCCTTGACAATCAGCCGGCGGCGCTGGTTATACGAGTCTGTCATGCGGTCCTTCTCTTCCATTCCGTTGGTAAGTGCCTCCAGCGCAGCCACCTGGCCCATCGAAGGCGCACACATGACGGTATACTGGTGAATCTTCAGCATGGCAGAGATCAGGTCCGGGTGTCCGCAGGCATAGCCCATCCGCCAGCCGGTCATGGCGAAGGCCTTGGAGAACCCGCTGACCAGGATCGTCCGGTCCAGCATTCCCGGCAGCGAAGCGAAGCTGACATGATTGCTTCCATAGGTAAGCTCGGCATAAATCTCATCGGAGATGACGATAAGATCATGCTTCTCGACCACCTTGGCAATCGGCTCCCAATCCTCACGGCTCATGATCGCGCCCGTCGGATTGCTTGGATAGCAGAGAATCAGAATCTTCGAGCGCGGGGTGATCTTGGCCTCCAGATCTTCGGCAGTCAGCTTGAAGTTGTTCTTCCCGAAGGTCTCAATGCCTACCGGAATACCGCCGCCGATAGCCGTGATCGGAGAATAAGAGATGTAACAGGGCTCGGGAATCAGAATCTCGTCTCCCGGAGAGATCAGAGCACGCAGGGCCAAATCAATAGCCTCACTGCCGCCGACCGTGGCGATAATCTGATTCGCCGGATCATACTTCACGGCGAAGCGGGTCTCCAGGTACTCGGCAATACCCTCACGCAGCTCAGGCATCCCGGCATTGGAGGTGTAACCGGTGAAGCCGCGTTCGAGTGAATAGACGCAGGCCTCTCTGACATGCCAAGGTGTCTTGAAGTCCGGCTCGCCGACACCCAGCGAGATAATATCCTTGCTGCCTGCCGCCAGATCAAAAAACTTGCGGATGCCCGAAGGCTGAATCTGCTGGACCAGCGGGGCCAGATAAGAGTTCATCGACTTGCCTTTATCTCCTGTGTGCTGTGCGTTATTAATGATCATGACATTACATCCTTCACGGAGATATCATCAGACGGTTGTCTTCCTCATGCTCTTCAAAGATGATACCGTCCTGTTTGTATTTTTTGAGCGTAAAATTAGTCTTCGTAGAGAGCACTGCATCAATCGGTGACAGCTTCTCAGACACAAAGTTAGCGACCTCGCGCAGATTGCGGCCTTCCACTTCCACCAGCAGGTCGTAAGCACCAGACATCAGATAGACCGATTTAACCTGCGGATACAGATAGATCCGTTCGGCAATCCCCTCGAAGCCGCGGCCCCGTTCCGGCGTAATCTGTACCTCGATCAGTGCTGTCACCCGTTCATCATCGACTTTGTCCCAATTGACAACCGTCGCGTATTTCACAATGACATGGTCCTGCTCCATTTCAGCAATAACAGTCTTTACATCTTCTTCCTCCGCACCAAGCAGGGTCGCCATTAATGCAGTCGAGCTTCGCGCGTCCTCCTTGAGCAGTTCCAGCACTTTCCTCTTCAATTCATTCATTCTTAGGGCCTCCTGCAAAAAAGAGTTTAGTATTAATATGACATGAAAAGTACCATTCTGCAAACAAAATAACCCCGCCGGGGCGGGGTTATCTGGCTGCATTCCCTTTGTATTTTCTCCTGCATGGCCGGGTAAGCGCTCTAATGCTTCACAGGCCCATCGCCAGGGTTACATATAATAGGAACCGTTATGATGCTGCTGGACGTTCGGCTGGTGCTGCGAAACATTCGAATGCTGGTTAAAGGCTCCTGCCCCGCCTGTTTTCTCACGCACAAACTGCTGCAGCTTCTGCTGGGTCTGCTGGGCACTCTGAATCTGCTTGTCCACATCCTGACGCAGCGCTTTGCCCGGAGGGGTGTACATGTTCATTTGCGACATCTGCATGTACAGTTCCCCCTGAATTCTGAGGGTATCCATAGTCAAATCATTGAATACCCGTCTGACGGCGGGACAATTCGATTCTGTAGCTGCTGTGGTGTACTCGCGGACTGTCCGCTTCAAATCGGCCAAAATCGTGTTGAGTAAATCTTCATCCGCCATAAACGGCGTTCCATTCTGTGCGTACACAGTAAAACCTCCTTCAAAGTTTGTGGGTACTGCCTGTTATTGCGGCTGCGATGGTGCGTACTGCTGATGCTGATGGAGCAGCTGGACCAGCATATCCATGTGATGGGTATGATTCTGAATCTGCTGGATGCAGATCCCCTGTACGGTTGAATTCTGAGTGGTTCCGGCTGTAGCCGCGAGCTGCTTAATCAGCAAATCCTCATTGGAAATGGAATCCGCAATGTATTCCAATTCTTTTCCGCTAAGTGCCTGCATTTGGTTAGATTGCATGTTCGGTAGTCCCTCCTTCTGGTTGTTCAAGCGTTCCTTAGTATGCTTCCGGGGGAGGCTGTTTATGTACCGGGAGGTACATTCAGCAAGCTTACACCTGATGAATAATCCTTAGGGTCTTGACGCATGAGACTCTGCAATAGTGCAAATAATACTACTCTGAATGACACAAAGGAGCGAACAGATCTATGAAACTCGTCAGCGGGCAACTGCCCTGGGAACACACACTGCCTGAGACTCCGGTATATCCGGTACTTGCGGATGATATTACCTGCGACTGTCTGATTGTAGGCGGCGGGATGGGCGGAGCTATGATGTCCTACCGCATGTCCCTCAGTGGAGCAGATACTGTTCTTATCGATAAAAGAACGGTCGGCACCGGAAGCTCCCACGCTAATACGGGACTGCTGCAAATCGCCAATGACAAATCACTGACTGCCTGCATGAACACCTTCGGGGAAGAAAACGGCGTGCTGTTCTACAGACTCTGCCAGCAAGCCATGCGTGCGATTCTGGAGCTGCCCGGCAAGCTGGATATCGATCCGCAGATTATTGAGCGCAGCAGTCTGCTGTATGCCAGTAAGCCGGAAGATGTTGCTATGCTGAAGCTGGAGAATGAGAATCTGGTGAAGCATGGCTTCGATTCGGAATTCTGGGAAGAGGAGACGATCCGCGCCCATTATGCCTTCTCCAAACCAGGAGCGTTGTATTCCAAAGGAGATGCGGAGACCAATCCGCTGCGCACCGTACACAGTCTGATTCATAAAGCGCACTCCGGCGGGGTAAGGGTCTATGAGCATACCGAAGCCCTTCATTATGAGTACAATGAAGACGGCGTAATCTGTCATACCGGGCAAGGCCGGATTGTTGCTAAGAAGGTCGTCTTTGCTATGGGTTATGAGACCCAGGACATGAAGAAGGACCGGGGAGCAGAGCTGATCAACACCTATGCCATTATGACCGAGCCTCTGCCCCAACTTCCGAAATGGCATGAGCAGAGTCTGCTCTGGGAAACGGCCCGGCCTTATCTGTATTTCCGGACTACTCCGGAAGGCCGGATCATTGCCGGCGGCAAGGATGAGCAGCTTACCAGTGTAGAGCGGCGTGAGGTTAGGGTCCTCTCCCAGTGTGAGCGTCTGCTTGAGGAGGTTACGGCCCTGTTCCCGGAACTGCAAGGAATCAAGGCTGAATATTCCTGGGGAGCGGTCTTCGGCTCCACCCATGACGGGCTGCCTTATATGGGACCGCACCCGGAGTTCCCGCACTGCTACTTCATTGAAGGCTATGGGGGGAACGGCACGGTCTACAGCATGATCGCCGCCGAGCTGCTTGCAGATACGCTGGCCGGCAAGAGCCGCCCGGAGCTGGAGCTTTTCTCGCTGACCCGGTCGCCGAAGCCTGCGCCCTCCCCCGCGATACTGTCTTAAGGGCGGCTGGTTCAGGGAGGCGGCATCAGAGAGAGTTGCAACATAGAAAGGGATGCCCGCGTAGCCTGATGGCTGCGGAGCATCCCTTTTTTGATTAAATACTTATGGTTATAACGATATATAGAAGAATAATAGCTTATTGCGCTTTTACAAATTCAGCCGACTTGATCCCTGCCTGACGTCCGAAGATAATAATCTCGGCTACCGAGTTACCGCCGATGCGGTTCTCGCCGTGCAGCCCGCCGACCACTTCTCCTGCCGCGAACAATCCGGTAATCGCCTTGCCGTCTTTGTTCAAGACCTCAGTGTTGGTGTTGATCACCACTCCGCCCATCGTATAGTGAATCCCAGGGCCGATCTGAATCGCATAATACGGAGCACCGGACAGATCATTATCCATACCGGTAGTTCTGCCGAATTCAGCATCCGACTTACTCTTCACCGCACTGTTCCATGTATCCACGGTAGTCTTAAGTGCTGCTGCAGGAACCTTCATCTGATCCGCCAATGCCTCAATGGTATCTGCGGTCTTGACCACACCCATCTTAATGTATTGATCTACCGCCTTAACACGGGATTTCACTCCGGCGTCGAACACGAGATAAGCGGATTTCTCAGGAAGTGTATTAATTGAAGCCGTCACCTTATCACGGGTATTCATCTCATTGCCGAAGCGCTTGCCCTCAGCAGATACAAGAATAGCTCCTTCGCCCCGGACCGCTTCACCGATCAGGTAGGATTTCTCCTGCTGCACAGTCGGGTGAACCTGAATCTGATCCAGGTCTACGGTAGTTCCGCCGACCTTCTCAATCATGGCAATGCCGTCGCCGGTGCTGCCAATCTGGTTGGTCGTTACCAGCCCTTGCAGATCCGGGCGAACCTTGGCAATCAGTTCTTTGTTGGCACCGAAGCCCCCAGTGGTTACGATAACTGCTGCTGCGCTGATCATTTTGTCATCGGCCTGGTTGAACAGCACCTTCACGCCGTTCACCTTACCGTCCTGTACCGTAAGCTCCTTCACATCCGCATTGACGAACAGCGGAATTCCCTGCTCCTGAACATTGCGGACAAGTCCTGCTACAAGATATTGTCCCACTGCCGAGCCGTCTTCCGGACGATGGGTACGCTTCTCTTTCATACCGCCGGTAATTGTAATATTGTTCAAGCGGATTCCGATGGAATCGAGCCAGTCAATGGCACCCGCGGATTGATCCACGAAGAAGTGCAGCAGCTCCTTATTGTTCGTATCATGTCCGCCCTTAAGGGTCTCTTCATAGAACAGTTCGTTGCTGTCTTCGATGCCCTGCTCCTTCTGGAACTTGGTCTGCGAGGCATTCATCCCTGAGGAGGATTTGGTCGTATTGCCGCCGGCAACCGGCATTTTCTCTAAGATGACCGGGTTCATGCCGGCCGCTTTGGCTTCCAGCGCAGCAGACATTCCCGCACCGCCCGCACCGACGATGACGATATCATATTTATCCTTTAACTGATCGTACGGAGTATAGCTCGCTTCGGATGCTCCCGACACGGCCTCTGCCTTCTCTGTAGGTGCAGTGGTTGCTGCCGGCTCTGTTGCCGCGCTGCCCGCTTCCTTGCTCTCATTCTTGCTGCCGCCCGCATTGTTGTTTCCGCAACCTGCAATGACCAGCATCACGGAGAGAATGAGGATAAGCGCCGCTGTTAATCTCTTATTCATGTGAGTTGTGCCCCCTTGTGCATATTTTCACAATTATCATAGCGCCAAAGAAGCGGTTTATGGAACCTTCCGTAAGTTATTAAAGAGTTTTGTAACTAAAGTAACCAAATTAACTAAGTAGCTGTACAGATGGCTGCCTGCGTAAGAGTGAGAGAATTAACTTCGTTCCGGTCAGAATTATGATAGACTCTATCCCGTCTGCATACATAACTTGAAGTATCCGGAAGGAGAAGGAAATATTGACTAACAAAAGTAATCTTAGAGCGGTATGGATCATGTTTGGTGTATTTGTATTGCTGTTTCTGTTGAATTTCGGCATTCACAGTAATAATCAGGCCCCGACAGCCAGAATGTGGCTTCTGCTGGGCGTATGGGCCTTCCTCATTAGCGTGCTGCTGCTTGTAAAACACAAGCTGCCGTCGAAGCGGCAGATTCTGCTCTCTATCCTGCTAGCCGCTGCTGTAGCTGTCGCCTATATTAATCTGTCCCTCTTCTCCATGATTGAGGTGAGCCTGCTCACGTTAATGGCATCGTTGGCTGTATTAAGCACCTTCAACCAGTATAACGAAGGAAAGCTTCTTTTTCTCAACACAGCCAGCGCCTCAACAATCTTCATGAGCCTATTCGTGGGAGCCGCCGCCGGCATTCTGCTCGGAATCATCAATCTAGTGCTGAGCGGACAAAGCCTCGATGGATTCAGCCTGAAGCTAATCTATTTCAGAGTGGCGCTCAGTCCGGCCATTTATGAAGAACTAGCCCTACGTACCTTGTTCTATGCCCTATGCCTGTCCCTGATGCACGGCAGAGCCGATACCAGAGCCCAAAAATTTACCGTCTGGTTCATGATGATCGTTCCCCATGTGCTGGTCCACACGCCGGACAGCTTCATTCAGGGTGGAATCATCCCCGGCATCATCAGCACTCTCATGTATATCCTCTTGTTCGGCCTGCCCTTTGCAATACTACAGCGCAAGCGGGACCTCACATCTGCCATGCTTGCTCATGGAATAGTGGATATCATACGATTCTGTTTCCTGGGTCTCCCCTTCTAGTAGAGGGGTGCTCCGGCACGGTACGGCACAGTTCACCCTCCTCCTCCTCCCCCTTCACCTCATAAGGCACATCAACTATAAAATGCCCCCCTGAACCGTAGACGGCGGCCAGCTCAAGATGGCCCTTTAATTTATCCACACTTTTCTTGACCAAATACAGCCCGATTCCCCGCTGTTCACCCTTGGAGGAGTAACCCTGAACGAAGATCTTCTCCTTGAGGCCCGCCGGAATTCCCGGACCGTTGTCGCTAACCTCGCATAGCAGCCGCCCCTCTTCATATTGAAAAGCAAGCTCCACCCGCTTCACGGGTTGCTCGCAGAGCTCCCCCAGCGCCTCCAGGGCATTATCCAGCAGATTGCCGGCAATCGTAATCAGCTCATGAATCACCTGCGGATCAGCCGGCTCCGGCAGATAGCTGTCTCCAGTCAGCAACAGCTCTATCCCCGCTTCGCGTGCCCGGCTCAGCTTCCCCAGCAGAAATCCGGCCATCACCGGGTCCTTGATCTGTCTCGTGATCGACCCGATCTCCTTCTGGTAATTGCTTACCGTTCCCAGAATATATTGCTGCAGCTCATCATACAGGCCCATATGCGTCATACCCATAATGACATGCAGCTTGTTCATGAACTCATGGGCACCGGAGCGCAGTGCTTCTGCATAGACAGAGATTCCCGACAGCTTCTCCGCCAGCACAGCCAGCTCAGTCTCATCCCGGAAAGTGGCAATCGCGCCAACGATGTTACCGTTCACCCGGACTGGCAGGCTGTTCACCAATAAAGAGCTGTCTCCCAGCTCCAGCTCCTGGTCCTGTATCCCCTCTCCCTCAGCCAATACCCGCTCCAGACCCAGCTCCGGCCAAAACTCGGCAATCTGCCGGTTCATGGCGCTCCCGCCAATCCCGGCTGCCCGCAGAAGCCGCTGTGCTTCCATATTAAGGATGGTAATCCGCGCCTTCTGATCTACGGCAATAATTCCCTCGCGCGTGGATTCCAGCATCGCACTGCGTTCCTGGAGCAGCTTGGAGATGTCCTCCGGCTCCATGCCGAACACCATCCGCTTGATCTGCGCTGCCAGAATGAATGCTCCTCCCGCTCCAAGCAAGGCTCCCGAGACCAGAATCGCAATAATCGTCCACTCATTCAGCAGGACCAGCCGCTCAACCCGCTCCAGGGACAGACCGGCAATGACCACACCCACCTGATGCCCCCGGTTGTTATAGACCGGCACGAAGCCGCGCAGGGATCTGCCGAGCGGGCCGGCCCCTTCGGAGATACTCTCCCCTCCGCGCAGCGATATCTCTTGGCCTCCTCCCGCAAAGGGCAGTCCGACCAGCGAGGCATCCGGATGGGAATAGCGGATACCCTTCATATCTGTGACTACCACGAACATAATATCATTGCGGCGGGCGATTCTTGAGGTGTAGTCCTGAATCTCCTTGCTGTTGCCCTCACTGAGTCCCTCAGAGACCAGCGGAATCAGAGCGATGGTACGGGCAATCGTAATCGCCTTATCCTCCAGCGCCTGCCGGGTCTGCGGAATAATCTGATTGCGGAAAATAAAATATAAAATCAGCAATACCAGCAGGACAACGGCAGACACCATAACGGCGATCATTGTGCGCAGACTGTAGCTTTTTTTCCTGGCCACTTGCGTGATGACCTCCCTTCATGTCCTTTTCCCTTCGAACTATATTAGTTGAACCTGAATTTGTAAAGCTGCTCCCGGGGCTCGCTTCTGGGGAATAGAAGAATGAAGCAAGCCCAGCCGTTCTGCCGGAGACAGGAGGGCTGGGCTTGCTGGGCTGAACTTTTCACAACTCTATTAATTGGATGATAGCTTACTGCTTCTTGGCCTGTTCCAGCGCCTGGGTCACCGCTTCAATAATTCCGCCGCTGGAGCCGGAAGCACCGGAGAGGGCGTCTACGCCTTCTGTGGTTTGCTTTTCAATAATTTCAGGAATGGTATTCTCCACTGCCGCATCGATCATCGCCTGCGTCTCCTTGTGCTCCTCTACGGTAATGGCGCCGATCTTCTCATCCTTGATTTCTACCGCCACTTTAATATCACTCTTGACCCCTTTACCTGTTCCATCATACGTCCCGTCTACATACTTGCCGGAAGATGAAGAGCATCCTGCCGTAAGTACTGTTGCAGCCGCAAGGGCAGAGAACAGCAACGTTTTTGTCCACTTGTGCATGAGTAATTCCTCCTTCTGGAAAGTTTCTATTTCTTAAGTGCCTTCACAGCTTCATCCGCTGCAATCCGGCCGAAGGTGGTGATGTCTGCCAGTGCATTCCCGCCCAGACGGTTGGCGCCGTGTACCCCGCCGGTTACTTCGCCCGCAGCATACAGTCCGGCAATGACCTGATCCTTGGTATCCAGCACCTGTGCCTGAGTGTTAATCGCTACTCCGCCCATGGTATGGTGGATTCCCGGTGTTACCTGAATTGCATAATATTTACCTTTTTCAAAAGACAGTTCAAGATCCGGCCGTTCAAACTCTGTATCCTTACCGGAAGCAACGAAGCCATTATACGTATTCAGTGTATCTGCCAGTGCTTTGCCGTCTACACCAATCTGTGCCGCCAATTCTTCAGGAGTTGCCGCTTCTTTGACCAGATCCATTCCAAAGTAAACCTCGGTTGCCTTCAGGTTCGCACGCAGCTCATCATTGAAGATCAGGTAAGCTACTTTGCCGGACTGGGCCAGAATATTCTGGGACACGACATCGCGGGTCAGCAGTTCATTCGTGAATCGCTTGCCTTCGCTATTGACCAGAATTGCACCGTCTCCGCGTACCCCTTCCGTGATCAGCACGCCTTGATTCGGAATGGTGGTCGGATGAATCTGAATCTCCTTCATGTCTACCAGCTTGGCGCCGATCTTCTCTGCCATCGTTGTACCATCGCCGGTTGCGCCCGGGTGGTTAGTCGTGGAGAACCCTTCCAGCTTCGGCTGGTACCCTTTGATCATGTCCATGTTGGCTCCAAAACCACCAGCCGCCAGGATAACGGAATTCGCACTAATCGTGTACTGCTTGCCATCCTTGTCCGTCACCTTCACCCCGGTAACCACGCCGTCCTTGTTCTTAACGATCTCATCAGCAGTCGTCCGCAGGCGCACATCAATCTTGTACTCCTCCAGCTTCTTCTTCAGCGCGACTACGATGAAATTCCCTGCCGCTTCCCCGCCTGCCGGACGGTGAATCCGGTTCACGCTTGCCCCGCCTGCGCGTCCCACTTCAGACAGCTCGGCTCCATTCTCCTTCAGCCACTCCACCGAAGCCGCCGCACCGTTCGTAAGCGTTCTGACCAGATCCGGGTTGTTAAGGTTCTTGCCGCCCTTCATGGTATCCTCGAAATGCAGCTCCGGACTGTCCTTGATGCCAGCCGCTGCCTGATAAGGTGTTCCTGCCGCATTCAATCCGCCTTCCGCACGGACGGTATTGCCTCCAAGCATAGGCATTTTTTCGATCAGTATCACCTTAGCTCCCTGATTATGCGCTTCAATGGCAGCAGTCATTCCCGCGCCGCCGCCGCCGATAATTACGATGTCCGTAGACTCCCCTTTGGTGCTGTTACATGCAGGCAATACCACCAGACTTGCCAGCAGCAACCCTTTGCCCAGCAGACTTCCCCATCTCTTTCTATTCATACTGTTCTCCTCCAATTGTCATTGTGCATATTTTCACAATCATCATAACCTGAAGGAGCCCTCACTAGAATATTTAGTAATTAAAGAAATGATAAAGTAAATAAAGGTAGTGAATTTGCTTGAATGTGGTTATAGATTTATAATTGGAGCTTATACAACCGTATCACTAGGAGGAGCAGAAACTATGGAAAAAAGCGAAAAATATTGGCTGGCCGGTGCTGTTCTGGCAGCAGCCGGTGTCTCCCTGATGAGCTACACCGCAAGCCGCTATACTTCATTCAAAAGAGTAGTTGCCCGAACCATCCGTCTGGAAGATATCGCTGCACTGGAAATTACCCGCCTGTCTTCTGTTCCCGGTGAACAGAAGGATGTTGTGCTCACCGAGCCGGAAGCGATTAAGCGGATCTACGATGATTTCTCTGGTGTCCGCCTGATGAAATCCGCCCGCAATGTCAACACTGACAACAAGTACAGCTATTACATGACCATCGTGCAGGCCGACCGGAAGCAGCGGTTCGACATTATTTTGAAGGGCAAGCATCACATGATTATCTACGACAATGACATGAACAACCCGCACCTGGTAGCCTACAAAATCATTAACGAGTTCAGTCCGCTGGCTCTGCAGCAGGCCTTCGATTGATTCTGCGCACGTTTATGTATGGCATAGCTTAATAACCTTCACAGCTAATGTGAAGGCTATATGGAGTCATGGAACGCCTGAGGCAGCCTCGGGACACCGTGACTCCGTTTTATTTTATAGAGAAAGCCTATAGATATTTACGGATAAGTTCATGCCCTTCAGGTCTCACCTTATACATATACACCGGCCTGCCTACTGCCCCGTAGCTAAGCTCCATCTCCAGAATGCCTGCCTCCGTCAGAAAAGCCAGATATTTGCGGACCGAGATCCGCGAGATGGGCGCATGGCTGCTGATATCCTCGGTGGAGAACACCCGGCTCTCCAGCCGGTTAATCGTGCTCCAGATGCTATCCAGTGTGCCTTCGGCAAGTCCCTTGGGCAGCGGCAAGGCAGCGGACTGCTCCTCTTCCGTCCCGAGCGAATGCCGCAGCAGCTTATCCAGCTGCTCCTGGCTGAGATGCTCCTTGTGCATCAGCTTATAATCTTCACGATACGCCGACAAGGCCGCCTGAAACCGGGCAAACTCGAACGGCTTGATCAAATAATCCACGGCCCCGTTCTGCAGTGCCTTGCGGATGCTGGCATTGTCGCTGGCGGCGGAGATCACAATGATATCCACCTTGCTCCCCTGCTCCCGCAGAGCAGAGAGCAGCTGCAGCCCGCTGACACGCGGCATATAAATATCCAGCAGCACCAGATCTACCTGCTCCTTCTCCAGCATAGTCATCGCCTCATCCCCTGTCGCCGCCCAGCCCGCATACTCAAAGCCCGCAACCTGCTCCAGATAATGCCGGTTAAACTTCGCCACCATCGGGTCATCCTCTACGATCAACACTCTAATGTTCATGGGTTCTCCTTGTCTTTTGTGCAATTACAGCTATATAGATTGAACTAATGAATTTTATGTTTTGGGATTATCAGTGACTCCAGAGAAGTTTTGGACTTCCGGCCGCTGCCCTTCTGCAGATTTCATGATTTTATACCGTTATAACGGTTGAAATCCGCAGACAAAGGCGGTCGCTACCGCTCCTACAGTTCCAAAATTCCCCTCCGCCACTTTCCCTTAACTTAAATTCCCAAGTTCAATTGATAGGGATTGAAGGTAAATCATTTTCACATAAGTATCCCTAAAGTTCTTTGAATAGAATTCTCCACAGGATACGGGGTCTCCTTCGGCAACACCCCCGTGCTGAACTTCCCGGATTGTATCGCCTCTCTGGTATCGATTACAAACTCAGTAATATCAGTGATTTCTACTATGCATTCGTAGATGAATTTATGCACCATATCGCCCCTGAGACCTAACTGAATGGCTCTTCGCGGCAATTTGTTCCCATGGATATCTCTATCCGGGTCCCATTGGCATCTCACTTGGGAAGCTTGTAACTTCGTCTGCCACTCCTCTTGGGAAGCATACAAGTCAGGATCATATGAGGACAGCACCACCTGAGACAAAATATGATTGAAGCCCTCTCTGGTAATATCAATCGCCAATATCCGCTCCTGATCCGTTTTGGTCGCCCACCCTGACCGGTACATCATCCATAAGAAAGAAGGCTTGATCCAGGTCATTCTATCTATCTTGAAAGAAGGCCCGAATTGCCCAAACTCTGATACCTCATCTGCAATTTTATGATTATATGCTTGGTAGACTCTGACCGTTTGATCATTGTAATGGGCCATGATTATTCTCTCTTCTGCATCTGTCGTCCGCTCCAGTTGTTTTCGCACAGTTGTCATTTAGATGGTTGCCTCCGAACTTTTTTCTAATGCTGCTCCTATCAGTATATTCTGAGTCTGCTATTCAGTCTAACTTTAGATCAACTTTCCTCCCAAATAGAAAAAACGGCTTGGGATAGAGGAGATTCTCCTACCCTAAAGCCGCTATTAGTTCTTTTTCAAAATCCCAAAGATTCACCAACGAGGATAACCTTAATTCTCCCCGCTGTTTTACACATTCTTGTTTCGACGATGTAAGAACAGATACAATCATCCGATTTACAATCTGCGCAAGCACCATTGACCAGGCAGGGCGTTTTTTGCGGTGAATGTAAGAATGGGCTGGACGAACTTGAACAACGGCTTGCGTTAATGGGGGCGGCATAGGTTCTGGCTCTGATTACTGCGTCTTCAGCGGTCTTGCACACCTTATTCATCCCCACGACAGCAACCACACTTCTCGGTCCAAAAGTAATCGCTGCCGCCCGGTTGCCCACACTGTCGATATTAACCAATATCCCATCCTCACTAACCGCGTTGAAGCTGGTTAAATAGGTATCGCACAAAAGAGATTGGCACATGAGGTCATAACGTTCCTCCATCGTCTGTGCTGTATCACGGTCAGTGACTCTATAACTGCCTTGACGTACCCGATCAAGAAGCCCGATTTCCTCAAGCGTGACGGACCCGCCCCATGATACCGAAGACTTTTCCGGAATTAAGGATAGCGCCTTTTCTGCAGCTTCAATGGCGTTATCACAGTAATAGGCTTCAAATTTTCTGCTTTGCAGATTTTTAATAACCTTAGTGGCTAACAGCCGGTTTCTCGCTTTGATTGAATCTTCTTTCGCTTGCATTGTTCTTCCTCCGTTCTAACCTTAGACAAGGTGGCTAAACTTCGTGTGTATGTATAATTAATATAGTATAGTAAAAAGAAAAAGGATGTTGCACATGCAACGCGAAGCCGCTCAGAATAACTTAGCTTCCCTCTGTCAATCACGTTTATTTTCAGGGATTTCTCCAGATGATATTCCCCAAATGCTTGAATGTCTGTCAGCCACGCAGAAAGAATATATAAAAGATGAGATGGTGGTCCGTGAGGGGGATTTCGTCGATGATGTCGGCATCATATTGCAGGGTACCGCTCAAAGTACGAAATTGAACGTCAAAGGAAAACAAATTATTGTATCCCTCCATTATCCTGGTGGATATACCGCTGTACTAACAGCTGCCAGCCGTGGAAGAAGATGCCCAATGTCAATACAGGCAATAGAACCACTTGAGGTTCTGTTTATTCCGGTCCAAAACATATTGAGCCCTTGCACAAAGTTAGGTATGGCACACGAACAATTACTTGGTAATCTTTTCGATAGTATCGCCGAACGGGCGTTAGAACTGCATGACCGGAATGATTGTCTGATTATGCCGACTATTCGCGATAAGGTCCTGACTTATTTAACAAGAGTTGTGCGCGAAACGGGAACGGAGACTTTTACAATTCCCTTTGACCGGAAAGCGATGGCCGAGTATCTGGACGTAGACCGCAGCGCCCTATCCAGAGAGCTGACATGGATGAAGAGGGACGGCTTGATTGAATTTTATAGGAATGAATTTAGGCTATTGCAAGAAGCAGTGGAAAGGGATTTTGACTAATGGCAAGGAGGGCTGGTGTGGTCTTGGCTTATGTGACGGTATTAGTTAAATTTTATCCATCATACATTTACTTTTAAAGTATTCTATGGCACTCTCCGCATTAATTAAATTAGGCATTTCAAAAGTTCCTATGTTTATTTCTTTAATAAGTCTTAATAAATCTATATCTTTCTTCTTTGAAGAAATCTTTAAATTTTCAACTACACATCTCCAAAAATCTGTAGAAACAAACTTACATTCTTCAAAAACAACATCTTTAACAATACAACTTGAGAAAGCACTATTTATTAGGCAATCTTTAAATGATGAATTCTCAAATTGAGCTTCATAAGTTTCTAAAGAAATAAAATTGCAATTAGAAAATTTCGAACTTGTAATGATGGCATAATCAAGAGCAGTTTTTCCTAAATTACAGTTTTCAAATAAAGTATCTATGAAAATACAGTCATATAATTCTGCGCCCCCAAAATTAGTATTGTTGAACACTTTACCTTTAAAAAGAGAACTTGTAATATATGTTTCTACAAAATCTAAGTCCGATAAATCATTATCAGTAAAGTCAACTTCATCAAGTATTAATCTTTGTCCCTTTTTAATTTGATCAGTAATTGTGTTGAGATATAAATTGTGATCTTGAATAAGAATATTCAACTCTGTCTGATTAATTTTCTTCAAGGTATCACTCCAATCAAAGTTTCAATGCGTTCTTCAATTCCCTATACTCATCTATAGTTAATTCATTCACGGTCACATGAGTGATATAATTCTCATAATTAAAACCAATGTTCGTTCTTCCAAATCTGACTAAGGTATGGCATTTATCTGCTTCACCAATGATCGTTGTGATCGCTTCTTTTTCCAAACATACTTGAAAATCATTGATGCAATCATATATTCCACTATCAGGAATGATTCCTAAATCAAAAAAAGGAGTAGCTTCAACTAATTTATTACTTTTAATGACCACATCATTTAATACTGCATTTTTGACTGCGGTTAATGTTAGATTTCTAAGTACCCCTGTTTTTGAGCCTATTCCAAATTCTATTAACGATTTTTCTATATCTCCTGTTCTCCAATACACAGTATCCTCGTTTGCTAGTGAATTCTTATTTCCTATTTCAATACTAAAAGGAACATAATAGTCAAACTCAATACGGCTCTCATTTACTTCCTTTAGATCGCATAGTTTCAACAAATCCATATTTTTCTCCAATCCAGGTCCATCCTAGAGAAGCAGCAATGGAACAATAGCGGTTTTTCCTGAAGGCTTTATTCCTTAGGATTGTTTATTTTCAACCTTAATTGCTCCGTATTCCAAAGGGTCAAACCCTAATGGCCAAACGGTGTTATCATCGAATAAGGCACCTTCTAAAAGGCAATCTTGTATCCTTTCACACATCATATTAGCTCCCATTAATTTTGCATCTTTAAAATCAGTCTTCCATACATCAGCTCCAACTAAATTAGCGTTATTTAAGTTAGCATTTCTTAAGATAGCTCCTGTTAGCTTGGCATTTGTAAGGTTTGAAGACTCCAATATAGATCTTTCAAGCATCGTCACCATTAACAAAGCACTTGTTAAATTCGCTCTACTTAAATTTGCCTCTCTTAACTCTGCACCACGTAAATTGGTTCCGCTTAAACTTGCTCCACATAAATTCTCTTTATTTAGTATAGCTCTATGCAAGTCAAGGTTATCTAAGTTTGAGTGTTCAAGGGAATCAACATTAAGTTTTATTGGTTCATTTGCTATGCTATAAATAATAATTCCATTCACTCTCCTTATGTATTACTTGTTGCCCACTGATAAAAAATGTTTAGTATTTCCTCAAGATTCCCCGGACCGCCCGCACCAGTGAAACATCCATCTTGTTTTTTACAATAAATCCAGTCATCATCCGTTCGCTCTACTCGTACTACATCCATCTGCTTATACTCCACCTCTAATCCGTCCAAAGCAATTACAACATGCCACCCGGGATTGTCAATAGAGTTAATTCTAATGCCACCGCCATGCTCCCATTCTCCATCGCATTGTGTGGTGTACCATTCTTGTAACCATCTTGAAATCTCCATTGATTACACTCCTATATGGTTTTCCTAGAGTTTCCTGAGGGTATGGTTTTCCTTACTCCTCCTGGTGTTCTCTAATCATCAACGTGAGAGGTTATCCTAATATTTCTTTGACTGTGTATACAGCAGATTCACGAACATATGGGTTCCGATGGTTGAGATATCTTTTTATTATTGGAAGATAATGCATCTTGCGTAAAACTTAGTATATCGATACATCTGCTTAAACATTCTTCAGGAGTATTGTCCAAGTTTTCAAGAAACTTATAGAAATTAATGTTAGTTATTTTTTGAAATACAGCTGCCTTTGAAATTGCATCTAAAACCTCAATCTTCACTTCTCTACCAGTTTCAGTGATTGAAAATTCTAGTAAGACACACAGCATCTCGTCAAAATACTCTATATTCTTATTAAATGAATCAAACTGATCTTTTGTCTAATTTTTCGGTTTTTGATCCGCTTATCAAATTTTCCCGCAGAATATTAGCTTCCAAGAATTTGCACCTTCAGTGGGTTCATGACTCTACCACCGTTACTAGAACAACTTTGTAAAATGTTTAAGGTTAGCATCTGGAAAGGTTGTTGATTAACTAAAAATCGGATGGATCTGCAATTGTAAATTCATCTTTATGCCATAATTCTTTTTGACTAAGTGTCTCAAGGAAATTTATTAAAGTATTTTTCAGTGTATCCTCGATGGTAAAACCCCGTCCTACGCCAGGGTAGGGGCAACCATCAGTATCATTTATCAAAAGATTTGTATACCCTGTTAGTTCTCCCTTTACCCCTTCAAAGATTTTCACTTTAAATTTTGAATATGGCGTTTTCTCTAATTCCTGAATTTCAAATTCAGCGACACATTTTCGTATCGATGCAATACCGGGTATTTTAATACTTCTCCAATCTTCCATAGCTTTCACCTCATCAGCAAATGGTACTTTTGAGCCTGTCTGGTGCTGAATCTATAATGCTCCTTTTATACTATTATCCATACATCTTAGATTGCTAAGGCAAAGGGAAAACTTAAATAGCATGGGCCAATCAAGGTTTTAAAGGCTCATTATCTCTCGTTTTGTTCAGATAACTCTTTCTTAATGTTTTCTAACCTTGTTCGTGAAAGCCTGGTATAGTTAAGTACCTTATCAATATCTATTCCATCGGAAAGCATTTTGCTTGCTACTGCAACCTCACCACTGAGTTCACCGATTGGATAGGATGCTCTTCTTCCCTCGTCCCTCCCTTGCTCCCTTTCTTTTGTAACAGAATACTCTACACTTCCATTTAAATCCAAATACCATTCCATCTCTTCTGGGCAGTTTGGAGCATATCCAATACTTCCTTCCCACTCCTGATCATCTTGAAATCCAATTACGATGTCTCCCGCATGTAAATCGAAATAAGAGATTACAAATGGAGATATAGTAGGTCTACTCGGCCCAAAATAATTAAAATTTGTATCAATAGCAATTTTTACTACCGTAGTCATTATACTCAGCACCTCCCCCGACTTGAACGTCTTAACTCCTCTGCTACTGTCTGTACTTGTTATGCCATTCCTTTCGTCCTTCTTTAATATTAGATATGCAAAAAGCTCATGCCTACTCATCATTCAAGTGGGAAAGGGCTTTTGAAAGTTTATCTAATGTTAAAGGGCTAAATACTATCTTGTAACCATCCTCTAGCTTTTTCACCTACTAAAATATTTGGTTGTTCTGGCGTCCCAATATTGATGTTTTTTATAAAAGTGTCCTCTAGCCCCCGAACTCCAGTTAATTTAGTTCCTTTTAGCAATACTTTTTCAAACGCAGCTAATTACTGGTATGCTAGCTAGTAGTGAGTAAGTCATTTACACGTTGTAGAATCTGGGGGTTATCCAATATCATATTTTCACTTTCTTGATTGAATAACTTCTTAGAGTGTCAATGCATACCTCGAATAAATCTTCATCATTAGTATTGAGCAAAAGGGATTAGAATGTTAAGTTCATGAACACTACACTTGTTATCCAAGCAATATGCTATTTTTCTCTGCCATTCTATTGGCCTGCTAAGGATCTGATTAGACAATTCAATCCAATCAATTGGGCTAAACTCTGAAAGTATCTCACCAGCTATGACACAGCCATCATCGTACCAAGAATCCACTGTTGTTTCGGCAGATAAAAGGATATCTAGTTCTTTAAACATATTTGAAACCTCCGCTTAAAATCTCATGCTGCACATGGTATACCCACTGCCATCATGAACATGGAATCTTTGACTTGCATTTCTTCACTCCTTTTATCTTAGCACCACGTAATTTAATTCTACTAGGCTTAGAAAACTGACATAACAAAAAAACAGGTCGGACATGGTGAAAAATGACCATAATCAACCTGTTGTACAGCGGAATAGGGATATTTGGGTTATAAAAATCTAAGCAAGTTTTTTAAATCTCTCAGCTAGAGATATGATTCGTTTAATATACCTAATTTCTTTAGTATCTAATAACATTTCCTTCAAATATTTGCACATTACTATCAAATCAAATTATAGAGGCATCTAATAATCGACCTGTTAAACGCCGCTAATTAATTTTCCACCTATTAAATCGTTAGCATTATAGTCGCCTGGCTCTAATTGTATTGTCATGGATTCTGTAGGACTAATGTATTCATTACTATTGACCAGTGCAACTTCCTTCACTAAATAAGATTTAGAATTATCGGTTTCATCATGAAGAAATTTCCCCTCAAGATTTCCACTTGGCTTTCCTTCAATAGCAACGATGTTGGCAACCTTGATGAAGAACGCTGTCTTGACCTCAATTGAGAACATTCTCTCACCTCGCCATTTATCTAAAGTAAAGCTTCTTATGTATGTTCAACAGAAATAGAAGGTTCTTCTAAGATTTTGAATGATATTTTTTTGGCTGCTATAAAAATAGGCGGGTTCTCAAAACCCTCTACACTGACTTTGAAAATGTAATTCCCTATTTCCACCCTGTATTTTTGATTCATTACAATGATTTCATCAGTATTGGCTAGTTCAATAAAAACTTTGGCTGAATCTGCATGCCATAAAAATAAAGTTGAAACAAAATACGGTTCTTCAAACTTAATATCTATCACATATTCATTACTACTTAGGTCGATGCTGCCTGACAAAACAATTTGTCCTGCATCCATGCGACAAAATTCAAAATCCATCCATAAGCATCGGCTTAAATACGTATTGATTTTCTTGATTTCTAAGTTAACTTCATCTACACTCATTGCAAACATTTGAATCCTCTCCTGTTTGGTCACTGTAATATGCCATCCTCCACGACCGGAACAAACGGTGATAACCACGCATCCTCTTGCCGCCTTAAAGTTCCGCGGGCTAGTACGAATACTTTGAACTCGTTATCGTAGCCTTCGATATCCTCATCATCTCTTGTATAGAGTAAGCCATAAGAGCCCGGTGCTTGGTCTGCGATGAATTGATATAGCTCAAGGATCTCCCCGGCCTCGAAACTTTTGTGATTCAAAAATCCTCCTACAGCAAGATGATACGTCCCATTTGCAGCATAGACTTTTAAGAGTCCAGCACTCCAACCCAACTCTAAGATAAAGTTTTGTATATTTTTGAACACCAACTCTAAATTTCCAGCGTCTTCTTCTCCAAACGTCTCCCGGATCGTAGCCCAGCCATGAAACTCGTACATCTCCCCACCCGATTCCTAGATATTTGATGAAAACAATCAGACCCTCCCCCTCTGCCCCAGCACCCTCCGCACCACCACCCAACTCCCCAGCGGCGCAGCGCCCAGCAGCAGCATTAGCAGCGTGATCGTCTGCGGAGACTGGTCCAGTGACAGCACGGCGATGAAGATCAGTAACCCGAGCAGGCGGCCGCTCATCAGGCTAAGCTCCCTGAGCACTACCAGCTCCACGCGTTTGCCGGCGCTCTCCTCGGACACTCCCATAAGGTCGAAGCTGGTGGACAGCATCGGCAGCATGTAGAGCGGCAGGCAGAGCGAGGTCCCGATTCCCATGATTAGGAGGGTGGTAAAGTTCACCTTCCACAGCAGCGGAAGAAGGAAGGCGATGAGCAGCAGACTGCCTGCCAGCATACCGCCGAGCCGGGCACGGGGCTTGAACCATCTGCCGGCTGCATAATAGCTGATCAGGGAGACGGCGGAGGTTAGCAGTGCGAACTGTCCCAGCTTGCTCTCCTCCTGTGCTGCAATGTAGACGAGCAGACCGATCAGGAAGGAGAATACGCCTTCCCGGATGCCCTGGAACACTAGCGCCGCCGCAACTGGCCGCCAAGGACTGCGCCTGCGGGCAAGCTCGCGCCAGGGCTCCAGCCAGAGATAGGCTTCGCCGCGCGGCCGTTTGCGCAGCCAGAAGCTTAGCACAGCAGCCACCCCATAGATACATAAAGACAATATGAATACCATACGGTAGCCTTGTCCGCCCTGCCAGCGGGAGATCATCCAGCCGGACACCCAGGGTCCGGCTATTCCCGTCAGAGAACCTAGCAGGCCCATCCATCCGTTATAGAAATCGCGGTTCGCAGCGTCCGTAATCTCGAAGAAAACAATATTGAACGCCAGCCAATACAGCCCGATGGATAGCCCGAGGACACCGCCCAGCGGCCAAATGAAATGCACCGATTCTCCTTGCAGCCACAGCACCAGCAAATAAAAAAAGCCCGATACGGCAATTCCCAGCCGCAGGGCATTCATTTTGTTATGTTCTTTCACCCACTTGCCGCCCAGCCAAAAGCTGAGACCCACGGCAAGCTGCTGGGCCACGGTGAACCAGCCGATCATGGCGAAGTTCTGCCGGCTTTTCCACAGATATACGTTGAGGAACGTCCCTGCTAGCACTGTAGCCAGAAGGTATAGTCCGCCTACGGCCAGCAGCAGCGCCGCCTGTGCCCGTTCTGAACCTCTCATGCTTAACCCTCCCTGCTCGTCCTAAGACACTTCATCTATCACTAACATGTCCAGACGGCAGGGAAAGCATGAATCCGATATTTATTCGGCTGCGGTGCTGAGATTGCGGACAAGCTGGATGCGGTCTTCCTGCGCCAGGCTGTGCTGGACATGGAAGCAGGAAGGGCATACGTACAGATTCAGCGCGAAGGGAGGCTTCAGCACGGCTGCGCCGCCCAGCGCTTCCGGCGTTGCCGGGGTGAACCCGTTCACCTGCTGCGTACCGGAGTGAAGCATCAGCTCATGGCATTGCGGACATTCCGGCGCTTCCAGCTGGGCAGCCAGCAAGCCCGAGACCATGTCCTCATAACGCTTCAGATCATAGTCATCGCCGAACTGGCTCAGCGTACCCCATACAGGCACCACGCTATCCTTGTCGTCGTCATCCCACAAATTATCGTCGCTGATCTCTTCCTCCCCGGAAGCTTCCTGCATATCCGGCTCTTCATCCTCTATATCCTCTGCACCTATCGTCACTGTGCGGTAGCCGCTAAGCTCGTTATTGCAATGAGGACAGGTATCCTCGGGTCCAAACTCCTCATCCCATACAATCTCGGTATGGCACCATGGGCAAACTGTTGTCTCCATCTGTATAATCTCCTTCGCTTACTCACATTCGGTTCAATTCACCGTTAAATATATAATGCCGGCCGCTATAAAAGCCAGGGCTGAAAAAAACAGAATCCGAACCAGCAGCTTCATCTCCCTGCCCCCTAATTCAGAATATGGCCGCGCCGATAACATAGGACAAGGATATGGAGAGCAGCATAGCTGTCAGTCCTACGGCCCGGTTATCCGCAGCAATCTCTTCATCAATTGAAAAGACCGGAGTAAAAAACTCGAACAGGAAGTAAGCCAGCAGCAGCAGCAAAAAGCCTACAACCGACCATTTCATCGTCTCATAGATTGATGCCCCTGCTTCAATGCTGAAACGTAAGATGTTGCAGATTCCGAAGATTTTGCCTCCGGTTGCCATAGCTACGGCCACATTCCCCTTGCGGATTTCTTCCCAGCAGTTGTATTTCGTCACCATTTCGAAGAAGGACAGAAAGACGACCAGCCCCAATATGGCGACAGTGAAGTAGCCTAGCAGCGCCCCCAGCGGATGTTCCAGCAAAAGATCAATATTATCCTGCACTCTTTTCCCTCTTTCTGCCGGACTAAGGGCGTTACTCCAGTTCAGCTACCGTCACACCCGCGCCGCCTTCATTGTAGTTCCCGAGCCGATAGCTTTTGACATGCTTGTGCTTGCGGAGATATTCCTGAATTCCTGTCCGCAGGACTCCCGTCCCCTTGCCGTGGATAATGGAGATCTGCCCCAGATTACCGAGAAAAGCTTCATCGATGAAGCGGTCGGTCTCCATAATGGCTTCCTCCAGGTTCGCACCACGCAAATCAAGCTCACTACGGATATTCTCATCGCGTGTACGCTTAACCGTTGTGGCCCTGCGCAGAGCCGGAGGAGGAGCATCCGGTGCGGAGGCCAGGAATTCCAGATCACTCAGATTGACCTTCATCTTCATGATGCCGAACTGTACAACAGCTTCCTTGGTACCGCTCAACTCAACCACAAGGCCCTTCTGATTCACATTCGCTACCTTAACTTCATCCCCTGGCTGAATCTTGCGCGGCGCCTTGACCGTGCTGCGCGGCACAGCCTTCTTGCGCGGTGCAGGCTCTGCTTCATCCAGCCGGCGGCGCGCTTCGATCAACTTATGCTCCTTAACGGATGCGCCTTCCTCCAGTGCCAGGCGGCGGAGGTCGCTGATAATTTCCTCGGCTTCCTTGCGCGCCTTGGCCAGAAGTTCGCTGGCATCCTTCTCTGCCTTCTCGAGGCGTTTGTCGCGTGAGCCTTCCAGCTTCTCCAGCTCCTGCTGCTGCCGCTTACGGAACTCCTCCGCTTCACGGCGAATCTCTTCCGCCCGTATGCGTTCGTTCTCTGCGGTGAGGCGGTTCTCCTCAAGGGAGGCAATCATATGCTCAACGCGCATATCCTCTTCTTTCACTTCACCGCGCGCATGCTCAAGGATCGCACTTGGCATCCCGAGGCGTTCAGCAATGGCGAACGCATTGCTTCGTCCAGGCACACCGACCAGCAGCCGGTAAGTAGGACTCAGGCTCTGCACATCGAATTCCATGCTGGCATTAATAACGCCTGCCCGTTCATAAGCGTATGCCTTCAGTTCACTGTAATGTGTAGTGGCAACCATCCGGGATTCCGTCCGGTGAATATTCTCCAGAATTGCTATCGCCAGTGCGGAGCCTTCGGCCGGATCTGTTCCTGCACCGACCTCATCGAGCAGAATCAGACTCTTTGGTGTCATCCGCTTCAGAATGGATATAATATTCGTCATATGGCTGGAGAAGGTACTAAGGCTCTGCTCAATACTCTGTTCATCGCCGATGTCGGCGTAGATCGCATCGAAGACACACAGCTGGCTGCCTTCCTCGGCCGGAATGAAGAGGCCAGACATCGCCATCAGGCTGAGCAGGCCGATCGTCTTCAGGGTCACGGTCTTCCCGCCCGTATTCGGTCCGGTCACGATGATGGAGCGGTAATCATTGCCCAGCTCCACATCCAGCGGCACAACCTGCTCCGCCGGAATGAGCGGATGGCGGCCCTTGCGAAGCCGCAGGTATCCGCGGTCATTCATCCGCGGCTGGGTAGCCTTCAGGTCGCGTGCAAGACGCGCCTTGGCGAAGATGAAGTCCAGCTCGCCGAGAATGTCGATATCATAAGCCATCTCCTCGGCAATATCGCCTACTAGCGCAGTAAGCCGGTGCAGGATGATCTCGATCTCACGCTCTTCGCGCAGCCGCGTCTCCCGCAGCTTGTTGTTCATCGCCACAATGGATTCCGGCTCGATGAACAGCGTTGCCCCTGAGCCCGACTGGTCGTGCACAATACCGCCGAAGTGGGCGCGGTACTCTGCCTTGACCGGAATGACGAACCGGTCACCACGGATCGTCACAAGCTGATCCTGCAGCATCTTCGAGACCGAAGACGAGCGGATCATCGAATCCAGCTTCTCACGGATGCGTGTCTCACCCCCGCGCAGCTCGCGGCGGAGGGTGGCAAGCTCCGTGCTCGCCGAATCCATTACATCGGCGTTCTCATCAATACACATGCGGATGGCATCCTCAACAGGCTTCTGCTCCGACAGCAGATCACTCTGTGCGAAGAGGGAAGGAATGCTCTCATCGTCATGCATGGCATGGATGAACCGCTTCACCCGGCGGGCCCCGCCAATCGTGTTACCTACCGCAAGCAGCTCTGCCGTGCCAAGCATTCCGCCAATTGATGCACGCTTCAACGCAGGACGGATATCGGTCACGCCGCCGAATGAAGGAATTCCCTTCAACCGGTCAACATTTACCGCCTCATCCGTTGCCTGCAGGAGCTTCTTCACCCCTTCGAAATCACCGGAAGGCTTCAGGAGCTCGGCGGTCAGCCGTCCCATCGGCGTCTGCGTATACTGCATCAATTTATTTAAAATCTTGCGATATTCAAGCGTATGCAAAATTTTGTCGTCCAATTACTGTCACAGCTCCCTTCATAGATGGAACCATTATACCTAATTTAGCCCATTTTCGCTATTTGGGTATGATTTCTGGGCATAGAAATCTGCCTTCGGGCCACAATAACAACGCACATTTCCTTAAGCCAACGCCAAAGGAGGTTAGTTCATTGAGATTCTTAGCTCATGTAGTACGGTTCGTGGTCGCAGCAATCGTGCTGATGGTGGTCGGCTGGATTGTTCCGCAGTTTACGGTCGGGGGATTCTGGAGTGCATTCATGCTTGCTCTGGTGATCGCTCTGCTCGGCTGGGTCGTTGAAGGCATTTTCGGCAAAAAAACAACGCCCTTCGGACGCGGTATCGTCGGCTTCCTGGTCAGCGCCCTAGTCATCTGGATTGCCCAGTTTGTCGTCAGCGGTGTCAGTGTCTCGGTGCTTGGTGCCCTGCTTGCCGCACTGGTCATCGGGATCATCGATCTGTTCCTGCCGGTATCCACTCCGTTTGAAGCAGGCAAATAGCGGCGCAAGACAACGTGCAGACAATGAAACCCCCAGCTCCCGGTCTATACCGGAATTTGGGGGTTTTCTGTAAGTTTATGCCCTTTAACGGAAGTGACCGCTGAGGTCACTACAGCATTTTTCCCGCCGCGCTTGGCCGTATACAGCGAATCGTCCGTCTTGCGGAACAACAGCTCCTTGCCGTCTCCAAGCTGGTAGTTACTCAGTCCGATACTGACAGTAATGGGCTTGTTCCCGGCATACGGATGGCACATGGCAGCAATGCTGATACGCATTTGCTCGAGAGCAGCGTAGGCTTCCTGAAAGCTTTTATCCGTAAAAATCACTGCGAATTCTTCCCCGCCATACCTTGCCGCAAAGTCATTCAACCCGATCAGGCTGCCCATCTTGGCCGCCACCTCCTTGAGCACCAGATCGCCCACCCAGTGTCCGTATCTGTCATTAACCTGCTTGAAATTATCGATGTCAATTAACGCAAGCTGCAGCCTCAGTCCGTTGCTCTCACACTGCTCCAGCAGCGAATCCAGGTATTCATGGAATGTCTTGTGGTTATACAGGCCGGTTAACGCATCTATCTTCAGCAGCTTGTCCGAGATCGCCCGCTCCACCATCAGCTCCTGCTCCGACTTGGTGAGCTGCTCCAGATATTCGCGCGTCTCGCGGCCACGGAGAATCACGCCCTGCGCCATTAAGGCAAAGACGACATACACACACTCTACCAGCACAAACTCCAGCAGCGGCTTGCCGAGCAGCGGCCGTTCAAGCCCGAAATAGATCCCCCCGTAGAATACAGTGCTGAACGCTCCAAGCGAATACAGCAGCCGCTGGTCGAAATAGATGAGGGCCAGCATAATCGGCATCATCAACGTCATCTGCGCACCGTCTACATAAGGCTCAAGCACAAAATACATCAGATAGGAAACCATGAAGCTGCAGACCACAACCGCCTGCTTATGATAACGGAGCGAGCGGCGCAGCCAGACCTCGGCAGAGGCCATAGCGAGGATAATCATCAGGTTGCAGACTATGAACATATGCCCTTTGCCGGGACTGAATATCGTCTGCATCTTATCAGAACGGGAGTACAGCATATACAGGAACTGGCTAAGCAGCAGACAGAGTACGATGATCCAGTATCCGTACAGTATTCTCCGGTGCCATCTCTCAGCACTTTGCAATGCGTAATCTATAATGATCTGACTCCCCTGCTTCTAGCCGAATAATATGAAGCTTTAATTATATTAGGCTTAATTATAATTAATTTTAAACACTTTTGCATCATATTTTTGCAAAATTCGACAAAGTTTGCAGTGGTGATGACAGCGGCGGCTAGACTCCTTTTCATAGATTGCTCAAGACAACTTGAGCGATTTAGGCTATGCTAAGGTCAATTGCCCAAGTAGATGAGGAGGATGCACATGATCAGGAAGTCGGCTATTCTGTGTTCTATTATATTTGCGCTTCTGCTAACGGCCTGCGGAGGCAACAGCAGCAATTCTGAGAGCGCTAACAATGCAGCAGCCGGGAGCAATCTGACGGCGGAGGAAGAACTCGTCATTACGGCCACCAATTATAGCTTTGACCAGCCGGAATACCATTTGAAGAAGGGCGTCCCTGTCAAAATCACCTTCGAAAATGAGAGCGGAAATCACGGCATACTAATCCCTGAGATGAAGCTGCGGCTGGACGCCAAGAATTCCTCTGAGGTAGTCCTTCCTGAGAAGGCGGGAACCTACGAGATGACCTGTGCCATCATGTGCGGTTCCGGCCATAGCGGAATGACTGCTAAGATTATTGTGGAATAGCGGGATCCGCGAATTCAGGGTATTAGTGCACCTCATTAGCTCGTACGGCTCTCATCTGAAGAATTCAGGTGTATTAGTGCACCTCATTTACTCGTTTGGCCGTCATGCGAGGAATTCAGGTGCACTAATGCACCTCATTAGCTCATTTTGGCCCTCATCTGAAGAATTCAGGGGCACTAGTGCACCTCATTGGCTCGTTTGGCCGTCATCTGAGGAATTCAGGTGCACTAGTGCACCACATATACTCGTTTGGCCCTCATCCGAGGAATTCAGGGGCACTAGTGCACCTCATTGGCTCGTTTGGCCTGCACTGGGCTCTTTCACCTGCGCACTGGTATATTATGTTCGGTTTTTCGCAGTTGCATGGTATAGTTTCTTACTACAACAAACAAACCGGAAGGGACAACATCCCTGCCGGCTTATTTGCTCTGTATGCTTAAGCGGCTGCTACAGCCCCTTCCTACTTCACACCCTTGCTGCGGCCTGAAATATCCAGCCAGACGGCAATGACCAGGATCGAGCCTTTGACCACATACTGCCAGAACGACTCCAGTCCCATCAGCGACATGCCGTTATCGAGCGAGGTCATGACCAGTGCTCCGATCAGAGCACCGATGACCGTTCCGGCTCCGCCCATCAGCGAGGTTCCGCCGATGACACAGGCGGCAATGGCGTCCATCTCGGCCATATTGCCTGCGGTAATGGTCGCCGAGGCCAGGCGGGAGGTCAGCACGATCGCGGCGATGGAGCCGAGCAGGCCGCTGAGGATGAAGACCAGCATCGTCTTGCGCTTGATGTTGATGCCCGAGAGCCGCGCAGCCTCAATATTGCCGCCGATGGCGTAGATATGGCGGCCGAAGGTCGTCTTGGTGGACAGGAAGTAGAAAATAGTTGCCAGCACAATGACGAAGATGATCGGGAACGGAATGCCTTTGTAATTGTTCATCAAGGCCACGAAAACTACCACCAGCAGGGACAGTCCGGTTACCTTCGCGATATCCATGCCGAGGGGGGCGACGGTGAACCCGTATTTCTTGCGGGAGCGCCGCTTCGTGAACGCGCTATACAGCAGCAGGGCCACTGCGAGTACGCCAAGTATGATTCCGAAGCCGGAGGCAAAATAAGCATTGCCGAGCAGCGCCAGCACCGGATCCGATACCGGAATGGTCATCGATTCGGTCACGCCCATCAGCACCCCGCGGAACACCATCATTCCGCCGAGGGTGACGATGAAGGCGGGGATCATTTTATAGGCGACCAGCCAGCCCTGCACCAGACCCAGCACCGCACCGGCGGCCACCGTGCCCAGAATCACTACAATCGCGGGAAGCTCCAGCCAATTGCTGAGTATTGCCGCCATCCCGCCGGTCAAGCCGACGATGGAGCCGACGGACAGATCGATATGGCCCGCCACGATAACCAGCACCATGCCAATGGCGAGTATAGAGGTCACCGACATCTGCGTGAACAGATTGGACAGGTTCCGCGAGGTCAGGAAGGTAGGATTCAGCACGCCGAACAGGACCCAAATCAGAATCAATGCGCCAATCATCGTATAGGCACGCATATCCATTTTGCCGAACAGGGTACGCATTCGCGATCCTCCGGCGGCCGGAACCGCTTCAGGTTCCTTAAGCTCTTTTTGCAGCTGCATCTCTATCTGCCTCCTGTGGCGGCCAGCATAATATTCTCCTGCGTTGCTTCGCGCCAATCATATTCCCGTACCAGTTGTCCTTCGCACATTACCAGAATCCGGTCGCTCATCCCCAGTACTTCGGGCAGCTCAGAGGAGATCATAATAATGGCTACTCCCTGTTCTACCAGCTTGTTCATCAGGTTATAGATTTCGTACTTCGCCCCGACATCGATGCCCCGGGTGGGTTCGTCCATAATCAGAATCTTGGGGTCACTCATCAGCCATTTGCCGACAACCACCTTCTGCTGGTTGCCCCCGGAGAGTGTGCCGACGAGTGTCTCCAGCGAAGCTGTCTTCGTCTTCAGATCCTTCACGTACTGCTCGGACCACTTGATCTCCTCATTCTCATTGATCACTCCGAACCTTGAGACCTTGCCGAGTGTGGCCAGCGTCGTATTGCGCTTGACATCCATCCCCATCACCAACCCCTGGCGCTTGCGGTCTTCCGTGACCAGAGCAATCCCGGCCTTGATCGCTTCGGCAACTGAACGGATCTTGACCGCCTTGCCTTCGATCAGCACCGTGCCTTCGCTTCTTCCGCCATACGCGCCGAACAGGCTGCTGACCAGCTCTGTCCGCCCAGCCCCCATCAGCCCGGCAATGCCAAGAATCTCGCCTTGACGGAGCGTGAATCCAATATCCCGGAGCACCTTCTGCTGAGGCTTCTCCGGGTGCCAGACATTGTAGTCTGCGACCTCAAGCACCTTGTCTCCGGGTGAATGCTGGACGCGCGGATAACGCTCCGTCAGCTCACGGCCGACCATCAGCGAGACCACATGATCGTCGTTCGTCTCCTGACGGTTCAGGGTTGCCACCGTCCGCCCATCACGCAGCACGGTAATCGAATCGGCCAGCGCGAACACCTCGGGCATTTTGTGGGAGATATAGACACAAGTCACTCCTTCGCTCCGCAGCTGGTTCAGAATGCCCATCAGGATGGACACCTCGCTCTCGGTCAGTGCTGCTGTCGGTTCATCCAGAATAAGAATCCGGGTATGCTTGGAGAGCGCCTTGGCGATCTCCACGAGCTGCTGCTGGCCGATGCCCAGATTGCCGATCTTCGTATCCGGCGACAGGTTCAGCCCCACCTTCTTCAGCCACAGCGAAGCCTGATGGTACAGTTCATTCCATTGGATCGCCCCGCGCTTCACCGGCTCTGCCCCCAGGAAAATATTCTCGCCGACCGTCATCTCCTTCACAAGCGCCAGCTCCTGATGAATGATCGCAATACCGGCCTGCTCCGCGTCCGTTATTTTGTGGAACGCCTTCTTTTCGCCACCGATGCGGATTTCACCTTCATATGTCCCCGCCGGATACAGTCCGCTCAGCACCTTCATCAGCGTGGATTTGCCCGCGCCGTTCTCCCCGCATAAGGCGTGAATCTCCCCTTGCTTCACCTTGAAGTTCACATGGTCCAGCGCCTTCACACCGGGGAAGCTCTTGCTGATCTCTACCATTTCAAGTACATCCATGCCTGCCGTTCCTCCTTCCGGCCCTCAAGCAGCAAGCAGATGCGGGTTCGCCACTGGCGCCGCATCTGCTTGCCGTACAGGCTGCCCTTATTGTTTCGGCCACTGGTCCTTGGGAACGTTCTTGTACACATCCTCCAGCTTGTGGAAGCCGTCTTTGATCAGCACATCCAGGTTATCTTTATTGACGGCAATCGGATCAAGCAGCACGGATGGAACATCAATTTTACCGTTGTTAACAGTCTTATCTGTCGAAATGCTCTCGCCCTTGGCAGCCGCCACCGCCATTTCCGCCGCCTTCGTGGCAATCGCATTGATCGGCTTGTAGACCGTCATTAGCTGTGTGCCTTCGGCTATACGCTGTACCGCGGCAAGGTCCGCATCCTGGCCGGATACCGGAATTTTGCCCGCCATGCCCTGCGCCGTCAGCGCCTGGATTGAGCCGCCTGCTGTCCCGTCATTCGCAGCTACCACGCCCTGTACATCGTTATTGTTCGCGGTCAGCGCATTCTCCATATTCTTCAGCGCTTCCTCGGGCTTCCAGTCCTTGGAGAACTGGTCGTAGACGATTTTGATATCGCCCTTGTCTGCCAGCGGCTTCAGAATATTCATCGCGCCTTCCTTGAACATGTGGGCATTGTTATCGGTATCCGCGCCGCCGATGTAGACGATATTGCCCTTAGGAGCCTTGTCGATAACCGCCTGAGCCTGGAATTCACCAACACGCACATTATCGAAGGAGATATAATAATCCACCTCGGAATTGTTAATCAGCCGGTCATAAGCAATGACCTTGATGCCTTCCTTATGTGCCTTATCCACGATGGGAGCCGTAGCCTCCGCATTATGGGCAATAACCACGAGCACATCCACACCCTGGGAGATCAGTTGCTCCGCCTGGCTTAGCTGGGTAGCATCATCCCCGTTCGCGGCAAGCACCTTCACTTCACCGCCAAGCTCCTGCACTTTTGCTGTGAAAATATCCCGGTCCTTCTGCCAGCGCTCCTCCTTCAAGGTATCCATGGACATGCCGATGACAATTTTGTCCCCGTCCTTGGCCGCTCCCGCAGATTCCTTCTTCTCGTTGTCACCGCTTGAGACCACACCGCAGCCCGCCATCGATGCAGCCAGCACCATCGCCGCCACCCCGAGGGAAACTATTCTTCCGTATTTTCTCACGATTGCTACGCCCCTTTTCGTCAGCCCTTTATTTGATTGCGCTTACAAAAAAAGTGTAGCATGGAAAAACCGACCCGGGAGCAGCGATTCCCTGCACTTATTTGTCATCCACCCGCATTCTTGGTCTTGCCTGCTGTAATGTAATTCTCCGACCCGGCTTTCATAGGATAATCCGGGGCAACAGCACAAAAAAGTCCTTGCTCACTCAGCAAGGACCCGATTTCTCCTGCTGCTGGCGGAATTCGCTTGGCGTCATCCCCGCAGCCTTCTTGAAGACCCGGCTGAAATAATTCGGGTCCTTATAGCCTACTTCATAGCAGATTTCCTTCAGGTTCAGCTGTTCCTCAGCGATCAGGCGTTTCGCTTCATTGATCCGCAGCCGAGTGATGTAGTCAATGAAGGTCTCCCCCTCATGCTGACGGAACAATTTGCTGAAATAATGCGGGCTCAGGTTCACGTATTCGGCCGTCTGTTCCATGGAGATATCCTCTTTATACATCTGGCTGATATAGAGCAGCGCCCGCTGATGCACATGGGACCGGTGATGCTCCTGCTCCTCCTCCAGGCCATCGATCAGCCGCTCCAGCCAGGACTCCGCGCTTAACCGCAGAGTGCGCGGATCTTCCGCTGCGTTCAGCGAAGCCAGCAGCTCCGTACCGGCCGTGGAGTGAACGCCTCTGGCCAGGAACAGCAGCAGGCCGGTTACCTCCCCCCGCACGGCAGACAGCGGCTGCTCCCCTACCTGCTCGAAGGAGTCATACAGCAGGCTGAAGCGCTGGACGGCCTCCTGCTTGCTGCGCTGGAGCAGGGCGGTAAGCAGCTTCTTCTCTTCATCCAGAGAAACCGCCGTCTGCCCCGAGCTCTGGATTATATCATCGTAATGATGCACACCGAACGAGTGCTGGTGATCCGCACATACCCGTACAGCTTCGCGGTAAGAACGGCTAAGTCCGTCCCAGCCCTCGCGGATCGAGCCGATGCCGATGCCAAGGGGCAGGCCGAAGCGCTCCACGGCATAGGTGCGGAGCCGCTCTCCCCAGTCCAGCGAGCTGACACGCTGGGAATATCCGGTCCTCCCCGGCGGCAAGGGAATGAACAGCGCCAGCTGATGCCCGGCCAGCGGTCCGGCGAGGCAGCCCAGTCCTGTTTTGGCAAACTGCTTGATTGCTTCATAGATCTCCCGCTTGGACTGCCGGAACGTCTCCCAGCCGCTCTCCCCGTGCCGGGGGAAAGACAGGACCATCGCGTAGCCCTTGCTGAAGTGCAGCTCCAGCAGCCCGGCCAGCTGCTCTGGCTCCAGATCCTGAACATGCTCCAGCATCAGCATCAGGGTCAGCTCATTCTCGGCCAGCGGCAGCAGATGGGCCAGCTTCTCTTGCAGCTCCAGCTGCTCATTCCTGCGCCGCCGCTCCTCCTCGATGACCACCATCAGCTTCCTCAGCACCTCCGCAACCTCTTCCCTCCGGGCCGGCTTCAGCAGATAGTCGCGCACCCCCAGCAGCAACCCCTCCTTGGCATATGCAAAGTAGTCATGCGCCGTAATCATCACAATCTGCGCCGCCGGAAGCTTCTCCCGAATCTGCCGCACCGCCTCCAGCCCCTGAATACCGGGCATCTTAATATCCATGAAAATCATATCCGGCCGGTGCTCCTCCGCCAGCTGAATCGCCTTCCGCCCGTTCCCGGCATGCAGGAATTCGAAAGTGTCCGGGATCAGATGCCGGATCATCAGCTCCAGCCCCTCCCGCTCCAGTGCTTCATCATCTGCGATCAGCAGCTTGTACATCGTTATCTTTTCCCCCTTCACTTCAGGTGAGTGCCTCTAGGCCGAGGTCCGGAAGGGCAGCCGGAACAGCACCGCCGTCCCCTGCCCTTCACTGCTGTTGATCTCGATGAGCTGCTGGCCGTCGAAGAATAAATGCAGTCTTTTAAAAACATTATGTGTCCCAAGCCCGGTAGACTGGCCCTTCCCGCTGGAATGCGGCGCCTCCTGCTGAGTCGAGCCCATCAGCCGGGCTACCGTCTCGCGGTTCATGCCCGCCCCGTTATCACTGATCACAATCTCCACCTGCCCGCTGCGGTAACGGATCGATAGCGTAAGTATAGCCCCCTCCTCCATCTGCTCAAGACCATGAACGAAGGCATTCTCGAAGATCGGCTGCAGCGTCAGACACGGCACCATCCCGTCCATCGCCTCCTCATCAATCTCCATCTCAAAAGCAATCCGGTCCCGGAAGCGGGCCCGCTGGATGTTGATATACTCATTCACATGCTCGACCTCCTCGCGTAGCGGAACGGCCTGGTCCAGCTTTTGCAGATTATAGCGGAGCATACGCGAGACCGACACGGTCAGATCGCTGGTTCTCGCCGCCCCTTCCAGATACGCAAGCTTGGCGATAGAATTCAGTGTGTTGAACAGGAAATGCGGATTGATCTGGCTCTGCAGCATCCTCAGCTCCAGCTCCTTGACCAGCCGGTCCTTCTCCGCACTCTTGATATTCTCCTTCATCAGCTCCTGGATATTATCGATCATTCCGTTAAAAGCGCGGCACAGTATGCTGATCTCATCGTTATTGACGCTCTCCGGCGCCTTGGTATCCATCCGTCCCTTCGAGATCTGCTTGGCCGTTGCCACCAGGCGGCGGATCGGTCCGGTAATGCTGCTGGACAGCCAGACCGCCATACAGATACTAAGCAGCGCCGCAGTAATCACCAGCAGACTGCCCATCCGGTTCAGCTTCGCTGTCGTGGACATGATCTCCGCGTAGATCGGCTTATATTGGTCCAGCTCCAGATCAACCAGCTCCTGAGCCTCCTCGCGGATGAACCGCTGCGTCTGCTCCGCTCCGATATAGGCACCTGCCAGCGAATTCGCATCCTGTCCGTCAATCTCCGTAATCATCTGACCCGCCTGCTCCACAAAAGTATCAATAAGGTGGCTGTAGTTCATCAGCGGAAGGCCGCTGCCCCCGATGGTATTCATTCCGTCCAGCCTGCTGCGCAGCTCCAGCACCGCGCCCAGATGCTTTTCTACCTCCGGGAAGCTGTCCGTATCCACCTGCATAATGAAGCGGTTCAAGGAGCGCATATTCTCGCCGACCTCATAGGATACCTCCTTATACAGCATGATCCGGTTCATCATCAGATGGTAGCTCTCCTGCACATTCTTCCCGCTCTGGAACAGTACGAAGGAGACCGAGCTCATCAGCAGCACCAGCAGCGGAATGCAGATCAGCAGCTTCAATCGGATACTCATAGGCTCTCCCCCTCCTGCACATTGGTCTTATCCAGTACCTTCACTCCTGTGTAGTACCGGGGCTGCAGATGGGCACCATTAAAATACTCATGGAGCAGCCGGACCGCCATATTCCCCATCAGGTAGGGCTGCTGTGCAACAGTCGCTGTGATTGCTCCCCGGCTGATGGCATCCAGCGTCTCCGCCTGGTTATCGAAGCCGATAATGGTCAGCGGACCACGCTTCAGGCTTCTCGATGCCTGCAGAACACCGAGCGCGTCCGTTGAACTGGTGCCGACCATCACATCGATCTCCGGATGATAGCGTAGCATATCTGCCGCCTGCTGGATTGCCTCCATATGCGAGATGTTGGAGCTGCGGACATCGACAATCTCCATGCCGCTGTAGTCCTTTACGATATTCTTCAGGCCGTCCAGACGCTGAAGCTGGTTCTTGGCCAGCTCGCTGCCGATGATGACGCCGATTTTGCCTTTTCCGCCAGTCGTCTTCACTACCATGCGCCCCAGCGTCTCACCAGCAGCTACATTGTCGGTCCCCACATAGGCCAGTCTCCGGCTGGCTGGAGCATCCGTGTCAATCGTGATCACCGGAATCCCCCGGTTCACCGCCTTATCAATCACCGGCGTGAACTTCTCGTCGTTGAGCCCCTGCACGATGATCGCATCCGCCTTAGCGGCAATCGCTTTTTCCAGCAGGCTGATCTGCTCCTCCATGTTGTTGCGCACCGGTCCCGTGAATTCGATCTCTATCCCGTATTTCGCTGCGGCCTCCGCCGCCCCCTTCTCGACCATCTCCCAGTACGGGTGGTACCGCTCCTGCTCGATCAGCACAATATGATATCCGGGCTTGTCCTGACTGGGCTGGCCGCTTAATTCCTTAACGATATTGCCCATCCGGGCAGAATGACGCGCGAAGCCTGTAAACAAATATGACAACAATATAAAAAGCACAACAACCCCAGCGCCGCTGACCCATTTTTTATCCATCCCGTTCACCTCAACCAACATCCTACCCCGGGTTGTAACCGGTTGCAATACTTATTATGTCAAAAGCTCTTGTTCTCTTCATTTGCTCATTTAACTAACTTCTGGCGGATTCAGGGGCACTTGTGCTCTTCATCATGAGCTGTTATCGTCAAGTGTTGCACATTTTGCAGGATTTCTAACGGATTGCAGCTTAAGAACGCCGAATGTTGCACATTTTGCAGGAATGTTACTGGTGGAGGGGTCATTGGCATTGAGATGTTGCATTCTAGGCAGGATTTCCCGCAATTAGCTGCTTCAGAGGTACGAATGTTGTATTTAGTGCAGGATTTGTGCAAGATGGTAGCCTAGCTATCTTCTCCACTCAACCCTTCCCATCGCCAACTTTCCTTCCATTTGAAATTACTTCTATCCATTACTTCACTCCAGCCAACTTTAGAACAGCAGCCCTCCCTTGCAGTCCCACTAAGGATGAATCCGTCCCCCGTCCCTGCACAGCAGAAAAAGCCGTTCTAAGCATTCCTGCTTACAACAGCTCTTCCTGTGATGCATCCGCCATTCAACTATCCTGTTCGATCAGTTGAATCCATTCATTATATTCACTCTGTAGCTTGGCATATTCCGCCTGCAGGCTGCGATGCTCCTGGGACAGCTTCTCCAGCTCTCCCTGCTGCAGCTCGAACTGGGCCTGTACCAGCCGCAGCTGGCCTTGGACCATCTCATAGCTCTCGCCGATCTCATCCAGCCGCTGCTCTGCTTCGGTGCGCGAGCGGCTGACTGATTCCGCCTGAGCCTCGGCTTCCCCAGCCTCCTGCTGCCAGATCTCAATCTCCTCGCGCAGCTGTGCTTCCTGCTCGTTCCATTGCTGCTCACGCTGCAGAAGCTCCTCATATTTCTGCTTCCAGGTAGCTTCATACTCCCGGGTCTCGCGGAGTGCTTCCTGCTGCTCCATCGCCGTAGCCGCAGCTTCACGGCCTGCCTCATACAGCTCTTCCAGACGCCGCGCAGCTTCCTCGCCTTCGGCTTCCAGCAGCTCGCAGCGTTCCTTCAGCTGCTCCCCGTCCTGCAGAATCTCGTCGTACTGGGCGATCAGCTCCTCGTAACGGCCGCGCAGCGCAGCCAGTTCCTTGCGGGCTGCCTGTGCCGCCTCCTGCTGAACGGCAAGCTCCTGCTCCGCTTCGGCACGAAGCCGCGCCTCTTGATCAAGCTGCTGAACCATGCCGTCTGCCTGTCCGCGAAGAGTCTCCACTTCGCGCTGCAAGGCTACCGACTTCTCCCCTTCTTCCAGAAGGTTCATCTCCAGCTCGCTGATATCCTCCATATGCTTGTTCGCACGCTCCTGCCAGGACGCCGCTTCCTCTGCCGTACGGTCGAATTCGACCTGTGTCCGGCTGAGCTGATCTGCTGTCTCCTGCAGCGATGTACGCAGTGCTGCCGCTTCTTCCTGCGTCAGCTCATAACGCTGGCGCAGCCCTCCCAGCTCATCGTTCAGCAGATTGCCCAGCTCCTTAGCCGTGTGCAACTCCTCCTGCGCTTCGCTTAGCTTGCCCTCTAGATCCCGCAGTTCGCTGCGGATCTCTACCGCCTCGCTCTGCGATGCCGCAACCTGCTTACGCAGCTCATCCAACTCTTCGTTTAGCAGGTTGCCCAACTCGCTCGCCGTGTGCAGCTCTTCCAGCGCAGCGCTTAGCTTGCCCTCTGCGTCCCGCAGTTCGCTGCGGAGCGTTTGCGCCTCGCTCTGCGCAGCTGCAACCTGCTGGCGCAGCCCTTCCACCTCTTCGTTCAGCAGGGTGCCCAGCTCGTTCGCCGTGTGCAGCTCTTCCAGCGCAACGCTTAGCTTGTCCTCTGCGTCCCGCAGCTTGCTGCGGAGCGCTTCCGCCTCGCTCTGCGAAGCCGCAGCCTGCTTGCGCACTTCCTCCAGCGCCGCACTCTGCTGCTCTCCTTGCTCAGCGGCAAGCTTAAGCTCCTCTCCGAGCTGCTCCTCCCGCTTCAGCACAGCTTCGTACTGCGCCAGCAGCGTCAGCCGCGCATCGCGTTCGCCCTTCAGCCCGGCCTCTGCCGCCCGCAGCCGGGACTGGAGCTGCCCGGTTCCGCCGCGCAGCTCACCAAGCTGCTTCTCCAGCTCCTGAAGCTGCTGCTTGTGCCGGTGCTCCTGCGTCCCCTGGGACTGCCGCAGCTCCTTGTTCTTGGCCAGCTCCTTCTCAAGCGCTTCCCGTTCCACGGTAAGCTCACTCGTAAGCGCAGCCTTGGTATCAGCCAGCTCCTTGCTAAGCGTGGAGCGGATCTCCACGATCTCGCTGCCCATCGTATCCCGCGTCTCATGCAGTTCCTGTTCCAGAGCAGACAACGTCTCTGTCTTCTCGCGGATCAGTGTCTCTCTCAGCTGCTCCAGTTCCTGCTGATGGGCAGACTTCATCTCTTCCAGCTGCTGCAGCCGTATGGCTTCTGCGGCTTCCAGCTTCTGACGCGCTGCCTCACGGCTTACAGCCTGCTCTGCTTCATGACCCTCACGCAGCGCCTTAAGCTCATCCTCGCGCACCTTCAGCTCCTGCACCAGGTGCTCACGGGCTGCGGCCGCCGCCTGCTTCTCTTCCTCCAGCAGCTGGGCATGCAGCTGCCTCTCCTGCTCCTGCTGCTCCAGATGCCTGGAGCGTTCTTCTTCAGCGGCAGCAATCAGCCGCGCCGCCTCTTCCTTCGTAGCCGCTTCCAGCTTCTCATATTCTTCCTGCTGTTCACGCTGCGCTTCCTGAAGGCGTGACACCTCCACGCGAAGCTCAGTGCGTTCACCGGTCAGCATATTCAGCTCATTCTTGAAATCCTGAACCTGGATTGCCTGCTCTGCCATATGTACAGCTGTAAGCACCGCAATCCGCGGCGTATCCAGTCTGGAATGTGATTTCGATATTGCACGCATATGCTCATCGACATGACGGGCGACCTGTTTCATATATTCTGTGCTGCTTCCGACAAGCTTGTAGGAAGTTCCGTATATCTCCACGGCGACACGGGTCCGGTCCATAGCCACAGTTGTGCCCTCCTTTGTATGTGTGCGGATTCTAAGTTGGTTTCTTTGCTCTTGCTCCTATTGTAGCGTGATTTCCTGACCTTTGGCAAAAGCACGCGTCCATTGCATTTATTTGCATGTTCTTCCGCACTTCACATGGGTACAGAAAAGCCGCAGCGAATCTCTGTTTCTAAATGGATTCGCTGCGGCTTTGCACAATTCCTGCTATTTTCTTAATTCTGCACCAAAAGTTTGTTCAAGCGCAGAGACCACTTTGTCATGCACTTCCACAACTTCTTCATCCGTCAGCGTATGCTCGGTATGGCGGTACAACAGTGACAGGGCAACACTCTTCTTGCCTGCCTCCATCTTGCCTCCTGTGTAGATATCGAATACCTGCACATTCTGCAGCAGAGTGCCGCCATGCTCACGGATCGCTGTGATCAGATCGCCTGCCGGAACTGCATCATCCACTACCACCGCAATGTCCCGTTCCATGCCCGGGAAGCGGTGAAGCTCGCTGTACTGCAGCTGAGCGCGCGCCTCATCATAGAGCGGCTGCAGCAGGACTTCAGATACATAGGTATCCTCCAGATCCATCCGGCGCTGCAGCTCGGGATGAAGCTGTCCCATCGAACCGATCTTCACGCGGCCCTCTGCCTGAAGCAGATAGATGGAAGCGGAGCGTCCCGGATGATAGCCTTCAGGCGCGTCCCCTTCATAGACTACGCGATCCGTAAGACCCAGATGCGCAAATACCGTCTCCAGCGCACCCTTAAGGTCGAAGAAGTCCACCGGCTCGGCAGTCACGTTCCACTGCTTGGCTGCACGCGTACCGCTCAGCAGCAGCCCCAGCACCGGCAGCTCGCTCGGCTGGCGGGTAAGTACTTCTTCCTCCGTGAAGAACACATTGCCGATTTCGAACAACGCCAGATCGCCTTGGCGGCGGTTCGTGTTGTAGAGCGCAATGTCCAGCAGCTGCGGCAGCAGGCTAGTACGCAGCACGCTCCGTTCCTCGCTCATCGGCATCGCCAGCTTCACTGACTGCTTGCCTTCCGCCAGCATAGGGAAGAGGTTGCTCTGCTCCGGCTGGATGAAGGAATAGCCCATAACCTCCTGATATCCGCCCAGCGAGAGCAGGCGGCGCAGCTCGCGGCGCAGAGATTGCTGTCTGGTAAGCGCGCCCGGCGTCGTAGTGCCTTCGATCAGGGTGGTCGGAATATTGTCGTAGCCGTACAAGCGGGCGATCTCTTCAATCAGATCCACATCCTGGGTGATATCGCCGCGCCGCGTCGGTACCTGGACCTCAACGATTCCCTGGGCGGCATCACCGCACTTGAAGTGCAGACGTCCGAACAGGGTTTTCACTTCCAGCAGCGACAGATCCGTGCCGAGATAGCGGTTCAGCTTCTCCAGCGATAATTGCAGCACCTTCTCCTGACCAAAAACGCTGCCGGCCTGAACAATCCCTTCATGCACCGTTCCACCGGCATACCGGGCAATCAGTGCAGCCGCACGGTTAAGCGCAGGGATGACCGCATTCGGATCGACTTCCTTCTCGAACCGCTGGGACGCTTCCGAGCGCAGACCAAGCTGACGCGAGGTCTTGCGTACCGTTCCGCCATCGAATTTGGCTGATTCCAGTACGATATTAACGGTGTCAGCGGTAACCTCTGTAGAGAGTCCGCCCATCACTCCGGCCAGGCCAATTGCGCCTGAACCATCGGCAATAACCAGCATCTGCGGCTCCAGCTTGCGCTCTTGTCCGTCAAGGGTAACGAGTCCTTCACCTTCACGGGCAAACCGTACACCGATGGTTCCGCCCTGGAGCTGCCCGCCGTCAAATGCATGCAGCGGCTGTCCATATTCCAGCATCACATAGTTGGTGATGTCTACGATATTGTTAATCGGACGTACCCCGGCTGCCATCAGGCGGTTCTGAATCCACAGCGGGGACGGCGCGGTCTTCACTCCGGCAATATAACGCACGGCATAATGACTGCAGAAAGCCTCGTCCTCAATTGTAACCGTGATGGAGTCCGCTGCCTTGCCGCCCGTTTCCACGAGCTCTGCCGCCGGATCAGCCAGCTTCAGCTCACGGCCCAGCACCGCGCTTACCTCATAAGCGGCACCGATCATGCTCAGGCAGTCGGAACGGTTCGGCGTCAGGTCGAAATCAAGGATTTCGTCATTCAGTCCGAGCACCTTGAGAATATCCTGGCCCACCTCGGTCTGCTCCGGCAGCACGAGAATGCCTTCCTGCAGCTCTTTGGGCAGCAGCTTGTCGTTCAGGCCCAGCTCTTTGGCCGAGCAGATCATCCCCTGCGACAGCACGCCGCGCAGCTTGGCTTTTTTGATCTCCAGGCCCGGCAGCTTGGCGCCCACCAGCGCGACCGGAACCTTCTGGCCCGCTGCGACATTCTTCGCTCCGCAGACGATCTGCAGATCCTCGCCCTGCCCGGCATCGACGATGCAGATATTCAGCTTATCGGCGTCCGGGTGCTTTTCTTTGGATTTCACGTAGCCGGTCACAATCCCGGAAATCCCTTTGTTGCGGCGTTCTACTCCGTCAATCTCGATACCGGCGGTGGTGATTTTGTCCGCCAAGCTATCTGCGGTCACCCCTTCCAGCGATATATAATCGGCCAGCCAGGCGGTTGATACTTTCATAATCGCACACTTCCTTTTTGTTTCAGATGTATTGATCTCCATGCCGGCCTGCGCCGGGGCACGCAGAAGTCGAAGCAAAGGTCTGTGTGCTCCCTAGGTTACTTCGAAGCATCCTGCACTAGCAGAACCTCCAGAGAAGTTTTGGACTTCCGGCCGCTGTTAGGATTGAATTTCCTGATTACACTGCTGGCTGCAGTAGAAATTAAATCCTAAAGGCGGTCGCTACCGCTCCTCCAGTTCCAAAATTCCCCTCCGGCCCTTCTAATACAGTCTTTGATTCAAAGTAAACCAGCACCTCACTACCTTTTCTTACAAGCGTCCCTCGCGCCCCATACACACCCGCCAAATCCCTAAATACCCTTGAACTGCTTCACAAAACCCATATCATTCGTGTAGAAGTAACGGATGTCATCGATGCCGTATTTCAGCATCGCAATCCGTTCAGCGCCCATGCCGAACGCGAAGCCGCTGTAGACCTCAGGATCGTATCCGCCCATCCGCAGCACATTCGGGTGCACCATACCGGCGCCGAGAATCTCCAGCCAGCCGCTCTGCTTGCAGAGCCGGCAGCCTTCGCCGCCGCATTTGAAGCAGCTTACATCCACCTCAACGCTAGGCTCGGTGAACGGGAAGAAGCTTGGGCGCAGGCGGATGCCCGCGCTAGGACCGAACATCTCCTTCATGAACTGCTGCAGGGTCCCCTTCAGGTCGCTCATGCGGATATTGCGTCCGATCACCAGACCTTCGATCTGATGGAACTGGAAGGAGTGGGTCGCATCGTCGTCATCACGGCGGAATACCTTGCCCGGACAGATAACCTTGACCGGAGTCTCCCCGTTCATCGCCTGCATGGTGCGGATCTGAACCGGCGAGGTCTGTGTGCGCATCAGAATGTCTTCCGTAATATAGAAGGAATCTTGCATATCGCGGGCTGGATGGTTCTTCGGAAGGTTAAGCGCCTCGAAGTTATAATAATCTGTCTCCACTTCCGGTCCTTCCGCCAACTTGTAGCCCATGCCGATGAAAATATCCTCGATCTCCTGAATCACCCGGCTGAGCGGATGAATCCCGCCCTGGGGCATGCCGCGGCCCGGCAGGGTTACATCGACCTTCTCTGCATTGAGACGGTTCTGCGTCTCCTGCTGCTGGAACAGCTCCTGCTTGGCGCCGATCACCTCTTCAATCGCGCTGCGCACCAGATTGGCCACCTGGCCGATCACCGGACGCTCCTCCGCGCTTAGTCCGCCCATACCGCGCAGAACCTCTGTCAGCTCGCCTTTTTTGCCAAGGTATTTGACGCGCAGGTCATTCAGAATCTGCGGATCGGATACCGCCTGCAGCTTCGTCAGTGCCTCAGCCTTCAGTGCTTCCAATTTGTCTTTCATGGCTTGTACTGCCCCCTCAAATCTCGTATTGTTCAACAAAAAAAGGCCTTTCCTCCCGGTAAAGGGACGAAAAGACCGTGGTACCACCCTTGTTAGACGGCCGTACGCTTCCCTTAAGAGCAATATTCCCTCTTTCGGTGCGGCAAAGACCTGTCTCACTTTATACAGAAATAACGGTCTGCGGCCGGTCCCCCCTACTAGCGCTCTTCAAGGAAGCCTTGAAGCACATTCAGGGAACTGCTCCGGAGTGAACTTCGGCAGCTCTGCTCTCTTAGAAACGCTCTCAATCTGCGGCGCTTCCTCCCTGTAAGCCAGGCACTGCGTACTCTTCTCCATCATTGCATGTATGCGGATTATAACCTCTGCACTTCGATCCTCCGCTTGGGAAGATATGCCCATCTATTATATGCAAAAACAGCCCGTTTGACAAGCCGCGCAAATTCCGCTTATTTTTTTATCTTCTTTTAAGCTTCAGCGCGGTTTGACGGCTTTTTTTTCAGCGGGCATTCAGTCAATGCTGATATTTTGCCTTATGAGATCATTCAAGGAGGAAATTACATGCTCACACGAAAAAAAGCATTTGTTCTGCTGCTGCTCAGCACATTTGCCGCAATTCAAACCGCAGGAAGCCCGGGAACCACGGCCTATGCTGCTTCATCCGGTTCAACGGCTGCCACAGCAGCAAGCGCGGTCACGGAAGTCTCTACACTTAACAGTCTAAGTGCGCTCAAGCTCGGTACCACGCTTCAAGTGAAGCTGAGCCATGTAGGGATTCAGAGCCAAACCGGCGGTAATATTCTCACCTACACGCTTACCTATTCCAATACTGCCGGCAGCAGCGTCAATCTGGCGGACTATTTCTCCAAAATTGTAACTGCGGGCGGCAGCGTAATTAAGGGAATTCCGGTCAGTGCAGACAGTACAGTCAAGAAAATCCCCGCAAAACAGAGCACCAGCCTTACATACTATGCGAATATTGGAACTGCCGCCTCTGTCAAAGGACTTAAAATCAACATATACGGCTGGAATTTCAGCGCCGCTAATTATGAACAGCGGATAGGCACGTTCACGGTCCCATCCAATTATTCTCTGTCCTCGCTTACAGGGGAGACCCGAAAGGTTGAACTCGGCGGTATTACAGCCGGCACCAAAGCCGAATCCGTGCAAATCTACAACTATAACGGCAAAGTCTATGCCAAGGTCGGGCTTAGCGTAACCAATCTGGGTACCAAAGTGCTTACAGATCCGGGCTACACCTTGTACCTGAAATCCTCGGGCGGCTCTGTCTTCACACTTACACTGGATGACAGCAGCTCCGCATTCAAGCTTCAGCCTCAGGAGAAGAAGACGCTCTATTATATGACCGAGATCCCCTCCTACATGAATCTCAGCAAGATGACGCTACAGATCGCTGAGCTGGATGAAGGACTCAAGCTGTACCTGCCTGTCTCTTCCTACGCGCTTCCGGCTGCGGTAACCGCAGATTTCACTGTAGCGGCGGGCTATACCAAAAAGGTCTCCATCGCCAGCAATATGGTGGACATGCAGCTGCTGAAGGCAACTGTGCATGCGGATAACGGGAACGGTGTGTGGAGCTATCAGTTCCGGGTGAAGAATACCGGCAGCACAGCGGTTACTTTGCCTGCTTATGAGCTTAACGTCCAGTCGGCGGAAGGCTATAGCTTCCCGGTGACGTCCACAGCCTTGAGCAGCCTGACCCTGAAGCCGCTGGAAGACAAGCTGATTGAGCTGAGTGCCAGTGTTCCGCTGGAGCTGGCTCAGAATTCGCTGGAGCTGCGCATGATTGCTCCTGCAGCCAGCGCGGATAAGGTAACGCTGCCTGTGGCCTATTTCCGCATCACCTATACACCGGAGAGCCAGATTCATCTCGCTGCCGAGACCAGCGTAACCAATACCTACGGTACCTTCGCTGTCTCTCTGGACTCCCTACAGCGTCTGCCTTGGGGCAGCGAGGATCTGGTACAGGCCAGAATGACGATACGCAATGCAACGTCCAAGACCATTACTTTGCCTGCTTTTACCGGAATACTCCTGGTGGATCAGAAGGATCTCAGTTCCTCCGCCCAGACTTATACGAACAACAGCTCTTCGGTCCTTGCCCCTGGTGCCAGCACTCAGATATCGGTTCAAGGCCGTATTCCATACACCCTGGATTTCAGACAAGTCAAGCTCATTCTCCAGGAGACCAAGGGTACAGAAGTATCGCAGTTCCTCTCTCTCAGCACAAGCGACAGTGCCGTTAAGAGTGTAGCTCCGCTAGCTGCAGGGGAAGCCTTCAAGATCACGGCCACCGGCAAACAAGCCACCGTGAAGGAACGCCTCACCCTCCTGTATAGAGGAACCGGCTCGAGCCTTGTGTACAGCGAAGTGGAAATGAACAGCGACGAAGTCCGGCAGGCAGATCTGGCCCGTCTGTACGCACAGTTCAGGACTGCTGACGGGCAATATTTTGAAGCAACCGCCAACCAGTCCGAGCTGTCAACCAGCCCTGAGGGCAAAACACTCGTCACCTTCTGGGCAAAAGTTCCGTCCGCTCTGGACACCGCAGATCTTCAGCTGTATATCAGCCAAGCAATTGCGGATGGCAAACTGACTGCCGCAGGAACGGCTGCGACGGGATACGTAAATACGGCAGCGCTGACACTGACACCGGCTGAGGTTACGCCTCTGACCACTCTGGCCTCCGTTCCGTTTTTCCCTTATACACTGGCAGTTACCAGCTCTACAGGGGAACTCACCAAGGGCGCAAGCAGCGTTGCTGTGACGTTCAATTACAATCTCAATCAGGATACTACCTACCAGACAGGCGCTTACCAGCATAAGCTCATCCTTCAGGTTATCGATCCTTATGGACAGTCTCATGAGAAAACTCTGACGCTTGGCACCGACTTGACTCTGGGAACAAACAACTCTTATTCTACGACCCTTACCAGCGTCCTGTTCAAAAATCTCAGCTCCGGCACCTACGCCCTTAAATTCTACGATGAATTCCAGGGAATACGGACGGAGCTCGCCAGCCAGGCCTATTCCCTTGAGGTTACCGCCAAAGCAGCCACATCTTCCACTGAAGGAGCCGCACAATGAACAAGAAGAAGATCATCATTATCGCTTCAGCCATAGTCCTCGTTGCTATTGCAGGGATCGCGGGCTATACGTTCTGGCCGGATCAGAACCGGCAGATCACTGCCGCTCCGCTGAACACGGCAGTTGCCAGTAAGGGAGATATCCTGGTGGGTGTCTCGGGTTCAGGTGCCGTATCGGCGATCAACAGCGAGAGCATCCGCACCAAAGAAGCCGGGAAGGTCGATACGGTCATGGTTAAGAAAGGCGATGTCGTTAAAAAAGGCGATGTGCTGATCACATTTGTCGCGGGCGATCTGGACGATAAGCTGAAGGAAGCCACGAAGTCACTGGAGAATCTCAAGACAGAGCTTGCGAGTAAACAGGAGAGCTACAAGACGCTGGCTATGAATAACGCGGCAGAGGAAGAGCTGGAGTCGGCAAAAAAAGCCATTGATAAGGCCAATAGCGATATCGTAGACCAGCAGGAATCCATCACTGCTATCCATGAAGATATGGCTCCGCCTGATCCGCTGACCGCTCCGATCGATGGAACGATCACTGCCGTGAATATTACGGCCGGCGAACAGGCCCAGAATGGTACAGAGCTGTTCACCATGACCGACTACGTGAACCTAAGCGTAACCGTTCAGGTAGACGAGCTGGATATCCCCAAAATCAAGCTGAATCAAGCCTCGACCATTACACTGGATGCCCTTGAGGATAAGTCTTTTACTGGTAAAGTTATAGATATCGCCAAAGAAGGAACCTCCTCTAATGGCGTCTCCTTGTTCAACGTCACTGTAGGATTAAATAACTCGGAGGGCGTGCTTATCGGCATGTCTGCGGAGGTGGCGGTTACGATCGAAGAGAAGAAAGATATTCTGACCGTTCCCATCGAAGCTGTAACGAAGATAAACGGGAAATCCTTCGTCAATGTGCCGGTGACCGGCGGAAATGAATCAGGCACCAAAACTTCTGGTAACGGAGCGGCTGGCTCCAAGTCTGCTGAGAGTGTCGCGGCTGACGGACAGGCTCCCGGCGGCCAAGGCGAAATCCGGCCGGAAGGAGAAGAAGGCCAGACCGGCGGCAGAGCTGCCCGCGGAAGCGGTCAAGGCGGCGGATACCCTCAAGGCGGCGGAGAAGCCCGGGGCGGAGCGTTTCCCGGCGGTGAATTCCCGGCCGGCGCCGGGTTCTCCGGCAGGGCAGCCGGAAGCCGGAGTGCCTCGGGCAATGCCGCCGGCACGCAGCGGGTGGCCGTGGAGACCGGTATCCACAATGAGAGCAGCATCGAAATCGTCAGCGGCTTAAGTGAAGGGGATGAAGTGATCCTCCCAACCGTGATTTCCTCAGGCAATACCACCTCTCCGCAGCAAGGCGGCATGGGCGGTATGGGCGGCGGAGGAATGACCGGAGGGAGCGGAGGCTTTCCCGGCGGGAGCGGTGGCGGCTTCTCCGGCGGAGGCAGCGGAGGCAGCAGGGGCGGTTTCTCCGGGGGCGGTGGCGGACGATGATCTCACCAGAACCGCTGATCCGGGTTGAGAATATGCAGCACAGCTTCACGATGGCCGGAGAATCGATGACGGTTCTGAGGAGCCTGAGCTTCACCATTGATCACGGTGAATTCGTTGCGATCATTGGCCCGTCAGGGTCAGGCAAGTCCACCCTGATGAACATGCTGGGCTGCCTCGATGTGGCGAATGAAGGCGATTATTTCCTGGACGGCCAGGAGATCCGCAGGCTGTCTGACAATAAGCTGGCTCAGATCCGCAACGAGAAGATCGGCTTCATATTTCAGAACTTCAATCTGCTGCCGAAATTATCAGCGGTAGAGAATGTGGAGCTGCCCTTGATCTACCGTGGAATGTCCCACAGGGAGCGAAGAGAAATTGCCCGCAATGCCCTGGTCCGGGTAGGCCTGGAGAGCAGAATGAATCACCGTCCCTCCGAGCTGTCCGGAGGCCAGCAGCAGCGAGTGGCTATTGCCCGTGCACTTGCCGGAACCCCCCCTATTCTGCTTGCCGATGAGCCAACCGGAGCCCTGGACTCTAAGACAGGCAAGGAGGTTCTGCAGATGATTAAGGAGCTTAACGAACAGGGACATACCATTATTCTGATCACGCATGACCTGGAGATTGCCGAGCAGGCCAAACGGGTGATCCGGATTCAAGACGGGGATCTTGTAGAGGATCGGAAGGTGGCACATTCATGATGCTGTACCAGAGTATGAAAATGGCCTTCAAAAGTATCCTGAGCAGCAAAATAAGAGCCTTTCTTACCATGCTGGGCATCATTATCGGGGTCTCCTCCGTCATTGCACTTGTCGCTGTGGGTCAGGGCACCACCTCACAGATTACAGAGTCCCTAAGCTCCCTGGGAACCAACCAGCTGACCGTCAACATTACGGGCCGCGGAGCCACCACTTCGCTAACCTACGAGGAGGCCCTGGCCTTGGGTGAGATTGAAGGGGTGGATAATGTATCCCCGATAATCTCCGGGAACGTTACCGCCAAGCACGGTACAGAGAACGTTTCCGTATCCGTTGAAGGCATTACACCTGCCTACGAAGAGGTCCAGGATTTCCATGTGCAATCCGGAAGATTCCTGCTTGAGATGGATACAGAATACCGGCAGAAGGTAGCGTTAATCGGATCAGATACAGCGGAGGATCTATTCGGTACAGATAATCCTGTAGGCCAAAAGGTACAGATCAACGGAAGCAGCTTCAAGATCGTCGGGCTGCTGGAGAGTAAAGGCTCCACCAGCGTCGGTTCGAGCGACGAGAAGCTGCTGATCCCCATCTCTACAGCCGAACGGTTCCTGCAGAGCAAGGGAGTCCGCTCCATTACGCTCACAACCACTTCCAATGACAATGTGGATAAGGTCAAAACCAAACTGGAGGCCAGCCTTACAGCCAAATTCAGTGCAGCCGAGAATGCCTACTCTGTCTTTGATTCCCGTGAGATGCTGGAAACGGTGAATGAAACCAGCGCCACTCTGTCCATGGCCCTTGGCGGTATCGCCGGTATTTCGTTATTTGTAGGCGGAATAGGGATTATGAACATTATGATTGTCTCGGTCAATGAGCGAACCAGAGAGATAGGCATCCGCAAGGCCATTGGAGCCAAAAAAAAGAACATTATGATGCAGTTCATGATCGAGTCCATAGTCTTAAGCGGAACCGGGGGCCTGATCGGAGTCGCACTGGGACTTGGCGCCAGCTGGGCTGTCGGTAATTATACCTCCTTGAATGTGGCGCCCTCCTGGAATATGGTGCTGATCTCCTTTTCATTCTCCTTGATCATCGGCGTCCTCTTCGGAATGATTCCTGCAAGCAAGGCTGCAAGAATGCGCCCTATCTATGCGCTGCGCAACGAGTAGCATCCTCCTAGACGCTGCAGTTTGTAATCTGCTGTTCCATCCGCTAGTCTCAGATCCCTGGGCTGGCGGATTTTTCTATTATATTTTTAATGCACAATTGATACCATAGGGGTATCGTTTGCAGTAAAAGTGGGTAATAGGACTCAAAGGTGAGAATATCTTTACATAGTAGTTAAGAATACATAATAGTTCTTTGTATCGGCTGTAACGGATATGTCTCCACTGTTTCCACTCCGGCTCCACGGTCCGCTTCACGGCCTGTACATCCGCAGCGGAAGCTGACGGGGCTTATTATTTTTTCAGCAATTGCTCTGCTTAAGGGATGTCCTATATACTGGTGAAAAGAAACCGCGATCTAATCGGAAGTTATTCTTTCTGTTGCCTCTTTCTTCCCCTGCTCTCTAGGACTCGCTAACATATACTCTCTTAAATGCCTGCATGAAGCCATATTCCGCATAAGGATAAGTTTCGCATGCACCAAAGCTACACCCATGAGATTTGCAAAAGTTCTGTGCGGGGAGAGGATGACAGTGGCAGTTTTTTCGGAAAACACAAGTACACACAGACTGATTATATTATTCACGTCGATCACCGTTCTTCTGGTTGGGATCAGTGTGGCCTCCCTGCTGATTCTGAATCATACGATGAACAAATTATCCGATTCCTTATACAGTGACGTCTACCAGAATTCCGAGCTCATTCTGAATGCCGACCGCGATCTGTATCAGGCAGCCCTTGCGCTTCAGACCACAGTCGGCGGGGCGCTGACCAGCGCGCAGCGCAGTACGCTGTCGCAGGAATTCGAGGACAATAATGCCCAGGCGCTGCAGCGGGTCAATACCGCCCGCTACAATCTGGATGCCGTGAAGAGCCCGTTCAATGGAATGAAGCAGAGCGAGCTGCTGCTGGACGAGCTGAGGAATGAGCTGGATCACTTCGGAACCACGCTCACCGCGTGGAGGGATAACGGCCGGGAGCTGATCTCGCAGCGGGTCCAGAGCGGCTGGAACCCTGCCTCTTATTCTGCCCTCACCATACATACGGAGCTGAATGAAGTACGGGAAAGCCTGAATCTGGCCGAGGATAAGATTGATAGCTATGCCAGCCAGGTGATGACGGAGTTCAATAATCTCAAAAGCTCTCTGTTCGCCGTCTATTCCGTATTTCTGTTCCTGCTTGTTCTGGTCATCTTCTATCTCAGCCGCAGACTCATCTCCCTGCAGAACGAAATGCAGGATGAGAAATCACTCTACCAGCTGATCGGTGAGACGATGTCTGACTTCATTGTGCTGACAGATCCGAACGGTCTGATCTTGTATGCCTCGCCTTCCCATGCAACTGCACTTGGCTATGTGCCAAGCAAAGGAGCACCGCTCTCCAACTATATCCGTGAAGCCGAAATCTCCTGGGCCAAGCTCAAGAGCGTGGTGCAGTCTTCACCGAGAATATCCGAGCTGCGCATGCGTTCGGCCGAAGGGCATTGGGTGTGGCTGGAGACCAAGGTTACCCCGATTGCGGGCAGCCGCAATTTCCCGGCGCAGTTCATGCTGGTCTCGCGTGAGATTACCCAGCGCAAGCAATATGAGGAGCGGCTGCACAAGCTGGCCTTCTATGATCATCTGACTGCCATTCCCAACCGTGCCCATTTCAAAATGTACATGGAGAACCTGATCAACCAGCCCGAGGAGCGCCGGCAGGAGATCGCCGTGGCGCTGCTGGACTGCGACCGGTTCAAGCAGCTGAATGATACACTCGGCCATCTGGCCGGAGATGAATTCCTGCAGCTCCTCTCCCGGGAGCTGCAGCAGACCGTGAAGGGCTCCGGCCAGGCCTTCCGGATCGGCGGGGACGAATTCGCCGTGGTGCTGCACCGGTTCACCAGCCCGCAAATGCTGGACGAGCTGCTGAACCGTCTGCTCCAGCTATTCAACAAATCCTGGTCCATCAACCAGGGCTCCAGCTTCCACACCTCTGCCAGCATTGGCGTGGCTCTGTACCCGCAGCACGGCAGCAGCATCAACGAGTTGCTCCGTGCCGCCGATCTTGCGATGTACCGCTCCAAGAACCATGGCGGCAATGAGGCTAACCTGTACAGCGAGCATGTGGATAAGAAGTACAGTGATCAGCGGAACTAGCGCCAGCAGATGCTGACTCCTATACTAAGGCTACTTTAATAATTCTTAGCCAAAAAGAGCTGATCGGCTCCTTCCCCCAGGGGATGGAACGAATCAGCTCTTCTAATGTTCTAGCTGGTCTGGTGCAACGGATCAGCCAGCTCTGTCCTATGCTCTGGACTACGCTCCCGAACGGTCACTTTGATAACCTGCTCCCCGCTGCCTGAGCAGTCGATGAAGCGGTCAGCGGTGCCGTCCTTCTCCTCCCAATCGTTCAGCCGGAGGATGTAGCCTATTGTGGATGTCCCCGGCAGCACTTCAATCCGTGCTACGGCATGACCTTCCTCCATGTGCTGGAAGTCCTGTTGTCCATCCTGAATGCCTGTACCCCACACCCAAAGATTCCAGCCCCGGTAATCGCCGTCCGGGCGGTCATAATGAACTTCTACAATCTTCGATCTCGGCTCAGGCTCCCCGTATTTATCATAGAGTACCATCATCGACAGTCCGGCGACCTCTACACTGCCGTTCTCCGTCTGCCGGAAGGCTTCCAGTCCGGCATGGGTATGATCGACTATGATGTTCCAGCAGCCGGAGGTCTCCGGGAGGCACTGGGTGACCGGCTCCATATTGGCATTATAGATCACCACGATATTATTCCATGTATCTCCGCCGGCGTGATCCTTCAGTCTATAGGCAACGACTCCGCCGTCACAGCGCAGGAACTCCAGACTGCGCTCAATCTCCTGGCGCCCGTGCAGGCGGAAGGCCGGATGTGTCCGGCGCAGTTCAATCAGACCTTTGTAATATTGAAATACTGCAATGAATTTGCTTTTGTTCTCCCAGCGGATCGCATTGATACAGTCCGGGCTGCGATAGCTGTTATGATCTCCGTATTTGCTGCGCAGCAGCTCATCCCCGGCATGGAGGAACGGAATTCCCTGCGAGGTCAGAATGATTCCGTTAGCCAGCAATGAACGGCGTACCGTCTCATGGTCCAGCACATTCTCGGGATCTACTCCCACATACGGATTCGCCTGCTCTAATGCGGCCTTCAGATCCCCGCCGCCCCGCAACTTGCCGCCCTCAAGCTCCGGCAGTCCGGCTTCCCCGCGAAGTCCCCGGGTAGCCAGAATTTTGTCCCACAGGTTGAGATTATCATGTGCGGTTACATAGTTCACAGTCTCTGTAGGCGCATCGGTGAATTCATGAATCGCCCCGCTCACCCCGGACGCGATCGCGCCTTCTTTGCCGTATTCCCCGGTCACGAAGCCTTTGCCCCAGCCGTCGCTGTCTCCCTTGATGGCTGCGCGAAAGTTGTCGTTGAAGACGGCGTAGCCTTTGCCGCGCTGCACGCCCTTCAGCGTCTTGGCAGCAAGCGGCGAGTCGCCGCCTGTCCACGGCTCACCGTAGAGCAGCAGCCCCGGATTAATCTCCAGCCGCAGCTCCTCGGTAATCTCGCGCATGGTCACGCTGTCCATCAGCCCCATCAGATCGAAGCGGAACCCGTCAATATGGTACTCCTTAGCCCAGTAGGACAGGGAATCCTTGATATACTTGCGGACCATCGGCCGCTCTGTAGCCAGCTCATTGCCGACGCCCGAGCCGTTAGAGAGCCGGCCGCTCTGATCATGACGGTAGTAATAGTCCGGCACCAGCGGCTGGAAGGGACCCTTCTGGAAGCCATAGGTATGATTGTAGACCACATCCATAATCACCGAGATGCCGCGGCTGTGCAGCGCCTGGACCATCTCCTTGAATTCCCGGATACGGGTTAGCGGGTTAGCCGGGTCTGTGCTGTAAGAGCCTTCCGGCACATTATAGTGCTGGGGATCATAGCCCCAGTTGTAGTCTGTGAAGATGGAGGATGCCGGTTCTTCCCCTGCCTTGCCCAGCTCATCCACCGTCTGGTAATCGAACACCGGCAGCAGATGAACATGCGTGATGCCCAGCTCAGCCAGATGATCAATGCCCAGCAGATGACCTGCCTCATCACGCAGGCCAGTCTCGGTGAAGGCCTTGAACTTCCCCTTATACGTCAGACCAGAGCTAGGGTCTGACGAGAAATCGCGCACATGCAGCTCATAGATTACAGCATCTGCCGGATGCGGCGGCACCGGAGAAGCATCGTTCTCCCAGCCATCCGGGTGTGTCTCGGACAAATCCACGATGGCCGTCCGAGTTCCATTGGCCGACACAGCCGTAGCGTAAGGATCGGCCGCTTCATTAATCGACCCGTCCGCAAATACGGCGCGGTACATATAATATTTCCCCTTGAGATTACCGGGAACCTGGATCGTCCATACCCCGCCCTCAGTGCGCTCCATACTAAGAATTTTGCCGCTGTCCTTGTAATCTGTGGTCTGCGGGGTCAGCCCGTTTCCGCCTGTTGCATATAATACGAGCGACACTGTGAAGGCTGTTGGCGCCCAGACTTTGAATACACAACATTCCGCTGTGTAGATTAACCCGAGGTCATTGCCTTGATAGGTATCGATTTCTTGTTCTGCTTGTATATAATTGCTGCTCATTGCTATTCACCATCCCTACGCTCATCCGTAATACTCCCGGAGAACTATCATTCTATTACTATCAAGCTATGTCCATATTCTCTTGAACTAATACTTTGTACTTGCACAGCTCTGCAAGCGGATGACGCCGGAATTGCTACATAGGGTTCTTTATATAATATGTAACACTATGTTCACAGGTCTGGGTTAAGGGTTGAATTGTGTCACCGGATATATCCTATATCGGCATGGATCGCCGGGGATTTAAGCTAATGAAGTTATAGGTGCTAGTTAATCGAAAGTATACTTGTCCAGCGGTTCCATGACAATTGTAAAATAATCCAAAACATCAGGGCCGCTTCCGCAGCACCCTGCCGTATAACGCGATTACAGGTACCAGCAGGAAGCCCGCCGACAGCAGCGAAGCTCTGATAGAGATCCGGCTGCCGATATAACCCACAACCGGACCGCCTGCGCTCTGGCCCAGAGCATCGGACTGGCTGATCATCGACAAGAGTGTAGCCCGGTTCCGGGATGGCAGCTTCGTGTTCAGCCAGGTGGTATAGATCGGATCACTGACCGAAGCGACCACCCCCAGGAGCAGTACCGCCCCGATCGCCCAGTAGAAATTAGGCGCAAGTGCCACCATGATAATGCAGCCGGCACGTACGGATGTCAGAAGGAACAAAGCCGCCGCTACTTGACGTTCCTTTTGCAAATCAATGATTCTCCCGGCTATATAGACAGCCAGCACACCCAGCAGAGTCGTCGCCGCACTGATCAGCCCGAAGCCAGCCGCCATCGAGACTCCTATCTCTGGAAACCCGACTTCATTCATAAGAAAGACTTGCCACAGACGGTCATATCCTTCAGACGCAGCACCGCTAAATAAAGTTACAACTGTCAGCAGCAGGAGCAGCGGATGATGCCTCAGGATAGAGGCGCCGCTGACCCAGGTCTTGCCCAGCTCACGGATAGCAGAGGATTGCGGCTCACGCTTCCGGCGTATGAACCCCGTCTCCTTCATGTACCGGATCAATAGGAACCCCAGGACGAAATAGATGACTCCACCCGCCAGAAAAGGGAGATTAGACGCAACATGGGATAATCCTACGCTGACCGCGATGCCCAGCAGGGAAGCGCTTAAGCCGAATATTTTGGAGCGCATGAAGAGTCTTCCCGTCTGCTCTTCTCCAAGCTCGTCCACAATCCATGCGGTATCCGCTCCGCTCAGGAAGGTCCAGCCGATCCCGTACAGCATCTGGGAGATCAGCAGCCAGCCGAAGGCAGGCAACAGGGAAGCCGGTTGCATGATCCAGACAATGCTTCCTTCAAGGACAAAAGCACTCCCCACAACGAACATAGCAATTATGACTGACAGCCTGCGGCTGTAGGTATCGGCGACCACCCCTGTTATTCCCTCGAACACAAGCACCGTTATCTCCAGCACCGTTCCAATCAGCACAAGCTGAAGCGGATTCAGCTTAAGGTCGACTACATAATAAATACTGTAGGTTGTAAATATCGTACTGGCCGCAAGCGACAACATAAACACATGGAACAAATAAATCTGTGAAGCACTGAATCTCTGCACAATGGTTCCACCCTCCGAAAGTAATGGACTCATTATATAAAATAACGCCCGAACGGGCGGTTCCAGATTTGCTGAAATTCAAATCACTTCACAAAAAAAAGCCCCCTGTAAAGGAGGCCGGAAAGTAGTTGGAGTTATAACCAATGCTCCTCTGACGGGGAGCAGCTAACTGCGGAATGCAGTTAACCAGAGTAGAACGAATTAATTCACGCGGGATTGCACCAGTGCGGCTACTTCCTCGGCCGTGCCGAGTTGCAGGGCCTGGGCAGCCATTTCCTTCATGTCGGCCGCAGACAGCTTGGAGATCTGACTGCGTGCTGGCAGAATAGAGGTAGCGCTCATGCTGAATTCATCGAGGCCAAGACCAAGCAGCAGAGGAATAGCCGTGGCATCCCCCGCCATTTCTCCACACATACCGGTCCATTTGCCTTCGGCGTGTGCAGCATCGATGACGATTTTGACCAGTCGCAGAATTGCCGGGTTGTATGGCTGATACAGGTAGGATACCTGTTCATTCATACGGTCCGCAGCCATTGTATATTGGATAAGGTCGTTGGTTCCGATACTGAAGAAATCCACTTCCTTGGCGAACTGATCCGCCAGTACAGCCGTTGAAGGAATCTCTACCATGATGCCCAGCTGGATGCTGCCCGATACTTCTTTGCCTTCTTCACGCAGCTTAGCCTTCTCATCCAGCAACAGATCACGGGCTGCACGGAATTCACCAAGGGTTGCAATCATCGGGAACATAATGCGCAGGTCGCCGTGGACGCTTGCTCTGAGCAAGGCACGCAGCTGGGTGCGGAAGATATCCTGACGGTCCAGACAGAGACGAATCGCACGATAGCCGAGGAACGGGTTCATTTCCTTCGGGAGCTCCAGATAAGGCAGCTCCTTATCTCCGCCGATATCCAGCGTACGTACTACTACCGGCTTGCCTTGCATATTCTCAAGCACGGTCTTGTAGGCGTTATACTGGATTTCTTCGGAAGGCAGTTTATCGCGGCCCATATAGAGGAACTCGGTGCGGTACAGACCTACACCTTCGCCGCCGTTCTCAATAACGCCAGTCACATCATTCGGAGTCCCGATGTTGGCTGCCAGCTCTACATGCTTGCCGTCGGCAGATACCGTTGGCTCGTCGCGGAGCTTTTTCCATTCAGCAATCTGAATATCGTAAGCTTCCTGCTTCGCAGTATACTCGGCAACCTCAGCTTCCGAAGGGTTGATCAGCACATCGCCGCTCAGACCATCCACGATGACCAGGTCGCCTGCTTTGACCAGGGACATCACGTTCTTCGTGCCTACAACCGCCGGAATTTCCAAGGAACGGGCCATAATGGCCGAATGAGAAGTCCGTCCGCCGATATTGGTGGTGAAGCCTTTGACGAAATTGCGGTTAAGCTGTGCTGTATCTGATGGGGTCAGATCCAGTGCAATAACGATAACCTCTTCACTGATCTCAGCCGGGCTCACATAGTGAATACCAAGCAGATGGTTCAGTACACGCTTGGTTACGTCACGCATATCTGCTGCACGTTCCTGCAGGTAAGCGCTCTTCATGTTCTGGAACATTTCCACGAATTGAGTAGCTACTTCATTCAGTGCGTAGTCCGCATTTACCGATTCCTCACGGATTTTGTCCATTACAGGGGTAATGAGCTCAGGGTCATCAAGGATCAGCAGATGCGATTCAAAAATCTCTGCCTTCTTCTCGCCAAGCTCAGCCAAGGTGCGCTCTTTGATGGTCTGAAGTTCGCCTCTGGATTTATCCAGGGCATCATTCAGCTTCGCAAGCTCAGCGTCCACATCAGTGACCGCTGTTTTGGTAATGGTATAGTCCGGGTGTTCCAGGATAAAGGCACGGGCTACTGCAATACCTGCGGAAGCCGCGATTCCTGAAATCTTATTCATGAACTTCTCCCAGCCCTTCTTTAACCATAACCTCCTGCAGCGCGTTCAGTGCTTCTGCTTCTTCACTGCCCTCAGTAATAAGGGTCAGGGTATCTCCTGCTTCAAGGCCCAGGGACAGAACGCCCAGGATGGATTTAAGGGTAACTTTTTTGCCTTTAGCTTCTGCAAAAGCTTCAGTGCCTTTAAATTTTGTAGCTGTATTTACCAGCGCTGTTGCCGGGCGTGCGTGAATTCCGTCTTCGTCAATAATTCTGAAAGTTGTTTGCATAATAGTATCCAACTCGCTTTCTGTTCATTTTGGGGTGGTGAATTATAGTGAAGGCTTGCGCTCCCCTTCATTATAATGGAAGCGCTTCGCCATTGCACATTTTACTGAATGGTGATGATATCCTTGTCGCCGATGCTGACTCTGCCCGGCTTCTTCAAGGTCACGGAGGAGCCTTCCGGCAGGTTGGAGAAGATGACCGGAGAGATGACAGAAGGTGCATTCGCCTTCACATACTCCAGATCTACTTCCATAATCGGCTGTCCGGCAGCTACCAGATCGCCTTCCTCCACCAGAACCGTGAAGCCCTGGCCCTTAAGCTTAACGGTGTTGACCCCGATATGCACAAGGACTTCCTTGCCGCCGTCCGACATGATGCCAATGGCATGCTTACTAGGGAACACGTTGAATACCTTGCCGTATACCGGCGAAGCAATCTTGCCGTCTTCGGACAGGAAGGCGAAGCCGTCACCGGTCATTTTCTGCGAGAAGACCGCATCGGGAACCTCTGTAATATCCATCAGCTGGCCGTTTACCGGAGATACGATATCCTCAGGTATAATAGCATCACCCTGCTCGCCCGCCTGTTGTTCAAGCTCCGGCTTCGGAGCAGCAGGGGCTGCAGCCGGTGTTCTGCCGTTCATGACATCCTGAATCTGTGACTTGATCGTGTCCGAACGTGTGCCGAAGATCGCTTGTACGTTGTTACCCACTTCAAGAACACCAGAAGCACCAAGCTTCTTCAGACGGTTCTTGTCTACGCCCGCTTTGTCCTTCACTTCGACCCGCAGACGCGTGATACAAGCATCCAGATGGGTGATGTTCTCTTTGCCGCCTAGGGCGGACAAAATGTTGCGCGGAAGATCGTCGCCTGTCTTGGACACACTCTCCAAGCTAACCTCATCCTCATCCTCGGAGGCATCCTCACGGCCAGGCGTCTTCAGGTTGAACTTACGGATAACGAAGCGGAATCCGAAGTAATAAATCACGGCCAATACCAGACCTACCGGGATAACCAGCCACCAGGCGGTACGGTTCGGAATGACGCCGAACAGCACATAGTCGATGAACCCGCCGGAGAAGGTCATGCCGATTTTGACATTCAAGAGGTGCATGGTCATGAAGGAGAGTCCTGCGAATACAGCATGGACTGCGAACAGCAGCGGAGCCACGAACAGGAAGGAGAATTCCAGCGGCTCGGTGATCCCCGTCAGGAACGAGGTCAGCGCTGCGGAAACCATCAAGCTTCCGACAACCCGTCTGTTCTCAGGCTTCGACTCATGGTAGATCGCAAGAGCCGCTGCCGGAAGACCGAACATCATGAACGGATATTTACCGGTAGTAAATGTACCCGCTGTGAACTCCACACCGTCACGAAGCTGCTGCATGAAGATGCGCTGGTCACCGCGGACCAGATCGCCCGCCTTGTCAATATAGCTTCCGAATTCATACCAGAACGGTGAATAGAAGATATGGTGCAAGCCGAACGGAATCAGAGAACGCTCGATGACCCCGAAGATAAAGGCAGACAGCGTCAGGTTGGTATTAATCATACTCTGTGACACATAGTTCAGACCGTGCTGGATCGGCGGCCACACAATCGTAAGCGCAAGACCGAGCATCAGGGAGGTCACTGCCGTCATAATCGGTACGAAACGTTTACCCGCGAAGAAGCCCAGGTACGACGGCAATTCTATACGGAAGAACCTTTTGTACATGGATGCAGCCAGGATCCCGACCAGGATACCACCGAATACCCCAGTCTGCAATGTGGGAATCCCCAGCACACTGGAATACGAGAAATCCTTCCAAGTCAGCACGTAAGCATTGACGCCAACTACCGTACCCATGGTTACATTCATCACCAGGAAGCCGATAATCGCTGCAAGCCCGGCTACGCCCTCTCCTCCGGCCAGCCCGATGGCTACGCCGACTGCAAAGAGCAGAGATAGGTTATCAAATACGATTTGCCCGGAGTTCATCAGTACTGTGGCTATCGCCTGAACAATATGATTCTCCAGTGCAGGCACATATTGCAGGAAGTCCGGGTTAACCAGCATATTCCCGATTCCAAGCAGCAGGCCCGCCGCAGGCAGAATGGCAACTGGCAGCATAAGCGCCTTACCGACTCTCTGCAGAACGCCAAATAATTTTTTAAACATTCGGGTCACTTCCTAATCGTTAATTTCTGTCAACAGAAGCCAAAAAAGGCATGAGCAATACAGTACGCAGTTTGCCCGGCTAACGCTAACGTTAGAGTACCCCGAGATGGGGCTGGACAACCATAATACTGTAAATCACTCATGCCTGATCGTATCAGTTACACGTTTGTATTCTGTTGTATTTCATAACAGGGATCATTGTAGCACCATTGATTTGAAGTTGCAACCCCTAAAATCGGCCATATAGCATGAAACATATATATTCTTATATCTTAAAGCTTCTCCGGCGGTTCCAGCTCCGTCTCATCTTCTTTCTTCTGGGCAATACGCTGCAGATGAATCGTCAGATAGCTGACCTCGGCCGGATATACCGGGATACGCACACGCTGCTCAATTACCTTCGTGAGCTTCCAGGCAAGCATGTACATCTCGGGGTACTCCCGCTTCATTAGTCCATCCAGGGATGAGGTCTCGCGCACAGTCTCTCCCCGGCGCAGACGTTCCAGAACGAACCGCAAATGGGTCACCAGCCTTGAATAGTCCAGCGAATCCCGCGGAATACGGTATTCCAGATTATCCTCCACCAGCCCCACCAGATCCCCAATTAGCTGGGAATGCTGCTTCACCTCGGAGATATGGCGATTGCTAAGCGCACTGACAATATGCAGAGCTACGAAGCCGATCTCATCCGGCGGCAGCGTCACCTTCATCGCCTCATTGATCCGCTCCACCGCATATTCCGCCAGACTGTATTCCTCCGGATAAATCTCCCGGGTCTCGTACAGAAACGGATTATGAATAGCCATATGCTGCTCGCTTCTGCGGATCGCGAAGGATATATGGTCGGTAAGGGCAATATGGATATGCTCATTCAGCGTCTGTCGGCTGCTCTGCATAATGTGCAGCACAATCTCCTGAACCACCTCAATCAGCTTCTCGTCTACCTGCGGCACCAGCTGCTTGTATTGCTCCTGCTCCTCCTGGCTGCGCAGGATGAACATCTTCTCTACAGAGGACAGATTGATCCGGTCCCGCGTTTTACGGTTGAAGCCGATCCCCTTGCCGATCACCACAACCTCGGCATACTGGGGATGCTCGGCAATGATCACGTTATTATTAAGCACCTTGCCCACGGTAATGCTGCTCACTGACGACACCTCTTTTAATTCCGAATCCTGATCCATTCCAGCAGCACGATACATGGTTCAACGTGTGATTCGTTACTTAAGCTCCTATCATAACATCAAGAATCTCAAATTAGAAGTGTGTTGCAAGCGGACTCAAGGCTCATTTCATTTCACCCGAAACGTCCGGCCTGAGAACCTGTACACCATAATCAGGGCAGCCAGCATATACACCACAGCAGAGAGTACTACAATCATAGCAAACATTCCAAGCTCACTCTTGAACTGCATCGCGATGAATCCTACCCCCAGCACCACACTGTTCACAATCGTGAAGAACGGATTCTTCACATTGAGCTCTGTGCTATAGGGCTGGAAGATATAGTACATGAACAAATGATGCACCGAGAAGAACAGTGACAGCGCCACAATCGTCACGCAAAAGAGTACAGCATCCCCCGCGCCCCAGCTCTCTGCTGACAGCAGCAGCAGCAAGTTCACCGCCAGGCAGATCGCAGCAGCCGGGATCAGATTAAGCATGCTGATACGCAGCAGCCTGATGCGGAAGTTGCTTAGAATCGCCGATTGTTCACGGTAGAATCCGTAGCGCAGCAGGCTGAGATCACAGTTATAGAACATCGCCTTGCAGAGGCGTTCGCCAATGGACGTATAGTTCATAATGATCAGGAAGGTCGGCAATGCGGTAATCAGATAATGAGTCAGTTTGGTAAAAGCGGTCTGGGACAACAGCATCGTCAGCAAAGCAGCTACAAAGAGCGAGCCAATGATAACCAGCCTGCGCTCTATCGGACTGGTGATCAGCCGGCGGTGACGCGAGAAAAAGATGGCATTCAGGTAAGCATACCCGCTTTTCCCCTCGAATTGGCCATGATTCAGTTGTTCCGCCGAGTAGTGCTGATCTTGGGTGGCCACATCCTTAACCCTTGCCTCTTTCATCATCCGGCCCATGTCGAGCAGCGGATCATCGATTTTGGTGACGGCATCGACGGCATTCGTATAGTCCTTATAACGGGCGATATAGACCGCGCTTAAGGTTCCCAGCACCAATACGCTTAGCACCACAGGCAAATTGAACAGCATTCCGCTCTCTACTACCGCAAATCCGGGGAGCAGCGGAAGATAGGCCAGCAGATATCCAGCGCCGATGGCGGTCCAGATCCAGCTTGTTTTTTTGACAATAACAATGCCGTAGCGGTCAAACACCCACAGATGCAGCGCCTCGCAAGCCGTACGCCAGAACGTCAGCAGCTGCGTAAGAACCGCCCCATGCCACAGCGGAGCACCGAGAAGACTCCCGAAGACCAGCATCGCCGGAATAAAAGTAACCAGAAAGCTGATCCCGCGTAAGGTCAGTGTGGTCCGCATATACCGCTCTGCCGGCAGCCTCATCAGCTTCACGAATATGTATTTATCCCGCTTCGGCTCCAGAATAACTGCGCTGGAAACTCCGGACGTGAAGAAGCTAATACACAGCAGCATCTGCAAATAAAGCTGGTATTGTACCGAAAGGGTTAAGGATATATCTTGTCCTATCAGCTTCACCGGAAGAAAGATCATTATGCCCAGATAAGTGAACTTCGTCACAAAGGCCATAAGGACCTTCAAGATATGCACGATAACAGATAAGGTCTGCTTCAGCTTGGTCTCCGAATAGACCGTGGCCGGGATCAGCTTGCCCAGCACTGGGAGCTTACGGATATAGAACATCAGCCGGTTGGCGCCGGACATCCCCCGTACTTCCAGAATCGCCTTCAGCGTCCTAATCATGATCCTCATCCTTCAACAGGGCAATAATCTGCTCTTCAAATTCCGGACTGTGCAGGGTCTCCGCCGGAATCTCGCGCAGCGTGCCATTATTCAGAATAACCAGCTCATCGCAGAGATCGGCTGCCAGCTGCAGAATATGAGTGGAGAAAATAATGATATGATCCCGCTTCATCTCCCGCAGCAGCTTCTTGATCTCCAGCGCCACTACCACATCGAAAGAGGTTAACGGCTCATCGAGCAGGATCAGCGGCGGGCGGGAAATGATAAAGCACAGCATCTGAATTTTGTTCTTCATCCCGTGGGAATAGCCTTTGATCAGACGGTGTCTGTCCGCCTCCTCGAAACGGATGATATCGAAATACTCCTCGATGGTCCGGTCCGCTTGTATCTTCCCCTTATTGATGTCCATGTAGAATTTCACAAACTCATAACCGGTCAGGAAGTCAGGCAGAATCGGCAAGGAGAATACGTAGCCGATCTCTTCCTCAAGCAGCGGAAGACTCACCTCATTTCTCCGCAGAAAAGCCCCGCCGCTATCCATTTGGATCTCCCCGCTAAGGCAGTTGAACAACGAGGTTTTTCCCGCGCCGTTGCGTCCGAGCAAGCCGTATATCTTGCCCTGCTCAAAGGTAAAATCAATCCCCTTCAGCACCTCCCTGCCGTCAAAGCTCTTGCGTATATTATCCAGTATAAGCTCCATACCTGCCTCCGTTTCAGCGCGAATGATAGGGAAATCTCTGTTGCGCGGCTCATATTAAAAAAGGTACGGCCGGCGGTTATTGCTGCCTGCCATACCTTGGTGATTTGCTCTTATCCTTCAGGATGTTCCGAAGGTTGTACCGGAGTGACCGGTGCAGCCGGTGCTGGTCTGGTGGCGACAGAGGTTATGGGTGCTGCTGTGTGTTTGACAACCTCATTCTTATCAGACTTGCCCTTGGTCAGCCCTTTGATCAGCGCCTCGACATCAATTCCGGACACGCTCTTCAGCATCTCAGGGGCTGAGGACATCAGTTGGGTCACATAATTACTGACACGTGCAGCTCCTTCACCGTTGCCGGTATCCACCACAGTCAGCTTGTCGATAGACGCCAGCGGCTCGGCAATCTTCCCGGCCAGCTCAGGCAGCATTTTGACGATAATATCGAGAACCGCCGCTTCCCCGAATTTCTGGAAGGCTTCTGCCAGCTTCTCCTTGGCTTCCGCTTCGGCCAGACCGCGCAGACGGATAACCTCGGACTCTGCTTTACCTTTGGCCAGCTCTGCATCCGCAATTGCCTGACCTTCCAGACGCTTCTGCTCGGAGGTTGCCTTAGCCTGAGTCTCAATACTGTACTGCACGGCATCGGCTTCACGCATGCGCTTGGCCTTGTCGGCTTCCGCCGCCTGCTCTACCGCATAACGGTCTGCTTCCGCTTTCTTCTTTACTTCAGCGTCATACTGCTTCTCGCGTACCTGGATTTCCTTGGCCTGGATATCGATTTCGCGTTCCTTGCGGACCAGCTCAACCTTCATCTGCTCTTCCACCACGGTCTGCTTGGCACGCGCCTCCTGAATGTGGTACGCCTGGTCGGCTTCCGCCTTGGCGGTATCCTGGTCACGCTTGAACGCGGCTACCTTGAGCTGATTCTCCTTCGAAGCTTCGGCAATATTGGTATCACGCAGCAGCTCCGCCTTCTGCCCCTGCTCCTCGGCATTGGCCTTCTGAATCCGCGCGTCACGGACAGCTTCCGCTTCGGCAATCTCCGCATCACGCTTCACTGCGGCAATCCGCGGTTTACCCAGCGCTTCCAGGTATCCGTGCTTATCACGTACATCCTTGATGGTAAAAGAGACAATCTGGAGCCCCATCTTCTTGAGGTCACGGGCGGCAACACCCTGAACCTCCTGGGCGAAACGGTCGCGGTTACGGTAGACCTCTTCTACGGTCATCGTACCGAGGATCGCCCGCAGATGTCCTTCCAGCACTTCCTGCGCTTCACTCTTCAGGGATTCAATCGGCTTGCCCATGAACTGCTCGGCTGCCGTTGCCACATCTTCCGTGGAGCTGCCTACCTTGATGATGGCGACCCCGTCGGCAATGACCGGCACGCCTTGCTCCGTATAGACCTCCGGGGTCGTCACATCGAGCTTGTGGGAGAGCAGAGACATGAACTCCGCCTTCTGGAAGACGGGCAAAATGAATGCACCGCCGCCGCGGACGATTTTGATTTTGCGGCCGGAGCCGTCATCTGATATATGATTGTTGCCCAGGAAGGAACCGGTGACAATCATGCCTTCATCCGGGCCAACCGTCTTGTAACGCGCCCAGAAGGCGAGTCCGAGAACAAGCAGTACAGCGATTACTATCGCAGGTATAAATAGGGATTCAGGAATATTTTCTAGATTCATCATCAATCCACTCCTTTTCTCTCTTCGAATTCAGACACAAGTGCTACACCTTCACGTACCTCAACTACTACAACCTTGATCCCGGCCGGCAGTGCATGCTGCTCGAAGCTGGCCGCCGTATGCAGGCTGTTGCCTGCACCGAACTTCACCATAATCTCACCGTAGCCCACGCCGGGGACCGGGACGGTAACCTCACCGATTCTCCCCGGCAGTTCACTCATGGAGAAGCCGTTCGACATTTCGCTGTTCCTCATTGGCTTCACCACCACCAAATGCATCAATACGCCCATGAATGCCGCAACCAGCAGGGACAAGGCAAGAATCACGCCATCTTCCAGTCCGCTGTAGCGGTTAAGCAGCATACCTGCTCCACCGAATACAGTTATCCCTCCTGCCAATAGGGTAGGATTCAGGAAATCAAAGGATACGATGTCAAAAATCCCGTCCAGAGCACTCCCAATCAGGTCGCCTACCACTACACTGACTACAGCAAAAAGAATGCCCAGCGCCAAACAGCCCAAATACAGCGTTTGCATGTTAGTCTCCTCCCGTCATTACTTCCGGACTGTCATACTAGGTTAAACGCAACTGCCATGCCCTTGGTTTCACAAAGTTGGGTATTGCTCTCATTAATGTATGCCGGGAGCGGGAAAATTAACAGACAAAAGAAGCCGCCCCCGTAGATGGGGAGCGGCTTTACTATCGATGGCTAGCTTACAAAGCCAGCTTATAAATTTCAACAACGTCCTGACGCTCCAGCTTGCGGAAGTTGCCGAACGGGCCGAAGCGGACCGCCTTGTCAGCCATACTGCCGATTTCGCTGTCGTCGATATCATAATCGCCGAGCGTCTTCGGAGCACCAATGGAATCCCAGAAGCTGCGGAGCGCTTCAATGCCTTCGAGGCCGGTCTGCTCATCGGTCTTGCCGGCAGGGTCAATACCGAACACGTTCACAGCCAGCTGGCGGAAGCGGGCAGGATTCGTGCTGAGGTTATATCTCATCCACTGCGGGAAGAGAATCGCCAGGCCGCCGCCGTGGGGAATATCATACACAGCGGATACGGCATGCTCAATGTTGTGCGTAGCCCAGTCACCGGCAAAGCCCATACTGACCATTCCGTTCAGCGCCATCGTCCCGCAATACATAATGGTCTCGCGCAGCTCGTAGTTGTTCAGATCCTCAATCAGCTTAGGAGCCGTCTCAATCACGGTGCGAAGCAGACTCTCCAGGAAGCCGTCCTGTAAAGGCGTATTGCTGTCAGTATGGAAATAATGCTCCAGCGTATGGGACATGATGTCCACCATACCGTACACTGTCTGGTCGCGCGGCAGAGAGAAGGTGTTCTCCGGGTCAAGGATCGAGAAGGCCGGATAGGCATGAATGCTGCCCCAGCCCATTTTCTCCTTGGTCACTTCATTGGTGATCACCGAGCCGTTGTTCATTTCCGAGCCGGTCGCTGCCATTGTCAGTACGGTTCCCAGCGGAAGTGCACCTTGAGGAGCGGCCTTGCGTTCTACAAAGTCCCACATATCCCCTTCATATTTTGCCCCGACAGCCACTGCCTTGGCACAATCCAGCACGCTGCCGCCGCCGACAGCAAGAATCAGGTCAATGTGATGCTCATGGCACAACGCTACACCTTTATGTACCGTCGAGAGACGCGGATTCGGCTCCACTCCGGCAAGCTCGGTAACTACGGCACCAACCGCAGCCAGCTCAGCAATGACGTTGTCGTACAGGCCGCTGCGCTTAATACTCCCGCCGCCGTACATCAGCAGTACATTCTTACCGTATTTCGGCACCTCGGTACGGAGTGACTGCAATGTTCCCTGTCCGAAAATAAGCTTGGTAGGGTTATAAAATTCAAACTTGCGCATATGGGTAAACCTCCATGAGTATGTGAATGTGAAGCACTTGTCTATTATAATCCTCCTGCTTGGCGCATTCAAATCGAGCCGGACCGAGACAGCAAACCTTACTCCTCTACCCGTAAGTTGGACTGAGATTCCGTTATGTTGGCAAATTTGATCAAATGACAGGATATACGGACTGAGTGCTCTTCTGTCAATAAAGTGGACGCCCAATTAAACGACTGTCTGGTAGTAAAGTTGCTCAAAACGCACTGGCGACATGTATCCCAGAGTACTGTTGGAACGCTTACGGTTGTAAAACAACTCCAAATACCAGTATAGCTTTTGGTATGCCTCTTCCATGGTTTTAAACTTTGGATGACTGTAAATCAACTCGCGCTTCAGAATGCTGTGGAACGCTTCTATACAAGCATTATCGTAGCAGTTGCCCCTGCGGCTCATACTCGCTTTCATACGATAGGTTTGGAGCTGTTTCCGGTAATCCTTGGAGGCATACTGAGATCCTCGGTCGGAGTGGTGTATCAGGTCCTTCCCAGGCTTTTTCGCCTTGTAGGCCTGCTTGAGGGCGTCTAGAACCAGATCTGTGGTCATCCGGTCACTGAGCTTCCACCCCACAATCTGTTTCGTATACAGGTCCAGAATACTCGCCAAATAGAGTTTGCCTTGGCGACATGGAATGTACGTAATATCGGCCACCCATTTTTCATTTGGCCTTGTGGCCGAAAAGTCTTGCTTCAGTTCATTGGGCGCGATCGGCAGATTGTGATTCGAATCCGTGGTCGTGACCCGATATTTACGGGCCATACACGAACGTATCCCTTGCTCGCGCATGAACAGGCCGACGGTACGCTCGGAGACCTTCCAGCCCTCCTTTTGGAGTTCCCGATGAATCCTTGGGCTGCCGTAGGTGCCCCCTGAATCCTGGTGATACCACCGAATACGCTGAATCAGCTTCTCTTTTCGCTCGAGGCGTACCGGCTGCTCTGCCGCACGCCATTTGTAGTACCCGCTTCGGGATACCTTTAGGACCTTGCACATCTTCTCCAATCGAAAATCCGAGCGGTGATCTTCGATAAACTGGAACCTTAGTTCTTTTCTTTGCTGAAGATGTGCAGCGCCTTTTTTAGAATGGCCAGTTCTTCTTTCAGGTCCTCGATTTCACGTTCTTTGCGGTGATTCTCCGCTTCGGCATCCTTAAGCGTCTGTTCAATCTGACGCATTTTCTCCGGATGGTGAATGGCCTCCTGCTCGAATTGGCGGTACTGAGAGATCCATTGGTGAATTGTACTCTTGGGGATATTCAGCTCCTCACAGATATCCCCTATACTCTTGGTCTGCTCCTGCACATATTTCACCGTCTGCTTCTTAAATTCTTCATTGTATCGTTGCCGTCGTTCCCCCACATTGGACACCTTCCTTCGTTAAGCCTATTATCCAGTGTCTCTTAACGTGGCGTCCACTTTTTATTCTAATTGCAGAGATTCCGTTAAGCGTCCTGATATCCGTCATTTTGCGCTCAAATGAACAAGATTAGCGCTTCTCACTCCGCTTCATCATTATTTATTAGTTTCTGAGGGATACAACGTCTTCTCAGTCCGTTTCACCCGCAGGCTTCAGTAATTAACCCACAATAGAGAGGAATATCCTCATTTCCCAATGATAAAAAATGCCCCCGCCAGATCCGGCAGGGACAGTACATTTTGCAAACATTAAGTTAAGTAAGGTCTCAGTTAAAACCGCTGCTGTTCAAGAACCGGCGGAAGGCCGCCTGCCCTTCCGGCGTGCGTTTGTAGACTCCGGCATGTTCCAGAATGTGAGTGAACTTCGTACCCACTTCATTCTGAATGGTCTTTACCGCTTCTTCGCGGTTCAGGGAGGTGCCGAAGCGGCTTACCAGTTCGGTAATCCAGGAAGTGTGCAGCGCCAGCGGATGCTCCTGGCCCTTGCTCTGGACATCTCCGAGAAGCGCGGTATCGCCTGCCAATATGCCAGCGATGGCGTCAAGCTCTTCCTTGAGCCGTCCCGGCAGAATCGCCAGACCCATCACCTCAATGAGGCCGATGTTCTCCTTCTTGATATGGTGCATCTCCCGGTGCGGGTGGAAGATCCCTTCGGGATATTCTTCGCTGGTCCGGTTGTTGCGCAGCACCAGATCCATCTCGTAGCCGCCGTCCTCTGCCCGGCGCACGATAGGGGTGACGGTATTATGCGGCACGCGCTCTCCATCCTCTTCACTGAATGCCAGCACTTCGGCGGAGGGATCGCTGTACGTCTTCCAGGATTCGTAGATATGGTTGCCTGCCTCCAGCAGCACCGCCGGATCTTCGGCATGCATCCGCAGCACGGACATCGGCCACTTCACAGTGCTTAAGCTGACACCGGGATATGAGGCATGTGTGAAGGTATCCTCTTTGGGTGCCTTCTGGATCGGGAACGTATGCCGTCCGCCCTGGAAGTGGTCATGCGTCAGAATGGAGCCGCCGACAATCGGCAGATCGGCATTCGAGCCAATGAAATAATGCGGGAAGGCTTCCACGAAGCTAAGCAGACGCTTCAGCGTATCCTTCGTCAGCTTCATCGGCACATGATCATGGTGGAACACGATGCAATGCTCGTTATAGTAGACATAAGGCGAGTACTGGAAGAACCACTTCTCGCTGTTCATCGTGAGCGGGATCACGCGCAGGTTCTGACGCGGCGGGTGATTGACCCGTCCGGCATAGCCGACGTTCTCGCGGCAGAGCTGGCACTTCGGATAGACCGGAGGAGGAAGCAGCCGGGCCATGGCGATTTCCTTCGGGCTTTTCTCCGGCTTGGAGAGGTTGATCGTCATCTCAATATCCCCGTACGGCGACTCCTGAAGCCAATACACATTCTTCGCTACACGGTCCATACGGATATAGTTAGAATCAATGCTCAGCTTATAAAAGCGGTCCGTTGCCGCCTGCACGCCCTGCTCCGCCCGGATCGCGGCGAACTCCGCATTCACCTCAGACGGGCGGGCCATGAGCAGGCCCATAATCTTGGCATCCAGCAGGTCGCGGTACGTATCCGTATTCTCCGGGATCAGCCCAAGACTGAACCCGTAATCAATCAGCTGGTCCAGCGGGGCCTGCGGGCTGTCCAGCGGACCTTCAGTGAACTCACCGGGATACGGCTCGCTGAAGCCGAACTGGTCCAGTAGTTCATTACGGCTGTAATCCACATCTGCGGGCTGGATAAGTCCCGTATGTCCGGCAAACAGAACCAGCTGTTCAATCGCATACAGCGCCTTCTCAGCGGCAGCAGCCGTACTATTATCGTTCTGCATTTCATTTCTCCTTCTATGGTGCCTTATGCGGCGCTTTACATTCTGTCTATTTCACCTTCGGGCAATAATTAGCCCTGCTGCTTACTCCCCGTACCCTTGCGGATTGGCGGAGTGCCAGCTCCAAGCGCTCTGAATAATGCCTTCCAGATCGGCATGCTGCGGGTCCCAGCCCAGAACCTTCCGGGCTTTGTCAGAGGAAGCGACGAGCACTGCCGGATCTCCGGCGCGGCGGTCCTGAACCACAACCGGAATATCCAGGCCGGTAACCTTCTTCGCAGTCTCAATGACCTGCTTCACAGAGAAGCCCAGGCCGTTGCCAAGGTTGAAGATATTGCTCGCACTGCCGCTGCGCAGATAAGTTACTGCACGGACATGCGCATCCGCCAGATCGCTGACATGGATGTAGTCGCGTACGCAGGTTCCGTCCTCTGTCGGATAGTCTTCCCCGAACACAGCGATATTCTCGCGCTGCTTCAGCGCAGCCTGGAGCACCAGCGGAATCAGGTGGCTCTCCGGACGGTGGTCTTCGCCGATCTTGCCGCTGGCGTGTGCGCCTGCAGCATTGAAGTAGCGCAGCGCTACGTATTTGATGCCGAGCACTTTGTCGAACCAGGCCATCATGCGTTCCATGGTCAGCTTGGTCTCGCCGTAGACATTCGCAGGCTCGGTACGGTCGGTCTCTTCGATAGGCACCTTTTCCGGTTCGCCGTAGGTGGCGGCAGTGGAGGAGAAGACGATTTTATCCACACCGGCATGCTGCATGGCTTCGAGAAGACACTGCGTTCCATAGACATTGTTATCGTAGTATTTAACCGGGTCCTTCATGCTCTCGCCCACCAGGGAGCTGGCTGCGAAGTGAATTACCGCTTCGATCTCATTCTCGGAGAACAGCTTCGCCAGCAGCGCCTTGTCGCGCAGGTCACCCTCGTACAGCTTGCCGCCCAGCAGCGCCTCCCGGTGCCCTGTCAGCAGATTGTCAATCACCACAACCTCTTCCCCGCGGTCCAGCAGCTCTGCTACTGTGTGTGAACCGATGTATCCTGCGCCGCCCGTTACCAGAATCGCCATCTTATTTCACTCCTTTCAATTCTTCCACGCCGTTGCCGATGCCGCATACATAGAATTCGCCGGTCAGGCCGGTTCTGTTCTTGTAGGCTTCCCCAACTTCCGTTATGAACCGCTGCACATCATCCTCATGTACCAGTGATACCGTACATCCCCCGAATCCTGCGCCGGTCATCCGTGAGCCCAGTGTGCCCGGAATGCGCTGTGCTTCTTCCACCATCACATCCAGCTCCTCGCAGCTGACTTCATAGAGGTCGCGGAGAGAGACATGGGAGTCATTCATGTACAGGCCGAACTGCTTCAGATCATTGTTCTTCAGCACCTCCACCGAGTCAAGCACACGCTGATTCTCCTCTACCACATGGCGGGCCCGGCGCTTAACAGTTTCATCCGTAATTTTGTCCTGCAAAAGCTCGAACTGCTCTGGCTTCACCTCGGCCAGATAGGACAGGGATGGAACCTCCTGCTTCAGAATAGCGAGCGCCTCTTCACATTGGCTGCGGCGCTCATTATACTTCGAGTCCACCAGGCCGCGCTTCTTGTTCGTGTTGCCGATGACCAGCTTATAGCTGCCCGTCACGAAAGGTACGAGGCTGTATTCCAGCGTATCGCACATCAGCAGGATGGCCTGGTCGCGCTTGCCGTTGGCCACAGCGAACTGGTCCATGATCCCGGAGTTCACGCCGACATACTGGTTCTCCGCGCGCTGGGACAGCAGAGCGATCTCCACCGTATCTGTGTCACCGCCAAGCAGCGTCAGGAAGGCGAAGCCGGTCACTACCTCAATCGAAGCGGAAGAGGACAAGCCCGAGCCGTTAGGAATCTCACCATGGAACAAAAGATCGTAGCCCCCGGATACCGGGTGACCCTTCTTAGCCAGCTCCACCATTACGCCGACCGGATAGTCCACCCATTCGCCGGTCTTGGCTGCACCGATGTCACTGAAATCGATGGAAGCTTCATAAGGGAAATTCGTGGATGCGAATTGAACCTTGCCGTCTGTACGCGGGCGCACGATCAGGGTGGTTCCGAAGTCCAGGGCTGCCGGGAAAACATAACCTCCGTTGTAATCCAGATGCTCTCCGATCAGATTCACGCGGCCCGGTGCGTAGAATACCCGCGCGGCTTCCCCGCTCTCCCCGTACTTCTTGATAAATGTACTGTTAAGTTCCTGTATGCTCATTATTGACACTCCATCCTTTCGCTGCTTGTGCTGGGACTTTGGATTATAGCTTGCGTCCTTCATGCTTACATTATAATAAAATCAGACTTGCCCTGATAATGCAATCATGTGTGCAATATATGGACAAATGTGACTTTCGTCTCTGAAGAGACTATACTCGGTAAGAAGAAAAGTGAACGGGCGCTCCCTATGCACTTAGCTATGGAAGCGTTCTGCTCAGGAAAGGCGGCTTGCAGTGCAACATACCTATTCAGTAGGATCAAATCCTGTATATTACGATAAGCAGCTGCTGCATGTACTTTTTGCGGGAGAGAGCCAGACCCTCCCGCTGCATCAGGCGGGTCCCAAGATCTACGATTACTATCTGCTCCATTATATTGAATCAGGCTCCGGGGTCTTCCGGACTGAGCAGCACACATACGAGCTGGGGGCCGGGGACTGCTTCCTGATCCACCCGGGCCAGCTGGTCAGCTATATTTCAGATCAGCTGGAGCCCTGGCGTTACCGCTGGGCCGCCTTCACCGGCGCTGATGCCGGGCAGCTTGCGCAGCAGGCGGGCTTCGCTCCGCTCGCCCCGGTGCTGTCTACCGCAGGCGGCAGTGTAATTCCCGGAGCGCTTGCCGGGATGATGTCCGCCTTCTATGCCAATAAGGAGAGCGCCGCCCTGACCTCTCTGGGTTACCTGTACCTCATCGCAGGAGAAGCGGCGGAGCTGCTGGTCTCCTCCTCCCGGCTGCCGGGTGCGGAATCACAGATCAAGCGGACAGTGAAGCAGATGATTCATTACATGGCTTCTCAGTATGCCCATCCGGTCTCAATTGAACAGATGTGCGGCAGTCTGGGCTATAACCGCGCTTATCTCTCCCGCATCTTCAAGCAGGAGACGGGGCTCTCTCCGGTCACTTACCTGCTGAAGCTGCGGGTGGAGAAGTCGCGCCAGCTGCTGCGTGAACGCCCCGAGCTGTCCGTAGAGCAGGTAGCGGCATCGGTCGGACTGACCGATGCCCTGTATTTCTCCCGGCAGTTCAAGCGCTTTTACCGCCAGTCCCCTACCGCTTACCGCCAGGCTACAGTGAACCCTGGAGAGAAATAGCCATATCGCCTAGAGCAACAGCCCGTCTCCTGAACAGGAAGCGGGCTGCTTGCGTTGTAATCTGCGGAAGCTGGACCTTAAGGCAACTCTTAGGCTGAGCGCCTTAGGCTTCACCCTCTGTCTTAAGGATCGTCTCGATCCGGTCCAGCTCCTCCTGCGTGAAGTCACTATGGGACAGCGCGGCGATATTCTCTTCGATCTGGCTGACCCGGCTGGCACCGATCAGCGCCGAGGTGATCCGGCCGCCGCGCAGCGTCCAGAGCAGGGCGAACTGGGCCAGACTCTGCCCGCGCGCTACCGCCATCTGATTCAGCGCGTGGATTCTGCGCAGCACCTCCGGCGTAATCCGGCTCTCATTCAGCGCAGCCGAAGGTCCGGCTGCCCGGGAATCTCCAGGGATGCCGTTCAGATATTTATTCGTCAGCAGACCCTGCGCCAGCGGAGTAAAGGCAATACTGCCCACCCCATGCTCCTCCAGCACATCCTGAAGCCCGCCTTCAATCCAGCGGTCCAGCATGGAATACCTTGGCTGATGAATCAGCAGCGGGGTGCCCAGCTCCTTCAGAATCGCAATAGCCTGCCGGGTCTGCTCCTCTGTGTAGTTGGACAAGCCGATGTACAGTGCCTTGCCTAAGCGTACGGCATGATCCAGCGCTCCCATCGTTTCTTCCATGGGCGTGTCCGGGTCCGGGCGGTGGGAGTAGAAGATATCCACATAGTCCAGCCCCAGCCGCTTCAGGCTCTGGTCCAGACTGGACAGGATATATTTACGTGACCCCCAGTCGCCGTAAGGGCCGGGCCACATCGTGTATCCTGCCTTAGTCGAGATCACCAGCTCGTCACGGTACGGCGCGAGATCCCGGGCCAGCACCTTGCCGAACAGCTCTTCCGCCGATCCGGCCGGAGGCCCGTAGTTATTCGCCAGGTCAAAGTGGGTAATCCCGAGATCAAAAGCGCGGGTAATCATCTCACGGCCGTTCTCATAAGCATCAATGCCGCCAAAATTATGCCATAGGCCGAGTGAGATGGCCGGAAGCTTGAGGCCGGACCTGCCGGTGCGGTTGTAACGCATCCCTTCATACCGTTCATCACTAGCCACATATACCATGTTATATCCCTGCCTCTCGTTTCTCTTTTGTGAATACCCTTCTTTTAAAAAAAGACTGGGCGTTAGCCCAGCAGTCCCTGCACTCTACCCAGCACCTCTCCGATCCGCTCTGTAATAATCAGATCTGCATGATCGTCATACGGGGTAGGCTCGCCGTTAAGCAGTACAGTATTCTGCCCCCTGAAGTAAGTGACCAGGCTTGCAGCAGGCTGAACGGTAAGCGAGGTACCGCCGATAATCAGCAGATCCGCCGCTGCAATGGCATCCACGGCTTCAACCAGCACTTCATGATCAAGCGCTTCCTCATAGAGCACCACATCCGGCTTGATGATGCCCCCGCAGTCCTCACAGCGCGGCACAGAGCCTTCCTGCCCCAGCCATTCCTCCAGACCGTAGTAGCGCTGGCAGCCCATGCAGTGATTGCGGTGGATAGAGCCGTGCAGCTCCAGAACCCGGCGGCTGCCCGCAATCTGATGAAGGCCGTCGATATTTTGCGTAATGACCGCCTTCAGCCTGCCGCTCTCCTCCAGCTCCGCAAGCAGACGGTGAGCCCCGTTCGGCTTCGCTCCGGGATGAATCATCTTGCTGCGGTAGAAATCAAAAAAAATGTCCGGCGAGGACATAAAAAAGCTGCGGCTGAGCATCACCTCAGGCGGATAGGGAGAGTTGTGCTGTGTCTGGTACAGGCCGGCTGCCGAACGGAAGTCCGGGATGCCGCTCTCCGTCGATGTTCCGGCACCGCCGAAAAAGACGATATTATTGCTTTTTTGAATCCAGGAAGCCAGTAGCTGTAATTGTTCCATGATCTACACCTGTCCTCTCTGTACCTATTCGTCATGCATTCAGATCGTTATGCGGAGCGCCGGATAGCCGGATACCACAATGTCCGCATCCAGCAGATGGTCTGCCCCTCCGTCCGGTGAGATTCCGACCGCAAGCCGCAGGCCCGCCCCCCGGCCCAGCTGCATATCCGCATTGCTGTCACCGATAATAACCGCCTCTTCGGGCAGCAGCCCGAGCTCCCGGCAGGCCTTCTCGGCCATTTCCGGTGCAGGCTTGCCGTATTTCACCTGGTCTCGGGTAACCAACACCCCGAAGTATTCTGAAATACCAAGCCATTCCAGATGCTCGCGGGTGGTGGACAGATTGTCTGAGGTCACAACGCCAAGCTTCAGGGAAGCAGCGGCACACTGCTCCAGGAATGGCAATAATTCCGGCATAGGTACAGCCGTACGGCGGCGGCGAAGCTCATTCATGGCCTCCTTGGAGATGGCATTCACGCGCGTCACCGCTTCATTCCAGGGTACACCCGCTGTATAGAGCTGCCAGGCCAGAATCCCGGTGGATTCCTCAGCCGTTGCCATGGACAGCGGACCGGCGGGATCATAACCGGTAATTCGTCCAGAAGCATCATGCGTCGTCCCCAGCACCGAAGCCAGATTGGCTCCCGTTACGGGCCTGCTGCCAATCAGAGTCAGCTGGCTGCCCAATCCCTCAAGCACCAGCTCAGCCCAGCTGCCCCAGGTAGCCAGGAGATCAAGCAGCGTGCCGTCCTTATCGAACAGGATGCCGCTTACGGGAACGGAGAGTTCATTGATGTGCAATACAGGCATTCCAGCGCTCCTTCCGCATACGTTATATTACTTCAGGTATTCGTTAGTTCATTTGCTCTGGCGCAGATTCCCCAGCCAGTCCAGCATCGCCCGGACGGTCCGGGTCTGCTGTTCTTCTTCGGTAATCGTAGCGGTTCCGTCACCCTTTTGCGCGCCATAGCTGCCGAATTGGGCATGGTTACCGCCTTCAACCGACACATATACGGTATTGCCCGGCAAATAGGAACGTCCTTTGTTATAGCTCTTCTGGTCGACGACTTCATCCTTCGTACCAAGCACAGACAAGACGGACAACGTAGTGTCCTTCAGACTGCCTTTCTCATCGGGATACGAGGCCAGAAAAAAAACGCCTTCCAGTTGGCCGGCATGATCCGCAGCGAAGCGTGAAGCCATTACGCCGCCAAGCGAATGTCCGCCCAGGACGAAGGACTGCTTCGGATGCACGCGGATAATATCTTCGGCGGCATCCCCTTTGATTACAGCCAGATTAAGCGGCATTCTGGCAATGTAGAACGGGTGACCGGCTGCGGCAACTTTACGGGCCAGCGGCGCATATGCTTCCGCCTTGACCAGTGCTCCCGGATAAAAGATCACGGCGGTGCCGAGCACCACTGAGGGGTCGAACGAGATCCAATTGTCATTCTGTTCAACAGTGACTCCCCCGGCAGAGATCAGGGCGGTTTCAGCCCGTGCCTCCGGCTTATACGGGGTCAGATACCTCCATATAAACACTCCCGCCACCAGTAGAACCAACACCACTCCAATAAGCACACGGCGTCTGATTATATTCTTTTTCATTAGTGTTCACTCCCGATTCCTGCATACTGAAAATTATACGGGAATCGGTGAATTCAAACAACCTTCAAGACTTCGCCACATCTGGCCCCAGACATTTCCAATGATAGGCTTGCTATTGTGATGTATTTCACAATTTATTGTCCGGAAATCATGTATTTTAAAATTAAAGTATCAACCCCCTGCAAACCTAATTTCATTGGAGGTTACGTCATGACCCGGGAAAGCCCGTTTGACACGCGCGGAGAGACTTTCTTTCTTAACCTGCGCTTCATGCTCATTGTAACTGTCTTTGTGGCCAATGCGATCGAACCCCTGATTCAAGAAATGAGCGGACTTCACACGCTTTACCAGTGGATCTTCAGTTTTCACATGCCGCTGTTTGTACTGGTGACCGGATACTTTGCCCGTTCAAGCTTACATGGAGCGCCTGGACGCAAGGTACTCCTGCAAATTGCCCTGCAATATGTTATTTTTCAGAGCCTCTACTCCCTACTTGACGCCTCCCTGTTTCATGTCAATAATATACAGCATTCGTTCTTCGCTCCTTATCTGCTGCTCTGGTTCCTGGCCAGCCACATCTGCTGGCGCCTGCTGATGCTGGGCATGAGCCGCTGGACCCGCAGCGCCCAACTGGCCTTCGCTGTTACCGCAGGGGTGGCCGTAGGTTATCTGCAACTGGACGGGATCTGGTTCAGTATCAGCCGTACCTTTGTCTATCTGCCCTTTTTTGTGATCGGGTATCATTTCTCCTTCGGGGCTTTCGTGAAGCTGTATCAGCGGTATGTCAAAAGCATTGCCGCCGCCGCTTCGCTCCTGCTGCTCCTTGCTATCGGCCTGCTTGGCGGCGATCTCCCTATGGGCTGGCTATACGGCAGTATGACCTATATGCAGCTTGGCGCCCATGAATGGTATGCAGGTCTGTTCCGGCTGGCGGTTTATGGCCTGCAATTCATCGCCTCCCTGGCATTTTTGGGCCTGGTGCCTTACGGGTTAAGCCGCATGACCGGTCTGGGACGCCGCACTCTCTATGTTTTTCTGCTACATGGCTTTGTGGTCCGCACGGCGGTGATTTCCGGCCTGTATGCCTATATCGGCAACCCCGCCGGAGCAGCTCTGCTGCTCGCCGGTGCAGTAGGATGTACGGTTCTGCTCGCCCAGCCTGCGGTCAGACGTCTGTTGAACCCGCTCGTGGAGCCGTCCGTAGACTGGATGATCTCCCTGCAACGTGCCGCCATCCGGCGCTCTCTATAAGAATGAAGCTGCTACGCTATATCAATTTGCCGAAGTCTATCCTATACGAAATAGGCTTCTTTCTGTATATTAGCCCAGACTTTACATGCGTGACCCGCCGACAAACTTCACATTGTCCGGTAGAAAAAAGAGCTTTTTTGTGATAGACTCTCTATTAACGTTCGTAACCAATCACCGCAGGCTACGTATATTTCGGGATTGCAATGCGTTAATGCGGCACTATATTCGCTTCACCAATACCGTTAGGGGGAAAAGTCATCATGGCAAACAAGAAAATGCGATCAGATATGATCAAAAAAGGCTTCGACCGCGCTCCTCACCGCAGCCTTCTGCGGGCAGCAGGCGTTAAAGAAGAGGATTTCGGCAAACCGTTCATCGCGGTCTGCAATTCCTATATCGATATTGTTCCGGGTCACGTGCATCTGCAGGAATTCGGCAAAATCGTGAAGGAAGCCATCCGTGAAGCCGGCGGGGTTCCGTTTGAATTCAATACAATCGGCGTAGATGACGGTATTGCCATGGGTCATATCGGTATGCGTTATTCGCTGCCAAGCCGCGAGATCATTGCCGACTCTCTGGAAACGGTAGTATCCGCGCACTGGTTCGACGGTATGGTGTGCATTCCCAACTGTGATAAAATCACCCCGGGCATGATGATGGGCGCGCTGCGCGTCAATATCCCGACGATCTTCGTCAGCGGCGGGCCGATGAAGGCCGGCGTAGACAGCAAAGGCAAGAAGCTCTCCCTCACTTCCGTATTTGAAGGCGTTGGCGCCCATCAGGTCGGCAAGATCAATGACGCTGAGCTGCTTGAACTGGAACAATTCGGCTGTCCTACCTGCGGATCATGCTCCGGTATGTTCACTGCCAACTCCATGAACTGTCTGGCCGAAGCTATGGGCCTTGCGCTTCCGGGCAACGGCACGATCCTGGCCGTAGCCGAAGAACGCAGAGACTTCGTCCGCAAATCAGCAACCCAGCTCATGGAGCTGATCAAGCTGGACCTGAAGCCGCGTGATATCGTAACCCAGGAATCGCTGGACAATGCCTTCGCACTCGATATGGCTATGGGCGGTTCGACCAATACAGTGCTGCATACCCTGGCACTGGCTCAGGAAGCCGAAATCGATTATCCGCTGGAACGCATCAACGAAGTAGCCAACCGGGTTCCTTACCTGGCCAAGCTGGCTCCGGCCTCCGATATCTTCATCGAAGATGTGGACCGGGCGGGCGGCGTAAGCGCCGTGCTGAACGAATTACTGAAGAAGCCGGGTGCAATCTTCGGTGATTGCATGACGGTTACCGGCAAGACATTGGCCGAGAATGTAACCGGTCATGAGATCCAGGATACCTCTGTTATTCATACCATCGACAACCCCTATTCCCAGGTAGGCGGACTGGCTGTACTCTATGGTAACCTGGCGCCGGAAGGCTCCATCATCAAAGTCGGTGCCGTGGATGCTTCTGTTGGCGGCTATCATAAAGGACCTGCCATCTGCTTCGACTCCCAGGAGCAGGCACTGGAAGGCATCGCGAACGGCAAGGTCAAAGAAGGCCATGTAGTCGTTATCCGTTATGAAGGTCCGAAGGGCGGACCGGGCATGCCGGAAATGCTGGCTCCGACTTCGCAGATCGTCGGCATGGGTCTTGGCGCCAAGGTCGGCCTGATCACGGACGGACGCTTCTCAGGTGCCTCCCGCGGAATCAGCATCGGCCATATCTCGCCGGAAGCGGCTGAGGGCGGCCCGATCGCTTTTGTAGAGGATGGCGACATCATCGAGCTGGACCTCAATAACCGCAAGATCGAGCTGCTGGTTGACGAGGAAGTGCTGGCGGTCCGCCGCCAGGGCTGGAAAGAATTCGAGCCGAAGGTGAAGACTGGTTATCTGGCCCGTTACTCCAAGCTGGTTACCAATGCAAGCAAAGGCGGCGTGCTGAAGATCTAATCGTTAGAGCCGCAGTTTCAGCCCGGGGCCTAAGCGGGAGAGATAAGTAATGAGGATAACAGCAGTTCCAATCGCGAATGCGGCCGGGACTGCTGTTTTTTGTTGCAGGAATTACAACCTTGGGCGCAAGTGGACCAGGTATCTGGAGGAATTGTTGTATGAACTACATCAATGATCACGCTAAGAAGTGAATTGGTAGAGGAATACTGTCTTTTGTGCAACAATTGCGCGTTGTTGCCCCTTTGAGGAGTAAATGTTGCATAATGTGCAGGAACTAAAAAACCGCCAGCCCATATAGGCCAGCGGAGATCTGTAATCAATATAAGTGCTGTATACTGCTTATGCTCGTCTTCAATGAACTGCCGTTGCTCCAGGCAGCTCAGCTTCAAGCGTCAGCTCCTCTTCGTGTACCCGCTCCACCGGCTTCTGCGGCCGCCGCTGGTTCATCTGGTTCAGCAGCTGCGACACCGGCATCAGCATCATCTTGGGCACCAGCACCTCACTGCGCACCTTGAGCCTTGCTCCGCCCGAGGGGTGGATGACGCTCAGCAGAACACTGAGATAGAATTTGGTTGAGCGGGCGAACAGGCCGCTGGGCAGGTCTACCACCATGAAGCCGAATTTCTCCGGCCCGCGGTTGATCATGCTCACGCCGTAGAGCGCCTTGGCCTCGGCCAGCTCGAGTTCACCGGCAATATGCCCTGCAAGCAGCGGCAGATCCTTCTCCATCCGGCGGATCATGCGGATCGCCAGCTGTGCCGGAGAACGGGAATGAACCCCCAGCTCGAACAGCTGTCTGTTGTCGATATGCAGCTCAATGACCTTGTCGCCTTTACTCAAGGTCTCGCCGTTGTCCATCAGCACCGTATTGCCCTGATACTTGCGCAGACGGTAATGCAGGAACGGATCTGCCGGCGTGATCGTCTTGAGCTGGAACATTAGCTGGAACAACTTCTCCCACGCCAGCCACAATCCGACAAGCAGCCGCTTGCCGAAGGACAAATGCGTGATCGGAGAGCGCTGCACCGCCTTGATCATCTCGTCAATCCGGACGCTGCTCAGTCCGCGCCGCTCGGCTTCGGCGAGCATCCGCTCCAGCGCAATCAGCATATGCTCCGGTGCATTCGGATCGGCGCCCATCGTCGTCCCGCAGTCATGCAGCAGCAGCACCTCACCCGGACCGAGCTTCGCAATGAGCTTCTCGGTCAGCTTTTCCGCTCCAAGCTTCTCCTTCCAGTCGCCGAACATCGCCGACCACAATACAATCTGCACCTGACGGCGCTTGGAGAAGTCGAACAGGTTCACGATCCCCCAAGGAGGACGGTAATAGGTGCTGCGCTCGCCGGTAATGGAGAAGATGATCTCGTCTGTCTGGTCAATCTGCTTCCTCACCGTGGCGGGACGCATGAGCCAGTTCGTCTTGTGCACATAATTATGAATTCCGATCAAATGCCCTTCGTCATGCATTCGCTTGATGATCTCGGGATGCTGCTCCGCGTGGGAGCCAACGACAAAGAATGTCGCCTTCGCATCGTAGCGTTTAAGCAGATCCAGCAGCAGAGGTGTGTAATGCGGGTCAGGCCCGTCATCAAAGGTTAGACCATAATCCGTACGCCCAATCCCTTTGCGGAAGACACGATATCCAAATAAACGGCTGATCATTCCGGGAATAAAAGCATAAAAAGTAGAGATATAAAATAGCCAGAGCAGCAAAGTCTGCATGTACAATCACCGCTTTTCCAGAGTTGACTTTGGCTCGCCCTACGTCTGATAGGAGATAGATGTGATACGGCCAAGTAGAGTAAGTAGAAGCGACAGCTTTAAAAAACATCACCTCCTAGTTTAACACAGCTGTCAAAGAAATAGACGTTTTTTATTAAAATCGTGTACAATGAGTTGAAGTGCCGGTTACAAATTTTTCTTCACAAAGGGGTCGTTTAAATCTATGCTGCCGCTGTACAAAAAATATTGGCGCACCTTTTTCGACATTGGACTGCTTGTTCTAACTGTATATTTAGTGATGCTCGGCTTCAGCAAATTGTACCAGCTGGCTGCGCCGGTGTTCCTGTCGTTTTTTGTGTTTCTGCTGATTGAACCGCTGGCCCGCTTCCTGAACCGCAAGGGTATGGCTAAGCCCTTCGCCTCCGCGATCTCTGTAGTCCTCTTCCTGGTCATCCTGCTGGGCGTACTATTCGGTGCCGGACTGCTGATTACGACCCAGGCGATTCACCTCCAGAATAATCTGCCCAAATATACATACGTGGTCCAGCAGCATTTCACAGAGACTACGACCTATCTTCAGCACAAAATCGATTCGCTTCCATCCGATGTGACGGATAAGCTGAACGGTTATTTCACAGATGCCACCAATATTCTCTCGAAGTGGATGGTCGCCTTCTTCAAATATATGGTCGGAGTGCTTGGCTCTTTCTCTTCCTTTATGGCTAATTTCGGGATTGCGATTATTCTCGCCTTTTTCCTCAGTATGGAGATCAAGGACTGGCGCAGAATTGCTCACGAGAAGCTGCCGAAGACGTTCAAGACAGCCTACGCCTTCCTGCAAGGGAATGTGTTCAAGGCGATCGGTTCTTATATCAAAGCACAGATGATCCTGATCAGCATCACCTTCGTCATCATTCTGGCTGGTCTGCTGATTCTCCAGACGGGCAATGTGCTCACCATAGCGCTGGTCTGCGCCGTGGTCGATCTGCTGCCGCTGCTCGGGGTACCTGCGGTGCTGATCCCTTGGATCATCTACCTGTTCATTGTCGGCAATACGTCACTGGCCATCGGGCTCATCGTTCTGCTCGCGGTGGTAATGGTAGTAAGACAGCTGCTGGAGCCCAAAATCACAGGGAATTCAATCGGTGTCTCCTCCGCCTTCCTGATGCTCTCGTTCGTGATTCTGTCCTCCTCCCTGTTCGGCATAGCAGGACTCATTCTGTCGCCGATTCTGCTGATTCTGCTCAAGGAGCTGCTCCAGCAGGGATATCTCCAGCAGTGGATCTATCTGCCGCAGGAGGAGTTCGTCGTCTCGCCCTTCGCGGCCTCGGGGACACCTACGGCAGGCGCTCCCGTAAGCAGCGGAGACGGTCCGGCCGGGAATGCCGGGTCTAATGCAGAGCCTGCCGGTCCAGGCCCTCAGGCGCCGGTTGATCTGCCTTCCAGACCCGACAACAGGTCGAACACCTGACCGAATAGACGGGTGGCAGCCTGCGGACTGTCTGGAGCCACATTCTCTATCGCCACAGACACCGCATATTTCGGCTGGTCCACCGGACCATAGCCGATGAACCATTGGTTATTGCGCGGTGTGCCATGTACCAGCGTCTGAGCCGTGCCTGATTTGCCGGCGAGCGGCCAAGCGGAAGGCTTCAGCATGCGGCCTGTGCCCTCTGTGACTACGCTGCGCATCATGCCCAGCAGCACTCGGGCAGTGGCCGGAGAGATCCGGCCCTCCGGCGCAGGCGCCAGATGTCCCGGAAGCTCCTTAAGCGTCTGTCCATTAGCAAATGCAACCCGCTCCAGAATTCGCGGCGCTCTCACCTCGCCGCCATGCAGCAGTGTGACGACCAGATTCGCCGCCTGCAGCGGAGTGATCCGTACATCGCGCTGGCCGATCGCCGTCTGGACTCTCGCCCCGCCGTCATCCGGCAGGAGCGTGGTGAAGATGGTTCCAGGCTGCTCCCCGGCCAGCGGCCGGAGCAATGGCAGACCGAGCGTATTCTCCGCCTGCCACCCGATGCTCCGGCCCAGTCCCAGGGCAAGCGCAGTAGCTTGGAGCTTCACACCGCTCAACCGCTCGGCCAGCGTAGCAAATACAGTATTACAGGACACGGCGAACCCTTGCTTAAGCGAGAGGGCGCCGTGTCCTTTGCCGTGCGGACAGGACAATCCGTATTTCGCATACGCTCCTGCACAGAAGAAGGGCTCCTCCGGTGTGGTCAGCCCGGCTTCAAGCGCCGCAGCGGCCGTAACTATTTTGAAGATGGAGCCTGGGGCTGCCGCTTGAAGAGCACGGTTGTTCCATTCTCCGCCGTGCGGTGAGACCTGCTGCGGATTGTAGAACGGCAAGGAGACCATCGCTGCGATATCACCGCTCCGGCTGTCCATGACCACAATCGCCCCTTCCTTCACCCCTGCTTCCGCCGCCAGCTTCTCAATACTCTCCTGAAGCTTCAGATCAATTGTGGTATATAAAGACAGCGGATAATAGGGGTTGCCCGGCGCTTTGACTGTGATCGGGCTGCCCGGAACCCGTTTGCCGCGTGCATCAACCTGGGCAACGGCCTCCGTGTGCCCCACCCCCTGAAGCAGCGGCTCCAGCGTCTTCTCCAGCCCGTCTGTACCGGTTCTTGGAATTCTCAGTCCTGTGGGGGATTGGGTGATAGCTTCCCCCGAAGCTTCAGACAGATAACCGAGCCACTGGCGGCCGGAGGCAGCCCCGTTATATCTGCGGGCAAAAGGCAGCGCCTTGACGCCTTCGATCGCAAGCGCCTCTACTTCTCTAGCCTGAGGCAGAGTCAGGGCCAGCGGACCGGTGCCTTGGCCGGAAGGCCAGAGCAGCGGCTCCTTCAGCCCTAGCCGTCTTGCTTGCAGCTGACTGTAGCTGACGCCGAGAATCTCCGCCAGCCGGTGAAGCTGCTGGTCATCGTTATATTCACCGGCACCATGATGCCGGTGAAGCTCCTCCTCCGGCGGGAACAGCGCAGCCGTCCAGACCGTCTCTCCGGCCAGCGCTTCCCCGTTCTTCGCATACAGCCGCCCTCTTCCGCTATCCAGCACGGTTTCCCGCTCACTTTGCAGCTCTGCCATCTGAGCTACTGTGTAGCGGGTGCCGCTTACTACGCTGTCCTTCAACAGCAGCTGTACCCAGGCCAGCCTGATCATCAGGCCCGCCAGCAGCATGCACAGGATCAGGCAACCCCAAAATATACGTTTATGAATCAGCTTGTGCAATTGCTATTCCTCCATCAAGTGGGCTGCAGAACCATGGCTAATATTATACCCACCTCATGAAGCAAAATAACCCTAGCGGGTGAACGATGCTGATGCCTCATACCACGTACTGGCAGCGCTTCACGTTTCTTCGTCTGCTTTCATCCTGGCGGGCGTCAGCGTTAACCAGGGGGAGCGTGGATATCACACGCCCCGCACCTGTCCAATGTGATCGATTTTTCGATTACATTGGGTCCGCGCACTCCCGACCCGCCCAATATGTTCGTTTTTTCGCATACAAAAAAACCGCCCTCCATGTAGAAAGGCGGTTTAAATAAGTTAGGCTCACACGTTGAACTTGGATAATCGCTCCCGCAGTCTGGAGGAAGCATTCTCCAGCTTACTGGAGAGGGTAACCAGATACTCGCTTACATTCTCCTGTTCACCGGTCAGGGAGGCTACCTCTTCAGAGGCGGCCGAGGATTCTTCGGCGAAGGAGCTGACATTGCCTATAGTCTCTGACAAGACTTGCTGCGAGTGGTTCAGGCCATCAATCGAAGAAGTTACCGAATCCAGCCTGGTGATCAGCTGATGCATCTGCCCCTGTACACTAATGAAGATCTCACTGGTGTTCTGAACATAGTCCATCTGCTCCCCGAACAGCGGCGCAACCCCGGATAAGGCGTCTACCGTCTCATGCATATCCCGCATGATCCGGTCCGTAATCTCGCCCACAACGGCAATGGAACGCTTGGACTGCTCCGCCAGCTGGCGGATTTCATCGGCGACCACCGTGAAGCCCTTGCCCGCTTCGCCTGCCCGCGCCGCTTCAATAGTAGCGTTCAGCGACAGAATATTGGTCTGCTGGGTGATGCTCTGCATGACCTCCAGCACCTGAATGACCGATGAGGCGGTATCCTTAAGTTCATTCACCTTAAGAACCAGCTTGCCTGTCCTGTCGCCAGTCTCTTGTGTTCTGCCCAGCAGCTCCTGCAGCTTGATTACCCCTTCTGCACTGGCTTGCTCCACGCTGTGCGCGGTTCCGCCAATCTCATGTGCCACTGCAATGACGGCTTCCATCTGCTCCGAGATCTGAGCAGTCATCTCATTCCCCCGGTCCGCTTCCAGCGAGAGACTGCCTGCACCTCCGGCAATCTCTTCCGTGGCTGCGGCAATATCCTTCGCTGCCACCGCTGTGTCCCGGGAGGCGTTGCCAAGGGCTTCCGCTGCTTCCGTAACTTCACGCGCGGTCTCATTGGTGTGGACGACCAGCTCTGTAATCTGCTCCATCATCAGGTTGAAGGAGCCGGACAGCTGGCCTATCTCATCACGGGTGACGACATCAGTGCGTACGCGCAGATCCCCGTCTGCCCCCTTGACCATCAGATCCCGCAGCCGTGACAGCGGACGCGAGACCATCCGTACCATCCAGAGTCCAATCAGCACGGCAACAGCGGCAGCGGCTGCCACTGCTATGTAGGTCGTGTTAAGAATACGTTCCGCATCCTTGGTCAGATTGCCGGAAGGCACCACACCAAGCAGTCTCCAGCCGGAGGTATGCAGCGTGCCGTAGACGGCAAGTATGGATTTGCCCTTCTCATCCTTGGTCGGCAGAGAGCCGGAGGTATCACTTAAGCCCTTGAACAGAGTGCCGCCCAGGCGCAGATAGGTGTCCGTCTCCTCTTGCTGGGAAGAGGCGATCAGCTCATCTGTGGCCGTCAGCAGCTGGATATAGGAACCCGGACCCAGATCAACCATTTTCAGCTGGCTGTCAAGCTCTGTAGTCTTAATATCGCAGACTGCCAGATAACCGGAGTGACCCGCTTCCGCCGCTACAGACTTAGCGAAACGCACCACTCCTGCGGCCTCTCCCTGCTTCAACGCTTCGGTAATCCACTGGCTCTGCGGCTTCTCCTGCAACTGCTTGTACCATGCTGCATCACGGATCGCCGCCAGGAAATCATTATCCACTTCACCAGCTCCGGCCGCGGGCAAGACTTCATTCAGCGGAACCAGATACACTGCCTGCACCCCGGGTACAGCCGTGAGCCATTGATTGAGCTCCCCGTTAATCGTCTTGGACAGCTCTGTGCGCTTCGCTGAATCTGAGGCAGCAAGACCTTCCAAGGCAATTGCCTGTTGAATATCATCATTGTAGAACAGCTGACCCAGATTATCTTCATAGCGCAGCAGGATCACATCCAGCTTCTCTGCCGCCTGCTCCACGGTCTGCTGATTAGCGGACAATGCATTGTTCTCAATCGTATGTCTGGCCACAGAGTAAGAAATATACCCCAGAGACAGCACAATTCCCATCGTCGCGATGAAAAACACCAGAAAGAGCCGCATCCCCAGCGACTTGGAGGGATGCAGCCGAGTAAGAATAGATGTACTGCGAACTGTTGACTTGCTCAAAAAATCACCGCCAGATTCTATGTATTCTTGAACGGAAGGAACCCGTTACAAGGTCATGAACATCTGAAGCGTCCGATCAGAAAGATAGGGAAGATATTCATGACCATACTCATGATATACTAACAGATCTTTTACGGCTGTGATTTTGTTGTATGCGGCGAATTGTGTAGATGGCGGACAGACCGTATCGATAAGACCGGTTACCCATAATACCCTGCCCTGTATACGTCCGGCTAAATTCTGGATGTCAATATAACCGAGCCGGTTAAAAATCTCTTCCTCCCGCAGATGATGCGGATCAAAGAAGCGGAAGTAATAGTTAATCTCCTCATAAGCAGAGGTTGTAATATCCAGCGCCCAGGCTCCTTTGTAATCAGAGAGGAACGGATAGACCGGAATGGCCAGCCTGATCCTTGGCTCCAGGGCAGCGCAGGCAACCGTGAGTGCACCGCCTTGGGAACAGCCGAACGCACCCACCCGCTCGGGGTCCACCTCCGGCATAGTCATCAGAATCCGCGCCGTCTGGACCGTATCCAGAAACACGTTGCGGTAATACAGCTTGTCGGGGTCCGGATCATCGATGCCCCGAATGATATGGCCGCGGACAGTCGTTCCCCGGACGGTCAGATTATCCTCGGACAAGCCGCCCTGCCCCCGGCAATCCATGGCCAGCACGCTGATTCCGTGAGCAGCGTAAGCCACCTTCTCCATCCAGTCCCCGCTGTCGCAGGAATAGCCGTGGAACATTACAACTCCGGCACCTTGGCCTGCTCCTGCCTTCTTCGGTCTTGCATATTTACAGTGCACTCTGGCACCGCCCACTCCGGTAAAATGCAAATGAAAACACTCAGCAAGCTCACTGGTAAATTCAGCAGGTACAAGTTCATAAGCCAGTGTCTGGTCATCCAGCTCTTGAAGTGCACGCTCCCAATAAGCATCAAAGTCACCGGGCTTCGGGCTGCTGCCCTGATAATCCAGCAATTGCGGTAGTGCTCTTTGGTTCATCTGAGCGTCTCCTCTCCGGTTGTCACCCTATATTCTGCCGGGACCGGCATCATCGCCAACCTCTTCATGAGTCTCAATGACGTAGTTAACGATATCCTGGACAGTGGTGTAGGCAACACCAACATAGGTGTCCGCAGCCCCGTAATAGATGGCAATCCGGCCGGTATCCGCATCGCTCAGCGCTGCACAAGGGAAGAGTACATTGTTGACGAAGCCTCTTTCTTCATACCATTCCTCCGGTGTCAGCACGAAGTTCCGGGAGCGGTATTTCACTCTCGAAGGCTCATCCGCATCCAGAATCACAGCGCCCATGCTGTAGACAAGGCCGTTACAGGTCCCTGTAACCCCATGGTAGAACATCAACCAGCCTTCCGAGGTCTCAATGGGCGCAGGACCGCCGCCGATCTTGGTGCTCTGCCACCAGCCTTGTCCGCCCTTGGTCATGACATGGCGGTGCTTGCCCCAGTACACGAAGTCAGGGCTCTCGCTGAGGAAGACATCACCGAACGGAGTATGTCCGCTGTCGCTTGGACGGGAGAGCATAACGAAATTGCCGCCTATTTTCTTCGGGAACAGCACGCCGTTGCGGTTGAACGGCAGGAACGGATTCTCCAGACTGACGAAGCTCTTGAAATCGTGTGTCTTGGCAACGCCGATCGCCGCACCGTAGAAATCCGTGCACCAGATGATGTAATAGGTATCCTCCACCTTCACCAGACGGGGATCATACGCGTAACGCGGCATGTACGGTTGGCCAGCTTCGTCTATGAATTGGATCGGCTGCTCATCAATGACCCAATCCAGGCCGTCCGTGCTGCGGCCCATCCGCAGATGGGGGCGGGTTGTGTGATCTTCCACGCGGAAGACTCCAAGGAAGCTGCCCTCGTAAGCGATTACCGCGCTGTTGAAGATACGGGCGACGCCTTTGGCCGGATTGCGCTTGATCACCGGGTTGTCGCTATGTCTCCAGACCGGATTGTCATTCCCGGCAGGTCTGTCCTGCCAAGGCATATTTGGCAGACTCTGGCTGCCAGTCAGCTTTACTTCTCTCATAATACAATCCCTCCAATAATAGTTGCAGCAGCCGCTGCGATAGTGTGTTGCTCCCCGGCTTGCCGCTTTATTTGACAGACCCTTGGGCGAAGCCGTTATAGATGTATTTCTGCAGTGCTACGAACGCGATCAGCGTCGGAATGATGGCGATCATAATTGCGGCGCAGATGACTTCCCACTGGGAGCCGTAAGGCCCTTTGAATTTGAACAGTGCGGTGGACACGACCTGCAGGCTGCTTTTGGGCATATACAGGAACGGGGTGTAGAAATCATTGTAGATATTAACGCCCTTCACGATGATCACCGTCACAATGGCCGGACTCAGAAGTGGAAGAATGATTCTCCAGTAGATCGTCCAGTAGGAGGCGCCATCCAGCATTGCCGATTCATCCAGCGATTCAGAGATCGAGTCCAGGAACTGCATGAAGATATAGACAGCGATAATATCCGTCCCCAGATACATCAGAATCGGCGCCCAGCGGGTATTGAACAAGTCCAGGGCATTGATGATCTGAAAAGTTGCCACTTGCGTCGTTACTCCGGGAATCAGCGTAGCCAGCAGAAAAGCCCCCATCAGCGCCTTGCTGCCTCTGAATTTAAAGCGGGCCAGAATGTAAGCCATCATCGAACCGGTAAGCGTAGCGCCCGCAATGGAAATAAGGACGATAATAAGCGTGTTCATGAAGCCGAGCAGCATGTTCCCATCTACGAAGGCTTTAGTATAGTTGGCGAAATTCAGCCAGTTCTCCGGCAGAGTTAGGGGACCGGTTGAGGCGTACTCCGCATTGGTTTTCAGGGAAGCGAAGAAGACCACCACAATCGGTATCAATGCCATCAGCGCGCCCAGCACCAGGGAGATATATTTCAACACAGCGGCCAGGTTGTATTTGAAGGTATGCATCGCTCTATTTCTCCTCCTTGATCAGAATGCGCTGCAGGATGGTGACCAGCACCACAATACCAAGCAGGATCACAGCCATTGCCGAAGCCAGCCCCAGCTTGCTGTATTTGAAGGCCACATCGACGGTCTGGATGACAAAAGTGCCGCTGCCGTTGGAGCCGCCGGTCATGACGTACGGAATCTCAAAAACACCGATCGCCCCGCTGACTGCGAGGATCAGATTGAGCTGGAGGATACGCTTGATGCTTGGAATGATAATATGCCGGAACTGATGCCAGCGGTTAGCCCCATCTATCTCAGAGGCTTCATAGATATCGCTGCCAATCGAGGAGATTGCGCCAAGGAAGATAATAAAGTTCATCCCCATGTAACGCCATACCGAGGCAAAAGCAAGCGAGATATTAATCAGCTGCGGATTCAGAAGCCATTTCTGCTGCAGCGCCCCGAGGCCGAGCAGATCAAGAATCGTATTAAGGGTGCCTTCCGGCTTGAAGAAGAACAGAAAGATGAACCCGATGGCCACACCGTTCAGCAAGGTCGGAAAGAACAGAATCCCCTTGAACCAGTTCTTCATCCGGACATTGAAGCTCAGAATCGTGGCAAAATAAAGGGCCAGGCCCATCTGGACAAAGGTGGCAAAAAAGTAGTACAAGCTGACCTTGAACACGGCGAAGTACTCCGGCTTGGTGAAGATCGTCTTGTAGTTGTCGAAGCCGATGTACTCCATATTTTTGCTTAGCCCGTTCCAGCTGGTGAAGCTGTACTGAAACATTTTAAAGACAGGTAAATAGGAGAACGTCAACAGCAGAACTACGGGTACTAGCGAAAATAAAAAGATGATTAGAATCCGTTGATTTTTATAGCTCATGTTAGACAATTTGGGCACTCTCCACACCTCCTGAAAACTTACTGCTCTTCATTCCGCTTCTATCCCTGCAAAAGTGAAGGGGATTATGCCGTTACCGGCATCTCCCCTTTCTTTTGATCTTTAATCTACTTGGCAGTCACAATTTTGGCTCTGGCTGTTTTCCATTTATCATTTAGTTCTTTCATAATGTCATCATAGGATTGCTTCCGGTTGCCAATTGCCGCTTCAATGATTACCTTCTTGAAGTCAGGCTGCCACAGACCGATCTCAGCCTCTTTATCAATGGCATCCACCCAGCCCTCTTCACCGGCTTTGGCTGGAGCAAGTGTGTCGAAGGTGATGTCTGTACCTGCAAATTGTTTGAGGATTTCAGGCAGCTCGGCTCCCTTTACCGGGCTCATGCCTCCGCCTTCAGTAGTCGGATAACCGGATTCATTAATGAACCAGTCCACCCATGCTCTGGCCGCTTCTTTATTTTTGCTGTGAATGCTAACCCCCAGATTATAGTCGTCAGACAGCGGAACCAGGATCTTGCCGGCATTGGTCGGGAATGGCATGAAGCCTACATCATCCGGGTTCGCTGCCAGTCCTTTGATCTGACCGATGGCCCAGGAGCCAAGCATCATCGTACCGATTTTGCCGTTCGCCAGATCTGCCTTGGAGGATTCCCAGTCGGTTGTAGTCGGGTCTTCTTCAATCAGACCGTTTTTGGCTGCATCGTACATCACTTTGTAGAGCTCATAGTGCGGCTGGCCTGGAACGAAGTTATCGTCGGAGGCCACCTGACCGATGTTGACATATTCCCGGTCTCCGGCAACGGTTGCCAGATCCGCTTCCCACTGGGTCAGCGTCCAGCCCGCAGCATAGTTCGTGTAGAGAGGAACGGCATCCGTCTTCTCCTTAATGCTCTTCAGTGCGGCGGAGAACTGGTCCAAGGTTCTTGGAACCTCGGTCACTCCGGCATCCTTGAAGACCTGCTTGTTATAGATCACGCCGGAGAAATTAACCGTAATCGGAATGCCGTAGGAAATCCCGTCTACCGTCCGCTCTTCGAGGCCTGTATATTGCTGCTCCAGGTCAGACTTTTTACCCAGCGGCTCGAAGAAATCCGGCAGGTCTTTGATCGCTACGCTGGTAGGCAGGAGCAGAACATCTCCGTAATCACTGGTGCTCATGCGGATTTTAATCTGATCCTCGTAGTTCGACAAGGCTTCAAAATTCACTTTGACATCCGGATATTTCTCATTGAACTTGGCGGCGTAGTCTTTGAACACGGTATCCACAATATCCGTCCGCTGTGTAATAACCGTAATATCACCCTTTATATCCTTGGCGGCATCTCCCTCTGGAGCGGCTGTTGCCTCCGCTGCGGTGCCTGTGTTCCCGCCTGCTTTGGTTGCTGCCGCATTAGTGGCATTATTGTTGTCAGATGCACAGCCGGAGAACAATCCGGCCATCAGTGTCAGCGCTGCCAACCCGGTAACTGCTTTGGTTTTTTTCATCATATTTCTGACCCCTCTCTTCATTTAGAACAGATAAGTAAAATAACAAAACAATAACAACAAATTTGATTTCCCTACTAAACAGAACCTAAATTGTCCTGAATTCATCTTGAATCCTTTGTTGTTATCGCTTTCATTGCAATTATAGACCTTACTTTCCCTTTAAACGATGGTTTCAATTGCTTTTTCTGGTCTTATATTTGTTATTTTTGTTATTTAAAATATAGTGACAGCAAAAACAAAACATCTGCACAACCGCGAAAAAACACTACCCTGACACTTCCTGAAGAAGTGAAATGGTAGTGCCAACGGGCTCTTTTCCTGTAAAGTGCGACGCAAGATTATGATCTGTAACGGCTTTTATACTCCTTAGGCGTCATGCCGCACATTTTCTTGAACAGCTTATTGAAGTACACCGGATCGCTGTAGCCGACTTTGTCAGCAATCTCATAATTCTTCAGGTCCGGATGATGGAGAAGCATCTTTTTGGCCTCCGCAATGCGGATGCCGATCAAGTAGTCGGTAATGGTCTGCCCTGTCTTATGCTTGAACAGCCTGCTGATATAACTCGCATTCATTCCCACGGCCTCAGCCAGCCGCTCAAGCTCGAAATTAAGACCGTAATCCTGCTCAAGAATGCTCTTCATCTGCTCTACTACATAATGCTCCCCGCCTTCGGAAGGCTGATTCGGCACTTCATCGGAGGGAGCAGCTGCAGGCGTCTGCCGGGTCGCTTCTACACTTTTGAGCAGATCATATAATTGTGCCTTATCAATGGGCTTCAGCAGATAATCAAGTACACCGAAGCGCATGGCCTTACGGGCGTAGTCGAATTCACTGAAGCCGCTCAGCACTGCTATAGGCAGCTGCTTAAGATGTCCTCTCGCCTCTTCAATCAGCTGGAATCCATCCATTCTCGGCATCTTGATATCTGTAATAAGAAGATCAATCTCCTCCAGGCTTAGCTCCTGCAGATGGTTCCAGGCCTCAAGCCCGTTGCCGTACGAGCCGATTACCCTGACCTCCACATCCATTCTGGAAGCGATCTTCTCCAGCCCGCGGCGGATCACTTCCTCATCATCTGCAATCATGATCCGGATTACCACCCTATCGCCCCCGTCGTTTCATCTCTGATGATAGCGCTATCAATATAATTATAGTCCCTGCATAACCATTAGAAAATGTGCCCCTATCCACTTTTATAGTCTTCAATTGACTTGATCCAATTCCCGCTTGAATTCCCGGCCGAAAAGGGTTATAACATGGTTATATATCGTTATTATTATATACTAATATAACAATAACAATTATAAAAAATAACTCCAACACCAGCAAGCACTAATAAGGAGTGAACAGAACAAATATGAACAATGCAACCGAAGTATGGCGCACCCGGCTGGAAGCAGAGCTGAAAGACAATATTCTGGGCTTCTGGATGAAGCATGCCCTGGATGATACTCATGGCGGCTTTATCGGTGAAATGGACAATCAGCTGCAGGTGTTGCCCGGTGCGGACAAAAGCCTTGTACTGAATGCACGGATTCTCTGGACATTTGCAAGTGCTTACAGCGTGTACAGAACCGCAGATTATCTGGCTATGGCCGACCGTGCCTATGATTACCTCATTCAGCATTTCACAGATTCTGAATTCGGCGGCTTCTTCTGGTTGGTAGATGAACACGGATCTGCTTCCCAGCCCAAGAAACAAATCTATGGACTCGCTTTTGTCATCTACGCCTTGGCTGAGTACTATCATGCCACCGGCCGGGACGACGTCCTGCGCCAAGCCACCCAATTGTTCCATTTGATTGAGAAGTACGGTTATGACCCTCTTCACAAAGGGTATATTGAAGCTTTATCGCGGGAGTGGGAGATGACCGATTCCCTAAGTCTGAGTGCGAAGGATATGAATGAGAAAAAATCCATGAATACACATCTGCATGTACTGGAAGGGTACACCGGCTTGTACCGGGTATGGAAGTCAGAGACACTCAGAAGCAAGCTCGCTGAGCTGATCGAAATCATGCTGGAGCATATCCTGGATTCGAATGGAAAGCACTTCCATTTGTTCATGGATGAAGAATGGCAGGTGAAGTCAGAGCATATCTCCTTCGGCCATGACATAGAGGGGAGCTGGCTGCTCTATGAAGCTGCAGAAGTACTCGGAGACGAAGCCCTGCTTGAACGCGTGCGCAAGGTATCCCTGTCGATGGCCGAAGCTGCACTAACTGAGGGAGTAGCGCCGGACGGCGGAATCTGGAATGAGGCAGATCTAAGAGGCTTCATTGACAAATCCCACGAGTCCAGAGACTGGTGGCCGCAGGCTGAGGCCATGGTCGGATTCTACAATGCATATCAGTTAACCGGAGAACTGCGGTTCCTGGAAGCCGCTGAGAACTCATGGAGCTTCACAGAGAAATATATTATTGACCATAAGCTGGGCGAATGGCACTGGGGTGTGGATGCATCACTCCAGCCACTGGCCCATGCACCGAAGGTCAGTGCCTGGAAATGCCCCTATCATAACAGCCGGGCCTGCTTCGAGCTGATTAGACGGCTTGGCGAACCATCACATGTAGAGGAGACTATTCAATGAGCACAATCTTTGAACAACGCAAGCAGACGTTAACGGAACGCTATGAGGCACTCATCACTCGCCCCAATGAAAAGCAGCCATACGGCAACGGTATTTATGACCGCTACAAGTATCCCCTGCTCACTGCGGAGCACGCCCCCCTGATCTGGCGTTACGACTTCAATGAGGAGAGCAACCCGTATTTCGCAGAGAGAATCGGAGTTAACGGCGTATTCAATCCAGGCGCCATTGAACTGAACGGCAAATTCTACATCGTTGCCCGGGTGGAAGGCAATGACCGCAAATCCTTCTTCGCCGTTGCCGAGAGCAGCAGCGGTGTGGACGGCTTCCGCTTCTGGGATCACCCCGTAGTGCTTCCTGAGACCGCAGACCCGGATATCAACGTCTATGATATGCGCCTGGTGCAACATGAGGATGGCTGGATCTACGGCCTGTTCTGCACCGAACGTAAGGACCCGGACGCTGCCCCTGGCGATTTGTCCAGCGCGGTTGCGCAGTGCGGCATTGCCCGTACCAAGGATCTCAAGACCTGGGAGCGCCTCGCCGATCTTAAGACCGGCTCCGCCCAACAGCGCAACGTGGTCCTGCATCCAGAATTCGTTGACGGCAAATATGCCTTCTACACACGCCCGCAGGACGGGTTCATCGACGCCGGTTCCGGCGGCGGTATCGGCTGGGGCTTATCGGAGCAGATTGAGAACGCTGTTATCACCCGTGAGACGATTATAGACCAGCGCTACTACCATACCATCAAAGAAGTGAAGAACGGTCAAGGGCCGGCCCCGATCAAAACACCGCTCGGCTGGCTGCACATCGCTCATGGCGTCCGCAATACGGCTGCCGGCCTGCGCTATGTGCTGTATGCCTTCTTGTCTGACCTTGAAGAGCCTAACCGTGTGACTCATGCCCCAGGGGGACATTTCATTGCGCCAGACGGCGAAGAGCGCGTCGGTGATGTATCCAATGTTGTCTTCTGCAATGGTGTAATCGCCCGTGACAACGGAGAGGTATTCATCTACTACGCTTCCTCCGATACCCGTATCCATGTAGCCGTCACCACTGTAGACCAACTGCTCGATTATGTCATGAATACTCCTGAAGATCCTCTTCGTTCCTATGCTTGCGTACAGCAGCGTATCGCTTTGATTGACCGGAATTTACAATTGAAATAACGCAAACAAGCTAAAACGGTACCGTCCTTTGAGGACGGTACCGTTTTAGCGAAAAATAGAAGGATAAGTTATCGTGTGCAACATATAAATTCTTATATTTAAGCTAAAGCTCCACATTGTGGGGTTATTTTGCTGCTTCAAGCCCGGGGTTTGCCTACAGAGTCCCGGTGGACGATATCTGCGGAGATCAGAATTTTCTCCAGCGGTGCTGCGGGATTCTGGATGCGGTTCAGCAGCTTCTCTACAGCTGCACGGCCCATAGCTTCCTTAGGCACATGAACGGTTGTAAGCGGAGTAACCCCCCGCAGGGAATCCTCGATATTGTCAAAGCCAGTGACGGATATATCAGCGGGAATACTAAGCCCGGCTTCCCGCAGCACTTCACTGACGTCAAGGGCTGTAAAGTCGTTCGCACACACAATTGCCGTAGGCAGGGTATCCGATTCTTTCCGGGTGGCAATCCAGCGTCTGAATTCGTCGCGGAGCATTTGGTCATCCATTCCCTCCAGCAGCAGTTCGTCACCTATGGCCGGGACCTTCAGATGATTCTCCTCCAAGGCGCTGCGGAACCCGATCCAGCGGTCACGGAAGCTGCGGGAGTAACGGATATTGCCGATAAAGTGAAATAGAGTATGTCCGGTGCCTATCAGATGATTGACGAGCCGGGTCATGGAATCGATGTTATTCGCAAATACAGTATCACATGGAATCAAAGCATCCTCATGATCGATCATGACCAGCGGAAGCCCGATCCGGTGCACTTCGAGCAGCAGTGAGGTGGAAATCTGCCCTACTCCGATCAGACCGAGCAGACCGTCAGGATTGAGGACATTAACGAAATTATCAGCCCGGTGCTCTGAAATGATTACCATGCCCAGCCCCTCCTGATCCAGCGCCAGCGCAATGCCATCGACGATTTTGCCCCAGTATAGTGAATCTTGGGTCTGAGAGCGGATATTGGGCATCAACACCAGCACGGACTGCTTATTTCGGTCTTGCTCTCCTGTCAGCGAACGGCGCTTGGGACTTTGCACATAGGCGTTTTTTTGAGTGAAATATCCCAGCTGAGAGGCGGCTTGAATGACCCGCTCCCGGGTGGTCTCATTGACCCCGTCCTTGCCGGAGAGCGATTTGGATACGACGAACTTGGAGACCCCAAGATGATCGGCTATTTTTTGCATCGTTACTTTTTTGGCCACAACACTACCTCCAGAATTTGATCTTGCTTGCTGCGCAGCCCCCGGTGGTTACGGAGCAGACTGCTGACTCATACGCGCTTCCTTCCATTTCGCATTCAACTGGTCAAAGGACTTCTGCAAGTCCGGTGCCGCGAGCACATCCTGAATATAATCGCCCGACCAGAAGCTCAGCTTCGTCCGGTTCGCCAGATCGATGAACGCATCCGTCTGCACCGTAGCCTCAACCAGCTTCGGATGATAGGAGAGGAACTCGCTGTATTGCTGTAAGGCAGGCTCGTCCGTACCCTTCGGCGGAAGAAACCCCCAGTCTCTCGCATACGACGTTTCTGTAATGAAATACTCTAGCCAAGCCATCGCAAGCTCTTTATTGCGGCTGTACTTGCTGACCCCCATGAACCAGTCGGGATTGAGCGCAGCATAGTGGACCGGGTGATTATCATAGGGAAAAGGAAAGAAGCCGATGTCCTCAGGTGAAGCGCCTGCATCCATAATCTGCCGGATGGTCCAGTTCCCCTGGAGATACATGCCTGCTTCGCCTTTAGCCAGTCTGGCTTTGGAGATCTCCCAGCTGTTGGAGAATAGCTGTTCCTCGACATAGCCCTTGGCCATCATCGTCCTGGCAATTCCCAGAGCCTGCCCCCATTCGTTACCGATCTGCCAGGGACTGTCCTCATGGACCATATCATTCAAATAATCAGGGTTACCCGTCATATAATTAACCAGATTATCACCCCACTCCCGCAGCGGCCAGACTGCCCCGTAATTCATATACAGCGGGATGATGCCCGCCTGCTTCAGCTTGGCACAGGCCGCGTAGAACTCATCCAGCGTCTGCGGCACCTGCTCAATTCCCGCCTGCTCAAAAGCCTTCTTGTTGTAGACGATTCCGCTCGTAGTTGTACCTGTAGACAGACCGTATCGCTTGCCGCCAAAGGTAGCAAAAGTTGTGAATCGCTCCTGCGCCGCCAGCTCACCGCTCAAAGGCTCGAAGAAAAGCTCCAGCTCCTTCGCAGGCAAATTGACCGGCAGCAACAGAACATCCCCTGTATCCTTGGTGGACAAGCGAACCAGGATATCCGTCGCATAGCTGGACAACCCCTCGAATTCCACATGCGCCTCAGGGTACCGCTTCCTGAATTCATCCGCGTAGTCCTTGAAGGTCCCATTCTCAATCAGGTCAATCCGGTTCGTCAGCATCACGATGGTTCCGGACAGTCCGGAAGGCGCTTCCTCTCCGGCAGAAGCTGCCGGGACCGATGCCGGCCCTCTACTACTCCGGCTGTTACAGCCGCTTGCCAGCAGGAGCAGCAGCACAACATACACCGGAAAGCATACAATCATCCGTCTCAAGCTCATTCCTCCTTAAAAGGATCTTCCCTTCCATTCCCGGCGGCACGCCCCGGCAGCGGTAATGACAAGATTACATCCGTACCCGCGCCCGGCTTGCTGAACACCTCAATCCCATAGGCCGGACCATAATGAAGCTGAAGGCGTTGGTGCACATTTGCCATGCCAATCCCTCCATTAATGCTCTTCTTCGGAGGAGCTGCAAGCCGAAGTCTCTCCCTCAGCTTATCCAGCGTAACCTGATCCATTCCGCAGCCGTCATCACGGATATGGAACAGCAGCCTCTGCTCTGTATACTCACACTTGATGCTCAGATGCATCCGGGACTTGGTATCATCCAGCCCGTGATACGCAGCATTCTCAATAATCGGCTGAAAAACCAGCTTAATCATGGAATAGTTGTCAAGCGCCTCGGGAACGTCAATCTTCAGCTCAAATCTGCCGGGATACCGGCTGCCCAGCAGCTCCACATAGTTGCGCACATACAGCAGCTCCTGCTTCATCGTTGCCCAGCCGGTCAAGTCACTGGTACTGTAGCGGAGCAGCTTCCCCAGGATAGAGATCATGTCAGCGGCTTCCACATCATCATTAATCTCTGCCGTCATCCGGATGGTTTCAAGCGTATTGTAGATAAAATGCGGGTTGATCTGGCTCTGAAGCGCCTGCAGCTCCGCCTCCTTCTTCTGTTCTTCAATCTGGTAAATATCCTGGATCAATTGACGAATGCGGGCCAGCATACGGTTGAATTGATGCCCCAGGAGACCAATCTCGTCACGGCGTTTAATGCGGAAGGTCACATCAAGATCGCCGCCCTGCACTTTTTTCATAAGCTGGATCATTTGGGTCAGCGGCTTGGTCAGGGCAAATGACAGAATGATCGAGATGATCAGGGCCAGCACAATGATGATTAGAGTAGCGCCTATAGTCGCATTACGGGTCAGCTTCACTCCACGGGTCAATTCGTCCACCGGTATGGAAATAATCACCTTCCAGTTCGTCTTGGTTGAACTCGAATAGATATTAAGCCGGTCCTTGCCGGATACGGTGTCATAAAAGCTCCCGGAGCTCCCTTCCGCAGCACGGAATAAGGAGGACCGGGAAATATCCACAGTGAGCAGCTTCTGCTCACTGTCATAGATGACTTTGCCCGACTGATCCACAAGGATGGACTTCCCCCGGGTCACCTTGTCCAGCTCCGCCACCTGATTCTCCAGATTACTGAAGTTAGCCTCCACTGCGATCAAGCCGGCTGGTTTCCATAGCCCGTCCAGAATGGGACGCACCACCGTAAAGGCATAACGGGTACTCTGCAAATTGCTTGTATACGCCTGTGTTCCCAGCAGGGTCGCTTCTCCGCCGGAGCCCTTTACCTGCTCACTCCAGAACCTGTAGCTTTGCTGCAGATCTAGCCGAATGCCCCCATCCTTGGCAGAATAATAACCATTCCCGTAGGCATCAAAAATATAGACCGAATTGGTTCCCCGCTTAATATTGTTAATAAATGAAATATTCTCTTCGATGCCCCGCTGAATGGACAACAGGAGATCCAAATCGCCGGGGGCCACCTGAGCCGTGTCCTGCTTGCCTTCCATCATCTGCTTTTGCTCATAATAACGGTTCGAACGGATCAGATTCTGCTTAATCTCATTGACGTAGGCGGGCATTGAAGAGATCCGTTTCATATCTTCTATGTAATCATCGATGGAATCCATCATTTGATCAATCAGCTTCTCGGAATAGGCGATTGTGTTCGCCTGGATGGATTCCGAATAGCTCCTGAAGCTGATCACACTGATGAATGACAGCGGGAGCGTAATAATGACCAGAAATACCAGGAACAGCTTGCGCTCCATGGACATATCCTCAATATAAGACCACCAGTTGGTATTGCGTGCTGTTCTCATGCGGCCTTCTCCCTGGTTCAAATTACATAACTAATCCAGCAAACAACAATAACAAAACCCTAACAAAAATATTATACGCATTCGCTTAAGGATGTACAAGGAAGGATGTACTGTCAAAAGAAAATAAGTTTCTATAAGCCAACGGGCAGGAAAATTTGGTGGCTCTATTGAATAAAAGGTAATTATTAATTAGCCGTATTCGCTAAGGGTTAGGCTTCTCAGGAAAGTAGGAAGGTTATGAAACTTAAAGGGACTTTGACTGAACAAGCATATAGAGAAGAATTAATAGCCTCGAAATTTCATTTGTTCAATGATATGTCCAGGCGCAGGTTTTTGAACATTATTAGAAAAACATTCCCGGCAATGAAAACAGCATACGTTTTATCTTGGATCCCCGACCAGGGTGAGGATATAATTAGCTTCCTTGTGGATACTCATTCAGTTATTAAGATTGAACTGGATCGTTATGATAACACAGTTACTCCGTTAGTCGATGTGTATCCAATTGAACATTGGATGAAGGGACTTAGTAAAACGTTTCAGATCAAAATCTTAGTAGCTTTGGATCTGGCTAAAAATGATATGTATCAAGGCAATTGAAGTAAAACATCAAAGTATTAACAGAGGTACTAATATTTTTATAATCCGTGCTACAGCGCTTAAGACGCATAGTAAACCGCTGAGACAGACCAACTAATAGAACTCTAAGGGTGAAAGATACTGGTGCCTTCTCTCACTGGCAGCTTGTAAGGAGCAGTATTGTTGCATTATTTGCAGGATTCCTTAAAAAATAGTACTGGCTAAGCTCCAATTGTTGCATTATTTGCACAAATTCCGGCGTTTAGAGCAAGTTAGCACAGGATTTGTTGCAATTCGTGCAGGATTTCAGCATAGACCACTTGTGCCGGGCAGCATTGTTGCACTTTTTGCAGGATTTACTTATAAATGTTACTGGTTCTGAAGCGTGGGGCCCGTCTCTCTGCGCAGCACTCCTAAACATCAACCACATAGAAACGGTATTGCCGCCCTTTTAAAGGACAGTACCGTTTCAGCGAGAAATAGAAGGATAATTTATCGTGTGCAACAAATAAATTCTATATTTTTAAAAAAGGGCGTCACGCAGCCAAATATCGGCTTGCGTGACGCCCTTGCTTTAGACCTGGAACGGTTCTGATGTTTATTTGATTGTAAACAGCGACAGCTTGCTCTCCAGTTGAGTAGAAGCCCCTTGCAGCTTGTTCGACAAGGCTACGAGATGGTCACTGACATTCTGCTGCTCACTGCTGAGCGATGCAACCTCTTCCGAGGTTGCCGAAGATTGCTGCGCTACCGCACTTACATTCCCCATAGCATCAGACAGTACACCTTGCGAATGGTTCAAACTGTCGATGGCCCCTGTTACAGACTCCAGACTCATAATGAAGTCTTCCATCTGACCCTTCACGGACACGAAGATCTCACTGGTACTCTTCACGGACACCATCTGCTCCTTGAACAGCGGAGCCACTTCAGACAGGACAGCAACCGTCTCATCCATTTCAGCTACGATCTTGTCTGTAATTCCGGCGACCAGAGCGATGGACTGCTTGGATTGGTCTGCAAGCTGCCGGACCTCCCCTGCGACTACCATGAAGCCACGGCCGGCTTCGCCTGCTCTCGCTGCTTCAATCGTTGCATTCAGAGATAGAATGTTCGTCTGCTGGGTAATATTCTTCATCACATCCAGCACCTTGATTACGGAATATACCGTTTCCTTGAGATTATTGACTCTTTCCACCAGAGCGGAGGTCATCTCACCTGTACGTCCGGTCTGATCCAACAGCTCTTCCAGCTGTACAGCACCCTGTCCGCTGGCTTCCCCAACTCCACGGGCTGCCTGATCCATCTCGGAGTTGGCTGCAATAACACTCTGCATCTGCGTAGCAATCAGGTCTGTCAGCTCATTACCGCGTTCGGCTTCCTGGGCCAGACTTCCGGCACCGCCGGCAATCTCTTCCGTGGCCGCAGCGATCTCCTTGGCAGAGATAGCCGTCTTGCGCGAAGCATCCCCCAGCTCACCCGCAGTCTCAAGGACTTCGCGGGCTGTATCTGTAGTCTGGGCTACCAGCTCAGTAATCTTACCCATCATCATATTGAAGGAGGCCGACAGCTGGCCGATCTCATCCTTCGAGACATACTGGGTACGGACACTCAGGTTACCTTCGGCTCCCTCCAGCATCAGGTCCTTGAGGCGTGCCAGCGGCTTGGCGATCAACTGGACCATCCAGAAGCCGACAATCATAGCAAGCACGGCTGCCGCTCCCGCAGCAAGGAAGGTGGTAAACAGAATCGGCGTGGCAGCTTGAACCAGTTGTCCGGTAGGAACTACACCGGCAAGCTTCCAGTCTGCCTTCTGCATCGGATTGTACACAGCAAGGATATTCTTGCCGTTCTCATCCTTCGCTTCCGTGCTGTCATTGTTCACCTTGCTGTCCTTGATGAAATTCAGTACGGTGGCTTTGCCGTCCTCTTCAGGCTGCGAGGATGCCACTACGATACCATCCGGGGCAATCAGTTGAATCCGCGAGCCATCCCCAAGTTGTACACTCTTGAAGGCTTCTTCCAGGAGAGTGCTCTTAAGCTCCAGCATGACTACATAAGAGGCATTGGAGCCCAGATTCTTAAGCGTTCTGACCATAGCCAGATTCTTGCCGCCGCTGCCTTCAACGGCAGTAGGGAACCAGTAGTTCTGGGCGGATTTGGCTTCTGAAGTATAATAAGGCTCATAAGAGCTTGAATTCTTGACCACGGTCTTGTACCATTCCTGTGCTCTCACATCATCGCCTGCGAGACCGGTGCTTCCGCTGGAGACAATCCCCATCTGAGGGTCCTCCGGAATGAGAGAAATTGCAACGATATTGGAATCTGTTGTAGTCTGGCTGGACAGCTTCTTACTGATCGCATCGGTAGCCACGAACTTATCGTAGCTGCTCTTCGCTGAAGACAGCTCTGTCAGATTCGCTTGCATCTGTGTATCAAAATATAACTGAAGCGCGAGACTCTCATACTGCTTCAAGGTAATGTCCAGCTTCTCCGAGGTCTGAATAATTGTCTGCCGGTTGGCTTCGGACACATTCTCTTTAATTGTATTCTTGGCTTTGTTGTAAGACAGAAGTCCTAAGAACAGGACCACTACCACAATAGAAGATAAGAAGATCAGGAACAGCTTAACCCCAACGGATTTATTCGGGTTCACCCTCTTCATCTGGCTTAGCGAGCTGTTCAATACTTTTTTGTAATTTCTTTTCTCTGCCGTGTTGCTTGTAGTCTGTGAAGCCTCTGTCTTCTGGGCCTTAGCCTTTTGTGTGCTTTTTGGCTTTTTACTGTTTTTTGCCACTTTTATCCTACTCTCCTTCGGTTTATCTGCCTTATTGTCCGGATTGGGAGCCCCCATAACCATCACCTACCTATCCCTTAGATTGGAAGATATATGTAAGCGTTACCTGCCCTATATATCGGCACAAAGACTCATATTTCTTAGCATTTTTTTTGCAAGTTGATACATTATACAGATATTTTTGTCGAATTGCATAAGTATATTGATACACAAAAAAGAAATGCCCTTGTGTAAACGGACATCCCTTAGTTTGTAAAGCCATTATTTTCGCTTGCGCATCATATCGAAATAAGCAACAGGCTGATCTACCTTCATCCGCACACGCTGAAGCGGGTGACGGGCCACATCCAGCGGATTGCCGGCCTCATCCCACAGCTCTCCGACGGTCTGCTTGAAGAAGGTGTCATCCGGGCCGAAGAACTCAACTTCCTGTCCCGGCTTGAAGTTATTGCGCTGCTGAACGAGCGCCATTCCGCTCTCTGCATCATACTCCAGCACCAGTCCCGCGAAATCATACGGAGCTGCCTTCTCTTCGGGTTCATAGATGTGGTCCTCATGGTCCGGTGTGTCATAGAAAAAGCCTGTGTTCAGCGGACGGTTAGCCGCCTTCTGCAGCTCCTCCAGCCATTCGGGCTTCAGCACATACCCTTCCGGGTCGGCCATGTAAGCATCTATGGCTTTGCGGTAGGCATTCACTACGGTCGCCACATAGTGAATCGATTTCATCCGGCCCTCAATCTTGAAGCTATCGATCCCGGCTTCAATCAGGTCGGGAATACTCTCCAGCATGCATAGGTCCTTCGATCCCATAGTGAACGGGTTGTCCTCGGGCTGATGCAGCGGCAGCTGGGTGATTCCAGGCTGCAAGGCCTGAGGCGCCTCAGCTTGTTCCTCTTCGGATACCCAAGCCCCTTCGGGACGGGCATCTTCGAACAGATCATACTTCCAGCGGCAGGATTGGCAGCAGCCGCCGCGGTTGGAGTCACGGTCGGTGAAGTGATTCGATAACACACAACGTCCGGAGTATGAGGAGCACATCGCTCCATGGATGAAGCTCTCGATCTCAATATCCACATGCTGCTTGATCTCGGCGATCTCCTCCAGGCTAGTCTCCCGGCCCAATACTACGCGCGGCAGACCTTCCTCCTTCCAATAAGACACTGCCTGCCAGTTGAGCGTGGACTGCTGGGTGCTTAAGTGCACTTCAAGACCAGGCACGAGACGCAGGGCAGTATCGACAATCACCGGATCGGCTACGATAATTGCTGCAATTCCGGCCTCATATAAATTACGCAGGTATTCTTCAATCCCCGCGACATCTTCATTGTGAGCATAGATATTGGTGGCTACGAATACTTTGGCACCATATTTCTTGGCAAATTCAACACCCTCGCGCATTTCCTCGAAGGTGAAATTATCTGCGCCTGAGCGCAGACCGTATTTCTGTCCTCCGATATAGACTGCATCCGCGCCATAATGCACGGCGAATTTCAATTTCTCCAGATTTCCTGCCGGAGCCAGGAGCTCCGGTCTATCCAGACGGTAACGCTTGCCCTTGAACTGGGGCTTAGTCATGGTTCCCATTCCTGTTCTCCTTTCTGTGTCTCATCTTCTGCAAGATTTAAAAGCATACATCAGGTGGTACACGCTGCTGAACCCAATGATGATGGGATAAACCTTACAAGAGCTGAGACAATACCTTTTATTTAATATACCTGCTCTTTATAGAAGAAGCCGAACGACAGTTCACGCTCAGGGTCCTGCAAAGCCCGGACCTCCTCCAGCCAAGACTCCTCGAATGCATATACAGCGGGATCAGCGGCGTAGACGTCCATGGCATGACGGTAAGCCTTAACGACAGCCACATTATAAGCCACCGGCTTCAGCAACCCCTCGATCTTCAGGCTGTGTACACCAGCTTTTAACAAGAAATGGAGATCCTCCAGAATGCAAATATCATCCGAGCTCATAATATGCGTGCCGTTCTCGTCCTCATAGATCGGGAACTTCTCATTCGGACGCTCCGCTTCGATCAGGAACAGCCCGCGCTCTTTACCCAGGCTTCCGCCATCGCTTGGACGGCCCTGGTGGGACATATAGCTCGCAACAAGCTTTCGCTTGGAATGATAGATATTCGTCATGCCGTGTACCTGGACCTGGGCTTCCACTTCAAGGTTAGGGACCATCTCGGTCATCTCATCCATATTCAGTTCACGTGCCAGAACGACACGCGTGGCTCCCTTGCGGCCCCAGTAATTGGCTGTAGCATAGTTGGTCGAGGTCATTTCCGCATTCCAGTGCAGCTTCATTCCGGGCGCTTCGGCTTTGACGGCCGCCAGTACGGCGGGATCACCGAACTCTACCCCATCCACACCCAGCCCACCGATGGCCTTCACATAAGCCGGAAGCTCCTCCAGCATAGTATTGGGGATCAGTCCATTGATGCTTACATATACCTTACCGCCCCGGGCATGTGCCAGCTTAACTACTGCGTCCGTGTCTTCAAGTGTAAAATGTCCGGCGAGACGCATACCAAAGCGGTCATCGCCGACCAGCAGGGCACTCGCTCCTGCATCCAGCAGCGCTGCCGCTTCTTCCAGAGAAGCCGCTGTTACCAGCAGCTCCGGTGTGTTATTCATCGTGTTACCTCCTGTGCATTGCTCATCCTTACTATTGTAGCGGGTTCTTACGGATTTTGTTTGCTTTTTTGAATATTGGCTAAATGTTCCTTGTAGGTTCTGGCAAATAAATGTCCCTGTGAACCGTCCTTCTTCGTCACATAGAAGAAATAATCCGAGATCTCCGGCGTCATGGCTGCTTCGATCGACGCCAGCCCGGGGCTGCTGATCGGTCCAGGCGGCAAGCCCGCCTGCTTATACGTATTATAAGGACTGTCTACCTTCAGATCCTTCTCATACAACCGCTCTTTCTGCTTGTCCAGCAAGTACTGGACGGTAGCGTCGATCTCCAGCTTCTGCCCCTTATCCAACCGGTTATAGATAATACCGGCCACCAGCGGACGTTCCTTGTCTACTACCACCTCACGCTCCACCAGTGAAGCTACGGTCAGCAGCTCATGCAGCGAGAGCCCGCGGTTCGCCAGCTTCGCCTTCCACTCAGGAATCGTATCCAGCTTCTTCACCAGCTGGTCCAGCATCGCCCCGATGACTTCCTGCGGGGTGCTGTCCTTAGCCAGTTCATAGGTCTCCGGGAAAAGGTACCCCTCCAGCCGGTGGCGCAGCAGCGGATTGTCCGGAATCTCCAGCTTGCTTACGGCTTCCATTCCCTTACCTGAATCAATCAGCTTCAGGAAGATCTCCGGCTTCTGATTCCATGAAGCGGCCAGCTTCTCTGCCACCTGAACCGCAGTATACCCTTCAGGAATTGTAAAAGTAACGGTAGCTTCCTTCACAATATCTCCGGCATTCAACCGGCTGATCAGCGTATCGTAGGAGTCGCCGGGGCTTACCTGGTAAGTGCCCGCCTTGAAGCTGGAGCCTTCCTGGACCCATTTCAGATATCCTTTGAAGAACAGGCTGTGCTTGATAATGCCCTCTTGCTCAAGCAGGTCAGCTATTTGCGAGCTTCCCATACCCTTCTCAATCGTAACCGTTACGGCCGGCCCTGCGGGCTTGACCGGCTGCATTCCATTCCAGATGTACCATGCTCCTCCTCCTGCAGCAGCTGCCAGGACCAGAATTAAGATAAGCACAGTGCGGATCACGGCTTTCAAATGTTACGCCTCACCTTCCGACTATAAAGTATAAAATTGTATTGTCCAAAATTCAACCTATTTTTATAGCATAAGCTTTTTCCATCCAAACTGAAAGGTCATTTCGCTGACCATAAGCAAAAAGAGCGCGGAAAAAATCCGCACTCTTCCGTATCTGCTCTACATGAAGTTGCTACAGTCGCTTATTCGCTATCCGCAGGGAAAGTAAGCTCATCATACAGCTCGGAAATATTCTCCCACTCTTCATCGTCCATAATGCTCTCCAGCTCCGGAAGTCCGTCCGGAGAAACTACGATGCGCAGAATTTCCTGCTCCGCAGCTCTTCCCGATCCCCCCAGAACGGCATAAGCATGATCACCCACAGCAAATTCTGCAATAATATCGTAAACGGAAGACTTGCCCTGCTCATCCTCCAGTTCTACTGTTTCTCCATATACTTCTTTGAGCTTAGAAGTCCATACCGCTTGATCAGCGGAAAACTCAGTCATTCTCTGCTCCTCCATCCAGCTCGTCAACCAAAGTATTGAAGGTCTCCTCTACGATGGCCCATTCCTCATCATTCTCAATCATGAAGAGCTGCAGATCGTCGCCGTCTTCCTCGTAACGGAACGCGTAGACCTCATCTGTCTCCTCATCCTCGGAATCAAGCGGAACCACCATCATATACTTGGCATCCGATCCGTCCACTTCAAACTTCATGATGACCTCGAATTCCTCTTCATTACCTTCCTCGTCGGGAATATAGATAATTTCCGGTTCCTCTTCTTGGCCGATCTGTTCGTTTGTCATATCCGCACACCCCTCACCTTTTACTGTTAGCATCCAAATAATTTTGCAAAATCAGCGCTGCGGCCATTTTGTCCACCAGCCCCTTGCGTTTCTTACGGCTGACATCCCCATCAATCAGCACCCGCTCAGCAGATACCGTCGTCAGACGCTCATCCCAAAGGTGTACGGGTAAATCGAGTTGCTCCCGCAGCTTATCTGCGAATTCAATGCAAATTTCACCACGGGGTCCTACGGAGCCGTTCATGTTCTTCGGCAGTCCGACAACAATCTCGCCGATTTCGTACTCCTTGACCAGTTCACGGATACGCTCGAATTCATTGCCGTTTCCGCGCCGCTCAATAGTCTCCAGAGATTGTGCTGTCCATCCGAAAATATCGCTTGTGGCGACACCTATTCTGCGGTCGCCGTAATCCAGTCCCAGCTTCTTCATCATTTGGGCTGGTCCACCCGATGATTGGCCAGATAGAAACGGACCAGTTCTTCGATCAGCTCATCACGCTCTTTCCTCCGGACCAAACTTCTCGCATTGTTGTGGCGTGGAATGTAAGCCGGATCTCCTGAAAGAAGATATCCTACGATCTGATTGATCGGATGATATTCTTTCTCCACCAGCGCGTCGTACACGGCGAGCAGTATTTCCTGGGGAGAGGCTTCCTTTTCGTCGCCCTTCACATTGAATTTGACCGTTTTGTCCATGGAGTCCATGTGGTGACACCTTCCTTCTGCAAAATCACCCTGATTCGGGCGGCTTCGCAAAGTTGCTGCTGTACAGCTCACTTGCTGCCCTCATCATAACATATTCATGCCCCAACGAGGAAATCCTGCCATGGTTAAAGCGCTTTTTTTGGCATTTTGTCTACAAAAATAGATGTTTTTTTGGGTTTTAAGCTATTGCAAGCCCTGGGTCAATAATGAATAACCCCAAAAAATATACATTGTGTGAATAAAGCAGCGGCACCGAGGAAATGCCCTCAGCACCGCTGCTTCCCAACCCTTGATAGAAATCCACAGTTTCTTACAGACAGGAATTACTGTATACCGCTTAAGCCTGTGCGGCTACCAGTTCCTCGGCCTTCTTCAGGGCTTCGCCCAGCTTGGAAGCGTCCTTGCCTCCGGCCTGCGCCATATCCGGACGTCCACCGCCGCCGCCGCCGCAGACTGCAGCGATCTCCTTCACCAGCTTGCCGGCATGGAAGCCCTTCTTCACCAGCTCCTGAGGTACGGCTACCACGAAGTTCACCTTGTCATCCATTGCAGCACCAAGTACCAGTATGGCCTCCGGGAGCTTGGACTTCAGTTCGTCCGCTGTCGAGCGCAAAGCATCGATATTGCCGGCTTGCACAGAGACCGCAAGAAGCTGCGTTCCTCCGCCTACTGTGATTACACTGCTGGTCAGCTCTGCTGCGAAGGTTGCGCTCAGCTTGGACTGGAGCGATTCATTCTCACGGCCCAGCTCGCGTACCTGGGCATGCAGGGCTTCAATCCGCTTCGGCACATCGGTCAGCGAAGATTTCAGCAAGGCTGCCGACTGCTTCAGCAGGTCCAGCTGACTCTCCGTGAACTGATAGGCGTAACGGCCAGTCACAGCTTCAATCCGGCGCACCCCGGAACCGATGCCGCTCTCGCTAAGCAGCTTGAAGATTCCGATCTGTGCTGTATTAGACACATGGCATCCGCCGCACAGCTCCAGGCTGTAGTCGCCAACTTGAACGACACGGACAACATTGCCGTATTTCTCTCCGAAGAGGGCCATCGCTCCCATAGCTTTGGCTTCATCTATCGGCTTATTCTCAATGACTACTGGAAGGCTGCGCCAGATCTGCGCGTTCACGCGCTGCTCAATATCGCTGAGCTCCTCTGGAGTAATGGCTCCAAAATGCGAGAAGTCGAACCGCAGGCGTGAGCCTTCTACTAAAGAGCCAGCCTGATTCACATGGCTGCCCAGCACTTCCTTCAGCGCCTTGTGCAGCAAGTGGGTGGCCGTGTGGTTCTTCACGATATCCTCGCGCTCCGCCTGGTTCACTTCGGCACGGACGGTATCGCCGACCTTCAGATCGCCTGCTTCCACCGTAACCAGATGAACATGCTGGCCATGCGGTGCTTTGAAGAGGCCGTTCACCTTCGCGGTCACCGATCCGCCGGTCAGAACGCCGGTATCGCTGACTTGGCCGCCGCTCTCTGCATAGAATGGTGTTGTCTCCAGGATCACCTGGCACTCGGCGCCTTCGCTTACTGTATCCTGAAGTACACCGTCTACCACAATCGCCAGGACCTTGGACTCTGTTACCGTGTCATTATATCCAACAAATTCACTTTTAACCGTAAGCTCGGCGAGCGCACCGCCTTGAATCTTCATGCTGGCGCTGTCCTGACGGGCTGCTCTGGCCCGGTCACGCTGCTCCTGCATCGCGGCATCGAAGCCGGCGCGGTCTACGGCAAGCCCCTGCTCGGACGCGAAATCCTCGGTCAGGTCAAACGGGAAGCCATACGTGTCATAGAGCTTGAATGCATCGGCACCGGCAATGGTGCTCAGGCCGTCTGCTTTGGCTTTGGCGCTGATCTCCCCGAGGATCGCCAGACCATCGGACAACGTCTCGTGGAAGCGCTCCTCTTCCAGACGGATGATTTTGGCGATATATTCACGGTTCTCGACCACGGAAGGATAATATACTCCCATAATCTCTCCAACGGTCTCAGTCAGCTCATGAAGAAAAGGACGGTCCATTCCCAGCGTCTTGCCGTAACGTACGGCGCGGCGGAGCAGACGGCGGATAATATAGCCGCGTCCTTCATTGGAAGGAAGTACTCCGTCACCCACCGCAAAGGTAACGGTACGCACATGGTCGGCAATGACTTTTAGCGCGATATCCTGTTCAACATTATCTTTGTAGGTTACCCCGGCAAGCCCGGCAGTCTTCTGGATAATCGGCTGGAACAGATCGGTATCGAAGTTGGAATCCACATCCTGAAGAATGGAAGCGAAGCGCTCCAGGCCTGCGCCGGTATCAATATTCTTGTTGGGAAGCGGCGTATAGCTGCCGTCCTTATTATGGTTGAACTGTGAGAATACGAGGTTCCAGACCTCCAGCCAGCGCTCATTCTCACCGCCCGGATACATCTCCGGATCACTCATATCACTGCCGTACGCTTCACCGCGGTCATAAAAAATCTCCGAGCACGGGCCGCACGGGCCTTCGCCGATATCCCAGAAGTTCTCGTCGCCCAGCTTGATGATGCGTTCTGCGGGCAGGCCGACCTTCTCATTCCACAGCTTGAACGCTTCTTCGTCCTCAGCATACACAGTCACGGAGATCCGGTCGCCGTCGAAGCCGATCCACTCCTTGCCGGTCAGGAATTCCCAAGCCCAGGTAATGGCCTCTTCCTTGAAATAATCACCGATGGAGAAGTTACCCAGCATCTCAAAGAACGTATGGTGGCGGCGCGTCTTGCCCACGTTCTCAATATCATTGGTGCGGATACATTTCTGCGAATTCGTCAGGCGGGGATTCTCCGGAATCTCCCGGCCGTCGAAGTAGGCCTTCAGTGGCGCCATACCTGCGTTAATCCACAGCAGCGAAGGGTCATTGTGCGGCACGAGCGAGGCGCTCGGCTCAATACGGTGGTTCTTGCTCTCAAAAAACTGCAGCCATTTGGAACGGACTTCACTTGCTTTCATCATGTACAGCTCCCGTCTCTTCATTAAATTAACAACAAAAAACGCCCCTGAATGAAATTCAGGGACGATGATTATCGCGGTACCACCCTGGTTATCGCCTTAATCCGTGAACCACGGACAACTGCAGACGATCGCCTTGTGCGGCTGTTAACGGGTGCCCCCGGCGGGATTGTCCCCGCACTCCGAAATTAGCTTTCAGCCGGCCTGTCTCCCAGGTTCTCACACCCGATGCGGCAATCCGCAAAGGAACCTGTTCTCTGGTGAAGCCATGCTCCGGCGTACTTGTTTTCATCAACGCTTTGTCCGATTTGCTTTTTAACATTTCAAGTATAGCCAGCGGGTGGATATCTGTCAATCACAGGCCGTAATTTGCTGTAACAGGAGCTGATAATCGCTATGAAAAAGGTTATTTACAGCGCTTACACACAGGCGTATAATTTAATTATTCTTAGCGTCGAGACGTAGCTCAGCTTGGTAGAGCGCTTGCTTCGGGAGTAAGAGGCCGCAGGTTCGAATCCTGTCGTCTCGACCATTTCTAACATATCTAATTAAGATTCGCGGCTTTGGGGCCGTGATTTTTTGGCATTCTGTCTTCCATATATTATCCTGTTTGGACTCTTGGATCATTCCTCTCTAGCGGCTCTTCTCCTTGCCTAAGACCTTTCGGCATTCTTTCTCGGCAAGTGCCATCTGCTTAATTCCCGTTCTGATCTGATTCTCCGATAAATTCGAATACCCCAGAATAAATGTTGGCTTCTGAGGGATCTGGTTAAGAAAATAATCAGATGCAGGATATATTTTCACTCCATGTCCCAGAGCCTTCGCGGCAATCATCTGCTCATCAACCACTGTATCCAGCTCAATGAGCAGATGTAATCCAGCCTCATCTCCAAAAACCTTGACCCGGCTGCCAAACTCATGCTGAAGCGCCTTTACCAGACAGGAGCGGCGGGTAGCATATAATTTCCCCATTCGGCTTACATGCTTGGCATATTGTCCTGACTGGATGAAATCCGTCAGTGCTTCCTGTTCCAGCGTAGGGGTCATGCGATCAGTAATCCACTTGATCGCCAGAAAGGGCTTTATTAAGGAAGGCGGAAGAATGGCATAGCCAATGCGCAGTGCAGGAAACAGAATTTTGCTGAAGCTTCCCACGTATACGACCCGCCCAGAGTTATCCAGCCCTGCAAGTGCAGATACCTTTTGCCCTACATACCGGTATTCACTGTCATAATCGTCTTCAATAATGAGTGCTCCTGACCCTCTTGCCCACTCCAAAAGCTGAATTCTCCGGTTAAATGACATTGTCACACCCACCGGAAACTGATGCGAAGGGGTTACATAGATCAACTTGGGAGTTTTTGACTGTCTTTTACTGTGATGCGCCAGACATTCATCCATCTCCTGAACACATATTCCTTCCTGGTCAACCCGTACGGGAATCACTTCACCCCCAGAGTAGCTGAATATTTCCCTGAGCACGTTATGAGTTGGGTCTTCAACCAGCACCTGATCTCCTTTACTCAGGCAAAGCCTGGCGAGAATATCCAGAGCTTGTGTAGCCCCAGTCGTAATCACAATTTGCTCCGGAAGTGCCGGAATGGAGCGGGTAGAACGAACTAACCGGGCAATCTCCTCCCGGAGTGCCAGGGTACCTTCTGCTGGTCCGTATGTAAGCATGTCAGGTGTGGCTCTCCGGCAGACCTCAGTCAGTGCACGCTGCCATCGGTCCATGGGAAACATATCCCAAGCTGGCACACCATGTCGGAAATCATAAGGAACCGCTGACGATGAGGGAAGAGCCGATATGAATTTCGGTGCTTTGGTTGACACAGCACAATAATTACCCGTCATCCTGCCGGGGTCAGTATCTGCTCCCGCTGCATTGTCGGCAACAAACGTTCCCGCTCCTCTCCTCATCTCCAGATAACCTTCCGCCTGTAGTTGCTCATAGGCTTGAAGAATGACACTGCGGGAAACCAGAATCTGTTCGGACAGCAATCGAGTGGCAGGAAGCTGGTCCCCGCTTCGCAAGCATCCGCTGTTAATTGCCTGCAAGATTTGCTCAAACACCTGTCTGGATAAAGATGTATCCGATGTCTTATCTAGTGTAATTAACAATTCATACGCCAAGTAAAGCCCCCTCCATCCCCTATGAGATCTTTCTCTATAAATGGATTTAAGCCTCCGGGTTTTGAGACACCGAAGGCTTGCAGTATATAGATTGTCTTATACTTCTTGTAGTGCAGGGCGCTCCTTGAGCATTTCATAGACTTGAGCAACATCCTTGTCCCCGCGGCCAGAAAGACTAACCACAATAATTTCATCCTTGCTCATGGCTCCTGCAACCTTCATCGCATAGGCGACAGCGTGAGAGCTTTCCAGGGCCGGGATAATTCCCTCCGTCTTGGAAAGGGTCAAGAAGGCATTCAGCGCTTCTTCATCGGTAATCGAGACATATTCCGCCCGCTTAATCTGCTTATAATAGCTATGTTCCGGACCCACACCGGGGTAATCCAACCCGGCTGCAATGGAATGGCAGTTCTCGGCATCGTTCATCACGTAGCATCTGAACCCGTGAATAATATCCGGCTTGCCTGTACTAAGCGGTGCTGCATGGATCCCGGTCTCGATCCCTTTTCCTGCAGGCTCTATGCCCACTATCGTGACACCCGGGTCATCCACGAAGGGATGAAACAATCCAATCGCATTGGATCCCCCGCCTACACATGCAGTGATCAGATCAGGAAGGCGCCCTTCCTTCTGCAGAATCTGCTGCTTGGCCTCTCTTCCAATAATCGCTTGAAAATGACGGACCATCAGCGGAAACGGATGCGGTCCAACAACAGATCCGATGAGATAGTAGGTATCTTCATAGTTCTGTGCGAAATCATTCAGCGCTTCATCCACAGCTTCCTTCAGTGTTCTGTTACCGGACTTCGCAGCCACAACCTCAGCTCCCAGCATCTGCATACGGAATACATTGAGAGCCTGTCGTTCAATATCCACCTCCCCCATATAAATGGTGCAAGGGATATTGAACAAGGCACATACGGTAGCAGTGGCTACACCATGCTGTCCTGCGCCAGTCTCGGCAATAATTCTTTTGGCCTTCATCCGGTGGGCAAGCAGGATCTGGCCGATAGTATTATTGATCTTATGTGCTCCGGTATGATTTAAATCTTCACGTTTGAGGTAAATTTTGGCCCCGCCCAGTTTATCCGTCAGCCGCTGCGCATAATATAACAGACTCGGCCGGCCCACATATTCATTCAGATAGTGCAGGAACTCCCGCTCGAACTCTTCGTCGTCCTTATAACGCTGAAAAGCTTCGTCCAATTTATTAAGCGCCGCCCTTAGCTCATCCGGAACGTAGCTTCCGCCAAACTTCTCCTGATCTCCTTCACCAAATACACCGTCCGCAGTTACCTTAATAATGCTCATTGAGTAACCTCCTATATATTTTTGGGTGTGCCAAAAGAAGTTCTTATAAACCCGTCTCTCATTCTATAGGGTACTGTGCAATCAAACACGACTTTTGTGGTCATGCCAGGCTTCGTAATCTGTGGGGACATGCCCGGCATTTGCGATGGGTCCAGATGGAAGCCTTCAAGTCCCGGGAAGGTAATAATGTCCACATCCGCCTGAAAACGGGTCGTCATGGCCCACCACACTTCCTCTTCACTGAACAGGTTAACATCCTCATCTACCAAAACCACCTGTTTGATCATTCGAAAAGAACGAAGAATCATCGTTCCGGCGCGCCTGACGGCGAGATCGTCCTCATCATCTATTTTATGAAATTGAGCAAATAACAGCAGTTGCCCTCCCCCGGCAGAGCTGCAATAGGCATTGGTAATGCGGGAAGTTACTTGATTGCGTACATATTGGAGCACTCCAGCTTCCATCCCCACCGCTAAAAGATTAGATTGCTCGTATCCCGGACCAATCACGGTTTGAAATATAGGATTAGCTGAGGAAGTGATCCCCATAATCTTAATGACAGGCAAATGGGGATGTGCCTTGCCGTCATATCCCAGAAACTCCGGCATAGAATGGCCCCCAGGCTCTCCTTCAGGAGCATACTCATAGGTAATTTCACCTTCCAGTACATACTCCGCTTCGGACAAGCAGTCTGCGGCAACAGATAAACAGGAGGAAATCTTGACTGGCTGTCTCCGTAATCCGCCTGCAATAGCCAGCTCATTGAACCCCTCGGGCGCTACAGCACCCGTGCAGCAGGAAGCAATATATATAGCAGGATCCAGACCGATATTGATGGAGATCGGAAGCGGCACACCCATTTCTTGTGCCGCCAGGTAGAAGCTCTCCAAGTGGCGGCCTGGAACCATCCAGATTGTCAGTTCGTTGTTGCTTTTCACCCATAGCCGATGAATGGAAATATTGCTGTCACCAGTGACAGGATGCTTAGCGACTACTAACCCGAGTGTAATATAGGGTCCCGCATCCTTCATGCTCATGGTGGGGATTGGCAACCGGGTGAGGTTAACATCCTGATGGATCACTTCCTGACAGGGCGGCTTCTCATATTTTACAGGCTCAATTGGATGCTGTGCGGCATCCAGCAGGAAGTCCGCTATATATTGTTCTTGGGCCCCGAGAAGCATTGCACAACGTTTCCGGGTTCCAAAGATCCCCGCCAGCACCGTTTTGTTCACTGGCATCACATGTTCGAATAACATCGGTACTCCCGGGCCGGTTGGTGAAGAGACAGGAACCCCGCCTCCCTGGGCTGCATATAGAGCGGCTAACTCATATTTAGCGTCCACAGGCACCGTATACCGCTGGACGCCTTCAACATGTTCCTCCAAGTATACAAGAGCCGACTTCAGATCATGAATCGCGGCTCTCACACCGCTGGCTCATCTGACTGCTCGCGGCTGTGCAGATATTCAAGCTGCATATCCGTCAGAACCGTAATTAATGTCTTGTAAGTAGCCGTTGCGATCTGTGGTTCAAGACCTGCAGCCTCTGCCAGCCCAGCTACCTTATCTAGTACCTGCTTAACCCGGTCACAGGAACGGACGGACTCCTCATCTTTTTTCAAGACCATAATTTTCTTAACGACCCGGGTTCTTTCAGCGAGCAAAGCCACTATCTGCCGGTCGATGATATCAATCTCTTGACGATGAAGCGCAAGGTTCTCATTCAACATTACTGATCCTCCCTAGATAATTTGAGTTTCATATAAGTATGATACATAGGTCGAAATGAAATTATGAAATATTTGAAATCCGCTTTCAGTGCATACACTTTCAGGATGAAATTGAATAGATTCAATTGGCAATTCCCTATGCCGTACCCCCATAATATATCCATCATCCGCAGATTCTGCAATGATTTCCAGACAATCCGGCAGCTCCTCCCGGCTCACGATCAGGGAATGATAACGCGTAGCCCGAAATGGATTATGGAGTTCTGCAAAACAGCCTTTACCATCGTGAATAATCTCACTGGTTTTGCCATGCATCAGATGTTTCGCCCCTATAACTTTGCCGCCGAATGCAAGTCCAATCGCCTGGTGACCCAGACATACGCCAAGGATCGGAAGACACGCTCCATATTGCCGGATCAGCTCGATATACCGCGCATCAGCCGGATGGCCCGGACCTGGACCCAGGACTACAAAATCCGGAGCCAACTGCTCCACAAGACCCGAACTTAACTGATCGTTACGCACCACTTCAAGCTCTACTCCGGCTTTCATCAGATATTGGCAAATAATAAATACAAAGCTATCATATGCGTCAACGACCAATGCTCTCATTCAGTACCTCCCTGCCTGTGACAGCCCAGAATAATGCACCCATTTTATGAAAAGTTTCACTCCACTCCTTCTCCGGCACGGAATCAGCCACCACTCCCGCAGAGGCGCGAATGAAATACGAATCAGGCTTATGGTGAACCGCTGTACGAATGCACAGGGCCATATTTACATACCCGTTGAAATCAATGAATCCCATTGCCCCCGCATAGGCCCCACGGCGCGTGGTTTCAAGCTCTTCAATGATCTCCATTGCCCGAATCTTAGGCGCTCCAGTCATTGTGCCTGCCGGAAAAGTAGCGGCAATAATATCATACATGTCGTTTGTGGCTTTCTTCGCTCCCCTTACACTTGACACCAGATGGTTCAAATGTGAATATTTCTCGATCGCCATTAATTCCTCTACCTCCAGAGTCCCTGTTTCACAGACCCGGCCAATATCATTACGGCATAAATCTACCAGCATAATGTGCTCTGCTACTTCCTTTTCATCCCGCTTCAGAGCTTCTATAAGTCTCACATTCTCCTCTGGAGTGGGGCCCTTGGGGCAAGTACCTGCAATAGGCCTCATTATGATGTTCCCACCCTGGATTTTAATATATAGCTCTGGACTGGCCCCGATCAGCGTCATCCCTCCAAAAGTGGCCAAATACATATATGGCGATGGATTACGCACTCTTAGTCTCCGATACACGTCAACAGGAGTCATAGGGCTGTCAATATTGATTTGATTCCCTAGCTGGACTTGATAGATATCTCCAGCCGAAATATAGGAGAGAGCTTTCCTCACATTATTCTGATATACCTGACTGTCTATCGTATATTCCACAGATAATGGCTCTACAGCATCAGTTAACACCCGGTTCATCTGCAAATCACCCTTATGAAGCATAAGGCAAATCTCCGCCTTGGACAGGTCATCCCATCCTTCAGCAGCTTGGTTGAGAATCAGCCGTACGGTCTTGTCAACCAAATTATATTCTATTAGTCCTTGATACAGGGACAAGGCAAGATCCGGGACCGTTCCGTCATTCGGAATCTGTCTCGGCAGACTTTCAACAGACCATGCGGTATCATAGCCCAAATATCCAAAAAAACCGAAATAGAAGGCTTCGCCCCGATCCGGGACGGAAACGGTGAACTGGGACTGAACGAACCGCAGGAAATCCCACAAGTCCTTCCGATTTCGCAAATGCAAACCCCCATCCCGAGAGACAAGCAGCCCTGCCTTCAGCCCCCCCTGGCTTACCCGCTCCATCATGGACTCTAGTCCTGTCAGTTGTATTTCTGTTGAGAATGCTGTAATCGTAAAGAGCGGTTTGAACCCTATAAAAGTACTCTGGGCACTCTTGGAAGACCCCGATAAGGTTTCCAGAAAGTAGGTATTTTGCTCCCCCAGGTGTTCCCGCAAGGATAAATAGGTCTCAAAGGAATCGTGAAACGGAATATCATGCACTTCAGTGTTTACTTGAATAGGATGCAAGATTCTTCACACTCCCAGTCTGTTTTAGTCCACTTCATCAATAACAAACACCAGAGTCGGGCTACCTTCCATCCCTTGTGACCGATGCGGATCTCCATCAGGAATTACGAAACCCATCCCGGGCCTGCAGGATACCTTTCTGCTCTCGTAATGTATTGTGAATTCTCCCTGCAGCACATAACCCACATGCCCCTTCAGGCACCAATGCTCTTCATTAAAACCCGGAGGAAGCTCCAGCAACCGAAGCCGCTTATTGCCGATATAGCTGATTTTCACACGCCCGTTAGCACCAGGCTTTTCCCAGCTTGTCCATTCCATATTAGGAAAATCAATCCCTCCGAGAGCTTCCAGTTCCTTATTCGTCACAGCCATCAACCTCCACTTTTTATTATTTATTATATGAAAACCAATGATGGGCAATCTCTTACACTAGCGGTGCTTGGAGACGACGCAGCTCATTCTTGCATATTCTCCGCTCATTCTCTTCCTCACATTGCAAAAAGGAATGATTCGTAATCTGCGAATAATGCTTCATAGCTGAGATCATATCAATCATCCGGTTGATCATTCTTCGTACAGAATCCAGCCCTTCCAAATCACTGAATGCCTCGCTTGCTTGTCCGGCATGCAGAAGAGCGGGAAAACCGCTCCCTACCAGGATCATACGATTCAGCAGAATATTGTTCACAATCTGAGAATGAACATGCTGGTGATTATAGCGCCGGCCTGTAATGATCGCTCCTCCGACCTTATTCGTAAGGGGGCGCTCAAATCGGAGATAGCATACCCCTGAGCGTTCAATAAACATTTGCATCAGATGCCCCATGCCGAAACCATGAACAGGAACCGCATAAATAATCCCTTCGGCCTTCTGCATCATCTGCACAATGTACTGCATGTCATCCGTCAGTTCGCAGGCCTTCTCCCGGTAGTTGCAATCCCCGCAGGTCCCGGAAGGCGAGAGGTTAAATTCTCTTAAATTAAGTACTGAGAGATTTGCTCCTCTGTGGATAGCTATTTCTTTGCTATACTTCAGGATCTGGTCTGTATTCCCACCAATGCGGGTTGATCCGCATATCGCTAGCAGTTCTACCGGCATAATATCCATAGGCGCATATTCCTCCCATTATGAATGGATTATAGAAGTTCAACAAAAACAGCAACAGCGACAGAAGCAATGATGACACCAAACAATGGCACCTTTTTAGCCAATACGAGAACAATAGCAACCACACCCGCTGCAATCCCTACCATCGGCGCCTCTTGATCCACCTGAAATATACCGGGAATAATTAACGCGCTGAGTACAGCCAGAGGAAGATTCTCCAAAAACCAGTTCTTTCGCTCCTCCATCTCCGCCTTCCGCACAAGCAGCAGCGGCGCAATGCGGAATAAGAAGGTCAGCATACCCATTCCGAGGATCACAATTATTGTCACATGACTTCACTCCTGACCTCATTTTCTTTGGAAGGGAATATTCCGCCGACACATGCTCCGATGATCATCGCAGCCACTACAGTAGCTGTTCCTAATAAGGGCTGTAGCAACCAGGAGGAAACAGCGGCTGAAATGCAGATCGCCAGGTTTCTTTTGTTGAGCCGGATCTGGGGTATTACTAATGCAATAAGCAAAGCGTACAGGGAAGTATTCAGCGCCGGCAAAATATTAGCGGGAATATAATCTGCCAGCATAATCCCGGCATACGTTGCGATTAGTGTGACGGTGTAGGGCGGGATCTCCAGCCCCAGCAAATAAGGAAGGGAATGACTCCCTGCTTCTCTGCGGTTTTTGTCGGACATCATACTGACCGCATACACCTCTTCTGTCAGCCCGAATCCAACAAATCCTTTGTAGAACGGGCGTGTATTCCGGTTCATTCTGGAAGAGAATGACAGGCTAATAAAAAAGTATCTTAAATTGATAACGAACGTGAGCAGCAAAATAATAGGGGCAGCGGTTCCCACTGCGAGCAGCTTAGCTGCGATAAACTGGCTTGCTCCGGCGTAGACCACAGCGGATAGAAGAAAGACCTCCAGGTCACTTAAGGAAAGGGCTTTACCCACCAGGCCGAAGGTGATGCACGCCGGGATATATCCGATAACAATGGGAATGGAGTCAATAATACCTTTCTTCACTTGCCTCATGGGCTCTGTCACGATCCGCGAAAACCTCCCCGTTATGTAATAGAAAGGTATGCACAGGTGAATCCTTATGAATGAACGCCCATTCAGATCTCCCAACTCCGGTAAATGGCTGCAGCAATTCATTTAAAAGAAACGTAGTGGCCTCTACAAGTACTTTAGCTTCTTTATGGACCGCTTCAATCGTAAACAGCATTTGTGAGGATTCAGCGGTTGTCTTAACATGATCGCTCTGTCTCCAGTTCCAGCGCCGGGAGTGTGCTCTCCCGGCATCATCTGCATAAATAATCTCACCGGCTGAAGGAAGCTCACACCCATCCACTTTCCCAATCGGCAAGAACTGTTCATTCCCAGTAGCTCTTCTGATAACAAATTCTTGTATATCAGAGATATCGCACGAAGCTATAGGTGTACGGCATTTCAAAGAGATAGCATTGCATAAGTTCACGAGTGTATGAATTCGGGCTAATGCCCCCTGTTCAACTACACGTCTTATGAGCGATTCTGCAGCGCAAGGATACCTTGCGGGCTTGACACCAAATTGACTATAGACTTTCCGCCAGGCTGCAATGGTCGGAATTTCACTTATTGATTCTTTTTGCAATCCTGAGTTCATGATTTCCTGTTCCATATGAGCAAGCAGCGCGTTCACTTCAGAATCCCTGTCTAAGTTTGCAATATGAGAAGTCGCGATCAACCCAACATGTAAATCAGGGGCTATCTCAAAAACGTCTTGCGAAAATTCCACTTTAAATGCTCTACTGCCCTCTACTTTCCCGGTATGGACTTGATTCATCTTAATCCTCCTTCGGAGCATTTCACTTCACTGCATTGCAGCGCTACATGGAATATTATACCTTATATACATTTTATTTATAAACTACCAATTCCCGACCAATCAACCATACCAATTTGCTTTTGAACTGAAACGTCCGGATGGACGATATCATCCTCAAATAAATCGAATATGTGCTCTTCTGTCTCTAAAATAAAAAAGCACTACCGTGAAGTAGTACCGTCAATGTCCTATTCTCTTTTATGTTTAAATAGCAAATTCAGACTACCTCAGCCCCGCCCACAGCCGTCTTCGCAGCTCCATCTCCTCATAGATACGCTCCAGCGGCAGTTGCATGGACTGGCCCGTTATATTCACTGGTGTGCCGGCGAGACGGAGGTTGATGGCCATCAGCCAGCGCTTTAGTCCGCGTTGCCGGGACAGGTAGGCTTGGGGGTCAACGAGGAAGATGCAGATGTTCAGTTGTCCATAGTAACGGATCAAGCGGATGTCCGAAATGTCCTCCCACATCAAGCGTCCTCCCGGAATCGCTGAAGACTGGTCATCAATGCCCTGGGCATCCACCACCATCAGCGGGGAGCGGCGCAGCAGCATGATTAGATAGACGATGGCCGCCAGGCCAAACAGCACGGTGCAGGCAATTCCCAGCGTCCGCAGAAGGATGGCAAGATCCGTCGTAACCTCCCCGGATATTTTTAGCAGCCAGAACCCCAATATCACAAAAAGCAAGGATCCCGCTAACAGGAAAAGGATCTTGATCCAGAACGGCTTCACCACGAGCGGCTGGTAACCTCCATCGTTATACGGCTGGTAGTCCATTTAGTCGTCCTCCTTCAGGGCCTGCCAATTGAACCGAAGCAGAGATGTATCCCCTATATCTTTGGATTATAACTATAAATGGTACCCGATCACTCTACCCTCCGCAACCATTTTACCCAAGAAAATGAAACATTATTACACATGCGCACCAGCCGTGTTATTTCCGTATTCTAGGCAGGAACGCCGCCGGAATTAACGCCAGAGTCGAGAAGGCAATCGTCCACATGAACGTATGATCGAAAGCAACGGCCAATGCGGCCGGGTCAGGAGTCAGGACGGAATTCAGCTCATTTTGCAAAATAATTGCGATAACCGATACGCCGAAGGCGCCGCCAATCTGCTGCATAATACGGGTAGTGCTGCTCGCGTGCGGGATTTGCTTCGAGGACAGACCGATATAGGCAGAAGCCATAACCGGCAGAAAAACGGCCCCTAATCCGGCCCCCCTCACAATAAGAACTGCACTCAAAAAATAGTAACTCGTGTCTGCTCCAAGCTGTGTCAGCGGCCAAGTGCCGAGGATGGTAAGGACCGTTCCGGCAAGCACCACAGGTCTCGATCCGATCTGATCCGTCAATTTGCCGGCCAGTGATCTGGTCAGCAGCATCCCGATGCCTTGGGGAACGAGCAGCAGGCCGGAGATCAGCACCGTTTCACCGCGGACTTGCTGGAGATACAGCGGCAGGAGCAGCATTGCACCATAGGTGGTCAAGCCGGATAGAAACAGCAGTGTAGAGGACACGGTTAAGGAACGTACCCGGAACAGCCTGACATCGATCAATGCTTCGTTTCCTTTGCGGAGGGCATACACCACAAATACTGCTAAAAGCGCCACACCTGCTATGACTGGGGCAAGAACCGCAGCATGACCGAAGCCGTGGTGGGAGCTGACTTCTCCAAGACCGTACAGGATAAGCACGATAGCCGGAGACAGCATCAGCAATCCAGACATATCCAGCCGTAGCGTCCGGGCATTGTGCTCTTCCTTAGGGAGCCCTTTCCAAGCAACAATTATGGCAGCCACGCACAGCGGAATATTGACAAAGAAGATCCATCTCCAGTTCAAGTGATTAACGATTATTCCACCCACCACCGGTCCCAGAATGGGCCCAAGCAGCGCTGGCAGAGCTATGGTCGCCATTTTTCTGCCCATATTGTCTCCTCCATAGGCACGTACAGCCAAGGTCTGCATAATGGGCATCAGCAAGCCCCCGCCGATCCCCTGAAGGGTTCGGAACAGTATCAGGCTCTCCACGTTCCACGCCATGCTGCACAGCACGGAGCCGAGCAAAAACATGCCCAGTGAAAACAGCCACATCCTCCTTCCCCCAAACCGCTCCACAGCCCAGCCGCTTATCGGAATGACCATCGCAAGCGATAGCAAATATCCGGTCATCACCCACTGAATCGTGGACACCGAAGTGTTAAATTCCCGGACCAGCGTATCAATCGCCACATTGGTTATCGTCGTATCGAATATCGGTGCCAGGATACCAAGCATAAGAATCCACATCAAGTTCTTCGCTCCAGCCTGCTGTTCAGACGGTTCAAGTGCTGGTTTAGCTTGCTCTTGCAAGTTGATCATCTCCCTTTAATCACTAAATAAGATACTTTAAGTTTCTTATTTGAGCCTATGATATACTATCCACATAGGAAACGCAACGAAATTCTCCAATGGAGGTTGAGATAGATATGTCCACTTCTCAAGAACAGGATAAATCGAAGAACAGACGCAGAGGCAAGGAGCTGGAAGCTGCCATTCTGCAAGCTGTACGGGAAGAGTTAACAGAGCAGGGGTATTCCAATCTTACGATGGAAAGTGTGGCCGAGCGGGCGGGAACAAGCAAGGCCGTACTCTACCGCCGGTGGGCTAACCGCGCTGAGCTTGTGCTTGCTGCCATCCGGGAACGTGTGCCCCTGCCGCTGGAGGAAGTCCCCGATCACGGGAATTTGAGGGATGATGTATGCGGGGTGCTGCGGGCTATGAACCAGAATAATATTCAAGCCATATTGAACGCTTTCTACGGGCTTGTAGCGGAAATGGGCGATATGCCGCTTGCCTCGTATATTTTCCCGCATGGGCGTCAAAACAGGACCATGTCGATTTTGCTAGAGCGGGCTGTTGAGCGGGGAGAAGTGTCTGCCGAAGCCGTGACCCCCCGAATGCTCACTCTGCCGTCCGATCTGGCCCGCCATGAGCTGATGCTGTACAACGCCCCCATGTCGGAGGAGACGATCGCCAATATTGTGGACGAGGTATACCTTCCGCTGGTGTTGAAGCGGTAAATACTTGTTATGAACCTTCATGCCATTTCTCCAGCATCTCCTGCGCCTTGTGCTTATCTGTCAAAAGCATCTTGCCACTGTCGTGCTGGCAGCCGGTGCAGCCGGGACTGATTGCTGATCTGGATGAGGGGCATTACTTTACCGTTTAGGCTATTCGCCCTTAATTATTTGATGTGGGGCTAATGTTGCAAGTATTGCAACTCGGCATACCCAAACAGCCAGCCACCGGAAATCCCCGGCGACTGGCTGTTTCTCTTTCTTATAGAAGTAACTTTACAGCTTCCAGATCCGGTACAGAATCACCGCAGCTTCCGCACGGGAGAGGGTGTCCCCCGGGGCAAGCTTGCCCGTCTTACCGTTCACTACACCGTATTTCAGCAAGGCGGATACGCTGTCCTTGGCATAGGCGGAGATTTGACCGGCATCGGTGTATGATGCAATTGATCCGTTGCCTTCAGCCGTGATTCCGGCCGCCTTCAGGGCACGCGCTGCAATTACCATCATCTCCTGACGGGTGATGACGCCCGCTGGCTTGAAGGTATCGCCTGCATAGCCTGTGACGATACCGAGCTGCTTCGCCGCCGCAAGCTCCTTGCTGTATGCCGCGTTGTTCTGGACATCGCTGAAGCCTGTAACTGCTTCAGCAGCAGCCTTAAGCTCCAGCACCTTCACCAGCGAGGCTGTGAAGTCTGCTCTGTTCATAGGAGCCGCAGGCATGAAGCTGATGCCGCCCGGAATGATATCGCGCGCAGCCATGGCAGAAGCTGCCTGCTTCGCCCATGACAGGCTGCCGAGATCTGTAAAGGACGGCGGAGCGAAAGCTGCGGCAAATGTGCCGAACTCCGGAGTACGGAACACCAGCGCTTCCTTCGCTGCCTCGTAACGGCTGTTCACCACAGCAGACAACGTACCGTTACCGGTGAGCGAACGGACCAGCAGGGAATCAAGTCCACTCTGCTCTTCCGCTGACGCTTTGTAAGGAATAGAGACGGTCATCGCGCTGCTGCCAGGCAAGGCTACCTTCTGCCCGTCTGCAAGCAGACTCAGCTCCACCACCGGACGGCTGCCGGTCTGCTGGAGAGCAGCGGCATTCAGACCTTCGGCTGTGGATTGCTTGACCCGGATGCTAACATATTCAGTGGTTGCTGTAACCCCTGCGAGCTGCTCACTTGGAATGGACAGCGTAGCGAGGCCGTTCTGGAGGACAAGCAGGTACTTCTCCTGTGTCTTCAGGCCTTGAAGCGGCAACTGGGCTTCATAGGAAGCCACGCCGGTCAGGTTCGCCAGATCGATGATGATCTGCTTCCGTCCGTCCGCTGCCGGGGCCGCCTGCTTCAGGGCTTGCTGCCACAGCTCAGCCGTAACTACAGCCTTCGCCTCTGTACCTACGGTCTTCACCACAGGTCTGAGCGTCACCACACCATCCTTGCTGTCCATCTGTGCAGTCTTAGGTGCAGGCGTACTGCTGTAGCTGGTGCCGCCGGATACTGGTGCCGGTGTAGCTGTTGGTTCCGGCGTTGCTTCCGGTTTTGGCGTTGGCGTTACCGTTGGTGTTGGCGTTGGAGTCGGCTTCGTCGGCGGTTCAGCGCCGTCTTTGGCCTTAAGCTTCAGCACGCCGAAGACGGAGGTGTCCTGATAGCCGTTGCCGGTGGTATCATTCCAGGCGGCCACACTTTGCCGGACGCCGCTCTTGGCATCGTTGATCTGAGTGTCGAAGCCGACCTTGGTGCCGCCGGCTGGCGTGATTTTTTTGAACGGAATCTTCATTTCAAGCGTATAGTTAGTTCCGGTTACCTTGGTTGCCGACTCGAAGCCTGCACCAATGGCTGCCGGACTGAAGGAGGCTTCATTGTCGTAATTGACCCGGTATTGTCCGTCATCGCTCTCATAGAAGGTCGTGCGGCCGAAATTCTCATCCAGGAAAATCTCGACAGAGTCCTGCTCCCATGGATTCACATTGCTCTTGTCCAATTGAGCGTCATTCACTTGGACCAGCACATACAGATTCTGGTCATCCCACAGGGTACGCGTGGTTCCGCTTGCGCCCTGCCAGGCCATCTGATAACGGTTCACAGCCATCTCGGGCGCAGAAGCCCAGATGCCATCCGCTGTTCCGTCAATGACCGGCGTGCCGTAGACCGCCTCTGACACGTTGGCTTCCGCTGTATCCGGCTCATGCTCAGCCATGAATTTGGCCGGATCAATGACTGCGTAGTAGGCCGGCTTCGCCTGCAAATCCCTGTCGAACAGAAGCGGGCTTGACTCCGCTCTCCAGCTTGTGCGGTCATCCATGCCCCAGAAGGTTACCCGCGCGATATGGTCAGCATGGGCCTTGTAAATATCCATTAATTTGGCATACAGATAGCCCTGGGCAATCTGTTCCTTCTCCGTCTGCTTATTCCCGCTGCCAGCCTGAATATCCAGCTCGGTAATACTGACCTCTACGCCAAGGGAGATGAACTTCTCCAGCGACAGCTTGACGTTATCTGGATTGGTATTGATATTGTAGTGCGCCTGCATTCCCACACCATCAATCAACAGCTTGCCTGGATGGGTCAGCGCGTACTTCTCATTCAGTTCCTTAACCATACTGTAGATGGCCTGGGCCTTGTTCTGGTTATCATCATTGTAATCGTTATAATACAGCTTGATATCCCATTCCGGATGCTGGTCCAGCACTTCTCTGGCCGCCAGGAACGCCTGCTCCAGATAGTCCGGGCCGATAGCATCATACCACGGAGCCTTACGCAGCGCCGCTTGCCAGTTATTCGGATTGGACGGGTTATCATTCATAGCTTCGTTGACTACATCCCAGGAGAACACCCGGTCTCCGAAATGCTCCATAACTCTCTTAATGTGCTCTCTCAGGTTAGCGAGGGCTTCGTCACGCCCCAGTGGAACGCTTTTGCCCGCTCCATCCGTTGACGTATTCATCCATGCAGGAGACTGCTGATGCCAGACCAGCACATGCCCGTGCATCTTCATGCCTTCGGCAAGTACCTTGTTCACCATCGCATCCGCCGCTGTAAAAGTGAAATTGCCCTTGGTCGGCTGCAGCGCATCCGGCTTCATGGCATTACCTGCGGTAGCAACGTTGTGATGCATTTTCAGCAGGTCCAGCCGCACACCTTCCAGATCCTCGGCGGATAACGCGTTGCCGATCAGGAAGTCTTTTTGATAGGCTGTTTTTAGCGGAATCAGATCTCTCTGAATATCCACCGGAGCGGTACCGGTATGCTCGAAATTAATATCATCGATATAAAAGGAAGCGGTTGCATTATTGGAACTCTCAATGTACAGGGTCAGATGTTCGCCGCCCACACTGTTATAGCGGTAGCTGCCCTCATATTTCACCCAGCCGTCAGCCGTACTGATCGTCTTGGGAGACAGCGCCACATAACTCGCTCCTGTATCGTTCCCCACCTGTGTGGACAGCTGGAGCTGTGCGCTCGCCGGTTCGATCAGCTTCACCCAGGCAGACAGGGTATATTCGCTGCCCTTGTCCACATACTTCTCCACACGCAGGGAAGGCCCGTGCCAGGTGTTGCTTCTGCCCTCGACCTTCAGGGAATACGAACCGCCCTCTGTATGATTCGCTTCATTCGTTACAGTTACCGTCTCGGTTCCGGCTCTGCCGGTGAAGCCGCCCAATTGCTGATCTTCAAAAGTAACCTTGCTGAACGGCAAAGCCGGTTCACGCACAGGCTCTTCCCCGCCGCCCGGAGCGGACTCTGCCGTTATCAGAAGATCGCCAAGGTAGAAGGGTACTGTGGCTCCCTTTTCGTTGGAGTTGATGCGCAAGGAATGGTCTCTCTTAGTAGAGTCCGTGGCACTCGTGTCCACAGTAAATGTCTTCGTCAGTGTGACCGATTGCCCTGCCACATAGGGTATTGCTGCATAATTCCCGTAGCTGTTCACTGTCTGCAGCGCTGCTTCTGCTCCCTCTGGGAGGGTCACCTTCGCGTCAACGTAGACAACAGCCGTTACGGTGTACGTTTTCCCATGCTGGAGACCGAGATCGGTAAATTTGAAATCAACTCCATCCCAGTTGTCCTTCCGGTTGTTTACGTATAATGCTGCACCATCGGCATTCCCTGCAAAAGGAACCTCCTTAACCGCACTCAGGATTGCTCCCCCTGAGTGGCTCGTCTTACCTGCCCCATTCGCGAAGGTCTCATGATATACCGTGGTCTGTGCCTCGGCTGCCTGAGCAGCCGGAAGATAACCGCCTGCCGGAAGAAGCAGAAGGGCTGCCAGCAGCACCAGAGAGACTTGCTTGATTATTCTCTTCATGCATTGCACTCCTCTGTATGAATTTGGGTTTCAATGAGTTAAGCGCTTACAGCTAATGTGGAAGCCTCCCCCTTCACCACCCAAATCGTAGCATACGGACCCAAGTGCGTCTTACCTGAAACTAAAGGTTGTACCGTGCTTTTTATAGATGATTCCGGCTTACTGCACAGCAAAGAAGACCCCTGAATTAGGAGTCTTCTTACCAGCAGGATCTAGATCAGCTTGTGCGCATACCACTTCTTGCCCCGGAAGCGCCACAGGAATACTGCTCCTCGGACCGCCCACTCGCAGTTCATCGCCAGCCATACCCCCAGCACCCCGTACCCCAGTACAATTCCGAGAATATAGCCGAACACCACCCGGAACAGCCACATGGTCAGCATTGAAGCAATTGAGGTGAAGCGGGAATCTCCCGCTGCCCGCAGGGCAGACGGCAGAATGAAGCTGAACGCCCAGAGCGGAATCTGGGCAATCGCATTGACCAGCAGCACCACGAACAGATCATCGATAATCTCCGCAGGCGGGGAGAAAATAGACACCAGCGGGTGGAACAGCGGCATCAGGATCAAGGCCACCAAGGCGTAAGAGGCGGAACCGATCCACAGGAAGGACTTGATGAACTTCCGGGCATCCGCCACATCCCCCCGTCCGATACACTGGCCGACCACGGTCACAATCGTCAGCGACAGCGCACTGGCCGGAATCTGAAAGACCATCGCCAGCGATCCGGCAATCGCATTAGTGGCGATGGCATACGTGCCCAGACTGACAATGAAGATTTGCGTCAACAGCTTACCGCCGTTGAAGAACATCTGCTCTGCGGCGAACGGTACGCCGATGAACATGATTTTGCGCAGCATCGTAAGCGGTACATGGAACAGGTCGCGGAACCGCACACGCAGCACCGAATCGAACTTGAACAGATAGATCAAGGCACAGGCCATCCCCACATAACGCGCAATATTGACCGCAAATGTCATGCCCAGCACACCCATGTCCAGCAGGTTAATAAAGACGACGTTGAGGATAACGTACAGCACGTTCATAATCAGCGACAGCATCAGCGAAGCCCGCGTCCGGCCTACGCCCCGCAGCGCACCGCATACGGCCTGAACCACGGCAATCCCCAGATAAGAGATGCTGCTGCCGATCATATAGACCCGGGCATTGTCCAGCACATCGGCGGAAGCCGTCCCGAACAGCAGATTCAGAATAGGCGTATGGAAGGACATCAGCAGCAGACCAATACCCACCGCAAGCAGCGAGACCGAGGTTACCGAGCCGGCTGTAGCCTGGGAGACCATGCGGTCATTCCCGCTTCCTTTATACTGCGCAACCACCACCGTCCCCCCGGTCGCAATCGCCACAAACACATTGATCAGAAAAATATTCAGGGAATCCACCATATTCACCGCACTGACCGCCGCCATCCCTGACGAGCTGATCATCGCAGTGTTGACCAGATTCAGTCCGATAATGAAAGCCTGGTCAATGAGAATAGGCAGAAACAAGGCGATAATTTGCCGGTAATCCATGCTGTCTCCGGACAGATATTTTTCCAGCCATTTCTTGGCCGGTTGAGGAGCTTGAAGCTGCATACATTGATCACATTCTTTTCTGTAGAATAATTGCAGGCACACAATACATTCCTTCCAGTTTACTACAGATTCCGCTTCAAGTCTGTGTTAAGTGTGGATTTCGTTCAGATTACCGGATAACATTCCCTGCTCCCTAAGTAAAATCCTGGGTCCGGCCGAAATATAGAATGAGAGTATTTACTTTCGGAAGGAGGAGCCTATTATGAATAACGAGATCGTCAAAAGTCTGATCCAGCAGGTGACGGAAGATGTGTTATCCGAAAACCAAGCTGCCTTGGAGCAGAGTGGAAACAGCCAGGCCAGCATTCAATTAGCTGTGCAGCTATCTGCCATCACCACCCTTAAGATCCTTGAAAAGCTGGAGCTGATCGATAAGGATTAACCGCTCAGCTCGCCTGTGCTACATACCCATAAGGCACTCCGCGCAAAAAACCGCAGGAAGCAAATTTCGCCTGCGGGTTTTTTGGCGTGCCTATGGGAGATTCAGGGGTATTTGTGCGCTTCGTATACGCTCTAGGCCTGCTTTTGACAAATTCAGGTGCACTAATGCTCTTCATTTACGCTCCAGGCCTGCTTTTGGCAAATTCAGGGGCACTTGTGCTCCTCATTTACGCTCCAGGCCTGCTTTTGACGAATTCAAGTGCACTTGTGCTCCTCATTCTGACGGCTTAGAGGGATTTATCCCTTTTATTTTGGCTCATCATCCACTTTTATCCGCATCAATGGGATTTATCCCTCTCATTTTCGCTCACCGCCCACTTTCAGCTGAATCAATGGGATTTATCCCTTTAAATTTGGCCTGCTCCCCTTATATGCGCTGCGCTTCCAGCCCCCGTGTGAGCTCAAGCACTTCAATACCGGCCAGCAGCACTATTCCGATTCCGTGAGTATCGTTAAGCTGCCAGGTGAGTTGTTCTTTGTAATATAGTTTGTTGAAGGAATAGCCCGATCCCCGGCAGACGCCATAGACATTCCCCTGATGGTCGATGCAGTACTCGGCCAGTGCCGTCCAGCCGCGTAACGCTGCACCGGTATATGGATACGGCTCTGTCAGCCAACCTCTGCGCACGCCGCGCGCAAAAGCATACACGAACATCGAGGAACAGGATGCCTCCGCATAAGATTCGGGATCGGTCAGAACCTGATGCCATAATCCTGCGGCGTCCTGCAGCCGTAAATATCCTTCGCACAGCAGCCGGTAATACTCCAGCAGTTCTTCCCGCTGCGGATGTTGCTCCGGCAGTACCTCCAGCAGCTCAGTCAGCGAGAACAGCACCCAGCCATTGCCTCTTCCCCAGGCTACCCCGTTCGGCTTGCTGAATTTGTAGTCATACACATGATGCATAATGCCAAGCTCCGGCTGTAATAGCCGATTACGGTAATGGAGAAATTGTGACACTGCATCATCCAGATAAGCGGTATCTCCCGTCAGCTTATAATACCTGCTCAGGAATGGAGTACTCATATACAGGTCATCACACCACATCGTTCCCTGCATGAAGTCGGTGGTGCCCCGTGTCCGGTAGAGTGCCCCCTCCTCATCGCGGGACTGCGTCTCATGAATGTACCGGGCGATATACGCCGCTGTCTCGGTCGCTCCATGCAGCGGCTGTTCGGCATGGGCGGCGAGCATCGTAGCACCGAAGGAGCCGCAGTCATCCAGTGAGTCCATGAGCGCCAGCTGCTGGTTAATACCCGGAGCACCATAGCGGCTGCGGTCCCAGAGCGAATAAGCATGAAGCCGGGTACACTGCTCAATATGTCCTCTAGTATAAGCGGAATAATGAGGATCAGCCAGAGCCTGACCGGTACGCAGCAGACCATATAGAGTTACCCCGAGCGGATAATTCCAGCGGCCGTACAGCGCACTCTCCAGATAGGGCCTGACTGCACCGCCAGGACGGTCCACCCGCCAAAAGCATTCCTCCGCCCCTTCACCGAAGGGAGCATCCATAGAGACCGCTTCCATAGGCTGCGGTGCCGCCGATTGTAGAAACGGGCCCAGGTACAACCATGGCCCGGTCTGCCCTTCCACCGGATAAGGACTCACCAGCTTCAGTGTGCCGGTGGAGCTTTTAAGGACACAAGAACTGCCTCCCGTGTCCCCCGCCCGGACACGGGGAACTGCTTCTGCTGCTTCCAGGCGGAAGCCCCACCCGGGGCCGCCGCACACGGCCTCGACCAGCAGGTCATGGCTGCCGAAGCTCAGCGGCAGCATGCACTCAAGGCCGGCACTCTCTTCGGACTGGATGGCGGCAAGCCTGCCATCTACGTAGACCTTGAGTGCTGCTACATCCCGGCTGCGGAGGGACAGCCGGACGTTCATTCCGCCCGGCGCGCTCACCGCAAGCCTGCTCCAGGCCAGCGCCTTCGCGCCGGGCTCCGCGCCGAGCACGCGCGCGAGATTCCCGCGCTGTGCCTCGTCATCCGGCCATCCGGCCGCCGGATACCAGGCACAGCGGGCCGCCAGCGCAGCTTCGGCGGCCTCCGCGGCTTCTCCGCAGCAGACGCGCTGCGAAGGCTCTGCGCGGTGCGCCGCAGCCTCTCCCTCTGGAGCGCCGCAGCCCTCCGGCTGCAGGGCCCATCTGCTCTGCTGCGGCGCGCTGTAGATCCAGCCCTCGCAGCCGCTGCGCTCCGCAGTCGGGGCCAGACAATGCAGCGGTGCGCCCTTCACGCTCCCGGTGCCGAAGATCCCGCCGCAGCCGGTGCCGACTGCGGTACACTCCAGCAGGAAGTGATTCCAGCCTGCCGTCAGCCCAGTACGAAAGAACGCCTTACGGTCCGGGAACACATCATCGTTCAGATTGGAAGCAAAAACGGCAACGCCGTTGACATAGACTGTCACCGGACCGAAGCAGCTGAGGGCGAGCGGGATTTCGCTGTCTGTATCGCTCCACAGCTTCCCCCAGGCATAGACAAATTCCCCGTCCCGCAGCTCAGGCAGCCGCTCCTTCAGGTTCATCTCGTACCGGCAATCCGCCAGCCGCGGGAAGCTGTGCTCCAGATGCACCCGGTAGACCGGAGGCTGCGGCGGATTCGCACCAATATAGCGGTTCGCTATAACCGCCAGCATGGATTCTGTATGATCTCCAGCGGTACGGACGATGGAATGACGCGGATCAAAGTAGGCGGGGACGTTGGCCTGCGCAACCTCACCTCTGCTGCCCGGCGGGCCACTTTTCACGGTACTCTTCACGGAATCCGCTCTCAATGTACTATCCTGCACGGCATCACTATTCACCGACTCCGCTCTCAATGCAGCACCCTTCACGGCATGCCCTTCCTCGGCACTCAACACCGCCTTCTCGTCCCCGCCCCCCATCACAACGCCACCTCACCGCCGGGGTACAGGGTGGAGCTGTACAGGCGTTTGGACTGGGGCAGCGGCTGGCCGGGGTGCGCCGCTTGCAGCGGTAGGGCTTCACCGGCATAGACAGCAGCCAACTCATCCGTATAAATAATGACCTGCTCCGTTCCGCTGCCCAGCAGATCCCCGTGCACGGCATAACCCTGCTCGGCGAACTCGGCTACGATATTCATATAGCCGTCATAGAGTGCGGGAAGCACAGCTTCGCCCCGGCGGTATGCCAGAATATAGTCGGGTGCATCCGGCCAGAATCGGCTGACGGCTTCGACAATGGTAAGCCAGCCGTCAGTGGTACGTTCTTCCTTCCACAGCTCCCGGCCGGACTGGTCCAACAGGAACATAGCATCCTTGCCCCGCAGACCCTTGCCGTCATCCTCCCGGACTAGACGGTCAAGGCCCGCAATCTGCAGGCCGGGCAGGTCCGGGCGGAACCGCCCGAGCGCCAGATGCTGCGACTCGACAGAGCCTTCGTACCGCCACAGCTCGCGCCCGTCACGGTCGTACATCACCGTCACACTGCCGCCGATGACCAGCTCCGGCACCCCGTCTCCGTTCACATCGCCGACCCACAGGCAGTCCGCGTGATCGTCCAGATCCTTGCAGCTCCATAGCAGCTTGCCCTCCGCGCTCAGCAGATCATATCCGGCCATTACCTCATCGCGCCCGTCACCGTCCAGATCGTACACCCAGGGATAATGCCCCAAATTGCCCTGGTGGGTCCAGAGCAGCCGGAAGTCCCGGTCCAGCACCCACAGCTGATGGTAGCGGTCTTTGAGAATGATGTCGGAAGGATAATCGCCGCCTGACAGGTTGGCAATAATGATGCAGTCATGAGCCTCCTTTGCCGGCAGCGGATGAACCGCTTTGACTTTGCCCGTCGCCCCCTCCAGAATATGCAGCTGGTCCTTCATCACACACAGTACCTCCAGAGCCCCGTCACCATCGATATCAGCAATCTGCGCCGGATAATCGGAGCCTTGGCTGCCTGCGTCCGGGTCCGGCTTTCCCGTCTGCCACAGCAGGCGGCCATCCAGATTGTACGCCGTCAGGCACTGCACCTGATGGGGAATATAACGCACATCCTGGCGGTTATCCGGCTGCACCAGCAGCAATTCAGCCCGGCCGTCCCCGTCCAGATCGCCGAGCAGCATTTTACATCTTGGACCGGCGGCGGAGATATCCAATCCGGCCAGCCGGTGCAGCTTTTGACTATGATCCATATGATTCACAATACATCCTCCTTCACTCTATCCCTGTTCTATATCAACCCAGATCCACAGTCTGTCCTCCTGGCACCTCGACTACTGCACCGCCTACCTCCAGCCAGACCGCAGCCGCTCCCGGATTACAGACAAAATTCCTTGCCGCCGAGAACAGCAGCCCCCGGCAGGCCTTCATATATTGCACCAGCTCCAGATTCGTCGCATACCAGATGTCGCCGCGTCCGCCCGCCATGGCGCAGAAGCGCTCCATCAGGTCCCAGTTGTGGTCATTGTCGAACTCATAGCTATGTCCCCACACATACATCAGGTACAGATACTGCCGCTTATGCAGTTCCACAAAAGTCTCCCCGTGCGCCAGCAGCTCCCGGTTATGATGGCAGGTCGCCTGCCACTCCAGCCAGTCCTCCGGCAGGGCGAAGCCCCCGGTGGTCTGTACCGTCCGGGCATATTCAATGCCCAGATGCGGCAGCAGCGCCTTGATCTCCTGCGTATAGGAGCCGTTCGGGTAAGACATACCTCGCACAGGCTGGCGGACCAGCCCTTCCAGCACCCTGCGGTCCTCTATAATCTCCTCCACGACCTGCTCCTGCGGGCAGCGCGCCAGCGTCGGATGACTCCGCGTATGCACACTGACCTCATGTCCATGGTAGAGAGCCGCAACCTCATCAGCCCTGATACGGTCCCCTTCGCCAAGCAGCCCGGAATTCAAATGGAAGCTGCCCTTGATTCCATGCTGGTTGAACAGCCCGACCAGCCGTTCATCCGCCCGCCGTCCGTCATCATAGCTCATGGTCAGCGCCTTATGACGGCCTTGCGGGTAGCAGTAATAGACTCCCGGCATTGCAGTAAAACCTCCTTCGTAATCGTCCATCCCTATATAGATTGAACTTGTATATTTTTTGCTATGGGATAGCCGTGACTCCAGCCACCTCTCCCAGCTTCAGGGAGCATAGACGACCAGATCGCTATATTCCGCTATCAGCGGGGCCATCTGCCGAAAGCCAAGTCTGCCGCCGCCGAGCAGCGGACCGAAGGACGAGCCGTCGTCCACCCATTGCAGCACCGGCAATTCATTGATGGCAAACGTCACAGCAGCCCCCCGCTTCACCACCAGCATCCGGTAGTCCGCAGTCATATCGGCGGTATCCGGCAGCGGGTCAGCGCCTTGGGCGACAAGGTGGAAGCCATAGCTTTTGCGCAGATTACAGGTGTGAAAAGCCCGCTCCTCCTCCCACATCCGGCGAAAATACGAGATATGATAGGCATCCATCTCCCCATGGTGGTACTGGTCATATTCGCCCGTGCGGACCGGCAGGGACGGGTCGAAAAGATCCTTGCCTCCTGCACCGGCAGCCGCGAAGAACAGAATGGCCAGCCCCGGCTCGCGCAGCGGGCGGAACCTCCAGGAGATGGCAAGCTCCGCTGGAAGAACCTCAGAACACCAGAAAACCACATTCGCCTTCTGTCCTTCCTCAGCCCCGCGGGTACTCTCCAGCCTTAACCGTCTCTGCGGAAAAGTAACTGCGCCCTCGCCTTCCATCCGGAAGCCCTCTACCTGCGCGGGCCCCTCAAGCGTATTGCGGTAGATCTCCCGCCAGCCCTCAGGAACATCTGCTCCACCCTGTAGCGTAGTCATTGAACCACCTCACCTTTCTCGGCACCGGCATTATGGTCAATTCCGGCACCGGCCCTCGCGCTAATCCTAGCTTCTGCACCAGCCTCAACATCAGTTCCAGCACCAGCTCCAGTTTCCGTACTCCCCACAGCTTCCGCATCAGCTACATCACCCGCTCCACCATCGCGTGCAGGCAAGGCTTCGGCAATCAGCTCCAGCGCAATAATCGTGTTCAGTGACCACTGTGAGGCTTCGTTCGTATTCATCCAGTCCACTTCATCCAGCGCTTCCATAGAAGCCACCCGCTTCTGCTCCGCTTGCAGATTGACGGTGCCGAAGGGATTCTCAAGCAGAATACTCCAGCAGCGTTCCGCCGTCGCCCGGTCATCCTTAACCCATGCGCCGTAGGCGGCAATAGCCACACTCAGCACCGGATGCTCGAAACGCAGCTTGCCTGTAATTGCCCCCCCGGATCTAAGCCGTTGCTCTTCCTCCGGCAAATTATAGAAGACACCGAACTCCGCCAGCATGTCCTCCCACTCCGGGTCCTCCAGCATCATGGCCAGCTCGAACCACACCTGCGGCCCGCCCATGCAGATCGCCAGATGCCGTCCCCAGTTGTCATCGCCCATAGGACTGAGAATTCCCGTTGTGGGATCATATCCGTAGGTTGGCCCGGAGATCAGCCGCAGATTGGCTGCTTTGATGCAGTCGATGCCGGTTAGGATTTTGTCGCGGTAGGCCGTATCCTCATAACGTTCCCAGCGGGTCATCCAATTAGAGCTGAACGCGGCCCAGTCCGGCCCCACCCGCACATGCGTCTTGAATTCATCCTTCGCAAAATAAGCCCGCATCGGGTCCAGATTCACCGTGGAATAATCCGCATCCTTCACACTGTCCATGATGTCGCCGGTCCGCTCATCTCCGGTCAGATAATAGTAGTAGCGGTGCAGGCCCGCCATAGCAATCCGAGCTTCCTTGCAGCCGCAGCCCCAATGCACGACATTGTGCCGGGAGCCAAGACCCGCATATTCCCCGAAATGATACACATCCACCTCGCTGGTATGCCTGGTCATCGCTTCTGCCATCCGGTAAATATCCGCGCGTCCGGTCCGCAGAAAGCTCACCCACAGCCACATATTCGGTACCAGTTCGGCATTCTGCCAGGCACAGCCGCCCAGATCATAATTCCAGACATGGCGGACCGGATCATAGCTGTGCATGAAATCGCCATAATCCCACAGGCCATACCACTTCCGCTGCTCCATCTCCTTCTGGTAAAAGCTGATGATTCCGTCTAGCCGTTCCTCCAGATACGCCTTGGCCGGCGTGCTCCGGTCCGGCAGGCTCCAGAGTCCAAACGCCCGGCTGCGGTGGTAATACCCGGGCTCACAGACCAGCAGCGGCGGTTCATCCGCCTGCTGCTGCATCTGCCGAATCTGACCGGAATCCGGCGTCCGCGCGGTACACCACAAGGTCAGCTCGTTCGTATTGGCGATGCCGTAAGGGGTTGCCCGCAGCTCCTCCGCGCCTTCATAAGAGGACTCGACATGCGTCTTCGTATCATAGTGGCGCAAGTCCATCGCCTGTGCCTCCGGCGTCCAGAACCAGACCGTTAACGCCGCTTCCGCGCCGGAGGTGCCGCTGATCTCCAGCCCGGAGGGGTGCTTCTGCCAGAAATCCTTCACTCCGGCAGCCAAGCCTCCGCCGTCAGAGCCGACATAGCCCAGTCCGCCTGCCCGCCGGCCTTCCGCCCCTTTAATCCAGGTGCAGTCCGGCCCTGTCCGCTTATGCACGGCATAATGCTCAGACGAATCCTGCACCAGCCGGAAGTCATCCCATACCGCCGAATCCTTGAGCAGTCCCGTGAAGTACGCATCCTCTACGGGATCAAAGTGCTGGCTCTGCCCCTCAAGCTGCCCGGCGAACATACCGGCATATTTGCCCCGGGTTCTGCGGGTCTGTAGCGTCTTGGGGGATTCGCTGAAGATTCCCCCGCTGCCCGCCAGCCGGACATGTCGGTTATACAGCGGACCGCTGAGCGGCACCTTGAACAGCAGGCCCAGCCCCTTGATGAAGTCCTGCTGCGGGTTGCCGTCATAATGGAAGGTATGCACCAGCCGGATCGACGCAAGCCCGGCATAGAAATAGAGCCGCAAAGTATAAGGAAGCCATTCCCTGGCTCCCCTTGTACTTCTGTGCCGTCCGTCCAGCCGGATCACGGCACGCACCGGTCCCCGCTCCTCCAGGCTGGCCTTCAGCGTCTCTCCGGTGAACCGTTCCTGCCGCAGCGTCAGCTCCCCGCTGAGGATGTCCCGCTGTTCGCGGAGACAGAGCAGCTCGCTTCCGCTGCACACCAACTGCTCTGCCGGGCAGGGTTGATTCGCCGCGCCTATAGCTGCACCGGCTGAATCTGCACCTGTATCCGTAGCTACACTCACATCCGCACTCGCACTCGCACCCGCACCTGCACTCACATCCGCACTGGCATTCACATCACCTGCACGCTCACCAGCCACCGTGCCCACACTCACGCCCGCACTCGTACCCGCACCTGATCCCGTCACCGCCTCCGCAGCTCTGTAATATCCATGATCACCGTCCGGTCCCCCGGATTCCGCCGTTCCCCGGCGGATAATCCGCGAGATCACGCCCGGGCCATGCTTGACCACGGTGCAACGAATGCTGCCGGTATCGACAATATAAGCCTCCTCTGTCTCTGCCACGGACAGCTGAAAGGCTGCGGACACAGCGCTCTGCCCGGCAGAGCGTTGCAGCGTATATCCTGCCGTACTCCCTTCTGGGCATACAGCAGAATGCAGGGACCATTTGATGCTGCCGTCCGGCCAATACGCAGCCGGACGGCTCTGCAGCGGCAGGCGGGAGCCGTTATCCGCCCCGCCAAGATATAGCGCGGCCAGTTCTCCGCGCTTCAGATCTCCCTTGGACCAGGGGACACCCCAGGTCACCCCCGCAGCCGCAGCAGGCGGCTTCAGCCATCGTAACTGGACTGGCAGGGCCGAGGATAAAGAGGTCATCTTCTGTCATCTCCTTGATGGGACATCACCTGGACGAATGAGCCGTTGCCGGAGCAGGAGGCCTGCGGACGCGGGATCACGGAAAGTGAGCCGCTGTCATTCTGGAGCCGGTCCCCGCTTACCGGGTCCCATTCTCCTTCTCCCCCTCCTGCCGGATCAGTTCACGGTAACGTGTCGGAGTGATATCCTCCTGTTTTTTGAAAATCCGGTTGAAATAGCTCTGCTGATAGCCAACCTGCAAGGCGACATCGTTCATCTTCAGATCGGTGTCACGCAGCAGTTCCTTCGCCTTGGTGAGCCGCAGTTCCGTTACATAATCAATGAAATTCTGCCCGGTGACCCGCTTGAACGACTTACTGAGCAGAAAAGGACTGGTCCCTGTATAATCCGCACAGCTGTCCAGTGAGATATTGTCCATATAATGCTGCTGAATATACAGCATCGCCTGATCAATGGTCCGCCTTATCCCGGCGTCGGAGCGCTCGCACAGCTCCTTCAGGAAGGGAGCGATAACCTGTGTGCGGAACCAGGAGAGAATCAGCCCCGGCTCATGGATCTGCGAGAGGCTGGCATACAGATTCCTACCGCCGAATAGCTGGCTCTGGGCCATCCCGGCCTCCAGCACCGCATGAAGGATCGCGCCGAGCAGATGCAGCATCCCCTGCTGTACGTCGATCACCTTCGCGCCGCCTGCGGAGAGCGTCTCCAGGAATTCCTCCAGCAGCCGGTCCGCTTCCTCCGCTTCGCCGGTCCGCAGCGCCTGAATCAGCCCGCGCTCCAGCGCGAAGGAATACTGCGGCATAGGTGTGCCCTGCCCCTCCCGCTCCAGCTGCTCTAGACTGATAATCTGGTTCCCGCCCCCGTACCTGCTGTGACTGGCCGCCTGCTTCGCCGCCTCGAACGACCGCGGAACCGCGGAGATGCTCCCGATCCTTGCACTGTACGCCACCGTGGCTTGAAGCTTAAGCATCCGGCTCAGGGTAGCCGCCAGCTCTTCACCGAAGGCCCCCACGCGGGCCGGGTCCGGGCCGCTTCCCGGTTCCATCAGCAGCATACCGGAGGTAAGGTCATGCAGATTGACCGTCTCTGCCCGGCCGAAATGCTCCTTAGCAAGCTCCCCGATGATATTTACAGCCGCGAACGACACCAGACTCTCGTCACCGCTGCGGAATTTGGCTTCCAGGCTGGAGATGCCGGTCAGCTGGATATACAGCACCACGAAGGTACAGTTCTCCACTTCCCACTTGTACTGCTTCATCCGGCTCTGCAAGTCCTGTTCGGAATAGGCATACAGATACCCCTGGAACAGCTGGTGGAGGAAGCTCTGCTGCACATGCGGAAGCTGCTCCGAGAGCGTGTACTCGAGGGCGTGCTGCTGTCCGTGCAGGTTCTGCCAGTGCCGCTCGATCAGCGTCAGCTCATCCACCCGGTCCCCGGAGGCCGCATGCTCGGGAAGCAGGGTCTGAAGCAGACGGCGGACCGGCGAATAGATTCTGCGGGAGGCAATCCAGGACAGGACTGCCGCCAGCAGCAAGGCGCACAAGCTGACCAGAATAATCATCCGGGACAGCCAGACCACCGGAGAGGTAACGCTGGAAATCGGCGAAGCCGATACATACCGCCATTCACTGGCAATCCGCGAGAAATCACCATAGGTCACCGCATAAGTAACCCCGTTCCAGTCATACAGAAAGGACCCGCTATCCTGGCTGCCTCTGGCTGCAATAGCAGCCCGCAGCGCCGTAACGAGCGGCGTTGGGGTATCCATCCCGGCCCCCGAGATGAACAGCCCGCCGGATTTCTGCTCCATGAACACCTCCCCCGTGCTGTACGGGGTCATGGTCCGCAGCATCGCCGATACCTTCTCTGTATCCATCCGCAGCAATAGCGCCCCGAAGGGCTCCCGGCTGCCGCCGGGGATGTGGTGCACCAGCGTCAGCTCCTTCTGCTCCGGCTTCTCCGGTTCAAAAGCCCACTCCGTCCAGTACGTGCTCCGCTCCTGCTTCAGCAGCTTCGAGTATAGTACTTCCTCCTCCGCAGCCAGCGTCCCGTACTCCGTGCCGAAGCGCACCGGCTGTTTACCGGCCAGATACAGCTCAACCTGCCGCACCATAGAATTCGAGCCCTGCATGACTACCAGTGTCTTCGTAATATCCCAGGCCCGTTCATGATTGCGGATGAAATCCATGTTGCTCAGCCCATAGTCGAACTTCGGATCGAATGCCCAGTGGGCCAGCATCAGCTCCAGATTAGACAATTGATCATTGATGTTGTCCGCCCGCTGCTCAATCTGCCGGTTATGCATCCGGAGCAGCTCCTTCTCCAGATTTCCCCCGGCCATAAAATAGACCAGCAGCCCGATGATCAGCCCGGGAATGGACGAGACGATCAGCACAATAATGAGATTATTGCGGTAATAACGGCCCTTGCGTCCTGTCCGGCCTCGCGTATACCTGTTCCGTGCTCCTGCCCCTTCATTCTCCATTGCATTCACCAGCCGAATCCTTAGTTTAGAGTTGCAGCTATGCAGCCGCAGCGGGCTCAGACCGGCCGGAGACTGGAGCAGGACCGGGTTTTACTTGCCCGCTGAGGCGTACAATTCGTTCATTTCCTTCACAAGCTCATCTCCGCCGGTCTTCCGCCATACCTCAAAAGCGGACTTCAACCCGGCCTCATCCATCTGACCGACAATGAATTTGATGCGCGCATCGTTGATTACGTTATCCAGCTGTGAGCCTTTTTGCGTATAGACTGCCGAGATCAGCGCTTCCGCCGGATTGGTCACAATTGTCGCTTCATTCGTCTTCTGTACCTCGGTCTGCTTCAGCCGCAGCGGGGTCTGCTTCACTTGCTTCGCCTTGTCCTCAGGGATGAACGGCAGCATCTGGTTCAGGCCTTCCACTTCCGATTCCAGCAGAACGGTATCGCTGGAGCGTTCGATGTATCCATCCACCAGCTTGTAATGCACGCCTTCAATTCCATAGTTCAACATCGTCTGCAAATCCTCATCATTCAGCCGGTCCAGGAAGGCCAGCACCTGCTTCAGCTCCTCCTCGGTTTTGACCGAAGACTTCGGAATCGCCAGCATGCCGGAGAAGCCGGAGGTCGGGAGAGTATGCAGCGCGCCGTCCGCTCCGCTCACACCGCCGATAACATCCATATAATGACGTTCCGGCTCATCTTTGCCTTCCTTTTGGAGGGCGGCATGAATCTTGTCATCCAGCCGTGCCGCGTTATCGACCACATCGACGATGACACCAGCCTTGTTGTTGACGACAGGATCATTCCATTTGGAGCTGTCCATCACCGCGAAGTCGGCGTTGATCAGCTGCTCATCGTACAGCTTTTTCATAAATTTAAGCGCTTCCAAATAACCGGGATATTCATGCTCAGGCACGAGCTTCCCTTCCTGAACGCCCCACTTGTTCGGAGATCCGAACCACAGCTTCATCGTATCGAAGCCGCTGGCCCACTGGCCGGTCCACTTGACCAGCACCATGCCGTACGTATCCGCCTGGCCGTTGCCGTCCGGGTCCTGCTCCTTGAACGCTTGCAGCATCGAATAGAAATCATCCACCGTCTTCGGGTTCTCAAGCCCCAGCTTCTCCATCCAGTCCTTGCGGAACACCACGCCGTTACGTCCCAGCGCCCGCCCTCTGTAGATCCCGTAATTCTTGCCGTCGATGGCCGAGTTATTCAGAATGACCTCCTTCGCCCCGCTGAGATTCTGATAATCCTTGAGATACGGACCCACCTCCCAGAAAGCGCCGGATCTGGCCGCATTGACGAAGCTGGACGCTTTCACGTCGCCTACATACATAATATCAGGCAGCTTGCCGGAAGCCAGCGTAATGTTGAATTTGTCGGCATACGATGCATTCGGCACCCATTCGAAATGGATTTTGGTGTTCGTCAGCTCCTCCAGCTTGGCGGCGACCGGACTGCCGTCCTTCGGATAATTGGTTTTGAAAATCGGCAGCATCAGCGTCAGCTCAAGCGGCTTCTCTCCCTTGGCTGTACCGTCCGTCTTCCCGCTGTCAGCGGCAGGGTCCTTCTGTCCCGCTCCCGCATTCTCCCCGTTTCCGCCGCAGCCGGACAATACACTTAGCAGCATAATCATAGCCAGCAACATGAACAACCCTTTTTTCGCAGACCGTGAACCTTCACTCCGCTTCATCTTCTTCATCACTTGGCCTCCCTTTATATGTTGACTAACCGCTTACCCTTTGACTGAACCCAGCATCACCCCTTTGGCAAAATGCTTCTGCAGAAACGGATACACGCACATAATCGGCAGGGTGCCGACCACGATGACGGCCATTTTGATCGACTGCTCCGGCGGCTGTACGAAATTCGGGTCCATGGAGCTGAGATCCCCCGCTGCCGACTGGGATAACATAACGATCTGGCGCAGCATCACCTGCAGCGGCCACTTGGACGGATCGTTGATGTAGAGCAGCGCCGAGAAGAAGTTATTCCAGTGTCCGACCGCATAAAAGAGGGTGAACGTCGCCAGCACAGGCTTCGACAGCGGCAGCACAATCCTCCACAGCAGCCCCAGCTCCGTGCAGCCGTCGATGCGCGCCGCCTCCTCCATCTCAGCGGGAAGCTCCTGGAAGAAGTTCTTCACGATAATCAGGTTGAAGGCGCTGATCGCCCCCGGAAGAATTAAGGCATTCAGCGTATCGAGCAGATGCAGCTCCCGGATTACCAGATAGGTGGGAATCATCCCGCCTCCGAACAGCATCGTGAATATCACCAGATTGAGGATCAGATTGCGGCCCATCAGGTACCGCTTCGCCATCGGATACGCCATGGTAACCGTGAAGAACAGATTGACTGCCGTCCCGATCACTGTCACGTACAGCGACACCCCGATGCTACGGACAATGGTATCCGTGGAGAAAATAAACCGGTAAGCGTCCAGCGAAATGGTCGTCGGAACCAGAAAGACCGCGCGCTTCGTAATTTCCGCCTCGGTGGCGAAGGAACCGGCGACGACAAACAGGAACGGCAGAATGGCCGCGATCCCGATGATGCCCAGCACCAGGTAATTAAACACGTCAAAGGTAATCTCTCCGGCGCTGCGGTAACGTTTAGCCACACTCTTGGCCTCCTTTTCAATATAATCCAGATTCGCCTGACTTCTTGGCGAGCCAGTTGGTGCCGAGCACCAGCACGACCCCGATTACCGATTTGAACAAGCCGACTGCGGTGCTGTAGCTGAATGCCCCCTGGGTAATTCCCAGCGCATACACATAGGTATCGAAGACCTCGGCCACCTCGCGGTTCAGCGCATTCATCATCAGATAGATTTGCTCGAAGCCGTTATCCAGAATCGTACCCATCCGCAAAATCAGCAGAATGACAATCGTACTGCGGATCGCGGGCAGCGTAATATGCCAGGTCTGGCGCCAGCGGCTGGCTCCGTCCACCACGGCGGCTTCATATTGCTCCACATCGACACCGGCCAGCGCAGCGAGGAAAATAATCGTCCCCCAGCCGCATTCCTTCCAGATGGTCTGCAGAATAATCATCGGGCGGAACCAGTCTGGATTGGCGAGGAAATCAATTTTGTGCCCGGTAACTGTGTAGAGGAATTCATTGACCGCACCGCCCTGGGTCGTAAGGAACACGTAAGAGATACTCGCGACGATGACCATGGAGATGAAGTGGGGCACATAGATCAGCGTCTGAACCGTCCTTTTGTAGAAGGACAGCCGGATCTCATTCAGCAGCAGGGCCAGGATAATCGGTGCCGGGAAAAAGAACACCAGATTATACAGCGACAGCACCAGCGTATTGCGCAGCAGCATGAAGAAATCAGGATTCTGAAAAAACGTGCGGAAATGCTCCAATCCGACCCAGCTGCTTTTCCAGAAGCCCAGAAAAGGCTGATAATCCTTAAAGGCGAGCAGCACTCCCCACATCGGTACATATTTGAACACCAGGAAATATAGGAGTCCGGGGCTGAGCAGTATGTAGAGCCATTTGTCCCGCTTCAGACGTCTGAAGCGCTGCTCGCGCCTGCTGCGGCGGAAGCTTGTACCCGCGCTGATCTCTGCTGCCCCCATTGCCGCTCCTTGCTTCATTTACCTTCACCTCCGTATGGATAAGCAGCCTGGCTAGTTCGCTTCACTACATTGCCGTGGCTGCGCTTTCTATTATGGTTGGCGGGTGTTTTTCTGGCAATCGGACTTTTTGGACAGCGCTTTGTACGCCTTCTGCACCGCTTCCGCAATAAAGTCCAAAACCGGCAAAAGTTTACTATTGATTGTGGGGGGAGGACACTATATAAATTAAACCTTGTAAATACTCAGTATGGGATAGCCGTGACTCCAGAGAAGTTTTGGGCTTCCGGCCGCTGTTGTCTGCAGATTTCTTGATATATACCGTTTTTAACGGTTGAAATCCGCATACAAAGGCGGTCGCTATCGCTCCTACAGCTCCAAAATTCCCCTCCGCCACTTTCCCTGTCTGTAATTTTCAAATTCAATTGATATAGATCGAAAGAAGTAAAAATACATCGCCCGTGTGGGCTTTTTCCAGGAGGTTAAAATGATGAAGCAAAAGCTATATTACGGTGCAGCATGGTACCCTGAGCTGTGGGGGGAGGCTGAGCGGCAGCAGGATCTTCGGCTCATGCAGGAGACCGGGTTTAATCTGGTACGCATGGGCGAGTTCATCTGGTCGCTGCTGGAGCCGGAGGAGAGCTCCATCGATGTACGGCCGTTCGCTGAGCATATCCTTCAGCTGCATGATCACGGCATCGATACGGTCATGTGTACGCCGACCGCGACCCCGCCAATTTGGCTGACTCACGGGCACCCGGAGCGCCTGCACATCCGGGCAGACGGGGCGGTAATGAGCCACGGGTCCAGACAGCATGTCTGCACGAATAACCCTTATTTCCGGCAGCGGGCGGCGGTAATTACGGAAGAGCTGGCCCGGGTGCTGGGGCAGCTCCCGGGCCTTGCCGCCTGGCAGCTCGACAACGAGCTGAAGGCGCATGTGGCGGAATGCATGTGCGGGTCCTGCTGCTCCCTGTGGCATGAGTGGCTGGAGCATCGTTACGGCAGCATCGGAGAGCTGAATAATGCGTGGGGAACCGGCGTGTGGAGCCAGACGTACCAGCGGTTTGATCAGGTGCCGCAGCCGGTGGCTACGCCTTTCCTGCATAATTCATCGCTCGTCACCCAATACCGGCTGTTCCAGATGGAGAAGGTTGCGGAGTTCGCGGGGGAACAGGCGGCGATCATCCGCCGTCATTCGGCAGCTCCGATTACGCACAACAGCAATGTCCCTTTTCATCTGGACAATGAGCAGCTGTTCCGGGAGCTTGACTTCGCTTCATTCGATACCTATGCCTCCCAGGCCAACAGACACGCCTATCTGCTGAACTGTGATCTCTGGCGCGGGTTCAAGCCCGGGCGGGATTTCTGGCTGATGGAGACCGGCCCGGCCTATGCCGCTTCGCTGACAAGCTACGGCGAGCCGCACCCGGACGGCTATCTCACCGCTGAAGCCGTGGCTGCCTACGCGCTAGGGGCAGGCGCCTTCTGCTACTGGCTGTGGCGGCAGCAGCGCACCGGCAGCGAGCAGACGCACAGCTCGATTATCAGCGCCTGGGGCCAGCCTGCGCTCGGATATGACAATGTGCGCAAGGCTTCCGCTGCCAGGCTGCGGATCGAGCCGCACATGCTGAATACCCGGCCGGTGCAGGCCGAGGTGGCGATTACTTATTCGGACCGGGCCAAGGCGTTCCTGGCCACAGAGCCGCACCGGCAGCTGAACTACCGCTCCCTGCTCGGGGATTTCTACCGCCGGGTTCTCGATCTCGGCATTCATCGTGACCTGCTGCCGGAAAGCGGCGATTTAAGCGGCTATAGGCTGCTGTTCACGCCTTACATCCATTATCTGTCGCCGGAATATATGCAGAAGGCGCTCGCCTTCGCTGAAGCCGGCGGCATCTGGATCGTCGGCCCGCTTAGCGGAGGCCGCACAGGAGAGCATACCCTGCATACAGATGCTGCGCTGGGAGAACTGGAGCGCTACGCCGGAGTGAACACCACCTTCGTCTACCCGATGGAGGGGACGGGCAGCATCGGGGAGGCCTTCGGCCACTCCGCGCCGCTGTCGCTATGGAGCGCGGTGTTCGAGCCGCTGCCGGGCGGTGCCTCCACGGTCGGCGTCATTACGTCGGGCCGGACGCCAGGCCTGGCCTACCTGACCGAGCAGCCCTATGGCCGGGGAGCCATCGTGATGCTCGGCTCGCTGCCCTCGGGCGGCGAGGGCGACAAGCAGCTATGTGCGCTGATTGAGCATTATGCCGCCCGCGCCGGGGTCACCCGGCGCAGCGATGTCACGCCAGGCACTATTCTCTGCCCTAGACGCGGCGCTGCCGGAGAGCTGTGGACGCTCGTCAACATGGACGGGCTTGGCGGCAGCATCACTCTGCCGCACAGCGGGCAGGATGTGTTGACCGGCACTCCCGTACCTGCCGGTCCACTGTCCATTGGCGCTTATGAATACAGGCTGATCTCGCTGTAGTAGTGGAAGATCCTCCTGCCGATGGCAGAGGGCGGTTGCCCAGCACAACACAAAAACACCCGGCACCATCTCCCGCCGCCGGGTGTTTTCCTTTTACCATATCTGATTATACGATAGCCTTCTCTGCTTCTTCCGCCTGCTGGAGCAGCCCGATCTGATGCAGATGATTCAGCAGCTGCTGGTAATGGTCGGCCTTCTTCTGAACGGTAAGAACCAGCTTACGGAACTGGTCTGAGTCCTGACCCGATTTCTCCAGAATGCGCAGCAGGTCGCTGTTGATCTGCTCCACATCCTCCATGCTGCTCTCCTGGGACTCCTGGATTGCCTCCAGATGCTCGAAGACCTGCTCCTCTGCTTCTACAATCTCATTCATGTATAACGTGGACTCACCGATCTTCGCCGTGGTCTCGTTCATCGCGAGCGTTCCATCCCCGGACTTGCTGTGAATCTGCTCCATGACGCGGGTCATTCCTGAGAGTGAACCCATAATCTCCTTCACATGGCTGCGGGTGCTGTCAGCAAGCTTGCGGATCTCTGTGGAGACAACGGCGAAGCCGCGTCCATGTTCACCGGCCCGCGCCGCCTCAATCGCCGCATTCAGCGAGAGCAGATTCGTCTGCTCGGCAATATCCGTGATAATCTTGGCCAGCTGCTCAATGCTGTGGAAATGCTCCCGCAGATCCTCATTCAAAGCAACGAACTCCGTAAATACCTCCGAAGCCTTCAGCATTTCCGCAGAGATCTGGATATTGGCTTCCTTAGCAAATTCGATTTTGTTGGAGGAGTAGGACAAGCTGCCGTACATTTCATTAATCAGATCTTCAGTCTGTCCGTTGTTGGTCTTCAAATGCTCCAGAAGCTGCTGAGTCCCGGCAATTTGGCCGATCATCTCCCCGCCGCCTGCCCGCAAGGCCTCGAAGTCCTCCACCAGTTGGGCCTCTTCCTTCAGAATAGCTCCAGTCTCAAGGCGGATCTGCTCCGCCAGGGCATAGGCATGTCCCCCAAAAGACACCGTGCCTGAAGCGTGTGCAGAGGGTTCTTCGCTATCTTTACCGCTGTAAGATACAGGTGCGTTAGCGCCCGCTTCCTCTACTGCGACTTTTCCCTCTACTATAACCGTTTCTGTTGATGCGGCCGTACCCTTAGCCTCAATCACACGCTCTGCCAGGGCTTTCTCCGCTAACCCGCTTGTATTACTGTGACTTTGAACGCCTCCAACAGAGGGGGTTCTCCCCCAAGCTGTGCGCAGTTTGCTTAACCACTCCATCCGATTTCAACTCTCCCTTATTCAACCAGCAGCAGAATCATGGTCTGATTGGCATGCTTAGTATAATATTGCTCTCCATAGCTGATGAAGCCTGTAGTGTTGCCGCAGAACCCAAGCATCGTCTCGTCAAAAGCTCCCCAAAGACCGTCCCGTGTAAACAGCTGGTCCCGCAGCGTACAGTTAATATTGAGGACAAACGAAGGCTTGAACGGACTGCTGCCCAGCGTCTCCTCCAGCACTGCCAGCGGATCGGCAGAACTCAGCAGCTCCACATATGTACTAGACATAATCTGGCTGTAAAATGTGACAGAGCCGTCCGGATGAACCGCCTTCGGGGAGGCTATGATCAGATCATCCTCGTATCTTTTGCCCAGCGGGCTGCTCAGAAAATGCTCTGCCAGCTCCTTCTCCGGCACGCCCAGGACACGCGCATATTCCCCGGCTGCAGGCCGCCCGTTGAAGGAATAGACCCGTCTGCCGAACACATCGGCTTCTGTCACCAGCAGCGTCTTCCCGGACGGGACATATATATTCTCTTTGACGAGGGCAGTGCTGGCAGGCATATTGAAATAAATCCCCAGGTTCCGCACCCGGCGGGTTCCTATATAGAGGTAAGTCTCGCCGCGCTCATCATCAGCCGCACTGCCGCCAATCACCTTGAATTGCGGGTCCATGAAATACAGCGAGGAGAGCAGCATCTCTTCCATCCCGCCTGTGCCGTCACAGAGCAGCATCAGAAATGCGTTCGGATTGCCCCGGACCTTGCGGTAAGCAATCTCCAGCGTACTTGCGCTAAGCACGGGAGGGTGCAGAATGCCCACAATCTCTGCTATACCGGCTTCATATTCAAAACCGGTAATTACGCCGCTGCGGTAGCCCTGCGGAGTATATTCCCCCTTGGTTGAGCACAATACTGCCCGCGAAGGCGCATGACGGGATAATTCCCGGACAGCCGCAGCCGCAGCGAACAGCACCAGGCCACGGTTCACATCCAGCTCCTCCAGATGGTGCCTGGCCTCGTCCAAGGTGTCAAAAGATACAGCAATCATTATGTATACCAAACCTTCCTTTGCGGAGATTTCTCCCGCATACTGTTACTGAAAAATTAAGTTATAATTTTCAATACTCCCTATGGTAAAACCAGAACCGGGTTCATTGTCTGTGAACAATGTCGCAGCCTGTGCCGGGTTTCCGTGAAACAAGGTTGAGCCCTTCCTGCAAACCCTGTATCATGAATATATCACAGATCAGAGAAAAGAGGCTTCGGCATATGACCTATTCCCAACGCTCCACCCACCCTGCCGCCGCATCCGACTACACATATCTGGAGTATCAGATCGGCATAGCCGCCGATGAACTGGCAGTTGCTGTGAAGGCGCAGGACGAGCCCCGGGCAGAAGCTATCCGGCTTAAGATTGCTGAACTCGAAGACAAGCTTGCGCTGCTTGAGGATTAAGCACAACTACTCTATCCCTAATATGGAAGGACGGCTGATACAATGGCGATACGCGGGTATTACTTTGCAATGGAAGATGAACTGGTGCAGCAGATTGCAGCAGGGAACACCCTGCTGGGGAGCCTGAACATAGACAAATACCCCGGGCTGGATATCGACCGCGCCTGGGAGGCGATTCACTACCTGCTCTGCGGAGATATATCGGATGGACCTGCGCCGCTCGGATATGTGGTTCCGCTGCATTCAGACCAGGGTATTGAGTTCGGGGTATACGGGGCATTCTGCCTGCGTGCCGGACAAGTGGCCGAAGCGCTTGACGCCATCTCCGGCTTGGATGAAGCGCAGCTGCGCCAGCAGTATGATTTCCGGACCATGGCCGAGGAGGAGGTCTACCCGCTGGACCCGGATACGGTGTCTGACGATGATGCGGATGCGTTCTTTGCCTACCTGCTCCAGTTCTTCACCGAGATCCAGCGGTTCTACAGCCAGACTGTGGCCGCTGGTAAAGGCATTATTTTCTATTTGTTTTGAAGCCTGGCTCTCCCGTCAGATGTCGCGCTGGACTGGGTGGGTGTCCGGCGGGGAAGGGGCGTACGCTGAATTTCAGGGGCACTTATGCTCCTGATTGGCTCGTTTCGGCCGTTCGCGCCGAATTCAGGTGCACTTGTGCTCCTCATTGGCTCGTTTCGGCCGATTGCGCTGAATTCAGGTGCACTTGTGCTCCTCATTGGCTTGTTTCGGCCGTTTGCACCGAATTCAGGTGCACTAATGCTCCTGATTAGCTCATTTCGGCCGATTGCGCTGAATTCAGGTGCACTTGTGCTCCTGATTAGCTCATTTCGGCCGATTGCGCTGAATTCAGGTGCACTTGTGCTCCTCATTGGCTCGTTTCGGCCGTTTGCGCTGAATTCAGGTGCATTTGTGCTCCTGATTAGCTCATTTCGGCCGATTGCGCTGAATTCAGGTGCACTAATGCTCCTCATTGGCTCGTTTCGGCCGTTCGCGCCGAATTCAGGTGCACTTGTGCTCCTGATTAGCTCATTTCGGCCGATTGCGCTGAATTCAGGTGCACTAATGCTCCTCATTGGCTCGTTTCGGCCGTTTGCGCCAAATTCAGGTGCACTAATGCTCCTCATTAGCTCATTTCGGCCGATTGCGCTGAATTCAGGTGCACTTGTGCTCCTGATTGGCTCGTTTCGGCCGTTTGCGCCAAATTCAGGTGCACTAATGCTCCTCATTGGCTCGTTTCGGCCGTTTGCGCCAAATTCAGGTGCACTAATGCTCCTCATTAGCCTGCCTCTTCCCATCCGGCAGCCCCTCTGAGGGATTTATACACTTAATTTGCTCACTCAGCCTATTTCCAGCATTATCTGAGGGATTTATACACTTAATTTGCTCACTCAGCCTACTTCCGGCGATATCAAAAGGATTTATCCCTGTGATTTCACGAGGCAGCCACGCTTCCGGCCTATGGCGGTCAGGGATCAGATGGGAAACCAGCCTACACCCCGCGACCACCAAAAAAGGCTATCCCCGTCACTGCTGACAGCGGGATAGCCCAATCACTCAGTTACTTCACACCATTCTCATTCAAGCTCATCTATCTCAACCTCACTCATCTGTCTCACTCTAGCTCATCTAGCCCAGCACAACTCATCTGCCTCACTCTAGCTCATCTAGCCCAACACAACTCATCTGCCTCACTCTAACTCATCTAGCCCAACCCATCTCATCTACTCACTCTAGCTCATCTAGCCCAACCTCACTCAGCCATCTCACACTAACCACATCAACCTCGTTCCAGTTCACCATTAACCTCGTTCCAGCCTAACACCGCTCCAGATCCAGCTCAACATCCAGCTCACTCTATTCGCCTTCCGCAATCCATCACCCGGCAGCTTCCGCTTAGACCAGCTTCACCAGGCTGTAGTTCTTCTTGCCCTTACGGACAATGATGAACTTGCCGCCGATGGCATCCTCAGCCGTAATCTCCGTCTCCAGCTCGTTCACGCGTTCCCCGTTGATCGAGATTGCGCCTTTGGTAATATCCTCACGCGCCTGGCGTTTGGATGGCTCCACTCCCAGCTCAACCAGCCAGTCTACAATGTTCTTGGTTTCTTTGCCTGCTGTGAAGGTCGGCATTTCCTTGAAGCCTTCCTCGATTTCGTCCGCAGTCAGCGAGCGGATATCGCCGCTAAACAGCGCCGCACTGATGCGCTTGGCCTGCTCCAGCAGCTCCTCGCTGTGCACGAAGCGGGTCATTTCCTCGGCCAGCGCTTTTTGCGCTTCGCGTTTATGCGGCTCGGTAGCTACCTTCTCCTCCAGCGCTTCGATCTCCTCTTTGCTCAGGAAGGTGAAGTACTTCAGGTATTTGACCACATCGCGGTCATCGGTATTCGCCCAGAACTGGTAGAACTCGTAAGGCGTGGTCTGCTTCGGATCGAGCCAGATAGCGCCGCCGGCGGATTTGCCGAATTTCGTACCGTCAGCCTTCAGCATGAGCGGGATGGTCAGGCCGAAGGCTTTGGCTTCGTTGCCCTCTTTTTTACGGATCAGATCGAGGCCGCTCGTAATATTGCCCCATTGGTCAGACCCGCCGATCTGGAGCTGCACATCCTCGTGCTGGAACAGGTGCAGGTAATCCATGGATTGCAGAATCTGGTAAGAGAACTCGGTGAACGAGATTCCGCTGTCCAGCCGGCTGGACACTACGTCCTTCGCCAGCATCGTGTTGATGCTGAAGTTTTTGCCGATATCACGCAGGAATTCGATGACATTCATATCCTTGGTCCAGTCGTAGTTATTCACCATCCGCACCTGGTTGTCGCCATCGGTAATGAACAGCTTCTTCATCTGCGCCGTCAGGGCATCCACATTCTCCTGCACCTGCTCCAGCGTCTGCAACGAGCGCTCGCTCTGGCGTCCGCTCGGATCGCCGATCGTTCCCGTCGCTCCCCCGATCAGAATCACCGGACGGTGACCGGCCAGCTGGAAGCGCCGCAGCATCATGAATGGAATCAGATGGCCGATATGCATACTGTTGCCCGTAGGGTCTACGCCGCAATACAGCGATACCGCCTTACTCTCTGTCAATTCACGCAGTCCGTCCGCATCTGTCTGCTGGTTAATGGCATCGCGCCACAATAGCTCGTCAATAATGTTCAACATGTACAGCCCCTTTTGTGTAAGTGATTGTTCTATATCCCTTGGTATCCGTCAAAAAAAGAGCAGCTATACCGCATCAAGCCACAGAAGCCAAAAGCCTGCCGCGCAGGCACTAAGCCAGTATCCCCAGCACACAGACAACAAAAAATCGCCCCTTGTCTATTCAGACACAGGGACGATTAGTATTAACCGTGTTACCACCCAAATTGCACAGACCCCATATTACACACAAGTCCGTACCACTCTCAGGCGAGTTATCGTTCGCTTAGCTCCGCTTGGCATTACCCAAGATACTCCCGAGGCGTAATTCGCAGTCCGCTTGTGTGTACCGGGTTCCATCGACCCCCGGCTCTCTGGGAACAGGGACAAGGCTGCTACTGGCTCGTTCAACGTATACCAACTATAAGATTACAGAAAGTATAGCCGCTCCGCAAAAAGTTGTCAATGCAGAGCACCACCGCAATGAACCAGCCTGCTCCGGCACCGAGAAAAATGTTACATGCACCTGAATCCGTGATACATTAGGTAGAGGAAACAACCGTTCTTCACAGCACATTCCATTACCTTAAGACAAAGGAGAGTCAGCATCTTATGAAGAGTATCGCAGTATTCTGCGGTTCCAGTGAAGGGGCTTCGCCCGTATACAAGGAATCCGCTATTCTACTCGGCAAGGAGCTTGCCGCACGCAACATTACGCTGATCTATGGCGGAGCTACTGTAGGCTTGATGGGTGCTATTGCAGATAGCGTGATGCAGGCGGGAGGCCGCGTGATCGGGGTGCTGCCGCATTTTCTGAAGCAAAGGGAAATCGAGCACACCCGTCTGACGGAGCTGATTATGGTAGACTCTATGCACGAACGGAAGCTTAAAATGTCTGAGCTGGCGGACGGATTCATTGCTATGCCGGGCGGCCCGGGCACGATGGAGGAGTATTTCGAGATCTTCACCTGGGCGCAGCTCGGCCTGCATCAGAAGCCCTGCGGACTGCTTAATGTGAACCACTATTATGATCCGCTGATTGCCCTGTTCAGCAACATGGCCCGGGAACAATTCATGCAGGAGAAACATCATTCCATCATGCTGAACGCTACCACGCCGGAGGGCATTTTGCAGCAGTTCGCGGAGTATACCCCGCCTCCAGTGAAGCAATATCTTACAGATGAGCGCACTTGAAAAGTCTCTGCCCTCCTTATAACGCAATATACTATGCGCAAGACTGCAGCTATAGCCTGACCGCTAAGTAGCCTGCCTGTTCCTGCCAGAAAGAGGTTATACCTATGTCGTTGTCTGCTTATTCAGGTTATGATGCGCTGGGGCTTGCCGCCCTAGTGAAAGCACGGGAGGTCTCAGCGTGTGAGCTTGTGGAAGACGCCTACGCCCGGATGGATGAGGTGAATCCGCTGCTGAATGCGGTGGTACGCACCCGCCGGGAGGCCGCGCTGAAGGAAGCTGCGGAAATGCCTGTCGACGGCGATGATCTCACCCGCCCGTTCGCCGGCGTCCCCTTCCTGCTGAAGGATATCTCCCAGGCGATTGGCGGCGAACCGCTGACCTCGGGCGCTCTGCTGATGAAGGACAATGTCGCGAAGCGGGACTCTAACTATGTGGCCCGTATCCGGCGCGGCGGCTTCATTCCGCTGGGCCATACGAATACGCCGGAATTCGGGCTCAAAAATATCACCGAGCCCCTGCTCCACGGCCCGGCCCGCAATCCCTGGAACCCCGCCTGTTCACCCGGCGGCTCCAGCGGCGGTGCGGCGGCAGCAGTTGCCGCCGGGATCGTTCCGGCCGCCGGAGCCAGTGACGGCGGCGGCTCCATCCGCATACCGGCCTCGTTCACCGGCCTGTTCGGGCTGAAGCCGACGCGCGGGCGCACGCCGGTCGGCCCGGGGATCGGCCGCCAGTGGCAGGGCGCGTCGATTGATTTTGCGCTGACGCGCTCTGTGCGGGACAGCGCCGCGATGCTGGATCTGCTGCAGGTGGTGCAGCCGGAAGCGGCTTTTCAGACGCCGCTGTATCCGGGCGTCTACCTGGACGATCTGCTGAAGCCTGCACAGCGGAAGCTGCGGATCGCCTTCACCACCGCTTCGCCGGTGGGAACACCGGTATCCGCTGAGGCAGTAGAGGCCGTGCGGAAGACGGTCAAGTGGCTGGAGTCCGAGGGCTATGAGGTGGATGAGAAGCTGAGCCCGGTCAACGGAGTCCGGCTGATGGACAATTACTATACGATGAACGCCGGAGAAGTATCCGCCATGTTCCTGTCGCTTGAGAGCGCCATGGGCCGTGCAATTAAGGCAGAGGAAGTGGATATTGTCACCTGGGTGCTGGCCGAAGCCGGGAAGCAGGTCTCGGCGGCAGAATTCGTACACAGTCTGCACGAATGGGATGTAGCCGCTGCGCAGATGGCGGCGCTGATGGACCGCTTCGATCTGTATATTACCCCGGCCAATGCGGACTCCGCGCCGAAGGTTGGAGAGCTGACCCAGACTGCGGCGGAGACAGAGAAGCTGATGCAGGTCAGCGGGCTGCCGAAGGACGCGCAGCGGCGGATGATCTATGAGATGTTCGAGCCGAGCCTGACCTACACGCCCTTCACCCAGCTCGCCAATCTGACCGGCCAGCCTGCCATGAGCGTACCGGTGCACCTTACGGCAGAAGGGATGCCAATCGGCGTCCAGGTCATGGCCTCCAAGGGACGCGAGGATCTGCTATTGCAGCTCGCCGCTTGCCTGGAGCAATCCCCGCTGTGGGTGGGGATGAGAGGGAACCCGGGGTTTGCTTGAAGCCTGTTCTTGTTGCCTGAATAGAATGAGACACAAAGGGCCGTCCGCAGCGTGAAGTAACGCTGCGGACGGCCCTTACCCTGTTATGCATCATGCCCGGCATTTGCTTGGATTTATGGCGGGATACAGAAGGAGTGATTGTATTCTATACAACAGAAGCAGAACAAAAGCCTCCTAAAACACATTCTGCTGTATTTGCTGCAACAGAATGGAGCAGATCTGGCCGATCCAGGCTGTTTCTGCGAAATCTAATGTAGGAAGTACAACAGTGGGCCGAAACAGCCCCCTTTTTGCATCATCTGCATGTACAAAATACAATAGATTTCTTCCTTCCCAGGCTGAACACCCTTCCCGGCTCTCGCTGGCCCGGTTATTTAAACTCCGCGCCTCATCAGCCCTCCTCCAGAAAAGCCGCATTGAACTTCTGCAGCAGCTCCCCGAACAGATGTCCCTCCTCCTCCGACCAGCCCTTTAGCAGTTGTTCGATCATCTCCTGCCGGACCCGCCGGTTCTCCTCCAGACTCGCTTTGCCCGTCTCCGTAATCTGGAGCGAATAGGCCCGCCCGTCCACAGGGTCCGGTACCCGGGTGATGTGCCCCTTGCTCTCCAGTGAGGCAGCCTGCCGGCTGACCGTAGAAATATCCAGCTGAAACTCATCGGAGATTGCCTTGATCCCGGCAGTTCCCTCACGAGATTCAATGTGATGCAGCAGCAGGTAGGCCGCACGATCCAAATTGCCGATTTTTTTGAACGTGGTAATCGAAGTGAGACGGCGGAACAGAACCGCCATTTCCAGCTCTATTGTCTCAATTGAATGTTTGTCCATGCCGGTTGCCCCTCTTCTCTTTTATTCATTGACTTTACTCTTTTCACTTGTATAATACAAGTATATACTTTCATGATACAACTTATTTCTGCAGAAGCTAATTTTCAGGGGGAACCGGTATGAAAGCCCATGAATTCATGGTCCGTCAGGTGTACAAGGTTAAGCAGGAAGACACCGTACGGACTTTTATTGAGAAATGTATTGCCCACCGGATCAGCGGCATGCCCGTAGTCAATGACCGGAACGAGATTGTCGCCTACCTCAGCGACGGGGATATCATGCGCTATATCGGCAGGCATGAGGATCTGATCGTGGATTCTTTTTTCCAGATTAATGTGTTCGTCGGGGATAATGATCTGTTCGAGGAACGGGCGCAGAAGCTGCTGGGTCTGAACGTAATGGCTATCGCCAAGAAGAAGGTCATCACCGTGCATGCCGAAGAAGATATTGAAGCCATCGCTACCATCCTCGGCAAAAAGCAGATCAAAAAGGTTCCCGTTGAACGGAACCATGTGCTGGTCGGCATCATCAGCCGCGGCGATGTGATCCGCCATTCCTTCAAGGCGCTGCTCTAGCTCAAGGCCCTGTCTCCCAGAGCAGCGCCCGCTTATGCCCGCATGCCTGCTGCAGCAATCCGGCCTATGCCTCCCCTGTTAGACTCCTCTTGCATTCTCTCCTTGTGATAGTTGCGGCCCCCTGATTTTTGTGTCATTGTAAAAACAGGTCTAGTACATTATAAGGAGAGAATCGTCCGTGCTGCTCATTCACGAAATCATCGCCAATCCCAAAGCCAGGGAAATCTACCTCACCGTAAGAACACACGGTACCGTCTCCAAGCAGACCCTGCTGGAAGAAAGCGGACTGACGATAAGCACCTTAACGCGTATACTGGACGAATTGCTGTCCCGGGAGCTTCTGGTTGAAGTCGGCTTCGGCGAATCCACCGGAGGACGCCGCCCTACCCTCTATGAGACGAATCCGTCTTACGCTTATCTGCTGGGACTGGAGATCTCCCGTACCCATGCCAAGCTTGTGCTGACGGACTTTCATCTACGGCTGCTGGGCGAATATACCTGGAGCATGGATGCGGGGCTTACCCCCGAGCTGCTGATGGAGTCGCTCCACAGACAAGCCTTGCAGATGCTTGACGCAGCCTCCATTCAGCTCAGCCGGGTCGCCGGACTTGGCATTGGCGCAGTCGGTCCGCTGGACCGCACGGCTGGAGTCATCCTGAATCCGGCCCGTTTTCCTGCAGAGGGTTGGTCACAAGTACATATCAAGGAGCAGCTGGCGCAGCGCCTGGGGGTGCCTGTCTATCTGGATAATGGAGCCAATACGGCTCTGCTTGGCGAATACTGGGCCAGCAGCAACCGGATACAGCAGCATCTTCTCTATCTCCATGCCGGAATCGGCCTGCGCTCCGCCATTATGAACGATGGACGGCTGCTCTACGGCATCATCGATACCGAGGGAGCGGTCGGACAGATGATCATTGAAGGCTCAGGGCGGCCGCCGCAGATTCCTGGAGGCAATGCCGGGGCGTGGGAGAGCTATGTCTCGGTCCACACCCTGGAAGAACAAGCCCGTGAGGCATGGCGGCAGGGCAGCAGCGACAGGCTCCGCAGCTTGGCCGGGCATGCCGGGGAACTGGAATTCGCCCACTTGATCGAAGCGCTGAAGGAGCGCGACCCTGTTGTGGTGGGGTTGTTCAACGAAATGGCGGTGTACTGCGGCATCGGGCTGGCGAACCTGATCAATATTTTGCATCCCGAGGAGGTTATTCTCGGCGGGCCGCTGTTCCTCGCAGCAGATGATTTCTATCAGACGGCCACACAGATCGCCCTTGAGCGAACCTATTACCGGGAGCAGTATAACGTCCGCTTCACCCGAAGCAGACTGGGTGAGCGTTCGGTCGCCACCGGCGCATGTGCTGTGGTCCTTCACCAGTTGACGAATTAAAACACTGCAAGGAAACCCATTACCTTGAAGGAGGAATTGAGAGAATATGAAATATAGAAGACTGGGTAATACCGGACTGAAAGTCAGCGAGATCGGACTGGGCAGCTGGCTTACGTATGGAACAGCGGCAGAGCAGCAGGCGGCGGATGCTTGTGTCGCCAGCGCTTTTGAATGCGGTATCAATTTTTTCGATACGGCCAATGCCTATAACCGGGGCGAAGGCGAGAAGGCCATCGGTGCCGCACTCCGGCCTTATAAGCGCTCCGATTACGTCCTCAGCACCAAGGTATATTTCCCGATGGGCGACGGGGTGAATGACCGCGGGCTCTCGCGCAAGCATATTATGGAGCAATGCGAAGCCAGCCTGCGGCGTCTGGGCACCGATTATATCGATGTGTATTTCTGCCACCGCTTCGATCAGGACACTCCTGTGGAGGAGACGCTCCGCGCCCTTGATGATCTTACCGCCCAAGGCAAAATCCTCTACTCCGCCGTCAGCGAATGGAGCGCGGCCCAGATCTCGCAGGCGGCTGGCATCAGCCACAGACTGAACCTGCGGCCGCTCGCCGCCAATCAGCCGATCTATAACATGTTCGAGCGGTACATCGAAGCGGAGGTGCTTGAAGTATCTGCCCATGAAGGCCTGGGACAGGTGGTCTTCTCCCCGCTGGCCCAGGGCATTCTGACCGGCAAATACAAGGCCGGTCAACTCCCGCCGGCCGGTACGCGCGGCGCGGATGATTCCGTGAACGGCGTCATCCGCAGCTACCTGCGGGATGATGTACTGGAGGTTGTCGGCAGGCTGGATACGCTTGCCGCTGAGCTGGACCTCAAGCTCTCCCAGCTCGCGCTCGCCTGGGTGCTGCGCCAGCCCGGCGTAAGCTCAGCGCTGATCGGTGCCAGCAGACCGGAGCAGGTGCTTGAGAATGCGCAGGCGGTGGATGCGGTGCTTCAGCCGGATACGCTGAAGGCGATCGATGACATTCTTAGTGACGTAGCCGGTTTCGCCCCGGCGAGATAGGGACGGGGCGTGGGCTGAGTAAGGTCGGGGTGAGGTATGACCAGGGCGTGGTGAGCCTAGGGCGGCGTTGGGACGGGGCGTGGTAGAGTGGAGATGGGTTTGTGGCCAGCGCAATGTAGTCGGTTTTTCGATTACATTTGCTCCGCACAGCACAATCCGGCGCAATGTGATCGGTTTTTCGATTACATTTGGCCCGCACACCACCATCCGGCGCAATGTGATCGGTTTTTCGATTACATTTGCATCGGTCCATACAAGGAAGCCCCCTCCATCCCGGAAGGGGCTTCCTTTGTATACTATCAATGAGCCTCCTACAACCGGTCCTGTGTCTTAACCGTCTGCTCTGCGTGAGCAACTTGTACCTTACTAATCAGTTGCTTATACCGCTCTTGGTCATCTGCAGAAGCGTGCAGCCGGAATTGCTCGAATAATCTTACACAGCGGATCACACAGGCTATGCTGCCAAGTGCGGTGGAAGCCTCCAGACTCCCGAAGATATAACGGATCCCCTGCTCTATCCTCTCTGCCTTGAGAGAGTACACCGCCAGCTCATAGAGCAGTACCGGATATTGATCCGGCGTCTCTCTGCCCGAAGTTCCTTCGGCTTGGCCGAAGGCCGCCCCTTCCGGCGTAAGCAGCTGCTGGAAGCGGCCGATATGCTCATCTACCTCCCAGCCATACCGGTTAGCCGCTTGAACTGCCTTAAGCAGCCCGTCCCACAGTTGCAGCCCGGGGGTGCCGATAGATTCTACAACCTGGGGAAGAGCCTCAAGCTCACCGCGCATCATACGGTATAGACATGCATAGACTGTACTAAGCCTGCTGAATTGGTCTCTGATCTGCCGAACCTCTTCCGATTCCTCGACAATCCAGTTCATTTCAGAGTAGAGGCCTACATATTCCAGCGCCCGCTCATATTCACCGGTTTCCTCGCATACCTTGGATTGCAGCCAATAAGCGTACAGTATATAGAAGCAAAGAGGTTTGGGCGCTTGCCTCAGCTCCTTCTTCTTTCTGGTTTTGTAAAATCTGATTTCGTACTGGATAGATGTCTTATGACGTAGCTCCTGTGCCAATAGTCTGGCCTTCTCCCAGTGCTGTAGAGCAATATAGATATCCGCCAGCTGCCGAAGCGCTTCCAACTGGTCTATTTCCTCCAGGCGCTCTACGAAATATTCAAACCGGGTCGCCGCACGGAAATCAGCCTCCGGGCTCTGGCCGATCCGGATCGTGAACAGCCGGTACTGGCACAAGGCCAGCCGCTCCGAATGCTGATATTTCTCACTGTCGGCTACCCCTGCATACAGCAGAGCCGCTGCCTGAAGCTTGCCTTGCCTGTAGAATTCCTCCGCCGTATCGAATAAGAGCGGGGCATATGTAATATTGTCCATGATGATATGAACCACCTGCCGGATATACTCCAGCTTGTCCAGCTCCGCACAGCGGTGCAGGAAGGGTCCCAGCCGCCGCCAGTCGGGTGTGGAATGTACGACACATTCATCTATATATAACTCATAAAATGCTCCTTCAGGAAGCCCCATTCCGGCGGTAATCCGGTCCAGCTGCTGCATGGCAATAGGACGGTTACCATTAATTATGCTGCTGAGCGTACCCGAATTGACACCGGAGATTCCTGCGAACTGATTGATTGTCTGGCCTTCTTTTCTAAGAAAAGCAGCCAGTTCTGTTTGAATTGTAGTGTGCTGTTGCAAACCAATACCGCCCCTCAAGAACCAGATATTCTAGTAAAAATCCAGATATTCCTATATCATAAATCCCTTAATTAGGCAGGTCAATCTGGTTTGAACGGTTCAAAAGTGGTTGACAAAGACGGAATATTTGTTATATATACCCAGTTAAAAAATCTTTTGCAACATTTCTGCTGAACTAACGTTTATTAGGGTATAAACAAGTTTGGGAATATTCCGGCAGGGTAAATAAAGAGTGTAGACTCATGCCGTGTAAGATTACGCCAAGGGGGAAATTCATAATGTTAAAAAACAAAAACGTCTACCTGCTTCCTGTTCTGGTCCTGTTGTTCCTTTCCCTCGTAACTACGGCAAGCACAACCATAAAAACCGCTGATGCCAAGAGCGAAGGGTCAACCCAGCATCTGACGGTGTATATACATTCCTTAGAGACCCTTAACGGTCAGACGACCCTTACCGGAGATGAGATCGAATGGTATGAAGGCGCAGCAGCCGATGCGGTCTTCGCCCAGCGGGAGCCGGAATCCGCAGCCGAAATCGGAGGTGCCCCGGACGGTTACTATATCGTGAACGACAGCGACACGCTGACTACTTATACGGTAGCCCCGGATGCCAAGGTCACCATGCAGATCTATGACCGCACAGGGAAGCTCGAAGACCTGGATACGAACTGGAACGAGTCGCTCACTTTGCAGAAGTTCATTCATGAATTCGCCAAGACGGATGTATTCGATCTAAGCGGTTCTCCTTATCACATCACGATCAAGGATGGCCAGATTGTATCAATCGTGCAGCAGTACACTCCATAAGGAGTTGCTGTCTTAATCCCTTACCTACAACAAACCTCAAGCCATAGCCTGTTGCCCAGCAGCGGTTGTGGCTTTTTTGCGTCTAATCTCTCTCTCCCAATCTAACCTTTTCACACATATTCAATCCTATCACTATTTACCCCCAAGCCCTTTATCTATAAGCTTAAACATAGGATATTCATCCTGCAGTAACCCTACAGAATCCATAGGAGTGAGGATACAAAATGACAATTACACCCCATCAGCCTCTGGAGGCCCCGATTCAGGGTAAGCCCTTGTACGAAGAATACCGTATGGACCAGGTCCGTGTGTCCGATCCGTATATTGCAAACGCCTTTGCCAAAGAGGTCGATTATCTGACCAGCTATGATCCAGACCGCCTGCTGGCGGGCTTCCGCGAGAACCGGGAACTGCCGAAGCGTGCCGACAAATATCCCGGCTGGGAGAACACAGAGATCCGCGGACACACGCTGGGCCATTATCTGTCGGCGCTGTCCCAGGCCTATGCCTGTACGCGGGATGACGGCCTGCTGCTCAGGCTGAACTATCTTCTGGGAGAGCTGGCCCTATGCCAGCATGAGAGCGGTTACCTGTCCGCGTTCGAGGAACGCCTTTTTGATAATGTGGAGAACAAGCAGCCGGCGTGGGTCCCCTGGTACACCATGCACAAAATCATCGCCGGACTCACCGCGTCCTACTCTGCCACCGGCAGCAAAACAGCCTATGCCCTGGCGGATAAGCTCGGTGATTGGGTATACCGCCGTACAGCCTCCTGGTCTGAAGAAGTCCATCAGCGTGTATTATCGGTGGAATACGGCGGGATGAATGACTGCCTCTACGACCTGTACAGAATCACCGGAAAAGCAGGCCATTTAAGCGCCGCGCATAGCTTCGACGAGCTGACGCTGTTCACTCCAGTCCATGAGGGCAAGGATATTCTCAAGGGCAAGCATGCCAATACTACGATTCCGAAATTCCTCGGTGCGCTGAACCGTTACCGGACGCTCGGGGAGAGTGAAGTTTTTTATCTGGAAGCGGCGGTGCAGTTCTGGGAGATGGTTGTCCAGCATCACAGCTACATCACCGGAGGGAACAGCGAATGGGAGCACTTCGGTGATCCGGATATGCTGGACCGGGAACGCTCCAACTTCACAGCGGAGACCTGCAACACCTACAATATGCTCAAGCTTACCCGCGAGCTGTTCAAAATCACGGGAGAACCCCGTTACGCCGACTTCTACGAGAACACCTATCTGAATGCCATTGTGTCGTCACAGCACCCGCATACCGGGATGACGATGTATTTCCAGCCCATGGCGACCGGGTATTTCAAGGTCTACAGCTCGCCGTTCGAGCATTTCTGGTGCTGCACGGGCACCGGCATGGAGAGCTTCACCAAGCTGAATGACAGCCTGTATTTCCATGATGCGGCCAGCATTGTGGTTAATCAGTACTTCAGCTCTACTCTGAACTCTGCCGCGCACGGCCTGATGCTGATCCAGTCCGCCAACTTGCCTTATAGCGATACTGTAGAGTTCAAGATCTCAGTGATGCAGCCTCAGGATCAGTCCACCACGCTAAAGCTTCGTCTGCCGGATTGGCTGGCCGGAGAACCCGGGCTTCTATTGAACGGGCAGCCTGTGAACTTAGAGATCAGCGGAGGTTACCTCTTGACGGACAGAGTATGGGAGGATGGCGACACACTTCAGCTCAAGCTGCCAATGAAACTGGCGCACTTCAGCCTGCCGGATGCCCGACAGGTGGTCGCGTTCAAGTATGGACCGGTGGTGCTGAGCGCTGCTCTGGGCCAGAGTGATTTGTCTGTGTCCGCTACTGGGGTTGCTGTAAGTGTCCCAACCCGCAACATGCTGGTGAAAGACTTCATCACGACGGTGAACGAGAGCCCGCAGGAGTGGCTGGCGCAGCTTGCGGATCGCGCAGTCCGGCTGGAGCAGGATGAACTGGCCTTTGCGCTGCGGGGAACGGATGAGGATCAGCGGCTGGTCTTCACTCCGCATTATAAGCAGCATAGTGAGCGTTACGGCATCTACTGGCGGCTGGTCGAGGCCGATTCGGCTGAGCTGCAGAAGCATATTTTACAAGGCAAAATCCGGCAGCGTGTACAGGACGCTACACTGGACAGCCTCCCAGTCGGCAATGACCAGTATGAGCTGGAGCATGGCATTGCGGGAGAGAACACCTCCGTAGCCACCTGGGACGGATATAACATCCGCAAAGCGGAGAACGGCGGCTGGTTCAGCTACCGGATGAAGGTGGCGCCGCGTACGGACAACTACCTGTCGGTCATTTATTTCTCAGGAAATAATGGTAAGAAAATAGCGATTTATGTAGACGGGGAGCTGATTGCGAGCGAGGTGCTGCATACGGATGAAGCCCGCAGCTTCTACGAGCGGAGTTATTTGATTCCTGCTGAAGCGGTTGGCGGCAAGACCGAGGTGGAAGTCAAGTTCGTGGTTCCTGAGAAGGAAAATGGCATCTTCGACCTGCTGCGCATGATGACCGGTTATGATCACAATGCCGGACTGCGCCAGCTTGCCTTCAGTGAAGGAACGCTGTCCACCTCCTTCAGCGGCGGCATAACCACGTATAGCCTGAGCGTTCCGCAAGCAGCGGGCCAGGTACAACTGAACGTAACCCCACATCATCACAATGCCCTGGTCTATGCAGACGGAATTCTGATCGAGGATTCACTCTCCCGCGAGATCAAGCTGCCGCACAGCCGCACTGAGGTGAATCTCACGGTTAAGGCGGAGGATCATGTTACGGTGCAGGAATATAAGCTTCAGATTGTGAAAGAATAGCTTCTAGCAGTATAGCCAATACTGTACCACCCCGGGGTTATCTCGGATGCAGCTTCTGCTGTATTCAAGATAGCCCTTATTTGATATGGTAATAGGATAAGACTATTTCCGCACCGGGGGATGATGACATGACTGCGTTCACACTGCTGGTAGATAAGCCTGTACATCTGGAGATGACCGGCAAATTCGTGGCCCCCTCAGCGGAGTGGATACACTTAAGCCGGATTTTGCAGGATTATGAGCTGATTGTGATGACCGAAGGCGTACTCTACCTGGCGGGTGACAACCAGCAGTTCGTCGTCTCCAAAGGCGAGTTCCTGCTCCTGCCTCCGCTTACCAGACAATACGGGTACAAGTCTTCGGACTGTAGCTTTTATTGGCTGCATTTTCATGCTACTGACGGTAGTCAGACTGCGGGCCCCGCTCCGTTGAATAGCGATAAGGAAGAATATGTGATTCACCTGCCCCAATACGGAACCCTAAGGAATGTGGAGAAAATCATCGTCATGATGAAGCAGCTTCAGGATTCGGTGCGGAGCTACAATCAGACGGTGCTGGGTAACTATATGTCTACCGTTATTCTGTGTGAGCTGTACAGCCAGACCCTTCCAACCGATGCCGATCCGTTCAAAAGAACCAAGCAGGAGCAGCTCTACCACGATATTGTAGATTACATCAAATGGAGCCGCAGCGAGCATATTAAGGTATCCCAGATCGCTGCCTATTTCGGCTATAACGAGAAGTATCTCTCCCATCTGTTCACTGTCATCTCCGGGATCTCCCTGAAGCAATATATTCTGCAGCAGAAGATGGAGCTGGCGAAATTCCTGCTGACCGACACCAACCAGAACGTCAGCGAAGTCTCATTACAGCTGGGCTATAAGGATTGTCATAACTTCATGAAATCGTTCAAAAAAATAGTCGGCCTCACCCCCACCGAGTTCCGCAACGCTTATGCCAAGCGCCTGCTGTTCTACGAATGAGCGTGAGAGCATCCGTCAGCTCCTGCCTCTTCTTCGCTCCCTCCACAGCCCTTCCAGAGACTAACGATTTCTCTGGAATAGGCTGTGGATATTTTTTTGAGAGCATAATGAACTTTCCGGGCTGCTACGCACTCTTATCTGTGAAAGGGGTGAGCACATGAATATAAGCCGTCTTGTCAGAGCCGCACAGCGCGGCAACAAAGAAGCATTATTAGAACTGATCCTAGCCGAACAGGACGCTTATTATCGTCTTGCCTATAGCTACATGAGGAATGAGCATGACGCGATGGATGTAATGGAGGATATGATCGTCACGCTCTATGAGAAGCTTGCGCAACTGAAGAAGCGCGAGGCCTTCTACAGCTGGAGCAAAACCATCCTGGTCAACCGCTGCAAAACGGTCCTCCGCAACCAGAACCGGTTCGTTCCTCTGGAGGAGGACGAGTCGCCGGAGCCTTCCCTTGAGGCATGGACTGCAGATAACCCGTACCGCGATACCGAGTCTGACATGGATCTGTCCGTCCTGCTCGCGCATCTGAATCCCCGGCAGCGGGAAGCGATTGAGCTGCGTTATGTCCACGATCTGCCGTATCAGACCATTGCCGATATTACGGAAGCGCCGGTCGGTACGATCAAGTCCAGAATCTCGCAGGGAATACAGAAACTAAAAGCTATGATTGGAGGTGACCGTTATGAGAACTATCGAGGAGAGATTACAGGAGCATCAGCAGACCATGACGCCGTCAGAACTTGAAGGCAGATTGCGGAAGGCGCTGGAGCAGGCTCCGGTTAGACAGAAATCACGGGCCGGACAAGCGCGGACCTGGGTGGCTACAGCAGCCGCCGCCCTGCTGCTGACGGTGGGCGTCTATCAGTATCCGGCGTTGGCTTATTATGGCGGGAAGCTGTTTAACCAGACTGAGCTGTATACGCTTGGATTCTCTGGAGTCGCTGAACATGGCTACGGACAGACCGTTAACAAAAGTATGACACTGGAGAATGGGATTGTACTCACGGTTAACGGAGTAATTGCGGATGATAATGCTCTGCTGATGTATTACAGCATTACCCCGCCGCCGGGAGAGGTGTTCGATGAGGAGCCGTCGTCGCTGTATGCATTAGGCCATATTACAGGGTTTTTGACAAACTCTTCACCGACAAGTGGCGGCGGTTACAACAAGGACAAAACCCGGTATGAGGGAATTAACAAATTTGAGCCGGTCAGTCCGTTCGCCAAAAATCTGACCCTTAATGTATACAGCTATCAGGGTGAAGCCAAGCCTGCGCAAGCCAAGCTCTCCTTTAATTTTGACGCCAGTAAAGCCATGAAAAGCATCCTGGTCGCCGATATTCATCAAGCCGTTCAGGTGGATCAGGGAACCGTCTACTATGACACGATTACCGCTTCCCCTACGTCAACCATCGTAAAGGGACAATACAAGATGGATAACGGAGAAAATCCAAGATTCTCTGCTGCAACCAAGCTGTATGTGAATGGGACAGAAGTGGATTTGTTGTCCATGCGGTCGGGTGTCAATGAGAAAACGGGAGTAGCGGAGTTTCAGATTGAATACGATGTGCTGCCGACAGACAAGCCGCAGAGTGTTGAACTTGTATTGGATAACTTCAGCGGATACCAGAAGGTGGAGCAGCCGATCCCGCTGGCCTCACCCTCAGACCACTCCGTTACGGTCGGCCAGGAGAAGCTCTGGATTCGCAGTGTCACCAGGACTGCTGACGGCTATGATATCGTGATTGCCGGGAGACAATTCACATCTCTGGATAAGGATACCTTGGCTGTTCAAGCCGGAGGGGCCACCGTTCCCGTCACTTCCATATCCGATTCCCGCAAGTGGGATCTGAAGAACGGCAATATCCTGTGGGAACGCACGTATTCCTTCCAGACAACAGAGAAGCCGGAATTCCTGCAGATGGACGGCTTCCACTATATTAAGTACTATAGACAAACTATTCCGGTCCCTGTAGGGGAAAAATAGGGGCGTATGCACAGAGCACTAGTGAGCAGCCAGCGCCTGCCGGCGCGGAAATCCTGCACAAATTGCAACAATGAGGTTCAATAGAAGCGGCCTATGCGAAAATCCTGCACCAAATGCAACAATGTTGCCCAAACTAGCACCTTATCATCCGGATTCCTGCAAAAGTTGCAACAATGCGGCTCCATAGAAACTGCCAGCGCGGAAATCCTGCACAAACTGCAACAGCAGAGTACTGTTACAGCGCACCTCTGTCTCCTTATCCTGATGCCGCCACTCAGCACAAAGAGTCCCGCTCCCCTCCATAGGGTTGCGGGACTCTTTGCATTTCACTCTATGCAGCGGGTAGCCCACCTTCGGATCAGCCTTCAACAGAAGTTCGCAGTTCAGCGTGCTATCCCACTCTATTCCCGACTGAAATCTGCCCTACTTACCGCCATCCCTCACCGGCACGCCGAAGTCCGGTGTGCCGTCCGCGTTCCAGCGCAGGCGCTGGGCGCGGGTGTGGCGGTTCGGGTCGTAGAGCGGGTCGCCGGTGATCTCCTTATAGTTACGGGCATGGTAGATCAGCACATCCTCGCCGTGCTCATCCACGGTGAAGCTGTTATGGCCCGGACCGTACTGCCCGTTCTCCTCACTGGTCTGGAACACGGGCTCAGGATGCTTGGTCCAGGATGCAGCGTCCAGCAGATCGCTGTCCTCATCTGCAGTAAGCATTCCCATGCAATAGTTATGATCGGTAGCGCTGGCCGAGAAGCTCATGAAGATCCGGCCGCCCCGCTTCAGCACGGCAGCCCCTTCGTTGACCTTGAAGCCGATGACCTCCCAAGGATACTCCGGTGAAGAGATCATCGTCTGCGGACCCTTAAGCGTCCAGCCGTTCTCCATGGCTGAGATATACAGATTGGAGTTCCCGTCAATCTCAGGGTCCTTTTGCGCCCATACATAGTAATGCACGCCTCTATGCTCGAACGTTGTAGCGTCCAGAGCGAAGGATTCCCAGGCGGTTCTCACCTGTCCCTTCTCGGTCCACTCCCCTTCCAGCGGATTCGCTGAAGTATTCTCCAGGGCGTACATCCGGTGGTCGAACAGCCCTTCCTTCGTCTCCGTGGTCCGGGCCGCCGCGAAGTAAATATACCATTTGCCGTCCATGTAATGGATTTCGGGTGCCCAGATATTGGCGCTGAGCGGACCGTTCTCATATTTACGCCAGGCTACTACCGGCTGTGCTTCCCGAAGCCCCTCAATCGTTAACGCTCTGCGTACTTCAATCCGGTCATATTCGGGCACGGAAGCAGTGAAATAGTAATAGCCGTCGGTATGCTTGTATACCCAGGGATCTGCACGCTGTTCGACAAGCGGGTTAGTGTACTCTCTATTTGTATTCATTATGGTTTCTCCTTTGGTCTTGTCTCTGTCAGCCCTTCACTCCGGAGATGGCAACAGATTCAATAATTTGCTTTTGGAAAACAAGGAAGATAATCAGCATCGGCAGCAGGGCAATAATCGAAGCCGCCATAATCAGCGGATAGTCCGTCTGGATCGCATAGGTCGCATTGAAGTTGGCGATGACCAGCTGGAGGGTTTGCTTCTCCGGTGAATTCAGATAGATAATCGGAGACAGGTAGTCGTTCCAGATGCCCATGAACCACAGAATCAGCTGTGCAGCCACCGCCGGCTTGATCAGCGGGAAGGTGATGGAGCTGTACAGGCGGAAGTACGAGCTTCCGTCGATTTTGGCCGCTTCGATAATCGCATTCGGCACACTGCTCAGATACTGCCGCAAGAAGAAGATCATGACGATATTACCGAATAAGCCCGGCACAATCAGCGGCAGCAGCGTATCAATCCAGCCCAGCTTCGAGAACATGAAGAATTGCGGAATCATGACTGCCGGATACGGAATCATCAGGGATGAGAGCATCAGCAGGAATATTTTATTTTTACCCGGAAACCGCAATTTAGCAAAAGAAAACGCCGCAAGACTGGAGGTGAACGTACCTACGATCGTTACCGTGACGGCGATGATCAAGCTGTTCTTGATCCCGCTCAGCAGCGGCCCCGCCTCCCAGATCTCACTGTATTTATCGAAATGGAACGGCCGCGGAATCCACACCGGAGGCAGAGCGAACACATCCTGCTTATCCTTGAATGAGGTGGACAGCATCCAGAGCAGCGGGCCGATCATGAACACCGCGCCGATTAAAAGTAGAACAAAGATAATGCTATGGGTAACTCTTCTTCTGCTCGTCATATTTATGGTCTCCTCCCTCTTCGGTTAATCGACATCGAACGATTGCTTCTCGTTCATTCGGAATTGGATAAGAGTCACAACAAATATGAACACGCCGAGGAATACCGCCATAGCAGAGGCATAACCCATCTGGAAGTTGCCGAAGGCTTTTTGCCAAATGTAGAACACCACGGAGGCCGAAGCATATTCGGGCCCGCCTGTAGGAGTCATAATGTTCATCTCGGTAAAAATTTGCGATCCTCCAATAATGTTGGTCACGATGATGAAAAAGGTTACCGGGCGCACCATTGGCCAGGTGATATGCCAGAAGGACTTGAAGCCGCTGGCTCCGTCCAGTTCCGCCGCTTCATAATAAGATCTGGAGACACTCTGCAGCGCCGCCAGATAGAGCAGCATCGTATAACCGAGGCCCTTCCATACCGCCATAATGATCAACGCAGGCTTCACCGTATATTTATTCGCCATCCAGTTCGGCCCGCTGATTCCGAAGAGATCGAGGAACTGGTTGACGAGTCCATAATCACCGTTATAGGCCCAGTTCCACATGATCGATACTGCGGCCAGAGAAGAAATAACCGGAACATAATAGATGACCCGGAACGCTGTAGTCCCGGGAACTCCCCGGTTAAGCCCAAGTGCCAGCAGCAGCGCCAGCGTAATGCCGATCGGAATGCCAAGCATCATGAACAAGGTATTGAATAAGGCCTTATGGAACAGCTCATCCGACCACAGATCCGTGAAGTTACTCAGTCCGATGAAGTTCATCTGGCCGAGCCCATCCCAATCCGTAAATGAGCCATAGATCGAATAGATCATCGGGTATAGCGTAAAGATCAGCAGTCCCAGCAGCGGAGGCAGGATAAACAGAAATCCGTAGATTTTCTCCTTGCGGTAGAGACCCAACTTAGCATTCATTAGAATCACCTCAAATTCGGATAGTCTATAACTTTCCCCACAAAGTGATGCATCAGCTCCGATGAGTATTCAGATACTTTGCGGGTCCCCAAAATATATACAAGTTCAGCTCAGAATAAAGTGATGCCGGTCTGATGTTACAGGAGACCGAGCATCACTTTGTATGCTAGATAAGAACGGTGTGTACCGCTTATTTCTTAGATTTCGCCTCTTGCTCAACCGCTTTATCCAGCAGCTTCTGCATCTTCGGCTGTTCCGCCTTCACATATTCCTCCGGGGTAACCTTACCGTCAAGCACTGGCTGGATGTCCGTGTAGAACAGGTTATACCATTCAGCATTGTACGTGTAGTGACCAGGCAGCACCCGTCCATATTCATTCACGACCTGGAGGAATTCTTCCTTGTTCGCCGGTTTGGTCGTAGTATCAGCGGCCCATTCCTTGGCCATATCCATCAGGTTCGGGATTTGCACCTTAGCCTTCACCAGCGCTTCCATCCCCTCCTTGGAGGCTGTCAGATAGTTGATCAGATCCACGGCTTCATCGGGATGCTTGGTTTTGGCGGAAGCACCGATACCTAGTGAGCCGGTCCATGTTGCAGATTTGCCTGTGGAGCCGGCAGGATAAGGAATCAGGTCATAATCAAAAGGCAGCTTCTCGTAAGTGCTCATATCCCACGGACCTACAGGGAAGAAGGCCATTTCACCTTTCATCCAGCGCTGGTAGGTATCCAGCGTCTGAGCTTGTTCCGTTGATGGCGTAATGCCGTATTTAAGCTGCATGTCAGTGAAAAATTGCAAGGCTTCGATAAACTTCGGATCATCAATGGTAACCTTGGTCTTGGTAGCATCCAGCCAGTCCGCTCCGTTGCTCCAGACGAAGGAAGGTAAGGCCCACTGCACGTTGAAGCCTGCGCCGAATTGATCCAGCTTGCCGTCCCCGTCCTTATCAGTCGTCAGCTGCTGAGCGACTTTGATGAATTCATCCCAGGTGTATGGTTTGTCTTTGTCCGGCAGCGGGATACCCGCAGCTTCGAACATGGTCTTATTATAGCCGAGTGCAAAAGGGCCTACGTCCTTAGGCATCCCGTACAGATTACCTTGTCCAGCCATGGTACCGTCGTAACGGTACAGATCCACGCCATATTTCCAGATGTTATTCAAATCAATGTTAGGGTTCTTCTCCACATAGCTGGTCAGATCCAGCAGCACGCCGCTGTTCACATAAGCCTTCAGGTCACCGGATTCAAAATAGAATACGTCCGGCACGCTGTTCCCGGTAATAGAGGCTTTCAGCTTAGTCGCATATTGATCTGCCGCAGTCACAACGATCTTAACCTTGACGTTCGGATGATCGGCTTCATATTTTTTCACAACACCTTCATAAGCCTTCTGCTCATCGGTTCCCCCGCGGAACATGAACGTAAGATTCTTGGTTTCCTTGGAATCCTTGCTGCCGGCATTCGCCGTAGCTTTGCTTCCGCTATTGCCCCCGGACGATGCATTGTTCTTTCCGCCGCAGCCTGTAAGTACAACCGATACCATCAGAACTAACGACAGCAGTGTGAACCAGCCCTTTTTCTTTAACACTGTAACCCCTCCTAGGATTTGCTGAGCAACTCGATTGATACAATCTATATAGAAGAACTAGGGAACCTCACCGGCTCTGTTAGTTCAAGCTACCGCATGTTGTGCTATGTTTCACATTTTAATTAAATAATTGATAAACAATTGAATGTATTCGCTTACAGGTATAAAATAGCATATATAAAGTGGAGTGTAAATATAAAAGTGTAAATCTTTTTATATATATTCAAATTAAACGTTGTTTATTGCCTTTTTTCTGAAATATATCACTTAATAATGACTTAACAGTACATTAAGTATTCATATTTATTTAAAACAAATAGCTATTAACTTTTAGTTTTAGCTTAAATTTAATCGTTTACTACAAATAAAGGCAGAATACTTTCCTTTTAGGGCTGATTAGTTTATAATTTTATAAAATAGTTTCGATTCTCATGACCTCAGTGGAAGAAGGTACCCTAAATATGATTTATATTAAAGATCTGATGAGCGGGATTGATATCTTCAAGGCGCTCAGCTCGGAAATCCGCATCCAGATTCTTGAGCTGCTGGCGACCAATCAGGCCCTGAATCTCAACGAAATTGCCAAGAAGCTGAATCTCAGCAACGGGGCGATTACGATGCATATCAAGAAGCTGGAGGAGAGCGGCTTAATCGAGATCAACACCGCAGTAGGCAAGCACGGAATTCAGAAGGTCTGCTACTTGAATAAGGATAAGTTAATGGTGGATCTGCGCAGCAAGGATGTGGATAATCTGTACGAGGTGGAGATTCAGGTGGGTCATTACAGTAATTATCAGGCTGTTCCGACCTGCGGTCTGGCTACCAAGGACAGCATCATCGGGGATTTCGACGAGCCGCGTTACTTCGCTGATCCCCAGCGGATCGATTCCGAGATCATCTGGATGGCCGAAGGCTTCCTGGAGTACCGCATTCCTAACTATCTCAAAGCCAACCAGACCTTCCGGGAAATCCAGTTCTCCATGGAGATTGGCTCCGAGGCTCCCGGCTTCAGTGACAATTACCCTTCAGATCTGTACTTCTATGTGAACGGCATCGAGATCGGCTTCTGGACCAGCCCCGGAGACTTCGGCGACACGCGCGGCACCTTCAACCCGGACTGGTGGCCCCCCCACCTCAACCAGTATGGCATGCTGAAGCTGATCCGCATCAATCAGGAAGGCAGCTTCATTGACGGCTGCCGCATCTCAGACATCACCTTGGATGACATCAAGCTGGATTACAAGAGCGAGCTGACTTTCCGTATTGCCGTCACCGACAAGCCGGTCAACAAGCGCGGCTTGACCATCTACGGCAAGCATTTCGGCAATTACAGCCAGGATCTGCTGGCGCGTGTGCTCTACAATGTACATGAGGTCGAAGACCCTTCCGGCCGGGCGACCACAGCGGGAGTAGCAGATTAATCCCTGAAGTATAATTGTCCCGGCCTTAACCCACACTAACGAATGTCTTTCAAACTACCGTGAGGGAGTGTTTCGAATGCGTGAAGGGTTAATACCAGCCGTACTGGGGACCGTAGTTACTGCTTCGAGTGCAGCTTTTCTGGGGAGCAGATATAAGATCGCGGCAACCGGCATTCTTGGATTTGGTCTGGCACACATTGTACTCGGCACCATCGATTTGTTCGAACACCGGTAAGCATAATTGGAAGATGGCCGGGCCGTATCTGAAGGATACGGCCCGGTTTGCTGTGTCATGCAAGCAGGAACGGCTGATGCGCCCCTTTGTACAGATGGCATTTGTACTTCTGTCTCACTCGCCCCGCAGCAACACAACCCACATGCCCCAATAGCGCCGATTGTATGCTGTTTTTAACATACATTTGGTCCTTATCAAGATCAAAGAAGGCCCTTACCCAATTCAGGTAAGGACCTCCCATATAACCTCAACCATATATGAAGCTCTAAAGAATTTAACAAGAAGCAAAAAGTAACGGAGGGGAAATTTGGAACTGTAGGAGCGGTAGCGTCCGCCTTTGTCTCCGGATGTTATCCGCTAATAGCGGTACAATTCAGAACATCTGGAGACAACAGCGGCCGTAAGTCCAAAAGTTCTCCGCAGTGACGATTATGCTTCAGGTTCTCATCTGTGCTGAACAAGTTCAACTCTCTAGCAGCTTCACTTCACAGCCACATAGAACAGCCGCTCCGCCGAATCATCCGCCGCCACCCACTCGAAGTCCGCATACACCGACACCTCGCTGAATCCGGCGGCAAGCAGCTCCTGCTTCATCCACTCCGGGTCATAGGCACGCTGGGTATGGGTCTCTTCGAAGCGGCGGTACGTGTCCGAGCGGCTCTCCTCGCGGGCAAAGATGGACAGGTGATGCTCAATCTCCCTACGGGGCACATCCAGCTCGCAGGTCCAGATATAGGAGATGTCCGGTTCATCCAGCACGAAGGGCTGCTCTTCCTCATAGCGGATCAGCGTGTTCGGATGATGTACATCGAACAAGAAGGTCCCGCCTGGCTTCAGTCCGTCATACGTACTGGAGAACACAGACCGGATGTCCTGCTCTTCCAGCACATAGTTCAGGCAGTCACAGAAGGAGATGACGGCGTCCACCGGCTCCGGCAGCTCCCATTCCTTCATGTTCTGCTGAACCCACTGCACACTGCCCTCCCGCAAAAAGCGCCGTCCCTGCGGCTGCTGCTCCAGCTTCCGCTGGGCAACGGACAGCATGTCCGAAGAAAGGTCAATCCCCGTCATGTGGTAACCAGCAGCAGCCAGCGGAATCGTCAGGCTGCCGGTACCGCAGCCGAGCTCGGCTACCGTGCGCGGCTTGCCGTATTTGCCCCATGCCGTCTCGGCAAAGGCCAGCCAATCTGGATACGGCATATCCGCCATAAGCGCATCGTATACATAAGCAAATTTGCCATAGGAAGACACTGCGAACACCGCTTTCTCTATACTATTGGTTGTCAGATTCGCTGTCCGGTTCGGCCTGCGCCTCTTCGCGGGCAGCCAGATAGGTCCAGTTCTCCTTCTGGACAACCAATCCTTCCTTCATCAGCTTGCCAAGCGCACGCTTGAACGCTGATTTGCTAATCCCGAAGCGCTGCTTGATAATATCGGGAGGCGTAGCATCCGAATACGGCATTCCGCCGCCCGGACGGGAAGCCAGGAAATCAAGCAGAGCTGCTGAATCCACATCACGGCCCACTTCCTTGCGGTGACCCATGCTGAGGTTGACGCGGCCATCCTCACGGATATGCGCCACGCGCGCTTCAATCACTTCGCCCAGACGCAGCAAGCGTGCGCGTTCAGAGGAGTGAACCATACCGATGATGCCGAAGCCGAGCACACCAGCATCTACAAGCACGAAGGTGCCCATCTGCAGCGGCTTGTACACCCGGGCGGTGACACTCTGCCCCTGCCAGGACTCCGGTGCAGGCAAGGCCAGCGGCGCGAGCTCCTGCTCTCCGGCCAGCTTGGCACGGAGACGTCCCTGCTTGTCATGCTCCATAATTGCGAAGACCTTGTCGCCAATCTGCGGACGCAGCTCCACCAGCTCGGGAAGCTCGCTGAGCGGCAGCAGCAGCTGCCGTCCAAGCCCCATCTCCAGGAAGCAGCCCAGCCGTGGATGGATATCCGCCACTTCCAGCAGCGCCATCTCGCCAAGCGTCAGATACGGTTTCTTCATCGTAGCCGCAGGACGGTCCTCGGTATCGAAGAAGAGGAATACCTCCACCTTGTCGCCGATCTTCGGCTTACTGCCCACAAGCTCGGTGTAATGAAGCATGATATCCTGGTCGCCCGCGCTCAGGAAGTACCCGTAAGGGGATACCTCCCGCATCACTTCAAGCGTAACCGTAGTTCCTGCAATCAGACTCATACTGTCTCCACGACCTTGGCATCCGACCACAGACGCTCAATATTGTAATATTCACGTTCATCGCGGTGGAAGACATGGACAATCACGTCGCCAAGGTCCATCAGTACCCAGCGTGCTGCATCCATCCCCTCAATGCCTTTGATCATTCCGCCAGCTTCATGAACTACCTTGCGCACCTCAGTGGCAATCGCCTGAACCTGGGTATCGGAATTACCGTGGCAGATGATGAAATAATCGCTGATCGGCGACACACTGCGCAGATCAAGAGCCACCACGTTCATTGCTTTTTTATCCTGAACGGCGTGTAACGCCAGCTCAAACAGCTTGTTTGCTTGTACACTCATAGTTTATCCTCCAATGTTCTAACTAAATCGTTGCGCGCCAGCACCGTAAGCGGAAATACGACCCGGCGCTTCTCCAGCAGCACGCGTATAGTGGAATCCAGTCCGGCAATCAGCCCTTGCTCCAGACTGACCTTCGCCAGCTTGCGGATCTCCTCCACACCTGGGAAGTCCCGACCCGGCTCAATATAATCAGCCAGACAGACGATCCGCTCCAGCAGGCTCATGTTCTCCCGTCCCGAGGTATGGTAACGGATCGCGTCCAGCACCTCAGTATCCTGAATGCCATAATCATGCTCGGCGGTATAAGCACCCACTTCAGCATGCCATAGCTGCTTGTCATATTTCAAAAGCTCGGCGGATAATCCATTCTGTTCAATGATCTCCCGCATCCGCTCTACCGGCCAATACTTGGACACATCATGCAGGATGGCTGCGGTCTCGGCCCGCTGCGGGTCAGCGCCATAATGCTGCGCCAGCTTCACAGCGGACTCCATCACACCGAGTGTATGCTTCCAGCGTTTGTCCGGCATCTGGCCGGATACCGCCTCAATCAGCGCTTCACGGCTGTACTCCATACAATCCACTCCTTTGAACATATTCATACACAGCATCCGGAACCATATAGCGGATCGACTTTCCTTCGGCGGCCCGGGCTCTGAGCATGGTGGAGGAGAGATCGACCAGCGGCATATCCGCCAGCAGGACTCTACCCGCAATGAACTCCGGCAGCAGTCCCAGATCCAGCGGAGTGCCCGGACGTCCGACACCGATGAAGGTCAACCGCTTCACCAGCTCTTCGATCCCCTGCCATTTGGGCAGATACTGAACCATATCCGCGCCCACGATGAAAAAGAACTCATGCTGCGGATATTCCTCCTGAAGACTAATCACCGTCTCCAGCGTATAGGATACTCCGCCCCGTACGATTTCCCAATCGAGAATGCCGAAGGAAGGATGATTCTTCACCGCTCCCTCCACCATAGCCAGCCGCTCTTCACCGGTTGCCCCGGCCTCATGCTTATGAGGCGGGATATGCGAAGGCATGAACCAGACCTCCTGCAGACCGTAGCTCTCGCGCGCTGTCTCAGCGGCCATCATATGGCCGATATGCAGAGGATCGAAGGTCCCTCCCATTATGCCTACTCTCAAGAGGTCAACCTCCTATCTTGGAAGCTCAATCGTTTTGTTGTCGCGTGATTCCTTGTACAGAACGATAGTCTTGCCGATAACCTGAACAAGCTCCGAACCGGACTGCTCGGCAAGCGCGGCACCAATTTCCTTGGGATCATCAGCGTTGTTATTCAGTACACTGATCTTCATCAGCTCGCGTTTCTCAATAGCTTCTTCAATGTGACGGATCAGATGATCGTTTACGCCGCCTTTGCCAACCTGAAATACAGCATCCAGATGATGAGCCAAAGAGCGAAGATAACGTTTTTGTTTGCCTGTTAACATAAATGTGAAAACTCCTTAATTAACATATATTATTACCCTGTTCAGTGAAAATCATTTGCCCGGCACCTGGCCGAGGCAATCCGCAATGGTCTGACGCATAATCGCTGCGGGAGCTTCAAGTCCCGTCCAGTACTCCAAGGCGTAAGCGCCCTGGTAGACGAACATACCTAGCCCGCCGTGAACGCTGCAGCCGCGCTTCAGGCTCTCTGTAAGCAGCCGGGTATGCAACGGATTATAGATCAGATCGCTGACGATCATCCCTTCATGCAGCCCGGATGGATCGATCGGCATGTCTTTCATATGCGGATACATCCCTACGGATGTAGTATTAATTACAATATCCATGCTGCCAAGCACGCCGGGAACGGCATCCATCCCTGCTCCGGTTAAGCTGCCCCGGCTGCTGAAGCTATCTGCCAGCTGACGGGCCCGTTCCTCATTACGGTTCACAATCAGGACCGAAGCCGGCTGCTCCTTCAGCAGCGCCGAGACAATCCCTCTGGCCGCACCGCCGGCTCCAATTACCAGAATACGGGTGCCGGTGAGATCCGGCACAGCCTCTGTCATAAGCGAGCGGACATATCCGATTCCATCCGTATTGAAGCCGGTCAGTATACCATTGTCATTGACGATGGTATTGACTGCGCCGACATCCACCGCACTTGAATCCAGCCGGTCCAGATACTGCATCACGGCAACCTTATGCGGAATCGTTACATTCACGCCACGGAAGCCAAGGGTTCGTATCGCCTGCACCGCATCGCCCAGCTTGTCCGGCGTGATGTGCAGCGGCACATAAGCTCCAGAGAGACCGAGCGCCTGGAGCGCTGCCCCGTGCATCAGCGGGGATTTGGACTGGGCAATCGGGTCACCCATCACGCCCAGCAGGAGTTCCCCGTGACTCTGCGTGTTCCTGCCTGTCTCAGTCATGTCGCCTTCCTCCTGTACAATTAGATCAGCGACGGACGGGTAAGCACCTTGACGCCGCGCGGCACATGGACAGCTACTACCGCTCCGGCTGTACCGTTCACCTTGATCCAGCCCAGACCGGAGATGAACAGGTCGGTCTCACTATTCCTGGCGATACGGAATTCATGGCGCTGCCACTGCGGCAGCTTGTCCATGTCGGCAGTTCCCGGCGGAGACAACAACTCGCCCCGGTGGTCTTGGTACAGGGAATCTGCACGCTCCAGCTTCGTGCGGTGAATCTTCAGGGTGCCGCTGATGAAGCAGGTGAAGGACTGGCGTTCCCCCTGAATGAAGTCGAAGCGTCCCAGTCCGCCGAAGAACAGAGACTGGCCTTCATTCAGCTGGTAGACCGCAGGCTTGAGCGGATTCTCGGGCATCACTGCGCCCAGATCCTTGCGCTCGACCAGCTCACTGTAGCGCCAAGGGTATACGATCCCAGGCGTATCAATGATGGAATGACCGTCATCCAGCGGGATTTTGACCATATCGAGGGTGGTGCCCGGATAACGGGAGGTCGTCAGCTCCTCTTCCAGGTCACTGTAATCGGAGATCAGCCGGTTAATCAAGGTGGACTTGCCTACATTGGTAGCCCCGACGACATATACATCACGCTGGCCGCGCATCTCGGTAACGGCCTCCAGCAGACGGTCGAAGCCCTGATTGCGCTTCGCGCTGACCAGGACGATCTCCGCCGTGCGCAGCCCCTCTTCCTTGCAGCGCTGCTGCATCCAGTTACGCAGCCGGTTCCAGTTGGTCACCTTCGGCAGCAGATCGATCTTGTTCACCGCCAGGATGACCTGATTATTGCCGACAAACCGCTGCAGCCCGGAAATCAGACTGCCCTCGAAATCGAACAGATCCACAATATGGATCACCAGTGCATTCTTCTCCCCTACTCCGCTTAACAGCTTCAGGAATTCATCCTGATTCACCGATACGGATGAGGCTTCATTGTAATTCTTGATCCGGAAGCAGCGCTGACAAATTACCGGCTCCCGCCCGAAGGCGACCTCCGGGATATAGCCGGGAAGCTCCTTGTCCACGCTCTGGAGCTTAATGCCGCAGCCGCTGCATTTCTCTGGCCGCGTCTTTTCATCGTTCATTGCATTCATTAAGATTTATCCTCCTCTTGCCACAATCCTTGCTTCCGCAGACGGGTCAAGGCAATCTGCTCCACTCTGCGGTTAATTCTTGTACCTATGCCTTCATCCTTGACGGAGATGGGCAACACGAGTACCGTGAACAGACCCAGCCGGTTACCGCCGTATACATCGGTAAGCATCTGGTCGCCGACCACAATCGTCTGCTCCGGTCCCAGCTCCATCAGCTTCATGGCCCGCAGGAACGGGGAATTGCTGGGCTTCTTGGCCTGATGTACAAATTCAATATTCAGCGGGGTAGCAAAACGCGACACCCGGTCCATATTGTTGTTGGATACAATCACAAGCTTGAAGCCCAGCTCCTTCACCTTAGCGAACCAGAGCAGCAGCTCAGGAGTAGCCAGCGGCGCCTTGGCGCCGACCAGCGTATTATCCAGATCCGTAATAATTCCCCGGTAGCCTTGGCGGTATAGCTCCTCCAGAGCGATATCAAACACCGTGTTTACCCGGAGCTTGGGGACTAATCTTTCAAACAATACCTTCACCTCATTTTCATACAGGAAACTTGTTACCCGGCGCTATAGGACTGCAAAAAAACCAGGGTCCGGCAGCATTTCATCACCATGGGGCATTACTTGCCGGACTTCATGCTTTTTCGCAGCCGCAAAGCTTCAGTATACACGCTGTGCCAGTCTTTGTCTTCAATAACCTGAGGGCTGTAATTCGCCCGCTCGAACATCTTCAGCAGTGCAGCAAGACTACCCGCAGCTTGCGGGCGTTCCACGCTCCACCGTGCCACGGATTCGCGCAGGGTCTCATGCTCTTTCTTCAGCATACCCTTCCTGCGCATATACCTTACCCAGCGCTCCGTTTCTGCAACAACTTTTTGCGCCGGAGTCGGCTGACCACCTAGACGCATACGGGTAATCAGGAAGCGCAGGCTCAGCCGGCGCTGCCAGATCAGGAATACGATCCAGAGCAGGAGTACAGCGGCTGCTCCAGCCACAGCCCAGGTGCCGGGATGGAACCCGGCAGACTTGTCCGTCTGTCCCGATGCCGCCGGTTCAAGCTCTTCCGGCTCCTCTTCCTGAACTTCGGGCTGATCCGGATTATCCTGCTCACTCTGCGTCAGCACCGGAACATCGAAGCCGGGCGTTGCCTCAACAGGCACCCATCCGTAATCGCCGAAATAAATTTCGGCCCAGGAGTGGGCATCCGCATTGGTAATCGTGTAGTTATTGTTCACATAACCGGCAGCGCTCTGTTGGATCATTACGCTATCCGGAATCTCGGCCTGCTCCCCGGGAGCATACCCCTTCACCCAGCGGGCTGGTATATCCAGTGACCTCGCCATGGTGACAAGCGCCGTGGAATAGTAATCACAGTATCCTTCCTTGATCTCAAACAGGAAGCTCTCGACCATATCCTTACTTCTGGCCCGTGAGGTATCCGGCTGATTCGTGTAAGGGAAGGAAGCTTGCAGATATTGCTGCAGCAGAATCGTCTTCTCGTAAGGCGTCTGCGCTCTCGCCGTAATCTCCTTGGCCAGCGCGCTCACCCGCTCAGGATAGTTATCCGGGAGCTGAAGATACTGCGGATCGATATTCTTATTACTGTAGAGCTGCTCGAAGGTCTGCATGCTCAGTTCCTTAAGGGGAACCACCGGCACCTCCGAGGTTACCACATAGGTCTGCGGGTAAGCCCTCGTCTTGCCTCCGGGATTCCACAGCAGTTCACTGTCTTCACTCCGCCAGGCCAAGCCGCTGCTCTGTTCCTGCCCGTCCACCGAGTCTACCCCCGAGATCGAATAGCCGCCGAACAGAACCGGATAACTGTTCCCTCCGAGCAGCTTGACGGTCTGCTTGAGCGTACGGGTCTCTGTCTTGGAAGCGGCAGCGCGCTCCAGCGGCTCGCCCACCTGGACTTCGTTATGTTTTCCCCGGCCGGAGGTATCATCATCTGTCCAGCCTTTGCCCGAATACACGCTGCGGATCTCGCCGCGCATATAGGTGCGCAGATCGGAGGTCACTTGCATGACCGGCGAATAATCGAAATTGAAGCCCCCGCCCAGATTGTCATCGTTCAGGCTGTAGCCCGAAGTCGTCCCGTTCGCCGCTGACCCGCCGCTTCCGCTGTCCCCGCCCCCGGAGGAGGGTCTGGACGAGACCGAGTTACCGTTCCACTTTTGCCAGGCGGTATACGGGTCGGTCAAGGTTGGACGCACGCCAGGCATGTTCACCCCGGCAAGGATGACCAGTGAGAAAATAATCGCTATATTCAAGGCAACCTTCATCGGGTACCTCAGCATATAGGTCCAGCCGCGCGGATAATGCAGCTGGAAATTCCTAAGATGCCGCGTGACCAGCCAGCCCATACCGGCAAAGACCGTCCAGGCTACCTCCTGCCACATTACCGCTGTCGTGAATGAATCCAGCGCGGCGAAGGCTGTGATATTCGCCGCGATGAACATCAGAATCCGTGCCTTGCTGTTCACCCACCAGGCGGACACAAGCAGCAGCGCCCAAGCCCCCAGCGCAAACCAGATGTACGGATTCATCGATACCGTTATCCCCGGCAGCCGGTCAAGAAATGCCGGCAGCAGAGGATCAGGAATGTAAATGCCGTAACTGATAATCACGTTGTATACGATAAATACCACTGCCGCGCCTTCCAGCAGAATGCGGTACACATTTTTGAACGGAAAAATAATTTCAATAGCTGTAACGGCCAGCAGGGTTAGCGCCACAGAAACGGTGGTCTCCTGCAGCCAGAAGGGCACCGTATAGGACACCCACTGCATAGCGATAATGCTTAGCCATAGCAGCGTCAGCCCATGATGCCAAGAGGAACGTATCGCCTGGAACCAGTGCTTCATCGGACAGAATCACCTCCAAGTACCGCAGGAAGCTCCTGAAGTGTGTTGATGCTATGTCCGGTAACGCCATGCGAGTGCAGAATATTCTGCCACTCACCGGCCCGGTATTTCCCGGAAGGATGAAGAATATGAATATGGGAAGGCGTCATCCCCCGGTTCTCCGCCCAGTGCAGCGTATCCAGCACCACTCTGCCGCTCTGCGGACTGATCAGTACGAAATACGACCCCTTGGGGAACAGCCGCTGGACACTCTCCAGCCTGTTAATCAGCGGCCCCTTACCTTCCGCGTTGATGTCTATCAAATACTGAATCATTTTTTGCCGCTCGGCATTGCCTTCCGCCGGACTGAACACCTTCGTATGCTTATCCAGACAGCACATTCCAATGCCGATCCGCTCCCGGATGCCGAAGCCGAGGAGAGAAGCCGTGACCGAGACCGCCAGCTCGAATTGTGCGGAGTTGTAATAGCCGCTGGAGGTACCGTCCAGCACCAGAATGGTTCTGGGAACGGATTCATGCTCGAATTCCTTGGACTTCCACTCACCGGTCTTCGCCGTTGCATTCCAGTGAATGCGCGTCAGCCGGTCGCCGTAGACATAATCACGCACACCGTTGATCTGCGTGGTCTCACGCCGTGACTGAAGCAGCGATACCTGCGGCCCCGACAGGCGCGCCTTGCGCTCGTATAGCTGCCAGCGCGGCACTACGACAGCCCGGGGCATCACCCGGAACTGGCCTTCTGCCTTGAAGGTTCCCTTGTGCTCCATCAGACCGAAGATGTCCTCGCTGAGAATATCCGTATTCTCAAAAGAATAACGGCCCCGCTCCAGCAGCGGCGTCTGGAACAGCAGCTCGCCCCGTCCGCCCATGTTCGGAATCAGGCTCTCCTCGAATACCCAGGACTCTCCGTTATGGCGCTTCAGAATTTCCCTTACGATCACGTAGGGCAAAGGCAGAAATCCCGGAATGGTCACTTCCAGCTTCACCTTTAGAAAGCCCCCGGCATATAGCAGGTCCGGCTTATCCTGTTCGGAATAGAAGCTGCGTGTGCCTCTGGTCCGCCGGACTCCTTCAAGGCCGCCAATGAACAGATACAGAATGAGAACAGAGACCATAATGAACAGCATGAAGGAGGTTTTGCCGCCCTGAAACAGCACGTATAAGAGTGTGATGACCCAAATGGCCAGAACGCCCGTGAACTTCCTCAGCTGAACCGCAGCGGCAGCCCGCGTAAGTAAGGCCCTCATCTTATTGCCTCATGGTTACAGGCACGTTAATGCTCTGAAGCAGCTTCTGGAGCAGGGAGTCCATGCTGACGTTATCCAGGCGTGATTCCGGCCGCAGCAGGATACGGTGTCCCAGCGCATACGGGGTCAGGGTCTTCACATCATCAGGCAGCACATAATCCCGTTCCTGGAGAAAAGCGTAGGCCTTGCAGGCCATCATGAACGATAACGATGCCCGGGGGCTGGCGCCCAGCAGCACCAGCGGATGCACCCGCGTCTGTCGGACCACATCCAGCAGGTAGTTCAGCACCGGCTCGCTGATGAACACATCGCGGATTTCCTCCTGAATGGCGGCGATCGTCTCCATGCTGGTTACGGGAGCCAGCCTGTCCACCGGCTGGCCCTGCTGATGGGTACGCAGCAGGTTCTTCTCGGTGTCTGCATCCGGGTAGCCCAGGCTGATCCGCAGCATGAAGCGGTCCAGCTGAGCTTCGGGAAGGGTATAGGTTCCCTCAAAATCTATCGGATTCTGGGTCGCGCAGAGCATAAACGGATGCGGAAGGGGATAGGTCTCTCCATCGACCGTAACATTGCGTTCCTCCATTACCTCAAGCAGTGCGGACTGGGTCTTGGTGGTCGCCCGGTTGATCTCATCGGCCAGCAGAATATTGGTCATCACCGGGCCCGGGCGGAAGTGAAACATCTCATCGCGCGGATGATAGACGGATACACCGGTAATATCACTCGGAAGAATATCCGGGTTACACTGAATACGCCGGTATTCGCCGGACATCGACCGGGAGAGCGCGCGGATCAGCTGGGTTTTGCCAGTCCCGGGAACATCCTCAATCAGGACATGTCCGCCTGCTAACAGGGCAGTCAGCAGCAGTTCTATTTCAAAGCTTTTACCAAGAATACAGGATTCCAAATTAGTGCGGACAGCGTTCATTATTTGCGTAGATTCTTGACGTACGGGCATGTATATTAAACCCTCCTATATCAGAATAAGCAGTAATATATACATTTTACATGATAGGAGTACCGAAAGTACATGTTAGGCCAAGTGAATTTGTAGAGTCGCATGCTAGATTTGTCCAAAAGAAACCCGCATCAGGCGGCGCAACCCCCCTTCATATAAAAAGGGACCGCTCTAGGCGATCCCGGAATTGACATATCTATTGACGATCTATCCACCGTCAGTTACCCCTTCGGCCGGACCACCAGCGCCGCCAGGAAAGAGAAGACAATCGCCGAGGAAATCCCGGCGCTGGTCACATCGAAAATCCCGGTGACGACGCCGACCCAGCCATCGCGCTCCAGTTCAGTCAGCGCCCCGTGGACCAACGAATTCCCGAAGCTGGTAATGGGCACACTGGCTCCTGCTCCAGCGAATTTCACGAGCGGATCGTAGATGCCAAAAGCGTCGGCAGCCGCACCAAGTACCACCAGCGTACTCATAGTATGGGCCGGGGTCAGCTTCAGCACATCGAACATCAGCTGGCCGATCACGCATATCGCACCCCCGACCAGAAAAGCCCATAAATATATCATGCTCCTTCACCTCCACTCTCCAGAGCTACCGCATGGGCTACGCACGGAATACTCTCCCCTTGTTGATAAGACAGCGGCGACAAAAGCGCTCCAGTCGCTACGATCAGTACCCGCTTCAATTCTCCCTTCTTCAGCCGGCCCATAATATGCCCGTAGGTGACTGTGGCAGAGCAGCCGCAGCCGCTTCCTCCGGCTATGACATATTTCTGCTTGTCCAGATCATAGATCATCAAGCCGCAGTCATTGAAGACCGTCTCCTCCATCGGGATGCCTTCCTTGGCCAGCAAATCCTTGGCAATCGGCAATCCGATGGAAGCCAGATCGCCTGTAACAATCAGATCATAATGACCGGGCGACAGCCCCGTGTCCCGGAAATGTGCCGTAATCGTATCGGCGGCTGCCGGGGCCATAGCGGTTCCCATATTGAACGGATCTTTCAGCCCCAGGTCCATGATGCGCCCAAGCGTTGCATACACCACATGGGGCCCTTGAACCGTCCCATCGTTCACGCCTACCACTGCACAGCCAGAGCCTGTTACAGTGTACTGGGCGGTGGGCGGCTTCTGCGAGCCGTACTCTGTCGGGTAGCGGAACTGCTTCTCCACCGTACAGTTGTGGCTGGATGTGCCGGCCAGCACGTACTTGCCGCCGCCGGAATCCACGATCATGGAGGCGATGGCCAGGCTCTCCATCGAGGTGGAGCAGGCACCGAACACCCCGAGGTAAGGCACGCCAAGCTTGCGTGCGGCGAAGGAGCTGCTGATGATCTGATTCATCAGATCCCCGCCGACGAAGAACTCCAGCTTCTCCTGCTCCAGATTCGCATTCATCAGGGCAAGCTTGGCAGCTTTTTCAAATAAAGCGCGTTCTGCCTTCTCCCATGTTTTCTCGCCCATTTCCAGTGAATCGTAGACAAAGTCGAAGCTTGAGGCCAGCGGCCCTTCCCCCTCTTCGGGTCCCACCACTGCGGAGGTCCCAAGGATCACCGGACGGTTCGTAAATTCCCAAGTCTGTTTGCCGAGTTGCTTCATCGTTTAATGTGCACCTCCCCAGCCCATAACGGCATACACTACACCCACGATAAAAGCAGCAACGACGCCGAACACAATAACCGACCCGGCCAGCTTGAACATGTTCCCGCCCACACCCAGCACCAGCCCTTCAGCCCGGTGCTCCAGCGCGGCGGAGCACATGCTGTTGGCGAATCCTGTGACCGGCACTGCTGTGCCGGCACCGCACCATTGGGCGAGCTTGTCATACACCCCGAAGCTGGTCAATATGACGGAGAGCAGAATCAGAATGGCTACTGTCGGGCTTGCCGCCTCCCGGGAGGTCATATCGAATATCGCCATGAACGCTTCCTGGATGCCTTGCCCAAGCACACAGATGAGACCTCCAGAGAGGAAGGCACGCATACAGTTTTTGAATATGGGACGGGATGGTACATGAGGCTTGGCCAATTCCTGATAAGACTTCGGGGTCAGACCGTCAAGGTTCAGCTTGACGCCTGACTTTTTTGTTTTTGCCGGCAATGCAGACACCCCCTGAACTGATAGATACGAAAGGGAACGGTCAGCGGGTAAGCTGCAGTCCCGTCCCTTCGTGTTATGCGGAATTGAGTTTTTCTTATTGTTCACTTCAGGCGGCCCCGTTATGTCCCTCCTGCTCAGGAAAAATAAAACAGCACAACAATCAGCAGCAAAAACAGCACCAGGATCAGTACCGCCTCATTCTCCCGCCCGTACCGGCGGCGGCACCGCCTGGGCAAGCTCTGCCGGCGGACCGGCACTTTGCGGAATCCGCTCCGGCTGCCTGCCTGGGCTACACTCCCCGAGAGCCACATTCTCCTCGCTTCCTTTCTCCGGCTCCTGCCTGCAGAGCCCTTACCGTATAGTATTCGCACAGGGAGTCTCTGTGTTCATTTGCTCTTCCGGCATGGACAAGCGGCGTAAGAATGTTCATACTAGATGACATAAAGGAGCGATATATGTATGAATACAGACACCCTTGAATTGTTCAAAACCTTAACAGAATTCCCCTCAGCCTCCGGCTTCGAGCGCGAACTGCGCGCTTATGTCAAGGAGGCTATGACGCCTTATACGGATGAATTCGTACAGGACCGCCTTGGCAGCCTGTTCGGCGTAATGCGCGGTGAAGCTAACGGTCCCAAGATTATGGTCGCCGGCCATTTCGATGAGGTAGGCTTCATGGTTACCGGCATTACAGACAACGGGATGATCCGCTTCACACCGCTGGGAGGATGGCTGGCTTCGGCCGTGGCCTCACAGCGCCTGCAGATTATTACGCCGAAGGTTACGCTGAACGGCGTGGTCGGCAGTACACCCATCCACCTGCTGAGCGCGGATGAACGCGGCAAGGCCGGAGAGATCAGTAAGATGTATATCGATATCGGCGCAGACAGCCGTGAGGAGGCGCAGAGCTTCGGTGTAGCTCCCGGACAGCAGGTCGTACCGGTTTGCCCGTTCACTCCGCTCGCCAATCCGAAGAAGATTATGGCCAAGGCCTGGGACAACCGCTACGGTGTCGGACTGGCTATTGAATTAATGAAGGAACTGCATGGACAAGCCTTGCCGAATACGCTCTACTGCGGGGCTACCGTTCAGGAAGAGGTCGGGCTGCGTGGTGCCCGGACGGCCGCCAATCTGCTGGCCCCGGATATTTTCTTCGGGCTGGACGCCAGCGCCGCTGCCGATATGACCGGCGACCGCCAGGCCTTCGGCCATCTGGGCCAGGGCGCGCTGCTGCGTATTTTTGACCCGACGATGATTACCCACCGGGGACTGATTGAATACGTGCAGGATACGGCTGATACTCATAAGATCAAATACCAGTATTTCGTCTCCCAGGGAGGAACGGATGCGGGTCAGGTGCATCTCAGCGGAATTGGTATTCCTTCAGCAGTGATCGGCATCTGCTCCCGTTACATCCACACGGCAACCTCGATCATCCACAGTGATGATTATGCGGCAGCCAAAGAGCTGCTGATTAAGCTGGTGCAAGGACTGGACCGCACGACACTGCAGACGATTCTGGAGAACAGCTAGACAACCTCCCCACAAAGTGGGGCTTTTGCTCCGAAGCCTATTCAGGCACTTTGCGGGGACCCCAGAACATATAAAGTCTTTTCTTTCTAACACAAATAGCCGCAAGGATAAGCTTATAGGCTTTCCTTGCGGCTGTATTTTTATGTTATTAGCTCAGCTTCGAGTATTGCTCCATCGCAGACTGATGAACCTTGTGATCCGCAGCAAGCCCCGTGTACTTCGTCAGTGCGGCTTCTGCTCCAAGCTCCGCGATTGCAGCTTGCAGCTCTACCGCTTCGGGGTCATCCCCCGCCTTGAACAGCAGCGCACCTGCCATGGAACGCGTCAGCGCCGTGTAGCTCAGCCCTCTGTCATACGCCTGTGTTGCAGGGGATACCAGACGGTCACTCGGTGACAGCTTGCGCAGCGGCGAACGCCCTACACGGGATACCTCATCGGTCAGCGCCGGATTGCGGAAGCGCTCCAGAATTTTATCGATATACTTACTGTGTTCCGCTGCATCGAAGCCATGCTTCTGGACCAGCACCGCGCCGGTCTCCTCCAGCACCTCACGAACCTTCGCCGTTAAAGCCTCATCCGCCATAGCCTGCTGAATGGTCTCGTAGCCCTGCAGGAAACCAAGGTACGCCGCAGAGCAGTGGCCCGTGTTCACAGTGAAGAGCTTGCGTTCAATATACGGCTCCAGATTCTCTACATAATGCACCCCTTCAACCGGCGTATAGCCCGGGATCATCTGCGAGGCGTCCACCACCCATTCATAGAACGGCTCAACGACCACCTTGAGAATATCCTCGTGCTGCTGGAGCGGAACGATCCGGTCCACTGCCGCGTTAGGAAAAGCAACTGAAGATTCAGCCTTCGCACGGGTCTCTTCATCCAGCTTCGCGTACACCAGTTCCTTGAGCTGCGCACTGCCGCCAATTGCATTCTCGCAGGCGATCACATGCAGCGGTGCGGAGGAGACAGTTACTCTCCGGCGGATGCCGTCCGCCACCGTTCCTGCGATATGCTTCAGAATCGATACGCCGACCGCCGTAGTAACCAGATCCGCTTCAGCAATGGCGGCCGCCACTTCATCTGCATGCGTTACACTGCTAAGAGCCGTAACATTCTTCACGATGACCGTTTCCTGACCGTCGCTCGCCAGCGTGACCGGATACTCCCCGCGTTCCTTGAGCTGGGCAACAAAGGCCTCATTCACATCCACAAAAGTGACTTCATACCCCGCCTGCGACAGCAGCAGCCCGATGAAGCCCCTGCCGATATTGCCCGCGCCGAAATGGACCGCCTTCATTACTCCAGTCCTCCTTCGAAGATTGCAATGACATCAGCAGCTGTAGGAGCGTTCATGACGCGTTCAATGGCATCATCCTCGGTGAAAATCATCGCCACGTTCGTCAGAACCTCCATATGTCCGTCGCCTGCGGCTGCAATGCCGATGACAACAAACGCCGGCTCATCGCCGCCGAAATCCACCCCGTCCGGGAAGCGGATGATAGATAACCCAGTGGACTTAATATAAGGCCGCGCTTCCTTAGTACCGTGCGGAATAGCCAATCCGCCGCCCATATACGTGGACACTACTTCCTCGCGCTCCAGCATCTTGGGAACATATTCCTCCGTTACATGCCCTGCATCGACCAGCAGCTTACCCGCCATCTTGATGGCTTCGTATTTATCGTTGGCAGCACCGTGCATAATCACTTTATTTTCTGACAGGATACTCATATGGTTTCTCCCTCTTTCAACATTTATTTTGGAAAAAATGCAGCAGCTCCGAGGATAAATACCCCCGGATCTCTGACTCTGAACGCTCTTCCAGCAATTGAACCAGCTCGGAGTTCAGCAGCAGTGCACTGATCTCGCTGAGCACCTCCAGGCTCTCCTTAGAGAGTCTGCGCGGAGCCAGCATAAGCAGAATGACTCTGACCTCTGTATCCCCCTCCAGAATTACGGGTTGATCGAGCCGGTACAGGGTCAGCGATGACAGGTGAATATGGCTGCTTCTGGTATGGAACAGCGCCAGTGCGGTATCAGGGATCACCTGGCTGGTCATCCGCTCCCGTTCGAGCAGACGCTCCAGCACAATACCGGCATCCCCGACCACGCCGTTTCCATTCAGCGTCTCCAGCATCTCCACTATCGTCGCTGACAGATCCATCCCCTTATTATCAATCGGATGGAACCGGAACCGCTCCAGCAAGCTGACGATCTCATCCAGGATGCCCTTGTAGCTCCTGAGCCGTTCAAGCGAGGCTTCCTCCCGGACCACGTGGTCCGGTTCACTGGGCATCCCCTTCTCCCGTTCCCGCAGCGTCGTATTCTGAATGTAATTCAGCAGCTTTTCGATCTCCTCCGCTGTGAGCAGGGGGCTAATCTTGATGTAACGCTCCTTATCAATCGGCAGATCAATGGTAGATATAATCAGATCGTAATCTTCATCCGGCAGGCGCGCCGCTTCATACCAGGAGATGTTGCCGAGAATCTCAATCTGCGGCATTTCCTTGGTCAGCCGGGTGGCTAGCAGCCGAGAGGAGCTGAGGCCGCTGGCACAGACCAGAATGGCTCTTACGTTGCGCCTTAGCTGGTTCAGCCGCTCTGCGGAAGCTCCGAAATGCATGACCAGAAATCCAATCTCTTCATCCGGGATCTGGGGCTCCAGCTGCATATCCTCTACGGCTGCGCGGATGATGTTGAACAGATATTCGTAATCCCTGCGGATCGGGCCGAGCAGCGGGTTACGGATACGTGTGCCCTCCCGAATCCGCTTCAATGCCGGATCAATATGCTCCAGCAGACCTTCGCGCAGGGAACGGTCGCTCTGAAAGGGCAGCCCCGTCCGCTTGACCACGCTCTCGGTCAGCTTGTAAACAATCTCCATTAATTCAATATCGCCGTAAGCATAGCCCGAAGAGGAGAAGGAATCCTGAACCCGGTCGAACAACCCGGCAATATATAGAATCTCTACCCGGGGAATCTTCAGCTCAAGCACCTCTGCGAGCTGCTGCACAAATCGCTCGGCTCCGGCAATGTTCCGGTGGTCGGACACCCTGGAATAGCCTGCTTCCGCCCCGCTGTCGATGCTCCGGCTAAGCTCAATCCGCCGGGTAGTGACGGCAAGGGCCAGGAGCATTTCCATATAGACAATTTCGGGCAGCTCCGCCGTCCATTTCCATTCCATATCCCACAGCGTATTCTCTACTTCCATGAGCTTAGCCTGACCTACTGTAGTCAGCAGCACGCGAAAAGCCGGATTGCTCTCAGCCAGAGAACCATGGCCGACCAGATCAGACAAATCCAGATGCTCTGCAGCTAAACGGCCGATCGCCCGGCGCTTGTCGAGCTCGCTGCCGGTGATTTCTACGCCATAGCCTCTTCTCCGGACCAGCTCCAGCCCAAACTTACGGACCCACTGCTCCAGTTCATCCAGATCATAGCTGATAGAAGCAACTGTAACCTTAAGGGAATGCGCAAGTGTGAACAGCTTCACCGGCTCCTCCGCCTCCAGCAGAACGCAGAGCTCGAATACCTTGCGGTCTTCGCCGGAATAATCCGCCGGCTTCTCTTCCCGCAGGAACAGGCGCAGCTCCGCAAGACCGGCCTCCGGGCCGCTCAACCCAATACCTTTGCCTGATTTTTTGATCAGATGAAGACCAAAGTTTTCAATTGCGGACTCTATATCCTCCATCTCCCGGTGTACGGTTCTTACGCTTACCCCGGTAGCCTCGGCAATTTTCACAGCGGTAATCTCTCCGCTTACTTCGAGCAGAAGCCACAGGATCTGGCGCTGTCTGGCGGTAATTTTCGTCATTTCCGCTAACCCTCCGCCTTGCATTAAGTGGAAACGGCTTTGCCGCCCTTTTGAAGGACGGTACCGTTTCAGCGAAAAATAGAAGGATCATTTATAAAGCGATGCCTATAAATTCTTATATTTCAAGCACAAACGGATATGCCGTCCTATAAGGGACGGCATCCGTTTCAGCGAGAAGTATATACTTAGATTTTACACTTGTGCCTCTTACTTCAAACGTTCTACAAGCTCATCATATTTCGGGCTCTTCAGGAAGTTATCAATCGAGATATGCTCTGCCCTTGGATTGCTGGCAATCGCCCGGTCGGTAAGCGTCTTCTGGGTGACCACGATGTCTGCGTCCGCCGGAATTTCACTGACCGCAGAGTTCGTAACGGTGATGTTCACCCCTGCATTTTGCAGCTTCTTTCTTAGGACCGAGGCGCCCATTGCACTGGAGCCCATCCCTGCATCACAAGCGAAGACGATTTTGTTCACATTGGCTTTGGTGCGGACATTGGAAGCCACCGTTGCAGTTGCAGCAGTCTGCGCTGCCGTACCTGCAGACTTCATGTCTCTCATTCTGGCTTCTGCCGCTTCCAAATCCATCTCTTCTTGATCATTATTCTTGGAAGATCTCAGAAGCACCGCTGCAATCAGGAACGATACGATAGTAGCAACGACTACCCCAGCAATCATTGGAAGATATCCGCCCTTAGGCGTCATTGCGAAGTAAGCAAAGATACTGCCTGGCGAAGGAGAAGCTACCAGACCGGCGCCCAGCATCTGGAAGGTGAATGTACCGGACATTCCGCCGCCGATGACCGCCAGAATCAGACGCGGATTCATCAGGATGTAAGGGAAGTAGATCTCATGAATCCCGCCCAGGAAGTGAATGATAATGGCGCCCGGTGCGGAAGATTTGGCAGAGCCTTTGCCCGCCAGCCAGTATGCCAGCAGGATCCCCAGACCAGGACCCGGATTTGATTCGAGCATGAACAGGATGGATTTGCCGATTCTCTGGGATTCTTCAAGCGCAATCGGTCCCAGTACCCCGTGGTTGATCGCATTGTTCAGGAACAATACCTTGGCCGGCTCAATGATGATGTTGATGAGCGGCAGCAGATTGTGGTTAACCAGGAACTCCACGCCATTTGAGAGGATGTTGGTCAAACCTTGAACCAGCGGCCCAACGCCTTTTAAGGCTCCCAGCGTCAACGCGCCGCCGATGATCCCCAGCGAGAAGTTATTGACCAGCATTTCGAACCCGGCTCTGATTTTGCCGTCCACTGCCTTGTCGAACTGCTTCAGCACCCAGGCAGCCAGCGGACCGACAATCATCGCACCCAGGAACATTGGGATCGTTGAGCCTACGATAACCCCCATGGTTACCAGTGCGCCGATGACAGCACCGCGTTTGCCGTGAACCATCTGTCCGCCGGTGTAACCGATCAAGAGAGGAAGCAGGTAGTTAATGATTGGGCCTACCAGAGCTGCAAGGCTCTCATTGGGATACCAGCCCGTTGGAATAAATAATGCTGTAATCAATCCCCAAGCGATAAAAGCGCCGATATTCGGCATTACCATACCGCTGAGCATACGTCCGAATTGTTGAACCTTCACCCTTGCACCGCCGGATGAAGCTTGTTTCGTTGCCGTTGTGGCCATTTAAGATGCCCCCTTATTGTGATGAACGGGAACCTTCCGCACTGCATTCTGAAAGGTGTTTTCCCTTTGAACACATCGTAAATCAAAGCGCTTTCTTTGTCACCAAATTGAAAACACGGTTTCGGCATGAACGTTGTTGACAACATTTAAGAGCTCCTGCCAAGGGGCTTAAGTCCGGTATCCGCCTTGCTCCAATCGGCCTACAAGCTTCCTCATAGGATGCACAAATTCACGTATAATATCATGTCTTGAATTGTATTCGGTTTATCGCATAGTATCCAAGACAGCAAAGTAACCCCACAAAGTGGGGCTTTAGCGTAGGTGATGATTCAGGTACTTTGCGGGGACCCCAAAACAAAAAGCCGCCCCCCTAAGCGGAGACGGCTATGCCATGCAGCAGCAGTTAAGCTATGATCAAATCATGTCCAACGGAACCTTCCACGACGGCTGGGGAAAAGCATCGTCGAGCTGCCACAGCTCGTCGTCTGTAAGCACAAGCCCCGCAGCAGCCGCATTCTCATTCACGTGCTCACGGGTGGCAGCCTTGGGAATAGCGATGACATCCCCGTCACGGAGGGTCCAGGCCAGCAGAACCTGCAGCGGAGTGACCTCATGATTCCGGGCAATCCGCTGCACGGCTTCGTTCTCGGTCAGCCCTTTTCTCAGGCTGCCTGCCTGCGCCAGCGGAGAATAGGCCATAACAGGAATCTTATGTCCTCTCAGCCAAGGCAGCAATTCATGCTCAATCCCTCTTGAGCCCAGATGATAGAGCACTTGATTCACTGCGCAGTGATTGCCGCCGGGGATGTGCAGCAGCTCCTGCATATCTGCCGTATCCAGATTGGATACGCCCCAGCGGGCGATTTTGCCGGTTGCAACCAGCGCCTCCATCCCCTCCACGGTCTCTTCCAGAGGAATATTGCCGCGCCAATGCAGCAGGTACAGGTCCAGATGGTCCGTGCCGAGCCGCTTCAGGCTGGCTTCACAGCTGCTGATCAGCTTAGTGCCGCCTGCATTATGCGGGTACACCTTAGAGACCAGGAATACGCTGTCGCGGATGCCCCGCAGCGCTTCACCTACCAGCTCCTCGGAGCGGCCGTCCCCGTACATCTCAGCCGTGTCAATCAGATTCATGCCCAGCTCCACGCCCTGACGAAGCGCAGCAATCTCTTCTGCCCGGTTCGCCGGCTGGTCGCCAATCCTCCACGTCCCCTGCCCCAGTCTGGGCAGCACAGCTCCGTCATTCAGGCGGATACTCTCAGATACAGGTTTGCTCATATGTGATAAGTCTCCTTATAAGAATAATGTTCTTCCTTACTATACTTACCATAATAGCGCCTGCGAAACATCCGGGTAAGCGTGAAGCTCTGTAAAGTTTCAGCAGCCTCAGCCGATTAGCTTCAGGCCCGTTACGGCACCCAGAATCAGCACAATGCAAAGAATTCGCCGCAGATCACGTGCTTCGCCGAAGAACAACATCCCCATGATCGCCGCTCCGGACGCTCCAATCCCTGTCCAGATCGCATAAGCAATTCCCATGGGCAGACTCTCCATCGCCAGAGACAACAGCAGAAAGCTTGCCCCGAAGCCTAGAATCAAAAGACAGAAGGACTGCCAGTTGCGGTTTTTGTACAGCTTGCCAATCATGGCGACCCCGAACATTTCACATATTCCGGCGGTAATCAGCATCACCCATGCCATCTCAATTCATCTCCTTTGCCTGTTCAGGTTCAGCCTGAGCCGGGGTAACCAGCTTCAAGCCGACGACGCCCGCCAGCAGCAGGCCGATCAGCAGCAGCTTCAGCGGCCGCAGCGGTTCACCGAACAGGACTCCACCTGCCAGAACGGTACCCGCTGTTCCAAGTCCGACAAATACAGCATAGACCGTCCCTACCGGCAGCCTGCCGCTAGCCCAAATAAGGGCGTAGAAGCTGATCAGGATAGCCGCTACCGTAACCGCCCATTCCCATGGAGCGGAGGCATGCTTCAGCCCGATGACCCATATCACTTCAAAGCAGGCAGCGCCTGCAATCATGATCCAGCTCTTAGTGTTCTTCTTCATTTCTCCGTCCTCCTGTTTCATAAAATAAGCCCGGAAGGTTATCGTCATTGACTGACGATACCTCCCGGGCTTTTGTCCCTCCGTGTATACACGGATTGGCTTCATCCGTGTGTTCTCCCTCGGACCAGACCAGCGGTGTCTACCTGCTGCGGAACCCTAGAGAACTATTAACTAAATTATTAACTTACATCCTATGTTAGCAAATCACTCTGCCAAAAGCAACTCTCAAGCCGCCGGCGGTCCCGGCTGATGATTAGCCCTTAATGGCCCCCTCGGCAATTCCATGCATAATAAACTTCTGAAAGAACCCATAAATCACAATGACAGGGAGCGCGGTTAATACGAGTGCTGCCAGGATTAGCGGCCATTCTTTGTTATATTCCCCGAACAAGGTGTTGGTCGACAGAATCAGTGTATATTTGGTAGTATCCGTCAGCATAAGCAGAGGCAACAGGAAATCATTCCAGATCCACAGGAAGTCGAGAATCGCAATAGTCACCGTGATCGGAACCAGCAGCGGAAATATAATCCGCCAGAACGTCTGGAACTCTCCGCACCCGTCAATGCGCGCAGCCTCCTCCAGTTCACGGGGAATGGATTTGACAAACCCGTGATACAGGAACACGGCCATATTTACGCCAAGCCCGATATAGATGACCGCCAGCCCGTAAGTGCTGCCGCTGACATGCAGTGCTTTGGCCATGCGGGTCAGCGGAATCATGATCGAGTGAAACGGGACGAGCATGGAAGCGATGAACAGAGAGAAGATAGCGGCGCTCAGTCTGCCGGAGGTCCGGGACAGCTTATAGCCGGCCAAGGCTGCACAGCAGATAATGCCTGCAATTCCGAGCACCGATACAATTACTGAATTAAGCGTGCTGTTCAACAGATGGATTTTGGCAAAAGCCTGGCTGTAATTCTCGAAATGCAGCTTGGTCGGCAGGGCCACGAACGAGCTAAACATCTCTCCCTGGGTCTTCACAGAATTAATAACTGCCAGATAAATCGGGAAAAAGGAGATCAGCGCACCTGCGCAGAGGAACAAGGTGATACAGAAGGAGCTGCCTTTCCTCAGCCTCATGCCTCCACCTCTTTTCTTTTCATAACACTGATTTGAATGAAGGTGAACAGCAGAATGATGATGAACAGAATCACTGATTTGGCACTCGCGTACCCATACCTGAAGTTGTTAGAGAAGGCTTCCTCATAAATATTCATTGTAATGACTTGGGTACTGCGTCCGGGACCGCCGCCGGTGAGTCCATAGACCACCTCGAACACTTTGAATGCCCCATTCAGCGTCAGGAACAGGCAGATGGTCACGGCATGGGTAATCATAGGCAGCGTGACTTTGCGGAAGGTCTGGAAGGGGCTTGCCCCGTCGATCACGGCAGCTTCCTTCAGACTCTGCGGCACACCCTGCAACGCGGCCAGATATATAATCATCATATAGCCGACACCATTCCACAGCGATACGATAATGATCGAATAAAAAGAGACTTTCGGATTGCCGATCCATAGCTGGTCCAGAAACGTCAAAGCGGTCTTCTCCGCCAGCTGCGGCAGCACTTGCGAGAATACGAAGGTCCACATGAACGCGCTGATGATGGTGCTGATCATATTCGGCATGAAGAAGATCGTCCGGAATAAGCCTTTGCTGCGCGTCTTCGTCTCAATACATACTGCCAGCACAAGCGCGAGCACATTCTGCAAAACAATCATGAACAACACATATTTCAGTGTGAACAGCAGCGCATTTATAAAGTCGGGGTCCTCCCGCAGCACCTCAATGAAATTACCGAGTCCGATAAACGAATAATTGGCGTTCAGACCGTTCCAGTCGGTTAAGCTGTAATACATGCCTCCGATGGTAGGAATCAGCAGAAATATTGAATAAATGATCAATGCGGGTGCGACGAAAGCAAGCAGTGAAGCTATATTTTTATAGCTCTTGACCGGCACAGAATCCGCTCCTCTCCCATAAATATAACTGACCAGGGTGGAGGAAGACAGGCTCACCTGCCTTCCGTTCCAGTGCTTGGCTGCAGCTTATTTATTCACCTTGTTGAAGGATTTCCAGGCCTTGTCAAGTGCCTTCAGGACATCATCCTGCGACACTTGACCGGCATAATAGGCCTGCAGCCCCTTGCCCACTTCATCCTTCACGGATTGCGGGATAGCCGGGTCCTGTACGGATTTGCCTGCTTTGACGTAAGTAGTAGCTTCTGTAATCCAAGGATAGCTCTCATAGGTGTGAACCGTGGCAACCGGATTGAATTTCAGCGCTTGGAACAGGCCGTTCGAAGCCTGATCATCCAGCACATAGTTCAGGAAATCAAGTGCTACCTCCTTGTTTTTGCTGGTTGGCGATAAAGCCAGCGAGGTGGAGGCGCTCAAGTTAATCAGAGTTGCAGCCGGATCATCACTGACGGGAAGCGGAGCAACGCCGAAGTCCAGATCCGGGTTCGATTTGAGAATCGTCTCGGCATACCACGGCCCCATAAGCCACATGGCTCCCTTGCCTGCCGCAAAGGCTGCCGCACCGTCATCGCCGCCTACCTCAGTAGCTTTGTCTGTACCATTCGCATTAATCAGATCAAAGATATCGAAGATGGCCGACTTCATCTCTGTGAATGACCCTTCATCCTTGTTCATCTTGTCTACAAAATCAGGATCTTGAGTCTTCACCATTCCACCTACGGCCAGCGGAAGCACCAACTGCGGAATCCAGGATTCTTTGTAGGAGAGGACAAACGGCGTAATCTGCTTATCCTTCAGCTTACCGATCACGGTCTTCATCTCAGTCAGTGTGGCTGGCGGAGTCAGTCCCTGCTCGCTGAAGATCTTCTTGTTGTACAAGTAGCCCCAGGAGAGCGTCTCAAGCGGAAGCGCCACAATCTTGCCGTCGGCAGTCGTCACTGAAGGCTTAACGCTGTCCAGCAGCTTGGCGGCAAAAGGCTGGCTGGATAAGTCCTCCAAATATCCGGCTTTATAATAGGATGGGATTTCATTGACAGCATGAAGGGCAAAGATATCCGGTGCATCATTAGAAGCAAGCCGTGTCTTCAGGATCTGGGAGGCATTGTCGGCTGTCGGCATTTCCAGCTGTACGGTAACATCGATATTCTTGTCCGCCTTCTCTTTCTTCACGAATTCTGCAATATAGTTGTCGTAATGCTCCTTGAAGCGCGGCTGTGCGATGAACATCTTCAGCGTGACACTCTTGGCATTCCCATTACCGCTCCCTGATTCTTCTCCAGCCGTATTGACCGCACTTCCATTGTTGTTGCTGCCGCAGCCTGCAAGAAGTGCAGCCGCCAGCAACGTAACCAGCATTCCTTTGCCCATTGTCCCCATACTGTAAGACCTCCCAATGTCTATGTTTGTTAACGCTTTCATTGTATCCTGATTATGAAATCGTTGAATTGGACGGCGTTACCCTTCAGCATTGGACATTTTTAAACCTTCGGACTGCTTTCTCATTTCACCGGGAGCTATACCGAAATGCTTCTTGAACACCCTGTAAAAGTAGCCGACATCCTCGTATCCCGCAAGCTCTGCCACCGTCTTGATCGGAATATTCCCGCCTTCCAGCCACTGCTTCGCTTTGTCCATCCGCAGCTGAAGAATAAAATCCGTAACATTGATGCCGTATTCAAGCTTGAACACCTTGCTTAAATATTCTTTGCTGACAAAAAACACTCTGGAGAGCCCCTCCAGGGTTACTGCCTCTGCATAATGCCCGCAGATGTACTGCCGGACATCCTCAAGGTTGAGCTTGTTCTTGAACCGGCGCTGCCCGATCAGCTGTTCCAGACTTCCCCCGTACAGCTCCCTTAGCCAGCACTCCAGACTCTCAGGTGTAGCCAGTACCGCATTCGGAATCTCCGTCTTCAGCTGTGCATCCTCCAGTCCGTTTCCGCGCAGCAGTTCCTTCAGCAGAAGCAGCATTTCACTGGCGGCCTGCCGCAGCATCCCCGGGCTCTGAATACCGCCCAGCTTCAGCTCCTCTGTAACATTGCCCAGTACTGAATTAACACTGTCTACATTAAGTTCATTGAAGTGAACCTTCATCAGCTGCTTATGGTTGGAGAGAGACCAGGTGATATCAATATCCAGCGTATACCGCTCCTGTTCTGCACGGATCTCCATCAGTTCCATGCGGCATTTATCCAGCACAGCGTTCAGTTCCCTGGGATCGACAGGCTTCAGTAAGTAATCTACTGCACCGTTCCGCAGTGCACTCTGGGCATATTTGAAATCATCGTAGCCGCTGATCACGATGATCTTAATATCCGGGTACTCTCTATGCAGCGCATTCATCAGCATGACCCCGTCTGTGCCGGGCATACGCATATCCGTGATTACAATATCCGGCTCAAGAGTCCCGGCAAGGCGGAGGGCTTCATTCCCCCCTTCTGCTTCGCCGACGATCTCCATTCCATAGGACTGCCACTCCCCGAAAGTCTTGATCAGTTCACGGTTCCAGCCCTCATCATCCACCACCAGCACCTTGATCATGCTTCATCTCATTCCTCTCCTGCGGGATAGTTAAAGTTACAATAGTGCCCTGCCCATGCCGGCTGGATAACTCAAGTCCGTATCTGCTGCCGAAATGCATCCGTGTCCTCGCAGCCACATTGCCAAGCCCGATCCGCTCCCCCGAGGTCCGGGAGCTGTCTCGACCCTCCAGACTTCTCCGCAGTCCGGCCAGCCGGTCTGCTTCGATCCCGATCCCATTGTCAATGATGTGGATCACCGTATCACCCTCCCGGCAGGTCACCTCCACCTTCAGCTCCCAGGCTCCTTCCTTCGGCTCAAGGCCATGGAAGAAAGCATTCTCTACAATCGGCTGCAGGCTCAGCTTGGGAATCAGACTGGTTAGGGCAGCCTCGTCGACCTCAAGACTGTAGCTGAGGCGGGCAGCAAACCGTTGCTGCTGGATCAGCATATAATCGCTAAGGTGCTTAAGCTCAGCCCGTAGCGGCGCCAGATCATCCGGCTCGCGGATAATATAACGGAACATATCACTGAGGGATCTAAGCACTCCATAGCTATCTGAGGGACTGTTCATAAACAGCATGCTGCCGATCATCTGCAGTGTATTTTGCAGGAAATGCGGGTTGATCTGCGCCTGCAGCGCCTTCAGCTCGGCACTCTTTTTCTCCAAGGTAATCATGTATTCGTTCTTAATATGCTCACGGATACGGTGGGCCATCTGATCCAGCTTCATCTCAAGCAGGCCGATTTCATCCACCCGGTAACTGGGCCGCGGCCCCCGCTCCTTCATCATGCCGAAGCCCTGGACCGAACGGGCCAGACGTACGATCGGCGTAGCCAGACGCCAGGCCAGCAGAACAGCTAGTAGAACGGCTACCGCCACCGAAATAGCGCCCACAATCAGACCAAACTTCATGGTGTTCATAGCACTTTCGTTGATGAAGCTGGTGGGGAGGACGGTGATCAGCTTCAGGCCTACCGGATCAATAGTGCTGTAGAATACATACTCATGGTCTGCGCGAAAATAGCCTTGGGCCTCTCCGGTCCCGGCGACCCTGCTTAAGATGACTGGCGAAGGTGCTATGCCTGAGGGCTGGTACAATATCTGCCCGTCAGCACTCGCTATTATAACTGTGTCTTCGGCTCCCCTTCTAAGCAAATTCAGTGTCTGGTCCAGCATTCCCCAGCGGATCTGGAGTGCAACCGCCCCCAGCTTCTCCTGATTCTCGAACCGGTTGATGCTGCGGATCAGTTCGAATCTGCCCGGGTCCTTACGGTCGGTTGTAACCGTGAAGTCCCGGTTCTGGTCGAACAGCAGCTTATAGGCCGGCGGAACTGCTTGCAGTGATGCAATATCACTTGAGGAGGCATGAATCGTGAATAGCTTGTTATAGTCCTTCAGATACAACTCGACTCCAATCACATGGTTACCGGCAGAATAGAACAGATTGGTCAATGTATCTATAATGTTCCGCTGGGAGGTGAACTGGCTGGAGAGATTCTGTTCTTCGGCATTCGCGAGATAATCGCTGAGATGCGGACTGATCAGCACGGTGTAGATCAGATTGTTCAATTGGGCGAACTGGCTGCCGAGATGGATGCCCGTCCATTTCATGTTGGAGAGCGTGGTGCTGATTACCTCTTCCTCCATCGAACGGCGGTTATTCTCTGCGGCTAGCGCTGTAATTGCAATAATCGGTGCTACGGCCAGCACAATCATCGTCAGCATCAGTTTATTGCGGATACTCCGCCGGAAGGGTTCAATGAGCCTTCTCATCCATCGGGCATACATGCTTCACATCAACCCCCCGTTCTTACTTGCCGTATTGTATCCCGAACTGTAGCAAAAAACTAACGCCCGGTATTAAGGGGGCGCTAGTTCATTTACTTACAGCCTGAAGCGGAGTCTTCCGAATCCGCCTATTTCTCTAAAACAATGGTATGGAAAGATTCCGCCTCAAGCACAAAGGAGTGCAGCGCGGCACCGTATTCGAGATGCAGCGTCCGGGACTCCTTATACAGGTTGGCAATCACCAGGGTCAAGGCGCCCGCCGGTGTGCGGAATGCGGTGGCATGTCCGCTCCACGGACCTATTAGTCCGGCACGGACCGAGCCCGGCATGGCGAAGCGGGAGAAATGCTTCATGACATAATACTCGGGGTTAGCCACTGGCAGCCGCGTGGCGGGATCTACCGTCAGCATAGAATTTTGCTCCCAGCCCCAGGTACTGCGGCCATGCGGTGCAAGAACCATGTTCCAGTAAATATAAGCGTTCACGCCATTGGAGAAATAATGCTGGTACAGATTATAGACATACTTGGCATAGAACCATGTATTCTGCCCGTCTCCGCATTCATTCTCTGTCTGCATATATCTAAGCTCAGGGTAGCTCTGCACTGTCCGCTGGATGGCATATTTGCCTGCCCACTGATAGCCGACACCCTTCACATATTTGTAGGCCTCGGGATCACTGAGAACCACGCCTGCGTAGGCGTCATAATCAGAGGTCTTTTGCTTGATTAACTCTTCCCAGGGGTCCGGCGCATTGATCGTGCCGAGCCAGATCTCTGTATCCAGCCCATGGGCCTCGAACGCAGGGCCCAGATAATCACGGATGAATTCTCTAAGCTGCTCTCCGGTCCAGACACAGGAAGGGAATTTCTGGTCAGCCACCACCTCATTCTGTACATGGACCTGGTGAATGGTGATCCCTTCTTCCCGGTAGGCCTGCACGAACTTCACGAAGTACAAGGCATAAGCAGCAAGAATCTCCGGTTCCCACCGCAGCGTACCGTAATTATAAGCCTTCGGGAACTTCATCCAGGTTGGCGGGCTCCACGGGGAGGCGAACAGCTTCAATTCAGGATTGAGTGCCAGCGCCTCTTTGATATATGGAATCAGGTACTTCCGGTCACGTTCAATGGAGAAATGCTCCATCGCATAATCGCCGTCTGTCTCATTATGGCTGTACCATTCCAGGGCATAGTCACTGGCCCCAATTGGCAAACGGCAGATGCTCAGCCGCTGTTCCCCTTGCGGATGAAACAGTGCGTGCATGAGCTTCGCCCGCTCCTCCTCCGGTAAAACAGACATGGCCTCATAACCCAGCTCGTTGAAGCATCCTCCGAAGCCTTCAAGCGTTTGATAGCTGTCCGGTGTAATTGTCAGATTAGGTATCGTTCCGGCAGGTGCTTGTTCCGGCGCTTTCCGTGCCACCCATTGCGCCTGCTCGGAGCTGGTGTACCATTTCAATGCAGATATTGACATCCTTCTAATCACCTCTTTTTATGATTACGCTTACATTGTAACGGATTGGCTTCACTGCAGTATTGGACAATTCTAGGGTCTGGTATTGGAGAATATTAATCTGGCTTGCCCCTTCCTAAGCTTAAGGCAGCGGACTGCATATCCCGCTGCCTCTTAGTCTTCCTGCAAGGAGGGCAAGCTCTATGCCTTCCCGCGGGATAGGTTCTACGCCTGTCCCGCCAGCCTGTTCAGCTCCTGCAGATCCGCTTCCAGATCCGCCTCGCTATACTTGCCCTGGCCGAAGCCGATCATGGCGCGCAGCGGCATATATTTCATCATGGCCAGCAGCATCTCCGGATTGTCGCCAAGCACATCCTCCAGCCCGAACACGCTGCTGAAGCTCTTCGCCTTCTCCTCCGTCAGCGGATTGGCGAGCAAATCGCCGACTGTAGTGTTGCGGTGGAAGCGGCCGGACAGCTTCACTGTGGACTCTACCTCAAGCTCCGCGCTCAGGCGGATATCGCGTGACGAAGATCCGACAGAGATCTTGAACATCCCGCTCTCTACATGCCAGTCAGCCAGCTTCACATTGTAGTAGGCAAAGGAACGCTTATCCAAAGTAAAGGTTACGATGCGTTCTTCCCCGGGCTGCAGCTCAATCTTGGCGAAGCCCTTCAGCTCCTGCAGCGGACGGATCACACTGCTCTCCACATCGCTGACATAGAGCTGCACGACTTCCTTGCCCGCTCTGCTGCCGGTGTTCTTGACCGTGACCGATACCTGAACGGTATCTGTGTCCTGAATGCGGGTCTGCTCCAGCAGCAGACGGCTGTATTCGAACTGCGTGTAGCTAAGGCCGAAGCCGAAGGGGAACAGCGGCTCTATTTCTTTTTTATCATAATAACGGTAGCCTACGAACAAGCCTTCCTTATACTCCACCGTATCGCCTTCACCGGGGAAGTTCAGGAATGACGGATTGTCGCTCAGCTTCATAGGGAAGGTCTCCGCCAGCTTGCCGCTCGGGCTCACTTCGCCGAAGAGCAGGTCCGCTACCGCACCGCCAAAAGCTTGACCGCCCAAATAGCCTTCAAGCACCGCCTTCGCCCTATGCAGCCAAGGCATCTCGACCGGTGCGCCGTTGCTCAGCACTACAATAATCTCGCTCTGAACCTCGGCCACCGCTTCAATCAGCGCCTTATGGCTCGCAGGCAGCAGCAGATGGCTACGGTCATAGCCCTCCGATTCGTAGCGGTCAGGCAGGCCAAGGAACAGCACAGCTGCATCCGCCTTGGCTGCTGTATCGCAGGCTTCGCGCAGCAGATCAGCATTGATGTCATCGCTCTCCAGCTCATAACCCTGTGCATACAGGAAGCTAGCTGCATCCCCGGCAACGGCCTGCAATTCGGCGAAGGCATCATCCATCCGGGATGGATTCACATGCGAGCTGCCCCCGCCCTGATAACGCGGCTGCTTGGCGAATTCGCCGATCACGGCAATCCGGCCGTTCTTAGCGAGAGGCAGAATTCCGCCTTCGTTCTTCAGCAGCACCATACTCTCCCGGGCCACTTCGCGTGCAAGCTGATGATGCTTCTCCGGGTCGAAGACCGCTTGCGGGTTGCGGTTTTCGACACTTTTGAAGATAAAGGCCAGCATTCGTTCTACCGCGAGATCCAGTGTCTCCATAGCCAATTCGCCGCTTTTCACAGCCGCTACAATCTTAGCGTCCCCAATTCCAGCGCTTGACGGCATTTCCAGCTCCAGCCCTGCCGCCAGCGCCTTCACCCGCTCATTGACCGCTCCCCAGTCCGACACAACGAAGCCTTCGAAGCCCCAGTCCTCACGCAGCACCTTGGTCAGCAGCTCATAGCTCTCGGAAGCATACTCTCCGTTCACCTGATTATACGAGCACATCACACTCCACGGCTGGCTCTGCTTCACAGTGCCTTCGAAGCTGGCAAGATAAATCTCACGCAGCGTCCGCTCGTCAATAACAGCATCTATAGACATACGGCGGTGCTCCTGATTATTGGCAGCATAATGCTTCAGAGAAGTGCCGACGCCCTGGCTCTGCACCCCCTTCACATGATTCGCAGCCATCTCTGAGGCCAGGAACGGGTCCTCCGAGAAATATTCAAAGTTCCGGCCATTCAGCGGAGAGCGCTTGATATTATTGCCCGGTCCGAGCAGAACAGCAACATTCTCCACCTGGCATTCCGTTCCCAGCGCCTCACCTACCCGGAAGATCAGGTCGCGGTCCCACGAGGAGGCCAGTCCGGCCGCTGACGGAAAACAGGTTGCCGGCACACTGTTATTCAATCCCAGATGATCTGCGTCACCCTGCTGCTTGCGGAGCCCGTGGGGACCGTCCGTTACCATCACTGATGGAATGCCCAGCCGTTCAATGCTTTTGGTATTCCAAAAATCCAGCCCGGAGCAGAGTCCGGCCTTCTCTTCCAGTGTCATTTGCGAAATGAGCTTTTGCAGCTCTGTTACGTCCTTTGCCATTATATAGCCTCCTATGAATACGGTTTCTTGACTTCATTCTATACGACTGTTCCGGCCAATTATGGTACTCTCTTTCGATCTTTGGTATTCTAAGTATACAATTAAAGGGGGCGGCCCATGGCGAAGCTAAACGGGAATGACGAAGATATACAGTACATCTGCAAGCTGATCTACGAAGCTTACCGGGTCCCGGTCTTGCGGCTGGATGAAACGGCTGCGCCCCGTCTAGCCCTGGCACCGGCTGCACTTAACCGCCCTTCCGTCCAGGGAACGGGTGGCCTGCCGGTTGAGGTGGTGGAGCTTGTCCGGGGACGCAGCGGGGCGGCAGGACGGAATGCTGAAGAGGATGGGACGCTTAGCGCGGAGGCAGACGGAACGGCTGCTGCGGCCGCCCCCGCGTTACCGCATCTGCACACAACCGGCTTCCTGGAGAGTTTCATTATTCTCCTGCTTCCCGGTACAGGCGGTGCCATCGTCATCGGCCCGGCGCTGAACGCACCTGTTACCGGTGATAACGCAGCCAGCCTGCTGCGCGACCACAACATCCCGCCTGGACAGCAGGCAAGCTGGCTGGAGTATTACGGCAGCTTGCCTGTGATCAGCCTGACGCGCTGGTATCACGAGGCGCTGCTGCTCTACACGCTTGTCACCGGGCAGGCGATGTCCGTAACGGAGCTGCTGCTGGCGGCGGGTACGCTGGCGGAACCGCTGCATCCGGCGGACGACAGCCCGGATCTGGACTTGTCCTACCGCCGCGAGCATACATGGCTGCACCATGACCCGATGCAGGAACGCGAAATGTTCCGCCATATTACGAACGGGGACAAGGCGGGGCTGCTGCGGACCCATGCTTCTTTTGCCGAAGAGAGCTACGGAAGGTTGTCCCGTAAAAGCCAGCTGCGCAGCAAAAAAAATCTCGCCGTCTCCTCCATCACGCTGGCGACCCGTGCGGCGATTGAAGGCGGACTGTTCTGGGAGGCTGCTTATACCCTCAGTGATTTCCATATCCAGCATATTGAGGAGCTTCGCGATATTCCGGCGGTAGACAGCGCCATGCTGGCCGCTCTATGCGACTTCGCCGATCAGGTAGAGGGCAGCCGCAGCGCAAGACATTCCCGCATCTCCGACCGGTGCCGGAATTATATATACAATCATCTGTATGAGGAGCTTCCGCTCGGCAGACTGGCTGAATACGCCGGAATGAGCGCCAGTTACTTGTCCCAGCTGTTCAAAAAAGAAACCGGCACCGCCATCAGCGACTACATCCAGCAACAGCGGGTCGAAGAAGCCAAGCGGCTGATCCAGCTGCCCGGTATCACGCTATCGGATATCGCTACCCGTCTGCATTTTAACGACCAGAGCTATTTTACCAAGGTATTCAAGAAGTATACCGGCCTCACCCCGAGACAATTCAAACAGCATTCCAGGTAGTTTCCAGAATTATGGTATGATTCAGCTATGGGGCAATCCTACATTTGGTTAAAGGAGAGGTTCTGCATGATGGGAAGCTTATTATTCGCAGGAGCAGTTATCTTCGTTGCGGTCATTGCTATTAATCGCAGTAATCGTAATGCGCGGTACAACAATTACGGCAATAGAACCCGTTCTCACTCTGGAGATCATTATTTCATCACAGGTACCGGGGCCGATGCGGGCAGCTACAACGAAAACAGCCCCCACAAAATCCATCCAGGCACGGACGGGCACAGCGGCGCCAGCCATCATCATGGTCATCACCAAGGGAATCATTCACATGATCATAACCATAACCATGGAGGCAGTCACTGGGATAACGGCAGCCACGGAGGCTGGGACAGCGGCGGTCACGGTGGACATGGAGGCGGCGATTCTGGCGGCGGAGATTCTGGCGGTGGCGGAGACTAATAGTTAAAATTGTGGAGCCTCCCGGACTCCCAGAAAGCAGCAGTTTGGGAGGCTCCTGTGCTGAGTATGATTACGGTGAACGCTTGCTACGATTAGATTATATGCTCGCTACTACAGTAGTTGGATTTTCTCCACTTGCTCATATAAGAATATCCCCTGCCACAACAACAGTTGGAAAAATTACACTTAAATAAACATATGCCACCCAAAGATGCCGAAACCAACATAATTAAATTACGTTTTTCCACTTATTTCCCTATAACCATCATAAATAGCTAAATTAAGATACACTTTTTCACTTATTTCCTCTCGAAATGGAAGTCATGTGCGCTTCCAATACTCATTACCGCTAAACACCCACTTTCAGCTAAACCAAAGGGATTTATCCCTCTCATTTCCGGCTTTCGCCAACTTTCAACTAAATCAAAGGGATTTATCCCTTTCATTCCCGTCTATCGCCCACTTTCCACCTCTCCCCCACCAGCACGCCGGACCACTGGGCGGGGTAGGGGCTAACACTCTTGGCCCCCCTATCCCTACATAGCAAAGACACCAGCCTCCGAAGAGTCTGGTGTCTTGCGTACACACTGGTGTCTTTTATCATCATCTGATGTCCAAGCGAATATGCCAGCGCCCACACGATACTACTTCAACCGCAACCTTCTCTACTTCGCAGGAGAGAGAGTAATCGTGAAGGTTTTATCGAACGGGGTCACGAGGTTCACTTGCACGGTTTTGTAGCTCTTAGGCAGGCCGGGTTCCGGGGCTGTTCTGCCGAGATGCGCCATTTCGCCGCCCGTCAGATCGATCCAGTCTCCGCCATAGGCGTACCGGAGCTGTCCTCCGCTCCATTGGAAGTTGTCCTCGTCCAGCGTCTGCAGCTCACCTGAAGTGAAGTTGCCTTCCCAGCCAAATTTGAAGGACAATTGCGCCAGGACCTGGGCAGGCTCCGCGCAGTGCAGCCGGATCGTCCAGCCCGTCTCTGTACGGTGTACCTCTGTCTCCACAGACAACGTCTGTTCATGGGTCAGCGGACGGCTCTGATGCGGCAAAAGATACCACGGACTGACAGCCGTACCCGCTTCCAGCGGGAGAAGTGCTCCCTCCACCGGACCGTAGTAGCCCTTCTTCTGCACGCCCTTCAGCAGATAGCCCTCAGGCAGCCGGGTCATCTCCTGCATCGGCACGAATCCGGGATTGAAGCTGGTATGCAGCTGAACGGCCAGAAGTCTTACAGCACCGTGGCGCATCGCGAAGAACGATGGCGTCTCTGTGATCAGCGTCACGCTGGTCGCCCCGTCTCTAAGCCGTGCTACAGGCGCCCCGAAGTCGGTATGCAGCCGGCTGTGGTAGATCTTCCCCTGGTGACCCGCCGACTCCATTCTTTGCAGATAGCCGTCCCGCAGGAAATCATCGTTCAGGATTTGCTCATACTGCACAGGCAGCTCGGCTGTAACCTCCGGCGGCTGCTGCAGCTCCGGCTCCAACAGCATCCGTACCAGGGCGTTCACCGAGCAGACGCCCGGATTAGACAAGGAGCGTCCAGCCCATTCTGCCATACCGGCCAGCACGGCATCCTTGTCCGAACGGGCAAGAATCGCATACGGCAGATAATAAGGAGACAGATCGTGGAGCACCCCCAGATCCTGCCGCCCGGAATAATCGGTCACGACTTCGCCGGACGGGTGAACAAGGTAGACCATCATGTGCAGGTTCCGGCGCACCGGTTCCAGCAGCTCCGGCTTATTCAGCAGCCGGGCGGCATGAATCAGCATAATATCACTTACGGCGCTGTAGATGCCGTTGCTCCGCTCGGTCCATTCCCCGTCCGGTGTTATATCCATTCCTTCCGCCAGCCATTCATCCGCCCGCTGCCGGGCCTCTTCTCTGCCGAACAGCTCATAGAGAAACCCAAGTGCCGCGCACATTACCCAGCGGTGATTCGGAGTATGGACCCCGCCCGTAAGCATAACGGGGAGGGACTGCTCCAGGAACAGGAGCATGTTGTCCAGCACCGGCTGAAGCGGCGGCCACTCCTGCTTTGCCAGCAGCTGATATAACTGCGCGTAGCCGACCACAACGAAGGCCGTATCCGGCGGCGAATGATAATTCGTCCAGCCCGGGGAGATCGAACCGTCCTGATGCTGGAAGCGCAGTACGAACTCCGTTGCCAGCTTCAGCCGCTCCAGCAGCTCCTCATCCCGGTAATACCGGGAATCCGGGTTCACCAGCGCCGCACCCCAATAACACATGTCCGTCGGGGTGCCGGTGGTGTGATTCACCCAGGCAATCCCCGTATGGGGATCAAGGGTGCCTCCATAATACAGGTTGCTCTGATCCAGCACCTGCCGGGGAATTCCCTCTTCTACTGCTCTGTCATTACTTTCCACCAGTTGCTTATACATTGCGCTTCCTCCTTGCGGATATCTCGGAACTCCCGAAGCTCTCGCCAAATCAGCCTTCTGCCCTATCCCCTGCGCGCCAGCTTGGCTGTAAGCAGACGGTGACTCTCATGAATCTCTTCCGGACGGCAGGCAGCCTTCAGCTCATACACCTTGACCTGTGCCCGCTCAATCATCGGCAGATAGGCATCGTAGAAATCCGGATCTCCGCTGTTCACATAAGGGCACCAGTGGTCGGCAAGGCCGATTGTCTCATGAATATGGACACCGACAATATCATTCATCAGCCCTTCCATTTCCCCTATACTGTCATACAGGCCCAGACGGTCCATCAGAATAGCGTGGCCCGTGTCGTACCAGATGCCGACAGGCGCTCCTTTTAACGCATTGATTATCGTCTTGGCTTCTGCAAGCGTTGGAATCTGCTGCGGCTTGGAGCGGGTCTCGATGCCGAAGCGGATATTCAGCCCCTTGGAAACCGCGCGGTTACACACCTCGTCCAGACTCTCAATAATGGTCTGCACATAGCCTGCACTGTACGCTTCACGCCGCTCCATCAACTCCGCCCACTTGCTGCGGTAAGCTGCCGAATCCCTGCCCTGCCCCTCGTAGATCTGCTCCAGCTCCCCGGAGATATCATACGGGAACGGTACCTCGCCCGGATGCACTACCACGGCTTCGCCGCCGTAACGCTGAGCGTATTCTGCCGAGCGGACCAGCAGGTCTATTGCCCGCTTCCGTTTCTCCTTGTCCTCGAAGCCCAACAGGACCGAATCCGTGCCATAGTCAGGGTCCGGGACATGGGGGAACGTATTATGAACGCTCGATATGCCGATCTCCCCGCGTTCAATCATCGGCTCGATGGTAACCAGCATTTCCTCCGTCACATTATAATTCAGCTCTACCCTGCGGAATCCCAGCTCCCGGATCTCATTAAGCAATCCATCACCTGTAGTATGACGTCTCATGTTCCAGCAGGTTGAGAATGAAAACTCTCCCTTATCCATCTTCTCTGTCTCTCCTCTCGCTGTACCGCAGTGTCGTTAGTTAGCCCTTCACAGCTCCTAGCATAACACCACTGACGAAATATTTCTGCAGCCAAGGATAGACGACCAGAATCGGTACCGTTGCGAAGACGACAGTGGCGGCCTTGAGGCTCTCTGCCGGCAGCTTAGTGCGGGCCGCCCCCTCCAGGTTCGTCAGCTCAGTGATCATATTGTTCTGAACCATCTGGAAGAGCTTCAGCTGAAGCGGATACAAATCGGGATTATTGATGTACATCAGGGAATCCTGGAATCCGTTCCAGCGTCCCACCGCATAGAAGAGCGCGAGTGTAGCCATAACCGGCATGGATAACGGCAGGACGATTTTCAGCAGGGTGCGGATATGTGAGCTGCCGTCAATCTCGGCCGATTCTTCCAGACTCGGCGGAATGCTGCGGAAGAAGGAGATCAGGATAATCAAGTTGAACGGGCTGACCAGACCGGGCAGAATCAGCGACCATACAGAATCGATCATATGCAGATCACGGATCAGCAGGTATTCAGGAATAATACCGCCGCTGAAGAACATGGTGATGATAATGAGGTACATGAACATAGTACGGCCCTTCAGCTTGCTTTTGGTCAGCGGGTAAGCAGCTGCAACGGTGAACAGCATACATAATACCGTAGTCGCAATCGTCAGGATAATGGTGAAGATCAGCGAGCGGATCATCGCATTGTCGGTGAAGACCTGCACATACGCCTTCCAGTTGATCTCAATCGGGAAAATCGTAACTTCCCCGGAAGTGATAGCCCGCGTGGAGCTGAGGGACACTGCAATAACGTGTACAAACGGAGCCAGGCAGAACAGCACGAACAGTGCAATAAAGGTAACGTTAACGATATCGAATATCCGGTTAGAGGTACGTTCACTCATCGTACTCCGCCTCCTTTCTGTATAATCATAGAATGCCGTCGCCGGTCACTTTTTTCGATATATAATTGGAACCAAGGATGAACACCAGTCCAACCACCGCCTGGAACAATCCAACTACAGTCGCCAGCGTATACTGGCCTGATTCCAGACCAATCCGGTATACGAAGGTACTAAGCACATCGGAGTATTCGCGCACTGCCGTATTCCCGATGATGTAAGGACGATCGAAGCCGATGCTGACCATTTTACCCAGGTTGAGAATCAGCAGGGTAATAATGGTTGGTTTGATACTGGGCAGCGTAATGTAGAAGATCTTCTTCATCCGGGTAGCCCCATCCACTTCAGCAGCCTCGAACAGCTCGCGGTTGACACCGGTAAGCGCCGCCAGATACAGGATGGTCCCCCAGCCGGCACTTTGCCAGACACCCGTGAACAGGTAAGTAATCAGCCATGGATTTTTTTCGGTCAAAAAAGGAATAGGGTTCAGCCCCATACTCTCCAGTACACCGTTCACCATACCGGATTGGTTGCCGAACAATTGATAGACGATCCCCCCGATAATCACCCAGGAAATGAAATGGGGAATGTAGAGGAGGGTCTGTGATATTTTTTTGAACCATACTGACTTCACTTCATAGAGCATAATGGCCAGAAAGATCGGGGCCGGGAAAGACACTACCAAATCCAGAAAATTCAACAAAAACGTATTGCGCAAACTGCTGTAAAACTCTTTCATGCCAAAGACCTCGCGGAACGCATCGAAGCCGATCCACTCACTGCCGTTGATGCCTTGGAACAGGTTGAAATCCTTAAAGGCAATCTGCACCCCGTACATCGGGCCGTAGCGGAAAATCAGGAAATACATAATGGGCAGTGAAAGCAGCGCGTATAGTTGCCAGTACCTTCTGATGTAAGACGCTTTGCTCAAGTTCCTCTCCTCCTATGGAGAAAAAACCGGGCAGAGCAGCATGCAAGCTCCCCCCGGTTTTCACTTTTTTTTAGTTTATTTGGCTGAAATCTCTGTAAGCGCCTGCTCCAGCTCCGCTTTCAGCTTGTCTCCGCCCAGAGACATGTAGTCCTTCATTTCCTGTTCGAAAATAGTATCGAATTGATCCGGCTTCGCCATCGCGGTCTTCACGATAATCACGTTAAGCTTGTCGCTGAGCGTAGTACCGTATTTTGATTCTGTTTCAATCGGCTTGCCGAAGACAATAGGACCCACAGTATCTGTGTTTGCAATATCAATAGATTGCTTCAGCGCCTCCTGGTTATTAGCAGGGAAGCCCATAATCCAGGCTTTCTCATTGGTGGCCTGATCGCCGAGGTTCTTACCGTTGGAGATAATCGCGGTGTCCCCGGAAGTGAACAGACGGTCTTGGAATTCCTGAGAAACATCAGCCTTAACTACCGGAATACCATCCACCATATCGTAGTTCTCGCCTTCAACGCCGTTGTAGATGTCAATCAGATTGTTGCCGGTTGCCATCCAGTCAAGGTATTTCACTGCTTCCACCGCACGCTTGCTGCTCTTAGGAATCATGATGTACATACCGTTCGAGGCATAGCGGGATTTGATATACTTATTGTCCACCTTGGCATTAGTGAGGACATCCACCGGCTGCAGCTTGCTGCCCGGTACATTCTTGTAGAGATTCTCCAGCGTACCGTCGGCATAGAACAGACTGTCCACATCCTCGGAGAAGAAGCCGACGTTGCCGTTCTGAATGTCCTTGGACACTTGGGCTTTGTCTTCATCCAGACTGAAGTCCTTGCTGACCAGTCCTTCATTGTAGAGCTTGTTGAGGAACTGTGCCGCATCCTTGAAGCCCTCATGCAGCGGCAGCTCGTAGCGCTGGCTGTAAGTAAGGTCGCCGCTGATCGGCTTGATGAAGGAGTAGATCAGCGTCTCCAGCTGAGCGGAGCCGAGAGACATGCCCATCGGAATGGTTTTGCTGCCAAGACCGGCCGGGTCCTTTTCTTTAAACGCTTTCAAAGTTGTGTAGAGCTCATCGGTGTTCTTCGGTACCGGCAGCCCCAGCTTATCCAGCCAGTCCTGGCGGATGTATGAAGTGTAGCGGCCTGTAATCGCCCGTTTACCCGGAATCGCAAACTGCTTACCGTCGAGCTGGCCGAAGGCCATTGTCTCATCACCAATGAATTTCTTCAGCGTCTGGCCGTGCTCGTCGAGTAGGGAACCCACATCGGTCAGCCCGCCCTGCTGGGCGTAACGGTAGAAGACACTGGAATCATAAGTGAAGACAATATCCGGCACATCCGTATTGCTGGCCATCAGTACGTTCAGCTTGGTCACTTCCTCTGAACGCTGCACCGGAACGAATTCTACATTGATATTATTTGGATCACCGAAATTTTTCTGAATCATTTGAGACATGAAGTTATTGGTAATGGTGTATTGCTTCGGCGTTTTACCGCGGTCGAAGATCTCTACCTTCAAGGTTACGCGTTCGGCGCTCTTCCCTGGTGCGTCTGTACCTCCGGCTGAGGAATTCGATTTACCGTCTGAGGAACAGCCTGCAAGCAGAGTAGCTCCCATTACTGCGGTCAAGCCGATGCCGATTGCCTTCTTCAGAACTCTTTGATTTACGTTCACTGTCATTGTTCCATCTCCCTCGCCTTAGCAGGCTATAATGGTGACTGCATGATACCCCCGAGCTTCACTGTGCCCGTACTATTAGTAATGTCCCGTTCAAGCCTGTATTCCCCTCAGTGTTCAAGGCTGCTTGTCGTTCCGGGATGACCACAGTATTCCATAACTTTCGGCGGTCTGACAATAAACCTGTTTCGGATGCGATAAAGTGCCTGAATTCGGACATCCGGTTTATCAGACCAACCATTTTCGTACAATAAACCGCTTTCATATCAGCAAAAACACAGGCCGCATCGCTATTCGCCCCCTCTTTTCAGAGGTTGGCAGAAAAGAGATGCGGCCTGGAGCTTACACGGTTGTAGCAGATGAATCCTATGCTTCACCGGCTAACGGAATTCCTTCCTTAGTGAAGCTTCCTCTAGTCCTGCGGCTCCAATCTGGAGGCTGCTTCGCGGCGTCTGGAAGAACGGTAATCGCCCGGCGTGATGCCGGCAATCCGCTTGAAGACTCTGCCAAACGAAATGGCATTCCCATACCCTACTTGAAGCGCGATATCCTGCAAGGAACAATCCGTATCCACCAGCAGCTGCTCGGCTTCCTTCATCCGCAGCTCGGTGAGGAAATCCACGAACTTCATTTTGAATTCAGTCTTGAACAGATAGCTGGCGTATTTGCCGGAGACCTGGAACCGGTCACTCAGATGCTTCAATGAAAGATCAGGATTGGTGAAATTCTCTTCGATATAATCCTTCATCTCATTGACCATGGCCCGGTAGCTCTTCGTTTCGCTGGCAGAGACATAGGTACGGAATAAATCGGTGACATATTCGAATAGAATGGCCTTCACTTCATGCAGCGCCTCGGCCTCTTCCAGCTGCTTCAGCCGGACTTCTGCATTCTCCGCCGACAGCTCGTCCTGCAGTTGCTCAGACATCACCGCCACTTCCCGGCTCAGCATCTGCAGCATAGCCTGGATCAGGGAACGGATATCCTCGTCCTTCAGGAAATCCTGTTCAAACGCCTCGAAAATCCGCTCCAGCTGCTCCCGCCACTGGCCGCTCGACATGCGGAAGTACTTCACGAATTCAGCGATCATCTGCAGGTATTTATACGTCTCAAGCAGCGGCTGGCGTGCTGCGCCGCTGCCTGCCAAGACGATATCCTCATGAATCAGCAGCTTGTGCTGCATCACATATTCGGCTGCCGCATAAGACTCCCGGATCATCCCCGGCCCGGCAGCGGCGGAGCCGATGCCGAAGCTAAGCGAGATCCGCAGATTCTGCTCAACCCACGAGCGGCAATCCTCGGCGAAGACCCGGATCTTGGCCTCCATCTCCTGATCGCTGCCGGTCACCAGGAACAGTATCGCTGCGCGTTCGGTTCCCACCCATTCTGCCCATCCCTGCAGCTCCGCATTCCGTGCCAATTCCTGGAATACATTCATCAGGGCAAACTTGAGCGTATTCTGATCCCCCCGGGTATACCGGTCCTCGAATACCTGCTCGTAGCGGTTAATCTCCCCAAGCACAACGATAAAGCGCGAGGAAGCATTCGCACCGGTAAGCGGAGACAGCTCCTCCAGCCGCCGGGTCACCTGCTCCAGCCGCTCGCTGTGCAGCAGATCGGTGAACAGCTTGCTGCGCTGCAGCAGCAGGTTCTCCCTGGTTTTGGTATCATAATCGGTCATATGGTTGATTAGATTCTCCAGCACACCGTCAATTAGCATCATCTCGTCCGGCCTGTCGGTTGACTGATCCATCGTGCGGATCTGATGACCCTCAATCCGGTTCATAATCACCTGGATCGGCTTATAATTTCGCCGGGTTACATAGATCAGATACAATACCGCACAGACCACGGTCCCCACCGCAATCGCTACCCAGAGATATGAGATCACAGAAACCCAGCTGAACAGATTACCCGTCTTGATTCCGCTCTCGAACATCCAGCCGTTTCTCTCCAGCTTAATTGTGTTCAGCAGCTTACCGTCAGCCGCACCTTCCGTATCGGAATGAGCCTGGTACACGGTGTTGCCATTGCCGTCCAGAATGGTCATGAACGAGAGCTGCTGGTTAACCATGCTGTCGATGAGCTGCTCCAAGGCACTCATTTTGATATTAATGACAAGCATCCCCCCGGAGCCGAAAGGAAGCGGCATTGCTTTATTGGTAGTCAGCACACGAATTTCTGTACGCTGGGACTGATCCGAATGATAATCCCTGACCGGTTGCCAGCCTTCCGGTACTGCCGGAGTCGAAGTCATGGCCCTGATCCAGTCCTCGTCGGCGAATCCCTCTAGCTCCTTCAGCCCCGTATCGGTTAGAACGCTTCCACTCACACGGTCATACAAATACACCGACTGGATATACGAGGATTCCTGTATCAGATTGCGCAGACTCTGGGCAACCGCATAGACAGTCCCCCTGTCAGGCTCCCCCTGATTATTGAAATAGAGCTTGTAGGCATCACTCCGCTCTACCGCATCCAGCACAGACAGCTCGGCTTCCTTGATCGTCCGGTCCACACTATCTCTGAGATAGCTGGCCGAGATGAGGTCTGCCTTCTTCGTCTCCGTCCGGGAGATATCATTAATAAACACAAAGGAGGCGAAGATCAGAATCGTCACCGTCAGCAGAAATATAGGGAAATAAGACAGCAGCAACCGGCGATACCAGGAACGGAACATTCGACAATCTCCTCCACAACAATCAGGATACCCGGCCACATCCGGCCGCTTCATACACACATCGTCCAAGGCTGCTCTGCGGCGGCTCTCCGACATCAGATCTATCTCAACTGCGGCAACTTGCCAAACGGACCGCCGTTCGAATTCCTGCCATTATAGCACATGCGCTTCCCCTCCAGCTAACCAGATAAAGTCATTCTACCCGCAGCCCCGTTCCCCGCCATTCTCCTGTGCTGGTACAGGCTGTAACTGCCTTCACAAACTTCCAGTAACTTACCTATTAATTACTTCAGCCGCTGCCCCGGCCACCACCCTGTAAACCGCTCCGGCTCAACAGGTGGATAATTATATCTTAATTATTCGATTTCTTATGAATATACCCAAGCAAGTGGAAAAACAGCATTTAATAGTATCGAGAGTGGCACTTTAGATGAAATGTGATTGGATTAAGTGCTGTTTTTCCAACTGCTGTTGTACAAAGGATTCATTTGTCCGGTAGCAGGTGGAGTAATTCCAACTAACTCCGCCCGTAGCTTCCACCTGATCTATGGATTTCATAAAAAAAACGGAGCGCGCACAGCCGCAGCTGTGCACCCCCGCATATTCCTGCCTTGCAGACATACAGGCTTCTACCCGGATTTCCTACAAACCGCTATGTTCCCGGATATACCGCCGCGCCTTGATCGCATATTCCAGCGGATCGGCCAGCGCCGGGTCCTGCTCCGCTTCGACAACGAACCATCCCGTATAGGGGGAGGCAGCCAGTTCGGCAAAAATCTCTCCGAACGCGATGCAGCCATCGCCCGGAACGGTGAAGGCTCCCGCTTTTACCGCCTGCAGGAAGCTAAGGTTCTCCGTCTTCACGCGCTGGACTACCTCCGGCCGGATGTCCTTCAGATGCACATGCTTAATTCGCGGCAGATGCTCACGCAGCACCTCCAGCGGATTCTCTCCGGAGAAGGCCAAATGCCCCGTATCGTATAGCAGCGACACTTCATTAGGATCTGTAAGCTCCATCAGCCGGGCAATCTCCGCTGCAGTCTGCACCCCGGTGCCCATGTGATGGTGATAGACCAGCGACATGCCCTTCTCGGCCGCCAGCCGCCCCAGTCCGCTAAGACCTGCGGCAAGCGCAGCCCAATCCGCCTCGGTAAATACCGGCTTGTCAGCGAACAGCGGCGTATCCATCTGTCCCTGAATGCTCCGGCCCTGCTCGGATACGACAATGACCTTGGCGCCCATCTCATGCAGGAAATCCCGGTGCGCACGGAAGGCTTCTGCTGTCTCCTCATACGGACGCACCGTCAGGAAGGCGCTGAACCAGGCACTGGCAATACTCAGACCGCGCAGTTCCAGTGCCCTATGCAAAAGCTCCGGGGAACGCGGATACTTGTTGCCCACCTCGCTGCCCTCATATCCGGCAAGCGCCATCTCGCTGATGCATTGCTCGAACGTATTGCCGCCCCCCAGCTCAGGCATATCATCATTCGTCCAGGCAATCGGAGCGATTGCCAGCCGGACGGCATTGTCTCTGAACATGCTCATGTTCTACCCCTTCCACACTCCCAAGTATGGCAGAATCCTTGATTCACTGTGCGCCGTCTGCCCTGCTTCACGCACATTCAGCGCCCGCTTAGTAGCTCCGGGCTGTCTCAAGTCCGCTGCGCTTCCGGTCATAAGCCTCCTGTACCGCTTCCTTGCCGGACACTTCCGCAACCCCGACATTCCACCAGGCGCCATAGCCGTGGGTCATCGTCTTCGGCAGCACTTTGATGTCGATCAGCGTGGAGCGTTCCGACTGGCGGGCCGCCGCCAGGGCCGTGCGAAGCTCCTCAACTGTAGACGCGCGGAAGGTCTGCACTCCATAACCTGCCGCACTCGCCGCATAGTCGATCCGCATCAGCTCACCGCTGAGCTGGCCGTCCGGTTCGCGGTAGCGGAATTCTGTAGCCATACTCTCCATTCCCTGCTCCATCTGCAAGTTATTAATGCAGCCGAACCCTGCATTATCCAGCAGAAGGACGTTGATCTTCCGGTTCTCCTGTAAGCTGGTTACCAGTTCAGAATGTAGCATCTGGTAGCTGCCGTCCCCGACCAGCGCATAGACTTCACGCCCCGGCTCAGCCAGCTTGATGCCCAGCGCCCCGGCAATCTCATAACCCATACACGAGAAGCCGTATTCCATATGATAGGTATCCGGCACCTCCGAGTTCCACATCCGCTGCATATCTCCCGGCAGACTGCCCGCCGCTCCAATGACAATCGCATCCTGCGGAATAACTTCATTAATGATCCCCAGCACCTGCGTCTGGGTCAGCGAAGTGCCTAGCACCTCTGCATATTCCGGGAGCTTCTCATCGAGATGTCCAGCTACTTCCGGGGTGAACGCACCAGTGTTGTCAGTGTTCGCAATATACTCCACGCCAGCTAATCGTTCTCTCTCCGCAGCCCACGACTTCTTCGCCTGGGCGATCTCATCCGTATACGCAGAGCGGTATCCCCGCTCCTCCAGCGCTGCGGCTAAGGCGTTCAAGCCTTCGGCAGCATCGCAGACCACTGCCAGCGCGTCCAGCTTAGCCGCATGATAGGGCGAAGCGTTCAGCGTCAGAAACTCCACCTCAGGATGACTGAACAGACTCTTCGAGGCGGTGGTGAAGTCCGTAAACCGAGTACCGACGCCGATCACCAGATCGGCCTCCGGGGCCAGCGCATTCGCGCAGCCGTTGCCGGTGACGCCGATGCCGCCGAGATTATACTCGAAGCTGCTGGCTACGGCGCTTTTGCCAGCCTGGGTCTCTCCGAACGGAATGGCGAATTTCTCGGCAAAAGCGCGCAGCGCCGCTCCGGCATCCCCATACCGGACACCCCCGCCGCAGACCAGCAGCGGCCGCTGCTTGCTGGCGATCAGCTCAGCCGCAGCCGCGATCTCCTGCGGGTGAGGCAGCCGGGCGATGACCCGGTGAATCCGCTTGCGGAAGAAATCAGCCGGGTACTCCCAAGCCTCGCCCTGCACATCCTGCGGCAGCGCAATGGTCACCGCCCCGGTATCTCCCGGATCAGTCAGCACCCGCATCGCGCTGAGCATTGCCGACATCAGCTGCTCTGGCCGGGTCACCCGGTCCCAGTATTTGCTGACCGCCTTGAAGGCGTCATTGACCGTGATCGACAAGTTATACGTATGCTCCATCTGCTGGAGCACCGGATCAGGCTGGCGGGTAGCGAAGGTATCTCCCGGCAGCAGCAGCACAGGAATCTGATTCGCCGTTGCTGTTGCAGCAGCCGTCAGCATATTTGCAGCCCCCGGCCCTACTGAAGCGGTGCAGGCCATAATCTTCCGTCTGCGGCTCTGCTTGGCGAATGCGGTTGCCGCGTGAACCATCCCTTGCTCATTGCGTCCCTGGTAGACGGTCAATTCACCCGGCGCTTCCTGCAGGGCCTGCCCCAATCCAAGTACATTGCCATGCCCGAACACGGTGAATACACCGTGCACGAAGCGTTCCGGCCCTCCGCCGTAATCCACATATTGCTGATTCAGAAATTTAACCAGCGCCTGCGCTGTTGTTAATCGGATACGTTCCACTTCATGTCCTCCCTTCGCCTTGTCTACTGCCAGCGGGCAGTGACGACTTTTTTGCGCGTATAGAATTCTACCCCGTCGCTTCCGTTTGCATGAAGATCGCCGTAGAACGAATCCTTCCAGCCCGAGAACGGGAAGAAGGCCATTGGTGCAGGCACTCCAACATTGACTCCCAGCATGCCGGACTCGATATGTTCGCGGAAGTAACGGACTTTACCGCCATCATTCGTAAAGATACAAGCGCCGTTCGCAAACCGCGAGCGATTCGCAATCTCCACCGCCTGGGCCACATCCTTCACCCGGATCACCGACAGCACCGGTGCAAAAATCTCCTCCTGCCAGATCTTCATCTCCTCCGTCACCCCGTCGAACAGCGTAGGTCCGATGAAATAACCTTCTCCCTGCACCGCCGCATCCTCACGGCCATCCCTGAGCAGCTTCGCGCCTTCGGCGATGCCCTGTTCAATGTAGTTAACTGTCCGCTCCTTATGGCCTTGACGGATCACCGGCCCGAGGAACGTATCCTCCTCCAGACCATTCCCGATGGTCATGCTGTTGCACTCCCGCAGCAGGATCGAGATCAGCTCATCGGCGACTTCCTCCTGTACCGTTACCACCGAGCAAGCCATGCAGCGTTCCCCGGCAGAGCCGAAGGCCGCGTTCACTATCTGGGAGGCCGAGGCTTCCAGGTTCGCATCCGCCAGCACGATGGAGTGGTTCTTTGCTCCGGCCAGCGCCTGAACGCGCTTGAGATGGTCCGTTCCTTTTTTGTATACATATTCCGCCACCGGCTGCGATCCGACAAAAGAAATCGCCTTCACATCCGGGTGCTCCAGCAGCCCGTTCACCACCTCATGCGCGCCGTTCACCACATTCAGCACACCCTCCGGAAGTCCCGCTTCCTCCAGCAGTTCCGCAAGGCGGGCTGCCAGGAGCGGTGTCCGCTCCGAGGGCTTCAGCACAAAGGTATTGCCGCAGGCAATCGCCAGCGGGAACATCCAGCAAGGCACCATCATCGGGAAATTGAACGGGGTAATCCCGCCGACCACCCCGATTGGATAACGGTACATCCCTGACTCAATGCCAGTCGCAATATCCGGCAGCTGCCGGCCCATCATCAGTGTCGGAGCCCCTGCCGCGAATTCTACACATTCAATGCCGCGCTGGACCTCGCCGTAAGCCTCTTTGAAGCTTTTTCCGTTCTCCAGGGTGATGATCTTCGCCAGCGCTTCCCAATTCTCGACCAGCAGCTGCTGATATTTAAACAGAATCCGTGCTCTGCGCGGCACCGGTGTTGCGGACCAGCCTGCAAAAGCTGCCTTAGCCGCCGCCACCGCCCGGTCCACATCCGCTCTGCCGGATAGAGGCGTTCTGCCCAGCAGCTCACCTGTGGCCGGATTCACTACCGGTTCCGTCTGCTCCGTATCGGCTGTTACCCATTGCCCGCCGATATAATTTTTCAATACTTGTGCCGTTTGCTCTGTCATTTACGTCCACTCCTTCTGTTCTATATAAAGTCTGCTGACTACCCTTCTTATTGCGCTCCTGCTGTAACCTCCTCGTTAGTTCGCAGGAATTCCTCCAGCTCCGCCAAGGTTGGCATAGCATCGGAGCAGCTGTGGCGGGAGATGACAATGGATGCCGAAGCACTGCCGCGCCGCATCGCCTCGCTGACACTGTGCCCGCTCATCAGACTGTGGATGAAGGCTGACGCATACGAATCGCCTGCGCCGAATGTCTTGAGGACCTTAGCCGGGAAAATCCCGCTCCGGTGGCTCCGCCCATCCGCTGTATAGCCGATCGAACCGCTGCCGCCGTGCTTGATGACCACCAGCTCTGCCTGATGCGAGAACCAGCGGGCTGCCGTGGCCTGATCATCAGCGCCTGCCAGATTATACAGATTCTCCATCATGTCGAATTCTTCGCGTGTGCCGATGATGCAGTGGCTTTTCTCGGCTGCGAGGTTATAGTAGACCGCCGTTTCAGCGGCTGATGTCCAGGTATAAGGGCGGTAATCGAGATCGAAGAACACGGTCACATTATGCTTGCGGGCGAATTCCAGCGCCAGGAACACCGCTTCGCGGGAAGGACTCTGCGCCAGCGCCGTACCGGAGATGAGCAGCGCTTTGGAGCTGGCGATGTACTCTTCTGAAATCTCCTCCGTGTTCAGCAGCAGATCAGCCACATGGTCGCGGTACATCAGAATGCTGCATTCCTGCGGGCTCTTAATTTCTGTAAAAGCCAGCCCCGTCACCGCACCCGTCCGGTCCACGCAGACCTGGCTGTCATCGATGCCATCCTTTTGCAGATAGCTGCGGATGAATCGGCCCATCTGGTCGTCGGCCAGCTTGCCGATGAAGCCGGTTCGCATGCCGAGCCGCGCTGCACCGATGATAATATTGGCCGGAGAGCCGCCGACATATTTGGTGAAGGTCATCGTCTCTTCCATCGGCCGCCCGGTCTCATTGGCGTTCAAATCTATACACAACCGGCCAACAGCAACTACATCCAGCCGCCGGTCAGGGTCGAACTGTAAACCGTTCATAGTGATGCCTCCTTGATCAAGCTAGGGAAAAGGTAGTCCGTTCGGTAATACGAATGGCTGTAAATCGTTGTGAATTGGACAGTGAAGCTGTAATTCGTACAGTGAAGCTATAAATCGCACAGTGAAGCTGTAATTCGTACAGTGAAGCTATACATCGCATTAGTAAGGTTAGTTTAATATGCTGCTGTAAGAATCATTTGGTGTATAACTTGGCGTGTAGGTTGAGTATTTCAACGTTTGATTGTTGCCTTTGGAACAGAATGTTTCATTTCATCTCTGGGGAGAGGGTAAGCGCTTAACCTAATTTTCTACTTTAGTATAGTTTAGAAGCGTGCTTTTGGCAATCCTCAATTTGAAAGCGATATCAATAATCGGGTGCAGGCATTGAATTGGAATATTCCCCTCGGAAAAACAGGTGGAAAAACGCAGCTTATTTCCGTGTTTTTTGACGATTAGGAGCAAGCAAGTGGAAAAACAGCAACTACTGTGATTGATTTTGCCGCCGAGGTGGATATCGGGATTATTTAAGTGCCAGTTTTCCAACTACTATCCCTCCGGGGGGCAATCGTTCCTCAGTAGTTGTAGTAAATCCACTTGTTCTCCGCCTTAGCACACGCTGCTCCCTAACGGAGAAAGTCGGCTGGCAGATTGTGTTCGGTTTAATACGAAAATAAAAATATCGGAAAATGCGCCGCAGACTGGGTTTTTGACAAAAAAAGACCCACCGCCCCAAAAAAACGTTTCGTTTTTTTGAAAAAGGGAAGACTATGGGATAGGATTCAATTGAACACTATATCCTAACTGCTGGATATATTTCACGTACCTATCTAACGTGTTTTTCTTGGACGTCTCATCGCCTAGTGAGACGTCTATTTCTTGGTATGACCTCTTCTCCCGCATCAGGGCATGGAGGATTCGAATCAGCAAATGCGCGGTGGCGACGTTTGCTTTTTTATCGCCTCGTCTCTTACGAATTCGTCGAAAGAATTGTCCGATCCGATTCGAGGAGCGAGAGTTTGCCCAAGCCGCCTGACACAAGGCCCCTTTCAGATGCTTGTTCCCTTGCATCGTTTTTGACTTTCTTCGCTTTCCAGCGCTTTCGTTGTTCCCTGGACACACCCCCGCCCATGAAGCAAACTGCGCATCACTCGGGAACATTTCCGCGACATGCGGCCCCACTTCGGCAAAGATGGTCACGGCAGACGTCCGCTCAATTCCTGGAATGGAGTCAATTTGTTCAATCTTCTCCAGGTACGGTTCTGCCTTTGCCTCGATTCGAGCTTCCAGTTCCGTGATCCTTTTCTCCAAATAGACCAAGTGGTCCCAGTGGTCTCGAATCATCTCGCGATGATGACGGCGCAGCTTGCCATTGAGCGCGTCTAGCAACTGCGGAACTTTCCTTTTTAAACGGGTTTTGACCAGGTTCTTAACGGTCCCTTCGTCGATGACCTCGCCGTCCATGATCTTCTGGAGCAGGCCCCGCCCTGAAACCCCATATAGATCGGACATAAAGGTGGTTAGCTTGATGTTGGCATCCTGCAGGATTTTGTGAATGCGGTTTTTCTCCGCCGTCACCGCCTGCACCATCTTACTCCGGTAACGGGTCAAGTCTCGCAAATCCCGAATGTCCTGTTCGGGCACCATACTGCCTTCAATGAGCCCGCAACGGTGCAATTGCGCTAACCAGCGCGCATCTTGCATGTCACTTTTTCGACCCGGCGTATTCTTTACCCGCTGGGCGTTGGCCAAGACCAGATCACAACTGCCCTCTAAGATGTTCCATACCGGTTTCCATAACACGCCCGTGCTCTCCATCACCACCTCCCGGCAGCCGTGTTCACTCAGCCAATCTTGCAGGCCTAGCAATTCTTTGGTTGTCGTCCCAAAGGTTTTCAGGTGACATTGTGGTTTCTGTTCGATCGGTCCTTTCAACACGCAGGCCACAACGGTTTCCTGGTGCACGTCCAGACCGGCGCAACACATACGTACAGCATCCATTCCAACCATCCTCCATCGTCAGTTTACAAATCATGCGCTCGAGTGAGTGTAATTTAATACACGTACTTTTGGGGCTACAATAGGCGATGCTCGAAAAGCGCAATAGAACGGTTTTTCGCACGGGGTGTATCCCAGTAACCGTTTCCGCCCTTTGATTTGTATATGTAGTGTTGACGACTACAGCCTCATTTAGAATGGTTGCGACGGATGCCACCCGCTTATTTTCATTCCTGGGGGTGACAAGGCCTCTGTCTTGTCATGCCTGTTTTTCGCATACATTTCGTATACGTCCCCACGCACACTCGCTCTTCCCCCACTACAGCACGCAAAAAAGACCCGCTCCCAGCCGCAGCCGGAACAGGTCTTGAATAAATAGGTGTGGTTAGTGCGGAACCGGCCCAGTAGAATGGCGGATGACCAGCTCGGGCATCAGCATGATTTTGCGCTTGGGGCTGGTGGGGTTGCTGATCGCTTCATTCAGCAGAAGCATCGCCTGCTCGGTCATCTCGCGCAGAGGCTGGGCGATACTGGTCAGCGTGGGATGGCAGATTTCCGCCAGTATCGTATTGTCGAAGCCCACTACGGACAAGTCGCGGGGAATCGACAGGCCGGCGCTGCGCGCCTCCTTGAGCACCCCGATTGCCAGCAGGTCATTGCAGGCAAAGATGGCGGTCGGGCGTATGTCCTGTGCCTGATTCAGCATCTCTGCCGCTGCCGTGCGTCCGTTCTCCAGCGTAGCCGAGGTGTGGATCATATTCGCCGGATTGTCAAAAGAAATCCCCGCCGCCTTCAGCGCATCCAGGAATCCCTCCACCCGCAGCCTGCTCCCCGGCAGATTGTCAGAGATCACTCCCAGCCTGCGGTGACCGAGAGAAAGCAAATATTCTGTGGCTTGATAGCCGCCTTTGTAATCATCGACGGTGACACTGTTCCCCTCCAGCATACGGATATCGGCTGAGAACAGCACGAGCGGCACATGATCGGCCACCATTCCGCGGATCAGCTCAGGGTTCCCCGTATGAGAGGCAATAATCAGGCCATCGACCCGTTTGCGCAGCAGCAGCGAGATATACCGGGCCGCCTTCTCATCGCTGCGGTCCGTACTGCAGACGATTAAGTCGCTGCCCTGCTCCTGGGCGTAATCCTCGATACCGCGGGCTGTCTCCGCAAAGAAAGGATTGGCAATATCGGGGATCATCAGCCCGATGGTCCCCGTCCGGCGGCTGGTCAGGGCAGAAGCTACCAGACTGGGCTGGTAGTTCAGCTCCTCCATGACCCGTCCTACCTTTTCCCGCGTCTTGTCGCTGATCCGGCCGCTCTTATTCAATACCTTGGACACCGTAGCGATAGAGACGCCTGCTTCCCGTGCCACATCATAGATTGTAGGTTTCATCGTTATTAAGCCCGCCTTTGCGTTCATGCCTTCTTATCCTTCGATTATAAGGAAGTCCACCTATGCTGTCTATCTATCGGGTACGTGTTTCTTCTGCAAACAAGCTATCAAAATAACCCCACAAAGTGAAGCTTTAGCTTCGATGATGACTCAGGTACTTTGCGGGGGCCCCAAAACTTATAAGTTCTTATCTATCTGAAAAAGGCTCCCGCTGCGCGGAAGCCCCATAATCATCCATTCGCTTGTTGCCAAGCTAGATAACCTTCTACCCTATTAGGCTCTATTCACTCTGTCGTTGACGCTGCCGCAGACCCGCTCTGTCCCGGCTTGAACAGCCACTCATGGTCGGGATCATTGTGGAACACCCACGTGCGGACAGGTCCGGCCATGACGTTAAGATAATACGAGTCATATCCCGGCGGCGCAGAGACAGGGTGATACCCCTCCGGCACCAGCACGATGCTTTTATCAGGAACAGCAATAGTCTCGTCGAGGCTGCGGTCATCATTGTAGACCCGCTGCACCACGAAGCCCTTAGCGGGATTGACCCGGTGATAGTACGTCTCCTCCAGGTAGGATTCCGCCGGCAGGTTATCCTGGTCATGCTTGTGCGGCGGATAGCTGGACCAATTGCCGCCGCCCGTGCGCACCTCGACCACCAGCAGGCTCTCAGCTACGCTGTGTTCCGGCAGGATATTTACGACTTTGCGGGTCATGCTGCCATAGCCGCGGTCCTCGATTGCCGCATCCGACGGGGTAATCAGCCGTGCCGGATATTTACCGCTTCCCGGAGCAAGGCAGACCCCAAGCTCCAGCTCTGTCAATGCGCTAACCTCATAATGCGCTCCCGCCGGAACATATACAGCATAAGGAGCCTTATCTTCAAAGACCGACATCCGTCCGCCGATATCGGCGAACCGCTCGCCATCCACCACTACATCTGCTTTGCCTGCCAGCAGTACCAGACAGATCTCGCTCCCTCCGCTATCTCGCTCCAGAGTAGCTCCGGCCTGCATTTGGTACACCTCGAACCCGACATATTTCCATCCGGCGCTCTCCGGGCTGACCGCAGCGATACAGCCATCCTTATCCGGCGCTCCGGCCTTAATCAGTAGATCAGACATCTTCGTTCATCCTCCTCTGTCTTCAGAATCTGTATCCGCTTACAAGGCTTGCAGTTCAGAAAATCCTGCTTCCGCAGCAGTTACAGACAGCTTGACGGGAAGTCCGCTCAGATACGATTCTCTAGCTGCTTCAGCAATGAGCTGTGCGGCTTCGCCGTCACGGCCGCTGCAGATCACCGGCTCCTGTAGCCTTACCGAACGGGCAAACGCAACAATCTCCTCCATAAATGCCTGGTTATAGCGCTCCAGGAAGAAATGCTCCGGCTGATCGCGGGTAACCGAAGTCGCGGTGGATACCTCCACTGTTGTCGGGCGGCAATTGTCGGCGGTCGCTGAACCCAGCGTCCCGAAGACCTCTACCCGCTGATCATAGCCGTATACGGCCTTTCGGCTGTTGTCGATCACACAGATCGCCCCGTTCACGAACGTCAGTGTAATGACGGCGGTGTCCACATCCCCGCAACGGCCGAACATCGGATCAATCAGATTCGCCCCCCGGGTGTAGACCTCGGCCACTTCACTGCCTACCAGATAACGGGCCATATCGAAATCATGAATGGTCATATCCATGAACATCCCGCCCGATGACCGTACATAAGCCTCACCGGGAGGCTGCGGGTCACGCGAGGTGATCTTTACAATATGCGGATTCCCCAGTTCTCCGGACTCCACCAGACGCTTCAGCTTGCGGAAGCTGGGGTCCATCCGGCGGTTAAAGCCGACTTGCAGCAGCACACCAGCGTCCTCTGCCACCTGCAAGGCCCGCTGGGTCTCTTCCGAGGAGAGGCTAATTGGCTTCTCACAGAAAATATGTTTGCCCGCGCGCGCAGCCCGCTCAATCCAGGACGCATGCGAATCGGTCGGTGTGCAGATGAACACCGCTTCTATCTCAGGATCATTCAATATATCTTCACCCGCAGCAAAAACAGAGCCAAGCCCCCTGCTCTCTGCCCAGGCCAGCAATTCCTCACTCATCATAGCTTCAGCTATGGACTTCAGCTTGAACGACGGCATCGCACGCAGATTGTCTGCGTGCAGGCGTCCAATTCTTCCCGCACCGATAATGCCAACTACAATTGGTTTAACCATGTTCGCTTATCCTCCTCAGAGGGTAAGCGCTTAACCTTCCCGAGAACAGTATACTTCATGCCAGGGAAAGCTTCAAGCAAATCTTTTCTCAACAAGATCAGATAAGCGTAGGCCGAAATAAAATAGGAAATGGATACCGTGAGATTTCTCTTTATCAATTAAATGAATCCTATATTATGCAAGTTAGAACAGGAAAAGAGGTGTCTCATGAGCAAAATTAATTTTACCGAAAGCCTTCTTCGCGTCATTATTTCTCTGATCGGACTTCCATTCACATGGATTCAAGCCGCTCTGTCCAAATATTCTCTACATAAATATAAGGCTCCAGGAGAAATGATCTCAGTGGGAGCACACCATCTCCATGCAATTGTTACCGGTAATGACACAAGTAAACTTCCGACGATTCTATTAGAAGCAGGAATGGGCGGTTGTGCTCTGGATTGGTCATTAGTGCAACCCGAATGTTCCAAGCACACCAAAGTCCTCTCCTATGACCGGGCCGGATTCGGTTGGAGTACTAAGCCCATTAAAGAGCCGACTTGTGAAGGCTATGTTTGTGATCTGCGCAAATTATTGACGCAGCTTGAATTAGAACCCCCGTACATCCTTGTAGGGCACTCCTATGGCGGAATGATCATGCGGCTGTTTGCTGCTAAGTATCCTGAAGAGGTCTCCGGGATTATTCTTGTGGACTCCACGCATGAGCAAAGATTCATAGAATCCACTTTTAATCAAATTAGATATGAAGAACGGCTGCGGCACCTGAGACGACTAAGAATGGGTTATCTTTTATCCCCTATCGGGTTGCCCCGTCTATTAAAACAACCGATTGGTGCCAAACGGCTGCCTCCACCAGTTCAACATACAGTGAATACACTCGGCTATCGAAATAATGCGTATAAAGCGGCCTATCTGGAATCTCTCTGCACTATAGAAAGTGCCCTCCAATTAATAGAGTCAGAGCCTTTAGTTCCGGAATTACCAGTCATCGTATTATCCGCCGGAAGGCAAAATGAAGATTGGCAACAATCACAGAAGAAGCTCCTCCAGTTAACCGCAAATACCCGGCAGATCGTGATTGAGGATAGCTGGCATTCCATTCAACTGTATAAGCCGCAAGCTGTCGTAGATTCTGTGCTGAGTCTATTAAGAGATAATCACCGCAACCAAACAGACAAGCAGGCGTCTATTTAGTAGGAATATATATCCATTAAGAAAGGTGAGCTATAATGATTGGGAGATTCATAAAGGTTCTGGAAGGAAGCCCCAGACTCGTTATTAGCATTTTTCATCCGGCAATCGGGGGAAATCCGGTGAAGGGTATAGACCTGTACGCACCTTGCCAGGCAGAGGCAGCTAAGCTTTTGACAGAGATGGGCGTTGATCTGGACAACCTGAATATTGCCAGTGTAACAACAGGCGGGGCATTAGCTCCAAAAACAGAAGGGTATCCCGTCATCCTCTTCTCCCCTGGATTCGGTGTTGAACGTGATATGTATCTCGGAGTGATTTCCAAGTTAGTCGCCAAAAACTACGTGGTAGTTACAATTAGCGCTCCGCGTGAGTCCGTGTTCACCGTATTTCCAGACGGCAGCTATCTCAAGCAGGCACCTGAAATGGCGGAGCTGGCAAGCAGTGACTACCCCAGCTGGTCCCGTCTGCTCCACAACCGGATTCAATTTATACACGCAGTTATGGACGTCCTTGAGATGCTTAACCGCTCCGATGATGCTGAGCTCGCCGGGCTGTTCGACCTAGCTAAGGTTGCTGTCATGGGACATTCGCTCGGAGGTGCCGCCGCCCTGGAGGCCGCCAAGCAGGATCACCGGATCAAGGCTGCTGTCCTGCTCGATCCCAGTTTTCACCTCTTACGCCGGGAAGACGTACAGTCTTCTGTTCCAGTTCTGCTGCTGCGGCAAGAAGCTTCGGCGTACCGGGAGATGGCAGCATCTATGAATGAGACTATTGCATCCGATTATATCGATGGGCAGCGCTATGCCTTCAACTCTCTGAACAATGCCCATTTCTATCGGGTAAAAGGGGCTCAGCACATGTCTTTTTCGGATATTCCGCTTCATTACGGTGATCAACACGCAGTTCCCATTCATGCCGTTACCGCAGAAGCTGCAACCGCATTCATGGAGGCGGTATTTGATAAGAGGAATCTGCCTCCGAATGCAGCATCTCAGCTGAGCGAAGCCGTCATTTCCATCAATTCAGAGGGTGAACCTGCAGAAACTTAGCATGAATGGATACCCAAACATCCATTAACCTGGGAGGGCACTTTGTATGAAGATCAGACTTAGCGGCTATAATCCAGACTGGATCAGACTTTATCAGCAGGAGGCTGAGTTTTTAACTACTATTTTCACAGATGAAATTGTACGTTTCGAGCACTTTGGAAGCACCTCAGTACCAGGCCTGAAGGCCAAACCCGTGATTGATATGATGTGTATTGTAAAAGACATAGGCAAAATCGATTCGTACAACGATAAGATGACACTGCTCGGATATGATGCAGGTGGAGAATGGGGGATTCCCGGCAGGAGGCTTTTCCGCAAAGGCGGTGAGGCACGGAGTCATCACCTTCATTGTTATCAGGCAGACAATCCTCAGATTGAACGGCATCTTATATTTAGAGATTATTTGCGTGCGAATCCGGAAGAAGCGGCAAGATACAGTCAGTTCAAGCAAGAATTAGCGGATCGCTTCGAGGATACCAGTCAGTATAGTCCAGCCAAAAAAGCATTTGTGAGCTCGATGGAACAACAGGCGCTGTCTTGGTTCGCAAGCAATGAAGTGAATTCAAAAGGAGGAAATCAAATGAAGACAATTATGCGCATGATGGACCATCTGTACTGGGCGGACGGACGGATCATGGACGCGCTCGAAGCGAGTCATACGAAGGACGCGGAGCTTCTGAAGCTGGTGCGGCATGTGGCGGTGGCAGAGCAAGTCTGGCTGTCACGCTTGCAGGGCAAGAGCAGCATACAATATTGGCTATGGGAGGAAGCGGAAGACCTGACGGCGGTCCGGCGGCTGTTCGAAGCGAATGCAGAGCAATACCGCAGCTATGTGCAAGAGCTGGAAGAATCCGCGCTGGACAGGATGGTTGACTATACAACTCAGAGCGGAATTCCGTTCCTGACCTCCGTCCGGGACATCCTGCTGCAGGTGCTTTTACATGGGCAATATCACCGGGGGCAGATCAACCGGGCCCTCCGGATGGAAGGCGCAGAGCCTGCCCCTGTGGATTACATCACATTCGTGAGGCTCTAACCCTACAACTGCTAATGAACAAGGAGCGAAGATAAGAAATGGAGATCAGAGCATTACATACGGGTGAACAAGCACCTACCGAATTGCTTGTATTGGCCGACCCTGCACCGAAGCTGGTTGAGGATTATGTAGCAAGAGGGCAATGCTTCGTTGCCGAGGCGGATCACCGTGTGGTCGGTGTCTATGTGTTACTGCCTACCCGGCCGGAGACCGCCGAGCTGGTCAATATTGCAGTGGATGAGGCGTTCCAGGGTCAGGGCATCGGGAAGCAGCTGGTGAATCACGCCATTCAGGAAGCCAGACGACTCGGCTTCAAAACTTTGGAGATCGGTACAGGCAACTCCAGTCTCGGCCAGCTTGCCCTGTATCAGAAATGCGGCTTCCGGATCACCGGGATCGACAAGGACTTTTTCATCAGACATTATAGTGAAGAAATCTATGAGAACGGGATGCAGGTGATGGATATGATCCGCCTGTCTCAAGATCTGTAACTAGTTACTGGTTGCCGGCAGCTTCACAAACGTTAACGCAGTTGCAGAAATTATCGCGGGAGGTAACGCATCTTATGCAAGCACAAATATTGCAATTTCTCAATAACACCTATCCTGTTCAACTCTCCAGTATGGAGGCCGTTACCAATGAAATGTACCGTTGCCACTCGGAAAAGGGGATCTTCTTCGCCCGAATTACGAATTATAAGACCTATGAAGAACAATTAGCTGAAGTGAACTGGACTACTTATCTGTTCAACCGGGGCGTACGGGTGCCAGAGGTTGTACCTAATGAACAGGATTTACTTATCAGCACCCTGCTGCTGGATGAAGAAGCGAAGTTCGTGGTCTTGTTCCGGGCGGCAGCCGGAATCCACCTGCCCCGGGCCAAATGGGACAAAACCATACTCAGAACCCTCGGACAGCAAATAGGAAGAATGCATCAGGTGAGCAAAGAATACCAGCAGTCTGAAGCTGCCCAGCCGATTCCACATTGGTATGATAACGATGAATATGATTTTCTCAAGTACATTCCTGCCGAAGAGCGGGCCATACGGGATATTGCGAAGGATGTGCTCAAGCAGATCCGAATGCTGCCCAAAGATGAGGCGAACTACGGCTTAATCCACGGTGACCTGTGGCTGAACAATATCCTGGTGGACAGTGACTCTGCGCTGACGATGATTGATTTTCAGGATTGCGAGCGGCATTATTATGCCTACGATTTAGCTGTGCCAATCTATTCTGCGCTGGAGTACTCATTCGCGGGCGGACAGAACCTCATAGACTATAAGCGTGCGATAACTAAGGCAATCACGGACGGATATAAGGAAGAGCATCCCCTCTCCGTTGAGATGTCCAGAAAACTGCCGCTGTTTATGAGACTGAAAGAGCTGTTTGAGTACAACCTGATGCATATGTATTGGAACTTCGAGGAGCTTAGCGAGGAGCAGGTGCGGATTCTGAATTTGTACAGAAGCAAGATTGAGTTCATGCATACGTGAGGTGAGTGAAGTGTATGACTACATTAGCATCCATTCACGGTTTGCTATGCAAAAACAAGCGGCAGCCGAGGACGATTCGTCCTTGGCTGCCGCTTGTTTAATTCACAGACCTTCCGCCTCAGCAGTAATGCAGCGCTTCGCCCAACGCAACCAGCGCCATCGCCTGGCCATAGGCCATAGGGGCAATGATGATCCCTTTGTAGTCCTCCTTGGCTGCGCCGATCGGAGTACCGCCGGACACCCCGAGCACAGTGCCTTCACCGTCGATTCTGTCCAGAATGGCACGGATTGCCCGCAGAGCAGGTTCGCTATAGGCCTCCGGGAGCAGCCCCCGGCGCACACTGTTCAGAATACCGGCAGCAATCGCAGCCGAACCGGAGGTTTCGGTATAACTGCCAGAGTCATCCAGCAGGGTATGCCATAGTCCGTCCCCGCTCTGACATGCGAGCAAGGCTTCGGCCTGGGCCTGTAATGTCTGCTGGAGATAGCTGAAGACTCCGTCTGCCAGATAGGGCCGCATCAGCTCCAGATATTCCGGCAGGCCGAGGGCGAACCAGCCGTTGCCGCGGCACCAGAAGGCTTCACTGAAGTTATGGCGCTCTTCAAAATGCCAGCCATGGAAGAAGAAGCCGGTTTTTTTGTCATACAGATATTTAATGTGCAGCAGCAACTGATGCAGTGAGGTCTCGCGCCACTGCGGGTTGTCGTATTTCACACCCATTTTGGCAGTGAACAGAATCGCCATGAACAACGTATCAATCCAGATCTCATTCTCATGGAGTGAGACCTCATGCTTCTGAGTCCCCGTAGTCACATGCTGATAGCCTTGCTCCAGCGTCCGGGGCAGGCCGTGCATTAGCCATTCTATCCATTCGAGACTGAGCTCTCCGGCCTCCTCCAGCTCCATCAGCGACAGGAGCGGCGCAGTCGTATTAATATTCCGGCTGGGTAGTCCCTTTGTAAGCTGCCGGGCCATCCACGGCTTGGTGTATTCCGCGTAACGGCCATCCCCGAAATGCCGGTCAAGCTTTTGCAGGCCGTACAGCCCCACTCCCTGCGGCCAATCCCACTCTTCCATCCCGAAGTCCCTGGCAAAATACCCCCGGCGCTCCGCATCCTCCCCCAGGTTCTGCAATTCAGCTTCATTATCCGGCCGGCCCAGCTTCAGCAGCTTATTCGTGACCAGCTCCAGCTTCTGCATAACCTCTTCCTTGCTCACACAGCTAACCGGCACCGCTTGCTTCTCTCCTGCTCCCATCCTGGCTTGCTCCCCTCTCAGCTCTGCGCCCCGCGCAGCTTGATTCTGAACGTTCTGATCTCATACGGCTTCACCTGGAAGCTCAGCTCCTCTTCTTCCTGCCAATCTCCCAGCGGCTCCTCCATCAGGTTGCACTCCTGCCAGGAGGCTATAGAGTAAGCGCTATCTACAGTAATCTGTGTCCGCGAACCGGCGTACTCATGCAGCCGTAGCACCACATCTTTACCATCCTCCGAGCGCTTGACCGCATCCACCGTCACATGGGTGCCGTCGATATAGAGCAGCGGATCCCCATCCAGCTCACCTGCCACACTGCGCAACGGATGATTCAGCTCCCACGCCTCCTGGACCACCCCGCCTTCAACGAAATCACCGGTATGCGGATAGAGTGCATACGTAAAGGCATGATGCCCCTGATCCTGCTGCGGATCGGGATGAACCGCCGACTTCAGCAGCGTCAGCCGGAGCACGCTGTCCTTGATGTCATAGCCGTATTTGCAGTCGTTGAGCAGCGCTATCCCATAGCCCTTCTCGCTGACATCCGCCCACTGATGGCCCACCGTTTCGAAGCGGGCGTAATCCCAGCTCGTATTCCAGTGTGTAGGACGCTTCACGTTACCGAACTGAATGTCATAAGTAGCCTCCAGCGCATGAATATCCACAGGGAAGGCCACCTTCAGCAGCTGGTTATGCCCGTGCCAGTCCATCTCTGTACGGAAGTCAATCCGCGCGGTATCCCGGTAGAAGATGATGTCCTGCGTTACCGCTGTGCGGTGATAGGTCCAGGTCATATGCAGCACCGCCCGCAGCGGGCCGTTCTCGGTCAGTTCACATCCGGTCAGCTGAGTGATCTCAGTCATCTTTTCCTGGTAGAAAATATCGATATCCCACGCTTCAAAATCCAGCGGCTTATCCTCGAACACCTGTAGTACATTCCCGCGCTGTCCTGGCGCCAGCAGCTCACGGCCGCTCTTCCGGTCGATCATTGAAGTGAAGTGGCCCTGCTCATTCCATACCACTTCCACTAGCGGTGTGCTCAGCCTGTTGCCGGATACAGCTGCAAGTGGCTGAATCTGCGCCTCTCCGGAGGCCTCGACTGCTTGTCCGTGTACTACCTTCAGCACCGCCGTGCCCAGTGCAGGCACAGACGGAACGTAGACCAGCATTTCCCCGTCTGCCGTCCGCTGCTGCCATAGCCGGTTCCCGTCAGCGTCATGAACCTGTACGGAATCAGCGGCATCTATAGGAAGCAGCGCATAACGAGGACGGTTCCAGTTCGTGCTGTTCAGCAGAGTGAATGCTTGCAGCTCCGGCTTATTGCCGCTATTAGCATCAGCCACACCGTTAATCAGAGCCAGTGAGCGCGCCTCGCCTTCTGCATATTCAGCATCACTGTCCTCGTAGACCTCAGCGATCGACGAACCGGGGATGATGTCATGGAACTGGTTGCGCAGCAGAATCTCCCAGATCCCGGTCATTTCAGCCGCAGGATAAGCGGTTTCAAGATTCCCCTGTCTTACCCCCATCAGCGTGTGCAGCCACTCGGCATCGCGCAGCAGCAGCTCCAGGCGGCGGTTATATTTCTTATTGCGGGCTTGTGAGGTATACGTGCCCCGGTGGCATTCGAAATACAGCTCACCGTTCCAGGTGTGTACGAACGCCTCCGTCTTCCCGATCCGTTCATGCAGTCCGGTGAAATACTCTCCGGCACTGCCCATTTCAATCTTCGGAATACCCGGAAGCTTGTCGAAGCGCCGGCGAAGCTCCAGCATCTCCCGCGTCGGCCCGCCGCCTCCGTCACCCCAGCCATACGCAAACATCAGGTGATCGTTGATCTCCTTATCCTGATAGGAATTCCAGATTCCGCGCAGCAGTCCTGCCGTCATCCGTCCGTTATAGGTGTATTCAGCTCCATCCTTCTCAGAGGTCGTGATGAAATGCGTCAGCACCTCCGAGCCGTCCATCCCCCGCCACCAGAAGGTGTCATGCGGCATCCGGTTGAACTGGTTCCAGCTGATTTTGGTCGTCATGAACGTGTCGATACCTGATTTGCGCAGAATCTGAGGCAACGCCCAGCTGTATCCGAAGACATCCGGCAGCCACAGGTACTTGCTCTCTACGCCGAATTGTTCACGGAGGTAGCGTTTGCCCAGCATAATCTGGCGGACCAGCGACTCACCGGACGGGATATTGCAATCCGACTCCAGCCACATCGCCCCTTCCGCTTCCCAGCGGCCTTCCTTCACCTTCTCGGTGATCCGCCCGAACAGCTCCGGATAATCCTGCTCTAGATATGCGTACAACTGAGGCTGCGTCTGCAGGAACTGGTACTCCGGGAACTCCTCCATCAGCCGCAGGACGGTGGAGAAGGAACGGGCTGTTTTTTCACGGGTATGCTTCAAGCGCCACAGCCAGGCAACATCAATATGGGTATGGCCCACAGCCGTAAGCGTTACGTCAAAAGTCTGCGGCATCGCCTCTATCGCCTGATTCAGACTGGCACCTGCCTGATACAGCGAAGCGGTATGCTCTGGTGAACCCGGCTCCGACCAGTCGATCAGACGGAAGGCTTCGTTCAGCGCTCTAAGCAGCCACTGCTTCTCCGGCTGGTCTCTGCCAAGGTAACGGAAGGTGTCAAGCGCCGCCTTCGACATATAGAACAGATCATCAATGCCCTCGTCCAGATAGCCGATGAATGCTTCGCTGAGCCGGTGCTCCTGAATTCTGGGCACTCCGCCGCCCTCAAGTCCCGACCACAGCCGGAAGGCCAGCTCTAGCGTCTGTCCGCCCCATTCATCCCCGAAGATTACCTCCCGATGGTTGTTATCTACGCCCTGATAAGGCGATCCGTTCACGAACAGCAGCGATTCGAAGCCGGAGTTATTGAAATCCCCTGTTTTGCCAAAATCAAATCGGCCGGCAATTTTGAACCCTGCCTGACTAGGCGGCAGTACAACCTCCGTGCGCAGCCAGATGTAACGGTCCCGCCCGCGCCAATGCTCCTGAAGTCTGATGATGCCATCAAAGGATACCGACTCCGGGTATACTCCGTTAGCCCCTTCCTCATCCTCAGCGAATGCGAACTCTGTAAGCTCCTGGACCTTAAGATATCTATACTTTTCCACTTCAGCCTGGCGTTTGATCAGCTTTTCTTCTGTGAATAACATTCCTATCACTCCCTGTATCCGCTTTCATATGGTCACTATAACAAACCTTCCACTCCAAAAACTACCCTACTCTTGCTGTATTCCGCTCTATTCATTGCATATTTTGCTTTTTTGGGCCTATAATATACAGGTGGAAACGGCTCAGGCTTCTTTAGTAAAACGCCAACGGTGAGGAGAGAGGCTATGCTCGACAGCGACCTGTTATACGAACAAGGATATAGTATACGTATCAATACTCCGGCTGATCCGCTCTTTTACTATTTTGACTACGATCAGCGCTCTCACGACATCAATATGGAGTTTCAGCACGATCATGACTTTTATGAGATTCATATTCTGCTGGATTCCAGCGCTACTCATATTATTGAAGGTAATATACATGCTCTGCAGCAATATGACATTGTTCTGCTTGCTCCGTACCGGCTGCATATGACCCAGTATCCCGCAGGTCCGCCGCATAAGCGGCTGATCATCAACTTCAACCTGCCCAGGAATATACCCGGACTTGAGATCGCTTACAATACAATGCTGCAGCCGTTCGCCGAGGAGGTTCCGATCTACCGGTTCACCGGAGGCCCGCGCAGCGCCGTGTTCGAGCCGCTCAATGCTATTTTCAACTGTTCCCGCAGCGCTTCACCGCTGAATCCTGTGCTGATTCACAGTCTGTTCCAGCAGTTCCTGTGCAGTCTGTCCCAGCAGAATGACAAGAATGCTTACGTGCTGGAGGAGATCGGCAATGCCATGATGCAAAAAATCTATTCAATCACCGCCCACATTCACAGCCATTACGGCAGTGAGCTGTCCTTGGATTTAATCTCCAAGGAGTTCTATATCAGCCCTTATTATTTATCGCACCAGTTCAGAACCGTCACCGGCTTCACCTTGACCGAATACATTCAGATGACCCGCGTCCGCAAAGCCCAGCAGCTCCTGCTCCACACCCGGCACAAGATCTCTGACATCGCCGGACAATGCGGCTTCAACAGCTTCTCCCAGTTCAACCGCATCTTCAATAAGCAGAGCGGCATGTCCCCTTCCGCGTTCCGCAAGGCGCAGGGGGCGTCTGGCGGGGCTTCGACTTTGAGTTCGTATTAATGGCTCGACGTGATGGGCTGTACGGTTGAAATCATTTATGACCCGGCAGACACCACCGAGCTGACAATTGAATACGAATGCCGAGCCCCGTGGCGGGTGAGTGAGATGGAAATCGGTCAGCTGGCGGGAACAAGGCCGGCGCTACCGGAACACCTGGGTGCTTCTTTGACAGACACCTCGAGACTGCTGGAGGCCGAAGAAACCCGACACCAGCGCCGGAAGGAACGGGAAGCACCGGCGGTGACGTACCGCCAGGTACAGAGGGAGGACTAAGATGTTTGAGTCCTTCAATGAGTTGCACCACGCACCGTTTTCCAGAGATCCTTGCCGTCACCGTGCTCTATGCGTCTGCGTCGCAGGGAGAAACGCTCGGGCGTCTGGCCTATATGTCGCGGAGCGTCAGTGTTTTGCCGTACTTACGGGTGACTGTGGGAACGGGAAAACGACCACGATCCGGCGGCTGAGCGAGGAACTGGATGAGGCTCGCTTTAAGCTGATCTACCTGTCGAATTCCAAACTAATCCCACGTCATTCTTACAAAGGGCTTCTGGAACAGCTTGGGTGTGAGTCGAAATTCTACCGGGGCGACGCCAAACGGCAACTGCACCGGGAGATTGAGCTGATGCGGAGGATTCACCGACTGTAGCCCGTGGGGGGGGGGTGGATGAAGCCCATTTATTGGACCGGGAGATGCTGGAGGAGCTGCACTTCCTGTTGAACATGAAAATGGATTCAAAGAGCCCCATGGCCTTGATTCTAGTTGCACAAAGTGAATTCTGGGACCGTCAGGGGCTGCAAGCGTACGCGGCGATCCGCCAGGGAATCGATATGCAGTGTTATCTTCCGCATATGGACCGAGCGGAACTGGGGGCCTAGATGAAGAGACATCTGAATGCAGCAGGTGCCGAACATGAGCTATTCACGGAAGCGCGATGGATGAAATCTACCGTGTTTCCAGTGGAGCCGCCCGGCTGGTGAACAAACTATGTACTCATGCCTTGATTTACGGAGCACAGAACAAGCACCGAATTGTTGACGACCATAAGGTCAAGCGTGTGATTCAGGGAGAATTGTTATGATTCTCCCTATTTTTCTCCCTTGCTGCGGACAGATTGACCGTCAATAGCAGAACAACTCATGCCGTCAACCTCTGGACATTAGGGGCTAGCAGTAACATTCCTGCTTCTTTTTCAATATTGTGAAAGTATTAATCACCTATTTTATAGGACGATAAAAATACCCGGATGATCTTTACGCCTTAATAAACTTTATTAGAATTTTAGAATATTAATAAACTGTAGAAAGAAGCTTCTGAACCGCCCAAAAGGACTTTCAGAAGCTTCTGTACTATCCATATCGGCAGCTGGACACTGTCGAACTCATTGAACAGCACTAATCGAGAAAGCTTAGCAGTGTTCAAATCTCAAAAATGTGGAAGACTGGAAATTAACAGTACATCAATACACTATCCCATTCAGGGCTCTCATCTGAAATCAATGATGCCAATACTAATGCAACTCCTGCATTTCCATTTAAAAAACCTGAATCATTAATTTTTTCGAGTTTGTCGTTTATTATATTTATTTCATAAAATCCAAATATAGATTCGGGTTCAAACATGTTTAATATACTGATTATAAGTTTATCTCTTATAGATTCGAGTCTCTTATCCTTTGTTTCTGAATATAAGCGCTGAACTGACTGTAACAAACCTGCTATACCATGACATAATGTAGCTGATGCTAATCCCCCTAAATTTGTAATCCGTTTATCTATTTCAAGAAATGAATTCAAAGCCAATTCTGTCCATTTTTCGTCATTTGTTGCAGTACCAGCAAGCCAGAGTGCACGAGCAATACCAGGTACACCATAGCACCACGAATCTCTATTGAATTTCTGGTTCTCCATAGTTAATTTACCGCTTTGTGCCTCTTCAAAAGAAACTCTACCCGGCCAATAAGTCCCCACATCATTTTGAATTGTCCAGATAGATAGCCATTCTGATAACCTGCAGATATCTTTTAATACACTATCACTCCTCAACCCTTGCAATACTGATATACTCATTAAGCTCAAAGGTCCTGAAATCCCATGGGATAATCCTAAGTTAAAATTACCATTTGGGTACTGTAATGTTTCATGTTTTTGAAACTGATTGGAAGCTGTAATATGCCATCTTGGTATTGCTAGATCTGCTATATCCTTTTCTCCACAAAAAAAATGGAGCAACTCCTCGATATCACTCCATATCTCCCTCATTTTTGGACGGTCTAAAAACATCAGCACTACCCGCGCTATGCCTGCTAACCCCGATATAGTATCATAATCACCCATTTGAATATCGCCTGAATTCCAACGTTCTTTAAGTGATCCAACACTTTCTGCAAACATGTCCTCATATAGACTAGCAAGTGTGTCCAACATCTGGGTATAACGTGTTCCGTTACGAGATAAAGCGCGAACTCCTACTAAAATACCAGCCAATCCATTATAAAGAGATAGATCATTAATGCCATTTTCTTGCATGTGTTTATTAAGAAGCACTAAGTATTCATGGCCTATAACATCCCAGTCCTCAGTTGGAAATAGCTGATCTAATTGGCCAAGAAGCAGACAAATTCCAGTAAGTCCACTTCCCAGACTAACTCCTGTCTTATACTCTACCTCAGTAACATTGCTGTTTTCTAATGTAGTAATCAAAGAAATCAATTTCTCTGGGTCTTTATATTTAATGATTATTTTACGCAGTACAATTAATATTTGTTCTCTTAGTTCTCCTTCAACAGGAATCCAGTTATGATCCCTTTTTTCTACAAATGTCATTTTTGAACACCTTCCTCTTTATCAGAAAAGGAACTGACTTGAATCCGGTACATCTCTGCATACATACCATTCCCCATCATCAATTCTAAATGAGATCCTTGCTCAATAATCTGGCCTTCCTCCATTACGATAATTTTTTGAGCTAAACGAGCAGACGTTATACGATGAGTTATGAAAATCCCAATTTTATCTTTCATAAGCTCCATAAATATTTCGAGCAACTCTTTTTCAGCAATAGGATCTAAAAACGAACTAGGTTCATCCAAAATATATATATCCGCATTTCGCATGAATGCTCTAGCAATGGCTATTCGCTGCCATTGCCCGCCAGATAATTGATATCCTTCTTCAAACCACTTCCCAAGCTGTGTATCTATTCCTTTTGGTAATTGCTTGATTAAAGTTTCAATTAAAACTTTTTGAGCAGCCGTCATTACTTTAATTTCATCATCCATTTCTTTCAGAGATCCAAACCCTATATTATGACGTGCTGACATTTCATATTGCATAAAATCCTGAAAAACCACCCCTATTCTTTCTTGAATTTGTTGCAAATCATACTCTTTTATATCGACACCGTTTATACTTATCCTCCCCCGATAATCTCCATATAATTGCATTAGCAGTTTTACTAATGAGGATTTACCCGATCCGTTTTTTCCAACAATAGCAATCGTTTCGCCTTTATTTAGTTTTAAATTGAAATTTTGTATTACATCATGAGACTTACCTGCATAGCGAAAATATATATTTTCCATAGAAATTGTATTTATTTCTTTTTCCAAATTTAGTCTTTGAGAAGAACTGTTTTTTTGTACATAGATGGGATCCGTAGTTGGTAACTCTAGAAATATCAGCATTTGCTCCATGTATAGATTGTTTTGTGAGAACCGTATTAAACCTTGTATAATCGAAGTCATTTGACTTTGTGTTAATGTTATAGCTTGTATGTATCCATACAGACTTCCCACTTGAATTCTATTCATGAAAGCTTCAAACAAGGCAATCCAAATTAGAACACATAAACTAATCAGTTCTAGAACATCATATAAAAAAACTATACCCACACGCTTAAACAGCATTTTTCGATCCGTTTGAAAAAACGATTTCAAAAAATTACGATATCTATCTAGTAAATAGGGAGCAAGCTGAAAAATCTTTACTTCTTTTACTGCTCTATCGTTCGTAAGTAAATACGTCAAATACCATGATCTTCTGATTAATGGTACCCGATCCATATGAATTTGAAATTGTTCACGATTAATTTTGAGAATTGAATAAATGGAGATTGTTGATGATATAACGATTATAATAATAATCCACCATTTCCACATTATAAGTATTATTGCTGAAGATATAAGAGTAATAATACTGGTAATAATACTGGTGATTTGATTGTACAATTCGTACGGCCTGTATGATGCTTCTTGAGTTGCCCTTTTTAATTGATCATTAATTTCAGAATTCTCATAATCTTCTAATCCTAGCTTAACTGACTTTTCGCATATTAATATGTTCATAGTATTAGAAAGTTGAGACTGGAGATTACCTTCGACATAAGTATTCAATCCGCTTATTAATACTTTAATAAAATACACAATGCTAAACATTAAAAAGCTATGTAATAACCATCCTTCCCCTCTATTCGAAACTGTAGAAATACCATTAAGTAGATTTTGAGTAACTAACAAAACAGCTACAGGTAAAAAACCTTGGACTATATTTATAATAATACTTGGCACCATATAATGTTTATTCAATTTAAAAATCAGCTTAAAAAGTCTTAATCCATTTAATATTGTTTTAATTAATGATTTTAATTCTCCCTGTTGATTATTTTTTTTTTCAGATTTCATATTTCTTCCTCCGATATTGCAACAAACTATTTATGGAGTGACGAGCCAAAATCATAACTTTCCGTTCTTTGGATCGGTCTGTTCCTAATAAGCGATTTAAATGCATGTGAACAACACTAAATATAATATCTTCTTTATCGTTCATTAATTGTTTGTCTTGTTCTTTTTCTAAAACTTTAGTGAAGTAATATTTAGTAATACCTTCTCTTTTGATAAAGGTTTGATAAAGAATTTGTTTTTCAGCATTGTCTCCCACTTTACTTACTTCAGAACTTTTTAATAAGGATGTTATTAAAGAACGATTCCCCCTAAACTCATCCAAATATTCTTTAAAATCATAATTCCGATTAAGAAGATCATGTATTTCATCTAAACTTAACCCAAACTGATTCAAGATTTCAATCACACTTATAACAGCAATAATTTCTATATCCGTCTGAATTTTCCGAACATTAATCATTTCTATTAGATCAGTAACAATTTCACTATCAGCAGAAAAAAGTTGTTCTACGGTATTCATTAATTCTATTCCACCATATCTCTCTACTTCAGGTTCGTAAGTATCTATGGTTACATTTGTAATTAACTTTTTGTTCAACAATTCACTTGTCCATGAATAGAAAAAGGTTAGAAAACTAGATAATGCAACTTGCTCCTGCAATTCAAACCGTGCACGAATATGTACATTAGGATCTAGAAAACGTATGAAATAAGCTTGGCTGATTAAGTTTTTACTTCTGCATTCTTTAATAAAATCATTCCAATATGATCCAATAAACTCATTTTGTCGGCTATTTAAGCCATACAACTTTACATATGTCCATCTACCACCAGGTAAATATACTCGATCTTTATTATCTATTTTCCATGTATTTATTTTTCTAAGTGCATCATCTCTTTCTTTTTTTGCATTATCAGCCTCTTTATTAGATTTAACGCGCACCAGAGGAAAAACAAATTCTGCAGCCAAGAAACCATCATCCCGCTTTATTAAAGGTTCAGCAAACCCACCAATATGCTCTGTTAAAATAACACGACCATTCTTTATCAATTCATTGTGTATCATTTCAATATGCAGCGGGTGATCTAGATCTACTAAAATACGATTATCTGTTTCTGTAATAAAAACATATCGTGGAACTTTCCATTCTTCTCTAAAATCACTAAAAAACCGTTTCATTTCGTCTTCTGAATTTTTTTTAATTTTCCAATGAATATTCCACGTCGCAGGACAAAGTACGGTTTTACTATATTTTAGTCTAGGCGTATATGGAGACTTAAACATAAAATCTAAGTTTAATCCCTGCCACATTTTATAGCCATCCATGCCAGCTTCAATTAAAAATCTATAAATATTAGGAGTTAACTGATGATTATACATATGTCCAGCTGTAGGGATAACTTCCTTATTGTTACTCTTGGATTTAATATAAAAATGATTATTCCTAACACCAACAACCAAATCAGATACAGCGATTTGCTTATTTTTTGGCACAGTATGATTAGTTCCAATTGCAATTTCATAATCTCGAAAATTATCGGTTAGTAAAATATTAGACGATCTTCCATAAGAGGGAATGAACGAAACTTCCGCATGTAACTTCTCAGGATTCAATTCCCGCTCCAGCTTATCTATAAACATAAATTTATTTGCAGCAAAAGAAGGCTCAAATAAATCAATGAATCTACCAAATGTCTTCCCGGCCCCATATGAACCTGGGTTAGGTCCTAAAGTCATCGTATAATTCCCCTGATCCAGCTCATATTGATTTCTTGCATTAATCAAGAAATATAATTCAATTGATGGTATAAAATCACTTTCATTAAGTGGTTCATCTTCTAGTAGTTGCTGAATCATATTCTCTGTAAGAATAAGCTCACTTTGTCCTTTATTGAGACAAGAAATGAACCATTGGTATAATAACTGTGCCTTTTGGTTAAATTTCGAGCTTTTTTTCACACTTCTAGAACTAGGAGGGTAACTATATGTTGCAGGAGCACCTAAACCACTCTCTGGGTCTAACAATTCAAGGAGCGGTATTTCTCGATAAGGCCCATATTTCTCCAAGAACTCTTCACGGTATTCCTCCATATGTTGCAGCTCAATAGGAAATGATCGTGCAAGGAACTCAGCCACCTTTTCTACTTCCGCCCTAACATTCTGGTTAAGTGTAATTGCTCTATCCTCTAATGATAAATCAATTTGTAGTGTATTCTGTGTTTTCATAAGATTTTTCATTTCACCCTGTAATATCAGTAATTGTTCTTCTCCTTCACCAATAGATAGTTTATTGTACTCTTCTATATCCGTATAAATTTCATATAGTTTTGACTTTAAAGCATCTATTCCTGTTACTGGTGCTATTTTAGTTATAATATACTCCATAGGTGTAGTTATTGTTGAAGGAGGACGTAACTCCGTGAACAGAAACTCCTGGACAAATAATTCCCATACATACGATGATATAGTATCAATACTAGCGTCACTAAATTGCTCTTTCACTCTGGTTAGGAGATTTGAATACAGAATGGGTTCCTCGGTCTCATTCATAATAAAATCAAACACAGCCGTTGATCGAACAGAAACACTATCGTTTTCACCCTTCAGTACATTTCCATAACGGATTTTGTAAGGGATACTTGCCCTGTCTCCCTGCTGAAGTATTAACTGATTTCGCCGTACATGCAACTGAGCAATTACACCTGACTGTCCCTCCACGAATTCAATTATTTTTAGTAACCACTCCATATCCGGTCTTGCCCTTTTGCGATACGTATTGAGACCCTTCATTCTTACTTCTGACTGTTCATTAAACATTCCATATGTAACACCCGAAAACAAACCGAATGGTGTTGGACGAGACATCATTCTTAGTAAAAAGCGCATAAATCCATTGAGAACTTGTTTTTTCTTGCGAGGGTTATCATCACTATATAAATAGGGTAAAGATTCCAGCATACTAGGACTAGACACTGCAATTGCTTCCCTAATTAATTTATTTTTGGAAAATGTAATAAGAAGATCAGTAGAAATTTTCCTCAAATCTTGTTCATTAGTGAAATTCTCAGGAAATAACTCAGTATACTCATTAATAGATAAAACAGGAGTTCTAACCATAAAAAAATCTAACGATTTATAAAGAGTTCCTCTAATGTTAGTATCCGTCATATTCTCTTTCCTCTCAATCACTTGAATTAAATGATTTCTTAAACATTAAACCATTGTTCTCTGCCACTTAAAAAAGCTAATCAGCGTACAAAATACAATAATCCCTAACGTGGAAATCCAAAATTGTGTGTAGACCTCTCCTCTGAGAGCAAGTAATATTTTCTGAAACGGATCAAATAATATAACTAGAGAATTGGAAATTTTAGAATATAAAAGAAACGAAAGCACAAAAATTGTTATATAAGCAAAAAGTGGTCTCGTAACAAATAAACAAATTGCACTACAAAACATTAATTTAGCTATGCTCACTAGTGCAAACAAGGCATAGAAATTAAAGTTAAACATAATTGCCTTAGTTACGCTAACTGGTTCATTAGATCCATATAAAGTTACTACATTAGATTTGGGAAAAAAAATCCACGAAGTTGCCATAGCAAAAATGTATGTAAACCCGATTAATATTATAGTTGTTGCAGCCAATGCCAAAAGCTTGCTTAGTAAGATTTGAACCCGAGAAAACGGGCGCAGCATATATAATCGATAAGCTCCAGAATGAATATCACCACTTAAGTGATTTACATAAATTACAGGTAACACAACTACTGTAAGCACAAGAGATATTCCATCCATCATATACCAAGGCATATTAAGATTATTGAACTCGATCCTTCCACCACCAAATCTAAGGTTTCCCGATCCGTTTAACATAGCTCCCCAAGTATTAGCAGCTAATAAAAGTATGAAAATCAAATATAAAATAAGCATCGACTTACTTTTCCATACTCGTTCCATTTCGCTGATCCAGATCCCAAACATATATACCCCCCTAGTACAAATAGTCATCTACTACAAATCGACGGTATGCTGTCCATACGAAAATAACCATATACGATATTAAGATTAAAGCCATCGGCAAAATAGAATGTAAGTTTCTCTCATTTAGTAATGAGTAGAGGCCTGTATGTTGCATATAGGGAATTAAAACATAGGCTACCAATTCATGCATGAATGATCCACTCACAAAAAGGTTCGCGAAATGTAAATATATTCCATCAAATAACAATGACATAAGAACATAACCTACAGTTATGCCTAACATGAATGTTGTATTTTTACTTATAAGTGATATATATGAAAAAAAGCATGAAATCGCCATCAAAGTTAGATATGCTAAAAAATAATACCGGACGATAAATCCTAAATCAACTATTAAAGAAATTTGTTTTTCTCCGTCATGAGGAAATTGAAATAGGCCTATAACGCTTAAAGAAATGCCCATAACCACTAATAAAGCTATTATAATAATATTAATAACCAAAAGTTTACTAAAAAAAATTTTAGCCCGTGAATACTGACGCAAAAACATTAATCTTAACTGACCTCCACGATATTCCTCTGTATAAACAGCAGCAACAATAGCAGCAACCGCTATATTACAAGGCAAAAATAAGTTTTCCCTTAAGCCTGCGATCACAAATACACTAGTGGATACTATGTCAGTTGGATAAAAACTTTGAATATATCCTTTTGTTAAATAAGCAAGTAGAGGTACACAAACGAATAAACACCATATCAACTTATTTTTTGACAGTCGTTCCAGTTCACAAAATATTAGTTTACTCATTGCACTAACTCCATAAAAGCATCTTCAAGTCTTTGTCCATCCTTGACAATATTTTCCGTTAACCCCTTCCAAATAATTGTTCCTTCACGAATAACAATAAGTTCATCGCACAATTGTTGTAATTCGTCAAGCAAATGGCTCGAAATAAAAAAGGCTAAATTTTCAGTCTCCCGCAATTTAAATATAATATCTCTCAGTTCTCTCATTCCTATGGGATCAAGTCCATTTGAAGGCTCATCAAGTAACAACAGTTTCGGCCCACCTAGCATGGATTGAGCAATTCCAAGTCTTTGCTTCATCCCTAAAGAGTATGTTCGTACTTTATCCTCTCCTCTTTTTTCTAGACCGACTGTTGTTAGCAACTTTTCGATTTGTTCTTCTCTTTGAGATGATTTTATAGTTGGATGTAAACGGGATAAATTACGCAATACCTGCCTCCCCGTCATATATTCAAAAAATATTGGCGACTCTATAATACCGCCCACTCTAGAAATTGCCTGTTGACGTTGCGTCTGAACATTGTATGAATCAATGCGTACCTCTCCGCTTGTCGGTTTAATCAATCCGGTCATGATACGCATCAGTGTCGTTTTCCCTGCTCCATTAGGTCCTATAAATCCATATATTTTCCCTTCTTCTAATTGAAAAGATGTTTCGTCAATAATCACTCGCTTTCCAATAGTCTTGGTAATCTGGTTTACTTCCAATATATTAGCCACCGCCGTACCTCACTTTCCAATTTAAACATAGAAGAAGGGATCATATTGATCCCTCTCCTTACATTACTTTTTAGTATTATTGTAAAGTTTTAAATTCAACAAAGAGTGCCAATATTAGAGAAACACTTTCCGCCAGTTGGAACACAGTTTGCTGCAGTTTGTCCCGTACCACAGCCACTAGTACACCATACTATACTTGTAACATTTGGCTGTACAGAAGAAACTGTAGTCTTATTAACTTGCACATCCAGATCAAATAAGTTGTTTTTCATATCAACCATCCTTTCTCTAATATAAGCTCTTCACAAAATATGTAACAATAATATTGCTTTGTTAATTCAATTAACAAAGAGTACCAATATTAGAGAAACACTTTCCACCAGTTGGAACACAATTTGCTGCAGTTTGTCCCGTACCACAGCCACTAGTACACCATACTATACTTGTAACATTTGGCTGTACAGAAGAAACTGTAGTCTTATTAACTTGCACATCCAGATCAAATAAGTTTTTTTTCATATTAACCCCTCCTCTCTTTTTCAGGAATAAAATATAACCAAATGTAATAATATACATTCATTACCTTGGCATAAACCATAATAACACACCATATATTGTATATCAAATAAATTACATATAAGTAAAAAAACAATATCATTGATTACTATATATAATATAGTTTCAAGGGAAAAAATGTATAATCTATGAATTTTTCGTTCTATATTTTCCATACTATCCTTTGATATTCAAAATTATTATAAAAAAATAGTAATCTAAAAAAAGACTTCTAACGGGCGTTTCCTCTCCCCCTTCTCTTTCGAGGCTTTATAACAACGCCGCAAGATTCACTTGACATTACAGGCTGGTATTTTATTCGTCGCTCTCTGACAAGCACTTTGTCGACTCGCTTTTAGTACCACTTTTGCTATACACACAAGAATCCTAGCTACGTGGGGTCTTAGTCCCTTGATCGACTGGAACTTCACCGGCTAGATGATGCGTGCTTAACTAGGCACGCTAAATTCATAAAAAAGCTTCCGGAACGCCCAAAGGGCCATCCAGAAGCTTTTTTCACATCTATACAAGGGTCCCGCTACGCAAGAACACCTACACTGTAAACTGAATGCGGCTGAGCAGAATCTCACCCTGCAAGACAAGATACACATCTGTAGTTCCAGCATCCACATCTGCTATAGTGGACTGGCTGTGCCACTGTTGAATGCCGCCTGACGGAATGGCAAGTGTAGCCGCCAGCTTGCCGGACGGGCTGCCGATCCGGACTTCAACCACGCCTCCTTGGACAGAGGATACCAGCATTTCGACACCTGCTGCACCCTCTGCAAACCGGACATTATGGAACGCGATCCACGCCCCGCCCTTCACCGGATGTACCGCAGCGCCGCCAGCCTTACATTCATCGAGGAAGACGCTATCGTAATCATCGTAATTCTCAGCCTTAACCGGCGCATACAGATCACGCGGCGGAACAGCCTCGCCATGCACCCTGATGGTGGCTGCCAGCCGGATATCTCCTGAGGAGCGGCCTACCATTAGCTGGTATTCCCCATCCTCCACACAGTACTGTTCGCGGCTGACGTCCCAGAAGGAGAGTTCAGCGGCGGGTAAGGTGAAGGTGACCGTCTGCTTGTGTCCGGCAGCCAGCCGGATTTTGACGAACCTCTTCAGCTGCTTAAGCGGCCGCTTGATCCGGGTGGACAAGCACTGGACATACAACTGGACGACCTCGTCACCGTCAACGCTGCCGCTGTTCTCAAGCTCTACGGTCAGACTGATATTACCGTCCTGCTGTATTTCCTCCGCTGCCAGCGACAGGTTGTTATAGTTCACCTGTGCATAGCTCAGCCCATGACCGAATGGATAGAGCGGCTCACCGTCGAAGTACATGTAGGTTCTTTTGCCTTTGATAATATCGTAGTCCATGAATTCAGGCAGTTGGCTGACGCTGCGGTACCAGGTCATATTCAGTTTGCCGGACGGGCTGTAATCGCCGAACAGGACATCTGCAACGGCATGGCCCAGCTCCTGCCCGCTATGCGAAGTGTACAGCACGGCTGGAATATGCTCGTCGATCCAGGTGGAGGAAATCGGATAGCTGCCGACGATCACCACAACGGTGTTCGGGTTGGCGGCATAGACGGCCTTGACCAGATTCTCCTGTTCTGCAGGCAGTACAATATCCGGCCGGTCAATCTCCTCCTTGCCGTTCAAGAGCGGATGGTTACCGACGAATACGACGGCAACCTCAGCGGCCCGCGCCGCTTCAACGGCTGCTTCTACGCCATCCACTACCAGTTGCTTATGGAATATCGGTGCTTCGGAAGAGGGCTCCTCTTCCGAGACGCGGAGGGTTCCGTCTTCGGCACTGATTGCAACCGGCTGATCATTCCAGGTACGCAAACTGACAGCGCCTTCGCCTTCCTGAACCAGGTTCAGCGATTCCTTCACATACCAGCCATAGATTTCATCCGCAGAAGCAGTCAGTGTACCAGCATCTGTCAAGGTAACATATTGTCCCCGGCTGGCAGATTCAAGGGTATGAGCGGTCCAGCCCCATGCCGTATGGCGGAACATCTCCCCGCGTTCCGGCAGATCATGCAGCACCGCGAGCCGTCCGTCCTCTCCAGTAAACCCCACGGCTTGTCCGCTGGCAGCGGAGGTCAGTATGATCCGGTCATCCCCGCTCTCGAAGGTGACCTGCTTGCCTGACAACTTCTTCGTGATTCCCTGCAAAGGGGTCACCGCATAGGGCAGCGTGCCGGAATACCAGTCTCTGAACGCTTCGTCCCCCAGCGGGCCGATTACAGCCACCTTGGACAACGAGGCTGCATTCAGCGGAAGGGCAGCGTTGTCATTCTTCAGCAGCACGATGGATTCCTTTGCGGCTTCGAGCGACAGCTCGCCATGCGCTTTGCTGAGAATAGCCGAGTCGTCGATCTTCGTATACGGATTGCCTTCCTCCGGGTCGAACTCACCGAGCCGGAAGCGGACGCGGAAGGTGTTCGCCAGCGCGCGGTCCAGGTCCGCCTCGGTCAGCAGCCCTTCACGGAGCGCCTCGTGAATAACCTTAATGGTCTCCTCCGTCTCTTCGGTCACACTGTCAATGCCATTCTTAATAGATTCCGCCATGGACTGGGCGAAGGAATCATAATACTTATGGTCCTTCACAATACCGAACAGGTCTCCGGCATCGCTGACAATGAAGCCGTCCATCTCCCATTCGCCCTTCACAATCTCCATTACCGCCGGATGGAGGATAACCGGCACACCGTTCACGGAGTTGTAGGCGGTCATCATGGATTGTGCACCGCCTTCCTTGAAGGCAGGCTTGAAGGCTTCCAGGTAATATTCGCGCATATTGCGCGGGTCAATGCTGGACGAAGCCACGCCCCGGTCAATCTCATTATTGTTCCCGAGGAAATGCTTCAGGGTCGCTACCGCTTTCAGATACACCGGATGATCGCCCTGAATTCCCTGGACAAGCGCTGTACTCAGCCGGCCTGTCAGCTCGGGGTCTTCCCCGTAGGCCTCCTCTGTTCTCCCCCAGCGCGGGTCCCGTTCCATATCCACAGTCGGTGCCCACAGAGTCAAGCCGTTAATAGTAGGGTTCTTGCGGTAAAAGGCCCTGGCCTCATCCCCGATTGCCGAACCGATTCTCTGCAGCAGCGCCGGGTTCCAGGTACAGGCAAGCCCGCTGGGCTGCGGGTACGAGGTGGCTTTGCCCAGCCAGGAGATCCCGTGCGCACCCTCCGTACCATGCTTGTAACCGCCTACACCCAGCCGTTCAATGGCTGCCTGATATTGCGGCATCTGACTAACCTTCTCCGCAAGCGTCAGCCGGGAGAGCAGATCCTGAACACGTTCATCTAATGGCAATTCAATTTGTCTAAACGGATATGCAGCAGCGTCCATATGTAATCTCTCCTTCATTTTTTCATGATAACGGTTTCATCTCCAGCCAAGCCCGGCGTCCTCTTGCCTCCGCACAGCCCGGCTGTCCTATCCTCCTCCATCTTAGATGATTCTCCCTGACAGTAACACCTGAACAATTGGCCCAAAAATCCGTTCATTATTAGGGATTACGTAATGTATAGATGCTAATCAGACACATCCTATGCTATTGACGTTATACTATAATTAAATCAAAGAGAAGACTAAACGATGCTGAAAGGAAGTCCACACACTCTATGCTCAAAAGAACCTATGCTCTGCTCCTCATTCCAACCTATCCTATATTCCTGCTCTGCATGCTGTTCCAGGGAATGGCCATCTCTATCAGTGCTCCATTCCTGGCGGTCTACTTCACAGAAAAACTCGGCGTTACTGCCGGAACCTTCGGAATATTTACAGCGGTAACCCTCCTTAGCGGGGTAGCCTTAAGCATGTTCATCGCCAAACGCTCCGACGCCGGGCTGAACCGCCGCAGGCTGATGGTGGTCTGTATGATGTTCAATGCTGTTGCTTTTTCCGGATACATATTCATTCATGACTTCTACCCGCTGCTGGCTTATATGACAATATTTACCGCAGCCGGCGCCCCGGCGATGCCGCAATTATTCGCCAGCGCCAGAGAAGCTGTGAGCGCCAGCAGCTCTCCTGATCATGCCTTGGCTAACTCGGCCCTGCGCTCAATGTTCTCCCTTGGCTTTATCAGCGGTCCGCTGGCTGGAGCCGCGCTCCTGAGCCGCTTCGGATTTCAGGGGATTTTCTCAACGACCACATTGATCTTCCTGATCAATGCCCTTCTGGTGTTCAGCTTCGTACGGCCTTCAGCCGCTAAGCAGCAGCCCGAGCGGCGTGTCCAGCAGCCCGCCGGGCTGCAACGGAATGCCAGGGTACTGGTTCCTTTTCTTATCCTGACCCTGCTCTATACCGGACACTGGGCCAATAATCTGAATATCTCCTTGTTCATTGTTAATACGCTGGGAGGCACTACACAGAATGTAGCTTCGGTGGCTAGTATCTGCGCGTTAATGGAGATTCCGTTCATGCTGGTGCTGGGGCTGCTGTCAGCCAAATACGACAGCAAAGTGCTGCTGGGCTGGGGAATGGCAATGGGGGGGATCTATTATGCGCTGGTGATGGGAGTAGGTGAGCTGTGGCAGCTCATCGCCGGACAGGTGCTGCTGGCTTTTTTTGTCGCTGTGATCTCTGCGATTGGAATCAGCTATATTCAGGATCTGCTGCCGGACCTTCCCGGCTATGCCTCCACGCTGTACACCAATGCTACAACCATCGGCAGACTGGCCGGAAGCCTGGCGGGAGGAGCCGCAGCCCAGTGGTTAGGATACCGCCATTCCTACCTGCTCTGCGTAGTTCTGGTAGTCTGCTCACTGGGACTGCTGCTCTGGCCCCGCCGCTCTCCGGACGAGAAAATTACAGCTCCGCTCGCCTCTTAACATGTGAGATGCTGGCAATCCATATATTTAAACCTGATGCTGCACTAGCTAGCCCGAGTATCCCTATATCTCCATATCCTTACCCGTATAATCCACGAATCTGAAATGACCGGACGGCTCGGCTCTCTGCCCGATCAGGTCCAGAATGCCCTCGGCACTGGTGCGCGGGTGAAGCGGTGCCTTAGCTCCGCCCATATCGGTAGGCATCCAGCCGGGATGGACGCTGAGTACGTGGATGCCGCGATCCTTCAGTGTGACATGGAGCTTCTGCGTGAACATATTGAGCGCGGTCTTGGAGATCGTATACGGATAGCTGCCCGGGTAAGCATTGGTGATACTGCCTGCCTCTGATGAGATATTGATGATTGAAGCATCCGGCCCGGTCAGCAGCGGCAGGAGGTGCTTAACCACCCGCATCGGTCCGTACAGATTGATATCCATGGCATTCTGCATCTCTTCTATATCCAGCGCTTCAAGTGCGGTGTCCGTGGCATTCAGCACTGCGGCATTATTGATGATGACGCCAAGTGTCCGGGCCTGCTCTGTCAGGCTGGCGGCAAGCGCAGCTATTCCAGCCTCGTCTGTCACATCAAGTGTCGCTAGAGTCAGCTTGTCCCCGTATACTGCCGCCAGATCAGCTAATGCTGCCTGCCCGCGCGTCAGATCCCGCACTCCCGCAATAACAGCATGCCCACGCTCCAGCGCAGCCGCCGTTAGTTCAAGGCCCAGTCCGCGTCCCGCCCCTGTAATCAGAATATTCATTGTACCGTTCCTCCTGTAGTAATTCTATTTGTATTAATGACCTTTATTGTTCGGTATTGTTACACCATACCTAACCCATGAAAGGGCTGTCAAGTTCACCGCCAGGACGCCCGCCCAAAAATAAAGAGAATGTCTCCACGACACTCTCCCTCCGCTATGCCTCATTCACTTAGCCCCTTAATGGGCGATAAAAGCCTCGACTTTGTAGCCTGACCCGCTGCTGGTTAATGTGGCGTTATAGTACCCCATGTTCCCGCCGGGCTTGCATTTGTAGTCCCCGGAGCAGCCGGTGACGAAGAATTTGGTTCTGGTGTACCCCGGATAGATGTTGTTCAGCTTCCGGTAGAATTTGTGACCATGATGCGTGAAGATCGCCAGCACCTTCTCTCTGGCTTTTGCCGGAATGGCCGTGAAGAACTTGGAGGTCTCGGCCGCGCTGAGCACATGGCTGGAATCCACCGTAATGCCCTGCACCCGGAGCGGCCAGTGGAAATCAATAATATAGAAGTACCTGTCATCCAGATTCCGCAGCAGATTGAGGCTTGCCGGTGTGAACTGGCCCAGTGCGCAATCCAGCCACACATATCTCACCTTGCCCTGCGTTCCCGGGAAATTCATCTGTCCGGCCACCGCCCCTAAATACTGCGTGAACAAGGACCGGGTACTGGCTTCCCAATTCCCTATAGAGGCCTTGTAAGGGATGCTTCCCAGCGTGGCAGTCACTGTATCCTTGAAGTCCTTATAGTAGGCGTTAGCGTTATTCCCGTGATCCGCTCCCGCCTGGGTATTATCTCCCCCGAAGATGATAAACCGTTTGTTCCCGCTGCTCACCGCCTTAGGCAAAAGACTCTTAAAGATGCTCAAGCTGTTACCGTATCCCACATGACTGTCACCAAACACCGCAAATTCAACCGTCTGTGCCTTGATTCTGCGCTTCACTCCGGATACAGCCTGCCGCTTGGCGCGAAGCACCCGCTTTCGTGCCGGTCCTGCCTGTCTCCTCATCTCGTACCACCCCATCCCATCAAAAATAGCTTCAGAATATATAGTAGTCCCTACTATTTATATGCGGGAGGAATTGGCTGCTCTTGGACCTATGAATCCATCAAGAAGGAATGCTTCGGGCAATTAATTCGCCCGCAGTGAAGTAATCTGCTTCGCCAGATACTGCGGTGTATACGGCATGCCCTCCCGAAGCCAGGCGATGATGGTACCAATGAGGGCCGCCGAGCCGTACCACACAGCGATATCCTTCTGTACCGTTACTTCCGAAGCATCATGTGCGGTAACCCTGCTCTCCACCCGTGCAGAAATAATGTCTGCCATCAGTTTAAAAAGCCGATCCGTAAATATCGTACTCTTCCGCGACGTAAGTACGATTTTGTAGAATTTGGCGTTCGCTGCAATATGCACAAGCAGGTGCTCCAGCATCGGCCACTTCTGTTCTTGTGCGGCTTCCGTAAAGTCCGTATCGTCTCTCACCACTTCCAGAACTTCCTCCGCCATATCATCCGCCATTTTCTCCAGCATATCCGGGATATCCCGGTAATGCAGATAGAAGGTCACACGGTTAATTTGGGCCCGCTGCGCCAGGCGGTTGACGGTGATTTTCTCAATGCTCATCTCTTCCATCAGCTCAATCAGAGCCTCCTTCAGGAATTGGCGTGTACGAAGGACACGCGGATCTGTCCGCTCGGCAGGATTTGTCATTTCTGTTCTCTCCAATCTGTCCTGCCCAAGAGCAGGCTACAATTTCAGTCAAAAGTGTTGTTTTTCAACCACATACACTACACATATCCTCTAAGTGTAAACTAATTTACATTTTCCCGAAAATCGTTGCTTGATTACATGAAATTTTCATCTATAATCTACTTTATACATTGTAAACTATACGACATATTGTAAATTTAGTCCATGAGTTGGCGGTTTGAAAGGATGAAGACTAGTGAGTATCAAGACAGCAATCAAAGAAGCCCCGTCCATTCCCAAGGGACCTATTCTGTTCGTAATGATTCTGGGTGCCTTTCTGGCTACACTGAATCAGACCATCATGAGTGTTGCTACACCGGAGCTTATGCATGACTTCAATATTACGGCGGCCACGGCCCAGTGGCTGACTACCGGCTATATGCTGGTTAACGGTGTGTTGATTCCAATTACGGCCTATCTGATGCAGCGCTTCACTACCCGGGAGTTGTTCCAGGCCTCGATGTTTATTTTCTTTGCGGGTACCCTTGTATCAGCACTCGCAGGAAGCTTCCCGGTACTGCTTACCGGACGGATGATTCAGGCTGCCGGTGCCGGCATTATTATGCCGCTGCTCACCCAGGTTATTTTGACCCTCTTCCCGCGTGAAAAAAGAGGAGCCGCCATGGGGATGGTAGGGCTCGCCATTATCTTCGCCCCGGCCATCGGCCCTACGCTGGCCGGATATATTATGGAACGTTATTCTTGGGAGATGATGTTCTATGGCATGCTGCCGCTCACGGTTATGGTCATCGTATGCGGTTTTATTTATCTGAGAAATGTAGCTGAGCGTTCTTTTCCCAAAATCGACATCACCAGTGTGATCCTATCCACCATTGGATTCGGTACCCTATTGTACGGCTTCAGCCGGGCAGCCAGTGCAGGCTGGTCCAGCGCAGAGGTGTTATTGTCGCTGGCCGCAGGCGCTATATCACTTGGATTATTCATATGGAAGCAACTCACTTCCAGGAGTCCGCTGCTTGATCTGCGGGCCTTCCAGTATAATATGTTCTCCTTGACTACCGTCATCAGTGTGGCAGTTACGATTGTGATGTATGCGGATATGATGCTCCTGCCGCTCTATCTGCAGAATGCCCGCGGCTTCACCGCTATGGAATCCGGCCTGCTGCTGCTGCCCGGCGCAGTGATTATGGGCGCGCTGATGCCCGTCACCGGTAAGCTGTTCGACCGCTTCGGAGCGAAATGGCTCGCCATTATCGGCCTGACGATCACTATTCTGACCACACTCAGCTTCGTGAATCTTACAGACTCGACAAGCTACGGTTATCTGATGCTGATGTCCACCGGCCGCCGGATCGGCATGGCCCTGCTGCTGATGCCTATTCAGACCCTCGGGCTAAATCAACTGCCCACCAGGCTGAATTCACATGGCACAGCGATCTCCAATACCGTAAGGCAAGTCGCCGGTGCAGTAGGTACTTCTCTGCTGGTCACCGTGATGACCAGCCGCACCGCCACTCACTTCCAGAATATCGCAGCCAGCAGCGGAACTGCCGGCGAGACTCAGCAGCATATGCTAATGGAGTCTTCCATCCAGGGCATCAACGATTCCTATCTGGTTATTGTGGGCGTCGGAATTATCGGGCTCTTACTCTCCTTCTTCATTAAGCAGGTGGGTCAGGCTAAGGAACCGGGCACGCAGCAGAAGATCGTTGTCGCCGAGGAAATCTAGGGAGAACATCTGCTGTTTTTTATTTCATAGACTGCATTTAGAAGAAGACCCGACGGAGCGCACTCCATGGGTCTTCTTCCACATCTCGCATATACGTTGCGCTTATAGTACAATGATATCCTGAATGCTTATCATTTTAAGAAAAGTAAGAGGTGCCCGAATGGCTATCAGCTTCACGAAATCAATGCTTAACCGCCTGACTCAGGAAATCACAGAGATGGAAGCCGGAATGACAGAGCTGCAGAAGAAGACCCGCAAGACCAAGCTCAAGATCAACCAGCTGGAAAAAGACTGCAAGCTAAGCTCATCCCCAAGCTCCCTCAGCAGTAAAATGAGCCGCATCACCAAGCTGCAGGCTGAACTCAAAAAAATCTCCCAGCAGCAGTTAGAGCTGTCCAAGGAGATTAACAAAAGGAAAACGCTACGCGCTCAGCTGCCTTCTACGGAGTAATCCCAGACTGCTGCTCCGGCTGCTCCCAATGCAAGCGGCGGCTGTTATTTTGAGGGACTTAGCCGGGCACGCATCCAAATTAGCAGGTAAATGACGCATAAGAAAATCCAAAATTCGTTGGCGAATATACTCTGCTTCAACACCAGGGATAGTAGAATATGGTATATGCAAGTGAATACCAGCAATGACACTAATCCCACCGTCATCGTTCTGCCGGATACCTGCTGCGGAAGACTGATTTTGGAAAGAAAATAAGCAGCGGCTACCGCTACAGTGATCGATAATACGATTCTCAGATTCTGATTCTCTAGCACATCGTGCAAGGTAATAATTAACGCCAGCATAAGAAAACCCGCAATGACCTGCAACTTGCCTCTGGTCTTCATTTGATCCCTCCTGAGTACATGATTTTACGATTGAATAAATATATCCCTAATAAGAAATACCCTGCCGATAGCGTCGCCAGCACAAGAACCTCAGGGAGAACCTCGCTAAGTCCGGCATTGTTTATCAGAATCTTGTTCATCGCGCTTACGGCATCCAGTGTCGGCACGAAGGTCAGCAGCTCGATCTCTTTGCCCATCACCGTGAATAGCTTAACCGGCGGAACCTTGAAAAATATCCCGGCCAGGAACATCATCGGGGTTACGACAACATTGCCGAGGATAAAGGCCTCCAGTGACGTCCTGCAGAACGCGGCGATGATTAGGCCAATTCCTATAGCTGAGAAAGTGGCAATCAGGCTGACCGCATAAGCCAGCATATAGGAGCCGGAGGACGAGAAGCCCATCAACAGGCTGGAAGCAAATACTAGAGGCAGCATGATTGCCGCCAGTACCATCTGCGAGAGCGTGATGCCTGCACAGAACTCGAACGCGCTGGCTTTTGACAAAACAATCCGCTGAATCGTCCGGTTCTCCAGCTCTCTGGTCACCACCATTGCACTTAGAATCAACAGAAAAAACACTGAAAATACCATCAGCCCCGGTGCCATATTGGCAAATTCCGATTGGGCCTTCGAATGGCCAGTCTCCTCATATACAAGCTGTACCGGATTGCCTGCCATACCGTTATTCCAGACAAAATTATGAATGTAATTCTCCACATAGCTGCTGATGATGCTGTATGTCAGATTTGCCGGATTGCCTAGCAGCTTCATCTGTACCGGTGAGGACTCGCCGGACTGTTCATGGCGGAGCAGCGAGTTACTGAAGCCGGGTGGAATATACAAATGGGCATCGTAAGCACCTGTTCTTACTTGCTCCCTTACGTTCCCCGTATGATAATCCGCTGGCATAGCCGCAAACATCTTATTTCCATTCGGATATTCACTGCCTGCAATCTGCTGCACCAGTCTGTCCCCAAGCTTCCCATGATCTTCATTGGTTATTCCCAGCGAATACGTATAGAACCCCTGCCCGAAGGCCAGGCCAAAGATAACAATGAACACAATCGGAGACAGAACGGTCAGCAGAACAGCCTTATAGTCACGGAATTGCTCTACCAGGCTTTTTTTGAATACTGCCCACAGCCTCATTCCCGCAAGCTCCTTCCAGTCAGCTTAATGAATACATCCTCAAGTGTACTCTGCCTCAAGCTGAACGTAATCGGATTTCCGTATAGAGCGGTCAGCCGGTTAAGAATATGCGGGACCGATTCTGTTAGACGTTCTCCAGTGATCCGAAGGCTTGCATCCTTGAACTGCACGCTATACTCCAGGGCGTTCAGCTCCGAGGTCTTCTGCACCGGCTCCTGGTAATAGACCTCCAGTGTCTCCTCAGGGGCGATCCTCTGCTGAAGCGCAGCAGGTGTATCACAAACCAGCATTGTGCCATGATCCATCACTGCCACTCTTGATGACAGACGCTGTGCCTCATCCATATTATGCGTGGTAAGCAGCACTGCACTGGTACGGGACAACGAATGAATGAACTCCCTGACCCGTATCCTGCTCTGCGGATCAAGCCCGGCTTCAGGCTCATCCAGAATAATCAGATCCGGATCGTGGATGACGGACAGCAGAAGATGCAGACGTCTTTGCATGCCGCCGGACAGATTCTTCGCCAGCACCTTGCGTTGATCAGAGAGCCCGATACTCTCCAGCAGCATAGCTGTACGCCGCTTGGTTTCTTGCCTGTCCATTCCATTCAATCTCCCTGCAAAATGAAGCTGCTCCTCACAGGTCAGCATCGGCCACAGCTGTAGCTCCTGACTGCAGATTCCCACCCGGTTGTTCAACGAACGGTTACGCCGGGAGGGCGTGCCGCCAATGCAGATGTCGCCATTGTCCGGCTCAAGTGTTCCGGCAATCAAACGAATGGCCGTTGTTTTACCGGCACCGTTCGGACCGAGCAGACTAAAAATCTCCCCCCGCCTGACGGTGAAGGATAAGCCATCCACCGCTTTGAGGCGGCCAAAGCTTTTATCCACTTCCTTCAATTCCAGTAGTATTCCGTTCATGACCCTCACCTCTAGACACTTATAATACGGCACTTACACACTGAAGGATTCTATTTCCTGTTATTTTATCCCACAATCTCCCTGCCGTCTGTGATCTATGGCAATTTATCTTACAGAAATAGAATCAACAAAGAACCAAAGGAACGGATTCCCTTGGTTCTTCGTCATTTCATCATTTCAGTCTGGCTGATCCGGACTACGGCTGGTTATTCACTGCGCAGGGCAGTCACCGGGTCCTTCTTCGCCGCCATCTTGGCCGGAATAGCTCCACCAAGCATAGTCAGCAGAACGCTGATGACACCAAGAATGAGCGCGTGGAGCGGATTCAGCTGGGCGACATTTTTGAGCTCTGTCAGGTTGTAGAGGACAGCATTGACCGGGATGGTCAGCAGATAAGTGATGCCGATGCCCAGAATCCCCGAGCAAGCCCCGATAATGAAGGTCTCGGCATTGAACACCCGCGTGATATCCTTCTTACGGGCACCCAGTGCACGCAATACGCCGATCTCCTTCGTACGTTCCATCACGGAAATATACGTAATGATCGCAATCATGATCAGGGATACCACCAGGGAAATCGCCGCAAAAGCAATCAGCACCATCGTAATCCCGTCCATAATTCCACCGGAAATATTCGTCACAATCGCTGCAAGGTCAGTGTACTGCACTTGATCCTCCTCCGCTTTGCCTTCATTCCATTTATCGAGATAAGCATTTACGGATTCCTTCGCACTGAAATCAATCGGATACAGCGAGACTGCACTTGGAATATCCGTGGCCCCCAGCGCTGCAAGGGCATTCTCCTTCGTGGGCGCTGCCATACCAGCAGCGGCTGTCTGACCCGCATTCATCATAACAGACCCGCCCATCGGGCCGGTTGAACCCGAGCCTGTGAGGCCATCCGACAGCCCCTGCCCCGTTAATACATTGATATCTGCCTTCTCTTGGGCCAGGACAATCTCGGATTCTTTCGCATCGGCAATGAAGGAGGCCGCCAGTTCATCCGAATAGACCAGACCGGGCGACAGTGTTGAGATTCTCGACCCTTCCTGCGCACGCAGCACACCTACAATGTTAAGGGTAACCGCCTTGGGACTGTTATAGAGATCCTTCAGATCCCCTCCGGCTGCATTGACCACAAACTGTTCGCCATTCTTTTTATAATAGTCATTGTTATTGATCAATTTCAGCTGTGTTCCGACCAAATCGCTCAGATTGATGCTCTTGGCTTCATAATCCAGCCCGAGCGCATCCACTGCCGCATTAGTCAGACGGTTGTATTGATCGACGATGAGCACCAGATCCGTCTTCTCTGTAGGGAACTTTCCCTCTAGCAGATCATAGTACTGCTCCAGGTAGCTTCCCGAGTCACTGCCCTGTTTGCTCGGGTAGGGAGCTACAGTAATCTTGCTTTTATCCAGCGCTGCCGCCTTGTCCCCGTCCTTCACCAGCCAATTCATATTCACACTGCGGGTATAGGAGACGCCGTCCAGCAGCTTCGGATCAATCCCCTCCAGATACTGCATATACTCCTTGGTCAGCACATTCACATGCATGGCTGAGTTCACAGTCGGGTCGTACGGGAAAAGCTTTTTCTCTGTCGGGTATGAGGTAAGCTCCGTGTTCTCCTTGCCTGGAGGGCCCGCATTCTGCAGATTGACCGCCGTCTGGTTGATGGAGATCGGGAAGTTGGATAAGGCCCCGGTCTCATAGGAGCTGATCTGTTTGTCGAAGCCATTGGACAGGGACAGAATCAGGGCAATACCGATAATCCCGATACTGGAGGCAAAAGCGGTCAACCCCGTGCGCCATTTCTTGGTGGCAATGTTTTTGCCGGATAATTTCAGGGCTGTGAAAAAGCTCATGCTTGTCTGCTTCAGCTTGTACGCACTTGAGGTCTTCTGCGTAGCCAGCGGATTGCTGTCCGAGATCGCATGACCGTCTGAGAAGCGGATCACGCGGTCTGCATAATTCTCCGCCAGCTCCGGGTTATGGGTAACCATGATGACGAGCTTATCCTCGGCAATGGTCTTGATCAGCTCCATGATCTGCTCACTCGTCTCCGAATCCAAGGCGCCGGTAGGCTCATCGGCCAGGATAATATCGGGATTGTTCGCGAGCGCCCGGGCGATGGCTACACGCTGCATCTGTCCGCCCGAGAGCTGGTTCGGCTTTTTGTGCACATGATCCTTAAGGCCGACCTTCTCCAGTACCTCCAGCGCCTTACGGTGCTTCTCGGCTGAGGATACCCCGCTGAGTGTCATCCCCATCTCCACGTTGTCCGTGATGCTTAAGTGCGAGATCAGATTATAGCTCTGAAAAATAAAGCCGACACTGTTATTGCGGTACGCATCCCACTCGCTGTCCTTGAAGCGCTCGGTAGATTGGCCGTTAATGATCAGCTCTCCGCTGTCATACTGATCCAGTCCGCCAACGATGTTGAGCAGCGTGGTCTTGCCCGAGCCGCTCTGGCCCAGAATCGCAACGAACTCACTTTCTCTGAAATTAAGATTTACTTTATCCAGTGCGACTTGAGTGAATTCCCCGGTCTTGTAGCTCTTGGTGATGTTTTTTAATTGCAGCATTGTCCAGTCTCCCTTTCCATTCCTATACTCTTATTCTCTGTATGTGCTACGTGCTTCCTGTCCTGCTGTTCCCCAGTATAATCGTCCAATATAAACTAAACCTAAACTCCCGGTTGAGATTAAGTTGATCTTGGTGAGGTATACTGGAAGAATCCGCAAAACATCTATACAAGCTATACGTTAAATTACATAGAACCGTTCCAGGAGGAGAATCTATGTTTACTATTCTTGTAGTGGAGGACGACGCCAAGCTGCGGCAGCTCTTCTGCACTGTACTGACCAGACAAGGCTACCGCGCGGTTCCGGCTATGAATGGCGAGGATGCGCTGGAGATGCTGGATAAGGAATATATCGATCTGATGATCTGCGATATTATGATGCCCGTGATGGACGGCTTCGAGCTGACACGGATGCTCCGGGACAACAATAGCCAGCTTCCGGTCCTGATGGTGACGGCGCGGGAGACTTTTGCCGATAAGCAGCAGGGCTTCCTCGTTGGCATCGATGATTATATGGTCAAGCCGGTCAATGTGAATGAGATGATCCTGCGTGTCGGGGCGCTGCTGCGCCGGGCCAAAATCATCAGTGAACGCAAAATCGAATGGGCAGAAACGGTGCTGGACTATGATACGTTAACCGTGATTCAAGGGCCTGAGAGTATCGTGCTGCCGCAGAAGGAATTCTATCTCCTCTATAAAATGATCTCGTATCCAAATAAAATATTCACCAAGCAGCAGCTCATGGATGAAATATGGGGGATGGACTCCGAGTCGGATGAGCATACGGTGGTGGTCCACATTAACCGGCTGCGGGAGCGCTTCAGGGACAACCCGGATTTTGAGATTGTTACGGTCAGAGGGCTGGGCTATAAGGCGGTGAAGCGGGGATGATCCGGGGGAGAAACCGAGGGCTATGGTGGTATTTCGTCTCGATGGTGTTCGTAATCATTCTGTTCTTTGTGTTTATTCTGTCTGTGCTGGCGTACCTGTATTTCCGGGTAGGGAATAATACGATTGGGCACCGCAATATGTTCCCGCCTGTGCTCATGATGATGCTGTTCAGCGTGGTCATCGGGACTACGATCAGTATTATGGTCGGCAAAAAGATCCTGGCCCCGATCACGGACTTCAGCCGCGCCGCCAAAGAGATTGCCAGAGGCAACTTCGACATCTATCTGAATGAGTCGCACCGTGTGGATGAGATCAGTGAAGTAGCGCATCACTTCAACCTTATGGTACAGGAGCTGCGCAGCATCGAGACCCTGCGCAATGACTTCGTCGTGAATGTGTCTCACGAATTCAAGACGCCTATTGCGGCGATTGAAGGGTACGCCATGCTGCTGCAGGAGGAGAATCTGAGCAAGGCGGAGCATGATGAATACACCGGAATGATTATCGAGAGCTCACGGCAGCTGTCCAATCTGTCCGGTAACATCCTCAAGATATCCAAGCTGGAGAACCAGGAGATGCTCTCAGAGCTGGCCGAATATCCGCTGGATGAGCAGCTCCGCCAGGCACTGCTGCTGCTGGAATCCCTCTGGTCAGCCAAGCAGCTGAACCTGGATATTGAGCTGGATGAGCAGCGGTATTATGGCAATGAAGAGCTGATGATGCAGGTGTGGCTTAATGTGCTCGGCAATGCGATCAAGTTCACGCCGGAGGGCGGAACGATCTCGGTCGCGCTGCACTCGGACGGGACCTGGATCTCGGTGGTTATCGCGGACACCGGCATCGGCATGACCCCGAAGGTGCGCAAGCACATCTTCGAGAAGTTCTACCAGGGCGACCCCGCCCGCTCCGACGGAGGCAACGGCCTCGGCCTGCCGCTGGCCGCGCGCATCATCAGCCTGAGCAAAGGCACCATTGAGGTGCGCAGCGAGCCGGGCCAGGGCTCAGCGTTCACGATCAAGCTGCCGGGGGGCGGGGCGCATTAGGCCCGTGTGTTCGGGGCCGCTTGTGGGGGGAACGAGAGGGAGGTGCACTTCTGCTCCTCTTTCCCGCCTCCCACCTGCCTTTGACTAATTCAGGTGCACTTCTGCTCCTCATTTCCGCTCACTGCCCGCTTTCGGCTAATTCAGGTGCACTTCTGCTCCTCATTTCCGCCTACTGCCCGCTTTCGGTCGAATTGCCTACCATATCTCGGAATCCATCATACTTTGAACAAGCTCATAGCGGCAGATCCGGTTACTCCCGGGTGTCAACACTGGTTTGAATTTACCTTTGTCACATAGAGTAGTTAAATGCTTTGTCGCCGTCCTCCGATTGATCCCAAGCCCCTTCACCACATCCACCGGCCGTATCATCCCATTCATCCGGCTCGCCATGTGCAGTATGTCGCGCTCTATCCTTGTATACTGGCGGCCGCCCTCAGCCCTCTGTTTCAACAAACATGGGGTTAACAAAGCTTTCAGCAAGGAGATGGTCTGCTCCGGTGCGGACTCCAGATCATCGTACGGGATGGCGATGACGCGGTATCCGGCAATCTGCAGATACGTCTCCCGGTTCAGCTCCTGGCGGTAGCGGGTGCGGTCCGTATTCTGAACATGCGGTCCATATCCCTTGATCTCAATAGCGAACTTAACCTGTCCCGGCTTCCACACAAAATCAACAAAATACGGCCTGCCCCGCCAGTCTGCTACCTCATACTCGGGATGCAGATCATCCAGGTTACCGAAAATCGGCCACCATACCCGCTCTACAAACATTTGCTCCCCATGCCGGTGCCCACGGTCCAAACGATCCAGATGTTCCCCTGCCCTGCGTTTCTTATGATACTCCAGCCATCTCTGATGCTCTTCAGCAAATCCCATCCCGCTCTTCCTCCTCTGCAAAATCAGCCGTCTTCCCGCAATCTGTACTTGAACATCGATATTTGCCCGTTTGCTTCCTGGCACGCCAAAACATAAAGTTACTGACTTATCCACGCACAAAAAATCCCGCACCACTCAATCAGGGTGCGGGATGTGCTTCATCCGTTTGTAAAATTATAGTACTGCCTTGCAGCTACCGTCAATGAGAACTTCCACTCCTGGAGTAATAGTTCAGATTGCAACGCAAAGCAAAATGTGAGCCATGTAACCCAAGCCGTAACGCGCACCAGCCAGCAGCGCACCAGCCAGCAGCACATCCGACTACCGCACGTCACCCTATTTCCCCTCCGTCCAAAACATCCGACTATCGCACATCACCCTACTTTCCCTCCATCCACACATCCGACTACCGCGTGTAACCCCCTACTTTCCCTCCGTCCACACATCCGACTACCGCGTGTAACCCCCTACTTTCCCTCCGCCCAGCACATCCGCTCTGTTCTTATGGCTTCGCCGGACTCAATGGCCTTCTCGATCATCTGGCCGAGGTATACATCCTGCGAGGCTTCCTCCAGTCCGTAGAAGCTGGGGCCGCCAGCGGCATAGAGGGCCATCTTGTCCAGACAGGACGCAATGGCGAGCTCGTCATCGTACAGCCGGGCTGGGGCGAACGGATTGGTATAGAGCCATTGCTCTCCGCAAATAATCCCCTGAAGGTAATAGCCTTCGGCATTCTCCAGTTCCCCACGGTTTATGCGCTTCAGCTCCATTTGCAGAGGCACCAGGTTCTCCTGCTGGATCAGCACCCGGTTGTCGAAGATCTCTCCCCGTTCTCCGCGCACGTTAAGATGATTCGAACGCGTCCAGGAACGGTGCTGGTCTTTGGTGAAATCATAAATGCCTAAGCAGTCTCCGAAATCCAGCCAAGCCAGATCCCTGTGCAGCGGAATCAGCTTGTCTTCAGCCGGGGGGCCGCTGCGGGTTGGGCCGCTAACCCAGCTGGAGTCGAACCGCATCCCCCGGATGACTGCCTCCTCGAACCCGATGCCGAGCATCCTGCGGATCAGGGCTGCCCCGTGATACAAATGAGATACGGAGACTGTCGTCTCCGTGATTCTGCCCAGCCTGCCTGAGCGGATCAGCGATAGCCGCGCCTCTTGAACCGGATGATACGGGTACTGCTCTGCGACTTGTATCGAGGCCCCGTGTACGGTCAGCTCCTTATGCAACTGCTCCAGCTCTTCTAGACTGGAGGCAGGCGGTGTCTCTGTCAATGCTGGAAGGCCGGTCTCTGCCAGCCTGTACAAATAGTTCATTGCCGCCCCGCCGCCGACAGAGACCACTGCGAAATCCGGGTCCTCACTCCGCAGCAGCTCGTCAAGCGAGCGGTACGTCTGAACGCCCCACTCTGTTTCTATCGCCAGTCCCTGGGCCCGGTCTCTGACCACAAGGCCGCCAATCCGGAACAAATCCGGCAAGACCCGGGCAATTCGTAGATAATACTGTGCGCGGAATCCGGCTCCGCCGATAATACTGAAACTAACGGGCATAACGCTGTCCTCCCTGATGGCACATTGATGTTGATGCAGCTTTAGCCGCAAGTCCCTGCTCCGTCATCGCGGCTTCTACCATCATACTTGTCTCTGGTGGATTATATGTGTCATCATTTGATCAGCTCGGTGGGATTCATGCCGGTAATCTTTTTGAATAGCGTGCTGAAATAAGGAATGTTCTTGTAGCCTACCCGCTCCGCCACTTCATAGACCAGCATATTACGCTCCATTAATAGTTCCCTGGCCTTCTCGATCCGTACCCGGGTCAGGTAGTTATTGAAGGTCTCCCCGGTGATGTTCTTGAAGATGATCGACAAATGATTCCGGGAGATGAACACCTTATCCGACAGATCAGCCAGCGTAAGCTCCTCTGCGTAATGCTCATGAATGTAGTTGGTCATGAAATCCACGACCTGCCGGTGCTTACTGCTGCCCTTCCATTGACGGCTGGCACAGATCGCTGTGATTTTGGCGGACAACCAGCTTGCCAGCTGGTCGGGTACGGCCAGGTTACCAATCTCCTGGGCAATCTGGTCATTGGTGAACAGATCATCGAGTACGAAGCCCGACTCATACAGGGAGTAGGTGATAATGCCCCATAGCTCGCTGCCGAGCATCTGCACATAGTTGGCGGAGACCCCTTGCTGCGCCTGCAGCTCGGTAATATAACCGTATACAAGCTGCTGTGCCTCTGCCTCTTGTGAAGCCTTCATCGCAGCAGCCAGCTTGTAGGAGAATTTCACCGGGAAAAGGACTCCCCGGTCCTGCCCGCTGCTGTGGCTCTCCCGGTAGCAGTATACCTCATATGCCGGGCTAATCCGTAACGCCCCGTGATCCATGGCACGGAAGGCCTCCTCTGTCGATTCGGGGATCTTCGTCCACGTATCCTTCAGACCACCTATACCGATACGAACCATCAATCGGAGATAGGAGTGAATGCTATCGACCAGCCGGGTCGCCAGCTCTTCCAGCTGCTGTGTACATTGTGCTTCAGGGTGAATAATCAGCAAGGCCCGATAGCTGTTCAGCTCAGTGTATTCCATATTGGCGTAATGCTTGCGCGTGACCTCACAGGCAATGTTACTGACCGCGAAGCGCAGCAGGTTCCAGTCCGAGACCGAGAAGGAGCTGGCCCGGTCATCGCGGATCAGCTCGATCCCGATGCTTGCATGCCTGCCGTCGAGCCAGTAATGATACGAAGGCGGAAGATGGGAATTGTTCCGGTACGAAGGCTCCAGGGTACCGACCGCTGCGGACCGGACCCATTCCTTCTCGACAAAAGGCTCGTACAGCATCATTTTCAGCTCCAGCTCACCTTGTCTGATCACCGTCTCCTGCTCTCGGAGCAGCTCTGCAATCACCTTGTGAAGGATCGTTCTAAGCGTAGGCAGACTGATCGGCTTGGAGACGTAGTCACTGACCTGAAGCCTGAGGGCTTGTCTGGCATGCTCGAAGTCTGAATATCCGCTTAGTATTATAATTTTGCCCTTGAAGCCCTCGTTCCTTAATTGCTCCATCATCGTAAGGCCGCTCATCACCGGCATATAGATATCCGTGATTACAATGTCGGGGCTGGTTGCGCGGATCATCGCCAGGCCGTCTTCCCCGTTAAGCGCCTCACCGGCCCATTCCGCACCCAGCTCCTCCCATGGAATCGCCCGCTTCATCCCCTGAAGTACCTGCCTTTCATCGTCAACAATAGCGATCTTCCACATCATGTCTGCCTCCTTAAGCTTCTCTGGCCTGCAGCAGCCGTATCAGCCTTCCTTCGCGGCGAGAGAAGCAGTCAGTATCTGTGCCGGAGCCTCTGTGAGCAGCGGCAGAACAATCTCTACCCGTGTCCCTCCCTCTTCACGTTCCTTCAGCGTAACCCCATAGTCATTTCCGAAATATCCGGCAATCCGCTCCCGCACATTCCGTATGCCATAACCGCCGGTATGCCGCCCTGGCGGACGCGCCTCCGGCTGCTTCAGGCCTGCCCCGTTATCATCAATTCTAATCTGCAGCGTCTCCTGTACCTTAGTTAAGGAGATCAAGACATGTCCGCTGCGCTGCTTATTGAAGCCGTGCACAATTGAATTCTCCACGAACGGCTGCAGGGTCAGCTTTGGAAGATAGGACTCCTGAATCCCCTGTTCAACATCAATGGTGTACTCCAGGCCATCACCCCAGCGGAGTTGCTGGATTTCGAGATAACACTGGATGTGCTGCAATTCCTCCGATACCATGATGAAGCTTGCCCCGTTGGATAAGCCGATCCTGAACATCTGTCCCATCAGCTCCAGAATCCGGCTCAGCTCATCCTGTCCGGCCTCAATGGCCATCCAGTTGAGCTGGTCCAGCATATTGTAGAGAAAATGGGGATTGATATTGGCCTGCAAGGCCTCAATCTCCGCTTTGCGCTGCTGCTCATACCGCCGCTCCAGCGACAGGTACAGCTCCTCGATACGCTCGGTCTGCTTGCGGTAGCCGGAGAATAAATAACCGAATTCATTCTCATAGTCGCTGGGCAGCTCTTCCTTGTGCCCGCCAACTGAATACATTTTCATAGCGCTTACAAGCTGCTTAATCGGCTTGGAGAATTGCCTGCTCAGATAATGCGTCAGGAGCAGGACCAGCAGAATCGCTCCAATCCCGATTAGCCCGATCCATTCCGCCAGTTCCAGACTGCTCGCCGTAATCTGCTTCCAGGAGGTGAACTCAATCAGCGTCCAGATGGAATTATCCATTCTGGAGTAGACCAGCAGCGTATTTCCGGTATCCTTATCGCCGGGAATGTGAACATAGCCGGATTTGTTGCTCTTGAGGTCGATCCATTGAGACCACTCGCTCTGCTCCAGCGTCTCTCCGATGCTCAGAATCTGCTTGCCGGCGCTGTCCGCCATGATCCGGTTCGACCCGGAGGAGTTGCCGGTCAGTAGCGCACGGATCTCCTTGGCCTTGATATGAACGACCAGCACACCCAGGTAGTCGTTCTCGTTCATGATTTTCCGGGCGAAGCTTAGTACCGGAATGTCTCCCTGCACACTGGGAATGGAATATTCCCCCGACCAGGCGAAATCGCTTTTCACCAGATTCTTGGACCAGGACTGCTTATCCAGATCGAGAATATTGCGGAACTGAATATAGCTCTGCCCGCTGCTCGGCATCGGCTGATCCATGTAGAGGTCAATCCCCTGGATTAACGGAATGGCATAGGTCAGATTGCCGAGTGCACTCTCAACGCTTATACGCTTTCGGTACCGCTCGAAATCATCCTGCCTGTTCGATAGAAAGGTCGTCAGCTCGTTGTCCCGTGAGGTGGATAGTGAGATCTGCTCGATCATATCCAGCCGGGTGGTAATTTCATTATTCAATTCATCCAGCAGCCGCTGCTGATAGTGGGAGGTGGTCTGCACAAGGGCTTTGGAGGAATTGCTGTAGCTGGTCCAAGCTGTAACCGCTATCACCAGAATAATTATAATAGCAAAACTGTGAAAAAAAAGACGGTCGATCCTGTACTTTTTAAAAGGATTGGTCAAATGGTCCCCTTCCTTCTCCTCCGGCTCACACGAAATAAACGGTAAAGCGTCGAATAAGGCTCAGGCGCTTTACCGTTATCGGACGGATGTTTTTTTACATCTTATCCCTTTATGCCTGTTGTCGCAATCCCGTCTACGAAATACTTTTGCAGGAAGGTGAACACAAGCGTTGCCGGAACAATAGAGACAAGTGACATGGCCAGAAGCTGGCCCCACTCGGCTGCAGACTGGGAGTCATTGATCATGCGCAGCGCCAGACCCACCGTGTACTTGTCTACCGTGTTGATGTACAGGAGATGTCCCAGGAAGTCATCCCAGTTCCACAGGAAGCAGAAGATCGTCACCGTAACAACCGCCGGGAAGGCCAGCGGCATGACCACTCTCCAGAAAATCCCGAACCAGGAGCAGCCGTCGATTTTGGCCGATTCATCCAGCTCCTTGGGCACGCCGCGGATGAACTGGATCAGCAGGAAGACGAAGAAGCTCCCGCCGGCCCCGCCCGCCAGCAGATGGGGAACGACAAACGGCAAATACGTGTTGACCCAGCCCAGCTGATGGAACAAGGCGTACTGGGGAATAATCAGCACCTGGCCCGGCATCATCAACGTCAGCATCAGAATTGAGAACCAGAATTTCTTCAGCGGAAAATCTAGTCTTGCAAATCCGAAAGCAACCAGCGTGCAGGATAACAGCGTTGCGATCAGCACCATAATCTCAAGGCCGAAGGTGTTAAGATAGAAATCAGTGAATGTATGTCCGGGAACCGATTTCCAGCCTTTGGTGAAGTTCTCCCACTGCGGGACGGACGGGAAGATTCCCGGTGAACTCAGCTCGGTGCTATCCTTCAGTGAGGCCCCGATCCACCAGACAATCGGATAGACCATGAGGAAGCTGAAGAGAATCATGAACACATGCCGGAGTGCAGGCTTCCAATTCAAAGTTGTCATTTGCGTTTTTTCCCTCCAGTGTCTGTCTCATAGAATACCCAATATTTCGAAGTGTAGGAGATCAGCAGCGTTGCAGCGACGATGGCGACCAGCATAATCCAGGCCAGTGCAGAAGCGTAGCCCAGCTCGTACCGGCTGAAGGCCCGTTCATACAAATACATAGCGTACACGTATGTAGCGTTCATCGGTCCGCCATTCGTAATCACGAAGGCCGAGGTGAACATCTGGAAGGCATTGATTACGGCCATGATCAGGTTGAAGTAGAGAATCGGCGACAGCATAGGCAGTGTAATGCGGAAGAATTGAATGAACTTGTTCGCCCCGTCTACCGAGGAAGCTTCATACAAGTCATTGGGAATCTGCTTCAGTCCTGCCAGGAAGATAACCATGGTGGAGCCGAATTGCCAGACCGTCAGCAGAATCAGTGTGCTAAGCGCAGTGTCCGGGTTGGTGATCCAGCTTTTTCCTTCGATGCCGAAGACAGCGATCAGCTTGTTGAAAATCCCGTCAACCCCGAAGATGTTACGCCAGAGCAGCGATACCCCGATACTGCCTCCGATTAGAGAAGGGAAGTAGATCGCTGTGCGGTAAGCACTGATCCCTCTGACTGCCTTGCTAAGCACCATGGCTACTAGCAGGGCTGCAATCAGCTTAAGAGGCACGGAAGCCAGCACATACATGACCGTGACTTTGGCGGATTGAATGAATTTGGGGTCTGCGGTGAAAATCCGTTCGTAATTGCGGGTCCCGATCCATTTCATTGGCTGCATCAAGGTGTAGTCAGTAAACGAATAGTACAGTGATAAGAACAACGGATACGCCGTCAGTACCAGGAACCCGAGCAGCCAGGGCGAAATAAACAAATAGCCTGCAAGCGGAGCGTTCCACCGGCTTTTGAAATAGGAGCTTTTTTTCGGCGCTGGCGAGGCTTGGGCTAAAGTGGTTGTGGAGCGGTTCATCTGTGGTCACCTCTTGTGGTCAATTTGTATAGCTTAAGTATAGTATTGGGCCACACTTCGGCTAAAGGAGGGCAATGCTCGAATTCTTTCAAAATATAACGATTAATTCGAAAACACGAGTATAACCGCGTTCCAAGTGGAAACGGCAATGCCGTCCTTTTAAGGACGGTACCGTTTCAGCGAGAAAGATAAGGATAATTATAGCGTGAAGCATATAAATTCTTATCTTTTAAAAAGATAAAGCCCGGAACATTGCTGTCCCGGGCTTTCAGTTCATACCTTATTTCTCGTAAGATAACGAGGCTTCCTTCAGCTGCTTGAACGCCTCTTCCGGTGTGGATTTACCGAAGCTGAGCTGGTCACGAACCAGTACCCAGTCTTTATCCACGAAGTTCGTCCAGCCGCCGGCTCCGGCCGACCAGGTCTGGCCATCCGGCTCCGTAGCACGGAGCAGTGCCAAGCCTACCTTATCCAGATCGCTCATATTAGCTTCCAGCATAGTGGCGTTATCCTTGTTGGCCGGGAGGCCGCGGAAGGTTTGGGTAATCTTGGCAGACTCAGTATCATTCACGAACCAGTTAATGAATTTCTTGGCTTCTTCAGCATGCTTGGAGTTCTTGGAGACCGCCATGTACATCGACGGCTTCAGCCAGCCTCCGGCCTCTTCGGCACGCGGCATGGTTACAAGTGCGTAGGCTCCTGGCTTAATGCTGTCCCAGGTTCCCAGATTGTTGGAGAAGCTGTAACGGAACAGCACCTTGCCTGCTGCGAGCAGATCCATTTGCGGATCATTTTCCTTATCGGAGGCATTCACATCCGCTGGAGGAACAAGCCCTTCCTTGCGGAGCTCTTCGAACTTGCGGGTCCATTCCAGATAGGTGGCTTCATCCACGTTGAAGTGACCGTCATCCGTGATGACCTGCCCTTTGCCTCTGGCATACTGATACGCGGAGTACATGAAATAGTTACCTGCATAGTCGAGGGTGAAATACTGTCCCTTCGGCAGCTTGGACTTGGTTTCCTTCGCTAAGGCGAAGAACTCATCCCAGGTCCAGCCGTTAGCCGGGTTCGCAATGCCCAGCTTATCCATAGCCGCTTTATCATATACCATACCGAAGGCTACCGAGCCGAGTGGAACAGCATACTGCTTACCGTCCAATTGGCCGCCTGCCAGCAGCTTCGTATCGAATTTGCTCACATCTACCTCGGGAGCCAGGTCAGCCAATTGCTGGCGGGCCATCCAGTCCGGCATCCAGCCCGGGTCAAGCTGAACCACATCGGGTGCATTGTTGGCCGCAGCCTGCGTGGATAATTTGTCCAGATAACCGTCCATACCGGAATACTCCGGCTCGAAGGTTACGTTCGGATTATTCTTCGTGTACAAGTCCAGGGCCGCCAAAGTGGCTTCGTGACGCGGCTGGGAGCCCCACCACATAATCCGCAGCTTGACCGGCTCATTGGTGCTTGGTGCATCAGTTGCAGCAGCCGTCGCAGCAGCATTGGTGCTGGCAGGTGCTTCTGTAGCCCCTCCTGCATTGTTTACTTTATTCCCTCCGCCGCCGCAGGCAGCCAGTGTACCTAATATCGCTGTCATCGCCAGGACCGAAAGAGAACGCTTCCATTTCAACATCTTTAACCCTCCTGTATACATCTGTATTCTCTTGCTACATTGCTATATTAACAAGACGGGTTGGAAGTTCATAGGAGGACAATGCACGAATTCTTATAAAATCTTACGAATATGCTGTCCTGCAGCTAGGCAAAAAACGTTCAAAGGCTGCTCCGCTATCCTAAGATAGCTGGGCAGCCCTGAGTCTCAACTCTGCATTACTTATTTCATCATGCTGGCGGCAATACCGATAAGCTCATCCTTCGTTAGCTCCGTATTCTCCTGGCCGGCGATCACACGATAGTTGACCTTTGCATCGGGGTCAGACCAAACCAGACTGTATTTATACCCCAAGTCGAGCTCCTTGTTGTCCGTATCGTCCGAAAAAATGGCCTGTCTGCCTTTAATCTCTATATTCTCCATCTTTGTATATTTACTCCATGAGAGCGGATCTGCCGGGTTTTGGTTGTCATCCACACGCGAGACACCGATTCTCACCTGAACCTCCCCCTTCTTGTATACCAGTGAGGAATACGAGTAGTCAATGTTCTCCGCCTTCTCCACTCTCCAGGCCAACTGGAAGTTGTCTCCCAGGTCTCTCTCGTTTTCGCCTTTAAGCTCCTGCACATCCGGCACTTTTAAGAAAGAAGGGTTGATGATGGCCTCGTCCAGGGTATACCCTTCCGGCAGATACGCCGGCTGCTCCAGGACCGGAGCGTTGTGCTCCTCTACACTGGTCTTATAGGCGGTATAGTCCTTGAACGTGAGGGGCGGACGATACATATTCATACTCCCCTCTCCCTCCTCTCCTTCACGTGTAATTAGATAGGTGGCATACTCTCCAGGAAGCAAAATCTCCTTCATGAGCTCTGCCCCTTTTGAATACTTCTGGTTATAGAGAATACTCAGCTTCTTGTTGGCTTCATCGTCTGCACCCGGCTCTGCGTTGGGAATATAAGGCTTCAGGGGTTCTTTCGCCTTCTCAATCATCGTTCCGCCGGAAGCCGTCGCCGGAATCGGCTGATAAGGCAGCACCTTATACTGGGCTCCGGCCCCTTGCCGGACTTCACCCGGACTCTGGGCTTCAGCTCCTTGCTGGAGTTTGCCGGAGAACTGGGTATAGCCGCCGCCCAGCAAGACCAGTGCCAGGACCGCCGCCGCCCAGCCCTTCACCGGAATCCGTTTCTGTCTCCGCCCGGTTCTGGTTTCCATTCTGCGCATTACTTTAGGTGCCTCTCCGCTTGGCGGAAGGGTCTGAAGCAGGTTCTCATCTTCTTCAGCAGTCAATGCCCCCTCAAGCCCGAGCGCCTTCATTACTGGTTCATGAACATCAACGGTGTTCCAATGTGCTGAACGGTCTCCATCCTTGAGAAACTGCTCCTCCGGAGTTAATTCACGCTTGCCCATAATTGTTTCTCCTTTCGCTCAATCGCTTTTTTAAGTTTTTCTCTGGTCCGTTCATATCTTTTGCGTACGGTAGCCGTACTCACACCCAGAATTTCACTGATTTCCGCAAACGATTTATCTTCATAAATCCGCAGGATCAATAAATTCCGGTCCTCCACATCCAGCTTCCCCAGAGCCGCCGAGACCGGCTCGCTGAACAGGCGGTTCTCAACCATTTGCTCGGCGCTCTTTTCCGTAACCTCCTGCCCGATCAGCTTCCGCAACTGCTGCCGGGATTTCTGCCTCCGCAGCTGATTCAGGCAATGATGATAAGCAATCTTGTAGAGCCATGAGGTGAAATCTGCCTGAGGCTTGTACTGCCCGATATTCTGGTAGGCCTTGATCAGGATATCCTGTACTGCGTCTTCTGCCTCTTCCTTGTTATTCAACAAGCGGTAACAATAGAGGTAAATCCGTTGCTGGTACAGCCTGATCACATCTGAGTACAAGCCTCCTTCTCCGCCCTGAATCCTTCTAATCTTCTCTTCGATAGGGTCCACGTTAATCTCCTTTCTGCAAATCATATAGATATAACACATGAGCCGTATGTAATGTGACAATTATCTTTTATCGGCGCCACAACAAAAAAAGAGACCCCCAGATGAATTCTGTTGATCTCTCCGTTGCAGAACCTATGAACCTATAGCTTCCTAATACCGTCTGTCTGCTCTATTCCAGCTCGACCGTCTGATTCAGATTCAGCCCGTCCGTGTCCTGGCCGGTCATCCGCTTGAACATGTATACAGCCTTCTCGGCCATATTGCCGCTCTTCCAGTATTCGGCAGCTTCGGCATGGACTTTTATCAGAATGACATTCGGATCATCATAGCTTGTCTTCAGGAACGTATCGTACCCTGCACTCCAGAGCTCTTTCTTCTTGTTCACATCGGTTACAATCTCAGCCGTCCCACGAATGGATACATAGGATTTATCGGCATACACGACATTCACGCGCGGGTCATACAGAATCTCCCCGAACTTGCTGGTATCCTTCTTGGTCAGGAACCATAAATCCCCGTCAAATTCGACCTCCTGGGTCTTCATGGGCCGGGAGACCAGCCCTTCCTCCGAAATCGTGGTGAGCATAGCCATATCGATACCCTTGATCAGCTTCCGGACCGTCTCAACGGCTTCCTCGTGACTATGGTGTGTAGTTGACATCTTTACCGCCTCTTTTCTTCCAGGATAGGGAATAGGTTATCCAAATGCATAGCATTTATTAACCAGAAGCAGCGAAACATTACCGGATGCCGGTGAAATCCGCGAGATCAGCAGCGTACATGCTTGCGCTTGAACCCGGTCCGTCCTTTGCCGACAGCCTTCATAATATTATCGTATGCGCTGATACGCTTGCTCTTCGGCTTGTCCTTGTCCACCTCGACCGGACCCACCCGCTCCGCCGTCTCGCGTGCCAGATCATGAAGCGGCGAATACGATACGGCCACCGTATACATAAAGTTGTTCATCGAATACCGGGTGCGCTCAGGGGACTGATGAATGCTCTGCTCTGCCTGCTCCAGCATACTGGCCAGCTTACTCTCCGAGAACTCCTGATCCGGGCGGCTTCCCAGCAGCCAGCAGTAACAGCTCCAGCCTGCCGACATTCGAAGGTCCTCTCCGCTCCTGATCCACTCATCGGCCACCTGCTGGGCAATATCCGCTTCAGCCAAGGTTACAGCCACCACGAAATCGGACAGCATATAGAAATAAGCCCCGTCTATCCAGCGGTTGTAATCCGCCTCTGTCATCCCGTTCGGATCAGCAATGATCCCGGCAAAATACATCGCATCATAATTACCTGTGGCATACAGCTCCTCAGCCAGCGTCTGATTGATTCCGGTTTGCCTGAAAATCGGCTTCATGGCACCGGTAGCCACACCAAAGAGCGGTTCCCGTGCACCGTTTGCGGTATACATCTTCTTGGTCCGTTCCTTGCCAAGCGCTTCAAGCTCCTGCATTACCTGTTCTGCATTCATTGAACGTTCCTCCTTATAGCTACCTCTCATCTTCCGCCGGAATATCCGGCAGCAGCGGACGGCCCTCAGGGTAGGCATTCTGATTCAACTGGTCGCCAATCCACGCTTTGCCGTCCTCGCCGGTTTCTTTTTTCCAGATGGGGACGATTTGCTTGATCCGCTCAATCACATATTCATTCGCTTCATAGGCAGCCTTACGGTGGGGCGATGAGACTGCGATGACTACAGCAATATCGGTAATCTCCAGCCTGCCGATCCGGTGGGTGACCGCAACCTTCGTATCCGGCCAGCGCTCCAGCACTTCCTGCCCGATGCGCTTCAGCTGCGTTACAGCCATAGACGGATACGCTTCATATTCAAGATACAAGGTTTTCTTTCCCTGCGTGAACTCACGCACTGTACCGATGAATAAGGTAATCGCCCCGGCCTCTCTACGCAGAACTTTATCGGATACCTCAGCAGGTATTATCGCGGACTCTGTAATTTCAAATAACGAATCGCCCATTTCCTCACTTCCCTTCGATAGATGCAGCAGCTGCTCATATTGCTCGGGTGTATCTATATCTGCCGCGAAATCTTCCTCTAGCCCCGCACCGGCCAGCTCATCCCGTTCCACGCCTAACCAGTGCAGTGATTCTAACAAACCGCCCAGCCGGTACTCCCGGTTCGCAAGTCTTGCTGTAATGTCCGGCAGGAGCCGGTGCGGCCGGTATACGCCATGCAACATCTGATGCTTGCCGTCAATGACTGGCAGAACCGCATCATAACCGCCGGCCTCAAGCCGGGTAAGCATCCATGCGGCAGCTGGAGCTGATATATCGGGGCTGTCACAGCTTACCACCCAGGCATAGTCCGTCTCTACATTTGCAAAAGCAGCATGAAACCCGCTAAGCGGCCCATGCCCGGCATAAACATCCGGTATATATAGAATATCCGATGGAAGACGTTCCAGATACGGGGTAGGATCGTTCGTGACCACAATCACGCTGGAGCACAGGGACTGCAGCTCCCTCACCTGCCGGACAATGAACGCTTCCCCGTGATAGGTCAGGAGGGCTTTATTGCGGCCCTGCATGCGGGAATTCTGTCCGCCCGCCAGTATAATTCCTGTCAGCACCAAGGGCACCTCCTGTAGTAGAATCTAGGACTGAAGCAGTGACAGCGCCAGTGCGATAACCGCCTGATCCGCAAGCGCCTGATCCCGCAAAGGCAATACCGGCGGACTATCCGGGCTAATCCGGGAACCAGACGCTGCACTCTGTAGTTCCACAGCCTCTTCCCAGCTTAACCACAGGCGTATGTTTGTTGCTTCCTTGTGCAGCGTTATCTGGTCTGCTGTGCGGCGAATTAGGGCGATCTTGGGATAATCCGCAGATTTGAACCCCTCAGCAATCACCAGATCTACTCTGCCGCGCATCGACTCGGCGATTTCCCGCAGTGAAGCCGCAGATCTGCGCATGACCCTTGTCGCCTCCGGCGAGGTCAATACCGTCTCCACTGCACCGTGCAGGAGATGCTTGCTGCTATCCGTTCCCGGATCATCCAGCTGGAAGAGATGGGCATCATGCTTGGCAGAGCCAACCCGTAGTCCTTGCGCAGACAAGGCCTCAATTAACCGGCAGGCGAGGGTTGTTTTGCCGCTGTTCTTGTATCCGACGATTTGCAGTACAGGAACTAGGCGCTGTACCGCCGCATGCTGAGATTCCTTAGTCACAGTGTCTGCTCCTCTGCTTGAAGATCTATTTTCGATTATACACTATTCCGGCCGCTGCCCATTCCCCGCCTAATCTCTTGACCGCGCTACTGTGCTTGAAATCACCAGCATTCTCCGCCGGGTACAAGTATAGTTAAAGAGTCTAGTAGCTTACGTGTCATGATATATCCGTGAAGGAGGTCTATTGCTGCATGAAAAAATACATCCCCAACCAGCACGGCGCCTGGGCGATGCTCGTTCTCCCTTTTCTGCTGGGCGTCGCCGCTTCCAAGGGGCAGTTCATACATATTCCGCTGTTTATCTGCTGGCTGCTGATCTATCTGTTCAGCTTTCCGCTCTTGCAGGGGGTGAAGACCCGGAAGTTCGCACGTTATTTCCAGCCGCTCAGGTTATACGGACTTCTGCTGCTTCCGTTCGCCCTCTATCTGGTGATTGTCCAGCCTGTGCTGCTGGGGTTCGCGCTGCTGCTCTTGCCGTTATTCGCCGTTAACCTCTATTATGCCCGGACCAGGAATGAACGCGCCTTGCTTAATGACATCTCCGCTATTGTGGCGTTCTGCCTGGTGATTTATCCGGTCTTCTATGTGGGGCTTGGGGAGAACTGGAGAGCCGTGAATGAGCTGTTCGTGCTGGCGGTGCTGTACTTCATTGGAACTGCCTTCTATGTCAAAACCGTCATCCGTGAGCGGAACAATATCCGTTTCTATTATGGCTCCGTCGCCTATCATCTGCTGTTCGCGGCAGCCGGTCTGTATCTGTTCCCTTCACTGCTGGTCCCGCTGCTGGTTCTGCTGTTGCGGGCAGCCATTCTGCCGAGGACAGGAATTACCGCCAAACGTACGGGAATCATCGAGATCGGCTTCTCCGTCATCTTATATGTGTCTGTGCTGGTGCTGTATTTCTAGGAGAATCACAATGCTTATTCGGACAAAAAACAGGAAGCTCCTTCGCCAATCTGCGCGAGCGGAGCTTCCTTCGGTCTGCCAGCCTATTCTACGATCATATCCTGATTGCTTGAGCCTGGCGGTACAATGGGATAGACATTATCCTCCTCGGTGATATCAAATTCCATCACAACCAGTCCTTCCGTATGCAGAGCCTGTTCAATAATCTGCTCCGCTTCAGCCAGCGTTCGCGCCCGGAACCCGTGGGCGCCGAAGGATTTGGCTAAGGCCACGAAATCCGGCGAACTGATCCGCACCGAGGAATAACGCCGGCCCAGAAACAGCTGCTGCCATTGCCGTACCATTCCCAGATACCCGTTCTTGAAGATTGCCACCTTGACATTCAGGCCGTGATCCACGGCGGTCATAATCTCCTGCATATTCATCTGGAAGCTTCCGTCCCCTGTAATACACACCACATCGCGGTCAGGAAAAGCAACGGCCGCCCCAATCGCAGCAGGCAGGCCGTACCCCATCGTTCCCAGCCCGCCGGAGGTCAGGAAGGATCGGGCTTCCGAGAATTCATAGTGCGTAGCCGTCCAGATCTGATGCTGGCCGACATCGGTGGCAATCATCGCATCGCCTGCGGTAGCCTTTTGGAGGGCGCGGATGACTTCCTGCGGGGTCAGCTTAGCGCCTTGTTCCCGGCCCGGCTTCGGCTTGCGCTGACGCCAGACCTTAATCTGCTCCTCCCAGAGCAGATGCTCCGCGGTATGTACCTGTTCCTGTATTCCTCTGAGCAGCTCCTCACAAGAGCCAGTCACTGCAAGGTCTACGGGGATGTTCTTGTTCAGCTCTGAGGTATCCAGATCCACTTGGATTTTATACGACCCCGGCGAGAATGCCTTCCGCTTGCCCGTTACCCGGTCGCTGAACCGTACCCCGAGACATAACACGACATCGGCGCCTTGCAGCGTACGGTTGGCTGCCACCGTTCCATGCATCCCGACCATTCCCAGATGCAGGGGATGCCCGGAAGGGAAAGCCCCGATCCCCATCAGCGTACTTGCTACGGGGAAGTGATGCCGCTCCGCGAATTCCCGCAAGAGGGCAGGGGTCTCTCCCTGCATGCAGCCTCCACCGACCAGCACCAGCGGCCGCTCTGCACGGCTCAGCCGCTCTGCCGCAAGCTGAATATCCGCAGGATCAATGGACGGATTCGGCTCGTATCCCCGGATCACCGGCGCAGAGCAAGGCTCAGCCGCTCCACTGACAGGAATGAACTCCGCATTCATCACGTTCTTCGGCAGATCAATCAGGACGGGGCCTGGTCTTCCCGTGACCGCTACATGGAATGCTTCGTGGACGATTCTGGGAAGCTCGGCAATATCTCTGACGATATAATTGTGCTTCGTGACCGGCATGGTCATTCCGTAGATATCCACTTCCTGAAAGCTATCCAGACCAATAAGGTCAGTGGCTACCTGACCTGTAAGCACAATTAACGGAACAGAATCCATGAACGCAGTAGCAATTCCGGTTACTGCATTGGTGGCTCCGGGACCGCTGGTTACCAGCGCTACCCCCGGCCGTCCCGTTACTCTGGCGTATCCGTCTGCAGCGTGAACCGCAGCCTGTTCATGGCGGACCAGCACATGCTGAATCCGGTCATTATCATAGAGCGCATCATATAGAGGCAATACGGCACCACCGGGGTAGCCAAACAGGGTCTCTACCTTTTTATCAATCAGCATCTCAATCAGCAGTTCTGCTCCGTTCATAGTTACACTTCACCCCTTGTCATGCGAATTATCCTCCAATATAGGACATACCAATCTTGGCCTTGCTTCTGCGGGTCGCTTCCGTCCGCTCATCGGAATAACGGTCGCTGCGCTGCTCCCATACCTGCTTAATTGCTGCCAGCAGCTCTTCGTCGCCAGCCCCTCCGCGCAGCATGGCCCTAAGGTCAAAGCCCTTGGAGGCAAACAGGCAGGTATACAGCTTACCGTCAGAAGACAGCCGGGCACGCGAACAGGTGGAACAGAACGATTCGGACACGGAAGTGATGAAGCCGACCTGGGCCGGACTGCCAAGATAGCCGTAGCGCTGCGCGACCTCGCCGTTGTAATTCTGCTCAAGAGCTTCCAGCGTATAGACGCTTTGCAGTTGCTGCAGGATTTCTTGCTTGGTGACGACCTTATCATAGCTCCAGCCGTTATCGTTGCCGACATCCATGAACTCGATGAAGCGCAGCGTGATCTTCCGCTTCTTGAAGTAGGCGGCCATCGGAAAAATCTCTGATTCGTTCACGCCCCGCTGGACGACCATATTCACCTTGACCTCGAACCCGGCGGCTGCTGCCTGATCTATAGCCTCCAGAATCATTCCCGGCCTGAAGCCGCGCCCGTTCATTCTGCCGAACAGCTCGGGCTCCAGCGCATCCAGGCTGACATTCAGCCTGCGCAGGCCCGCAGTATACAGCGGCGCTGCCTGTCCGCCCAGCAGGACTCCATTCGTCGTCAGTCCCATATCCTCTACACCGGGAATGGCGGAGATCTTGGTAACCAGCTCCGGCAGATGGCGGCGCATTAGCGGCTCGCCCCCGGTCAGACGGATCTTGCTTACGCCGAGCGAGACGAACAGTTTCGCCAGCCGGGTGATCTCTTCGAAGGTGAGCAGCTCACCGGATGGAAGAAAAGCATAGTCGTCACCGAATATCTCCTTCGGCATGCAGTAGGAGCAGCGGAAATTACACCGGTCCGTGACCGAAATCCGCAAATCATGGATAGGCCGCCGCAGCTGATCTTGCAGTGGATGATGATTCATGTGCGTCTATCTCCCTTCCCGTACACTTGGCCTTACAATACCCAATCATTCATGCCCTCTTCCACCCCGAGCAGCAGGACATCCACCTTATCCCCTGCGGCGAAGCCTCTTGTTCCGCCAGGCAGTACTATCAGGGAATTGCCGCGTGCGATGGACGAGACAGCATTCGATTTATTGAAGCCGGCAGGCCGGACCGAAGTGCCGTCATATACCGCCCGGACGAACCGGGTGAACGGATTCGCCTTGGCGAAATTCTCCGCCAGAACAGCTGTGGTACGCGGCAGATACAGATGGTCTGACCCCATCATCTTAAGTAGCGCAGGTCTTACAAACAGCTCGAAGCCAGTGAAGCACGCTGAAGGATTGCCGGACAGTCCGAACAGGAATTGATCCCCGGCCACTGCCACTGTAGTCACACTGCCGGGACGCATCGCCACCTTATTGAACAACACATCGGCTCCAAGGCGCTTGTAGATCTCCGGCAGGTAGTCATAATCACCCACTGATACTCCGCCCGTTGTGATCAGACAGTCGGTCTCAGCGAGCGCCCGACGGACAGTCTGCAGGCATTCCTCCAGCCGGTCCGCTGCCGTATCATAGATCCGGTACGGGATACCCATCCTGGCGAGCTGAGCGGCAATCATCGGCCCGTTGCTGTTACGGATTTTGCCAGGTACGAGCGCGTCTGTCACTGCCAGCAGCTCGGTGCCCGTAGACAGAATCCCCACCACCGGCCGCTTCCCTGCCTTAACCTCCCCGTAGCCGAAGGTAGCCAGCAGTGCCACAACCCCAGGATGAATGAAGCTTCCGGCCGGAATGACCGTTTCACCCGCTAGCATATCCTCCCCTTGCAGGGACAGATTCTCCTGCGGCGCAAACGCCTTACGGATCGTAAACGTCCGCCCCTCTGAGACTGCTTGTTCAAACATAACTACCGCATCTGCCCCAGCAGGCAGCGCTGCCCCCGTCATCAGCCGTACCGCTTCGCCAGTGCCGATTACAGCCTGCGAGACTTCCCCTGCGCCGATATGATCTACCACGGTGAAGCTGACCCGGTTGCTGCCGGAAGCCTCGGCCGAATCCCGGGAAGCGATGGCATAGCCGTCATACGGGGAACGGGTGAAATGCGGTACATCATGGGTTGCCGTGAGCGGCTCAGCCAGAATACGTCCATAGCTGGCGTGAAGCGGAACGGTCTCTGTACCTGTGCGGCATACTCTCCCGGTTACCCTCTGCACAGCTTCCGCTACAGTAACCGGAGTTCTGGTCTTCTCCACCTTCATCTGCTCCTTACCGGGTGACGGACTGAGCATCCGTACATCCGTTTATTTCTCTGTAATATCGCTGAAGGTGCCTACATACCGGACATCTTCACCGGTCTCATCCTTCACAGCGCTGATATTCAGCCACTGCAGGTATTCTTCTCCATTCTTGCGCTTGTTCCAGATCTCTCCCTGCCACATGCCCTTTGCCTTGACTTCACCCCACATCACGCGGTAAAAGTCCTTCGGCTGGCGGCCGGATTTCAGCAGGCTTGGCTGTTTGCCAAGCACCTCTTCCTCGGTGTAGCCGGTAAGCTTCGTGAAGGCCGGATTGACCGTCTTGATGTGGCCGGACACATCCGTAACCAGAATCCCCTGGCCGGTCGAATTGAACACCTCAGAGGTGAGAGCAAGCCGGTCCTGGAAGTACAGCCATACCACGAGCACCAGACTGGCCAGCGCCACCTGGGACAGCAGCATGAAGCCGATGGAATATTGTCCGGTTGCCGCATGAATCACAGATAGCATGATCGGAGGGAAGAATCCGCCCAGACCGCCCATCATCGACACGATCCCGTTGGCAATCCCCGCCTGCTTATTGAAGTACAACGGCACCAGCTTGAAAATAACACCGTTGCCGATTCCCGCACTTACAGCAATCGCCAGGCAGCCTGCTGTATACAGGCCCATGTCCGGCATGAATGCCAGAATAATGGCAGCCACGGTGTATACACTGAAGGTAAAGATAAGTAAGAACAAGGGCTGGAACTTGTCAGCCAGCCAGCCGCCAATCGGACGGAAGAAGGTCGCTACTGCGATGAAGCCGGCGGTGCGCATCCCGGCGTCCACTTTTTCCAGGCCAAAACTGGATACCAGAAAATTCGGCAAATAAATGGTAAAGGCTACGAAGGAGCCAAAGGTAATGAAATAGAACAATGAGAACAGCCAGAGCTTCTCGTTCCTTGACACGCCCTTGATCTGTTCAATAATCGGAGTGCGGAGCTTGGGCTCCTGACGGTCCCCGAAGAAGAAGTTAAGGACGATGAAGACCAGCAGCAGAATCAGATACATTTTGACTGCGTTCGCCCAGCCGAACTGTGCTGCCAGGATAGGCGCCGAGAAGGTTGTAACCGCTGTGCCGAGATTTCCGATTCCATAGATACCGTTAACCAGACCATGCTTTTCCTTCGGATAATACTTCGGCAAAGAGGTTACCCCTACAGAGAAGACCGCGCCGCCGACACCCAGGAACAGGCCGCCGATAATCAGATGGGTTACGGTTGAAGCCACACTGATGAAGTAGACCGGGAACAGCAGCAGCACGAAGCTGGACATAAAAATAATCCGCGCCCCCAGAATATTCGCATAATAGCCCAGCGGAATTCTCAGAATCGAGCCAAGCACGACCGGAATGGCCGTCACCATCGCCAGCCGCCCGGGAGGGATGCTGATATCCTCCGAGATAAAGGGCATCAAGGAGGAGATAATGACCCACACCATGAATCCGGTAATCAAGTTTAAGGTTTGCAGCGGCAATTGCATTTTTTTAATCATTCGTTTCACCTTTTCGCCGTTTTTTCTTGTGATGATTTCCTGTGATCTATACTTCCTGTACTCATTGTACCCGCCGTTCCCCGGCTCAGATATAGGGGAGTCCCCTTTCCCTGACAGGGGAAACCCTAAAATAACCCCACAAAGTGGGGCTTTAGCGTAGGTGATGATTCAGGTACTTTGCGGGGACCCCAAAACATATAAATCCTTGTAAAAAATAACGCCGCCTAATGGACTGTATGCGTTACAGAGTTTTAGGGACAGAATAGCATTGTTTGTATACAAAAAGGCTGATTTTGTTTACGTTAACTGAGATCATATTAATGAATCCTTACACAGATAAAGATGCTCCGGCTGAAAAGCAGTCCATACTGGACATCAAGGCGAAAACGGCAGAGGGCAAGCGAATTAACATCGAAATGCAATTGTTCAATCCTTACAATATGGAGAAGCGGACACTTTTTTACTGGAGTGAGATGCCCGGATGAAGTATTTGCGTGATGAGGCTTCACGGATGAACGGTGCTAAAGCGGAAGGACGTGCAGAAGGACGTGCGGAAGGAATTGCGGAGGGAATTGCTAAGGGTGAACAAAAAAGAGCAGAGGCCATAGTACTTGAACTTCTTGCGCTTGGAGTAGAGACCTCAGTTATTCTTAAAGCTTCAGGTCTCACAGAACAACAAATCCTAAGGTTAAAAGCACAGATGGGGAAGCACTGACCGTGAATAGTCCCCTGTTGAAAAAATATCAAAAAGCCGCCCCAGTTCAATGGAGCGGCCTGTTTTTTTGTCACGTAATCAGCGTATTTAACTGTTCACTTAAACGTTCCTTGTCCTTCGGACTCAGCTGGTTCTCGCCCATCGGGAAGATCACGGTCTCTTCTTTGACAAAATGGACGGTCAGCACCTCGAAGGCCTCTCCCGCATCGTGCACTGCTGAGCGGATTCCCGCGAGCGTCATTTGGTTAATATCTCCCTCAGAGTGATGCAGGAAATGCCCGATGTACCCGTCAATCTCGCGGTGCTCCTCCTGGATGCCTGCCAGCGGGCCCTGGTCGAAGCCGATATACTGACCCAGCAGCGGGAAGAAATACGTCTCTTCCTTCTCCGTGTGCCGCTTCAGCGGGACGCCGAACTCCTGCACTGCCTTACGCAGCTTCTCAAGCTGTGTCTTGGCCTCTTCCAGCGTAATCTGCTCCTGCTCAAACCAGAGGACAATGGCATGCCATTCCTCCATCAGAAAAGTCAAATAGCGGTGTTCATTCTCAAGGATGCGCATCGCGGGCAGCGTAAACTTAAGGTTTGTATGTTCCGGCATACAGCTAACCCTCCAGTGGCCGGTCAGAAATCCAGCATTTTTTTCCTCAAAGCGTATTCGACCAGCTCGGGCCGGCTTTTAAGGTTAAGCTTCTCCATAATTTTGGCCTTGTGGGCCTCCACGGTCTTGACAGAAATAAAGAGCTTCTCGGCAATCTCCTTATTCCCGTATCCCTTGGCAATGAGCGGCAGAATCTCCAGCTCCCGCTTGGACAGCAGCTCGAACAGATCCTCGGTCCCGCCGGTCTTGTCCTGCTTAATGAACTCACGGACCAGTGAGGTAGCCATCTTGGGATGAATATAAGTACCGCCTTCATAAATCGTGCGGATCGCCAGCAGCAGCTCCTCATCCGGTGCACTCTTGAGCACATACCCGGAGGCCCCGTTCTTCAAGACATGGAAGAGATATTCATCATCGTCATGCATCGTCAGAATGAGAATTCGGGTATCGGGATAATCCTCCTTGATCTTGCCGGTCGCGGTCAGCCCGCTTTCTCCAGGAGGCATGCTTAAATCCATAATCAGGATATCCGGCCGGAGCTTGGCGACCATGGTGTAGGCTTCCCTGCCGTCCGCCGCTGCTCCGATCACTTCAATATCATCCTGAAAATTAAGAATCATGGAGAATCCGCTGCGTACGATCGCATGGTCGTCTGCAATGACGATCTTCATCAGAAGCTCATTCCTTTCCTCGGGCCCATCATACAGGAACCTGCAGCATAATCCGGGTCCCCTTGCCGGTCTCTGAATCCACACTGAAGGTTCCGCCCACCAGTTCCGCCCGCTCCTGCATCCCGAACAAGCCAAGCCCGGTTCCAGTAGGCTCATCTCCCAGATGGAAGCCGATGCCGTCATCCTGAACCAGAAGCTGCAGCATGCCGCCGTTCTCGGTGAGCGAGACCTTGACGCTGTCTACCTGGGCATACTTCAAGGCATTCAGCACCGCTTCCTGGCATACCCGGTACATGACCGTCTCGATCTCACTCCCGTACCGCTTCTCGGGCAGCCGGGATTCATACTCAATCACAAGGCCATATGTTTGTTCTACCCGCTTGAAGTGGGAGCGGAAAGCCGCCTCCAGACCGAAATCATCCAGGGCAGCCGGCCTAAGCTCCACCGACAGGTTGCGGATATCACTCAGCAGCCGGGTCATCGACACTTCGGTTTGCTTCACTTTCTTCAACAGGCCATCATCGGCTGTCATATATTTCAGCACACGCAGATCAATCACGGCACTCATCAGCTCTTGCGCAACGCTGTCATGCAGTTCACGGGAGATCCGCTTGCGTTCATTCTCCTGGGCTTCAATAATATGCTTCATCATCTTGTTCTGGTAGAACTTCTCTTGCGTCTTGAACTGTCTCGTTAAATCCCTGAGCATAAAGATCCGGATTCCGTTCTCTTCATCTATCGTGTGAAAGGTCGCGGCATAAGGCACAATCCCCTTGTCCCTGGTCTCCAGATAGACCTGATAAGAGGTGAACTCCTCTGAGTCCGGGGTGTGAAAATAACAATTCAGGCAGGTACGCAGCTCCGTCTCACTGGTATATCCCCGGCAGGTTCCGCAGAGCGCTTCAGGATTCCCCTGATACAGCTGCCTTAGAATATCCTTGTCGACAATCGTCTCGGCAGCCGGATTCATCGCCAGGGCTTTCCCTTGCCGGTCAAAAAAGAACATCGCCTCCGAGCTGTTCTCGAACAGCTTCGTCATAAGCTCACTGCGCAAATCCGTAGCAGGGTTCCTCAACTGAGCAACAATTCCTTCCCGTTCAAGTCTCCAATGCCGCCCCGCGCTGTCGCTTCCAGGTCACGCAGCATCTCAGCGGTCACCTGCCGGTCCCCTCTGAAGCCGCCCAGAAGCACGCCAGCCACACGGGCATCATTCCACATCGGCACCGCCCCGATGCTGTTCAGATTCTCCATCTTAGTGATGGGGTAATTGAACAGGCTGTCGGGCTTCACCATAAGCTTCACCGAAGGGATCAGGAAGGGCTTGCCGGTCTTGAACACGATGCCGGCAATCCCTCTGCCGGATTGCAGCACAATCCGTTTGTAGCGGTCACTTATATTGCCTGAGGCGTATTTCCAGCGGATCGCATAGTCATACTCCGCCGGTTCGGCGAACGCCAGCGACATGAAGTCATATCCCAGGCACTTACGGATCTGGTCAAGCCGGGTCTGGTAATCCACCTTATTCATCATCGCTTTCTCTCCTCGGATTGAACAGGGAAAGAAGTCCACGCTGCTCTCTTCCGTTAATTTGATTTATTTCTTCTGTATAGGATATAACTTCTGCCTACATAATTCAACGGAACACTCCATACGTGAACCAGCCGGGTGAACGGCCAGAAGGCAAAGATCGCGAACCCTGACAGAATGTGCAGCTTGAAGGAGAACGGCACTCCGCTCATCAGCGACGGGTCCGGGCGGAACATGAACAAGCCGCGGAACCACACCGAGATCGTATCCCGGTAGTCGAACTCAGGCTGTACCACATTCGTGACAATCGTGGAGTACATCCCCATGAACACAATGAACAGCAGGAGCGTGTTGACGATCAGATCGGAGGCGCTGCTGAGCCGGCGGACGTTCTTCAGTGTGAAGCGCCGTGAGGTCAGGATCAGCATCCCTGCCAGGGTAGCCGCACCGAAGATTCCCCCGATGTATACAGCACCGATATGGTACATATGATCGCTGACACCGACAGCCTCCAGCCAGGACTTGGGAACGGCGAGACCGCCGATGTGGCCCAGAATGACCGGCATGATGCCGAGGTGGAACAGAATGCTGCCGAATTTCAGCTGTTTTTTCTCAATGAATTCGCTGGACTTAGCTGTCCAGTTGAATTGATCCTTACGGTAGCGGGCAATATGCCCGCCGATAAATACGACCATACACATATACGGGAAAATAACCCATAAAAACTGACCCATCATATTCATTGACTTAGGGCCTCCTGTTCCGCACAAGCTTTGAAGGTTTCTCGCAACCCTTTAACCAGGTGATAATATGGACTCTCCCGCTGCTCCAGCGCCTTCACCAGATGATACGAGCCATCCTCCAGAATCGCCATCAGCATCCGGAAGTTCTCCGGCGCGCCGGGAACGTCCAGCCACTCTGCAGCATAGATGAATTCGCACATCAGCGGCAAGTAATCGGGCAGCTCGCTCTCCGGCATTTCAAGGCCGAACATTTCGTACAGCAGCTTCAGTTTGGCGAGCATTTGCCCGCGTTCCTTGGCATCCTCGAACTTGAAATAGGTCATATAGAGCGCACAGTCCTTCTGAAAATCAAACGTAGCCGCATAGTTCTCCTGAATCTCTTCCAGGCTGAAGCTCTGCATGTGCTTCCAGTACGTCTGCACGTGGGCATATCCCGGGTGAGCAGGGTCAAACGCCTCTTCCAGAAAAGCCGGATGGAAATCCAGCTTCTCCGGGTACATAAGCTGCAAGGCGAAATAACCGAAGGACTCCTTGTATTGATGCAGTTTGTTCAGATCAATCACGCCAGATCCCCCCGTAGAAATTCTCTTCATACATCTCCTTGCCGGTCTTCATGGTGTCGCCGGAAGGACTGGCCGGTCCGCAGCCGTCACAGCCGGAGCCGAAGCCCGAGCCGCCCATGTCGCTGCCATAGCCAGCCGCGCCTTGCGCGCGGTAAGGGTTCATGTGCTGCTCCTTGTGGGAGGTCGGGATCACGAAGCGGTCCTCATATTTGGCAATCGCCAGCAGGCGGTACATCTCCTCGGTCTGCTGCGCCGTCATGCCGACACGGTCCAGACGGCTAAGATCGAATTCCTGACCGGTCGACTGGGCGCGCATGTAAGAGCGCATCATCGCCATCCGCTGCAGGGCTTCCTTCACAGTCTCCGTATCGCCAGCCGTCAGCATATTCGCCAGATATTGAATAGGCGTACGCATCTCTTCGATGGCCGGGAAGATCATATCCGGGTTCTTCAGTGAATCCTTGCCCTCAAAGTAATTCATGATCGGGCTAAGCGGCGGTACATACCATACCATCGGCAGCGTCCGGTATTCCGGGTGCAGCGGGAAGGCCAGCTTATGCTCAATCGCCAGCTTGTAGACCGGTGAGTTCTGCGCAGCCTCCAGCCAGTCCTCAGAGATGCCGTCCGCCCTCGCCTGGGCTCTAACCTCTGGATCATGCGGATTCAGGAACAGATCACACTGGGCCTGGTACAGATCTTTCTCGTCAGGGGTGGACGCAGCCTCCAGAACCTTGTCGGCGTCATACAGCAGAACACCAAGGTAACGGATACGGCCCGTACAGGTCTCGGAACAGACCGTTGGCAGGCCTGCCTCCACACGCGGGAAGCAGAAGGTGCATTTCTCCGCCTTGTTGGTCTGCCAGTTGAAGTACACCTTCTTGTACGGACAGCCGGTCATGCAATATCTCCAGCCGCGGCAGGCCTCCTGGTCCACGAGGACGATGCCGTCCTCATCGCGTTTGTACATCGCTCCCGATGGACAGGAAGCCACGCAGCTCGGGTTCAGGCAGTGCTCACAAAGACGGGGCAGATAGATCATGAAGGATTTCTCGAAGTTGAACTTGATCTCTTCCTCGATCTTCTGAATGTTCGGGTCCAGCGGGCCGGTCACATGCGCACCTGCCAGATCATCCTCCCAGTTCGGTCCCCATTCCAGATCCATCTTCTCGCCGGTTACAGCAGAGTGGGCCCGGGCAACCGGGGAATGCTTCTGCTCCCCGGCATTAGTCAGATGCTCATAGTTATAGGTCCAAGGCTCATAATAATCCTTCATTTCCGGCATATCAGGGTTGTAGAAGATTTTGCCGAGCGCGATCTTGGACAGCTTGTTGCCGGATTTCAGCTCCAGCTTCCCCTTGCGAAGCTGCCAGCCTCCCTTGTACAGTTCCTGGTCTTCCCAGCGCTTCGGATAGCCGATGCCCGGCTTCGTCTCCACGTTGTTGAACCACATATATTCCGCACCCTTGCGGTTCGTCCAGGTGGTCTTACAGGTCACGCTGCAGGTGTGGCAGCCGATGCATTTATCCAGATTCATTACCATTGCAACTTGCGCTTTAATTTTCAAGCCAGTTGACCTCCTTCATTTTGCGAACGGCTACGTAGACATCACGCTGGTTGCCGATCGGACCGTAGTAGTTGAAGCCGTAGCTGAGCTGTGCATATCCGCCGACCATCTGGGTAGGCTTCAGATGAATCCGGGTTGGCGCATTATGGCTTCCGCCGCGCGTATCCGTAATCTCGGAGCCCGGTACTTGAATATGCTTATCCTGGGCGTGGTACATGAACATGGTGCCTCTCGGCATCCGGTGGCTGACTACGGCGCGTGCAGTGACCACACCGTTCCGGTTATAGACCTCAAGCCAGTCGTTGTCCGCAATGTTATGAGCCGCCGCGTCCTCGTTATTGATCCACACCGTCGGACCGCCCCGGAACAGAGTCAGCATGTGCTGGTTATCCTGGTAAGTCGAATGGATATTCCATTTGCCGTGCGGCGTCAGGTATCTCAGAACCAGTGCATCCATCCCGCCCTTCACTTCCTTGTCGCGGGGTCCGAAGACCATTGGAGGCAGGGTCGGCTTGTAAACCGGCAACGCTTCGCCGAACTGCTGGAAGATCTCATGGTCAATATAGAAATGCTGTCTTCCGGTCAGGGTACGGAACGGAACGAGACGTTCGATGTTCGTCGTGAACGGCGAATACCGGCGGCCTTGCTTGTTCGAGCCGCTGAATACCGGTGTCGGAATCACCTCACGCGGCTGAGCGGTAATGCTCTGGAACGTAATTTTCTCAGCGGCCCGGTCTGCCGAAATATCCCGCAGCTCGACCCCGTGATCCTTCTCCGCCGACTCATAAGCCTTCTGGGAGACGCGGCCGTTGGTGGCGGAAGACAGATGAAGAATGGCATCCGCCGCCTGACGGGCCGTCTGCAGCTTCGGCAGTCCGTGCCGGATCGATTCATCGTAATGCACACCGCTGATCTTCTTCAGCTCTTCGTATTCCTCCGCAACCGAGAAGCTGACGCCGTGTGCGCCTGCTTTGCCGGTAGCCAGGTTCGGTCCGAGCGAGCTGTATTTATGATGAATCTGCGTGTAATCCCGCTCGACAATGGTGAAGTTCGGCATGGTTTTACCCGGAATGGCCGGCACTTCGCCCTTGGTCCAATCCTTGACCAGACCCATCGGCTGTGAGATTTCGCTAATGGAGTCATGGCCCAGCGGGGACATCACTACATCCTTATAGACTCCGGGCAGCTGCGATTTCGCCATCTCGGAGAATACCTCCGAGAGCTGACGGTAGATATCCCAGTCCGAACGGGATTCCCACAGCGGATTCACGGCCGGATTGAACGGATGGACGAACGGATGCATGTCGGTGGACGACAGATCTGTTTTCTCATACCAGGTTGCGGCAGGCAGAACCACATCGGCATACAGCGGCGTAGTGGTCATCCGGAAATCCAGCGCCACCATCAGATCCAGCTTGCCTTCCACATCCTCACGCCAGACGATCTCCTCCGGCTTCTGCTCCTCATTCGGCTCGGCCAGCAGACCATCTGATGCTCCGAGCAAATGCTTCATGAAGTATTCCTGTCCCTTAGCGGAGCTTGAGATCAGATTCGAGCGCCAGATGAACAGGGAGCGCGGGAAGTTCTCAGGTGCGCCGGGATCTTCTACAGCAAAGCGCGTCTTCCGTGAAGTAACCTCTTCTACAGCATGGCTGATAATCTCCGCATCCGTCTTCTTGCCTTGCTGCGCCGCTTCCTCGGCGAACAGCAGGCTGTTCTTGTTGAATTGCGGGAAGGACGGCAGCCAGCCCAGACGCGCAGCCAGTACGTTGTAATCTGCCGGGTGCTGGTAAGCAACCTCTCCGCCTGTCGGCGATTTCAGCGAATCGGTGCCGCTCTCCTCATAACGCCACTGCTCGGTAGCAAAATAGAAGAATGAGGTTGCATTCTGCAGCCGCGCCGGGCCCTGCCAGTCCTTGGCGAAGGCAATGGTGGACCAGCCTTCAATCGGACGGCATTTCTCCTGGCCGACATAATGCGCCCAGCCGCCACCGTTGACGCCTTGGGATGCAGTCAGCACCACCAGATTCAGAATTGAACGATAGATGGTATCGCTGTTGAACCAGTGGTTGATGCCTGCGCCCATGATAATCATGGAGCGTCCGCCGGTCTCAATGGAGTTCTGGGCGAACTCGCGGGCAATCTGCACGACCACGCTTGCTTTTACTGTAGTAATCTTCTCTTGCCAGGCCGGAGTGTAATGGGACAATTCATCCTCATACCCCTTAGCGTTCAGCAGACTGTCTCTGCGCTTAATGCCGTACTGGCTCATCATCAGGTCGTATACGGTGGCGACATAACGTTCCGTGCCGTCCGCAAGCTTCATCTTCTGGGCCGGAATGATCCGGCTGAAGGTGCCATTACCGGCATTGTCGAAGTAAGGGAACACAATCTCTGTCCATTCTTCCCCGTGCCCTTCGATGGTCAGAGCCGGCTCCACCTTGCTGCCGTCCTCCCGCTCCAGAATCAGGTTCCACTTCTTGCCTTCCTCCCAGCGCTGTCCCATTGTCCCGTTCGGCACGATCATCTCGCCAGTTGCTTCATCGAAGATCACCGGCTTCCAGTCCGAGTGCGGGGAAGCATCGCCCAGATCACTGGCCCGCAGGAAGCGTCCGCCCTTCAGGCTGTCCTCATGCGGATCAAGCAGAATCAGGAACGGCATATCCGTATATTGCTTCGCATAATTCAGGAACATCGGCTCCTGGCGTTCCTGGTAGAACTCCTGCAGGATGACATGCGTCATCGCCTGGGCAAGCGCCGCATCCGAGCCGGGGTTCGGAGCCAGCCAATTGTCGGCGAACTTCACGTTCTCAGCAAGATCCGGGGCGACCGATACGACCTTCGTGCCTTTGTAGCGCACTTCAGTCATGAAGTGGGCATCCGGCGTCCGGGTCAGCGGTACGTTCGAGCCCCACATCATCAGGTACCCGGCATTGTACCAGTCCGAGGATTCCGGGACATCCGTCTGCTCGCCCCAGATCTGCGGCGAAGCCGGAGGAAGATCGGCATACCAGTCATAGAAGCTCAGCATCTGACCGCCCAGAAGGGAGATGAACCGCGCCCCTGAAGCATAGCTGACCATCGACATGGCCGGAATCGGGGTGAATCCGGCGATCCGGTCAGGACCGTATTTACGGATCGTATAGATCAGCTGCGCTGCGATTAGCCGCAGTGCATCATCCCAGGCCACCCGGACATGGCCGCCCTTGCCGCGTGCCTTCTTATACTGGCTGGCCTTCTCAGGATCTTCTACAATGCTGGCCCAGGCATCGACATAATTGTCATGCTCCTGGAGCGCCGTCTGCCACAGCCGCCATAGCTTGCCTCTGATATACGGATACTTCACGCGCAGCGGGCTGTATTCATACCAGGAGAAGGTAGCTCCGCGCGGACAGCCGCGCGGCTCGAACTCCGGCATATCCGGTCCGCAGGACGGATAATCAATCTGCTGGTTCTCCCAGGTGATAATCCCGTTCTTCACGAACACCTTCCAGCTGCAGGAGCCTGTACAGTTCACGCCATGGGTGGTGCGGACTACTTTATCGTGAGACCAGCGCTGGCGGTACATGTTCTCCCAATCTCTATTTTTCTCTTCAAGAATGGACCAGTTCCCGGAATAGCTCTCCACCGGCTTAAAAAAGTTAAGGCCGAATTTCTTCTTCATCTGTCCAGAACACTCCTTTGTTCGAATCTATTCAATTAATCTCATTATGGATCTCCCCGGCCGTGCTTCCCATTAGGGAAACACCTATTGAACCTCGGGAATTCCCTTGATCTCATCCCGCAGCAAAAAAGCCTTTCCCCCTGAGGAGAAAAGCTCTGATTCTGCGCTGCACCGCCGGGCCCGGAGTTCCATTAGGGACTTCCCTCTTTATATTCGGGGGAAGTTCCTAGCGGGAATTCCATGGCAGCACTCTATGCTATACTGACCAGTAGATACGTCTGAGATAGTTATACTACGGGAGGATGAAGAATAATGTCAGGACCCTCACTACGCCAGCTGCATGCCCATCATGCCATACATCAGGGCGGGCTATCCGGCGCTGTAGCCAAGACAGAAGAAGTGGAAGAACTGCTGGCGCTTAAGGAAGTGGAGGTGGCCCGCCAGGCGGCTGACCACTTGATTGAGTACTGGGAGACGCGGATACTCAGCCATGCTGATGCGGAAGAAGACGGCTTCTATCAGGAGATGATTGCGAAGAATCCCGCTCTGGAAGAAGCCGTTACCCGGCTGAAGCGGGATCATGAGCTGCTGCGGATCATCGTGCAGGATGTCAAAAGTATGCTCGCCGAAGACGGCCTCACCTCAGAGGTGCTGCACCAGTTCCATGCGCTGCTGGTAGTGAATGCTATTCACAGCCGGGATGAAGAGCGGCTGCTGTTCCAGGAGCCGTAATGCCGCCCTGAATAGAAGGGTACACAAAACACACGGACTGCATAGCGGATCTGAATGTTCCGGTTGGAGTCCGTGTGTTTTTCTATATGCGGCCGGAGTCTTATTCCTACGGGCCCCGGCTGCTTAAACCAATAATTTTCTTGTCATCATATTTGACCAGATGATAAGTTAATTTATCCTGATACCCCCACGTTCGAACCGCTGTTAGATTTATATAATGTGACGCTGAATGATCCGAGATTCCACATTGCGCTGCTGTCTGATTTGGTCTCTTTGAAACCGAACAAAAGATTGTCCCCTTTGATTTCTACAGTTCCTTTTCCGCTGTTTCCCCAACCATCATTAGTGTAGGAGAAAACCCCTTTGCCATTCTTAATTTCTGTTCTGATCTCAACATCAGCTATCCGATTGGATGGAGGGGAACTAATAGAGAAAAAATGTCCGGTCAGCATATTATTTTTGAAGCTTTTCAGTTCGAAATAAATAGCACCATCAGTTAACAGCTGTTCTTCTGAATTTTTAATGTCCTTCTTTTCTACCCACAGCCCTGTACTGAGACTTACTGTCTTAGAAGCTACATTGATTACTGCATATGTGCTTTTGCCGCCTGAGCTTGTATATATGATTGCTTTTCCTGGATTGACAGCCGTTACTAAACCGCTCACATTTACCGTTGCTACCTTAGTATTGGTTGAAGAGTATGTAATCTTTACATTTGTACCTTTGGGTGAAGTAACTACGTTTGGCTTTAATTGAAATGTCTGTTTTGGTTTCAATGCGTTTGACGGACTTGCGACCGATATTGAAATCACTTTTACCGCTTGATCTGCATAAACCACGAGAGTTGGAATAGTAACCAAGATCACAGAAGACAGGGTTAGAACAGATACCAGTAGAATATTTTTAATTAGTTTCATTGTGAAGCTCCTCTCCATTGCCGCTCTCCTGCAGAATAGCACGCAGATCATCTCTATTCATCAGCAGATCCTCGAGCGTATACTCATCCAGCACCTTCAGATAGGCGTGCAGAGCCTTGCCCAGCACGCCTTTGAGTCTGCACACCGGAGAGATCGGGCAGCTGCCGCCTGTGGGATTGAAGCACTCCACGAGATAGAAATCATCCTCCATCCGGCGCACAACCTCCCCGATATTGATCATCTCCGGCGCAAGCGCAAGCCTGATCCCTCCCCCGCGCCCTCTCACTGTTTCGAGATAACCCGCCTTGCCGAGTTCATGCGAGACCTTCATCAGATGATTCTTGGAGATACCGTAGGCACTAGAGATATCCTGTATTGTAGTTAACTCCTCCCGCTGCTTGGCTCCTAGATACATGAGGATTCGCAGGGAATAATCGGTATATAACGTCAGCCTCATAGTCATGCTCCGTTCTATATTAACTCAGCTTAATGTAAGTGATATTTATTGCAAAGTTTATCATATTCTTTGTCTAATTTGTTAAAGTGGTATTTTAAATATATCTTTTCTCTTCAAAACCGTATATATTAATTTTGTACTATATGGAGAGGGGATGATCAATATTTTAACACAAGAGACTCGTGACATTGTCAAATCCACAGCGCCAGTCCTGGCGGAGCACGGCACCACCATTACAACGGTGTTCTACCGGAATCTGTTCGAGGCCCACCCGGAGCTGCTGAATGTGTTCAACCACGCCAACCAGGCGCAAGGCCGCCAGCAGGCAGCACTGGCCAATGCGGTCTACGCAGCGGCAGTCCACATAGACAACCTTGAGAATATACTGCCGGCGGTGGTTCAGATCGCACACAAGCATGTCAGTCTCGGTATCAAGCCGGAGCATTACCCGATCGTCGGAGAATTCCTGCTGAAGGCCATCAAGGAGGTGCTGGGCGATGCCGCTACGGATGAGATCCTGAGTGCCTGGGAAGCCGCGTACGGAGTGATTGCTGATGCATTCATCGGTGTGGAAGACAGCATGTACAAGGAAGCGCGGGAACAGGACAACGGCTGGAACTTCTTTAAGCCTTTTACCGTGGTGCGTAAGGTTGAGGAGAGCGGCAGCATTACATCGTTCTATCTGAAACCGGCCGACGGCTCGAATGTACCAGACTATAAGCCGGGCCAGTACATCTCTGTCCGTGTGCTGATTCCTGGAGAGCAATACACCATGATCCGCCAATACAGCCTGTCCCAAGCGCCGAAGCCGGATGAGTTCCGCATCTCGGTGAAACGCGAGGAGACGAATGACCCGAATGGCGTGGTATCTGTCTATCTTCATAACGGAGTGAATGAGGGCGATACCGTTGAGGTGAGCGCTCCTGCCGGTGAGTTCCTGCTGGATACTTCTATAACTACCCCAGTAGCCTTTATCTCAGGCGGCGTAGGCATCACCCCTATGATGAGCATGCTCGAGACCGTGGCTAATGTAACACCGGACCGGCCGGTTGTCTTCCTCCACTCTGCACGGAACGAATCGCTTGCTGCCTTCGGAAAGGATATTGAAAAGCATGCGGCGGCGCTGAGCAACGTCAAGACCCGAACCTTCTACTCCGGCGGACCGGATGGCGTGATTACCGGCGAAATTCTAAAGAGTTATGTAGATGTTACCGGAGATGCTTACGTGTGCGGGCCTGTTCCTTTTATGGAAGCCATGATTGGTGAACTGCGGAAGCTCGGAATGACCGAGTCTCAGATTCATTATGAGTTCTTCGGACCGGCACTGCAGCTAAGCAACGCGTAGATTGTTCAGCTAAAAGCACACGGGCCGCCTGCCGAACGGATATTTATTCGGAGGAGGCCCGTGTGCTTTTTTAACCGCAGATCAGCCATTCATAGAGTACCTTCGCATGGTTATGGACCGGGTCCTTCGCGGCATAGACCAGCGTGACCCTCTGTTCAAGCGCCCGCTCCCGGATCGCTTCCGCAAGCCCCGCGCATTCCGGATTCTCCTCCAGCTCCATAGTATACCGTTCCTTGAATGCCGCGAACCGCTCCGGCAGATGCCCGAACCACTTGCGCAGCGCCGGGCTTGGCGCGATCTCCTTCATCCACTCGTCAATGGCCGCCTGCTCCTTCGTCACTCCGCGCGCCCACAGCCGGTCCACCAGAATCCGGTATCCGTCTCCGGAGTCCGCAGGCTCGTATATCCGCTTCAGACCTATAGAGTATGGAGCATCAGCGGCTTCCCCGCCGGACGGCTCTCCCATGCTGCATCCCTCCTGCTCACCACTAAGTACACCCAATATAACACGGAGCCCATTCTGCTTCCAGCGGCTGTCCGCCCGGAGGGACGCAGCATAACAAGTTGGCGGGCTACCGCACTGTCTGCTGCTATTCTGCTACTCCTCTACTCCGCTTCAAGAATGTAGCGGTTCCACCGCTGCTGCCAAGCCACATCCTGCCAGAACGGATGATGCGGCGCACAGTTGGAGCACAGCGTCATGCCCCAGAAGCCCAGGGCCATCCCCTTACGTAGCGCATACTCGGCAATGAACTTCCCGACCGGCCCCTCCTCGAAGCCTGCAAGCAGCGGGGTATAGCCGACATAGCCTTCGCCGATCACCACCGGCAGGCCCCAATGTGCAGCCCATTCCTGCGCTTCTTCCAGGCGCATGTCCGCTTTTTGCAGCATCGCCAGCTTGTGGGCTCCGTAACGGTCATACAGATAGAGATCCCATAGATCAGGGTCGGCCCAGTCATGCAGATAGATCAGCTTCATCCCCACCGGATTGCCCTCCATCCGCCACTCCTGCCCTGCGGGCAGGGTCCATTCCCCGAAGGGCGGGGCCTCTTCCCTCAGCATAGACCGGACAAAGGCATTTGGAAAAGGCACCTCATCATCATTCAACCCCGCCGCGTCCATAAGCTCATTCAACACGCCTTTAATATAGAGATGATAGTGGGCCACCTGCAAATTACGGGCTACATATGCCTTCGGATAAGCTTCGTTCAGCGTATAGCTGGCCGTGATTAGAATATCGGGATGCTGTTCCCGAAGATACCCTACAGCTGCCTCAATATAAGGCTGCATGGCCTCCACCAGCCTGGGCGTATCCGCTGCGCCGATTCCCTGCTCTGTGCCCACAGCGGTAAGCTGTCCGAATTCGACTTCATTATGCAGCTCGGCATAGACAATCTGACTGGCAAAACCCTCCGCCTTAATGTACCTGATTAGCTGGTTCATCGACCGGGCCAGGGTCATGAACCGCTCTGCGGGAGTAATTGCAGCCAGCTCATCCCGCAGCGCGGGATAAGCCAGGAAGCTGGGGCTCTGCTGATATTCCCAGGAAGACAGCATAATATAGAGTCCGTGCGCCTTGGCCTGTCTGAACAGCTCCAGCAGATGCGCATGCCCGTCCAGCTCGGCACCGCCGCGGCAGTTGTACCAGCGGGTACGTTGACCTACTTCCCCCAGACTGCCGAAGTGCAGCGGTCCGGGGCGTTTGCCTTCCTCCGTGAACAACAGGAACGGCATCGCACAGATCCGGATGGTGTTGTACCCTCTGTCCGCTGCTTCCCTGCATCTTGCCGCCAGATCATGATAAGGCTCGCCCGGCAAGGTCATCGTATACCAGGAGAAATCCCACATGGTTAGGGTAAGCTTGCGCGGCAGCCTGCTCAGCACTGTATCCATTCTTTTCACTCCTTAGGATTAGGTTGTATTACCGGGTCAACTACTGTCCCAATCCCAGCTCCAGCACGCTGAAGCCGTTCGGACGATAGACCGTTAGTATCAACTCCGTTACAGGAGCATCAGGCAGCTTGAGGCTTAGGGTGAGGACCTCTCCCGGCTGCATATCAGGAATCACCTGTGCTGCTCCTTCCACGCCATCTGTAGACAGTGTTACATAATAACCCTGCACAGCATAACTGGGAATATCCTTCCGGCATTTCAGGGTAATTTCAAGCTCACGTTCCTTCAGCACAGGGGCATCTGCGAGCAGGAGCGGTGAAGCTATCTCACGCAAGGCGGCAAAAGAGGGCTTCACCCGGTTATGCACATCCACCGAACCATGAACCCGCTGCTTCCATCTTCCCTGCCCGTCTTCTCCCATTTGCGTGCGGTAATCATTCAGACTGAAAAAGATCAGGGCTGCAAACTGGGGATACTTGCGGTATAGCTCTGTTTTGTGTATAAGGATCTCTGTTCTTCTAGGGTCTCCGCCTTCGTAGACCGGCTCGCATAGGCCATATTCAGCCACCACCACCGGCTTATCCGGGTAATCGGCCAGAATCTGCCGGATAACCTCATCCTCATCCAGCTCGCCGTGCCAGGTTCCGATATAGTCATTCCACATCAACAGATCCCCGGCTCCCGTAGCATCACTACACGGCTGCAAGTGGACCGTGTTGCTCACATAGTTAATCAGCCGCTGTGAATCCAGCTTATTGATCTCCTGCTTCAGCTGCTCCATGTACCGGAGGGTAGTCTCCGACTGCCCGTCCAGCTCATTCCCCATCCCCCAGGCGAAGATACACGGATGATGGGAATGGCCGCGGATCATCTCCTTCGCCTGGGATAAGGCTACCGCGAACGTGTGCTGATCCGGCTCCGCCGGCTGCTGCCAATGCGGGATTTCCTCCTGCACAAGAATGCCGTTGTGGTCACACCAGTCCAGCAGCTCATTGCCCTGCTGCCAGTGGAAGCGCGTGATCACAGCATTCGCCTCCTTCAGCCGCTCCAGCATCGCACTGAGATCCTCCCGCTTCTCGGCCATGCCAACCACAGGGTTAGAACCCGGCATCCATTCTGCGCCCATCAGGCGGACAGGCTCGCGGTTCAGCCATAGCTCTTGCCCTTTGACCACAATCTCGCGGAACCCGAAATTGACGGTTACCTCGTCATGAAGCTGTCCGCCCTCATGGATAGTGAGCTGAAGCTGGTAGAGGTGCGGGTGATCGAAATGCCACAGCTCTACCGGTAACCACTCCATCTCTGCAAGTTGCCAGTCCGCGCATTGCGGAGGCAGGGGGCGGTGATCCTCCCAGATTTGTGCTCCGTCCTTGAAAATAGCGGCCCCTATTGTTGCTGAAGCAGAGGGTCCGCATAGCTGCACTTCTGCCAGCAACCGGCCGGACGCCTGCTGGTGCCCGGATCCAAACCGGACTTCCGGGAAGACGCGGATATGCTTGACGGCCGTTTGCCCGGTCACTATAAGCTGTACAGGCCGGATGATCCCTCCATCATCCGCCCAGTCGAAGCTTAAGTCTTGCGGAAGCGCCTGAGCGGACGGGGAATTATCCGCTTTTACCGTAATCCGGTTCTCCTTGCCATGCAGAATATGCGCAGTCACCTCCAGCTCAAAGGCAGTATACCCTGAGTTGACATGCGAACCAGCCTTGCGGCCATTGACCCAGACTACCACATCACGGTAGACGGCTTCAAAATGCAGGCGGAACCGGCTGCTGCTCCACGCCTCAGGAATACTGATGCTATACTCATACCACCCGGCCCCCCGGTGCTCCTCCAGACCTTCCTCCACATTCCAGGTATGCGGAACCGCAACCTTCCTTGGGGCTGGCAAGCCTGTAATCTGCCATTCCTCATGCTCCCCTATACCTGCTGTGTCCGCCTGAAAACACCAGTCTTCGTCCAGAATAATCGTATGCCGTCCTGTTGTATGCATATTATATTGTCCCCCATCTGCTTAGAATTGTCCCCGGTTCAGGGCACTGCCGGCCATCCGTCTGTGAACCCCGGCTCCCTGATGATTAGGGTCCAGGTCAAGGGCTAGATCCAGCTCTGATACCGCTGCTTCATACCGGCCCAGCCCGAGAAGCCCGAGGCCCCGCATATAGCGGCAATGAATGACATTGCGCCGGTTAAGGTCATCCTCAAACACCAGGAAATCCGGCAGCGACACAGCGAAATAATCCAGCTTGATATCGTCGAAGAGATGACGCTCGGCATAATCAATCAATCGATTGAAGCGGCGTTTCGCCTCCATCGGCTCCTGAAGCCTCAGCCAGGCCAGCCCCTGGTAGAAAATCATCTCCGGCGGCTGGTCATTGTAGAACACTGCACTTGCCGGCTCCGACAGACCTTGTGAGGCCGCCCTGTAGCAGCGCTCAGCCTCTTCTTCCTGCTGAAGCCCTTCGTATACCCGGCCAAGAGCATAATGAATATTATTCTCCTGCGCCCCTTCCAGCCTCCCTTCGCCCAGATTATGCGGATAGGCCAGTGCCAGCCGGAAATGCTCAAGCGCGGCTTCAAATTGCCCGATATCCAGCGCCTGTCTGCCAAGGCCGCTGTGGGCGAATTGGTATTGCCCGGTCACCTTACCCTCTCCTCCCTCCCAGGGATGGAAGTTACGCGAGCTTAATGCCCTAACCGCTTCGTCATAGCGCTCAAGCTGGTTAAGCAGCGTAACATATTCGATATACAGATCATCCCGCTGCGCCACCAAATTGCACTGTGCCTCTAGATGACCCAGTCGTTCCCCGGCAGACCAGGCGAGCTTCTTGCACAGCTGATCCAGCTCATACAGAATCCGCGCATCCTGCGGCGCACAGGCGAAGGCCTGCTCCAGTGAAGCAAGCGCCGCCTCAGGATTATTCTGCTTGTTGTAATAGGCCAGGGCCAAATTGCGGTGAACGATGGCGAAATCCCCTCTCAGTTCACGCGAACGTTCCCAGCTCGCCGCCGCTTCCTCCGGCCGCTTCTTGTCATAATAGAGATTGCCGAGATAGTAGTGGGCCTTATCATCCAGGGGATTCGCCCGAATGGCGCTTAACAGCCAGTCAAGCTCGGACAGCGTGTTCGGGAAGCAGTGCAGCGGACAGGCCGCTTGCCCCTTGCTACGGGCCTCCCGTGCCTGCTCGCCTTGTCCCGTACGTTCATAACATTCGCCAAGGGCATAATGCAGCATTGGATAGACCGATTCGGATTCTAATTCTAGTCCGGGTTCAGATTGAGGGTCGGATCTGCCCCGCTGGGCCCCTCTCTCTCCTACAGCAAGAGCTTCCGCATACAGTCCGCAGCCTATATAATCCGCCATAAGATTAAGGTAGTTGTGTGCGTCACCACGCATAAGCCGCTCTAATTCTATCAGCGCCTCTTCTGCCGCAGCAGGGTCATCCAGTGCTGCAAGAGCCAGGACAAGTTCGTTATAGGCGCCAAAATCAGCAGGATCAAGCTGCACAGTCTCACTGGCGAATCCTCTCGCCTGCTGCGGCCGGCCAAGTCTGCGCAGGAGAGCAGACCTCAGATTCCTCGCCTTATAATTACGCGCATTGCCGATCAGCGAACGCTCCACCAGCTCCAGCGACTCGGTATACCGGCCCCGCTGGCAGGCAATCTGAGCAAGTGAGAAATACCCCGCATCCTGCCAGGCTGCCGACCATACCGCCTTGTAATAAGCGGCAAAAGCCTCATCCAGACGGTTCTGGCCGCGCAGGGCAACCCCCAACTGGTAATAGGCTTCGCTGTCATACGGGTTAGGATTACGCGAGGTCAGACGTTCAATGGCGCGGCGGAACAAGGGCTCACTCTGCGCATATTGCCCGCGGCGGAGCAGCAGCGTTCCATACGCTACATTCAGCCGGATATCCCCGCAGTCCCGCTTAAGCCCCTCCAGATAATAGGCCTCCGGCTCAAAGGTGGCATGCCGGTACTGCTCCAGATGCAGGCCGGCCAGATATAGCTCCTCTGTTGAACGCAGCTCTTCCGGCGCTGCCAGCGGCTTCGCCGCCTCGGGGATGCGCTCGATCTCCGGCCGCTTCGGCTGATAGGCGACCAGCAGCCTGCCCTCTGCACTATGGACCGTCAGCTTGAGGTTATGCTCCTGCTCTCCATGGTGCAGTATGACCGTACGCTCTATAGCCTCTGCCGGGGACAAATCTGCAGTCTCCCGCAGATACTCGCCAGCGGCACCGCTTAAGCGGATAACAGCCTGTGCAAGCTGTGAGGTCACGTATACCTTCACCACCGCCTGAGCTGATACCGCATCAACTTCCAGATTGACCGCAGCGTCTACCGAGGCATTTTTCACCAGACCGATGCCTTTATACGGCATGAAATACTGGATGAAGCTCTTCTCCTCATACGGCTGCAGCCAGGTGAAGTCAGGCTGATTATCGGTGTACACGCCCGTCATGAGTTCAATATAAGGCCCGTCTTCATCGGTCAGCTGGCGGTCCCAGGCCTGACCGAACTCCCCGTTCCCCCAGGTCCATTGCTTCTTTCCCGGTGAGATATGATGATCAGCCACATGCAGCAGCCCCGCCTGGACGCCGTGATCATATCCGCCGACGAAATTATAATCCGACTTATAGGCCATATAAGAGGTCGGAACCGGAATATTCTTGTAGCGGGAGATGTCCACGCCTTCCGAATAATCCTGTTTGTAGTAGGTACCGGTCGCAATAGGGAACCGTGATACATCCCTTTTTCCATGGTCGAAGACGGCTGTAACATCAGGCGGAAAAACAGACTGCGTCTGATCATTGACCGCAACCGCCGGATTGGCCCACCAGAGGAAGGTCTGCGCCTGCGGCGTCCGGTTATAGCACTGGGCCCGGGCCTCCAAATAGGCTCTCCCTGGATAGAGTCTGAATGCAGCGGTAACCTTCGTCCCGTACATCCGGTCAATCTCGCTCACCCATACGGCAGCGCTCCCATCCAGAGCAGCCTCAAGCTTATATTCTACGGGCCCGAACGTATTCGGGCGGTGATGCTGCGGCCAGTTGAACTCAATGCCCCCGGAGATCCAGGGACCCGCAAGGCCGACCAGCGCAGGCTTGATTACGCGGTTATAGTAGACAAAATCATAGTTATTCGTCTTGTCCAGCGCCCGGTAGATCCGCCCTCCAAGCTCCGGCATGATCTCTATGCGCAGATATTCATTCTCCAGAATAATCAGCTTGTACACCCTATCCTGCTTCACATCCGAGATGCTCTCGATCACGGGATGAGGGTATACACGCCCCGAGCTCCCCTGATAGACTCTTTTCTCCAGAAACATAGGATTTGGATCAGCAGCCCCCGCTTCATAGGTTGGTATAATCACACAGGTCTCCCGTACCTGCACCCGGTCCGCGTTGTCCGCGTTGCCCGCATTATACGTGTTGTCCCCATTGCCAGCGAAGTCTGTGTTCCCCCCGCCTGCCTCCGGCATCTTACCGCTACCTGTATGCTTCATCCCTTCACTGCCTCCCTTGACTTGATAGTTCTACTCTAGCCCCTGGCCGGGAAGGTTCCAATTGACGAAATGCGGGAAGTGATGGATTATATTCTTATTCTGTGCAAGATTGTTTACATACTATCTGTTAGGGGGAGCCCGCGTGAATCAGGGTCATATCCGCAAGCCGGAAGGGTTTGTCGAGGAGAAGCTGTATGTGCTGCCTGAATATTGGATGAAGGAGCTGGAGCAGGAGGAGTTGACCGCGTCCTTGTTCATTACGGACATCGGGTACTTTCCAAATGCCCGGTATCATTTCAGGGAACGCCTCGAAGGCAGCCCGTCGCATATCTTGATCTTATGTGAAGCTGGGGAGGGTTGGGTGGAGCTGAACCACGGGGAGCAGATGAACATGCAGCCGGGGGATATGGTCATTATTCCTCCAGGCACCCCGCATCGGTACGGGGCCATGCAGGAGAATCCATGGAGCATTTACTGGTTCCATTTCAAAGGAAGCCATGCCGACCGGCTGGTGAAGCTGTTCGGATTGTCCGGCGCCCCCCTTGCCCTAGCCCCGAGCGGCAAGGCCCGGCTTATCGACTGGTTCGTCCCTGCCTACGAGCTGCTGGCTGAGCGGACCTATGCCCTGGCTACCCATGTGCACATCGCCCAGACGGTTAGGCAGCTGCTCTCCGGGATTGGCCTGAGTACCGGGAAATCAGCTCAGGAGAAGAAGCGGGAGACGTATCTGGAACAGGCGATCCAGTATATGAACGGACGGCTGGGCAGCACCCTCACCCTGCCTGAGCTGGCTAAGCATGCCGGCGTATCGAAGCAGCATCTGATCTATATTTTCAACGCTGGGACCGGCGTCTCCCCGATTGAGTATTTCCTGCGGCTCAAAATCCAGCGCGCAGGCCATCTGCTCGATCTTACCGAACTCAGCATTAAGGAGGTCGGCGCTGCCGTAGGGATCAATGACCCTTATTACTTCTCCCGGCTATTCAAGCGAATCTCCGGCTTCTCTCCCTCCAGCTACCGCCGCATTCCGAAGGGCTGAGGCCATGCCCGCTGCACTCCTGAGATCCACATCTGTAAGCACTACTAATTGAAGCCTTTGTCATTTCCGGAAAAGAGTGAACCGGCTCCGCCCCTGCTTCCGCCGACGCCAGAACCGGTACCCTCTGCGGACCATTTCCAGAATCAGACGGGGAACCGGAAATACCCGGCGGGAAGCCACCGGCTGGTACAACCGGTAATACAACCGCTTATAATCCTCCCACATACTGCAATCATCATCCTTCAGGAAATCCGAGACATCTACAATCAGTCCCCGGCCCTCCCGGAGCATCACATTCTTGGCGTGGATATCATGCGGGCGCAGTCCCCGGGATCTGGCATACTGAAGCGCGTTGTCAATGTCTTCAATAGCCTGTCCGGTAATGAGAATGCCGCGTTGCATGGAATCGTAGAAGGTGACTCCGCCCAGCCTTTTGAGGACCAGGAAATCTGCTCCGGCATAATAGCATTCCGAGAAGGCTGGATGCTGCCCAAGGCGGCGGTACACCTCAGCTTCTTCCTCAATGCCCGGCCTGCCCGGCGCGTAAATCTTCACTGCGTATTCCTCTGCTCCCTGACGGCAGAAGACAGCCGCGTAATTTCCGGTTCCGAGCACCCTCCAGAGCCTCCCTACACCGCTGACCTTCACCGGCTCCAGCGGATTCACGCTTTCTATTTCAACCTGTCCCAGCAGCTCGCCTGTGATCTGCTCCAGCAGCTTGTCCATCCTTCTCACCCCGCAGCTCAAGTTCAGTAATGACTCTATTCACCCAGTGTACGCTATTCCCCGGCGATCAGCCAATCTTGCCGGTAAGCATGGCAAAGAACCGGACAGTGGCTCCCCGGTTCTTCGTATACCGCCCCTTAGAGCTATGCCAAATGAATGACCTCATGCTCTTCCGCACTCCGGTAGGTCCCGAATACAAGCTCCAACGTCTTCAGATTATCTTCGCCGCTCGTCTGGAATTCCTCACCCGTGTTCAGGCATTCAATGAAATGCGACTGCAGCCGGTAATGGCTCTCTTCAAAATCAAGGCCGTTCTTCTCCGACACAACCGTCTCGGCCCCGCTGTTATCAATCAGGCTGAGTGTACCGCTGCTGTACAGCTTGATCGTTGCCTGATCGCCTTCAATAATCAGCTGTTCCTTATGGTCCGGCAGCACAGGCAGCGTGAGCTTGCCCGGCAAATTCTGCCGGGTGGCCCAGCTCATATCCATTAAGCCCATGTAATCCTCGTAACCGAGGGTAATCAACCCGGCATCCTCCCCGGTAATATACGGGCTGACCTTCCGGGTCTCCGCATAGAGCCGCTTCGGTTCCCCGAACAGGAAGCGCCACGTATCATACCAGTGAACCCCCATCTCATAGAACAGCAGCTTCGGCATCTCCCGGAAGAACGGCTGCGGCAGCTCATTCTCCGGGGCAAACCGCGGTGAATAATAATCCGTATGGATATAGCGGATCGTCTGGAGCCGTCCTGCCGTTCCCTCATCCAGCAGCTTGCGGATAGCCTGAATCGGCTGCAGCCAGCGCCAGTTCTCTGTAACCATCAGCCGGACGCCCGCAGCATGGGCTGTTTCCACCATCTCACAGGCTTCCTCCATAGAACGGGCAAACGGCTTCTGGCACAGGATATGCTTCCCGGACCGTGCAGCCAGTCCGACCAGCTCGGGATGGGTATCCGGCGCGGTAATAATATCCACTATATCCAGCTCCGCAGAAGACAGCATGTCTTCCAGCGTGGAGTACAGCATGTCCCGGGGAATTCCGTATGCCACACCCTTACTGTGCAGCTTGTCCGAATCCAGGTCGCACAGGCCTTGAATCTGAACGCCGGGGATACGCTGCCATGCCTGCAGATGCTTATCTGACCAATACCCGGCGCCCACAACACCAACCTTCCACATCTTATTTCGCCTCCAGGTCTTGCTCTTCGTGCAGGCGCGTCATTCTCAACGCCATATAAGTCCGTCCCGGCAGATCGACCCTGAAGGTTCCCTGATAGCTACCCGCAAGCTCCTCCACCGTCATGTTCCAGGTATCCAGCAGCTCCACCTTATAGCGGATCTCCGGGTTCATGGTAAACTGGCGGAAGCCCGGCCGGTTGAACCCGAAATAATACAGATAATATTCGTCCTCCACCCCGGCTCTGGGCAGATCCCAATCCGAAGACAGCGGGTTCAGTCCCTCTGAAGGCCCTTCCTCCAGCACACGGCGCAGAAAAGCAATCCGCTCAGGACTCGTGCCATACAGCCGGCCGCCCTTGGCCCACCAGAGCTTATCCTCCGGGTGCAGGTAGGTTTCCCCATGTCCGACATATCCTCCACGGACCGCGCCTTCCCAGAAGCGCCGGACCATCTCTTCCCCGGTAATATTTCCCCAGCCATGCTCGATATTGCCCTCGTAGACACATTCATCGATCACGACAGGCTTATTCCAGCGCCGTCTCCATTCGTCTGTATTCTCGGAGGTCTTGTACACATCCACACGCTGAATACTGCAATGCGTAACCCAGGGCTGGTTGAAGTCATAGAAGGCAATACCGTTGTGGTTAGAGATCAGGTGCCCGTAAGGATCATACGACGTTACAATATGCGCATACCTCTCCCAATCGGCCAGCAGCTTGTTGCTCATGAAATCATATTCATTAGCCAGCGACCACCAGATATGGCGGTAAGCCGAGAGTCTGGCTACAAGGTACCGGAGATAGCGGTCATCCGCCTCTTTGCCCATATCTGCGAAGCCCCAGCGGTCATACGGGTGGAACAGAATCAGGTCAGCCTCGACGCCCAGCTCCCCAAGGTCTGCAATCCGCTCCTCCAGATGCTGGAAGAACGCCGGGTTGAACCGGCTGTAATCCCACCCTGCCTGGACCGAGCCTTCATAAGGATAGTACTCCGGTTCATTCTCGTTATAGGAGTAGGATTTCGGGAACACGCACATTCTTATTTTGTTAAAAGAAGACGCTTTCAGCGTATCCAGCGTCTGGCGCTCCATTTCATCCCCCTGATGGGTCCAGGCGTAGCAGGTGGTGCCGACAGGAAGATAGGGCGTTCCGTCCGCATAGGCAAAATGAAAGGTATTCCGCACCCGGACCGGACCATGATTCCCCCCTGCCGCCGCTATGCATTCCAGTTCCCCTTCAAGTCCATGCAGAGCAGGCTCATTGCTGCTGGTCCGGAACATCCACTTCCCCTGATGCTCCGGCATGAAGCGGATGCGGTACACCCCGTCTCCATCATAGAAGCCTAGAGCCAGAACCGAACGATCTCCCATCGAAAATTCCGCCTGCAGCGCTACCTCCGTAAACGGATTGCCCCCAGCCGGGCCTCCGTGCAGTACAATTTCACATACATCCCACTGTGAAGTCTGGTCCGGCACCGATACGGAGACCCTCCCCTGGAATGCTTCAGCCTGCCCTGCTTCCTTCGGATTAGCCATAAGTCCTGCTCCCTTCTGTATGAATCCTTAGATATACAATTAGCAACATCGAACTAAACACTAACTAAACAAAACCAGATCATTTAACTATACAACTATTCTAAATCAATCCTACATCACCTTATAATTATCGTCAACGTTATCATTTTCAGCTAAACAACACTAAACAAACGAACTAAAAACCTGGTTCATTGCTAAAATCTGTGCCTTCCCTTACACTAAACATACTTAAGCTACGATGCTGAATGGAGGTCTTGTCATTGAATATGGAGGAGCTTGCCCGGCTGGCCGGGGTCTCCAAAGGGGCCGTCTCGCTGGCGCTGAACGGGAAGCCGGGGGTCAGTACGGAGACACGCGGGCGAATCCTGCGCCTGGCGGAGACCTATGGATATACCGGCAGGGGAAGAGCGGCCGCCGCTGAGGCGAACCCCACCACCTTGCGGTTCCTGGTGTTCACCAATGCCGGGCTGGTTCATGAGGAGTACTATCAGCAGCCCTTCTTCCGGGAGCTGATTCATCATATCGAGGAACGCTGCCGGATGGGGGGCTACAGTCTGATATTCTCCGCGCTTGAAGAGAAGAACTATGAGCAGGGCATTCAATCAGTGATGGAGGAGCCCACCAGCGGCGTGATTCTGCTCGGGACCAGCCTGGATGCGGCCAGAATAGCCGATATTGCGGACAAGCTGCCCGGCTTGATCGTGCTGGACACCTGCTTCGATGCGCTGCCTGTCCATTTTGTCGAGATCAACAATTATATGGGGGCTTATCAGGCAGGCACCTATCTGACCGGCCACGGGCACCGGAGAATCGGTTATATCGCATCCGAAGAGCGGATTCATAACTTCGGGGAACGGCAGCGCGGGTTCATGGACGCCATGGCGGAGGCGCAGGTGGAGATTCCCCGGAGCAGCATGCTGGCGGTGCCGCCGACCTTATTTTCCTCTCAGGGGCCGTTACGGGATAAGCTGCAGCAGCTGAAAGACAGCGGACAGCCCTTTCCCACCGCCTTCTTCTGTGAATGTGATTACATCGCCATCAGCGCGATCAAGGCGCTCAGCGAGCTGGGCTTCTCCATCCCGGAGAATGTATCCGTCATCGGCTTCGATAATATCAATGAATCGCAGATTGTAGCCCCAGAGCTGACCACAGTTCATGTGGAGAAAGAACGGATGGCCGCATGGGCAGTCGATCTGTTCACCGCTTCTCTTCACCGGCAGCCCGCAGTCAGCACCAAGGTCAAAGTCGATACCCTCTTTATCGAGAGAGCTTCCTGCCGGCGGCTCGAACCCTCTGCGGATCATTAAGCTATATTCATCGAATATTTGCAAAAAAACAGGAGCCAGCCCTAACCGCCTAATCGCGGCTAAGGGGTTGGCTCCTGTTCCTGTTCCATGGCCCTGTTCTAGGGTCCTGTCCTATTCGTCCTGCTCTATTCGTCCAGCCAGGTACGCATCATCGATAACAGCTGTCCGCTGTTCACCGGCTTGGTAATATAATCTGAGCAGCCTGCTTCCAGGCACAGCTCCCGGTCCCCCTTCATCGCCTTGGCTGTAAGCGCAAGAATCGGGAGGTTCCCCCATTCCGGCTTCTCCCGGATCGCCCGGGTCGTCTCGTAGCCGTCCATTCCCGGCATCATGATGTCCATCAGGACAATTCCGATATCCGGCGTCTGCTCCAGCAGCGTGATCGCATCCTGGCCATTCTCTGCAGGGATCACCTTCATCTGATGGCGCTCCAGAATGGAGGTGAGCGCAAAGATGTTGCGGATATCATCATCCACTACAAGCACCTTTTTATACTCGATCATCTCATCCGATTGATACAGCTTCACCAGCTTGTCTCTGGAGAGCGGCGGCAGATTCTCTGCCTTGCGGTGCAGGGCGAGGGTGGATTCATCAATCAGCTGGGCATCCGATTTCACCTCTTTGAGCACCGCCATCTTCGCCAGCTCATCCCATTCGGTTTCTTCCTCCGGCGTCAGCTTCCGGTTCATCTGCACCAGCACGGGGATTCTCTTGTTCCTGGCGTTCTTGTACATCTCCCTGAGGAAGCGGATCAGATTCATGTCTGCCAGGCTGCTGTCCAGGACGATCGCATCGAACGTCTTGCTGTTCAACTGGTTCAAGGCTTTGCGCCCGGTCTCTACGGCGGTGAGCGTAAGATCCGGGTTGTCCAGCAGCTCGGCTATATGCTTGCGCTCCTGCTCATCCTGGACGGCGACCAGCAGATTAGCCGTGGCGTGATCCGCGAACCGGTTCAACCGGTCCAGCGCATTCTCCAGCTCCTCATTGGTCACGGGCTTGCGGAAATAATCGTAAGCCCCCTTCTGCAGCAGCAGCACCTCGTCTTCATCCACAGTCATCACACAGACCGGAATATGCCGCACTCCGATATCGTTCTTGAGCTGCTGAAGCACCAGCCAGCCATCCGTATCTCCGCCAAGATGCAGATCCAGCGTGATGGCCGACGGCTGGTATTTCTGAACCAGCTCCAGGACATCCCAGCCGCTGGTGGCGATTACCGCTTTAATTCCTTTTTTGTGGAGCATCCCCAGAATGATCTCGTTGAACTTCTGGTCATCCTCAACGATCAGGAACACCCGGTCTCCCGGTTCAATCTGATCGCGGTCATCCGCGAAGGGCTCCTCTTCCGGCCTTGCAAGGCTGCTTCTGCGTTTGGCCGGGGTGATATCAATGACCTCGGGAACATGAGCCTTCGGAGGCTCCGGTTCTGTGAATTCCGCTTCTGTCGGCAGGTACAGGTTAAATACACTGCCCTTGCCTACTTCGCTGTATAAGCTGATCTCTCCGCCGAGCATCTCGGCAATCTCGCGGGAGATGGCAAGCCCGAGACCCGTTCCGCCGTATTCCCGGTTCGTACTGCCATCCGCCTGCTGGAACGCTTCGAAGATAATCTGCTGCTTCTCCGCCGGAATGCCGATTCCCGTATCGCTTACCGAGAAGCAGATTACGGTTGTGGCCCGCTCAAGCGACTCCTTATCCGGGTGCCACCCGTCGGCCGCTTTGCGGATCTGCAGCATGATCTGTCCTTGCTCGGTGAACTTGAAGGCGTTCGACAGCAGGTTCTTCAGGATTTGCAGCAGACGCTTGGAATCCGTAGCGATGCTGGCCGGTACACCGGGATCAATCTTGATCCGGTAGTCGAGCTTCTTGGCATCCACCATATGGCGGAAGGTACGGTCCAGCCCATCCGTCAGCTCCGCCAGCGAGACTTCGCTGAAATCCGGCGTGATCGTGCCGGATTCGATTTTGGACAGATCGAGGATATCATTAATCAGGTTCAGCAGTTCCAGCCCGGAGTCCTGAATGGTCTTCGCGAACTTCACCTGCAGCTCATGCAGATTCTCATCCGGGTTCTCGGCCAGCTGTTCTGCCAGGAGCAGCAAGGAATTCAGCGGCGTGCGCAGCTCATGGGACATGTTCGCCAGGAATTCGGATTTGTACTTGGAGGTAAGGGCAAGCTGCTCCGCCTTCTCTTCCAGGTAACGCTTGGCTACCTCCACCTCATGGTTCTTGCTCTCCACCTCTGCCTTCTGCAGCACCAGCAGCTTCGCCTTATCCTCCAGCTCGTCATTCGTGCTCCGCAGCTCCAGCTGCTGCTTCTGCAGCTCCTCGGTGAGCGACTGGGACTGAATCAAGAGCTCCTCCGTACGCTGGTTCGCCTGCATCGTGTTGATCACACTGCCGATGGATTCAGTAAGCTGATCCAGGAAGGCGATGTCGATATCGCTGTAAGGCCGGAAGGTCGCCAGCTCCAGAATCGCCAGCACCTGATCCTCGAAGATGATCGGCAGCAGAATGATATTGAGCGGAGTGGCTTCGCCCAGTGCGGACGAGATCATCACATAATCGCCCGGAACATTAGTCAGCAGAATCCGCTGCTTCTCAATCAGGCACTGGCCAACCAGCCCCTGGCCCGCACGGAATTCATTCGCCAGATGCTTGCGGTTCTGATACGCATAGCTGGCGAACAGCTTCAGGACCGCCTCCCCGCCGGAGGGTTCATTAATATAGAAGACGCCATGCTGCATCGATACCAGCGGAGCCAGCTCGGACAGGATCATCCGGCTGACTGCATACAGATCACGCTGCCCCTGGAGCATCCGCGAGAACTTGGCCAGATTGGTCTTCAGCCAGTCCTGCTCGGTGTTGATGCGGGTCGTCTCCTTCAGATTACGGATCATCTCGTTGATGTTATCCTTGAGCGTGGCAACCTCCCCAGAGGCGGACACATCAATCGCCCGTGACAGATCGCCGTTGGTCACCGCTGTCGCCACATTGGTGATGGCCCGCACCTGTGTGGTTAGCGTACTCGCCATGTAATTGACGTTGTCGGTCAGATCACGCCAGGTACCTGCAGCCCCCGGCACGCTGGCCTGTCCGCCCAGCTTCCCTTCGGCTCCCACCTCGCGTGCCACGGTAGTCACCTGATCAGCGAAGGTGGCCAACGTCTCGATCATGTTATTGATCGTATCCGTCAGCTCGGCAATCTCACCCTTGGCTTCAACCGTCAGCTTCTGCTTCAGGTTACCGTTCGCCACCGCCGTCACGACCTTGGCGATGCCGCGCACCTGATCGGTCAGATTGGTCGCCATGATATTCACGTTGTCGGTCAGATCCTTCCAGATCCCTCCGACACCGCGCACCTGGGCCTGTCCGCCCAGCTTGCCGTCCGTGCCGACCTCGCTCGCTACACGCGTCACCTCGGAGGCGAACGAATTCAGCTGATCCACCATCGTGTTGATCGTGTTCTTCAGCTCAAGCAATTCGCCTTTGACATCCACCGTAATCTTCTTAGACAGATCCCCGTTCGCTACCGCCGTGGTTACACCGGCAATGTTGCGCATCTGAATCGTCAGGTTGCTCGCCATGAAGTTGACTGTATCGGTCAGGTCCTTCCAGGTCCCGGAGACATCCTTCACCTCGGCCTGTGCGCCCAGCTTACCATCCGTGCCCACCTCGCGCGCTACACGCGTCACCTCAGAGGCGAAGATCGAGAGCTGATCCACCATCGTGTTGATCGTATTTTTCAGCTCCAGAATCTCTCCCTTGACGTCTACGGTGATCTTCTTCGACAGGTCGCCCTTGGCTACCGCCGTGGTCACATCAGCAATATTACGCACCTGATCCGTCAGATTGCGGGCCATGTTATTTACGCCTTCGGTCAAGTCCTTCCAGGTGCCGCCAACCCCCTTCACCTGTGCCTGGCCGCCGAGCTTGCCGTCTGTACCCACCTCGCGCGCTACTCGCGTCACCTCGGAGGAGAACATGGAGAGCTGGTCCACCATTGTATTGATGGTGTTCTTCAGCTCCAGAATTTCGCCTTGCACATCCGCAGTGATTTTTTTGGACAGATCGCCGTTCGCCACCGCTGTCGTAACCACCGCAATGTTGCGCACCTGATTCGTCAGGTTGGACGCCATGTAGTTCACGCTCTCGGTCAAATCGCGCCAGGTCCCGGCTACACCCTTCACCTGCGCCTGCCCGCCCAGCATCCCTTCAGTGCCGACCTCACGCGCCACACGCGTCACCTCGGAAGCGAAGATCGATAGCTGCTCCACCATGGTGTTAATGGTGTTCTTCAGCTCCAGGATCTCGCCGGTCGCATTCACCGTAATCTGCTTGGACAGATCCCCCTTCGCCACGGCTGTCGTCACTTCAGCGATATTGCGCACCTGATCCGTCAGCGTACCCGCCATGAAGTTCACGCTGTCGGTCAGATCCTTCCAGGTCCCGGAGACGCCCTTCACATCGGCCTGTCCGCCGAGAATCCCTTCTGTTGATACCTCGCGCGCCACTCGCGTGACCTCGGAGGCGAAGTTGCTGAGCTGGTCCACCATGATATTAATGGTGCTTTTCAGCTCCAGAATCTCGCCCTTCGCATCGACGGTAATCGTCTTCGACAAGTCGCCCTTGGCTACCGCCGTAGTCACTTCCGCGATATTGCGCACCTGATTCGTTAAGTTGGACGCCATATAGTTGACGCTCTCAGTCAAATCCCGCCAGGTGCCGGACACACCCTTGACGTCAGCCTGCCCGCCGAGAATTCCTTCCGTACCCACCTCACGTGCCATTCGGGTGACCTCGGAAGCAAAGGTCGATAACTGATCCACCATCGTATTGATCGTGTTCTTCAGCTCCAGAATTTCACCCTGCACATCGGCCGTAATCTTCTTCGACAGATCGCCGTTGGCAACCGCCGTAGTCACCACCGCGATGTTCCGCACCTGATTCGTCAGGTTGGACGCCATATAGTTGACGCTCTCGGTCAAATCCCGCCAGGTGCCGGAGACATCCTTCACATCAGCCTGTCCGCCGAGCTTGCCTTCGGTCCCGACCTCACGCGCCACCCGGGTCACTTCGGAAGCGAACATGGAGAGCTGGTCCACCATCGTGTTGATCGTATTCTTCAGCTCCATGATTTCGCCACGCGCATTGACCGTAATCTGCTTCGACAAATCGCCGTTCGCTACGGCCGTGGTCACCGCCGCGATGTTGCGCACCTGATCCGTCAGATTCGTCGCCATATAATTGACGCTGTCGGTCAGATCCTTCCAGGTGCCGGAGACCCCCTTCACATCAGCCTGTCCGCCCAAAATACCTTCGGTACCGACCTCACGCGCCACGCGTGTAACCTCGGAGGCGAACGTGCTGAGCTGATTCACCATCCTATTAATATTGCTTGCCGTTCGCTGGAACTCGCCCGTAAGCGGCCGTCCTTCGATCGCCAGCTCCACCTGCTGGGACAGATCGCCCTTGGCTACGGCGTTAATCACCCGGACCATCTCGCTGGTCGGCTGAATCAGGTCAATCACCAGGCCGTTCAAGGAATCGGTCACCGTCTCCCAGGACCCGCCCAGATTCTTCTGCACGAACCGCCTGGACAGGTTCCCTTCCTTGCCGACCACTCTGGCCACCGTCTGAACCTCGTTCACCAGACTCTCCTGAATATCCATAATCTCGTTGAACGTATCCGCTACCTTACCAGCGAGCCCCGTCCGGTCATAAGGCATCCGGTGGGAGAAATTGCCCTTCTTCATCGCCATCAAGGCGCTCAGCAGTTCAGCGGCGTCTATTCCATCGCCCTGGTTTTCTTTGATTTGGTTGTCATCGCTCATAGTATCAACCCTGCCCCTTATTCAGCACGTATTTTTGCTCCAATCCAAGATGCTCACGAACGGCAATTGTAAAAACAAACGTAGCCCCGGGTTCCTCCGATGGCTCAACTCGGATGCTTCCACCCATCAGCTCCACCAGAGCTTTGCTGATCGATAAGCCAAGCCCCGTGCCTTCGAACCTGCGTGTGGTAGAGGCATCGAGCTGGGAGAAGGGCTGGAACAGCTCGCCGATTTTATCCGGGGGAATCCCGATTCCTGTGTCTCTGATTGTGAATTCTAGCGTAAGCTTCCCAGGCGGTCCCTCCATCTTGTTAACCATTATGTATATACTGCCTGCATGGGTGAACTTCACGGCGTTGCCCACGAGATTATTCAGTACCTGGCGGAGGCGGTTCACATCTCCCACCAGATCAAGCGGCACAGCAGGATCAATCTCCACCACCAGATCAAGCTTCTGCTCTCGGATCCTCGCGGTGAATAGAGCAACCGTCTCGCTCAGGCAGTCTTGCAGAGAGAACGGCGCCTCTTCCACCACCAGCTTCCCGGATTCCAGCTTGGAATAATCGAGAATCGGATTGATCACCGACAGAAGGGCATTGCTGCTCGTGTGGATAATCCCGGCCATCTCACAATATTCCTCCGGCAGATCCGAGGCCAGCAGCAGATCAGACATTCCGATGATCCCGTTCAGCGGCGTGCGGATTTCATGGCTCATCATCGCCAGGAATTCCGATTTTACCTTGGAGGCAATTTCGGCAGCTTCCTTCGCTTCCCTCAGCTCCTGATTTGTCCTCTCCAGCTGCCGTGCCTGCTGCTTGAGCATTTCGCTCTGGAGCTGCAGCCTCTTGTTCGCTTCATACATGCTGACGTAACCCTCAATCTTGGATTTGAACAGCTGCGGGACGAAGGGCTTCGTCATGTAATCCATCGCACCGACCGAGTAACCGGCGAAGATATCCTCCATCGTCGTACTATTAGCGGACATGAAAATAATCGGCACCACATGATTCTTCTCCCGGGTACGGATGAGGCGCGCCGTCTCCAGCCCGTCCATCCCCGGCATTTGCACATCCATCACGATGACGGCGAATTCCTCCTCCAGCAGACAGCGTAAAGCTTCAATCCCGGAATAGGCCCGAAACAACCGGTAAGGCGCTCCGCTGAGAACGGCCTCAAGGGCAAGCAGGTTCTCGGGATGATCGTCTACGAGCAGGATGTTGACCGGAAAATCCATGAGAACCCTCGCTTTCCAGGCTGTGGCTTGCTTACGTTTATATTTCGAAAATATAGCTTATATACCCAAAATTCCAAATCACGAAACTCAGGTCTGCTGGTAATTCACCGCTGTAATCAGGCAGTCCCGGCACAGAAAAGCATAATAAATACCCTCGTCCTCCGCCACCTGGCCCATATCCGCCTGCGCTGCAAAAGTCATCGTCTGTGCGCAGCAGGGACACGCCGGATAGTCCGCATCCTGAATCCAGGCCGGATGTCCTCCGATCTGCGAGGCCGGCGCCTCCAGCACCCAGTGTGCACTCTCATAAGTACCTGCCGGCTGTTCCGACAGCTGCATTACATGCCATGTGCTACACGCCAGTGCTCCTCCAGTATTGTCAGGCAGATATCCAGGAACAACATTATATTCACTCCATGCATAACCGCCCTCCAGATCAGCCTTCATATATACAGTGCCGTAACAGTTGCAGTGCATACAGGCTGCAATTCTTAGCCGCTTGCCGGGAAGCTCCATGAATCTAACCTGCGGATGCTGCAAATCGTAATCGAATAAGACGGTTAGCGCACCTCCGCACCAAGGACAGGCGCGCGTTCCTGTCTGGAGCATTTGAACCGCCGCCGGAGCACCAGGCGCTTCCGGAGTGTCTTCCCTGCTTACCAGGAAGGGATAACATTCAGAAGGGTACAGCTGCCTTTTGCCGCCTCCGGAATCCAGCTCCCAGCCTGCTTCAAGGGCATACATCTCGGGTGCCTGATATAACGCCGCAGCCCACTCCGGCGGGGAGTGCCGCCACTGCGCAAATAGCCTGACCACCTCTTCATCGCCAATCCAGGCCAGCGCCAGCAGCAGCAGATTACGGTTAGCCGGATCGGAATCCACCTGGGCAATGAGCCGGTCCCGGACCTTCGCGTCAGCACCCTTGAAGAGGATAGCAGGCGCATAATTCCCTGTGCGGAGGAGCATTTCCAGAGCCGGCCCAAGCCGTGTATCCGTGAAGCAGAGGAGTGACACCAGAATCATCTCCGCCTGGTCTATATCCTCTTCTTCCAATAAATGAACAGCGTAGCTCTCCATCCGATCTCTCTGTTCCTCCGTCAGATCATGATACAGCTCCTGTGCGGTCCGGGGGTACGGGACTTCCTTAATTAGCGGATCAGGCTTCCGCGGGCTATGCATAATGGTGAGAATTTCAACCGGATCATGGATACCGGCATACCTGTTCACCTCTTTGCGGTTCTGTTCAATATAAGCCTGTTTAGCCATCGCTTTCTTCTGCTGGTAGCAGGGCATACAGATGCCCCCGGTCTTCAGTGCGGTTGCAGGAAGAATCGTTCCCGTGCAGCCCGGGGTCTGGCAAGGCAGACGTTCGCTCATATCCTCTCTCTCCCTTCATGATCAGTACGCAGATTATGCCCTCATTATAATAGATGTAGACCTTCCGATCGAATGTAGACCCGCTCCCGCCTGCAAGGGACGAAATTCCAGAATCTAGAATACAGATTCAGCCTTAACCCTTGACTGTTCGCCCGCCATCTAAGATAATAACAACCTCTGCCGTAATCCATGCAGGACAAGACTAACATTGACAAGTGGAAACAGCTTTGCCGTCCTTTTAGGGATGGCACTGTTTCAGCGAGAAATAGAAGGATCATTTATAACGTGAAACCTATAAAACCTTATATTTCAAAGAAAAGGGGCGGTCGTCATCAGCTGGTTAAATGATCTCTACAAATTACAGAAGAAGGAGCCGGCCAAAGACGCCGAGCCTGCTCTGGTCAATGCCATCTTCCGCATGTATGACCGGTTCAAACGGCTCGGTCTCACCGAACGGCTCGGCCAGCAGGATATGTCGCTGGATATTGCCGACGCTTATATCCATGGCCGGAATGCAATGATTGAAGCCGGAGTCGGCATCGGCAAATCCTTCGCCTACCTGATTCCCGGCCTGCTCATTAACCAGCTCTCCCGGCAGCCGGTCATTATCGCCACCTCGTCCATCCAGCTCTCCGAACAGATCCATAAGGATCTGCGGTTCATCGGCAGCCGGCTCGGCTTCTCGATGGTCCGCTCTGTAGTCGGCAAGGGCATGGGGCAATATGCCTGCCGGTACCGGGCAGCGGACCTGTTCCCCTCCGGGGAGCCCGGTTCCCCGCTCACTGTACTCGCAGAAGGTATCCTGAATGCAGAAATCAACGAACGGGCAGATCTGAAGGGCGGGGTCAGTGATGCCTTGTGGTCTAACGTGTGTGTGACGGATTGCAAGTTCGAGCACTGCCACTACAAGCATACCTGCGCCTTCTATGACATGCGGGCCAAGATCAACGCCGGCCCGGGCGAGATGGATATCATCATCGTGAACCAGGACCTGCTGATCCGTGACCTCATTAAGAAAAAAGAAGGAACCAAGGGCCTGATCACCGAGGGGCCTGCGCTGATCATTATAGATGAAGCGCATAATCTGGAGGCCAAGGTCCGGGATGCCCAGACACTGGAATTCACCTTCCGGGGGACCTCACGGGTGCTGGAGGATGCCATGCAGCTGCTGTACAAGCAATCCGCAGACCGCAGCCTGATGAAGTCCTTCCAGTTCGTCCGGCGCTGCGCCAAAGAGCTGTTCAGACAGATAGAAGCAGACCTGCTGCATACGGCCAAGCAGGACACTGACCGGATTAAAGTATCGGCGATTACAGGAGTCCCGCTAGAGCAAGCTGTGCAGATTCTGCAGGAGTTCCGCCTCAGTCTCTCGGTCCTGACTTCCCGGCATGAGCGGGAGATCGACAATACCTTCGAAGCGGTTAACGGAATGATTGACCTCTTCCAGGTGCTTGCCGGGACAGAGGACAACTATCTGCTCTGGGCCAGCCAGCCCCGGGGAGAAGCTGCCGTCAGCATCTGCCCCAAGGGGATCAGCCAATTCCTGAAATACAGTCTATTTAGCGGCAAGACCTCTGTCATCCTGACCTCCGCAACCCTCAGCCAGTCCGGTGATACGCTTGCGGAGCAGTACGCTTATCTGTCCCGTTCACTGGGCTACAGGGGGGAGTATATGGAGCGTCAGGCTTCACCGTTCGATTATGACCACCATACGATGATGTATATTGCCAAGGACGTTCCTTACTATAACCACAACAACCGCGAAGCTTATCTGGAAGCGGCGTATAAGGAGCTGCTGCGGCTATGCAATGTAACGGACGGGCGGACGCTGGTGCTTTTTTCGGCCAAAGAGGATATGAAGTACATTCACAAGAAGCTGAGTGCTGAGAAGCTAAACTGGGCGCTGCATATGCAGCGGGAAGGCTCCTCCCAGGACGGGGTGATCACTGAGTTCCGGGCGAGTAAGGGCGTGCTGCTGAGTACCGGTGTGTTCTGGGAAGGCGTGAATATCGAGGGGGCGGATCTGTCGCATCTGATCGTCTTCCGGCTGCCATTCCCGGTTCCGGCCGATCCCGTCTACGAATACAAGGCTGCGCAGGCGGCGAATCCGCTTATGGAGGTCTACGTGCCGGACATGCTGCTCCGCCTGCGGCAAGGCACCGGGCGTCTAATCCGCAGCGAGACAGACCTCGGCGTGCTCAGCATTCTGGATTCCCGCCTGTCGGCAGGAGCCCGCAACCCGTACCGGGAGCAGGTCCTTGCCGCGCTGCCCTTCCCCAAGGTGACGGAGGAGTTCGGGGTGCTGGAGAGGTTTGTGCGTGAGAAGGGGATTCACCGGTGATCGGCGATCACCACTTCATCAGCCTACGGATCTCGGACGTTAATCTGTCTGCTGCTTTGCGGTGGGTCAGCTGGGAGGGATGGAAGTCAACGGCGTAGCCGTCCTCTTCGCGCTGTACCTCGAACTTCATCACTGAGATCCTGCTGTCGCCGGTTTCCTTGGTATAGCGGCCAACCGCTTGCTCTAGGACAGGATACAGCCTGTCTCCCATGATCCCGAGCGTACATAGAATGGTGGAATCGGGATTATTCCGTCTGACCTTTTGGAGAAAAGAGACATAGTTCTCTGCATAATCCGCCTGCTTGGCGGAGTCCTCCTTGGTGTACGAATCGTCGTTGGTCCCCAGATTAATGACGATCAGCTCCGGCGTGAATCTGCTGAAATCCCAAGGTGTCTCCTGAGGCAGCAGGCTGCCGCCGAACCTCCCTTCAGACTTGCCTACCCTCTCGTAATAATCGGGCAGAAGATGTGTGGTCAGCTTCTGATCATTTTCTGTATACCCGGTAATAATGCCGTATCCGCTGTAACACACCATACTGTAATCCGCACCAAGCTGCTCTGCGCTCAGGTAAGCATAGGCCTTTGTCACATCTTCTGTAGCCGTAGAAAAAGTATGTAGCGCCTCTTCATCATCCACACCATACCCGCAGGTAATGGAATCGCCGATGAATTCAATCGTATGCTGCGGAGATGGAGTCGGCATAATTCCGCCCTCGGCTTCCACCTCAATCTCGCTTATTCCAACCGTTGACATGGCCGCTTCAGACAGCTTCGTAATTCTTACAGTAACCTCTTGCGCGGTGTCGCTTTCGAACACTGTATAGGTTTTGCGCGGCTGATCCACCTGATCGTCTATCACCCGCCGGCCGTTAACGCTGATCCCGATCCGGGCCAGATTGTTGCCGGTTGCAGCAATATCATCGCCTTGCAGAGTGATCCGGGCCGCCCGGCCGTAGAAAGAGAATTCCACCCCGCCGCCGGAGAGCGCCAGCCACAGCACCTCCCCCATCCAGTGGGTGCGCCCGATAATTCTGACATGATGAGCTGCCGGTTTGTACGTTTGCATCTGGGACATTCCATAACCTTCCTTCTTTCGTTTCTATTCGTAACAGTAGCAAAGGTGCTTTATCTTGGCAATGAAGATTGTTTAGCAGTGCTTTTCATATAGCTGCTTAGGTTGGTGTGCTAAGATAATAAGTACTTGTCAAGAAAAAGGAGGATCTCCATGGACATCCCCAGAGGAACCTATGGCTTTCGCTTTGCCGAAGATAAGGAGCTGCAGCTGTGCGTATTGTTCGCCGCCGGTTATGATTCCGTCTCCGATCCCGCTTACCGCTGGGACGGTATGGAGCGCAGCGACGGCCCGCTGCTGCTGTTCCAGTACACCCTCTCCGGTGAGGGCGTGTTCGAGTCAGAGAACCGGACCTACCGGGTCCGGGCCGGACAGGCTCTGCTGGCGGAAATCCCGGGGCCGCACCGGTATTATTATCCGCCGGATGCGGCAGAGCCCTGGGAGTTTCTGTTCCTCCTGCTGCGCCCCAGCCTGATCTTGCCCCACTGGCGCAGATTCCTGCGCGAAGCGGGCGAGGTACCCCGGCTGCCCGCAGATTGTGCCCCTGTCCGGCTGGCGCGGATGATGGTAATGGATGCCGGAGCGGGCAGAATCTCCGATCCGCTGATCGCCTCGTCCAGCGTCTATCAATTCATGACCGAATTGACCCGAATGCAGGCAGCTACGCTGCGCGACAGGGACAACTGGTCAGAGAATATCAAGCGCGCCGCCGCATTCATCGAGCAGCATTATTCGCAGATGATCAGCATCGACCAGCTGTCGGAGCATGTCTCCCTGTCCAAGTATCATCTCATCCGCCGCTTCTCGGCCAGCACCGGCCATACGCCCGGCGCTTATCTGACCCGGGTCCGCACGGAGAAGGCGATGGAGCTGCTCCGGGGGACGAGCTTAAGTATTGAAGCCATTGCCCAGCAGATCGGCTACTCCAGCGGAAGCTACTTTATCAAGGCGTTCCGCAGCCTGACCGGACTGACACCGGGCGATTTCCGCAGCGGGGGCGAGAGCCTGACTTACCGCCAGCTCTTTTTTGACTAAGCGCAATATAGTGCTATTCGGCTTATAAGATTACTATAGATATTGGATTTATCCTTGATTATGATGGACTTATGAAGAGCAATAATCCATCTGACAAGGAGATTATACAATGAATCATAAGCTTGCAGCACCTGTCCCACCGCTGGGCTGGAACAGCTGGGATTGCTACGGCGCAGCCGTAACAGAAGCGGAAATCCGCGGCAATGCGGAATATATGGCCGAGCATCTTAAAGACTTCGGCTGGAGCTATATCACCGTTGACATCCAGTGGTATGAGCCTTGTGCCGTGTCCTCTCTGTATCGTCCCTTCGTCCCTCTAATCATGGATGAATACTCCCGGCTGATGCCTGCCGAGAACCGCTTCCCTTCGGCAGCGGGCGGACAGGGCTTCAAGCCGCTAGCCGACTATGTCCACAGCCTGGGACTGAAGTTCGGTATTCATATTATGCGCGGCATTCCGCGTCAGGCCGCCCATGCGGGAACTGCTATTCTGGGGACGGAGGCAACTGCCCGCGAGATCGCGCACACGAACTCCATCTGTCCGTGGAATACAGATATGTACGGTGTCGATGCATCTAAGGAAGGTGCTCAGGCCTACTACAATTCACTCTTTGAACTGTACGCCCAGTGGGGCGTCGATCTGGTCAAGGTGGATGACATCGCCGCCTCCAGACTGTACGATACCCATCAGCCGGAGATTGACCTGATCTCCCAGGCTATCGAGAACTGCGGCCGCCCGATGGTACTAAGTCTCTCACCCGGCCCTGCTCCGGTAGAATACGCACAACATTTCACCGGGCATGCCAACATGTGGCGCATCACGGATGACTTCTGGGACCGCTGGGAGCTGCTGCTGGACATGTTCAGCCGCTGCCGCAGCTGGCAGGGCGTCCCGCAGGCCGGCTCCTGGCCGGATTGTGATATGCTGCCGCTCGGCCACATCGGCGTCCGCTCCGTCGACGGCGGCGGGGATGACCGCTGGACCCGCTTCACCCGGGACGAGCAGCTGACGATGATGTCGCTGTGGAGTATTTTCCGTTCGCCGCTGATCTTCGGCGGTGAGCTGCGGGACAATGACGACTGGACCCTGTCCCTGCTCACCAACCGCGAGGTGCTGCGGATGCAGCGCGAGAGCCATGGCGCCAGGGAAGCCCTGTACCGCGATGAGCTGATCGTCTGGACCGCAGCTCATGACGACGGCACCCGGTATGCAGCCGTCTTCAACATTGGCAACAGTCCGCTGCCGGTCGACCTGAGCCTCGAAGAGATCGGCCTCGGCGGCGTGGCCGCAGGTACGGAGCTGTGGAGCCAGACGCCAGCTGAGCTTAGCGGCGGTGTGCTGCAAACTACCGTGCCTGCGCACGGGGTACGGTTATACAGCTTCTCGTAGGAGAAGCTAGGCAGAATTACTAATAGCCTGCGGGAATGGAGTAGTTCCATTCCCGCAGGCTATTTTTCAAACAATATAGATTAAAGATCTTACTCCTCTAAAAACTTATGCCTTCCCCATCGTGCTGATATCAATTACAAAGCGGTAACGCACATCCGAGGCCAGCACACGCTCCCAGGCTTCGTCAATCTGGTCAGCCGAAATCACTTCAATCTCGGAAGCAATCTGATGTTCAGCGCAGAAATCAAGCATCTCCTGCGTCTCGCGGATTCCCCCAATCATCGAACCGGCAAAGGAGCGGCGGTGGCCGATCAGCGAGAAGGCGTTAACAGCTAAGGGATCAGCAGGCGCACCAACATTCACCAGGGTTCCGTCCAGCGCCAGGAGTGACAGGAAAGCATTGATATTCACCTGCGCACTGACCGTATTAATGATCAGATCGAAGGAACCGGCTAGCTGCTTGAATGTCTCCGCATCACTGGTCGCATAATAATGATCTGCGCCCAATTGCAGGCCGTCTTCCTTTTTCTTCAGGGATTGGGATAACACCGTAACCTCAGCCCCCATGGCATGAGCAATTTTGACTGCCATATGCCCCAGGCCGCCGAGACCCACTACAGCTACCTTTTTGCCGGGAGCAGCTCCCCAGTGGCGCAGTGGTGAATAAGTGGTGATTCCGGCACACAATAGAGGTGCAGCAGCGTCAAGCGGAAGGCTGTCGGGAATCCGCACCACGAAGTCTTCAGTGACAACGATATGTGTGGAATATCCGCCTTGTGTATAGTGCCCGTGGCGGTCAGTCGCTCCATAAGTTCCTGTGTTCCCCTCCAGGCAATATTGCTCCTCACCTTGTTGGCAGCTGCTGCATTCGCCGCAGGAATCCACCATACAGCCTACCCCTACACGGTCGCCAACAGCATATTTCGTCACTCCAGAACCGATCTGGCTGACAATCCCGGCAATCTCATGCCCCGGAACCAGCGGATATTTCACCGGTCCCCATTCTCCGCGGGCGGTATGAATATCGGAATGGCAAATCCCGGCGTATTTAATCTCGATCAGAACATCCTGCGGGAGTAACTCCCGGCGTTCGATCGTAGTCAGCTTGAACGGGCCTTCCTGGCTGAATGCAGCGCGTGCGTTAACTTGTATCATAGTGAGACCTCTTTTCAATAGAATAGTAGACATCTTGCCTTAAGCTTTACAAAGCCTATGATATTCCTTAAAGTTAACTCTAAGTCAAGCCCGAAATATTCAGGACAGGAGATATAAGATGAAGACCTATTCCATAAGTGAAGCCGCAGCGCATTTCAACATGACCCCGCATACCCTTCGTTATTATGACAAAGAGGGCCTACTCCCTTCTATAGAGAGAACTCCCAGCGGCAAACGCGTATTCAAGCCCTCCGACATGGAGGCCCTGCGGATCATTGAATGCCTGAAGGCCTCCGGGATGCCCATCAAAGAGATTAAGCATTTCATTGAATGGTGCTCCGAAGGAGATTCCACCCTGCAGCGCCGATACGACATGTTCCTGGAGCGAAAGGCTTCAGTAGAAGCGCAGATGGAGGAATTAAGAAAAACGATGGAAGTCATAGACCATAAATGCCACTATTATAAGACTGCCCTGGAAAATAGTATGGAAGTGGTCCGCCAATCCTAACCAGCCGGATGGTTCACCAGTCTCCGCTGCGGTTATCGTTACATAGAACAGTTATCGCAGACACATCCTAAGACAGAACCTGTACTTAGAAGGGAGACTTACAAATGAAGGATGATCAAAAAGCTCCGCTCGACGGACGCACCGCAGGTGTCCACCCGATCCCGGAGGGCGAATCCAGTCCGGCGGACGGCCAATCTGAAACAGACAAGCTGGATGAGATCGTAGGCGCCGTGCTGGGGAATGACCCGGAAGTAGCAGCTCCCGGCCTTGCACCAGATTCGGAAGAGAAGAAGGAACGCAAGAATCCCTAAACTAACTACTAGGCAGTAAATAACCGGGCCGGACAAGAGTATCTCTTATCCGGCCCGGTTATTTGGCATGCTGCTCTTGCCGCTGCTGGTGGGTGTTGTTAGCAGGCATTTCTCCAAGAATTGCAACAACAAGGTCAAGCAATTATGATTAACCTCAGAATGGTTAGTGCCCGGGAGGTAGTCCAATGTCAAAAACGATATTAGTTGTAGACGATGATGAAGAAATCGTGAAACTCATCACCAAGACGCTAAGATATGAGCAATTCGCCGTCATCACAGCCAGTTCCGGGCGGGAAGCCCTATCAGCGGTGGATGATCACCCCATTGATTTCATTGTTCTGGATATAGTGATGCCTGATATGAATGGACTGGATGTCTGCAGAACGATCCGGTCCTCTTATAATGTTCCCATTCTGTTATTAAGTGCGCGGGATCAGGACATCGATAAAATTATCGGTCTGGAAATCGGCGCAGATGATTACATGACCAAGCCGTTCAGTATTCAGGAGCTGGCCTCCAGGATCAAGGCTCATTTCCGTAAAGTGGACAGGCTGCATAAAGAGTGGGGCGAGCTTATTCCCGCCAAAGACCCGGCTGATGCTCCGCTCATTTTGAATGACAAAACGTATGAAGCCTTCCTGTACAGCCGGAAGCTCGACTTATCCGCGAAGGAATTTCAGATTCTGTCTATCCTGATGCGTCACCCTAACCAGGTACTCAGCCGTGAGCAGATCTATGAGAATGTCTGGGGAGACGAATACGGAGAGATCAATACTGTAACGGTTCATATCAAGAATATCCGCAAGAAACTGGGTCCTGAGCATAACTTCATCAAAACCATTTGGGGCATAGGCTATAAATACACGGAAAGAGAGCAATAGGATGAAACTGAAAATAAAGCTTCCCCTGCTATTCCTGCTGATGCTGCTGATTCTGATGTTCTCTATTGGTTTGTATTTGAAGTTTGTCTTTGCGGTATATTCCCCTATACGTACCACCTTACTGGATTCACCATATATAGTATTACTGCTACCCATCTTCGCCATCGCGGGCTGTATATTTTTCATTCTGATCATCTATATTCATTATTATATTGAGAAGCCTATCCGGCGTCTGAATGCCCGGCTGGGGGAAGTCAATGTGGTCCATCCCTTGCCTCCGCTGGCTTTGAAGCGTAAGGATGAGATCGGAGAGCTCTATAAGCATTTCAATAAAATGGAGCATCGGCTTCAGCTCGCCCACAGAGAACAGACCGATATGCTTGCCGCCATCGCCCACGATTTGAAGACACCCCTCACCTCAATTAACGGCTTCACTGAACTTCTGGCTACACATAGGGACTTACCCGAAGCTGAAAAGCAGGAATTTTATGAATTGATTCAGCGAAAGTCAGCCTTTATGGTTGAGCTCCTTAATGATTTCTCCAGCTTCACCAAAGAAAAACTGGAGCTCGAATCCATGACAGCTACACCTGTAAAAGCGACAAAATTGTTTGAAGAGATTGCTTTTGAATACGAATACGAGCTGGCGGGACTTGATATTGAACTGACATGCCGCCATTCCTTCACGGACAGCATTTGGCTGACGGTCAATGAACCGATGCTCCGCCGGGTGTTCGGCAACCTCTTCAGCAATGCCGTACGATATGGTGGAAAGAATGAGCTGAAGGTGTATATGACCGGATACCTGCGGGAGCATCATGCTTATTTTCAGATTGAGGATAATGGCATTGGCGTGCCGGATAAGGATATGTCTTCGCTGTTCCTCAAATTCTTCACGGTGGACCCGTCGCGGCAGATCCGGAAGGGCGGACTTGGCCTGGGGCTGGCCAGCTGTAAATCGATTATTGAGCATCACGGGGGCGAGATTGTGGCCTACTCCTCCGAATACGGCGGTCTCGGGATTAGATTCAGCCTGCCTTTATAGTTTTTTATATTTTCTTCAGATCAATTTATTTTTCTTTTAATAAAGCTTCATGTTTGGATGTGACAATACGTTGTAGAAGGATGCAACAATCACTGGAACCAAGCAGGAGGTTTGAGGAAGAATGAGTATTTTATCCAAGAAAAGAATCGGCAGCACGCCCGCTATACAAATTGACGGAGTGCACAAAAGCTTTGGCGACTATACCATATTAAACAATCTTTCGCTGGAGGTCAGCCGGGGAGAGATCTACGGATTCCTGGGACTTAACGGCGCCGGGAAGACAACGACGATCAAGATGCTCCTGGCGATGATTAAGCCTACTTCCGGCAAGCTCTATATGTTAGGTGAGAAGGTCGATGCTGGAAACTCTAAATTATGGAGTAACGTCGGATATTTGGAGGAGGCTACCTTTTATCCGGATCTGACGGTAACGGAGAATCTGGATATCGCACGGCGTATGCAAGGCTTGCCGGACCCGGATGCCGTACATCAGGTGATCTATAAGCTGGGGCTGGAACCGCACAAAAAGAAAAAAGCAAAGCATCTCTCACTGGGGAACAAGCAGCGCCTGGGACTTGCCAAAGCGATGATTCACAACCCGGAAATTCTAATCCTGGACGAGCCGATCAACGGCCTTGATCCCGCAGGCGTGGCGGAGATACGGAATATGTTATACAATCTGGCGCACAATTTCGGCATCACTGTTTTTATATCCAGCCATCTGTTAGAGGAGCTCTCGAAGGTGTCCACACGGATTGGCATTATCCACGGCGGCCAGCTGGTGCAAGAAGTCGCAATGGATAAGCTGGAGCAGTCCTTAGAGAAAAGCCTGGTCGTGAACGGCCGGAACAAACCTGCCTTAAAGAAGGTGCTGGAAGAGCATGGCTATGACTTTGTGGATACCCCGGACGGCTCTATTAAACTAACCAATGAACATGCGGCAGATCATCCTGAACGGCTGGCCGAACTGCTTGTTACCTGCAATCAGCCGCCAACGTCACTCCGGGTAGTTACAGAGGATCTGGAAGGCTATTTTCTCCGCACCATCGGGGTTAACAGGGGGATTAAATAATGAATATTCTATCGGTGTTACATTGTGAGCTACGCAAGATTATCCGCTCGAATGTGTTCTGGATTATGTTTCTGGTTCTAGGCTTCGGGCCCATCATGATGGGCGTCGGAAATGTATTATCCAGTGACGGTGTCAACTGGGAAGCGTATTTAAACGGATTGCTGGAGACACTTGCCCCGCTGGGACTGATCGGATACACCTTTGTAGCCGCATGGGTATTCGGACGGGAATTTTCGGACCGGACCATCAAAGATTTACTGGCCAAGCCCATTTCCAGAGCGAAAATTGTATTGTCCAAATTCCTGGTCATTTTAGCATGGTGTCTGTTACTTTCCATCTATATGTTTGCCGTAGGTCTTGCCGTAGGGGCCATCCTCGGCGTTGCAGGCGGGTCCGCCGCTTTCATTTGGAGCTTGTTCATTAAATTCCTGATCACCTCACTGCTGTACATCTTTGTGACCGCGCCAAGCATTCTTTTGGCTAATGTGACCAAGGGCTACCTGGCCCCCCTTGGGCTTATCCTGATCATCGTCATTCTGTCCAATGTATTGGCCTCCTTCGGATTCGCGCCTTATTTCCCATGGACCATCCCCTCGGTATTTCAAAGCACCGGTTCGCTGCAGCTAAGTAGTATCATCATACTTGCCTATACCGGGATTATCGGAATCGCCGGAACCTTTGCCTGGTGGAGATATGCGGAGCAGCCTTAAGCGGGAAATGATCACTCCTCATCACCTGCGGCGCCTTTCATCGCCTCCTGCTCACGGAAGGCCGAGGGTGTCAGTCCGTACTTTTTCTTGAACAGGGTGGAGAAGTAAGTGATGTTGTAGATCCCGACCGCTTCACTGATCTTGGCCGCCGTGTCAGGTGTAGCAGCAAGTAACTCCCTGGCTTTGTCCAGCCGGGTGTTGTTCAGGTATTCACTGAAGGATTGCCCGGTTGCTCCTTTGAACAGCTTGCCCAGATAGCTGGGTGACAGTCCGGCGATTTTGGACACCAGATCGAGGGAAATATTAGGCTCGGCATAATGTTCATGGACATAATTCTGTACTCTTTCAATGAGACTATTATGCTTCTTAGCATTCATCCAGTGATTTTTGTCTTCAATTAACTTGCAGATCGTGGAGCAATAGCGGCCAAACAGGTTGCGGATCTCCGCCAAATCCTCAGCACCTTCAATCTCGGTTACCGCCTGCAGGTAATCATTGAAGTTAGAATCCGGCACATGCTGTAAATAATCGAAATGTTTCAGCAAAGACAACATGAGCTGAGTGCTAAAGGTAATGATCTGATGAACCGAACCGCCGGATATGGTATCGATAAATTCTTGGGTGGCGCTAATAATAGGCTCCGGCTTGCCCTGCTGCACGGCATCAATCAGCTTCTTCTCGCAGGCGCCGGGATAGCTTAAGGCCGTTAACACATGGTGCCTTGTCGCCGCTGCATCCAGAATCGCTTCTTTTCCATAGATTAAGCGGTATTTCACATACTGCTGCGCGGAAGTATACGAGGACGGAATATTTCCCTTGCCAAAGGCTATATCTCCTATACCAATAGATACTGTCACCTTGAAGTAACGGTTCAGGAAGCTTTGAACATCACGCAAGGCAGGCTTCAGCTCCTCCGGGAGCTGATTTTTCGTGTATTGAAGGATGGCGGCCGCTTCGTTTCCTCCCATAATGAGAACATCACAGGGGCCGATATGTTCCAGCAGCTCTTTGGCGATATTCCCAAGCGCGAAGCGTAGCAAGGCCTGCTGTTTCCCTTCCATCCTCTCTCCTGCAGGCTCAAGCTCATTAATCTTGAACACCAGCACGCCAAAGAACGGCCCCGCAACCTCCTCGCCGATCTCCTTAATAATTTCGCTTGAGACCGAATTCTCCAGAGAATGACCACGCAGCAAGGCATGAAGATAATGCTCACGAACAGTCCGGGAAGAATGGTTGATGACGAACTGCATCGATTTCTCACGTTCATGATAGGATTGGAACACCTCGTTCATCATCTTGTACTCATCAATCAGTGCCAAGCCGGATGCCGGTTTGACCGGATTTGGCATCACTTTTTCCAGTAGTGCCGTTAAGGGTCTGTTCATGTTCGAGGTCAACAGGATAGAGAGCAACAGGCCTGCAAGTACAATACCGGCTGTGACCTGCAGCGTAATGCTCCGTAGCCTGTCAATGTCAGAGATGAGCTCGGAGTACGGTGAAACGCTTACAAAATACCAGTCCAGTTCCTCTGATTTCACATAAGTGACCAGACTCTTTTTGTTTGCGATCGTCGTGGTGAAGCTGTTCTCCGGTTGGTTCTCAATTAATATCGTCCGCACATACTCCTCCCCGGATAGATCATCCAGGAACAGATTGGAATCGGTGTGAGACAGCACTTTACCTTCATTATTAATCACGAAGACATTATTAGCGGCGTCCACTTTGCCGATCTTGCGGATGGTCGCCAGAATCGACTGCTCCTCCACATTGATATAGATCAGCGGACTACCTGTGGTCTGGTATGCGAAATTCGGGTACAGCAAGAAGGTCAGGAACTGTAAGGGTCTGCCGCTATTACGGCTTGCAACCTTCAGGCTGCGCGGATTGAATTCCATGTACTGCTTCGCGCTGAGCGCAGTGAGCGATGCGTCGAACGGAAGCCCGGCTGTATCGATTGTTGTTCCTGTAGAAGGCCGGTGGATTCCGATACTATGGATATAAGGGTTCAAATTGGCAATTTGTTCGATCTGCTGAAAAATATGATAATTGCTTACCTTGTCCTCCACCGTCTCATCCAGAAAGGTAAGGATCTCCGGTTGAATCAGCAGTGTATTTCCGATCGTCATGACCTGGTTATAGACGACATCGGAGGCGTAAGTAATCTGAGATAACATCGCCCGGGAATTGCGTTCGATCTCCTTGATGGTGCTTCTGGAGAACAAGGAGAAGAGTACACTGGAGAGCAGGCTTACAGTTAGCAGAACGAGAAGGAAATATGAGATTGTGAGTTTTTGAAAGGCCTTGTATCGAACAAGCCGCTTGATGGTTGTCCGCATGCTGAATTCCTCCCCTTGCTGCCCGTTATCATTTCTAAATATAGACCATTTACGGCCGAAAAGGTACTGAATCAGGGGAAAATGAAAGCCATTCCGTTTTTTTGAAAGCCTTGTCAGCTAATTCGAAAGCGTTTGCCGGGTTTCGAAATAGACACTTGCTGCGGCTATGGCTAAGCTGAAATCATGGCAACAGTCATTTATAACAAATAGGGGGGAACAGGAATTGAAGAAAAAACGGCGGCCAGGATTGAGCATACTGTCTGACATCCGCAGGAATGGCACATCCTATTTGTTAATTTTGCCGGCCATGGCATACACATTTATTTTCGGGTATATGACCTATCCTTATCTGGTCATTGCTTTCCAGCGCTTCAATTATACAAAGGGAATCTTCCATAGCGAATGGGTGGGGTTCAAAAACTTTGAGTTTTTCTTCCGTTCCAATAAAGCGCTTACAGTTACCTTTAATACCATTTACCTTAATTTACTGTTTATTATTTTTGGTACCCTGATGGCGCTGGCTATTTCATTGGTGCTGAACGAGCTGCGCAAGAAGCTATTTGTGAAGATCAGCCAGTCGCTGATGTTATTCCCGAATTTCATCTCATGGATCGTCATCAGCTATGTGCTGTATGCGCTTTTCTCCATGGATATGGGCGTGATTAATAGAATCCTGAACCAATTCGGAATGGACTCCGTGAACTGGTATACCGATGCCCAGTCCTGGCCGGCGATTCTGACCATCATGCATGTGTGGAAAGGCGCCGGTATGAGCGCTATCATCTACTTGGCAACCATTACCGGCATTGACGAGACGTTGTATGAAGCCGCAGAGATTGACGGGGCGAACCGCCTGCAAATGTGTTTTAGGATAACACTTCCGCTAATGATGCCAACGGTTATTATCCTGACCATGCTCTCAGTCGGCAAAATTATGTATGGCGATTTCGGGATGATCTATGCACTCATCGGGGACAACGGCACACTGTATTCGACCACGGATATTATTGATACGTATGTATTCCGTTCCTTGCGCCAGATCGGCGACCCTTCCGAAGCCATGGCCGTAGGACTGTTCCAGTCCGTTATCGGATTCATCCTTGTCTTTGGTACCAATGCCATTACCCGCAAGTACTTTAAAGACGGCGCATTATATTAAATCCGGGAAGGAGGAGTTTTAATGAAAAAGTTCTCAATCAGCAAGACGGTCATGTACACACTGACTGCGGTCTATTCGGCGCTGTGCCTGCTTCCGATGCTGCTTGTGCTGATGATCTCGATCACGGATGAGGATGCCATTCTTAAGAACGGCTATAGCCTGTTTCCGGAGAAATTCTCTCTGTATGCCTATAAGCTGATCTTCACGAGCGGCTCCCAGGTCATTCAGAGCTATGGCATTTCGATCTTTGTCACTCTCGTCGGTACCACGCTGGCCCTGCTGATTACTTCTATGGCAGGCTACACCCTGGCGAACAAAAATGTGAGGCACCGCAATCTGCTGGCCCTGTACTTTTTTATCACCATGATTTTCTCCGCCGGCATTGTGCCCTGGTATCTGATGAACCGGGCGCTCGGCTTAACCGATAATATTCTCGCTCTGATTATTCCGTCCCTGCTGTTCAGCCCGTTCAACCTCTTCCTGGTGCGTAATTTCATGAACGGCATTCCTGACTCGCTGCGGGAATCCGCCACCATAGACGGGGCCAGTGATATTGTCATTGCTTTCAAGATCTATCTTCCGTTATGTAAACCGGTACTGGCGACCATCGCCCTCTTCTATGGACTGGATTATTGGAACAATTGGTGGAATGCGATCATGCTGATCGACACGAAAGACTTGTACCCGCTGCAATTTATGCTTCTGCAGATGCAATCGGAGATCAGTATGCTGAACGATATGGCCATGCTGGCCGGAACAAGCGACGTTACGCTTCCTTCGGAGTCGGTCAAGATGGCGACAGCCATCGTAACCATCGGGCCGATCATCTTCCTCTATCCTTACTTACAGAAGTACTTCGTGAAAGGGCTCGTGATCGGTTCAGTCAAAGGCTGATGTCATCCCTTAGGGGTTAACATATAGAAGACAACATAAGAGGAGGTCCGTATTATTCATGAGAAAATCCTATGCAACCCTGTTAGCTGTGGTGCTTGCCCTGTCCACCCTGGTCGGGTGCGGCAAGGCGGATAATGCCAGCCCTGGCGCAAATGGAGAAAGCAATGCTTCATCCCCGAATGCAGAGAATGCTAATAACTCTGAGGTCGTCAAGATCAAATACGTAGTTCCCGGCACCGAGCCGAAAGACTACCAGAAGGTGTTCGAGAAGGTCAATGAGAAGCTGGCTGCAGACGGTGTCGGCGTTGCCGTGGAGAAAATCTTCATCCCCTGGGATGCCTGGGACCAGAAGCTGAACCTGATGCTGTCTACCGGTGAAGAGTTCGATCTGTTTCATGTCATGCAGGACCGTACTCCTTTTTCCAACTATTATACCCGGGGTGCACTGGCCGATATCTCAGAGGAGATTGAGAAGTACGGAGCCAACCTGAAAAAGAATATTCCGGAGGACATCTTCAATGGAGCCACCATCGGCGGGAAATATTATATCGTCCCCTCCTACTGGGTTGAAATGGCCAGTGAAGGCCAGTTCAATATCCGCCGCGACATTCTCCGCGAGAACAATTTGCAGGAGCCTACAACTCCGGCTGAATTGATTAGCGCCTGGGAGACGGTGATGAAGAACTGGAAGGGGAAGAACAAGCCTTACTTAGGCACCCGGGCTGATTTTGACCCGATCAATCTGCATACCTCCATCCTGCACCGGACCTATGATACCTTCCCGTTCACGGTTAAGGATAAGTTCTTCTATGTCAACCAGAACGGAGAGGTCAAATCCTGGATTGAAACCGATGAATTCAAGCAGGATGCCGCCTTCATGCACGAGCTGTACACCAAAGGAATTACGAACCCTGACATCCTGGTCATGAAGCAGGAACAGGTAGATGCCCAGCTCGACAGCGGAGAATGGTTCGTACGCCTGGGAACGGGCGGAAGCTTGAACGGGCTCCAGAAGTACAATCCGAATGCTACAGTGGACGATATCGGCGTAGTATGGTTTAACCCGGAGAAAGAGTATCTGCGCCCCCTCTCCTTCAAGAACGGAAATGCCGTACCGGCGAACAGCAAGCATCCCGAGGCGGCCGTTAAGTTTATGGATTGGATGCTGGCCAGCCAGGACAACTACGATCTGGTTCAATATGGCATCGAGGGTGAGCACTACACCAAAGATGGCGACAAGGGCCTAAAGCCGATCAGAGACCCGAACAACAATAATAATCCGCGGTACAGAGGCTCTGATTCGCAGAACGGCAATGTGAACTTTATGCGCTTTGACCCGGAGAGCAGTATTCCTGAGAATAACAAGGTCTTATTCGAGCCTAATCCGAGTGCGGTCAACAGTATTGCAGCCAACTTTATTTTTGACCCGACGAATGTAAGAACTGAATATACCAATATTCTCTCGGAAGCTTCAGCCAGCATCACTCCGATCTATATGGGTGTGCTGGACTACGACAAGGCCTTCCCGGAAGCGCTGGATAAAATGAAGAAGGCAGGTCTGGACAAGGTCGTTGCCGAATATCAGAAGCAGTTCAAGGAATATCAAGCTTCTCTTCAATAAAAAGTGCTGCTAGAATAAAGGAGTGAAAAAATTTTGAACCTGCATCAGCAAAAACAAGAGTTTGAAGCAACAAAAACTATTTATGAAAGCGCAACCCTGGAATTTAAAAATGTGGATGGATTTGATGTTTATAATATCTCGATTCCTTTTGAACGTGATGGAAAACATTACTTGTTCGGCCGGGTAGAACGCCGGGAAGAATGGGCCCGCTCATGGGTCCGTCTGTTCGAGGAAACAGGCCAGGATGAGTGGACCCTGGTGGAGAACAGCACGATCTATACGCTGGAGGACCCTTATATCAGCGAAATAGGTGATGAGCTAGTACTGGGCGGAACGCATGTGCAATATGAAAGCGGCAAATACAGCACGTATTTCGGTTATTTTTACCGGGGGACGGATCTCCACAATTTGTATTACTTTACTACCGGTCCTAACAAAATGAAGGATATCCGCCTTGTTGCTCTGGCGGACGACAGAATTGGCGTCTTCTCACGTCCGCGGGGCAACGAGGTGAAGGGCCAATATGACAGCGAATCCATGATCGGCTTCACGGTGATTGATAAGCTGGAGGATTTGACTGCTGACGTTATTGAGAATGCCCCGTACATCCATGGTATCTTCGGAACAGGTGAATGGGGAGGCGTCAATCAGGCTTACCTGTTGAGCAGCGGCAACATCGGAATCATCGGCCATATTTGTTATTCGCATAAGGAGGAGAACGGGCAGGAAATCAAGGTCTATCTGAACATGGCCTTCATCTTCGATCCCGTGACCCGGGAATCTCATAACCTGCATCTGATTGGAAGCCGCTCCTGCTACCCGCCCGGACCTGCCAAGGCACCGTATTTGACGGACTGCGTCTTCTCTTCAGGGATCGTGATGCGTGAGGATGGCAAGGCTGATCTGTACAGCGGGATTGGCGACTGCCAGGCTGGACGTATTACGATTGACTATCCGTTTGCGCCCTATGGAAGTATTGTCTAGCACGCAGTTCAACACTCAAGGAGGATATTCAACGATGAATGATAACAATACACCCATTATAGGAGCTTTGGCATCTAGCCCGCTCATCCGCCGTCATCCGGCCAACCCTGTGCTGGATGCAGCGCGGGTCCCTTACCCCACCGCACTAGTATTCAACGCGGGAGTGGTTAAGTTTGGCGGCCGGTATGTGATGGTATTCCGTAATGACTATGGCTCCCTTGAGAAGCAGACCCTTGAGCCGTCTCACACAACGGATCTCGGTATCGCCTTCAGTGAAGACGGAATCCACTGGACGGCCGGTCCGAAGCCAGTATTCAAGCTTAAAGACGAAGAGTTCGTGCGCGGATATGATCCGCGGCTGACGGTAATCGGCGGCCGCTGCTACATGTGCTTCGCTGTAGATACGCGGCATGGCATCCGGGGCGGAATCGCAGTCACGGATGACTTCGAATCCTTTGAGATCTTGAGCTTGTCTACGCCGGACCTGCGGAATATGGTGCTGTTCCCGGAGAAGATCAACGGCAACTATGTGCGGTTGGAACGCCCGTTCACCGTATACAGCCGCGGAGGCTTGGACCGGTTCGACACCTGGATCGCGGAGTCGCCGGATCTGGTCTATTGGGGGCGTTCGGATCTGTTGCTTGCAGTGGAGCAGGTCCCGTTCGCCAATGACAAGATCGGTCCGGCAGCACCGCCCGTTAAGACTGACAAGGGCTGGCTCACCACCTTCCATGCGGTGGATCTTGATCCCGCCAGAGGCAAGAACGGCTGGGAGCCGTCCTGGAAGAAGCGGTATACAGCAGGCATTATGCTGCTTGATCTCCATAATCCAAAGAAAATCCTTGGGATGAGCGCCTCGCCGCTGCTCGCCCCTGAAGCCCCCTACGAAGTAGACGGAGGCTTCCGCAATGATGTCATCTTTCCCGGCGGCATGATCCTGGAGGACGATGGCGAAGTCAAAATCTATTACGGCGCCGCCGACACCGTAGAATGCCTGGCCACCGCACATGTCGATGATCTGATCAGGCTGTGTTTGGGACAGTGAGACTGGCATCCTAACTAACAGAAACGGGTATCATCCTTGAATGAGGATGATACCCGTTTTTTTCAAACTATGCTTCAACCGCTTGCGGTAACGTTCTTTCATACTCCTTATATAACACATAACGCTGGACACCTCTCGAAGCCTCTACTGCTTCCCTGGCATACTTGACCGCGAGCTCGCTATTGCCGGTTTTGCGTTCAATTTCCGCGAGAATAGCAAGAAATAAACAGCAATGCTCCAGCGAAGTCGTTTCATCATAAATCTCCTTTTAGTGTCATCCTATACAAGTGAAATTCCATTTAAAATATTGTAGCACATTCCATAATCTATCAGCAGAATATATACATAACCTAAAATGTTAAATAACATAACACTAATTTATCATATTTATTATCATTTATAATATATACAGCAACTTCCCTTTGTTAAAATCTCTAAAAATAGTTCAATTTCATATTATTCATTGACTGAATTAATATACAATGTTATATTTCTTAACACAATTAATAATATACATAGAGGAAAGGGAGATTGCCAACATGAGTAAGTTAAAACGTCTGCGTAGAACCAAGAGGCAAGTTATAGCTACTTCCATTGCATTATCTGTTATTGCTTCAGGAGTCATTCCGTTTCAAACCGCCGATGCTTTAACCCGAGTTACTTCATCCAGTGGTACAGTATGGGAGATTCACGATGCTTTCGCTCCCAGCTTGGACACAGGAAGCTTGCGAACCGTTGGTACTACCCAAGTGCAAGGGTTCGGCAACATTTTTGTGAAAGTATCCTCGCCTGCAGCTTCCCTGATGAATGGACAAATGATGCGCGGGTTTGACCTCAAGTACGATGGTGTTAATAGATTCACTTCCTCTCAATCTGTCAATCTGGGAAATGTCACCGTTACCCGTGATGTGTATGTGGACACTATCAATAATCGAACTAGATTCTTTGATACTTTTACCAATAAGAATGATATGGCTGTAAAAGTAGATGTATCCTTCGGCGGCTCCTTAGGGTATGGCACAGCGGCCAATGCTTCAGTGGTCAAGGCAACCTACTCCAATGATCTGGAGGTAACGACAGACGATTCATGGATTGTGGTCGATAGCAGTGCCAGAAACAATAAACCTCTAGGTGTTGCAGTCGGGTCTCCACATCCATTTAATAATGGATTAACGGCTCTTGGGAATCAGCAGCAGAATCCATTCACCACACCTCTGGCCAAGTCCGGTAATGAGGCGAATTTCTATGGCTTCATTAACACCTTGAATCTTGAACCGGGCCAGTCGAAATCCCTGGTGAATTTTGTACAGGTTGGAGAAGCTGGGGAAGCTGGGCTGAACAATCTGGTTGCCACACTTAACGGACTCAATCAGCAGCTGGATGTGTCCGGCTTAACCCCTGCACAGATCCGCTCCATCAGTAACTGGGATATCTCAGGTATAGAGGGACTTAATACTGGAGATAACCTGTTCATTCCAGAGGCTCCTGCAGCGCAAAGCTTCGTTACTTCCTCCCCCTATGATGTTGTGAATAAATCCATTGCACAGATGCAGCAGGATATGATTAGCGGTACAACGACTTCTGTCCAAATTACGCAAGCGTATCTGGATCGGATCAAGGCGTACGATATGGGCCAACTCGGCTTCCATGCCTTCCTGCATGTATCCGAAACTGCGCTGGCTCAGGCCAAAGCGGCTGACGATGCCCGTGCACAAGGCGCTAAGGGTGATCTGCTGGGAATTCCGATTGCGATCAAAGACATCTATGACACCAAGGATATGCCGACAACAGGCGGCAGTAAAGCACTTGAAGGCTGGCGGCCAGAATCAGATGCCTTCCAGGTGAATAAGCTGCGGGAAGCCGGCGCTGTCATTATTGGTAAAGTGAATACTTCGGAGTTCGCGAACAGCGGAAGCTTCAGTGAAAGCGGCTGGATGCAGACCTGGAATGCGCTCTATCCGTCCAAAACCTCTTTTGGCTCCAGCGGTGGATCAGCCGTATCGGTTGCCGCTGATTTTGCAGCGGCCGCCATGGGATCGCAGACAGGGGTATCTCTCTACGCCCCTACGACAGGCGCCAGCTTAAAAAGCTTCCGCGGAACGGACGGCATGGCGAGTACAACCGGTGTGCTGCCGCTGACTTGGGGACAGGACTATGCGGGGCCTATTGCCAAAACCGTAACGGACCTGGCTATTATGCTGAACGCAACAACGGGTACGGACCCGCAGGATATTTTCACCGTAACTGCCGATGCCGATCATAAACGTCCGGAGAACTGGAAGGAATCGCTGGATGTCGGGGCCTTGAGAGGAAAGAAAATCGGATTCATCCCCGAATCCTTTGTCTCCAGTTATGCAGATGATGATACCGGACTAGCCGTAAAGAATAAGTTCTCAGAACTGCAAGCTGCGGGAGCGGAAATGGTTGAAATGTCAAAAATGCCAGCAGCCCCTACCCGTCCATCAGGCATTAACGGATCAACGGAAGGCTGGGCGCGCTACATTGAGCTTCACAAAGCCTTCCCTTACGCGGACGGAGCAAGTGTGCTTGCCTCAGATAAAGTGCTTATCTATAATCAGAGATCGTATACCGCGCCTACGCGGATGACGGAACAGGCTGTACAGGATTACATCAAGTATAGAACGGACTACAAGGAAGTGATCAAAGGCTGGATGGACGAGAATGGCGTGGATGCTATTGTGTATGCAGGTTTCATCAGTGACGTATATAACAATGACGCATCAGCCTCTCAGCTAAGTTCGGACCGCAACACGGGCGTATTAACATCTAATGTGGGTCTCCCTACGGTAGTGGTGCCTGTGGGAACGAACGACAGCGGCTATTCGATCTCGATGCAGCTTGTGGGCAGAGCGTGGGACGATGCCAAAGTTCTAGGTATGGGTTATGCTCTTGAGCAGCAAAGTCAGGCCAGACTGCTTACCGCTTTTGCACCAGCACTCCCATATGTCTCAAACCCTACTGATCCAGACCCAGTAGATAATGAACCAAGCAATCCAAGTCCTGGAGGAGGTACCGTAACTCCACCGGCAACACCAACACCAACGCCAGCACCTACTGCTACACCGGCTCCTACAGCTACACCAGCACCAGCAGAAACAACAGCACCAACACCTAAGCCGGAAGTGGTCAGCTTCACAGATACACTGAAGCATTGGGCAAAGGCAAGCATTGACCTGCTGATTTCCAAAGGATTACTGACAGGTTATGCCGATGGCACCTTCCGTCCGGATTCAGGTCTGACCCGCGCCGAGGCCATTAAGGTCATTACAACGCACATGGGACTTAACGGACAAACAAGCAGCTTCACTGATGTATCAGGGGCGCACTGGGCGAATAAGTACATCGGCGCAGCAGCCAGTGCCGGCCTGATGAACGGATACAGCGATGGCACCTTCCGTCCCAATGCGAAGATTAGCCGCAGTGAATTAGCCACACTAATCACCAGAGCCTTCAAGCTGACCGGTACCGGAACCACATCATTCAAAGATGTTAACAAAGAGGCCTGGTATTATAACTCCATTGATGCACTGGCATCGAATAAAATTATCACCGGATATGAAGACAGTACCTTTAAGCCTGCAAAAGACATTACCCGGGCAGAATTCGCTACCATGGTGGCGAGGTTGCTGGAGGGTGGGAAGTAAGGGAACTTAAAAGTATAAAGGAAAGGCCATCCCGAAAGGGATGGCCTTTAACTTGCTGTAAAAAGACAGCCCAGTGAACCCTTTCAGCCGAAATCATTACTGAATTTTCGGTACATAGGCGGTGTCTTTAATGAGTCCATATTTAAGGTCTCCATCTTTATCTTTAACAATAAACACAGCAAATCCCCCGATGAATCGACCGACGTAATAGTACTCAATGTTTTTAATCATTTTGCCGGAGGAATTGATTAAATCACTTCTATTATCGTCTGGTTTTCCGTTAGCGTCATAGACTCTTCCCCAAGCGCCTTCTTTTACAAACCAATAACGTTCTTTATGTTCTTTATCACCGCCCTCGGTCGAGAGGGACGGATCACGATAATGTTCATAAGGGACAACCAATTCGCCTTGCATGTTGATGAAGCCAATATCACCACTGTCGTTTTTAACAGGTGCAATACCTCCCCAGAAACTGCCCGGGTCTTGATATTTATTGCTCAAAGGGATCACTTCTTGCCCCGACACATTGAGGTATCCAATTTTCCCATCCTTTTTAACACTCACCAGACCTTCGCTAAACCGGCTTACTTGATCATAAATTAGCGGTATGACTACTTTTCCTGCGGTATTTATAAAGCCCCATTTGTTGTTTTTACTAACTTGTGCATATCCTTCTTCTTCGAATCTGTGGATAATATTGTATGTATTATTGAAAACAGCCTTTCCGCTTGAATTGATTACCTTTTTGCTAAAGGTTCCATCCTTCTTCTTGACCCAGACATGATACAAACGCTCGTTAAGAGATTCCACTCCATCGTAATCAAAAGGAATAACTATTTTTCCTGACGTATTAATAGCACCATACTTAGTACCTTTAGGAACCCACGCCAGGCCATCGTTGAAATTAAAAAGCGGTTTATTATCATAATCTGCCTTGTATGAAAAAGGGATGATTACCTGTCCTTTTTTGTTGATATAGCCAAGCTTTCCTGCATTAGGATCTTCTTTACCTATTTTTTTGAATTTTCCTGTTTTAGAATCATATTTTTCAATACCAACGGTAGGTATCTTGACGGCGGCCAAACCATCTTTGAACGGATAACCCTCGTTCTTAACGTTATAACCGTCATTGTAGCCGTTTAAGGTAACATCCACAAAATGATATTTCACCGGTATAACAACTTTTCCGGTCGTGTCAATGGCTCCCCATTGTAATATAATGTTTTTATCGTCACAAACAAGGGCAACACCGTCTCTGAAATCCAGCACTTTAACATATTTGGGAGGGACAATTTCTTTTCCAGAGATACTAATGAAACCATACTCAGTTTCTTTTCTGACTTGCGCAAAACCATTATGAAATGACCCTACCCAATCGTAGTTAAGTGTGAAGGGGATAACTACATCTCCTACTCGATTGATTACACCCCATTTCCCATTTTTTTTAACCGCCGAAAGTCCCTCACTTTCGGTCCCGAAACTGTTATCACCTGCTGGTATTATTACTTGATACCGCTCCGGTGCTGCCGCTGCCACATTAATTGATAGGAGCCCAAGCAATAACACCATCAGCAGGCTCACTAGAGATTTTTTCATAACTTCCTCCTAAACCAAGTTCAAATCACAAGAGATTCTTTATGAGTTTTCCGAATTAATGATAGCACAATTAATGGGCTTATGCTTTAGTTTGCAAGAAACACCAAGCCTTCAGTTGTACAAGCGCCGTCTAGTTCGTCATTTTTTATTGATTGTATAGCTTGAATTTTCACTAACAGCAAATTTTCAACATCACATAGTATACCTTCAAGTGAATGCGACTGTCACTATACGTCTAAATTTCGGCAACAAAAAGAGCCTGTCAAAAGACAGACCCGATTTGCTCACCCCTTCACGATACGAATTTCTTGAGGTTATGGACACAAAGTGATGTCATTATTTCAAGTTTACCGGATATCAAGTATTACTTTTGCATCCATCAGACGAAGCAGCATAATCAACGCTTCAGCCCGGGTAGCAGGATCAGCAGGAGCGAACCGATTACCATTCTTGCCCTTAATGATTCCCAGGTCAGCCGCGGCAGCAACCGACGGAAGTGCCCATGGCTTAATATGCTGCTTATCGGCAAATGAGACCGGTTCGTTCGAATGAAGCTCGCCGTCATACAGCCTCATGATCAAGACAGCCATTTCGGACCTGCTAATCCATTGGTTCGGACGGAAGCTGCCATCGGCGTAGCCTTTAATCAGGCCAGTCTGCTCCGCTTCCGCGATGTAATCCCTTGCCCAGACCGGGATTGTATCTACATCCCTGAAATTTAACGTCATCCCGCCTTTCGCTTCGAAATCAAACGCCCTCGCGGTCATAACCACGAACTCTGCGCGTGTGATCCTCACATCCGGACGGAACGTCCCATCCCCGAAGCCGTTTACAAACCCCATACTGACAGCCCGTTCTATCCCTTCTTTGGCCCAATGATTAGCAATATCCTTGAATGTTACGGTATTTCCCGCTGCTTGCACCGCGATGTCTGCTTTCGTTCCCGGCTTGACAACTGTATCCGTAAGATCGCTTTTCACAAGCTTCACACGTGTTAATTCTACTGTCGGCTTCTTCGTATTCTTTCCAATGACTTCAAACGTAATGGCTGCGAGCTCGGCTTTTCCCGATAGGCCGGCGACCTTGCCTACTTTCGTATGCGCGAACACGACAAGGCCATCTGCAGGAGCAAGCGGGACGGAGAACCCTGGCAGCAAGCTTTCACTTTTTTTGTACAATAGAAGGTTTGTATCGTACTTCAAATTGATTTCGAAGCCATAGACATCGGTAAGATCCGATCCCGTCACCGTCACGACAACTTGATTTCCCTTAATGGACGTAGAATTGGAGACCGCTAAGCTATAGGAGGCGTCCTTGGCCATTGCGTACACCGGCAGCAGGGAAATTATGAACCAAGCAGCTAGAAGCATCATTCCAATCCGATATTTCAAGCAATCCCCGTCCTTTCGCTATTCCCTTATTTCCACACGTAATTATTTCAAAATTTTGCGGGCCAGAATTGAGATATCAACGATGTCAATCATACCGTCGCCATTCAAATCCAACGCTCTGTACTTACTCCAATTTGGATCTTGATTATTTTTACCATAGGCGGATGCAATAATTGCAAGGTCACCAACACTTACTCTGCTGTCGTTATTGTAATCTCCTTCGATGGATTTAATCATTGAATCCTTGAAGCTTTGCAGAGCTGCGTGCAGCTTCAATGTCGCCTGTTCAATTCCTGCCTGGCTTACTTCCTGAGCCGAAGCCACCACTTGAGCGGTATCAATAGCTGCCTGTAGAGTTGCTTTCGAGCCTAATGGATACTGGCCAGGAGATACGCCTTCAATGGCTGCATCATGCGTACTTTGCGCTTCCGCAATCAGAAGCAGCAAGCCCGACTTATCCATGTTATTGATTCGGACTGTGTGAGCTGCACCCGCCCAATCTGATTCTTGGCCTGCGCCATTCGCAACCGTTAACGGAGTGACGCGAATGGAAGCGCTCTGCGGATTATCCGCTGCAACCGCTCTGAACTTAAGCATAATCAATCCCTTGGTCATATCTGTATTTCCAATAGTAGTCCCGATGGTTCTAAGCTTGCCGGCTTCATTCACTTCACCAACCAGCTTGAAATCCTGCTGAAGCGATTCCATTGATATGAATTCCAGCTTATCCGCATCATAATTAACCGTAATATCCAGCGCTTTGACATCTGTTCCGGAATGCGCCAAGCTGAATTCAACATCAAAATTGTTGCCGCCTTCAACGGTTCCCGGTCCGGTCAGCAACGCGCTGCCTTCTTGACCGCTGATCTCTTTCACAAGTCTAACCTCACCCCATTGTGAACCGTTATTATAGGACTGTCCGGACACGTCGTGCCACATGATAATGTCCTGACGGCCACCCGATGCTTTCGCGTCATTGATCTGCACATCAAATCCGATTACATGATCAGCCGCAGGCGCACCAGCTTTAAAGGGAATCTTGGTTTCAATGTAATAACCGCCATCCACTACTTTGGCAAAAGACTCAAAACCCGCACTGACACTGCCCGGATTAAAGCTTTTCTCATTAAGATAGTTAGTACGGTATTGTCCCATACCCGGTCCGTACGAGGTTTGTTTACTGTTGGTCTCATCTACAAAGATCTCGACCGAGTCCTTCTCATGCGCTTCGCTGCTGCTGCTGTTCAGCACAGGGTCTTTTACACGCACCAGAACATACAGGTTAGAATCGTCCCATAGCACTTTAGCGGAACCGTCCGCCGGACCGTTCACCATTGTCAGATGCTTAAGGATCGGCAGCGTGACGGTCTTATTCCAGAGCGGGTCGAGCTCGGAGCCGCCGAGAACAGGCGTCCCGTATACAGCGGTTGCAACTCCGCCAGATAACAGTTGAAGCCCTTTGATTGCGTCACGCAGCGCGTAATATGAATGATCCGCTGCTGTCTGCGAGATCTCCTCATTGGCGGCAGCAGCTTTGGCCTCACGTAATGCGCTTGCAAAAACATTCCATGAATCACTTGTATACATCGTTTTTTCCTTGTTACCCGCGGCCTCGATCAAGGCGGTCAGCAAGGTTGTGTCGACCTTTGGAACCACGGGGTTCGCGGACCCGCCGCGGCCGGCTTTCACCTCGTTAAAATACGTTTCTACTTTCGTGATTTCATCAGCGGTCAGCACCCTGTCGTAGATGAGAATCTGCAAGACTCTGCCCATGAAGCGGTGGGGGGTTGCAGCCGCCATCGTGTAACCTACGCTCAGATCCGGTCTGTTCCCCAAAAGGGCCTTAGCGTTGGTTCCGGGAGTGCCGATGACGTTGTTATTAACATAAACTTCTCTTTTGCTTCCGTTTAGCTGCGCCCGGACGCTGACCAGATCATCAGTGGCTGTTGTTGTAAATTGTTGCCCGCCGCCTGATACACTGCCATCCGCATTACCAAAGCGGACGTTAACCCGGTTTGTTCCTACCCCGAGACTAATACCGCTCCAACCGTCGTTGGCGGCCCATGTCTGGTAAGCCTCGTTCAATCCGAAATAAACAAGACCATTTTGGTCGCTGGAGTTATTGGCTATTGTCGTTGGTCTAACCAGTGTATATATTGTCATCTGTGTACTGCCGTTATAGTCTTTAAAGCCAGCAGCCTTTAACGGCTTCGAGTTCGCGGCGAATTCTACATAGTCGTAAACATCTTTCTTTAGCTTGGGATTCCCGTCAGGTGTTCCAAGATTATCGCCGCCGCTTCCGGGGACGTTTGCCGGGACAAGCTTCGCCGGGATGTTCCCCATATTTCTCCACCCCGTCACGTTGCCACTGCTATCCATTTCCACGCCCTCATCGCCCTTGAGCCATAAATCAAGACCATTTCTGGGAATATCGGCAGGCGTTACATCTCTCACCACAACACGAGCGTGCGACTGGCTTCGAACTTCGCCGTCTTTCGCCAGTACAAAAATAATGTACGGACCGGGTACCATGGGCGCGGTCATTCCGAGCGCGTCGCCGGAGGCTACGGTCTCATCATCGCCTCCATCAAAATGTCCGCCGCTCGACGAAGAAATCCATATCTTTTGGGCCGCGTCGTCCAAATCATAGGCAAATCTGACGGTCCCGCCGGGGGCTACGGACACATCAGCCGGGAGCAGCTTGTTTGCCACCGATACTGTGGTGGTAAAGTTGATGGTTATTTCAGGCTTCGAAGTGCTGCCTACCAGGGTCCAGTTTCCTTCGGTACGGATTTCGTAACCATCCGCCACGGGCTTGCCGTTAAGCGTGAAGGTGTATTCATCACTCAAAGTTAGTTTAAGCGGCCTTATGGCTGAAACTTCGTAGCTTTTCCCATCCATCACATTGGTTGCCGGCTCGCTCGCGTCAACGTATACCGTGTACTTGGAAGTGGCTGTTTCTCTCCCGTCTCCATATAATATAAATAGTTTGTATTGTCCTGCGGCAGATGGAGTGTTGATTGTTTTTTCATTGCCGGCAGCTTTTGTCATCGTAGCGCCTTCTTTAAAGACAGTTGTGTTCGCGGGTGCGAGCCAAACCGTGTCTTCCGCCTTAAGCAGACCTCTGCGGCTCAGCTTTTCACCGCTTGCACCCATGATGACATTGGAAGCCAGTTCAAACTCGGTATCAGCAATGAGGCTTCTTGGGATCATATGTGTGTATTCGTTGGTAAGACCCGAATTCAGAACGATTTCGTTGCCTGCAACGGGCCAAATGCGGGCTTCGCTTTTGTAATTGTCGTAAGTAGTCCTGGGGGCGCCATTCTGGTTGTTATTCCCGTCCACGTATCCGTCGATGGCAATCATGTCGCTTTTACGCTTCCAGTTGTTAAATTCAAAAAGACGGCTCTGTCCGGCTGCATGTGAGAGCTTTGACTGCACGACATTGCCTATCATCTTGATGAACGTGCTGCCTTCGTCGGGATGAAATCCGTTTGTCCAGTTGTTAGAGGTCGTGGGTTTGTCCGTTGGATTCGGGTTAAGGAAGTTGTAGTTCATCTCGGTGAAATTCGTCCAGTTGTCAGAATGCCAGTTACTAGACTTGTCGGTGACAGGGTTATTGGTCAGATTGTTGATAGTGTCCCATGTCCCTCCGCCCGGCAAATTACCCGGATCACCCTGTCGTCCCAAGGAGTAGATCGCCCCGGAGTCGTTAACTACCGTGCAAATTTCCTCTACCCTGTTATAGTTTATTTTGTTATTCCTGGAGGTCGTAGAGATTACTGGAGATCTTGCGATGCTCGTTTCATGCGTACCCTGATAAGGGCCGCCGGTCTTGTTGGTACCTTGGGCGGTAAAGCCGAAACCATCGTATTCGTCCCAGCCCCAGCCAATGCTCATCGCGCCGTAAGTAGAATCATACAGGAAGTTGTGCAGTACCTGCATATTCGTAGTGTAGAAAGAGGTTAGGGAGTTGGCGCCCGGGAATCCGTAGCAGTTTCTGTACAAAAAGTTATTTGTGATATAAATATTTTCCGGCACAGCTTCAGTACCTGCCTTGAATTTTTCCTTATTAACACCGGCCCAGTTCCTTATTGGCGTACCAGAGACCGACACACTAGACTCATGCTTTATCGGCTCATCGTTCTCATAGATATGCTGTGGATGTCCGATTACAACGCCGGAAGCGAGCGTATCTACGATATAGTTGCCCGTGACTTCGATATCCTTGACATCGTTCTCGACATGGATACCATTAAATCCGGTAAGTCCGATCTCACCGTTCAGCACCTTGATATTCCTCGCCCCGTTGATCATGACCGCTGCCGGCGGTATGTCATAGCCCCGGTAGAAGGTCTCATGCCAGTTTATGCTGCCGGGGAAGTAAGCTGTGTTCACGATAGAGCCCTGAACGGACGCATACCCGCGGGAACGGGTTGTTACCGGACCGGTTCCGTCGCTAAGAGTATAAGTGCCCGTCAGTTCATACAGTTTGTAGTCGGTATGGGCAAACTTCAGCCCGTTGAAAGTTATATTTTTGACACGTCCATCATCCGAGCCCTGGACAGGGTTTAACCGGTCTCCAACAGGGTCCCCTTGTATGTCGAGGACTGTCTCAAGTCTGGGGATGACCACATCAGCGGTATTAATGTCCTCGCCTGCAAGCGGGATGTAATATAGCGTGCTTTCCGCCTGGTCGAAATAGAAATCTCCGCGTTTGTTGAAGAACTCGAAAGCGTTGCGGATGACTTGATTGTTACCTGGATTGTATTGCGTGTTATTACTCAAAGACTGTGAAATCGCACCATATGGCATCTGGAACCGGAGCATAACACCGCCGGGCTTGTTGCTCTCTGCCGGCGCCTGTTCGATTGATGCGAAGGTGACAAACGGCCGCGACCACCTGGCGGTAGAACCGCCGATACTTTCGGCTTCGATGTTTTGGGGGTTTTTCGTTGCCGTACTCAGACCTACGCTGGCATCGAATACGATAGCCGCCCGAATATTGCTGCCGTTTTGCCACGCCCAGGGGTTATTGGCAGCGGTAAAGCTGGCTGTAGGGGTGCCGGTGACGGTTCTGTTGGCTGAAACGATTTGAGGGCTCAGCGTCATGGTAGCGCCTTTATCGTTTACATAGATCATCCGCAACTTATCGCTCCGGTTAAGGGTCGTTTTATACGCCTTTAAGCCGCCAGTCTGGGTAAGGCCGACCGCTTCGGTCCATACGCCTTTTTTGAGCATTTCACCGGCGCTGATTACCGGCTTCGCACCCGGCGCCGCCTCATAGCGAATCGTGCTGCTTGCACTTCCGGAATCATCCTTGTCAAAAACCAGCGTTTCATCAAGCGAATAGTATCCATCCGCAATTTGAACCACGATATCACCGCCGGTCTTAGGCAGAGTCCTTACTGCTGCCTTTGCCTTGGCAAGCGTTTTATACGGCTTTCCTTGTGTTCCATCCCCTGTGTTATCATTGCCATTTGTAGCAACATAGATAGTTACACTTGGCACACTGTCAGCCGAGACTACCGGCCCTGAGAATGGCAGCATGGGAATTACCATGATCAAAGTCAGAATCCATATTAATGCTCTTCTTCGCATTTCCATCCCCCTCTTGGATCACTTATCAGATGTCCCTTCTCCCACTTCACATTCTCACTTCAGAATTGCACCTGCAGTTAACGCATTTTCGATCTTTTCGTTGCCTATTAAATAAACGATGATCATAGGCAGGCTGGACAGCAGCATACTCGCGCCGATCGGCCCCCAATCCGTAACTCCCACATTAATGAAGAAACCAAGCAACCCGACTGTAAGCGGCCGGAATTGATCCTTGGAAGCAATAATAAATGCAAGCGGAAATTCGTTCCAGATTCGAATGAATATCAGAACACATTGCGTCACGAGCGCTGGCATTACGATTGGAAATATGATTTTGATATACGTTTGATAGACATTCGCCCCATCTATGCATGACGCTTCTTCCAGCTCCTTAGGCAAAGAACGGAAAAAGGCATACAGCATCAGTACGCAGGAAGCAATGGCGAAGCCAGAATACGGCAAGATAAGACCCAAATAACTATTTTTAATATGCATCCATTTAACCAACTGGAATAACGGAATAACGACTACTTCGATCGGGACAATTAAACCCATAGATACATAAAACAACATTGCCGAATTGAATCTCCATTGCATACGGCTGAGGCAATAAGCAAGCATGCTGCCCGTTGTCAACGTAATGGCAATTGTGCCTGTGGTATAAATCACGCTGTTCTCGAAATACGTATAAAAATGATATTTGGACAGCGCTTCGCTGAAGTTCAGCCAGTCCAAAGAAGACGGTAATCCAAAAGGATTGTCATAAGCTTCACTTTTGGACTTTAATGACATCGTTACCATCCAGTACAAGGGAAATAGAAATGTGCATCCCATAGCTACCCAAAATACTCGGCTTAATAATTTCAGAAAGCTCCCCCCCAGCTTAAAACTCCAGTTTTTCTCTGGCAACGTACCTTTGAATGACAAAGGAGATCAAAAGGCATTCCAGAATAAAAATAACGGCGATCGCATTACCTTTGCCAAATTCGGAAGTATCAAACGCCGTATAATACATCTGGTAGATGACCGTCCTGGATAGATCTCCCGGGCCTCCTGCCGTCATGACTCGTACATGCGAATAAAATGCCATTGAGCCTAATGTTGACAGAATAAGTACGTATTTGATTACATTCTGCAGCAAGGGGATCGTAATTCTTAAGCAAACCTGAATATAATTAGCGCCGTCGATTAATGCAGCTTCATAGTAACTCTTGGGTATAGTCTTGATTCCTGTATAAAATAGCAATGCGTTCAGTCCAATATATTGCCACAGGAAGGTCACTCCAATGCTGGGCATCACCGTTTTCTTTTCCGTTAACCATGAATGCGTCCAGGAATGTAGCCCTAACGAATCGAGAATCTTGTTCAGTAAACCCCAATTCGGTTCGTAGAACGCCACCCAAATCTGGGCAACAACCGTGACCGACAAGATAGCCGGAAACATCGCCACCGTCTTGAAGAATCGGCGAAACCTCGGTGTCTGAGCGTCCATAAAAAACGCAAGCATCATCGACAAGGGCAGCCCCAGCAATAATGAGATGCCTACAATGAGATACGTATTCTTATGAGCGGTCCAAAAGGATGAGGTAGCCATCACTTCTTTGTAATTATTCAAACCCACAAAGCCCAAATTTCTAAACCCGTCATGCTTATGCAGGCTCACCCAGATCTCCGGCAGCAAAGGGTATACGCAGAATAAGGTGAACAGCAGCAATGCAGGGAAAGCAAACACAAATATAGATACTTTCGTGCTAAAGTACTTGTTCATCGCTCTCTCCACCATTTAATTTGTGTCTAAACCCCCTTGGATCTATCCGAAGGGGATTTAGCAGTTATTGCGTCTTTTACTTGTCAAACCACGTATTTTCGCTCCAGATCTTGTTCATCGCCACATTAAAATCTTCGGCTGCGTACTCGCCCGTTAATAAATTCGCTCCCTGCGTAGACATTTCGGCAGACGTCCTCGAATCTAGCGAATTAAGTGCCCATGACGCGATTTTATTCGGAATCGGATTGTACCAGTCAACGAACTTCTGCATAAGCGGGCTCCTGTCCATTGCCTGGTTGCCTGTCTGTAAAGATATAGGAGCACCGAGAGATTCAAAGTATAATGCATCCGCCATGGCTAGAAATTCAGCAAGCTTGACAGCCTCTTCCGGGTTCTCCGTTTTGCCGTTGACCGCATAACCGTTAAGCGGAGAACCCCAGAACTGTACGTTCTCTGCAGGGCTATACTTATCGCTGGCGCTTGGAAACGGGAAGAAGTCAACCGTTTCGTCTTTTGCGAGATTTGGCAGCTCCCAAGTAAACATCCATAACATAGCTGCCTTTTTGGACGTAAACATTTCCATCGCCGGACCGTAATCCAAATTGGAAATACCGTCCGGGAACACGCCTTCCTTGACCAGCGTTTCGATGCGGGCCGCACCTTCCTTGACGGATGGATTGTTGAAGTCCGTTTTGTTGCTGACAAGGTCGGCCATCGCCTGCGGATCACCGATTTGAATCATTTGCTGCAGCATAAAGAGCTTCGGCCCCCACCCGTCCTTGCCCGGAGTCACAGCCGGTACCATCCCCTTGCTCTTGAGCGTCTTCGAGATTTGAATCAGCTCGTCGAACGTAGTTGGCACTTGAACCCCCGCTTGCTCGAACATGTCTTTGTGATAGAAGATAACAGGGGTAAAATACGTGTCCGCTCCAGAAGACAAGCTGTAGATCCCGTTATCGACATGCTTTAACGCATCGGGCACCGCGTATTTGTCCAAGAAACCGTCTTTGGAAATATAAGGTGACAGATCCAGAATGCTGCCTGTGCTCTTCAATGGCGTAAAGAAGCCGGCATCATTCCAGAATACGTCCGGCATATCTCCGGAAGCATTCAACGTCTTCAATTTGTTGGCCATTTCCTCGCCGCCGCCGCCGGGCTCAAACTCGATTTCAAGATTAGGAAGCGCTGCAGCAATATTCGGTTTGATGAATTTGTCCATAATGTTGTTGCGGTTCTCGTCGGTCGTAAGCGTTATGACTCTCATCTTGATTTTTTTGCCGTCCGTCTTCGTAATATTCTTGGTATCCTCCGTGCTTACTGCCGAGGGTGACGGATTGTCGGATGACTGGCTGGAACTTGGTTCATTCCCACTGCTGCATGCCGATGAAACCAGAAAAATACTTGCCATAAGGAACATAGCTGCTGCCTTCGACCTCTTTTTCATTGTTTACCTCCCCTATTTAACGAAGCGGATATCGGATTGATATTGAAAGCGTTATCAATCTTGTGATCATTTTACGAATCTTCCCACACTTAGTACAGAGATTATTCTCGGGCCAGCAGTAAAATTAACGGCAAAAAAATAGACGATAAAGGCAAAGTTTTCACTTTCCCTCTAACGTCTGCATAGGCTACCGGCTTTGATTCACATATTTGCTGGGCGTGATTCCTATATATTTTTTGAAGCATTTACTGAAATAATTGGCGTCCGCATAACCCACCCGGTTCGCTACGTCTTGAATAACCTTCTCTCCCTGATCAAAAAGCTCTTTAGCTTTAGTAATCCGTATTTCGGTCAGGTAGTCATTGATCGTGAAGGTTGTTTCTTTTTTGAACACGAAGCAGAGATGATTATAGTTCATATGAACGCTTTTTGCGATATCCTCGATTCGTAATTCATCGTTGCCATAGTGCCCCGAAATATACGTTTTGACCGCCTCTATGACTTTGACGGCTCTATTGGGTTTGCGGCTATGCACATGATCCATGGTCTTTAGAACTAATACACGTATCCAGTCCTCCAGCTCGTTGAAGGTTTTCATCCGCTGAACGTGTTGTATCATATCGGGCTGTGTCGTATTTAGGAAGACATCTTCAAACGTTTGCGAGGCTTCGGACAAAAATTCCAGGCATGTGGATACGATTTCGATTCCGGCGAGAAACAGCATTTCCATAGTTGCATTTTTAACGCGGGTATCATAAAAAAAATTCGAGAGCCATTCTGCCGTCTCGGCCTGGTTACCGATTCGCATGTGCATCAGCAAGCTGCTTCTTTTGTCCACCGAGAACAACCCAACCTTTATCCCGGATTCGGCTACCTGGGAATGTGCGAATACCTTGTTACCTCCCCAGACAAACCGATGCTTCAAGGCGATTAACGCTTCCTTGTACGAAACCGCAACCGACTCAAACTTGTCGTAACCATTCCCTAAGCCGATCGTTACCGTACAATCCAAATTGTCCTGCACGTTTAATCGAATACGTTCGCAAATCGTTTCCAGCTTGTTGAAGGAGCCGTCAGACGATCCTATGATTAGAACCAGATGAGCATCCTGATCGTGACAGCCTACACACTGAAAGGCACTTTGCATATCATTTTGAGCGATTTCCTGTAACTTGGCTTGGCGAATCCGCATGCCCTCCTCAAGATTCCTCTCATCGCTTGAATCCAGGTCGACAACAATCACCCGATAATGCAGCCCTTCGAGCTTTATTCCCAAATCATTTAATCGATCCCATTCGGAAGGTGCCCTAGAGATAGCCTTGCCCTGCAGCCAACCGTTCAGCACTTGCTCCTTCAGGACAGACAAGCCCTCGCTCGCCTGCCTTCTTAAATCGTCCAATTCAAGCTTGCCCAGACGCTCCGTTCGTATAAGTTCCTTTATATCTAATAAGGAGCTTTGGAGTTCTTCTTCGTTGATGGGTTTCAGCACGTAATTAACAACGCCTAATTGCACGGCCTGTCTGGCATACACGAACTCGCTGTGGCCTGACAACACCAGAAATTTAGTTGTCTGGTCGCGCTCCTTGGCTTTGTGTATGAACTCCAATCCATCCATAATCGGCATATTCATATCGACCAGCACAACATCAGGCTCTAACTCGGTCATCTGCTCCAGCGCTTCCGCCCCGTTTTTGGCTTCCCCCGCAATTTGAAAGCCCAGTTCACTCCATGGCAGCGAAATCTTCAAGGCTTGCCTGAAGTAATATTCATCATCGACGATAAGCACTTTGTACATGGTCTTTCCTCCTATTCTTTTCACTCCTTATTTTGCGGATTAATGATAACGAAGAGGCAGTACGATTATAATTTTCGTAGAAACTCCGTAATCGCTTTCAACCTGCAGTCCGTATCTTTCCCCGTACAGCATTCGAATCCGGTTGGATACGCTTCTGAGACCAAATCCGTTAATTTCATCAGGAACGCTGGTCCCATCCATAATCGCCTTGATCTGCTCCTTGTGCATCCCGGCGCCGTTATCATAAATTTCAATTTCCAGATGGTCTCCGCTTCGTTTTCCTGAAATGCGTATGATTCCTTTTTCCTGTTTGAGCTTCAATCCGTGATAGATCGCATTCTCGACGATGGGCTGCAAGGTCAGCTTCGGTATCGAATAGGACAAAATTTCATTGTCAATTTCCATCGTATACTCCATATATTCCACATAACGCAGCTGTTGAATTTCCAAATAGCTTTCCGTTAAACGCATCTCGTCACCTATCGGTATGATATCGTCACCTTTGCTTAACGAGATCTTATAGAAATTCGCCATGTATTGGGCTGCCTGTATGGCTTGCTTCCCTAAGCCCAGCTTAATGAGTGAAATAATGGTTTCAACCGTATTGTACAAAAAATGAGGCTTCACTTGCGATTGCAGCAATTTGAATTCTATCTCAGCCTTTGTCCTTTGTTTCTCAACGTTTTCGGCCATAAGCACCTCTATGCGATCCATTAAGTTATTGAAGCCCTCGCTTAAATATCCGATCTCGTCTTTGGATTGGTAGGGGCTTCTGACTTGCATCTGTCCGGACCGGATTTGCCTCATTGTCTTGGCCAGCTGGAAGATGTGCCGTGTGATCGACCGTGACAGCAGGAAGGACACAATTAATGCCAGCAACAAGCATGCTGCACCGACCCCGAGAATCAATTGATTGATTTCTTTCCGGCCTGAAGAAATATTCTTCATCGGGATAGCGCTTATAATTGTCCATTTCAACGGTTCGAAGCGATGGGTGAATATCAACATTTCTTCACTTCCGCTGCCCTGGGTAAAAGTTGTGTCTTCACCCTTCTCGGGAATGCTTATGGAGACAACTTCCTTGAAATCCCGGTACAATTTGGCTTTATTCTGTGAGGAAATAATTCGGCCGGCGGAATCGACGATATAAAATTCCCCGCCCTTATTTTCCTCTTCCTCGTAAATCGAGGCAATCGTCGTTTCTTTCACGTACAAAAAAATTCGGCCAATCGTTTTACCGGTATCTTTGTGAATGACCGTTTTGGAAACCGCAAATACGCTGTCTTCCCCTTCATACAAAAATCCGAATTTCATCAAGCCTGTCCAAATGGGTAAATAGTAACGATCCTCCGCTCCATAACCGTCACCGAATATGCGTGAAGCATAGGCGTTATCAGCAAACCCGACGTCTACCCAGTGATGATTCGCGGTGAGGATGCTTACCGCTTTGATTCTTGTGTTAGGCTCCACAATATTGCTGATCGTCTCTGAAAGTGTTTTTTTCATCGAAAGGTTATTTAAACCCTCAGCCGACTTGCCCGCATTCTCCTCATTTTTTAATAATAAGTCGTTATAAAGCACGTTCTGCAAACGATAATCGCTGGCCAGAATTTTTGAATAATCTTCAATTGTAGATACCAAGGTTTGAAGGTTGTTTTTGATGAGCACAAGCTCCCGGGATGAATTATTGATCTCTTTCTCAATAATGGCCTTCTGTGAAATCGTGTTGGCAAAGTACGACTGAGTTGAAATAAATACGATAATGATTAATACATTCGATATGAATATTTTGTTTTTAATCGAAATCCCGCCTATATACCTCGAGAACCCTTTCATCACGCGCTGCCTTCCTTCCTTTTCCCCTATTGATATCCTATATTTCTTTGTATGTCATAATAGCACTCCTCATCAGTCAAAACTTAATTTTTAAAATATTTTTCTATAATTAATCCAGGTAGGAGTTCTCATGCGATTTCGGAGACATGATATTTAACATAGTTCGAGCATGTTTACAGTCACATCCGGAAAAGACTTTACTGTGTTACGATAATCTTATTACTCTAGCGGAGTTATAATAATGTCAACAACTTGCGAAAGAGGTGTGTAATTGAAACTTCCAACCATCCAATTCGGACATATTAAATCGAGGGTTCCTGTTATTCAAGGTGGCATGGGTGTAGGCATATCCTTAAGCGGACTAGCTGCTGCTGTAGCCAATGCAGGCGGGATTGGCACCATCTCTGGTACTGGAATCACTACTGAAGAGCTGAGAATACATATTCGCCAAACAAGAGAACTCTCTAAAGGGATCGGCTATATCGGTGTGAATGTACTATTCGCTGTGAAAGACTTTGCCGAAAAAATGAAGGTTGCTTTAGAAGAAAAGGTTGACTTTATCATTTCTGGAGCTGGCATTTCGAGAGATATCTATGCTTGGGGTAGAGAATATGGCACTCCTGTCGTAACAATTGTTTCATCCGCCAAATTAGCCCGAATTTCCGAAAGACTTGGTGCTTCCGCAGTGGTTGTGGAAGGGTTCGAAGCCGGGGGGCATTTAGGTACAGACAGATCCATGTTTGATATCCTTCCTGAAGTCTTAGAGGCCGTTTCGATTCCCGTTATTGCTGCAGGTGGAATTCTGACAGGGGATGATATCGCAAAAGCCCTTCGGATGGGCGCATCTGGTGTTCAAATGGGTACCCGATTTGTGGCTAGCCATGAGTGTGATGCTCCCTTAGCCTTCAAGCAAAAGTATGTAGATGCTCAGCAAGGAGATACTGTCCTCATCAAGTCTACTGTGGGTCTAGAAGGCAGAGCGATTCGTAATGAATTTACGGAACGGATCAGTAATGATGCCAAATTAAAGATTGTCAAATGCTATGATTGTCTAAAGGTCTGTTCACATCGCTTCTGTACAATGGAATCCCTGCTCACTTCCCTTAGAGGAGATGTTAAGAACGGATTGGTTTTTGCCGGGTCCAGAGTTCATGAGATTAAAGAGATTTTGTCTGTACAGCAGATTATCGACAATTTAATGAATGAGTATCAAGTGGCATTGAATCCTACCTTTTAAAGTTGTTCTAAGATACAGAAGCACAAATAGCCTGTAGAAAGAGAAATTAATTTCTCATCTCTACAAGCTATTTTTCAAATTACCTCTATTAGTTTTCTTAAGAAATGATCTCTATAGTTACCGTATAAACATAGATACCTTTCTTAATTTGATAGGGATCGTGAATATTCTTGGTCCAGCCGGTATCTCCACCCAGACCTGCATGTTTGGAATCAATATTAAGATAAACAGAATCTGAATTTCCCAGCTCGTCTTCATAGGCGGCGTTGTCATATTGCTCAATGCTGTGCCCATGAATATCAAAATGGAAATGTCCCGCTGCCGATACTTTTACTGCTTGTTCTTTGGATGACAAATATAAATACCGGACATCCTCCTTACCACCGCATTCTACCGGTAAGATATAGGGTACGTGTTGCTGTTCTACAGTGCTCTCATATACTCCAACGAATGCGGCAGATTTACGATCCGCGTAGTTCTCCCATGGCCCGCGACCATACCATTTCAACTTCTTCCAAGCATCAGAGAACTTAAAGCTTAACCCAATTCTCGGGAGAGTATCGACCTTGGCATTGTTCACAACTGTATTGGTGATTTCTATGCCTTTGCCGCCGACGGTATAATTAGTTTTTGTTTCAATGCATCCATGATATATACAATGAACTTGAATGATAACAGCAGTAGGTGCTGCAAATACCCGAATCTTCTTGATTTCTTTTTGATGGGAATGGAGTCCGAGAGCTTTCCACTCATCTGCATAATTGGACGATTCGAGATGAATACCTGCATCAATTCCTGTCGGAGGGCGATAGAAGTTATTTGTTCCTCCCGTGAAATAATTCTTGTTATTGTATTTTACAGTGATGAACTCTGCTGTTTCTTTCGAGAAAAGTACCGTTGTATTTTCATTATATATATGAATTTCATTTGTCGTTTCATCATACCTCAAACTATCCTTTTCTATCTCTCCGGTATGCACTTTATTAACAGAATCTTTAATCTCTATCTGGCATGCATAAATACAGGTTCCCTTATTAGAATAAAAGGTGTCCTCTTCCAAATAAGCATAGAAATTAACAAAAGCTTCCCCGGAGACTTTAGACGAATCATATGGCGCTTGAAGCTTATCAACGGATCCGGGTGCTGTGTGATATCTAGGCAAACTACCGCTTTCAACCACCTTTCCATCGCAAACTAGCTCCCACACCATATTCAAATGGCTTAAATCCCGATGCGTGTAATGATTATAAATTCGATAGCCATGATTCCCAGGCATGTAATCCATTTGGATAGGAGATTGTACATTTTTTATTTCATGCGCAGCCGGCTTGAGCGTTAGATCTGGGAAAACTATACCATTCAAGCACATATCAGGAGCAGGATCAGTAACTTCTTCATGGAATGCCCCGCCATAGACATACTTTTTATTTCCGTCTTTATCCTGCTTAACAAGCGCCTTATCCTGAAAATCCCAAATAAATCCTCCTTGAAACCGCGGGAATTTATGAATGAGATCCCAAAATTCCTTAAAGTTTCCGTTACTGTTACTTTTCGCGTACGCATATTCACACATAATAAAAGGACGCAAATCTTCGCTATCAGCCATGACATCCAAGATCCAATCTTTCTGAGGATACATAGGCGCCACAATATCGGAGATATTTGCCGGAGGACTCAGAGACTCATACTGAACATACCTTGTTTTGTCATACTCCTTAATCCAGCCGTACATCGCAGCATGATTCGCTCCATAACCGGATTCATTACCCAGAGACCAGAGAATAATGGATGGATGATTTTTATCTCTCAGAACCATCCGTGTAGCCCGTTCCATATACGCATGTGTCCATTCGGGGGATGCGCTTAACTGGCCGCCAAGACCGTGTGTTTCAATATTGGCTTCATCCACCAGGTAAATACCCAGTTCATCACACAGGTCATACCACTCGATGGCGTGCGGATAGTGACTTGTTCTTACCGCATTGATATTCAGCGATTTCATGACCTTGATTTGCTCACGCATATATTCTGTTGTTACGACTCGTCCTGTTTCAGGACAAAAGGCATGAAGATTGGTTCCCCGTATAATGAGACGCTTCCCATTAATTCTCAGGACCCCTTTTCGATCGATCTTCACTTCACGGAAGCCGACATTCGCGCTCTCAATATCAACTACATTTCCAGAACAATCAATCATTTCTAAGACCAATTTATAGAGATAAGGGTTCTCGTCGCTCCACAATTGAGGATTTGAAATGGTTTTCGTAACCTTTGCTACATATTTCTCTCGCAGGTAGAAATCACAATCCGCAAACTTTGGCGTTTCAAACGCAGTAACCAATTTCTGCTCGCTATCATAAAGGGACAACCGAACATGGGCATCACCATAACCATTCGCTTGATTATTAGGTAGAACCGTTACGCTTAATTCGGCATTGTTATAATTACCTGAAAAGAGGGTTTCGACCTTATAATCATGGATGCGCATACGTGGTTTTGCATAAATAAGAACATCCCGGTAGATCCCCGAGAGATGCCAGTAATCCTGATCCTCCAGATAAGTACCGGCTCCAAACCGCATAACCTGAACAGCTATACGGTTTTGCCCCTTTTGAATGTAATCCGTGATATCGAAAGAAGCGTTAAGCTTACTGTCCTGAGAATAACCAACCAGCTTGCCGTTTAACCAAAGATAAAAACACGATTCTACACCTCCAAAATCAATAAATATATCCCTTTCGTAAAAATGTTCGTCAACTTCAAACGTTAGGACGTAACAACCGGTAAGATTACTCTCCGGCACATGAGGCGGATTCAAAATGTATTCATTCTTCTTGAGTTGAATCTCGTGATGTGAACCCTCCCCTTTTTGAACAAAGGGATACAACATATTGGTGTATACAGGTTTTCCATACCCCGAAAGTTCCCAATGGGAAGGAACCGGAATATGATCCCACTGGGAAACATCATGTTCAGGACTATAGAATTCATCCGTTACTTCATCGGGAGACCCAAACATTTTAAACTTCCACATTCCATTCAGGCTCTTCACATATTTAGACTTTCTCCGGTCTCCGCTTAAAGCCTGTTCAACGGTTTCGTATACTCCGTAGGGCTCATGCATGGGATAACGGTTTTTTTGAGTAACATGTTGATTTTCCCAATCTCTGCTTAGCTTCATTGGCTTCAATAACACTCCCATCGATTGTTCTAATTGGTTGATCTTTCAATGTAGATACCCCTATAATAGAAGGAAAATCCCTTATATTAAATGTTGAGTATGGTATTTCATTTATCCACTTTGGTAGGAGTGTGAATACATGAATGTTGAGGACATTGAGGAAAATGATGTAATCTACCGATGTATCGGCAAAGATTTTAATCAAGGTATTTTATCTTGCGGATTTATGCGGAAAAGATCAGCAGAGCGTTCTCAATATGATTTTAAGATAGGATATTACAGCTGTTTTGTAGTATTGCAAGGCAGTGGAAAGTTTATTTCTACGGACGGTACCGTTACTCCTATGCAAGCAGGTGATCTTGTTCAACGTCTACCTGAACGTTTGCACTCTACTGCAATTGAACCAGATGGTAATTGGATCGAGTTTTATATCAGTGTCGGGTATCCTGTCTATTCATACTTAAAGACCCTTGGAATTATTAATTCCGATAAGGAAGTCCAATCGACACAACATACGAATGATTTTTTCTTTGATTTTGTTTCCTTGCTGAAAGCCTTAAAAAGTGCAACAGATGAAAGTCTTCCCTCCCTGCTAATGAAGTCTCAGGATTTGATTATCAGATTACACAGTAGCATTCATAATGCTCATAGCAATGAAAATGAAAGTAAAATAACAAAAGCCTGCGAGCTGATTAGTGTTTCCAATGATATTCACTTTGATATTCAGGAAGTGGCATCTGCCGTGAATATGGGCTACGAGAACTTCCGAAAATTTTTTAAAGATACTACGGGGATTTCCCCTAAGCGATATCACACGGAGCATTTAATGAGACAGGCAAAAATGATGCTGCTATCCGGACTTCCCATCAAACACGTAGCCGTTAGTCTTGGTTACGGGGATATCTATTCATTCACCAAACAATTCACGAAGTCAGAAGGGGTATCTCCAGGACGTTATATTCGTAAAACAAAAAGCAACTCATCCGCAGACAAGTTGCTTTAGAAATTGATTATGAGCTCACCGCTTCACCTTATAAAACTCATGATACAGCTTCATCAGCGCCCGCTTCTCAATCCGCGACACATAACTAATGTGTTGAAGCAAGCCGCAGCGGACCAAAAACGCAAGGCAGCGATCCTCCAATAACAAGAGAATCGCTGCTTTTTTAACAACATTTAGATTCAAGATGAGCTGTTATCTTCGTAGTAAGTCTACTTATGAGTCAGCTCCACTGCTTAAAGAGAGATGTGATCTAAAGACTTATTTCATGACTTCGACAAAACAGCCTGCTCCTCAACAGCTGTCCGTCCGGCAATTCGACCGAATGTGAAAATGTCGGTGAGCGAGTTACCACCTAGACGGTTACCGGCATGGATACCGCCTGCCACCTCACCGGCTGCGTACAACCCCGGGATGATCTGGCCAGATTCGCGAAGAACATGCGTCTGTGTATCAATCTTGAGTCCGCCCATCGTATGGTGAACAGCTGGCTTACGAGGTGTCGCATAGAACGGAGCCACTGCAACCTTAAGATCGAACGCATTTTTACCAAATTCCGGATCATGTCCCTGATCAACGTAAGAGTTGTACATCGCGATCGTATCCACTAGCGTAGTCGGATCGATATGAATTTGCTGGGCCAGCTCCTCCAGTGTGTCCGCTCTGAATAGCGTGCCTCGCTCCACCTGCTTATCGATCTTCGCTTGATTTGTGTTATAGGCCGTCTCCTTGATCTTGTCATCCGCAATCAGATAGAACAGGCCTCCGTTATTGATTGCTGCTATCGACAACTGATCGCGGCTACCATATTCATTGACGAAACGTTTGCCCTGCTGATTGACCATGACAAAGTTCTGCGGCGGCACTTGCAACCCGCTAAACAAGGCGCCCGTCTGCGGATCGGACACTGGCATCATTTGCGAGAAGCCCATGCCGACCAGATCAGCGCCCGCACTTTGTCCCAGCAGAATACCATCGCCGGTAATCGCCGGAGAATTCGAGGTCTTGATGTCGTCATCGATCTCGTTCCAGTACGTATTGTACTGCTTCAGCATCTGCGTATTGGCCCCAAAGCCACCGGAAGCCAGCACCACCGCCGGCGCATGAACCGTTACCGTTTGCCCGGCTACTCCGGTACCAATTACGCCGCTAACTCGGCCGTCTGCTTCGATAATCAGTCGCTTCACCGGAGTATCGGTGAGGATCTGACCACCCTGTGCACGGACAAATTGCTCTAAAGCCGCTACGAAGGCATAGCCTTCATGCTTCACTGGTTTATGTCCACGGCGCCACAACGCTCCTACCGGCATGGTCACTTCGTTATAGTCAAATTCGACACCCAGTTCCTCCAACCATTTAACGGAGGCTAGCGCCTGATCGGTTAATACCTTAACCAGATCATATTGCCCGTAAATGGAATACCCCTGAAGGTCGTTCCGTTTGCCGCCGAAATAGGTCTGCATCCGGTGGAAGATCGCGGAGTCGAACAAGAATTCTTTGCCCTCTTTCGAATCGCGGAGATAATCAGCCACCTGATGTTTGAAGATACGGAAGTCCGCCAGATACTCGGCATCTACCTGTTCTTCCGGGGTTGCTGCCAGCTCTTCAATCGTATGACCTTCACCCGGAATCGCCGCAAATTTACGTTGCCACTCTGGATCGGCAGCGTTCATTGGACCACCTGTTCGTACCGTATTACCACCTATGGCTGGGAACTTCTCGACGATGATAGCTTTCTTGCCCTGCTGAAGCACGCTGGCTGCTGCTGCGAGTCCCGCACCACCCGCACCAACGATCACAACGTCCGCTGTATACTCTTCGTCGCCGTGATTGATCGCACTCTGTGCTTTTGGCCGTTTTTTTAATACATCCGGGTTGGCACCTGCCATCTTGACCGCCTTCGCTACTCCGTCGATGACCCCATTGCTAGTGACGGATGCGCCGGACAAAATATCCACGTTCAGCGTCTGTCCTTCGATGATCTGACTCGGAATCCGGGTAAATACCACATCCGCAATCCCCTGTGATTCGCCCGCTGTATCGATGTCGATCTTCTCTATACGAGTCGAACTCATCTCAACGATCATCGGCAGATCACCGTTATGTCCGACCGCCTTTACCTCATAGGTTCCCGGTTCAAAGCTAACGTCTTCAGGGACATTCAGCAGATTAGCGATTTTGGCAAAACGCATAAAACGATGGAAGCAACTCTCCAAGAAATCAACCGTCCGCTCCGACTTGATCTTCCCCGCTTCATCAAAGGCTTCATTCGCACGGCCCAACAGGAACTCCGAGCCAGGCATCACGCTAGCATTGACACCGGGTGCATCTAGAATCTGACGCAGATGTAGTTGTGCACGGGAGGACCCCTGCACATCATACGCCGCACCGACAACCATGACCGGTTTGCCATCGAACGGGTGAAGATTCCAAGACAACCATTCCAGAATACTTTTCAGTGCGGAGGGGACCGAGTGATTATGCTCCGGTGTAGCGATAATGACACCATCCGCTTCCGTAATCTTCGTGTTAAAGTTCTGAATAATCGGACTCTGCGATTGATCGTCCGATTCATTAAACATCGGGACACCCTTCAGTTCCAGAATTTCAATGTCCACTTTTTCGCTAAAATGAGACTTCATAAATTCCAGTAGCTTCCGATTATAAGACTTCGACGCGTTGGTTCCTACAATTCCGACAAATTTCATGCCCGTTCGCCTCCCCAGATTACCGATTCCCAGCTAAATGCTTTGCTTTGCTCTGTCTTGAAGTGGTTCTCTTTAACCAACTGTTGGTTAATCTTCACGAACAATTGGAACTCTTCGAAGATCTCCTCCAGCTCCTGAACCTTATTTGCGTAGACCAGATCACCTGACTCGTCAAAAGCGGCAAGTGAATGTCCCAACAAAAATTCCGAGCTCGGCAGAACGCGAGCCTTAAGCTCTGGAGCATCCAGAATCTGACGTAGATGCATCTGGGCACGAGATGTACCAAGCAAACCGTGGGAAGCACCCACGATCAGAACTGGTTTGTTAATCAAAGGACGGGTGGTATACGAGATCCATTCCATGGCGCTCTTGAGCGCCGCTGGGATGGTATGATCGTATTCCGGGGTCGAGATAATGACGCCATCCGCCGCCGCAATCTGCTCGCATAAGGCTTGTACTTCAGTGGGCGCCTGACGATCTTCCGGTTCATCAAAAGCAGGGAGGTGCTTAATCTCGCAGACCTCAATCTCCGCCTGGCTAGAAAAATGCTTACGCATAAATTGCAACAGCTTGCGATTCGTCGAAGTATTCGAGTTCGTTCCGACAATACCGATTAGTTTCATAATTTTCTTCCTCTCTTACTTTGTGAATAATTGCACAATACAAAACGGATTTCTACAAATTCCTTTTGACTTGGTCACTTACCTTTACAAATAAATTTTAGTATGAAAAAATACATTTGTGAAATATCCATTTTCTTATCGTTCTATAACAGTTCTCTTATACCATCTTTAATGAGAGCAGGTGATCCTTATGACTACGATTGATTCTTCCAATATCCTTCATTATCTTGACGCGATTCTCAAGCACGGAAGCTATACTAAGGCCGCCAAGGACCTGTATGTTTCGCAACCTTACCTCACGCAGCTTATCAAGCGAATCGAGCATGAAATCGGCACAGAAATTTTGAATCGACAGACCTCTCCCTTGCAACTAACTGAGGCAGGCAAGCTGTACTATCAGTATCTGATGTCCCTTGAAATGGCGCAGGAACAATTCCACAAACGAATCGCTCACTATTCCATAAGAGACACCCAGACGATCAAGCTCGGTATCTTGTCCAGCTTAGGTTCGTATTTATTGCCTTTGTTTTTGCCCGATTTCATGAAAAATTACCCGTCTATTAAGATCGAGATTCAAGAGGATTACTCCGAGGTCAATGAAATCCGCGTGTTGAACCATGAACTGGATTTTTTTATCGGACAAAATCCAGAGACCCTCTCGCCCAATCTGAATGTTGTCTCATGGGGGCCTCACGGTTATTATGCGGTGGTGACAGAGGACTCCCCGTTGTATGACATTAATCCGAAGACGTTAGAGGAGAGCCATGCCAATCTGAAGCTGCTACTGCAAAGTCCCCTTGTGCTGACCAAAAAAGGTTCTTCGATTCGCCGGCAGCTTGATCACCTATTTCAGAAGTTTAAGATCAAGCCAACTGTTATATTGGAAAGCACGAATATTTTCACCACGCTGGAGTTAGCCAAGAAAGGCGTTGGTATCGCATTCGTCCCCTATAGTATCTGCATGTCGGAAGTCCCTCAGGGCTACCGCCTGTTGCCCTTATCACTGGATTTGTTGTCGCTCGATTATTTTATTGCCTATTCCAAAAACAAACCTCTATCTTCGGTGGAACAAGATTTGATCGCACTCTTTACTACAGATGTTCCATGTATGCACGCAGAGCATCCGTAACAGCCAGCTCGTTATGTTCCGTGATCACGATACCCTCAATCTCAGCGGTCGAATTCAGCGTACGAATGATCTCGGCCGCACGCTTGCCAAATAGACGGGTAGAACCAATCTCTCCCTCCAATGACTGCTCCGTTACAATTGTCAAGCTTGCTACATCGCTCTGTACCGGGTACCCCGTTTGTCCGTCAAAAATATGATGGTACTTCCGGCCCGCAACCTCCAACTTCCGCTCATACACGCCAGAAGTCACAATGGATTGGTTCTTCAATTTCAAGATCAACGCATAATTCCCTCGCGGTAGCTGTGGATTCTGAATCCCGACCCGCCATAACCCGTCTTCAGACGCCGGGTTCTCACCAAAAGTCAGCACATTCCCACCTAGATCGATGAACCCTGCGCTCGCCCCCTGACGCTTGAATACCTCCACAATTCGATCTGCAAAGTACCCTTTGGCCAGCGCACCCAGATCAACCTCCATCCTTTCCTTTTCCAGGAAAACAGTCTTCCGTTCCTCATCCAATTGAATATGATGCGGATCGATAAGCTGCCGACACTCCGCAATGACCGCTTCCGGAGGATGCTGCGCCCCTGCAAACCCGATCTTCCACGCCTTGACTAAGGGACCAATCGCGATGTTCAGCAGACTGTCTGCTACGAGACTCTCCCTCTTCCCGATTGCAATCAGATCGAACAGATCCGTATCGACAATTACGGGACTCTTCCCGGCTTGGTTATTAATCTGCATGAGCGCCGAGCTCGGATTATTCGCACTGAAGCGCTGCTCGTAGTCAATCAGCTGCTGCTCCGCATCCGCCAAGAGCGCCGCTGCATTCTGATGATGAACGACCATCGTAATAACCGTTCCCATGAGCTGTATAATTTTCTTTTCCATAGTGAGCATCCTTTGTTAATGAGATAGTGGAGATGAGTTGAATCGTGAATGCTTACAGTTAGCATAAGCGATCGAAATGGGCAAGAAGGGCTTTCGGCATGTTTAAGGAATGGCACGTTGTACGATTTAGCTTGCCTACGACAGAGTAGCTTCTATAGCAAAATTTTCTTTTCGCCCGATTAATTTCCTTATTTGCTTTACAGCTTACCGTTCAGCAGGCAGGTCGGCACTTCTGCAAACAAATTAAAAAACACCCCTTCAGTTCAGTAATCATAAACTACTAATCTCCGAATGAATAGGTGCTTTTAAATTTTTAATTCCTGATCAACCACTGCTAATTTATTGATACCAATCGTAGTCTCATAAGAATCCAACCATCGGCATTCAATGTTTGTACTACCCTTCGCAAAATTCTGAAAAGAAAAGCATCTAGTGAAAAGTATCCCCCATTTGGAGTCATACTTTTCACTAGATGCTTAGACGCAAACAACTCCTTCTTGTAACCTACCGCTTCACCTTATAAAACTCATGATACAGCTTCATGAGCGCCCTCTTCTCAATCCGCGACACATAGCTCCGTGAGATCCCCAGCTCCTTCGCAATCTCCCGCTGCGTCCGCTCCTCCCCGCCTGTATCAAGCCCAAACCGCCCGACCACGACTTCCTTCTCACGATCATCCAAGATATCCAGATTCCGATAAATCTTGCTCTTCTCAATCTTCAGATCGACCTCTTTAATCACATCATCCGCTTCTGAGCCTAGGATATCGATCAGGGTGATCTCATTGCCTTCCTTATCCGTTCCGATCGGATCGTGGAGGGATACGTCCTTGCGGGTTTTTTAAAAAAATAAACCAATCAAGATCGTTTCCGATTCGAATTGGTTCTTTTACGTTTTGTATTTAATCTGTAATTGTTTATCAATTACTTTGGCCCATTCAGGCAGTTCATTTAAATAATACTTTATCCCGTTTTTATCCGCTTCAAGAATAAATTCCCCATCAGCTTTACTATTATCAATAACAATTAATTGATCAATCAGATCTAAGTGAGATAACAGATTATTCATACTGGTTATATTGCGTCTAATAATATCCTCGGTTTCAATATGATGACCACCGTTCTTCACTCGCAAAGCAACACGTTCAATATTTAGCCGTACATCCCCTAGTCCCACATAAAACATAATAATTTCAAAGCCTTGTTCCTTTGCATCTCTCATCTGCCTTATAACGTTACCACCAGCTAAAGTAGTTTCCACACTGAAATCCCATTTATTTCGAATACATTCCCTAGCTATCCTTATAGCTTCTTTCCCGGCAGATACTTTACTCTTTTCAGGATGCCCATTATTAATTTTACGGGCCAGTGCATCGGGGTCAATATTTACACTTACCCCAAGCCTGTCAACAATCAAGTTGCGGATTGTGCTCTTGCCACTTCCATTATTACCGGCAAACACAAACATCGTTGCCTTTGTCTCATTCATGGATGAAATCCTGTTCGTTCATTTTCACGATCTTACCGGTACTGTACTCTCTAACGATTTGTCCTTCCGGTGTTTTGTATACTATATATGTTCCATTTGCTTTAGCATCCAATTTGGCACGGTCACCTGTTAGTCGAATCAATTTGGCAAGGTCCTGTGTAATATTTCTCAATATAGAAACACCTCATTTCCGCTTATAGTTCGAGTATACCACAGTAAAACGCAATTTATTTCAGCTAAGAGCTTGGTATATTGAATCTAATCGTTGAATTTCATTAAAAAAACCTGCAAGACTGAGACCTCCACTGTCTCATTCCTACAGGCAACCCTCTCTCTTCACCGCTTCACCTTATAAAACTCATGATACAGCTTCATGAGCGCCCTCTTCTCAATCCGCGACACATAGCTCCGCGAGATCCCCAGCTCCTTCGCAATCTCCCGCTGCGTCCGCTCTTCCCCGCCCGTGTCCAGGCCGAAGCGGCCTACCACAACTTCTTTCTCCCGGTCATCCAAGATATCCAGATTACGATAGATCTTGCTCTTCTCAATCTTCAAATCGACCTCTTTAATCACATCATCCGCTTCTGAGCCTAGGATATCGATCAGGGTGATCTCGTTGCCTTCCTTATCCGTTCCGATCGGATCGTGGAGGGATACATCTTTGCGGGTTTTTTTCAGCGAGCGGAGATGCATCAGGATTTCATTCTCGATACAACGGGCGGCAAAAGTTGCCAGCTTCGTGCCCTTGTTCGGGCGGTAGCTCTCGATGGCCTTGATCAGGCCGATGGTGCCGATGGAGATGAGCTCCTCCATGTCTTCGCCGGTGTTGTCGAATTTCTTGAGGTTGTGGACACGATGCGATGTAAATTTGATCGTTACTAATCGAGTAGGAGGGGGCGGCAAACCCCCGTCCTCTCACACCACCGTACATGCGGGTCCGCATACGGCGGTTCCAAAAGGTTAACAAAACTCTAAGTAACGTGAAAGCAAACTTTTCAGCCCTTTCCCTTCCCAGTAGGAAGTCGGAAGGGCATTATTTGTATTCCGGGACATTTCCCATGCGCCTCGCCGTGAGTTTGCCATTGTGAAACAGGCCCACTCGGGCGTTCCTAGTGCCCGGAGTTCGCGGATTCGTGTGCGTACTCGTTTCCACTGTTTCCACAGGCACATTCGCAACCCTCTTCGAATCCACTGGTCCAGCGTTTGGAGGTGTTTCTTGGCCGATGCCAAATGGAAATAGCCTAGCCAGCCCATCAGATATTGATTTAATCGGCTTATTCGTTCTTCCATTGAGATGGACCAGGTTCGGTTCGTTAGCTCTCGAATTCTCTCTTTGCATGCTTTAAGACTCTTCGGCGCTATTCGTATGGTTGCCTGTTTCTGGCTCAGGAAACTGAATCCTAGGAACTTCCGGTGCCAGGGTCTGGCTACCGCACTTTTCTCCCGGTTCACTTTCAGTTTTAGCTTTCCTTCTACAAATCGGCTGACCGATTCCATGACCCGTTCGCCCGCTCGTTTACTCGCCACAAAGATATTACAGTCGTCCGCGTAGCGTACAAACCGCAGTCCGCGTCCGGTCAATTCCTTATCCAGATCATCCAATAGAATGTTTGCCAGAAGCGGACTGAGCGGACCGCCTTGTGGCGTTCCTTCCCGGCTATGCTCCAGCTTTCCATTGACTATCACTCCGGCGCTAAGATACGCGCGAATCAGTGTTAGTACTCTCTTGTCTGCTACTTTCCGCGCAACCCTTGCCATGAGCCTATCGTGATTTACCCGGTCAAAGAATTTCTCGAGATCGAGGTCTACGACCCATCTCAAACCACTTTGGATATATCTTTGTGCTTGTTTCACGGCGTCATGGGCGCTCTTTCCCGGCCGAAATCCGTAGCTGTACCACGAGAATCCTGCGTCAAAGACCGGATTCATGACTTGTAGAAGAGCCTGCTGGAGAAAGCGGTCCATTACCGTCGGGATGCCTAGCAGCCGTACGCCGCCTCCGGGTTTGGGGATTTCCACCCGTTTGACGGGTGCAGGTTTATAGGTACCCGCAAGAAGTTCGGCTTTCACCGGTTCCCAATGTGTTTTCAAATAAGCCTGTAGATTCGCTACCGTTACATTGTCCACACCGGGTGCTCCTCCGTTCTGGACCACTCGTTTGTATGCGAGCCGAAGGTTATCTCCTTCGAGCATTCGCTCCAGCAGGTGGCTCTCTGCTTTGCGAGAGGAAAGGCCGACTTGTGCCGATGAAGAACTCGGCGCTCCGGCATACCCTGACGGCTTCACCGCTTCTCTTTGCCGCAAGCTCTCTTGCGAGATATTCTGCTGTCGTTGCTCTTCATGCGAACGCATCGGTTTCCTCTCTCCTTTCGGTTCAGCCCTTCCGTAAACGGTTGCAACAGTTTACGTACTATGGCTTCTGCTGACTCCTGCCAGTTCAGCGTAGCCTCTCAGCTACGGTTACAAGTTTTTTTCCTTGCATATCCGACAGGCCTCCCCAGATAAGAACGTCATCTTTCCGCCCGCGCCTGCCCAAGTCTACGGCTACAGCACTTGGCAGCTTTGGATTTTGTCATGTGTGGGTGACTCATCCGGCTGCAGCCGCCTCTAATTGGATTCGTGTACCTCAGGCCGTGCTTTTGCCTCCGGCTTCCTTCAGATTCCACCTCACGGTAGACACCCTTGCCCTTGGCTAACGGTAGGCGCTTGCCAGCCCCCGCTCGGGACTTTCACCCTAAAGATGACGCCCATGCTGGGCGTACCACTGCAAAAAAGGTCACAGAAGGTATCTTCTGTGACCTTTTTTAACCTGCCCATATCTGAACCCTATTCTCGAAAGAAGACGTCTCCTTACGGAGCATTCCGGTACCCGGTGTCGGCAACTGTCATTTCGGAAGACGGAATATTCCCGGCCACTGTTACTTTACCAGTGAGAGAATCGGCTTATCCCGTTCATAAGCATTCGTCCACTTTAGTTCTGTGCTTACTCTCGTAGGTAAATAAGAAATATGACAGAAGTGATTTGGCTTCTCTTCATTATTAGACAAAGAAATCTGAGCGCGAAAAAAACATAGTGTGTGGAACTACGCGCAATATCATTTGAGTCCTTTTAGTAGGTATTACTACTTTGTAGAACTCAACGCAACCCGCAAAAAACAAAACTAGTACGCAAAATAGTTCGCAAAAGTATAGGGGGTGTTACCGCGCAATGTTATATGCACAGTTTAACCATGTAATAAGAAGGGGCAGTACATCGCTGCATCGTTCCAAGCAAGCCCATCTTAGCTCGATCGCGCAGGCCCTTTGAAAGGAGGAGATGCGGTGCCGCGGCCCGCGCAAATACAACCATGCGAAAGGAAGAGGATTACATTGACTACTATTATTATCTCTATCTTATACGATTTGAGGGTTTGGCTGGTTAACATTGATTGGATTGTGGCATCCACTTTAATCAGCTGCATCCTTGATCTGACTGCCAGAATTATTGAGCTGGTCCTTGCCGGCAAAACAAAGACGGAGAATCCGCAATCGCCTCTTCCTCCCGTCCAGAGGATCTCGAGGCGGCAATCTGCGACAAACTCCACTAGGATCCGCCGGCGACATCGGAGCTCATAAGCACAGATGGTTTGTCGCCACATGAACTCCGCCTGCTAACAGTTCAGGATCTTCAGCCGTAAGCTGCAGATCCTGAACAACTGGCCTGGGTGCTACTGTTCCCGCTGCCTCCTCCATTCGTCCCCTTTATATGAAAGAACTCGATAAATCAGTGGCTTTTAAAATAAGTGGTACGCCGAAGTAGGAGATTATCAGAAAAATTTAAATATAAAGAGGCATTATATATTTATTTATTCAGGAGGACAAAACAATGTATCAACAATTAATTGAATCGCTTCACCAAGTTAAAAACTGGGTGGGACAAGTCCCATGGGGTAAGCTGTATCATCAGGTTAAGGACGGCGTGGAGTTTGCCACGAACGTCTTGGAGCTTTTCTTAATCACAAAGGCAAACGATAAGCAGGACGAGCAACTTCCGCCGCAACATCCCACGCCGCCATATCCGTACATCCCATCGTCCCGACGCAGAAAGCAGAACACTAAATACCGAAGACGGAATATCAGAAAACGCAAATAATATTGTGGTGTGAGGTGAACTTGTACCAGATAATGAAAGGAGGAATTAGCACATGAATTTTATAGCCCTTATACACCAGATGATGGAAATAATTTCGGAGGTAAATTGGGAAAGTGCATGGAAACATATTAATACTTTTATGGTTAATATCACCTATGCCTTGCAGCTCTTTGCTGCAGCCAAGGTAATCATGCAGAAAGCAGACAAAGCAAATACGCCAAATACGCGAAGCCCCCCTAACCGCAACTCCAGACTTCGAATCCGAATAAAGATGAAGCAAAAATAAATTATGTGAATGTAAGCGATAAAACACGGTTTTTAATCCCCATGTTTGGTCGCTTTTATTTCGTTCTTCGTCACAATACATGCGGACGACAGCCTGGTCAATTTGCATCACACCAGAGAGGGAACCAATTCATAACCCAACCATCTCTGCATCCGTAGTTTCCATATCAAGGAGAATCCCACAAAATGGAGAAAATAGATACGCCGGAATCTTCAGAGTTCAGCTTGAAGATCCATATTATTAATAACGAGAATTTGTATGTTAACCTGCTCAGTTACAAAGCATAGGTAAACAACTCAAAAGCAACCCGACCGTTCTGCGGGCTGCTTTTGTCCGTTTAAATTTAACATTAACTTCTGGAGAAAAACTCATTGGCCGACTACTACTCATACAATTTATCCACTAACTCGCTAAAGGAATTACAAACAAAGCACACTTCCGGATTTGCCCCGCCCTCTGATTGCTCATGATCCCAGAATACAATTGAAGGCTGGTTTCCTGCACGGTAATCAAAGCACAGATAGTTGCCAAAGGGATCATCTGCAAAAGGAAACACGTTCTCCGGAAGGCGGTCCTTCAACCGGTTATGTACTTCCAGAACATTTCTATTCCCCCTGATGTTAAGATCAATCAAGGAATTGAACACCACTTCTTTTTTACCCTCAAAATCAAAGGTATCCGGAACAGGTTGTCCACCATTCTTCAGTAACACGCAACTGACGTAATCAGGGGGTAATAAAATACTTAAAGCTTCCTCTACTTTCGATACATCCTCCCGGGAGAGTTCACTCTTTGCAAGAATCCACTTTACATTATTCGCTTGTTCCATTTGCAAGCCTCCTCCTCAATATTTATCTATTTTCCGATCCGCCACCCCAAATAGATCTTCCGCCTGTATGAGCAGTAGTTTCATGAAGCGAACGGTCTACCAGCTGCATAACGCCCGGGTCCTCATTATGATGCCAGACGTATCCTTCCGGCACCTTGCCGTTATTGACTTGTTCGATTTGTCTTTCATCAAATTTCGCCTTCAGGTCAGGGTCGCTGCTGATCGCTTCACCAAGCGATTGCGTGGCTGCTTTAAATTGCTTGGCATCTGATTCCTGATATAACGACTCATCTAATTCCATCTCATATGCAACCGGAAATTCAGGGAACACGCCAGTAAAGGTCCCCTCCGAGGTCTGTATGATTTTTTCCTGAAAGGGAATATTTGTCTCGGGATGGCACTCTCCGGCCAGTCCCTCATTCCTAGTCTTGAGATATAGTGGTTCATTGGCCAAATCAAAGGTAGTAATAGAACTCGGTTTCAGATCCTTGGCAAAGCCGGGAACATCAAAAGAGACATTACTTACTCCCTCTTTCATCGTCTCCCAGTTCATACTTATAGATGAAAGAGCCTCTAACATACTCGAACCTCCCCTTCCTTCTGTTCTTCGATCCACAAATAATAAAAGTCTCTAAATCCCGGGTCCTCCTGGGCTTTATCTTGAAGCAGACATTGCATTACAGCCGGCTCGTATGCTTCCGGATTTGAAAATGCAATATACTTTCCGAGCCCTTCAACAAATCTTTTATTCCATTCCGTAAAATTCTCGGCAGCTTTGGCATATTGAATGAGTCCTACTCTTTGCGGGATCAGCGAAGATACAATTCGCGACAATTCCCCAAAGTTCTTCTGTTCCCACAACTGCATTTTATGATTCAACTCAAAATACTCCAGATCGTGCAGAAGCGACTGCCTGGTCGAATGACTTACAGGATAGCTCAACAACCATTTTTTTAGACGGTTGGATTCAAATGAGGCCAGGATGCTACGGCTGTTCTCCGAGACTCTTTCCAGCAGCAGTAATTCGAGCAGCTTGCTCAGCATCTCTCGGTTCGGGCGCTGTTTTGGAAAGGACTCTTTTTTTTTCGGCGAATACGACTGATAATTATTGAATTCACTCACTTCACATAATACCGGCTGTAGCCAGTTATTTTGATATACCGCAGCAATACCGGTGCGTAATTTTGGGAGCTCATTGATCTGATGTTCATTTAGATTGGCAGTTTTGCCGACCTCGGAGCGGTCCAATTCATCTGGCAGCCTCAAAATGATCTTGGTATTAGTGTTTCTGATGACCGAACGGTCCAATAAATTAGGTGCCTGGTCAGCAATGATGAACCCTTCCCCGTAAGTTCTCATTTCGGCAATTGCATTGGCAATCATCTCAACCGACTTGCCCTGCAGATTGGTCCCTTCCTGGCTCTGCTCGGAAGCAACGCGGCGCAGCAGGTGATGAGCTTCTTCAATAACAGTCACATGCTGCAGCTCGCTGTTGATAGGACTGTCAATTGACATTCTGTACTCTTGAAGCCTCATGAACAGAATCCCCATAATTAATGCCTTCGTCTCAACCGAACCTACCCGGCTTAAGTCAATTATGCAATTCTGGTCGAACAATGCTTCACTAGCGATTTCGTCATCTGTGAATATTTTACCGAACAAGCCGTTGGTCATTGACTTCACTCTGGTCACGAGTGCACCTATGTAGTTGCTCTTTACCTCTTCGGAATATGCGGATTCACCAATGACAACAGGCATAATCGTCAATAGATCATAGAATGTCGGATATTGCACCTCGTCCCCGAAATAAAAGGACTCTTCTAAATCCCACCCGATGGAGATGTATGTCCGTTCGATTGCTTCCTTCAGCACCGCCGGCATTGCCGCGTACATCGGCCAGCAAGCATTGAAGATTTCAATAATTCGGTCAATATGCTCCAGCACATGCACCTGAGACGGAAAGCGGAAAGGATTGATCCGGAGCAGCTCGGTAAAATTCGCATTGGTGCCAAACACAGAAACGTCCTTACGGCCGCCGAAGATTTTTTTGTATTCACCTTTTGTCGGTTCGATGACTAGAAAATGAATGTTTTTTCTGACCAGCTCATTCAGCATTTGATAAATCGTATTCGACTTCCCTGAACCCGTAGAGCCCGTAACGAAGGTATGCATCGTAAGGCTGTTAACATCAATCTCGACGCTTGTATTCTCCGGCTTCCCCATATGAAACACGTTGCCCAGCTTAAGTGCAGCCCGACTTCCTTCAGTCTGATCATAGGTAACAATATTTCTGCCAAATTCAGCCGTCTCAATGACCGGAAGCCCATTCAGCGATTTTTGGGGAAAGCCCAATTGAAGCGCCAGCTCCTTGCCATTGATTAACGAACCTGGGGAGATATGCGGCAAATCCATGCCGGTATTAACTTTCATTTCGATCAGCGGGTGATTAAATTTTTTCAGATACTTTCCAACTTCCAATAGATTAGCTTTATTGTTGTTGTCCCATGTATTAATAAATGAGTTCTCCACCGCTGAATTCTCGCCGCGCATTATCGCTTTATACGTACTTGCAGCTACCCGGGAAGTCTGAACGCTCGGTGCAATGAAATAACAGGCACAGCTCCACATACCGAAATCCTCGGAGCTTTTCAGCCGGAGTAATTGTTCATCGATCTTTTGCAGTAAATTAGTTACCGTCTTATTTTCAAATTGGATTTGCAGGTTTCTAGAGTTTCCGATGGTCTGTGTCTCAGATGAGTTTTCCTGGGTAGAAGTGGAGTCCGATCTTCCGCGCATCTCAGACTCTCCCTCAGTCAGCGACTGATTAGTTGTCTTGGATTGCGCATGGGTCGTACCGTCTGTCGAACTGCCGATCAATGATCCGGCCATACCAGCAATCCCCCCCGCTATTACAGCTCCGGCCGGTCCACCAAGCAGAAATCCTCCCGCTGCGCCTAATCCACCAAGCGCTCCGCCCCAATTGGTCGTCTTGGAGTGGGACTCGGTCTGGCTCTCCGACTCGGATGAGCCCTGAGTATAGCTTTGCGTCTTGGTAAGACTCTCATTGATCGTCGCCGTAACTCCCTTGCTCATTCCTTCTGAAATCGCAATGCTGTCGCTTGAATTGAAGCTCAAATCACATTTCGCGAACGGTATCAATTGTGAGTATAAATTTTCGTAACCGAGCTTAATCTCTTCAATGTTCCTGTGCGAGATCGGGTCTGCCACAAAAATAGCGGAGAATTCCTCCCCCTTCATCGCATCGACAAGCTTTTCCAGTCCCTGAACAAATTTAGCCTTATCCTGATCCTTCAAAGAAGGGACACCGGAGACAGAAGAGATGCTGTTCTCATTCTGTGACAGCTCTGAAGTGAAGATGGAGGAGATCACCTTCTCAATTTCACTGTTGGTTAAGTTCTTGATATCACTGCCGGGAAAGTTTCCTTCGAAGCTTTTCTTCAGGGCTTCCTTCGCCGAATTTACATCCTGCTCCTTGGAGCCCGTCCGGGTACCCAGATAAAGATCGGTGCGGTTACCGTCGCTATTAATGATCATGACAAGCGAACCGTATACATTCCCCAGAGTATTGTATACACTCATAATCTTATCGAGATTGTTCTCCTGCTTGTCAAAGACTAGTTTATTCATCTTGAACAACCGGATGTTATTCCGGGTCGTCAAATCGCTGATATGCTTGGGGACAGGAACAACATTGCGCAGATGCAGCTCGTCCAAATAATTTTTCTGTACAAAATCAAGCGAAACCTCGAATGCCTCATCCAGATCCTTGAAGTTCCTACCGTCTAGTTCGACCATATCCGAGATATTGTTCATCCTAATCACCTTCTATTTTAAGTTACGTTTTGTTTTTTTTGATTTTTGACTTTGCGAATTGTAGGTTCTTCTATTCTGCTCATTTGATTCTCTGCCCCATTTGAGCCGGTCCAGAATTCCTTCTCTCTTTTTGATAACGACTTTAGAGGCGGGAGCACGGTTATCTTCGCTATAGCTGCGAGTGGCAGATGTATTCCATGAGGTTTCTTGACTGTTTGGCACAGGCACAGACTCAGTTCCTATTTGTGGTTTCTGGTCAACAGAAACAGGGCTACTCCCAGTATCGCTATTCCTCCCAGTCCCGCTATCACTAGCCATTTTGTATTCGGCTTTCCCGTATCAGCCATCCTCACAGGTACAGTGTTTGTCTTTAGTGCTGCCGGTGATGAAGCTGGCGCAACCAGCTGTGACGAGACTTGTACAACCGCCGGCCGTCTCACCAATTGTGCAGCAACTTGTTCGGAGGTTTGAGCCGGAGTCGGAGGTACTTTTCCATACGACAGTCGGACCTTTTTACCGACTTCAATAATAAATTCAAACCGTTCCCTGGAGAAATTATAGCGGAGGTCGCTCTTCAATTGGCCCAGATATTCGGTAGTCCACTTGCTATAATCCTGTTCGATGTACAAGCCGTCATGCTCTATCCAAAGGGGTTCAGACAAGCGGCTCTCAGCATATTCCGCTGCTAGCAAGACTTCATTTTGCTCATTGGTCGGATTTTTGGAGAGATAAGTGCTTAGAGCTACTCTTACCTGCTCTATATCCCGCTTATTCACAGCCTCAACTAGATAACTTTGCGGTTGGAACATTTTATCAGTCACTTCCTTTTTAAATTTCTAAGATTTGCTCCAGACGCCCTACAAAGTTGTGCAGCCACTTGCTTTTCTCCAGGTCTTCACTGATTCTGGAATTGAGCATCTCGCTATCACCCGATAGCTCCTCAATTTCATTGACCTTCAGCAATAATAGCTCCTCCAAGCGATTAATTTCCAAATTAAAAAATGTCTTCAGCTTGGCTACTTCATTGTCAAGGAAAGCCTGTGCCTCGTTAACATTCTTTAACAACTCCTGCTTAGCAGGATTAATTATCTCTTCTGCGATACGATCAACGTCTACTAAGGTTTTAGTGACATAGATTGTCTCATTATATCCTGATCCATAGGAGAATGGATTCCACCACTTTGAGGTTTTCACCCATCGCTCCCCGTTCGCAACACTCTTGTTATATTTCATATTGTCTACCAGCGTCTCGGCGTCAGGGATATCCAAAGCAAAAATTTGGAATTCATCTGGCTGGAGGCTATCGCCGCTTACTTCAATCAGGTCCTTGACATAGCTGCGATACTCTTCCAGCAATTGATCGGCGTCATTTTGCATCGTTGCCAGAATGATGATCTCCAGATCGGTCTTAATGTCACTTTGCAGAGAGGAGATGTCCTCTTTCAATTTAGAGATGATTTTATTCGCTCTGGATACTTCGATACTGCCTTCGTTATTGAATACCGCCGCAAAATCATCGATCTTGGTATGTACCTTGCCCTCGATCCTTCTCATTACAGAACGTACGTCATATTTCTTATTATTGATCCGTTCTTTAAAGGCGCTTGCCTTCTGCCCTTTCGAAAGTTCCTCTTGAATCCGTTTCATTTGCGTATTGATGTTCTTCCGCAATTCCTCGTTGCCTGACATTTGCGCCTGTAGCTGCTGTTCCATTTTCTTGCCTTCCACAATATCTTTGAAAGAGTTCACAGCTGCTGTAATTTTTGAGGTCACCGCATACTTATCCAAATACTCGTTGATCGCTTCTTCAATCGATGGAATCCCGGAATGGATCAACGCTTCAGCGTAGGTATCATTCGTTCTCCGGGCTTGTTCGATTTGACTTAACAGCTTACGTTTCTTGGTGTTACTCAGCGGAGCATACTTAACCAGGTGCATCTGAGGTTCCTCAATAAAGAAGTCATGCGCATTCAGTGTCTGCTGCTGCTTGCGGGTCAGGGTATCCCCGTTCTGGTCCATCCGGATCAATTTTGCCGTCTCCGCGGAGACCGGGAAAATATTAGGATTCATGATCCCCTTATCCTGCAGATAGTCTCTGACATCCTTTAGGGTCTCCTCAATCGTTTCCCGTTCAGGATCGAACAGATCGATTTTGTTGACTGCAAAAATAAACCGGTCCTTAGACTGTTTCCCCCCGCTCTTCATTTGCTCCGCCACAATCGACAGCAGATTATTATCATCATCTGTGCTGAGCTGAGTTGAATTCAGCACATAGAGTACTAGTGGCTTGGATTCATTTTTGATAACTCTGTAGGTATGCTCTTTATGGTTACTGTTCCTGGAGTTGTTCGGCCCAGGGGTATCTACCAAAATCAGATTCATGCTCTTGGAAGATATATATGGAATACTACCTTCGATCTCAATATGTGAGACCTCTTCATTGTTGTTGAATTCCTTCATTCGGTCGCTGTCCAAAGGCTGTAACGGTTCAATCTCGTTGCCTCCCAGATCATAGCAACAGCCGATAAATTCGTTGCGGCTGGGTATATTTTTGATGCTAGCAATGGTTGCCGTACAGGCGGCTTGCTTGGATGGCATTAGTTCTTTGCCCAGCAAGGAGTTGATCAGCGTCGATTTACCTGAGCTCATGGTCGCAATTACAGCAATTTCAAAATCTGAGCTGAGCGCTTTTTCGAAATTCTTCCTAATAGTATCACTGCGGAGCTCTTCGAACGGACCGTGCTGCATTTCATGAACAAGCTGCGTCAGATCGCTGATTTTATCATCTTTGCCTTCAGCTGGAATATGGGCTAACTTAATTTCAGCAGTCTTGCTCTGATTGTATCTCTCACAGGCCTCAATTACATCGTCATAATCGGGGAGCGTCCCCTGGAATACAAGCTGGAACTCTGTCTCGTTAAGCTCGTCTATTAATATATCAATCAGCTGGTCCAGCCAGACCTGCAATCGCTCACTCTTAAACTTAGCAAGTTGACTTTCTTGGCTGATCTCTTCATTGTCGTACAATATCTGTGTTTCAACTTTATACGGGTTATAGCGGATAAACACTTCGGTCATGAACATGAACACCTTTCATTATCGGGTATATTTGATCTCTTGCAGCAACAATTGTTCCAAAATATGAATACCTGTCTTCTTCATCGCTTCAACTATTTCCTTTGAGCTGATGGATTTATTGCCTACCTGAATCATCCGGTGCGATCTGACATGGACCGTGGATTGCGGCAGTGACTTCATCAGGCTTCTGTCAACATATCTGTTCATATCGTATTGCGGAATCTGAAACAACTCCAGCAGTGAAAGAGCATCTCTCATTTCCCGCTTCGTTAGGGGGCTGTTACTGAGGATGTTCCTGAACAATCCGGCAGCATACGAGGATATCGGAACAATTACCGGTGAAGCGATGCCAAGTTCCATCACATGGCTTCTAGCAACAGCTAAAGATTCAGTAATATTGTCGTCTGCCTCCAAATCCAGTTGATCTGTCTTGTTCAATAAGAAGATGACTTGTTGGTCTCCTAAATGCTTTACAACTTGCTGCAGCAGGATCTTATCATCATCTGGAGCAAGATTTGTAGCGTTCAGGACATACAAGATCATATCGCTGTTCTTTTGCTCAAGAATTCCTTGAGTAACTACTTCATGCTCACGGTTTCGCGAATTATTCGTACCGGGTGTATCAATAAAAGATACGCTCAGCTTCTTCAGCATCGAAAAGCTATTCATTTTTCCTTCCACTTCAATCCGCTCAATACCGGAGTCGCCATTCCATCTTGCAATATCCTCGCATGTAAGATTCCAGCGGGAATCTGGATGATTACCTGCAGCCAGCCCTATCTCTCTTACTATCTTGGGCCTATTGGTAAATTTTAAATATGTCGAGGTACACGCTTTGTTTTCCGAAGGAAATACCTTTTTGCCAATCAGTGCATTTAGAAGCGTTGACTTCCCGGAACTCATCGTGGCAATAACTGTAACATGAACGGAATCGGCCTGTTCTTGTACCCAATAGGCGTTAGCGGCATTCTGAAGATATTTAAACACTTCCATTCGTTTCAGTTTAAGCAGCCCCTTAACATCTGCACCACCAGCGATTATTTTAATCAGTAATGACTTGATTTCCATCTCCTTTGCCTGCGAAACCTTACAAAAATCAGCATACAAGCGAAGGAGCGGATTGAAGTTAAATTTGTTGGCATCATTCAATTCAAAAAACAGCATCTCTCCCAAGAGAAGCTTACTGCATGCAGATTCTTTAAATTCCTTGCCCTTATGGTAATCTCCATGATATCCCAGTAACTGAAGAATAGAGCTGAAAAGCTCTTCTTCTCGCTCACCTCCGATATTCTGCAACTGATTATAATCACTTTCCTTAATGCCAAAGTGCCGTTTATATGTACTTAATACATCGCTAACCTGCTCTTCATTTCTGGATCCCGCTTGTAATACGACGCTTAAGAAAGCGATATAGGCAAATTTGAATTCATAACTCTGTCTTTTTGCCGGATGGCTCTCCAAATTTAGAAATCCTTTAATTCTCTCAACTCTATAATTAAAAGGACTCAATTCCATTAAATATCACCTCCTGTTTGCAATGAATAGTTCTATTAAATCATAGTTATAAGTCAACATATCGACACAAAACATGTGTTCCGTTATGATTTGACTGGTTAACAAAGTTCTTTATGCGCTTCAAGAATTTGATAAGCAATTAGAGATCTCCTAAATACATCCAGTTTGCTCACTTTTTGGTCCAGTTGCAGTCTCTGTAATGCACTCTCAACCTGTCCCCGGACTCTAACCTGTAGATTGACGAATGATACGCATATGTCACGTATGTCAAGAATCTTTGCGATTTTTTTCAGATCATTATTATTCGCGACCGGCGTCATTTTTCAAAATTCATTCAGTATATTTTAGTTCGGCGGCATTACTCCGTGAATGTAACAAAAACATTTATCCAAATTATAACATCAAAATTCAAATATTTTATTCTTTTTACATAATTCTTTTGAACTACTTGTCCAAATTTCGACAACAAAAAGAGTCTGTCAAAAGACAGACCCTATACTCTCACCGCTTCACCTTATAAAACTCATGATACAGCTTCATGAGCGCCCTCTTCTCAATCCGCGACACATAGCTCCGCGAGATCCCCAGCTCCTTCGCAATCTCCCGCTGCGTCCGCTCTTCCCCGCCCGTGTCCAGGCCGAAGCGGCCTACCACAACTTCTTTCTCCCGGTCATCCAAGATATCCAGATTACGATAGATCTTGCTCTTCTCAATCTTCAAATCGACCTCTTTAATCACATCATCCGCTTCTGAGCCTAGGATATCGATCAGGGTGATCTCGTTGCCTTCCTTATCCGTTCCGATCGGATCGTGGAGGGATACATCTTTGCGGGTTTTTTTCAGCGAGCGGAGATGCATCAGGATTTCATTCTCGATACAACGGGCAGCAAAAGTAGCCAGCTTCGTGCCCTTGTTCGGGCGGTAGCTCTCGATGGCCTTGATCAGGCCGATGGTGCCGATGGAGATGAGGTCCTCCATGTCTTCGCCGGTGTTGTCGAATTTCTTCACTATATGGGCAACCAGCCGCAGGTTATGCTCGATCAGCAGGTTCCGTGCCTTGGCGTCTCCCTCGGCCATCATGCCTAAGTATTTGCTCTCATCCTGCTCCGATAGAGGCTGGGGAAAAGCGTTGTTCCTTACGTAGGATACCAGCAGCGTCAATTCTTTGATCAGCAGCGCAATCGTGCTTATGATTCCAGGCAACTTGGCGACACCTCCCGCACATGTACAATGAAACCGATCAGTTAGGAGAACAACGGGTTCATGGTCCTTTTATTGTATGTGGGTAGGTGCCTAGAAGTGCATGTACGGGGAAAATAGGTACGGGCTCTCTACACCCGCAGCAGCTCGCGGATATCCTCTTCCGACAGCCGTGTGGTCTTGTTCTCTCCAGCATCGATAATCTCTTCGATGAGATCTTTTTTGCGTTGCTGCAGCTCTAGCATCTTCTCCTCAATGGAACCTTCGGTGATCAGCCGGATCACTTGTACTACATTCCGCTGCCCCATCCGGTGTGCCCGGCCAATGGCTTGCTCCTCAACTGCCGGATTCCACCACAGATCGTACAGAATCACCGTGTCCGCTCCAGTCAGATTCAGCCCTGTTCCGCCCGCCTTAAGCGAGATCAAGAACACTTCACCTTCACCTTCATTGAAAAGCTTGCACAGCTCCACCCGCTCCTTGCCCGGAGTCGAGCCGTCCAGATATAAGGGCTGAACTCCCGCTTCTTCCATGCTCTGCCGGATCAGCTCTAACATGCTGGAAAATTGCGAGAACACCAGCATTCTGCGGCCTGAATCGCGGCATTCCTGCACCGTCTCCAGGAATTGCTCCAGCTTGCCGGAACCGCCCGTATAATTCTCAATGAACAGCGAAGGATGACAGCAGATCTGCCGTAAGCGGGTGATGCCTGCCAGAATCTTCATCCGGCTCTTGTGGAAGCCTTCGGCTACCAAGTCCTGCTCTGTATCATCCCGCAGCCTGGATAGATAAGCGAGATACACCTGCTTTTGCTCATCCTGCAGTTCTGTGCGTAGTACGGTATCTATGCGGTCCGGCAGTTCCTCCAGCACCTCTTTTTTGAGCCGCCGCAGAATAAAAGGGGACACAATGCTGGCAATTCGTGCCGCAGGCAGCTCCTTGAAGGATAATCTCCCCGTGAACAGCGCCGGGAAGACTGTGCTGAAAATCGCTTCCAGCTCCTCCACCGAATTCTCAATCGGTGTTCCGGTCAAAGCGAATTTTCGTGATGCCTGAATCGATTGGACCGCCTTTGCCGTCTGGGAGGCTGAATTCTTGATCGCCTGGGCTTCATCCAGTATGAGCGCATGGAAGAGCGTGCCTGCATACTGCTCAATATCTCTGCGGAGCAGCGGGTACGAGGTTATAATTACATCTGCTTCTTCCATCGCCTTACTTTCCAGCATCCCGCTGCGCTCCTCCTTCTGTCCAGCCACTACAAGTACATTTACCTCTGGTGCGAACCGGGCAAATTCATTCTCCCAGTTATAGGTTAAGGACGCCGGACACAAGATCAGCACTGGAGCTTTAGCCTGCGTCTGAGGTATCCTTTCAGCCAGCTCAGAGCAGATATACGCGATACTCTGAATGGTTTTACCCAGTCCCATATCATCTGCAAGAATCCCGCCGAACCTGAATTTCGACAAGGTCTTCATCCATTGGAAGCCTTTGGCCTGGTAATCCCGGAGAACAGGCTTCAGCGCATCCGGCAGCTCGAACTCCATACGTTCCGGGTCCCGCAGCTGCTCGAGGAATTCCCGGAGGGACTTGCCCCACTTCGTATGCTTGAACCCGTGCTCCCGTTCGGGAAGCTGAAGAGCCTGAATGGAGGGCAGGTGAATGCGGGAGCCTTTCACTTCCTTCTTACTGAGATTGAGCCGCTCGGCAATCGTACCGAATTCGCTGAAGCGTTCCCCTTCAAGCTGCAGAAAAGCCCCGCTGCGCAGGCGGATATATTTCTTTTTCTCCACAATTGCCTGCATGACCCAAACTGTCTCCTGTTCATCCAAGCCCTCCAGCTCAAACGAAATTTCCAGCCAATCCATGCCTTCATTCAAATCCGCTGTGATCTTCGGATAGGCTTTACGCTCCTGAAGCAGCCCTTGAACAGCCGTGGAGATGAACAGTTCTGCATGATCCTCCAGAGCAGGCACAACCTGAAACAGTGTCTCGTAAATAACCAGCTCACTTCCCGAAGCCCAGCACTGCCCCTCCCGCCTTAGCGGAGAATGATCCAAAGCAGCCATAATTGTATGCTCTTGCTGGAAATTACGAATCAGTATCTTGGACTTGTGCGCCGCTTCCCCCTGCTTCTCATCCAGCGGATGAATCACGATGTCCTCATAATGAAATTCCAGCCGGATCATGATCGTTCCGTCCGCATAATCCAGATAAAGCTTAGACTGTAGGTCAGGCTCCACAATTTGCTCGTGTACGGACTGCTCCACACGAACCTTCCCAATCTTCCTTAAGACTGGCAGCACCTGCTGCACCACTGGCCCGATCTGTCCGGGAGCAACCGCAATCTCCCCTGCTGCCTTGAACTGCTGCTGGAGTAGTGCGATCATATGGAGTGTTTCTCTATCCACATCATAGATCAATCCATTCATAATCAGGATCGAATAATCTTCAAGCAAGATAAGCTCAGCCATATGGGTAGCTGTCAATACATAGTCCTTTTGCTTTCCTTTGCCAATCAGGAATTCAAGCGGCGGAGGCTGGTTCGCGAGGACAGCACGAACCTCCGGTAGACGTACACCTCTTAGGGTCACATTCACTTTTGACAACAGCGGCTTGAGCTTGTCCCAGGCCAGCGGAGCGACCGTCAGCATTCTCCCATCAGTCTCCGAATGACTATAGTAGGGGTTCAAGCTGGATTTAACGAGTTTCTCGGAGTTATTCAGTTGAAGCATCACTTCAAGAAACTCCCGGTCGGCCACGTTCATCTGTTGATTCTCCGCATCAAACGTGAACTTGCTGGTGAAATACAGCGGCTTACGCTGCTCCAGATACTCCAGGAATTGGCCCAGCTTCGTCACGACATACCGGTGTTTATAGCCTACCCTCATTTCAAGCGTAAGACCTTTGTGCTGGTAATCAGGCAAATTCAAGAAGAATTCAAACTGCAGTTGCTCCGCATCACCAAATAACACAGGCTCTTTCTCTCGGTCCCCTATCTGCTCCATCTGGGCTACTGAGGAAATTAAGTGATCCATCTGTTGATAGTTAGACTTGCTTGCACGTTTGGAAGAAGTTACGGGGGCTGGAGATAGAGCCGGTGGTGCAACCGGAGAATGCGCGGCCCGCTGTACAAGTTTCCCTTCTTCGCCATCGCCTGCTTCCTTGGCTTCCAAATTACGCTTATAAATCGCAATAAGTGTGGCCGCCACATGCTTGCAGCAGCCATAGTCCTCGTAGGCAGGACAAGTGCAGTAGGCTTCAGCCTCTCCGACGATATCATAATAAAAGTCGATCTTCACCCGATATGTTTTGTTTCCTTTTACCTGGGCCGTATAGCGGTTATTCTCCGCATCGAATACCAGCTTGCTTACCCGACCCGAATTATAATAGGTCAGTCCGCGCTTAAAGAAGGTATCCCCGCAGAAATCCTTGATATCTTCTATTGTATAATTCATCTTCATCATCTGCTTTGTTTCTAGGTTAGCCTTACTTCCTCTAATCACTAGGCATCGCACCCGCCTTGTCATTATCATAGCTCCAGGCCACCACCGTTGCGCTATCCCGCCCAAGCTGTTCATGCACCCCCGTCAATACTTCCGCCACACATTCCTCCAGAACCTCTCTACCTGTAAAAGCTTCATACAGCCTGCGCGGGTCCTCCAGCAGTCTTGCTCCGGCTTCCAGCAGTCCGTCTGTGGTCGTCACGATGACGTTACGGCCCTGCCGCAGCTCGCGGATGCCTGACGAGTAACAGGCCACGGGCTGGGCGAAGGTGTTGACGAAGCCGATCCACTCATAATAATTGCGCTGGTTAAGCGCATACTGCCCGCGTGCCGCAAGCTCCGGATGAAGCAGATACAGTGAGTTATCTCCCACCGAGAGCCACCAGAGGTAATTCTCCATCCGAACACAGATTAGACATGCCGTCTCTCCCGTTACCTGCCTGCACTGGCCGAGAAATGCCTCAGACTGGAAAATAGACAGCAAAAAAGCCTCCAGCTCCCGGAACGCCTGCCGAACCGGCAGTGCCAGCAGCCTGATGATTTCATCTGCCTCACCGTTGATTGTAAGGATCAGCAGTTCTGCACTTTCCGCCGTATTGTGCGCATCCAGGAGCATTACGAACTCCCAGCCGCCGACCGACTCGCTTAATACATAGGCCCCATCTTCATTCTTATCGGCACCTGCCGCAGTGTTCCCTCCGTACCGGCCAATAACCATCCTGTTCAGTGTGGAAGTTGCCGGATGATCCAGATACCTCTCCTCGCTGCCCAACCAGCTGAACTTATCCCATGTCTGTTCCATCCCGATCCTCCTATTCCGGCTTGCCGGTTTTTATGTTTCTACCATTATAATTATCCTCCAGCGTTCTGTCAGCCTGCTCCAAGCCACTCTTCATAATGAAGCTACAGTCCGCAGAGATAACACAGACTCGCATAGACGGGCCAGTTTATAAAAAGTTTAACTCCTATTTATCTATACCCCGGGTTCTTCCCCCTTTTATTTATCCCTGTGTTAAGCCTTTCCCGTAAGATAGGAAACATCTTCTAGCGGCTGCCTTAAGCCGTCAATCAGATGATGAATGTTGGGAGGGAATGAAATGAAGAATCACCGTACCTGTGCCGCTCTGGTATTAGGGATGATTATTGCAAATACGCACCTGGCGTTATCCGCATCTGCGGCGCCAAGCAGCGTTACGGCAAATAAGACGCAGCAGCAGAATACCAGCACCTTGGCACAATTACCGCAGGTTACTTTGGGGACCGGAGTCAGCGTGAGACTGACCGATGTGCAATTAGCCAAGGCCGATGGCGGCAACAGTCTGACCTATACCCTGGTGTACAGGAATACAAGCAGCAGCACCTTTAAGCTGTTCAACGTCTTTTCCAAGATTACAACCCCGGCGGGAGCATCACTCAAGAGCAGCCCCATTCCCGAGGATAAAACCAAACTGGAGGTTCCCTCCAAGGAACAGCTAACCGTCACCTACTATGTAAACGTCAGCAAGACGGCTTCACTTCAAGGCCTCTCCATCTCGCTGTTCGGCTTCGACTTCAGCGGCTCTGATTACCAGAAGAAGCTGGGCAGCTTCACAGTCCCGGCCGCTTATACCCCTTATGTGCAGCAGGGTCTAAGCAAGCAGCTTACGATCAGCAACCTTCCGGTTAGCCTGAAGCCCCAGAGCCTGCAAATCTTTAGTTTCAATAATAAAATCTATGCCAAAGTTGCTCTGAGCCTGACGAATCAAGGAGCCAAGGTACTCACTGCACCCGGCCTCCGGGTATTCCTCGAATCCTCCGGCGGCTCCGCGTTTGAGCTGACGCTTGACAGTGCCAGCCGCGATTTCAAGGTACAATCCGGTGAGAATAAGAAGATCTTGTATCTGGCGGAGCTCCCGGCTTACATACCGACCACCCGCATGTCGCTGCTGATCACAGGGGAGAATGCAGGGCTGAAGGCGGATCTGCCGGTAGTCTCCTTCCGTCTCCCGGAAGCAAGCTATCCAAGTCTTGAGGTGAATGCTTACGCACTGAAGAAATTCGGGATGAGCAGCAATACTATTGAGACCCAGCTGAAGCAGGCTTCCGTATCCTCGACAGGCGAGAAGGCACTGTGGACACTTAAGCTGCGGATCAGGAATGCCGGCAACAAGGCGGTTACTCTGCCAGCCTATGAATTATCTGTAACCGCCAAGGAGGGCTACTCCTTCCCGGTCAACAGCAAAGCGCTGGCCAGCCTCACCTTGAAGCCGCTTGAGGAGAAGATCCTGCAATTCTCAGCCGAAGTGCCGCTGAATATAAACCAGAATACGCTGAAGCTCCAGATGGTAGAGCCCGCCGCAGAAGGCAAGATAATCTTCCCTACAGCTATGTACAAGATTCCCTATTCCTTAGAGACGACCAACTCCGTTGCTTCGGAGTACATTCTGGATAACAGCTTCGGAACCTTCGGTGCCGTACTGGAGTCAGTGCAGCGTATGCCGTGGACAACTGAGGATTTGCTTGTCGGCACCATTCGTATCCGTAATGTCAGGGATGCGGCAGTGACCCTCCCTGCTTTTACAGGGACCATCCACGCAGGGCAGACCGCCTTGGATGCTCCGGTTCAAGTCGTTGCAACGGCCTCCAGCCAGCAGCTAGCCGCAGGAGCAAGTGCTGTGTATTATGTGATCGGCAAGCTCCCCTATGAGCAATCTCTGGACCAGCTCCGTATCGGACTAAATAGCGGGACAGGCGACACCACAGAGCCGTTCCTCTCCCTGAAAACACAGCAAATTGTTCCGGGTATGTCTGCCGCAGGTGATAACGCCACCTTCAAGATCGATACAGCAGGCAAGCAAGCAGAGGTTAAAGAGCGCCGGACCCTCCTTTATCCCGGAGCAAGCCAGAACATTCTATATACTGAGCTTGAGGTGAGCAGTCTTGAAACGCGGAGGGCAGAGCTGTCCAGACTAGTAGCTTATTATAAGACACCGGACAATACCTATTATGAGGCAGAAGTCAGTCAATCTGCACAGGCGGCCGGGCCCAAGGGCAAGAGTCTGGTGAGTATTTGGAGCAAGCTGCCTGCAAGCGTCGACGCCTCGCAGCTGACGCTTTTCGCGGGAGAAGGGGTTAGCGAGAACAAACTGACAGCGCCGGACGGAACGCCAACCGCCTATATTAATCCTAAGGCACTCGCCCTTAATATTCAGACTCCGGCTGCACTAGTCACTCTGGGTAGCGGAGTGCCATTGTTCCCTTATACGTTTACGGTTACTCAGGCCACAGGTGCTGTGTCCGAGGGCCAGGATACGCTGAGTGTCAATCTGACGTATACGCTTGCTAAGGACAACCAATATGATATGGGCGCTAATGCGCATAAGCTGGTCGTGCAGCTTACCGATCCTCTCGGCCAGACTCAGGAGAGAACGCTGGTGCCCGGGACGGATCTGGTGACAGGGAAATTCCTGACCTATTCCATGACTCTTACAAGCAATGCCTATAAAACGCTCCGCAGCGGCAAATTCCTCGTCACGCTCTATGACGAGTTCCAGGGAGAGCGGATTCTCTTGGGCAGCCAGAGCTACAGCCTGACTTACACCCCTGCGGCCAAAGCCCCTGAGACCACCACTGCCCCGAAAAACGCGGCAAATCCAGATCCCGGAGGATCGCTATGAACGTCAAAAAAACCTTAGGACTGTCAGCCGCAGTCATTGTCACTGCTGGAATTGTTGTCTATAGCTTATGGCCGGATAAGAGCACGCAGGACAGCCCTCCTGCTGCTCAGACTACTGTAGTGACCAAGGGCGATATATCTGTAACCGTCAAAGGCTCCGGCACTGTGAAGGCCACGAATACTACGATTGTCTATGCCAGGGACACAGGAAATGTAGCCAAGGTTCTCGTTAAGGAGAATGAACTAGTCAAGAAGGGTCAGGTCCTGCTGACTTATGAGGGAGCCAATGTAGCCAGTAACGTAAGAATCCAGCAGAATACGCTCAAGCAATCGCAGAATGACCTGCTGGAGAAACAAGACCAGTACAAGAAGCTAATCATGGACGGTGCTGCCTTAACCGACATTGATGCGGCGAAGCTGGCCATTGAGAGAACCAAGGACACCATTACAGCCACATTGACCGAGCTTGCAGCACTCAATAAGGATCATATCCCGCCCGCTTCCCTGACAGCGCCGATGGATGGAACGGTTACCAAGATCAGCAGCTCCTCAGGCGGAATGGTGACGAAAGGAGCCGAAGTCTTCTCCATAACAGACTACAAGCACTTAAGCACTACGATTAAAATTGACGAGCTGGACATCCCCAAGATTAAGCCGGGGATGCCCGCAGTCATTAAAATGGATGCCCTGCCCGCTAAGGCCTATCCGGCCAAGGTCACGCGGATTGCGGATGAAGGAACGGTCACTAATGGCGTATCCGTCTTTGAAGTGACCCTTCTGCTCACGGACGCAACCGGAGCCAGAGCCGGTATGTCAGCACAAGGAGTCGTTACTATTGAAGAGAAGAACCAGGTTCTGCTGCTTCCCATTGAGTCTGTGACCCAAAAGGACAACAAGTATTATGTTCAAGTGCAGGACTCCGTGCCGGAGCAGACCCCCTCGCCCAAGGGCAGCTCCGCCACTGGAAGCCCTGCCGCACCTCCGCCCGTTCAGCTGAAGCCTGTCACTGTAGGTGTGCATGATGAGAGCCGGATCGAAATTGTCAGTGGTCTGCGCGAAGGGGAACAGGTCATTGTCCCGACCATTATTGCTGCCAGTACGCCTGCTCCCGCAGCTCCGGGTCTATTCGATATGGGCGGTGGTGACGAGGGTGGCTTCGACAACAGCGGTGGCGGTGGCGGTTCCGGAGGAGGTCCCCAATGAACACAGAGCCCCTGATAAGGATTGAGCATATGGTCCACGGATACATGATGGCTAAGGAACAGATGACCGTGCTCAAGGATATCTCTTTTGAGATCCACCATGGCGAATTCGTTGCCATTATCGGCCCGTCCGGATCTGGAAAATCCACCTTGATGAACATGATCGGCTGCCTGGATATCCCGAATGAAGGGAGCTATTCTCTGGATGGACAGGATGTCCGCAGATTATCCGATAACCGGCTGGCCCGGATCCGCAATGAGAAAATAGGCTTCATCTTCCAGAACTTCAACCTGCTCCCTAAGTTATCCGCTGTCCAGAATGTCGAACTGCCCCTGGTCTACCGGGGCTTGTCACAACGGGAGCGAAGAACGCTGGCCGCTGCTGCCCTGGAGAAGGTCGGCCTCCATGAGCGGATGCACCACCGTCCGAGCGAGCTGTCCGGGGGCCAGCAGCAGCGGGTCGCCATCGCCAGAGCACTTGCCGGCAATCCTCCTATTCTACTGGCAGATGAGCCTACCGGTGCACTCGATTCCAAGACTGGAGAAGAGGTCATGCACATGATCAAAAGACTGAATGAACAGGGACATACCATTATTGTCATCACACATGACCTGGGCATTGCGGAACAAGCGAAGCGGGTCATCCGGATTCAGGATGGCCACCTGGTCGAAGATCGGAGAAATGACCAATGATTCTTGCCCAGAGTATCCGAATGGCGGTAATGAGTATCGTCGGCAATAAGGTCCGTTCCTTCCTCACCATGCTGGGCATCATTATCGGAGTATCCTCAGTCATCCTGCTGGTCTCGGTCGGGCAGGGAGTTACGGGTCAGATCACCAGCCAATTCAGTGATCTTGGCACGAATCAGCTGACGGTCATGATTACCGGACGGGGGGCAGTCACTTCCCTCACAACTGAGGAGGTTGCCGCATTCACCCGGATTCCCGGGGTGGATCAGGTATCACCTACGATCAGCAGCAATGTAACCGCCAAATATCGTAACGTCCATACCAATGTCTCGCTTGAAGGCATCACACCGAGCTATGAGAAAGTACAGAACTTTCATGTGCAGTCCGGCCGCTTCCTGCTGGATATGGACAACGAATACCGGCAGAAGACGGCCCTGATAGGAACCGAAACGGCGAAGAAGCTGTTCGGGACCGACAATCCGGTGGGCCGTGAGATCCAGCTGAATGGTACCTCCTTCCAGATTGTAGGCTTGCTCCAGGCGAAGGGAACCTCACTCAGCGAATCCAACGATAAGAAGATTCTCATCCCCTTGGCTTCCGCTGAGCGGCTGCTGCAGAGCAAGGGTATCCAGACTTTTGCCGTCACCGCCTTAAGCGACAAGGAAGTGGCGCCTGTGAAGGCCGCAGTCGGACAGATCCTCGACAAGAAATTCCTGCACGCCAAGGATTCTTACAGCATCTTCGATTCCAAACAGATGCTGGATACGCTGAAGAAAACCTCCGGCACCCTGTCCCTTGCCCTCGCTGGGATCGCCGGAATCTCCCTCTTCGTCGGCGGTATCGGCATTATGAACATTATGATTATCTCGGTGAACGAACGCACCCGGGAGATCGGCATACGCAAGGCGATTGGCGCCAAAAGAATCGATATCCTGCTGCAATTCATCATTGAGTCGGTTGTACTCAGCACCCTGGGCGGAATCATCGGGATTGGAGCAGGCTTAGGTCTGACCTGGCTGGTCGGCCAATCGACCGTACTGAAGGTGGGCTATGCCTGGAATATGGTTACAATCTCCTTCCTGTTCTCACTCTTTATCGGCGTATTCTTCGGCCTCCTGCCCGCCAATAAAGCAGCCAGACTCCGGCCGATCTACGCCCTGCGCACCGATTAGCCGTGCTGCTGCAACGAATGTTATGATGGAAGAAACGGTACGATAAATTGTCTGCAGGAAGGAACCGGGTATGACCATTAAGCGGCGCCTATTCATCTCTAATATCCTGATGATTGTAATCCCCGTATGTATTTCCCTAATTATCGCTTATGTGGGAATCTCGCTTCAGTTCATGGTATCGAAGCATGATAAGCAAGGTCCGTTCTATAACGGATATGATGATCTGGTCCAGCTATCCGCCAAGCTGCTGGAGGGCAAAGGAGAACCGAAGCAGGAAGAGATCCGCCGCCAGATCCAAGCCATATTGAAGCCGGCGGATATGAGTCTGGTTATCTACGATTCAGAGAAGAATCTGATCCGCTTCAATCTTCACGAGACCCCGGAGACAGAGAAGCTGCTGCAGATCGTCAGCGCCATGGATGGACAAGGATTCGCTTCCTTGGCCAATAAAGAGGTCTATGCGGAGCAGATACAGGCTGACGGCCGGGCATATACGGTGAGCATTATCGGTACGGCCACTGATGATACAGACGGACAAGTGACTCCGGCTATGGCAACCTTCCTTATTCTGGTGACCCTGGGCATCATCTCTGCGGTTTTTGTAACGAATCAATTTCTTACCCGGTTTGTATTCAAGCGGATTAAGCAGCCTCTGGATACACTGGTAGACGGGGTGCATCAGATCCGGGACGGCAATCTGGATGTCAGAATCGAGTACGGGAACAAGGATGAATTCGCTTCTGTCTGTGAGGATTTCAATGATATGGCTATCCGCCTCAAGGAATCCCAGCGCCTGATCCAGAGGCAGGAGGAGAGCCGCAAGGAGCTGCTGGCCGGGATATCGCATGACCTCCGTTCCCCGCTGACCTCTGTCCGCGCATATTCGGAAGGACTGCTGGATGGAGTGGCCTCAACACCTGAATCGCAGAAGAAATATATCACCATGATCAAGAACAAGGCGGAGGATATTGACCGGATGGTCGGCAAAATCTTTCTTTTCTCCAAAATGGATCTGGGCGATTATCCCTATGAACCAGAGGTGCTGGAGGTTAATCAGGAGCTCTTCTCCTTAATCAAGGTCACTGCCGAAGAATACAGGGAGAAGGGCCTGGACGTAGTCATTGCCGCACTGGCTGCGGAAGTGTATATCTACGCCGATCCCGCGCAGCTCAGCAGCATGGTCTTCAACATTCTGGAGAATAGCTGGAAATACAAAGATAAAGAACGCGTCCAGGTCACGATCCGTACCAAGGTAACGGGTACCCATGTGCTGATCTGCTTAGAGGATAACGGACCCGGAGTACCCGAGGAAGCGCTGGATAAGCTGTTCGATGTATTCTACCGCAGCGATCCTTCACGCAATAACCCGACTAAGGGCAGCGGATTGGGGCTGGCAATCACAGCCAAAGCCGTCAGCCGGATGGGCGGAAGCATTCACGCAGAGCTCTCCCCCGCAGGGGGGCTGCGCATCATTATCAAATTGCCAGTTACGAACAAAGGGGCCTGAGCATGACCAGAGTATTAATCATTGAAGATGACAGTGCGATTGCAGCGATTGAACGGGATTATCTGGAAATCAATGATTTCACGGTGGAGGTTGCCGAGGATGGCATCACCGGGCTGGAGCTGGCGCTATCAGAGGAATTCCAGCTTATTCTGCTCGATCTGATGCTGCCTGGGGAAGACGGATTCTCGGTGTGCCGTAAGCTGCGGAGCCAGCTCGACATTCCTATCCTTATGGTCACGGCTAAGCAGGAGGACATCGACAAGATCCGGGGACTAGGGCTTGGGGCCGATGATTATATCGTCAAGCCTTTTTCACCAGGTGAACTAGTGGCCCGGGTCAAATCCAATCTGGCTCAGTATGCCCGCCTTAAGGGCATGAGCGGCGGTAGTACAGAGAGCAGCCGGATCGAGAGCGGTCCGTTCATCATCCATACTTTATCCCACAGAGCCTATCTGCACGGCCGGGAACTGGAGCTGAAGAAGAAGGAATTCGACCTGCTGCACTTCCTGATTGTCAATGCGGATATCGTCTTCAGCCGGGATTCTCTGTACGAACGGATCTGGGGCTTCGATGCCATGGGGGATAACGCCACTGTAGCCGTCCATATCAACAGGCTGCGCGACAAGATCGAGCAGGACCCCGGCAACCCGAAATACATTCAGACCGTATGGGGAGCGGGATATCGTTTTCAGGTTTAGCTAAGCAGCCTCCGGCCACTCGTATGGTCCGGGGGCTATTTGGAGCCTCCGTAATAAACCGCTCTGTACCAGCTATACAGAGGCCGCATCAACAGCTTCCCGATTACGAAATACAGCACAGCCATAATCAGCAGCACTCCGTACACCACCGGCCGGTCCTGGCCATAGACAAAAAAGAGTATATCAAACTGTTTTGTCATGTTAAGGTTATAGGTGACGACCAGCTTGCTCATTAACAGCATACCGAACAGCAGGTAGAAGCCTGCGCCGAGCAGAACATGGATCAGCACAATCCAGAGCCGGAAGCGTAAGCGCTTCCCGTCTGCTTTTGAAGACAAATAGTATGTAACAAGCAGTCCCGCCGCAGCCAGCGAAATCAGCAGCAGATTATCCATGGGATGAACGGCATACATAAGCAAACCGTTCAAGGCGGCAAAGATCAGAATATCCGCCATGATAGATTTAGTCCGTTCCCGGAGGCTAACCGCTCGAAGTGGTTCCACGGACCCGCCTTGTACGAAGTCTACGATCCATACGATCAGTAGCAGAATGCTGAACCAGACTAACGTAGTGGAAATGGGTATAAGATTGAAATACTGCAACAGGAATGCACCATCCTTATTTTCCCTTTAGTATAACACTATCATCGTCTCAGGAGGATTAACATTCATGCTATTACTGAAGTTATGCGCTATTGCTGTACTGCTGTCTTTTTCCTACCGGATCATCGAGAGGGTTCTTGGGCTGGTTGCCAGGGCACAGGTTCGGTATACGATCTATTATTGGGGGGCCGGAATGATTGCTGGAAGCGTTCTCTGGAGTGACAGTTATACGTTTGGCTTGCCGCATCAGGTGATGAGAGTACTTCCGCTGTTCCTTATCATACTGCTTGTGAACCTGATCATCTCCCGATCCTCCGGCTATAATCCAGTGGGAACATATAATACGGTCAACTTCGTGCTGTGCTTCCCGATCTTTGAAGAGATTGCCTTCCGGGGGCTAGTTCTGCCCATTCTCGCGCAGCATCCGGGTCTTGGACAGCTCCATGCCACGGGAATCATTGATGTCAGCGGCGCTATTCTCCTTACTGCGTTCCTATTCGCCGTGTCCCATTTGCAGTATTACCGGCTGAACCGCGAGAGTATCCGCTTTATGCTATTCGCTCTGAGCGCAGGGATCTCCTTCGGGTTAATTGCGCAGGTTACGGAGTCACTGGTGCTGACGATTCTGCTGCATATTGCTTTTAACGGATCGGCTGTATGGTATCAAAAAAAGAGCCACAGCTCCTCTACAGAGCAAGCGCCTCTTCCGTAATCTGCCTGATATCAATCGGAGACAGCGTCTCCTCGTTCACCATGTCCGGCAGAATCTCTGCCAGGAAGTAATCTACACACTTGAGGTCAATATGCTTGATCTTGATCAGTGCATTGCGGTACATCACCACAAATTCCTTCTCCGTGTTCCCTCTTTGCAGCTCGGCGAAGGCCTCATACACCTGATCCATCTTATCCGCAACCTCCAGAATCAGTCCCTCCAGCGACTCATCCTTGCCCTCGCGCAGCTGCTGGTAGAAGATGCTTTTGAATTCGTCCGGAATATGCTCCTTGATGAAGTTGTCGATCATGCCCTCCTCCACCTGCTGGATCAGTGATCTGAGCTGGAGCGAGGAGTGCTTCACCGGCGTTTTGATATCCCCGATAAAAATCTCCCCGTAATCATGGCTGCTCGTGATCTCGTACAGCTTCTTCCAGTCGATCACCGCGCCGTGCTTCTCTTCAATATCCGCCAGCGTCTTCGCGTATTGCACGACCTTCCAGGAATGGGCCGCAACGCTATGCTCCTCGAATTTGAATTTGCCCGGGCAGCGGATAATGCGCTCCAGCTCATTCAGTGAGCGAAAATACTTGTGAATTCCCATGGCTAGTCCTCCCGTATGTTAGTTAGGCTACGCTAGAGTTAAGTCTAATCCTCCAGTGTTAACCCCGGATGAACCTGAGCAACCCATTGTGTAAAATCCGCACGGCTGCGCGTATCTAACGTTTTTCCCGGGCCTCTCCCCGTCCTATTGCGGTCCCCATCCCCGACTAAAGTCGGGATTCAAGAACAGTCTGCAGGCCGTTTTGCCAGGAAGAATATTTACGTACAATACATACATAGACAACGGAAATGAACACGCCGGCTACCGGCGGTCATCTAATATGAGAGGAAGATTCAATATGACAAAAAAATTAACCCGCTCCTTAACGGACAAGAAACTCACCGGCTTATGCGGAGGATTGGCACGCTATTTCAATGTTGATGCGACCCTGGTAAGATTGATTGTTGCTGCTGCCGCCTTTTTCAGCTTCGGTACAGCCATCCTGCTCTACATCATCGGCAGTCTCATTATCCCACAAGAATCTTACGGCGGATTCGATGACAGCTTCAACAACTACTAATTACTTGCGGTACCCCTTGCCAAAATAACCAAACCAATTAAACTCACATATAAAGGAGATTATTATAATGAGCATATTCCAAAGAATCACTACACTAACCAAGGCTGCTATTCATGAAGGACTGAACAAACTGGAAGATCCGATCCTGCTAACCGGTCAATACCTGCGGGACCTGGAGGACAAGATTGCTAATGCCGAAGGCAAACAGCGTGAACTCAAGGCAGCAGCCAGTGTGCTGGAGCGCCGGATCTATGAATACAAAGTGCTCGCAGAGCGCAGTGAAGCGGAAGCAGTCCAGTTCATGAGCGAGGGCAATGAACCTGCTGCCCGCTTGGCGGTAATGGCTAAGCTCCGCTACACGGAGAGCGAACAGGAATGCACCGCCGGGCTAAAAGAGACTCAGGCTACACTGGCCTCCCTTGAAGTACAGCTTAACAGTGTTAAGGAAGAACATACACGCCTCAAAGCCAAAAGAGCCGAACTGGCCGAACGTGCCCGCAAGGCCGCAGAGATCAAGCAAGCAGCCCAGGCTTACAGCACCGCTTCTCCGGCAGGCTATCCAGGCCAGGTGCTGAACAACGGCACAGCCTCACGCGGATTCGAACGGATGGAGGACAAAATCGCTATGCAGGAAGCAATGGCCGAGCAAGCCGGGCTGGCCGCAGCCGCTCATGACTCTTCCATGAACAGCGCGGTGGAAGCCGAGCTGGAACGCCTCCGTAACCGGAAGTAAGCTGACGGTATCGTCCGTAATACAAGAAGGATGCCTCCCTGGTCATAGGGATAGCATCCTTTTTCTAGTGCTGTTGAATCATCCTGTACGCCATCAACGTCTGCTGGAATGCATCTGATTCACACCTGCCCGGCCGGTTCAGTGGCCTTGGTGTAGCGGTTCTGCGGAATAGGCAAGCCGAGATTCCCCCGCAGGGTATCGCTTTCGTATTCGGTGCGGAACAGCCCGCGCTCTTGCAGAATCGGAACCACCTGATCAACAAATTCCTCCAAGCCGTGCGGTACGGCTGCGGCCAGCATGAAGCCGTCGGCGGCCCCGCCCTCAAACCAGGCCTGCAGCTGATCGGCCACCTGCTCGGGTGTACCGATGAAGCTGCTGCGGGGCGTAGCCGACTGCAAGGCAACCTGCCGCAGGGTTAAGCCCTGCTCTTTGGCATCCTTCTTGATTTTGTCCGTTCCGCTCTGGAAGCTGTTCCGGCCCAGATCGCCCAGATCCGGGAACGGCTCATCCAGCGGATACTGCGAGAAGTCATGATGCTCGAAGAACCGGCCCAGATAGTTCAGCGCATTCTCGACCGTTACCAGTCCGGCAACCTCCTGGTATTTGCGCTCCGCCTCCTCCGGGGTGGCCCCGAGAATCGGTGCTATCCCCGGGAAGATTAACACTTCATCGGGGGTGCGTCCGAACGAGGCTACCCGGCTTTTCACATCCTTATAGAATTCCTGCGCCGATTCCAGGGTATCATGTCCGGTGAAGATGGCATCTGCCACGCTTGAGGCATAATCCTTGCCGACCTCCGAGGAGCCTGCCTGGAAAATCACCGGCTGTCCCTGCTTCGAGCGGGCGATATTGAGCGGTCCCTTTACCGAGAAGAATTCCCCCTGGTGACCGAGCGTATGCAGCTTATCTTTATCGAAGAAGACGCCTGTCTCCTTGTTCCGTACAAAAGCATCATCCTCCCAGGAATCCCACAGCCCGCGTGCCACCTCCAGATATTCGGCGGCAATGCGGTAGCGCTTGCCATGATCGGGATGCTCCTTCTTGCTGTAATTCAGTGCAGAGCCTTCGAGCGGTGAAGTCACCACATTCCAGCCGGCCCGTCCTCCGCTAATCACATCGAGCGAGCCGAATTGCCGGGCTACCGTGAACGGTTCACTGTAAGAGGTGGACAGGGTCCCGACCAGACCAATCCGGCTGCTGACTGCCGCCAATGCACTAAGAATGGTCAGCGGCTCGAAGCGGTTCAGGAAATGAGGGATAGACTTCTCATTGACGAACAGACCGTCGGCAATGAAGATCAGGTCCAGCTTGCCTTCCTCCGCCTTGCGGACCCACTCCTTGTATAGCTCAAAGTTCACACTGGCATCGGGCTTCGCATCAGGATGGCGCCACATGGAGGTGCTTCCTCCCACTCCGTGCAATAAAGCCCCCAGCTTCAACTGTCTTGATTTCGTCATGTTCATTCCTCCTCGAATTGGTATTCAGTCCGCTTGGTTCCTCATGATAATATTCCTACAGAGCCGCTTGCTGCGATACTTGATTCGCTAGATTCGCTTGACCAGCCTGAGCTCCCCGCTTCACCCGTTCAATCTGGGCCAGATGATTCTGCACATGAGCGGTGAAGCTGCGGACAATATCGGTAATCCGCACCGGCTCGCCTTTGAAGTTAATCCCGCTTTTCTCCCATTCTGCGGGGCTCAGCCTTCCCAGCAGCAGCCTGTTGTAATGCAGCAGGCTGCGGAACAGCTCCAGGCTGTCTCCGGCCTGCCCCTGGTTACTATGCTGTCCGCTGACCCACGCATCCTGCTGGAATGCCGGGAGCTGCACCTTCGTATCCGCCAGAATATCACGGATACGGAAGGAGACCACAATGCTGTGATCCGCCAGATGGGCCAGCACCTCGGTCACGCTCCAGCTTGACGGCTCTGCCTTCCACCTCAGCTGTTCATCGGATAAGCCTTCCACCGCCTGGACCAATTGCCCATGCGTATTCAAGTAGCCGTCTAGCTCCACACTCACACTGCTCATTTATTGTCCCTCCATTGTTAGTTTTGATGGTTGCTGTTCAAGTCCGGCCGAGAAGCGCGACAACGCAAACGGAGCTATATTCTGCCGGGTATGTCCCTGCATAGCCAGATCCGCAAGAATCTCTCCGACCGCGCTGGAGAATTTGAAGCCATGGCCCGAGAAGCCTCCGGCCAACAGCACATGGCTGTGTGCCGGATGGCGGTCAATGATGAAATCCTCATCCGGTGTATGCTCATATTTGCAGACAGAACCCTTAAGCAGCTTCCCGGCAGCGCCGGGCATATAAGCTTCGAGCACGCGGCGCAGGTCGCCTTCATCACTCTCCCGGCTGCCGAAGGGGGCCAGCGGTTCACCCGGCTTCCACTCTTCGCCCGTGTCGTGGCGGCCGATCTTCAGCCCTGCCCCGCCGATAGCGGGGAAGCCGTAGAACCCGCCTTCCTCGGAACCGAGCGTGAAGCCGGGGAACTTCCCGGCATCGAAGGCCGGCGTACTCCCGAACCAGCCTACTACCTTGCGTACGGCTCTAATGGGCAGGCTGACGAAGGGCGACAATGAGCTGAACCAGGCACCGGCGCTGAGAATAGCAGCGGCTCCATGGTAATCTCCCTGCTTCGTATGGACTGTGACACTCCCTGCACGGGCCGTCACCTTCAGCACAGGTGTATTCGTCAGCAGCTCCGCTCCATGAGCAAGCGCAAGCTGCCGGTAGGCTGTAATGCACCGCTCACTGTAGAGATAACCGGCATCGGGCTCATACATGGCCTCAAATGCTTCCGGAAGGGTCAGGGCCGGCCAGCGGCGGCGGATCTCCGCCGCATCCAGCTGCTCCGCCCGGACCTTCCGTTTCCGCGCCTCCTTATGGCGTCCGGCGAAGGAATAGAACCTGCTGTCTGCCAGATTGAGCACGCCGGACGGAGCTAGCAGCTCCAGGCCGCTCTCTGCCTCCGCCTCTTCCCACAGCACCTGGGCACGGAGCGCCAGGTCAATATAGGCCGGATCGCCGCTATAGGCATGCCGGATCAGCCGGGTATCCCCGTGATGGCTTCCTTCCGTATGCGGCGGATCGAAGGCATCGATCAACAGTGTCTTCACCCCGCGCCGGGCCAGATGATAACCTGCGCTCATCCCCATAGAGCCTGCGCCGACAATAATGACATCATAATCAGAATGCTCCGTTATGATCTGCACCCCTCTCCGCCGCCAGATGTTCAAGCACACGGACCGCCAGATCGCTGAAGAACCCTGCGCCTACCGGCAGCGCCGCTTCATCCAGTTCGAAGGCGGGATGATGCCATTCCCGGCTGCCGGCTGTGCCGGTGAAGACGAACAAACCGGGAACCGCCTGCTGATAGAAGGCGAAGTCCTCCCCGGCCGGAGACGGCACCGGCTGCACGGCGGTATAGCCCAGATTCGCTGCCGTCTCTTCGCCAAGCCGGGCAAGCAGCGCATCGTTGATGACCGGCGGCGGCCCGCCGATCCAGCGCACGCTGGCTTCAGCTCCAAGTGCAGCAGCCACACCTCTGACCACCTCCTCGAACCGCTTCAGCACCCTGCCGCGCACCGCTTCATCGAAGGAACGGATCGTCCCCTCCAGCACTGCCGTGTCCGGGATGATGTTCCACGAATTGCCGCTGTGGATCTGCGTAACGCTGATTACTGCGCTATCCAGGCTGCCCACATTCCGGCTGACGATGGACTGCAGCGCCGTTACAATATGCGAGGCGGCTACAATAGGATCGATCCCGGCCTCCGGCACGGCCGCATGGGAGCCGAAGCCCCGGATACGGACCGCGAAGCCGTCTGCGGCCGCCATCAGCGGGCCGGCCTTGATGCCAATGGTGCCCACAGGCAGATCCGGCTTATTATGCATGCCGATCACGGCACGGACCTGATCCAGCCCTCCGGCTGCGATGATCTGCTGCGCTCCCTTCGCCTTCTCCTCGGCGGGCTGGAACAACAAGCGCACCGTTCCCTTCAGGCTGCTCTCCTGCGCCTTGAGCTGATACACAGCTCCAAGCAGCGCTGCCGTATGGAAGTCATGCCCGCAGGCATGCATTCTGCCCGGATACAGCGAGGTATACGGCAGCCCGGTCTCTTCCTGGATCGGCAAGGCGTCAATGTCTGCCCGCAGTGCAATCACCGGCCCGCCCTGTTGACCGCTGATCTCAGCAATGACCCCGGTCTTCAGCCTGTAATCTGTAATCTTCACCCCCGCCTGATTCAGCAGCGATGTGATGTATGCAGTAGTCTCAACCTCTTCCCCGGACAGCTCCGGGTGCCGGTGCAGATGACGCCTGATCTCAACCAGACGCTCATTGAACGCCAGTGAATGCACTGCCTGGTCAGCGGATTCTGCGGCTGTACTGGTCATAAGGAAGCCCCTGCAATAGCCCCGGCCAGCGCCTCACTCAGCAGCTCGAAGGAACGCTGCCGCTTGCCGAAGGGCTGTATATTCGTAGTGACGATGAACTCCTCTACACCGGAAGCTTCAGCTAACGCCAGCAACTGCTCACGTACGGTCTCCTTCGTCCCTTTGGTAATCTCAGGCTCCCGCTCCTCCAGCGTGTACGCTTCCTCACTCTGGCGGGTGAACTCCTCGGCCTGCTCCCGGCTGGCCAGAGTCAGGGTCTTGCCGCTGGCGAAGCGGATGCGGATCAGCTTATGCGCTCCGGCCAATTCTACGGCCTCCTCTTCCGTATCGGCCACGATGACAGCCAGCGCAATAATCACCTGCGGCTCCTGCCCTCCGCTGCTATTGAAGCCGCTGCGGTAAGCCCGCACCGCCTCTAGAGCAACAGCCTGATCGCCGCCGATGAATAATGAGAACACATACGGCAGGCCCAGGCTGGCTGCGATCTCGGCGCTGGCGACACTGGCGCCAAGCACATGCAGCTCCGGCGGGATGCCGGGGAGCGGGCCTGCCTTCAGCCCGTGCAGAGGATGCTTCGCCTCCAGCCGGTTATGCACATACTTTTCCAGCTCCACAATCTTGTCCGTTAACGAAGCAGCTTCTCCGCCGCCCTGCTGCAATGCCTGCGTGCTACGCGGCAGGCCGCCGGGAGCGCGTCCTACACCTAAGTCCACCCGTCCCGGGGCCAACGAAGCCAGCACGTTGAAATTCTCAGCCACCTTGTAGGGGCTGTAGTGCTGAAGCATAATCCCGCCGGAGCCGATGCGGATACGCTCCGTTTTGGCCAGCAGGTGCGAGATCAGCACTTCAGGAGAAGATCCGGCTACCTGCTCGGAATCATGATGCTCGGATACCCAGAAGCGGCGGAAGCCGAGGCGTTCCGATAGCTGTGCCAGGCTGATCGTATGCGCAAAAGCCTCTTCCGGTGTCTCCCCCGGATAAATCGGGCTTTGGTCGAGTACGCTGATTGTAATTGCCATAGATATGCCTCCTAGATGGAATAGTTCAGCTCCGGCGTAATCCGCTTCAAGAACTGCTTCGTTCGTTCTTCACGCGGATGGTTGAATACCTCCGTGGGCGTGCCCTCCTCGACGATCACTCCGCCGTCCATGAACACCACATGATTCGCCACATCGCGGGCGAATCCCATTTCATGGGTCACCACAATCATCGTGATGCCTTCCTTGGCGATCTTGCGGATTACCGCAAGCACTTCACCTACCAGCTCCGGGTCAAGTGCTGAGGTCGGTTCATCGAAGAGAATGACCTCCGGCTCCAGGGCAAGCGCCCGGGCAATCCCGACCCGCTGCTGCTGGCCGCCGGAGAGCTGGCTCGGATAGGCATCCAGCTTCGCACCGAGTCCCACCTTCTCCAGCAGGGCGATGCTCTTCTCTCTCGCTGCCTCCTTCGGCAGCTTCTTGACGATCAGCAGGCCTTCCATCACATTCTCCAGCGCGGTTTTGTGCCGGAACAGATTATACTGCTGGAAGACCATAGCGGTCTTTTGCCGGAGCTGGTGGATATCCTTCTTACGGGCGTGCCGGAAGTCCAGCTTGAAGTCCCCGATGGAGATTTCGCCGCTGCTGGGCTTCTCCAGAACATTCACGCAGCGCAGCAGGGTTGTTTTGCCGGAGCCGCTGGGACCGAGAATGACGACCACCTCCCCCTTGGACACCTCCAGATCAATATGGTTCAGCACCTGATGGCGCCCGAACGACTTCGATAGCTGCGATAGCTTAATCATGCGACTCCCCCCCGGTTATATAGATTAATCCGTTTCTCGATCAGGGCTGTTGCCCGCTCAATCAGGAACGTCAGTCCCCAGAAGATCAGCGCCGCCGCCAGGTAAGCCTCGAAGAACTTCCAGTTGGTTGAAGCGACAATCTGCGCCTGGGCATTGATGTCCACCACCGATACGGTAAAAGCCAGCGTAGACCCGTGCAGCATCCCGATCACGGAATTCGACAGATTGGGCAGGCTCGCCGCCAGCGCCTGGGGGAACACAATCCGCCGCAGCGCCTGGGGCGTGCTCATTCCGATGGAATGGGCTGCTTCGAGCTGACCGCGGTCCACCGCCAGCAGACCGGAACGCACCACCTCGGACATATAGGCCCCTGCCGTAATGGAGAAGGAGATATAGGCAAAGCCGATCATCGGGATCGATGCAGAGCGGAAGCTCCAGCCGAACTGTGCAGCCAGCCCGTCGATGATCATCGGCAGCCCGAAATAAATCAGCAGCAGATGCGTCAGCATCGGGGTGCCGCGGATGAATGTGACATACCCTACGGCCAGCGGATACAGCCCGGGGACTCTATAAATCCGGGTCAGAGCCACGACCGTACCAATCACGAAGCCTGCCAACACGGACACAACCGTGATATACAGCGTCGTAGGAATGGCTCCCAGAATTTGCAGAAACGCCGTCCAGATAAACGATGGGTCCAGCTTCATAACGTACCGCCTCCTTTACCCGCTCCCATATCCGCGACGATTGTGCGGTAAGACGCTTTTCGCTGCAGAGTGAACCGCTTCTTGGCCGGGCTGTCCTGGGCTTCATGCCTGAGCAGACGTTTCTCCGCAACCAGCAGCAGCCTCTCAATACACAAACTGATCACAAGATAGATAAGGGCAAGCGCAATATAAGTCTCAATGAAATGCTGGGTCGCGCTGCCCAGGGTCTGAGCCTTGCCCGTCATCTCCATCACCCCAAGCGTGAACGCCAGCGAAGTATCCTTCATCAGCGCTATGACCAGGTTCGAGAAGACGGGAATCGCAATGCCCAGCGCCTGCGGCAGCACAATACGGGTAAAAGCCTGATAAGAGGTCATCCCCGTAGCGTAAGCCGCTTCCACCTGGCCTTTATCTACTGCTATAACTGAAGCGCGGATCATCTCCGATATGAAGGCCCCGGTATGCAGACCGTAGGTCAGAATTACGAACACCAGCACCGGAGTCCGCGTCATATCCAGATTCACCAGCTTCAGCACCTCAGGCAGACCGTAATAGAACAGGAATAATTGAATCAGAATCGGCGTCCCTCTGAAAAAGGAAATGTACACCTCAGCGCAGGTCTTCAGGACCGGCACCTTATATAGGCGGGGAAGCGCAATGATAAATCCGACAATCATCCCTGCGAGCAGCGAGCAGGCTACGATTAGCAGTGTGGTGCTCAGCGTAGTCAGCAGCTTGGGCAGGAACGAGAAGACAAAACCTAGATCAAACGGTGCACCCATCCTGCACCTCCTTTCAGAGCTGTACGCGCCTCGCGCATTATTGAACTGATGAGGTAGTGACGTCCGCCCCCAGCCACTGTGTGCTTATTTTGCCAAGCGTGCCGTCTGTCTTCAGTTCCTTGACCACTCCGTCAATGGCCTCCGACAGCTTCTGTGAAGGGGCATCATCCTTGCGCAGCACATACAGAATATCAGCAGAGGACAGCTCGGGACCCACCGCCTGCAGCTTGCTCTGCGGGTCGATGATCGGCAATACGAAATCCGCAGCAAGGGTAGCATCTACCCGGCCTGAATCAATCTGGCTGACCGTATCGTTGGCGGCACCGTTCTGATAGACAATTTTGATCGAATCCGCACCGTGCTCCTTGTTATAGTTCTCAAGAATTTGCGCTTGCGCGCTGGTGGCGCCGGTCAGTACCTTCTTCCCCTTCAGATCGTCCAGTGTCTGGATTGAGGTATTCCCTTTGGCTACAACGATGCGGTTTCTCCAGTGGGCATAAGCTTCCTTGTTAAAAGCGTACTTCTGCTCCCGCTCTGGGTTCTTCTCCATGACATGGGCTACCAGGTCAATCTTCTTCGTCTCCAGACTCAGCAGCAGATTGCTGAAATCCATCGTCTGGAATTCGAACTCATACTCCGGCAGGCGATTGTCAATCTCCTTCAGCAGCTCCACATCGAACCCGGTCAGCTTGCCGTTCTCATCAATGAAGCAGACGTTGGGAAAAGCTGTCCCGGTGCCGACTATAATCTTGGTCACCTTAGCCGGATCGGCGGCTGCAGCCGTGGACTTCGCACTATTCTGAGGGGCGGCCTCTGCGGCCTTGCCGCTACTTACGCTATTATTATTGCCGCAGCCAGCGATCAGCAGCGTTAGTACCAGTGTGGATGCGAACGATATTGTCTTGTTCATGTCTCAAACCCCTTTTCAATTTAGATAATCCCTATCTGTTTAGTGGTGATTATATGCAATTAACTTTATCACTGCACGCTGCCATGCGCTAATAGAGTTTCTTAATATGGTTATTCAAGAAGTCAATTCAGCTTACTCAGCGTCCCCGTCCCCAGCTCCAGCAGGGTGTTCAGGAATTCCGCGTTCTCTCCGTTCAGCGAGATCAGACTAGTCCGCAGGGAGATGCCTTCGGTTTCCGTGATATCCACCCTTACCAGCGTCCCCGCCTCTACTTCCTCCTGCACACTCAAGGCTGGAAGGAAGCAGATTCCCGCTTGCTTCAGCACCAGCTTCTTGGCAGTCTCCAGGTTATCCACCTGATAGACAATGCCCGGCGGACGCTCCATACTCTCGAATACCCGATGCAGACGCATCCAGTCCAGCGAGCCGCATTCGAAGAATACGAGGGTCTGCTCAGAGATCTCCCGGATCGAAGCACGGCCCTTGCGGGCCAGCGGATGACCGGCGTACACATACAGCGAGATGGGGTCTTCACAGAAAGGAAAGGACTGGATGGCCGGATTCACAACCTTGCGGATAAAAGCGAGATCGATCTCCTTCGCCTTCAGCTTCTCAATCAACACTTCGGTGGGAGCGGTAGTCAGCTTCATTCGGATGTGCGGATACCGCTGCTTCAAATGGAGCAGGAGATGGGGCATCAGATAATTGGAGACGGATACCGTACTGCCGATTCTCAGCTCGCCGGGGATTTGGCCTTTGGATTGGATCTGATGCCTGCCGTTCTGATAGACCTGCAGAATTTGCTGCGCATAGGGGAGGAACTGGCGGCCTTTATCCGTCAGGTTAATCTGCTTGCCCAGCCGGTCGAATACCTTGCAGTCCAGTTCCCGTTCCAGCGACTGGATACGGGCAGTCACTGTCGGCTGTGAGATATAGAGCACCTCTGCCGCTTTATTGAAGCTTCCATAGTGGTTAATGTAGACAAAAGCCTCAATGTTTTCGATATTCAAGCATAGTCCCCCTCTGCATCAATAATTACATTATTCCTATCGTTTAACAATGAATTTAATTAATCTTATGCAGAGGCTATTTTTTTGTCAACTGACGGAATAGCCGAAACCATCCTATTGATCACAATTTCAGATAGAACTTTTCTATGGATTAATCGAAATCATTAAATTCCACTTATGCTCATCGGATTTGTGTATTATAATAACGCCACATCCCTTTACCGGACAGGAGGCACCAGATGAATCACTCAACAGAACTTGTAATCCGTGAAGCCGCAGCTTCCGACCGCGGAGCCATTGCCGGGGTCTTGCTCGAAGCTTACAGCGAATATGCAGCCGTGCTGCCCGAGCCGTTCTGGGCGGAGTACCGGGATTCTATTCTCGGCTCAGTTCATGGCGATGCACCGGTTTTCCGGATTGTAGCGGAGCTGGACGGACAAATTGTAGGAAGCGTACTGCTGTTCACCTCCTCAGAGGCTGCTTACGGCAGGCCGGAGCTGGATATCCATACGCCGATCATCCGTCTGCTGGCTGTATCTCCGGCGGTCCGGGCGCGCGGGGTGGCCAGACTTCTAATCCAAGAAGCCGCAGAAAGGGCCATTGCGCTGGGGGCAGCCAGTCTGAACCTGCACACTTCGGATATGATGGCCTCTGCGATTAGGCTGTATGAGAGACTCGGCTTCAAGCGGGCTTATGAGACGGATCTGAAGAACGGGGATACTCTGGTCAAAGGCTATCGTCTGGAGCTGCCGGTCTCCGCCGATCCACAGGTGGAACCAACCTCTAAGGCCAGGGTAACCGGCTAAGCTGCCCTTTTCTTACGGCGATAACCAATTCAGCGGAGCGCTCTAGGGCTCCGCTTCGGGTTTGTTTCGGGTGCCGCTTGGGGTCTTGCTTGGGGTGCCGCTGTGGCTGGTAAATTCCAAAAATCCTGCCCACAAGACAACAATCTTCTCATCATTTGGACCAAAACTCTAAATTGTTGTATAAAAGTCAGCTTTCTTGCTCCTCCGGGCGGCTTAACGGGACAATTCTTATATTTGTTGCAACATTCCCCTTAGACGCCCAAATATCCTCGAATCAAAGCTGCAATACGTACAACATTACTGGCGTTGCTGTGCAATCCGCCCGCAGTAGGGAGGCAAACACAGTTTACCTTGAATGCTGCTAAAGAGCGGAGGTTCTAGGGTTCCCTACGAATGCTGCTACAGAGTAAAGGCTACACGCTTCCCTGCGAATTCTGCTATAGAGCGGAACCTCTGCGTTTCCTGCGAATTCTGCTATAGAGCGAAGGCTGCTACTTAGCAGAGGCTATGTGCCTCCCCGCGAATGCTGCTACAGAATCCCCTTCGCCTTCGCAGCCTTCAGCCATTGCGGGAATTCATTCAACAGCTGGTCATACAGTTCCTCGTCGGATACGTCCTCGATGCGGTCCAGGTGCATGAAGCTGGCGTTATCCACCAGTCGGCCGTTCATCGTGTCGAGCTGCTTCAGCACCTCGAAGTCAGAGTCGCCGATGCCTACAAACTGCCAGAAGATTGGAAGAGAAGAGGCTGCCAAAATGACCTTGCGGGTCAGCTTCACAACCCCGCCGTCATTGATGAAGATAATGAACACAGGCGTCGTGTCCGGCTCCTCCTTCGTGTATTTCTGGATGACATCCTGCATCACCGGCGGTTCATTATTGCGTCCGAACTTATGAATCGCATCATTATTCGCAATATGGGTGAAGACATAGCTGCCAAGCTCCCGTTCGGTAACCGGCGGAAGTCTGCTGAATTCCGTATCGTAGACCCATACATCCAGCGAGCCGTTATCGTCGAACTTGCTGGCTACCGCGAGGATGCTTTCCACCACTTCCTGCACCACGCCTCTGGCATAGAGACTACGCATGGAGCCGGTGATGTCCAGCACAATCCCCACCCTTGCGGTGACACCGGTGAGCTGTTTTTTGACTAGGGTGAGCTCCACGATCTTTTTGCGCAGATTAATCGAAGACAACACATTCACCGGAAGCTCCGGCTCGGGCTGCAGAATTACCTCTGGGGTCTGCTCCACTACTTCAGGCGTCCGCTCCACTAACCGAGCTGTCCGCTCCACTACCTCAGCTGCCTGCCCCATTCCCTCAGATGTTTGCTCCACTACCTCAGTTTCCCGCTCTACCACCTCAGCCGCCGCTGCGGCTTCGTTCCCGGATTCCTGTTCCACCTCAAGCCCGTAGCTGCTGCACAGTGCCGCGAGTCCCCCATTATACCCGCTCCCGATTGCGCTGAACTTCCACTCTCCCTGATGGCGGTACAGCTCCCCGGCTACAACGGCAGTCTCCTCCGACAGATCCGCTCCATACTCGAAGCGGTGCAGTTCTTCCCCAGTTCTGCGGTCAGTCAGTGTCAGCTGCAAGTCGGACAGCTCCTTCATCCGCTGGTTTCGCTGCTCCCCCTCATAGATCGTCAGGGTCAGCGCAATGCGGGCATAATGCAGAGGTATTTTCGCTAACGAAATGGACAGGCTCGCCCCGTTCTCCCCCTCCGCAGCATGAGCTATGGCCCCATCCCTGGAGACCGGATTGCCATAGAATATAAAGTCCTCATCCCGTTCACACCGGTTCTGATCCGACAACAGAAAGGCTGCTGCATCGACGCCTATTCCGCTATGGTGTGTATTCCAGCCGAGCTGGACCTTTATGTCGCTTACATCTCTTCCTTTGGTGAGTTCGGCCTTTTGACCTTTTGAAAGCTGCAAATCCTTCATCTCCTCTTCATAGCAGTCTATTCCAGAAGTTCATAGATAAGGTATACCCCATTGTGGCAGCCTTGCACAACCTGAACAGATTGTATTTCCGCCTTTGCTCCTATAATATGGAGGTATTAGATGATAGATAGGGGCTTTACCTGATGAATTTCACTGCGATAGATTTTGAGACTGCCAATTCCGGCCGCTCCAGCGCCTGTGCCCTGGGGCTTGTTCAGGTCCGCGATGGTATCGTTACAGCAGAACATAACTGGCTGATAGACCCGCAGCAACCGTTCGACGGGATGAATATTGCCATTCATGGCATTACACCTTCGATGGTCAGAGGCCAGCCTACCTTCGAGGAGCTGTGGCCTACGGTAGAGCCGCTGCTGCAAGGGGAGATTGTGATCGCGCATAATGCCGCCTTCGATATGAGTGTGCTGCGCTACTGCCTGGACGACTACTCTCTCTGCTATCCCGGCTTTCAATATTTATGTACCTACCTGCTCGGCAAAAAAATGCTCCAGGACCTCCCCTCCCATAAGCTGAATGTCATCTCGGCGCATTTCGGCATCCGGCTGAAGCACCATGATGCTCTGGAGGATGCCAGAGCTTCTGCACTGATTCTCCTGAAATTGATGGAGCAGTGGCAGCAGTTCGATCCGCTGCTGTTAGCCGGCAGCCAGGGCTATAAGGCCGGGATGATGTATGACGGCGGGTATACGCCATTCAAAGCAGCGCCCAAGAAGGCCGCGAAAAAGCCGGCGGCCGGGAAGAAGGCAGCCGCTAAGACCGCGGTTGCTGCAAGCCCGGGCTTGCAAGTTAGCGGAACGGTAGCCGGGCAGGCACAAGGTGAAGCGCCAGCAGCTTCACTTGACCAGCTTCCGGCCGCAGCACCTCCAGCCGCCGGTGCTGCGGCTGTCCCTACACTGGTTCGGGGGCAGCGCGTCGATATCGGCGGCAAGCTCAGCGCTTCCAGACTCCTTGCGGCTGTGGAGTGGGATGCATCGGCTTTGCACACGGAAGTGAGCCAGCCGGAGACTGCTGCCTTTCTGCTTCGGGAGAGCGGACGCTGTGAGCAGGAGCGGGAGCTTATTTTTTATGGGAATATGGAAGACCCCAGCGGCTCCGTCTTCTCCTCGAAGCCTGCTGCGCATATGGGGCATCTTTATCTTCAGTTAAGCAATCTGCCTACAGCCATTACACGGATTGCGCTGGCCTTCACCGTTCCGGAGTTCAGCGGTAACAGGCATCCGGGCCCGATCTGGAACGCTTCCGTATCACTGATTGATTCCCGGACGGGAGTCAGGCTGGCGGTGTTCCCCTTCAGCCGGAATGTTATGCCAGGCATGTCCGTTGTTATCGGCGAGTTCTACCGTTATAAGGATAAGTGGAGATTCGCTGCAATTGGCGAGGGGTTCCCGGGCGGACTCCGTGCCCTATGCAGCCATTACGGTCTTACGGTGGAGGCCGATGGCCCTGCAGAGAAGGCTGCGGCTGAGTCCGCCGCCGCAGCGGAGGCTGAAGGTCCTAAATAAAGCAATCCCCCCAAACCGCAACTACGGGATGGGGGGATTGCTTTATTTTCAGCGATACAAGGGTCTCAGTCGTTATAACTTCAGCCGGTAGACGGCCTTATTCTCCAGTCCTCTAATGAACGGCGTCCATTCCTCCGTCTCCGGCGTAGTATCCAGAGCGTCCTCCACCATCTGCAGCTTGGCATCCATCGCATCAATATGATGCAGGGCAACCGCTTCAGCCGTCTGCGGCTGGACTGGGCTTCCCCACTCCCCAAGATTATGATGGGACAATACAAGATGCTGAAGCGCCATGACCTTCTCGGATTCCAGATCAATTCCGGTGCGGATGGCCGCTTCTGTAATCCAGCTTGAAGCCATTGAGATATGTCCAATCAGCTTTCCGTGCACGCTGTAGTCCGACACAATGCCGTACTGCGAGATCATCTCTTCAGGCTTGGCAATATCATGGAGGATGATGCCCGCTCTCATCAGATCAGGATTCAGGAACGGGCGCTGCTTGCACAAGAAATCCCCAATCTCCAGCATACGTACCATGTGATAAGCAAGCCCGGCGAAATACGCATGATGGTGGGTCTTGGCAGCCGGATAATGCATCAGCTTCTCTTCCACCTTACCGACACAAAAGTTCACAATCGCTGCAATCTCCGGATCAGCAATACTAGCCATTTCGTTCTTGATCGTATGGACCAGGTCCACAGGACGCACCGGGGCCGAGCGGATGAAGTCGGTCAGCGATACCCCGTCGGATTCATTGACCAGTCTGAGCTTGGTGATTTTGACCTGGAGCTTCTCGCGGTACGTATGGGCCATTCCCCGGACCTTCACCAGCGCCATCGGGAAAAAAGTCTCCTTATCCGTCACGCTGACGTCCCAGTATTTCGCCGAAATCTGACCACTGGCATCACCTAGTACAATATCGAAGTAATCCTTGGGAGGAGTCCCGTTCGTCTGTTTCAGCACCAGTTCTCTAAGCAGATAGAAGCCGGTGAATTCATCCTGCGGGGCTAGCTGTTTGATTAATGTCATTGTGAAGCCTCCTATGACTTACAGGCCTGGGCCTGCTGGGTATATTAGTGTGTATATTAGAGGTTTGACACTCCCTTCCCAAATCCCTTTAAATTACTATACGATTGGCATTTCTATTTATGTCCACACCTGAAAAAAGGGCTGTCTCGGCGGCCATTTGCATGACCTTGGACAACCCTTAATAAATAGATTCTTTTATTTGCCGGCAGATTCAAGCGCTGCTTTGATCGCTTCTACCGCTTTGGCGGAGATGGCTTTCTGGGCATCATTCGCTCCGAAGGCTGCTGCACGGTACCCGTACTTATGCAGTCCCTTGCCGTTCGAGGTATTCTCGATCTCGTATTTCACAAGCAGTTCATCATCCGTCAGATTATATCTTACTTTACCCTTATCATCCAGGTAGTACACAGCCATAGTTACAGGCACATTATACTTAGTAGTAACCATGACATTTACAGTTTTATCCACACTTGCGCCGATGAAAATACCATCGAAATACGCAGCCTTATCCGTTTCCGTAACTTCCGCTTTACCATAAGCTCTGTCAACGGCTGCCTTCAGCGCATTGCTGCTGCTGGTAGCGCCGGATACCGCATCTACATCCTGAGCGCCTTCTCTTGTACCTGCGGCCAGGAAGCTGGCGGTCAGCACCGGAATAGCTTTTTGCACCTCAGCGTAAGCGGCTTTGCCCAGATCGACCATGTTCATGCCTACACGGGACAGAGCAACGTTTACGATCTTGCCGTTGCGCAGTGTAACATCTGCTTTGTTCGTGCCTTTGTCATACGCATCACCATAAGCGGTGAAGGTGCCGTCTTTATAAGTGCCTTGTACTTTGGACGCATTAGTCAAAGCATCCGTCAGTGCTGCCTTCGCTGCAGCCGACAGGGCTTCCTGTCCGGCGATATCTGGAGCCTGCACGCCGCTTGCGAGCAGTCCGGCGGTCAGCTTGTCGACCAATGATTTCTGTTCTTCCGTACGTTTGTCATCTGCAATCAGCTTACCGTCTGCGCCGAACAGGCTCAGCTTGATGCCTGTTACCTGATCAGCATCGATATCCACCAGCAGCATAACCTTGGACTGATTATCCACACCGGCAAATTTGCCGTCGAAGGTTTGACCTTCATCCGGAGTCTTCAAGGCTTTCTCAAAAGCGCGCTCTACGGCCTGGTTCCAGCCATGGCTGCTCTCCGTAGCACCGGAGATTCCATCTACCTTCTCATTATAGTTAGCGATGTAAGATCCGTTAGCCAGCAGTTTGGCAGTCATCGGAGCATTCGCCTTCACAACCTCTGCATAGGCGGTTGCACCTCTGTCGATCAGGTTGCTGCCAAGTCTGAACAGCTTCACATCTACCAGCTTACCGTTACGGATCACAACATCTGCTCTCTCCACGCCTACACTTCTTGCTGTACCGTAGGAAGAGTAGAATCCGTCAACATAAGCAGCCTTGTTGTTGATGCTGGCATTCTGTTCGGCATCCCAGAAGGCGTTCACTGCGGCTTTGGTCTCTGCCTCGAAGCCGGCTACCGGCTGCGCACTGGCACCTTTGGCGAGCAGTGCAGGAGTGATTGCGGCAATCGCTGCGGTCTGTTCAGCCGTATATGTCTTCTCATCCACGAAATCTCCGGTAGCGCTCAGCGGATACAATTTAACCGCAGTCAGCTTGTTTGCTTCATAAGTAGCAAACACTGCATATTTGGCCTCAGGGTCTACACCCATGTGGACTCCATTGAAATAAGTGGCATCAGCCGCTTGGTGCGCAAGCGATCGCTCAAAAGCTCTGTCTACGGACAGCTTCCAGCCATTGCTCGTGCGGGTTGCGCCGGATACAGCATCAACCGCAGCTGCGCCGTCTCTGGTTTTGCCCATCAGTCTGTCTTTCATCAGACCGTAGGCTGCCCACACGCCGCTGTAATTCTCACGGGCATTGCGGTCGATGATCTTCGGGCTGGTTCTGAGCAGCTCGATATCGGCAATCTTGCCGTCTTTAATCGTTACCTTCGCACCCTCTGTACCTTTGGAATACGCATCTCCGTAGGCTACATATACTCCATCCTGATATACATCCTTGTGCACAGTAACTGGTGTTGCTGTTGCTACAGGCTTCGCGGTTGCTGCTGGCTTTGCAGTTGCCTTGGCGGATGCCGCCGGTGCAGTGGTCGCTGCCGGCTTAGCTGTTGCTGCGGGTGCAGTGGTCGCCTTCGGAGTGGCTGCCGGTTTGGCTGTCGCCTTCGGAGTGGCTGCCGGTTTGGCTGTTGCCTTCGGAGTGGCTGCCGGTTTGGCTGTTGCCTTCGGAGTTGGCGCCGGTTTGGCTGTTGCCTTCGGAGCTGGTTTAGCAGTCGCTGCCGGCGCTTCTTCCGAGGCTGCTGAAACCGCATCCACCTTCAGGTTCAAAGCCGGTGCGTTAATCGTGTAGGCTAATGGCGCGAGCAGCAAGGCTGCGCTTACAGTCAAAGAAATTAATTTTTTCAAATGCGTATTCTCCTTTATTATCCCCAGTAGTATGTAGCGTTTTCAAATCGTTTTGGTCCATTCATTTCCTTCTGATTACGAAGAGCAGCCAACTCTTCCTGAACGTCACCCACTCCTTCCTTCATTCCTGCTCGGCCCAGCCCGTGTAAGAAAAGATTCATCTATATATACAATCTTTCAAAAGGTGAAACAATTCACATAATGGAGTGAATTAATTCACATAAGTGGACTTCAAGCTGCTGGTGAATATTTCTGGCTTGATGGTAACAAAATTGAAACTCTTTTCTCTGTGTAGAAAATCACACACCCTATAAGAAACATCACTTTTTTGCAATAACACAAAATATATATTTCTTACACCTCTCATAATCTCCCATATCCTCCTTCATATGATAGCCGTGCGATATACTATATTGTGTGGTTGTGCTTGAATATGATATTTTTAAACGATGTCATGTTCATGGAAAGGAGGAACAGCTGCTCATGAATCAGTCGTGTATAGGCGTTATTCTTGCTCAGATCGGAACCCCTGACGCCCCGAGCGCCAAGGCGGTCCGCCCTTATCTGAAGCGGTTTCTGTCCGACCGCAGAATCATTGATTATCATCCGCTGCTCTGGCAGCCGCTGCTGCGCGGCATTATTCTGCGCACCCGTCCGCGCCGGTCCGCGAAGCTGTATCAGGAGATCTGGATGGAAGAGGGTTCGCCTCTGCTCGTCCACTCCAGAGCACAGCAGGCTGCGCTCCAGGCACTGCTGGGCAGCAGCTATCAAGTCGAGCTGGGGCTTGCTTACAGCACACCCGGCATGGCTGAAGCCTTCCGCAAGCTGGAGGCTTCGGGAGTGACCCGCATCATAGTCCTTCCGTTATTCCCGCAGTATTCCTCGACAACGACCGCTTCCGTCTATGAAGCTGCAAGCTTTGCCGCTCTGGGACGACATAGCCGCTACGGGCAGGTATCCAAGCGCTTCGTACCTGCGCTGCGGTTCGTAGAAGCCTACCATGATGCACACGGCTATATCGCAGCGATGCAATCCTTATTACAGCGGCAAATCCGCGCCATGAGTGAAGACCCGGACTATTATGTCCTGTCCTTCCACGGCATTCCCCGCCGTTATGCCGAGACCGGAGATCCCTATCCGCAGCAATGCCAGGAGACAGGCCGTCTGCTCGCAGAAGCTATGGGCTGGACCCCGGAACGCTGGCAGCTCTCCTTCCAGTCCCGTTTCGGGCCGGAGACCTGGGTAGGGCCGTCGACTGCGGACACGCTGAAGGAGCTTCACGGACGCGGAATCCGGCGGCCGCTTATTTTCTCTCCTGGACTAGTCACAGACTGCCTCGAAACGCTGCATGAGCTGGCCGTAGAAGGCCGGGAGCTCTTCGCCATGGGCGGCGGAAATGCTGAGATGCTGGAGGTAGCCCCTTGCCTGAACGACACGGAAGAGTGGATCAGCTTTCTCGCAGAGCTGGTAGACTGCTCGGCCCAGGGCTGGCTGTCTTCCGCCGAATGAAGACAAAAACGCCCGGTCTCAGGGATGCTATCATCCTGTGAGCCGGGCGCGTTTTATTTTAATAGTACGACTATTGAAGAGTGAGCTGTTTATATTTGGCAGTCAGTTCCTCGAACCACTGCTTATCCTGCAAAGTCAGCGCAAAATCGATCAATTCAGCAATTTCATCAGGCTGCAGATCCGGAGAATCCTTGAAGCTGATCTCAGCCGAAGCCGAAGCTGTTCCCTCCGAGTCCTCCGCAAAATCATAGGAGAACATCAGCTTGATGTCACTTTCCAGAAACTCATTGCGCAGGAAGTAGAGCACCTCGCACATCAGAACAGGTCTGACATGGTTCTCGAACACACACTCCATGACCTTAGCCCAATAATGCTGGTTGCTGAGATGCAGCTTATCATTGGTCAGCAGATACTGCTCACCCTGATAGTCATTGACAAATTTCAGTTCAACCGGCTCCATTTTAAAAATACTGGTAATTTGCTTCCTTGTGATATTCAAGATGTCGCGCGTTTCTAATCTCATCATTCTCATGCACCCCGTTCCTCAGGTTTGGACTCTCTGTATATGCTGAATTTTCATGATTCGACAATAATTTTAACTAATTTAAAAGTATTATCGTCTTTTCCGCACCTATTGTTAATGCTTTTTCATTAAAAACTTAAAATTTTCTGTTTCACGCTGTGAAAAATCGGTTAATTAATATATTTTTTATGCACACAGACGAGGACATAATGGTGCAGGATATGGAGTATGAATTACGGCGACGCTTCGGAGCACGCTCCGCAAACGGAATGTTGTTCCAATCGCTCTTGTATCCAGATTTTTCTCATTCCCCTAATCGGTGAAAATCCGGATACAAAGGCGACCGCTCCGCTTCTCCACAATCATTCCGCCCGCTCCGCTGTTTAAGAGTAGGAGTATCAAACCTAATACATAGCATTGTTGGACATCTTGCAGGAACTCCCTACAAATGCTACTGGCTGCGGAGCATGGAGCCATACGTCATCGCAGCAGCACTGATTGTATTCGGTATTTCATATAATTTAAGCAACAAAAAAAGCCACCCAGTCTGCAATAGACTGAATGGCCCAGTAGCCCAATATTAGAATAAAAGTGTGCCTTCCCCTTAGCTAACGAACAACGGTACCAATTGAATACCCTCTTCGGGGGAGATCCGCACCAGGCCTTTATCGGAAATCCGCAGTGCGGGGATAACCGCCAGGGCCAGCAGAGACAGGGTCATAAAAGCATAGTTCAGCGTACACCCCGCATCATATAGCGCTTTGCTGATGGCAGCGGATTGCGCGGCGGCAATCTCAAACGGCTCTGCCGACATCAGTCCGGCAATCGCCAGCGGGAACAAGGTGGTTCCGGCAGCGGTAATCACCGCAACACCGCCCTGCGCTTCCGCCACGGCGGCAGCCGCCTGCGCCATCAGTCCATCATCATTGCCGATGACCAGCACATTATGGCTGTCATGAGCTACGGTCATCGCTATGGCCGCAGGCTCGCGGAAGCCGATGCCCTGTACAACCCCGACGGATTTGTTGCCGGTTCCCTTGTGCCGCTCCAGAACAGCGATTTTGCACAGACCGTCTTGCACCACCAGCTCCGATCCAGCTATTGGCAGGCTCATGATCAGCTCGCCGGTCTCCACATGGTTCTCAATGACTTGGATGACCCGCGTGGCCAGAACACCTTCCTCAATCGGCGCATGAATCACAAAGTCTGCGGGAACCGGAGGCTGCTGCAGATGCACAGAGGCCAGCACTTCATCCGGGTAGGTGTACGGGCTCAGCTCAGCCGTCATGCTGCCGTTCTCAGCCACAACAACGCCAGCTGCAATCGTCATGACCACATGAACATCGGCCAGATTACCGTCCAGCAGAATGATATCCGCGCAGGAGCCAGGCGTGATAGAGCCGATATCGCGGGCTACACCGAAGCGCTCGGCGGTGTTGATCGTTGCCATCTGAAAAGCCGTGACCGGCTTCACCCCCTGGGAGATCGCATGGCGTACGACAAAATCCATATGCCCCTCATCGCGCAGTGATTCGGAGCTGCGGTCATCCGTCACCAGCATCATCCGGCGCGGGTCCAACCCGTGCTCGGTATGCGCCGTGATGGTTTTGGCGACATCATGCCAGGCAGAGCCGCGGCGCATTTTGGCGTACATCCCCAGACGTACGCGTTCTATAACATCCTCAGCCGTCACACACTCATGATCCCCGGTCACCCCTGCTGCGGCATAGACCGGAAGTCTCCAGTCACTCGCCGGCCAGGTGAAATGCCCGTCAACATACCGTCCCGCACGCAGCGTGGCCTGGATCTCTCCGATCATCTTCTCATCGCCGTAGACCACTCCCGGGAAGTTCATGACTTCGCCGAGTGCGATCACATCCTCGCCCCAGGTGTAAGCCTCCGCTACTTCCTCCGGTCCGATCGACGCGCCGGTTGTCTCATATTCCGCACCCGCAGAAGGGACACAGGAAGCCACCTGCATATAAGCAGCCAGCGGCGTTCCCCGCATCTCGTCCAGCATCAGCTTAATTCCCTTAAGCCCGAACACGTTGGCAATCTCATGGGCATCGAAGAAGCCTCCGGTCGTCCCCAGCGGCAATACAGCGCGGGCGAATTCAGTCACCGTCAATTGAGTGCTCTCGATGTGGCAGTGTCCGTCAATCAGGCCGGGAGCAATGTATCTGCCCGCCGCATCAATAACCTGCGTTCTCTCCCCAATCGTATGGGAGACGTCCTTGCCGACGTAAGCAATGCGCCCGCCTTGTACAGCGACGGACATGCCGTCCAGAATCTCCCCGGAGCAGACATTGACCAGCTTGCCGCCTGTAATGACCAGTGTAGCCTTCTGGTCTCCCCGGGCTGTAGCTACTAGCTCTGGTACGCAGTCAGCCAATGGTTGTCGTGTATAAGTCATCATGTGCACTCCCTTCCAGTTATCTATTTAGAAAAAACGGCCCTGACACCCCTCCAGGGGCGCAAGCCGTCACTTAAAGAAATCGCATTGTGTATGATTATCTTACTTTTGACTCATATACGTCAAGTGCCGCCTGAACACCCTGTCCGGCAGGTACCGCATACCCGTGGCGGATAAGCACGGCCTCCAGCGCGCCAAGCAGACGCAGCACATTATTCTCCCGGCAGCTGAAGCCCATGGTACCGATCCGCCAGATCTGGCCTTGTAACGGCCCGAAGGAGCTGGCAATCTCAATACCGAAACGCTGCAGCAGCATGGAACGGACGGATTCCCCGTCTATGCCCGCCGGAATGTGCACACAGGTGACCACCGTCAGCTTGCTATCCGCCTCCCCGTATAACTCCAGCCCCATAGCTGACAGTCCGGCAGTAAGGGCTTGCTCATGGAATCTGTGCCTTGCATGCCGCGCTTCCAGCCCTTCCTCCAGGACCAGCCGCAAGCCTTCACGCAGAGCGTATAGCATGGAGGTCATCTCTGTATGGTGATTGAGCCGCCGGGGACTCCAGTAATCCTGCAGCATACTCAGGTCCAGGTAATTGCTGCGTACCACGGGCAGCTCGCTGACAGCAGCAGCGGCAGTTCTAAGTCCGCGCTCTACCTGCTTGCGCTTCAGCAGCTTGGCCTCAGCCCGGTCATTGTACGTCACCGGGGCCATACCTGAAGGGATGGACAGGCATTTCTGCGTTCCGCCGACCACGGCATCCAGCATCCAGGCATCCGTCTCTACCGGCACCCCGCCAATCGTCGCCACCGCGTCTACAATCAGCAGCGCATCCAGCTCCCGGCAGGCCCGCCCGATCTCGGCCAGCGGCTGCACACGGCCTGTAGAGGTCTCCCCGTGAACCATCGCCACCACATCCGGCTTGAACCTCCGTATAGCTGCAATTACCTCTTCCGGGGGAAAGACACGGCCCCAGGTCTGTTCAATCGTGAGTACTTCAGCGCCGCAGCGTTCAGCAATCTCATGGAGCAAGTGGCCGAAACGGCCAAAGACCGGAATCAGCACGCGGTCCCCCGGCGCAATCAGGCTGACCATCACCGCCTCAATGCCGGAACGCGAAGTCCCGTCTACCGGATACGCCCACTGATTCTTGGTGGCGAATAGCTCACGCAGCATCTCCATCGTCTCATTCATGATCTCTGTGAATTCAGGATCGAATTGTCCCAGCACCGGATAAGACATCGCCCGCAGCACACGCGGATCAACCTCCACGGGGCCGGGGGTCATAATGCACCGCAAGGACGGCGACAAATCTTCGTACCGCTTCATGATTCTCCCCCCTCCAGACTTCTAAGTGATCAGCCCCCGCTGTTTATTACACAATTAAGATTACAACTCTAAGCTTGGTCGTCTCTTATTCATAAGCTAATCCATATAATATAGCTGTCAGCACTTCCAGTCCAGCAGCGAGATCCTCCGGGGAGGTGTACTCCACAGGAGAATGACTGATCCCGCCTTGGCTGGGCACGAAGATCATCGCGGACGGGCAGCGCGGGGCGAACAACTGGGCATCATGGCCCGCACCGCTGACCATGCTCAGGTAAGGCTTCTCCTGCTGGAGACAGATCTCTTCAAGAGCTGTGCGAAGCTCCTGATCCATAGGAGCAGGGGCTGTCTCCAGCAGCGTCTGTACCTCAAGTGTCAGGCCGCGCCTGCGGCCAAGCTCTGCGAACTCCGCCAGGATAGCTGCGCAGAAGCGCTCCAGTACCCCGGCTTCGCTATGCCGGATGTCCAGCGTGAACTGCACTTCGCCGGGAATTACATTGGATGTACCCGGATAGACCTCTAGCCGCCCCGTTGTAGCTACCAGCGGATCGCCCTCCGCCAGGGCGGACCGTTCCAGCGCCAGCAGCATCTCCGCACTCCCGGCGAGTGCATCCTGCCTTAACCCCATCGGCGTAGTCCCTGCATGGTTGGCCGTCCCGCCGACCTTGACAAGATACCGCCGCTGTCCGGCGATGGCCTGCACGACCCCGATTCTCCGGGATGTCCGCTCCAGAATAATCCCCTGTTCAATATGCAGCTCGACATATGCGGCAATATCACTGCGCACAGGACTATTACTGTGCCAGCAGCTTTCCTGCAGACCCGCTGTTGCTCCAGCTTCCGGTTCCCCACTCCCGCTTCCGCCACTCTGCTCCAGACCCGCCGCAGCTTCAGCAGCCAACCCTTCACTCTCCCCAAGGCCGCAGGCCGCCATCGCAGCCGCCAGCGTGATTCCATCCGCATCTGCGCAGTCTATACATTCCTTCCCGTTATAAAGCCCGGTTACATTCCCCGAGCCCCAAAACGTCAGCGGAAAGCGGCTGCCCTCTTCCTCGCAGAAGGATACTACCTCCAGCGTCCGCAGCGGCGGACCGAAGGTCTCCAGAAGATAATGCAGCGCAGTTACAGCAGCCGCTACTCCATAAGCGCCGTCATACCGTCCGCCATTGACTACCGTGTCGATATGCGAGCCGGTCAGGATAACCTTATCGCTGACCTGAGAACCGGCCAGTGTGCCATAGATGTTCCCCACCTGATCCATCCGGACTTCAAGCCCGAGTCCAGCCATTCTCTCCTGCAAAAAAAGCTGAACCCCTTGCCACTCCGGCGTATACAGCAGCCGGGTAACCCCGGGACCCGGAGCGCTGTAGGCTGCAAGCTCATCCAGCAGCTTCAGCATCTCCCCGGCCGGGACTTGCGGGACCGGCGGCTTCATAGCCCGGGCTGGCTGTGCCTGATCCGCAGCCATTCTCCTCCACTGCCAGCAACAACGCCTTTCGTAGCAGTATAGACTGTATTGCCCCGGCAGATCGTTGCCGTTACCTTGCAGGATAACGTCATTCCGACATAGGGGCTATGCCGGTGGCGGTACAACAGATCCTCTGCACGCAGGGTATAGGCTGCATCTGGATCAAGCAGCACCAGATCTGCATCCAGCCCCGGTGCGATGGAGCCCTTGCGCCCCTCCAGCCCGAACCGCCGGGCAGGAAGCCCGGAGAGCAGCGCCGAGATCTGCGTAACCGGCAAGCCGCGCACATGAACGCCTTCATGGAACATCAATTCCAGACTGCTCTGGGCTCCTGAGATCCCGCCCCAGGCTTCCATGAACGACAGCCCGGGCGCCAGCTTCAAGTCGGGCGGACAGGGGGAATGATCGGAAGCAACCAGATCCACCTGCCCCGCAGCCAGCGCCGTCCAAAGCCGGTCCCGCTCCCCGCTGCTGCGAAGAGGCGGAGCGCACTTGGCCAGCGGCCCAAGGGTCTCCATGCTGTCTTCATCCAGAATCAGATAATGGGGACAGGTCTCTGCGGTCACATCCAGGCCGCGCAGCTTGGCTTCATGAATCAGCTCCAGGGCTGCCGCTGTGCTGATATGGACGAAGTGCAGCTTACAGCCGGTCCGCTCACTGTACAGCAGCGCACTGGCTACAGCCGCAAGCTCTGCTTGCGGAGGGCGCGAAGCCGCAAAATCCCTCGCGCTGCTGCGCCCGGCGCGTATTGCCGCCGCCCCAAGCGTCGAGGTTATCGCTTCACTCTCCGCATGCAGGGCGAGAATCCCGCCGGTTGCGGCGATCCGAAGCATCCCCTGATACAGGGTATCATCGTCCACCTCACGGAACCGCCCTTCGCCTTCACCGCCGGGATTCGAGATGAAGGCCTTGAACCCGGTAACGCCCGCTGCCGCCAGTCCCTCCAACTCCTCCAGATTCCCTGGCATAAGGCCGCCCCACAGCACATAATCCACCGCCGAGTTCCCGGCTGCGGCCTCCGCCTTCAGCCGGAGCGCTTCCAGACTCACCGTCGGCGGATTCCCGTTCAGCGGCATATCCGCATAACAGGTGCAGCCGCCGGCCGCAAGAGCAGCCGACCCGCTGCGGAAGCCCTCCCAGTGACCGAGCGCAGGCTCATTGAAGTGAACATGCATGTCGATCATACCGGGCAGCACGTATTGTCCTTCCGCATCCAGAATTCTGGTCCCGGACGAGGCCTGTAAGTCTTCGCCCAGTGCAGCGATTTTGCCATCCTTCACTCCGATCTCAAGCCTGCGGACTTCTTCGGGCAGGACCACCTGTCCGTTCCTGATGATAAGCTCATAACCTTCTTCCTTCATGATAGGCCCACCTCCGGTCTATTGGCTTAAGATTAGATGCAGCGGTACACTGGACTGCCGTGTTAACTCCCGCGATAAGTGCTGTATCCTCCAGGTGCAACAAGCAGCGGTACATGGTAATGGGCGGAGGGGTCCGGCATATTGAAGCGGATCGGAATCTGGTCCAGGAACGGAACAACAGCCCCCGCTTCCTCCTCCGTCTCCGGTTCTCCGGCACCAGCCTGAGTGCCCCGGAAATAATCACCGGCCATAAATAGCAGCTCATAGCTTCCGGCCAGCATCTCTTCTCCCGCCAGCAGCGGAGCGTCCAGCCTGCCGTCCTCATTCGTTAGCGCCTCACGCAGCAGCACAGGGCCTCCGGTATCCAGCCGCCAGAGCTGAAGCGACAGGCCCGCAGCAGGCTTGCCCCGTGAAAGATCCAGCACATGGGTGCTCAGCCGTCCGTTCATTCCAGACATTTGCGTCACCTTCCTCCTATAATATGCAGTGACCTGCCTCTATTCCGCCCCCAGCAGATCCTCCAGCCGAAAACGAGTGATTGTTCCAATCTCCAGCAGCGCCTGCTCCTGCTCCTCCTTAAGCGGACGGTCCACACGCTCACCGATGGCGCTAAGGATGTCTTCTTTCGTTTTGCCCCGTACAGCGAAGATGAACGGAAAGCGGAATTTCGCTATATAGGCAGCGTTCAGTCCGGTAAGCTGTGTGAATTCCTCCGGTGTCAGCCGGTCCAGTCCGGCCCCCTGCTGCTCAGCCGCCGAGAGCGGACTGACTGCAAGTCTTGTCGCCAGATCCGGGTGAGCTCTCAGCAGCGCCAGCACTTGGTCCGGCTCCGCCTGCCGTGCTATCTCCATCATGGCAGCATGCAGCTCCTGCACCGAATCGAACGGACGCCTGCTGTACACCCCCTCTGATACCCAAGGGGAATGCTCGAAGATACCTCCGAGCTGCTCCACGAAGTCCTGTTTTGCCATCGAATTAATCTGCTCCAGAGTCAACCGGTCCGCCGGTATAGTCATAAGCCAGCCCCCATCCCTCTAATTTGTATATTGCCGCCTGCGCACTCCCGGCCTAGAACCGCTGTTCGCGGATATAAGGCGTTCCCAGCGATTCCGGCGTACCGGAGGGCTTGTTGCGGTTGCGGTATCCCAGATACATCAATACGAGAATCGTTACGACGTATGGAATCATTTTCAGAAAATAAGACGGCACCGCACTTCCCAGCAGCTGAATACGGAAGCCCAGCGAATCGAGCGCTCCGAAGAAGTAGGCGCAGAACAGTGCGCGCAGCGGATTCCATCTGGCGAAAATCACCAGACCCACGGCGATCCAGCCCCGTCCGGCGGTCAGCCCTTCATTCCAGGTCGGCGCATACGCCAGCACCATATCCGCACCGGCCAGACCAATCAGCGCCGCTCCGGCAGTAACATAACAGTAACGGATCAGCTGCACACGAATCCCCATGACGTCCGCAGTGGCCGGATTGTCGCCGACTGCCCGCAGATGCAGTCCCCACGAGGTATGATGAATCAGCAGATGCAGCACAAGGACGAGCAGGAGACTGAACCAGGTCAGCATATCCAGCCTTCCAAAAAGCTCCCCGAGCACCGGCACCGGCTTCAGCGCCGCCAGATCCAGCTTCGGCAAACTGCCGGGAAGCGGAATGCCGCTGATCGATTTGCCCACATAAGCACTTAGTCCGCTGCCGAACAGCGTCATCGCCAGGCCCGACATCGTCTGATTCGCCCTCAGGGTGACACATAAGAACGAATGGACCATACCCAGAAGAGCGGTAATGGCTACCGCCGAGAGCAGCGCAAGGATCAGATTCCCGCTGCGGATATAGACGATACAAGTCGTCACTGCCCCCATCAGCATCAGCCCCTCCGCGCCGAGCTGGATAATCCCGGCCCGTTCGGTCAGAATGCCTCCCAGCGTAGCCAGCAGCAGCGGTGTTCCGGCGGAGATAGCGGCGATTAATAACTGTGTTGTGAAATCCATGAGTGAACTCCCTCCTGTACGAGAATGCTGTTATGCGCTCCGGCGGATGCGGAACCGGTGAATCATGTCGCCGGCAATCAGGAAGAACAGGATCGCGCCCTGCAGCATTTCCGATATGGACGAAGGCAGTCCGATCGTCTGAACACTATAGCCGCCCACAATCAGGCCGCCGAACAGAATCGAAGTCACAACCAGGCCCAGCGGGTTCAGCTTGGCAAGCCAGGCTACGATGATCGCCGTATAGCCATAGCCCGGGGAGATCCCCTGCATCAGCTTATGCGTAACCCCGGACACCTCGGCCATGCCGGCAATCCCGGCAAGACCGCCGCTGATCAGCATGACGATGATAATATGCTTCTTGATATGGATGCCCGCATAACGGGCGGCTGTTGGATTGGCGCCGATTAGACGCAGCTCATAGCCCCAGCGGGTGAACCGGATCATCAGATAATAGATCAGCACGGCCACGAGGCCGAAGATCAGCCCGATGTGCAGCCGGGTGCTGCCAAGAACCGGCAGCGACTGGGCAGCGGTGAACATCGGCGAACCCGGGAAGTTGAACCCCTTCGGGTCCTTCCAGGGGCCGAATACTACATAATCCAGAGCCAGCAAGGCCACGTAGTTCAGCATCAGCGAGGTAATCAGCTCATTGACACCGAAATGGGTTCGCGGCACCGCCGTCATCAGACCCCACAAGGCTCCGGCCGCTGTACCGAAAACCAGCATCAGCGTAATGGACCAGAAGGAAGAAAGGCTGGGGAAGTAGATCGTTACCGCAGTAGCCGCCATAGCACCTACTGTCAATTGTCCCTCCGCCCCGATATTCCACACGGAGATCCGGTAAGCTACAGCAATGCCTAGCCCGCAGAGCAGCAGCGGAATAGCCTTGACCATGGTTTCAGTGAAGCCGTAGGAGGTGCCGAAGGCTCCCCGGAACATTTTCTCGTAGACAACCAGCGGGCTCATTCCATTAGCGGCGATGAACACCGCACAGAGCAGGAGCGCCAGAACAACCGACAGAATAGGCGTCCACCACGGTGAACGGGTACGGCTTGAATCATATTCCAGCCTGAGGGAGTACCACCTCCCGCTGCGCCCCGCCAGCGGCGGAAGCGTTGCAGATTCATTTCCAGGCTTCGGACTCATACAGCACTTCCCTCCCTGCTCCGGATACCGGCCATCATCAGGCCGATTTGTTCCCGGTCCGCCTGCTCATGATCACTCTCGCCTATAATGGAACCGCCATAGATCACCAGAATACGGTCGGATAACTGCAGCAGCTCATCCAGATCCTCGGAGATCAGCAGCACCCCGCTGCCGGAGCTGCGCAGCTCCATCAGCAGCTCATGCACCCCTGCCGCCGCGCCGACATCCAACCCTTGCGTCGGATGCACGGCCACCATCAGCTTCGGACGGTGGCTGACCTCGCGGGCGAACAGCAGCTTCTGCTGATTCCCGCCGGACAATTGCTGCACAGGAGTATCCAGCTCAGGCGTCTTCACATTGAAGCGGCGGACCAGCTCCTGCGACCAGGAGCGGTTCCTGGCCGCCTTCAGGAAGCCGAACCGGGAATGCTCCCCGCTGCGGTAAGACTTGAACAGCAGGTTGTCAACTGACCCCAGCCGTCCGGCCAGACCGCTCTTCATCCGGTTCTCCGGCACATGCGAGATGCCCGAATCGATCGCCCCTCTTACCGAAGCTGTTTTCACAGGACTGCCGTCAAATCGGATCTCGCCTTTCCTCCAAGCTCTAAGTCCCGTCAATACCTCAGCCAGCTCCTTCTGCCCGTTGCCCGCAACGCCGGCCACGCCCACAATTTCGCCTTCATGAACCGTAAGCGACAGGGCATCCAGCGCCTTGCGGCCATGATCTGCTGCGACCTCCAGATCGCGGACAATCAGCAGCGGCTCTCCGGCCGTTGCCTCGCGCTCCTGACGGCTGATCGCAACCTCCCGGCCCACCATAAGCCGGGCCAGCTCCAGCTCATCCGTCTCGCCTGTCATCAGCGAAGCAATCATTTTCCCCTTGCGCATCACGGAGATCCGGTCTGAGGAGGTCATGACCTCCTTCATTTTATGCGTGGTCATGATCACCGTCTTTCCCGCCTGCTTCATCACCTGAAGGGTCCCGAACAGCTGCTCCGCCTCTCCCGGTGTCAGCACCGAAGTCGGCTCATCCAGGATGATGATGTCTGCCCCGCGGTATAGCGTTTTGACAATCTCAACACGCTGCTGCTCGCCGACAGACAGCTGCCAGATTGGCCGGTCGACGGGAAATTTCAGGCCAAACCTTTCTCCAAGCCCCTCTATCTCTTCATGCTTACGTTTGATCCATCTGCTGCCGCGCCAGAAAGACGACTTTTCGCCAAGCACGATATTCTCCGCCGCTGTAAGGCTTTGCACCAGTCTGAAGTTCTGAAAGACCATGCCTACACCAAGCATTGCCGCATCCTTCGGGGAACGGATTCTGGCCGGTTTGCCATGAATGAGAATCTCTCCGGCGTCCGCCCGGTACACCCCTGACAGCATGCTCATGACTGTGCTTTTCCCCGCCCCGTTCTCCCCGAGCAGCGCGTGAATCTCTCCCGCATTTGCCGAAAAATCAACTTGATCGCTGGCCGTTACAGCACCGAATGTCTTCACTATCCCGCGCATTTCAACCGAAGGGTCCTGCATAGTGCTACGCTCCTTTCCGGGTAGTTATAGTACAGGTGGGGAAGGCTCCGGTATCCGGACCCCGCCCCACCCGTAAGGCTGTGCTGTATGAAGATGTGTTGCAGCAGCTGTTACTGCGGAATCGTGCCCTCGACACCTTTGACTAGCCAGTTCATGCCAAGCACCTCTTCAAGGGTCAGCTTCTGGCCGTCCTTAACAGTTACATTGCCCTTGTTGTCCGAGATCGGTCCGGTGAATACCTCCAGCTCGCCGCTGATGATCTTGGCCTTGGCGTCCTCCACCAGCTTCTTCACATCCTCGGGAACCTTGTTGCCGAATGGCGCCAGCTCCACCATGCCGTCAGCCATATCGCCGGAATACTGCTCACTTTTCCAAGTTCCGTCCATCACGGATTGAACAGCTTTTACATAATAAGGCCCCCAGTTCCATACAGGGTTGGTTAAGTAGTTGTCCGGTGCATACTTGCTCATATCCGAGTCATTCCCCCCGGCAAAAGCTCCCCGTTCCGCCGCAGCCTGAAGGGTAGCCGGTGAATCCTGATACGCCAGCAGGACATCCGCCCCTTTGTCGAGCAGGCTGATTGCCGCCTGACGTTCCGTCGCAGGGTCATACCAGGTATTCGTCCACACCACATCCACCTTCACCGCCGGGTTGACACTCTGCGCGCCCAGCGTGAAGGCGTTCAGATTATAGATCACCTCGCTGATCGGGAAGGCTCCCACATAGCCGAGATGATTTTTCTTTGTCATTTTACCTGCCGCGATCCCGGACAGATAACTGGCCTGATAGTTTTTGCCGAAGTAGGTTCCCATGTTCTCGGCTGTCTTGTAGCCGGAGGCATGCATGAACTTCACGTTAGGGAATTTCCCTGCCACGTTCAAGGTGAAATCCATATAGCCGAAGCTTGTGGTGAACACGATGTCATGGTTCTGCGCAAGCTCTGTGATGATCCGCTCGGCATCGGCGCTTTCCGGTACATTTTCCACGAAATCCGCCTTGATCCCAAGCTCCTTCTCCATATATAGCCGGCCCTGATCATGCTGATACGTATACCCGCCGTCACCCGGAGGCCCGATATAGACAAAAGCAACCGTCGGCTTCTCCGCTGCCGGCTCTGTTGTTGCCGCTGCCTCACCGCCTGCCGGTGTACTTGCCGCCGGAGGCGCCGCCGTTGCAGTTGCATCTGTATTAGACGCCGTATTATTCTTCGCGCACCCCGTCAGAACCACCGCCAGCAGGAACATCGTGATGATGCTGAATTTGAATGCCTGACCCCTTTGTTTCATAATTCTCCTCCTCCAGGATATCTCTCCTAATGGCTATAGCCATTAATGTATCTCTACTATACTGAGGAGCAGCACTTACGTAAATTTATATAACATAGCTTTGTGTGGGTGGATAAGAAGAGGGGTCGCTTTTGTGCTTCATGCACGAAGTCATCTCAAAATTTAACTTAAATTATGTGATATTAGCTTACATCAATTTAGAAAATATCGAATTTACTGTCTGTTGCCGCTCCGCACGCTCCATTCTCTGCGGTACCCTCCGAAGCTCTCCGGCAGCCCGGGCTCTGCGAACGCCTGAACAGACTCTTGAGGCAGGATGAGCCCCTTATACTCCTTGGTCCGCATAATGGCAGCTATGCCCTCTTCATCGTCCAGCTCCTGAAGTCCGCGGAACAGCGCGCTTGAGAACAGGGTAGGCGGCATCAGCAATCCTTCTTGTGCACTCGTGACATAATCAAGCTCCGGGTGCTGCTCATACGCTTGGATGAACCGGCGGATCTGAGCGGCTGCCACAAACGGCTGATCCGCCGCCGCAATGACCACTGCATCCGGCTGAAGCGAAGCTACAGCATTCAAGCCGCAGCGCAGTGAGAAGGACAGGCCCAAATGGGCCGTCAGGCAAGTCTCAATCCGCCGCATATTCTCCGCCTTCCCGGCAGGAGGCAGCCAGCCCAAAGGATCATCCGCACGAACCACCACAACCAGCGGCGCAAGCCCGCAGTTCTCCAGCTCACTGAGCATCGCCGCACCTGCTGAACCCGCGCCCGCCCTGTTCAGAGAACCTTCCGAGGCCCCTGCTCCATTCCTGCGGCCTGCCGCCAAAAAGATTCCGGCCACCTTCATTGTTCTCCACTCCTTTTTTTGGCAATCTGCTCATGAACGGCTGTTATTCGCGCTCCAGCATTCTGCGGAACAGGAAGACCAGCTTCAGCTTCATGAGATCATTGATTTTTTTGAAATCGACATCCAGCAACTCACTGAGCTTCTCAATCCGGTAAGTGGCCGTATTGCGGTGAATGAACAGCTTCTTGGCCGTCTCGTTCACATGGCCGTCATTCTCCAGGTAGACCTCCAGCGTATGGAGCATCTCCTTAACATATTCCGGTTCCCGGCTAAGTAGCCCCCGCAGGCTTCCGCTGTAATAACGCTCCATGGTCTCTGCCGGAATCTTGCTCAGCAGCAGATCAAGCTCCAGCTGGCGGTAATGCACCACATTTCCGTGTGCGCCCCATTGCCGGGCCATGCCCATACATTCCTTAATCTCGGCAAAAGCTTCCTTCAGCCCCTCCGGCTTCTGCTTCACACTGCTGACAGCGGACTGCGGATAATATCCTTTATCGAACTTCAGGTTGTCGAAGCATTCCTGAATCAGTGCCCGGAACTCCTCGGGCTGATGCGGCCCGGCCGGATACAGCGACACCAGTCCCTCTTCCACCAGGAAGTGGACCGCCTGCAGGCCATGCAGCACCGGATGCTCCGAATACTCCTCCTTCAACCGCAGCAGCTCTCCCTGCCGGGCTTCTCCCGCAGCAGCCACATCGGTAAGCAGCAGTTGAAACGGGGCCTCAAGCAGCGTAATCTCCAGCCGGAGCGCTGCCTGTGCCAGCTCAGCGTATTTCAGCCCGTCATTCAGGAACCGCCGCAGCAGCCCGCTGAATTCACGGTGTCCGGCCTGCTCGAAATAATCCTCCAGCCCGGTATGCATATGATAAGAAATCAACTCCGCCCCCTGGACGAACAGACTTTCCTCCACGGGCAGCAGCAAGGGATCAATATCGCAATAATGAAGGTAACCTAGGCATTTCCCGGCTTGCAGCAGCGGAAGCCGGTAGCCGGTGCCTTCGCCGAGACGGAAGCGCTGATTGCGTGGCGGCCAGGGCCAACCTTCCAGTTGCTCACTTTCGGTGTACCCCGAGTTGTTAAATACTACCGTTCCCCGGTTGCTGATTACAGCCAGCGGGGAACCGATGATCTCCGAGACGGTGTCCAGCAGCGGACGGCTGCGACCGGAACGCAAGGCAAGACGCATCAGCAGCCGCTGCTTCTCCATCATGCTCTGCAGGGTGCCCACACTGCGCGACAGCTCTGCGCGGAACAAGCCGTTCATCTGGTCGGAGAAGGTGAACTGGAACGGCAGCTCAATCAGCGGGAAATTCAGCTGCTCTGCTTCCGCAATCAAGGGCGGCGGCACAGTCTCCCAGAACCGGCCCAGCTTAATGCCCAGCCCCGCTGACCCGCGCCGGTTCAGCATCTGCAGCAATGCCGAAGCTTCCTCCGGGCTGTCCTTGATCAGATAGGCTGTGGTCAGCAGCATTTCCCCTTCCTTGATCCAGTCCGAGATATCGGGAGCATCCATGACATTGATCGATTTCACAATCCTGTGCTTCCCCTTGGACCCGGCAATCAGCTTCGCTTCGGATAAAGGATAAATGGACAACGCTTCTTCCACTGTAAGATGCATAGCCACCCCTCCTTCTCTACCTTCATAATAGGTTCATTCGATTCATATGTTACTTTATGTAACATTATAGATAAAATGACCGCTGTTGGAAAGAGAAAAGTTAAAATCGGGTTATTTTGTGTTATATAATATTACTCATAAGTAACAAATGGCAGCATCGCCCCTCATTCGGTCCCTTGGACCTGCATACGGCCTGCTCATCTCCGCACCGAATGTATGCTGTTTTTCGCATACATTCGGTGCGCTCATCCGGCACGCTCACCCGCCACCTGCCATTGTATGCTGTTTTTCGCACACATCCGGACCACTCACCCCCGCACCGCCCCATTGCAATCAGCCCGGTAGCCCTCGTGCCACCCAAAGTAATCGGTTTTCCGATTACAATCGCTCCGTCAGCCCTCGCACCGCCCAATGTAATCGGTTTTCCGATTACAATCGCTCCATCAGCCCTCGCACCGCCCGATGTAATCGGTTTTCCGATTACAATCGCTCCGTCAGCCCTCGCACCGCCCGATGTAATCGGTTTTCCGATTACAATCGCTCCGTCAGCCCTCGCGCCGCCCGATGTAATCGGTTTTCCGATTACAATTGGATACTGTTTTCCGCATACATTGGGCAAACAGCAAAAAGCCCTGGTTCTCTTCATTCAGAGAACCAGGGCTATGACTTCCTACTTCCATACCTCCTGTATCCAGGACAGGAGCCGGAGATCTTGTCCGTGCCCGCCGATGACGGACAGTCCCAGCGGCAGTCCGCCGGGGCCGGGCACCGGCAGCGTAACCTGCGGCAGCCCGGCCAGTCCGGCCAGGCAGCTGAGCATCATGGCGCTGCTGCGGCTCCGCTCCAGCTGCCCGGGTCCGGCGCCGCGCAGCGGGGCCGGACCCGGCACGGTCGGAAGGACGAGACAGCCGTCCTTCCCGAGCAGCGCCCGCAGCCGCTGAGTGATCCGGCTGCGCAGCATAGCGGCCGGGCTGTGATCCGCCCCGGCTAGCCCCGCCGCCCAAGCGAACCGGGCGGCAATATCCGGCCCGAAGACCGGCTGCTCCCGCCCGATCCACTCCCCATGGGTTGCCCAGATCTCGGCACCCTGCAGCTCGCGGAAGACGTCCATCCAGGTCTTCAAGCCTTCAGGGGCCACCACGGCTTCAGCAGACTGTAGCGAAGCGCCTGCCTGAAGCTTGTCCAGCCCCCGCCTCAGGTAGTCTGCACAGTCCAGCTCCACAAGCGCCCAGCCTTCAGGCGGGAAGAACATCCGGGATATTCGAAGGTCACCGGCAGACTTATCAACCATCTCACCGCCGCTCTGCTCCATACTATTCTGCATGCCCTGGGCAATGTCGCCTCTGCCCACAGACCCGAGTAGCTGGCCCCACTTCTTCCTATTCTCACCGCCCTGGGCATGACCGCTGCTATCCGCAAATCCGAGCAGCTCGCCCGCTTTCTTCTTGTCATCCCCGCCCCGGGCATCGCCGCCGCTGTCCACAGACCCGAGCAGAACGCGTCCTGTCTTCAGCAGCAGCTCCGTGCTTCCCGCGATCCAACCCACCGTGTCAAAAGCAGGGGCCAGCGGAATAACTCCCTCCAGAGATACCGCGCCGTGAGTCGGACGATAACCGAACACACCGCAATAAGCGGATGGAACCCGGACAGAGCCGCCTGTATCCGTCCCGAGGGCAAAATCCACACTCCCCGAGGCCACAGCTACCGCTGACCCGCTGGACGAGCCGCCGGGAATCCGGTTCTCCCCGTGCGGATTCACCGGTGTGCCGTAATGATAGTTCTCTCCGCCAAGGCTGTACATCAGCTCATCCGTATGGGCAGCCCCCCGCAGCGTAGCTCCGGCTTCCAGCATCCTGCGTACAGCAGCTGCATGGGAGTCCGCCGGTTCGTGGCTGCGCAGCCAGTCCGGGTTACCGGCGGAAGAGCGGTGCCCGGCCACTGCGAAGACATCTTTTACCGTGAAGGTCAGGCCGTGCAATGCCCCATGTCCGCTGCCGGGAATCTCCAGCTCCGGGACCCGGAATGCACCGTGCCGATTATCAAGAACCATGCTGTTCCACCCTCTCCCTCCCGTACAAAACCGGATTATTCTATCCTTATCTCCTTAATCACCCTGCCTTCTCCTCTTCTAGTAGAACAAGTAAGGGATGAAGCTGCGTTTAAGCCGAGCATTAGGCGATAGTTGTATTCTGTACATCTAAATACAGTGAAAAGAAAGGTTTTCCTCTTCTAACTGCACTCTGTACAACTAAATCTGCCCGAATGGGTGAAAATCCAAGTACAGAGGTATTTTAATTGTACGAAATACATCTAAACGGAGATTCGGCGGCACATTCGAGGATTTAGTTGTACAGATTGCAATTAAGCCTTCTTTAAGCATCCCCTTTACACCCTTACCGGGGCGCGGCAAACCTTCAGTAAGCGATTAGTTAAAGTAATTTTCACAAGCTGAAATCTGTTGCTCTATTAGTCTTCCTGTATTCCTGTCTTCCTAACTTCCTGTTCCCCTTATTTCCTTACTCCTGCCACGAATTCATTCCTCTACCACCCGATAGCCGCTCCATCAGAGCGGGGGTCCGCCCCCCCGCTGCGGTAGCCGTTGCCATCAATCGAGATAGCATGGGCGTGCCCCATCACCCCGTCATAGCTCTCTGCCTCACGGACAAGATGCCCCGCCTCCGCCAACTCTGTCCGCACAGCTTCCGCTACCCGGTTCTCGATCCGCAGCTCCTGAGTCGGCTCCCCCCAGGTTCTGCCCCAGACGAAACGGGGTTCACTCACCGCAGTCTGCGGGTCCATCCCGTAGTGAAGCATGCGCGTGAGCAGCAGGGTCTGCGTCTGCGGCTGGCCTTCACCACCCTGTGTGCCATAGAGATAAGCCGGCTTCCCGTCCCGGCAGGCCATCGCCGGCATCAGCGTGTGGAAGGTGCGCTTGTGGGGCTCCAGCGTATTGACATGGGTAGGATCAAGCGAGAAGAAGGACCCGCGGTTCTGGAGCAGAATCCCCGTATTCCCAGCCACAACCCCCGACCCGAATTCGAAATACAGACTCTGGATGAACGAGACTGCATTTCCCTCTTCATCCACCACCGCTGCGTAAGCCGTATCCCTTCCAACCGGTTCGCTGCTGAGAGCAAGCGCCTTACGGGGAGAAATCGCCGCCGCGAGTTGTGCCGCATAGGGCTTACTCAGAAGACGGTCCAGCGGAATGCTGCTGAAGGACGGGTCGGTAAGCACCTGGTCGCGGTCACGGAAGCTCAGCTTCAGCGCCTCCACCAGCAGATGATAATACTCATAGGAGCCGTGCCTGATCTCCGCAAAATTAGAATGCTCCAGGATATTTAGCGCCATGAGCGCCGTGAAGCCCTGCGAATTCGGCGGAACCTGATAGACGGTATGCCCATGGTACACCGTCTGGAGAGGCTCTTCCCAGCTACCCTGGTGATCCGCGAAATCATCGCGGGTCAGGTACCCGCCGGAAGCCTGCATATAATCACTGATCTCTTCTGCAATACTCCCTTTATAAAAAGCATCCCGGCCTCCCGCCGCAAGCGCCCGAAGCGTCCCGGCCAGCTGCCGCTGCACAAACCGCTCGCCCGCCGCCGGTATCCGGCCGCCGGGAAGATACACCGCCGCCGCTTCGGGCGACAGCGCGGCTCCGGCCAATACGCTGCCGCCATGCTGGTCCGGCGACAGCGGAAAGCCCCCGGCGCTGTAGCCGATAGCCGGCTCCAGCACCTCGGCCAGGGTCAGCCGTCCATACTCCCGCTGGACAGCCTCCCAGCTATCCGCCATTCCGGGCACCGTAATGGCGCTGCGCACCCCCCGCCGGGGAATGGCTTCCTCCCCGGCATAGCAGTCCCGGCGGACGGCGTAGCCCGAGCGTCCGCTGCCATTGTAAGCCCGCACGCGCCCTTCACTGGCGCTGTACCCCAGCCAAAAGGCGTCGCCGCCGAGCCCGGCCATATGCGGATAGACCACAGCCAGCGCCGCGCTGACTGCAACCGCCGCATCATAGGCGTTGCCGCCTTTGGCCAAAACTTGCGCGCCCGCCGCCGAGGCCAGATAATGCGGGCTGACCACCATCGTTTTCGTTCCGGTCACCGGTCCTCTCCTCATGTTCCGCCTCCCTTCCCTGCCGCTTAAGTTAGTGTCATTTAACAGCAGGCCCGGAGCCCCTGTCAACGGTTTCCGCAGGACCGTACATTTGCTGCCGCTTATTTTGTGAGCCATGCACAAATTTCAGGAAGGAAGCAGGCCTAGGCGTGGCATTCGTTCTATCCGTCTGTTATATGGAGCTGCCGCAGGCTATGGCCTTAGTACGCCCTCTACGCACACCCCTTATTTCAGGATATATTGCGACAGCACAGCCTGCACTTCATAGATATCGACCGATTTGTTGAAGGTTTTCTTCAGCGGCAGCCCCGCGCCCGAGATATACAGGCATAGCTCCGCATCCAGATCGAAATGCCCCGCCGTCTCCACGGAGTAATGGGTGATACTTTTGTAAGGAACTGAGTGGTATTCGGTTTTCTTGCCGGTCATGCCCTGCTTGTCTACAAGAATCAGCCGCTTATCTGTGAAAATAAACATGTCCCGAACCAGCTTATAGGCGCGCTCAATCTTTTCATTCGGAGCCAGAATCCGTCCGTATTCCCGCTGCACCTCCCCCAGCTCCACCTGAGTTGCATTGCCGAGCAATCCGTTAAAAATCGCCATAGCTCTCCTCTTTTCCCGTAGCCGTTATAAGGGCAACGCCCCTTCACCACACTCCATACTACTTGCAGTGCCATGCATTTATGTCTCTGCGGGAACAATTCTCCCTTGCTTATTTCGGGATTTTTGGTTACACTAGCTTTAAATTTATCAAAAAGGAGGTGTAGGAGAATGGATCACAATCGGACCAACAGTGTTAGCAGCCCGCTGATTAATATCATGGCGGGCATCGTTCATGTAAAATCGGACAACGGGAGAAGTCTGTCCATTTACAAGAACTTAATAACACTACAACATTGTGAAATGCCTTTCTCGCCTACACTTCAACGGATGTCTTAACCCGAAGAACTCTCAGGCCGCAGGGAAATTTCCCTGCGGCCTTTTTATGTGCTTTTAACCGGATATTTCGGATAAATTGAAGCGGCAGAGCAAAGAGCATTCTAATAAAAGGAGCCTAACGATGATTATCTCATGTCAAAATATCCAAAAATACCACGGTGCCCAGCTCGTCCTGAGCGATGTCACTTTCGATATCCGCCAAGGCGAAAAAATCGGCCTGATCGGCCGCAACGGCTGCGGCAAAACCACCCTCTTCCACTTGCTGGGCGGGGAGGAACGCCCAGATCAAGGGCAGCTCTCCATCCGCCGGGGCAGCGTCATCGGTCTGCTTGCCCAGATTCAAGAGGTGAACGAGAGCGACACAGTCTACGCCGTACTTCAGCGCAGCTTCGCGGAGCAGCTTGGCTGGCAGCGCCGCCTGCGGGAGCTGGAGCAGGAGATGTCATCCTCCGGCGCGGGCGACAACGAGCAAGCCTGGAACCGGCTGCTTAAGGAATACGGCACCCTCCAGGAGAAGTTCGAGGCCGCAGGCGGCTATGAGCTGGAAGCCTCGATCCAGCGTGTAGCCTCAGGACTGGGGATTGGAACGGAGCAATATGACCGCAGCTTCTCTTCCCTCTCCGGCGGAGAGAAGACCAAGGTAGGGTTGGCCGAGCTGCTGCTGCGCCGTCCCGACATCCTGCTGCTCGATGAGCCGACCAACCATCTGGACATGGAGGCTATCGAGTGGCTGGAGCAGTTCCTCCAGAGCTATGACGGCACGGTGCTCGCTATCTCCCATGACCGTTACTTCCTGGATGCCGTGGTGAAGAAGGTCATCGAGCTTGAAGACGGGGAGGCTTTCACCTTCCATACGAACTACAGCGGTTATCAGGTGGAGAAGGAAGCCAGGCTCCTTCAGCAATTCGCTGACTACCAGGAGCAGCAGAAGAAGATCAAGCAGATGCAGGAGAGTATCAAAAGGCTGATTGAATGGGGCAACCGCTCCAATCCGCCGAACCCTTCCTTCCACCGCCGTGCGGCGTCCATGCAAAAGGCGCTGGACCGGATGGTCAAGGTCAAACGCCCGATCCTGGAGCGGAAGTCGATGGATCTGCAGCTCCAGCAGGATGACCGGACCGGCAACCAGGTGGTTATCCTGGACCGCATCAGCAAGTCTTACGGGGAGCGCAGGCTGTTCTCGGCCGCCAGCGATATTCTGAGATACGGCGAGACCACGGCACTGATCGGCGGCAACGGAGCAGGCAAAAGCACCCTGCTGAAGATCATCCTCGGCCAGGAGACACCGGATAGCGGGAGCTATACGCTTGCTTCCCGGGCTGTCGTCGGTTATCTGGCCCAGGAAGCTGTACCGGAGGAGGGCGGCCACTCCGTGTTGCGTTATTTCCGCGAGGAGGCCGGACTTGAAGAAGGCGAAGCCCGCGGCCAGCTGGCCCGCTTCCTTTTCTACGGCAGCGATGTCTTCAAGAGCATCACCAACCTCTCAGGAGGAGAATGGACCCGGCTGCGCTTCGCGATCCTGATGCACAAGAGGCCGAACCTGCTGATTCTGGATGAGCCGACCAACCATCTGGATATCGATTCCCGCGAGGCGCTGGAGGAGGCGCTGGAGGAGTTCCCCGGCACCGTGCTGGCGGTATCCCATGACCGTTATTTCATCAACCGCTGCTTCGGCAAGCTCTGGCATATTGACGGCGGACGCTTCTCCTCCTTCCCGGGCAACTACGAATACTATAAGGAAAAGCAGGCCGAAGCCGCCCAGCGGCAAGAGGCCACGCAGCCGGAATCTTCCGGGGGCAGCACCGGCAAGCCCCGCTCTGTAAGCGGGCGGGCAGAAGCATCCCCATCCGGCCCTGCCAGTCCGAACCGCAAGCCGCGTCCGGCGGCTTCGTGGGAGCAGGACATTGCCGCAGCGGAAGCACAGCTTGCTCTTATCGATGCCGAAATGCTGGACCCTCAGCTGTCGAGCAATGCAGAGAAGCTGGCCGGGCTGCAAGAAATGAGAGATGCTGCGCAGCAGAAGCTCGATGGCCTGTACAGCAGTTGGTTAAGCGAAGCGGACTGATCTGCACTACTCTCCCGTCCTCGCCCAACTGGAATCGGCTTTGCTTCACGATCAATGAATATACACTTACAAATCTAAGATAGAGGTGACCGTAATGACATTAACCCCGGAAATTGCAAAATATTGGGAGAGTTATCTGGTGAAGCACCCGGAAGCGGCAGACAAATTCGACAGCGCCTGGGCGTTCGGCGACAATCCCCGGCTGGCAGATGAGCTGCTGGATCTGGTGCTGAAAGGAATCAAGACAGGAACCGCGCAGAATTATGAGCTGATTAAGGCTCAGGGGCTGAGCATGCCTTTTACAGGCGGATTATCCGTCCTGCTGGACAGCACAGGGCAGCCGCGCGCGATTATTGAGACGACGAAGGTGGAGGTTGTTCCGTTCGCTGAGGTAACCGCTGAATTCGCCTACTCCGAAGGGGAGGATGACCGCAGCCTTGAATCCTGGCGCTACGAGCATGAGGTGTTCTTCACCAGGGAGCTGGAGCGTGAGGGCAAGCCTTTTGACCCGGATATGCGGGTGGTCTGTGAGAACTTCCGGCTGGTGCATATTAACAACGAATTGTAATATTAATTATATATTTAAAAAGGCTGCTTCTTCACTTCGAAGAGGCAGCCTTCATTGTATATGTGCAGTTAGTAGTAGTGAGACTTAGCTATTGCTGCGGACGGGTCTTAGAATTTCCAGATGCCCATCATCCAGCCGATCAACGAGATCCATAAGGGAATACTGATCAGGACACCCCATACCAGGCCCGTGGCGATATTGCCCTCTGTAGGCCGGGACATCCCCTCCTGCGCAAGCGGAAGTCTTAGCTCTTCTTGTTCCATGCGATCCCCTCCTAAAATTCTTATCGTCAAAGCAGAGGAAAAAATGTAGACCGCCAGGCCCAAAAAGAGATGTTTTCGATATTTTTTTTAGATATAAAGGCTCAGCGGATTATCATTGTAAAGGCTTACATAAACAATATTAACCAAACAATGTATTCATAAAACTTATATACACTCTTGGTTATCTATTATATGCAGTGCTTTAGTCCAATATTACTTCTTTTTCGGGATTATGTAAATATTGGAATATTGTGTGCAGCTGCTCAGCCGTATTGCGTTCTTCAGACAATTCGGGTAATTCATCCTCAGCAAAAAATCCCGCACCGCTCGTCTCCACACCACCCGCCGCTTCCCCGCCGGTAATTCTGCACAGGATGAACATTTTATAGGTATGGTACGGCTCCGGCGGATGATGATGGAACTTCTTATCCAGCACGGCAAGCAGACGGACCGCTTCCGCCTTGTAGCCGGATTCCTCGGCAATTTCCTTGACAGCTACCTCGCTTGGTGACAGGCCGATATCCGCCCAACCTCCGGGCAGTGCCCATTTTCCGTCGAGCTTCTCGTGTACGAGCAGAATTTTATCATCCTGAAAAATAACTCCCCGGATATCCACCTTAGGCGTACTATACCCGTCTTCGCCCGCGAAGGAGAGCCGGATACGCTCCTTGCTCTCATACGTATAATTCGCCAGAATGTCCACGCTCAGCTCGCGCAGTGCCTGATAACGTTCAATATCATATACATCCTTGGCATAAGCCAGCCCTGTCTGGGCAATCCCTTGAATTTCTTTGGCCCAGGTTAACCATTTCGGTTCCACAAGCACACCGCCTTCACTCGGATTTAATTACGATACTTCTTCCATGCGCTCTACTCGCACAGCATCAAATGACGGGAGAACGCACCTTTTCGCGCCACACAACGATCTACAATCGTAAAACCGGCCGCAGCAATCATCTCATCCACCGCCTCAATCGCCACAATGACCACTCTGTCCGCAATCCGCCGCGTATGGCTTAGAATCGCAAACTGCTCTTCAGGAGTAATCCGTGAATACAGATTATAAGGCATGTCCACGATCGCTGCATCGTAATGCTCCTGGATGTCTGCGATATCTCCGAGCGTAACGACACTCTCGAAGCCGAAATGAGCGATGTTCGTCCGCGCACCTGCCGCTATGAGCGGGTTAATATCACGGCCAACGACATCGATTCCCATCGACAGAGCTTCCACCATTACTGTGCCAATTCCGCAGCAGGGATCGATCAGCTTCACACAGGGTATGCGCGGAACCGCCATATTGACTGCTGCCCGGGCTACCCGTGTGCTAAGCGCTATCGAGTAGCTGCGGGGCTTGTGCATCTGCCGGAACCAGGTTGCATTGTTCTTATGATAAGGGCCGAAGTACCAGCGTCCGCCGAGCGTAACAATCCCGTACACCAGCTCCGGATGGTTCACATCCGCCTCTCCCTCAATCCGCAGGCCGATTTCCCGCTCAATCACTCTGCGCTCACCGTATTCGATTTTATGCTCAGGAGCCAGATCATTAGTCTTCACAAAAATAACCTTGAAGCTCCGCCCCCCCAGTTCTACCTGCTCTGTCTGTTTGTAGATCTCCGGGAGCGTGTCCCCTTCGTACATCACATCTATCCGTTCTTTGATAAAAGGACTGCGGCTGACATCCACCTCTACCCCGCTTGCGAATATAGCCGGAGGGATCTTCCGGCCGAACAGGCAGCGCAGCTCCATTCCGCATAATGAGGTCTCATCCGGTGAATGGGCATACGTATAAATATATATCGGTTCAACACTTGCAGGTATGTTCGTTGACACTACAATTTCGCTCCTGTCGCTTCCGCCGTGCCCGGCGGTTCCTTTGCTTAAACTAAGTAAGTCTATCACGGTTACTGCCAGTAATCAACAGCCTGCAAGGAACTGTCTCCTGAGCTACGCAGTTCCAGTCACCCTCTGCTCTAGCGATGGACAATCCTTTTTTGATCCCTCGGGATATCTCCAGTATAATGAATGCATTACACTGCCGACCTGAGCCGCAGAGACCCTCCGTTATGCATGTTGCCGCATAATACGGGTAGCTGTGGTATTAAGCAGCGAATTCCAAGGAGGTACATACCTACAATGTCATACGAAACTTACTTTCAGGCTGAGCGTGAAGCCCAGCTTGGCGAACTCAAGCAATGGCTGGCGATCCCCAGCATTTCAGCCCTGTCCAGCCACAAAGAAGATATTAATACCGCAGCCGGCTGGCTGGTAGAGACCCTGAAGCGTGCGGGTCTTGAGAATATCGAGCTGCACCCTACCGCCGGTCATCCGGTGATCTATGCAGATTACCTTCATGCCCCCGGCAAGCCGACCATTCTGGTCTACGGCCATTATGATGTACAGCCGGTTGATCCGCTGAACCTGTGGACTACGCCTCCGTTTGAACCGGAGATCCGTGACGGCAAGCTCTATGCCCGCGGCGCTACAGACGACAAAGGCCAGGTATTCATGCATATCAAAGCCATCGAGGCTATTCTCAAGCAAGAGGGCACTCTGCCGGTCAACATTAAGCTCTGCATCGAAGGGGAAGAAGAGATTGGCAGCGTCAACCTGCCGCCATTCCTGGAAGCTAACCAGGACAAGCTTGCGGCAGATGCTGTTCTTGTCTCGGATACCTCCCTGCTGGAGCGCGGACGCCCTGCCATCTGCACCGGGCTCCGTGGTCTCTGCTCGATGGAGGTTACAGTGAACACTGCCTTGACTGACCTGCACTCCGGCTCCTACGGCGGCGGCGTTCCTAATGCGCTGCATGCACTGGTCTCGCTGCTGAGCACCCTTCACGATGACAAGGGCCGCGTATCTGTAGAAGGCTTCTACGAAGGTGTGCCTGTCCTATCCCCGCTGCTGCGCGAAGAATTCGCCAAGCAAGGTGTCGACGAAGACAAGATCCGGGCCGCCCTCGGCCTGGAGCAATTGTACGGCGAAGAAGGCTACACCTTCGTGGAACGGGTCGGCGCGCGTCCAACACTGGAGCTGAACGGTGTATACGGCGGCTTCCAAGGCGAAGGCAGCAAGACGGTAATCCCGAAGGAAGCCCATGCCAAAATTACCTGCCGCCTGGTTGGCGACCAAGACCCGCAGCACATCCTGGATGCCGTTGAAGCCCACCTGAAGGCGAATATCCAAAAGGGCGCCAAGGTTCAGGTGAAGCAGATGGAGAAGGCACGCGCCTTCAACATCGATCCGTCGCACCCGATCCTCCAGACCGCTGCCGATGCTTACGGTAAGGTCTACGGCACCCGCGCCCTCTTCACCAAAGATGGCGGCTCCATCCCCATCATGGAGAGCTTCGCCCGCATCCTGAAGGCGCCGGTCGTCCTGATGGGCTTCGGACTCGATGACGAGAACCTGCATGCACCGGACGAGCACTTCAACCTGGAGAACTTCGACAAAGGTCTGCTGACCCTTGTAGAGTTCCTGAAGACCGTCTAACGTCCAAGACAGTCTTACCTGTCATTTCATAAAGCCAGGCCCCCGGAGGATCAGGGGGCCTGGCTTCTTTTTGTTTATTTTTGCACGTGCGATACACAACAAAAAAACCCTTGCGGACAAGGATTTCGGAAGTTAATTATGGAGCGGGTGATGGGAATCGAACCCACGCTATCAGCTTGGAAGGCTGAAGTTCTACCATTGAACTACACCCGCAACTCAAATTGAGTACAAGAAACATTGTAGCATCACTACGAATAAATTGCAACCCTATTAAATTCAGATACCGGAGATTACGACGGCATTTCCAGCAGAGGCCTGAGGAAGGACTGCTCGAATTCAGCCGCCTTCACCGGCTTGCTGAACAGATACCCCTGGGCCTCATGGCAATGCTGCTGGCGCAGAAAGTGCAGCTGCTCCTTGTTCTCCACGCCTTCGGCGGTAACCTTGAGCTTCAAATGGTGGGCCATCGAGGTAATCGTAGAGACAATCGCGGCATTGTTGCTGTCCTCCATGACATCCGATACGAAGGAACGGTCGATCTTCAAGCGGTCAATCGGCATATTCTTCAGATAATGCAGCGAGCTGTAGCCTGTGCCGAAATCATCGATGCTGATGCATACGCCAAGTCTTTTGAGACGGTTCAATTGGTCGAAGGCGGTCTCCTTGTCCAGGGTCATGCTCTCGGTAATTTCCAAATCCACGTAGCAGGGATCTAGACCGATATCCTTCAGGATAGCATCAATTTTGCCCGCCAGATTGGGCTGCAAGAACTGGCGCATCGAGAGGTTAATGGACACGCAAATCGGATGATAGCCAGCATCCTGCCACATTTTATTCTGCATACAGGCCGTCTTAAGCACCCATTCCCCAATGGGAACAATTAGCCCGCTCTCTTCAGCGATAGGAATGAAATCTACTGGAGAGACCAAGCCGCGTTTGGGATGGTTCCAGCGCAGCAGCGCCTCCATACCGACAATCTCTTCTGTCTCAAGCAGTACCTGGGGCTGATAGACCAGATAGAACTCCCCCCGCTCCAGCGCCCGGCGCAGATCGTTCTCCAGCTTGAGGCGTTCCTTCGCCTTCATCTGCATAGCCGGAATATAGCGGCGGATCTCCACCCCCTGCTCCTTGGCATTGTGCACCGCTGTGTCCGCATTTTGTATCAACTGCTCAGCCGTATCTCCGTCCCCGGGATAGATGCTTACCCCCAGACTAAGCGAGATATGGTATTCACCCGACTCCAGGCCTACCGGTGTCTCGAACAGGCGCAGCAGCTCACCCGCGCGGACCAGACAGTTCTCCAGCCCCGTCCGCTCCGTCATCAGAAAAGCAAACTCGTCCGCCCCCATACTAAAGAGCTCTTCATTGACTCTAACCTCGTCCCCGATCCGCCGGGCGACCAGCTGCAGCAGCAGATCTCCTGCATAATGACCAAGGGAGTCATTGATATTCTTGAAATGGTTGATGTTCATAATGACCAGCCCGGAGAAGCCGCGGCTTTTGTCCTGCTCACTCTGGAGCACCACCTCTTCCATGCGCTGCATCAGACGGCGTCTGTTCGGAAGACCTGTCAGCTCATCGTGGTACGCCAGATAATTAATCCGCGCTTCCGCCTGCTGGTTCTCCTGGAACGGCTCCTCAATCGTCAATCTGTAGACTCCGGTCAGCAGAAGATAATACGCCGCTGCGCTGCTGAGCATCCCGAAGAGATAATCCAATTCTCCGACACTGAACAGATTCATGAAGAAGACCTGAGCCAGTGAGAAGAATACAAGGGAACGGATAATAATCAGCAGAGAAGCCGACTTCTCGCTTTTGCCAGGATAGATGATAATCGCAGCGCCAAGCAAATAGACGAACAGTATCGCCATATTCATCAGATCTCTTGCCGTTTCTGCCCATGGTTCGTCCGCCAGCCCGGGGACAATCCGGTTGCCGAGACCAAGTACCGCCAAAGACAGCAGAATCACCACAAATGCATTCCTGAATACCTTCCCCTTGCTGCCGGTTCCAACAAGCTGGTCTTCTCTGCTAAAAATAAGCATAATTCCCAGCGCACTGGCCAAGCGGGAGAACGTCAGGAGCCATAAGGACTGCCCCTGGCTGATATAAGGGGTGATTCCGGGAATACCTACAAACCCGAGTACATGCAGGAAGTCAAAAATACTCACCCCCAGGAACAATGCAGAGGTGTACAGCCTGGCTTTGGATAAACTATTGGCGAACAGCAGCCAGCCCTGGGCGAAAATCGCAAAACCGAATGCGATAGTACAGCAGCCCAAAATAAGGTAAAACGCCATCAGCAAATCCTTGTCCTCTATTTGTCCCAGCGGTGTACGAAAAATCTGGATCAGAAGGAATAGCGCAGCCCCCAGAATAGCCGCATGAATCGTCTTTCTCTCTTCTTGTCTCATAAGTCCCTCGCGTCTAAAAATAATATCTATAAAGTCAGATGGATGTGTATGATGTCCTATGTATAAATATCGGCCAGACGGCTCTGTAAAGTTACATTGATCATCTACAATATTGCAAGGAAGCAGTTCCGGCAGAAAAAAAGCACCTGCCTACAAATAGAGGCCAGTGCTTTCTCCTTCCAGACGGTTATTTGTCCCCGAAATTGACTTCAGGTGTTGTTAGTGTGTCATAGAAGTCAACCGCCTTATCTTTATTGGCCGAAGATCGCAGCGCCATTGCCGAGCGGGGATGCTCATCCAGCGTTCCGGTAATCATATACGGAATGATGTAGCCCCACTCTTCCTTCTCCCGCAGAGGAATCATCAGGTTCTCAACGATATCCAGAACAGGCCGGAGCGTATAATTCGTGTTCTTCAGATGGGTAACCAGAAGCTCTGTAGGACAGTTACCTGCAGCGCGGCCCATTCCATAGCAGGAAGCATCCAGAAGCTCTACCCCCTTCTCGGCTGCAATCAGCGTATTGGAGAAGGCCAGCTGAAGATTGTTGTGGGTATGCACACCGAGCCGTTTCTCCGGCAGATGTGTCTTGAACTTCTCTACCAGGTAATGAAAGTCATTATGATCCAGGCTGCCGTAAGAATCCACGATATAGACTACATCAACTACGCTCTCACGAATCTGCTCGAAGGCTTCCAGCAGCTCATTCTCCATCACGTTGGACAGGGCCATAATATTAATGGTCGTCTCATAGCCCAGGTCATGGAACGTCTGCACCAGTTGAAGGGCCTTGTCCACATCCTTGCTGTAACAAGCCACACGGATCAGATCGAGCATGCTCTCACTGCGGGGCAGAATATCATTCTCGTCCACACGCCCGATATCGACCAGAGCCGACAGCTTCGTATGCCCCTTTTGCGGAATTACCTTGCGCAGGAAGTCGTCATTCAAAAAGCGCCAAGGACCTGCACCCTCTGCCCCTTTGAGCAGCTTCGGCGAGTTTTTATATCCGATTTCCATATAATCAACACCGGCTTCATTCAGTCCGGCATATAATTTCTGAACAAATTCAATACTGAAATCCCAGTTATTCACCAATCCCCCATCACGGATGGTGCAATCGACAATTTTACTATGATTAGTCTTCACAATCTGTTCTCCCTTCGGGGTATCTATTAAGTACTATGCTTATATTATCGTTCAATCATACTTTAATGAAGAAGATATTGTAAAGAAAATTTCAGCAATCTTCATATCGATTTTTGCAAACAGAAACAATGACATTAATCACAGAAAAAACGGGAGTAAAATGCTACATTACAAGAAATCATTGAGATTGATTATCAGTCTCTTTCGGAGGGATAACAATGGCTCTAACATCCTGCTCCTTGCTGCGTCTGCAACCAGGCACTACCGGCTCCATTCAAAGAATTGAAGGCATGAATCCTATCTTGCGCCGCCGTCTGGCCGATCTGGGAGTATCTGAGGGTGTAATGATCCGTCTCAAGGGCAAAGGGCCTTTCATGGGTCCGATTACGCTTGAATGCAACGGTCAGTTATTTGCTATCCGGCGTAAGGAAGCATCTATGATAGAGGTGAAGGTGTCATGAGCTCTATCGCACTTGTGGGGAACCCCAACACAGGGAAAACCTCGCTGTTTAATACCCTGACTTCTTCCTACGAATACGTAGGCAACTGGGCAGGCGTTACGGTTGAGAAAAAAATCGGCAGTCTGAAGAATGGAGCCGGCAAGCTGATCGATTTGCCCGGAATCTACTCTCTTCACCCCCTCTCCCGCGATGAGGGCGTAGCCGCACAATATCTGATCGAAGAAACCCCTGAAGCACTTATCAATATTGTCGATGCCTCGCAATTGGAACGAAACCTGCTGCTTACCCTGCAACTGCTGGAGTATGGCAAGCCGACGATCCTCGGACTGAATATGACCGATGTCGCCAAGGCACGCGGCATTCAGGTGGATCCCGACATCCTTAAGGAACGGCTTGGTGTTCCCGTGCTGCCGCTGATTGCACGGACAGGCAAGGGAACCAGTCAGGTGCTTAGCGTGCTGGAGCAGCCCTCCCATATCCCGCCTGTTACCTTCCAGTTGAATTATGGCGACATCGCTGAGGAAGCCATAACCTCCATTGTTGCGCAATTGCAGAAGACCTCTGGTCTACCTAATCTCCGCTGGGTTGCTCTGCAGCTGATGGAGCAGAACCCGGTAATCCTTGAGCTGCTCAAGAAGCGGATGGATATTTCCGGATTACTGTTGATCGCAGAAGCCTGTCAGACCCGGCTGCAGCAGGATAAGCTCGCCCTGACGCTTCCACAGTGGATTCGTTCTGTCCGCATGGACTACATCCGGATGGTATGCGCTGACGCTATAGACTCTACCCTGCAAAAACCGCATAATCTGACCGAACGTCTGGATTCCATCCTTACCCACCGTTTTCTGGGACTTCCCCTGTTCATCGTCTTTATGTATGCCATGTTCAAAACTACCTTTGACTGGATTGGCGGGCCGTTGTCCGATCTCTTGGATGGCTTTATCGGCGGTCAGTTCAGCGATTGGACAAATTCGCTGCTGGGGGCCATCGGGGCTTCTGAATTCACGCACGCGCTAATCGTTGATGGCCTCATCGGCGGTGTAGGCGGCGTGCTCGTATTTGTTCCACAGATCTTCATCCTGTTCCTGATGATCTCCTTCCTGGAGGATTCCGGGTATATGGCCCGTGTCTGCCTGCTGATGGACAGCACGATGGAACGGATGGGACTGAACGGCAAGGCCTTCATTCCGTTCATTATCGGCTTCGGCTGCAACGTACCGGCGATTATGGCAGCCCGGAGCATTGAACAGCCCAAGGACCGGCTGCTGACAACACTGCTAATGCCGCTGATGTCCTGTTCTGCCCGGCTTCCGGTATATCTGCTGTTCGCAGCGGTCTTCTTCCCTGCCCAGCAAGCCACAGCTGTACTCTCTATGTATGTATTGGGTGTTGTATTTGCACTGATTCTGTGTAAGTTCTTCTCCAAGTACCTGTTCAAAAATGAGACGTCTATCTTCATTATTGAACTGCCTCCTTACCGGATGCCGCAGTTCAAGACACTGAGCCGCAGCACCTGGGAAAAGGGCAAAGGCTTCCTGCGCAAAGCAGGGACCATCATCCTGGCCGGCTCGGTTCTGATCTGGCTGATGTCCTATGCCGGTCCTGGCGGTCTCAATGTGGACATGGATCACTCCTTCCTGGCCAAATTCGGCGGCTTCATCGCCCCGCTGCTGCATCCGCTCGGCTTCGGAACATGGCAGGCCGGTTCTACCCTGGTGCCCGGCTTCCTCGCGAAAGAGGTTGTGGTCTCCACCATGAACATCATCTACCATGCCCCGGATGCAGCAGGACTGGAAGGGCAAATTGCTTCAGTCTTTACACCGCTTAGCTCGATCAGCTTCATGGCCTTTATCCTGCTCTACATTCCTTGCCTGGCCACTGTCGGCGTTATCAAGAAGGAGACTGCATCCTGGAAATGGACATTCTTCTCCATGGGTTACTCTCTGGTATTAGCTTATGCGGTGTCACTGGTGATCTATCAAGGAGGACGTTTGCTCGGATGGTCGTAGCCCCGTAGCAAGTCCAAGTTATTTTGAGAGGAAGCGATGACAGCAATGATCGTTAATATTGTGATCGTGACGTTAATATTCGGATATTCCGGCTGGATGATCTACCGCCATGTGCAGAAGGGCAAGCAGGGGGCCTGTGCGGGCTGTGACAAGGGCAAGACCTGTCCTGCAGCAGCGATGGATTCCCCTCTGTCCTGTGGCAGTGCTACACTGGGCAGCAAGCGCTAGGATGCAGTTCTACCTGATACAGATTGGTATTCTTTCGTTTAGAAACCTTGGCATGCGGGTATGTTAGTTATAAGCTTTTAACAACCAGACTAGTGCCAAGGAGGAATAACCATGAACACCAAGAAGACTCTGTTTACAACGGTAGCCTTGGGAGCCGCCTACTTGCTGAAGAATAAGAATACACGGGATAAGATTATGAATGGCGTCCAATCCCTGACTGCCCAGATGAAGGCCCGTAAATAGGCTGTCATTCCGCAGTTATGAGAAGCAGGATTCCAAATACACAAAGAGCCGCAGGTCTCAGGGGACTGCACCCTGTTTGTGAGACAGGGGTCAAAACACCTTGCAAGTTTAAGCAGCCAGTCGCCGAAAATCCACCGGCGACTGGTTATTTAGTTTCGCCTGAATCCGAATTGAGTTATAGTAGGTGATGTAGTCTCGAACGGTCCGTTCAACGATTGCTGTCGTTGTACACATGAGATCTTCGAGGTAGAACGTTTCAGACTTTAGGGTGGAATGAAACGATTCGATGGGGGCATTATCCGCGGGCGTTCCTTTACGGGACATGCTCATGGTAATGCCTTTTTCTTTGACTGCCGCCTGGTACGCCTGAGACGTATACACACTGCCCTGATCGCTGTGGAGCAGCATGTTGGCCCGCTCTGGAAGTTGGCCCAGCGTATCCAATACAAAGGACGTGTCCTGCTTGTCCGCTATACTGTAAGCGACAATTTCTCCGTTGTACAGATCCAAAATACTTGAAAGGTACAACATCTTGCCGCCAAACGGCAAATACGTAATATCTGTGACCAGTTTTTGCAAGGGAGCTGCTGCATGAAATTGCCGCTTTAACAGATGTTCTGCAGGTTGTGCCGGTTGCCCCGTAGTCTTTCGTTTCTTCATCCTCACACGGCACTGTAATCCCTCACGCTGCATGATACGCTGGACCCGTTTATGGTTTATAGGCTCTTCTGCCCGAAGGAGTGCCGTGATTTTACGGTAACCGTACCGGAATTTGTGCAGAGTGCAAAGCTGCCTTATCTTTTCCACCATCCGATCTGTACGTTGAGTCCTGGCAGCCTTCCAGCGGTAGTAGGTAGCTCTCGCGACCCCAAGCCACGCACAAGCCTCCGACACCTTCACTTCTGCCCGAATGGATTCGATCCAGGCAACGACAACTTCTGGTTCCACCCCCTTTCCAGTTCCTTGTACTTTTTTAGCAGGTCCAATTGTTGCTTCAGGAATCGATTCTCTGCCTTTAGTCTCTCCAGCTCCGTAGTGGCTTCCGGACCTTTTCCAAGGCTGTATTGCTTACCTACAGGTTGCTCCATGCGATGAATTTCGCCTTCGCGATACCATTTCATCCAGACTTTTAGTTGTGTCCTATTTCGTATGCCCAACTGTCTCATAACATCGCTCACGGGTACTCCTGCCAATCTCATTTCTATAGCTTTCATCTTTATTTCTACGGGGTAACTCACTCTGGTTGCCAACGCAAAAAACACCTCCAAGGATATCTCCCTATCTTACGACAGAGTTTCATTCTCTTGAAGGTGTTTTGATTTGTCTCACATTAGGGGGTCAGTCCCCAGGAAACTGAGATTCTGCGGCTCTTTGTCTGTCAGGACGATTCGGGTTAGGCTTCAGGGGAGCGGTAATCCGGTTCAGCCGCAGCGCTCAGCAGATATTCCAGCAAGGTGCGGACCATTACGCCCGTGGCCCCCTTAGGATTCATTCCACGTTCCGCTGACAGAAAAGCAGTCCCTGCAATATCGAGATGCACCCACGGCAGTCCTTCGGCGAATTCTCCAATGAACAGCCCCGCCGTGCTGGCAGCTCCATACCGCCCGGCAGCATTGCGGAGATCCGCAACCTCGCTTGTCAGCATTTCCCGGAATTCAGGATAGACGGGCAACGGCCAGATCTGCTCCCCCGACAGCCTTGAGGCTGCCAAAAGTTCTTCCAGGAATGCTTGATCATTCGTTACTGCCCCTGTAGCCACATCTCCCAGTATCGACACCACAGCTCCTGTCAGCGTGGCTACGTCAATGATCCGCTGCACCCCCCACTCCCGGGCATAGGTAAGCGCATCTCCCAGAATGATCCGGCCCTCCGCATCGGTATTGATAATTTCAATTGTTCTTCCACTGAGAGTAGTAATGATATCACCCGGTTTAAAAGCATTCGCTGCAGGCATATTCTCTGCCGCCGGAATCAGCATGACCACATTGATCTTGGGACGCAAATGCCCCAGCGCATCCATGACCGCCAGAACGGCTGCGGCACCGGCCATATCGCTGTGCATGCTCTCCATGCCCGGTGCCCGCTTCAGAGAGATGCCTCCGGTATCGAAAGTAATTCCTTTGCCGACTATACCTACTGCGTTCTCCCATTGGTTCGTTCCCTGATAGCGGATAACAATCATGCGGGGAGCATTCACACTGCCGCTGCCGACCGCAAGCAATCCGCCCATTCCCTTAAGCTCCAGCTCCCGTTCATCCAACACTTCAGCGGGAAGTCCGTGCCGTTCAGCGATTTCTATAGCGGCCATCGCAAGCCCCGACGGAGTCAGCAGATTCCCCGGACGGTTGGTCAAATCACGGGCAAGGTTGGCAGCCTCCCCGAAAGCCTTCCCCCGCTTGATCCCTTGTCTCCAGGCTTCCCCTTCTGCTGCTTCGCTCTTGCCTTGCATACGCAGAAGTACCGTCTCAATACCTGCGTAGGCTGCCTGTTCCAGTTTATATTGTCTTCTGCGGTACGACCCCAGGACCAGCCCTTCCGCGATGGCCTGGCCGGCCTGCTCTGCCTTCAGATCCCCAGCACGCCCGCCTAGTGCCGACGGTACCTGCACAACGAGCGCAGCAGCCTTCAGCCTGTAAGCCGCCTTGGCAGTCTGTGCCATCAGCTGCCGCAGCTCGTGCATACCCATCTGGCCTTTTCCGCTTCCGGCCAGAATGACCACAGGCTGCTCGGGTTGCTCCATTACGGGCATGATATACAGTTGCCCCTGTTTGCCACTGAACAGCCCCGCTGCGGACAATAGGCGGACTCGCGCGGCCCAGTCCGCCGGAAGTCCTTCTCCCTGTGCCTGTGCCTCTGAGATCATTAGACATACAGCCTCTCCTCGGGCCATGGCTTGACTGGCATCACTGCTCCATTCAATAATCAAAATTCATCCCTCCGACAGACGCAGATAAGGCTGATCTCCCGCACTTGTTCGTGCATTGCAGGAATCAGCCCTTACATATTGATTATAACCCGTATGCACTCCACCGAGAACAACGGGCTTAAAATAAGCATTAATGAGTAAGCGGAAGTGAAATGACGAATCGGGTTCCTTCATTCAGCCGGCTGCTGACCGAGATGCAGCCGCCATGATTCTTGATGATCCGGTCACTGACGGAGAGTCCAAGTCCCGTCCCATTCTCCTTCGTGGTGAAGAACGGATTGAACAGTCTGTCAAGCGTGCAGATATCCATTCCCTTGCCGTTGTCAGAGATGAAGATGCGCACCTCTGTTCCTTCTTTACGTGCGCCTACCTCAATTCGCCCTACAGAATCATCCACCCGCTCCGAGATTGCTTCCATCGCATTTCTGATCATATTCAGCACAACCTGCTTCATTTGCTTAATATCCCCTGAGATGGCCAGGTCCTCCTGGAGCACCTGCAAGTTGATCTGGCAGCCCTTCATCAGCGCCTCGCTCTCTGTCAGCAGGACTACTTCCTTCAGTAATGCAGAGACAGGAATCATGCTGATCTGCGGCACAGAAGGCTTAGAGGAAGTCAGAAATTCATGAATAATGTCATTGGCACGGTCAATCTCCGCTAATATAATCTTCGCATATTCTTCTTTGCCGAGCAGATGCAGATGGGGATGAAGCAATTGGATGAACCCCCGGATAGCCGTCAGGGGATTGCGGATCTCATGGGCGATGGATGCCGATAACCGGCCCAACATGGCCAGGCTGTCATTCTGGTAAGCTGTCTGTTCAATTAGCTTGTAGTCGGAGATCTCTTTGAATGTGAACAGGTAGCTGCCCTTCATTTCCTCTCCGCTGGACAGGGTTGCGCGCCAGTACCGTCCATATTCATCCACAAATTCATAGCTTGGCTTACCTTTGAGCACCATTTCACGGTAACTCCTGAGCACCTGCTTCTTCTTGAAGCGGCTAAGCTGAATATGGGATAACAGATGATGCAAGGTGCAACCCAGAAGAGAGTGACGGTTAAGCTCAAGAATGCCATACATCTGCTTGTTGACAAAAGTTAGCACACCCTCATCATCAAAAAGCAGAATCCCGCTGTCGATGTGCTCCAGCACATCCTCAAATGTGGTATCCATCGGACCAGATTGAAACGTTCTTGCCGATAATAGCAAGCTTTCCTGATATTGGCTTATCACGATACGAAGTTCCCCCTTTTACTGCAATTGACGAAGACGCTTAAGCGACATCAAATTACTATGTATCTGAGTATATGACGAAGCCGCCAGAACATTCGAAAATCGTATTGTATTATCCAACCGTTTCAACTATATTCCAATCATATCCAAGAGAAGAAGACAACGCAATCAGAGAATCTGTCGAATGACAAAAATATTCCTAAAATGATTCTAAAGACACATTTAAGTAGGAGGGGAATGATTTATTTCCTGCAAATACATTGAAAAGAGCCCCCGCCATATGGCGGGAGCTCACTAATTTATAACATGATGGTGGCAGGAGCTAGACAGATATTCAAGCCTTCTGCTGGAGCCGGAGACGCCGCTGGCTCATGACAGCCAGACGCTTCTTCAGCTCACGTTCCCATTTGGAGTCGCCGATCTGTTTAGCAACTGCCAGCAGGTCCAGCGACATATCGATCTGGCTGCGTATGATCGCGAGCGGGTCCTCGCTCTCCATATTGATGACGTTCTCGAAGATCGCTTCCTCTTCCTCCATCACATAATCCTGGAAATCCACATCCGTGACGCCGTCGCCATGGGCATATTCCGCCAGAATTTCATATTCATTCTCGACTTTGTAATGTACCTCTACCCGGTGGCATACCGGACAAAAAAGCAGGGGAACATTATGGACTTGCGTGCGATAATGCTTTAGGGTCCCCTTCGTTCCAACCATACTCGCTCCACAGCAAAAGCTCATTTTTGTTCACCCTCCTTGAGTGTTGTCGTTGATTTGAATTCCTATTAGTATATTACAAAGCAGCGGGAGAGATTCCTCCCCTTACAAGCTATATATTAACCTTTATGCCCATTTTCAAACGCCTGCCCTTATCTCAAGTGGAAACGGTTTTGCCGTCCTTTTAAAGGACGGTACCGTTCCAGCGAGAACGATAAGGATAATTATAGCGCGAAGCATATACATTCTTATCTTTTTGCAAAAAACCTCCTTGAAGGGAATAATACTTCCCGCAAGGAGGTCCTCTTAGTATATCAAAGATCGCGGCTCATGAGGCCCGGAAGCTTACAGGTTCTTGTCGCCTGGTTTCCAGTTCATAGCGCACAGCCCGCCGGATTGGAGAGCCTGCAGCACACGCAATGTCTCTTCAACACTGCGGCCTACATCATTATGGTTAACAACCTGATACTTCAGTTCACCTTCAGGATCGATGATGAACAGTCCGCGCAGCGCAATGCCTTCTTCTTCAATCAGGACGCCATAATCACTGGCAACCTTCTTCGTGATATCAGAGGCCAGCGGGAAGTTGATCTGGCCAAGACCGTTCATATCCTTAGGTGTAGACAACCAAGCCTTGTGGCTATGGATGGAGTCGATGCTCACACCGAGAATTTCTGTATCCAGCTCTGCGAAATCAGCAGCTGCATCACTCAACGCTGTAATTTCTGTTGGACATACGAAGGTGAAATCAAGCGGATAGAAGAAGAATACAAGCCATTTGCCGCGATAGTCGGACAAGCTTACCTTACCGAAATCCTTACCGTCTCCTGTTACTGTCTCCATGAAGAAGTCAGGAGCGGGTTTACCTACCAAACGTTCTGCCATTGCTTAAATCCTCCTTTTGATTATGTAAGAAAAACAGCTACGGACCGTTGCCGGATGCAATATGCTTTTCTTGATTTTATGGGATGGTTACATTCTTACGGGTACAGACCAAATGTTATCATCGTACAAAATCAAAGTCAATATTACATTGATTACTTTTTTATAATAATTATAAATAAGCAACATTTTGTGAAGTTTTTCTCCGTTCTGCGTCAAAAGGGATACATGTGGTAGAACTAGGCTTTGCGGATAGCGGCTACAATCAGGTCACCCATCTCTGTGGTGCTGATCGCCTTGCTCTTATCAACTGCGATATCACTGGTGCGGTGACCGGCATCCAGTACCTCTGCAACTGCGGCTTCAATGGCAGCGGCTGCATTCTCGTAGCCGAAGGTCATGCGGAACATCAGTGCAAGCGACAGGATCGTGGCGATCGGGTTCGCCAGTCCTTGTCCGGCAATATCAGGCGCGGAGCCGTGAACCGGCTCATAGAGGCCATAGCTGCCTTCTCCCAGTGAAGCGGAGGCCAGCATACCAATCGAGCCTGTCAGCATCGCTGCTTCATCGCTCAGGATATCGCCGAACATATTCTCGGTCACGATGACATCGAAGCTCGAAGGACGGCGCAGCAGCTGCATCGCACAGTTATCCACCAGCACATGCTCAACCTCAACCTGCGGATATTCCGGCGCCACTCTGTTCACCACTTCACGCCACAGACGGGAGGTCTCCAGTACATTGGCTTTGTCTACGCTCGCCAGCTTACCCCGGCGCTTCCCGGCAATCTCGAACGCCTGGCGTACAATCCGCTCAACCTCCATGACATTATAGACACAAGTGTCTACCGCTTCTTCTCCATGCTCGCCTTGACGGCGCAGCTTGTCCCCGAAGTAGATCCCGCCTGTCAATTCACGTACGACCATCAGGTCTGTTCCTTCCAGTACCTCCGGCTTCAGCGTCGAAGCATCCTTCAGACAATCGAAGACCACTGCCGGTCGCAGATTGGAGAATAGACCAAGCGCCTTGCGGATACCCAGCAGTCCAGTCTCCGGACGCAGCTCCTTCGGATTGTTATCCCACTTCGGTCCGCCTACGGCTCCAAGCAATACAGCATCGGCGCTGCGGCAGATCGCAAGCGTATCCTCAGGCAGCGGAGTTCCGCGTTCATCAATGGCGATTCCGCCGAACAGGGCGTGCTCCGTTTCAAATGTATACCCGAACAACTCTTCCGTTCTCTTCAATACCTTTTCTGCTTCTGCCACAACTTCAGGTCCGATACCGTCCCCGGCAATTACGGCGATTTTTTTGACCTCGCTCATTCCTGTCACTCCTTAGGTAGTCCTGCTGGTCGCAGACATAGTTCTTCTGTATATTGTTGTATCATAACGAAGGACAAAGGACAAAGATATAGATTCTATCACGTTCATAGATATAGCCTATAAGTGAAGCGGAGCGTGAATTTGCCCTTGTCCCGCCAATTGATTACAATTAATGGGCAGGTGAAATTATCGGATCTCTAATCATATGGAAGAGGAGTGATCTTAAGATGCAATACGCGAAGCTTGGCAAGTCTGGTATGAAGGTAAGCCGCCTCTGTCTGGGAACGATGAACTTCGGTCCCATCACCGACGAGAAGGAAGCCTTCCGCATTATGGATGCAGCGCTGGACGCGGGAGTCCAATTTTTTGATACCGCCAATGTGTATGGCTGGGGTGAGAACTCGGGTCTGACCGAGACCATTATCGGCCGCTGGTTCAAGCAGGGCGGCGGACGCCGTGAGAAGGTTGTCCTGGCGACCAAGGTCTACGGGGCGATGAGCGACAAGCTGGATGGACCCAATGATGAAGGCGGCCTCTCTTCCTACATTATCCGCCGTCATCTAGAGGGCTCCTTGCAGCGTCTGCAGACCGATCACATCGAACTCTACCAGATGCACCATATCGACCGTAACGTGTCCTGGGACGAGCTGTGGGGCGCCTTTGAGCTTGCGGTCAGCCAAGGCAAGATCGGCTACACCGGCTCCAGCAACTTCGCCGGCTGGGATATTGCCGTTGCCCAGCAGGAGGCGAAGGCCCGCGGGTTCCTCGGACTGGTATCCGAGCAACATAAATACAGCCTGACCTGCCGTCTGCCAGAGCTTGAAGTTCTGCCTGCGGCGCAGCATCTGGGCCTAGGCATTATTCCTTGGAGTCCGCTTGACGGAGGACTGCTTGGCCGCAATGCGTTGAAAAAGATTGAGGGCAGCCGCAGCGGCGGCAACGCGGAGCGGGTAGAGCAGCACAAGAAGCAGCTTGAGGCCTTTGCGGAGCTGAGCCTGGAGCTGGGTGAGCCGCAGGATAATATCGCTCTAGCCTGGCTGCTGGCGAATCCTGCCGTCACAGCTCCAATAATCGGACCGCGTACCCTGGAGCAATTCGAGAGCGCGCTGCGCAGCCTGGAGGTTGTTCTGGACGAATCCGTGCTGAAGCGTCTGGACGAGATTTTCCCCGGACCCGGCGGCGCAGCTCCGAAGGCATATGCATGGTAATCGGGACTAACTGGCTGCAGCCCGCATAATCTCCCGGAAATCATTCCTTCTCTTACAATAAAGAGCTGTTCACCGGCATAATGTTACCGGTGAACAGCTCTTTGTGCTTGATGTCTTTTATTGCGCCGTATCCACTGTTATAGAACCATTGCTGGTGGACAAGGTGACCTCATGGGTGCCTTTGCCAAGTACAGCCGTTCCATGGTCCTCATCGTCGCCGCCCCAGTCCACATCGCCTTTAAGCGATCCGTTACTGGTATCTGCCGTAATCTTGGCATCCGTTACCGCAGGAAGGCCTAAGACAATCTTGCCGTTGCTGGATTTCAGCTCCCATGCACCCGTGATTGCCGAGTTCACTGTTATCTTGCCGTTACTGCTTCTGGCCGACACAGCGCCGTCAATATTCCCGAGCGTAATCGCACCGTTCGAGCTAACCAGATCTGCTCCGCCCTGTACATTCTTTACCGTCAGCGTGCCATTGCTGCTATGAGCCTTCACACCTCCAGAGACATCATGGATATCCATCGTTCCGTTGCTCGTATCCACATTAATGCCTGCGGCCAGTCCCCCGGCTTCGATGGAACCGTCACTGGTCTCTACCTGAGCGGCCAGATTCTGCGGAATGCTGACATTCAGATATGGCGCATTGTTGTTGAAGCCGATCTGGATATTGGAGAGCCAGCCTGAATCTCCCTCAAGCGCCATCACAAGCGTGTCGCCCTCGGTCGTCACTTTCCATTTACGCTCCAGAGCACTTGCCGCTTCATTGTCTGTATTGCCCGGCAGCTCCAGCTTCCCTTCATACGCCAGCGTGTTCCCATCCACACCCTGAAGCTTAACCTTGCCTTGGGGCAGATTAATCCGCACGTTCTTAATATCCTGCTGCACTTCTACCTTCCCGTTCACCGGCACCAGCTTGGTATTGCCGAAGATACTGCTCAGCGATCCTCCAGCCAACACCGTCTGTGCCCCGCTTGCCGCTATAAGCACAATGATCAGCAGAATGGCCCAGCCGCTTACCCGGCTTTTGACATCGGATTTGATGAAGAGCCTAAGCAGCATCTCCAGGCCGAACAGGATAAGCAGGGCCGGCCAGATATAGCCCAGCACATCGTACGTGATTGCACCATACTGAGCCATGACTACAATAACGCCTACTATTATGCACCCTATTGCGGCGGTAAAGCTGCCGATTTTCCATCTCCCCATCCTTCAATTCCCCATTTCACTATACTTTTGAATTATTCTTCAGCATCCTGAATCCATACCCGATCAAGGCAAGCGACAGTAGAATCGCTCCGATATTCATATCGCTCAGAATTTCCCACAAAGCGGGAAATGCAGTGATAAGCAGCAGCAGGATGCCCGCGATAACACACCCTATACCGACCCACACCGGATTCACATCATCATGCGGGTACATCGGGGGCGCAGACATTCCCATCGACCAGGGTGCTCCAAAGCTGTCCGGATGGAACATCATCCGCTCATGCTCGGCAGCCGATACCTTCATCCAAGCCGCCTTTTGCAGCGCATCGAATAATTGATAGAACCAGAGCGCAGCAAGCGCGAACGGAAACACGGCGGGCATTGACGGAATGAATATAATACAGAGCGATGCTCCAATCATATACTCCAGACCCAATTTTTTAAAGCCCAGATACATGTGGCCCAGTCCTGGAACCATAGCCAGGAGAAACGTGAGCCAGCGTCTTTTCTTAATCATATGTTACCCTCCCAAAAGTTTTGTTGAAATAAAATAGATAACCGGCGAAGCCGCTATGGATTTATTTATTGTTACCTTGCGGGCCGAACCAGGAACTGACCGATGTGGACATATGCCCGTTGATTTCAGTAATGCCATAGGCCAAATTCTCAAATACGCCAAGCTGCAGCAGGAGAAACGTCAGACCAACTGCCACACCGTAATGCATCCAGGAGGTTCCCCGGGTCGTGCGCCGTCTGGTCATGGTGGATTTCACGATTCGTTCTCTGCGCCCGTTCTCCAGCTGGCCGATCCTTGCCATAACATCCCCGGTCAAATCAGGGAAGTCATGCGGCAACACGGGCTCCTGCCCGTTAAGATCAAGCCCGGCTTCCATATCGCTCCACATCGCCGCAAGCCCGCGCGCCTCCTCCAGCCATTCCGCGCAGCCGGGGCAGGTCAGGGTATGCAGATAGATGGCCTGCTGGGCCTCTGGTGACAACTGTCCATCTATATAATGCGGCATCCACTCTTTTACTGTTGAACAATTCATCGCCATTCCTCCCCGCTTTTGCGCATCATCTGTCTGGCCCGATAGAGCTGCGATTCAACCGTTTTAACTGAAATCCCTTTTTGTTCAGCAATCTCCTGATACGAGTGTCGCTGAAAATAGTACAGCTGCACAACCGACCGGTACGGTTCCGCCAGACTATTCAGGTTCTCACCCAGCTCACGGGAGGCCTCCTTGCGAAGCACTGCCTGTTCAGGTGTCTGTGAAGTCACCCAGTCATTCTCTGTGTAATCTGCCGTACTCCGGTGCCGCCATTCCCGGTCATTGGCCCGTTTCCAGTCCAGACAGGTGCGGTAAGCAATCCGGTACAGCCAGGTGGAGAAGGAAGACTGTCCTCTGAAGGTGGGAAGAGCTTTATAGGCTTTGATGAAGACTTCCTGAGCCATATCCTTGGCAGACTCGGCTTCTCCTGTAATTTTGATACACACACTATATACCATGCCTTGATAACGGGTCACCAGATTCCCGAAGGTCTGATGCTCACCGCTTAGCACAGCACTGATCCACTCCGTCTCTTCCAAGTCTTTCTTCCCTCCTTCAGCTACATAACGTTAGACGCCTGGCTTTAAGGTTCCACTGCATGGTTTTTTAATTTATTTTAGAATAACAGTATTTCTATTCAAAAATCAGCCTCAAGCGCAAGCTTAGAGGGAGGATAACCCGCATCCTTGTCGAATTATCCTTAAACAGCCTATGACAAGACAACATTCCTTAATGAAGTGGTGGGATAGATATGATTCAGGCCTTGCTGGTAGATGATGAACGGCTTGCTCTTATGAAGCTGAAAAAGATGCTGGAAGAACTGACAACTATAAATGTAATCGCTGCTTATACTGATCCCTCCGAGGCGGTCAATGCAGCTCCGCTGCTACGCCCTGATGTGATTTTTCTCGACATTGATATGCCTGAGATGAATGGCGTCCAGGCTGCGGAGGCCATGCAAAGGCTGTGCCCGCAGGCAAGCATCGTATTTGTGACTGCCCATAACAGCTACGCCATCGAAGCGTTCGAGCTTTATGCGCTTGACTATGTTCTTAAGCCTGTACAGCGGGGCCGTCTGCTGAAGACCATTGAGCGGCTGGAGGAGCGTGTCAGCCAGGCACAGGATGATTCCCGCAAGCCTGCGCAGACGGTCATGATCCGCAGCTTCCAGTCACTAAGATTCGAACGCAGCGGCCAGCCGCTGCCCAATATCCGCTGGCGCACCACCAAGGCACAGGAATTATTCGCTTATTTATTTCATAACCGCAACCGGTTCGTAAGCAAAGATACCTTAACCGATCTGCTGTGGCCCGATTTCAATCTCAAGAAGGCCTCCACTCATCTTTATACAACGATTTATCAGGTTCGGCAATCCCTGAAGCAGGCAGAGATCGATCTGCAGATCAGCAATGCCAGCGGGGGAGAAGGCTACACCCTGGAGACCGGCAGCCTGCTGATAGATAACTACGAATGGGAGAAGGGCATTCTGACTCAAGATGCCATCAATAAGGACAACTATGAGGAGCATCAGCGGTTGTTCGATTTCTATTCGGGCGACTATCTGAACGATTACGATTACCTCTGGGCTGAAGGGGAACGGCAGCGTCTACGGACCATCTGGCTGCATCACGCAATGAATATCGCCGAATTCTATGTCGACAGCGGCCGGATACCGGAAGCAGTTACCGTGTACCAGAGGGTGGTGCAACTCCAGCCTTATTTTGAACAGGGGCATCTCGGGCTGATGAAGGTCTACGACAGCATCGGGGAGCGTTCAGCGGTAGAGGAGCAATATCATATTCTGACGGATTTACTGAAGCGGGAGCTCGGCGTGAAGCCGCCCGCGAGTATTAAGCGCTGGTATGACGAATGGAAGCATCTTAACCTCAGAAGTATGTGATTCTCCATAATAGAAACGGCAATGCCGACCTTTCAGGGGACGGTATTATTTCAGCGACTTTATATTTGTTACAGCAAAGACACCCGCAACCTGCTGCGGGTGTCTTTGTCTATACTGCCATATTAGCTGTTAATGCTTGATAAGGTGTTCTCTCCTACATTTTCTTGCGGGCATTGAATCTTCTGGACAGTATAACTCCCAGAATAATCAAGCCGCCGCCAGTCAGATACAGCGGGAGAGGACTTTCTTCTCCGGTCTGTGGAAGCTTGCCGGGAAGTCCGCTGTTGTTGCCTTTGTCAGTTGGCTCAGTAACCGTGCCCTTAGGCACTTCATCGACGCCAACTTCAATTGTAATCTCTTCCTCATTGCCGTCTTCATCTGTAACGACAATCGTGAATTTATCCTTGCCGGTGTAGCCTGGATCTGGAGTATACGTCCATTTGCCATCCGGTGTAATAGTTACTGTACCATGCGCCGGCTCATCACTGATGCTAGGGATTCCCCCCAGCGGAATCTCACCATCGATAGGCACTTCCTCAATCGTAGTCACCTGTGTAGCTTGCGGCGTTGGAGTGCTAACCGTTCCAGGCTGGGCCGGTGTGGCTGCTGGCGTAACTGCCGGTGTAATTACAGGTGTTGCTGTAACCCCAGGAGTACTTGAAGCATCCGGAGTCACGGTTGGTGCCGGTGTTACCGACGGTGTCGGTGTTGATGTAACAACTACTCCAGGAACACTTGATGTTTCAGGTGTAGGTGTGTAGTATACCGGCGGTGATGTTGGTACCGTTGTCGGTTCTGTTGTTGGCGCCGTAGTCGGTGCTGTCGTTGGCGCCGTTGTCGGTTCTGCCGTTGGCGCCGTAGTCGGTGCTGTTGTTGGCGCCGTAGTCGGTGCTGTTGTTGGCGCCGTAGTCGGTGCTGTCGTTGGCGCCGTAGTCGGTGCTGTCGTTGGCGCCGTAGTCGGTGCTGTTGTTGGCGCCGTTGTTGGCGCCGTTGTCGGTGCTGTTGTTGGCGCCGTAGTTGGTGTTGCTGTTGGCGCCGGTGTTGGTGTTGCTGTTGGCGCCGGTGTTGCTGTCGGCACCGGTGTTGGCGTTGCTATCTTCTGGTTTTTCACAGTCACAGTCGTTTCCAGTGTAGAATTAAAAGTTACTGGATAACGAGTAGGATTAAGGCTATAACCGGCTGGTGCAGTAATTTCCTGCAATGTATATGTCCCCGGCCATAGATTATTAAAGTTTATTTCCCCTTTAGAATCGGTAGTGAGTGTGTTAAAGGCAGCTTCAGTTCCTCCAGCTTTGCGATAAAGTGTAAACGTAGCACCACTTAACTTAAGTGAAGATTGGGCAGAATCCTCTTTAACAACCTTCAGGTTTTTTCTACTGCCTGTTCCTACGCCGTCTGCATCTGACAGTGCAACTGGAACATCCTTGCTGGTTTGCTTGGTGAACGTTGTAGAATTTTCTCCGCTTATTTTCACACTATTGGAAACTGTATCCCCATCGTTGGCCACAATCAGTGACTCATACTCCAAAATATAAGGTTTCTCTATAGGAGCCTTGAAACTGAGTACAAACTGTTGTTTACCAAGATCAGGGTCAGTAGTGATGACCAGATCATAATCCGTTCCCTTAGTTAGCGGCGTAGCCACCTTATTAACAGTACCTCCTGAATTAACTGTAGTACCATACAGTTTGAACGAGTCTGGAAGAAGGATTTGATTGTTACTTGGATCATCTACTATTTTAGCTGACTCAATGTATGACTGATTGTGGTTAATATTCACAGTCCATTTAATGTTCAAATTATTCTGTGTTCCCGACTTTGTAACATATTCGCCGGCTTTGGGAATCGTCACTGAAGCCTTGAGGTCTTTGGACTCCGGTTTTGTACCACTATACAGGTTAGCAGTGTTGTTCAACGTTGATGTATTAGTCAATTGGCCTTTAAGACTTGTTTTAAAAGTAATAACATAACCCGTTGTAATTGTTTTTGTGAAATCTATTTGCAGCAGTTTACTCACTTCATTATAGCTAACATTATAATCTGTACCCGGAGCAAGCTTAATTGATCCTTTGGAGTAACCACCATCTCCATTGACATTCATAGTGTGAATTTCTACAGAAGAAGGCACGAATTTTTGATTATCCAGAAGTACGTCTGTTACTTTAGCATTTGCTAGTGTATGCCGGTTAAAATTCACACCAACTGTCCAAGTGATCTCCTTTTCTTTTGCATTGTAGCTTCCACTCTTATAACCGTTGGCTTTCTCTGCAGAAACAAGATCAAAGTTTGCAGTTACAGTTTTTGTTTTAAGTTCCGTGGAGTTAGGATTATTCCATTCCACCGTCGCTTGATTTACGAAATCAGCATCCTTTGTAAGCCAATCATAATTCAGCCTTTTATTATCAAAATAAGTATCATAACTTATCGTATAAGGTCCACTAATTGGTGAACTAAATACAACATTAAAACCTGTAGTATTGACTAGATTCTCAATAGTATAACCTGTGGTAATCGTTGATGTACCTTGTTTAACAACAATAGTTTCGGGAATAATCTCCAGACCTTTATTGGTGAAAATATCCTTAACCACTACATTCTCCATCGGATAACTGTCACCATTAATAGCCACTGTCCAAGTAACCTTTTTACTGTTGTAGTTTACACTTGCAGACTTATTAATAATCACTTGATCAATAGTTCTTACTCCAGGTACAGTTGTAGATCCGGATGTAACCGAGTTGTTAATAGTCTCAGGTCCCTCAACTCGCTTGATCGCCTTTGTCTGATACTGAATTTGGTACGCACTGTTGATGTTTTCATTGAATTTCAGTTCAAATCCGTTCTTCTCAGGCTGGGTTGCAGGATTAACCGTATAATTACTAACCTCAGTGCTTCCAACAGTTCCAGCCGCATCTGTCAGGAAGTTTACCGGAAATACCTTTACGGAACCCTTTACCAATTCCTGTGAGTCATCAAAATAATCCTTTAACACGGCATCATCTTTAAGAACCGATGACTCGTTATAGTTATAATTGATCTCCCAGTAGGTTACCTGGGTTGCAGAATGATAATCAGATGATTTTTTGCTCAGATAAGCTCCTCTAGTAACATTGACTGTTGCCGATGCAGGGACAGCCTGTAAGTTTGTTCCACTGAAAGAAGCATTATTTGTAAAGTTTGTTTTGGTTGCATCAGTAATATCGGTAGTGAACTGAATCCGATAAGCGCCAATAATTGGCGATTCATTAAATGCGACATTCAGATTACCCGAAGGAGTTGTAACCGAATACCTGGAGTTTGAAATTTCTGACCCTTGTGTAACTGACCCGTTAAGTTTAACATTCAGATCATATACTTTAACATCCAGTGGATTAGTCAAAGTAAGACCTGCAGGAATAGTATCAAGGAGATTAGCTCCATAGACGCTATCCAATACTTTATTAACGTCGACACTCCAAACAATTTGTTTCGCATTTAGATTACCTGAGTTAGTTCCTTTAGGAACACCGCTTTTGGAGATTGTCAAGTCTACCTTAGGCTTGAAAGTAATTGTAACTGTCTGATTTCCGCCGTCAATAGGGAAGACAATCGTCTGTACTGTTGTTTCGGTGAATTTGCTCATATCAAAAGAGGTTTTAATTGTAAAGGAACCATGCACTCCGAAAAACTTATCTACATCATTGCCCAACGTCATTACAACCTTATTCGGGCTGCCTTTAATTACATCAAAGTATCCCAAATTCATTCCATCCGCCACAAGTGCCACATTTTTAATATCTGAAGCGAGCACAAATTTGTCAGGCAAATCAAAGGAGTAAGTATCTCCCCCTTTAAAATTATGGTTATCGGGAAGCTCCCAGTTATAAGTCAGCTTGACCTCAGCCCCCTGCTTGTAGACAACATCCGTTACAGGAACACCATTATCGTAGACTGACATAGTCACACTCGTAATTAGTGGATCTGTTATCTCCGTCCCATCCGCCTTAACCTTCGTCATGAACCCGAAACCGCTGGCAAACTGTGTAATCAGCATTACAACAACCAGCCAGGCGCCTATCGTCTTTTTCTTCATATAATTATAACCTCTCTCTTTAGCAAAATGATTGTTCCAGCGTCGCCATTACCCGTTCCCGCCTGCTTCTTCCCGATCGTCCCCCTGTCGCTAGTATGTATGTGGGCCTTCAATTTCGCTTGTACTGTACTTTCGTAACTTTACTTCCCGCCTCTGAACAATTTCTGAACAGATTATGAGATAAATCATAGATAACTTAAAAATAAAATATTTTTTATGACAAAAAGAGCGTTTCAAACGCAGGATATGAGGAATCCACACTGGGTTATGAACTTTTTTTCATCTTTCCGACTCATCTTGTTCATTCTTTTCATTCAAAAACTTGTTTCAAATCCTCTTCAGCTGGATTCAAAACCAAAATTCTCAGCGCAAAAAAATTTCTACAGATTTTTGAACAAAAAAAGAAGCCTCCCCGGACCAATCGTACTGGTCCGGGGAAGCTTCTTTTAAATAATTGAATTAGAGATTGGCATGCTCACGCTTGGTGTAGGTCTTGCGCTTCTCAATCAGCTTGTTCAGTGCATCCAGGTAGGCTCTGGCACTCGCTTCAAGAATATCGGTGCTAAGTCCGCGGCCCTGCGCAGCAACCTCGCCTTGCGAGAGCACCACATGTACCTCACCCTGAGCATCTTTACCTCTGCTGACGGCTTTAATCGAGTAATCGCCAAGTGTGACTTCTTCCCCTGTAGCCTGGTCAATGGCATTGTAGATTGCGTCTACCGAGCCGTTGCCTTCGGCAACCGCCACAATCGGCTGCGGGTCCTGGCCGTGAATGATTACCTTAGCGGTTGGAGTAGCCTCATTGCCATACGTAACATAGATCGTCTGCAAGCTGAAGGTCTCCGGCGTATCGATCAGCTTCTCTTCCAGAAGCGCAAGGATATCCTCGTCCGAGACTTCTTTTTTCTTATCGGCGAGATCCTTGAACTTGGCAAAAGCGGCATTGACCTCTTCCTCAGAGATGTCATAGCCCAGATCACTCAGCTTATCGCGGAAAGCGTGACGGCCCGAATGCTTGCCGAGCACCAGCTTGCTTTCTTTGAGACCGATCGTTTCCGGTGTCATAATCTCGTAAGTCGTCTTCTCCTTCAGCATGCCATCCTGATGAATCCCGGATTCATGGGCGAAGGCATTGGCGCCGACAATCGCCTTGTTGCCCGGCACTACCATCCCTGTCAGCTTGCTGACGAGACGGCTGGTACGGGAGATTTCAGACAGGACCAGAGAGGTCTTAGCACCGAAATACTCACTGCGGGTCTCAAGCGCCAGAGCGACCTCTTCAATCGCTGTATTGCCGGCACGTTCCCCGATCCCGTTAATCGTACCCTCAATCTGGTCTGCACCATTCTGAATGGCAGCGAGGGTATTGGCAGTAGCCATCCCCAGATCATTATGACAATGGGCGCTAAGCTGTACCCGCTCGATATCAGGCACCGTATCCTTCAGGAATTTGAAGATGTCTCCGTATTCCGCAGGATTCAGGTAACCGACCGTATCTGGAATATTCACCACATTCGCACCCTCGCGGATCGCCATCGCCACCATTTCGGCCATGAAATCACGTTCGGTACGGCCGGCGTCCTCCAGGGAGAATTCCAGCTTGGGAAAATACTTCTTGGCATAGCGGATCGCCGATTGTGCCGTTTCCAGCACCTGTGACTTCTCCATGCGCAGCTTATGCTGACGGTGTATCGGCGAGGTTGCCAGGAAAATATGAATACAAGGGTCCTGTGCCCCCTGCAGCGCTTCCTTGACCGCATCAATATCGCTCTCTCTGGAACGGGACAGACCGATTACAGTGACATTCTTAACCGCTCTGGCCACTGCGTTCACCGCAGCCAGATCTCCCGGCGAAGCGGCAGGGAAGCCTGCCTCCATCCGGTCAATTCCCAGCTTTTCCAGCTGATAAGCGATTTCTACCTTCTCACGCGTATTGAGGTTCACACCCGGCGACTGCTCCCCGTCACGCAGCGTCGTGTCGAACACATAAATTTTCCGCATGCTGAGCACCTCCTGAAGATTGTCCATAAACCCTCAAATGCGGCCCGCAAAATTACGGCCGCATCTGAGGGTTACCTATGGTTCATTGCAATTGTAAGTATACGACCTATTTCTTAATCCAGTGCATCATTTCACGCAGCTGGCTGCCGACTACTTCTACCGGATGAGCAGCTTCGTTGCGGCGGGTAGCGGTCAGGAAGGCACGACCGGATTGGTTCTCAAGGATAAAGTCGCGGGCGAATTTACCTTGCTGAATATCAGACAGTACTTCTTTCATAGCTTTCTTAGTCTCAGCAGTAATGATGCGTGGTCCAGTTACATAGTCACCGTATTCCGCAGTGTTACTGATGGAATCGCGCATGCTGGACAATCCGCCTTCATATACCATGTCAACGATCAGCTTCAGCTCATGCAAGCACTCGAAGTAAGCCATCTCAGGAGCATATCCGGCTTCAGTCAATGTCTCGAAGCCAGCCTTGATCAGTTCGGACACACCGCCGCAGAGGACAGCCTGTTCACCGAACAGATCCGTTTCAGTCTCTTCACGGAAGGAGGTTTCGATAACTCCCGCACGAGTACAGCCGATGCCTTTGGCATACGCCAGACCGATAGCCTTGGCATTGCCGGTTGCATCCTGTTCAATAGCGATCAGGCCGGGAACGCCGAAGCCTTCAACATAAGTACGGCGTACCATGTGTCCCGGGGATTTAGGAGCTACCAGCAGCACATCGGCATCCTTAGGAGCTACGATTTGTCCGAAATGTACATTGAAGCCGTGGGAGAACATCAGAGCCGCACCATTCTTAAGGTTCGGTTCGATATCGTTCTTATATACAGATGCCTGTGTTTCGTCCGGCATAAGGATTTGTACCACATCTGCACGGGATACCGCTTCTGCTACAGACAATACTTCAAAGCCGTCATTCTTGGCAGTATCAAATGATTTACCTTCACGCAGACCGATAACCACCTGAAGACCACTGTCACGCAGGTTCTGTGCCTGGGCATGTCCTTGGCTACCGTACCCGATTACCGCAATTGTCTTTCCTTTCAATACGCTAAGCTCTGCATCCTGTTCATAGTACGTTGTAACTGCCATTGTCAAAATCCTCCTTTAATTTGGGACCCATCGTAAAGAGCGGGTGCTTCAAAAACACGTTGCATATTAGTCTTACTATATAATGACGCGTTCCTCAAGCCCCCGCTCTTTCGCGGGCAAGTCTAAGCTAATCTTAATAAATTAATGCACGCAAGCAGTAATTCGTTAAAGCTGTAAAATGTGACGATTAGGCATTCCCGCGAATCATCGCCGTTACTCCAGTCCGGGACAGCTCCTTTATACCATAAGGCTTCAGCAGCTCGATCATTGCATCAATCTTGGTGGTATCTCCAACTACCTGTACTAGCAGGCTGGTTGAGCCAATATCTACTACAGAAGCACGGAAGGTTTCGACTACGCCCATAATCTCCGGCCGTTCTGACGGCTCTGCCTTCACCTTAATCAGTGCCAGCTCCCGGGCTACCATTGGTTTTGCGCCCAGATCAACTACCTTGATTACATCGATCAGCTTGTACAACTGCTTCTCAATCTGCTCCAGGGTATGCTGGTCGCCCAGTGTTACAATTACCATCCGGGACAATCCGACCTCTTCGGATTGTCCAACCGTAATACTCTCAATATTGAAGCCGCGGCGGCCGAATAATCCGGATACCCGCTGCAACACACCAGGCTGGTCATTTACGAGCACAGCAATCGTATGTCTCATCACTGTTATTCATCCCCCATCAGCATTTGATCAATGGTAGAGCCTTGAGTTACCATCGGGTAGACATTCTCATCCTTTGGAACAACGAATTCTACCAGGACGGGTCCAGGTGTTTCCATGGCTTCTTTCCAGGCCGCGCTGGCTTCTTCCTTGTTGGTTGCCCGCAGTCCCTTCACGCCGTAAGCTTCAGCCAGCTTTACAAAATCCGGGCTTCCCGCGAGATCAGTATAGCTGTAACGCTTCTCATAGATCAGGTTCTGCCACTGGCGGACCATTCCGAGCACCTGATTGTTGATGACAACAATTTTGACCGGAATCTTATTGATCGCACAGATGGCAAGCTCCTGGGAACACATCTGCATTCCGCCGTCACCATTAATGGAGACTACGAGCCGCTGCGGATGGGCCATTTGCGCCCCAATCGCCGACGGGAAACCGAAGCCCATAGTTCCAAGGCCCCCCGAAGTAATCCATGAACGCGGATGGTTGAACTTGTAATATTGGGCAGCCCACATCTGATGCTGGCCTACATCTGTAGTCACAATCGCTTCACCATTAGTGGTGTCATTAATCATCTGGATAACCCATTGCGGCTTCAGCTCTGTCTCCGAATCCTTGTAGCGATACGGCTGGTCCAGCTTCCACTGGGCAATCTGTGTTCTCCAGGCATCGGCCTTCGAGGCGCGCTTCACATCCGGGATCAGCATTTCCAGAACAGTCTTCACATCGCCGACAATGGGGATATCAGTTGCAACATTCTTGCCGATCTCGGCAGGATCAATATCAATATGCACGATCTTCGCTTTGGGAGCGAAGCCGTCCAGCTTGCCGGTTACGCGGTCATCGAACCGGGCACCGATGTTAATCAGCAGATCGCATTGCTGAATGGCATTATTGGCTGTGTACGTGCCGTGCATCCCCGGCATTCCCATCCATAACTCTTCGCCGCTCGGGTAACACCCCAAGCCCAGCAATGTAGTTGTAATTGGAATCTCCGTGCGTTTCACGAATTCATACATAGACTCATGCGCTCCAGAGTAGATGACTCCGCCGCCTGCAATAATAATCGGACGCTCCGCTGCATCGATAGCCTTCACCAGCTTATCCAGCTGCAGCTTATTGGGAACCGTGCGCGGATTGTAGCCGCGAAGGTTAACCCCCTGCTGTTCTGCCGGAGTGAACAATGTCATCGCCGCCGATACATCCTTTGGAATATCGATCAGTACCGGACCTTTACGTCCTGTATTGGCAATATGGAAGGCTTCATGAATAATCCGCGGCAGGTCCTCAACATCCCGTACCAGATAGCTGTGCTTCGTAATCGGCATCGTAATCCCGGTAATATCCGCTTCCTGGAAAGCATCTGTACCGATCAGGCTGGAAAATACGTTACCGGTGATCACTACCAGCGGCACGGAGTCCATAAACGCTGTAGCTATTCCAGTCACCAGATTGGTTGCTCCCGGACCTGAAGTGGCAATACATACGCCAACCTTACCGCTTGCTCTGGCATACCCGTCAGCCGCATGGATCGCTCCCTGCTCATGGCGGGTCAGAATATGGTTGAAATCATCGAATCCATAAAGCGCATCATAGATATAGAGTACAGCCCCGCCGGGGTATCCGAATACAGTATCTACACCTTCCAGTACAAGACTGCGCAGGAGGACTTCGGAACCCGAAACCACCTCTGGATTTTTCCATTTCTCACGTAACTGTTCTATCGACCGCACTTCTTCCGGTAATTGCGCGCTCATCAGTATTCCTCCCTTCGATCATTCACATGCATTATTTAGAGTGACAGGACGCCCTTATCAACAACCTTTAATATTAGCGAACAGGCCGTATTTTCTCCCTATTCAACAAAAAAACCTTTCGCCTCCCACGCGCAGAAGAAGCGCGTGAGGGACGAAAGGTTTAGCTTCCGTGGTACCACCCATGTTTGCATTACATCTCGCGATGAAATGCCTTATCAGGATACAAAAATCCATCGATGTAGGCAGGGCCCAAATCTTCGTAACCTGAAGTCCCTAACGCGGACCAAACGATTCCCCCTAATAATTCCACCGCTCTTGCTGATGGACCTTTCAGGAAAACAGCTCCGAGGTGAGCTCGTATATAAGGGATTCTGGTGGAGGTTGCAGCAATTCCTCTCACTCTCTGAACAAAAGAGCCCTTAAAACTTCGTCCTCATCATCGCCGATACATGTATGCTCGTTAAATGTTTAGACACATTATATGATTCCTCACACGGTTAGTCAATACCCCTTCGCAGGTTATACATTAAATTCTTCATAAAATCCTGTTCTATTCTTGCCGGAACGCCCACACCGCCCGGGGCATATGATGTACAACAATGCGTGGAAAGGGGGCAGTATTTATGATTCGTTACCGCAGACCCAGGCAGGATGACACGATTATTTATGACTTGATTGAAAAGCAGCTTGTCCCGTTATCTCATCTTCCGCAGACGATCATTAATCAGGTCAGGAAGGATCTGCCGCGCCGCCTGGGACAGGGAGTCACACTTGTTGCTTGTCCCGACTACGACAGCGATCCGCTGGGGTTCGTGCATTTTCTGCTGCATGGCGATCTGTTATACATTGATATGCTCGCTATTGCCCCGGGAGCAAGGCGTAAGCGCTACGGTAATATGCTTATGGATAGAGCGGAGCGGTTTGCACTATCCCGTGCATGCCATAGAGCGAAGGTCTCTGTAGATACCGGAAATACCGCCGGTTTGGCTTTTTATGAAAAACTGGGCTACAGCGTAGCCCGTTATCAACCGCAAAATTACTGTTATGAGCTTGAAAAGCAGTTCCGCTGATGGAGCAGGCAAGCTCTATGGCTTAAAAAAATCCAATCGGCGGAATGCCATAACCAGGACCTGGACCGTAGCCGCCATATGGACCAGGAACAGGGCCAGGGCCAGGTCCATGGCCATAACCGTAACCGCCCCCATACGGGTTACCACCGTAGCCTCCGCCATAACCCCCGCCGTAAGCGTAAGGGGCCGTACCGATGGCCAGCAAATCAAACAACACGAGCGGAATCAGTGCCTTGGTTTGTACTTTTTTACCACTGATGCGCTGCAGGATTAACCGGTTGCCTGAGATGCGGACCAGTTTGCCCGTCACTCTGGACCCGTCTTTTTTTACCGCCACGATATGTTTACCTATCAGTTTGATCACCTGTTGTTTCGTTACCGGGTGTGCCATAATATCCCTCCTATATTTGTTTCTTAACAGTCTATTCGCCTCACCCGGTAATTGCCTGTACATCCGCCCGCCTCCGGACTGGAAGTATCCGCAGCAGCAGCCTGCATATTTGCAAAAAGAGCGCATTCCCGGAATCCGGAAATGCGCTCTGTCTGTAATGCACTAGAAATGGTATTGCTGATCACCCTAGCGTTTGCTCGGGTCGTAAGGCTCACCAAGCGCCTTAGGTGCCGAGGAGCGGCCTACTGCACTCACCAGAACAATAATGGTTAGCACATAAGGAATCATGAAGATGAACTCCTGCGGAATGCTCTTGGACCATTCAAACAATTGTACATAGTTGCGGATCGCCTGAGAGAAGCCGAAGAATACAGCTGCCCCGAATGCACCAAGCGGGTTCCACTTTCCGAAGATCATCGCCGCAATGGCAATGAAGCCTTGGCCCGAGATCGTATTGTGGGCAAACGTACCGGTAGTGGTCAACGTAATGGTAGCTCCGCCGATACCCGCCAGAAGTCCGCTCAGCATGACACCGATATATCTCATCTTGTTAACGTTGACCCCCAGGGTGTCAGCCGCACTCGGATGTTCTCCGACTGCGCGCAGACGAAGCCCAAACGGAGTTTTGAACAGGATGAAATAAATGACAATGACTAAGATAATCGCCAGATAAGTGGTTGGATAGGAGTTAAATATCCCCTCTCCGATGACCGGAATCTTGGAGAGGCCAGGAATAGCCACTTTGCTGAAGCCGTCGATCAGTGGAGTTTCGCCTGATCCTTCGAAGAACAGCTTAACCATGTAGAGCGTGCTGCCTGCAGCCAGGAAGTTAATAACCGTACCACTTATCGTCTGATCCGCCTTGAAGGTAATCGCAGCCACAGCATGGATCAGTGAACCGATTATGCCTACAGCCATGGCACAAAGCACACCAACCCAAGGAGCCCATTCGCCCATACCTGCATCTTGAGCATAATAACCGCCTACGGCAGCTGCAAAGGCACCAAACATCATTAAGCCTTCAAGTCCGATGTTCACGACACCGGATCGTTCAGAGAAGATGCCACCGAGGGAGGCAAATATTAGCGCTGTGGAAAAAACAAGCGTCGTATTGAGCAGTTGGCCTAAGACTACGAAGTCCATCTATAACACCTTCTCTTTCTTGCGCTTGAAGTAAAACGGTTTGAGCACCCAGCGTACAATGCCTTGCGCAGCAATGAAGAATATAATCGAACCGATTACAATACGGATCAGCTCCGGCGGCACATCCGCACCAAAGCTCATCCCTGCCGAGCCGTACGTCAGCGTGCCGTATAGAATGGCAGCAAGAATGACACCCAGCGGATGGGTCAGTCCGAGCAAGGCAACAGCGATACCGTCGAATCCATAACCAGGTGAAGCTGCGAATACCGATTGATAATGGAATACGCCCAGCACTTCACCGGCGCCTGCGAGGCCTGCGAACACGCCGCTGATGAACATGGCCTTCACCACATTGCGTCCGACATTCATTCCCGCATATTCGGCAGCATGCGGATTTAAGCCTACTGCACGCATTTCGTAACCCTGCTTGGTCTTCCACAGATAGACATAGAAGAAGGTGGCTGCCGCCAGGGCAATCACAGTTCCCCAGTGCAAGCGGGCATTATCAAAGGTGGAGAAGAGGAAGGTCATGGAGAGAGAAGCCGGATTATCCTCCGACCGGTTCTGCCCTTGGAGAAGCAGGAAGGTCCGGACAATATAATTCGACAGGAAGAGCGCAATCCAGTTCAACATGATCGTTGTAATAACTTCATTAATTCCGCGCTTGGCCTTCAGATATCCGGCAATACCGGCCCATAGCCCGCCGCATACAGCAGCCGCTATGACCGCAAGCGGGACTAACAGGAAGCTCGGTAATACCCCGCCAAGCTTAATGCCGACAACAGATGCAGCCGTCATCCCGATCATGACCTGTCCGTCCGCACCGATGTTAAACATCCCTGAACGGAAGGCAAAGGCTACGGCCAGACCCGTAAGCATCAGCGGAGTCATCTCGCGGATCGCCTCACCGAAATCGTACGGGCTGCCGAACACACGCTTGAACAGCGCAGAGTAGGCTGCGATAGGATCGTAACCGCCAAACAGCATGACAATAGCACCCACCAGGAAGCCCATTAGAATCGCTACAAGCGGAACGATATAGACGTCTGTTGCGAATATTTTCCGGAGTCTAGACATCCGCATGACCTCCCCGCTTCAAACTGCCCGCCATCATCAGACCCAGTTCCTGGTCATTCGTATCCTGCGGGAATACTTCTCCGACAATCTGGCCTTCATAAATAACTGCAATCCGGTCAGACACATTCATGATTTCATCCAATTCAAAAGAAATAAGCAACACAGCCTTGCCTTGGTCCCGCTGGGCAATAAGCTGCTTTTGTACAAATTCAATCGCCCCGACATCCAGACCGCGTGTTGGCTGTGCGGCAATCAGAAGAGTCGGATTCTTGTCTATTTCCCGCGCAATAATCGCTTTTTGTTGATTACCGCCGGATAAGGAGCGGGCTTTGTTCTCTATGGACGGTGTACGCACATCGAACTGCCTTACCAGGTCTTCAGCATGCTTGTTAATCACATCTGTGTTCAAGAATCCGTTCTGGTTATATGGACTCTTATAATACGTCTCCAGAACCATGTTCTCACTCACAGTGAAGTCGAGCACCAGACCATGCTTGTGACGGTCCTCCGGAATATGGGAGACATTCATTTCAGATACCTTACGCGGTGACAGATTAGCAATCTCCTTGCCGGAGACCTGGATCGAACCCGAGTCAATCTTGCGCAGCCCGGTAATGGCCTGAATCAGCTCACTCTGGCCGTTACCGTCCACTCCGGCGATTCCGAGTATCTCCCCTGCCTTCACTTCGAAGCTCAGGCCATTCAGCACAGGCACGCCATCCTTGCTCTTGCTGCTCACATTAGACAGCTTCAGGATGCTCTCGCCAATGTGAGGTGTCTGCTTGTCCACTTTGAACGTAACCCCGCGTCCGACCATCTTCTCAGCCAGCTCATTAGGATTGGTCTCGGAGGTCTTCACAGTATCAATTACCTTGCCGCGCCGGATAATGGTGACACGGTCGGAGATCTGCATAATTTCCTTCAGCTTATGCGTGATCAGGATAATGGATTTACCTTCAGCAACGAGCCGCTTCATAATCGCCATCAGTTCCGTAATTTCCTGCGGCGTAAGTACAGCGGTAGGCTCGTCGAATATAAGTATATCCGCTCCGCGGTACAGGGTTTTCATAATTTCTACCCGTTGCTGCATGCCTACCGAAATGTCATGAATTTTGGCATTTGGATTGACTTGGAGCCCGTACTGCTCAGATAGCTTACGAACCTGCTCCGCAGCGGATTTATAGTCAATTTTAAGACCTTTCTTCGGTTCCATACCCAAAACAATGTTCTCGGTGACCGTAAAAGGATCAACAAGCTTGAAATGCTGGTGAACCATACCAATGCCAAGCTCAATAGCTTTATTGGGGTTATCAATAATAACCGGTTTCCCGTCGATTTCGATGCTGCCTTCATCGGGCTGGTACAGTCCGAATACGATATTCATTAAGGTTGATTTGCCTGCCCCGTTCTCACCAAGCAGCGCATGGATCTCCCCTTTTTCCAGCGTCAGACTAATAGAGTCGTTCGCAACGATACCGGGAAAGCGTTTTGTGATTTGCTTCAACTCTACGACAGGAGCCGCAGCACTCATGGAATCACCCTCATCACAGAATAGATATAATATTGCCTTCAAGACACGGCTGTACCGCCCCACACAAGGACGGTACAGTTGTGATTGTCTATAACAGATGCTGACAGAGAACAAGGCCAGTACTTGAACCGGCCCTGCTTCGTCGTTATGTTAAATCGGGTAAAGCTGAAGCAATGAATTACTCGGCAGGAACAACGATTGTTCCATCAATGATTTGCTTGCTGTATTCGTCAACCTTAGCCAGAATATCTGCGCTAACGTTAGCTTTGGATGTTTCAGGAAGGCCTACACCGTTGTCTTTCAGACTAAGAACAGTTGTAGTACCGCCTTTGAAAGTACCATCAACAACCTGCTGGGAAACCTTCTTAACCGCTTCGTCAACACGTTTGATCATGGAAGTCAGCGTTACATCATCACCGAATTCCAGGGATTGGTCTTTGTCAACGCCGATAACCCATACTTTGGAACCGCCGGCTTTGTTGCGGGACTTCGCTTCGTTAAATACGCCGTTGCCTGTTGCGCCTGCAGCAGGGAAGATGATGTCATTGCCATCATTATACAGGGTAGCTGCCAAGGATTTACCAGTATCAGGCTTGTCATACGCACCTGCATAAGTGATTTTCACAGTTGCATTAGGGTTAACCGCTTCTACGCCGGCTTTGAAGCCCACTTCGAAACGTTTGATAACCGGGCTTTCCATACCGCCGATGAAGCCTACTTTGTTGGTTTTGGTTGTCAGACCTGCAACTACACCTACCAGGAAGGAGCCTTCGTTCTCGGCAAAGGTTACAGATTCAACGTTAGGGGCATCTACTACACTGTCGATGATCGCAAGGTTAGCATTCGGGTTCTCTTTGGCAACCTTCAGCACTGCATCGCCAAGGTCGAAGCCGATTCCCCAAGTCAGGTCATAGCCGCCTTTAACGAACTGGTTAAGGTTAGGCTCATAATCTGCATTGGATTTACTCTGCAGGTATTTGATCTCAGCGCCAAATTCCTTCTCCATAGCCTGCAGTGCTTCCCAAGAAGACTGGTTAAAGGACTTATCGTTAACTCCGCCTACGTCAGTTACAAGGCCCAGCTTGACAGCCTTAGGAGCCTCGGTTGGTGCCGGTGCTTCTGTTGCAGCTGCGTCTGTTGGTGCATTAGTTGCTGTTCCAGCATTGGAGCCGGAGTTAGCGCTGTTATTGTTACCGCATCCTGCCAGAATGACAGTGAAGGCCATAACCATAACCAAAGATAGTTGGTAAAACTTCTTCATCGAAAGTGATCCCCCTTAGTAAATTGGATGTCTTCTGTGTTCTGCTTTGGACATACCATTAGTACAAATTATACCTGCAAAAAAAGCTAAAATCCAGTCTATTAATGACCTCAGGTCAATAATAATTTGCATTTTTCAACAAGAAATCGCTTACCTTGACACGATATGTCACTTTTATGTCTGTTATGTGTTAGAAAACCTAAAAATGTAGCTTATGGCTCCAAGTGCATTAACATTATTATTGCACAGGGAAGGCTTTTCTATTATCATGTATGATTACATCTTGTACGCAAAGGGAGTTACTGAAAATGGAACAAGAACACACACCACAAGCTGCACCCGACTTCAAATACTGTCACGAATCCCGCGTATTCAAAACCGGCCGTGTCTTCCCCAATGATGTGAACAATCACAAGACACTGTTCGGCGGCAAGCTGATGAGCACCATTGATGAAGTGGCCTCCATCTCGGCTATGCGCCACTGCCGGGTCAACGTGGTAACAGCCTCCGCTGACTCTGTAGACTTCCTCCTGCCGATCCGGCCGACGGACTCCGTCTGCTTCGAATCCTTTGTCTCCTGGACGGGCCGCACCAGCATCGAGGTATTCGTCAAGATTATCTCTGAGAATCTCTATACAGGCGAACGCGCCGTTGCCGCTACTTCCTTCTTGACCTTCGTAGCCATGAATGAAGACGGCACTACAGCCCCTGTTCCGGCCATCGTGGCCCAGACCGACGAAGAGAAGTTGATCTGCCAGTCTGCGGACGAGCGGTCCGCCTTGCGCAAGCTGAGACGCTCCAGCAGCAAGAAGCTCGCTTCGCTGCTCAGCACTACGAAATACTGGGAATAGCTGTCCATCCTGCGGTTCCCACCGCGCAAAAAAGCACCGTCACACGGGAGAACCCGCAGGCGGTGCTTTTCGATTTATATCGTCTTACGCGTTGATCTTCTCTTTGGCAACTACAGCCAGGGAGTTGAAGGCGTTCAGATCGTTCACTGCCAGATCAGCCAGCATCTTACGGTTCACTTCTACACCAGCCAATTTCAGGCCGTATACAAGCTTGCTGTAAGACAGACCGTTCAAACGGGCTGCAGCATTAATACGAACGATCCACAGTCTGCGGAAGTTACGTTTAGTCTGACGACGGTCACGGTATGCGTAAACCATCGATTTCATTACTTGCTCTTTAGCTGTTTTGAAAATGCGGTGCTTGGAACCGAAGTAACCCTTTGCCAGCTTCAATACTTTTTTATGTCTACGACGAACTACAAATCCGCCTTTAACTCTTGCCATATTAATAAACCTCCCAAAAATGTGTGATTAACTATTTCAAGTTAGCGAGTCCTTGTTTCAAACGTCTTACATCCCCTGGGGCCATTACCGGATTGCCGTTCAATACGCGTTTTGCACGTTTCGATTTGTGGGACAGCAAGTGGTTCTTGTGAGCTTTGTAACGCAATACTTTACCAGTTCCAGTGATCTTGAAGCGGCCTTTCAGGCTGCTATGTGTTTTCATTTTAGGCATGGTGTTTCCTCCTTGAATATTATGCGGCGCCAGATTGCTATGCAAGTGACTCCAGGATTATTGGGGCTTCGGAGCCAGAATCATAATCATGCTGCGGCCTTCCAGCTTAGGCTGGCGCTCTACAACAGCAATTTCTTCTACTTCGCTCTTCACGCGCTCCAGGATCTTCTGGCCGATACTAGCGTGGGTAATCTCACGGCCGCGGAAACGGACGGAGCACTTCACTTTATCGCCTTCACCCAGGAACTTGATTACATTGCGGAACTTGGTCTGATAATCATGTTCCTCAATGTTTGCACGGAACCAGACTTCCTTGAGATCCACGATCTTCTGGTTCTTACGGGCTTCTTTCTCTTTCTTCTGCGTTTCATAACGGAACTTGCCGTAATCCATGATGCGGCATACCGGCGGCTTCGCCTGCGGTGCTACGTTGACTAAATCCAGATTAAGATCGATCGCCATTTGTAACGCCTCGCGGATCGGCTTGATCCCGATTTGTTCACCCTCTGCTCCGACCAGCCGAACCTCTTTGGCACGAATTTCATCATTGATCATATGTTCCTTACTGATAATCCTCCACCTCCGAATAATTTTCAGATAATATATTACGGTTCTCCATAAAAAAGGGATGCCGGTAATTCCCCGACACCCCGTTTGATCAACGTTCATGAATTGTAACCATTCATAAAGCATTGAGATCAAAACCAGCAGGCTGTTAGCCAGTCAGGTGAGAAGCCGGTGCTTCTGCTTGCAATCCCTATGTTTTGCACACTTGAATACTATACATCATCAGACCGAAGGTGTCAACACTTTCGGAAATTATTAATTTACAGTGCGAATTATGAAACCTGCTTGCTCTGTACTTCTTCCAGCCGGACTACGCGCGTATGTTTGGTATGACTCCACTGCTTGTTGTTCTGCGTGAAGAACGCATAGAACGTAATGGGATACCACGAGAGCAGATAGACCGGGAATACCAGCAGGTACAGATAGACCTTCTTGAACTTCACCCGCTCCAGCGCCATAGCCAGCAGGAAGGTCAGAATGTTCGCCCCAACCGCAAAGTACCCGAGCCACAGTGGCAGATGTCCGTAAATATTCGCAATATGCGGACCGTCGAACACAGCATTATCCACAAACATTACGGCAGTCATCAGGAACGTAAGCAACACAATGTATACGTTCGCTCCGTACAGTGCCAGGTCGAACTTCGTCAGGCTGCGCTCCTTGATCCCCTGCCACAGCAGCGGGAAGAAGTAACGGCGGGCCACGGTGAAATGACCCTGCATCCAGCGCAGACGCTGTCTGGAGGAAGCCTTGAAGGTAAGCGGCTTCTCATCGAATACTTTGGCATCATAATTAAATCTTGGATATACGCCTTTGGAGGCGCTGCGCATGGTGAACTCCAAATCCTCCACCAGACTGGTTGCGCCCCAGCCCATTTCCTTCAGCAGGTTCGTCTCGAAGCACATGCCTGTTCCGCCGAGGAAGTTAGCCATCTTCAGATTATGGCGCGACAGCTGCCACAGCCGGTTGATGTACCAATAGGATACGCCGTAAGCAGCCGTGATCCACGAATCCTCCGGGTTCTTCGTATCGATGTACCCTTGAATGACCTGTCCGCCTGAACACAGATCGTTGTTCATCTCTGTCAGGAACTCTGTATGTGCAAGGTTGTCGGCATCGAACATGACAACAGCGTCATACTGGCGCGGCAGCGCCCACAGTTCCTTCAGCATCCACTCGATAGCATAGCCTTTACCGCGCAGGTTACTGTTGGTACGTACACAGGCATTCATGCCGTGCTCCCGTACAATCGCAGCTGTATTATCCGTGCAATTGTCACAGATGACAAATACATCGTACAGTTCCTGGGGATAATTAAGCTGCTTCAGGTTTTCCATCAGGGCGCCGACCACTTCTTCTTCGTTATGCGCGGCAACCAGCACGGCAAATGACTTCTGCGGCGCATGCTTAACCTTATTCTTCTTCTTGCGCAGTCCAAACAGTGAGAATGCAAACTGATAAACTGCAATTGCCGCCAAGATCACTTGGAGCGAAACAAATAATGCGTCTGTCATGATCTTTTGATGCCCCCTTTTTCCAAGTCTAGATGTTCTTTCTCTCTCTGGCTTGTTAACGTTCTATCTGACCCTTTTGTTGCATCCCTTACTGTAGACTTAGGAATTTCCCCTTAGTTTCGGGCAGGATTCCGATTTTGTTATGTCACGTTACACAAGATATGAATATGGATTCCAGTGTACTGGCTGGCTCCTTATTTCTCTGTTACCTTATAAACGCGATCTTCCTGCTTGAATCATTGTAGTCGCTTTGGGGCTCCCAAGTCAAAAGAGACATTTTTCGAGCGGACCTGAGCTTTTTCTTGAACGGGCTACCTTAAAAAAGTATGATAAAGACAGCTTCAGGCCGTGAAATCTGCTGCTTAAGCTGCGCCAGAACTCTTTTAGCCGGACTATCGGAGGGACATGATATGAGACCTTTATTCAAGAAACTGCATCTCCTGGAGCAGCGGGTGTTTCAATGGATTAACGGACGGATGCATAATCCGTTTCTGAACTTCTGGCTCTTCTACCTCACTCATCTCGGAGGTGCAACAAGTGCGATCGGTATCAATCTTCTGGTCTGGGCAATATGCCCGCAGCCATGGAGAACTACAGGACTGCAAGCGCTGGCCGCGCTGGCGATAAGCCATGTGCCCGTCGCTATCGCCAAAAAGCTCTACCCGCGCCTGCGGCCTTATCTGGCCCTGCCGGACACCAATACGTTCCGTAATCCGCTTAAGGATCATTCTTTTCCTTCAGGCCATACGACCGCTATCTTCGCCTCAACGGTTCCTTATATGATAGCCTACCCTGTCCTGACTGCGGTTCTGCTTCCTCTGGCCTGCACAGTCGGCTTCTCCCGGATCTACCTCGGGCTGCATTATCCGTCTGATGTCCTGGCTGGAGCGGTCATTGGGTCTGGAGTCGCAGCCGGTACGCTTGCCCTCTGGATATGATGCCTGAGGGGCGTCCGGCTAGTGAATACCTCTAGGGAACAGGTGAACTATACATTGCGCAAAAAAAGAATATTATTGCTGTCGGAGGGCTTCGGTGCCGGGCATACCCAGGCTGCATATGCGCTGTCGAGCAGCCTGCGGAAGCTGTCTCCGTAGGTGCAGACCAAGGTGCTGGAGCTGGGAAGCTTCCTGAATCCCAAGGTGGCCCCGCTCATTGTCTCGGCCTACCGCAAGACGGTCACCTCCCAGCCCCGGCTGATGGGCTACGTGTACCGTCACCAGAAATCATTCAATCGTCTTACCACACTTGCCCTGCACCACTTGTTTTATACGCATGCCCAAAATATTGTAAAGCAGCTGAAGCCGGACATTATCGTCTGTACCCACTTCATTCCCGGCGCTGTTATCTCACGCCTGAAGCGGCTTCATCCGTCGCTGAAGGCCCCGCTGATTACGGTTATTACGGATTATGACGCCCATGCCAGCTGGATCAGCCCGCAGGTGGACCGCTATCTGGTATCCACCCCTGAGGTCAAGGCGAAGCTGCGCCGCCGCGGCGTTGCCGCCTTCAAGATCCGGGTAACCGGCATCCCGGTGCACCCGAACTTCTGGGAGCAGCACGGCCGGGAAGACATTCAAGAGCAGTTCAAGCTGCTGCGTATTCCGACGGTCATGGTCATGGGTGGTGGATGGGGCATGATGAACGACGAAGTAGTGAACGCAGCTCTCGCCGGATGGCGGGACAAGGTGCAGATTGTGTTCTGCCTCGGCCAGAATGACAAGCTGTTGCAGCTGATGAAGCAAGATACGCGGTTCAGGCACCCTAACATCCGGCTGCTGGGCTTCACCCGGGAGATTGACAAGCTGATGGAGGTATCCGACCTGCTGGTGACCAAGCCGGGCGGCATGACCTGCAGCGAAGGCTTGGCCAAGGGCATTCCAATGCTCTTCCACTCTCCCCTGCCGGGCCAGGAAGAAGAGAACTGCCGGTACTTCACTGCCGCCGGCTTGGGGGAGCCGATCAGCTCCCTCGAAGTAGTTGACCGGTGGATGGAGCGGCTGCTGAATGATTATGGGAATGTCCGTGCGGCGCGCAAGGCTCATCTGGAGGCCATCTCCAGGTACAACCCGCTGCAAAGCGCCCAAAGCATTATTGATATGCTGGATAAACCGCGCGCAGAACAGGGAAAGTAGAGAACTCAAGTTAGAACGCAAAAGGCAGTCCGGTATGAACGAACCGGACTGCCTTTTGCTGTAATAACCGGTAATGCAGTCTAGAGCCGGTACTTGTCCAGACGGGTGGCCTGATATTGCTTCAGCGCCTCATCTCCGACAATCGCCTCGCAGCGGTGAATGTTCACGCCGCGTCCATAGAACTTGGTCTCGTATTCGGTCATTACATGCTCTTCGTTGATCACGCCGCCCTCATGCAGGTCAAGGGAAATATTCTTCATCTGCAGACCGTAGTCCGCAAAGGCATTAAGCGAGAATTCAAACAGGCTGCGGGAATCCGTCTTCAAATGGATTTCGCCGAGCGGACTGAGCAGTCCGCGGTATTTATCAAGAAAACGCGGATGCGTCAGACGGCGGCGGGCATGCTTGCTTTTCGGCCAGGGATCACTGAAGTTGAGATAGATCCGTTCCAGCTCCCCCGGAGCAAACACTTCCTCTGCGTAATCGATATTGGCCAGCGCCACTCTCACGTTCGGCGGTGTCTCTTTGCCTGCCGGCTCCCATACATTCCGGGCCTTCTCGGCTGCGCGCCGTACCAGCTCGTCATACATATCTACGCCGATGAAATTAATCTCCGGGTATTTGAAGCTCATTTGACTGATAAACTGCCCCTTGCCCATTCCGAATTCCACATGAATCGGATGGTCATTGCCGAACAATTCGGACCAGCGCCCCTTCAGGCTGCGTGGTTCCAGGATGACCAGATCGGTCTGCTCCTCAAGACTTTCACGTATTCCTTTTCTTCCGCGTAAACGCATAGGTATTCCTCCGCTTATCTCTTATTGCCTTATCTGTGAATAGGATAAATGCCACTTGCAATATTGTGCCGAACTTACCGGCAAAAGTAAAGGGATTTCAGCAAAAGAAAAGGAACTTCCGTCCCGCCCCTGTTAGGACTGGTCGAAAGTTCCGTGCGTGTTGTATCTGCATTACCGGCCCGCCGTTCAGCGGACTGCCATTTATTTATCGAACTCGAAGGTCTTCTCGAACGCATTGCGGATCTTCCGCTGCGCTTCTGTCTTGATCTTGTGGTTGCCGTTGAATTCTACGCCTGTCAGGGCGAGAGCTTCATCGGGAGTCAGCTGCACATCAATCGAACCTTTGTTATCAGCAAATACCGTTGGAGAATTCATCGTTATCACCTCTAAGGTTTAGTATGGACCGGACGACACGAAATTATGAATTCAAGCATATGATTGTGGTTGCTGCAGCGGCTTTTTTAACACTTTAAATATAACATAATGTGTAAGCATTTTCAAGCCAAATGGCGGTAATTCACAGCCTATTTTCAGTTTTTTTTCGGCGGATTTCCGGGAGGGATTGTTACGTTCATCACGGATTTTTGATACAATGGGAAGGTTAATGAAAGGAGCTGCACATGTCTAATCTTCAACAGGCCTCCTCTCCGCTTCTGTGGGGGGATAAACGGTTCCATACCTGGAACTACGAAATGCGCGGGCAGATGGATACCAAGGTGTTCAAGGTCATGCTCGATGCGGGCTTCACCTGTCCGAACCGTGACGGTACCATCGCCAAAGGAGGCTGTACGTTCTGCAGTGCCAGAGGGTCAGGCGATTTCGCCGGAAGCCGCCGGGATGATCTGGTCACCCAATTCAACCATATCCGCGACCGCCAGCATCAGAAATGGCCGAATGCCAAATATATCGGCTACTTCCAGGCCTATACCAATACGTATGCTCCCGTCGAGGAGCTAAGGGAATATTATGAAGTCATTTTGCAGCAGCCCGGGGTTGTCGGCCTGGCCATTGCCACCCGGCCGGACTGCCTCCCGGATGATGTAGTCGAGTATCTCGCGGAGTTGAACCAGCGCACGTATCTATGGGTGGAGATGGGGCTTCAGACCATTCATCAGTCTACCTCGGATCTGATTAACCGCGCACATGATACCGCCTGCTATACTGAAGCTGTTGCCAAGCTCCGGCGGCACGGCATCCGTGTGTGTACCCACATCATTCACGGGCTTCCGCAGGAAACGCATGAGATGATGCTGGAGACTGTAGCTGCTGTAGCTAATATGGGGGTTCAGGGAATCAAAATCCACCTGCTTCACCTCATGCGCAAAACGCCGATGGTGAAGCAGTACGAAGCCGGGTTGCTAAGGTTCCTGGAGCAGGATGAATATGTGAAGCTCATCGCCGATTCGCTGGAAATTCTGCCGCCGGACATGATCGTCCACCGGCTGACTGGTGATGCCCCGCGCGATGCCCTGATCGGCCCGATGTGGAGCCTCAAGAAATGGGAAGTGCTGAATGCCATTGACCAGGAACTGGTTGCCAGGGACACCTGGCAGGGTAAGTACTGGAGGAAGGGCTGATGGGCTTCCTGTCTGTCCTTAGCTTCGCCCATAAGCTGACCGCTGAGCGACTCTCGACGGGCGGACTGGCTATAGACGCCACCGTGGGAACCGGCGCCGACACCCTGTTCCTCGCCAAGGCGGCCGGGCCGCGCGGCGGGGTGTACGGGTTCGACATCCAGCCGCAGGCGCTGGCTCTTGCCGGCGAGCGCCTGCGGCTGGCCCGGGAGGAAGCGCCGGCTGCGCTGGCTCCCGTGACGCTGCTGCTGCAGAGCCATGCAGCCATGGCTGAAGCCGTTCCGCCAGCCTGGCGCGGAACGGTTGCGGCGGTGATGTTCAACCTCGGCTATCTGCCTGCAGGCGATGCCGATAAGACCATCATCACCGAGCCGCAGAGCACGCTGGCCGCGCTGGAGGCGGCGCTTGCGCTGCTTCGCCCGGGCGGGATCATCACGGCCGTGCTGTATCCCGGCCACGAAGGCGGCGGCAGCGAAGCCGCCGCTGTCGAAGCCTGGGCCGCCGGACTGGCCCAGCAGGACGCGCAGACCATCGTGTACCGGCAGCTTCAGCGCGAGTCTGCACCATATGTTGTAGCTGTAGAGAAGAGACAAAGGGGCTAACACCTGAAGACAGTGAGCCCCTTGTAACTGAAGATCATCTTATTATCAGGAAGGAAGATGTTGTAATGACGAAACCATATCCTCTGAAATTTCAGCCGGAGTTCAAAGAACGTGTCTGGGGAGGCCGGGCGCTGGAGAAATTCGGCCTGGATCTGCCGCAAGGCCATATCGGCGAAGGCTGGATGATTGCCGATCATCCGAACGGCACCTCCTCTGTAGTCAACGGCGAGCTGGCCGGACAAGGCCTTGATGCCATCCGTGAGCAGTTCGGGCACGAGTGGTTCGGCAGCAAGGGAATTACGGAAGAAGGCGGAAGATTCCCGCTGCTGATCAAGCTGCTGGATTGCAACGATAACCTCTCCGTACAGGTTCACCCTACGGATGATTATGCCGGACTTCCCAAGGGAGAGCTGGGCAAAACCGAAATGTGGTACGTGCTGGACGCCAAGCCGGGCGCCAAAATCATCTACGGCCTGAAGGAAGGCGTCACCCGCGAGATGCTGAAGGACGCGCTGGAGAATGGAACGGTTATGGACAGCCTGCAGGAAGTGACTGTAGCTGCCGGTGACTCCTTCTATATCCCTGCCGGGACTGTACATGCATTGTGTGCAGGAGTCGTTGTAGCAGAGATCCAGCAGAACTCTGACACTACATACCGGATTTACGATTATGACCGTCCGGGTCTGGACGGGAAGCCGCGCGAGCTGCATATCGAGGATTCCCTGAATGTGACTGCCTATGAGGGAGCAGGCGCGACTTCGATGAAGACAGATGGTGCTGTGGCCGGGGAATGGCTTAGAATTGCCTCCTCGCCTTATTTTATCGTGGAAAAAGGACTGGTGTCCGGCGAATGGCAGCTCGCCACCACGGATGACAGCTTCACCATTCTGGTAATCTGCGAGGGCAGCGGCCATTTGATCTGGGAGGGCGGCTCCCAGCCATATGCAGCGGGCGAATGCTATCTGCTTCCGTCCAGCCTCGGCGCTTACAGCATTGAAGGACAATCCACCGTGCTGCGCTCTTATCTGCCTTAAGCAGCCGGACTGCGTTACTTGGATCAGAAGCAACAGGTACTCTTTACGCTAAGAATGCTGAATTTCACTTTCAGGAGGACAGGCGATGACTGAGAACACTTTTACCATGACTGATCCCTTAGATGTCAAAATCCATGTCTATGAATGGCTTCCAGAGCCAGGAGCGGAGATCCGGGGGATTGTGCAGATCGCACACGGTATGTGTGAGACGGCTGCACGGTATGCCCGGTTCGCTTCGGCGCTCACCGCAGCCGGTTATGCCGTATATGCCAATGACCACCGGGGACATGGCCTTACTGCCGGCAGAGTCAACCTGCTCGGCGACAGCGGGGAGAACGGCTTCTACTGGATGCGGCGCAATCTCCTTGAGCTTGCAGAGCTCGCCTGCTCCCGGCATGAGCATGTGCCCATCTTCCTGTTCGCGCACAGCATGGGCTCATTTCTGGCTCAGAAGCTGATGTGCGAGGAAGGCCACGAGATCTATAGCGGCTTCATCCTCAGCGGCACCAACGGTCCCCGGAGTATGCTGCGGCTGGCGGAGTCCCTGTCGAAGGTGCAGTTAAGGCTCCAGGGAGATCACCACCGCAGCGTGTTGCTGAACGGAATGGTCTTCGGTACGTATAACCGCTCCTTTTCTCCGGTCCGGACAGCTTTTGACTGGCTCAGCAGCGACCCGGAGGAGGTGGACCACTTCATTGCCGACCCGTACTGCGGGGCGATCTGCACTACCCGCTTCTTCCGTGATTTCTTCCATATGCTGCGGGAGCTTCATACCAGGTCCACTCTTCAGCACTTATGCAGCGACAAGCCGGTCTACCTGTTCGCGGGTGAGAAGGACCCTGTGGGATCGAATGGTCAAGGGGTGAAGCGTCTGGCTGAGTTATATCGGAAGCAGGGGCTTCAGGATGTAGAATGCAAGCTATATCCGGGAGGCCGGCATGAGATGCTGAACGAGGTCAACCGGGATGAGGTCACGGCCGATGTGCTGGACTGGCTCGCCCGCCACCTGCCTGCCGAATCCATGTGGCTTCAGCCTACGGCGGATTGATTTTTACAGTCCCCACCAGGTTCAATGGCATAGAACACAATGTATGCTGTTTTTCACATATATTTGGGCCGAGTGCCTGCTTGCGAGCGTAATGTATGCTGTTTTCCACTTCCACATACATTTGGTCCATATGCCTTGTACCAGCCATTGTATTCAGTTGTAAGCACCGCCTTTTAAAGGGCGGTACCGTTTCAGCGGGAAATAGAAGGATAAGTTGTCGTGTGAAACATAGAAATTCTATATCTTAACCAAAGAGAGGCACTCCGTCAGATACGGGATGCCTCTCTTTATATTGTGCGTGCTAAGAACCTGCAGGGGGATTACACCAGGCGGCCAGCCTATCCTTTAAAACTTGCTTATAGGCCTCCAGCGCATATGCAGAATTATTTACTTTTATCTTATTCAAGCTTAACAGGTTATATATGTTATCTTCCAGCTTGCTTCTGCTCTTAAGTACCTCCAGCGTACCTTTTAGGCCCCGGTGTCCTGCGTCAGGCCATATCCCTGTGAGGTGTAATATTGGATGAACCCTTCCGACCACTCCATGGGTCTCTCGCGGACAGCTTTGCGGAAAGCCAGCTCCAGATCGTCCTGTTCAATAACAATCAGCAGCGGGTTCAATGGCTTAATAATGGCCTCCAGCTCCTGAATGTAGCTTATCATGTACTCCTCGGCTGCATCGTGCCTGATCATCCCCATAGTCACAGGATTCTGGATAAAACAGCAATCAAATACATACGTATCCGGCCCTGTCAAGGCACTCTCCGTAAACTGCCTCCACCTTGCTGTAATCAGCTTCCTGTGCTGAGCCAGCGGCAGTTCATATACATCCTTTCGGGTCAATCTGTCCATCCATTCCTTCGGAAGGAGAGGACCGTAAGCATTTATTATTTTCCGGTATCCGACCAGATAATTGTTGTCTTGACAGGTAGTGTGCGCGCTTAATTCTTCCCCCGAATTCCCGCCGCAGATTCTCGACAGCTCATCATATTCTGCTTGGGTAAGGCAAGCTACTCCCTCATAATCAGCGGGATGATCCAGATTCCCTTCCAGGACAAGCTGAGTGCCCGTATTCATCTCCGTAAGAATTTCGTAAACCAGCTGTGCCGCTGTGGATTTGCCGAAGCCGGGCAGACCCTCGATTAAGACTAATTTCGGTTGTTTCATATATCTTTCCCCCGTTCACTCATTAGGAGGATAGGCAGGTAAAGAGCCATAGAGATGCGGTTTCCGGCAACAAAAAAGGATACCCAAAGGTATCCGCAGAAGTCGGTATACGAACCATTCACCCTGCATACCCTGTAAGTTGACAGAAAGACATGCCAAATAGCATAGTGATCCCCACTATTACCGGCCCGTCCTTCAGTTCATTCACACTTACAAAGTAATCCACATGATGGTGTTTATGCTCCTTTACTGGCATCTCTTTATTGATCGTAACACTGGAGAAGGATAAATACAATTAGGTGTTCACCCACACGGTTCCTCAGCAATTCCTTAGATTCCCAAAGCTTAGTTTCACCGGGAGGATAGACTCCACGATGAGCATCATAATCGCTCGCTAGCTCTGCAAGCCGCTCCAATGAATCATATTCAAAGGTTAAGTCAGGCTGCCATTAACATCCTACTGTGGTTCACCATGGCGGATAAGATAAAATTGCGTCACTTATATCCCCCCCAACTTTACATATATTCTACCAAGGAACCACTGTAAGCTCCGGCCATTTGGACTTCCATTTCTGCGTCTTCGCTTCGTAGATCTTCTCGCTGATCAGTGCTTTGTTGGGCCGTAGAATTAAATGAAATAAATCCTCCAGACCAAATGGGGCATAAATCTTCCATTCACCATTCAGCTCAAGCCTTGCTCCCAGCGAGGTCACTGTAGTCGGCCAACTGTCGATTGCTGCTTCCAGGGAGAGGTAGGGTGGGATTTCCACACCGAACTTCTGCGGATACCACAGATGAACGCGGGCCTGATTCTTGAGATCGACCGGAAGGGGAACGCCGTCAAAAAGCTCTCTGCCCTTCGCAACCACCTTATCCTCAGCAGCATAACTCAGATCAGCTGCATCATAGTAGATAATATCGATGTCACTGATTCCGTATCCCGGCGACCGTCCGGTAAATTCATTCCATATTGTTTGCACCAGGCATCCTGCGCCAATGTAGTAAGGAACTGGAGCCAGACCTTGGGCACGCTTGAACATATCCATTAGCAGTGTATCTCGGGTGAATAGCTCCATAAGACGGTTATGCAGTACATCCCCCTCATGCATCAGCAGAAGCCTCAACAGGCTCAGAGGATAGCCCATATTGCAAAATCAGCTGTGTTCCTTTGCTTCCGCTCCGCCGCAGACCATGATCCTGAAATCCGGCCCCAAGATATAGCTGACTGGCGGCGGTATTGCGTTCATTCACAGCCAGCACAATTTGCCGGGCTTCAGGGTAGTGGCGGCGGACAAGATCCGGCAGCAGCAACATTGCTGCTTTAGCGAACCCACGGCCCTGGCTGGCATGGTCCATCAGGAAAGCGCGCAGCAGAACTGCATCGGCATAGTCAGGAAAGAAATCGGCTATGCCCTCACCAGTGTGGAGGATGAAGAAGCCCACCGCCTGTTCTCCGCAGGCAATGACCACTCCCTCCTTACCGGTATCCTCCTTGATATCCTGAAGCGTCTCCTCCGGCAGTCCAGTGAACTGCAACTGCTCCGCTGGAAGCTTAAAGCCAAGTAACTGGTCCTTGAATTGCTCCCCATACTCGTCACCGTACCTAAACAATGATATGTGCTGCTCCTGACTCAACTGTATTCCCCCCGTAGGTAACTAACTCAGAAGTCCTTCTTTCCGCAAAAGTTCAGTTTGCGCAGGTTATCGGAACACGCACCTGTAATCTCGCTCATTGTATTCAGTTTTTTGATTACATTTGGACCACGTGCCCACGCAGCGCTGAATGTGGTCGGTTTTTCGCACACATCAGCCCATGTCCGGTGCAACCAGGGTCCCTAACCTACAAAGGCAAAGCGTAATACTGCGCCCGCTGGCTCTCGTCCTGCTGATACAGAATGACCAGCAGCGTGCGGCCATCGCTTGCCCCAGGGTGCGGATCGTTAAGGACCGCCGCTGGCACACCACCAGCCACTGCTGCCACAGTAGGCAGAAGATCTGCCTCAGCAGCGGCCACGCCGCCCGCTCCAGCTCCCCCGCGTTCTGCCGGGGCCGATGCTGTAACCGCCGCGTGTATCTCCCGGCCGTTCCCGTTCCCGTTCCCGTTCCCGGCATCAGCACCCGCTTCGGCACCCGCCTCAGCGCCAAGCTCCCCGTCATAGCGAAGCCCGCTGATCGATTCCAGCACCGGCGCAAGGCGGAACGGCAGCTCATCGAGCACGATGAACTTCTGGAGCTCCCGCTCGCTAAGTCCGGCTTCCGCCAGCTTGGCCGAGATCAGCTCCGGCTGACTGGCGATCTGCTTCAGGTGCTTCGCCCACTCCGCTTTATCAAGCACATCGTCCCACCAGATCTTGCGGGGCTTGTACTTGTGGGCGAGGAAGTAGTCCAGCTTCATCAGGCCGGTGACAATGTCCATGGAGGCCGTGCCCCGGTCCGTCAGGAAGTCCTGCAGCCGGGTGAACAGATCCTCGAGCTGATGCCCGATCTTCTGCCAGCCCCGTTCTTCCCAGTAGTCCCCGAACTCCTGGAAGAAGTCGAACGGAGACGGGAACACATGTCGGATCAAATACTTGACCGAATGAGCCAGCCGCTGGCTGTTCCAGTACTTCTCCAGCACATCCTCCAGCCGCTTGAGCCGGATAATATCGGCGAACGGCATAACATGGCTGCTGAGAATTTCGTATGGTGCATGCTCCATATACGTATAGTCATATTTGGCAGCCTGGGCGCGCAGCCCGGTACCGCGCAGCATTTTGAGGAAACCTAATTGCAGCTCCTCCGGCTCCATGGCGAAGACGTCATTGAAGGTCTTGCGGAAGGTGGCGTAATCCTCCATCGGCAGTCCGGCGATCAGATCAAGATGCTGGTCGATGTTGCCGCTGGCCTTAATCTTCATCACAGTGCGCGACAGCTTGGTGAAGTTCTGGCGGCGCTTGACCAGCTCATTGGTCTCATCATTCGTCGACTGAACGCCGATCTCGAAGCGGAAGACGCCCGGCGGGGCGTTTTTCGCCAGGAAATCCAGCACCTCGGGACGCATAATATCAGCGGTAATCTCGAACTGGAACACGCAGCCCTGATGATTGTCGATCAGGAACTGGAACATCTCCATCGCATAATTGCGGTTGATATTGAATGTGCGGTCCAGGAACTTGATCACCTTGGCCCCGCCCTCAATCAGATAGAGCAGATCGGACTTCACCCGTTCGATATCATAATAACGCACGCCCACCTCAATGCTGGACAGGCAGAATTGGCAGTTGAAGGGACAGCCCCGGCTCGTCTCAAAATAAACGATACGCTTGCTCAGCTCCGGCAGATCCTCCGCGAAGCGGTGCGGGGTCGGCAGAGTGTTGAGATCGCTTTTGGGACGGGGAGGATTGACGATCAGCTCTTCACCCTTGCGGTAAGCCGCACCATATACGAAATGGTACTTATGTTCATCCCGGATCTCCTGCAGCAGATGGTGGAAGGTCTCTTCCCCGTCACCGTTCACGACGAAGTCTACTCCGGCCTCCCGCTTCATCCAGTAGAGCGGCTCATAGGATACCTCCGGCCCGCCCAGCACAATCTTGACCTCCGGCATGACCTGCTTGAGAATTCCGACCAGCTTGATGGTCTCCTCGATGTTCCAGATATAACAGGAGAAGCCGATCACATCCGGCTGCTTCTGAAAAAGGTCAGACACGATATTCATCGCGGGATCTTTGATGGTATATTCCGCCAAAAGGATATCCTTGAACTCATGCTCGCTATACGCCTTCAGCAACCGGATCGCAAGCGACGTATGAATATATTTGGCATTTAATGTGGCCAGGATGATTCTCATGCCTTATAACCTTCTTTACATGTCATTTTGAAAAAACTCCAGGAAGGCCTTGCCGTACTTCCGGTACTTCACTTCACCGACACCCTTCACCCTCAGCATCTCCGATTCCGTCTGCGGACAGACCACGCTCATCTCACGCAGCGTCGCATCATTGAAAATGATGTACGACGGCACATGCTCGCGCCCCGCCAGCTCGCGGCGGATCAGGCGCAGCTGTTCGAACACCGTCTCATTGACCGCAGACGGTGAAGTATCACGCGAGCGGCTGCGGTCCCGCGTGCCGGAGGTGACCAGCGTGCGGGCTACGCGCTGATGCACCTGGCGCTGGCCGCGCAGCACCTCTGCTGCCAGCGGCTGCAGCCGGACCACCGGATACTGGCCTTCGGACAAGGCCAGATATCCTTCCGAGATCAGCATATTGATGATCTCGGTAATCTCCTTCTCACTGCGGCTGGACATAGCGCCGTGAGTTGGCAGCTGCTCGAAGCCGTATTGCAGCACCTTCTGGTTACGCGAGCCCTTCAGCACGGATGAGACCAGCGCCACGCCGTAACGCTCCCGCATCCGGTGGATGCAGGAGAAGATCTTCTGCGCTTCTACGGTGATATCCACCAGCTCACGCTCATCAGTACAGGAGCTGCAGATCCCGCAGTGATCATCGTCATGGCTCTCGCCGAAATAGTCGAGCTGTGCACTGCGCAGGCAGCGGGTGGTATAGCAGTATTCAATCATCTGCTGGAGCTTGCGGTATTCGTTGGCTTTGCGTTCCGGGTCCTGCGGGTTCTGCTCAATCAGGAATTTCTGGGTCATGATATCCTGCGCACTGAACAGCAGGATACAATCGCTCGGCTCCCCGTCACGCCCGGCACGGCCCGCCTCCTGAACATAGGCCTCCATGTTCTTCGGCATATTGTAATGAATGACATAACGCACGTTAGACTTGTCGATCCCCATCCCGAAGGCATTCGTAGCGACCATGACACGGATATCGTCATACAGGAAGCCTTCCTGGCTGTCCGCCCGCTCCTGGTCGTTCATTCCGGCATGATAGCGCCCCGCCGTGATGCCTGCGGCCTGGAGGCGCTGGTAGAGATCATCCACTTCCTTGCGGGTGGCGGCATACACGATGCCAGGCTGATGGGCATGCTGAGCCGCGTAATCCAGCACGAACTCTCGCTTGTTCTCTCCGCGCAGCACGGACATCGCCAGGTTGTCACGGCCAAGTCCGGTCATGAAGACGCCCGGCTCGCGCAGGCGTAGCAGCCGGACCATATCCTCCATAACCTCCGGGGTAGCCGTAGCGGTGAAGGCCGCCAGAATCGGACGCTGCGGCAGCTGCTCCACGAACGGGGAGACCGCCAGATAACTGGTGCGGAAGTCATGGCCCCACTGCGAGACGCAGTGCGCCTCATCGACAGCTACGCAGGAGATATTCAGTCCCGCCATCTCCAGGCGGAACCAGTCCAGCTCCAGACGCTCGGGAGCTACATAGAGCAGCTTCAAGTCGCCGCGGCGGGCCGCACGGATGCGCTCATTCACTTCTTTGCCGCTCAGGGTGCTGTTGATATAAGCAGCGGGAATCCCTGCTGTCGTAAGAGCATCCACCTGATCCTTCATCAGGGAGATCAGCGGGGAGACGACCAGGGTAAGCCCCGGATGCAGCAGCGCCGGAACCTGATAGCAGATGGACTTACCGCCTCCGGTAGGCAGAATGCCAAGCGTATCGCGGCCTTCCAGCAGATTGTTCACAATTTTTTTCTGGCCGTCCCGGAAATCGGGATAACCGTAATATTTTTGCAGCTCGGCCTGGGCCTGCTCCATTAATGATCCTTGCATCTCCATGTCTATTCAAACTCCTTAAGGCTTTCTACCTTTTAGTTTACTGGGCAACCGGCTGCCAAGCAACCGCCTGAAGCAGATATCATCGCTCTCCTGCCGGGACCCCATCCCTTCCGTAGTATTTCTTCACGGCCCATGGTATATTGAGGAGTAACCTATTAAAGGACGGAGAATGCGGTCATGAATACAAGAAGAACCAGAAATCAGGGGAACAGAACCTCTAACCATAAACAGGGAACAAGATCCGGAGCCCCGGCCAAGCCGGCAGCTGCACCCAAATCCTATACGGTAGCCGAACCTGCGGAGCTGCTTGCTTTTCTGCTGAAGACGATTACGAATAAGGGGCGCAACTCAATCAAATCCATGCTCTCCCGCGGACAGGTCGCTGTGAACGGCAAACCGGTGACCAAGCATAACCATCTGCTCCATCCAGGCCAGACCGTGACGATTGACCAGGAGAAGCCTGCTGAAGCCAAGGAGATGCTGGGACTGACCATTGTCCATGAGGATGACGATATTATCGTGATTCAGAAGGATGCGGGGCTCCTGTCCATCGCAACTGGAGAAGATAATGAACTGACGGCTTACCGCCAGCTGATGGAGCATGTCCGCCTGAGCAATCCGAAGAACCGCGTCTATGTGGTGCACCGGCTGGACCGTGATACCTCGGGCGTCATGATGTTTGCCAAAAGCGAGGCGATTCAGCAGTCCCTCCAGAACAGCTGGAAGGAGACCGTCAAGGAACGCTCCTACGTGGCTCTGGTGGAAGGCGCCGTTAAGAGATCCGAGGGCACGATCAGCTCCTGGCTGAAGGAGACCTCCACGCTGAAGATGTACTCCAGTCCGCATGAGGGAGACGGGCTCCATGCCGTAACCCGTTATAAGCTGATCCAGGCGAACCGCCACTTCTCCCTGCTGGAGGTGCATCTGGAGACCGGACGGAAGAATCAGATCCGTGTTCACATGTCCGACATCGGCCATCCGATTGCCGGGGACAAGAAGTACGGCGCAGAGACTAAGGCAGTCGGCCGTCTCGGTCTGCATGCCCGTGTGCTCTCATTCGTTCATCCGACCACAGGCGACATTCTGACGTTTGAGAGCGCGATTCCGAAGACTTTTCTGAAATACACAGCACCGGCACCTACGAACTAATCCCTAAGCTGTGAGTGCCGACAGCAGATCATAATATAATATAGAGAAACGATAGAAGGTGCCGCTCTTGTTCCACCCTACTGTTTTTGACAATATCAAAATCGCCCTGGAGAACCAGATCTATGACTACGACAATCTGGATGGGGTTCTAGTTGTAACAGACCGGTCTGATCTGCTCAATCTCGCGCTGATGTCGCGTGAATTCAGCCTCGCGTTCAAGCTGACCGGAGGCCTGAATGTGACGTCCGAGATTCTGCTCCAGTCTACAGTGAAGGACCTTGGCGATGAGATTCTGGAGACGCCGGGCAGCGATCCGGGATGCAGTCTTTTCATACGCTTTTATCTGGAGATTGAAGATGTGAATGAGCAGTGCCCCACAATTGAAGAGATTCTGACCCGAATCTGGGGACCTGAATTCCAGCCTGTGCAATCGCTCAGCTTCCGCTATGGACAGACGGGCGATACGTACAATAACTGTGTTGAACTGCAATTCAAACGGCAAATTACCGAAGAGCAAATGGAAGACCTTCCGAACCTCTTGAAGTTCCTGCTGCAGAGCGCCGAAGAACTGGAAGAGGTATGACGCTATACATGGGGTGAGCTGATAATGAATTTCCTGCCTCCTGCCCGGACGGGCCGCTGGCTGGCATGGTCTGCCGGTTACGCGCTGCTGCTATGGCTATTGCTGATTCTGCACCGGTATCTGTGGTTAGGTGAGCCTTTCAACTTTATTCTTGCCCTACGCTGGGCCCTCCTTGCCATTGTAATCTCCGGTATAGTCAACGGATTCGGCTGGTTGGGTGCGCAGCTTGTGTGGATTTTCTCAAGCGCTGGAACTGTGGCGGGACTCTTCCTGATGTACATGTACACTTACCGTGAAATGTCGGGCTTCGAGGATCTTGCAGGCTTTCTGTCCTTCGGCCTGTTTACAGCAGGCGGCTTCGCTCTGGGTCTTATCGCCGAGGGCGGCCGCCTGCTGATACACTATTGGCGCAAACGCTGATTCCTGTTAGGAGCTGATGACCCTTATGTCCAATTCCCTGCTGACCAAAAATGCGCTCGCACGCTCGCTCAAGGACCTGATGGCCCATCTTCCGCTGAACAAAATCTCCGTCCGGCATCTGGTTGAGGATTGCGGCGTGAACCGGCAGACCTTTTATTATCATTTTCAGGATATCTATGATTTGCTGGGCTGGATCTACAAGACGGAGGCTGTCGAGAGCATTGCCCAGTACCGCAGCTACAGCACGTGGACCGACGGATTCTACCGGATATTCTGCTACATCGAGAACAATAAGGCCTTCTGCTGCAACACCTTGGACTCCCTCGGACGGAGGCATCTGGATGCGTATCTGTATGAGGTGACGAGTGATCTCGTCATGGGCGTCATCAACGAGTTGGCCGCCGGGCTGAATGTCGGGACGCCGGATAAGCAGTTCATCGCCAACTTTTACACACTGGCCTTCACCGGACTGATCATTCAGTGGATGCAGGACGGGATGCAGGAGCCGCCTGGGCCGATGATTGAGAAGCTGAGCGTCCTGATTGAAGGGAACTTCCTGAAGGCGCTGCATAAATATGAGAACATTTTGTCGTAACCTCAGGGCTGCGGCTTTTTTTTCGCCCAAAAACGTTACACTTTGTTCCATATGTCCAAATTTTATACAGATCATGTGCTTTGATGATACCCTCCAGGGCGGGACTGGATTACACTCGGTTCAGGTCCAGTATTCAAGCAAATCTATGGAGGCGGTAATCAGTGAAAAAAGAGTACGGTAACGAGCAGGTATATTTCGTAGGCGGTGGCATTGCATCCCTTGCGGGTGCGGCCTATCTGGTTAGAGACTGCAATTTTCCCGGACAGAACATTCACATTATTGAAGAGATGAAGATCCTTGGCGGCAGCAATGACGGAGCCGGCGATGCAGAGCATGGATATGTCATTCGCGGCGGCCGCATGCTGAACGATGAGACCTATGAGAACCTGTGGGAGCTATTAAGTACCATTCCGTCCATTGACCAGCCGGGGATGACGCTGCGGGAAGAAATCGTTCAATTTGACGAGTCCAATCCAACCCGCGGCCAGGCACGGCTAATCAACAGCAAGGGTGAGGTTCTGGATGTCACCTCAATGGGCTTCGATATGGCAGACCGCCTGGCCATGGGCAAGCTGGTCATTACGCCGGAGCCAGCCCTGGGCACCTTGCGGATTAACGACTGGTTCGGACCGCATTTCTTCACGACGAACTTCTGGTACATGTGGGCAACCACCTTTGCTTTCCAGCCTTGGCATAGTGCGGTTGAGTTCAAGCGGTATATGCTCCGCTTCATGCACGAGTTCCCTAGAATTCAAACGCTTGAAGGCGTAACCCGCACCCCATACAACCAATATGATTCGATTATTCTGCCGCTGCATCAATATCTGGAGCCGCTGGGCGTAGATTTCACCTTGAAATGTACGGTAACCGATCTGGAATTCAAAGATGGCGACGGCATTACAGTAACCGCGATGAAGGTCGTCCGCGATGGCGTGGAGGATGTCATTACTGTCAATGAAGGTGACCGGGTCATTGTGACGAACGGCTCGATGACCGAAGGCTCCAGCCTCGGATCAATGACCTCCGCTCCCGGGATGAACGGTAAGGGCAGCTCATGGAAGCTGTGGGAGACGATCGCCGCGAAGAAGCCAGGTCTCGGTAATCCTTCTTCCTTCGACGATCATGTGGATGAATCCAAATGGGAATCCTTCACGGTGACCTTCCAGGACTCGAAGTTCTTCGACCTGATGGAGAAGTTCACCCGCAACCGGGCCGGTACCGGCGCACTCGTAACGTTCAAGGATTCCAGTTGGTTCATGTCGGTCGTGCTGGCCTTCCAGCCACATTTCCGCAACCAGCCGGAGCATGTCAAAGTCTTCTGGGGATATGGCCTGTACCCGGACAAGGTCGGCGATTATGTACACAAAAAAATGTGCGACTGTACCGGCGAAGAAATTATGGAGGAGCTGATCGGACATCTGCACTTCGAGGCGCATAAGGAAGAGATCATGGCTACCGCCAACTGTATTCCTTGCATGATGCCATATATCACCTCCCAGTTCATGCCGCGCCTGAATAGCGACCGGCCGCAGGTAGTGCCTGAAGGCTCCACCAACCTGGCCTTTATCAGCCAATACTGCGAGATCCCGGACGATATCGTTTTCACGGAAGAATATTCAGTCCGTGCCGCCCGTATCGCCGTCTACACCTTGTTCGGCGTGAACCGCCCGGTAGAGCCGATCAATGCGTACCAGAACGATGTCCGCACACTGTTCTCCAGTCTAATAACCTCATTCCGGTAACGGCCTGATCCAGCTACTGCGGTGTTGCCCGCCCGGACGTTGAGCCCGCCCTCTGAGGACGGCGGGCTGGGCGCGCGGACTGGCAGCCGGATTCACACATGTACAGCCGCGGCGGTCCAAATATGTTCGGTTTTCCGCATACATTTGGACCACTTGCCCACGTAGCTGCGATTGTGTTCGGTTTCCCGCGCCAGGCCTGTGGTCTCTGTAAGCAACAAAAACCCCTGCTGCATGAATTTCATGCGGCGGGGGTTTCGTGCGTCCATTTGTTGCAACCTTGCTAAGAAGGTCCAGTGACGGCGGGAATTCCATATTTTACAGCCTTTTCCGATTAGCCGAAGCCTCCTGACTGGATGGATCACGTTACACAGACTCCAGCGGCGGACTCCAGTGCGCTTATTTGTACCAAATCATCTTTTGCGGCAGCGTTGCGGACACAAGTGCGCTTAAGTGCCGAATATCCTGCAATTTTGCTTAAAAAACCTCTGCATAGCGTCCTCAGTGCTCTTCTGTCAATAAAGTGGACGCCCAATTAAACGACTGTCTGGTAGTAAAGTTGCTCAAAACGCACTGGCGACATGTATCCCAGAGTACTGTTGGAACGCTTACGGTTGTAAAACAACTCCAAATACCAGTATAGCTTTTGGTATGCCTCTTCCATGGTTTTAAACTTTGGATGACTGTAAATCAACTCGCGCTTCAGAATGCTGTGGAACGCTTCTATACAAGCATTATCGTAGCAGTTGCCCCTGCGGCTCATACTCGCTTTCATACGATAGGTTTGGAGCTGTTTCCGGTAATCCTTGGAGGCATACTGAGATCCTCGGTCGGAGTGGTGTATCAGGTCCTTCCCAGGCTTTTTCGCCTTGTAGGCCTGCTTGAGGGCGTCTAGAACCAGATCTGTGGTCATCCGGTCACTGAGCTTCCACCCCACAATCTGTTTCGTATACAGGTCCAGAATACTCGCCAAATAGAGTTTGCCTTGGCGACATGGAATGTACGTAATATCGGCCACCCATTTTTCATTTGGCCTTGTGGCCGAAAAGTCTTGCTTCAGTTCATTGGGCGCGATCGGCAGATTGTGATTCGAATCCGTGGTCGTGACCCGATATTTACGGGCCATACACGAACGTATCCCTTGCTCGCGCATGAACAGGCCGACGGTACGCTCGGAGACCTTCCAGCCCTCCTTTTGGAGTTCCCGATGAATCCTTGGGCTGCCGTAGGTGCCCCCTGAATCCTGGTGATACCACCGAATACGCTGAATCAGCTTCTCTTTTCGCTCGAGGCGTACCGGCTGCTCTGCCGCACGCCATTTGTAGTACCCGCTTCGGGATACCTTTAGGACCTTGCACATCTTCTCCAATCGAAAATCCGAGCGGTGATCTTCGATAAACTGGAACCTTAGTTCTTTTCTTTGCTGAAGATGTGCAGCGCCTTTTTTAGAATGGCCAGTTCTTCTTTCAGGTCCTCGATTTCACGTTCTTTGCGGTGATTCTCCGCTTCGGCATCCTTAAGCGTCTGTTCAATCTGACGCATTTTCTCCGGATGGTGAATGGCCTCCTGCTCGAATTGGCGGTACTGAGAGATCCATTGGTGAATTGTACTCTTGGGGATATTCAGCTCCTCACAGATATCCCCTATACTCTTGGTCTGCTCCTGCACATATTTCACCGTCTGCTTCTTAAATTCTTCATTGTATCGTTGCCGTCGTTCCCCCACATTGGACACCTTCCTTCGTTAAGCCTATTATCCAGTGTCTCTTAACGTGGCGTCCACTTTTTATTCTAATTGCACAGAGTCCGGCAAGCTGCCCAAAATGGCCTTTTGGCGCGATTAGCGGAACTGTAGTCCGTAACCAGACTCGTTCGTCCAGGCACAGCACGCAGCAACGCTTACTTCAAGCCTGCCTCTGATCACAATCAGATGCTGCAGGAGCCGTCATCGCAGCCGTCATCAGACGGTGCAGCCCCGGATTTCGGCTGGCCGACCACCTGAAGCTCTGGACCCTTCTGCTCCTCCGCCCATACCGTGTCCAGCACTTCAGTAAAGACCGGACCCGGCTGTGCGCCGGATACTGCGTACTTATTATTGAAGACGAAGAACGGAACGCCGGTGATGTTCAGCTGCCGGGCAGCTTCAATGTCAGCCTCTACCCGGTCGCCATAAGCCTCACTGTCGAGCACCTCAGCCACTTTGGCCTGATCCAGTCCGGCCTCGGCAGCCAGCTCAGCCAGCACTTGGCGGTCACCCAGATTCAATGAATCGGTGAAGTACGCACGCAGCAGCCGTTCGGTCATCTGCGGAGCCTTGCCCTGAGTAGCAGCATAATGGCTCAAGCGGTGAGCGTCAAAGGTATTCGTGGACTGAATTGTATCGAAATTGAACTCCAGACCCACACCCTGCGCCTGCTCGGCCAGCTGTGCGTTCATCTCCTTGGCCTTGTCACGGGTCATGCCGTATTTACCGGCCAGCAGCTCATGGATATCTCTCGTCTCATCGGTGCGTGCATTCGGGTCCAGCTGGAAGCTGCGGAACACGACCTCTACCTGGTCACGGCCGGGGAATTGGCTCAGCGCGTGCTCCAGCCGTCTTTTGCCGATATAGCAGAACGGGCAGGCATAATCAGACCATATATCTATTCTCATGGGAATTCCTCCTGAATGGTAATGGTATTTGTATTGCTATTCACTTACTATTATATAGTTAAAAACCGAAAATTACAAACAAACTTTCTGAACAATTCTTGCTCGCTAAATGCCCCGCACACTCTCTCCTCTGCTGGCTTCCGGGAGAAAAGTAAACGAAAGAGGTATATACGTCCGCCCGGGCGGACAGGTAAAATTAGAGCAACTAAGAAGTCCCGAAAGGAGTCAACGGTATGCATGACCTGTCTATAGTCATTCCCACGCGTAACCGGATCAGCGATCTGACCCTCTGCATTGAATCCATCGGCGCGCAGACCGGCCTGGAGGATGTCTCCATCGAACTGCTGATCGTGGACGACGGCGAGATCGAAGAACGGGTGCTGGAGTATTTCCGTGAGGTGCTCGGGCGTCTTCCAGATGCCAGCCTGTGTTATTACCGCAAAACCAAGCCCGGCGTCTGGCTCTCCCGCTACGAGGCCCTCGGGCTCATCGACGGGGAGATTCTGCTCAGCTTCGATGACGATGCGGAGCTGGACGATTCGTTCTATATCCGCCGGATGCTCGATACCTATGCCTCAGACCCGTCCATTGTCGGGGTCGGCGGAATCGCCAAGGGTCTCTCCAGCAGCAAATCGGGCAAGCTGCTCGGCAGGCTGACCTGCCAAATGTCGGCTTCGCCAGGCAGACTGTCGGCAAGCACACTGGCCGGGTCTCTTCTCTTATGGGGGGAGACGGAGAATATTTTTGAGACGGACTTCTTCCATGGCTGCAATATGTCCTTCCGCAGCTCGGCGCTGCGGGATATGAAGCCGTACCCCTGGATGACCAGCTACGCAGTAGCAGACGATATCTATATGTGCCATCTGGCGAGCAGATACGGCAAGCTGGTGATTAACCCGGAGCTGAAAATCATGCATCATGAATCGCCCAGCTCGCGCGACAAGGCAGGCCGGGTCGCACGGGCGACCGCAGTCAATCATTATTATCTGCTGAATCTGCGCAAAGCACCCGTGAAGAATTATGCAGCTCTGCTCTGGACCTTGTCTTACCTCGCCGTCAAATCTACGCTCAAGCGGAACTTCAATGCCGTCTCCGGCTACGCCAGCGGCATTCTGTTCGTGCTTAATCCCCGCAAGAATAAATACAGGGAATTTATGCTGGACTAGGCACAGAACTCCACGAAAAACCGCTAGTGTGCACAGAACCAAACAGTTAAAGGATGTATGAGGCCCTGTGCCCCATACATCCGGTTCATACACCTTCTGGTCAGCACATTACTTCGTATTCGGTTTTCCGCATACATTCGCCCCATTTCCCTCGCCACCTCTCATTACTCCTTATCCGAATGATAAATCGCAAAAAGGGTGCCCCCGAAGCAGCTTAGTGCTGCCCCGATGACACCCTTTTACCTACTTGGTTCTTAGGCCGTATACCCGAAGCCCAGGATGGTGAAGCACTTCTCCTGATCCTCCGGCGCCATCCGGATCTCCACCACATGCTCCACGCTCTGCTCATTCTTATACAGAATCACAGCGTTGCAGTGGGTCCAGCTATTCACATGCGGATCTGCCGTCAGAACCAGCTTGCCGTCCACATAGACCTCCGCCTTGCCCACATCCGGGCTGCCCGAATCCTTGAAGACCAGGATCAGATTCTTGCTGGTGATTGTCAGCCTGAAGCGATCCTCACCAGACGCAGCCGTGTGCATCCAGTTATGCGGGAATTGCGGAGTGCCGAACGGATTGGCATCCATCTCCACCTGCTGCAGCTCCTCATCCGTACCGTCGAAGCCGCCTGCTTCAATAGCAATCGCAGCACCTGTACTGCCCAGATCACTTATGCGGTCCAGCAGCCGGACATGGGCAAAATCATTGCCGAGCACAGGCGCTCCCGTCAGCGTATCCTCGCCCTCTTCATCCATCCCCGCCCGGGCGGTTTCGGAGAACAGGTAGCCCAGGGCATCCGCCATTACGCGGTGCCCATCATTCGTAGGGTGATAAATATCGTAGAAGAATTGCCGCTTGGAGATGATATTTCCTTCGGCCTTGCTCAGCCGGAACTGCTCTGTTACTGCATCTTTGACACTGACCATCGGGAGATTATAGCGTCGGCCTACCGGGGAGAGGCGGTCCTGCAGGTTCCAGTCATTCACGAAGACACTGAACAGCAGGATGACAGCAGGATGGTTCGGGGCAGACAGAATTTTGAGACAGAGGCTCTCGAAGCAGTTACCCTTCGTCTCGTCCCCTTCATCATTCACAGCAAATTCCACCACTACGATGTCAGGAGCGGCTGCACCATCCCTCAGCACATCCCGCTCATAGCGGATCATCCCCAGCTCGGAGGGCGTCCCGCCAACCCCGGCCTTGATGAAATGAATATTCTCTCCACCGTCCTTGCCGAATAGCTCCTTAAATCTCAAGTACGACTGATAAGCATAGCATTCTGTATGGATCGGCTTGGCTCCTGCACCCTGTGTGATGGAACCGCCAATATAAGCAATCGTCACATCCTCGCCGCTTGCAGCCTTGTCCATAGCCCGCTTCAACCGCCGGTTATTGCCCGTATGCAGCAGAGACTTCGCAATCATTGCACGATAAGCAGACGAATCGAAGTCTACGGGAGGTTCCGCTGTCAGCTCAGGTGCCGTGTACCCGTCATTAAGGTAGAGAACGATGCTCGCTGTCGCCAGTTCCCCCTCGTTGTTGAACTCAAAGGCATATTTGCCGGGAGCCACATCCTCCTCAGACCATTCGGTCTCCTCCAGTTTCACTAGGATTTCCGTTCCATCGCCAGGGCAGGGGACCCGCAGCTGCGTGCCAGTCTCATATTTGCTGGTTCTGCCCCAATTCTGCAGGAGAAAAGTGACCCCTGTCCCTTCCTCCCCCGTCTTCACAGATACACCAATGCTGTGCACCAGCTTGCGGAAGCCGGTCCAGTCTCTAAGCATCGCCAGCATCTGCTCATCCGTAACCCCGCCTATGTATTTGGCTTTATCGATCAGATAATTGCCTTCCAGATAGACCTCCTGCGAGGGCTTGCCCTCCGCCCGGGCGGTTGCCTCAATCGCCGTCTCGAACATGACGAAGAAGCCGTCCCGGCGCTCCACTGGATCTTGGGGTGCCGCCGGACCCTCCTGCCCGCCAAGCCCGGTACTGTTGCTATACTTTTCCATATCCATCAGCCTCACTTTGTCTGAAGGCGCTCTCACTCATCAGGAGCAGGACAGCTCTCATCCGCCGCCATGCCCGCTCTTGACTTCAGCTGCGCCATAATAGTCTGCATTAACGATTTCATTATAGCCTGGGGTCTGGAGCAGCTCAACGTACAACCTGAAACTCTGTTTAGTTATTACAACAATTCGTTAGTTTGTCTCTATTGCAGCATTCCGGTGGAGATGAACAGAATCATATGCTCTTTGATCTTGTTCTGATCCAGCGGCTCATGGGATTTGTTCCATTCCGTAGTCAGCGCCAGATACATCCGCAGAATCATAAACGCCGCCACACTGGCATCGCAGGCCTTCACTTCTCCGTTCCCGATGGCCTCCTCGATCTGCTGCTGCAGGAACTCCAGCGCATAACCCTCCATCCGCTTCACGCCTTCGAGCGCCTGGGCCGTACCGATATCACGTACCTCCTGCGCCAGCTTCACGAACAGCTCATGGTCCAGGCGGAACTCCAGAATGGAGTCCAGCAGATGAAGCAGCTTATGCACGAAGGAAGTTTGCTGCGCAGCCACACGGCTCATCACCGATGTTAATTCAGCTGTGGCCTTGCCCAGAATTTCCTCGAACAGTTCTTCCTTGGTTTTGAAAAAGGTATAGATCGTGCCCTTGCCCACATTGGCGATTCTGGATACCTGATCCATCGTCGTAGCTTTATAGCCGAATTGTACAAAGGACAGGGTTGCAGCCTGCAGGATTAAAGCTTTACGGTCAATAGACATAGGTCATGCTCCTTTACTGTAAACAAGTGGAAACCGCTTTGCCGTCCTTTTAAGGAACGGTACCGTTTCAGCGGGAAATAGAAGGATAATGTATAGCCTTATCTTTTGAAAATATCACAAGCCTCCCCCTTCGGCAAGCCGCGCTTTCGCACAAAATGTCATCAAATGAGTATCCATTGCTGTTCTTTCTGGGGTATGATAGTAAGGATGCAACCACGAAACTAATTGTATGGATGGTGGAATATGTCTGAAATCAAAAAAACATCTAAGAACAAAAAAACCGTTGTAATTCTGGCCGCGCTCGTCGTTGTTATCGCTGCGGCTGTGGTAATCTGGCTTACAGTAGGCAACAATAAGAGTGAAGACAGTCCTGCTGCTACTGGAACCGGCGATACGAAATCCCTGGAACAGACATTTTATATTTATGACACCGTCGTGAATATCAAGGTGTTCGGCGATACAGTGAAGCAGAAGAATATGGACGACATTCAGGCCATGCTGGAACGGATGGACATTGAGTTCAGCCGCACCAAGACGAACGGGGAATTGTACGCAGTGAATCAGGCCGCCGGTAAGCAAGCTGTTGCTGTGTCTGACGAAACGCTGGATATCGTGAAGCTCTCCCTCAAATATGCAGAGGAAATGGACGGGCTTTACGATCCGACCATCGGGCCGCTGGTCGACCTCTGGGCCATCGGCGAAGGCGGAGAGCGCGTGCCGGACCAGGCAGCGATTGACAAGGCGCGCAGCTTGACCAACTATAAGGATGTTATTGTAGATGAAGCCGCGAAGACGGTGAAGTTAGCCAAAGAAGGCATGGTGCTGGACATGGGCGGAATCGGCAAGGGCTATGCGGCTGACCGGATCGCCGACTATCTCAAGGCTCAGGGCCTGAACAGCGCGATGATTAATCTCGGGGGCAGCAGCATTATCGCCCTTGGCAATAAGCCAAATGGTTCCCAGTGGAATATCGGCCTGCAAGACCCCGATCAGAGCCGGGGCACCCAGCTCGGCACGATTAAAATTACCGATGAGGTCATTGATGCTTCCGGGGTGTATGAGCGCTTCTTCATGCAGGACGGGGTGCGTTACCACCATATCCTCGACCCCCGCACGGGCTTCCCTTCCCAGAACGGGCTGAAGAGTATCACTATCATGAGCCCCAATGCGACAGATGCGGACGCTCTTTCCACTGGTGTGTTCCTCATGGGCCTGGAAGAAGGCATGAAGTATCTCGAAGCGCTGCCGGAGAAGGTTGAGGCCTTCTTCATTACGAACGATAACAAGATCTATGCCACCTCTGAGCTGAAGAAGCGGCTGAATCTGACCGATCCGACTTATAGCTTCGCTAATTAACGGAGTCTGGTGCTGATCTAGCTAAGTAGCTTCCAGGTAAAATAAACAAAAAGGTGCCTTCTACTCACGGAGGGCACCTTTTCTGTATGAATATCACACCAGCGGCAGCTCGCTGAACTCTTTATAATTCGTGAAAATATGGCTTGGCCTATGATCCGTCCCCGGCTCTCGCCCGCGCGGATTGTACCAGCATACCTTCCAGCCCGCAGCCAGCGCCCCGACCACATCGTTGGCCCAGGTATCGCCCACATAGAGGCTGTTCTCCGGCACCGTTCCCGTCACACGGTTAACATGAGCGAAGATGGCCGGGTCCGGCTTTGCCAGACCGACCGCATCCGAGATGAAGATCATCTCCGGCGGAATGATCCGGTCGATCCCCAGCCCGCGCAGCTTGCCCATCTGGTGCTCCTGCGGACCGTTCGTGATAATGCCTACCGGGTGCCCTTGGCTAATGAACCGCTGCAATTGCTCCGCTACGCCTTCAATCATCTCAATCGTATATTGGCGGGCAATGTAGGAGGCCTGTATCTGCACCGCCTGCTCCCGGGAGAGCGGCAAGCCAAATTCGTCAAAAGCCAGCTCCAGCCGCATCACCCGCGTCTCCTCCAGCTCCATCTCCCCGCGCAGATACTTCGGCCACAGCAAATCACTGTGATGTCTTACCGTGTAGAACAGCTCTGCGTAATCCAGCTTGTCCTCCTCAGGGGCCAACACCTCACGTACGGCTTCCCGGAAGGGAAGCAGGTGGTCATACAGCGTATCATCCAGATCAAAAAACACAGCCAGCTTACCATTTGTCTCCGTCACACTAACTCTCCTAACCCTGCTTTAGAAATATAAATAATAATTGTAAAAGCTCTCGTCCCGCACATATCCATGGGCTTCGTATAAACGCTGTGCACCGGTGTTGTCCATCATGGTGGACAGCGTCAGGCCTTTGGCTCCTGTCCCCTGGGCGAAGCCCTTCACGCCTTCAAGCAGCAATGAGCCCAGTCCTTGTCCCCGCTGCTTCTGCGTCACGAACAGATCATTCAGAATCCATACCGGCTGGAGCGTAACGGAAGAGAACGAAGGATATAACTGCGCCAATCCATGAACCTGCCTGTCTTCACCCTCACCGGCAACCGCCATGAAGACAACCGATTCCTCATGCTGCAGTCTTGCCGTCAGGAACTCCCGGGCAGCTTCCAGGTCGGCAGCTTGGCCGTAAAAGCTGCGGTAGTCATTAAATACCGGTGCAAGCTCCTCCACATCCTCAAGACCCGCACGTTCAAAGCGAAAATTCAGCAAAGGTACGCCCCCTTATTCCCTGGAATCGTAAAAGACATGACGGGCGGTAATTGTACCGTCCTCAATATCCATCAGACCAAACGAATACTGCTTCTCCCGGCGTTTGTCCGTAGGCGAGCCCGGATTGAACAGCAGAATCCCGTTCTCCCGGCGCATCAGCGGCTGATGGGAATGGCCAAAGAGGATGCAGTCCACATCCTGGCCTTCAAAGGCCAGCAGCGCATTCCCATCCGTTCCTTTGCGGGAATATGGCGCGTGTCCGTGAATCATTCCAATGCGCATGCCCTCTAACGTAAGAATCTTACTCTCGCCGAAGCGCTCAATAATATCATAGCCATCATTGTTTCCGGCAATCCCCTCCACCGGGGCAAGCTCGGACAGCATGTCATAGATCTCCGGCGACACCCAGTCTCCCAAATGCAGAATGATATCCACCTGGCGGAATTCTTCCATAAGCACGGACGGCAAGCCCTTGGCCCTGCTTGAGAGATGGGTATCCGACACAACTCCAATCTTCATCTGCCTTCTCCTCCTTATTCAAAATGGCTAAGAAGCGCGGTAAACTGCGGTTCCCAGCCATTGTTATGTTCAAATCCAAGTTTACGTTCTATCATTGTACGATGCCCTGAAGAGGGAATGCAAGCGGGAGGCCCGGCTTCCGCCGCCGCTTCGCCTTGCCCGGCAAGGCGCTTTTCTTCTGCATTTGCGAACCCTATAATGAATGAACGCACCTTTAATTCAGAAAGGAGCGATAGTGCGTATGGACTACTATTTGCTCGAACCGCAATATCCCCGCAGCGGATTTATCAGCGGCGGCACAACCTTTATTCCTGAACTGGACACCAACTATATAGCTGTAGACGGCCCGCTGCCCGTTGATACAAAAGCTGAAGTCGAGCTTATGTCATCAGTCCGCAGCTTGAAGGTGGACTATTTCGAGACGGTCACGGGCACAAGAGTGGTATCAGATGCATTCAAAGCGCTACTGGAGCAAACCGACACAAACGTGCAGTTTATTCCCGCCGTTGTCCGCTATCATCATGGCCTCCCGGTTGAACGGACCTACTGGATCGCGCATCTGCCGGACCGGGTGGATGGCTTCGATTACGAACGATCAGAATACGGACGCAAAGCGGTGATCGCTGCTTCTGAGCACCAGCCGCCGCGCAAGCCCGTCAAGGTAATTTCCAGGCTCGTTCTCGATTCCGGCAAAATTGCCGGGCGGGAATTTTTCTTGCTGGCACACGTGTACGTGATGCAGCCTATCATCTCTGGTGAATTCTACGCCCTATGCCAAAAGCACAAATTGAAGCTACAGGTCATCGCCATCTGATGCTGACTTGTATCTTGCCGGGAAGCGCTGTAAACTGCGGCTCTTGGACATTATCCTGTATTGCGATCCTCACTCCGTCCAGTTCCACAGCCGCACTTCCCCCACCTGGAGGTGACTCACCCATGAAGCCTCGCGCAGCTTCAGCAGTTCCTTGACCGGTCCGGTGACAACGGCCCCATAGAGCTTCACCCCGTTCTTCTCCAGATAAGCCACAGAGGTGTCTAACTGATTGATATACGCCGCTCTGCCCGCGAGTGTCTGATGCTGCTGCAGCAGCTTAAGGGTCTTGATGAAATTGGCATCCCGCAACGCGCCGCTCCCGTAAGACTCAACGGAAGGCGACACGCTGCTGAATGAGGATACGGAGCTGAACCAGCCTGTTTTTTCCTTGGTGACCTCTGATCTCTTCATATCATCCGCGTGCCACATAGGCTGATAGGGGAAGCCAAGCGGGTGTACGACCACATCGTTATCCCTCTCCCAAGGCCCGGTATCTGCTCCGAACCAGACAGGTTGAAGGTTCAGCGGCTCCAGCTGCTTCAGCAGCTCATCTGTGGTATATAAATGGCTGAGTGACAAATACGCCTCGGCAACCGTACCTTCAGGAAGCTTTGCAAGCCTCTTCCACTGATTATTGTCATCTCCTCCCCTGGCAGTCCCCTCCGCAGACGGATAATAGAACACTTTTCCAGACCCATTCCGCTCATCCGTCCAATTAAACTTACTAATATTAGCTAGTCCCAGATGGAGATCTTGGGTATAGCTGCCCACCTGAATACTCTCGCTGCCCACCTGCTTCAGCAGATTCCCGGATAACTCCAGCCGGAAAAAATAATGTACATCCGCTGAAAGCCGTACCGTGGTGTTAGGACGGGTAACAGCAATCGCTGATTCTACCACATCACGGTAGGTATTCATACGGTCGCCGGTGTTGTAGAAGACTGTTGTAATGATGCTGGTGATAACCGTAAAGATCAGGAACGCCGAAAATACAGTAAGTGTATTGTTAATCCGCGCCTTCCATTTGCCCCGGCGAATAATGGACTTCTCTCTTCGCTTCTTCTTCGCCTTTTTGAACCCTGGAGCTTGCGTATCCGTCTTGGTCCAGCTCCCAGTGGCCTGCCCGTCCTGCTCTTCCCGTTCCATCTGCTCCTCCAGATACAGCTGATACGCCTCAAGCTTCACAAGCTCACTCTCCAGCTCCTCACGCTCTTCCTCCGGGAGGGTGCCCTCACTGTACCTGCGTAGCTTCTCTTTAAATTCCTCACTCATGCTCATTCCTCCTCCGATCCGCCTCACGCAGCTTCTGCCTGGCGCGGAATACGAGTATCTTGTATTGGGACAAGCCTACCTCCATAATGTCAGCGGCTTCCTTATAGCTCAGCCCGTGCACATCGTGCAGCAGCAGGGCATGACGCTGCCCCTCCGGCAACTGGCTGAGTGCCCGCGCTGCTTCCTCCCAGCGTTCCTGCTTCAGCAGAGTGCCTTCCGTCGTCTCCGGGTGGGGCAGGCTGCTGAAATAAGCGCCTTCCTTCGCCACACTCCGCTTCTCCTTGCGCGTATAATCCACGAATGCATTATATGCAACCCGGAACAGCCACGGCTTAATCCGCTCCTCCCGGCAATCCTCCAGATACAGATACGCCCGGTAAAAGGTATCCTGCATCAAATCTTCAGCCGCATGATGGTCCTGGCAGAGGGAGCGCAGATAGCGGTAGATGTCGTCAACATATTGTTCATATAGTTCATCCAGCGAATTCGGCTCCATCTCCTCCCCCCTTACTCCATCCACGTATGAGCACGCGAAAAGTTACACTTTTGCAGGAAATTCCCTTAATACATTGGAACCCTAAACAAGTTTGCTCTAACGTGTGAACCATAGGTAGCATGGATACGCTTATTTAGAATGTGATCGGTTTTTCGATTACATTTGGTCGATGCGCCTCCCCGTCATCATTTCCTGGACATTACGAACAAAAAGGAGCCTCACGGCTCCCTCAAGTACTTGCTATTCCGCCTCTGTTCCCCGGCGGCTCAATAAAATCCAATGCTGGACGAAGCGTCCTTCATCCATTCCCGTTTGCGGCCCTTGTCCAGCTCGCCGCGCATACCGCGCACCAGAAGCTCCACATCTGCCGTGCCGTTCTCATGCCATTCCAGTGCGGCACTGACATACAGCTCGCCGAGCTGGGTCAGGGAGAAATCCCCGGTCAGACGCGCAGCGGTGGCCGTGCCTTCCTCACCTGCGAAGGCGGAGAAGCCGCGCAGCTGCAGATATTCAAGGCGCAGTGCCTCGCTTGGCATCTTGATCTCGTAGGCCCGGTCGAAGCGCCCGGCGCGGTTCATGAGACCCGGGTCGATTTTATCCGGGTAATTGGTCGTGCCGATCAGGAAGATCCCCTCCTTGGAGGTCGCCCCGTCCAGCGTGTTCAGGAAGAAGGAGCGCACCTCCTGCGGCATGGAGTCGATGTCCTCAATCACCAGCACCATCGGCGCCAGCCGGGCTGCAGCCTCGAACACCTCATTCACCGATTCGCTGCTCGTATACTCCGTAATCTGCCAATAGAGCACCGGTCCCGGCACGCTTCCGGCAATGGATTTGACCAGAGTGGTCTTGCCGTTGCCCGGATGCCCGTAGAGCAGAATCCCCCGCTTGTACGGGATATCATAGGTGACATAGAAGCTGCGGTCGCTGTCGAAGAACTGGTCGAGCGAGCGGTAGATCTCTTTTTTGATACCGGCATCCAAAATCACCTCTTCGCGCCTAACCGCACGCGTAATCGGCTCATCCTCACGGGAAATCCCGTTGCGCCGGTCGGTGAACACCGTCACCTTGTTGATATTCTGCTCCCGCTGGCGCTTGCGCACATTGCCAAGGAAGAACTGCAACTGAGCATCCGATGCGGCAAACACATAATCCTGAAAGTTAATCCCGTTCTCCTGAAACACCGGAACCCGTGCCAGCGCAATGCCCATCGCCGGATAAGCGAGCACATTATTGCGGACCGACAGATGGATATGATACTCCGGCTGTTCCTTCTCATCATCGAACACGAAGGTCCGGTCCTCCAGACGGTCAAAAATCCGCGCCACATGCTCCACACCATCATTCCCGCTCTGCACATCGTTCTCCAGCAGCTTCCAGTATTCGCTGTTGGGATCATCGCTGGCATACAGCTCGTAACGGACACCGTACCGGGTGTAGAGGGCTTCAAGGATGCCGTCCACCAGACGGGCGTACACATCGTAGCCTTTGATAATTCCGGCTCTCTCTTCATCATATTCATAGATTACAGCCGGTTTCTTGTTCTCCTGCTCCATCCTTATTTCGTCCCCTTTATCGCTGCGAGCGGCTTGCACTTGGCCACCACGGCAGCCAGGCCGGCGCCCGTAACGCTTTCTATGATCTCATCTACATTCTTATAGGCTTGGGGAGATTCGTCAATAATAGATTCCAGGGAATGCTGGTTCACAACAATCTCATCTTCCGTTCCTACCTTCATCGACCGGGAGAATTCCTGGACACTCACCAGCCGCTTGGTGGCCGAGCGGGAACGGATACGTCCTGCACCATGGCAGATGGAATAATAATTCTCTTCCCCGCCGGGCTGGCCGACCATGATATAGGATGCGGTGCCCATCGAGCCGGGAATCAGCGCCGGATGTCCAGTCGCTGCATAAGGGCGCGGATTATCCGCATGCTCTGCCGGCAGAGCGCGGGTAGCCCCCTTACGGTGGACGAACTTGCTGCCTGAGGAAGTCTTCTCTTCCCAGGCGTAATTGTGCATCAGATCGTAAAGGGTACGCAGCTCGCACTTCGTGCCGAAGACATCCCGGAAGCCCTCACGGACTCCATAAGCAATCAGGTGACGGTTCACAACCGCATAGTTCAGTGCCGAGTACATCAGATTAACATAGCGCTGAGCCTGAGGATGCGCCAGAGGTGCATAGATCAGGCGCGGATCAGCGCTGCCCAGCCCCAGCTGGCCCATGACCTTGGCGAACGCCGGGGTGCAGAACTGATTGACCATACCGCCCCAGGCCCGTGAGCCGGAGTGGATCATAACGGCAATCTGCCCATCCTTCAGCCCCCAGGCTTCGGCTACTTCCCGCTGCTCCTCTGCGATCTCAATTGCCTGAATCTCCACGAAATGATTGCCGCCGCCAAGAGTTCCAAGCTGGCGGTGGCCCCGGTGCCAGGCAATGTCCGGCAGCTCATTCAGAATCTCTTCATCGAAGCCGAGCTTGCTGATCTCCACATGGGACAGCGCACTTGATTTCTTCGGCGTGTAGCTGTCCGGGATATATTTGTTCGACAGGCCGTGCAGCCCCTTGCGTACGATATTCTCCAGCCGGATATCACTGTAGTGGCCGCGCTGCTGGGCCTCCATCGGCAGATATTTCTCAATGGCGCGGACCAGCTTGCGGCGCAGCTTCACTTCACGCAGATCATCCATATGCAGGTTGGTCAGATGCACGCGCATCCCGCAGCCGATGTCACTGCCCACAATGGACGGCGACACATAGCCTGATTGGGCATCCCAGACAGCGGTTGTACCGATGCAGGTTCCGACGCCTACATGCACATCCGGCGTATAACTCATATATTCGATGCCGGGAATCTGCAGATTATTGTTAGCCATCTCCAGGACCTTGTAATCCAGCGTACCGAATAATTGCTCACTTGCGTAGATTTTGAGGCCGCCGCCCGGAAGGGCCACCTCATGTTTATAGCGGGACATTTCCTCCGCTTGGTGCTCCATGCTATTCATATCTATTTTCATTTCCTCTCAGGTTGGGTTTCTGGTTAGGTTTCCATAGGGGTTCAGCAAATTCCGAGTTTCCAGGTACACAAAAAGAGCCGCAGACCAGTTCTGATCATGCGGCTCCCGGCGCGCTAAGTGCAGCTTCCCGTTGAAGCTTGCACCCGTTCAAAGCACACCTGTATTCAGTTCAGACATCAGCAGCAATACCCTGCATATTATGTCTTCCGGACGAAGGCGATGAGATCAGATCGTACATATGCGGTTGTGAGGTGATCCTGCTGTCTGTTCCGTTTATTTGTTCCAATCATGACTCATCAGCCTCCCTTCTCTAAATGATAAACCCAATAATATATGGCCTTGCAGCAGATTGTCAACCCTTATTCTGGTAAAGAATTATTTTACTTAAATTTGGACCAGTCCTGATTGCTGTTCTCCAGCAGATGGCCGAAATCATTTTCCAGCCGCTTCTGCTCCGCCTTCCGCTTATCCTCGGCTGCCTTTAGGACAGCCTCCTTCTTGTTCTGTTCTTCTGCCTTGAGCGCATCGGACTGCGCCTTTAGCTTCTCCAGCACCTCGCCGCTCAGCATATCCTTCAGGGTTGCCGGGGCATCCGTTGCCGCAGGGCGCGGGGCCGGTGTATTCTTCTTCTTTTTTGCCATGGGAATCATCCTTTCATGCAGCTATAATCCTTCAAATTTGTTTTAGGTACAGGGAAATTCGTTTATAATGTACAGTAAGAGGTGAGCCTAATGAAATACACAGAGTTATGTCCAAGATTACAAAAAAGCATGGATATTATCGGCAGACGCTGGACGGGCTTAATCATCTATCAGCTGCTCCAGGGCCCCCAGCGCTTCGGGGAAATCGAGTCCTCACTGCCTGTCAGCGGCAGGCTGCTGTCTGAACGGCTGAAGGAGCTGGAGCAGGAAGGCATCGTGCTGCGCGAGGTGTTCCCGGATACCCCCGTCCGCATCCAATATTCGCTTACAGGCAAAGGCCGGGCGCTGGAATCCGTCATTCGCGATCTTCAGGTCTGGTCGGAATCATGGATTACGGAAGAGGAATGCCGTTCCGCCTTCAGCCCTCCTACACAACCTCAATAAGGCCTGTCTATTTATATATTTACAGCTTGCGGCCAATGATGACCAGATCGCGCGGGATGCCGTCAAGCACTGCGACTCCAGGCAGCAGCCCCCATTCCTTGAAGCCGAACTTCCGCAGCAGGCCGAGGCTGGGCTCATTATGGCCGAATACGAACCCGACCAGATTCTGCAGCCCAAGGCGCGGACATTCCTCCACTGCCTTGGCGAGCAGAATACTTCCCGCACCGCTGCCGCGGAATTTCTCATTTACATAGACGCTAATCTCTGCTGTTCCATTATAAGCCGGACGTCCGTAGAATGACTGGAAGCTGAACCAGGCCGCAATCTCGCCGCCCTGTCTCAGTACCCACAGCGGCCGGTGATGGCTGCTATGCTCATGGAACCATCCCACCCGCTCCTCCACGCTAACCGGTTCAAGATCCGCAGTTACCACTCTTCCGGCAACCGTCGAATTATAGATCTCCACAATCGCTCCCAAATCCTCAATTCGTGCATCCTCTATGGTATAAGCCTGCCATTCCATGCTCTATTTCCTCCTAATTGTGGTATAAGCATACGTACCGTAATTATACTCCAAGCCGGTCCTATTACGCAGCAGTTCCACAGTTTCAGCAATGCTGAAGCAACCCTACTGAAACGGCTTTACTAAAGCCCCGTCTGATCCAGACTCCACTTCCATAATCGTGCGGCCGCTTCTGTATCCTCCGCCCGTGGCGTCAGCTCCTTGATCTTGCGGCGGTAATAATATTGCCCGCTTACCCCGTCCAGCTCCGGCGCAGTTGCCAGATAGATGGCTGTATCCGCTCCCTGCTCTGGAGTGAGGAAGAAGTAGGACATCAGCTTCAGAACCCTGCGTCCGAAGCCAGTCTCCCGGTTCACGCCGATGCTCGTTCCTACTGCACCCGGATGCAGGCTGTTCACCGTCACCTGCGTTCCCTTCAAGCGTTCCGCCAGCTCACGGGTGAACAGAATATTCGCCAGCTTGGAGCGGGCGTACGCCTTGGCGGGATTGAAGCCACGGGATAACGTATGATCCTCCAGATAGAGCTTGCCGATCTTATAGGCTCCCGAAGCCACAACCACAATCCGGCCCTGCTCAGCAGCCTTGAGGTTATCCAGCAGCAGGCGGGTCAACAGGAAATGCCCCAGATGATTCACGCCCAGATCCAGCTCGTAGCCATCTGCTGTCAGCTCACGCTTCAGCGCGACCACCCCTGCGTTATTGATCAGAACATCCAGTACCGGATATTCGGCAGTGAACTCCCCGGCAAAAGCGCGAATGCTATCGAAGGAAGCGAGATCGCACAGCATCAGCCGGATCTGGCTGGAGCCGCTCTGCCGCACCGCTTCGGCAAGCGCCTCTTCCCCCCGCTTAAGGCTGCGGCAGGCCATAATGACAGTTGCTCCCCTGCGGGCCATTTCTACGGTTGTAGCCAGTCCCATCCCGGAGTTCGCACCGGTGATCAGTACGGTTGTGCCTTGCATGGACTTCCTCCCCTTCCTCGCCGGCCGGCACAGCTCAAACACCGGCCTAACTTACTCCATATCCAGTATATGCGCTAAGCTCATGTTACATCATTTCAGAGAGTTAACATAGTCTTCGTCCGGGATGTGCAGGCTTCAGGATTATGAATTATAATAGGAACATTGCTGTTCAAGCGTGTAGATGAAAGGGGAACTATTGAAATGAATGCAGCTCTGCAACAACTGGAGCAGGACATGGCGGCCGCAAGCCTGGATGCCCTGCTCGTAACCGATCCTAAGCATGTGTACTATCTGACGGGCTTTGCCAGCAACCCGCATGAACGTTTTCTGGGCCTGCTGCTGATCCGGGGTGAAGAACCGGTGCTGATCGTTCCGGCGCTGGACGCCGAAGCCGCGCATGCCGCCTCCTTGGTGAAGACAATTCTGACACACAGCGACACGGACAACCCGTACGCTCTGCTGAAGTCACGCTTCGGCAGTGTTACTCTGGGCAGCATCGGCATCGAGAAGGAACACTTCTCCGTCAGCCGGTATGAGCTCCTCGCAGAGGCGGTCGCCGCAGGTTCCTATCAGGATATCGGCCATCTGCTCCGGGCCATGCGCGCGGTCAAGACCCCGGAGGAAGTACGTATCATGAAGCATGCCGCCGAGCTGGTGGAGGAGGTTCTCCGCCAGGGTCTGGCGCATGTCAAAGCCGGAGTCAGCGAGATTGAACTGGTAGCAGAGCTGGAGTATCTGATGAAAAAAGTCGGCGCCTCCGGCCCCTCCTTCGACACGATGGTGCTGTCCGGTTCGAACACGGCCCTGCCTCACGGCGTACCGGGCGAACGCCTTATTCAGCCGGGCGACCTGTTAATGTTCGACCTCGGTGTATATGCCGGTGGCTATGCTTCCGATATCACCCGCACCTTCGCGGTGGGAGAAACGGACAGCAGACTGCGTGATATATATAGTACTGTGCTTGCCGCCAATGAAGCGGGCATTGCCGCCTCCGTGGCCGGAGCGTCCTTCGGTTCTGTCGACAAGGCCGCACGTGATGTGATTGACGCCGCAGGTTACGGGGAGTACTTCATGCACCGTGTCGGACACGGACTGGGCATGGACACCCATGAGTACCCTTCGCTGCACGGACTGAATACAGATATTATCCAGAACGGCAACGTCTTCACCGTAGAGCCGGGGATTTATGTGCCGGGTCTCGGCGGTGTGCGTATTGAGGACGATGTGCTGGTCACCGCCGAAGGTCCGCAGACGCTGACCAGCTTCCCTAAAGAATGGACCGTGCTTAACCTGTAATTCAGCTGAACGCAGGAAGTTTCAAGTTAGTGCACGAGCCTACTGTACTTCACGGCACACAAAAGCCCCAGTCACCCGGATCTTCGGGGGCTGGGGCTTTATGATGGGAAGGCTTACTCCCGGATAGCAGGCTTCTGCTCTTCCTCGGCAAATTTGAAGGAACGGCCCAGATACAGCACCGGCGTGCCGGCGGCCGTGAGGATGAACTTGGACAGGTAGGTGGTCAGCAGAATCTCGGTCCACACCTTCATGTCATAGGTTCCGGCAAAAGCAATCGTACAGAAGATCAGCGTATCGACAAAGGAGCTGATCATCGTGCTGCCATTCGAGCGGATCCATAGCTGCTTAGAGCTGCCGTAATACTTCCGGATCCAGGCGTAGAGCCGTACATCCAGGAACTGGCTGATAAAATAAGCGGTCAGACTGCCCAGCGCCAGTCTCGGCATCAGGCCGAATATCGTCTGCAGCGCGGATTGGGCAATGTCCGTCTCCTGCGGCTTGAATACCAGCACCATCTGCATAATGACGGTCGTCATCAGCAGCGTGAAGAAGCCGAACCACACAGCACTCCGGGCTTCAGCCCGGCCGTACCGCTCATTGAGCAGGTCACTGGTCATATAGAGCGTGACATACATCGTATTGCCCAGCGTCATCACGATATCGAACGGCATTGCAATGGTCTTGGCGACCTGGATATTAGCGACTACAGTCGCCATACCGACCCAGGCGTAGAGCCCTTTTTTACCGAATAAGCGGTAGCACAGCAGAAAAAACACAAAATTAACGACAACAAAACAAACGCCCCACAACAAGTTAAACATAATACCTGGTATTCCTCCTAGTTTTGGTTACGCGGGATGGTTACGAACCGCGGATCACAATAGTCAAGAAACAAAACATAACCACTCTATCACATACAAAGCTAACATGCTATGAAATTTTAAATTTTCAGAAAAGCAGCAATTCCTTGCTTCTTTTTGCCGAAATAGTGATAGAGTCATTAAATATTCAGGTATTTCTGAAAATAATGCAGCATATAGCAATTTTTCACTATTCAACCGGAGGTTAATTCTATAGAATATGGAGATTAAGATGCATTTCACGTAAAAAGGAGCGAATGCCATGTTTGGCTTCAAAAAATCAATTAGTCGCAAGTTCACGCTGTTGCTGTTCGTCGTTCTGCTACTCACTTCTCTTACGTTGAGTATCAGCTTCTACCTTATATCTATCGGCACCATTAACAGCTATGTCATTCCGCAGATCGACAAGTCTCTGAGTGCCGCCGCCCAGGATGCTTATAAGAACCTGAATGCAACCAGTGCGCAGCAGACCCTGAACAAGAATGAGCAGGCTAGGACCAATGTCGAATTCTATCTGGAGGATAAGCGTAAAAAGCTGGATGTGGATACTATCTTCCTCATCAATCTGAAGGATGGCCAGGCCACTGTCCTGACCGCAGATCATGGTGCCAAGCTCAAACCGGATGAAGTAATAGAAGTATCTCCTGCCATGGAGCAAGCCTCCAAAGGAAAAACTGGACTTAGTGAAATGTATAGTGATAGCCATGGTATACATAAAAGTGCCTATGTCGGCGTTCCCGGAACGACCATGATTGTAGCTGCAAGCGCAGATATGGACTTCGTCAAAGACAAGATGAGCAGCATCCTATGGACAAGCGCAGGAATTACCCTGCTGGCACTGCTGGTAGGGGTCACTGCCGCAGGCTTCATGAGCCGCAGAATCACCCGTCCGATCACTAAGCTTGCTGCCTACAGCAACAAGCTGGCAAGCGGCGACTTCACCGAAGCGCTGACTCTGGAGGGTACCGATGAAGTTGGACAGCTCTCCGAGAGCTTCCGCATCATGAGTGAGCGCCTGAAGGAGATGATCGGACATGTACTGGATACCTCCGGGACAGTAGTAGCCGATTCCAATGATCTGAAAACGCGTGTCCAGATCCTTAATGAGATGGCTGAACATTCAGCGGTCTCTGTGGAGGAGATCGGCAAGGGCAGTACCATGATTGCCAGCAGTGCCATGGATAACTCCCGGGCCATGGATGAGATCAATATGGGTATCCAGCATATTGCTTCCGCCGCCGGTGAGGTCACCGAGCAGATCAGCGAGGCTTCCACCGAGGCCCAGAGCGGCAATGATATTGCCCAGAGTGCAGTGGAGCAGATGCGCCAGGTAGAGCAGGCCTCCGAACAGTCGCTGGAGCAGTTCCGCTTGATGAACGAACGCTCGCTGATGATTGGGGAGGTCGTACAGGGGATTACCGAGATTACCAAGCAGATTCAAATGCTGTCGCTTAATGCTTCCATTGAGGCCGCCCGTGCCGGGGAGCATGGCCGCGGATTCGCTGTGGTGGCCGGGGAAGTGCGCAAGCTGTCCGAGCAGTCCAAGGAATCCAACGAGCAGATCCGCGAATTCCTGCTGAGTCTGCAGGCAGATATGACTCAGTCCGTATCCGAAATGAACCATGTCAATGCGGAAGTGGCTTCCGGAATGAACAAGGTGGCCGAAGCCGGTAATGCTTTTAACCACCTGCTGATCCTCATTCAGAGCATCAATCACAGTATTCAGTCCGTCTCTGCTGCCACTCAGCAGATCTCGGCAGGCACCGAGGAAGTCAGTGCCTCTGTAGAAGAAACGGCGCAGATTACCGCCAAGTCGCAGCAGAACGCAGACACACTTGCCGACAACTCGGCACGCCAGCACGAGGAGCTGGAAGGCCACGCGCTGACCGTCGAGCACCTCTACCAACAGGCCGTGAAGCTGCAAAAAGCCGCTCAGCAGTTTAAGATTTGAGGGCGCTAAGCGCTACTTAACTAAATTAACTAATAGAAAAAGCAGTTCCCGAGGCGATGCGGCCTTTGGAACTGCTTTTTCTTGGGGAAAAGTGAAGAAAGTTGCTCAGTGCCTGGGCGCCCATAAAATGACGGATACCCCGATGACGCAGATGCCGGCTCCGATCCAGTCGTAGAGATCCGGCGTCTTACGGTCCACCAGCCAGCCCCACAGTACAGCCAGCACGACGAATACTCCGCCATAAGCAGCGTATACCCGGCCAAACGAAGGGAATTTCTGCAGGGTCGGGATTATACCATAGGCGATCAGGATAACCGCGCCTGCTAATCCATACCATACCGGGCGCGATTCCCGCAACCAGAGCCAGACGAGGTATCCGCCGCCGATCTCAGCGAGACCAGCTATGACAAACAGCAGCACAGCAAGCAGCATCGCTATTCTCCCCCTCCCGGCAGGCCCATAATTGCATATACCGCAGCCATATTCAAATGGGACTCTACAGCATCTGCCAGCCGGTCGAATTCCTGCTCACGGAGTGCAGCAGCCGAGAAGGTGGCGGGTAGCGGTGCCAGTCCCTTGGAGATACGCAGTCCGTTCAGCCAGCTCCGGCGCAGAGCATCATTGTGGAACAGCCCGTGCAGATAGCTGCCCCAGACTCTGCCGTCCCGGGTCCCCCAGCCCTCCGGCACTGCCTGCCCTTCCGATGCGGCCAGTGTAAACAGGCTGAGCACGGAAGACGGGTCATGGTTCGTGGTTGTTCCCATATGTATCTCATAACCGGCGACAGGCAATGTTTCCGGTGTTACGCCAGTGGCTGCGTCGCTTAACTGCAGGGGATGATCCGCAGCCAGCCCGCCGCTCACCCGCACCGTAGTCTTGTGCTGGAGAAACGCTGTCGAGAGCGGCAGATAGCCCAGCCCCTCGCTCTCTCCCGGTTCCGCACTCTCTACGGCATGGGGATCAAGCAGCTTCAAGCCCAGCATCTGATACCCGCCGCAGATCCCGGCAAGCTGTTGCGTTCCCCGCTCCAGCGCACGCTCGATTGCGGCCGGGAACCCCTGCTCGCGAAGATATTGCAGGTCAGCAGCGGTGTTTTTCGTGCCCGGCAGGATAATCACATCCGGTGTTCCAAGCTCATCTGCCGACTGCACATAACGTACGGCAGCATCCGGCTCCTCCTGAAGCGGATCGAAGTCGGTGAAGTTGGAGATCCGCGGATAACGGATGACGGCGATATCTAGCTCCTTCGCGGGCTCCTCCCGCTGGCGGCCGGACGTTCCTTCCAGTACTACGGAATCCTCCGCCTCAATCCGCAGCTGCGGCAGGAACGGCAGCACCCCGAGTACCGGGATGCCTGTGCGCTCCTCCAGCCAGTACAGTCCGGGCTGTAACAGGGAGACATCCCCGCGGAATTTATTGATGATGAAGCCTTTGACCCGGGCGCGTTCATGCGGCTCCAGCAGCTCCAGGGTGCCGACGATGAAGGCGAAGACCCCGCCCCGGTCAATGTCGGCGACCAGCAGCACGGGTGCATCTGCCCATCCGGCCAGATTCATATTGACGATATCCCGGCTCTTGAGATTGATCTCCGCCGGACTGCCCGCGCCTTCCATCAGCACAATATCATAGGCCTCCCGCAGCCGTCCGAGTGCATCCATTACGGTACCCTTGGCTTCCGGGAGGAACTTCTCGCGGTATTCCCTCGCGCTGAGCGCAGCATGCGGCACCCCGTGCACAACAATCTGCGCACTCATCTCCCCGGAGGGCTTCAGCAGAATCGGATTCATATCGCTGGTAGCCGTAATGCCGAAGGCTTCCGCCTGCATCCCCTGGGCACGGCCGATTTCCTTGCCGTCCGCTGTGACATAGGAATTCAGCGCCATATTCTGCGACTTGAACGGGGCAGTCCGGTAGCCGTCCCGGGTCATTATCCGCCCTATGGCGGCGGTGACCAGGCTTTTGCCGACATCGGAGGCTGTCCCCTGGATCATCAGCACAGCGCCGGGCCGACTCTGACCGGCTTCCGCTGCCCGGGCTGCGCCTGTGTATGCGGCTGTATCTTCCATGTTCATCTTCCTCGCTTTCTTGCTGCTCCCGGCGCTTGGCGGCGGTGCAGGTGTTGGCCGCCGGGCGTGGTGCGGCGTATAGGTGTAGGGCTGGCGCACATGAGCTGGACGGCACAGCCGGTTCTTGCGCCGGGCGAAGCGGTGCACATGGGCTGGACGGCGCAACGAGGACCACTGGCACAACACCTGCTAATTGTGTTCGGTTTTCCGCATACATCGGGCCCCGCACACCCTACCTACACATTGTATGTTGTTTTCAGCATACATTCGAGCCACAAACACCCCTACCTGCACATTGTATGCTGTTTTCCGCATACATTCGAGCCACAAACACCCCTACCTGCACATTGTATGCTGTTTTCCGCATAGATTGGCCCAAGGATTTCATATTTAGTCCTTTTAAGGTTCATCATGCCCACCCGCTAGTGTAAATCTGATGATGCATTAGTCTTCAGCAGATTTTCACCTGTGAGCATTACTGTAACTCGTCGCTTGCTGAAATTTCGCCGTCCCCCGGTTAGGGTGTAGAGGGTGGCTTAAACGCAGCTTGTACAACTAAATCGTTTGGTCTGCCGCCGAATCTCCGTTTAGCTGTATTTCGTGCATTTAAACAGCCTCTATATCAGGATTTTCGCCCATTCAGGTAAATTTAGTTGTACAGACTACAGTTACAAGAAGAAAGCCTGCCGTTTCACTGTTTTTTAATTGCACAGAATACATGTATCACTGATTGTTCGCTACGGGCGCAGCGCGAAGCGACGCATAAATGCTGCGTAGGTACGGCGCATTATTCAGACGGACGCGGGCAGGTGGCTCGCGGCCCGCTAAGGCAGGTTGTGCTGGAGCAGTACCAGCACAAGCAGGACCACCGTCTCCAGCAGCTCGCCCAGCGCGCCGTAGACGTCGCCGGTGAGCCCGCCGAGCCGGCTGTTGATCCGCCGCGCAGCGAGCCTGCCGCAGGCCGCCGCGGCCAGCGGTGTCAGGATGGCCGCAGCCGCCAGCAGCGGCCAGGCCCCGCTGCCCGCGCCCAGCGCCAGAGGCGCAGCAGCTGCGGCCAGCGTCAGCAGCGCGGCGCTCAGGCCCGCGCGCCGCTCCTGCCGGGCAGGCAGCCCGCCGAAGGTGGCGGCCAGCCCTTCATTGCCGCGGGCCAGGGGATAGCGGGCCATCGCCCGCACCATGTACCAGCGGCCCCAGACCGGCGGCAGCAGGAGCAGCGGCAGCAGGCTGAAGCTGCCGCCTTCGAGCCATGCCGCCAGCAGCGAGGCCTTCAGCAGCAGGAGCAGCACGCAGGCCAACACGCCCATAGCGCCGACACGGCTGTCCTTCATGATCTCCAGCATCCGCTCCCTGGAGCGGTAGCTGAGCAGCGCATCGGCGCTGTCCATCCAGCCGTCCAGGTGCAGCCCGCCGGTCAGTCCTACCCACAGGATGAGGGTGATGACAGCGGCAGGCCAGGCCGGCAGCAGCCAGCCTGCTGCGGCGGCGCCAAGTAGGGTGCTAAGGCCGATGGCTGCCCCGACGAGCGGATAATAGACCACGCTCGCGCGCAGCAGCTCCGGCGAGAAATCTTCCTTGGTGCGGACCGGAAACCGCGTCAGGAACTGAAACGCAGCCGCGGCATTTCCCCGCGCGCTCACAGCAGATACTCCCGGCTTCTCAGCTCAACCGGGATTCCGGCAGTCACGAGAAAGACCTGCCCGCACCGGGAAGCCAGCCTGGCGTTCATTCTTCCGGCCAAATCACGGTACAGCCGCCCCAGCGCATATTCCGGCACAATGCCGCCGCCCACTTCATTCGTAACCAGAATCAGCGTTCCCTTGAAGCCGGAGACGGCCTGCTCCAGTTCGGCAATTGCAGCCTCTGCTAATTCCTGCCTGTCGCTCCTCTCCTCCACAGCCAGCAGCTGATTCGACAGCCAGAGCGTCAGGCAGTCCACCAGCACAGTCTGGCTGCTGCCGGAGAGCCGCTCCAGCAATGCTGCGAGCTTAAGCGGCTCCTCCAGCGTCTCCCACTGAAAGCCGTCCGCCTGCCGCTGCTGCCGGTGCAACGCAATCCGCGCCTCCATCTCCGCATCAAAAGCCTGTCCGGTTGCCACATAGACCGCCTGCTGCGTGTCAGCCAGCTTGCGGGTCAGACGCTCGGCGAAGCCGCTTTTACCGCTGCGTGCCCCGCCCGTGACCAGAATGCTCATACGCTCTCCGAGCCGGAGACGCCCGCACTTTCGAAGGTCGCCATCTCACGCATAATCCGGCAGACCGCTTCGATAAAATGTAGACATAGCGCGCCCCCGGTGCCTTCGCCCAGCCGCAGGCCCATATCAATCAGCGCTTCCAGACCGAGGCGGTCCAGCATCAGCTTATGCCCCTGCTCACCAGAGACATGGGAAGCGATCATGTACGCTGTGGATTCCGGTGCCAGTGCCCGGGCGATCAGAGCTGCCGCACCGGAGATGAAGCCGTCCAGAATGACCGGAATCCGCAGCGCCGCCGCACCGAGAATCAGCCCGGCCAGCCCGGCAATCTCGAGCCCTCCGACCTTGGCGAGCACATCAACCGGATCAGCGGGGTCGGGGTTATTTACCTGGAGGGCACGTTCGATTACCGAAATTTTGTGCTGAAGCCGCTCATCGTTAATGCCTGTCCCGCGTCCTGCCGCCGTCTCTGCCGGAATGCCCTCAAGTGCGCACAAGACCGCCGCACTGGCTGTCGTATTCCCGATGCCCATCTCCCCGGTAATAAAAATCTCCGTGCCGTTCTTCACCGCCTCCTGCGCCACATGAACTCCGGCCAGAATCGCGCGCAGCGCATCCTCCCGGCTCATCGCCGGACCTGCTGCCATATTGTCTGTGCCCCGGCGGACCTTGCGGTTAATCAGCTGCGGGTGGTCGATATCGCCGTTGATCCCGATATCCACGAATTGTACCTCAGCACCGCCTTGACGGGCCAGGACATTCACAGCCGCCCCGCCGCTGAGGAAGTTATAGGCCATCTGCATGGTCACCTCCTGCGGAAAAGCACTGACGCCTTCACAGCAGACCCCATGGTCTGCGGCCATAACCACAACCGTTCGTTTGCTGTAGCAGGGCTGCTCTACTTTGGAGATTCCGGCCAGCCGGACAGCCAGCGCCTCCAGCCGCCCGAGGCTTCCGGGCGGCTTGGTCAGACTGTTCAGGCGGAGCACCGCGCGTAGTGTAGCTTTTTCGTCAGGCGGAGCGATCCGTCCGGTTACTTCTTGAATGGCTGAGATCATGATATTGCCTCCTATTAGATAGTGCGAAAGCGGACTCCCGCTGCAAGAATACATCTGTGTCTGCTGATCAGGTTACGTTGAAGCTGTTTATCAGTCATTGAAGTTTAAATCCGCAAGTATTGCAGGTTATGCCGCTCACTAGCGCACTGAAGAGTCTAAGCCTGCCTGTATTAGAAGGATAAATTTAGTCAAATTGCTGCTGTGGAGGTAGTCCACTGTATGAGCATGCTGTGTAAAAGTTGCAAGGTGCGGGGGCAGGTGTGCAGGGTTGGCGGAATGGTGCAACGCGGGGTAGGCCAAGTTAGCCGAAATCAAGTGCACTAATGCACCTCATCTAACCGTCGAGCCTCATTTCACTGAAATCAGGTGCACTAATACCCCTCATTCGATCGCCTGGCCCCATTTCGCCAAATTCAGGTGCACTTATGCACCTCAGCACAATAGGATCAAAAGGATTTACCCTTCTCATTTCCTCACCAGCCTAATTTCCGCCACCATCAAAGGGATTTCTCCCTCTCTTTCCTCCCATCAGCCCACTTCGACCACAATCAAAGGGATTTCTCCCCCTTATTCCTCCCGCCAGCCTACATCCCGCCACAGTTACCTAGTTAGCTGCTAACCGTCTACCTGCCCGCCAACTTTCAGCACCATCAAGCTCACACCGGCTCCCCAGCCTTACCCCATTACAAGCCCAAAAGCCCCCTCCAAATGAAGAAGGGGGCTTCCTGATCCGGCGGCGGGCCGGAATGCTGTTTCAATCTCCCTATTTCTTCCTTTAAGGATTATAGGTGATATGAAATCATCTTACAATTACATTTTTACCTGCAAAACTATGCAGCATTGTCATCTTCATGAAGCCTTCCAGCCGCTCCAGCGCTTCGGTCAGCTTCGCCGTAGAAGCGGCGTAGGAGCAGCGGATGTAGCCTTCCCCTCCAGCTCCGAACACATGACCCGGTACCACGGCAACCCCTGCCTCCTGCAGCAGGCGCATGGCGAACTCTTCTGAACTGAGCCCGGTGCGGCTGATCGAAGCGAAGGCATAGAAGGCCCCCTGCGGCATATGGCAGGACAATCCGGCGGACCGCAGGCCCTCCACGATCAGCGAGCGTCGTTCTTTGAAGCACGCCTTCATCCGCTCCATATCCGGGAGCGCACTGCGCAGCGCTTCGACCGCAGCAATCTGCCCCGGCAGCGGTGCGCACATGGCGGTGTATTGATGAATCTTCAGCATGGCCGAGAGCAGCTCGCGGTTCCCGCAGGCATAGCCTACCCGCCAGCCCGTCATGGCAAAAGCCTTCGAGAACCCGCTGATCACCACCGTCCGCTCCATCATCCCAGGCAGAGAGGCAATGCTGACATGCTTGCTGTCATAAGTCAGCTCGGCATAGATCTCATCAGAAATGACAATCAGGCCATGCTCCTTCACCACTTCAGCAACCGGCAGCCAGTCCTCATAAGTCATAACCGCTCCCGTAGGATTGCTTGGAAAATTCACCATCAACAGCTTGGAACGTGAAGTAATCGCTCGGCGCAAGGCTGCTGCTGTAAGCTTGAAGCCTTCCTCTGCCGTTGTCTCCACTGGTGCCAATGTCCCGCCGTTCAGGTGAGCGATAGGCGCATAGGCGACATAACCCGGAGAAGGAATCAGGATCTCATCCCCGGGAGCCATGAATGCCCGCAGTGCCAGATCCACCGCTTCACTGCTTCCCACCGTAACCAGAATTTCATCCGCAGGATCATAGCGCAATCCGAAGCCCGCCTCCAAATAGCCGGCAATTTCTTCCCGCAGCTCCGGCAGTCCGCTGTTCGAGGTATACCCCGTCTCCCCGCGGTCGAGCGCACGGATACAGGCTGCTCTTACCTGCTTGGGTGTAGCGAAGTCCGGCTCGCCTACTCCTAGTGAGATAATATCGTTGTTACCCGCAGCCAGATCAAAAAAAGCCCGAATGCCCGAAGGCGGAATCTCTTGTAACCGCGGATTAATAATATGACTGTGCATAGGGCTGCTGACTCTATCTACAGGCAATGCAGCATTGTCCCTTCTCATCGTACTCATAGCCTGACACCTCCAGATTCTACAGGCTGCGCTTGAGGGGCTTGAGGGACATGATGTGCATGATGGGTATGATTGGAATAACCGGCTTGCTGCGCATCCTTGACTTGCCCCTGCGGCTTAACTCCTGCATCCACATCCGTCCGTGCTCCCTCGCCAAATGCACCTTTCAAGCCCCCGCGCTCCCGCAGCGATCCGGTAATAATCTCATCCAGCAAGCTGCTGAAATCCATCCCGGCTGCCGCTGCACTCTGAGGCAACAGGCTGGTTGCCGTCATTCCGGGCAATGTATTCACCTCCAGCACATAAGGGATGCCATCCTTCAGCAGCATATCCACCCGTGCATACACTGCGCATTTAAGCGCCCGGTAGCAGGTTAACGCCGCCGTCCGTACCTGTTCCTGCACCGCATCCGGCAGCCGGATAATCTGCTCCTCCGCTCCGCCCTGTTCGTATTTGGCCTCATAATCGAACCAGTCTGCACCCAGCGATTGAATCCCGATGACCGGCAGCAACTCTCCCCCCAGGATGGAGCAGGTAATCTCCTGTCCCGGGATGTATTGTTCAATCAGCACCGCTCCTCCATCCGCACTAGCAAAAGCCTTATCCACCGCCGCCCGCAGCCCCTCTGGCCCTCTTACCTTGGTCATCCCGATGCTGGACCCGCCGGAATTCGGCTTCACCATCACCGGATAACCGAGCCGTTCCACGGCTTCCGGGGCATAGTCGTCCATGCTGTCCCAACACAGCCAGTCGGGTGTGGGAATGCTTTTGCTGCGGATGATCGTCTTGGCCAGCCCTTTATCCATACACAAGCTGCTTGCGAGCACCCCGCTCCCGGAATACGGAATTCCGAGCGTCTCCAGGGTTCCCTGCACTGTACCATCTTCCCCGTAAGCCCCATGCAGGGCGAGCAGAGCGAAGTCCAGTCCCGTCGCCCCTTCAAGCAGCTCTTTACGCGAGGTAATGTGTACCGGAATTCCTGTGTATTTTGCCGGATCAAGCGCCTTCAGCATCTCTCTGCCAGTCTTCAGCGACACCTCATATTCGGACGATACCCCGCCCATAATCACACCTACTCTTAGCATATCCGCACCTCATTCTCCCATTAATGTCCGTGCTGTCTTCCCGATGATTGCAATGCCCCGCACAATATCCTCATCCGCCACCCTGGAGAAGCCCAACCGCAGCGTATTCTGTCCTGCACCGTCTGTGAAGAAGATGTCTCCCGCCGTAAAAATAACCCCCCGCGCGTGGCAAGCCGCCAGCAATTCCCTTGTATTGAAGCCTTCCGCGAACGTTACGAACAGATGCAGCCCCCCATCACCCGACAAGGAGGCATATGGTATATGCTCCTTACAGCAGGCCAGGGTCAGCTCGTATTTGCGTTTATACTCCAGCCGGGCTTTTTTGAGATATTTCTCCAGGTTGCCGCCCAGCAGATATTGATACAGAATGGACTGGTCAAGCGTCGAGGTATGAATGGTCCGCGCCCGCTTAACACTCTCCAGATAATAGATCAGCTCCTCATCCGCCAGCACCCAGCCTACCCGCAGCCCGGGGAACAGGACCTTGGAAAAGCTACCGAGATACACCACGCCGTTCCCGCCGCCCGCCGCCGCAATTAACGGAGCCACATGGGCGCCAGAATAGCGCAGTTCTTCATTGAACCCGTCCTCAATCACCGGCACGTTGTAGTCCTGCATCAGCTTCATTAGCCCTTGTCTTTTCTCGGGGGACATGACGATGCCGGTGGGATTATGGTAGGAGGGAACCAGATAAGCACAGTCATATGGCCGCGCCTCCAGCGCCTGCTTCAGCTCCCCGAGGTGGATGCCGTCCCGCTCCATCGTGACCCCGTGAATTCCGAAGCCGTGCAGCTTCAGATTCTTGATTGCCGTATGATGCGTCGGATTCTCGCAGACCACTGCGCCATGCCGCTTGCCGAGAGCCGACAGCACCAGGTCGAAGCCCTCCGTGAACCCGTTCGTAATCAGCATATCCTTGCCGCGCAGATCCACGCCTTTATGCTCCATATATTGCTTGAGATAGTCTATTAACGGCTTATAGCCTTTGGCATATCCATAATTCAGCAGAACGTTGCCCTCTACGGACATACGCTCCAGGAACGCTCTGCGGACATGATCCAGCTCGAAGAGACGCTCATCCGGGGCGATGCTGGTAAAAGAAATCGTGCCCTTCTCCGCGCGTATCCCCCGCTTCATAATGTCCAGCTCCTCTGCAAGCAGCGCCTGCCCGCTAAGCCGTTCCTTCCAGTCCATCGTCCATGAGGCGGCTTCCGCACCGTTCTGCGCTGCCGCGCCTTGGGCGACATAACTGCCTTGACCCTGTACGGTATAGGCGAAGCCATCGTCCTCCAGACCCTCATAAGCCGAGATCACCGAGTTCCGGCTGACCTTCAGCAGGCTGCTGAGTTCGCGTGTCGAGGGGAGCTTTTGGCCGCCTTGGAGCGCGCTTTTGATGATGAGATGCTTCATATAATCCTTCACCTGGATCGATACCGGACGCCCGGTAATGAGCTTGAAATCCTTAAACATCCTGCGATCGCCTCCATAGCTATCATGGCACAGACTTTGCCGTAAAAAAAGAACCACCGCCCCGGGATTTTCTGCCGGACGTGGTTCTGTGGGGGATGAGGGGCGGGAATGTGGAGCTAATATTGCTTATACATGCGTCTTCTCAGCATACCGGTAATGGGGAATACCTGATGCGGGCGGATGCGGACGGGTTGTGATTATCGGGTATTTTCGTGTATTGCCCGGGCACTAATTGAGCGCTCTCCTGAGGTTTCTATTGTATTTTGTACAGTCAGTTTAGCGTATATTGGCCGCTTTTCGCGTTCTGCTGCATTATGTACATTAGAAATTTGGATTTTGCCTATTATCGGGCTAATTGCTGCAATTCTGTTGCAGGAAATACAGCAGAATGAGTTATGGATACGTTTTTTGGATCATTCTGATGTACAAAGTGCAATCACCCGTTAGCATTCTCCGCCGCCATCTGCCAGCTTCCTCCAACCTTCAGCAGACGCAGGACCGTAACCTCACCAGGAGCCGGTGCTGCTGCGGTATAGAATGTCTGGCCTTCAATGATCTGCGCCAGCAGCTGCCGGATGACGCCGCCATGGGTCACCAGTAATATACGGGATGCATCGGGAGCCTGCACCTCCCGCAGAAGCTCTATCCAGAAATGATCAACCCGGGCAGCGAATTGCGCCCACGCCTCCCCTTCCGGGGGCGTTGCCGACCCGGGGTTGTCAATCCAGCTCCGGTACAGCGGATTATCCTTAAGTTGATCATACGTGTAGCCCTCCCACGCCCCGAAGTCCACCTCCCGTAGCCGGGAATCATAGACTGCCTGCGGCATCAGGTGCGGAAGCAAGGCCGCTAGAGTTTCCCGGCATCTGCGCAGGTCACTGCAATAGACACTGCGGAACTCCCCGCCAAGCGGTGGCTGTGTCCGTAGCTTCTCAAGCCGCTCTGCCTCTCCCGGCACAAGCGGCAAATCGGTACTGCCCAGATAACGGTGTTCCTTATTCCACTGGGTATAGCCATGTCGGACTAAAACCACTTCCAGCTCCGGCTGCGCAGGGTTGGTCTGAGGTGACTGTGTACTCTGCAACTTTTGAGCCTTCTGACTGCCCCAGGTTTCCTGTGTATTCTGTGTATTCTGAGCATTCTGAGTTTTTCGAGCATTCTGAACCTTCTGAGCTTTCTGGATTGCCGGAGAAGACTCCCCCGCACCCAATGCTTGAACTTTCTTCAATCTGCTCAACCCCCGATCCCATGCCATAGCAGGGCAACGGCTGCACAGATGCAGACAAATATAGCCGAGGACCACATCATCATCCGCGAGGTCACAATAATATCCTCCGGCTCCATCGTCCGCAGCGGATCACCCATGTAAGCGCGAAAGGAAGTTATGCCATGGTATACATTCTCACCGCCAAGCCGGATGCCAAGCGCCCCGGCTACTGCCGATTCGGGATACCCGCTGTTCGGGCTGGGATGCAGGCGGGCATCCCGGCGAACCGTGTGCCAGCATCTGCGCCAGTCCAGCCGCAGAAGTGCCGCACATAAGGTTAAGAGCAGCGCAGTCATCCGCGCCGGTATGTAGTTGGCGACATCATCCAGGCGGGCCGATGCCCAGCCGAGATCGCGGTATTTATCATTCTTGTAGCCGACCATGGAATCCAGCGTGTTCACTGCACGATAAGCCATAGCCAGCGGTGCGCCGCCCAGTAAGGCGAAGAACAGCGGCGAGATGATCGCATCGACGATATTCTCCGCGACCGTCTCCACCGTACCGCGCACAATCTCCGGGCTATCCAGATGGTCTGTATCGCGGCCAACGATCATCCCGAGCGCCCGGCGGGCGGCGGGCAGATCCCCCGAGCGCAGCTCGGCGTAAACTGCCATGCCCGCATCCTTCAGCCCTTTGGAGGCAATGGTGGTGGAGATCAGCCACACTTCGGCTGCTCCGGCCAGCCAGGGCGATAGCCGGTAGAGCAGCATGACAACCAGCGCTGTCAGCGCCCATGCGCCGCCTGCTACCAGCAGAGGAAGAAGAATTCCCGCCCGCTTCAGAGCATTGGGCGTTGCAGCGAAGCGGCGAATCCCCCGCTCCAGGGCACTAATCGCCTTCCCCATATAAATAACGGGATGGGGAAGCTTGCGCGGGTCGCCGGCTATCCGGTCCACAATATAAGCAAAGAGCAGGATGATAGCAAGCTTCACCTTGGATCACCCCGCCGCTCTGTATAGTAGTCCGTGTTCGTCATTCCCGGCCGCCGCTCTGAGAGACACGTGGTGGCAGAGAATGTGGTGCCTGTGGCGCTGCTGCGTCGACTCCTTGCAGAGCCTGCAATTCTTCTGCGTGTACCCCGTGCACAGCCTGTAACGCTTCCGCGTCTACTCCTCGCACTGCCTGTGATGCTTCCGCATCTACCCTCCGCGCAGCCTGTGATGCTCCCGCGTCTCCCCCGTGCGCAGCCTGCAATGCTTCCGCCTGCGCGCTGCTCACAGATTTCGCTGCCTTCACTGAGCGCAGGCTCTCCGTCACCGTGCTGTACACCAGTCTGCCGATGGCTCCGCCGAGGTCAGTCGCCGTCCCGGCATACACATGCTCCGCAGCATAGCGGCGGCTTCCGCTCACCGCAAGCACGATAGCATCCGTAGTGGTGCCGGTCGCAATGAGGCCATTCTCGGAATCCGTGATTCCGAGGTCTGCCAATGCCGCAGCCTTTGCTTCGGTAGCCGTCATCACAGCGTTAACCATGGCTGACTGGGACAACCAGCCATCAATCCCAATCATGATGTTGATCGTGCCTGGACGGTAGGCTGCCAGCACACTACGCTGTGATCCCGCCCGGGCCGCGTTGCCCGCAGCCGCTGTTACGCAGCAGAATATGCCCGCTGATCCGGTATCCTCCTCAGCAACGGCGGCGTGCTCCAGCGGAACTGCCGTCATCAGGCCCGCGCAGCCTTCCAGCGGGTAGCCCCACTCCTGAAGCTTGTTTTCCAGATCCTGCACCGGATTGCTGCATTCGTAGTCCCGGCTGACGTATTGATTCACCGCACGCTTCAGACGCCCCGCGCCTCCGCCATATACCGCACTTGATATACTGTCCGCTTCAGCCGGAAATTCCAGCAGCAGATGGCCCTCCCGCCATTCAAGCGCCACCCCGGGCCACACCTTACTCTGGTACGTCTTCACTCCGTCTTCAAGATTAAAAGGCAGACTAACCTCGATCTCATCCACGTATCACCGACTCCTTTCTTTAGTGACTCTCAAAATCTCCTGATTGCGGATGCCTCACACCCCCGTCCAGATCAGCTCCCCCATCTGCTGCAGCAGACGGTCATTGTCCGCGCGGCCCTTCACCGCTACGCGGATGTGTCCCGGCTCAAGGCCGGGGTACATCGCGCAGCTGCGGACGAGGATGCCGCCCGCGCCCAGCCGCTGCTGCATCTCCTGCGCGCTCCACGGAGCGGGCAGCCGCAGCAGCAGGAAGTTCGCTTCGCCCGGCGGCACGCCGCAGCCGAGCTCAAGCAAGCCCTCCCGCAGCCGCTGCCGCTCGGCTGCGATCAGCGCACGCGTCTCCTGCCCGTAGCCGTCGCCGCAGCGCAGGCAAGCTTCCCCGGCCAGCAGCGCCAGGCCGTTCACGCTCCAGGTCACCTGCTTGCCCGTCATGGCCGCGGCAAGCGCCGGATGCGCGGCAGTGAAGCCCAGCCGCAGCCCCGGAATGGCAAAAAACTTCGTCATCGAGCGCACCAGCACCGTATGACGATAAGCCCCCAGCTCCGGCAGCAGGGATTGCCGGTCCGCCTCCGGGATGAAGTCGATGAACGCTTCATCCACCGCCAGCACCGTCCCGCAGGCCTCCGCCTGCTGCGCGAGCTGCCGCAGCGCGTCCAGCGGATACTGGACGCCGTTCGGATTATTCGGCTGGCCGAGGAACAGCAGATCGACCTGCTCCAGCAGGCCGGAGATACCGTCCACGTCAGCCCGGTAATCCGTCCGGCTGCTCCCCTGAACGGACAAGACCTCCGCGCCGAACTGCTCCGCGAGCTGGCGGTACTCGGAGAAGCACGGCTCCACGATGCCCACCCGGCACGGAGCCACCGCCAGCAGCAGCAGCGCCATCGACTCTGCCGCCCCGTTCGCCACGGTAATCCACTCCGTGCCGAGACCCAGCTCCTCCGCCAGCAGCGCCTTCAGCCTCCGGTGGCCCGGATCGGGGTACGCTGTGATTGCGGAGACCGCATCCCGCAGCAGCGCCAGCACACCGGGCGGCGGCCCCAGCGGGTTAATATTCGCGCTGAAATCCAGAAACCCGCCGTTGCTATCGCCGTATAATTCAGCTGCGGTCAGCAGATCACCGCCATGTCCATATTTTTCAAGCATATGTATATCCCCCATGTTTATATTTCGCCATCATATATCCCCCGTGTCCATGTTTCCATCCTATATCCTCTCTGTCCACACTATTAATGATTTATCAATGCTACATCAGGCAGTTACCTTCTGTGTAATATGTAAGTCTCACTTCACTATCCGTAGTTATATCACCATTCTCCCAATTATTGGCCAATTGCCGGAAATCCGTCAATGCTATATCACCCATTTCCCTGCCTCCACCCGCCATTCCCGTTCCGTTTTGTAGAAATCTCTCTTTTAGTTTAGAATAAGTACAGCAGTTTACTATGGTTAACGGAGGAATCACGAATGCTTTTTATTGATAATACCGGCATTACAGACGCATCGATCAATCTGGCCATTGAGGAATTTGCGCTCAAAAACCTCCCGATGGACGAGAGCTACCTGCTCTTCTATATCAACAGCCCGTCGATTATTATCGGCAAGCATCAGAATACGATCGAGGAGATCAACCAGGAGTATGTGAAGGAGCATAACATCCAGGTCGTGCGGCGGCTATCCGGCGGCGGTGCAGTGTATCATGATCTCGGCAACCTCAACTTCAGCTTCATTACCAAGGATGACGGCCAGTCCTTCCATAATTTCCTGAAATTCACCCAGCCGGTCATCGACTATCTGCAGTCTATGGGCGTGAACGCCGAGCTCAGCGGACGCAACGACCTTCAGGTTGGGGAGCAGAAAATCTCCGGCAACGCCCAATTCTCCTCGCGTGGACGTATGTTCAGCCACGGCACCCTGATGTTTGATTTGAATCTGGATGATGTCCAGGCTTCCCTGAACGTGAATCCCGAGAAGTTCAAGTCGAAGAGCACCAAGTCGGTCCGCAGCCGGGTCGCCAATATCAAGGAGCTGCTGGGCAATCCTGATATGACCATTGAACAATTCCGCGAAGGGCTGCTGCGTTCGATCTTCGGCATGGAGGCCGCTGATGTGCCTCAGTACAAGCTGACAATGGACGACTGGGTGCGGATCAATGAAATCTCCAAGGAGCATTACCAGAACTGGGACTGGAACTACGGTCTCTCGCCTAAGAGCAACGTGAAGCACACCCGCAAATTCCCGGCCGGACTCGTGGATATCCGCATGGATATTGAAGATTCGGTCATCCGGGAGATCAAAATCTACGGCGACTTCTTCGGCGTGGGCGATGTGGCAGATGTGGAGAACGCGCTGCGCGGCAAGCGTTATGAGGAGGCAGAGGTCCGCCAGGCGCTGGCTGATCTCGATCTGAAGCATTACTTCGGCCGCATTGAACCGGAGGACTTCATCGGACTTGTGTTTCTTGAGGAATAGCAGCTGCATATAAAAGAACCCCGCTAACCTTGCCGCATCCTGCGCAGAGCTAGTGGGGTTCTTTGTCTTCGTATCCTTGCCGGGTTCGCTGCTATACAAGCACGAACACATACACAACGAGCGCCAGCGTAAGCATCACGCATACTTTCTCCACCGCGTTGCCCTTCTTGGTGCCGGTGCTCATCAGCTTCAAGCGCAGCTTGAAGGGAATCGGAGGCAGCGGGGTAATCCCGCGCTGAGTCAGGGAGTCGGCGAGGAGATGCAGTCCGTAGGACAGGCCCCCGGCAATCCACAGACTGCCGCCGTCATTCATGTCAAGGGAGACGAAGTACAGCAGCGCGCCCCATCCGGCCACGGCATACAGCGTATGTGTGATTCCCCGGTGTGGAACTATGGAAGCTACGACCAGCACACAGGCTGCGATATAGTTCCATGGATCATAGGCATCGGCAAAAGCAAACAAGGCCAGCGCAATCAGCAGCATCACCAGATGCCGCAGCCTGCGGCTGGGCAGGAAGGATACGCTGCCGACCAGCAGCGCCAGTGCGATATTCCAGGGCGGCTCCGCTATCCCGGCAAAATAAAGATAAATGCCCGCTCCAATCAGCGCTACCTGCAGAATACGCAGCAAAAACTCCGGCACGGCCTTGCGTACCAGCATGGAATTCGGCTCGTCGATATCGGGCAGCAGTGAGCTGACCACGGCGACGGCAACAGCCGGAAGGGTAATGGCATGCCCTAGCAAGCTCATGGCGGACAGGGTAACCCCGGTGCTGATAACTAAATGGGATTTGCCCATCATGGTGAATCCGCTCCTTAGATGAAAGTGTAAATGCTTCTGGATGTCCCGAAATAAGAACAGGTGTGCGGTTACCGAAGTATACCAAGGCTTTCCTTTTTTGTCCAGCTTATATGTAGTTTCCAGGCTCCTCAGGCCCGCGGGGCCAAGGAAGCCGTACAGTTTCGGCTTGTCCTGCCCCCTGTTTTAGGATACAATTTGGACAACTCAACTGGCCCCGAAAGGATGACACCCTGTGAATCGCTCCCGAATCGCCGATCTCAGTCTCCTCCTGGTGGCGATGATGTGGGGATGCACGTTTCTGATCGTGCAGTCCGCCGTGCGGGTGCTGCCGCCGCTTGCTTTTAACAGCATCCGGTTTACAGGTGCCGCCGTGCTGCTGGCCTTGATTACCGCTGTCTTCTACCGCCAGGAATGGCGTAAGCTGAGCTTGCGCATGGTGATGCATGCCCTGCTGCTGGGCCTCTTCCTGTTCCTCGGCTATGGCTTCCAGACCGTGGGGCTGCTGTACACCACCACCTCCAACACGGGATTTATTACCGGGCTGTCGGTGGTGCTCGTGCCGTTCCTGTCTCTGGCGCTGCTGAAGACGGCCATTTCCAGATATACCTGGCTGAGCGCCGGTCTTGCAGCAGGCGGCTTGTATCTACTGACCTTTACCGGCTCTGCCTTCTCCCTGAATAAGGGCGATGGCCTAATTCTGCTCTGCGCCGTGGCTTTTGCGCTGCAGATCGCGTATACCGGCAGATACGCACCGCGTTATCCGGCCCTGCCGTTGGCGGCGCTTCAGCTCGGCTTCGTAGGCCTGCTCAGCATTGTTGCCTCCCTGCTTGTGGATGGAAGCGGCCCGCTGCTGCACAGCGGAGAGCTGCTCCGCCAGCCGGAGGTGCTCTCTGCGATGCTGATCTCCATCGGGCCAACCAGCGCCTTCGCCTTCTGGATTCAGACGGCCTGCCAGAAATACACCACCCCGTCCCGGGTGGCGATCATCTATGCCATGGAGCCGGTGTTCGCTGCCGTCACCGGCCTGCTCTTCGGCGGAGAGACGCTGGGCGCATCTGCACTGCTCGGCTGCGGCTGCATTCTTGCCGCCATGCTGCTGGCAGAGCTCAACCCCGCACCGTCCGGAACGCAGGCGGAGGGCTGAACCGGAATCCGCGAACCCTTTTACCAGACTTAAAGTTCATATGTTCCATTGCTACAGACAGAAAGCCGTGCTTCCGTTCCCCTTGCTATAGAAGTGATAGCGGATAGCCGGACTACAAACCACACTTAGGAGAGAACCCAAATGTACAAATTGATTGCCATTGATATTGACGATACCTTGATTAACGACGATAAGGAAGTGACCCCGGCCACCCAGACCGCGCTGGAGCAGGCTGTAGCCGCAGGCGTTGTGGTTACCCTCGCTACCGGACGCGCTTATGCTTCCGCCCAGGCGATTGCCCGCCAGACCGGACTGAATGTTCCGATCATCACCTACCAAGGGGCGCTGGTAAAGAACCTGCTCGATGAAGAGGTCCTGTATGAGCGTTATGTGCCGCAGGACGCGGTGCGCAAGCTTTTCCAGTATTGTGTAGAGCATGATCTGCACCTGCAGACTTATATTGACGACAAGCTGTATGCCCGTGAAGAGAATCAGAAGCTGATTGACTATTCCACTCTGAATGGAACGCAGTACTACATCGAACCGGACTGGGAAGCCAAGCTGGTTCCGCAAAAAACACCAAAAATGCTCATTATCGACGATCCCGACTTCCTCGATGAGCTGTCTCCGATCCTGCGCCGCCTGCTCGGCGATTCGGTTCATATCACGAAGTCCAAGCCACATTTCCTGGAGATTATGCATCATGAAGGCACCAAGGGTCTGGCCCTGGAATTCCTGGCTGCGCACTTTGGCTGCGAGTTGTCCGAGACGATGGCTGTCGGCGATTCCTGGAATGATCATGAGATGCTTGAAGCTGCGGGTCTCGGTGTGGCCATGGCGAATGCCATTCCTGCGCTTAAGGATATCGCTGATTTCGTTACACTCAGCAACAATGAGGACGGCGTGAAATACGCTATTGATAAGTTCATTCTTAACGCTGGCCAAGAAGCATAAGCTGCTACAACACCAGCAGAACATCTCATGCTAAATAACCCCACAAAGTGGGGCTTTAGCTTCGATGTATATTCAGATACTTTGCGGGGACCCCAGAACATCTAAATTATCTTTCCAAAAAGGGAGGCACCCCGCAGATTCATGGTATGAACTGCGGTGCGCCACCCTTTTATACTAAATAGAAAGGAAGTGTGCCTTCATGGAAGAGATATCAAATGAGGAACAACTGCAATCCATAGCCTCTATGCAATCGACAATCCGTAAGCTTGAGAGTGCCTTAACCCAGATGACGAATAGCGGCACCAATACTACTCTGGTTCAGAAACGCCTGAACGCCATGCACATCGGGTTAGCAGTTCTGGACAACGTTTGGAATCAGAAGCCGCTCTCTTGTAACCCTGCCGAGCTGGCAGAAGCCCGCCATGTTCTTCTCGGGTTAACCCCCTCCGTAGAATCCAGTTATGCTAAATCTAAGGCTGGGAGCCCGCAGCGGACACTTTTGGACAGAAGATTGAAGGCGCTGGGACAGATCATTCAGGCAATGGACACTCTCTAAGAAGCTAGGCGATAGGGGCTAACAATTCCTCCTTCGCCTCCTGCTCAAGCTGTGAATGGTACAGATCCGAGTAGCGCCCCTCTGCCTCAAGCAGCTCTTCATGTCCGCCCCGCTCCACGATTTCCCCGTTCTCCATCACCAGGATGACATCGGCATTCTGGATCGTTGAGAGCCGGTGGGCGATCACAAGCGTTGTCTTATCCTTCATCAGCTTACGGATGGCCTGCTGGACCATTCGCTCTGACTCATTGTCGAGGGCAGCCGTAGCTTCATCAAGCAGCAGAATCGGCGCATTTTTGAGCATCGCTCTGGCAATGGACAGCCGCTGTCTCTGACCGCCGGACAACCGGGAGCCATGCTCACCGATATCCGTGTGTATGCCTTCCGCCAGCTCCGTCACGAACTCGTACGCATTCGCCTGCCGCAGCGCCTCGATAACCTCTTCGTCTGACGCACCGGGCTTGCCGCTCTCAATATTGTCCCGGATGCTCCCGGAATACAGTCCCGACTCCTGAGGCACATAGGCGAAGTAGCTCCGCAGCTCTGCAAGCGGTATTCCGCTGATCGGACGGCCGTTGATCGCAACCTCACCCGCATCCGTCTGATAGAAACCAAGCAGCAGCTTGAACAGGGTGGATTTCCCCCCGCCGCTCGGACCTACTACGGCCATTTGCTGGCCGCGTGCCAGCTCCAGACTGACCTTGTTAAGGCTCTGCTTCTCACTGCCCGGATAGCTAAATGACACCTCTGCAAGCCGTAGCTCCCCGAACCCCGGCAGCTCCGCCCTGACTTCAGGCAGCACCTCAACTTCAGCAGGCGCATCCATCACCTCGAAGATCCGCTCCGCTGCACCCAGCGACTGCTGCATGGAAGCGACCAGGCCCGGCAGGGATGAGAACGGACCCACCAGATAGTTCATCAACTGAATGAAGGCAATCATCGCCCCGACCTCAAGTCTTCCATTCGCCACGAACCACCCGGCAATCACCAGAGCCAGCAGGAAGGTCAGATTCCCCAGCAAGGAGGAGATCGCTCCGGTTGCGCCTTCGATTCTCGCTTTCTTTTTCTCCCCTAAGGCAATATCCTCACTGTAGCCTACATACTGCTTCTGCAGCCTGCGCTCCATGGAGAATGCCTTGAACACCATGCTGCTGCCCAGAATATCGTTCAGAAAAGCCGTAGTCCGGCTCATACTTTCCTGCACCCGGACACTGTTGATGCGCATGGCATTACCGAAGATTTTACCGGTCAGGAACAGCAGCGGCCCGATGGACAGGCAAATCAGCGCCAGCAGCCAGTTAATATAGAGCAGATAGCCGAAGGAGGCTACCGCCAGCAGCGGGTTGCGCAGCAGATCCAGTATTACCTGCCCGCACGCTTCCCCCACCGACTGATTGTCATTCGTGAACCGGGACAACAAATCACCCGAATGATTGCGGTCGAAATAAGACTGCGGCAAGGCCAGTGTATGTCCCATCATATCCTGGCGCAGCTCATTTCTGATTTTGGCTGATACATTGGTCTTGAGATACGCACTGACGAAGGTATTCAATCCCGTAACCAGCAAGAATAGAATCCCGAACCAGGCCAGCCCCTTGAACGACTCCACATCCAGCCGGACGGCCGCATCCGTAATCCGGGCCAGGAACCAGGCCATCGTAAGATCGAGCACAATACTGAATAACGTCACCAAGAGCAATACGGCATAAATCAGCTTATGTCTAAGCATGTATGTACTTAATCTGGCAAAAGCACCTTTTTTCTTTTTCACAACCTCATCTCCTCTTTAAAATTCCAGCCCCTACGGCACTAACAGTTTCTTCCTAACCCCTGGCACATCGTTATAGTATAGTCCCTCCTTCCCTTTTTGAAAATAAAGAAATATACGCATCATATACATAAAACTGGAAAGCGGACTCGTAGTGGGCCCACTCTCTGCGGCTCCGATGCCTTTAGTTTACTAGACCCCAGGCAAGGGGCCCAGCGACGGCAGACGGATTCCCTTGTCGGTCTTGGGGATGAAAAGCATAGTAAAAACTCCCCATACAGCAGCAGTAATCAAACCTGTCTGCTTTATGGGGAGCGTATTTTAATCGATATGACTGTGCGTGAATAGTCGGCTGACACGGATTATAAACTTCTGTCGTGGTGATGGACCGGCTTTATTTCTCCCAAAGCTCAACCAGCCGCCCGTCAGGGTCTGTAATCCAAACAAATTGTCCGAATTCGCTGCTCTCTTTGTTCTTGGCAAGCGGTACGCCTATCTGTTCCAGATGCTTGATAACCTCGTCCAGATCATGGACCTGGAAATTCAACATTACCTGTTGCTCTGCCGGGAAATAAGAGTCATGCTCAGTGAAGAAGGACAAGATCGTCTCATTGCCTGACCCGGGTCTGATTACAGTCCCGTTCCAACTGTCGATTTCAAGCTTCAGCGCCTCACTGTACCATTTCTTCACCGCTTCAAGATTTCCGGTCCTCCAGAAGATACCTCCGAAACCTTTGATCATCACAACCAGCTCCTCTCGGCAATCCAACTCACTGCATCAAATTGCACACATCCTAAGTGACACACACAAGTCCCGCACTGCTATGCTGCTCAGATCTCCTCCCGGCACAGCGGAAGCCTCATTCCCGTAACGGCAAGCGTAACCTTCTCCGGCAGAATATAATCCTTCTCCAGATTGATGTCATGCGACATATGTGTGTAGACCGCACGGCGCGGCTGAACGGTCTCCAGCAGGTCGGCGGCTTCGGTCATATCATACACAGAGCGGGTGGACAATTCAGCTGCCTCGTAATAAAAGCTGGTTCCCAGCACCAGCAGGTCCGCTCCATGCATACGCCTGGTTTCCTCCGTGGTCAGAGAGATCGAGTCCGGGCAGTACACCCAGGCATATTCCTCCTTCTCCAGTCTGTAGGCGTAGGAATAACCATTCTTGCCATGGTTGACCCGCCACGTCGAAATCTGCCAGCCGTCCAGTGTGATGCCGTCATCGCAAGGAATCATATCGATATGCCCGGTGAGCCACGGGTATTGCCGCTGAATGACAGGAATAACCTCTGCCGGAGCATACAGCTCTCCCCGGAAGCCCATCCAGCGGCAGCTGTCCGCCCATTCCGGAAGCCCGCCGATATGATCGAAATGCGCATGTGTCACGAGCAGACGCTTCATGGTACGGTGCCCCTGCAGCTCCATCTGCCGCCGCCAGTCCGGTCCGCAGTCGATCGCCAGGAAGCCGCTGCCGTTATCTATAAGCACAGAAGAACGCAGGCGGTTGTTGCGCCCGGTGGTTCTCGCTTCCGTGCAGGTCTCACAATCACAGTAGACCCGGGGTACGCCCATGGCATCCCCTGTTCCGAGGAACACTAATGTATCCATTTGCTTGCCCACCTCATCGTCCTTTTTCTCAAATATCCGTCAGTTCATTATAGAACAGGAGCCACTCCTTTGCACACCGGCCTGCAAGAACGGCAAAGAGCCGTCCTTCGGCCTCATCCGGCCATAGAACAGCTCTCTTCCTCATACGCACCTCAACTCAGAACCTGCCTTTAACTGCCTAGATCCCGGCCAGCACCTGATACCATATGCCCCGCTTGGAGTATAGCGTCGTGCGTACTTCCTCCCAGCCGCCAAGATAGCTGATGTCGAACAGTCCGGCAGGAACCGGATATTGGCTCTCATGAGCCGCATAGACCTGCTGGCTCACGGGACGAAAGCCGAACTTGGCGAATATCTCCTGCGCCTGCGGCGTCGTCAGATAATCTACAAGCGCATCTGCGGCCGCACGGGTACCATGCTTATCCGCGTATTTATCCACCACAGCCGCAGGATTCTCGATCAGAATCGTATTCTTAGGGATGACCACCTCATACTTCACACCCTCGGCAATCCGCGCCAGCAGCTCATTCTCATAAGTGACGATCACATCGCCCACCCCGTACTCGAAGGCAGCCATCGACGCCCGTCCGCTTTTATCCAGAGATTCGACGTTCCTGTGTATACTCTCAAGGAAGGCCTTGGCAGCCGCAGGGTCCTTCGCCCCCTCCTGCTCCTCAGAACGCTTCAGGCCGGCCCCGTAGATCGCGTTGATGTCCCACTGGGCACCGCCGGAGGTCTTCGGATTAGGGTAGAGTACCTTCACCCCCGGCTTCGCCAGATCGGCAAAATCATGAATCCCCTTCGGATTGCCCTCCCGCGTTCCCAGGGCCACAACCGACCGCGTCACCATGCCCGCCTCGCCGCCTCGCTTCTTCCAGTCCTTCTCCACCAGACCCGCCTTGACCAGCTTCCCGACATCGCCTTCCATGGCAAGCAGCGTGACATCCGCCTCGAAGCCGCCGGCAATCGCCCTCGCCTGGGTTCCGGAAGCCTCATAGGACTGCTGGAATACGATCGATTGACCGGTATCCGCCTTCCACTTCTCAGCGAACCTGGGAAGAATCTCGCCCATGGCATCCTTCACCACGCTATAGGCACCCACCACAAGCGTTAGATCTCCCTGCGGCGGTGCACCTGCCTCTCCTGCAGCCTGTTGCTCATTCCCGCAACCGGCAGCGGTCAGGGTGAACACCGCCAGCAGTAAGACCGTCAGCCATCCGTGCAGTTGTCTGCTCCTTCTGATAAGCCTCATACCGGCGACACATCCCACATCATTTATTTTTTAGATAAATACAGGCATCGGATCTTTCTTAAGCCCATTCTCCTGAATCCAGCTCCGCTCCTCATTGAACAGGTAAGCGCGGTGTACCAGCACGGATATCTCCTGGCCCGGAGTGAGCGTTTCTTTCTCCAGGGAGCGGTAGGTGACCAGCTTATGTCCTTTTACCTCAACCTCCACGAGCCATTCACTTCCGCGGAAATGCAGATGCTTGACCGTACCCTGCTCCGTGGCTGAAGCCATTCTGAATTCATGCAGGTAGCCTACCTCAATGTACTCGGGACGGATCAGCGCCTTGGTCGGCTTGCCGTCGCCTGCGCCCTCGAAGCCCTTCAGCTCGGAAGCGCTCCCGATCAGCGTGGATTCCCCGATGAAGGTGGCCACGAACGGTGTCTTCGGCTCTTTATAGATATCCCAAGGCGTACCCTTCTGCTCCAGCCGCCCCTGGTTAATGATCATAATCTCATCCGCTACTTCAATCGCCTCATCCTGGTCGTGGGTGACGAAGATCGAGGTGATCCCGACACGTTCGATCAGCTCCCGCAGCCAGGAACGCAGCTCCTGACGGATCTTCGCATCAATCGCGGCGAACGGCTCATCCAGCAGCAGCAGCTGCGGCTCAGGGGCCAGCGCCCGGGCAAAAGCCACCCGCTGGCGCTGCCCCCCGGACAGCTGATGCGGATACCGGTTCTCGAAGCCCTTCAGCCCGGTAAGCTCCACCAGCTCGGTGACGCGGTCACGGATGACAGACTTACTGGCTTTTTTGACTTTCAGGCCGAAGGCGATATTCTCGAACACCGTCATATGCTTGAACAGCGCATAGTTCTGGAAGACAAAGCCGATCTCACGCTCCTGCGGCGGAAGATGGTTCACCGCCCGGCCGTGGAAAATAATCTCGCCGCTGTCCGGCGTCTCAAGGCCCGCCAGCATCCGCAGGATCGAGGTTTTGCCGCCGCCGCTTGGGCCGAGCAGCCCGATCAGATGGCCTTTGGTAATGCCGAAATGGACATCCTTCACCGCATGAAAATCGCCAAAATGCTTATCGAGTCCCCGGACCTCTACATGCATAATTAGTGCCCTCCCTTTCTTCTCTTGCTCCATTCCATAAGCAGCAGCAGTCCTGCGGAGAATGCGGCCAGCACCAGTGCTATCCCGCCCGCAGCCGTAACATTGAAATTCTCGACATCCTGATAGACCAGTGTGGTGGCCGTCTGGGTCCGGTTCATAATATTGCCTGAGACAACGAGCACCGCACCGAACTCACCCAACGAGCGGGCCACCGTAAGAATCACTCCATAGATGACCGCCCAGCGGATAGAAGGCCAGGTTACCTTCCAGAAGGTCGTCCAGCCATATGCGCCGAGTGTGGACGCGGCCTCTTCCTGCTGGGACCCGATCTCTTGCAGCACCGGCATCACCTCACGCACCATTAGCGGGAACGTCACGAACAGGGTAGCAATCACCATTCCCGGAAAAGCGTACACAATCTTCACTCCGATTTGCTCAAACAACGCGCCCAGCGCACTATCCGGCCCGAGCAGCAGAACGATCATCAGCCCGCCGATAACCGGCGATACCGCATAAGGCAGATCCACGATGCTGTTCAGCAGGCTTTTGAGACGCCGCCCCAGCCAATTCGCCCGTACCAGATACAGGGCCGTCATGATGCCAAACAGCGTATTCAGCAGCGTCACAACCACCACAACGTATCCCGTCATCAGCAGCGCATGCAGCGCCTCGGGCCGGGTCAGGGCGTTCCAGAATCCGCTCCAGCCTTCGCTGAAGGCCCCCATTGTCATCCTGCCAAGCGGAGCTGCGATCAGGATGAAGAACACGAGATAGGTCAGTCCAATCCACAATCTTCTCATGATCTTCTCCCCCGCATCTGCATGAGGCTGATCAGCCAGAGAATCAGGAAGGATAAGGTCAGCAGAATGATCGACACCGCTGCGGCTCCCGCCGGATTATCACTTTCGACCTCTCCGAAAATAAATACGGAAGACACCAGCGTGCGCCCCGGAATATTGCCTGCCACGAGAACTACCGCACCGAATTCAGCGAGCGCCCGCGAAAAGGCCAGCATCCCGCCGCCGATCATGCCAGGTGCCATAGACGGAAGAATGACCTGGAGGAAGACCCGGCTCGGCTTCGCTCCCATCGTATAGGCTGCCTCTTCTTCCGAAGCATCCAGCTCCTCCAGTAGCGGCTGCACCGCCCGGATGACGAAGGGGAATGTGACGAAGACCATCGCAATCACAATCGCAGGCTGGTGAAAAACAATCGTGAAGCCCAGGGATTCCGCAAGGCCTCCGATCAGGCTTCCCGGACCCAGCAGCAGCAGAATCATCAGTCCGCCAACCGCAGTTGGCAGGGCAAACGGGAGATCGACAAGGCTGTTCAGCAGCGCCCTGCCCCGGAACTTATAACGGATAAGGACCCAGGCGATCATCGTACCCAGCAGCACATTCGTAAGCGCCGCAATGACCGCCAGCTTGAGTGTTAACAGGACCGACTTCCAGGCAATCGGATCGCTCACACTTTCAGTGAAGCTTCCTAGCCCGGATGAGAATGAATTGTAATAGACCCCGAGGATCGGCAGCACAATCAGTATGACAAAATAAAGTACAACCGTTGATCTAAATCCCCAGGTCCAGCCCTTGTGCCTGATCAGCGAATTCAATGGTCACCCTCCCACCTCCGGATAACCGGTCGGTATACTCGACTTTAAGGTTTGATTATTCCTATTAATATACTTGGTTTAAAGTTATTCCTACTTTACCAAATACCGCTTGCCGCCGTCAATTACTTTGTTAGTTTTTGGGTTAAAGTATAAGTAGCACTTGTTGCATCCAAATCAGAGAGGGGCTGTTCATGATGCTGCATACTATGGAGATCACCACCAGCAAACGGGATGAAATGCGGGATATTACCCGTGAGGTTCAAGCTTATGTGAAGAATAGCGGAGTACTTAACGGACTGCTAATTGTCTATTGCCCGCACACCACCGCAGGGATTGCGATTAACGAGAACGCCGATCCTGATGTGAAGCGTGATGTGTTGATGCGTCTGGATGAGGTCTATCCTTGGGAGCATCCCAAATACCGCCATGCTGAGGGCAATACGGCTTCCCACCTGAAGTCCATTACGGCCGGTCCTTCGCAGACTCTTATCATTCATGAAGGGGCTGTGCTGCTGGGCCGCTGGCAGGGCATCTATTTTTGCGAGTTCGATGGTCCAAGGCAACGCCAGTGCCACCTCAAAATTATAGAAGGCTAGCACTGCCTGCCCTTGTAGAAGAGCAGCAACGCATGAACCGCGAAGCTGCTCTCTATACAATTTATAGTTCCTGTAACACTTTCACCATGCAAAGTTATACCAATGCAACGCTCTAAAGTACGAGCCGTTAAAAAAAACAGCTTTTTATAAACTGCGGCTTAATACCTTGACATGTGTCAAGGCAGCTTGCTTCACATCTTCGAACAACACTTTATCCTGAATATAATACGAAATGAATCCGTGAGCAGATAAGAATAAGGTCAGCGGCACGTTCTGCCAGTCCTCCGATACATATCCCTCTTCCTTCATATGACGGCGGACAATGCTTGCAAATAACTCGAAACACCGGCCCTGTTCTGCCCGGCAATAAGCCAGCAGCTCTTCGTCTCGAATCATGAACATGATCTCATACTGATACGGATGGTCCAGCCCGAACCGGATGAACTCCATAATCAGCTGCTCTACCCGGGTCATTCCCTCTTGAGGCGGAGTGGTCATAGCTTGATTCAGAAGTGAAGCCACATGATTGAAATCCTCAACGACAATGGCGTAGAAAAGTTCGGCCTTCTCTTTGAAATGGTAATATAGGGAGCCGTGGCTGTAACCCAGGTGCTGGCCAATGCTGCGCATCGAAATGGCACGGTACCCTTTGGTGATGAAAAGATGCCTCGCCGCCTCCAGAATTCTTTCTCTCGACAACTCCTGTTCCACTGCTCTTCTTGCCATAATCTATTCCCCTTCGCTGTAGTAAAGCCGCCGCCCTTCCGTAACCAGGGATTGCCCCTCCGTAAGATCGGTTATCCATGCGATAAATGCGTCACCTTCATCATTGCGCGGAAGACACAGCAGTGTAACTTTATCCGTAAACAAAGTCTCTCCGGTCTGGATATTACGCCCCCGCAGTGCATTCTCCACCTTGCCCAGCCAAGTGTACTCGATTTCCACGAATACCTCCCGTCTCAGCACACGTGTAATGACCTCTCCGGCCGCGAGCGCCAGTACAGCACCATCGGTATAGGCCCGGATCAGCCCGCCTGCACCCAGCATAATGCCTCCGAAATAACGGGTAACTACAATAGCGACATTCTTCACCTGTTGGCTGCGGATTACTTCCAAAATCGGTTTCCCGGCCGTTCCACTCGGTTCCCCGTCATCCGACTGTCTCTGGATCTCATCCCTCTCCCCGATCATATAAGCAGAGCAGTTATGCGTAGCATTCCAGTGCTGCTTCTTGATCGAATCGATAAATTGCACAGCTTCTTCCTCGTTCTCCACCGGCATAACATGCCCGATAAAGCGTGATTTACGGATTACGACCTCCAGCGAGCCAGAGGTACGTACCGTCCGGTATTGTTCCAGCATTGTTGTCCATTCCTTACTCTACATGTGATAACTTGATATATATTAGGAGCAGCCCTGGTAGTGGTTACCTATGGACTGCTCCCTGATGACTTAACTTACTATGAATGATCTGCGGTTAGAGTGGGACTATTCGGTAAGTCTGGCTTCCAGCTCAGCCTTTTCTTTCTCGTAGCCTGGTTTGCCCAGCAGTGCGAACATGTTCTTCTTGTAGGCTTCAACACCCGGCTGGTCGAACGGATTCACACCCAGCAGGTATCCGCTGATCCCGCAAGCCTTCTCGAAGAAGTACACCAGATAGCCGAAAGTATAAGGCGTCTGGTCAGGAATGGTAACGATCAGGTTCGGCACCTGTCCGTCGGTATGCGCCAGCATAGTTCCCTGGAACGCCTTCTTATTAACGAAATCCATCGTCTGGCCGGTCAGGAAGTTGAGGCCGTCCAGATCATCTGGATCATTCTCGATCGTTACATGGTGCTGTACCTTCTCCACTTGAATAACCGTCTCAAAGATGTTGCGGTTACCCTCCTGAATGAATTGGCCCATGGAGTGCAGGTCCGTCGAGAAGTCCACTGAGGACGGATAGATTCCCTTGAAGTCCTTGCCTTCGCTTTCGCCGTACAGCTGCTTCCACCATTCAGAGACAAAGTGCAGGGACGGCTCGTAGTTCACGAGGATTTCTGTCGTCTTGCCTTTGCGGTAGAGCGCGTTACGTACTGCAGCATATTGATAGCTCTGGTTCGTAGCCACATCTGGATTGTTGAACTCATCGGCTGCGGCTGCGGCCCCCTGCATCATTTCTTCAATGTTAATTCCCGCTACGGCGATAGGCAGAAGGCCTACCGGTGTCAGTACGGAATAACGTCCGCCTACATCATCTGGGATAATGAACGACTCATAGCCTTCTTCGTTAGCCAGTTTCTTGAGTGCGCCCTTCTCCTTGTCTGTTGTAGCGTAGATCCGTTTGCGTGCTTCTTCCTTGCCGTATTTCTTCTCCAGTGCTGCACGGAAGATACGGAAAGCAATGGCAGGCTCGGTAGTTGTACCGGATTTGGAGATTACGTTCACGGAGAAGTCTTTGCCTTCTACCAGGTCAAGCAGATGCGTGATGTAGGTAGAGCTGATGTTATTACCGGCAAAATAAACCTCCGGTGTCTTGCGCTTGTCCTTGGACAGGTTATTGTAGAAAGAATGCGACAACGCCTCAATAGCTGCGCGTGCCCCCAGGTAAGATCCGCCGATACCAATAACGATCAGCACTTCGGAGTCGCTCTGGATTTTCTTGGCAGCCTGCTGAATACTGGCGAATTCTTCCTTGTCATACGCTGTAGGGAGATCAATCCAGCCCAGGTAATCGGAGCCGGCTCCGCTCTTGTTATGCAATTGTTCGTGGGCCAGCTTCACCGGAGCGGCGAAGTAGTCGATCTCGGTCTGGCTGAAGAAGGAAAGGGCTTTGGTGTAGTCAAAATTAATCTTCTTGGACATCGGTAATGGTAGCCTCCTGTTTATCTCTTTAGATTTGACACCGTGTGTTGCAACATTATAATCTAGAATACTTTAATTTGCCTTGACTGGCAAGGTCTTAAGGCATATCCCCGGCTTTCCGAACCCTGTTTATGAAAAAAACACTGAAAGCGGTTACCAAGCAAACAAGCAAACCTGTTCTGTGGAACATGCTGTAACCTTCTGATAGAATGAAGGCAAACTTAGTTTCTATAATATGATCTCAGGAGAGCAAAGGTGGAATTGAAATGAAGCACATCGGCTTTATCGGACTCGGAACAATGGGAGCACCTATGGCGTCGAATCTGCTGCGAAGCGGCTTTGAGGTTACGGTGTACAACCGTACAGCAGCGAAATGCAAACCTCTGGAACAGGAAGGCGCGAAGACAGCCGCCACTCCGCAGGCAGCAGCAGAAGGCAAGGATGTTATTATCACCATGATCAGCAACGATGATTCGATCCGTGAAGTCTTCTACGGTGACGATGGTATTCTCGCTACCCTTCAGCCGGGAACAACTGTGATTGATTCCAGCACCATCTCCCCCGGCCTTGCAAAAGAGATCGCCGCTGAAGTTGAAGCGCGGGGCGGCAGCTTCCTTGATGCCCCTGTAACCGGCAGCAAGCCGGCAGCTATAGACGGCACACTGGTCTTCATGGTCGGCGGACATGCCGAAGTGATTGAGAAGCACCGGGATCTCTTCGACTCCATGGGCCGCCTGCTGCTGCATATGGGCGCTAACGGCAGCGGCGCTGTAGCCAAGCTGGCTCACAATGCCATGGTCGGCATTCACAATGTCGCGCTCGCCGAGGGCTTCTCCATTGCGGTGAAATCCGGAGTACCCGCAGACAAGTTCCTGGAGCTGGTGAAGAACGGCTCAGCCGGCAGCAAGCAGGCCGAGCTGAAGGGCCAGAAGATCATCGAAGGCGACTTCAGCAACCAGTTCTCTCTTGCCCTGATGCTCAAGGATCTCAAGCTGGCCTCCTCGCTCAGTGATTCCACCGGCGTCCCTTCCCCTATGCTCGGCGTAGCCAAGAGCATGTTCCAGGCAGGCTTCAACCACGGCTACGGCGACGAGGACCTCTCCGCGGTGGTCAAATCCTACGAAGACTGGATCGGGAAGAAGATCGGCGAAGGTAACTAATGTAACGGCGGCTTTTCCAGAATCTGTTTATGATGGTGTTACACACTATTGTAAACAGGGGAGGAAATTTCAATGCTGACCTTTGAACTCGCCCGGCCACAAGATGCGGCCATGTTGGCGGATGTACAGAAAAGAACCTTCGACGATGATGCCCGCCGTTATCAGGGTAAAGAAGAGGATGGCCCTCCGGGCTATGATTCTGTGCCCTGGCAAGCGGAACAGATGCAGCAGGGCCATTACTACAAGCTTCTGAAAGACGGTGAAATTGTCGGCGGGATGATAATCATCCCGTCATCTTCAGAAGAGGAATGTCATCTGGGCCGCATCTTTATCGATCCGCTCTGCCAGAATCAAGGCTTCGGACATGAAGCTTTGCATTTCCTATTTGTACAGTACCCTGCTGCGAAGCGCTGGACGCTGGATACTCCCTCTTGGGCCGTCCGGAATCATCACTTCTATGAGAAGCACGGCTTCATTCGTACCGGAGAAATCTATGATGCGGAGAGCAGCCAGAGCATCTGGGAATATGAGCGGACACATCCGCTGACAAAGGCAGGCTGTTTAGAGCAGAATTAGCCTATCGGGTGAACCACCCGATATTTTATGCCGCACCTAAGAATGTATTCGGTTTAATACGAAAATAAAAATATCGGAAAATGCGCCGCAGACTGGGTTTTTGACAAAAAAAGACCCATCGCCCCAAAAAAACGTTTCGTTTTTTTGAAAAAGGGAAGACTATGGGATAGGATTCAATTGAACACTATATCCTAACTGCTGGATATATTTCACGTACCTATCTAACGTGTTTTTCTTGGACGTCTCATCGCCTAGTGAGACGTCTATTTCTTGGTATGACCTCTTCTCCCGCATCAGGGCATGGAGGATTCGAATCAGCAAATGCGCGGTGGCGACGTTTGCTTTTTTATCGCCTCGTCTCTTACGAATTCGTCGAAAGAATTGTCCGATCCGATTCGAGGAGCGAGAGTTTGCCCAAGCCGCCTGACACAAGGCCCCTTTCAGATGCTTGTTCCCTTGCATCGTTTTTGACTTTCTTCGCTTTCCAGCGCTTTCGTTGTTCCCTGGACACACCCCCGCCCATGAAGCAAACTGCGCATCACTCGGGAACATTTCCGCGACATGCGGCCCCACTTCGGCAAAGATGGTCACGGCAGACGTCCGCTCAATTCCTGGAATGGAGTCAATTTGTTCAATCTTCTCCAGGTACGGTTCTGCCTTTGCCTCGATTCGAGCTTCCAGTTCCGTGATCCTTTTCTCCAAATAGACCAAGTGGTCCCAGTGGTCTCGAATCATCTCGCGATGATGACGGCGCAGCTTGCCATTGAGCGCGTCTAGCAACTGCGGAACTTTCCTTTTTAAACGGGTTTTGACCAGGTTCTTAACGGTCCCTTCGTCGATGACCTCGCCGTCCATGATCTTCTGGAGCAGGCCCCGCCCTGAAACCCCATATAGATCGGACATAAAGGTGGTTAGCTTGATGTTGGCATCCTGCAGGATTTTGTGAATGCGGTTTTTCTCCGCCGTCACCGCCTGCACCATCTTACTCCGGTAACGGGTCAAGTCTCGCAAATCCCGAATGTCCTGTTCGGGCACCATACTGCCTTCAATGAGCCCGCAACGGTGCAATTGCGCTAACCAGCGCGCATCTTGCATGTCACTTTTTCGACCCGGCGTATTCTTTACCCGCTGGGCGTTGGCCAAGACCAGATCACAACTGCCCTCTAAGATGTTCCATACCGGTTTCCATAACACGCCCGTGCTCTCCATCACCACCTCCCGGCAGCCGTGTTCACTCAGCCAATCTTGCAGGCCTAGCAATTCTTTGGTTGTCGTCCCAAAGGTTTTCAGGTGACATTGTGGTTTCTGTTCGATCGGTCCTTTCAACACGCAGGCCACAACGGTTTCCTGGTGCACGTCCAGACCGGCGCAACACATACGTACAGCATCCATTCCAACCATCCTCCATCGTCAGTTTACAAATCATGCGCTCGAGTGAGTGTAATTTAATACACGTACTTTTGGGGCTACAATAGGCGATGCTCGAAAAGCGCAATAGAACGGTTTTTCGCACGGGGTGTATCCCAGTAACCGTTTCCGCCCTTTGATTTGTATATGTAGTGTTGACGACTACAGCCTCATTTAGAATGGTTGCGACGGATGCCACCCACTTATTTTCATTCCTGGGGGTGACAAGGCCTCTGTCTTGTCATGCCTGTTTTTCGATTACATTTTGACCACGGGTCAACGCCCAGCCTATTGTGTTCGGTTTTCCGCATACATTCAGCCCGCATCCCATAGAAAAAGGTGCCCTGGAATTCCAGGGCACCTTTCTTTGCATTCATGGCAAGGCCGTCTAATTAGGGCGAGAACGCAAAAATACCGATGATTTCATCACCGGTACGAGAAGTTTATTTTACAGTACATATACAAAAAAACATACGTTTTCCTTGCGTTAACTATAAAATTAATATAGCACAGAAATGTCAACATAACAAGCATTTTTATGGAAAATGAAGAAAATAAATGATTCTCCCCCTGTCAGCCGGGCAGCAAGGATCAAGAAGGCCTCCGACGCGGCTGTCCCCCTCTCCTCCCCTAATGATATGATCTTCTGCGCGAAGGAGGCGACTGATATGCAAATCAGACTGAGAGATATCCGCAAAAGCTTCAAGGTGTACAAACGGCCCGAAGGAAAGTGGGGGCTACTGAGAGGAGCGTTTATGCGGAATGTTACCCGGGTGGACGCGCTCGGCGGCATCAGCTTTGATATTGAAGAGGGTGAACTGGTAGGTTATATTGGCCCGAACGGCGCCGGCAAATCCACCTCCGTCAAGATAATGAGCGGCATCCTGACACCCGACAGCGGAGAATGCACCATCTTGGGCAAGATTCCATGGAAGCACCGCGTAGAGCATGTATCCAAGATCGGCGTTGTGTTTGGCCAGCGCTCACAGTTATGGTGGGATGTTCCGGTGGCAGACTCTTTTGATGTACTAAAGGATATTTATGCGATCCCCCCAGGAGACTACCGCTTAAGACTATCCGAGTTATCGGCAACACTTGGTGTGGAAGCGCTCTTAAGGACCCCGGTGAGACAGCTTTCGCTCGGGCAGCGGATGCGCTGTGAGCTGGTAGCTGCGCTGCTGCACCGGCCGAAGCTTCTCTTTCTGGATGAGCCAACCATCGGACTCGATGCGGTATCCAAGCTGGCTTTGCGCAATTTTCTAAAGGAAGAGAACCGTAAGTACGGGATTACGATGCTGCTGACCACACACGATATGGACGATATTGAGGCATTATGCCAGCGGGTCATGGTGATCGGGCACGGACAACTGCTCTATGACGGGCAGCTATCAGGTCTGCAGCAGAAATATGCGCCGGAGGTCGTCATGAAAGTGAACACGGATGCGATGATTGCGGCTATGTACAATGACTTGGCTTTGGGTTAAGCCCATCAGCCCATCAGGAGGTGCACAATGAACTTTAGAAATACATGCCGGGCCTGCAGCTCCCTCTTCCGAATCCGCATGGCTGAAGGGCTCCAGTACCGGGTGTCCGCCATATCAGGCACGATGGTCAGTGTGTTCTGGGCGCTTATAGAATGTGTGCTGTTCACCGTGTTCTATACATACAGCGACAATGGCTCCTGGAACAATAACGGACTCAGCCTTCCTCAGGCCATATCCTATGTTTGGCTGGCCCAGGGTCTGTTTGTACTCCAGAGTATGAACATCGACAGCGAAATTATGGGAAAAATCAACAACGGCGACGTCGGTATTGAGCTGTGCCGGCCCATGAACCTGTACACCCACTGGTTTGTTAAAAGCTCGGCCGGCAAGCTCGGCACCAGTTGGATGAGGGGGCTGGCTACCATAATGGCCGGCCTCCTGATGCCTGCCGGATATGCCCTAGGTGGACCCGCCTCCCTGCCTGCACTATTCTATTTCCTGCTGTCGGTGGTTATGGCGTTTGTGCTGTGCTCGGCCTTCGCTATGTTTGTGACTGCGATCCGGCTGAATATCACTTGGGGGGATGGACCGACCTATATGCTTCTTCTGCTAAGCGGCATACTGTCCGGCACCTATCTTCCCCTGCGTCTCTGGCCTGATTTCATGCAGACCTTCCTGTACCTGCAGCCGTTTGGCGGATTCGCCGACATCCCTCTGCAGCTATATATAGGCAGCGTGGCTCCTGCTGCCGCATTGCCCGGCATCGGCTTACAGCTCCTCTGGAGCCTTATCTTTATCGCGGCGGGCCGGATGATCATGAAGCGCAGACTGCATAACATTATCGTCCAGGGAGGGTGAGAATAACGAATGCTTGCTGAAGGTAAAATTTATTGCAAATACTTGCGGATGCATCTGCTGTCCGGCATGGAATATAAGGGCTGGTGGCTGATGCTGATTCAGGTGCTCACCGTGGTAGTCACTGATCCCATCGCCACCGTCTTGTTGTTCTCCCGCTTTGGTAATGTGGGCGAATGGACCGTGGCCCATATCATTCTGGTCTACTCACTGGCGGTAGCCTCCTTCGGACTTGCCGAGAGTCTATGCCGCGGCTTTGATTATTTCCCTTGGCATCTGCTGCGCTCCGGCGATTTCGACCGGCTGCTGCTCCGTCCACGGTCCCTGTTCGTGCAGGTTGCCGCCTCCAGATTCCATCTGCACCGGCTGGTCCGGCCGTTTACAGGGATCTGTGCGGCGGGCTGGGCGCTGGGACAGCTCGGCGTTCCCCTGACGCCCGGAAGGCTCGGCATTCTGGCGATGGCGCTGACCGGAGGCTGTCTGATGTACTGCGGAGTGTTCGTGCTAACCTCAGGGCTAGCTTTTTTCACTATCAAAGGGCTGGACTGGATCTTTCTGCTGACCAACGCCAGCTACCAGATTACCCGCTGCCCGGAGCCTTATATGCCGCGGATGCTAAAATCCTTGTTCAGCTTTGTGCTCCCCATGCTGTTCATCAGCTTCTATCCGGCGGCCACCGTCTGCGGCTGGAATTATCCCCGCTGGCTGGGCTTCCTCTCGCTCCCCTCCGGAGCTGCCTTCCTCGGAGTGTCTCTGCTGGTCTGGCGCATAGGCGTGAGGCATTACAAAAGCACGGGGAGCTGACAATACAAAAAAAGCACCCCAAGGTTATCCGAAGCCACTGAAAACTAACTTTTCATAGACAAAGTAAAAAACGCATCAAAAAGACGACGCTATTCGGTTCCTCCGAATGGATGTCGTCTTTTTTACCTATTTCTTCAACTTTGGTTACTCCATGAGTTTCAATATTCGTTTTAAATATCTATGCTCGGCGTAGCCAAGAGCATGTTCCAGGCAGGCTTCAACCACGGCTACGGCGACGTGGACCTCTCCGCTGTGGTCAAATCCTACAAAGACTGGATCGGCCGGAAGATCGGCGGCTCTGGGGATAAGGAATAGATGATATACCAGATTGCATGATTGCCCAGGCACAGCCGGATTTATCGGCTGTGCCTTTGTGTTGCAGTAGCGCACTGGTGCAGGATTACAGAGTACCCTCAGCAGCCTCAGGCTGCTCTTCTTCTGGTAATCCGCTATCGGTTGCCGGGATTGAATTCTCTGCCTTCTCAGGCCATGTAATCGTTACTTTACGTCCGTCTATCCACCAGTCCCCGCCCGGAGCAGAAGCCCGCAGCCAGGTCCCATATCTTCCCGATATCGCCATAGTCTGCGGATCGATGAAGGTCACTTTCGGTGAGTAAGCATCCGGATATTGATAAGCCGGTATACGATTGCTCCAGCTGGCATTCGCCGAGATTTGCTCAATTACAGCGAGCTTTCCGGGAGATGGATGAATCCATCCCAGGCCCTCCGCTGCCTGAACCTGATACCAGTCACCCTTCCGGGCAATAACATGAAGCTTTTGCGGTAGAATACGTGTACCTCCAGCAGAAGCCCCTATATTCGCGTACAGTTCTGTTTCAGCCAGCAGATCCATGGATTCTTGAAGATATTGTGCCTTCTGCTTAGCCAGCCATAACGAATAGGATTGTCCGGCAGAATATAAGCCAACCGCTTTATTCTCGGACCAGATGCCATTGAACTGTTTCAAGGGAACGCTGCCTTCCCCCGCATAGCTTGCAATCTCAATGGTGAACCCCGGACGGCGGTACTCCTGGATGAACCAATCCTTATATCCGCCACCCGAAGGATTCTTCTCGGGAGCTACCAGAGAATAACCGGTCAGACCGGTAAGGGATCTGGCTATCGTTTTGTCCCGGTTCAGACTGCTATTAATCGTATTGAAATGCCAAAAAATAATCTCCCCGGAGCTATGATAGGAAATAGTCACCTCCGGATCAATCCGCTCTGTGAAATTCATCATCATCTGCACTTCCGCAGCCTCTCCCGGCTTCTTCCCCTTATAATTCTGATACCACGGGTATGAGCTGGCATTCTTTATGCCCTTCCAGTTCGCCGGATATTGACGGTTTAGGTCAAGGCCTTGCATGTTCGCCTTCCAACGGTTGAAATTGCTGCTGTTTCCGTTATATTGACGCAGCATTTGAGCCACATCTGCTGACAGTCCTGCTGTACCCTGCTGGGACAGGGTAACTCCATCCGGATTGACCATCGGCACGAACCAGATGCTGACTTCATCCAGTAAACGGCGTACGTTATAACCGCCTATCGTCTCATTGTTATCATAGGCCTGGGCGTACGAATCTATCATTTTCATCAAAAGACTGCTGGTCATCCATTCTCTGGCATGGTGAGAACCGTTAAGGAACAGCGCCGATTCTCCCCGCCCCAGCTTCACTGCCCATAGCTGCCGCCCATAAGCAGTCGCTCCCAGCGATTCGGATGATACCAGATCAGGGTATCGCGTCACTAGACTCTCAATATCCCTTTGCATAACAGTATAGGAATAGACCTGATTTGGATTCACTATATTTGCCGATGCATAGGTCATTCCTGCAGGTACAAATAACAGCACTAATAGTATTAAACAACCGAACCATAACAACGTAAGCTTATGTATTTCCTTGCAAAAGCTTGACTTTCCCAACCTCTCATCTCCTCTATCATTCCTAGCAGAATGTGCCAGTTCCCCAAATGGATAGTGGAAGTATATGAGAATATACCTATTTCGTCAATAATAGATTAAATAGCTTCATCTTTTGTCGAATTGTGTATTTGTGCTCCCGCGTCTTAAGGAATGATGGTCTGTCTACAAAAAAATCCCCCGGCAGCCGAAGCTGCCAGGGGATTCCTTCGTTCCAATTCTTTATTTTATACAATCGGGTAAGAACAGCAATAATCAGTTAATACGAATACTTCCAGGGCAAATTTGGAGTTGCCGGGAACATGGAAGGTCTCCGCTCCGTCAATGTCCTTCCACACTTCAGTGCCGGGAAGCAGCACCTTGAGCTTGCCGGAGAGAATCTCCATCGTCTCGGGGCCCTCTGTGCCGAATTCGTATACGCCAGGCAGCATAATGCCGAGTGTCACCTTAGTGCCGTCTTCCAGAGTAACTGTACGGCTGGTCACTTTTCCGTCGTAATAAATATTGGCTGCTTTTTGAATTGTCGCGTTGGTGAACTGACTCATCTGCTTATTCTCCCCTTTGTTCAAATATAAGAATTTATAGGTTTCACACTATAAATTATCCTTCTATTTCTCGCTGAAACGGTACCGTCCTTTAGAAAGGACGGCAAAGCCGTTTCAACTTGTTAGATCCGTCTATTATAGCAGCGCTTTTACACGGCTGACTACATTTTCTACAGTGAAGCCATATTCTCTGATTACAGTGTCGCCAGGGGCGGAAGCGCCGAAGGTAGTGATTCCCAGAATGTCGCCCTGATCGCCTGTATAACGTTCCCAGCCGAAGGATTGCGCCATTTCGATGGCCAGGCGGGCCTTCACTTCAGGCAGGATAACGGAATCGCGGTATGCCTTATCCTGCTTCTCGAACAGATCCCAGCTCGGCAAGCTGATTACACGAACATCAATGCCTTCTTCGGCAAGCGCAGCCTGAGCCTTAACCGCCAGCTGTACTTCAGAGCCTGTAGCAATGATCTGTGCCTGCGGAGTGCCGTTCTTGGAATCAGATACCACATATCCGCCGCGTTTGATGTTATCGCGCACACCGTCTACGGTTCCAGCCAGGATCGGCAGGTTCTGACGGGTCAGTACCAGTGCTACCGGATTAGCGGTGTTCTCCATAGCGTATGCCCAAGCTGCTGAGGTTTCGTTGGCGTCAGCCGGACGAATGACCGTAAGACCTGGAATGATACGCAGGGAAGCAAGCTGTTCAATCGGCTCATGGGTAGGACCGTCTTCACCCACAGCAATACTGTCATGAGTAAGCACATAGGTTACCGGCAGCTTCATAATGGAAGCCAGACGGACAGCCGGACGCAGGTAATCTGTGAATACGAAGAACGTACCGCCGAATACCTTAAGACCGCTGTGCAGTGCAATACCATTCATAGCTGCGGCCATACCGAATTCACGTACGCCGAAGTAGATATTACGGCCGTCATAGGATTCAGAGGTGAACTGGGACAGACCGTTCAAGTGCGTCATGGTCGAGCTCTCCAGATCGGCAGAACCCCCAACCAACTGCGGGATACCGCCAGTCAGTCCGTTCAGTGCATTACCGGAAGCCACACGGGTAGATACAGCTTTGTCTTCTGCTTTGTAGAAGGGCAGATTAGCATCCCAGCCTGCAGGAAGCTCACCGTTCAGTGCAGTTTCGAGCTGTGCAGCAAGCTCAGGGTATGCTTTTTTGTAGGCTGCAAATTTATCGTCCCATGCCTTGTTGGCGGCGATTCCTTTGGCCTTCACTTCAGCAAAGCTGGCGCGGACTTCATCCGGTACATAGAAATCTTCTTCATATACCCATTTGTAGTATGCCTTCGTCAGCTTCGTTTCATCAGCACCCAGCGGGGAGCCATGAGTACCGCCGTGGCCGCCTTTACCTTGCTTGTTCGGGCTGCCGTAGCCGATGACAGTCTTCACTTCGATCAGTGTCGGTTTGCTGCTGTCTGCCTGAGCCTCTTCAAGAGCCTTAGCCAGTGCAGGAAGATCGTTACCGTCTTCTACGCGCAGGACCTGCCAGCCGTAAGCTTCGAACCGCTTGGCAACATTCTCGGAGAATGAAAGGTTCAGCTTGCCGTCGAGAGAGATATCATTCGAATCGTACATTACAATCAGCTTGCCCAGCTTCAGGTGACCGGCAAGTGAAGCAGACTCGGAAGAGATCCCTTCCATCAAATCGCCGTCGCCGCAGATGGCGTACGTATAATGGTCAATCACGTTATGTTCATCTTTATTGTAAGTGGCACCCAGCTGAGCTTCAGCCATTGCCATACCTACAGCCATACCGATACCTTGTCCAAGCGGACCGGTTGTCGCATCTACACCGGCAGTGTGGCCAACTTCCGGATGTCCCGGAGTTAAGCTGCCCCATTGGCGGAACTGCTTCAATTCTTCCATAGGCAGATCATAGCCGCTTAGGTGCAGCAAACTGTAGAGGAGCATGGAGCCATGTCCGGCAGACAACACGAAACGGTCACGGTTGACCCAAGTCGGGTGGTCCGGGTTATGATTCATCGTCTTGGCGAACAATTGGTACCCCATAGGTGCGGAGCCCATCGGCATACCCGGATGTCCGGAGTTTGCCTTTTCAATGGCATCAATGGCAAGTGTACGGATTGTAGTGATGGCCAGGTTGTCCACCGTTGAGTTTTCTTCTTTATGAATGGCTTGATCTTTTGCTTGTTCAGTCATTACAATAATCCTCCTCGAATCAAGAATGTCATTTTGACTATTATTGTATCACGGAAGTGGAAGCATTTCCAATTGTTTTTGCTGTAGCTTATGTTTAGCGGCTTCTGCCGGGTCTATACACTCCTAAGCCAGATTTACGGCGCTCTTGAAGATGCACGACAGGAATGCAGAGACTTAGCCTTAAGTCTAGTTACTAATTAAGACTAAAGTTTGTTTTACAAAGCGGGTTTATACAGTAAGATGGAAGTACCTCAGCGGAATTTTATCCGAATTATCCATAATTTCCAGAAGGAAGGAAGTCGGAAGATGACTACAAACAGAGATATTTATATTGTGCTGACCGGAACAGGCACGGCCTTCAGCGGAATTATTAAATGGTTCACCAAAGCGGAGCTGAATCATGCCTCGATTGCTTTTGACAGTGAGCTGCGCGAGGTCTACAGCTTCGGCCGGAAAAAAGTGTACAACCCTTTTATCGCCGGACTGATCCATGAGAACTTCATCCATCCGTTCTATAACAGTGCAGACTGTGCCATCTACCAGCTTAGAGTCAGTGAGGAAGAATACAACACGATGTATAATCATGTCCAGGGTATGATGCAGAATCAGGAGCGTTATAAATATCACCTGCTCGGTCTGGTCGGTGTGCTGCTGAACATCCGGATTGACCGTGATAACGCCTATTTCTGTTCCCAGTTCGTCGCCTCTGTATTGGAGGAAACTACTGTTCATCCGGTAGCCAAGCCCTCCTGCTTCGTGACTCCGGAGGATTTCGCTTCATCTCTATGCGCTCACAAAATATTCAGCGGCAAACTCTCCTACTATATGCACCGGAGTCATTCTGCGGCCCTGCTAGGTTCCAGTCTACATAACCCCCAAGCTACTAATCCGCCAGATTTTGCAGTCCCAAGGCTGCTGCTGCATGAAGAACGGACCGAGGGAATCGTCTGAACGATCAACCTCCGCCCGCTTAATGCCTAGTAAAACATAAAATTATGGCAGAAGCATAAGGCACAAGGATTGCAACCCGCGTTATTTTACACGATGGCTCTGATAATATTCTGTCCAATCTCCGAGAATCGTTACCGCCACTGTATCCACCTTGGTCTGATACTCATTGGTTGCGGTGAAGGTAAAAGTAACCGGACCATCCGGCAGCTGTTCGAACGATGGGTCAGCCAGCTCACCTGTCCACATGGTCTTATCGCTCCCGGTCGGGCTCAGCGCAGCCGTGTATCCTCCGGTCATTGTGACTTGCACGGTATCCGGCAGTCCGGTAGCTGACCCCTGCAGCACGAATTTCTCGCCAGCCCAATAGACACTATACCCCCGCGGACTTTCAGTCGAACCGCTCTGCTTTATATTGTATGCCTGACGGTTGCCATTCCACTCCTCCGTATGACGGACAGCCCCCTTAATGCTAAGCAGGTTAACCATCATGAATTTCTTAGGGGAGACCTTACTCCATTCAAAGCCGTCATAGGCTTCTACTTCCACACCATACCTCATGTTCTCCACGAGTCTGCCAGCCGGCACCTGCCACTGCTTGTTGCTGGAATACTGTTCGCCCGAGCCGATAATCTGACCACTCGTCAGATCAATGATGCGAACCTTGAAGCGTTGCTGCGAATCCCCGTCTTCGTCTTGATAATCCCATTTGATAACTGGCGTAAGGGTGCTCACAATGGTTGGGCTGGTGTACACCGTACTCGCCGGGTAAGTGATGTTCACCACAGGGAGCCGGTTTACTACCGTAATATTTTGAATAAGTTCCCGGTACAGCCCCAATGAATCTGTGACAACCTGCCGCAGGGCGAAGGTTCCGTTAGAAGTGAACTGCTTGGTGAAATTGCTTTGTGTGTTAAAGAGCGCCTCTGTTCCACCTGCCGGCTTCAGGAAATACTGATGGCTTATGGCGTCCCCCTTCGGAATATCCGCGTCCGTTGCTGTACTTTGGATGTTTAGAACATCCGTCCGGTAGATCGGTACCTTCGCCGCATCTTTTCCGGTATCCGTAATGAGGGTGAATCCCGGCTTAGGCGGGTTGTCGATGATGAAGGCTTTTTCGTTGGAGATTTCAGACCACTTCCGTTTGGAGAATGCCCGTCCCTGAACGGTATAGAGCAGGAATCGGTCCAGCGATTGATCCGGCAATTGATACTGGCGTACTGATCCCGTACTGTCGCTGTTCTCTACCGTTTTGGCTAGCAGCCCGTCCTTCGTAAAGAACTCCAGCCGGTAGCTCTCCTGCGGATCGTTCTCCGGGTCGGAGTAGGTCCACTTGATCAGCGGATCTCCTTCTTTTTCCGCATCGATAATCGTAGGGTTGTTAACCGTCCCTGCAGGATACGTAAGGGTCATGCCAGGAGCCATGTTTTCTTTAACCGTTACCTTAAGTGTAGCTATGTTCGACTTGTCTCCAATCTGGTCTACAGCCCAATGCTCCAGCGTATAGGTTCCTAGTTCATCAAAGGTAAGAGAGATACTCGGAGTCTGGAAAAGTGTGATCTTATGATCGCTTCCCGTTACCCGCCAGTAATACTTCAAGCTGCTCTGATCGGCTACATCTTCATCCACATCAAAGGAAGTGAAGGTATGGGTATCGTATTGATTGACCGCTGCCGGACCGTTGATTGCCGCTGTAGGAACATGGTTTTTGACGCTGAACATCTGGGTGGCATAGGAATACAGATATCCATCCGTTGCGTTCAGTCTCATTTCCCAGCCGTCAGAGATGGCTTTTTGAGCAGAAATCCCATAATCATTGAGTACGTCCTGCACCCTGAATACCTGATTCCGGTTGCTCCCCCGCCAGTAATAAGGATCATTGTTAAGCTTGGTATACCAGCCATACTGCAAATTATCTCCGTCTTCATCCGGATCGGGCGTCAAATTATTCAAGATGATGACCGTATCCCGGTAGACCTCACTTGGCATCGTAAAGCTGGCCGCAGGCGGATGATTAATGACCTGCACGGTTTGGCTGTACATATTCGACCAGAGCCCGCGGTTATCGTGAACCTGCAGATTAAGCTGGTAAGAGCCCACGCCGAAGGCCGCGATGTTTGGGGGTACCGTCGCACCGCCCGAATGACTCCACACCTGCTGCCAGTCGTCTTTTATAACCGTCCAGGAATACAGATCAAGCGGATCATTATCCGGGTCAAAGGACTTATCAATAATAGTGGTTGCCTTGCGGTATGAGACATGGGTTGGACTCACTGTGAACAAGGCGACCGGCGGTAGGTTGGCTGCACTGCCCACACTCTGCTGCATCCAGTCACTCCAAACCCCGAGGCCGTTAGGACCATCGATGTCCCGGACACGCAGCCGGATCTCATGGGCTTTGCCCGATGGAAGCTGTGCAGGTGGCTGTCCCTCCGTCCACACTTCATCCCCGGCTTTACGCCATTGCCACTGCCAGGTCACCAGCCCCTTGGAAGGACTGGACATATGGTCCAGATCATAAGAGCTGTCTGTGAGATGCAGCGTGCCGCCTATCAGCTTCGCTGAGAATAAGGCAACCGGCTTCCGGTGGATCATGAACGTCATGCTGGATAAGTTGTCGCGGCTCCACATACGGTAATTGTCAAACCGGTCATCACCCTTCGGATTATCCTTCGCTTGAAAGGTAGCCGTGTAAGCGCCGCTGAAGGGAAATGACGGATACTTGCTATCCCGCCACAATCCGCTGTCCCAGATCATCCCCATGGAGTTATCAAAAATAGCAGGGTCCTGATCATACCGGTACCGCTCTGCATATTTGCCGTCATTCTCATAATCGGTATAGGAGGTACTGATATCAATCGGACTATTAATAAGGAAGAAGGCTTTGTTCCTCAGCCGGTTGGTCACGCTAAAGGAAGTGGAGGCTTCCCCCTTCAGGTTGAACGGATCGACGACCTTCACATTGACGTTGTACAACCCAGGCGGGATTCCCTCATTTATCACATCGATGGGAATGGTGAAATTTTTCGCAGATCCTGTATTTGCTAAGGTGATCTTCTTGTAGAACACGTTCGGGATCTCGGCTATGACATCGACGGTATCGTTATCCGGGTCTTGTACGTATCCTTCCAGGTTGTACGTGCTTAACCCGGTATCGTTGATCACCGTTTGGTTCGGTTGGGAGGTCAGGGTGAGATTCGGTTTTTTATTGATGTTTAAGGGGAATACCCGGTAATCCTTGATGCTATAACCTTTGTAATACTCATTATCCCAGTCGTTGAACGGGTTATGCTTGATAAAGTAAAATTCATGTACTTCCGTTTCAATACCAATAGCTGTTGGCTTCATCCCCCCAGAATTCTCTTTAAAGTACGTGGAAATGTCCGGATAACACTGATAATCATACCCTTGCTCAGATCTACAAGTGGATTCATAAGTTAATCCTGGAAATCCATTTAAGGTATACGACGAAGAAGTATCACCGTTGGCCCCCACTGGTCCTGTGGAATAACCTGAATTTACACTCGACCGAACCCAATCCTGATTGTTATAAAAGATATGGAATTTCAACGAAACTTGATTCGCGTAGCCGTGAGGTTTTCCGTTATATGCGGTTGGCTCCAGCGCATTTCGTTGAGTTGTCCATCTACCATTTAAATAATTAGGTGAAACATTCACTTCCACATCGCCTGTTACCTGATTCCATCTGACATTCGTAAATTCATAGGCAGGGATATCCAATTGCATAGCGATCCCCCCCCCACCATCACTTTGTGCCTCTAAATGCACGGCAGGAACCTCAACATCATTAAACTCTATCACTTCCCCAGCCGCTGCTGCCCGTTCCGTCATCATTCCCGTCAACGACAATGTGATGATTAGGATTAGGATCTTAATCCGCATAATCAATGATCTCATATTTCGTCACTCCTTCCCCTACCATGACCAGTCCACGACTGGAGCGCGGTTATAAACCTCAATCACTCGTTCCGCCAAGGGCTGTGCTGGCACACTACTGTAAGAGTCTTTTGATCTACGATCGGCTGCCGTTACAAATTCATCGATAGTTGGCTGGTCAAACTCTTCTGTTACAGTAAGCCGTACTTCATATCGTCCTACTTCATATAAAATCAAATTCAGAGTAGTGAAGTTGCCATCATTAAACGGGACCCATGGGTTATTGGAGAAATCTCCATCATTCTCAGCATCATAACGATATTCCCATTTTCGGTGGGCCAAAAAATCATAGTCTGGCGAAAAAGACATATCGGTTAAGGCTGCAACCGCCTGGTTCCCATTCGCTGGATCACGGTAGATCTTTCCCGGGGCAGAAAAATAAACGACCGGCGGCTCATCCGGAATAATTTCAAAGGTCATACTGGTGGAATCCCCAAAGCCCGCAGTGTTAGTTATGGTGAGAGTAGCCTTATACGTCCCAGGCTTCTTAAACAATACATCTTTGGAGTTCATCCCTGAGAGATTTCCCAAGTATTTAATATCTGCGGCAGTACCACCGGAAACAGGGGAAATCGCCCACTGCGTCTTGGTCTCATCAATAGGGTAGTGCTCCGGGCTTAGGCTCTTACTCAATAGTGTTACTTTCCTGTTTTCTTTTTTTGTCCCCTTCACAGCAATTTCCGCATGAGGAACTGGCTGAATGACGTTGATTTTCGCACTGGTTGATCCGGTCAGTCCTCCATTATCAGTTACGGTTAGGCGCACGGAATGCTGGCCGAGGGCGCTTAGTGGATACCAAGTCCAGCCGAAGGGTCCGCTAACCGGCTCCACAGCTCCAGGGGTATTGTACTTATAATCTACAATCGTTCCGTCTGGATCATATGAATCTTTACCATAGATCAAGGTTTCTTCCCCTGCCATGACCTCTTCAGACACATCAAGTACGGCTTTAGGCGGCTTGTTGCTATTGGCTGGTGGAGGTGTTGTAGGGACAGGAGAATCTGAGATTTCTACGGTTGCCTTCATCGTTTTGGACAGTGATGAAACTGTGCCATTCCCGGTCACTACCGGTTTAGCGAACCGCACGGTAACGGTAAGGGTATACTCTTGCTTCACATTGCTACCCCTGCTCTTAGGAATGACAAAATTATCGAAGGTCTGTGTGCTATTCAGAACCTTGCCGTAATCCTTCTTTGTCTTCACATCACTAGAGCCAGTCTCCTTCGCATAAAATATCCATTCCTCGATGTTAGATGAATTATTGTAAGCCAAAAGGTCTCCCTTGACTCTCAAGGATACCTCAGTGTCCTTCCCCTCAAACTTGGCTGGATTGGGGGAAGGCTTGAGGATGCTTACTCCGCCGTCTAGGGTGGGTTCGGTGATAGGCGTGTAGCTGAAGGATACGCTGCCGCTGTAGCTGTAGGTTGGAACTTTGGCGTCGGCGGTGTAGTAGTAAGCGGCTTTGACTTCGTATTTTCTTCCCTCAGCATGACCTACTAAGGGATGAGATGCATCGGCATCTTGATTTGCAAATTCCTGTTCATATGTTTTGCCATCTTCTCCAACTAAAAAAGGAATTGCGTAGTTAACAATAACTCTACCATTCTTAAATTTCGGAGCTTCATTAATATAAGTTGAGGAAAGTCCACTTTCAAAATGCGGTGTTAGCGTGTTAGCAATAATATACTTAGGATCGATAACATTGGCTTGGGACCCCTCGTACCATTTTAGATACTCCATTGATTGGGCAGGGCCAGCCGAAACAACAACTCTAGGTGGGCGCATTGAAGGAGTTGTGTTATCTTCTGCTGGCATATCCTTTGTTTTCATTCCATTTGTTGATTCATCATATTCATTAATCTGCCAGCGCCTTCCATCTGAGTACCTCCAGATTGAGTTGCTGGGATTAGTAATATAATATTCATTCCATGATGAACGGAATCCCTTGACGTTAGTTAGAATTTTCAAATTCGAAACACCATTAAGTTTTAGATTTATTTTTCCATTTTCAAGCGTAATGCCTCCAACAAGTTTGTTGTTACCTGAATACTTAAGTGAGCTAGTGTCAATAGAAGCAGCTGTTACACCAGTAGGTAAATCCAAAATATATGACTTTGCAACGTACTCATCACCAATTAATCCTGTATTTGCCGGAATAGATATTGTAGCAGTTTTAGTTTCGGAAGCCTCTGCTACCCTGGTTTGAATAAACGAAGTCGTCAGTATTGAAAAAACCACTATTAAGCTTAGTACCTTTTTCATTCAGGAACCACAAACTTTTCAACAAAATTTTCACCATAGAACATACGAATTACGAAAAATTCAAATTCATCCGAATAAACATAGCCAAGATAGGAATCTATTTTTTCGCCCGGTTTAAGTTTATATGTCCAAAGAGCTTCTGTACTGTTTGTTTTAGATGCATATTTTTTTGGCCATATTGCATCGGTAATAGTACCAGCTTTAAATCTTAATGGTATCAGCCTTTGTATATCATTACCGCTCCCATACATTGTTTTATTCGTTTTGTTTTCTATCGTTACTTTTGTCCATATAAAGTACTTTGGTTTGCCTATAATTCCAGTTTCATCCTGAAACCCATACAACTGCTGTAATTTCTTCACCTCCGGAGACTTAAAATCATATATCATAATCTTATGAAGTGTATAACTCAATCCTTCCGATTCAAGTGTGACTGGCAGATCCATTGCCTTCTTCAGTCCGAATTTAGCCAAGTTATCTGTCATCACTGGAGCCGCCGTAGCCTTCACCCCCGCAGCACTAACATCCCCAGATAGAACAGCAGCCGGACCTGCCAACAAGGCCACTGCCAAAAAAGCTTTTACTGCTGTTTTCCCCGCCATTGTCTTGCTGATCTTCAACTTCGTCATAATTACCTCTCCCTAGTTTTCATATTTTTGCACCTTCACCAGCCGGATGCATTTATCGATTTATCCTATATTCCTGAACTGCCGGTACCGTGATGGCCTCTTGGACCTTGCTTCTGGAGATCAGCACCGGGTGCTGCGTTTGAATAACGGCGATGACTGAAGGACCTTGTAAGTATTTGGTGATACCGTAAGTACTGTCCTCATAGAGCAGCGGAAAAGTAGTACCCGTAGATTCATCCACGATGTCGAACTTGACGATCTTCACTTGAGCCTGAAGCCGGCTCCCCGCTAAGGGGGATAAGCCGTCATCCAGTCCCAGATTACTCTGCAGGGTGTGGCGGAAGGTGGCATAAGCCTCAGCGGGGTCAATGACCAGACCGCCTTGGGCCCTTGCTGCTTCGTTCAACTCCTGTGATGCGTCATGGACAGCCATATTATTGGCATCCTTAAGCATGCTGCGCACCTGGTCCCATTCCTGATTCTGAATCTGAAAAAACCAGGAATAAATAAAGATCAACAGGACAAAGGCCAGCTTAATAATATAATCCATAGGTTAGCTTCATCCCTTAATTAATCGAGATATTCACTCATGATCGAGCCATGTCCATAGTACTGTGTCGGCTGGGATATGCCGGAGAAATTGTAGGGGAACAGGTTCACCCGCGGCGCAGTCACATATACATCAATCCGCTGTTTGCGCTCAAGGATCACTTCTGTTCCGCTGGTTATTTTAATCGAGCCTTCTGGAAATCCTACAGCTTTCAGGTTGGAAATGACCTCAGCCTTCATGAAGGCAGTGACCCTCCCTTCTGTCGCCGCCTTTTGCGTAATATACGAGGTATTGGCTTTGACCTGCAGATCGAGCAGATAATCGATGTACGTAAAAATCGGCTGCAGGATAATAAACAGCACCAGCCACATGAACAAGGCCCGGAGGACAGTTGCCTTCAAGCGCAGCGCCTCCTTTTAATACTTCTCGACAGCTTTGACATGGGTGATAATATCATCCTGGCTGCCGCCGATAATGCTTGTAGCCCCAGCGATAAAAATCCCGGCAATTACAAAGCCAATAGCCAGAAACAGCGCGACGGAAATCGAGTCCTTCTTCATCTCAGTTAAACCAAAGGACTGGCGAGTGTATACGTTACTGCCGCTTCCACAGAACCTGCGGGCTGAACCAGACTAACCTTGGGGATTTCAGGTCTGTTGTCATCCGCTTTATCGATTACATCCCGTACTACAGGAATCAATACAGCAATTACGATAGCCACACACAGGAACCCGATAGCGATAAACAAACCAGTCGAAATAGCGTCTTTTTTCATTGTAAATATCTCCCTTTTGATTTTATATTTTAAATGGCTTCTTGAATATAACAAATTTTTCATTTGGTTCTTTTTTTGCTGTGAGCCTGCCCGAACTGGTCATTGGAACATCCCTACGCCGTTAAAATTCCCTTTGATCAGCATAATGTACTGCATCGCCAGCGACACAATCATCAGAAAGGTAGCGATTGACGGAACAACATTGATGATCGTGGAAATATCCCCGATAAAGGACCACTTCTTCAGATATTGGTCACTTGAGATTTTGGTGATAATTTTGCCTTGCTCCTGCAGATACTTCGCTGCTTCATGGTCATCATCCATCCCTTCTGTCGCCAGCAGAATCGAGCGGATATCGTTGATAAACATGTGGTTCTCCGGGAATTTGCTGCAAAACCATTCAATGGCCCGCTCCGTCCCCTCATCCACCGCCCGCTCCGAAAGCTCATACAGATCCTGGCGGATGTAACTGAAATGGTTGGCCGTCCCGGCGCAGAAGGCTCCAAATTCCACATACCCCCGCTTGCGCAGCCGATTGTTCTCATAAAGGCGGATGAAGGAGATCAGCTCCCCGTCTTTTTGAATCAGTGTCTTCTGATGCAGCCAGCTCAGCACCCAGCCAAATGGCAGCACCCGCTGCGGACTGGTAATTACAAGAATCAGCAGCGCAATCAGAGGATCGTATATGGACATGGACTCTGAGCGTACGAAATCTCCCGTTGCCTGAACCAGCAGATAGAGGAAGGCCGCCGAATATCGGAATAATGTGATTTTGGCTGCGGATATAGAGAGTCCGCTCTGATTGAGCAATTGCTGCAGCCACTCATTGTGCACACGTTCACCGAAGGCCTTCCACTGCTGGCCTAGACGGAGCACATACCGTTCCTGACGGCTGCTGCTACTGACAAAGACCAGTAAGGCAAGATACACAACACCTGTTACAGCTATCAAAAGTAGTAATCTATCCATCATTCATCACCTTAATGGTAGTCCAGTCTGGGTCTGGCTAGGATGGTACTGATCATGAACGAGATGAATAGGCCCGTAAGGATCACCATCATAAATGTAAGTCCAATCGTTGTCTCGAACTGCAATTTGAAATACACATCCGGCTTCAGCATGTACATGAACGTTCCCACCGAAGATACCAGCACAATCAGATTACCGTACAGTCCCAGGCTGATCGCATCCCTGCTGCTGGCCTTTACCGTCAGAATGGTCTCCCGTTGCAGCTCCATTGAGCGGTTAAGCGTCATGAGTGAGCTTTTGAGATAACGGGTGCCCTCCTTCTCGCAATAGAGCAGGTCCGATACGAATTCAACGGCAAACGTCGTGCCAATCGCTCCGGCAAAACGCCCGGCTTCCTCATTCAGCTCCCGTTCATTACTATAGCCAGCGAATGCTGTCCCCAGCAGCCTCAAAGGCGTCTTTAGCACATTCTCCACCGGTAGCAAGTCACTGGTCTTGGACAAAATGGAATCCGCAGACAAATGCGTGAATTTGGTGGCGATTTTGATCACATCAAGCAAATCGTAGCTTCCCCGCACCTTGCGCTGGGCATAGGTATATCTCATCCGCAGATAAGGAATACAAGCCGAGAGAATCGCCAGGAACAAGGGAAGCCGCCAGGTATTCTGCACAGGTGCGCCGTCATTTAACACCATGCCTTCCAGAAAAGGATTGCTGAAGCTCATCTGCCCCGGCAGCTCTTTAAGAGTCAGCAGACTCGATAGGAATACCCCGAGGAATAGCATCCCCGAACGGGTGACGAAGCGCAGCACACTACTACCCGGCTCATATCGCTTATGGGCAAAATACAGCAGATCATCCAGATGGCGGTACAGCCACATTTTCCTCTTTGCGCTGCTGACCCTTTTGCCGAACAAGCTCATCCGCATGTTCATACGCAGATCCAGCTTTTGCCCCCACTGCCATAGATGCCGCTCGATCAGCGGCTTGACCAGCAGCCAGAGTCCGCCTGCAACGAGCAGGTGAAGCACAAACTGGATGATATAGAACAGCAGCTCCACAGGCACTCCCTCCTCTCATTCGTTCAAAACGATTTTGGACTTCAGACTTTCCTTCAGCGGGTCAATCATCGGTTTCTGTGCAGCGAGATGTCCAAGCTCCTGCAGCAGCATCCGGGCCGCTCTGGCATTCTTCTTCTTCATCTTCACAATCAGCGCTTGGGTTAGCTTGTCATTATAGGTCCAGCCTGCCTGCTCTGGTTCCCAGCGCATCAGATCGTTGGCGAAGACTGAATTACTGGCCTCTTCATAAAAGACCTCGGAGATCCGCGTGAGCCGCTTCTTGCCATCCGGGACACTCTCCAGAATAAACACCAGCTCACAGGATTTCAGTGCTGAGATTAAATGCCCCTTCAGGCTGCCGCCGATCCGTGTAGATACAGCAAACGCCCCCTGATAGGGAATATCCTCTGAATCTACGGTATGAAAGGTGCCCGTAATGCCGTCATAGCCCTTCTCGCCGCTCCACAGATAGAATTCCCACTCGTTATAACGCATCTCCGTCATGTAGAGAATGTTCGGGTCATGCCGCAGCGACTCCACTCCGACCTCCATCAATTCTTCATTAGACGCCTGAATGGGAATGATCCGGTGGCCTTTGATCTGATAAGGTAAAATCGACTCCGGATGCTTCTCGATCATCACGACGCCCATGCAGGAAGAGGAGCCGAGCAACTGCTCGCCGACAATCGTGTTGGCAAAAGTGGTTTTACCCGAGCCTACGGCCCCCGCGATAATTGTGTTGCGAAACGTCCCGGTAAGCGCACGAATCAGATCAATCGCTTCCGCAGGAATACATTCTGTGCCGGCCTGATCATCCAGATCCAGAAATTCAACGACCTGCCGCCGCAGCGAGATGGTAGTGAAGCCCTCCCAGACCCGTGGCGAGACCCAGATGGCTAGACGAATGAACCGGCCGGGCCAGAGGGGATCATCCATTTTGAATTCAACGGAAGGATTATCCTTGTTCAGCTTCTTGCCCGGATCGCTTTTGAGGAGAGAACGCTTAAGCTGCTCCACCCGGTCGAGCGAAGGCATCTCATAGGGATACGCCACAAACCTCCCCTGATGGTTATAAAAAATTTGCCGCCCGATCATCTGTAGTCCGGTGGATTCGCTATAGGCCCGGTCTGTGAACCAGCGGTAGGCGGGGCCGAAGCCCTTCCATTCATGAAACAGCGCTTCAGCGGCTGTGCGGTAAGCCTCCGGTACTTTTCCGGTAAACGGGGTCCGGCGCAGATATTTCTCAATCTCGTTCATGAAAAAGCTGACCGCCTGCGGATCACCAACCAGCGCCTTCGCATTTAGTTCGAAATAGCCGTCATCCTCACGCTCCAGCCCGGCGTTCATTTCACTTTTCATGGTGTGCAGGAAGCTGTAGAAGTCCTCTTTGCCAGGTTTGCTGGTTCGCAGTACACTCTGCTTCAGTGAAAATAGCCGTCTGCTCTGCGTTCCGTCCGCGAGTCCAGACACCGCCCGTAAACTCTCATCCCGCTGCTCCTGCCGCCTGCCCTGTTCAGGGTCCAGCGGAGCCCATCCGGACAACACCCGCTTCTGTAGCAACGGCAAGCTTTCATCCTTGTTGTTCATCATTGGAATATCCCCTTCTTACGGGTTTCCTGGGCGAGGCCCAGTGATACAAGCAATGCGTGGACCTTATCGTCCACTTGCTGAAGCTCTTTTTTCCCATCGGCAGGCTCTCTTGAAAAGATGGATAATACGGTAGCTCCAGCAGAAGCTCGCTGCCAAAACGCAGAGCCAGGCTCTTCGGTGACGTTAACTCCTCCACATTGCTGCGGTTGATAATCCACTGGAAGTCCTGCGGATGCAGGTCCATATGTCCGGCCAGCTCCATTAGAGGCTGCAGCCTGTGTTCATGCCGCGGGTGTGTAACGATCATGCGCAGCACCGACTTCTGCATCCCCACATACCACGCGGCGCTCTCGGGGATCGACCCGAAATCCGCAATTACCACATCAGCGCTTTCACTTGCTCTAGCCAGCAGGTATTCGATCTCCTCCTCCTGATAATCCTGGGCGCTTAGATAATCGAAGTTTCCGGGCAGATAGGCATAGCCTTCCTGCTTCACCAGCGTGCTGAAATCCTCATCATGCAGCATTTTACCGGTAATCCGCGGCCGCAGCCTGTCCAGACTAACCGCCGTCTTCCGGTCATAGCCCGGATCGTACAGGTCGAGACCCAGCATAATCACCCGCAGCCCTGAAGCGGCAATCCTCCTGGCGAACAGTTTGGCAATACTCGTGCAGCCAATACCTGGCCCCGAGCCGAAGAAGCCTACCACATTACCGCTCTCCTTATGCTCATCTTCGAGCATATAGCGCAGCTTATCGATGATTGCCGCTGAGGTTGAGCGCGGGGGCATGAAAAATATGCCCAGACTCTCACACTGCATATGTATAGCCTGGTAACCCCGTACCCCTTTTTGCAGATAGATGTACAAAATCGAAGAGTCCGGATACCTCCCTCTCAGCTCTCTTAATTCCACTGCCGGCACCTGCTCGCTAGTTACCATTAATAGATGCCCTCCGGCATGCTCAGGCTCTGGCAGCACACTTTGTGCTATAACGGTGAAGCCTGCCAGCTTAATCTCGTTGATGGTCAGCTGATCTATACCCAGACTGAATATTCTCAAGCTCATTCCTCCTCCCTTCTGTCCACTCTTCTACTCCACCCGAACAATCCATAGCTTCTTGCCCTGTTCGAGATAAGCTCCCAACAGCTCACCGTCACTTTTCTTCAACTTCAATTCCGGGGCTGCCACCTTCCCGGTGGAAGTAAAGCGGTTATTGTTGTTGCCGTTCTCCGAGTCGAGTACATCGTTGTTATCTTCCGTACGGACATAGTTTACAGTCACTCCGCTTAAAAATACTTTGCGCGCAGGGATTTCTGGCGGAATCTCTGCTTCCAGCAGGGAAGAAGAGTCTGCGGCCTTTCCCCCTCCGGGAGTAGTTACAGGTGCAGCAGCAGCCGGACTGTATCCCCTGCTTTCTTTTGCGGGTGAGTCTCCTTCGACCAGATAGATATCTACCTTATCCCTGCTGCGGAGAGAACCGTTGATGGCATAGATGGCATCTTTGGGAATCGGGAAAATCCCCTCGTCCTGCTGTGGCTCCAACTCGCTAACATCCACCAGTGACTCGGTCAGAATGCTGCCATCCGTCAGATTGACATTCGTAATCTTCTGCTCCACCTGCTCCAGACTACGGACGACCCCTGCCGGGATGTCTTTGGTCTGTACGGAATCCAGGTAGAGATTCTCTTCTGTCAGCTCATGATTCTTCGGCAGGAAGCCTCCGCCGTCCACCTTGATTTTGACAACGGTCTGTGACAGTACATAAGGTTTGAAGTAGAGATCATAGCCGAGCAGTCCGCCGAAGCCGATGAGCAGGATGAGTCCGGCGAAGAAATAATTGCGTTTTAATAGACGTCCGCGCTTTGTTGACAAGCCCTTTACCCCCTTTGAATGTGATTTCTGCACATAGCAAAATACATCTTGGCGCTTATGTCCAAAATGCCGGCAAAATGCTTTTTCACCTTAGTGGTTGAGAATTGTATTAGATTATCCTTGTGAGGTTGGTAAAGCCTGAGGCCGCGGGAAGCTCCCGCTGAAGATGAATGCCGGTAAAAGTCAGGCCAGAACGATGTTCTAAATCTCCTGCATTGCGCAAGATTGCTGACTTTTACCGGAGTGGTTATAACGTTGACTGCAAGATAAGGCTGATTAATTAAATACTACTGTTTTGTTGTGATGCACGAGGATTCTGTCCTCAATATGCCATTTGACCGCACGGGCCAGAACCACCCGCTCAATGGTACGTCCAATGCGCTTCAGCTCATTCACATCATCGCTGTGGCTGACCCGCTGCACGTCCTGCTCGATAATCGGCCCGCCGTCCAGCTCCTCGGTCACGTAATGGGCAGTCGCCCCGATGATCTTGACTCCGCGCTGATAGGCCTGGGCGTAAGGCTTACCGCCGACGAAGGCGGGCAGGAATGAATGATGGATATTGATGATCCGGTGCCGGTAATGCTCAATGAATGAAGGGGAGATAATCTGCATGTACCGGGCCAGTATAATTACATCGATATCCTCACCGATAACCTCCAATTGACGCGCTTCAGCTTCAGCCTTCGTCTCTGCGGTAACCGGAATATGATGGAACGGAATGCCGAAGGATTCCACATAAGCCTGCATATCGGTGTGGTTGCTGACCACAAGCGCGATATCTGCATCCAGGTCGCCCGCCTGCCACTGCCAGAGCAGCTCCACCAGACAATGGTCCTCCTTGGAGACGAAGATCGCCAGCCGCTTCTTATGGCTTACCTTGAAGATCTGCCAGTTCATCTTGAAGCGCTCGGCAACACCGCCGAAGATGCTACGTACCTCTTCCAGCCGCTCATCCAGCTTAGGCAGGTCAAACTCTACCCGCATGAAGAACATTCCACCGTCCGGGTCCATCGTATACTGGTCAGACTGCACGATGTTCGCGCCATGCTGATACAAGAAATGCGATACTGCCGCTACAATCCCCGGTCCATCAGGACAAGATATAAGCATACGTGCCCGGTCGGGATAAGGTCTGCCTGTTGAATGCTCTCTCTTCACATGTAATTCCATAGTTCTCCGTTCATCCTCTCATCTGCTTGCGTTATCTATGCGGGTCTATGCCTTCACGAGCAGCTGTTTGCCTGCAAGCCAGGCGATCAGCCGGTGATTAACGGCTTCCTCACTAAGCTGAGGGAATAATCCGGCAGCTATGACTTGATCATAGAGACGTTCCAGCGGTTCACGGGGGTCTGCTTTTTTGGCCTTGGCGTCATTCTTCAGCAGCTCCCACACATCCAGTACATAACGGCGGGAATCCAGCTCCTGCTTGGCAAAAAAGGCATGCAGCTCTTCCAGCTCCTGCAGGAACTCCGCTCCAAAGCGTTCAGCGACATTGCCGCGCAGCAGGGCGATTTCTACTTCATACATGGGACGGAGCTTCTTGGCATCCTTGCCGATCCAGGGTGTCTCCAGAATAAATGGCAGACCTGCGAGTGCTTCATGCCGGACTACATTGTTAATCGTCTCAAATCCTAAGTAGCCCGAGCCAATCGGTGTATGACGGTCTTTGCCCGCTCCGCGCGGGTTCTTGCTGTCATTAAGATGGATCACACCGAGGCGCTCCAGGCCGATCGTATCATCGAATTTCTTCAGTACCCCATCCAGATCGTTCACGATATCGTATCCTGCATCATGAATATGACAGGTGTCAAGACAGATCGATAGCCGCTGATTAAATTCGACCTTATCTATAATAGAGGCGAGTTCCTCGAAGGTGCGGCCGATCTCTGTGCCTTTACCAGCCATCGTCTCCAGTGCGATATGCACATCAGTCTCATTCGTACCGCCCAGCACCTCATTCAGGCCGTCTGCAATACGCTGAATGCCGTAATCAGCATCCTTATCAGTGAATGCACCCGGATGCAGGACAATATGCTTGACCTCAAGCGCATGGGTCCGGCGAATCTCCTCCTGAAGGAAATCTACTGCCAGCTGGTAGGTATTCTCCTTATAGGAGCCCAGGTTAATAATGTAAGGAGCGTGAACCACTATCTCTCCGACACCATTCTCCCGCATCTTCTGCTTGCCTTCCTCGGGGAACATCGCCTCAATCGGCTTCCGGCGCGTATTTTGCGGCGCTCCCGTATATATCATAAACGAGGTAGATCCGTACTCATTTGCTTCATTGGCCGCGCTCAGGAGACCCTTGTCCGCGCAGGACACATGTGAACCTATTTTCAGCATGCCTATTTCCCTCTTTCCTTCACGAATTAACCCTTATTCTACCGTGATCGGAAGAATAAATCTAGGCAAGCCCCGGAAGGCCGCTTCCGCTTCGCAAACTTAAGGAAATACGCTATACTCAAGAGGAGCAAAAGGAAAGTGACAATCATCATTGTCAAAGGCGGTGTATTCATGCATTTCCATTTACCCTCAAGCTTATTGTCCACGTCTCCAAGCAACTGGTTTATGAACTCTATCGCATTTTGGACCTTTTTACTGCTGGGCAGCATGTGCATCGGCGGCTATTTTATGTTCCGCAAATTTCTGAAGGTGCTGCCCAAGGCTGACGGCAAATCCAAGCTGGACTGGCAGAACTACTGGGTGGAACGCAGCCGTCCGCTGTGGAGCGACGAGATGAAAGCTTTTCTGGACCAGCTTGTACAGCCGGTGCCCAGCCCGTTCCGTGACATTGCCAAGCACTCTATCGCTGCTGAGATCGGCAAGCTTGCTGTAGAGAGCCAAGCAACCGAGGTTACCCGTGAGCACTGTATCCAAGGGTACATTATCGCCACACCCCGGCGTGACAACCGGTTCCTGATCACCTTCCTGGAGAAGAACGGCATCGACTACGCGCCTTACAAGCATCTGGTCAAATAAAGCAGATTAAGGAGCAAGCCCTATGAAATATATTATTTGCGGAGGCAGCGGATTCATCGGCAATGAGCTTACCGGATATTGGCTGCACAGCGGACATCAGATCATCAGTGTCGGCCGCAAGAACCCCGGGAACAAGCTGGAGCATCCGGGGCTTAGCTATCTCACCTGGGACAGCCTGGCATCTAATCCTGAAGCGGCAGAAGGCGCAGATGCAATGATTAATCTTGCCGGAGCTTCGCTCAGTCAACGCTGGACCCCTAAGGGGAAACAGGCGATTATGCAATCACGGCTTGAAACCGTTGCCGCTGCCGGAAAGCTGCTGAATTCACTCCAGCATAAGCCAAGCGTGATCATCCAGTCCTCAGCAGTCGCAATTTATGGTACATCCGTGCAGGATACCTATACCGAAGACTCCGAGACCCGGGTTGTCGATTTCCCTTCCGAGGTGGTCAAGACCTGGGAGGAGGCTGCAGATGTAGCCTATGCCGGTATCCGGCTGGTCAAGCTGCGCACTGGGGTAGTGCTTGGCAATGAGAGCGGTGCTTTCCCCAAAATGAAGCTGCCTTATTCGCTTGGCTTCGGCGGCAAAATCGGCACCGGTAAGCAGTGGATGTCCTGGATTCACCTTACAGACATTGTGCGCCTGATCGAATTCTGCATTCTTCAGCCTGAGATCGAGGGTCCCGTTAATGCCACAGCTCCACAGCCGGTCACTAATGAACAGTTCGGACGGATGATCGGCAAGGTCTACCATCGCCCGCATTGGTTCCCCCTTCCGGCGTTTCTGCTAAAAACCGCTGTAGGCGAGCTGTCAGAGATTCTGCTGGAAGGCCAGCGTGTGCTTCCTTCCAAAGCAATTAACCACGGCTTCACCTTCAACTATCCCACGTTACAGCCTGCACTGGAGCAACTGAAAAACCAGTAGGCTGCCGCAAATGCACCAGTTGATCTGCCCCGTCTATCTCTGCTACGTTGTATGAAAGGTGTAGGTACCCTTAACAATGGTGAACACAGTGCCTTCGGTCAGCGGATATTCTTTGTAGGGAACCATAGCTTCGCCTCCAAGCAGCGTTCCATTCCTGGAATCCAGATCCTTCAGAATGTAACTTCCTGAGGCTCTGGAGATTTCAGCATGGACCCGTGAAGCCCCTTCCGATTTCTCAATGTACTGAGCCACTTCAGAGGAGCGTCCAATAATGAAGCTGGGCCGGTTCAGCTCAATTCTCTCGGGAGCTCCCCCGTCATCCTGGTCACTTCTTTCCAGATAGGGTACTGCCCTACCCGCCTTGGGTATTCCGCTACCTGTAGCCTGAACGGGTTCCCGGGTCAGCAGCGCTGTAGCCATCGCCGCTTCCTTCTTCTGCGGACTACTGGCGGTCATTCCCGCCGGAGCCCGTTGTCTGCCAGCCGGTGCGGCTGTGAATCCGCTCTGCCCCGCATTTGCTTCCTGGTTCTGAGGAGTGTAGACCGGTACCGGAGAACGGCGCTGATCTACCGGATTCCTGCTGAAATCCCACTCCAGATCGCTTCTCAGCTTACGGTTCCGGGCTGTACTGTTATCATCCTCCGGCCTCTCCTCCAGAGCATCCCTCTCTTCCTCTGCTTCGCCCCAAGCCAGCCTTCCACTCCACACCAGCCAGCATGCAGCTGCAAGTATCAGAGTCACCGCAGCACAAACTGCCAGCCACAGTGCCCGGGGGGCATTCAGATAGAGAAACTTCCATAGTAAAGCATCACCCAATAATGCCCCCAGCAATATATAAGTCCTGTAAGAACTTTGCTTGTCCTCAGCCGGAACAGGTCTCATTGTTGTACCGTTTGCTGTCTGAGCCCCTGATAATCCATCCTGCCGCTTCAACTGAGGCGTACCGCTCCCCCAAGGCGTAGGATTAAGCATCGAACCGGAAGGCTGCGACTCCTTATCTCCATGTACATGGGAGAACGCTGCGGCCGCGGACCTCTCCCTTCCCGGTTCCTCCAGCCTGCGATCCGGAGGCTGCGCCCAGTCTATCCTCGTTCCTGACACGGCACCAGAAGTGCCTGTGCCAGCCATAGAACTTAGACGTGCAGGCTCCGTTTCTTCAACATGGCCCTTATGGGGTGTACCCTCCGTCAGCATTTCTGCGAGCAGCTCCTTCAGCCCAGCCGGACTAAAGACTTCTTCCCCGCAATATTGCAGCAGCCGCTGAATCCCGTCACCCGATAATTCCCGGATGGCTCCCATGAAGACCATGATCAGCGATTTCAAGGCTTCTCCAGGCTTCCGTGCAGGCTCTGTGAGTTCCAGCGGAACATATGTGAGGAAGACCTTGCCGCTGCTGAGCGGACCTTCGATAAAGATAAAATCCTCATGGAGCGCATACTGCTCCGTACGCAGCATATACAGCTGCCCCTCCTCCATCCCGGCAGCGATCTGCAGCATCAGCCCGAAGAATTCCGTCATGCTCAGCTTCCCGCTTTTAAGCAGAGCTCCAAGCATTTTACGTCTTGCCAACGTGTATTCCAGTGTGACCTGCAGATCTATTTCTCTAAGCAGCAGCCGTAAATGATACGGTATCCCGCTGGTCATCAGCATCCGGGCCTGCACCATATTCAGCTCGCCTGCGCTCAGCCCCCCGGATCTGCCCAGCAGCATCGTTATTCCATCCTGCTGGATGAAGTCACGTTCTAGTCCAAACAAGTCTCTTCACCTCCTAAGCTGTAATCGATAAGCTCCAAGTCAGAGATAAATATAAGCACAGATAAAGCCCGGGAATACGGCCAGCATAAAAGGAAACCGGAGCAGTTCTCCCTCCCCGCCTTTGACCAGACTCATATTGCGAAGCAGCAGGAACCTGGCTGTTCTGCTAATCACGCTGCGCAGCCTGCGTCCTGTCTCCCTCCTGTAGAGAATGATGATCCAGCCTACGACTGCCCCCAAGAGCACCGAATAGACCATGACCTGAAGCGAGAAAAGTACTCCTGTCCAAGCACCGATAGCCGCAAAGAGCTTCACATCACCAGCCCCCACCGCCCCGATAAAATACATAATCAGCAGGAGCAGGAAGCCTGCTCCGCTGCCGCAAAGTGAAAACAGCAATCCCTGCCAGCCATTGATAATCAACTGCAGGAGCAGTCCGCCAATCAGCGCAGGCAGTGTAATCCAGTTAGGAATTCTCATCCAGCGTATATCTGTGAATAATGCTGCTGTCAGGAACGGCAGGCAGCCCCATAACGCCCATTCCGTCATCCGTGCTCCTCTTTTCTCTATTCTTTTATTTTTTGACTACTGTAAAAGTCGCCTGAAGCGTAGCTCCATCAGCCAGACTAACCACGAAGGGCCAGGTACCCGGCGTAGTATTCACGCCAATCTTCCATTCCCATTCGATGTACCCGTGCTCATCCGCCTGCTTCCAGCCCAGATACTTGGCAGTACTCTGGCCGCTCTTGTAAAAGATCGATAGATTGGCTGATGCCCCGGGAGGTACCTTCACCTTGATGATGCCCTGGTGATTCGCTACTCCCGGATTCGGCTTCTCCAGGATCATAATGGTCCCGGTCTCCTCAGCAGGCTCAGCCGGATTTCCTTCCCCGGAAGAATCGGTGTTTCCGACCCATAAGCGTTCAACTGCGCTGGCCTCCAGCACGATTTTTTCATTCAAGAACGGAATTCTCATTGGCAGCTCATAGCTGACTACCATACCGAAATACGGATGCGTCCCTTTTCTCAGATCGGGTACAGTGACATTGGATACATGAATCTTGCTATATTCAAGCAGGTCTGAGGACAGATACGGCCGCAGCATCGGCTTAAGCACCTGATCCAGCACGGCCTCGGATGCTCCCGCCTGCACCTTCTGCAGAGGCCCTTCTCCCTCCCGGACCACAGCCTTGACCCAGGATTCCATCGGCTGCGGAAGCTTCTCCACGTAGTCCTCACTCCACTCCGTTACCGACAGCCGTGGAATGCTCCAGATGCTGGAGGAGTCCGCATCATCTGAGTGCTCTCCCTCACCTGCTTCTTCGGTTTCATCTCCCCCGCCACCACCTTCCCCCTCCTGCTGCTGCATTGCCAGCGCTGCGGGATACATATGGGTTGAGATTATTTTGACAGTGTCAGAAGCCGTACTCTGCAGCGCTGTCGAATACAAGGTCATTTGGATAATGAAGATGAGGAACAGGACAAATAACAGGAACACAGGCAGAATCAGTGCCGCCTCCACAACCATGCTGCCTTCATCCTTAGGGTTCAGCGATTTCCTCAGCCACCGCTTCATTCTACCGTCCCCCTTTAGTAAGAAAAGTCAGCCCCTGCTTGTCTGAAATAAACCTTGCCCCGCACATCTCCTGGCAGTCCGGCACTGTAATTCACCAGCTTCACTACACCCGGCAGAAACCAAAGCTGCATGCCCATCGTGATTCGGGCAAAGGCATATGTATATTTCTCTACCGGATTGATACCGGTATTCAAGCGGATCAGCGCAAGCATCCGGGACAACTGTTCTTCACCTCCCCCATGCAGCAGGAGGAACAGCCGAAGATAATCACGATAGCTGAGCTGTGCGGTCATATATTTGGATAAGGGAATCTCCCCCTTGGTGCAGAGCTGTATCATATCCTGGATAGCCTGCTCAATACCGTACAGCAGTGCGGCGGCCAGGACGACAAGCGGATTCCCCATACCGGCTTTCTCAATCAGGCCTTCCATCGTCCGCACAGCCAGCCGCAGAGCAAAGATCTCGCCATAAGCGGCGGCCACATTGCCTGCAGGATTATAGAATCCGTACAAAATATATTCCAGCTCTTGCGCCTGCGGCTTCAGTTGCTCTCCCAGCTGCTCACCGAACCCTTCAGCAGACCCGGAGGCCAGCGAGGTTAGCGCAGACAGATCGAAATGCCGGAAATACATCGCAGAGTACTCCGTCTGGTACAGCCGGTCTCTGGCTCCTGCCAGCACACTGCCCATAGCAGCATATATCCCATCCATATCTTTCATGGACGACTTGCCCGCAGCGTATTGATCACCAGTATTCACAGCAGCCCCCGGTTCCTGCTCCAGACCTTCGTTAAAGGCCACATTCTGCTGGTAGTATTGACGCAGACTACCGTACTGCTCCATCGCTTCATGTGCGCTGCTTCCCAGCGCGCGGATCTGATCCAGCAGTTTCATGGCATCGCCAAGCTTCTTCTTCGCCTGCCCTTCTATCTGCTTACGCTGGCTATCAGCAGTGCGGCGGCTCTCAATCTGTTCCGCTTCCTGCGTTATGACAGTACCGTGTTGCCCGTAACTGCTTATATAGCCGCGAACTGCCCGGGAAGCATTAAGAACACCTGCACTCATAAGAGAATAGTCGGCATACAACCCGGATGCTGTACTTAATGTAGCCGGCAAGCCGGAGACTGGCGGCTCCAAGGGAAGCGCAGAACCTCGCTGTATACCGATGTTATTGCCCATCCCGCTAAGCTCAGCCGGAGGAAGGATAAGTCCCTCCACCTGTGCTCTCAGCTTCTTCAGGGGCTCTGAGCTGAGCTCTCCGGCCGTGTCCGGAATGTCCCAGTTGCGGGCAGGATCATCCCCCGCAGCACTGGTATTCGCATCTGCCTGATCAATTACACTCTTCATCTGAAGGTTCAGCGCATTCACCTGCTCAAGTGCAGCCTCTGCTTCATCCAGCAGACGGCTGTTTTTCTCCTGGAAGTCAGCTAGCACTGCCGGTATCTTGCCTGTTATTTCACCAATCTGATACTGATACTGCGATAGCACTGCCGTGTACTTTGGCCATGTCTTGGGGGGACGGTAATAATCGTCATAATATTTATTGACATAATCCCCGTACATCGCCGGGATATCGGAGATTGCGGCCAAGGATGCAAGCGAACGGGCCGGAATACTGTCACCCGGAGGATTCATCAGAAGCTCCTGCAGGTTCTGTGCACTGTCAGCAGCTTCCTTGCGCTTCTTCAGCATAAGATCCAGCGCTTCCTCACGCTGATCATATAAGGGCTGCAAGTCACCCATTATCTCTGTTGTCCGTGAAGCCTCCGTCATCGCCGCCGATAACGGCTTAAGCTTGCCTGCCAGCTCCAGGGCGAAATCAACCGGCGCTTTGTATTTCATCTCTTCTATAATCTGCCGCCGGAAGACCTCATAGGTGCCCAGCGGGCGGCTCCAGTTCAGCGAAGAGGAATCTACCATCACGGGCAGCAGGTTAAAAGCATCCCCCCGTCCGCTCTCATACAGATTATCATTGAGCACCTTTGATAGCAGCTGATTGCCGTCCCCGCCGCCGAAGGCGAACAAGCCGTAGTTCTCGTGCAGTTCAATGTCATATGCCGACATTACTGAGCGTATAGCGGCTCTCGCCAGACGTTCCTCCTGCACATTCACCGCCGCAATCCGTGCGTAATCGATCAGCACAGCATTAAAAAGAAATACAAACGCCAGCACCAAAATAAGAAAGACCGATACCGAACCCTCCGCTGAACGAAGACATCTGAATATAGATCCGCGATACAAGCAGCGGCTCAGGCCGGGATACTTGCTTAAATACCAGCTGTGCTTGAAAATACGCATTGGAACTTCCCCTTAACCTTTTTCTTGAACAACCCGGCCCAAGCTGCTACATCACCAGCCATCCTTAACGCAGCTTATCAAGCATGAGGGCTGCATGCTTTTTCTCCATGCCGCTGCCCTCCTTGCCGGCGGAGGAATGCTGTTTGAACTTCGACCCGTAGTAACGCATAAGATCTACTGTTCTTATGAATTCAACAGGCTCCGTAACGTAGGAGCGGGCATACACCTCAGGCGCGGCTCTATCGGCCAGCAGATTGTCCAGAACAGGCAGATGTAGCGCCTTCTTCAGTTGCGTACTGATTCTGCGGCCAGTCAATCCGTAGACGTAGCTCATTTCTCCCTGTAATCCGGCAGGCACCATCTGTGATGACCGGCGCAGCTTCACTACCGGCAGGGGCCCTCCTTCTTCAGCATTACCAGGCAGCGTAATGGCCGTACTGCCATTCTCTGCTCCTGAACCGAATAGCGAAGCCAACAGTCCATCCTCACCGATTCTCCAGTACAGCGGATCAACATTTCCGGTCTGGAATTCTCCGCTTACCGCCCGGTTACTATTCTCCCAATTATAAGCAGCCCGCTCCGCAGTAGCTGAGGCAATCTGCAGAAGCATCGACTTCTGATAGCTGTAAAGGGAGAAGAACAGCAGCACCATCGTAATGCCCATAAGCATCGGCAGCAGAAGCGAAGCCTCGATAGTGAAGCTCCCCTCATCCTCCCGCAGCGGAATCACTCAAAGACTTCCTGACTCTTATCTCCGGCCGTGCCGATCAGATCCTTAACCACCTTCACAATCTCCTCACGGAATACCAGAACGACCGCAATCAGTACAGCGATGATCAGGATCATCTCCAGCGTCCCCAGCCCCTCCTCATCTTTCCAAAAGCTTTTTGCTCCTTCTGCCATCTGTGTTAACATACGCCTCTACCTCCTACATTTTTAACATCATAATCGCCGGTGTTCCCACCAGCACAATCACAATCAAGAAGATAACCACCATCGGAAAAACCAGCTTCGACGATGCCTGTTCCCCGCGTGTGCGGCTGATAGCCTTCCGCTTCTCCCAGAGCATCCGTGACAGATCCCGCAGTGACAGAACAAAGTCGGCCCCGCCTCTGCGGTAATTAAGCAGCACTGTAGTTGTGAAGATGGAGACCTCTTGCACAGCACAGCGCTTACTGAAGTTCTCGAACGCCTGCTGGAAGGAGTAACCGCCGTCCCATTCAGCCGTCATTTTCATTAATTCAGCGTAAAGCGGATGGGTGCTGTCCCCTTGACGGCTGTTCACACAACGGACAATTGCCCGCTGAACCGTCTCACCCGCGCCTACCAGCAGAACAATACTGTTCAGCAGCTCAGGAAGCTCCAGCATAATATTCTGCTCCCGTACACGTACCTTTTTGTGCAGATCGCTAACCATCGCCACCGGGAGAGCAACTGCCAAGAGCCCACCGAGAATGATTCCCGCCTGCTCTCCCGTAAGCATTGTCAGTGCACTTCCTCCTGCAGCAAGCAGCCAGCTGTAGCTAAGCATCTCCCCCATGAACAGTAAGGTCCGTTCTGCGCTGTAGCGCATACCATAGATCCGCTGTAGCGAACGTTGTATCCTGAACATCATGGACGGGAGATAACTGGCGATCCTGCCCTTCTCTACCAGTAACAATAGAGGCTCACCTAACAGGCGCAACCGCAGGCCTTCCATGGGCAGCTCCCGCAGAGCAGCATAACGGCTGCCGCATCTCATCCTCAGAATGAGCCAGCCTGCTGCGAGCAGAAGCAGAATCGCACCGCAGATCAATGACATCCCTTTACTCACCCTCCTTCACAGAGGAATATCCATGATCTTATTAGTCCAGAGGTAACAGAGGAACAGTGCAATCAGCGCCAGTGTAGACACCGCTATTCCTGCACCAGTATACATTGGCTGCATATAGTCTCCGGCGCTCAGACTCATGAACATCACCATCATCAGCGGAGAGACCAGCAGCGCCTTCGCCTCAAATTTCTTCTGGGCTATACTGACTGCTATATCCTGCTGGATATCCAGCTTCTCACCGATGATCGAGGATGTGCGGCGTACGATCTCTACCAGATCCCCGCCTGTACGCTTGCAGACCATGAACACATCTGCGAAGCGCTCCACATCCTCCATTCCTGCTCTTTTGCTGAATTCATACAGCGCATCTTCAATTGGCTCCCCGTTCTCCATCCGGGCACAGATGATATTCAGCTCGGAGATCATGTCACTTGCGCCCTCCGGGTCAAGCATCCGCAGATCCTGCACTGCCTCACGGAAGGCATTCTCCACCGAACGTCCGGCCGAGAGCGACGAAGAGAGTGAGAACAGCATCTGCTTGAATTGCAGATTCAGTGCAGCCCGGCGGCGCTGCAGCAAATATTCACGCAGCAGCTTCGGCCCATAGGCGCTTCCGGGGACAGGCATTACCGCCAGGATCAGCCGGTGATAGAACAGGTAACCAATACCGAACAACAGGGCTCCGGCACCGAGAATGACCAGCATTCTTTGCAGGGAGGTCAACTCGTATACGGTATAATCGGGCAGCAGCACCTGCTCTCCCCCTGGAGATGTACTAAGCGGCAGCATGGGCGGTGTCCTCTTCATGAACCCTTTGCTTCGCCTTACAGGGGGATGCCGGTCTATCTTCTTCATGACATTCAAGGTACACTCGCCTCCTTCGCAAAGCTTCTACTCTCATACTGCTTGAGCGGATAATCATGGATTCCGGCCATCCGCAGCTTGTCTGCATGCAGAAGCGGGTTGCCGCTGACTTCAAGCTTCCCTTGCACCCTGCCATCCTGTTCGCCCGATTCCCGAAACTCATACAAAGGATTCAGGATGACTTCACCGCTGCGGATTCCAGCAACCTCACTGATCTCCATCACCCGGCGTGAACGGTCACGCAGCCGCGACAGATGCACGAATATATCGATCGCTGAGCTGATCTGCTGACGGACGACGGTTACCGGCAGATCAGCAGCGCTGAGCACCATAGTCTCCAGGCGGCTGAGCATGTCCAGCGCACTGTTCGAATGCCCCGTTGACAAGCTCCCGTCATGACCGGTATTCATCGCCTGCAGCATATCCAGACATTCAGCTCCCCGGACCTCGCCAACGACAATACGGTTCGGCCGCATCCGCAGCGAAGTGCGGATCAGGTCGCGGATGGTGATCTCGCCCCGCCCCTCCGTGTTAGCATTCCGGGTCTCCAGGGAGACCAGGTTCGGAACCGTAACGATCTGCAGCTCTGCCGAATCCTCCACCGTAATGACCCGCTCCTGCGGCGGGATGAACTGCGATAGAGCATTCAGAAAGGTTGTTTTCCCTGAGCCAGTTCCCCCGCTGATGAAAATATTGTATTTGGCAGTAACCAGAATCTGCAGCAGCTCGGCCGCTTCCTCCGAGAGCGCTTCACGTCTCACCAGCTCCTCCATCGTCATCGGCGTCTCCGGGAATTTGCGGATGGTCATGGCCGGACCCTTCAGCGCTGCAGGCGGCAGTACGATATTGACACGCGAGCCATCCTGCAGCCGCGCATCTACAATCGGCGAGGATTCATTGACCACACGGTTGACGCCGGAGACGATAATCTGAATGATATCCTCCAGCCTGCTCCCCGATTCAAAAGCCAGCGGCAGCCTGCGGATCATGCCCTCTTCCTCAATAAAGATCTCCTCATGGCTGTTGATCATAATCTCGGTGATCGCCGGATTATCGACCAGCGGCTGAAGAATATCCAGCCCCCGGAAGGAATCGAACAGCTTCTTCACCAGCCCGTGCTTCTCCTGGGCAGTCAGGAGGCGTAATTGCTCCCGCTCCAGAATGATCCGTTCAATATAAGCTGCCAGCTCATCATTCCCGATGACCGAGGTAACATCCAGCCCTGCCCGGATATCGCTGCGCAAGGCGCGGAACATCTCTTCATTCATACAGGAATCCCGGTGAACACCACAGGCAATTCTGGCTCTACGATAGCTCTGGAGAGCTGCTGAATACCGTCGATGAATTGGGGAGAGCTTAGGCAGAGTTCTCCATAATGCTGTAAACCCCAGGATGGAATATACGGAAGTACAGCATCCAACCGGAGGGCAGCGGATAGCGGACCTTCACTATCTGCTCCGGTACAGCCGTTCATGACGAATCGGCTCCTGTTCACCAGCTCCGGCTGCATGCCGGAGTGCGGACTGGCAGTATAATCGAGCCAGCATTCCGTCTTACGGATACTGGCCTGGTCATTCTTCAGCACCCACAGCAGAATGCCGCATCTGTTCAGAACAGCCTGGGCCCGCTCCTCCTCAATAGCGCCGGTGTCTACAATAACCACATCATAGCTTCCAGCTCCGGCCAACCCCTCCAGGAGATCCATTGTATCCTGCCGCGACATCTGGAGCATCTCTTTGAAGTTCTCCACAGGCCGGAAGGCATCACACCGCAGACTGTCATGTCTGAACGCATAATCGGTCCATTTCGGCTGCCCTCTTCCTCCCTTATTCTCTGGCCCTCCGGCCTTAAGCTCATATAAGAGCCGCTCCAGACCGGGAACATGGCTCCCCGGCATACGCAGGATGAATCCGCTGCTGTCCACACTCTCCAGATTAAGATAGAACACGGACAGGCCAACTGCTCCAAGCTGCTTCGCCATGTTCAGTGCTACCGTGGTTTTGCCGCTGCCGCCGCTGGCCGAGACGATCCCGAGCAGCAGCGTTGCTTCCTTAGGCAGAGCAGCCGTCCGGACACGCTTCTGATCGCTCAACTGGAGAATCGCTTCCATTAGCGCCGGCAGAGCCTGATACTTGGCAATATGCCTTTCCCCCGCCAGATCCCGGCCATTCGGCAATTCTCCGCCTTCACTTAAGACAGCCCAGGGAACGGTACTTCTCCCTTCCACCAGCCAGGCTTCAATGAAAGACGGGTCAGCGGCAACCGCATCCGGCAGCTCGTCACCTGTCATAAATTCCATAAAAGCGTCCAGTCTGCTGAAAGCCGTAATCCGCAGCATCTCTCCATATTCGCTATGGTGAAGATAATGAAGCAGCGGTTCAATATACTGGCTCTCCCGGACTGCAAGTACGATTCTTGCCGTCATGAAATCCTCCTCCTCTCTTGGATACATAAGAAAAAGAACAGCAAAAAGCACCGCCAATAACCGTGAATATGGTCATTGAACGGTGCTTCCGTTACTGTTCCTGTAATTTACTGTTATAGTAGCATATATATAAGAGGTCGGCAATAGCTTTTTCTCCACTATTTGAGAGAATCCCTCAGAATCCCCCTTACCGGCTACAGAAATCTGCGCTTCATATCCGGTGTCGGCAGCAGACACTGCTCATCCCGGCCGAACCAGCGGTAGCGGTTCCTGGCCACAATCTTGTACATAGCGTTACGCAGCGGCCCCGGAATCAGGATGAACACATATGCGGCGGGCCACGGGAACCGGAGTCTGCGGGCAATCCGCAGAACAGCAGCCGATTTCGTATAATACTTGCCGTTCTCTATCAGCACCACAGTATCTAGTTGCTGCTCGTGCAGACCGCCTGCCTTAAGCAGTTCCCGGGCCGCATCACTCTGCAAGGAGGCGAATTTGAAGTACGCCTTGGGATCACGCGGAATAATGAACCGGACGATTCCCTGGCACAGATGACAGACCCCGTCAATCAGCACAATAGATTCACCCTGTATTCCCTTCCGCTCCTCAGTCACATCACCGCCCCCTTTCTCTTAAGCATAGTGTAACATTCGTATCCCCTTTTGAAAAAAAACAAAAAACGCGGGATAGCTCCCGCGCCTACAACGTCCGTTCGTCTAATTATTCAGCAATTGCTTTGTTAATCCATTCGTCCCCGGTCATTTGCTCTTCGAAATCAGCAGTGAAGGATTCCATACATTTGCAAATGAAATCTTTGCGGCATACCGGACAAGGAGTCTTGAGCAGGCGGCTGATGTTCGTCATTTTCCATTCCGGAAACCGGTTGTAGAACGCGCGGCACTCCGTTCCGTCAGCAAGCTTGATAATGAACTCGTACAATCCTTCCTTATCATTGCTGCTGGCTTTGGTCACATTCGTAATACTCGGTTTGTAAGACATCTTCATCACCCATTATTTAAATTTTTGGTAGTTAATAGCACGCGCGACATTAACAGATACTTAGACATATTAAAGAATTTCCGGGGTGATGTCAACCAAAGTACAAGCTCCTGCACGCTATTTACCACACTTCCGGCCTTCTCAGACTCTATTTAGCCATTATTCCCAGCTTTGTCCATTCCTACCCGTGGTTCTGCGCTCAACATAATGAAAGACCAGACATTGAATGTCTGATCTTTCAGATAACCATGCTATTCAATTTTACATTGCTATCTATCGCTACAGAACGTTCAGCTCAACCTCAATGTTTCCGCGGGTCGCCTTGGAGTACGGGCAGAAATCATGGGCTTTCTTAGCCAGATCCTCTGCCACAGAGCGCTCAATACCTGGCAGCTTCACATCCAGCTTCACGGCCAGCTTGAAGCCTCCATCGCTCTCGTCCTTGCCGATCAGCACATTCGAGGTAATCTCGACATCCTGCAGCTTTACGCCTTCTTTACGGGCAATATTAGCAAGGGCACTCTCATAACACGCACCATAGCCCGCCGCGAACAGCTGCTCCGGATTTGTGCCGGCACCACCAGGACCGCCAAGCTCCTTCGGGATTTTGAGATCATGCTTCAGCGCTCCGTCGGACGATTCCACCGAACCTTCACGGCCTCCGCGAACCTTGGCTGAAGCTGTATATAGGGGTTTTAGTTTCAATGTACTCATCTTTAACTCTCTCCTTTTAACACAAATTTTGTAAGAACACTTATCCTTAACTTAAACAATCTCACATTTTTGAAACGATTGGGGCAGATTGTTACCTTTTAAAACTTGCTTCCGGCGGTGAATAGTGTACAATTAAATTGTGATAAATCAATGTTCGGGAGGAATCATTCATGAATGTCCATGATTTTGAAGCCAACACCCTGCGGGGCCAGGAAGAATCACTCTCCAAGTACAAAGGCAAGGTTCTGCTCGTCGTGAATACAGCCAGCAAGTGCGGACTTACCCCGCAATATAAGGGTCTCCAGGAAGTGTACGATAAATTCAAAGACCGTGGTTTTGAGATTCTGGGCTTCCCAAGTAACCAGTTTGCCGGACAGGAGCCGGGTGAGAGCGAGGATATTGCCGAGTTCTGCGAGATCAATTACGGTGTATCCTTCCCGATGTACGAGAAAATCAATGTCAAAGGCGCCGACGCCCATCCCCTGTTCAAGTATCTGACTAAAGAGGCACCTGGTGTACTCGGCTCGAAGAGTATCAAATGGAACTTCACCAAATTCCTGGTGGACCAGGAAGGCCGTGTGCTGAAGCGGTTCGCCCCGCAGACAACACCTGATCAGATCGAAGAGGATATAGAGAAGCTGCTGCGCTAGAGCGGGTTCAACAAAAAAAGCTGATATCCTTGAATCATCAAGGATATCAGCTTTTTTGAAATATATGCGGTAGAGAGGACTCGAACCTCCACGGGTATACACCCACTACCCCCTCAAGATAGCATGTCTGCCATTCCACCACTACCGCGCGGTGTGTCTAACGTTGATGCATTGTTTGAGGCCAACATTCAATATTATAAATCGGTAAAATAATCCTCGCCGCTTTCCTGAATCGTTTGGGGCTGCTTACCCAGGATTAGCCAATCCAAGCTCACATGAAAAAATGCAGCAATCTCAATCAGCTTATGTGTACCGGGCGTAGATTTGCCGCGTTTCCAGTCTCCCATATTGCCGGTGCTGATTCCGAGCTGTGCACAGAAGGATTTCTTCGTAATTCCTTGCCGTTTAATCAATAATACAATACGTTCATAGATGGATTGCATCAGCCAACTGCCTCCCCCAACAGCAAACGCCCTATTACTGCCTACGGCTGGGCCATCAAGCAACGTCTGGCAGAACTGCACTTGGATCAGAAGAAATTCTGTGAATTACACGACATCCCACCCTATCGGCTGTCCAACCTGATTCACGGCACCCGCAAGGCAGACAGATACCGCCGTCAAGTCGCAGAGTTGTTGAACCTGCCGCCATCTTAGTACCAACTGGAACAGCAGCTCCCCAGGTATGAACCGACCGGCATTATTCTTCTTGTAGCTACTCTTATTCCATCTAATCCTGGAAAAATCCTTCTTTTCGCGCTTACACCACTCCATCTACAAAAAAACTCACCGGCTGGCATTATCCAAGACTGCCGTCCGGTGAGTCGTTAACATCGTAATTTTTATGAAAATACGTTTTAGAGCACCACCGGATCAGGTCATCCCGCTCTTTCTCATGAATCTTGATTAGCTGGTTCAGGACAAAAACCCGCTGCACAATATCCCCCGCAAAACGCAGCTGATTCGTGTAGTAATCGATTTCCCTTTGATAGGCCGAGTACTCTCCGTTGTTATGGGCAGAGTAAGCTTTTAACAATTGAAGGTGAAGGTCATAGATCTCAGAGTAATTCATTACCGTAGACTACCTCCCAGGTAAGGCGTTTACTAGTATTGTCTCCAAGATTGATAGGATTATACGATAGAGCTCCACTCTTCCTTTAGAATCGCATACTGATACGCATCATGCCATACAGGCTGCCCGTCATCTGTTCTTCTGAAAAAGGCTTTTTTCTTGAAATGACCCTCACGGCGCATATTCAATCGCTCCAGCAGTCTCCAGGAAGGTGCATTCTCAGGATTACACATAGCCGCCACCCGGTGAACACCCAATGCTTCAAATCCATATTGTAAAATTCTTTGGCAAGCCTCAGTGGCATAACCATGTCCATAAAATGCAGGGTTAAAGATGTAGCCTAGCATCCATGTTTTAAATTCAGCAGGTTCTTTTTGCTCAAAATAAATATGACCGATCATTTTATTGGTATCCTTCAAGCTAACGGCCCAGAAACTATCTCCACCCGCACGTTCCCTGGCTATATTCTTGCATTCCTCTTCACTGCTTACACCGCCCGGCTCGTATTCCAGCACCTGCTCTAATGACAAATACTCGTGTAAATCGCTCCAATCGTTTTCTGCAAATTCACGAACAATTAGCCTTTCCGTTTCCAGTAACATAGGATCGCCCTTTCATCCATCTTCGTTTCTTCCATTCTAAAGGTTTCAGGTAATTATCACCAGCTATAGCTTGATCAAGTTAGAATTCTTTGTAAATCACGTATTTCTTTCCATGAGACTAAATTAATATTCTCTTTTCTAAGCACTTTATTAATATCAGGATCTATTAGTAATAGATACTCAATCCCACGCTCAAAATAACAATTCGTTACAGACTTCAATTCTTCAGTTATTTTCGATGGATGTATAGTTAATTGTGTTATACCGGGCTTAATATTTTTGAGTAGCGTGAGCAACTGTCTCTTCATTTCTTCATATTCCACGGGCTTACAGCAGTAGGGCAAAGAAATTACATCATCAATAAACAAGATCCCACGTTTTCTTCCTGAATTAATTCTAATGCGAAAAGTTTCTTTTTGCTTGTTATTAAAAAATGGTTGTTCAATTATTCTTGTTGGTAAGTTAAAGGGGAGACGATATTTCTCGCATAGATCAAAGGTTATTTCTAAAAAATCATTGCCCGCATATAAACCCATAAGACTACCGCTATGACTATCAAGATGAGTTGGGTCAATTCCTAACATAGTGGCACTTTGTATCTGAGCCTCTAATTCAATTCTAACTTCTTCATCATCGGCATTTTCCTCTATGTATGAAATGTCAGTATGGAAGTTACCATCCTTATTGATTAAACTTTTCAATGATCTTTCTTGAAATACTGGACGATATAAATGATACTCACCGCTTGTTAAGGTAAGATGAATCCCGATATTATCTAGAATGTTTTGATTACTTAATTCAAGGGCTTCCCGCGCTGCTGGACAGGGAAACATTATAGATGTTGAGGTTATAGCTTGTTGTTCAAATAAACTAACAATTGCTTCATTAGTTCCCTTAGTTATTCCGAAATCATCAGCATTAATTATTAACAAACGGTCATCTGAAGAAAAACCTAATTTGCTTATCATAAAGATCTCCACCTTAATAAGTTTTTTGCAATCAAAAAAGAAAAACAGCAGGAATACAAAACACATTGTCGTGTGCGTATCCCTACTGTTTCAGAAAAATAAAATTAAAATAGTTAAACAATATTTATCGAAAAAAAAGCAAAAACCCTTGAACTACCAAGGATTTTTGCTCATTTGAAATATATGCGGTAGAGAGGACTCGAACCTCCACGGGTATACACCCACTACCCCCTCAAGATAGCGTGTCTGCCATTCCACCACTACCGCGCGGTGTGTCTAACGTTAATGCATTGTTTGAGGCCAACATTCAATATTATAAATCGGTTGCGCTCAAAAGTAAAGGTACCTGCTTAAGATTTTTCGCCGTCCGTATCCTGATCCTTGCGGTATTTGGTAAAGGCCAGATATTCCTTAATAAAGTTCTTCTCCTCCGGCAGCAGCTCTTCGGTTTGGCAATTCAATTGCCGCATTTGGCCAAAAAAATAATCCTCGCCGCTTTCCTGAATCGTTTGGGGCTGTTTGCCCAGGATCAGCCAATCTAAGCTCACATGAAAAAATGCAGCAATCTCAATCAGCTTATGCGTGCCAGGTGTAGATTTGCCGCGTTTCCAGTCTCCCATATTGCCGGTGCTGATTCCGAGCTGTGCACAGAAGGATTTCTTCGTAATCCCTTGCCGTTTAATCAATAATTCAATACGTTCATAGATGGATTGCATCAGCCAACTGCCTCCCCCAAAATATAATACGTAAAAACGTTATTTTTTATTGAAAAATGACGTAAAAAAGTATATAATTAACTATTATTATATCTTTACCTATTTTATATCATAGCGGCTGGATAGTCGATACGAGGTGAGCAATCTGAACAGCAAACGCCCTATTACTGCCTACGGCTGGGCCATCAAGCAACGTCTGGCAGAACTGCACTTGGATCAGAAGAAATTCTGTGAATTACACGATATCCCACCCTATCGGCTGTCCAACCTAATTCACGGCACCCGCAAGGCAGACAGATACCGCCGTCAAGTCGCAGAGTTGTTGAACCTGCCGCCATCTTAGTTCCAGTTGGAAGTAGCAGTTCTCCATATGTGGGCCAACCGACATTCTTCTTGTAGCTAATGTTATTCCACCTGATCCTGGCAAAATCCTGCTTTTCCCGCCCACTCTATTCATACACAAAGAAACCTCTCCTGTGAAATGGCTGAGCCGACTCCATTTCACTATAAGAGAGGTTTCTTTCCTGTTCTTTGCGGTCACTTACCCAATTTTAGTGAGTTAGCCTTTGACCGCTCCGCCGGTAAGTCCTCTGACCAGGGTCTTCGAGCCGAACAGGAAGAGAATAATCAGCGGCAGTGTACCCAGCGTAAGCCCCAGAATACTGGCTGAATAATCCGTGCGGAAGACCGTTGACAGATTAGCAATTCCCAGCGGCAGCGTGTACAGCTCGGGCTTGTTGATCGTCACCAGCGGCAGCAGATAACCATTCCAGGACCCAAGGAAGGAGATTAGCCCCAGGGTACTGATCGCAGGCATTAGAAAAGGAATAACAATTCGGGTGAGAATACCCGGTTCCGAAGAGCCGTCGATTCTTGCGCTCTCAATGACCTCTGTCGGGACAGAGGAGCGGATGAACTGGGTCATGAAGAATACGCCGAAGGCATTATTCAGACCGGCCAGAATCAGCGGCGCATGAGTGTTGTTAAGGTGGAACCACTTCATCTCCATCACATATGCAATCAGACCCAGATGACCGGGGATCATCATCGTCAGAAGAATGAAGCCATACAGTGCATTTTTACCCTTAAATTCATATTTGGCAAAAGCAAATCCGGTAATCGAGGCCACCCCGACCGTCACCAGAGTGAACAGTACAGCAACATAGAAGCTGTTCCAGTAATTCCGCAGGAAGCTGGCAGACATGATCGTCTTCAGGTTCTCCACCAAATAACCGCTGGGCAGGATCGGAAGCTGCTTGAACAGGTCTTCGGAATAATAGGTGCCCATCACAATCATCATATAGAACGGGAAGAGGAACGCGATAGCGATCAGACTAAGCAACAATACGGTAAAGAACTTCTTCGCTCTCATTTGTCGTCACCGTCCCTGTTGATCCATTTCATGCCAACCACCGAGAACAGGGCGATGAACAGGAAGGTGCCGTAAGCTATAGCCGCCCCTTTGCCGTACTTGAACGCACTGCCGTTGAAGGAAGCATCGAACATGTACCAGATCGGTGTGAAGGTGGAGCCGTCAGGCCCTCCTACCATACTGGAGCCGGAAGCCCAGCCGCTGAACAGCAGCATTGGTTCTTCCACCAGTTGCAGGCCGCTGATAATGGAAGTAATAATCAGGAACAGATTGATCGGCTTCAGCAGCGGAATCGTAATACGCGTGAACACATCTTTGGAGGAGGCTCCGTCGATTACAGCGGCTTCATAGATGGAGGTGTCAATACTGGCCATCCCCGCCGTGTAGAACATCACGAAATATCCAAGATTTTTCCAAAATACCATCAGGATAACTACCCAGCGGGAGGAGCTGGCGGAGCCCAGCCAATTGATCTTCTCCTGAATGATGCCCAGCTCCATCAGCATATTATTGAAGAAACCGCCCTGCCAGTCGAACAACAGAGAGAAGATAATCCCGACCGCGACCGGCGTTGTCATATAGGCACTGAATACACTTAGCCGGAAAAAGGTTTTGCGGCGGATCAGCTTGCTCTCGATAAGGCTGGCTACCAGCATGCCCATTAGGACAAGAGCCGGAAGATATACCGCCATGAAAATAATGACATTCAGCAGCGATTTCCAGAAGAAGGCGTCATGAAAAAATAGCTGTATATAATTACCAAGTCCGATGAAATTCCGGTTACCGTACAAATCCCAGTCTGTAAGACTGATGTACAACGTAAACAGGATTGGGAACAAGCTCAGTACGGCATAGGACAAGAAATAAGGGGTAATGAACAGGTACGGCCATTTGTTTTTACTGCTGATTCCATTTGATTTCTGCATCATTATTCAAATGTCAGCTCAGGGTGATTTTTCTTCAACTGTTCTTCCCACTTATCCAGGGCCTGCGCGGCATCGAAGCTGTTATCCTGTGCCATGACCTGCAACACCAGCTCCGACGAGCTGTAAATATCCTGATCGTATTTAGTCACCGCTTTGGACTTCATGTTCGGGAATACCTTCTCCACCCAGAACTTTCCTAGATCCTGTCCGCCGAAATATTCATCCGCCCCGGATGACAGCTTGGAGGTATCCTTGAAGAACGATTTCAACGGTAAAATGTAATCGGAGGTAGCGAAGTTGGCTTCAGCGCCTTCGTCTGTACCTAACAGCCAGTTGAGATACGCCCAGGCAGCATCTTTATTCTTGCTGTCCTTCCAAATACCGATAGTAGTACCGCCGTATGGATATCCGCCTTCCGGAGGCACCATCAGACCCCATCGGCCGTTGCTGGCCTTGTCGTTAGGCTTAATTACGAATTCTGGAGACCAGTTCGCTGCAGGATAAAAAATCACGTTGTCTTGCGAGTACGAAGCATTCCAAGTCGGAGACCACATCGCCAGCTTGCCCTCAGTGTTATTGTCGCGGATGGACTGCAGCTGAGTGAAGATCCTAAGCAGCTCTTGGGTATTCACCTTGGTTCCGTCAACAACTGCCGTTGTACCCTGGTTGGAGAGGATGGTATACGCATCCATGAGGCTTCCAAGCATGAATGTCTTGCCGCCGCTTTTCTCATAGACTTCCTTGCCCTTGGCAATAAAGGCATCCCAGTCAGTGAACATTGCCGTTAATGCATCAGGATCATCTGTCCCGAAGTATTCTTTAGCCAAATCACGCTTGTAAGCCAGCGCTCCAGGCGAGCCGGATTGCTCTAGACCCACAAGCTCTCCCTTACTGTTCGTCAGCAGCGGAAGCTCGAAGTCGAGCAGATTGGAGGTGTCGAATTTGTAGGGCTCTTCGGACAAGCTTTGCAGTACGTTAAGCTCATACAGAGCGCCGCGGAAGGCCGCTTCTCCCCAGATAATATCCGGCAGCCCGGAGCCGGCAGCGATGGAGGTCTGGATTTTTTTCAAATAATCCCCCGCCGAGACTTCGACGAACTCCAACTTGACGTTCGGGAACTTCTCGTTGAACTTCGCTCCGGTGCCTTCGAACCAGGCCTTGTCCCAGCCCCATACGGTCAATTTACCGGAAGCGTTCGCAGGATCACTTGAGTGATCCGCACTGTTTGTACTGCCGGAGTCTCCCGAAGTGTTGTTGCTTCCGTTGCCGCAGCCGGCCAGCACCAAGGTGAAGCATAACGTTAGAACAAGCGCTATAACCGATGCTTTTTTACTGAATAGATTGTGCAATTTAAGATCCCCCTTGCATCTGTTGTGACAGCGGGCGGTTCCTGTTAATGTCTTCCGTCCGTCTGTATAGTAGAACTATAAGCTTGAAGGGATCACCTAACAATTAGACGATCTGATGGTTTTGTATAAATAATGATAGTGCTTTTCACTCGGACGGTTGCTGCAGGACGGGCAGGAGAACAGACACTTTGGTGCCTCCCTGCTCACTTGACCGGATGACCAGGCGGCCTTCCTGCCCGTACAAATACTCGATTCGCTCCCGGATATTCCATAATCCAATCTGCTTCATAGCCCCTGAAGGGAGACGCGCAGGCGGCAGGGTTCCATTCATAATAGACCGGGCCTTCTCCTGGCTCATGCCGCAGCCGTCATCTCTGACCGAAACCAGCAGCCTTCCGCTGCGCTTACGGATAATGATCTCTATACGGCCTACAGTCTCTTTCTCTGAAAATCCATGAAAAATAGCATTTTCCACCAGCGGCTGAATCAGGCTTTTCGGAATATAGTCACCCTTCGCTTCGTCTTCTACGCTCCAGACTACCTCGAACCGGTCTGCATACCGGTACTTCTGAATCGTTACGAAGTGATTAATAATGTTCATCTCCTGCTCCACCGTGATATACAGACTGGTATCACCAATATTGACAGCATCATGCAGAATGCCAATGAAGGATTCAACCATTTCCTCAATAGCCGGGTAATTCTTTTTGCGGGCCAGATACACAACCGTATTTAGAGTGTTGTAGATGAAATGGGGATTGATCTGGGCGAATAACAGCTCTGCCGTCATTTTACGTTTCCAGCGCTCCTGCTCCACCCTTTCGCTCATCTGCCGCTCAATATCACCAAGCATCGTCTCAAAACCATTCTTCAGCACAGACAGCTCATCATTGCTGCGGAACGAGAGCTGAACATTATAGTTGCCCATAGACACCTGCTTCATCGCTTTGGTCATCTGCAGGATCGGACGGATAATATTCGAGATGATGGGGAGGAACAACAGGAAGCAGAGCGCCAGACACAAGGCGAGGAAGATGGCCCAGTAGCGGACAATATAACCCACCCATTCATAGAACCGTTCATTGGAGGTGAACGTGGAGACGGACCAGTCCGATTTCTCAAAAGCGCTGGCCAGATAATAACCCTTGTCATGCTTAACGACTTGAATGTCTGGGCTGTCTGCGCTCAGCGTAGGGGCAGGCAGCTCTGTAGCGGTGCCTTGCTGATAGAGCAAGGATTGACCCGGGCCGATCCAGGCTACCTGGTCGAAGGACTGGCCCAAGTACTGGAATAGACTCTCAAAAGCAGTGTAATCAATATTTAATAGCAGCACTCCACCATACTGGGGATCGAAACGGATAAAGAAGCTGACGATTTTTTTGCTGTCAGGGTCGAGAATAATATGGGGAGCTGTGAACCCGCTTTTGGCATTGCTCTTCAGCGCTTCCTGATACCAATCCTCTTGCAGCAGCCGTTCAAAATAAGGGTCGATATACAGCGAGGACCAGAAAATCTTGCCGTCCGAGCGGACGATGGCCGAGCTCTCAAGGTAGTCACGCAGTACATTGAATTTAGTCAACTGGACGACGACATCTCTGTATGCGCTTAGCTCATCATACGTAGAGGAGTAGTTCAATCTTGCAGCGAACCGCTGAAGCAACTCATCGTTGACCATATTTGCGGCATATTTCTGTACATCGTCAATCAGGTGATTCATCTGATTCGTGGTCTGCTCCAGATGGATCGTATCTTCACGCAGGGCTTGCGCTTCGAGAATCGAAGAGAACTGCTCATACGCCAGTGCACTGATGGCCGTTACCGACAGCGTAACGATCAGAATAACGCTGCCGAGAATTTTATTCTTAATTTTTCGCATAGCTATTCGCTGCCCCTCTGCTGCAGGAAATCCTTGGGCTGTATACCCGTGGTTTTTTTGAAGACCTGACTGAAGTATTGGCTGGTTTTGTACCCTACTTTCTCCGATACCTCGTAGATTTTGTATTCACCGGTCTGCAGAAGCTTCTTCGCCAGCCCGATCCGATACTCCGTTGTGTAGTCGAGCAGAGACTTGCCCGTCTCCCGCTTGAAGGTTGTCCGAAGATGGATGCTGCTGATCTGCAGATGACCTGCGACCGTCTCCAGGGACAGATCGGGATCGGCGTAATTCCCGGCAACATACTCCATCGCCTTGTTGACCCAGCGGGAATACTGCTTCTGGCTCTGCCGCTGCTGCAAACATTCTTCAAGCATCCGGTACAAGCTGTTAACTACTTGCCGCGTGTCTGTACCCAGCACTTGATCAGGGCTGTTGCTTCCGTCCTTGCTTCTTGCTCCCCTGATCTCACCCATGACGGCGCGCAAATCTCCCAAATACGCCTGAGCGGCGATCTGGTCCAGACCCGTCTTCAGCCGTTCCAGCAGACTCCGTTCGGGGGATAACAGATATTGTCTGACCTCTTGGGCAATACGGGTAGCTTCCCGGGTTGAAGCTGCTTGCTCCAGCAGAAACACAGCACCGGGCGGCAAAAACACAGAATAATCATAAGCCTGCCTCATCGCCGCATATCTGAGGTCCGGCGGTTCCGCGCCATTACCTGCGGATATTATCACTCTGGGAAGGTTCCCCCGATAGAAAGACTCCAGGCAGAGCAGAACTTGGGCCGCGAGCTGCCGCAAGTTATAATGCTGGAGCAGCAGACTGCTGGAAGAGGATAACTTAAGCAGCAGGATGTATCCGCCTTCATCCATCTCCAGAAGTTGAAGCTCCTCCAAGTCCGTTGTCTGACGGCGGATCTCTTCTTCGACATTCTTCCATACGAGGGCCGTGCCACTACGTGCATTACTCCGGCTGCCGTCCAGCTTCAATGCAGCCTCCAGCTCGAAATACAGCAGCCCGGGCTGACCCTGCTGATAATCTGCCACGAGGCGGTGAAGCCGGGATTCCTTATTCCCTGCAGGAGCCTGATACTTGCCGGCCAGCATATCCTTAAGCAGGATATGGAGCGCATGTCCGTGCCCTTCTTCCTCGGCAGCTTCCGCTGCCAGACCTTCCTTCAGCAGCTTTAGCTGTTCCAGCAGGCGGCCCCGGCTAATCTCATGCTTAAGCAGATAATGGGCCGCGCGCAGCTCCAGGGCCTGACGGGCATAGTCGAAATCCCGGTAAGCAGTCAGAAAGATCAGCCGCGTTCTTGGGGCAAGCTGGACCACATGCCGTCCCAGCTCCAAGCCATCCATAGGTGACATGGAGATGTCGGTGATGATAATCTGCGGCCGTAATTCCTCGAACATCCGTAGCGCCATACGCCCGCTGGTCGCCTGAGCGACCACCCGGAAGCCATTCTCCTCCCACGGAACCGATTGGTAGACATGATCAAGTGCAAGCGGCTCATCATCCACAAGCATGACCGAAATCAATGAATTCACTGTAGAAATCCCCCGTTCCTGTCGAATCCTGATATATATGCAGGTATAACGGAACATGGAAGGGCTGTCAATGGAAATAGATTCCCTTTTCCGATAAGTTGGTCTACTTCGGATACGGCACTTTAAAGGGTGAAGTTGCCGGGTAGATTTGAACCACCTAGAAGATGCAACTGTGAGGCGCACGCAAAAAAGGCGCTTCTATCAGCGCCTGAAATGGATTCTTATTCAGCTCCTTACTAAGCGTCGCGATGAATTATCACTTCACTTTTTCAACATGGAATTCACTTCTGCTTCGCTATGTAACAAATCAGAAACAGTAGGTTGACCTCCTATTGCCCCATGTTTATGTGCTTTGAAGAAAGAATGTATAAGCGAACCTATATCAATGATTGCAACTTGTTCACTGAAACAGTTTATATCTGAACATATGGTTAATGAATACCCAACTTCTAAAAGATAGGACTTAAAGTACCACTTTTTCCCGAATATCCATTTTTCACTTGCCATTTCGTCTCCTTCGACGGTAGAGAAACTTTCAAGTGGGATGGTCATCCCCTTGCCAATGGCTTTAATATAACTTTCTTTCGCTGTCCAAATCCGAAAGAACTGTAATAATCTATGCTCACCCATTTCAACTTTCAATATAGACCGGTATTCATCTTCCCTGAAAAATCGTAGCGCCAAATCGAGATGAACCTCATCTATTCGCTCTACATCTACTCCAATTTGGCTGGAAGGACCTGTAGCCAGAACGACCCAATCCCCAGAATGGGAAATGTTGAATCCAAGTCCCTGCTTGTTACCAAGCAGAACTGGCTTGCCAAAGCAATTAACAGCGATACTTATATCCTCTATAGGTCTATCCATCATTGAGGATAACACCATTCTCATTAACATATCTCCGGTTACACCCCGTAATTTATCTTGTAAAAATCGGAATTCCAGGTGCTTTTGACGTCTACCCTCCGGAAGATATGACAATATAGAATCCAGATATTTATAAGGGAATTGGGTTATCTGAACAGCGAATACTCTAACCAAAATTATCTCTCCCTGATTGATGAGTCGATATGTCTTCCCATCCTTACAAATTGAAACAGTAATTCTGATAAACTCTTGTTATACATCATCATTATAGATAGCTCTATGGTTAAAAATGCTTATAGTTCACCACAAACATTTTAGTCCCCTGGTAATCGTCATAGACTGTTCAGACCCGGCTACCTGTGCCCACCAGCAGGACGGCTGGCTGAAGAACGCCATGATCCAGATGTGTAAATCCGATATGGATACGCGGGATGTAGCCTATCTTAATAAAAGTACGTTTAACAGCCACTACTACTGTAGTTGAGGAGGACATACATCATTAGCATCAGTGGCTGTCAAATAAGTGTTACTCTCTTATAACGTCTATTTCCTTGGATACACAAGCATAGGTCCTCTGCTTTACATTGGATGTATATTTCCAGTACTCATTCAGACACCAAATTACGCGGATTGATTTTGAGAACGCCTCCCGAAGCGACCCATGTACTAAGCATGGTAACCGCCATACACAGTGGTGCTATCATAATAATTTGGAACCAGTCCATTACGATATCAATTCTTACAGCTCCTCCTTGGGATAACGCTGGACCAATGAAGGATGGAGTTAAGAGCACGGCTGTAACGATTCCTAATCCACATCCAATAATCGTTACAAATTGAATTCTATAGATCAAAGCTTTTCTTATTTCAAAGGAAGACATTCCAAAGGATTTGTAAATCCCGTAATTCTTCTTCATATTAAGGATATTGATTAAGATTGCATTGAACACTGTAATAAAACAAACACTAACTACAACTATACTGATAATATAGGTTACCAGCTTAATTACAGACTTAATAGAGGAAAGGAAGGTATCTCTGAATCTCGAATTGTTTACAATTTCTAATGAATCTTCGTATTTCCCCTTTAATTCTTGCTCAAATTTCGCTACATCCACATTCTCCTTTAACTTCACTTGATGAACCCTCTGCATGCCAATTTTCGAGGTCTTAATGTCAGCATTTAGGATTCTAAACATATATCCGCCACTGCTCATCGTTGAAAAAACACCCGAAATCTTTAATTCTTTATTTTCCCCTTCAATATTGGCTAAAAGGGTATCTCCTATCCCCATGTTAAGCCTCTGGGATAATTTATAACTAATTGAAACTTCATTCTGATCAGAAGGATTTCGGCCTTCCGAATTCGTAATGCCCAAAAGCTCCATATCTCCGGCATATGCTGTTCCTACAATGTTCTTAGAGGCACTATCATCACTGATAAAGATGGAGGAGTTGATCAAATAATTCATAGGAACTACAAACTCCACGTTCTCTTCCTTGGATAATAGCTGATATATATCATCATTAGTCATTTCCGTCCTGTTCGAATTCCCAACGGTCAGATCACTGTAATCCATCCCCATGTAATTCGGATCCTCCAAGGCATTTTCCATACTGGAGATACTTACGAAAGAAAACACCAATATAACACTTGTTACAAAAAGAACGATTACGAAAAAGATCATTTGTCTCACTTGAGAGAATGTATCCTTTATTCCAATCATCATGGATACCGGCAATCGTCTAAGTGCCGATAAAGAAATGCCTGTTCTCTTTAAGTTTTTACTTGCCGGAGCCCCATAACGGATCGCTTGGGATGGTTTAACTTTCGATGTTTTTGAAGCCGCAACAAAAGAAACACCAACCGTAAACAACATTAAAACAATGAACGTCACTATGCCTGTATCCAAGGAGGTCCCCGAGCTCTGCGTCATTCCTAACGCCTTCATCAAGCTGTCCGACAGCACCCCAACAATAGGTATGCTTAACATTGAACCTAGAGGAATAGCAATAAACCCAATAATTAAGTATTGCAGCACATATGTAAAAATAATATTGACCGAAGAGAAGCCCTGGGCTTTAAATATCCCAATGGTTGTATAATCAGACATTATTGAATTTGATATTGCAAAGAAAATTAGAATAAAACATACTGCAATAACTATTAAAGCAAGCACTAACATAATAGCGCCAATGCTTTCTTGCGTACTAGTATACTTGAAAACAATATCATTATAATCCAGTTTATATCCGGTAAAACTTTGTCCAAGATACGTTTCAAAGTCATTCCAGATTCTAACTTCATCCTTCTCGGAGTATTCCAGATAACGAATTCCAATGACATAGGATGTAGATTCACCGGTGAATATTCGGTTTAGTTCTCCTGATTTAACCCATACTCTGACTGGATTATGCTGAGGAGAGCTGTACTGGGGATCAATTATAATTGCAGACACTTTATATTTTTTCGAGCCTTCAAAGGTTGGCAAATCAATGCTGTCCCCTACGTTAATCTTATTCTCGTATGCAAATGTAGTCGGTAGCCAAATCTCATTAACTCCTGGTTTTGACCCCTCGGTGCCTTCAACAATTTTTAATATATCCTGTGTAACAGTCCCGTCAGGAACTTCAGCTATAAATAAACTAATATCAATTTTTTTATTAAAATAAGCATTCCCCTGCATGAATTGTGCAGGCACGAGGTAAGTGCTTTCTACTTCCTTTTGTGATTTCCAAAAAGCCTCAACGTCCTTATTCTTGTTAAGAACACTATCGTAAAAAAGTAAAGTATGAGAAGCATTTAGGTCTTTATACATTTTGTCAAAGGGTTTATCAATTATAGAAAGAATAGAGATCCCTAACGAAAAGACTAAAGAGGCCAATAAAACTGTAATGGCAATCAAAACCTTTTGCGTTTTATTCCTCTTGAAGTTTGCAAGACATACCTTAAATATTGATCGCATAATTACCACCCCTTATCCATTAAGAAAGAATATATTTGTTCTTCCCTCTCTATACCATTATCCTTTGAATATTTTTCGAGATTTAACTCACTATTAATCTCACCATCACGTAAAAACAGAATTCGATTCGCCCGGCAGGCTGCCTTGACGTCATGCGTAACCATTACAATAGATTGCCCTTTGCTGTTGATATCTGTGAATACATCCAAGATTCTTTGACCTTGTGTTGAGTTCAGTGCTCCTGTGGGCTCATCTGCAAAAAGCACCTTAGGTGAATTGATAAGCCCTCTTGCAATGGCTATTCTCTGTTGCTGTCCGCCTGATAACTGCGAAGGCATTCTTGATGCCTCCTGTTTGATATCCATATTGTCCAAAAGCTCCCTGGCTCTCTTCTCAACATCTTTTCTATTTTTTTGTGCAAGGTATCCAGGCACCGTCACATTTTCAAAGATGGATAGATTGGGTACAAGATTAATGGACTGGAAGACAAACCCGATTTTTTCACGTCTCAACTGAACCATCTTTTTTTCTTTTAACACATCAATTCTCATATCTTCAAACCAGACCTCACCCTTGGTTACATTATCAAGTCCGCTTAGAAGATATAACAGGGTAGATTTCCCAGAGCCTGAACTCCCCATGATTACAGTAAAATCCTTTTCATAGATATCAATGGTCAGATTATTAATAGCACTTACTTCTACATCAGCACTCAAATAGGATTTATATAGATTTCTGCATTTCAGAATAGCCTTGCTCATAGCAATTCCTCCTTTTGATAATTACCTTATAAACATTGAATATAATGGAATCCAAGGATCTGTTGCCTAATCAGGATTAGAAATCCTTGGATCTAATTACTACATACTCTTGCTGCAGGTATAATGGGATCTTCCCAGTACATTTATATTTAAGTTTTCTTTGACTTTCACAATTTTAATATTATTAAAACCAACTTTATTCAATAATGCAGAGAGCTCCTCCTCCAGATAACTTCTTTGGATAATGCAAAAATCATCTCGCTCCCAAACCTCACTTTCCTTAAAGTAAACACCCTTCATAATCCCCAATCGATCGTTAGCGTTGTAGATCGTCTTATAGGTGACTACCAGTTCTGGTTCTATTATGGAGTAACTCTGCTTATCCCAGATGTACTTATAGCCCTCCTCATTCCTCACATCAAAATACAATACTCCCCCGGGCTTCAAAGCTTGAGCAATATGGATAAAGACTTTCTCCAGATCTGCTATGTTAGTAATATGATTAAGACTATCCAACGTACATATAGCAGCATCAAAGGAAATGTCATAACTGAAATCCCTCGCATCTCCCACTTTAAAAGAGGCCTTAGGCGCATTAATCTTTGCATTTTCAATCATTTTTTCCGATATATCAAATCCTTCAACAACATAATTCTGCTCACTGAGTTTCGCTGCGATCAAACCTGCACCACAACAAACATCCAGTATGACACTATTGTCAGGTATAAATGGAAGAAGCGTTTTCTCAAGGATAGGATAATTAGACAACACTATATCATTCCAATATTTGATATATAAATCGGAAATGACATCATAAGGTGCACCCATAATAATAAAACCTCTCTCTCATATTCAATATTGTTAACGATTAGCCGTCAGCTCTTCATTGATAATCAAACATAAGTCACGCCACACTTCATTCAAGAAAAAGTGCCCTCCTTCAAAGTCAAAGACTTTGAAGGAGTGTTTCGTATAACGCTCCCATTCCAAAATTCCGGGCTTATCTACATGAAAGTCCTGAATGCTATAGAATAATACGATATCCGAATCAAAACATACTGCCGGTTCTTGGAATTGGTACTCTTCAATGAGGCGATAATCATTTCTCAGAATCGGAATGAAAATCTTGAGCAACTCTTTCGACTCAAAGAATGATGCTGGTGTGCCTTTAATCCCCTTCAAATACTCAATTAACAGCTCATCAGACTTTAGGTGAACCTTCTCAGCTTTGTAAAAATGATGAGGGGGCATACGTCCAGAAACAAACAGGATCGCCGGTTGCGGTAGACCTTCGGCACGTATAGCCGCTGCCAACTCGTATACAAGCACTGTGCCCATACTGTGTCCATACAAGGCATATGGCTTATCTGAAGTAATCAGCGGGCGAATCATCTCCAGCATATCTTCAACAGCTTCCTGTATACTGCTATGAAAAGGCTCGTTCATCCGTTGCCCGTGTCCAGCCAGTTCCAAATAATAAACGTTTGTTTTAGGATCGAGTATTCCTGTCCATTTACCATAAATAGTCCTGGCAGAGCCACCTGCATAAGGAATGCAGAATAAATTATAGCTGCCCATTAGACACTTCCTTCAATTTCCTTTTCTCATTATATTTCTCAACTAGCTGGGCAACTTCTTCATCAAACGCTTGACGAACACTTTCCATATCGGAATCAAACTTATACAACACTAAGAAATTTAGTTTATCCTTCACAACTCCGACCAGACCATAAAAACCAGCGTAATTTAATTTCTTTTGATCTTTGTCGTCTAACTGCTGCATGGTATAATCCCAAATCTGACTATACTCTTCCTCAGCATTTCCTCCATAGTTCAGCAAAATTGGAGAATAGAATGTAGCAGGAGCCTCTTTAAAGATTGTTTTATTTTTGGATAGACTAATAAAATTGACATTATGTTTGTTAATATTCTTCACTGTATTTCTGATTACATCGGCTACATGGGATGGATTCTCTCTATCCGCCGTTACGATGAATGGTACTGCATCTAATACTAAGCCCACTACATCGGAGAAGTTTTTACCTTCGTATCTACGGTTTTGGAAGAGCAAATCAAATGGCACAGCTTCCAGATCCAATATTCTCGCCACCACAAGAGCATATACCTGCAAAGCTAACTCAAACGGAGCATTAGCATCATCTTCATCGAAATTGAAGAGACTCAAATCTATGCTGTAGCGCATTTGCTGGATTCTATTTTCTTGAATATTATTGAATTTTTCTATTAGAATATCGGTATATTCAAGGTATCTGTCTAAGTCAAACATGCTGTGCAACTGCTCTATCTCCATACCAACCGGGCCTTTATTGATTTGCTGCAAATATTGCTCATACGTAGTCGCTGCTTCCATTGCATGTTTTACACCTTTTTGTAATTCCTTATAACGCTGAAGAATTTGACGCCGGATGGCCTGTCCAGAAGAAATATCAAATATAGAGTGATCAAATTGGAAGAACAGATTGTAATTTTTTTCATTCATTTTAATCAGCGTTACATGATACATTGGCTTATCCAATTGCTTAAAGTTCGCAGCCCACTCAAACTTTGCTATTTCCTCCATGACCCTGGATTGAGCGCCAGGTGTTAGTCCGGATAGATCCAACTTGGGAAGGGATAGTTTCAGAGGAGGAGAATACTCTTTCCACCGATACCCCTCGTTGTATTCATATAGACAACTACGCAGCAATTGGTGATTGCCCACAACATCACATAAGGCTTGCTCTAATAAATCTTGATCCACCATTTCATTAAATTGCATCATGTACAACTGTAAGCGTACTTCTCCGCGGAAATGAATTTCCTGGATATTACTTAGATCAAAGCGATTAATAATTGGCTGGCTGGTAACGGCTAGGTTAAAGAGATCTTGTCCTGCCTGTATATGTTCTTCAACGTTCTCGATAACCATCTTCTCTGAATTAAATAGAACACCATGCTTTATCAATTGACCTAGATCAATAGGTTCAGACAACTGTTCGTACAACGACAATTCATAAATATAATGCGGCAGAAGTTCCTCAGACATATGAAGCTTCTGAAGATACTGACGGGCAAAATCTACTCCGCCGGTTGCCGCTTCATCTACAAACAGAATATTAACGGGCTGCTCTCCGCCTAAGACGCGGAAGATCCACTTTGCTCCAAATGCTCCGGTAAGATGTGCCTCCAACTGTTCAACAGTTGTAATATCATTGCTTTTACCTTCAGATTGTCGATTCATATATGCGGCTAACAAATGAATGGTTGGATATTTATATACTTCATTCATCAATAATTTGTAGCCCTCACGTTCCAGATCCGTTGTCATTTCGATCAACTTGAAGGAATCTCCACCCATTGCAAAAAAGTCTTCTTCGCGTCCAATGTCTTCTCTGCCTAAAATCCCCTTCCATGACTTCTCCAACAATTGCTCCAGAACCTCAAGCTCTGTAACCTTTACGATTTCTGTCTTTGTCTTACTGGAAGCCCCAACCGATCCCGGTTTATCTGAGAATAAAGGGAATTCGCAAGGATTCAGGATAACTTGGCGTATACCCGACTCTAGCATTGCTCCCAGCACAGCAGGTAGTTCCTCAATAATCCCTTCATTCTCTAAAGGTAAATAGAGGCGGTATACATCTGCAGCAATATCCAACTCATCATTTGCTACAACCCATTTCGTTAGCTCAGAAGACCAATGATTGGCTTGAGAAAGAGAAGATATCATGATTCGCGGCTTCTGATTATCCATTCTGGTTATAAGTTGGTTTACAGCAATGGATAAGTCTACTTCCTCCTGATGCGCGACTCTTACTGCATGCTGGCTGCATTTCTTATTCGCCAATGCATCCCATAACATTATTCCATCCACATTTGATAGCGTATTGAGCGTTGCTTCCAGCGCCCTCTGCAAGGAGTCCATATCGCTTCCGGCAATGACCGGCAGGCAGGTTACCCCCTCTTCCGTCAGAATCACATTCTCCAATCCTTCAGTCTCTTCCATGATCATCCGGCGGCCAACAAGCATACCTACATCAAGCAGCGCTCCATACTTGCTCTGATCGGGATATGCCGTTACCATCTCAAGACCTAACTGAACGAATTGTCTATGCCATTCCACTACAGATATTAAAGGTGACAGTTCGCGTTCACTTTCATCAAAATGCCACCATCCATCGGCCAATCCCCAGATAAGATCAACAAAGCGTCTGGTGTGGACTCGTTCTATAACACATAGCAGTCCCCCCAGCTTCAACAATCTATGAAGATGATCTAGACTTTCCGAAATGCGATGTGTTGCATGAACAACGTTATACGCAACTACTATGTCGAAATGATTCGCTTCAAATCCTTGCTGCTGTGGATCTTTCGTAATATCAAAAAGTCCGGTTGTGAGGAATTCCAAGTTCTCCTCATGCGCGTATGCTCGAATATCCTCCAAGAATGAACTTGATACATCTGTAAATAAGTACTCGACTTCTACTCCCTTGAGAACCTCTGTTACTTGGCGCAGGATAGTACCAAATCCGCCTCCAACCTCCAGAATACGGATTCTGCGTTTTTCGCCTACCAGCTTAGACAGCATTTGTGCGAACATCTCAATCATAAGCTCTTCTTCTTTGGCCTGAAGAGTCCCTTCATAGGTGCGTTGAAGCAATTCATTGTTTCCTTCAGGATACAATACGCCAAGAGATGGGATCTCACCTCGAAGCGCAGGCTTAAATTTACTTACACAGTGAGCTAGTAGATCCAGTTGTCCTGAGAAAAGATCCGTCATACCTTCAATTTCCGCACGAATTTCTGTAGGCTGACGGAGCTGTTCTGTTCTCTCAGTAACCCTGAAGCTTCCTTTATCTTTTTCTGCTTCCAGAAGACCATCCTCACATAAGATATGGAGGAAATAATCTGCAAATCTAGCAAGCGGGTCAATGACTCCCAATCCTTCTTTGAAGGTATTGATGTCAAACCTCCGCCCTGTCTTCATCAGAAACACTTCATTAATATAGTCAAACACCAGACGAGCGGAGTATTCATCAACTAAACGGTGAGTACCGGATAAATCTTCAATTCCAAAGCGTTCCATATACTGCTGTTGCTGAGCTTGCACATCCTCCAATGCCTGAACAATCGTTTCATCATAAAAGGATCTGGAATCCAAGCGATAAGGCAGCAGACTTACCTTCGTATCCTTCTCGCGCTGGAGAGTTTGGGCTAATGCTATTGGCAGCCGGTTCTCAGGACTCAATACAACCAGATGGCTCCCGGAAATAGATGAACTTTGCCTCACCTCACACGTATCCAAATTACGAAGCCGAGGAACCATTCTTGATCCGTTGTTATAGGATACGGCCGGATAGTTACTACCATCTACAGCAAGTTCCTTTTCAATTACAGATGCCCATTGTTGAACATAATCAACATGGTTAGACGGTACACCTGCATCTACCAAACGAATAACTAAGCCAGGCTGCTCCGTCATTAATGCCCTGACCAAAGTAACGAGCCCAGGAGCATGATTGCCTATAGCTGCAGGACTAATGACTACAACTTCTGGTAGCGAATCATGAAGTTCCTCCTTTATTACATCAGCCAGCACGCGAAGCTCCTCTTCAGTGCTGCGGACATCAGACTGAATCACCATAATCGTGTTTGGCAGCATAGCATGATTCTTCAGGTCCTTGAATAGGCGGCGCAGATCGGTTTCGTTAGCAGGCCGTATGGCAGAATCGTAGAACCCATTGAACGAATACTCGCATCCAATGTTGACAAAAATCCCTCTCCACTTAGGCAAGCTCTTAAATAAATGAATGGCATGGCCAACATCTTGGGTCAAAATCAAACTGGTTCTCTGCTGCACAGAAGGATTAATCTGAGGCAAAAAGGATGGCTCCCAAAGAACCTGACTCACTTTCGCTGCCCCGTTGCCAGTATCCTTATGAATAATATCTTGTGAAGCGTTATTATGCTTGGCTCCGCTTGTTATTCCCTTTAGCAGACTATACGTATCTCTGCTTCCAATAGGGAATTTCTTAGCATCAAATGGATAATGAGGAAGCGGCTCGTGATTACGAACTTGTTCCTTATAATAAGCCTTCCAATCTGGAGCCACTCCACAACACCATAGTTCTCCTAAGCGTTCCGTGAGAAACGCATCATCACTCAAAGGCTCGTTGGGATGGCGTAAAATATTGACTACACCCGCAGTCTTCTCCGTTGCCGCCTGACGAACAAAGGTGGATAGAGTCCGTCCCGGCCCCACTTCAATGAATACAACTCCTGGATTCGTTAAGATGGTCTCAATTCCACGGGCAAATTGAACGCAGTTGCGCACGTGCTTCGTATAATAAGAGCTATCGGTAGCATCCTGAGGCGTGATCCAGTCCCCCGTCAGATTGGATACATAAGGAATTGCCGGCTCCTTAAAGGCAACCTTGGCGCACACCTCACCAAATTCAGCCAGCATACCATCCATCATTGACGAGTGGAAGGCATGGCTGGTCTTTAGCCTGCGGTACGTCAAGCCCATCGAAGCCAATTGAGATTGCACCAGCTCAATATCTTCATCCGAGCCAGCCACCGTACATTGGTTCGGACTATTGACAGCAGCCAAAGACACGCTGGCAGGCAGCAGATGCTCCAGAATGGCCGCCGAGGCACTGACACTAAGCATGGAGCCTCTAGCCATGGATTTCATAAGACGCCCTCTGGCCATAACAAGCTGGATTCCTTCTTCAATAGAGAACACTCCAGCCAGACAAGCGGCAGTGTACTCACCCAAACTGTGGCCAATCATTCCATAAGGCTTAATTCCCCAAGACATCAATAGACGCGCCAATGCATACTCAATAACGAACAAGGATAATTGGGCAAGATCCGTCTCTTTCATGATCTCTTCATCATTTGCCGCCGGATCTAGAATCAGTCGCCTAAGCGTGTACTCTCCACTTACTTCTGCAATTTTTAAGCATGCCTCTAATTCATTACAAAACACTTGCTCCGTCTGATACAGATCACGGGCCATACCCACATATTGAGATCCTTGTCCCGGGAAAACGAAAATGACTTCCGCCTTACTATTAGACACTGTATTCTTGCTTCCCCGCTGAGAAGCTTCGCCTTTTATAGCTGCCTCCAATCCTTCTGACAGCTCTTGATAATTGCGATAAGGCAGCGAGAAACGTTCCTTTAGACTTCTGCTCCCTGTATGTAAGCTGTACGCCAAATCCGTAGGGTTAATCCCAGCGCCAGCATGATTAATAAATGTAAGGTAGTCCTCTTTCATCTGGTTCAGAGATGTTTCAGTGGCAGCCGATAGACTTAGCACATTCCATTCTCTGCCCGGTCCCGAAACCTCTCGTTCCGGGGCTTCTTCTAATATAATATGAACGTTCGTGCCACCGATACCAAAAGAGCTGACACCCGCCCGCAGAGGATAATACTCAGCATTCTCTGTGGACTCAAGCTGTCTGTTCCACTCTTGGGATTCAGTTATCATCCGAAAAGGCGTATTTGTGAAATCAATATTAGAGTTTAATTTCTCGAAGTGTATACTTGCTGGAATAATCTTATTTTTAAGAGCTAACGAGGTTTTGATAAAGGATGCAACACCGGCGCCGACATCAAGATGTCCAATGTTAGACTTTAGGGACCCTAAACCGATGCTGCCGGATTTAGAATCTACAGACTGGAATGCCTTTTGCAGGCCCGCTATCTCAATCGGATCTCCCAATATAGTTCCGGTTCCATGCGTTTCAATATAGGATATGCTCTGCGCAGGTACATCTGCCATATACAAAGCTCTGCGGATCACATCCGCTTGCCCCTCAACGCTAGGAGCCGTGAATCCTACCTTGCGGTTCCCATCATTATTGACAGCAGAACCTCGAATAACCGCATAGATATGATCCCTGTCCTTAACCGCATTCTCAAGCCTCTTGAGCACTACGATTCCGACGCCATTACCCTCCACGGTGCCTTTGGCATCTTGGTCGAACGGGCGGCAATGCCCATCAGGTGAATTAATCATGCCATCCGTATATAAATAACCATTACGGCTAGGTACAGTAAAACTGCTGCCTCCAGCAACAGCAACTGAACATGCTCCGGTAAGGAGCTGACGGCAAGCAAGATCAATAGCATACAAGGAAGTCGAGCATGCACTATGCACAGTAACGCATGGTCCTTGAAGGTTAAGGCTATAGGCAATTCGAGTCGCTGCAAAATCTTTATCATTCAACAAACCAGTGCCAAACATATGCTCATCGTTATCCATACTGAGTTTCATAGTTTCAAGTTCCCAAGCAAAGTTACTTGTAGAACCTAAAAATACACCTATATTATTGCGGGGTTGTTCCGTTACATACCCGGCATCTTCCAAAGCATGGTAGACTTCTTGATGCAAAATACGAACTTGCGGATCTAATGTCGCAGCATCACGATGGGTGTAGTTGAAAAAATCAGCATCAAAGTACTCAATGTTAGGAAATACACCTTTAGCCCCAACAAAGTTAGGCATATCCAGCAATTCCGGATTCATCCCACTCGCTACAAGCTCATCTTTATCAAAAAAGGAAATTCCTTCTTTCCCATCAACCAAATTACTCCAGAACTCTTCGAGATCTCCCGCACTAGGAAACCTTCCTGACATCCCGATAACAGCAATTTCCATACCTGTATAATTATTTTTCATATCTTTATTTAGCCCTCCAAGAAACGAATTAGTCTATCAGTTTGTAATAGAGTTCTTCTGGATTCATTCAATTCAGCTTCCTTATCTTGTTCTTCTTGGTTGTCAATTACCTCTTTGGGCTGCAGGTATTTGGCCAGACGGGCTATACTGGTGTATTCAAACAGAACCGTTAAGGGTATATCTCTATTTAGCTTCGCTTTGAGCTTATTGTTAATCGTAATAATGTTTAGCGAATTTACTCCCAGTTCAAAAAAATTATAGTTTATCGGTACAGCTTCTGTTTCCAATACTAAGGCAAAAATATCTGTTATAATGTTCTCCATTTCACTTGCTGGCTGCATTCGCTCGGATCTGCCTGGAACTATTGATGAGGGCAGCGGTAGTGCCCCCTTGTCAATCTTGAAGTTTGGTGTCAAGGGTAACGCTTCCATCTGAATAAAGAAAACAGGAATCATATAGACCGGCAACTTGGAAGCCAATAGCTTCTGCCAATTATCTATATCAGGAACACCTCTGCTAGTATAGTAAGCACATAGTTGCTTTTCCTGTCCTACGTTCTGAATCTGAACGGTCACTTCTTTGAGGTCTAAGAAGTTCGCCATAGTACGTTCAATTTCACCGATCTCAATGCGATATCCCCTAAATTTCACCTGAGAATCAGCTCGGCCTAAGAAATCGACGGTTCCATCAGGAAGCCAGCGGGCTAAATCACCTGTCCGGTACATCCTCCCATCAGGCATAAACGTATCTTGAACAAATTTCTGATCGGTAAGCTCCCCGTTATTGTAATAACCCAGGCTTACCCCATCACCGCCCACGCATACTTCTCCTATAGCACCTACAGGGAGAAGATGAAGTCCCTGATCCATAACATATACCGATGAATTGTCCAGAGGACGTCCTATCGGGACACGATCTGCTTCCAAATCGGAATCGTTAATAATGTGAACGGTGGAAATTGTCGTATTTTCTGTAGGTCCATATCCGTTAATTAGAATCAAATCAGGATTCGACTCTCTTACTTTGCGAACGTACTTAGCTAATAGAACATCACCGCCCACCATCATACTTGTTAAAGAAGAGAACACTGCAGGGTCTTGATCGCATAACCGGTTAAACAATGCAGTAACCAACTGCGTACTGTTAACCTTTCGGCGGATTAATAATTCACCAAGCCTTCCAGAATCAATACAATCCTCCTCGTCTGCCACAACCAGAGTGCCTCCTTGCAGCAAAGCCACCCAAATTTCGAAAGTGCAGGGATCAAAGGTAGGCGAGCAAGTCTGAAGCATAACCTGACCATGCTGGAACTTCATAAATCCAGCACTACTTACTAGATGAATAATATTCCTATGAGTAATCATCACGCCTTTGGGTTTCCCTGTTGAACCAGATGTATACATGATATAAGCCGGACTCTCAGCAGTATGACTCTGGCTTATATCTTCGACCGCTACGTCGTTGTCTGTATAATCTAGGAATAGAGTTGCTATACCATCTGGCAGTTGAGATTCTAGTTCTTTCTGGGTACATACCATCTGGATATCTGTATCCTTAATCATTGTTGTCAATCTCTCAGCAGAGCTATTAATATCCAGTGGTACATAGACTGCACCTGTCTTCATTATTCCCAGCATGCCAGCTATCATTTCTGGTGAACGCCCTACTAATAAGCCCACATTACCACCAGGGCTCACCCCTCTAGCCCGCAGTAGAGCGGCTAAGCGGTCAGACCAGGCATCCAGCTCCGCATAAGTGAATTCTTTATTTCTCCATACAAGAGCAGTGTCGTTCGGATAGCTTGAAGCAATACTCTTAAAATAAGCGTCAACGGTAGTATCGGACGGATAGGTGAATCTCTTTCCATTGAAGTCTTGTATAATCTGCGTTTGATCGAGAGCTGAGCATAAACTCAACTCATCTACAGAAACATCCGGACTGGCGCAAGCCTCCTCTAGCAGGTTTATCAGACTTCGCTCCAAGCCTTCTATTGTTTCTCGCGAGTACCGTTTCTCATTATAGATAAATGTAACCGAATACTCATTTCCCGGATTGACGATAATGCTGAAATCATAATTCGCACGTTCATACACCTGAATATCCTCGAACCATAAAGAGTGTTCCGCTTCCGTCTCCCTTTCTCTAAGTTGATCGATTAGGGGATAATTCTCAAACGCCACTACATGGTCCAGCAGCCTATTCTTCAGTTCACAGTGTGTTTGAATTTCATAGAGCGGATAATATTCATAGGCAGTCGATGTAAAACTTGCATCTTGCACTTTGGAACAAATCATGGCAAAACTGTCTCCATCAGCGGTTTGAACACGTTGTGGCCTTGTGTTTATGAATAAACCAACCATGGATTCCACACCGGGTAAATCAGGTGGTCGCCCAGATACAACCGTTCCAAACACAACATCCCGAACATAGTTATACTTTTGGAGCAGCAGACCCCATGCACTTTGAAACAACGTATTCACCGTAAACTGTCGTGCTTTTGCCAAATACTCCATTGCTTCCACCAAATCCGATTTCAATGGAAAGACATGCCTAGCATGACAATAAGAATCCGTATTCCCCAGTGTAGGGATCGATGCTGGTTTATCATATCCATCAAGATACTGTTTCCAGTAGGCACAGGCCTCATCCACACTCTGCTTTTGAAGCCAACTGATATATTCGCTATATTGGTAGCCCGCTTTAACAGCCGGTATCGTCTGATTATTAACCGCAGTTTCATAATATCCGAATAGCTCCTGAAAGAAGGGCGCAAGTGACCATCCATCCATCACGATATGATGAAAAGTCAATATTAACCTCCAGGCTTTGTCCCCGACTCTCAATAACGCTGACCGAAGCAGCACATCTCGACTTAAATCAAACCCTCTAGCTCTATCTTTTTCCTTGAAATTATCTACAGCAGCTTCTATTGAATGCATGTTCCTATAATCCTCAACTGTCATTTGAGGGTGCCAGGATTTCAATACGATCTGCCTGGGCAGATCCGTTTTCTTGTAGGAGAACACCGTACGTAGAATATCATGGCAGTCAGAAATCTGAATCAATGCGTATTCCATACATTGGGGATTCACATCACCCATAATATTAAAATCAAATTGCTCCAGATATGCTGAAGATAAAGGATCGAGAGCATGACTTATTAACATCCCGTTCTGCATTGGAGACAAACCGTAAATATCCTGTATATCATCCTTATGGATCATATTGCAGCTCCTTGTTTATCCTTTACCGCCAAATAAATAGTACCATATTTGGTTAATATAAACAAACATAATCACTATTTAGCGATTTATTTAAAATAAAGGATATTAATTGTAATATTTAGAATTCATATACACTCAATCCAATGTTATATCCTCTAAGATACTATCTAGTTCTTCTTTGCTTAATTTGGTTACCGTGTAATCTGAAGCAGTTTTCTCACTGCTTTCTCTCTTCAAACAGAACTCGGCAATCTGCTCAGCCATCGTATCAAGCAGCGCCAAGAGCTCTTCAATCTCTTCTTCACTGAACATTGCGCGGGGATATCGCATTTCTATGGATATTGCCGATTCCACTCGAACTGCGACGATATCCAGCACCCATTGGCTCTCCCATTCGTCATCAGTGGTGACTTCGCCTGGCAAATGGTTAATATTCATTTCTGAATCATTTGTATTTCCTTGCACACCAAGATAATTAAAGCAAACCGCAGGTACCAGACTTTCCAACAAGGCTCGATCCTGATCTTCCAGTCCTGAATCCAATTGACGAAGAACACCATATCCAAAGCCCCGTCTAGGTACTCCGCGCACTGCTTCCTTAGTGTTCTTAATTGTATCTCCAATTCCGCTGACCGCCTTTAGCAACAACGGATAGGTGCTCGTAAACCAGCCAATCGTCCGGCTGATATCTAAACCTGGAGCGAAGTCCTCTCGTCCATGGCCCTCAAGGTTGACTAATAGAGCCGTTGTCTTAAACCATTCACACAATGCACGAGCCAGAACACTTAGCAAGAGATGGACAGTCTCGGTGTGATATGCAGAGTTGGCATCGCCACATAGCGCTCGGCCAACGTCTCCCTTAATCCAGTATTCTGCTCGCGCAGTATCCTTGCGCAAGACATTTACCGGGGCAAGCGGTGACGGCAATTTCCTAACCTCATTGGCTAATTCCAGCCAATACGGCAGCTCATCTCTAGCGCCTCCGGATCGGGCCCATTCTGTTAGCTCCTTGGTCCATGCGGAGAATGATGAGGTCTTCTTGGGTAGCGAAATCTCTGCATGTTCTAAACAGGCCTGAAAATCCTCCAATAGCACCCCCCACGATACAACATCCATAGCCATATGATGCACTGCAATGAATAGTTGACCTGCCTCTTGGCCTGACCCAATAGCTGCAGCCACCAGCGGACCTCCGTCAAGATGGATATGTTTTTGCACTTCAATCATTGCTTCATGAAGCGCATCTTCATTTAAATGCGGTGGCAAGTCCGTTAAATAGTACATCGGACCTTCATCTGGACTCCGCAATCGCATCCTTCCATCCGATGATACTGTCAGCCTAAGGGCATCATGATGTCTGCATATACTGGTCAACGCCGCTTGAATTTTTGTACGATCCCAGCTTGTATTGCTTCTGATGAACATGGCCTGATTGAACCGTCTGCCGGCATTCAACTCATTACTTAAAAACCAACTCTGAATAGCGCCAGGAGCACAGACGCCTTGAATATCGTGCTGCTCAACCTGCATCTTGAGTTGCATATTTAGATGTGGAGCCAAGGATTCAATACTCTGATTTTTGAACAAATCCTCCATCTTCACGCTATAGCCTTTATCTTGAAGTCTTGCGATTACTTGGATGGCTTTGATCGAATCGCCGCCCACATTGAAGAATTTATCATCCATGCTTGGCGTACGAATGCCCAGAACTTGAGACCATACATCGGCCAGCAACAATTCATGTTCATTGCGGGGCGCGCGAACCGGTTTCTGTGCACCTGAGAAGGGTCCGGGAAGTTGACTCTCGGCAATCTTTCCATTCTTATTGAGCGGTAAGACGGAGATAGGAATCACAAACGATGGCACCATGTAGCTTGGAAGAGTCTCTTCTAGCGAACGGCGTACATTCTGGCACCCAACTTCACTTGAATCCCCATCAAGGACTACCCACAAGCAGAGGCTCCGCACTCCTGCTTGATCCACATGAATTCCAGCATACGCTCCTATTACAGAGTCCAGGCAATTGGCGGTCGTTTCAATTTCCCCCAGCTCAATGCGATATCCTCTAAACTTCACCTGCTGATCGCTGCGACCCAAATATTTTAGAAGTCCGTCAGCCCCGCGAACCACCAGATCGCCACTGCGGTACAACCTTTCATCCGGCTGGAAGGGATTCTTAACAAAGCGCTCTCTCGTAAGCTCCGGCTGGTTCAAATATCCTATTGCCACACCAGGCCCTCCAATGTACAATTCCCCTGGCATTCCAATAGGCTGGGGATGCATCCGGTTATCCAGCACATACAATGAAGTGTTGCCAATAGCATATCCGATGGGAATTCCTTCATCTCCCGGCAAACAGTCTATTGCATACGTCACAGCGAACACCGTTGTCTCCGTAGGTCCATAGCCATTAATTAGACGATTAGGACCTATGCGTTCGTAAGCTTTCCGCACATGATATAGCGATGCTGCTTCACCACCAAAAACGACTTTTCGAGTAGAATCAAAGCATTCTAAATTGACATCAACCATCGCATTGAACAGAGAAGTAGTAACGAAAAGCACAGATACCTTGTTTCTCAAAATGATTTGGCTCAGCACTTGGGGATTGGTGACCTCATGCTTATGAAGCAATACGAGCGCTGCGCCATTTAATAATGCATTGAAGATGTCGAATACTGAGCCGTCAAAGGAGTAATTAGACAACTGCAATAATACGTCATCAGGAAGGATGTCAAGATACCTTGAATTACGCACCAATCTTATAACTGATTTGTTGCTTACCAGAACACCCTTAGGCGTTCCAGTAGAACCTGATGTGTACATGGCATAGGCTGCAGTATTACCATCCACTTGTAAGGCAGGATTGGCGTCAGAAACATCAGGATTTAGCGCATTAAGATCCAGCACAGGATTTTCATAATCAAGGCATTCCCTATATTTATGGAATAATTCTCCATGAGAAAGCAAAAGCTTTGCCCCACCATCCACCAGCATCATTTGCAAACGAGCCGTGGATAGTTCAGAATCCATTGGGATATAATAGCATCCGGCTTTTAGAACACCTATTATTGCAGCAATCATATCGAAGGAACGGTTTAATAAAAGAGCTACACCGGATCCGGGTTCAACACCATGCGCAGCAATCTCTCGCGAAATACGGTTGGCCCAAGCATTCAGTTCCTCATAGCTCAGGCGCTGGCCATCCATGATTAATGCGTCTACCTTGCCTCGGCGATCGACCATCTCTTCGAAAAGGGCGGGAATTCCCCGTTCATCAGGATATGGCATCTCAGCACGGTTCCATTGATTTAGAATCAAATCCATCTCCCCCTCCTCCATCAGATTCAGTTCATCTAAGGGAGAAGACGGATTATCCACTATGGAGGCAAGCTGCCGTTCAAATCGCCTAGCCATTCGTTCTATAGTGGAATGCCTATAAAGAGCTTCTGCATATTCCCATTCCATAAGCAGACCTTCCGGGGTTTCTCTTGCACTTACCGTAATATCAAACTTTGCGGTTCTCGAATCAAACTCTATAAATTTCTCATCCGAGCCCGACAGTCCCATGTCAACGTTTTGTAGAGCAAAATAGACATCAAACAAAGGGTTACGGCCAGGAATACGCTCAGGCTGTAAATCCTCGATCAAAGCTTCGTAAGGATATTCCTGATTATCAAAAGCTGACATTACCGTCGTTTTAAGTTGACCCAGAAAATCATGAAAGCTCTCCATATCGGTGGATCTTGTCCGAATAGGCAGCGTGTTAACGAACATCCCTACAATCTCTTGAAACTCCAGATAAGGTCTTCCGGCTACCGGTGTTCCAATGACAATATCACGGCCGCCTCCCAGACGGGCCAAAAGATTGTGAAAGGCTCCCAGCAGGACTGTAAACAAAGTCGCTCCAGCGTTCTTGGCCAACTGCTTCACCTGGGCTGTCAGCGCACCGGGCACCATATGAATAACCCGTGAGCCGCGGTAATCCCGTAACGCCGGACGGGGCTTGTCCATATAAAGATCCAGCACAGGTATTCCATCAGCGAACTGCTCCCTCCACCATTGACGCTGCTTCTGCAAGGCTGTCTCATCAAGACGCTTCCGAATCAGTGCGGAGGCTTCCCGATATCCCATCAACAAAGGTGATAATGTCCTGTTCTCGGCCAAAGCCATGTATTCGGCAAAGAGTATCCCCATTGAAGCTCCATCTGTAATGATATGGTGCAGATCAATAGCTAGATAGGCCTCATGACCATTGATCTCGAAATATCCAGCCCTTACCAGCGGTGCCGTTTCCAGATCAAACGGTCGGACAAATCGTTGAAGCTCTGCCTGTAGCATGTTCATCCGGATATCCGCATGATCTTCACACTCCAGTAACTTGCGCTCTACATTAAAATTCACGTTGGAACGAATGACTTGCACAGGCAATCCATCTTGCAGATGGAACGATGTACGCAAACTTTCATGACGTTCGATCAGACGGCGCATTATTTTTTCAACATCGTCGATATTTTCATGCTTCCGAATTCTCGAAACTCCCGTAACGTTATACGCTACCGAATCGGGCATCATACTCACCGACAGGAACGTTCTGCTCTGGGCAGGAGTAAGCGCCAAGGTATTCTCCTCACCTTGAGAGCGTTGAATAACCTGAGCTTGTACGGTAGACCCCTCCAGCAGAGAATCCAGTACTGCATCTGTGAAACCGAAATCCTTGAACACGGTTTGCACAAAATCGCTAAAGACCGGGAAACCCAAAAGCGACGACGGGGGTAATTCTAGGCTGTACGCTGTATTAAGCACTTGGATGATTCTGAGCGCATTGATAGAATCACCACCAAGCGCATAGAAATCATCCTGAGGATGAATGACTGGATACCCCAATACCTCAGACCATATCCAGGCCAATAAAACCTCTACGTTACCAGAAGCCTCATGCTCTGCAGGTAATCGGGAACCTGATGCTACTGCTTCCTTCCATATTGATACAGCATCGAACTTCATACTGTTCCCTGTTTCAGACGCCTCTGACTCGCTCTCCCCTAAGTTCCGGGGAGTTTCATCCCAGTAACGCTGATTGTTAAATACCTGGGGAGGTAGCGGAGTTCGTCTTACTGACTGATTCGCATAGATCCCCTCGAAGTTAACGTTAACCCCGGTGATATATAGTTCAGCCAGTGACATCCATGCATTTGGCATTTCCCGCATTTCCGGATTTGCCAGAGACGCTACAAGACTCTGCATGGCAGTCTCGCTATCCACAGTCTGCTCTTCCTTCTGAGCAAAGGTAGAGGATTCCGGTGTTAACCACAGGCTAACCCCTTCTCCCGACTGCTGATAGGTATATGTATCCCATCCTCCTTTGGAGATAGCTTTCGCCAAGACCTCAAGTCCAGCTATGAGACCTTGGGCATTCCGGCATAGTATAGCTGCGCGCACATGATGATGCTCGCGCCCTGTACTGGCAGTAAAGCACATATCATGCCAACGCATGTTTGGATGCTTCTTCACATACCTCAGATGGTGCAGAACCGTTTTTTCCAAAAGCTTAATGTTACGTCCCGATAAAGGATACAGGCTCAGCCCCTCATCTATACCAGAACGTTCATCAATCGGAGCTTCTTCTACCACCAGATGACAATTTGTACCCGACAGACTAAAGGAGCTGATTCCCGCACGCCTTGGGGCCATGCCAGCATCCCATGATGTTAAAGTGTCTTGGATGTAAACTGGGCTGTTGCAGAAATCAATATATGGATTTGGCATTTGAAAGTTAATTGTTGGAGGCAACGCGCGTGCGCGCAAGGATAAGAGCACCTTAATCAGAGAAGCCATTCCAGCCGATCCTACCGTGTGGCCTATATTGGACTTAACAGACCCAATGGCACAAAATTGCCGCTTGTTCGTAAACTTGGAAAAAGCGCCAGTCAGTCCTTTTATCTCGATAGGATCGCCTAAATGGGTCCCCGTACCATGTGTTTCAATATAAGAAATCGTTTCAGGAGGTATTCCCGCACGCTCCCAAGCCTTTAGCAAGACTTCCTGTTGTGCACGGGCACTTGGTGCAGTCAAGCCGTTGGATTTCCCATCATTATTAATCGCAATACCGCGAATGATTCCATATACATGATCCTGATCAGCCAGAGCTTTCGACAACGGTTTGATAAATACCGCTCCTACACCTTCACTCCAGACAGTACCACTTGCGCCGCTGTCGAAAGCTCTTACAATATACTCACTGGACTGGGTCTCATTATCAAAATTCACCGGGTCTAAAAAGAGGTTGGCACTCCCTATAAGAGCAGAATCACAATCGCCTTGCCGGATAGCCTTAATGGCATAATCCAATGCCACCAGAGCTGAGGAACAGCCGGTATCGAGTACAATCGCTGGCCCATGAAGGTTCAACAGATAGGATAAGCGGCTGGCCAAAACACCTGTCCATGATCCGGTCACAGTTGTAAAATCCTGATCCGACACAAAGGGCATATAGGACATGCTCAATCGGTGTGTATGGTCATTGCCCACAAAGATCCCTACGGAACGTCCTTGTAACTGGCCGCGATGATAGCCTGCATCTTCTATCGTTTCTATAAAGGTCTCAAGCAACAGACGATGATAGGGATCTAGGTGTAAGGCCACTTGAGGTGGGATATTGAAGTATTCCGCATCAAAAGCATCAATTGACTCCAGGAATCCCCCTTGACGAAGGGGCCCCTTAATCTTGCGGATACGTTTAAAATCTTCGAGTCTCGCAGCCGGGAACGGCGTAATGGACTGGCGGCCAGCAGAAAGATTATCCCAGAGCTGGTCAGGATTGTCGGCATCAGGGAAATGGCAGGACATGCCCACTATTGCTATAGGTTCAACATCACTCTTAGCTGTACTCCCCAGTTCCTTCAAGTATTGCTTCACCAAATTTGGATCAAGCTCCCGTTCTTTCACTTTAGACAGAAGAAACTGAATCAATTCCTTTTTGACATTCATACTATCCTTCGCCACGCTGTCCCCCCCCAGTAGACTTATCTAAAAAGAACTCCAAAAATTCTGTTCCGCTCAATTCTCTCTCTAAGAGTTCCATGAGTTCATCCACCACATCATCCGATTGGCCTGCAGTTAATGATTCGTCAGGCACAGTATGTTGTCGTTGGCTGTCAATGAAGTCTGACATGTCATTAACCGAGGGATATGAAAAGATGTCCGAAATATCAACAAGTCCCGGGAACTGATCTTCAAGCAGCTTCAATAGCTGCGTAGACATCAGAGAGTTCCCCCCCATATCCTGAAAGCTTGCAAATACATCTATTTCACTTAGTCCCAGTACCGCAGCAAAAATATTACCTAATGTACGCTGCGTATCGGTTATCTCGACAACTCCCTTTAATTTGACCGATGCCTCACTCTGACTTTGGCCTGATCCCTTATCACTGGCAGCCAACGGTATAGAAATTTCTGGAGCCAGCCGGAAAGGCAGATCATCAGCAAGTTGAGCCGCCAGTCTCGTATTAAGAGCTGCCGGAACGATACGCTGCTTAGGATGAACAATCAAGTATTCAAGCCAGTTAAGCCCGTCCTCTACATCTAGATGGCTGAAGAGGTTATCAGCAGCATCTATACTGAAATCTACAGACATGCCTACCTCCTTCCAGCTCGGCCAATTCACTGAGATGACCTTAAGCCCCCGTTGTCTGCTTGCAGACTCAGCGAAAGAGTCAAGGAATGCATTCGCGGCAGAGTAGTCACCTTGCCCTTCTCCTCCGGTCAATGCTGTGATTGAAGAAAAGAGTGCCAAAAATCCCTTGCCCTCTTGCGGTAGAAGAAGATGCATCAAATTCATCGTGCCATCTAGTTTAGGATTCAGTACCTGCGAGAACTGCTCTTTATCCTTAGACATCAAAAAACCGTCTCCCGCTACACCAGCGGCATGAAAGATTCCTGCGATCTCTCCATAACGATCCTGCAGGGAATCTCCTAATACTCGGACACTATCACGATTTGAGACATCAAGGCTTATATATTCCAAACTTCCTAACCGGGATTTTAGATCAATCAGTTTGCAATATAATGCTGTCCTTTCGGAAGGTCCTGATTCCGATAAACTCTTCCATTCATCAGCCGGCGCTATAGGCGTTCGGCCCAGCAGTACGACGTTTGCCTTGCCTTTCTCAGCCAAACGTCCAGCCACAGCAAGACCCACACCGCCTAGACCACCGGATATTAAATAGACACCTGTACGCTCCAATGAAAGACTCGTGTTCAGCGGCACACGATGCGGCCGCAGTTCCTCAATGAAAACTCCCGAAGTACGTAATGCCCGTAGTCCGGCTCCTTTGAACCGGAACAACTCATCCACTACGGCAATTTCAGAGACCGGCCCCGATACGTCCACAATGTCTACATTTAAGTGCTTATACTCCTGACCGATTACTCTTCCAAGCGCTCCTGTAGCCGCCGAAAGGGGAACGATCCACTCCGAATGGTCTACAGCCCAGGCATCCCGTACCAATACTTTTAGACCGCCGGGCCATTTGGACTTTCCGTTCAGAATGCTCTTACATAGCTGGAACAAGGCATCCACGCCGAGACTGCGTCTTTCGGCAAACCCCAGATCAGATTCCCCAGCCTCTAAGGTGTAATCGCATGAAAACAGCAGTCCCTTGACTCCGTTCTTCTCGGCAATTGACAATATCGTATCCATACCTTTTGGATCTGGTGTATAAGCAGGAGCAGCTTCTTCCTTGTTATCCGCTGCCAGCAGAAAGGTCACCACCTCGACTCCAGCTACTTCCAAAGCGTTCCGCAAGCCCTGATAGCGACTTCCTTCGGTTGCAATGAGCGCCCACGGTCCGTCCTTCTCTTCATACAATGACTTCTTCGACTCTTCGCGGGCTACCCATGTCATCTGTAAGCAGGAACCTGCTGTATCATCACTGCCTATTAAATCGAGGTCATGCACCCGCTTAACAGAATAATCGCTGATTTGTGCCGCAATCCGTCCTTCAGCATCTACAATATCTATGTCATAGGTCATAGTCTCGCCTCTTCCATCCTTAGCAGTATGGAGGCGGATATGAGTATATAATTCCTGTGTAAACGAACGATAGAATCTTAGCCGCTTGTACATGAAGGGAAGGAATGTCTCCCCCGTACTTTGGCTGGTCAGATTAACTGCATTGTCCAGTAGCGAAGGATGTAAAGGATAGATATTAAGCTCCTGCTTTAAATTCTCTGCTAGCTGCAAACGAGCCAGTGTTTCAGAACCAATCCGCCAGACTGCACGTACCGTATCCCAGTGGGGACCGAATCTAAAAACTCCAGTGTCGTGGTCATCTATGAAAGGATCTTGCACCTCATCTGCCCGGGACTTGAGATCCGTTAGATCCATCCGATCCTGACCTAATTCAACATTCAAAGCATATACCTTACCCTCTAAGTGGGAAATCCACTCCCCAGCCTGATTACAGCTCGCCACAGAGAACGAGTAGCCGGACTCCCTTGGCGTTAGCGTTAATTGGGCCAATACTTCAGCCTCTTCTTCAACGATCAGAGGAAACAGAAAGAATACATCACGAAACTCAATGCTCTCCTGGCCAAAAGCTCGAGCTGCAGCAAATCGCACCATTTCCAGGTAGCTTGTACCTGGCAGCACAGCTTTGTTGCTTATCCGGTGGTCCGACAGTACCCAATGCTTATCAATTCTGAACGTTGTTTGATAGCTGTGTTTTCCTTCATGGGCTGGAAGCTTCTCTTCTACCAGAGGATGCAGATTATCTGCGGGCTTTGTGCGGATTTTGCTGACCTTGGGATCAGCCCACACACGTATTCGCTGTAATGGATATACTGGAATAGGTATCCTTCTGCGAGATTCTTTATGATAGAGAAGCTCCCAGTTAATATCGGCTCCTTCGACATAGTGCCGGCACACTCTCTCAAGTATCGATGCGTCCGATGAATCCCCGTTCAGATAATCCTTCATCTTAAATGAGGCTAATTCACTAAGGTTATTACGTGTGTACACGCTAAGCTCACCAGATTCAAGCAGTTGCTTCTTCTCACTTACAATCATGTGATAGCCCGTGTATACTCCGGTTAACCCTAGGGGACTCCCTCCGTTATTCACTAAGGCCTTTACTTTCTCGCGCAGTTCATTCTCAGTTCCTGCAATAATTACAGTCCTGTATTCATAATGTCCCCGGCCAATGTTCGAGGTGTAACATAAGTCAGCCAGATTCCATGAATCCCCTTTTAAAAATGGCATGTAGCGCTGGAGGTATTGCTGCATCACCTCTTCATTCTTAGCGCTAATGGATAGACAATACCGGGGCTGCAAAGCTGGCTTCGGCTCCATATTAGGTGCTTCTTCGACAACCAGATGACAGTTCGTCCGACTGAAGCCGAAGGAACTGATTGCAGCCCGGCGGGGAATTCCATTAACATCCCAGGATTGCAGCTTGTTATTTACATAGAAAGGACTTTCAACGAAATTAATATACGGGTTAGGCGTATAGAAATTGATTGTAGGCGGCAATTCCTTATGCTCCATGGACTTAATAACCTTAATCAAGGATGCCACACCGGAGGCAGCAACCATATGCCCCATGTTGCTCTTCAGTGATCCGATGCCGCAGAATTGCCGCCGGGATGTATATCGGCGAAAAGCACTCATCAGTCCCTTTACCTCAATGGGGTCGCCCAATACAGTACCTGTCCCATGGGCTTCAACATAAGAGATCGTTTCAGGCGGAATGCCCGCTTTTTCCCAAGCATCGACAATTACATCTTCTTGCGTTTTTGCACTTGGTGCTGTCAAGCTATTCGTTCTGCCATCGTTATTGATGGCGCTGGCTTTTATTATGCCGCGGATATGGTCTCCATCCTCGAGTGCCCGATGCAGTGGCTTAAGCAGGACTACTCCGGCTCCCTCTCCCCATACTGTACCGTTAGCCTTTGCATCGAAAGTCTTGACTAATTCATCGTTTGACTCCACGTTTTCCATGTTCGCCCCTTCTAAGTAACGAGGCTTTATTTCACCTGTTGTCGTCAGATTAAGACCTCCGGCAATCGCTTGATGGCATTCACCAGCAATCAGAGCTTGAGCTGCCATATGGATACTAACCAGCCCTGCAGAACAAGCCGTATCTATGATCATAGAGGGTCCCTTAAAATCGAAAGCATACGAAATCCGGCTGACAATCATACTCTCCCACGAGCCCGTGAGCTGCATAGGATGCTTATCAGAGCTAAGCCGGTAAAAAGAATAATTGGTTTCATCCCTGCCTATATAAACACCCGTCCGGCTCCCGATCAGAGAATCACCGCCGTAGCCTGCATCCTCCATAGCCTCCCATGCAATCTCCAATGCTACACGCTGATTGGGGTCCATGTACGTTGCCTCAGTGCGGGGTATTCCAAAAAAAGCGGCATCGAACTTGTCTATTTCGTCTAAATATCCGGCCCGGACGTTAATGTCAGGAATATCCTCAGGATGTATTGCATTACCGAGCATAAACTCTGAGTAATGCGGGTTACGTAATACATGTTCAATATCACGAAGCCTCTCCGGAGGGAATTCACGGATGCCATTCACACCGTCCCTCAGGATTTTCCAGAACTCTTCAGTATCATTGGCACTTGAGAAACGGCCTGCCATCCCAATAATCGCGACGTCCCGCTGAACGGATTCAGTAGTTTCCATCAGTTCTGTAAGCAAGACCTTCGCTTCGTCTTTACTCAACTGTTGTTTAGCGACCTGGGACAATATATATTTTTTAAGCTCTTCCATCTGTTATCCCTCCTTCATTTTTTTATTGGCTAAGCGTGAAGAAGATTCCTCGACCGTCAGTTCTCCCGTTGCTACCAGCTCAAGTATTTCGTCCAAATTTTTATTGAAATCTGTAATCGGAGCTGTAGCTGCAGAAGCAGCTTTACCAAGCTGTTCTCTTACATATCCCGCTTGTTTATGTATGGTCGTATAAGTGAAGAGATCTGCAATTTCCATTATCCCGGGATAGATTTTTTCATATTCCCTGAGCATTTGTGATGTCAGCAGAGAATTGCCTCCTATACTACTGAACTCATCGTCGGCCTCTACTTTGTCTAATTCAAGTGTACGAGCCCATATGCCCGCCACTTCCAAATCGAATTCGTCCGGTTCAGTGATACCCAACAGTGTAATTTGTGTCCTTTTTTGTGGCACTGTATTGTGAAGCATCTTTGGCTTTTGTTGTATATAACCATTCGTTTTGAATGTCCTTCCAGGCATAATAACAGGTGGAAGCTCCTGGCCTCTCCATACAATCCTATCGAATAGCGCCAAAGCCTCATCGGTGTTCAGAGGGGTAAATAGTTCGTCTTCATCTACAGCATTCATCCGCCAGGCTATACCGGTCTCACGCCACGCCGGCCATTGAAGACTTAAAGCAGGTAAACCCATCTGCCGTCTATATGCAGCCAGCGAATCCATAAACATATTAGCTGCTGTATAATCCGACTGGCCGGGATTAAGCAGCAGCGAGGAGATGCTTGAGAACTGTATAAAGATCTCCGGTTGATCCTCCAACGTTACAAGATGCAGATTCAAAGCGCCATTAGCCTTCGGGGCATATACCTCGCGGAAGGTTTCTTCCGTTTTTTGAAATAAGAACCCTGATCCTGCCCGGCCAGCCAGATGAATAACACCCTGAATCGGTCCGTGGTCACTACGAAGCTCCGACATGAGAGCAGCAACTGCTTCAAAGTCTTCGATTCTAACTGAGCGGACCTCCAATACCTCTAACACCCGTTCCAACTCCAGCCATTGCTTCAGTCGCATAACCAGTTCAGCATCCATTGAGCTCTCAACTAAATGCTCCCAGGAATCCCTTGCTGGAATAGTACGATAACCTAATAAAGCCATTCGCTTTACCCCGCGCCGGGCCAAAAGTCCCGCTACCTCCATTCCAAGACTGCCCGTTCCTCCACTAAGAACAAACATTCCTGAATGCACTGGCACTGGAAGTGCAGCTTGCGTTGGCACAGCACAGTCTTCTACGACTGGCTCATAGGCCTGCCCTTTTCTGTAAGCCAAAAATGTCGGTCTGCCAACATCCGCAAATTCATCCAACATAACATCGCTAGAAGTCTCTTCGTCCTGATCGATACAGCGTAAGTTCATTGTCTCAAACTCAAGAGCGCCTACACGCCACAGGCCCCCCAAAGCCGCCTGCCCCGGATGTAGATCTGTTTCGTCATCGCCCACAGACCAGCCCCTATGGGTAAGGGCAATCACACCTGCTTGAGTCTTGAGTCTGGCGGTTGACCATGCCTTTAAGAAAGCGGCCCCCTGATATACAGCCTCATCAACCTCCCCCCAACTCTCAAGCTGGCTGCTGAGAGCTCCTGGAGTGTCCCATACAAAAATCGCCTGAGACAGCCATTCATTAGATAACAACTTTAACGGCTGCTCCCAATCACCGGAATCCGAGGTAATCTCAATTACGCGGTGTCCTCTCTCTTTCAGAGCCTGCAACAACCGCTCGTAGGTTCTGGAGATTCTTCCTGCCAGTACTACCGTTCCAGAAGGTAATTGCTTCGGCATAGGCAAGGGATAAGGACGGTAAACCTCTCTACGTCCATAGTTATTAGCCCCCTTCGTTCCAGAGAACGCTTCAGAAGCAGACTTTATACAATAATTACGGATCTCAACGACCAGACTGCCTTGGGCATCATACAGGTTAATATCGAAACGGTGAACAGGGTCTCCCTTTACTCCATGGGTCTTACGTAAATGCGTGAAAAAACGGGCCGGAAGACGTCGGTGTACAACTAACTTGCCGTAGGACAATGGTAGATAGAGTTCTCCTTCTCCCATCATATTGTTAGCCGCATTCACTGCGTTATCCATTAAAGCGGGATGCAGAGTATAGGCGGCTTCATCCCCCATATATTCAGCAGGCAAAGAAAGTTCGATTAAAAATTCCTCCGCAGAATCATCAATCATACCGCTCACAAAAGAATGAACCCAACGCCCCCCAAGCTCTAATCCTCTAGCCAAGTCTTCACTTGAGTCCATCGCAACGGACCGGTTCATTCGTGCCCTTATCGCTTCTAAATCAACCTTAGAATGAATGTCCGGCTGTATAATGTCTTCGTTATACCAGAACCCTTCAGCATGCTGTACCCATTCACCATCAGACGAAAGACTGGCAAACCGGAGGTGCGTACGACCACCGTCATCCTCTGCAAGAAGATGCAGCTCTTTAGAGGATTCGTGATCCACCATGAACGGCTGTTCAAAGCGGATATCCTTAAAATACAAAGACATGTCTTGCCCGTTATGTCTCCCCGCATAATCCATCATCATTTCAACAAGAGCCGTTCCGGGTAGTAGATATGTACCTTGGATTTTATGTTCAGCCAGCTCCCAATGAGTCTCAGGCCCGAGAATGCTTTTGATTAATGTGTGTCCAATGGTATGCACCAATGACGTACCTAATAAAGGATGGAGCGGGTTCAAGCTGGTATCAGTTCCATCCTGAGAAGGTTCCGGCCAGCAACGTATATGTTGAAACGGATAGGTTGGCAGCGGGATGCGCCGGGCTTCCAAATCGATAGTAAGCTGGCTCCAAGGAAGCTCTCCCCCTGCGATATAGAGCTGTGCCCATTTGAGCAGAACTTCTTTTGTCGGCCTGTGTTGACTACCCTCAATCATAGTCATCGCCTCATGGCTCATACGCTCCTGTTCCATCTCCGTTATATCTGTAGAACGGCGCCGATTCATTCCATCTGCAATGAGGCGGTACTCCCCATAGAACAAGCATGTGTCAGACAACATCTCCGGTCCGTTGTTCGCATACCGTTCCAGCAATGAACATAATTGGTCACGGGTCTCGAAAACAACCGCCAACCGCAGATTATGATGCAGACGTCCCCGCGAAGCAGTCATAACTACATCAGCCAAGTCTACAGTAGACTCCGCTATACGGTTACTGTAAGCTGCGGCTAATTGTTTTAACGCCATCTCATTTTTGGCACTCAAAGGTAGCAGGAGCGGGCCTGGTTCCGTAGAACGTGAGCGCTGCTGTAGAACCGGAGCAGACTCCATTATCAAATGGCAATTGGTTCCACTAAGCCCAAAGCTGTTGATTCCTGCGCGTACAGCCTTATCTTGATCCCCTGGCCAGGATACAGTCTGATTATTTACATATACAGGAGACTGCACAAAAGGAATACTACGGTTGGGTATAGCAAAGTTTAAGCTGGCAGGAAGCACTCTTTGCTGCATGGCCAACACTATCTTCGCTACTCCCCCAAGACCTGCAGCATTGTCTAAATGTCCTATGTTTGTTTTCAAAGAACCGATCGCACAGAATTGCTTCTTGTTCGTAAAATGCTTGAAAGCACGCTGAATGCCGCTGACCTCAATGGGATCTCCGAGGCGGGTGGCCGTCCCATGAGCCTCAATGTAGCTGATGCTCTCAGCGGAGACACCCGCATCTCTCAAGGCCCGAACAATTAACATTTCCTGAGCCTCAGAGTTAGGAGCGGTAATTCCATTAGAAGCACCATCTTGATTAGCGGCTCCTCCCAGAATTACAGCTCGGATAGTGTCTCCGTCTCTTACCGCTGCTTCCAGTGACTTCAATACAAAAGCAAAGGAACCCTCAGCTGCCGTAGTACCTGCACAAGCATTATCAAAGGTGCGGGTATGTCCATCCTGAGCAAATGTATCTTGAATATCTTTTATGCCTACTCTGCTCTCCTTACTTTCTAACAAAGGAACAAGGTCACATTTGACAGCACCGGCAATAGCCATGTAGCATTCCCTTGATTGAATGGAGCGGCAAGCTAAGTACATGGCCATTAACCCCGAGGAACAGGCCGTATCGACCAATAAAGCAGGGCCTCTAAGATCTAAATGGTATGCCAACCTGCTTGCTATAATCGATTTAATATTCCCGGCTACCGCAACTTCAGACGCATCCGGGTCTAGTGACGTCAACATATGCCGGTAAGCTTCACCAAAGTCTGATGAGAATCCTACATAGATTCCAGTATCCGATCCCTGTATTTCCTTTCCCCCGTACCCTGAATCCTCTAATGCTTTCCATGCCGTTTCCAGGAAAATTTTCTGGTTAGGATCCATATACTTTGCCTCTTGCTGGGATATACCAAAAAAAAGAGGGTCAAAACCGGTTAAATCTGTTAAAAAAGTTCCCTTAACATATGCGTTTTCAGGAAGAGGGGACTCCAGGCCTCTTGTTTTTGTATAGTTATCCAAGTCTCGGCGTCTTTGTTCCGAGAGAGATTTAAGCCCCTCCCGCTCATTCACTAATAGTTCCCAAAATAACTCCAGATTTTCCGCTTCACCCACTTTACCGTCCATACCGATAATGGCAATTGCCCGGGAAAGGGGGCGCAAATTCTCGGAATGTATCACAAGCTCAGTGTCAGACGAGCTATCCGATATATCATTAAGATCAATATCATCAAGACTGAAAATCGGTGTTACCATCAACAGCCCTCCTTAGCCGTTGTCAAGTACTCTGGAAAATCCCGGTCAGTTTCCGATGCCTTTAATAACAAACTAAATCTTGTAAACTGTTCCTCTGGAGGAATGCCCTTAGTCATAAAAATTTGACGCAATAGAGCTAATGCTTCCTGCATTTCTTCGTGGTTTGGAGTACGCCCTTCTTTTGCAGCCTTGTCGTACAGGTTTTGGATATTTTTGTAAGGCTCCACAACACCTTTATGATAAGCCGCCTCATCCCAATTTGTATTACGTGTGCTTACCGCTGCACCCAGGCAAAGTCCCACCAGGTTTGGCAGTCGCTCTTTATTCTGAAGAATTGCCGCAAGCTGTGTTCTACTAGCTTCATTGTCTGCTTCATCATCGTAGGCATAGAATTTACTATCAGGAAATGTTTGTAATCCAATTTTTTTGAGAACATCCTTTGGTCCCATCTCCAGCCACAGCGCTATGCGCTCTTCGGATAATCGGTCAAGCACCGTGGTCCAGCGTACTGGTCCAGTCAATTGAGCTGCAAGAATAGACTTAATATCATCATCTTTCGTATACAGCCGGCCCTCAAGTCCATTCATAACAGGAATTGACATATCCCCAAACTTCATAGGCTCCATAGCAGCAACCATTCTCTCAACCGCACTTGACATAAAGGTACTATGGAATGCGCCGCTTACATTCAGCGGATGTACCTTCCCTCCTATGGCAACCAGACGTTCTCCTGCGGATTGTAGCCCTTCAGCACTTCCCGACAATACTGTCTGCAACGGGGTATTGTAGTTAGCGATCTGGACACTATATCCTTCAGCTTGTAATTTTGCCACTATCACTTCAACTTGGGACGCTTCAACATTAGTTACTGCTGACATTCCTGTCTTAATGCCTGTAGAGCATGCAGCCATAGCCTCTCCCCGAATTCGCGCCAGCCTGACAGCATCTTCAAAATCCAACACACCAGATGCCGTCAGCGCAGACAACTCACCGAGACTGTGACCAGCCAAAAAAGAAGGCTGAAACCCTTCCTTTTGAGCCACTTCAAACATAGCCACACTAAGAACAAGAATCGCAGGTTGAGTGTTTTCAGTCTGTGTTAATGTAGCGGAAGGTCCGTTGAAACACAACTCAGACAGATCAAAGCCCAATATTTCCGAGGCTTTCGAGAATCGTTGGTGCACCGATTCATGGCGCACGAATAATGTTTTACCCATACCCACATATTGAGATGCTTGCCCAGGAAACATTGCAACTATTTGGCTCATGAAGTATCTCCTTTTGATTTAGTTTTGCTAATCACTATATTCAGCATCTTTATTAATCGGTTCAGGTGGTTCCGTATAATTGCCGCCTTTAGGCGTCCATTATAATAAATAGCGAGCTTGATTTCTTCGTCCGCTCCTTCAAGTGCAAGCACGAAATCCAGGTCATTCAGCACACGATGCCAATCAAGTCCATGGTCTGTGATGAATCCCACTCGCACCCCGTTCTCTGCAGTGATTAATGGGCTTATCGTCTGTAAGAGTCGATAATCACTAAATGACTGAACAGCAGAAGACCATTCACTGAGCATCTGTCCAATATCCGAGCGTCTTCCAAAATCAAAATCAATGAAACCTGCTCTTTCCGAATCTGCTATTAACCAGATAGGTATTGTTTCTTGCCCTAATTCCTTGTGCAGGTATACAGCAAATAGAGACATTATGATTTCTGAGATGCTGACCTTATTATTCTCTGTCCCCATTTCTCTTAAAGTCCGAACCATTCCCGGGGTCAGAGTCGCTGCAAAACGCCCTTCATTCCCGGAAGAATGGTTGAACCAAGAATCTGCAAGGGTTAGTACACCTTCTTGTCCTGTAGACGCACTAGAAATGGAACTATGAATATAATGTCTCAACCGTGCAATCGTAGGATTCGCAAACAAGTCCGCTACCGAGACAACACCCGGGAAGATCTTTTCTAACTCAGCCTGCACCAGCACAAGGCTAAATGAGTTTCCACCCACATCAAAGAAGTTATCGTGGATCCCAATATCGCGCTCACCCACGAATGTTCTCCATATATTCAGCAGAGTAGTGTCCAATTGATATAGAGGTTCTTCGATGTTTTCATTACGAACAGTAACAATAACGGGTGCTGCAGGCAGAGCCTTCCGGTCTATCTTTCCATTCGGAGTCTGCGGAATGACAGACAGCTCTGATAACCTTGCAGGCACCATATATTCAGGGAGACGGTCTGCAATCCATTCCATAAGCCCATCCTTGACTATCTCCATTCCGGGTTTCGTTTGAAAGTACGCGGCTAATACACTGTTACCTGGGCCCAGCTCCTGTACCGCCACAACAGCATTGGCGATAGCAGGATGTTGTTTAATAACCTCCTCTACTTCACCAAGTTCGATACGATAACCGCGAATCTTGACTTGATCGTCATTGCGACCGACAAATTCTAGTTCTGACCCCTTCCATATTGCTCGATCTCCCGTGTGATACATTCTTCCTTCATAAAAGGGATTCTCGGTGAAACGTTCTGCAGTTAGCTTAGGATTATTGATATATCCTCTAGCCACTCCTGTTCCTGCAATCCAGAGGTCACCCTCTACTCCTTCAGGAACCAATTGTCTATAGGCATCCAGCAAATAGATTTGTGTATTTTGTATAGGAACACCTATGTTAATCTCTTGAGCAGAGGTCAGCTCTTTGCATGTGGACCATATGCATGTCTCTGTTGGTCCGTAAACATTGAATATCCTCAACGATTCGAACTGCTGGAGCATTGGCAGCACCTTCTTCGGAAAGGCTTCACCTCCAACGATGAGGGTCTGAATGGAACCCATAACCTCTTTCATCACTTGCGGGTCCGTCAGAATTAACTGCAACCGTGTAGGCGTCATTTGTAAAATGTCCACCTGTCCCTCACGTACAAGTCGTGCTATAGACTGGGGATCAGCTGTCTCACGTTCATCCGCCAGAACCACGCATCCCCCTTGAGACAGACAGAGGAATGTTTCTAGCAGAAATATGTCAAAACTAATGGTAGTCAAACAAGCTGTCCGGCTTCCCCGCGTCCAATTCAATGCCTTAGCCATACCACAGAGGAAGTTAGCCAAAGAACCATGTTCGATCTGCACGCCCTTTGGTCTGCCTGTTGAACCGGATGTGAATATTAAGTAAGCCAAATCTTCAGTGCTGCTCTGATTCTCAAAGGTACATTCCGTCTTATATTCCATTACATCAGCCGGATCTAAGGTAGGTATAGAGAAATGGGAGCGGCCTTCATAGGAAGCTTCGCATATTACCAGGCTCGTTCTGCTGTTATCTAACATGTAATGCAAGCTTTCATCTGGATATGACAAGTCCAATGGCAGCCATGCCGCCCCCACCTTAAGAATTGCAAGCATCGCTGCCAGCATTTCTGGTGTTCGAGGCAACAATATGCCCACTATATCTTCTTTGCCTATACCAATATCCGCCATTCTTGCAGCCAAAGCTCCTGCGCGGACATCAAGCTCCGAATATGTCCATTCTCTCTGCCGAAACCAGACTGCAGGCTTATCACTCTGTTCCTTAACTACTTCAGCCATGATCCTGTCAGTCATTGCTCCTGTCTGCTTGACCTCGGGCCCCATTCCTTTGCTTGTTAGTTCTTCCTCTTCATCTTCTCCTAGAAGTCGTATTTCATCTAATGACTGGGAAGGATTAAGAATCATTTCGTGTAAATAGCTCTTAAATTGTATGATCCATTCGTCAATTCTCGATTGACTAAATAAAGGAACAGCATAATTAATACTGGAGAAGAGTTGACCGTCCCGCTCGATCATCTCTAGCGTCAGATCAAAAGTAGCATGTTCCGTTGGAACTTCTTCCGGCACGCCTTGAATTCCACCAAGTTCCACAATTCTCTGCTGGCCATTCTCATAAATAAACATGACATCAAATAGTGGATTTCGCCCCAAATCCCGCGGTACATTTAAATCTTCCAATAACCTATCTAATGGATATTCCGGATTTCCATAAGCCTCCAGGCATCTTTCCTTAACGGACGCCAGAAACTCTTCAAATGATAGCGTTGGCTCCGGCTGTAGCCGTAATACCAGCGTCTGCGCAAACATACCGACTATGCCATCAAGATCATTGTTGTTTCTCCGGTTCCATGGAATGCCGATACAGAAGTCCGACTGAACTGCAATCCGTCCTAAAAATGCTGCCCAAGCTGCCAAAAATAACATGAAAGGAGTGGTTTGATACTTCCGAGCCAGTACCTTCACATTAGATAGCATTTCAGACTCTATAGTGAAAAATCTGCTTGCTCCCTTGAATGTATTAATTGCCGGTCTTAATTCATCATTCGGCAAGTTAAGCCCAGCAGGCAGGGGACTCAGTTGTTTTAGCCACCAGTCCCTTTGCCGGGAAGCCTCAGGACTTGCTAGAAATACTTTCTCTGCTTGTACATAATCCTGATAAGTGAAAAAAGATTGTTGTGGAATAGCACCTCTGGAAACTTGCTCCAAATCTTGCAGAATGATATCTATAGAAGCGCCATCCACAATTAGATGATGAAAGCAAAATACGAGCTTATAACAGCCATCATGATCTACCAATAGTCCCCACCGCCATAGAGGAGCTTGAGTAAGATCAAATGGGCGCTTCCATAGTACTTCAAACCGCTCCAAGCTGTCGCCATTCCGTAAATCGGCATGTATACATTCAGGTTCTATGGTTTCGGCAATAACATGGATTACCTCTGAATTCTTGACATGGAATGAACTTCGCAACATCAAATGATTGTCGGATAGGGATTTAAAAGCTTTCTTTAATTCAGGAATATTAGGAATTCCATCCATGGCGAGCAAGCCGCGTACTTGATAGGCTTCGTTGCCGCCTTTGAACCTAGACATGATGTAAACCCTGCGCTCCTCAGAAGACAATCCAAACTGAATCGGGCTGGATTTAGACATCTCATTCGGATCAATGGGGTCTTTGGGATCTTCTACCGCTCTGAAACAAAAGCCTCCGGCTCTCAGTGTCTCCACACTGTACCGCAATGCCTCCAGAATCTTACTTGAATCCTCATTGGTATGAGCTGCTGAGAAAAAGCAGGTATGCCTCTCCCACACATACACACCTGCTTCCATCATCAGACGGAAGAACAGATTAATCTCTAATGACAATACACTCATATCTGTAGAGACCCCTGTAACAAACCGGTACATCGAACCAAACTGTAAGGTTGTAAGGGGCACACCCGCTTCAGCAAAATAAGCATTAGAACGCTCAACAAAGCAGCGGGTGCGTTCATTAATCTCGTCAATCAGAGCTGTTCCATTGTCTCTCAAGCGCTCCAACACTACTTTGGAAGCAGCCATTGTCAGAGGATGCTTACAGAAGGTGCCTGCGAAGAAGGTTGTCTCAGCTGACGGTCCTGACTCATCGCCATACGACCAGTTACCGCCATCCACTGCATCCAGATACAGTGCTTTGCCTGCCACTATACCAATCGGCATGCCGCCGCCAATCAGCTTGCCATAAGTAACGATATCCGCCTGAACCCCGAAATACGCCTGTGCTCCGCCCGTATGAATACGGAAGCCTGTCACCATCTCATCAAAAATCAAAGCGATGCCATACTCTGAACAAATAGCCCTTAGATGATGTAAATATTCCCTTGGTTGAAGCCCTGGATTCCGGCTTTGGACAGGCTCTACCAATACGGCTGCCAACTCCGACCCATGTTTGCGGATAGCCGCAAGGGATTCCTCGCTACCATATCGCAGTACTACCGTATCCTCCACCATAGACTGCGGTATGCCTGAGGTCATAGGCTGGCTATAACCGCCATCAGCTTCTGCCAAAACACCATCAAAGCTTCCATGGAAAGAGTTGGTAAATTTAGCTATCATGCTTCTTCCACTGACCGATCGCGCCAATCGCAAAGCGACCATAACGGCTTCAGTACCTGTATTACAGTAAGCCACACGTTCCACATCAGTAAGCTCACGGATCAGCATGGTTACCTCCCCAACCAATTGCGATTGAGGTCCAAGCTCGAAGCCCTTATCCAGCTGATTACGAATTGCCTCAATAATAAACTCAGGCTTATGTCCAAAAAATGATACTCCATAGCCCATTGCAGTATCCAGATATTCATTTCCATCTACATCCCAGAACTTGGAGCCTTGGGACTCTGCCGAAACCAATGGATAGACTAATTCTTTAATGCTGCGGCTAAAGTTAAGACTTACGATCCAATCAGCCAGCGTTTCTCTATACTCAGAGGCATATGCTTTAGATTTCCGGGTGCGCGAGTTCCATCGAATGATGAATTTGTTCAAGAATTCTTGCTGACGCGGTGTTAGTGAATCCTCCGTGAGCTTGATGCCCCTGGAGCTAGTGATACTAACAGGCGGCGAGCTTGAAGCATTTTTTTTCTTATCTGGTACAACAACACCATTCAACAGGCGCAACTGTTCTTCCATAATGGTTAGCTGACGGTTAATAATCTGTTGCACATCATCAGAATTACTATTACTTTCTACTTTCACCGGAACCTGATAAGCAGGTACTGGTACCGTGTGATTTTTTAAGATATAGTTCGCCAGTAGTTCAACAGTATGTAATTCTGCAAAGAAGGTTTTTATAGGAATATCCACTCCGAAACTTTTTCTGATATTCTTCCCTAGCTGCACTAACATCAGAGAGTCCAACCCTAGAGTAAACAGGTTGAGGGAACCAGAGATCTCAGCGGCAGCAGCACCAGTCACCTGTGAAATCATTTCTTTAAGCTGCTTCTGAATTCCACTGGTGTCTACATCCCAAGCAGGCGTTGCCTCAAGAGTCGCTGCAACCTCACTTCTGATCGATTCAGATTGCAATATATTTCCGGGCAAAGCAGCAATTCTGTTATCGGAATACCACACTCTCTGACGCTCGTAGGGGGTATGCGGTAAATTGCCAATGCGAGCAGCATGTCCACCATAGAGAGCCTTCCAATTAATAGGGTACCCTAGCTGCCACAATTGCCCCATACACTCATGCATCTGTTTCCATGCTAATCGATTTTTACGCAAACTTGGCAGTACTAGAATATCCGGATTACTAATATTCTGAGCAACCAACCCACTTAGGGTAGCGGTTGATCCGATTTCTAAGAACAAACTCCCCCCTGCCGCTACCGCAGTGGTTATCGCTTCTGAGAAGAGCACAGGCTCTACTAGATGGTCTCCCCAGTAAGCCGCATTCATAATTGTATCTTCTGAAACGAAGGTACCGGTACAGGCGGATATCAAGCGCCGGGATGGAGCATGAAACTTCAGATTTGCCAGCATCATCTCCATCTTCCTTGCGTCGTCACGCATAAGTACGGAATGAAATGGATGTGATACCTCTAGCTCTTCAATGAAAATCCGTTTCTTTTTAGCACGCTGTATCAGATTATCCATACTGGCTGTTCCACCAGATACGGTGATATTCTCAGGGGCATTTACAGCGGCTATTGATACATCATCATAACCGGCTATAAGCTCCCTTACCTTGACTTCATCGGCAAGTACACCGATCATCCGGCCTTGGACCGGAGTTCCATCCATAATCTTAGCGCGGGTAGCCACCATATACACAGCATCCTCTAGACTCATCACGCCTGCTATGCAGGCCGCAGCATATTCCCCAATGCTGTGCCCAATTAGTAGATCTGGAATAATGGAAAGAGATTCCCAATAATGCACCAACGCTATTTCTATCGAGAAAATTAGGGGTTGGGCATACAAAGGGCGCTGCAATGCATCATTTGAGTGACCATACACTAAATCGACAAGGGACACATTGATCTGAGACTGGAATGCTGCATCCAATTCATCAAGCTTGTCCTTGAATACGGGAGCCTGCTGGTACAATTCACAAGCCATGTCATGATATTGTGAACCTTGACCTGTAAATAGGAACACTATCATTCCCGGTTGTTCAGTTGCTTTCACTCCCACAGGCATCTGTAGTTCCGCCAAGGCTTCCAGGCGTGCGGCAAGCGTATCCATGTTATCGACACTGAGGGCAAGCCGGTGGGTTAGAGTTGCTCTGCCTATACTCACCGTACGACAAAGCTCTGTAATCCCCACACTAGGTTTGCGGCACCACTCAGCCAGAGCTCTCACATACTCACGCAGGGCCGGCTCAGTCCTGGCCGAAACCGTAAATAGATTTGATGGCTCCGAGAGCCCTACATCTGAACTTGTTAACTCACTTGGTACGTTCTCCACCACAATATGTGCATTAGTACCATTGATCCCCAATGAACTGATGCCCGCCCGTCTCAATCCGTCCCGGGCTTCCCACTCCTGTACCTCATTCACAATGGTAAAAGGTATCTCGTTCCATTTAATCAACGGGTTCCCTTTATTAAAGTGCAAGTTAGCCGGAATCTGCTTATAATGCATGGATAATAAAATTTTGCAAAGCCCGGCTAATCCTGAGGCCGTCTCCAAGTGACCTATATTAGATTTAACGCTTCCTATATAAAGAGGACGCTCCCTCCCACCGAATACATCTACCAGCGCATTCATCTCTTGGGGATCTCCTAGCTTGGTGGCCGAACCGTGTGCTTCCAAATAATCAATATCATCCGGCTTGAGTTCAGCATCAGCTAAGGCCTGACGAATAACCTGTTGTTGTGCCAGCCCGCTGGGTACCGTAAAGCCTCCACTCTGACCGTTATGGTTGACTGCAGCGCCTTTAATAACTCCCCAAATATGATCTCCATCTTTACAGGCATCCTCCAGACGTTTGAGAACAAGCACGACTCCGCCCTCACTCCGGATATAGCCATCCGCCGATTCATCAAAACTACGGCATCTGCCCGAAGGCGATAAGGCTTCCATTCTAGAGAAGCTGGCATGCCCTTCAGCTCGCAAAATCAGGTTGACGCCTGCGACCAATGCGGCGTCACAAGTATTAGCCCTAAGCTGTAACATGGCCTGTTGCACTGCTACAAGTGAAGAAGAACAAGCAGTGTCAATGGCCATACAAGGCCCTTGAAGACCAAAGACGTAAGAGAGACGGCCGGCTGCACTACTGAGCATTGCTCCCGTAAAAGTGTATGGTCCAGGTGCATGCCCCAGATCCCGGCCAACCTGTAAATAATCGCTGCCGGCAATACCAACGAAAACGCCGGTATTGCTGCCCTTAAGAGACTTGGGATTCCACCCGGCCTCCTCCAGCGCCTCCCAAGTCAGTTCCAGAAGAAGCCGGTGCTGAGGGTCAAGTGCCTCAGCTTCTAACGGAGAAATCCCGAAGAAGAGCGGATCGAATGCATCAATATTATCAAGAAAGCCACCCATGCGCGTAGTTAGATCCGCTTGGGCCTGTGGATCTTTCTCCCAACGCCATTCCGGGATTTCTTGTACAGGGTCTATTCCTTCGCTTAGCAGACTCCAAAAACGCTCCGGTGAATCCACTCCCCCAGGAAAACGACATCCTATACCTACTACTGCAATGTTCCCGCCTTCAGCGGATGCAGGACGTTCAGTTTCGCCGGATTCCTTAAGATCCTCCTGTTGCGATAATAGCTTTGTCAAAGCACTAATGCTTGGATAGTCCAGAACTGCTGTACTCGATATAGCAACACCCAAACGCTTCTCCAAGTTTTCTTGAAGTATCATTAGCTTGACCGAACTCAGTCCAAGATCTACCAAACCAGCATGCATATCTATACCGCTGCGTCCCAATAGATTCTCTACTTCTTCTCTTACCACCGTTAACATTTCTTCTTTATGTAAGGGCGAGGGGGCTTGTGAAATATCAGCTGAAGCTCTTTTTGGATGTACCCAATTTGAATTATCCATGTTCCCAGCGAATTTCCCATCAAGAAAGTCTCGGATTAACTTATGACGCTGTACTTTTCCGCTCGTTGTTTTCGGGATTTTTTTGACGGGCAATACGTAGTCTACTTTCAGCCCTAACCCATCCAATACTTGCTTGCGAACAAATTCTATAATAGGCAGAAACTCTTCGCTGCTCTTTTTAAAATATACAAATATCACTAAATCCTCTGTGCCTGATTCAGGATTAGGTACACCGCAAACAATATATTGATTTAGCTTATCTTCTCCCATACCGCGCAGTATGGCCTGTTCGATATCATGAGGGAAGTAATTTATTCCGCCGATAATAAGCATTTCCTTCAATCGGCCCACCATAATCAAACGTCCATTGTGCAGGAATCCTAAATCCTGTGTGTCAAGCCACCCCTCTTCGCTGAGAACTGCACGGGTAGCTTCAGCGTTCTTGTAGTATCCTGAAGTAACGCACAATCCTCTAACTTCGATATGTCCTACAGTGTCTTCCCCCAATGTCCTTCGCATATCATCAGTAATTCGGATCTCGCTGTGCTCACAAGGCAAGCCGCAATCTACAAATTGCAATGCTTCTTGTGCCGTATGCTCAACAAATCGGACAGGCTGGCCCGATGCCAATTGCGTCCGGTCAACCGTATACGTTAATATCCCTTCTTCCGGCGGAACAACCGTTACAATGAGCGTAGATTCAGCTAATCCGTAGCCGGGCTTAATCGACACAGGGGGCAAGCCCCAGTCCCCTAGCTCTTTTGTGAATTCTTCACATAACGAAGTCGATATAAGTTCAGCCGCATTAAAGATAATTTTTACGCAGCTCAAGTCCCATTGCTCCGCTTGTGCAGTATCTCGCTTGAACCGTTTAAGGAAATGTCTGAAGCCAAAGTTGGGAGATCCCAGGATTGTAGCTCTATATTTGTTGACTGCAGAGAACCAGCACATCGGATTCCAAACAAAGGTATTCGTGGGTATACGGTATTGCTGCAAGCCAGCAACAATCGGAGTCAGATGGAAACAGATCATTCCGAAATCATGTGAAATGGGCTTCCAGCTCAAAAAGGAATCCGTATCCTGCACGTTGTTACTTGAAATAATGTCATAAATGTTGTGCATGAGGTTCTCATGCGTAAGTAACACACCCTTGGGATCTCCGGTAGATCCTGAAGAAAACTGAATAAAGGCGATGTCTTTGCAATGAATTACGGGGAAATAAGGTTCCCGTCCAGCGCACTCAATCTGCTCCGGGTAAAAAAGATGAGAGGACATCCCTTCATAAACTGACAACAGATTTTCCTCATCAGAGAAGGATTTCAGCTTATTAAACAGAGTATCATTGTCGGTGGTAATCCATGGCTGCTCCAAGATGCCCCACACTGTAAATAGCTTAAGCATCTCATCCTTATTCTCAGGAAAAGCAAGAGGTACCGGCACAATCCCCCCTAAAAGACAGGCCCAAAATGCTGCCACAAAAGCGCGTGGTGATTTGTACAATAACAACATCTCATCGCCAATGTTCACTCCAACTGACTGATAAGCTGACAGGAAATTACCTGCCTCATTTAAAAGCTCTGAATAGGAGAAAAAATCGTCATCTAATGCGTTGTTAAGAAAGTGTATCCCAACATCATCTCGAGCATGATCTCGAAGTGCCTCGACCAAGTTATTATATGTACACATTTTGACCTCCTTATGAGAGAAAGCTAGCGTCTGCGATATTTCCTCATCCCATAGTTAGCAATCATCAATTGCTGAATCTGTGATGTTCCTTCAATAATTTCAAGAATCTTAGATTCACGGAATAATCGTTCTACCGGATATTCGTTCCAGCATCCATTGCCGCCGAATACCTGCACTGCGTCAGACGTTACTTGGCGGGCCATAATCGATGTGAAATACTTGGCGATATTGGTTTCCATAACAGCACTATGATCTCCGGCAATGGATAGCTCTCCAGCTCTAATGCATAGCGCTCTTGCAGCATGGACCTGTGTAACCGCATCACCAATAAGACCTTGGACCAATTGGAACTTGCCAATTTTCTGTCCAAACTGTTCCCGGGTCCTTGCGTAACTCACCATTTCCTCCAACGCTGCCTGACCGATGGCCACACCGGCCCAAGCTATGCTGTAACGGCCATAGAACAGGGCTGTATTAACAACAAAGCTAAGCCCTTCGCCTACATTGCACAAAACATTCTCTGCCGGCACCTCTACGTCTGTAAATGAGATTTCGGCAACATGGGCTGCTCTGCTCCCTAACAAGCCACTCATCGGTTTGACTTCGACACCCGGCATTGTGCGCTCCACTATAAAGGCGGTGATTATTCGTGTATCAGCTTCAGCAGCAATGACCAAGATAATATCCGCTATGCCGCCAAACGTAATCCATTTTTTTTTGCCGTTGAGAATAAACATATTTTCTTTCTTTGTATACTGGGTTTTGACAGAAGAAGCGTCTGAGCCCGCACCAGATTCGGATAATGCAAAACAGCCTAATTTTGTTCCTTTAGCAATCTCTGGCAAGTAACGCTCACGCTGTGCGGAACTTCCCAGTTTAACCAGCGTCTCACCAACAAGTGAAGTATGTACTGTCAATAACGCACGTGTAGAACAACAGGCTTTGCCTATAATTTCAGTTAAAGATCCATAGAATAGAGGGTCTAGGCCTAATCCGCCATATTTTTCAGGAATAGCAGCCCCTAATAGCCCTCGAGAAGCCAGTCCATCAATAATCTCCCGAGGCAGATATTCTTGGCGGTCGAACTCTCCTGCTCTAGGTCTGATTACTTTCTCAGCATACTCTGTAGCTTTTGAAAGAATCGATTGTTGAAATTCCTTATGCATACGAGCCTCCTTTAACTTTTTCTATTAAGCACAACATTTGATCTACCGAACTAAAGTTAGAGAGCAGGATATCTTCATCCTTAACTTCTATAGCAAAATCCTGTTCGATAAAATTCAACAACTGCATAGCAAACAAAGAGCTGACGAAGCCTTTTTCAAAGATGTTGTCAGAGTCGTGAACCTCATTATCATCAAACATTTCGTTCATATTGTTTTCAATAAAAGTTCGAATGCGCAAACGTGCTTTTTCCGCAGTTTCCATCATGCTATTCCTCCTTTACTAAGAGAATCCACTTGAATATATGGCGGGTATTCTTGAATCTTCGTAAGATCGTTCTCAAAGATTATGATATCTTCAACACATTCACGTTCCACGAAGTTAGCAAACTGATAGGTCAATAACATCTGGCGGTTACGTTCTGTCCGCCGAAAAACAGCTCTTAATCCTTTAGCTTGCGCTTTGGCTTCTTTCATCAAGAAAGACAGCAGGACGGTTCCTACTCCCCTGGAAATTACCCGGCAGGACATCAGCAACAGATGAATAACCCAAGCCTCTTCTTGTACCTCTACCAGCACCAACCCAATCTTACCGTAAGAGCCGTATTTATCCGTCAGCTCACAAATCCACAAATGATGATGCGGGGAATTTAACAATTCCTTAAGTTCATCAGAACTGTACTGAACTCCCGTTGAGTTAAGCTGATTTGTGCGAACCGTCAATTCCTCTGCACGCTGCAGATCCGATTCGTTAGCTTTAGATATGGTGAATACCATGTTCAGGCTTTTCAAGAAATCAATGGGCGTACCTTGGTATACTAGCTCGTCCCCTTTGCGCTGTTGCTCCTCTATATACATTAGCCTGCGCCTGCAGCTATCCTCAGTGATTACTTTTGGCATTAGAGTTGCCATTCCCAGCAGCTTATTATAGTTAGAAGCATCCACAATACTAACTTCCGGATGTGCCGCGCTTACCTCATCCCGCTCAAAGATCTGGTCATCTATAAAAAGAATGGTGTCCATACCGATATTCAGGCTTTTTTGGATATTAGCTACAGAAATAGATTTGGGCCCCCATCCAATCTGCGGATAGAGAAAGTAATGGGCAAGTCCAACTTGTTCTAAGTACTCCATCGTTTCCTTATAGTTGTTTTTACTGGCGATAGATAAAAGAATACCCCTTGAGTCTAAAATTTGTAAAATCTCCGAAATACCCGGTTTCAAGTAAAGCTGATCTCCCTCAAGCAGTACCCCCTCCCATAGAGTATTGTCGAGGTCCCAGATTACACATTTTATGTCCTTCAAATTCATATTCCTCTCTCATTATATGTATAAAAGCCCCGACCACTTTTACGGCCCTTCAGCCCGGCGTCAACCATCTTTTTCAGAAGCGGACAACACCGAAACTTAGGGTCCTGATAATTTTGGTAGAGTACATCAAGAGAACGCACAACGGTATCCAGCCCGATTAGATCCGCAGTTTCCAGCGGGCCCATCTTATGGCCGTATCCCTGTTTGAATAATGTGTCAATCTGTTCCGGCTCAGCCACCTGCTCTTGAACCAAGAAGGCTGCCTCGTTCATGAACAAGTGTGATAGTCGGTTTGATACGAAGCCCGGAGAATCCTGAACTAGAACCGATGTCTTACCAAGGCTTCTAAGAAAAGCTTCGGAAGCTTCAATCGTCTCATCAGAAGTATGAAACCCCCGGATCGTCTCAACAATGCCTTTCAACGGCACGGGATTCATAAAATGCATTCCAATAACTCGCTCAGGCTGGGGAACAAGACCTGCCAGCTGGGTAATTGTAATACAACTGGTATTTACAGCAAACCTTACATTTGATGAGCATACTTCACACAGCTCTCTGAAGACTGCACTTTTCACCTCTACATCCTCAGTGGTGTTCTCAATAATCCAGGATGCCTGCTCAAAGCCTTCATAGCTGTCACTAAACGTAATTCTGGAGAGAATGTCCGATATATTCCAATTCTGAAGATCCTGAGAAATCATCTTATACTTTCTGATATTCTGGCGAATGATATGAGGCGCCTTTGCCAGAGCCTCAGGATCAACATCTTTTACAATGACTTTATATCCATGGAATGCTGCCGTCGCCGCGACATCTCCCCCCATTACTCCTGCTCCTACCACCGCGACCACTCCGATAATAGAAATCATCCCTTTCCGTTGGCATAGTTGGATAAGAATATTATTTCTTGTTCAGAATATAAATTGCGCCTCCATAACCGAGAACACACCAAATGGACAAATTAACATAGTGCCACCAGTCCACTGCGAAAGTAGAAGCAGCCATAGCAGAACGCATCACTTCCGCCATTGAATATATAGGCAAGACATGATGGGTGAGCTGAAGCCATTCCGGCAGTCTATCAATCGGAAAGTTAATTGGTGAGAACATGAGCGTTGCAAATGCCAATACTTGAGAAAGCGCCATAGCAGCATTACCTGGCAACGCATAAGAAAAACCGGAACCAATTCCAATACAGGTTAGTGCAGTAAGCAGAAATGCCGGAACAATGGTCCACGAAAAATCAAATCCAGGTTGAAAGGTGAGCTGTGAAATAATGGTTGCAATCGATATTCCGGGTACCGTTATCATCAGCCATACCAATGTATCCGAAACAATAACAGATGCGCGATTTACTGGCCATGTGCGAATAAATTCAATATATCCTTCGACCTTTGAAGTAGCCAACTGTTGCGGTAAAATAACCAACCCCGTCATTGTCAGAATGATCGTTGGAGCACCTGTTGCCAGAAACAGCATCGAATTTGAATCAGGATTTTCAAACAGATAAGTAAAACCAATAACAATCCCTACTGAAACCATGATTTGAATAATGGCAAAGAACACGAGGAATCCCTTGGTTCTATTAAATTGCATAGCAAATACATAATTAACTTGCTTTATAAAGTTCATAGCGCCGAACCCTCCTTTCCTCCTGTCAATTTAACATACACATCTTCAAGTGAGGTTGGGGACAATGAATAATCCAGGAACTTCCCTTCGTCTATTTGAGACTTCGCCCATTCAATTACCTCGACTACAGTATTTGGATTTATGTATATTGCAATACGCCCATTATCTTGATTGGATGAAAGAGCCCAGCCCGGGAGATCCACTTTGTCTATTCCTGCGGATAAACTCGCTTCAATACGTAAATGACTGCTTATTGAACCCTTCACCTCTGACGGAGTACCTTGCGTAATGATCTTTCCTTTATGTAAAATGGCTACTCTATCTACTGCCTTCTCTGCTTCAAGAACGTTATGTGTTACTAGAATTACCGACACGCCTTCTTTGGTTAGGTTACGGATTTCATTCCAGAGGTATCGCCTACGGACAGGGTCCACATCATTGGTAGGTTCATCCAGTATGATAATTTTCCCGGCCTGCACCACAGACATGCAAAAAGCGGTTAATCGGCGCACGCCTCCGGATAGCTTGGTCCCTTCCGTCTTAGACCATTGGCTGATATCCAGTGCTTCAAATAGCCTCTCTGCCTGTTTTATGACTTCAGATTGTTTCCCTCCTCGCATTTCCCCCATAATAGTAACCGCTTTCAAAGGAGTCAGCTCTCCTAGCGGCACCTGAGACTGCGGCTGGATTGAACATAATTTCCGAGCACGGGCAGGGTCGTTAATTACCGATTTCCCTAAAACATAAATCTCGCCTCGAGTCGGCTTAGTTAAACCTATAATCTGGCTTACCAGAGTCGTTTTCCCTGCTCCATTGTGACCTAAAAGGCCTAAAATCTCACCCTCTTTGACACTTAGATTCAGGTCATCGTTAGCAAAGATCTCAGATCCACCTGAACCTTTGTAAATCTTAGTAACACCTTGAACATTAATAACCATAATTACCTCCACACCATTATTATTAATTTGTCAAAGATACAAATATGTAATCATTAATATATAAACCCATAATTAAACAAAGAAAAAACATATATACACTTACATAATTACACTTTTGGTTATATTGTGCAATACCTAACATGAAAATGTTGTAATTTTTTTAATATAAATGTCTAAAAAGGTACTTTTCATTCAAACAAAGTTAAAATCTCCATTTCCCTCGACCACTCTTAAAAACGAGTAAAATACTATATTCGTCAACACAGTTATAACAGAATCATGAGCAACAGTTTTTTTGAACTAGAGTAAAGGGCTGGCTTTAAACCAACCCCTCCTCATCAAACCGTACGTCATCCATCTCCTCCGTTGGCTCTTCTTCGCTTGCGAATATCTACCTGAACTACTTTGACCGGTAGTTTAGTTGCCATCTGCAGCACTCGGTCCCGTAAGGTCGGGATGCCTAGCGGTCTGGGCTTCCCATCTTTCTTGGGAATGTAGTGCCGCCGTACGGGCTGCGGATGGTACTTGCCTTCCTTTAGTTCTCGCTCGCATTCCTTGAGGAATCTTGTTTCTCCTTGTTCTTTAACATCTGCGCGCGTTACGGTATCCACTCCCGCAGCTCCCTTATTCGCTTTCACCCGTGTTCAGGCTTCGCATAGTACATCCCACCGGTAGACTTTGTCGTACAAGGCTTGGAATTTACGCTTATTATTCTCCTTGACCGCATGACCTAACTTTCCTTGGAGTTCTTGAACTTTTTCCTTAGGTTTCGTTAGCCGCTTGGCATTCACTCATTCGTACCTCCTTGAGAAACGTAAACAAAGCAGGGCTCCTCCCCTCCCTAAGATTATGTTACCCTTAGGTTCTTGGAGTAAACGAAAGTTAATAATAACAAGAAAAAGACGACATCCATTCGGAAGAAACGAATGGATGTCGTCTTTTTGAGATATGATTGTGACTTTACCAGGAAAGGTTAGTTTTTCAGTGGCCTCGCTGTTACCGTATTGTTTAAAACGGAACATGCCGTAGAACCCTACAATCTCAACGGCATCCAGCGTCACATCGGTACTTAAAATGGCTAGCCATTCCCGTTTTTCATTCCGGTTGCGGACAAAAACAAGCTTTATGGGTAGTCCACAAGCTGTTTGTACGATGACGGAGCCTTTAATGTCTTTTGCCCTCGAGGCAGGAAGGCTTTGAAATACCTCACGCAGTGTCAGTCGCTTGCCTTGCCCGAGATAACGCCGCTTCATCTCTTTCACCATACCAATAACAGGAAGCCCCTGGGCCGCAAGCTCACGAAGAAGTGGAGCTTGTGTAAACCAGCTATCCATAAGGACGTAGTCGGCGGTAAATCCTGTATGCAGTGCCTGTTTTAGCATAGCAAGGGCCGCATCTGGTTTCCGAAAAAAGCCTCCAGCCGGCGTTTGTACCCATGACTGCGCTTGGAGAGAGCCCTAGACATTTCGCATACCCGGTTGGTGATTTTAGCGGAAGACAGCATGACAAAATTAAGTGGAGCAAAGCTAAATCCCTCCGACCAATTCAGGGTTAGTATGGTGTAGCCCTTAGTGAATTTGCCCATAGAATGGTCAAAAACGCGTACTAAAAACTCTGCTTTTTTGCTACGGTTTCGGCTCAAAACGGAATCGCCGATAATGAACACGCTTACGAGCTGAGAAGAGGTAAGCGATTCGAAATGACATACAATACGAAGACTTAAAGCCTGCAAAAAGCGTCGCCAAGCAAACGAAGCTTGATTTAAAAAACGGTAAACAACATCTTTACCAGGAAGATCTGCTGCACGGTCGCTTTCCAGAAGCTGAAACCAGTTCTTTCCTTCGAAAACTAACGAGAATACGATTTGAAAAATGGCTAAACTGGAAAGATCTAAAGATTTGAAATACCACTTGCCTTAAGGTTTTTCCAAGGTGAAGAGTGGCAAAAAGTTTGGAAAAGCGAGGTGTGTTTTGTAAATACAAGTAAACCTACAGAATTCTCCTTACGCGCTCAAGGGTTTAAGCCATTTTTCTAGGTGCGAAAGTTGAGTTAATAATAATAAAAAAACAGAAACCCTTGATCATTCAAGAGTTCCTGCTCATTTCCTAGTATGCGGTAGAGAGGACTCGAACCTCCACGGGTATACACCCACTACCCCCTCAAGATAGCGTGTCTGCCATTCCACCACTACCGCATATTGGTGACTCGTATGGGATTCGAACCCATGTTACCTCCGTGAAAGGGAGGTGTCTTAACCCCTTGACCAACGAGCCAAATTTATGTTTTTTCTTTGTGACAACAAAAATGAGTATATCAAACCTTAATCCATTTGACAAGCCTTTTTTTGAAGGTCAACTTTCCTGGAAAATACGGGGAGAACTACAGTGTGCAGCCCTGCTTCTCCCCTCTTAAGATCAGTTCTCCCCGCCCGCAGCCAGCACCTGGATTCCATCCGCGTATTCATACCCCAGACTCCCGGCCACTGCAGCATTGGTTACCTGTCCAGCTACCACATTCAGGCCGCTCACAAGCGCAGCGTTCTTCACCGCAGCCGCATGAATGCCCAGATTGGCAATCTGTAGCGCGTAGGGGATCGTCACATTGGTCAGCGCCAGTGTCGAAGTCCGGGCGACCGCTCCAGGCATGTTGGCTACGGCGTAGTGGACTACGCCATGCTTCACATACGTCGGGTTCTCATGCGTGGTGATCCGGTCAATGGTCTCAATCGACCCGCCCTGGTCAATTGCAACATCCACGATGACAGAGCCCTCTTCCATCTGCTTCACCATATACTCCTTAACCAGCTTCGGCGCACGGGCACCGGGAATCAGCACTGCCCCGATCAGCAGATCCGCCCGGCGCACAGCCTGCTCCAGATAATAGGAATCCGACATCACGGTCACCAGCCGTCCGCCAAAAATATCATCCAACGCACGCAGACGGCCCGCATTCAGATCCAGTACGGTGACGCGTGCCCCCATGCCCAGTGCTATCTTCGCCGCATTTGTGCCGACAATTCCGCCGCCGACAATGACCACCTCTCCCGGTTGTACGCCAGGTACCCCGCCCAGCAGAACGCCTTTGCCGCCATGCGGCTTCTCCAGCAGCCCGGCACCAATCTGCACCGCCATGCGTCCGGCGACCTCACTCATCGGAATCAGCAGCGGCAGCGAGCCGTCTTCAAGTTGAATCGTCTCATAGCCCACGGCGGTCACACTGCTCTCCACCAGCGCTTTGGTCAGCTCCGCTTCAGGTGCCAGATGCAGATAGGTGAATAGAATCAAGCCTTTGCGGAAATAACCGTACTCCTCCGGCAGCGGCTCCTTCACCTTGATAATCATCTCTGCCTTGCTCCAGACCTCAGCAGCCGTATCCAGAATCACTGCACCTTTATCTGAGTACTCCTTGTCACCCATGCCGCTGCCTGCTCCGGCTGAAGCTTGGATGTAGACTTCATGACCTGCCTTCCGGAGTGCTTCCACCCCGGCCGGGGTGATGGCGACGCGGTTCTCGTTATTCTTGATTTCTGCGGGTACGCCAATAATCATGCCGATTCCCCCTAAAAGTTGTGTAAGCATAGCCTTCCTTGATATCTCACCGGCACAACTCGCCCCGGAAGCATCTGCTTAGTTGTGTAAGTATAGTCAACATTCTATCCTTGTGAGATGCGAAAAGAAAGGCTCCCATTCGGGGCCTTCCTCTTCACGGTTAAAGTGAGGCAAGAGGCTCCCTGGCCTCCTGCAGACCGGCTCCCCGTTCCCTTCACCTTAGTATATGCAATTTCACTGCTTAAGGATTAACCTTGGTTTCAAAGGTTTGCTTCCCGTCAACGAATTTCAGCACAACTGCGGCTTTGACCGGGTCATGCTTGTCGTTCAGGGTGATTTTTCCTGTAGCGAGCTGCAGATCCTTAGTCGCTGCCAATGCTTCTGTAATCTTGGCCGGATCGGCTTCACCGGCGCGGGTGATCGCATCAGCTACCAGTTTCAGGGCGTCATAGCCTAGGGCAGCCATACCATCTGGAACTGCTCCGCCGTTAGCGGCTTTGTAGGCATCCACGAAGCTGGTTACTTCAGGAGCTGTATCTTCTGGCGAGTAGTGATTGGACATGAACGTGTTCTCCAGCGCTTTGGCACCGGCGATTTCCGCCAACTGCGGGGAATCCCAGCCGTCGCCGCCCAGGAACGGAACGGTGATGCCCATTTCACGGGCCTGCTTCACAATTTTACCTACTTCTTCATAGTAACCAGGCAGGTAGATGACATCCGGGTTCGCTGCTTTGATGCGGGTCAGAACTGCTTTGAAGTCCGAATCCTTCTGCTGGTAGGACTCCTGGCTGAGCACCTCGCCGCCTTTGGCCTTGAAGGTCTCTTCAAAGAACTTCTGCAGACCCTTGGAATAGTCGGACGAAGTATCGGTATAGATGACAGCCGTCTTAGCCTTCAGGGAATCGAGCGCAAAGTTAGCCATTACCTCACCCTGGAACGGATCGATGAACGCTGCGCGGAACACGAATTCATTAACATTGCCGCTGCGCTCATCCACGGTAACCTTCGGATTGGTAGCCCCTACCGAGACAAGCGGAATCTTTTTCTCCGTAGCTACCGGAACGATCCCCAGCGTATTGGTCGAAGTGGATGCGCCGATAATGGTCACGACCTTGTCATTGGTGATCAGCTTCTGTGCCGCCTGGGTAGCTTCTTCAGACTTCGATGCATTGTCTGCAACTACCAGTTCCAGCTGCTTGCCGAGTACACCGCCTGCGGCGTTGATCTGCTGAACCGCCAGCTTCGCGCCCTTGGATGCGGAGTCGCCGAAAGAAGCCTGACCGCCTGTGAGCTCAAGGTCAGCCCCGATCTTGATGGTGCCTCCGGCCGTGTTGCCGCCGCTTGCAGAGTTACCGCTGTTCTCTGTGTTGTTGCCGCAGCCGGATGCTAATACCGCAGTCAATACTGTCGACAAGATAATGGCCCCAATTTTCTTCATAGTTTCTCCCAGCCTCCTGATTATTTAGTTTATATATGTTGTTTCTGTGATGCTGCTGTACGATGGATACCCTGCTTAGTGCCCGAGATAAGCCATTTTGATCTCATCGGAGTCGGCCAATTCCTTGGCATCCCCTTCAAGCACTACCCGGCCTGTCTCCAGGACATAAGCGCGGTCAGCGATTTTAAGTGCCTGGTGCGCATTCTGCTCGACCAGCAATACAGTGGTTCCGGCATCATTGACTTCTTTTATAATTTTGAAAATATCCTGGACCAGCAGCGGCGCCAGCCCCATCGACGGTTCATCCAGCAGCAGCAGCTTCGGGTGGCCCATAATTGCCCGGCCCATCGCCAGCATCTGCTGCTCCCCGCCGGATAAGGTTCCCGCCTGCTGCTTCTTGCGCTCAAGCAATCGCGGGAAGGTGTTGTATACCTTCGCGAAGTCCGCAGCCAGACTGCTTCCATCCTGCAGGTAAGCGCCCAATTCGAGATTCTCCTCGACCGACATATTAGCGAATACGCGCCGTCCTTCGGGACAATGGATCAGCCCTTCTTTGACAATCGCCTGTACACTTTGATTCGTTATCGATTTACCCAGGAATTCAATACTTCCTGTCTTGGGCTTCAGCAGCCCCGAGAGCGTCTTAAGCAGCGTTGACTTGCCGGCGCCGTTGGCACCGATTAGCGTCACAATTTCCCCCTGCTTGACGGTGATGCTGAGGTCCTTCAAGGCATGAATCGCTCCGTAATATACATTAATCCCTTGTACTGTAAGCATAGCCCTACGCCTCCTGTCCCAAATACGCTTCGATGACCTTCGGATTGTTGCGGATCTCCGCCGGCGTTCCGTCAGCGATCAGTATTCCGCGGTCCAGCACGTAGATGCGGCTGCAGACCCCCATTACCAGTGACATATCATGCTCAATCAGCAGAATCGTCAGGTCGAACTCCTCCCTGATCCAGGCGATCAGATTCATCAGGTCACGCGTCTCATTCGGGTTCATCCCGGCAGCCGGCTCATCGAGCAAGAGCAGCTTGGGTCCGGCCGCAAGCGCCCGGGCAATCTCCAGACGCCGCTGATTCCCATAGCTCAGGTTGCTCGCTACCTCTTCACTCTGATCAGCCAGATTGAAGATGGAGAGAATATCCATCGCCTTCCGGGTAATCTCCTCTTCGCCCTGGAAATGCTTCGGCAGACGTAGCATCGAAGAGAACAACGAGTGCTTCGCATGCTGATGGAAGGCAATCTTGACGTTCTCCAGCACCGTCATAGCCGTAAACAGGCGGATGTTCTGGAACGTACGCGCAGCGCCTTTATGATTGATCTTGTAGGGCTTCATCCCGCCGATAGACTCATTATTCAAAAGAATCCTGCCCGACGATGGCGGGTACACTCCGGTCAACAGGTTGAATAGTGTGGTTTTACCTGCACCGTTGGGCCCGATCAGGCCGATCAGCTCGCCTTTATCAATATGAAGAGATACCTCGCTGACCGCCTTCAGTCCGCCGAAGGCCCGGCTGGCCGCTTTCACATCAAGGAGTACCGCTGCTCTTGATTGCGTCATTTGCCTTCGCCTCCTTTTTGCCGAACTTGCCAAATGAGAATTTGCTTACGCCAAGCAGGCCGCTTGGACGGAAGATCATCATCAGAATGAGCACAATGGAGTAGATAATCATGCGCCATTCCGGGAATTCACGTAAGTAGGTATACAGCAGGGTAACGAACACCGCACCCACGATAGAGCCCGCGGTACTGCCCAGCCCCCCGAGAACAACCATGACGATGATTTCAAAAGACTTCAGGAAGTTGAAGCTGCCTGGCGTAATAACATAGAACGTATGGGCTGACAGGCCGCCCGCCATTCCGGCAAACAGCGCACCGATAGTGAAGGCAATGATTTTGTAGCGTGTCGTATTAATCCCCATCGCCTCAGCGGCAATCTCATTCTCGCGGATCGCAATACAGGCCCGGCCGTGAGTAGATCTAATGAAGTTATTAATCAGTACAACTGAAATCAGAGTGAAGAAGAAGAGCATGGTCCAGGTGGTTTTGGCCGGAATACCGCTTAGCCCTGAAGCTCCGCCGACAAATTCCGTATTCAGCATAATGATGCGGATGATCTCACCGAACCCCAGCGTGGCAATAGCAAGATAGTCCCCGTTAAGCCGGAGCGTAGGCATCCCGATCAATACACCGAATACCGCTGCCAGCAGCCCACCCGCAAGAATCGCAGGAATGAACGGCACATTGTAGTCAAGAGTCAGGATCGCCGAGGTATACGCACCCACTGACATGAACCCGGCATGACCAATGGAGAACTGCCCGGTAATCCCGGTAATCAGGTTCAGCGACACGGCCAGCATGATGTTAACCCCGATGAGCAGCAGCATAGACTGATTCACATCACTAAGAATTCCCGTTGTTAGAAGAACTTTAACGATTCCATAGAACGCAAGGGCGGTCAGTATGCCCAGCCAGAACTTATTATTTATCTTTTTCACGGCAGCTTCCCCCTACACTTTCTCCCGGACATTCTTGCCGAACAGTCCGGATGGTCTGAAGATAAGGATTAGAATCAGTACCGCAAAGGCTACGCCGTCACGCCAGGAGGAGAACCCGAGTGAAGAAATCTCTGTCTCAACCGTTCCCAGCAGCAATCCGCCGACAAGCGCACCCGGTATACTGCCAATCCCTCCAAGTACTGCCGCGACAAAAGCCTTAAGCCCGGGCATTACGCCCATGAGCGGATCAACCGAATTGTACGTCATTCCGAAAATCACGCCTGCGGCAGCGGCAAGCGCTGAACCGATCGCGAAGGTGGCTGAAATAGTGCGGTCTACGTTGATGCCCATCAGCCGCGCCGCTTCCACATCGAAGGATACGGCCCGCATAGCTTTTCCCGTCTTGGTGTAACGAACGATATATTGCAGTACAAGCATAAGAATAATCGTTGTTAGCAGAATCATGATCTGGTTGGATTCGACCTGGATGGAGGACCCGAAGAGATGATACTGCTTCTTATCCATAATATCCGGGAAGCCCTTGGCCTGCGGCCCGAGGATCAAGACTCCGGTATATTCGAGCAGGAAGGATACGCCGATCGCTGTAATCAGCGCTGCAATTCGAGTGGACTTACGAAGCGGCTTATACGCCAGACGTTCAATGCTGATACCGAGCAATGCACTGATGGTCATCGAGATGATCAGCGACAAGAGCAGTACAACGATCGGCGGCAATCCGGCATTCGCCAGGTATTTGGCACTGTACAGACCGATGAACGACCCAACCATGAATACATCGCCATGCGCAAAATTAATCAGCTTGATGATACCGTACACCATTGTGTAACCAAGGGCGATCAGAGCGTAAATACTGCCTACGGAAATCCCGTTTATTAGTTGCTGAATGAAATACTCCATCGCCATCCCCTTCTCCCCATATTCATCTTGTATACCCCTTTCTCTGTGTTGCTTCTCTATTCTTGGATTATGATGTCATTTATATTAACACAAGGTCAGGGAATCGTCACTAATAATTGTGGGAATTAATACAAAATTCAATAGTTGGTGTTATATTACATAACATGATATATGTAGGATTCGGTAGGTTTTTGTAGGTTTACGAAAAATGCGTAGAAAACAGGAGAAAAACAGAGGATTTTTAAGCAGGAACGTTTTAGAAGTTGTTTCCTTTTCTTATACAATACTTTTTTTCTGCGCAATTAATATAACATTTGTCTCTTTACAGCATCATTCCTTCAACAAGTGGAAACGGATTTGCCGTCCCTGTAAAGGACGGTACCGTTTCAGCGAGAAATAGAAGGATAAGTTATCATGTGAAACCTATAAATTCTTATATTTTTAATTAAAGGGGTAACGGATTGAACCAGCAGTGTGCGGTAGCAGAGGTCCAGATTATGCGTATAAAAGTCTCCCTACATCTACAGTCTCATAGATGACTGGGCCAAGGTCCCAATGGCCTGCTGGGCTCCAGGTTGTTCCTCACTTCCCCGTTCGTTGCTATACTCTACCAAGCATTACACACATTCAAAGGAGTGAAATTGAAATGAGCACCATCGAAAAAGAGGAGAGCGTCCAATCTGCCAGGAGAGGGTTGCTAGTATTCTTCCTGATACTTATACCCCTTACGGCTATAAGTTACATATTGGCCCTTACTGTAACACCTGTGTACGGCTTGCTGCTGATGTGGGCGCCCGGGATCTCCTCCATACTCACCCGTATCCTGCTTCGTGAGGGCTTCGCGGATATCTCCCTGAGGTTCGGGGGACGGCGCACATTGAAGACGATTCCGTTCATCTTGTTGTTGCCGGTGGCGGTTGGCTTGGTGGCCTACGGGGCAGCCTGGATCACAGGACTGACGGAGTATACCGGCCACAATGGCAATGTTGTCGGTGCGCTAGTCGGGGCGATCCTGATTCAAATGTCTGTTGGGACCGCGATGGGAATCATCAGCAGTGCCGGAGAAGAGTTAGGTTGGAGAGGCTACATGCTGACCCGGCTCATCCAAGCCCGCGTCTCGAAGCCTATTCTCATGAGCGGACTGATCTGGGGCATGTGGCATATCCCGGCGATTCTAATCGGCAGCTACTATTCCGGCCCTTCCCTGGCCTTATCGATCGTATTGTTCATGGTAACCATCAGCTCATTTAACATCATTATTAGTCTATTGCGCTTAAGCACGGGGAGCATATGGCCGGCGGTTCTGCTCCACGCCTCATGGAATGCTATCATTCAGGACGCTTTCGACCGGTACACCAGCGGGAAGAATGCCTATCTCTGGACAGGCGAGTCCGGGATACTGGTGGCTGCTACGCTCGTGATTGCAGCGTGGTTCTTCTACAGAAGATCTGCGTTCGTAAAGGATGCCCGGTTGTAGGTGGCAATGCGGCAAAAAACAGACAGCCCATTTTTTGAGCAGGATCAACGGGAGTACTCGGGTGGACGCTCCGCAAACGGAACGTTGTTACAATCGCTGTTGTGTCCAGATTTTTTTCATTCCCCTCAGCGGTGAAAATCCGGACACAAAGGCGACCGCTGCCGCTTTTCCGCGGGTCGTTCCGTCCGCTCCGCTGTTTAAGCGGGATGCGAAAACACATTTTTTTAGCACAAAAAAGAAATCGTCCTTTGGTAAAATGGAGTTACTATTAAAACATGCATCAATGGACCAAAAACAGAAAGCAGCGATTCTCCAATAACGAGAGAATCGCTGCTTTTTTAACATCTAAAGCTTTTAAGAAATCTGAGATTTGACTCGGGCAATGATCACCTAGTCCAAATATACAGCCTTCCCCGTCTGGGCCGATTCATAGATGGCCTCCAGAATCCGGGAGACCACATAAGCCTGTTCAGGAGTCACGACCGGATCTTTATCCTGCTCAATCGCTTCGATCCACTTTCTTAATTCGATATCCGTAGCTTTCTCTTCTTTGCCTTCATAGAAGGCCACTCCTCCGGCACCAAGCTCAATTTCATTCGTGTAGAGCTTGCTATGCTTCTCCCCATTAATCCGGAGACCGTTCTTCATGTCCGCACCTGCTTCGGTTCCGCTTAAGCTGCACTTGGCTTCATCCACATCCAGCGAATTCAGCGCCCAGCTCGCCTCCAGCGTAATCGTTGCTCCATTCTCCATTACAATCATCCCGAACGCAGAGTCTTCCACGGTGAATTTCTTCGGGTCCCAGGGTCCCCAGGCGTTGGCCGCATCTTCTTTTTGGGAGAGCTCGTGGTATTTGGTCCCCAGCACAACCTTCGGTTTGTAGTTGTCCATCATCCAGAGCGTCAGATCCAGCGCATGGGTTCCAATATCAATGAGCGGGCCGCCCCCCTGCTTCTCCTCATCCAGGAATACCCCCCAGGTAGGGACCGCTCTCCGCCGGATCGCATGTGCTTTCGCATAATAGATATGGCCGAGCTCGCCTGCTTCACAGACTTTTTTCAGATACAGGCTGTCTTGCCGGAACCGGTTGTCATACCCTATGGTCAGCTTCATCCCAGTACGTTTCGCTGCTTCAGCCATACGTTTGGCGTCCGCCGCTGTTTTGGCCATGGGCTTCTCACACATCACGTGCTTGCCCGCTTCCAAGGCTGCAATGGATATTTCCGCATGCGCGTCATTAGGAGTAAGCACATGAACAATATCAATGGAAGCATCCTTCAATAATTCCTGATAGTCCGTATAGACAGCAGCATCTGCACCGCCATATTGTTCAGCAGCCGCTTCAGCCCGTTCCTTGATAATATCGCAAAAAGCTACCACTTGAACCTTATCCTGTCTGCTTAAGGCAGGCAAATGCTTCCCGTTCGCAATCCCTCCACAGCCGATCACTCCAACACGATACACTTTGCTCATCGCCGCACATCCTCACTGTTCATGTATTTTTCGGGCCTTGCGGTATGCAGCCGGGGTCATGCCCAGCCGCTTGCGGAATACCGAATGCAAATAGGTCGCAGTGGTGAACCCCTCGGACTCCGCGATATGTTCGATCGACAGGTTACTGGCTTCAAGCTTGCTGCACACTGCCTGGAGCCGGATCTCTTCAAGAATCCGGCTGAAGGTCTGATCCGGATCGATCTGCTTAAATATCCGCTGCAGCTGTCTTGCGCTGATATTCAGCTTCTCTGCAACATTCTCCAGCGTCACGGCGGCTGAATAATTCGCTTCCATGTACTGAACAGCATATTGATAGCGGTAGGTTAACATGTCCCTTACGGGTGCCTCAGCTCCCATCCCGCTTGTATCATAAGCTCTGGTTACCTTCAGCAAGATACTGATCACGAGATGCTTGATGGATGTGTAATATCCCGCAAGCTTGCCGTCACAGGCTTCATAGGCTTCCAGAAAACACTTCATCGCCCTGTGATAATCCTGCGCAGGGACAAGCGGCAGCCTCCTCAGCTTCTCCACACATTCCTCCGCTTCGGCAACCTCCCATGGGTCTGCATCGTTCCGGGGCTTCTCCGCAATATGGATATGCAGACATAACTCCTCCATCGACTCTTCCGCATCTGCTTCCTGACGATGCATCACTCCCGGTCCGGTCAAATAGAGCATTCCCTCCGATAAAGGATACTGCTGATCGCCAAGAATGACGGTTCCCTTGCCCCGCGGTATGAAATGAAATTCAAATTCAGCATGGTTATGGAAATCAATGACCCTCCCCGGCGGAAAAGAGGTCAAATGAAACCGTAGAACGGAAATTTCATAATGTCCCCACAGGATAGAAATATCCAATCTTTCCAACAGATCCATCTTCTCAAACATAATCTCGAAGGGAAAAGGGCTCATGTTAACCTCCTGCTTAGGTTACGTTCTGTCTCGGATTTTGAATCAAGACTTCAGTTCGGCTAACCGGACCACCCGTCCTGCCTTCGCCGAGAGATTGGCCGCCTCCATTAACCGGGTAAGCTCCGTTGCCGCTTGAATATTGTCAGAAGCAAGCGTGTCATCCTGGATGTGGGCCACCCATTGCTCAAAAGCGCTATCACGGTTGGCCAGCACAGGCGTATCGTTCCAGGCAGCCCCTTGATCTGCTGCTTGATTACTTCTAACAAGCAGCTTCGCTTCAGGCGTTCCATAGAGTAGAGTTCCTTCCGTTCCATGCACTTCTATGGTAAAAGGGGAGTAGCTGTTCACGAAGCCGGCTTCCACCACACCGATCGCTCCCGAACCGGTATAGAGCGTCGCTACCGCGTTGTCTTCCACTTCCTTGCCCGTCACATATCCGAAGCTCGCGCTTACCCCGGTCACCTCTTGACCCAGAAACAGTCTGGTCAGGTACATGGGATGACATCCCAGATCAATCAATGCCCCGCCCTGGCATTGCTCGAGACTATAAAAATGCTCGGGAAGCCAGTTGGCCGTTGCGCCGTTATGAGATAAGCGGACTCTGACATAAGTGATCTCCCCCAGCAGTCCCTGGCTTAAAATGTCTTGAACCGTTAACGTATAACCGTCATTTAGCCGCGGCAAGGACACGGTTAGCTTCACTCCATGCTCCGCTACCTCAGAGAGGATTTCGTTCACCTCATTCAGCGTTGCAGCTACAACCTTTTCGGTGAAGATGTGCTTGCCTGCTCTGGCCGCCGCAATCATAACCTCCCGGTGCATATGGGTTGGCGCGTCGACAATCACGGCATCGATATCCTTCCGGGCAAGCATGTCCTCCAAAGAATCATAAAATGGGACATTCAAACTCTCTGCCGCCTTCCTGCCCCTCTCCGCATCCTCGTCCCATACCGCAGCAATCTCCGTATCTTCATGCTCCTGAGCCTGCTTCGTATAATCCCAGGCATGTACATGCCAAAAGCTGATCTTGCCAATCTTAATGCTCACCCGCCTGCACCTCCATATACATTATTCTGACATCACCTATAAAGTATCATATAATAAGCAGGATTTTTAGTAGATAAATGCGACATCGACTATATGGAATTACGACATCAGACAGGAAAATCGTATCTTCCAGGGATTCAGCGTTTCCCGCTAAAGGGACCCGCTTATATGAATCACATTGTTGCACATTATGCAGGATTCTTCTAAAAATATTACGGACTTTGGTACATTGTTGCATCATTTGCAGGATTTCCGGTGTTTAGTGCAACCTAGCGCTAGCTTTGTTGCCTTTCATGCAGAATTTCAGTGCTCGCTTCTATTGGGCCGTATTGCTGCACTTCTTGCAGGATTTCTCTACAAGGTTACGGGCTGCGGAGCAAGGCCCCCTCCTTTATCACATCAGCACCGATTGTATTCGGTTTCCCGTATACGTTTAGCCACTTCCCTTTATGGCAGTGCATTGTGTTCAGTTTTCCGCATATATTTGGCCCGAGATCCTTCGCGGCAACACATTGTATTCGGTTTTTCATATACAATCGGGCCAGATACCTTCGCCCAGCAAATTGTATTCGGTTTTTCATATGCACGTCAGAAGAAAATTGTAATTTTCTAAAAACAAAAAAAAGGAGCTCAATATGAGCTCCTTATGTGTTAATTCAAGAACGGAGAGAGAGGGATTCGAACCCTCGCACCGCTTACGCAGTCTAACCCCTTAGCAGAGGGTCCCCTTATAGCCACTTGGGTATCTCTCCAAGTAATGGCTCCCCGAACAGGACTCGAACCTGTGACAACTCGATTAACAGTCGAGTGCTCTACCAACTGAGCTATCAGGGAACATTAACATGAACAAGGATTAATTTATCATGATTCTACAGGTTAGTCAAGCGGGTAGCGAGAGATTCTGAGATCGTTTACAATTCAGACCCACTCCCCATCCAGCGGAATGGCAACGCGGGCGGACAGACCTTCCTGTTCAAGCCGCTCCTTCAATAGCCCCCTCGTCACACGGCAGTGGTTAATCGTATCCATATGCACAGCAATTACCGAAGCAGCCGGAGCGGAATGGCATACCTGCACCACGTCCTGCTCATCCATGGTAATCGGCCCTCCGCTCAGGAACCGTGCTCCTCCGGCATTGACAATGATCACCTCAGGCGATTCCTCTTCTATCACCTGCTGAACCTCTTCGCACCAGATCGTATCGCCTGCCAGATACAGCACAGGTTCGCCTTCCGCCCGAAAAACGAAACCCGAAACCTTGCCCATTAATTCTCCGATCTCCCCTGTCCCGTGATGCCCGCCTGTACGCGTCAGAGTCACACCGCCGAAGGACGCAGACCCGCTATCCTTAATCTCAGTAACTCGCCCATAACCTTGGGCCGCAATGGTCTCTCCGTCACCTTCCTGGCAATACACCGGCAACTCCTTGGACAACTGCTCTGCTGCCGCAGCATCCCAATGATCCGGATGCAGATGCGTGACCAGCACTGCATCCGGTTCCAGCCACTGCTGAACAGGGCCCGGCAGAGGCACCAGCGGATTCCGGCGGTCATCGCCTGAATTCATAATCGGCGGATTCACGCCCTGCACACTCAGCATGGGATCGATTAGAAACGTTGCACCGCCGTATTCCAGCCATAGGGTGGCGTGGCGGATCAGCTTTATTTTCATCATATGCACCTCTTCCCGGATGTCTACCTTATGTTCACTTTCTGATACAATAAGTATAAATCAGGGCAAGAAGAGAAGACATTGTGCCGCGAAAGAGATTGTTATGTTCTGCTTTCAGCCGGAAAGGAATTCAAGGAAATGACCTCTTACCTCATCGACAATACCGATTACCGCATCCTCCAGCTCCTTATCGAAGACTCCACCTTAAGCCATAAGGATATCGGGGCGATGGTCCACCTGACCGGCCAGGCTGTAGGCGCACGTGTCCGCAGAATGCGGGAGCTTGGCATCATTGAGGGCTACACCATCCGTTATAACCCGCTGCGGATCGGCCAGAGCATTCACGCCTTTATCACGGTTTTTCTCAGCAGCAATAAGGATCATCCGCCTTTTCAGGCTTTTGCGAAGGCCCATGAGAGTGTCACCGAGCTCTACCGCATCAGCGGGGAGGGCTGTTACTGGATGCGGGTGCGTACTGTGGATCAGGAGGCGCTGACCGCTTTTTTGGATGAACTGCTGAAGTATGGCAATTACCGGGTCAACCTGGACATGGGCCAGATCAAATAAGGACAAATAAGGCTAGGAACTGCCAAGGAGGCCGACATGAGTAACAAGATAGAACCACCCAGAATCACAGATCCCGGGCTACTTACGCCGCAGGACATTCACGCCCTTGCTTCCAAGGACGAATTCAGCAACTGCCTCATTGAAGGAGCGCTCATTGAATATCAGGAGGCTACGCGGGTAGCTTTCGACAAGACTATTTTCAAAAACGTCACCATCACGGAATCCTCGCTGCAGCGCATTGAGCTTACCGATGTGATCTTCGATCATTGCGACCTGTCCAATGTGGATTTCAGCGACGCCTTCATACACCGGACCGAGTTCAGGGATTGCCGCATGATCGGTACAGACTTCACCAGAGCACGATTTCAAAATGTATCCATCACCGGATGTATCGGGGAATTCGCGGTCTTCCGTTTCGCTAACTTCAAAGGGACTTCCTTCGAACGCAGCTCGCTGGTCAGCGCAGATTATTACCAGTCCACCCTGAACGGCCTGTATCTCGCGGAATGTAATCTGGAGCAGGCCACGCTGGCTGGCTGCAAGCTGAAGGGTGTTGACCTGAGCGACTGCGAGTTCACCGGCCTTCTAGTGGATCTTCAGGATCTGGAGGGCTGCATCATCTCTGCGGAGCAGGCGGCTTCTTTTGCCGGACTACTAGGTCTGGTTATCAAAAGTTAAGTAGCCGGACCCGCGCCCGCTTCTAGAGCAATCAGCTTCAGCTTACCGGAGCATTTACCGCAGCGGTACCGCCCGGGATCGGCCCGGCGCTTACGCAGATACTCGGTGGCACAGGCAATACATACCAGCTTATACCGGTAAGGCTGCGGCTTGCGGGCCTTGGCTCCCGGCAGGGTCTGACAATACCGGCTGCCGCCGACGCGGGCCAGCAGTGTTTTGAAATCGGCATCCCGGTGCATGTACCCCCGCTTCGCCAGATGCAGATGGTAGTGGCAGAGCTCGTGCTTGATGATCTTCTCCGTCTCCTCCCGTCCGTACATCGCCAGCTGCTGGGGGTTAATCTCTATATTATGGCTCTTGGTAAAATATCGTCCGCCGGTTGTCGTAAGTCTGCTGTTAAAGCTCGCCGTATGCCGGAAAGGCACGCCAAAGCTGTTCAGCGACACCTGCTCGATCCACAGCTGCAGCTCTTCGTTGCTCATACTGGTCATAGCGTTCCTTCACGGTCCTCTCCTCAAGGAAATCAGATCTCTACTTGAATTGTAACTTGCCCATAGGCTACACTGTCAAGAAGGAAGACAAGTCCGGAGGGAGAATGAAAGATGCCTAGAATGCGTTACGTAATTATGCAGCAGGATCAGGAACTGCTATTCGTGGAGATGCCGGAGGAATATGCTTACCAGCTAAGCGCCCTCAATCTTCGCCTGAACAAAGAAATCGACAAGCTGACAGCCGAGAATGTACCCGGACTGCCGCGGGCGGTGGCCGAATGCGAGGCGCTGGAGCTGCTGCGCGAAGAGCATCATCTGGAGTCGGGGCTGGCGTATATTAACCGGCTGGAGCAGGCTTTTGCCTCTATTAAAGAGGAGCATTACCCCCTGATCTCACTACTGACCGAAATCCGGGCGCTCCAGGCCCAGCTTGAACAATGGTATGAAGAGGAAGAAGAACGGGTGCAGTAACGCCGGTTCCGGGCGGCCTTGTGAAATTCGGCTTGGCTACCTGAAACTAACCGTGCACCTTTGGGCGTATTCCCCCATATGCTATCTATACACAGGAAGCATGCAGAGGAGGGGTACCCTTGCCACAATGGCTTCGCCAACAGCTCATGAAGGCCTATCTCAAGAAGGACTGCCGTCAGATTAGACTGCTGAATGAATGCTGGTTCTTTTACCGGAATACCGCCGATTCCCACGAGATGATCCAGAAGAACGTATAGCCGTTATGCAAGTGGAAACGGCTTTGCCGTCCTTTTACAGGACGGTACCGTTTCGGCGGGAAATAGAAGGATAATGTATAGCGTGAAACATATTCATTCTTATATTTGAACAAAAAGCCACGATCCCTTGAGGGGGTTCGTGGCTTTTTGGCGTGAATCCGTCCAAGTCTGCACTTAGCTGGGCAACTGGCTTATTTGAACATCGGGAATACGTATTTCACCAGGAAAAACAGAACTCCGAAGGTGATAATAATGTAAGCTGCATATTTAATGAACGTGGATGCGACAAGACTGGAATCCGATTTGCGGTGCACCTCTGTCCGTTCAACCTCAACACTTCTGTCCTTGTAATTCGGCTCCATCCTCAATCTCTCCTCTCCGTTGATAGCTGCATGTCTTCCATTAACCCGGGGATTTGGAGCTGAAACAGAGCCGCCTACGAACAGATCACTTGTAAAATATGGCTGCTGCGCTTAATCGAAACGGCGGGTGCCAGGCCAAGAGCCTTGCAGCTTGCGGACCAGTACAATCTGTCCCGTATGATAGGCATCGTGCAGAATCAGGCTCATGACCTCTTCGCCTGGCGCATGCCCGGAGCCGCCCCATTCATAAGCGCCTTCCTCCAGAGCTACAATAATCTCGCGCAGCGAGGCATGAATGGACTTCAGCTTGTCTACCGCCTGCTTCCAGTCCTCTTCCCCGCTTCCTGTTACAGTGAATGTAGCGTCATTGCTCTCCAGATCAGGCAATTTCTCCATTCCCTTGAGCTTGCGCAACAGACGCTCCTTATAATACGTCAGATGGTTAACATTCTCCCAAATAGAATTGCCCGCAGCTCCCTCCGGCTTCCAGACGGCCTGTTCACTGTCCACACCTTCAAGCGCCGCACTCAGCGGCGGCTGCCAATCCTCCACATCCATCACATAATCCCAGTTCTCGATCAGCACATCGCTAATTTTGTTTTCCATCTATATCCCTCCTGTAAACAACCCCAATAAAAGTTACACGAGCACTGTAACATATTTGCCAGAGCGTATCAAGTAACTAGTGTAACTCAGTTTTAACTGTTACAATCAAGGGAAAGATCATGTGAAGGGACAGATGAAGCTTGCTGTGGGTAGATTTCATGAACAGCTATTGGCGGAATTGGCGGACTAGTGACCGGAGCACGGACCAGGATCGGCTGGAGGACCCCAAATGGCTGGCGGAATGGCTGGTGGAGCACAAGCTGCCGGCAGCAGCCCCTCCCCGGCCGGAGGAGCTGAAGCAGCTCAAAGGACTGCGCGGCTTGTTATGGGACGAGCTGCAGCGGCTGGTCACGGGAGAGTCTCCGTCCACAGCGCTGCTTGCGCAGTTGAATACGTACATGAGCGACGGGCCCGTGATACGGCAGGTGGTCTGGACGGCAGCAGGTGAAGCCGAGATCTCCCTCCAGCCGCAGCGTGCGGACTGGGGGCAGATTATGGCGGAGGTTGCCGCCTCTTTTGCGGCTGCGCTGCTGGAGAAGGAGCCCTCTCGCTTCCGCATTTGCGGGAATCCCGACTGTCTCTGGGCCTATTACGACGATACCCGCAACCGCTCGAAGCGGTACTGCGACGACAAGCTGTGCGGGAATCTGATGAAGGTCCGGCGGTTCCGGGCACGCAAAAAAGCAGCGGAGGGTGAGCCTTCGAAGGAGTAAGCGTGTTACCGGAGGCGGCGGATGAATCATCGGCAGCGTAAGCAGGTTACCAGGTGAGACAAATTTGACTACACAGCATTCCGCTGCGTCAGCGGGGTCAGCGTAGTATTTTTGCCGGAGTGCTTGGCCGTATAGAGGAGATTATCGACTTCTTCGAACAGCGCTTCTTTGGTGGCGCCTTCGGCATAGCTCTTGAGGCCAATGCTGACGGTCACCGCCCCGTGCTCCATCTCTTCATGAAGCGTCTCCGAGAGCATGTGGCGAATCCAATCCATGAGGGTGTAAGCCTCCTCGAAGCTCTTCTCGAACAGCAACACCGCAAATTCCTCGCCGCCGTAGCGGGCAGCAATGTCTGCGGGAGAGAGATGGTCCTTGATGATCTGCGCGACCCGGGCCAGCACCAGATCCCCCATACGGTGTCCATATTTATCGTTAATTCGCTTGAAATTATCGATATCTACCAGCGCAAGATGGAATGGGGCACCCTGGCTGCCGTATTCCATCGCTTTTTCATAGAATTCGTGAAAAGAAATATGGTTATACAGTCCTGTCAGTGCATCGGTGGTAGACAGCTTGCGGATCACCGCATTCTCAATCATCAGATCCTGCTTGGCTGTCAGAGTGGCTTCCAGATCGCTTGCCAACTCGCGCCCGTTAATGATGATAATCCCCGCCACCAGCGTGCCAACTAGCAGGAAGAGCGGGATCGCAATCAGGTCGAAATCCGTCAGATAATACTTGAACCAGTAATCCCAGCGGTAGAGAATGAAGAAGGCCGCCGCCTGCAGGCCAGAGGTGAACAAGGTGAGATCCAGCCGAAAAAAGATCGCCGACGCAATAATCGGCAGCAGCATCAACGCCCCGATAATCCGTATATCCATATTCAGATGAATAATCATCATCGCGATAATTGTCCCCGCCACAAACAGCAGCACGAAGGAATACTTCGGTGCCGCAACATCCACCAGTTGCGTCAACCCAACCACCGCACTCATTAGTAGCGTCGGATAGAGCAACACATCATAGTAGAACTCGTGCGCTCCCATGGGATACGGCAAACATACAAAAGACCCCAGCTGGGCCAGGAAATGCAGAGCAATCACCAGCCAGTACGTATACAGAAACCGCTTGACCCACTTCGCCTGCCGGTGCGCCGAAGTCTCCGAAGGGCCCATGTAATCTCTCAATCTCAACGCTCTCACCTGTTGCCCCCCCGATTAAATTCACACATAGGATGTACACATTGGTCCTATTCTAACATGCCAGGGTCCGGGTCGGATACTCACTTGCGGGATATGTACTTGTGGGGGGTGGGGGAGGGTTAGTGGGATTGGTGAAGTATAGGGGCGAAAGGACGGGGGGTGGGAGCTTGGGGGCAGGTGTTGGTATGAGGGCGATTATTCTTTGTGCGATTTCAATACATGCTCGTACATAAGGAGGGGCCAGACCATGCCTGTGATAGTGCCGATCGCCCCACTTTTAATACACACCCCTACATGAGTAGCTACGCCGACGCGCCGATCGCGAAGCCAGGCTTCATCCGATTTCAATCCACGCTCCTGCACGAGGAGTGACAAGAAGTACCAGCGGGCTCACACCATTGATTTCACATTTCAATCCACGCTCCACACGAGGAGCGACAAGGAAGCTATTCAACCATCACACCTTTTTTACAAATTTCAATCCACGCTCCTGCACGAGGAGCGACATCATTAAAGCCCCTGAACCTTCGGCAGTAGAAATTTCAATCCACGCTCCTGCACGAGGAGCGACATCTTTCCCGACCACTCTAAACCGATCATATCCAGATTTCAATCCACGCTCCTACACGAGGAGCGACGGGTACAGGGCGGCAGACCACGTAAAGAGCTTGATTTCAATCCACGCTCCTACACGAGGAGCGACGATGGTTTAGGGGGAGCTTATATGAGCGATATTATTTCAATCCACGCTCCTACACGAGGAGCGACATAAATCTCTAAAATGATTAAAATCTCCGTTATTTATTTCAATCCACGCTCCTACACGAGGAGCGACAATCTCAATGACCGCCAGGCGCGCGAACTCCTCATTTCAATCCACGCTCCTACACGAGGAGCGACGGGTCATAGGTATTACTGGACCGTTCGGCAATGGATTTCAATCCACGCTCCTACACGAGGAGCGACATCACCGCCATTCTGGGCCAGCTTGGTCCGGTTATTTCAATCCACGCTCCTACACGAGGAGCGACATCACCGCCATTCTGGGCCAGCTTGGTCCGGTTATTTCAATCCACGCTCCTACACGAGGAGCGACGTACACCTCCGAATGGGACGATGGAGACGCGGATATCATTTCAATCCACGCTCCTACACGAGGAGCGACTAAAGCTGTCTCCTTAATGGCGCCATCGAACCTTAATTTCAATCCACGCTCCTACACGAGGAGCGACAGCAAATGGAGCAGCGCAACCGACAGGAGTTTGGATTTCAATCCACGCTCCTACACGAGGAGCGACTGACACAAACTTGTCTGTTGACCGTTCGTAATAATTTCAATCCACGCTCCTACACGAGGAGCGACCTCGTCTACTTTGACGAGATCGACCGTATGCACCCATTTCAATCCACGCTCCTACACGAGGAGCGACTACCACGGTAACACCACCAGCGCCGTCAGGGGCGAATTTCAATCCACGCTCCTACACGAGGAGCGACTAAACACTGCATATCCGAGCAACACGGAGCATGCATTTCAATCCACGCTCCTACACGAGGAGCGACTCACAGACCGTTTGGAGACCGCAGAAAGGCAGAGGATTTCAATCCACGCTCCTACACGAGGAGCGACTCCTAATTTGCAAATAAAGGAGATCAGCGCATATTTCAATCCACGCTCCTACACGAGGAGCGACCAGCCGCCCTTATCCCGATTACATTCCAATTCATATTTCAATCCACGCTCCTACACGAGGAGCGACGAAGCTGCTTCTTTGTCAGGCCGAATGTCATCTATTTCAATCCACGCTCCTACACGAGGAGCGACCAGGGATTGGAGCTGACTTCGGGGAGTCTTCCGAGATTTCAATCCACGCTCCTACACGAGGAGCGACTTGCTGTGTCTAAAACCGTCTTAGTGGCTTGCACATTTCAATCCACGCTCCTACACGAGGAGCGACTTGCTCAAGCAATGGCTCAGTAGGGCAAAATAAATTTCAATCCACGCTCCTACACGAGGAGCGACTCGTCTTGGGTTGGGGTATAGGCTTAATGGGGTAGGTATTTCAATCCACGCTCCTACACGAGGAGCGACGACAAGATTTGAAACGGACAAAGGGGAACATATAATTTCAATCCACGCTCCTACACGAGGAGCGACGCTTCTCTCCGCTGCCTCTATCGTAGCGCAACAGTATTTCAATCCACGCTCCTACACGAGGAGCGACGGTACCACCCGTACACTTATCCGTGTATAGGAAATACATTTCAATCCACGCTCCTACACGAGGAGCGACATATTATAGCGCATTATCGCGGAGACAACTCCGTAATTTCAATCCACGCTCCTACACGAGGAGCGACGCTTGCGCAGGCAAAAGAGGTGATGGAGCGCGAATTTCAATCCACGCTCCTACACGAGGAGCGACATGTTGTTGCAGATGCATGGGTTACTTTCAGGTCATTTCAATCCACGCTCCTACACGAGGAGCGACGGTAATCTGCAAATGTCATAGTCCAAACTGGAACGCATTTCAATCCACGCTCCTACACGAGGAGCGACGACGGCGTTACATGGTGCGTTCTGCGCGTAAGGGATTTCAATCCACGCTCCTACACGAGGAGCGACATTATATTTTCCGTCTGAAAGATATAGATACCACATTTCAATCCACGCTCCTACACGAGGAGCGACCCGTTAATCAGACTTTTGATCCGATTGGATATATAATTTCAATCCACGCTCCTACACGAGGAGCGACTTGATTTATCTGGATGATATTATCACCCGCCGTATTTCAATCCACGCTCCTACACGAGGAGCGACTATAAGTATCCACCGTTGTATTCGGGAGCATTCGATTTCAATCCACGCTCCTACACGAGGAGCGACGTATCTAACGCGAGTCGCTGCGTTCCAAGCCTTTATTTCAATCCACGCTCCTACACGAGGAGCGACCCAATTGGTGAGCGCGGGAACCTGAAGTATGTAGGATTTCAATCCACGCTCCTACACGAGGAGCGACATACTTGATAGTCCTGGTCCTGTGCCATTTGTTATTTCAATCCACGCTCCTACACGAGGAGCGACACTCATATTGTGTACAGTAGTACGCAGTTTATTATTATTTCAATCCGCGCTCCTACACGAGGAGCGACTTGTTTGCAAATGTAACTTTAGTTGTTGTAAGTGATTTCAATCCACGCTCCTACACGAGGAGCGACAACTCAAAATATGATATTATTATTGCAGTCGATTATTTCAATCCACGCTCCTACACGAGGAGCGACCAAGGAGATAGAGGAGGAGCTCACGCAATGATTATTTCAATCCACGCTCCTACACGAGGAGCGACCGTTGCTGCTCCCCCGCACTGTGACGCCCATCAGAAATTTCAATCCACGCTCCTACACGAGGAGCGACCCCATCTTGCAAGCACAACCATAATGCCTAACAATTTCAATCCACGCTCCTACACGAGGAGCGACTATTCTCCAGCATGCGCTACGTGGAGGACAAGAGAATTTCAATCCACGCTCCTACACGAGGAGCGACAAAATGCTTACACAAACGTGGACCACAGGCGGTATTTCAATCCACGCTCCTACACGAGGAGCGACCACATTAATCGTGACAATGTGATTAACAACCTGAGATTTCAATCCACGCTCCTACACGAGGAGCGACATCATCATTTGCCTTCGACAAATGGGCAGAGCAAATTTCAATCCACGCTCCTACACGAGGAGCGACGCGTTATGATCTGGTCTGTTCGTAATTCGTTCTAAATTTCAATCCACGCTCCTACACGAGGAGCGACGCTAGGCAGCGCCCCATTAAATAAAACGTATATAATTTCAATCCACGCTCCTACACGAGGAGCGACATGGCCTGGGGGCTTATCCGGTATTGCAAGTGAGATTTCAATCCACGCTCCTACACGAGGAGCGACGATTCCGTAGCCAAAAACAAGCACATGAAAATTATTTCAATCCACGCTCCTACACGAGGAGCGACATTTGGGGGACCGATGAAGTCGGCCCCTGGGAAGAATTTCAATCCACGCTCCTACACGAGGAGCGACCCTAAGGCAGATCCTGGACCGCCTCCGACTCCCGGATTTCAATCCACGCTCCTACACGAGGAGCGACACTATCTTAGGATAGTCGGTAATAACACAAATAATATTTCAATCCACGCTCCTACACGAGGAGCGACTAGGTGATGAAATGCGAACATATTTTCCATACAATTTCAATCCACGCTCCTACACGAGGAGCGACACCTGCACCGCCGAGCAGAGGGGAGATCGAAAATATTTCAATCCACGCTCCTACACGAGGAGCGACGCAGAGCAAGAACATTACGTTGAGGTGTGGGTCGAATTTCAATCCACGCTCCTACACGAGGAGCGACAGCGATTTTTCATCAAAATAAGGAAATAAATCCTCTTTTTAGATCTAAAATCACATGCTTTATTACTTCCAAAAATAAATCTATCAATAAAATAACAAATTTTTCTATAAATTCGGTGCGAATCTCCCAGGGATTTCATGTGAGCCTCACATTCGCACTACAGGATCAACGGGCCTTCAAGGTCTAAGGATTCCTTAATCCCCACATGTTCAACCTTGTTTTTATAGTTATTTCCCAGCTGATAGAACCTGAGGCTATCCTCCTTCTGATCAATAATATCCTTCAGCTTCAACTTAAGCTCGGTAAATTGCGCTGCATCCACTATGCACTCGAACACCGAGTTCTGGACACGCTGCCCGTAATTCTGGCAAACCTTAGCCACCCGCCGCAACCTGCTTTGACCTGCACTGCTGGTTGTACTTACATCATAAGTGATTAGCACTAGCATCGATTACACCTACTTCCACAGAAACGGAGGATACTCATCCAGATCATTACGCAAATGACGGGCGAGCAACAAGGCTTGAGCATGAGGTACCAGCCCCCAGGTTATTTTCTCCCCCAGATAGGGGTGGGTGATCTTCTCTTGCTTCCGGTTCTGCCATGCGGTAAGGAATCGCTTCCTTGCCTCATCCGTCAGGAGCACCGCTCCATTCTCTTTGGTCACAAAATCATCCTTGTTCACAAGCTTCTTGTTAATCAGCATCAAGACAAATTTGTCAGCCATGACTCCGCGTAGCTCCTCCATCAGATCGAGGGCCAACGACACCCGCCCCGGACGATCCCGGTGAAGGAACCCTACATACGCATCTAGACCAACTGCCTCTAACGCAGAGGCCGTATCATGTGCGAGCAAGGTATACGCCAGCGACAACATCGCATTCACCTTATCGAGCGGAGGTCTGCGGGAACGGAGATGGAATTGGAAGTCCTCTTTTTGCTGCAAAATCATAGGGTCAAACAGCTTATTATACGTAACCGCCGCTTGCCCCTCAAGCCCTCTCAAACGGTCTAGTTGCTCACAGTTTCTAACCTCAAGCAAAAGTGCGGATAATTGCTGAGAAGCCTCCTTGAACTGTTCCACATTCACCCGCATCGGATAATCTCTGGTTGTTCTTTCGAGTATCCATTTATGGTTATAGATCTTGCCAATAATGAAATTCCGGGCGATCTTCGCGGACTTCGTCTCGTCTTCCGACAACGCATACTGCTTCTTGCGCAGAATAACGTTCCCCCGGCTCTCACCGGTTACCCTGGCCAGAAATCTCCCATTCATCGTCAAAAAGAGCAGCGAAACATTGTGGTCCGCACAATATCCCATCAAGGCCGGACTTGCTCCCGTGTATCCAAAAGCGACTATCGATTCCAGATTATGCAGCGGAACTCTGCCCAGCTTCTCCTGCTCCTTAAGCAGAACAACATTATCCCCATCGAGCGATAGATATACATCCGGCTGTGTAACATATAGGGTATTTTGCAGCTTTTTCATTCCCTGATTTTCCCTTCGACATAGCTTTTCACAGTCTGTTTATTCATTAGCTTGGGCAGACAAATATGCTGGAGAGAGCAGCTTTGGCAAAAGGCTCCGGTCTTAACCTTCGGTGTATATCTGCGGCGGTAGTAATCCTGCATCTCTTCCAGCACAGCGCTTACCTTGCGCTTCAGCTCATCTGTAAGTGGAACTTCAATCCGGTGCTTCACCTCTTTATAAAAAATAAACCCTGTCCGCACCTCGCACAGCAGCATTTCTTCCAGGCACATCGCTTGGGCGGTCAGTTGCAGCACATCCGTGTCCTCCAGCTTGGGCTTCCCCCGTTTGTATTCAACGGGAAAAGCCACATATTTGCCTTCGGCTCCATGAATTTCAACTCCGCTGTCATCCTTGACGAACTCCACCACATCACAGATCCCCGTAATGCCAAGCTGTCGTGACTTCACCGGCATCGCCCGAACAACCAGCTTATCCCCACGCTTCTCCCGTGTAAAAGGCTGATCTGCATTGCGGTGAAGATGCTTCCCCTCAATCGTTCGCATATCCTCTGCCCATTGCTGTTCAATGTGGATTAATGCCCACTGCCTCTTACAGAAGTGAAAATGCTGTATTCCAGAGAGCATCAACGCATCATCTTCGTCAGTATAGGCCATCTAAGACCTCAGGTTGCAATCCTTCCAATGGATATAATTCTATAGAATAATCCTCAATCGATTTAGGCTCATCCTTCTTAGCACGAACATCCAGAGAACGGTGCACCTTGGCCGAAGAATATTGCCCCAGCTTAGAGTTATGCTCCCACCAGTACACCTTATGTACCTCCATACTTCCTTCCGGTCTTGCCGAAGAGACATCATTAGCAAAAAGAGTAACCAATGCTTCCTTAATCTTGTCTGCATCTTCATTTGTAAACCCGGTTTTCTCAGCAAGCTGTGTGTTAATACTGCCCTGGAATACGTATACTCCAAAGTCTACCCGGTGCTTCATCCCCATGGTATCGGAGCCTCTGTCTTTGCCGGGCTCGGAATTCACACTTTTGGTAATCTGCATACTGGTTATATCAATAGGACTTACACTCGTTGCCGTATGGATGGACACAGGGCCACGAACCCCGACAGATACACCTGAACCCTTACTATCCGCTTTAAAAGCAAATACCTGCCCAAAGCTGCGTACGTCAATCCACTCCTGACAGGCGATGCGGGCAAACTCCTCGTTTGAACTTGTTTTGGCTTTCAGTATTTTATCCAGCTCAGCGTTAGCATCCGCTCGTTCTCTCAAGCTTCCATAAGCATCCGTTTTACGGTCATTGGATTGAACAAAGATAGATTCCCCTGCGTCCTGCAGACGGTTTCTGATTTTGCGCTTCAAGGCTACATCGGAGATTTCACCGTATCCATCATAATTCTGGCGCGGCCGGTTTCCGTTAAGCGGGTCACCATTGGGATTGGCTTTATTGACAGCTACAATGACAGCAAAATCAATTTTATGATTGAGTGTAGACATCTCTTATCTCTCCTCTTGATTAGTAGTTGTGGAAGACGAAGGGGAAGCATCGGATTTGGCTTTGAAATGATTAAGTTCATGCCGCTGAGAATAGAAACCAAGTAAATACTTGCTAGTTAGAGCATTGTTGTTGAAATCTTCTATTTTAATTTTGGAAGCTACTTCATCAATCAGGTTAGAATAAAATCTCACTCTAGTCCCTAGTCTGGCTTGATGCGGCTGCAAGCAGGATTGAATCGTACTCCAGGTTCTAGCGGGATATTTGGAAAAAGAGTTCATGTAACGGATGGCATTCGTTGAACGTTTCTCATCTGAATCCAGCGCCCGTCTCTCCAGGATATCGGCAATAGCCAGCAATCTGCCGAACAAGTAACTGCGGTCATCTTCCTCAGTGTTTAGTGCCACATTATATTCCTCCTTTGTATTAATCAGAGCGCATGTAATACTAAGTGTCTTTTCCCACTCCCAATTCTCCATTGCAACGGGATTGGATGCCCGGTAAAAAGCACTTCGTATAATATCGTGAGGAATTTTATGTCCGTCAACGATGCAGGGCAGAACCCGTTCCATCATTCCCTTGACTACTTTCTCGTTAGCTTTCGGCCCGTAAGCGGCAAAGGCAATATCCTTTGTGGATGGTGCACCGTAAAAAGTGACTACATCTCCATGCTCATCCTTACGGTACTTATGCAGCCAAGCGCAGGTGGAGTGCCATCGAATCAGCTTGTCCACATATAAGTTCTTTTCCATGTTACGATAATACAAAACAGCCAGACGACCAGTCGTCGCAGAATCCAGAACGAGGATATTCACATCCGATTTAGTTCGGGACGCCAGCTTATTCCGGTATCCTCCAAGGCCTTTGGCGACTTCCCGCGCATATTCTTTGAAGGTATAACCAGCGCTTGCTTTGGCAGTAACTGGTGTCACTTCGGGCTCTGATTCCGGCTCAAGCTCCAGCTTTAACGTGAAAAAATCAGCAATGGGGTCAGGGATATTCAACTCCTTGTTTCCCCAGACGAGAAATACACGCTGATCTATGATTTTACCTTGCCTATTAATCAGCCACTTTAAGGCATTATGCGCCTTCTGGGACACTTCATAGCTGATACTAGCCGCATCGCTGCTCTGAGCAAAACGCCCCCGAAAGGTAAACCCGCTATTATCATTGGCCGAGATCAACTTGGCTTTATCTCCGGCATGTCTAATCTTATTCGCATGACGTTCTGTGCCGGGCAATATTTTGCCGGATACGAAGCAGTAATCTTCTTCCCCTAGAAGGCTGGAGTAGTGCTGAATGAAAGAGTTGTACATCTCAGGATCTTTCCAGACTGCCGTATGATCGTCAGGCTGACGAACGTTGAAACGGACAAATGCGCTCTCCTGTTCAGCGGCTACTAGGGCAAAGATAGGAGGTTTATCCCCGTGCAAGGCTTCATACTTTTTATCCCATTTATCAATGAGCTTATGATTGGCGTCCAGATAGATCACCTTGCTGGCTACCAGATCCCGAATCAACTCACGCTTGCTTAAATAGCGGTATATGCTCTTCACCTTGGAAGTGGCATGAGGGGAATTAGCCCACGCCTCCAATTGTTTGATATACGCTACGAAGGGCTCTTCCTTCTTGATCTTGCCGCCATAGGCTAAGAAATCACCAGCGACATAACTCAATTTGTCGTGAAGCGGGTAAGGGGCAATCTTAGAGCCGGCCCGGCTAGAGGATTCCTCCGTACAAGGAATTAGGGTGTTAATATCGCTTTTATCATTTACAGTTGCCGAGTGGAAGTCTCCGTCCTCTGTAATCTCAACGGTGATATGAGCATTCTGCGTGGTATGGGATACAGGAAGGAGCGTATACTCCGTATTATTTGCTTTTAATTCAATCTCACCGACACGGCCCAGATTCGCCTCATACGTCTCATATAAATTCAAGAGCCAGCTCATAGATGCCCTCCCGCTTCGAGTGCCTGGAGCAGTTCATCCGCCGACTGAACATTGTGCTCACCGAAAAGTTTAGGTTGCATATCCGAAATTTTCCGTACCCGCTTACAATCCTCAGGCCGTTCAAACTGAATGTATCCGTTCTTCATCACCGGATTCCACAACCTGACCTCCATCTGATCCCTGCCGGTCTCGTCAGGATAGTTGATCCCATGGACCATCGTGCCAAAATGGATCTCGCCGTCATAGTCATCGTAGTACCCTCGCACCTCCCCGAACACACATGGCTCAACATACGCCTGGCATTCCCTGGCACCCAGGAAGATATCTCTGCGGCCTCCAGCTTCCAGTGACCGCTTGAGAATATTGTGATGCTTATGCTCGTTTCGGTCATGTGCCAGATCCGGGCGATGCTCATTAAATTCAAAATGCGCCCTCACCTCGTAACGCGGCTCCTTCAGATAGGTATAATTCGCAAGCGTATTCCCTCCGCCGTATTCGATGGGACGAACGCCCTTGGACTCCATGCGGATCGCATTCATCACCCTCACTTCATCGATGACCATGATGAGCGTAGGTTTCCAGTAGATAGATTCCACAACACCCTTAAGCGCCTGATAGGTAGGAACACTGTACGTCAGCTTCTCCCCGCCCAGCTTGGTGAGGGGGTCAGTAAACAATGCGTATTTTCCATAGACCACGAATTCAATTGAATTCCTCATAGGGCTTTGCCTCCTTTCTTGGGATGGGATTTGGTATATATTAAAAAACTCTGCCTCCATCAAAGTTCAATCAAAGTTACACATTATGGAGGCAGTTGCTTTGCTGCCCTCTGTTAAAACTTTTTTCGAAGCTACATCCTCATTTCGTTAAACAGTGCATGGCTTTCTTTAATATTTCATTCTCCTGTTGTAGTTCTCCTATTCTTAGTTGCTGTTTCGTCAGCAAGTGTTCTACGCTGAGTTCTTGTTTTGACGGCAACTCGAGACTTCTAGAGAATAATTTCTGTAACTTACTGACTGGTTTCTTCTTGTAGTAGTCTGGATAGTCTTCAACTAGAGAAAACGTTGAGTTTTTCAATTTTTGTTCCTCCTTTCATTGGTAAAATGCAGGGATATGTTATGAATATGCAGAACATAGATCGAATATTCTTGAATTCGTATATAAAAATCCTTAAAATAGACCTAGCATTCAATGTTATATGAACTTTAAGATGAATTACTTAAAAGAAATTCTAACCGCTTAGAGTCAGCATATTATGCTATAATGAATCGTCGCTTCCATGCGGAAGTGTGGATTTAAATATATATCTTTGTATGCAGAGGCCTATCTGTTTTCAGATAGGTTTTTTAAAACATGCTGACCTCCATCACGCTCTCCCCTTTCAAATCCAAGCCATACTCTTTGGAGTATGTCCCTTCCTTAAGAGCAAGAATCTTGCCATCCAGATAAGCAATGATCCCATTGTTCTTGCCAAGTACATCCTTTTCAAAGTTGAAAAGATTAATTGTGAATTGCTGCGCCTCACGCAGCAGCCTGGATAAATCCTCAATACTGTGCTGACCATTAAGGTCCGCGATAATCTCCTTGCCCTTTCCGTAAGGTACGATTACAGAAGTCGTGATACTATCAATTACTTGAAAATTCTCAGCAGCCGTCTTATAACTGTTATGGAGGAACAATGGCAGGCTGGCATCATGCTCACCGAAATATGCCTGATGATAAGAATTATGTTCTCTGTCAGCCGACAACAACTCAGTCATTTCTAGTTGCAGTTTGGGGATATGGTAGTTCAGATTAGCAGCCAGTTCCGTGTAGAACTCCTGGAAATATTGCTTCATTGCCTGTACTGACAGCAGATGGCCCCCAAAACTTTCTGGATTGCGGAGAAAATCAACTAAGAGCTTGGCTGTTCTATCTTTACCGATTCGAATTTCCTTCAAATTCTTCAAATTCTCTTCTGCATGATTAATTACATAGACTTGCCGCAGCTCATCTTCACCGTGTCTGTTGCAGCGGCCTGCAGCTTGAGCAATGGAGTCCAGTCCCGCCAAGGAACGAATCACACACTCAAAGCTGACATCCACCCCTGCCTCAATCAATTGGGTGCTAACGCAGATCACTGGCTGTTTTGCATCAAGGAGCTTTCTCACCTCAGTCAGGATCTCATTCCGGTGAGCCGCGCACATCGTAGTACTCAGATGAAAGACTGAGATAGATAAATCTTTCTCCAGTAGCTTGTTATATAGGGACCTGACTACAGATCTGGTATTAAGAATAATCAGTACGCTGGTTACGTCTCGGGTCTTGTCCATTACGAAATCCACCAGTTTATCTGTATTGAATTCCTCTCCAGTCGCTCTATCTATGATCTCCACACGCCTGAACTCCTGAACAACAACGTCTAAGTCATGGATCATCTCGGCTTCAGGACTAAGCTGCAATTTATGCCGAACATAATCCAATTCCGGCTGAGTAGCCGTACACAGGACTATACTTGAATTTGCATACGCTTTCAGGAAATTCAATGCTTGATTAAACAAAGAGACACACGGAATAGGTACTTTCTGCACTTCATCAAAGATAATGACGGAATTGCTCAAATTATGAAGTCTGCGAATATTTCGGCTGCCATCTGCGAAGAACACATTCAGGAATTGCACCATCGTCGTAAAAATAATTGGAGCGTCCCAATTATCCTTCGCCAGTCTCAGCTTTTGCTGGATCGTAGCCTTCCCTTCATCCTCTTCATCATCTTCCTTCTCCGCCTCAACTACGTTCGAGTGATGCTCCAGCAGGTGCTGGTCATCCTGAAGAATCTTACGTACCTCTTCAGCATTCTGTTCAATAATTGTCGTAAAAGGCACCACGTATATAATGTGCTGTTTGTTGTAGCGTTTGGCATGTTTCAGAGCATAGCGCAGGCTTGCCAGTGTCTTGCCGCCTCCTGTTGGAATCGACAAGGTATAGATACCAGATGCTTTTTCTGCAAAAGCATCACACTGTTCCGACATCTCCTGTCTTAACTGATTAATGGGGGATTCTGCCTGCTTATGGTTCTTAAAAGATTCAATCTTTGTCATCAGCTGCTCATAATACTGCCCAAACAAAGCGTTAGAGTTAATCTCCTCGTCCATCTTGTTTTGTTCAAAGCAGCGTGTATTGGTTCGATCAGCATCGACCAGCGTACTAAAAATAAATTTACTCAGAAGCATAGCCCTGTGTTCGAGAGTAACCTTGGGTTCTTTTTTAAGAAAAGCGCTCAGTTCACCCTCAGCCTTATCTACATAGAGAAGAAAGTCATGTTCCGTCATTATTTGCTCGAAAAACATTTTGACCGTCAGGGGATAAAATTCATCAAGCTCTTTATCACGAACACGCTTGAGGTAATTGGATTCCAAGTCCTGATTCAGGAAATCCTGCAAATAAGAATGATGCGAAATAATAGCGTTTCCTACAATTTCGGACAAAATAATTTTATTCTGGCTGCTTGTCCCCTTCATATGTTTTGACGAAGAAGGATGAAACCAGTTAAATAATAACTTCCCTCCAGCCGTCGAGTGGTCTACGCTGCCTCTTCTGGGTGGAGCATTCGGGTTATTAACTGCAGTTAGTATGTAATCTCTAAATTCTTCTGTATATTTCCCAAGGTCATGTAGGAGCCCAGCCAGTCCCGCAATATACCGTACTCCCAATTTCTCACCAAAGTTCTCGGCCAATGTACAGACATCCAGCAAATGCTCCCTTACTGTCTGTATCTGTCCATCACTTTCGCGGATATGAGCAATATATTCCATCCTACCACCGCTCTCATATAGGTCTTTTCCACTACCTTTTTATCATAATCCTCTCCTAACGCAGATGCTGTCGGAATTTGGAGACTGCCCAAAGTTCTTATCGGATTTTCCATAATTGCTCCGAGGTCATGCCAGCGATTTTGGCATTTCAATCCACGCACTCGTATAGAGTGCGACGAGACGTTACGGCTCAGTAGACGCATACGGTTCAGATTTCAATCCACGCACTCACACGGAGTGCGACAGAAACAGATGGCAGCCGCGCTTGAATTGCCTTATATTTCAATCCACGCACTCACACAGAGTGCGACAAATACAAATCGTCAACAACCCGTTTGTCAAAGATTTCAATCCACGCACTCACACAGAGTGCGACAAATACAAATCGTCAACAACCCGTTTGTCAAAGATTTCAATCCACGCACTCACACAGAGTGCGACGCCACAAATTTTCAAATACCGGAGATTTCATCACAATTTCAATCCACGCACTCACACAGAGTGCGACGACCAACACGCCGGATTACATCCAAGTAAATTGGTCATTTCAATCCACGCACTCACACAGAGTGCGACGGCTCCCTTGGCTGGGTCATCACCTGTAGGGATCTGATTTCAATCCACGCACTCACACAGAGTGCGACACAGGCACTGGCTGTTCTGCAACTGGATTCTTTTATTTCAATCCACGCACTCACACAGAGTGCGACGTTATTGATTACCTATCGGATAAATGCCTAGGTATTTCAATCCACGCACTCACACAGAGTGCGACTAGCATCCCTTCGGCCCAATCCTTATATTGAGCTGTATTTCAATCCACGCACTCACACAGAGTGCGACATTTTTACAGTCCACCATAGGCGGACAATCATGATTTCAATCCACGCACTCACACAGAGTGCGACACCAATGTCACCAGCGACGGCAGGGCGGTCAGCGGGATTTCAATCCACACACTCACACAGAGTGCGACTGGGTCATTGGGGGTGTACCTCCTCAAATTTCATATTTCAATCCACGCACTCACACAGAGTGCGACACAGTGCCGTAGCAAAGACCATCACTTGCGCAAATTTCAATCCACGCACTCACACAGAGTGCGACATTGTCAAGTATATCGGGCGTAACGCCTTTACTGATTTCAATCCACGCACTCACACAGAGTGCGACATTCCCGAGTCGATTAAATCCGTGGACACCATGATATTTCAATCCACGCACTCACACAGAGTGCGACTCCCTGACCTTCTTGTTTATCCTGTATACGATACAATTTCAATCCACGCACTCACACAGAGTGCGACTTCCCTTCTTTTTTAAACACCGGAATGTTTAAGAATTTCAATCCACGCACTCACACAGAGTGCGACGCAAAATGACACATTGAGGGGGGGGATTCATGAAATTTCAATCCACGCACTCACACAGAGTGCGACGTGCGACAATGCAGTATGACAACGCCGGGACATGGACATTTCAATCCACGCACTCACACAGAGTGCGACGGGCAAGCTCAATCAGCCCTTTGTAACCAATCTGATTTCAATCCACGCACTCACACAGAGTGCGACATTGATGCACTGTTAAATCTGAAGTCACAGGCTATTTCAATCCACGCACTCACACAGAGTGCGACGTTACCTTTAATACCTGCTACTTTGAAACAATTACATTTCAATCCACGCACTCACACAGAGTGCGACGGCTAAGAAGATCACTATAACTGAAGCTGCTGCTATTTCAATCCACGCACTCACACAGAGTGCGACGGTTACCTATCGTATACAATTAAGGTAACCTAATATTTCAATCCACGCACTCACACAGAGTGCGACCAAAAGTGACGAAGATGTGGCGACTGAAAAAGTAATTTCAATCCACGCACTCACACAGAGTGCGACTAATTTTGGTCTTTCCACTTGTCCAAGGCATAGATTTCAATCCACGCACTCACACAGAGTGCGACGGTATACACACGACGGAATGAGGAATCAGCATAATTTCAATCCACGCACTCACACAGAGTGCGACGTCCGTTAACTTCGATCTTCATCCCTTGGTATGCATTTCAATCCACGCACTCACACAGAGTGCGACGCTTCCTCGGAAATCTTGTAATCAATCCCCTCAAATTTCAATCCACGCACTCACACAGAGTGCGACGGCGGAAAACAGCATAACCTATGCTTTTTCCGTATTAATTCACTATCTTCCTCCAAACTCAATTCTTGAAAACGTATCAGTCCACTCTTGAATTTCCAAGTACACTCTCTCAATGTTAGAGTTTCGGCAAATTCCGAGGTGCGAATCTCCCGGGGATTTCATGTGAGCTTGGCATTCGCACCAGCCCTCCCTCCTATCTTACTCCATCACTTATTTTCTGCAAACTAATTAGCTCACTACTAGCTTCAGTAGTCTATGGATTATTGTTCCTTCGCTCGGCCTTTTCGATAGCTTGTATAAAACTTAGCGTAGGATTCTCGGATCTGAAATTAACAGCAAACTCAGCCATACCTCCAGCTTGCACCCAATCCCAATAATCCAATGTATCTACATTTTCCAAGTACATTCGGGATAAGGCTTCGATTGGGTTTATTTTATACATAGTTTCAAAATCTGGAGTAGGCATTGGATCATTCAACAGATACTCATTTTTCAGGTCATATAACACTGTAAAAATGCTATAATGATTAACGTTAACAATCGTATTTATAAACTGATTGCATCTTACTGGTGTATTTAAAATAATTTGCATGTCATTAACTAACGCTTTGTCATCACAGTTAAGAATCGCTACCAACTCTCGAGCTGTTAGGTCAGACGTATCAGGTGCCTTTTCAATAATAATTGTCCAGGGTGGATACGCTCCCATTTTAAAAACCTTAATCGCATCCGTAACATGACAACCAATTGTCTGCCATTTACGTCCCAGCGCATCTGTCAAATGATAGTAGTGGATCGTATCCGGTAATCCATTTAGCTCTGGCCACACCAAGTTTTTCCGGGATATGTCCAGAATAGCTTGAGTATTAAGTTTGCGAGGGCGACGTTTGGACATAGAGCAACCTCCATTTGATTACCTCCAGAAACTGCACGTTTAAAGTTCAACTTCTATATCAATAATATACATTATGCACTATGAAAGTGCAATCATTATTATTAGGAGGTCCCCATGGAATTTGATAAATATACACTGCACTGTAAACTCGACCAAATTTTAAAGGCACACAATATCTCAGTACTAAAATTGTCCAATGAAATCGGCCACCGGAGAACGACTATCATGGAGTTAGTGCATAACTCCAACATGGATAAAAAGAAAATATCAGCAGAATTAATCATGAAGCTATGCCTCTATTTTGAAGTCAGCCCTAACGATTTATTTGAGGTACGCCGGAAGGAATAGGATAGGATTTAAAAAAGCACTGAGTCCTGCGGCTGCGCAGATATTCAGTGCTTTTATTTATAAGATGGAGCTAACCAGATTCGTGTAAGTCAGATAAACAAAAAGCTGGGACCCAACCGTATTCGTTATTATCCGTTTTTCAGTAAGTCCAATCATTTAAGTGCTTTAACCCCCACAGTATCTCCCCTTGAGTAACTGTCAGTTCATGGGCGGAATAATTTTCGATCACTTTTGCAATATCATGGTTATCTGAAGAAGTTAAAATCTGCTTCGGCACCCATCCCTCTTTGCTAGTGGACACTGATTTACAAAAAATCCAATAAGGAAATTGAGTATCCTCCCTGCCATACCGCACTTCTTGTCCCTTTTGCAAGATGATTGGATCAGGATAATTTGATGCATGATCTTTGATTACAATGTATTGTTGCAAGGTAGGGGGCCTCCATTCGCATTTAGTGTGTAAGGCCGGTATTTACTTCAGTCCACACTCCATACGGAGTGCGACTCCTTGGTCATTTTTCCAATGGCAGTTACCAAAATTTCAATCCACGCGCTCGTGTAGAGTGCGACGACTACCTGGGCATACCCATCACATACGCCAACATATTTCAATCCACGCACTCGTGTAGAGTGCGACCTGGTTCAACTTCTACGGCGAGGACGACCTCATATTTCAATCCACGCACTCGTGTAGAGTGCGACCGCAACCGAAAAGACTGACCGTCGGGGATTACGCATTTCAATCCACGCACTCGTGTAGAGTGCGACTGGGACTATGTTATTCTAGTCGGTAATTATTCAGATTTCAATCCACGCACTCGTGTAGAGTGCGACATTGGTGCATGAGCAGGCCACAGAATGCGGGCAAAATTTCAATCCACGCACTCGTGTAGAGTGCGACACGGGCAGCTGGTTGAACGGTTGCTCTTTTCGCGATTTCAATCCACGCACTCGTGTAGAGTGCGACAAATCTTCGGCATATCCCGTCGGCGACGGCGGAATTTCAATCCACGCACTCGTGTAGAGTGCGACAGGGCCACAGCATTGTTTCGCTCAAGCGTATCTATTTCAATCCACGCACTCGTGTAGAGTGCGACCTCCAGATACTCCTGTGTTACAGGCTTCATGTAATTTCAATCCACGCACTCGTGTAGAGTGCGACAAGTAATTTTTCTTTGGCATTTATTCCGGCTTCACATTTCAATCCACGCACTCGTGTAGAGTGCGACGTTAAGTACAAACTCAAAGTTACCGGAGATTGCCATTTCAATCCACGCACTCGTGTAGAGTGCGACGGCAGTTGCCAAGAAATACAATTCTTATGCTGAATTTCAATCCACGCACTCGTGTAGAGTGCGACGTTCCGCCCCCAATTTCCCTGGCAACCCCATGAAATTTCAATCCACGCACTCGTGTAGAGTGCGACGGCTTATACCATCTATGATTATCTTAACCAAAAAATTTCAATCCACGCACTCGTGTAGAGTGCGACGTCTCCCCATCGCCGGCTGATCCATACGAGGAGACGATATTTCAATCCACGCACTCGTGTAGAGTGCGACTACGCCGCCAGTTCCCCGGCTACAGGATGTGCCATTTCAATCCACGCACTCGTGTAGAGTGCGACGGTGTACCGGACTGGATGAATGCTTTTGAAGTGATTTCAATCCACGCACTCGTGTAGAGTGCGACTTCCTCACAGGCCGTACTCACTTTGTATAAGCGATTTCAATCCACGCACTCGTGTAGAGTGCGACAATCAAAATGCTCCGACAATTCAAGTAGTCGATATTTCAATCCACGCACTCGTGTAGAGTGCGACCATGCATGGGTTCCGTTTCTCCGTACCCTGAGTTATTTCAATCCACGCACTCGTGTAGAGTGCGACACCACAGCGGCTGTAGGGATCATTGCAGTGCTTCCATTTCAATCCACGCACTCGTGTAGAGTGCGACGTTCTTTTCGATGCTGATACCAGTCCCGTCCATATTTCAATCCACGCACTCGTGTAGAGTGCGACGGAATACGTAGAGGAGTTCATTCGTACCGCTGATATTTCAATCCACGCACTCGTGTAGAGTGCGACGATCATTATTTTGCTCTGGAGAGCCAACCTTTGAATTTCAATCCACGCACTCGTGTAGAGTGCGACCTTCCTGAAATTATCAAAACGCTTGCCGCGACTATTTCAATCCACGCACTCGTGTAGAGTGCGACTCCTTCGCTGTATGCGTCTACTATTCCACTATCAATTTCAATCCACGCACTCGTGTAGAGTGCGACAATTACAAAAACTTACTTACTGCATGGTCTATATTTCAATCCACGCACTCGTGTAGAGTGCGACCTGTGAGGGCTTGGTAGGCGTCGCCCAGCTTGGAATTTCAATCCACGCACTCGTGTAGAGTGCGACGGGGCTATGCGAGTAAAGTGGTCCTAAATTGGGAATTTCAATCCACGCACTCGTGTAGAGTGCGACCATGTTATGGATTTAGAGTGAATCTGATTTTCGAATTTCAATCCACGCACTCGTGTAGAGTGCGAAGCGAAAAAAAGCGTAACCCATACTTTTCCCGTATTAATTCACCATCTGTTCCCTAATTCTATTCTTTAAAAGATATACAACCACCCTTGACTTCTAAAGAATACCCTCATATTTATAAACATTCGACAAATTCCGAGGTGCGAAACCCCCGGGGGTTTCATGGGAGCTTGGCATTCGCACCGGCCCTCTCCTTCTATTTTAATCCATCGCAAACCATTCTGCATAATGATAAATCTCTCAATATTGTAGTTTTTTTGTTGTATGTGCGGCGTTTCATATGCACTAGGCCATTCGATATACTAGTAGTGGGAAAGGTCAACATTAGGCTACATACCTTAAGGAGAAGGGGAATCGAACTCAATGAAAAAATATATATTAACATCTATCAGTGCTATTGCACTTTTAAGTTACCTAATGGGGTGTAAGGATACTTATGCACTCCAAGCCCAGGTGTCAAAAGCAACTCCTTCCCACACCCCATCACCAAGGTCTGCCCCCTCCCCTACGCCAGCGCCTAAAGCACAGAGCATGAATGCCTTGATTCCGGCCGGATGGCATATTTTGGAGCCATATCTGGGAGAGAAGGCCCTCGCCAAAGGCAACTTAAATAAAGACGGGATTTCAGATCTTGCAATGGTCATTGAGAAAAATTCGGTCAAGGGAGAGGCATCACCGCGATCCCTATTAATCGCTTTTGGCGGCAAAAATAACACATACTCCCTCTCGATCATCGCCGATCATGTTATTTTGCAAGCAGATGAAGGCGGAATATGGGGCGATCCTTTTGAGAGCATAACCATTGATCGGGGGTCTGTGCTGGTCAGTGATTACGGAGGAAGCAACTGGCGATGGTATAACAAATACCGGTTTCGGTATCAAGATCAGGATTGGTTTTTGATTGGTTCCACCCGGGGAAGCTACTTTACAGGAGCCACAACTATGGAACAATCGGACGAGGATGACATTAACTATCTGACAGGACAATTCATTCAGCGTAGAACGGACGACCAGGGACATCTCACAACGAAAAAAGGAAATCGCGGCAAACAGAAATTGATCCGGCTTGAGGAGTTCAACTCCGAAAATCTATAGCGAGTGGTTGAAGGCCCGTTAATCCAAAGTGATTCACAAGAACTTCAAGCAACCTTTTCTCCCCTCAAGCGTCTACATTCACAGGAAGAATAAAACATAAATTGGAACAAGGAGGATTTGCATTAGTGAACACAATGTTGAAAAAAGGCGTTGCCGGGTGGCTTATCGCGTCAATGCTATTCACTGGAAGTGCCTTAATGGGAACGGCTTCAGCCGCTTCAGCTGCCATTCAGATCTCGATGAACAACTCGTTTGTGGATACAGATGTGGCCCCATATATCACGAATGGCACGACGATGGTCCCCCTGCAGGTGGCCCAAAAAATCCCCGGCAGCTCCATCCAATGGAACAACGCCTCGAAAACAGTCACGCTTACCCGGGACGGACAGACCGTGACCTTAGTGGCAGGCCAACAAACAGCAAAGATCGGTAATAAAGAAGTGAAACTCGAAGCAGCTTCGGTCATCCGAAAAGGGCGGGTGATGGTTCCCTTACGCTTCATGGCTGAATCGACCGGAGCCTATGTCTTGTGGAATCCCAAACAGCGGATCGTCTTCGTCGCTTCGAGGCCCAGTGAAGAGCTTAAGCAGCAATTAGCGTCCTCTAATCTGGCTGAAGCCCGGACCGCCGCCCTGAAACTGCCCAGAGTTAGCGCACTTAAACAATTTGAAGTGAGTGGCGTAGAAGGAGGCAATTTCGATTACTATTTCCCGGAGGGCAGGGCCGACCAATTTTTCCTATCCGGGGGTAACAGTATCTCTTACTATGAGGTTGTGGGGGGCCATAGCGAAGTCAAGTGGACCGCCACCTTCGACTGGAAGGTTAAAGCAGCAAGCGGACTGTTCTTTAAACCTTACCAAATTACCAACCAGGACGGCACACTCCCCAAACTAACGGGCCGGGTCGTATTCTACCATTTCATGGGACATATTGGAGCAGCGGGTTATGGATTCATTGATCCTGACGGGAACGTGACTACTTTGGGAATGAAGGATATGAATTCTGAGGTGTTTTTTGAGATTCCGGGAGAGGTGAAGCCTTAACCCATTGTCATTGAAAAAGCGGACAACGTAGCTCTATCCAGGCGTTGTCCGCTTTAGTGTGTCTACCAACCATTTTGCCGCATCCAGGAGGTCCTTCGCAATATAATCTGGTGCTGCCTGCTCATACCACAGGTAACGGTATTTATCCAAAGACTGCAAGCATATCGGTCAAAACCACATCGCCAATCACCGCACACCGGGTATCACCCACAAATTACAGCTTGAAGAGTCAAGCGGACTCACCTCTTTTTCCTGAATACTCCAAAAATTATAATAAAAATAAGAACAACGATTATGAACCCGCTCAACGCAATCCCCCCCTTTTTTGGGATTATATCATGAGCATTATGGTATGAATATCAGACTCTTAGTGTGAGTGTAGAGATTGATCCTTTACCAATTCCCAGTTTATCATTCCGTTCTCTACTCCGGTTCGTGTAAAACTCAATTTCTCCAGAACTCTGATAGACGGAATATTATCGATAAGGCACTCGGCCACAATTTTTTGGACTTTTTTTGATGATAAGGCCCATTCTATAATAGCTCCTACCGACTCAGTGGCTATACCTTTATTATGCATCTCAGGAATAAAGCCAAATCCAACTTCTACAATTCCTTGATGATCAGGCTTTCCCTTGAAGCCAATATCACCGATAATTTGTTGATTATCCGTCAAGGTTACAAACCACGCACCCCAGCCTAATAATTCAGGGTCCTATTTAAGCTTATCTAAATAGTTAATGATATGCTTTCTAACAGAATATGTTTCTGATACTTTTATGTAATTTTCTTGGGTGAAAGGGGTAATGCTGAGCCGTTCTGTCTGAATGTACATAATTAATTCCTCCTCTTGACTGGCTGCGCATGGAATAATTATACAAACAGACTTCTTTAAAAACCAGGTGAAAGTTGAATAAAACCAAACTACACTGCCCTAACTTGAGGGGCGTACTCGCCACACAGAACTAACATCCCCGTTAGCGAGCTAACTAGAAAGGTAAACATGAATTTATTTTACACTGATGACTCGTCCGTTTGTCATTTGAATTAATTCTTCGGGTGTTAATTGAAACACTGCTCTTGGATGTCCGGCAGCAGCCCATATCTCTCTATATTGTAACAAATCTTGATCAATAAAAGTGAGGATCGACTCTTTATGTCCTAAAGGCGGTACGCCTCCAATAACAAATCCTGTGTGTTCACGTACAAAATCAGCGTCAGCTTTTCCCAATTTGTCATTCAGATGGCTAATAATTTGTTTTTCGTTAATCCGGTTGACTCCGCTTGCTATAACCAATAAGGGTTTATCTTCATTTTTGAGCCGAAAGATAATGGACTTCGCTATGTGTGCAACCTCGCAGCCTATCGCATCGGCAGCTTCCTGTGCAGTTCGTGTACTGTCAGGCAGTTCTACAACTTGATTTGCATACCCCAGCTCCAATAGTTTGTTTTGAACCTGCTGGGCACTATCTTTAAGTTGACTTGTCAACGTGTATTCCTCCTTAATCATTACATGCAATTAAGAATCCATATAATGCATAATCACATGTATCGTCACATCTTCGTCCGATTTATTGATATAACGGTGTTCAATATTGCCTGTAAATTTTATAGCCTGGCCTTCTTGTAATTCGTATATTTCGTCCTTAATCTGTAGACTGAACACTCCGGAGGTAACCGTGATATACTCTTGAACCCCATCATTGTGCGGGAATGAAACATAGTTACAAGTAGGGCTGAGAATAATCGTAAACGTTTCAATACGTGTCTGCGGATCAAACGGAAATAGTAAGTACACTCTACATTTTCCATTGTCTTCTGTTAAATCTGGAATTTCTTTTCGAGTTGCAATGGATACTACTGCGTCATCCTCTTTAAGTAGAGATGAGAACGAAATATTGAGTCCCGTAGCAATTTTCCACACGGTTGTCACTGTGGGCTGCGTTTCTCCCCGCTCAATTTGATGAAGCATACCTTTGCTAACCTTCGTTAAATCAGCGAGCTTATCTAAGCTTAACTGCCTATTCTTTCTAATACGCTGCAGGTTGTTTCCTATCCTGATGTGTATAGCATTCAAGAAATAGCACCTCCTTCTTGTTCATTATAATATACAAATATAGCACTATACAATACGTTCCATGAAGTAACCCAAACCCCGTCCACTCTCATTCTCATCAATGAACAATGGTGCAATCCATGACGATAAATCTTTTCGACTTGTCGTTCTCCAATAGTAGGAATGTGTATGGCAACCCAGCTTCAGCCGATAAACTTTTGTCGATTTTTGGGAGGATCACCTTCTTTACATTTGGCCACTTTTCTTTAACCTATTCAGCAAGCTCAATATACCGCTCTGGACACTCTGTTATAGATTTAATACCTTGCATTAAGTCCACTCCTTGAAAAAGCTGCTTCCAGTTTACACTTTAAGTTAACTATGGGATGGGAAATTTCATTTATGTACTCTGCACGAGATGAGGCCAGTGAACAGTAGACGTATACTGCGCACTAAAGGAGGGATAGTACGGGGAGAAAACTCAGCTTGTCGCGGCAGCTCTGAACTAAAAACCAAAGTCAAAGACTGCCGCTGTTATTGTTTAACTAACGTTTCTTCGTTAGTTAAACGCAAAATAGTTATTCATTAGTCAAGTTTAATAAACTTATCAAAGCAGTATGAATCTTTGTCATAGCCATTTTGTTCATAGAAAGCATGAGCCTCGGTTCGCCTCATCCCTGAGCATAGAATTATGCTGGATATTCCGCAATCTTTCGCATAATTTTCAGTGTATCTTAACAGTTTAGTGCCTACCTTTTGTCGCTGAAAATCATTATGTATAGCAAGTCCGGTTATATGCAGATAATCATTCGCAGACCCTACAGCTAATGCATGAACGCTAGATATAAAACCAACAACATGGTTCTCAAGTAACGCAACAAACGTTTTGTAATTGCCCGCCATTCTCATCTGTTCCATCTTAACGCGAAAGTTCTCATCCGTAACAGTATGAACGCCAAGTACATTGTTCCATAAGAAAACAACTTCATTATAATCGTTTGCTATAATTTCTCGTATCTTAATTTCCATACCCTGCCCCCATTATTAAGATATTCACAATAAAGTATTCGTCGATTGAAGCATTTTCAGCGAGAGTCATAGTGCTTGTTGGACAGTCCGAGAATAAGGCGTAACAGAAAGGGGATTTTAATTTGTACACTGTTTACAAGAGTGGACTAGTGAACTTTTGACGTATACTGTTCAGTAAGAGCGGGATAGTACGGTGAAAATTCAACCTATCATGGCAGTTCCGAACGAAAAACAGAGTCATAAACTGCCGCTATGTTGATGAAACAACGTTTCTCGTTAGTTGAACAGACTAATCTACTAAAGTTGAAACTCTAATTGATAATCGTTTGGATCGTTTTCGTATAGTTTCTTATTTATCTCTACCGTCTCTTTACAGCCAATTGCAAAATAAAATGCAACCGTCTCCTCGGCAGAACCAGCACAAATATATATTTTATCTGCTTTCCACGCTTTAGCTCTTTCTGCGATTATTAAGAATAACTTTCTACCAATTCCTTTATTCCTATGCTCTAATGAAATAAATAACTGGTCTAATAAAACGTATTTATATTTTTCACCAAAGAACTCACGATTTAATGTTGCGAACCCTATTAATTTGTTGTTTTCATCAAAAGCACCAACCGCTTCACCGTTACTTAATATAGTTGCTTTTAAACTGTTGAAATGATGTTCATAACCATTAGCCCAATCAGAATCTTGATAATTAATTTTGACTAACTGGCGTTTTCCATCAACTTCTCTCCATGCATTATTTATGTATTGTGAAGGATTTATATCATTTATCAGTACACACTCTTCAATCGCTAATTTTCTATACTGCATACTCAATATAAATTACCTCCTCTAGCTTCATCACTCATATTACTTTCGATCCCTTTATACACCTTAATAAATTCTTCACCTTCATTCAGAGAATCCAACAGCTTTAATAGACCAGGAGTACCCACAATTCCATACCACCTCGAAACCTCATAACACGCCAGTTCATAGTTCATACGACTTTGAGCATTAGGCTGGAATGCAGTGTGGGAGTCCAATAGGTCGAAATTTATTGATTCTTTGCCGTCTTTCGTTTGGATTTTCCAAGTTTTTTCATTATCTGTAAATCGGCCATCGACCATAGCGGCTAGCCCCTCATCAAACCATACTGGCACTTTGCTGCTGTTTTTGAGCCTCTTTCTTAATTCTGCATGGGTGAATTCATGAGCAATAACATTCTCGTTATAACCCCTTGAGCCGATAACAATGTAGTTATTCCATGGATAATAATAAGTTTGTCCAATATCAGAATCCGCATAATTATCCAAAGCCTTTTTTGATTTTGCATAGATTACAACAGGGGCCGATTCTTTTGGACCAAAAAGTACATTGATTTTCGCAGAAGATATTTGAACAAAATGGATTAGTTCTGCTTTTTCACTCTCATTGATTTCAGGTTCAACGAATACATTAGGAGCAATTTGGTTCATTCTAGAGTATTTGACTAATACAGCATTTGTTTGCTTCGCATAACTCAAATACAAGATTAGTACGACAAGAGCGAATATCAGAATGGTAGAAAAGGTGATGATTTTGATCCTTTTGGATCTGAGTAGTATCAATGTAGTATTCTCCTTACGCATATAGCACACCATGTTTGATAGGAACAAATCATGTTGCGATAAATTACTTTATAGTGTCGTACTAGCTTCAGCCGATAAACTTTCATCAATTTTTGGGAGGACCACCTTCTTTACATTTGGCCACTTTTCTTTAACCTATTCAGCAAGCTCAATATGACGTTCTGGGCACTCTGTTATAGATTTAATAACTTGCATTAAGTCCACTCCTTCAAAAAAGCTGCTTCCAGTTTACACCTTATGTTAACTTATGGGATGGAAAATTCAGTTTATGTACTCTGCCAAGAGTGGACCAGTGAACTATTGACGTAAACTGTGCAGTTAAACTAACGTTTCCTAACTTAGTTCAATAGACTATAGTACGAACTCAGCAAATACTTCACCGGAAGGGTGGGTATCCCCTGTCTCAACAAAACCTAGTGAAGAATATAGATTCTTCGCAACCGCGTTTTCAGGTTTATATGTTAGTTCAACGACCCTAGCTTTCCCATGAGGAGATGCTTTTGAAAATTCTATGGCTTTTATCATTGCTTCTTTGCCATACCCTTTGCTCTGGTAACGCCCATCAATCATGATTTTAAAAACTCCATAACTGCTGTATTCAAAGTTACCATTTCCATCGTCATAATACATCATTATAAAGCCGACCATCTTTTCGTTTTTATATATCGCAAATGTTATAATCACCTGCCCCTCTTTTGATGCAATATAAGCTTCTGCGAGTGCATGTTGATTAGAGGAGATAAAGCGTTTCTGTTCCTCTGTGACTTGTAGCTCAATACATTCAATAAAGTTGTCCCATGTTATTTCTCTAAACTCCACAAACCATCCCTCCAAAATCCTTATGACAATAATAATTCTACAGTTATTGGAAGTATCCTGCCTATAGCTATAGTGATTGTTGCACAGTCCGAAGATAGGGCGTAACAGAAAGGGGATTTCAGTTTATGTACTCTGCCAAGGGTGGACCAGTGGACTATTGACGCAAACTGTACAGTAAAGGGGGGGGATGTACGGTGAGAAACCTCAGCCTATTGCGGCAGCTCTGAACGAATAACAAAGTCATAAGCAGCCAATGTGTTGTTTAACTAGCGTTTCTCGTTAGGTTGGTTAATTTCCCACCACCATGTCTAAATATTTCTTTAAGTTATCTTTGGCGTAAGAATTATTAGACCAAGCTCCTAAATTCCAACTCATATATCTAAGTCCCAGGTAGCGGGAAGCAATTCCATACATTTGACTGAAATGATCATAAGAAAATTCTATGCTTTTATCAGCCAGTAGCCCCCTGTAATCCTTAATTTGTTCGGTACCACAACGCAGTGGGATATCTAAAAATAAAGAGCCATACCTAGCTGCTTCCCAATCAATAAAGAGTACATCAGAATTGTTATGTACCAATACATTTCCTGGATTAAGGTCGTTATGAATTAACGTTTGGCTGCTTTCATCATTTATTACATGTTTAATATCCTCAATAATCGTATCAGCAACAGCTTCCACTAAGGGGATGTAATGCCAGAAGATATCTATAAACTGTTCATTTTTCTTAGCAGCTTGCCATTGGGGTCTCCACCACTCGAATATCGTCTTTTCTATATATAAGCTGTCTACTTCAGGTAACCATGAAAGTTCGTTTCTTTGGCAAAAGTTAGAGGCGTGAATGTAGGCTAGTGCCTTCGTTTCACTCTTCTGAAGTAAACTAACATTTATGTTACTATAGTTTGTTTGATAATCAACATCCTGTATGCAAATAAGAAACCTTTCATCTAATTCAGAACCATAGGAAAAAGAAAAAGGTACACTTGCTCCTTGGGAGTAAAGCCTCGTCAATACCTGTCGTTCTATCATGGTTGCATATTTTGAAACAAGGGACCACTTCGATGTTTCGTCAAGTATCTTCAATTGTACACTATGGCGCATTAACTCAACTGCTTGTAAGCCCATACTAATAGGCGTGCTTTCAATGCTTACAACTTCTGCATTAGGATCTATATATTTCTTTACAGTCTCTTGTACCAATCTTAGGAGGTAGTTATTTATTAACGTCAATTTATTCACCCATTCATATTACATTTTGCCTAAATATACCATATTACTCATTTTCAATGTGAGAAAAGTTTAAGACCTTTTGCTTCACTAATCTGTCTGTTAGCTTAATGCCTGGCATACGGCGTAACAGAAAGGAGTGAAACCATGGACTATAAGCAGAAGACCTTCATAGAATGTGGATTGCGGCAGCGTAAGGCTTGAGCCGGCGAAAAGAATGACGACCCATGCGGCGCGCTTACTGGTTGTATCATCTGCCCGGTTGTGACCATCGACAAAAGCTCTCAGGAGTTCGCGAAGCACAACCCGTGGTTACAGCCGTATGTTGGACTGCGCAATCTGATGATTCAAATGTACAAGAAACGCGGAATTAAGCCGGTCGAAGACGCAGCGGAGGTTGAGCGGTTAATGAGACGAAGATCAAGGGATTGCAGGTTAGCTATCAAATCGTTTGGAATCATCTGTATGACACTCCGGACCGCGAGAACAGGTAAATAAAAAAGCCTGATATAAGCCAGGTTTAAGCATTCTTGTGTCTAAAGAAACCAACGGCACAGCTAAGAGTCGTTAAACCAAACATAATAGCACGATATTCGATATACAGAAAATCGAGAGTCAAAAAAATAGTTAAAGCAGATAGCCATATCGTGAAATATGTACTTTGGCTTCGAGTCATGTTAAATCATCTTTCCAACAAGGTATATAAATACAATATATACCATTACAATAAAGGGTTGCAATACATTTATTGCAACGCTCGAATTAGGGTAGAGAACGAAGAATCCGAGGACAAGGATTGTGGGAGGGTTAACCTCCCTCTCCCTCGAAGGAGAGGACACATAACCATTATATATTGAAAGAACAATGATACAAACAAGTTACTGAGCGCCAGGGGCTTAATAAAAACAGCTACAAAAATTGGTATACGTATGCGCAGTGCATATAATCCATGCTACCATGCACTAGGGGGGCTTGGATCTCCCCTCTAAAAACCAATTTACTTTTTCTTACGCTTACTTAGGAACACAGTCCAACAACTAATAGCCGCGAGGAACGCAAGAATAACTGGTACTAATTGATTATTAGTCAAGTGCCACACCTCCAAGTTACAAATAATTCCATCTTTCTTTTGTGAGTTGAAACATGAAGCTGTAATGTTATGTTCAAAATTTATCCGGATTTTTAACTCTAATGGAGACTACTTCTCCGCACTTTTTACAAAATGTATATATAACCGGGGAGCCAAAAGAAAATGTTTTACCAATCGGCATTAATCTAGCATCCACAGCGTTCACTTCACCTTTAGCAAAGGTAGTACCTCCACAAGCTTTACAAGTTGTGTTTTCTTGAATCATAATAACCATCCTCAACAGAATATTTTTCCATTAATACGAATTATCCCAATGGTAGGTTTCATTAATAAAATGTGTTAATGCACACGTAACAGATACGGCCAGTGAAAACTAGACGCGTATTAATCAGCGAAGAGGCCCCTTCGCTCCCTATGAGAGAAGAGGCCTATCCGTGAGTGGGATATCAGAACTGATTCGCAGCTAAGTTTTGCAGCAGGAGATTGTTATATTTAGCCGCATGTTTTTGCTCATCCAGAATAATGCCATACAGAGTATCCTTGTAAATGCCGTACGGAAGACCGAACCATATCTTTCGATATTTCTCAACAGCAGATAATTCACCTTGGAAGGCTTGTTGCAACCCGGCAATATAAGAATTAACATTATCCGGAGCTTCGTTGCTAACTCCTGTTACTTCATGTCCTGTTAATTCCCTATACATTTGCCGAAACATTTGATTATGTCCTCTTTCATCATTCCGGATAGAGGTAATCACGTTAACTTGTTCTTGGTTCGGAGCCAGTTTGATGAGTTGATCATAAAAAAGTTCATCATTTCGTTCACCTTGTACCGCATTCCTTATTAGTTCAAGTGCTTCTTGTGTTGTAGTGGCCCAAACGGGGACAAATTGTGATCTATACCAATACGGATAAATCCTATTCATGAGCTTAACCTCCAGAAATGCAAATAATCACATCATCAATTATATGCATAGAAGCCCAGAGTGTGATTATTCGAGAAAGGTTTATCATCACCGTGATGTTGACTCATCCTATATTAAAGCTCCCACCAAACGTAGTACGTGCCTAGCAGCTCTGTAAGCTGGTTGATCGTAGCGAGGCAGTCTTGCGAACATTCGGTGATCAACACACCTTGGATGAGCGGCATTGCGAGATAGAGCTTACTCAGTACTGCCGTTTCCACTGGAAAAGCAGGCTTTTCCCGCGACACACGAATTCGCCATGATTCCATGAGCAACTTCTCATACTCTTCCCGTGTGTCTGGATCACTATAAAGCAACTGCTCGATATGCGTATCCATCATGATTGGCAACTTCGCTGCTTCGAATGCGTCCTTATGTACTAAGCGGCTTACCAGCCTCCTCATGATCGCGTTTACGCCAATGTTAGCCGGGGAAGCTTGCATACGAGCTTCTTCCCATATGAGCTCGGTGACCTGCTTGCCAGCTTCGAGTGTGAACTGGAGATTTTCATTTGTATAGCTCATCGCTTCAAAAAGTTCACCAGTCGAAATAGTCAGATAACCGCCGACAAATGCACTTCTGACCCAGGAGTCCAGGTGATCTGCATGAAGAATTCCGTCCTTGTTCCTCAATAGGCTTCGCTTTGATCCATCTATATAGTCCATAACATCAGTTGTACGAATATTTGCACGGACTAGGATGTCGACAATCTCCTGTGAAAACACGGCCTCCCGCGTCCATTCATGATGATCCACGCCTGGAAGGGATTCTAGTGTATGACTGAAAGGCGCATGCCCGATATCATGCAGTAATGCTGCTGCCCGCAACGTATGATTATCCGGCTCAAAATGCGCTATAAGCGCAAATACACCTAACGTGTGCTGTAAGCGGCTGTAGGTATGGTGGGTATTGATGAAAGAAGCTCCTCCATGCCGAATGTAATGAAGCCGCCGCACCTTCTTGCTTCGGAGCAGCGCTTTTTCTTCATCGGTGAGCTGAATCCGTAACTGCCATAGCGGTTCATATATTTCGTCTAACGCACCATCAAGTCTTAACCGAAAGTCCATTCCAATGGTTCCTCCTGGGTTCTCCTTTATTCTTCAACCTCAAATATTGAATCAATAATGATTGGAAGATTGTCTCTAACCGAAACAGCCCCAAACACTGATCGTGCATGGACACCCTTTTCTCCGAAAACATCCAACATAAGATCAGAACAACCATTTAACACTTTATGATGTTCTTCAAAATTAGCGACCGCATTAACAAAGCCCTGAATTTTAACCACTCGTTTCACTTTATCCAGTGTACCTAAAGCAGCTTTTAGTACAGCCATAATTTCAATCCCAGCCTGCCGTGCAAACTGATAACCTTCTGCGGTTGTATACTCTTGACCTAACTTTCCTTTAGGCGTTCCAGCAGGTCCCTTACCTGAAACATACAATAACCCGTTTACTTTAACGAAGTTTGCGTACTTAGCTGCTGGTTCGCTTGCATTGGGGAGGACGATTCCTAATGTTGCTATTCTACTATCTACTGTTTGTTCAGTCATTTTTCAATCTCCTCACGCATCATATTTGGAAGAATTATACTACCCAATGAGGTAAGGAGCAACAATTAGTCTAGCAATGCTTCAATCGCTGACTGTATTTCAAATGGCTCCGTCGTTGTTTCGTATCTACCCTCTACTTGTCCGTCCCGGCCGATCAGAAATTTTGTGAAATTCCACTTGATCCCATGCCCTGCGTATATGTCAGGATACTTTTCTTGCAGGAAATTCTGCATCCATTTACCGTTCACAGTCTGGGTATTGAAGCCTTGAAATGGTGCTTGATTCGTTAAAAATTCAAATAATGGATGCGGGTTCTGTCCCCTAATCTCGACTTTCTCAAATAACGGAAATGTCAGTCCAAAGTTGCCCGCACAGTATTCCTGCACTTCTGAGTTATTCCCTGGCTCTTTCTCATTAAATTGGTTACACGGAAATCCGAGGATTTCAAAGCCCCGCTCCCTGTGATGTTCATAAAGCTTCTGAAGATCAGCAAATTGGCGAGAATAACTACACTTGCTGGCAGTGTTTACAATAAGGAGTACTTTTCCGAGGTATATTGATAAATCAATGGTCTTCCCGCTAATCTTGGTTACCTTATAATCATATATAGACACCAGATCATTCCCCTTCGTTAAGATAAACACATCATATGTCGTTATCTCTTATTGGTCTAATATATAAATTCAATTAAATCTATAGGAAGAACCAATACATCAAGCGCAATCGGATACTAATCCGTGGTCATACGCTTATTCTCTGAATCTTCGAGCGGGATATATAATATACCGGACCCATTATTTCGATTTTGCCGTCTTTTACACGAATCGCACTCTCCTGCTCTGCCGCATATACATCGATCTCCTCCGATAAGGGGAACAGGTAGCCTTGGATAAACGAGCCATAGTCGCGTTGCGAGTGTGATTCATAGGCAAACGGATCAAAGCCCAACCCATCATGAATTGTATCTATTTCCACTGAATGGGCGGCGTTATGCGAGGTTACCCATTTGGCAGACATGTTCAACGAACCGGCGCTAGCTCCCAGGATAACTGCATTGCTATTTCTAATCACATTCGTCAAATCGTATTCCGCCAAAAAATCATGCTGCTGAACTGGATATCCCCCACATAATAAAATGACCGACGCGTTCTGAATCCATTGCCGGGCCTCTTCCTTCTGCATGCGGTAATCGATGAAATGATACTCATCAAACCTAAGATTAGCCTGATGGAGCCATGTCCATTCCGTTATATCCTCAAGGTTAATCTGCCCGTCTTCATAATCAGAGGGTTGAGCGCTGATCATAACAAGCGATTGTCTGTCTTGAATATCCTCCTGCAACCATTGCATCAGCCCCTCTGGCAAAATGCCATTAAACCAACTGAAATAATAGTGAGTACTCATGCTTCGTTACCTCCATATGTATGATTTGCCTCGTTAAAGCAGTTTAATTTAGCTTCAGCCGTCAGCATGGCGCTGGTGAGTGTAAGATAATTCCCGTCATTCCGGGCAATCGTTCTGAAATACAGGCTGCGCACGATATTTTTCCCATTCACTCTGGCGACTCTCTGTGCGCGTGTATCCGGCCATTCCATGCACTGCGACAAGCTATGAATCCAGCCGGTAATCTCCTGTTGCGGAAGCAGCTTTTCGCGGATCATCGTTTCCACAACACTAGCCATGCGTTCGTCTTCCTCCTCGTCAAAAATCCGAACACCGTTATGCAGCATTCCTGTAATCGCCTCTAACACCTCATGCTGCACCGCAATGTCACTTTCCTCATAGCGGATCAGCTCCTCCAGAGCATCTGCCCCGTGAGCTGCGGCATGAGCCCAGCCTTCGGCTGCCAGATAACCGCGCAGGTCCTTCTCCTCCTGATAGTAGCGAAGCAAGGACAGCTTTAGATACTGGAAGTCTTTTGGCGGCAAGAACGGATGAATCCTGTCCCGCTGCATAATAAGAGCGATAGGCAGAACCGCGAATGCCCTGGTTAGTACACTGTGACCGCCCTCACTTCCAATCCGGTAGAACAAATGCTGGTCGTCCAGCAAGACAGTTAATAGATGCCGCATTTCCTCAGCTGTGAGCTTATTATCGCGCTTCAGCCATATGTAAAAGGTAGAGTAAATATGCTCACGAAGCTCAGGCTCCGGGTCACCCATATGCCTCAGCATCAGATCGGTGAAGTCTTGGAAGCTTTCTCCCTCTCGCAGGATATACTGTTCTTCCTCCAATCTGTGCAGCTTGTGTATCAGTTCTGTCCGTGTGTCCTTCGTACCCCATTCATTGACTTCTTCGTCCAAAATGCAGGCTTTCATCTAGTCGGTTCACTCCTAACCTAGTTATAGCGGCGGTATGTATTTCTCCCGGCAATATCCCTACTATAAAATACAATGACTGACACCAGGGGGTCAGTCATTGTAGGATAAAAGCATATTGTGCATATATTGCTGCAGCTCGGCCCGTAATCCCCGAGGCTCCAACAGCTCGCACTCCCTGCCGAAGCTTAGAATGAATTTCAGCAGACCCTCCTCATGAGGAAAAGTATCCGTAACGAGATAGAAGCCATCTTCACCCAGGCTAATCTTCTCTTTCTCAAAATACTCGGTAAGCTGCGCGCCAATTCGCGAAGTGAATCTCAACACAACCTGTATGCCCGCCTGCGAATAATTGTGTTCAATGACCTCGGCAATCCGCGCATCCGGCACATCTCTTTTGGCAAAAGACGGCCCCAGCTCCAATTGTCTGATCCGCACAAGCTTGAATCTGCGATAGTCGTTTCTGACCCGGCAGAAGCCGATCACATACCAATGGCCGTGACGAAAGTCAATCCAGCCCGGCTCGACCGTCCGCTCCAGGTATTCCATATCCCGGTTAATGTAGTCGAACACCAGCAGCCTATTCTCCGTGATGGCTTCGCTTATAATCCCGAGGTACTCTTTAATCTCCTTTTCCATACTGAAATGGGACAAATCCAGAGTCAGTTTATCCTGATTGGATTCCCGCTTATAGGTATGTTCAACCTTCAGCAGAATGTCATTAAAAGCTTCGTTCCGGCCAAACAAGCCGTGTAAATTCTTCATTACAGCTACAAACTATGAGCTTCGTCCCCATTAAGAAAGAGATTGCTTACATTATAGCTGTCCATAATATAGTATCCTCCACCCTTGCCGCTGGTCGATGCAACCGGTATGCCGGCTTCGCTTATTTTCTCAATATCCCGGTAGATCGTCCGCAAGGATACCTCGAAATGCTCAGCAAGCTCCTTGCCCGTTACCGTACCTTGACCGGAGATGATTAGCAGCATGGAGAGTAATCGATTGACTCGCATGATGGGTGTGTGACGCTAAGGAACGTCTCCTCCTTTGGGTGGGATTTTTTACTATCCATTATTTAAGGCTACTTGGTATAGGATGTTTACGGTATTCATTAGTTGTACTTCTCCCCGATTTTCCTAACATAGGCTTCTTCGAGATATTCTTTTAATCCATCACATTGATCTTTAATCAGTGTCATCCATAAGATCTTTCCTTTTGCAGCAAGCTCTTCTTCACTGTATTGTCCTTTGATAAAAACTCCCCAGTTACCATCCTCTGTAAGTTTGTCCCAGCCAATATAATCGGAATATCTATTGTTTTCTTCCGGTATTTCAGAGCCCATGGCTTCTAACTTTACTAGCTCAGGACATAACCACATTGCCGTACAAACACCAGTTAACCCACCATGTATTTCATTGCGTCCATCTAATCCAGCGGCCTTCACTGCATTATCCCACGAACCGTTATAACCGGGGTAAATAACAATGATGTCTTGATATTTATAATTCATATGTTTAATAAATGCGTTATACCAATATGCTCCACCATGCCCTGAACATAGGAGATATTTCTTGAAACCTTGTCTTCTCAAGCCCAATATTATATCTTCAAGCATAGCAGTCAAAATATTAGGACTAACAGTCACTGTTCCTTTGAACGCTGCATGTTCTTCCGAGGTATTGAAGGGTAAAACGGGCAAAACGTATGCATTTAGTGCTTTACCATATTCATTGGCGTAAAGCTCAGCAATCAAACTGTCTATATGCATTGGCAAATAAGGCCCAAATTGCTCTGTAGCCCCAACGGATATGACTACAGCGTCAATGCCGCTTAAAGATAATTCTGTTGTGGTATTTGTATAATCTAGCATGGTTAGCTCCTTCATTGTTGATCTAGGTTACTTGATAAGCACGACTAACCTTCGATCCCCTCCTCGATCAGCTTGCCTCGAACTCTCCTAGCCATGCGCTCCACACGGAGTACGACAGCGGAAAACAGCAAAACTCATGCTTTCTCCGTATCAATTCACTATCTATTTCCCATTTCAATTCTTGAAAAGGACCCGGGGATTTCATGGGAGCTTGGCATTCGCGCCGATTCTTGTTTTTATTGTACCTCTCCTACCAAATTCTGCACAATCCTAAACCTCTCAACACTGTATCGACCAATGACAAGGGTGTGATTTGCCCCATCGAAAAGTTAATTCCTTGCCCACCCTTTCGACTGCTCCCGGACCAGTGAGAGAAATGCTGCTGCCGCTGGCGACAATGCCTCCTGTTTCCGGGTACAGACGGCAATCGGATTTAGCAGCGAAGTGCCGTTAACCATCACACGCTCCACTTCCCCGCGCTCCACATTGTCCCTTACCGCCAGGGAGGAGATGAAGATGGCTCCATAGCCCGCGATGACGGCCCGAACCATCTCGTTCACCCCATTAAATTGTAGACCGACCTTGGGAGGACTGACGTTCAAAGCCCGACATAAAGAGAAGAGACGCTCCCGGGTTGAACTTCCTTCTTCACGCAGAATGAAGGGAACCTTCATCATTTCCGCTAAAGTAATTTCCTTTCCTCCGTATGGATGGTTTTTCGGGACGATGAACCAGAGCTCATCCTCCAGAAGCTCCTCCCATTCAATACCCGGTTGCTCCTCCCAGCCGCCTCCGTATACGGCTACCTCGGCATCGTAATGTAGTAGCCCCTCCACCGCTTCCCGGGAATTCGCAGTATTCAAGACCACCTCCACGGAAGGATGCTCCTGCTTGTAGCGTGCCAGCCATTCCGGCAGCAGGAGATTAGCAGGCAGATAGGTGGCGACAATCCGCAGGATACCGCTGAACCCGGCCTTGTATTCACGGACTGCCTCATCCAGCTCACGCTCCAATGCAAACAATCGTTTGGCATGACTGGCCAGCATCTGACCCGCATCGGTCACTAAGATACCACGCCCCTTGGGGGCTAACAGTTGTATGCCTAATTCCTTCTCCAGATTGCGTACCTGGGCCGTAACCGCAGGCTGACTAATCCGCAATTCCTCCGCAGCGCGGGTGACTCCGCCTTTTTCAGAGATGGTGTGAAATATTTTAAGGGCATGAAGATTCATAAGATGACCTGCCTCCTACATCAAAATTAATGAAGAACGAAATTATATATATTTTTCTGATGAATCATTATGCTTTATTGTAAGGATAAGGGAAAATTTTCACAAGGTAAAATAATTTATCGATGAAGGAGAGAATTTCATGAGCAAAACTAAAATCGTCTGTACCATCGGCCCCTCCAGCGAAAGCCCCGAAATGCTCCGTAAGCTGATCCAAGCAGGTATGAATGTCGCCCGCCTGAACTTAGCTCACGGTGAGCTGGAGGAGCACGCAGAGCGCATCCGCCACATCCGGGAAGCAGCCAAGGAGCTAAACCAATATGTGGCCGTCCTGCTTGACATCAAAGGTCCGGAAATTCGTATCGGCAAAATGGCCTCGGACTACGTGGAATTGGTACCAGGGGGAACAGTGGTTCTGACCACAGAGGAAGTGCTCGGCACGAAGAACCGCATCCAAGTCACCTATAAGCAGTTACCCCAAGATGTGAAGCCCGGCAGCAGTATCCTGATTGATGATGGTCTATTGCGTTTGGAAGTCGTAAAGTCCGAAGGCACCGAGATCACCTGCCTCGTCAAGAACGGCGGCAAGCTGAAGCCGCGCAAGGGTGTCAACGTTCCCGGCATCAAAACCAGTCTTCCCGGTGTAACTGAGAAGGACATCCTGCACATCAAGTTCGGCGTTGAGCAGAATATCGACATCATCGCTCAATCGTTTGTCCGCAAAGCTGCAGATATTCTTGAGATTAAACATATTCTGAGTAAACACAAGGCCGACCATATCCAAATCATCGCCAAAATTGAAAATGACGAGGGCCTGGAGAACCTGGATGCCATCCTGAGCGTAGCCGACGGACTAATGGTTGCCCGCGGAGATCTGGGCGTGGACTTGCCGGTGGAGGAGGTGCCGCTGGTTCAAAAAGACATGATCAAGAAGTGTAATCTGGCCGGAAAACCGGTTATCACCGCCACTCACATGCTGGAGTCCATGCAGATGAACCCGCGTCCGACCCGTGCAGAAGCAAGTGACGTCGCCAACGCTATCTTTGATGGCACCGATTCTGTCATGCTGTCAGGTGAATCTGCCGCAGGTAAGTACCCGCTGGAGTCCGTCGAGACCATGGCCCGCATCGCCGCCCGCGCTGAGTCCGTCCTGGGGAGCTATGGCCGCTGTAACTGCATGGGTAATGAAACTGCCATCAACGTAACAGGTGCCATCGGCGAATCTGTTGTCCGCACTGCCCTCACGCTCTCCGCCAGGGCTATTCTCGCCCTAACTGAAAGCGGCTTTACTGCCCGGATGATCGCCAAGCACAAGCCCGCTGCACCAGTCATCGCCGTATCCACTAAGGAGAGCGTGCTACATGCCCTTTCTTTGACCTGGGGTGTAATTCCTCTGCTCCGCGACGAGTCTGCTTCCAGCACTGATGCAGCCGTAGAAGCCGCCGTTGAACTGGCGAGGTCTGCTGGATACGTACAAAATGGCGACTTGGTGCTCATTACCGCCGGTGTCCCTGTAGGCTGCGCGGGAACCACTAACCTGCTGCGGGTACACCGAGTTGGGGAAGGGATTTAAATAAAAACGGGGTTCGTATTTTACTCCAGCCTGTTAGAAACGCGGATTGCCCCCGATCAAATCTTTGGTCATTGGATCAAAAAACATTGTAATCGGTCCCAGTAGGCCGTTCATTTCCGTATCAAATTGAACGGATACAACAACATCTAACTTTCTGTCATCCATCCAATAGCCAACGTTTTTTCCAGACTCTAGAATCACTTTGGCTTTCTCTTTCGGCGTGGTTAAGGTGCTTCTTTCCTTTTCAGAGATTTGGGCCCAAGCTAGATTCCGAAATTCATCTTCATTTTTAAGTTTGTCATAATGGAAGACATAATAGTACCATCCACCGCCCAGATTCTTATAGTCATTGACATAGCTGAATTTCGAAGGATCGCCTTTGGCCATCTCTGGTAGGCTGATATAGGTTATGCCTTGCTGATACAAGTTGTCTTCGGCATTACACAAAAAGTCAATACTTTTACTAGGGTCATCATTTAAGGAGGATATCCTTTTTACAACACCTTCTTGAAACAATGTTTGAGCGATTTGTTGAATTTCAGGGTCTTGGATGTTCTCGATGGAATAATCTTGTTGAAGTATGACAGGCCGAGTCTGGAACACTTTTTCATTCTCTAACAGATAACCGCCTAGAATATCAAAATCTTCACGACGGTTTTGAAAATATTCAATAACCCCAGTCTCTGGACGCTTCAACACTTCGCTAACGTTCAAGGGAATAATGAAATCACTTGCCGTAACATGCTCCGTGCCCTTGCTTTTCATGCCAGCACATCCGCATACCGTCAATGCAAAACAAGTTAGAACTGAAATGAATTTCATCGGCCAAAGCTTCATATTGCTGACCCCCATTAAGACATACGTTGTGAATTCATGTCACGAAATAGCTTCTCGGTATTATTCTATAAAAACAGTAATAACATTGATGCTCACCTTAGGTATGACGGTTGCAGGGGGCGGGCTTTCTGTTTATGCAGGCTAAGGTACTTCCTGGCAGGCCTCTCCCAGAGGCCTCACTGGCTCCAGGTCTGTGTTAGCGAATAGAGTTGCAAGCAGCGCGGCTGGCTCAGCTGTGACGTCAGAGACACAAGATGAAGTGACCCTCAGTATATCCAATGTTGTTTTTGACGGGGACAATCTTGTCATGAAGACTGTGAGAAGCTTGTGCCTGGAGGTCACGCCAGTGCTTAATTCATACGACTTGTAGCATTAGGTATGTTGTAGCGGCAGCTTATACATTGATCCTGAAGTTTTTCTTAAAATTATTTCAATGATTTCTTCAGTTTCTCTATGGTCAGTTTCTATATGTTCTTGAAATCTACTCTCATTAAATGTAGCTACACCTGCTTTTGTATGCTGTTGGTACCAAGCATCATAAGTGTTCCCGCGTTTTTCAATACGTTTTTTAATTGTGTTTTCGGATGCCAAGAGACAAAAATGAAAAACTTCTCGATCCATACTTTTAAAACCGTTGTAAATGTACTCGAAATGTACAGCTTTATATATTGTCATAGGAACAATAAGATGTTTCTTGTACTTCTTCAATAATTCTTGAGCTGTCTTTACAGCAAGTATTCTCCATAATTCTATATCCTGAAAATCATCAGTTAGTTCTAATTATTCACTAATTATTTACGTATTCTTCATGTATACTACGCAACCTAACCGAAACAGCTTCCAAAGACTGAACGGGCATGGATACCTTTTTCTCCGAAAACATCCAGCATCAGATCAGAACACCCATTTAGCACTTTATGATGCTCTTCAAAACTGGCTACCGCATTAACAAAGCCCTGAATTTTAACCACCCGTTTCACCTTATCCAGTGTATCTAAAGCTGTTTGTATTACAGCCAAAATCTCAATCCCCGTTTGCCGTGCAAACTGTTTGTTCAGTCATTTTCAATCTCCTCACTCATCAGATTTGGAAGAAATACAGTAAGGAATCAAGTTTCATTTTGAAGCCGAGTCGATATTAAACAGGACTGCAATTTCTATAATCATTCGTTTTAAATTCATGAGATATCACCTAACACGTTTAGCAATCGGATGATTCTGATTCAACTCCAGCAGGTCCCATAAATTCCCGTATAAATCTTTAAAGACAGCTACTTTTCCGTACGATTGATCTTGGGGCTCTCTAACAAATTCAATGTCCTTAGAGACCATATCCTTATAATCTCTCCAAAAGTCATCCGTGTTCAGGAACAGAAATACCCGCCCACCCGTTTGATTACCGACAAATTGCTCTTGTTCAGGTATGGACGCCTTGGCAAGCAAGATCGTAGTCCCAACTGAGCCAGGAGGCGAAATCACCACCCACCGTTTATCCTGCTCCGGCTGATATGTATCTTCTACTACTGTGAAATTCAACTTTTTTGTATAAAATTCAATGGCCTCATCATAATCGTTTACGACCAGAGCAATATGTACAATGGACTGAATCATTTGTCATTTCTCCTCACCCATATCATTTAGTGTTTACAGCTCAATTACTTTCAATCGTTTAGATTGCAGCCGCTAACTTGGCAATAACATTAAAATAGACATGATCCGAAAACAATGAACTGCTTTAATGATTTCATGACATCCTATCCTCTACGGTTTTTAACCTATCTTATCACAGAGAGCATCGAGAATCAGGATCTACCACTGCTTAGTCCAAACGGGCTCCATGCTGGAGCAACCCCCTTTTGAAGTGAAAATCCTATATGAAAGCATACAAAAAGAGGGGCTGTTACAGCCCCACGCAGGAGACAATCATTCATCTTTAGCTTTAGGTTTTACCGTCATGGAGAAGACAACCCCAAAGATAATCCCGAAAGTAATGCCTAGTGGAATACTATGGAGAGCTGCACCAAATACCACACCAAAACACAAGCCTAAAGATGCACCGGTTACAAGAGATTTATTGTTCATAATCCACGCCTCCTTTCCCAATACAACGAATTTAAACAGTATCGGCTGGAGTATCCAACACATTGCAAATAAGCCGGACCGCATACTTAAGTATGCAGGCCGGCTATCTCTGTTACCTCTACTTGGCTATGCCCTCAGCATAGTGCTTTCTCCCACTCTCCCCAGCGGACTGCAGGGCCCTTATTCTGCGAGAAATCCAACTTTATCAGCTGTCGCGGACTCCAGGGCCCTTATTTGCAGGTTATTCGCCTGAGAGGGTTCGCAGAGAGGCAATAAGCGCACTCCTGCTCTTCTGTCAATAAAGTGGACGCCCAATTAAACGACTGTCTGGTAGTAAAGTTGCTCAAAACGCACTGGCGACATGTATCCCAGAGTACTGTTGGAACGCTTACGGTTGTAAAACAACTCCAAATACCAGTATAGCTTTTGGTATGCCTCTTCCATGGTTTTAAACTTTGGATGACTGTAAATCAACTCGCGCTTCAGAATGCTGTGGAACGCTTCTATACAAGCATTATCGTAGCAGTTGCCCCTGCGGCTCATACTCGCTTTCATACGATAGGTTTGGAGCTGTTTCCGGTAATCCTTGGAGGCATACTGAGATCCTCGGTCGGAGTGGTGTATCAGGTCCTTCCCAGGCTTTTTCGCCTTGTAGGCCTGCTTGAGGGCGTCTAGAACCAGATCTGTGGTCATCCGGTCACTGAGCTTCCACCCCACAATCTGTTTCGTATACAGGTCCAGAATACTCGCCAAATAGAGTTTGCCTTGGCGACATGGAATGTACGTAATATCGGCCACCCATTTTTCATTTGGCCTTGTGGCCGAAAAGTCTTGCTTCAGTTCATTGGGCGCGATCGGCAGATTGTGATTCGAATCCGTGGTCGTGACCCGATATTTACGGGCCATACACGAACGTATCCCTTGCTCGCGCATGAACAGGCCGACGGTACGCTCGGAGACCTTCCAGCCCTCCTTTTGGAGTTCCCGATGAATCCTTGGGCTGCCGTAGGTGCCCCCTGAATCCTGGTGATACCACCGAATACGCTGAATCAGCTTCTCTTTTCGCTCGAGGCGTACCGGCTGCTCTGCCGCACGCCATTTGTAGTACCCGCTTCGGGATACCTTTAGGACCTTGCACATCTTCTCCAATCGAAAATCCGAGCGGTGATCTTCGATAAACTGGAACCTTAGTTCTTTTCTTTGCTGAAGATGTGCAGCGCCTTTTTTAGAATGGCCAGTTCTTCTTTCAGGTCCTCGATTTCACGTTCTTTGCGGTGATTCTCCGCTTCGGCATCCTTAAGCGTCTGTTCAATCTGACGCATTTTCTCCGGATGGTGAATGGCCTCCTGCTCGAATTGGCGGTACTGAGAGATCCATTGGTGAATTGTACTCTTGGGGATATTCAGCTCCTCACAGATATCCCCTATACTCTTGGTCTGCTCCTGCACATATTTCACCGTCTGCTTCTTAAATTCTTCATTGTATCGTTGCCGTCGTTCCCCCACATTGGACACCTTCCTTCGTTAAGCCTATTATCCAGTGTCTCTTAACGTGGCGTCCACTTTTTATTCTAATTGCATCCAGTCCGCAGACCGGCAAAAAGGTACCTTTTCTTGAAAATAAGGGCCTTCAGGTCCGTTAAGGAGCAGATTGGGCACTCGAAGGTCCTCAATCGCCCTCCCATCCCCCATCAAGCATTCATCAACACCTGAATGCGCTCCACATCCTGGCTGAATTTTTTGGCCAGGCGGGCTTTGCCGAGGTTGGACTTCACGATCTTCTGCATGCGCTTGTCATCGGTCACTGCGAATTTGGCCAGCATCTTAAAGCCCGCTTCGGGCGCACGCTCGACGAAGACGCTAAGTGCGTATTCCAGACCCTTCGAGAGCACGCGGAACTCTTCCGCACCGTAGCGGGTCTGTCTGGCGGCAATCTGGTCAAGAATCTCCTCGGACAGCTCCAGCGCATACAAGACATTGGCCTGCTCCTTCAGCATCGGCGGGTGGGCCAGGGCGGCGACGAAGGCCCGCTGCTCCAGCGCGTTAGCCGTGCTTTTCATTCCGTCGAACAGTGCGCGGAGCGCGCTGAAGTCCTGCTCCCCGATGCGCTGCAGCGCCATCGCTGCCGCCTCGCGCATCCGCCAGCGGGCGTCATTCATCGCCGCCCGGCAACGCTCCAGAATGATCTCCCGACGGGCAGGCTCCGCATAGCGGTAATAGCTGCCCATCGCCTGGAGCGCGCAGAACGGCAGGAACTCGCGGGCATCGTCGGTCGGCGCTTCCGCCTCCGTCTTGACGCTCCATGCCACCACCAGCTCCCACGCTTCATCCGTCACCCAGTCGGACGCGAAGGCGTCCGCGAAGGCGGAAGCCGCCCCCAGATTGGCCCGCGGCCCCGGCAGGTTCGACTCGCCCATCAGGCGCTGCTCCAGCTCCGCATACTTCCCGGCCTCCTGAAGATCGCCGTAGAAGACGTTTTTGCTCATTTTACTGTTCATTCCAGTACCCCTCCATTATTTTGGAAAAGCCATCTTGATCTGCTCCTCACAGAACTCCTTACATACATTGTTGCCCCAGAACAGCCCGTGGAAACGCGTCAGCGCAATCGTGTCCTCGCGGATCTCCACCAGCCCTTCCTTCACGAACTTATCGAACAGCTCCGGGAAATGCTCCTCCGGGAAAACGCCGAATTTGCGGCGGAACTGCTGGCGGTCAACCGCTGTACGGCGCAGGCCCATCGCCAGGAACTGGTTGGGCAGATCCTCTGCCTTCACTTCGTAGCCTAAAGCAATGGGGAGGTCGCCGGATGTAACTTTTTTCACATATTCAGGGAGTAATTTCACATTCTGGTAGGCATAGCCGCCCACATCGCCGAACGCCCCCAGCCCCACCGAGAGCAGGTCCAGGTAATCGTCGAAATGCTTGCGGCTATACACATGATGGCCTCCCGGCCGTACGAAATCATACGTCGATTCCACCGAATAGCCCTGCGACTCCAGATAACGGCAAGCCTCCACATACATCTGCTGTTCCAGCTCAAGACCGCCGCAGGCCGGAAGCTCGCCGCTGGCAATGCGCTTAGCCAGACCGAAGCCGGGGATGATCTTCAGCGGAAATAGTGTGACATGGCCAATGTCCAGCTCTACTACCTTCGCCAGATCCTCCAGCCATTCCTCCATCGTCTGGCCCGGCAGATTGTACATCAGGTCCAGGCTGACATTGGTGATCCCGGCTGCTCTGGAATCCTGAATACTGCGCAGGGAATCCTCACCGGTCTGAAGCAGCCCAAGGCGTCTGCCCAGCTCATCGTTGAAGGTCTGCACCCCGAGACTGATCCGGTTCACCCCAAGCGCCTGAAGCAGCTTCAGCTTGGCAGCGGTGAACGAGGCGGGATTGCCTTCGAACGTGATTTCCTCAACGCTGTGCAGGGGAAGCGTGGCCTGGAGCTGCTCGAATAGAGCGGTGATCTCTTCCTCGTCCAGTACACTGGGCGTCCCGCCGCCGATGTAGAGCGCCTCCACCGAGCAATTGCGGATCTGCGGCGTCTCCCCGTACATCTCCAGCTCGCGGAACAGCGCAGTCAGATATTCCTGGCGGGCTCCCTGCTCGTTGAACGCCTTGGGGTACGGGCAGAACGGGCAGATGGAATCGCAGAACGGAATATGTACATAGGCCAGCTTGGAGCTTGCCGCAGCTTGATTCAGGTTCATAAGGGACGGCAGGCGCTTGCTGTCCTCCGGTGACACCGGAGTGTTCCCCATAGGATAATGTCCGATCCCGATCTCCCGGAACGGATACACAGGCTTGTTCATTCTATCAAGTCCTTCCTCCAATTGAATTCATAAGCATATCCTTATAAATATGGCGTGAAGCTGACAGAGCACCGGTTAGCAGGTCAGCACTATAATTCTTGGACTGATAGTAGGCTGGAAAAAGCAAGTTATCCTCAGCCCGGATCACCTGCTCCTGTAGAGCAATATGGTATAGTGCGGTGTGAGGGTAGACACGGATGCCTTGGCTGGCCAGAATATACACAGGGTTCATCTGATTGACCATCTGTACTGTCTCCTGTACCGTATCCGCATTCTCTCCCGGCCCGCCGAACAGCAGCGATACCGAATAGGGAAGCTGATAGTGCTCCAGCAGGCGTCCCAGCTCAATCAGCTGCTCCGGGGTGAACTGCTTGCCCATCTGCCGGAGCATCTGCCGCGAACCCGAGTCGGCCCCGATGTCTACGAAGCGGCAGCCGGTCTCCTTCAGCGAGCGGATCAGCTCCTCAGTAATATGGGCCGGAGTCAGAGCGCAGCTCCATTCCAGCGAGGGGCTTGTGCGGCCGATCAGCCTGCAGAACTCCACCGTCTCCTCCACCTCATGATTGAACACCCCGTCTACAAAAGTGATGTTATGCACCTGATAGCCGTTCTCCAGAATCTTCATATCTTCGCTGAACTGCTCCGCAGGAATCCGGCAGGCACCGGGATTCATGTAGCCCTCCGAGCAATAGATGCAGTGCCGGCTGCAGCCTCTGGAGGCCTGATAGCCCATCGAGGCTTTTTTGATGCGGGGATTGGGGATAAAATACTGCGGAGCGAACAGCGACTTCGGGGGAATACGGCTGTACACCGGATGATAGGCAGGATCTGCATGACGTACCGTACCTGTCTCCGGGGCCTGCCCCTGTTCCATCTCACAGGCCAGCCGCACTGCTTCCGCTTCGCCTCCGCTCCCCTTGATTCCGTAGTCCGCCCCCAGCTCCTTCACCAGCTCGCCTGGCATCACCAGCATCGCAGCCCCGCCAAGCAGTACCTTGGCTGAACTGCAAGTACGGCATACCTGCATGACTTCCTGTATAAAAGCAAGATAGCTCTCCGGCTGCTGAATCACCTGGTTATCGATGTTGCGCACCGAGAGGCAGATCAGATCCGCTCCGGTGACCCGCAGCTCCTCGCGAAGCGCCTCCAGCGGCTCAGCCACAAAAGCCAGATCCAGAAAACGGGTGCTAAATCCGGCAGCCGTGAGGGCCGAGTAGACCATCCCCGCGCCGACAGGAAGAACCGGCATCGGCCGGAGCAGGGTATTCGTAGACACTACCAGTATTCTCATGATTCACTCCACCCTGTCTTCCTTCAAATGAACATCCAGTCCGGGTTACGCTCCCGGTACGGGGCGCAGATGCGGTTCGCCTGCTCCAGACTCAGCTGCGGGGACATGAAGAACTTCGGATGCAGCAGATCATCCGGCTCCGGCGAACCCACATAGCTATACATATCGGTGGACGGCAGAATACGGATGCCGAACAAGCCGAAGATGCGCTGCACCGCAAGCTCCTCCATCAGATCCAGCGTCTCGTGCAGGGTCTCCGGCGTCTCCTCCGGCCCTCCGATCAGCAGACAGAAGCTGAAGTCCAGCTCCTGATCACGGCAGAGCTGGACCACCGTCCGGATCTCGGCCTGCCGGAAGTTTTTCTTGAACGACCTGAGACAGACATCGCTGCCTGAATCAATCCCGAACTCCACCTCCGTACACCCAGCCCCTTTAAGCAGCCCGGCGAATTCTGCCGTGAAGAACCGCGGATTCAGGAAGCAGCCCCAGGACAACGGCAACGTCCGCCCGATCAGCTCCCGGCAGATCTCTTCGGCATGCTCGAGCGGATAGTTGAACACACTGTCCACGAAATCAAAAGCACCGATGTCATACTGCACAACCATCTGCTCAATCTCATCGGCAACCCCCTTCGGCGACCGCAGGCGGACGGCCCGGCCCTCCAGTGACGGGTAAGCACAATAGGTGCAGCTTAGCGCACAGCCCCTTTTGGTCAATACATTATGGCGGACCTTCCGCTCTACATCATAGCTGTGCAGAAATCCGCTGCGGCTCGGGAAATACTCCTGATCCAGCTGCTCCGGTGCATATGGCGACCAGTAATTCCATTCCCCGGCCCTTGTTCTGAACATCAGCCCGCTCACTGCGGACGGCACCTGCCCCGCTTCCAGCTGGCCCAGCAGCTCCACGATACTGTCACAGCCGTCTCCGACAATGCCGTAATCGGCTCCTGTCTCCTGCAGCCACTGCCGGGGCAGAAGCGAGAAGCCCGCCCCTCCCAGAATAATGCGGGCGGTACAGTTCCATCCCCGGACCCAATCGACCAACGCACAGACCTGGTCCACGAAGCTCCGGGGGTACTGCATGCAGCAGTTATCGAGGTTGCGGATGGATAGACCGACATAATCCGGCATATAGGCATTGAGGTAATCCGTAACGGTCTCCCGGTTATACTCCAGCTGGGTCATGTCCAGCATGCCTGCTTCCCAGCCGGAAGCGACAAGACTGGCATGAATATAGCTAAGACCCAGCGGGAATACAGGCGGCCGCTTCTCCGTATTCGCCGAGATCAGCAGCACTCTGCCCATGCTCACTCCCCCTTAAGAAAAGTGAGCGTGGCAGCAGCTACATCCCCGCCCGCCTCAAGAAACATAAAGTGTCCGGCGCCTGGAACCGTATGCATCCGGGAGTCCGGCAAATACCGGTTCAGCTCCAGCGCCTTGTGCAGCGGCGTAATCCGGTCCGCTTCCCCGGTAATAATAAGCGATCTCTGACGGATGCCCTGCAGGACCGGCCGGAGATCGGGATGCTTGATCTGAATCATCAGACGGTGGGTCGCGGCAGGCAGCCGGGACCAGCCCTCCAGAATCTGCTGCTGAACTGCTTCATGCCCCTCGGTGAAAAAATACGGAACCGCCGCCGCATTCGTCTGCCGCACAGCATCCGGCGTGATCTCTTCCCCATGCTCCGGCCGCTTGAACGGAACCGCGAAGGTGGCGGCGGCCCCCATCAATACCAGCTTCTTCACCCGGTCCGGCTCACGTGCGGAGAGCAGCAGAGCAAGCGTACTGCCCAGGGAATGCCCGATGATCGAGACCTGCTTCAGCCCCTGCTCATCCAGCAGCCTGAGAATATCATCGACCATATCCTCCAGGGTGAAGGCCGGACCGTCGTATTCCGACTGGCCGTGTGCACGCAAGTCCGCGCACAGCACCTGATAATGAGGCGCAAGCGCCATGGCCAAATCCCGGAAGACAAGCGAAGAGTCGCGGTTACCGTGCAGGCACAGCACGGCTTCTCCGGTACCCTGAACAGTGTGATGTAAAGGTATCCCTTTAGTCTTCAACATGTAATTTGTATCCTCCCTTGAACTTCCCGGCCGGGCCGCTCATACGACAGCTTCCTCCAGATAGTCCACGACCCGGTCTATATCCCGGCCGTCTGCTTCATCCACTGCAAACAACCACCACTCCCCGGGGCTTCTGCCTACCAGAATGGCCGGCTGTCCGGGCGCCAGGGTGCAGCGCGAGGCCAGCTTATCCTCCCAGTCATAGTACAGCGTGAAGCCGGGAACAGTCTGGCCTGTCTTCTCCTTCACGAATTCATGAGTGATGAAGTGGGGCAGCTGCCCCACTCTTGCAATCAGCGCACAATCTGCGGTCCCGCCGAACTGCCGCTTCAGCTGCTCCAGCAGCGGCCCGCAGCGGAGGCTGGCCTGCTGATCGCCAATGACGAAGATCCTTGGCTGAATCGAAGCGAGTTCACCGAGCGTAACCTCCCCATCCCGGACGTCCTGTACAGTGAAGGCAGACCAGACTTCGCTTTGCTCCAGGCTCGCCAGCCCTTGCCCCTGCCCGTGGCTCTCCCCCGGATCACCGTTCACCTGCACCCCTCCCGACTGCCCGGGAAGGTCGAAGTAAGAGAAGCCCAGGGAGGAGGCCACCCGCATCCCGACTGCCCGGGCCATCATCTTCGCCTCCTCCGCTTCTTCAATCGGCTTGCTCCAGGAGCGCTTGCGGATGCCAGGCTGCCCGTCATATTCAATCAGGCTGATGCCTGCGCTGGCAATCATCGACAGCTTGATCGCCGTGAAGCAGGGCATCAGCGAGGCCAGCGCCCATTCATGCCCCGGTCCCGCTGCGACAACAATCTGTCCGGCGACCTTACCCTTGAACGCCTTGCCCTTCACCCCGGCTACCCGGTCATAATTGTAGTACTCGAAGTCCAGATCCTCGTCGCTGCAAGGCTCGCAGCGGTCGATCCAGTTCTTCCAGACGGCCGGAAGCGAGAGCGCATAGACCGGAGAGGCGAAGACGAAGCCGTCCGCCTCCTTCAGCTTGTCGTACAGCTCCGTCAACTGGTCCTCCGGGTCCTTCAGCAGGTGGCAGTGCTTGCCGTTCATGCAATTGCCGCAGCCGTCACAGGGCAGAATGTTGTAATCATTCAGCCGCAGCAGCTCCGTCTGCACCCCCTGCTCCGCTGCGGCTTCAAGCGCAACAGAGAGCAGGTATTCACTGGAGCTGTGGCGCTTCTTCATGGACCCGGCGAGCCCGATGATCTTCTTCATCCGGCCGCCTCCTCTAAGTCCAGCTCAGCCGTATCGAAGCCCAGCGACCGCAGATCGCTGAGCGCGAACATCCGGAAGTCTGCCGGGGTACACAGTACGTTCGCTTTGGCGACATCCTGCCTTAAGACCTGGGCACTTCCGCGCGCCGTTGCCAGCTCCTCAGCCTTCTTACGGATCTCAGGCCCGGCCATATCGCGGATGAACTCGGGCTTGCGCCCAATGACAGCTTCCAGAAGACCCTCGCCTTCCGCGCTCCAGGCCACCTTCATTCCTCCGGCCGCCGAATCGAAGAAGCTTCCTGAAGCCAGCGCCGCGAACAGCTGCTCGAATTCCTTCAGCGCCTCGTCCCCGGGCTTCGCCATGGACACCGTCCGGCTGGCCCATTCGGCACAGTAGCCGCACTTGTCACAGTCCATCCGGTCGCAGCGCTTCGAGCGGAAGCCCTCCAGGAAGCCTTCCAGGCTCTCGTTGTCGATGCTGGCCTGGAAGCTGAACAGCAGGCGGTAGACCTGTCTCATTTTCTCGGACGGAGCGAACTCCTCCTTGATATTCTTCGAGAAGTTGGGCATTTCGAAGTCAGCCTCTGCCATCCGCGAATTAAGCAGGCTCAGCAGGTTCCCCTGATACTTCCGCTGCGAATAGGACTGCGCGGTAGCCGCAATCTTCTCCGTGGTCTTCATCCGCTCGGTCAGCTTGAACTTGTGATAGCCCAGCTCCTCATAGACATACATGTCTTCCGGGCGAATCCACTGCGACTTCAGTAGCTCCTCAGGGTGCTGGAGCTTACGCTCCGTACAGCGCAGCATATAATAATCCAGCGCGAAGCCCTCCGTTACATGATTGCACTGCGAGGCATGACTCTGGAAGTTCGCATGATTGTGGCGCATGGGGCAATCCAGCATACAGTCATTGGTCGCAATGAGCTGATAGTCACAACGGGTATTCTTGCGCAGGCTCTCCAGGAAGGCGAAGTCGCGGTTCCGGCTCTCGGGCAGAGTAATCTCGCTGACGCCTTTTTCCTCGAAATACTGTGCCTGCCGCAGCGTATTCACATTGGCGAAGGTGGACAGGCTGATCTTCACATCCGGCAGCGCGGTGCGCACCATATCAATCAGCATCGGGAGGGATACGGTCACATATTCCGGCTGCAGGGTGCCGATCCATTCCAGCAGCTCGCGCAGGCGGTAATGGAAATCCTTGGTAGTCTCCAGGTTATCCAGACAGGTCGCATTCAGCAGATAATTGAACTTGAACCCATAGGCATGCAGGAGCTTGACATGCTCCTCCACCCTCGCCCGGTCTATCGTGGGCAGCGCAAAGGTCGGTCTTCCGCCGCCCACCAGATCAGAAGATAGCTTGCCATAGAAGACATCCACATGCGAATCCTTCAGCAGGATGGGCAACCGGTCATCAAAGTTCGTGCCGACAGACAGCTTCATCCCTTCAGCTCCTCTCCGGCAGCCTCAGCCGGCTTTTGTCCGCGTGCCAGCTTCACACGGCTCTCGAAGGTCTGCTGGTTCGCTTCCGAGAAGAATTCCTTGCAGACGTTGTTGCCCCAGACAATCCCTCTGTCCGACAGGCGGATCTCATGCTCATCCGTTTCCAGCAGGCCTTTGGCTACCAGATCATCGATCGTCTGACCGAAGACCTCTTCCGGCTGATATCCAAACATTCCAGCGAAATCCTTCCGCTTCACTGAGAGCATCCGCAGACCCTTGGCCATCATCCCGTGCATCGCTTCCAGATCATCTGCCTGACTGGCAATGAAGACGGACAGGAACTGCTGCTGGAGCCGGTCGCTGTACTCCTGGATATCCCCCTGGTTGATATACATCAGCTTGTTGACGTACCCGAAGGCCGCCGGACCGTGCGCGAACAGATCCTTCTGCTGGGTATAGTACAAGACAACATGCCGGTCCTCGAAGCCCGGCTTGGCGAAATCCCACACGCTGTACTGGACATAGCCTTCTTCCTGGAGCAGCCGCTTGGCTTCCAGATACATATCCACTTCCAGCTCGACGCTGCCGGTAGGCGGAATCTTGCCTTCCTTGATCATTTTGAACAGGGCAGTAAAGGGTACTACACACAGTGAAAATACCGTGATATGGTCGATGCCGAGCCGCACCGCCGTGCGGACATCCTCCAGCCACTCCTCCATGGTCTGCTCGGGCAGGTTGTACATCAGATCGATCCCAATATTCTCGAAGCCTGCTTCCTTCGCTTCCTCCAGCACCTCAAAGGCCCGCCGGGAATCATGGCTCATCCGCAGATGATGCCCCATCTTGTCGTTGAAGGTCTGGATGCCGATGCTGATCCGGTTCGCCCCCTGGGCGCGGATGGCCTGCATTTTTTCCAGCGTCAAGGTGGCCGGGCTGCCTTCAAAAGAGATCTGCGCATCCGGCGTCACCCGGTAACTCGCCTGGACGCTCTTCAGCATCTCCACCATCCGTTCAGCCGACAGAGCCGAAGGCGTACCGCCCCCGAACGTCACCGCACTGATCGTGGACTGCGAACCATACGGAGAAGAGGCATAGATGCCGATTTCGGCCTTGACGGCCTCCATGTACTGCTCCACCTGCTTTTCCTGATAGGCCATCTTGTTGAAGGGGCAGAAGATGCAGACGGACGCGCAGAAGGGAACATGCACATAGACTGCGCCCACATTATCCGCCGGAGGCTGGCCGCCAAGGCCCATCGTTCCATAGATATCAGCGGGGGCAACCTCGGTCACAGGGTTCGGATAGTGGGACACACAGATTGGATCTCTATGAGGATAGACGTTGTAGAAGCGTTCGTAGGCCGTGGTCTTAACCGACATGATGAACACCCCGCTTAGCTTCCACTGCCGACAAGGCCGCAGCCAGACCGGAAGAGACCGCCTCAATACCTGCCACAGGCAGACAATTCATCACCGTCTCTGTCACTTCCTCCGCGCTCGCCCCCAACTCATAAGCCTTCATTGCATGCAGCCGGATGCCGTAGGCAGAACGGTCTGTAACCACGCAAGCCAGCCGGATCAATTCCCGCACCTTGGGGTCAAGCGTCCCCGTGTCCTCAATCGACTTGCACATGCTCTCAAAAGCGTTCCCCACCTGCGGATTAACTCTCATCAACATATCGCTCATCAGCTATACCCTCCTTATGATTGTACCGACTGTACCGATTGTACCGACTGCACCGGGCGTCCCTTGGCCAGCTTCATCCGGTGCTGAAGCCCGTAATCCGCATATTTTGCGGAGAAAAATTGCTTGCTCACATTGTTGCCCCATATAATGCCGTCCTCAGTCAGCCGAATCCCTTCCGCATCCTGAATCAGCAGCCCGTCCTGCACCAGACGTTCGATCGTCTCCGGGAACAGCTCCTCCGGCTCCTGCCCGAACATCTTCACGAACCCGGCACGGTTAACGGACAGCATCCGCAGCCCCTTAGCCATGGCCCCGTGCGCCAGCTCCCGCTCATCCGCCTTCTCCCCGCAATTGACCGGCAGCAGCCCGTCCTGCACGCGGGTCATATATTCATTCAGATTGCCGCTGTTGATATACATATAGCCGTTGATGATGCCAAAAGCGGCCGCGCCGATCCCGATCATATGCGACTGCTCCGAGAAGTACAGGGTGGCGTGCCGGTCCGTCTTGCCCGGCTTGGCGAAATCGATGACGCTGTACTGCTCATACCCGGCTTCCAGCAGCATCTCCTTGGCGATGGTATACAGCTCGATCTCCCGGTAGACATCCCCGATGCCCGGGATCTTCCCTTCCGCTATACGCGAGGCAATCTGCGTATGCGGGACAACACAGAAGGAAATCACGCAGATATGGTCAATCTCCTGCTCGATGGAGGTGAGGATATCCGCCCGCCATTGATCCAGCGTCTGGCCCGGCAGATTGTACATCAGGTCAATGCCGACATTCTCAATGCCGCTGTTACGCGCATTCTTAACTAACGCGAATGAATCCTCGACACTGTGATACAGCCCCAGCACTTCGGCCAGCTCTTCCTGAAAGGTCTGCACCCCCACGCTGATCCGGTTGAGGCCCTGCAAAGCCAAGGCCTCCAGCTTGTCTGCCGTGAAATTCCGCGGGTTGCCTTCGATGAAGATCATGGCGTCCTCTTCCACGCGGAAGGCCTGCTTGATGTATTGCAGGACACCGGTCAGCTCTTCCGAGGACAGGCAGGAGGGAGTTCCGCCGCCGAGATTAATGGACGAGACCGTAATGCTGCTGCCAAACGGCGTAGCTGCATAGCTGTCCATCTCCTGCCGGACAGCGGCCAGGTAGCGGTCCACCTGATCCTGCCGCTTCAGATAACGGTTGAACGGGCAGAACGAGCAGGTGGCATCGCAAAAGGGAATATGCAGATACAGCGCTACCGGTGTATCCTTGGTATTCACCTGATTCAGCTCCATCAGCGACCTTACTTCAGACTCTTCGTGCTGAGAGACAGGTACAGGATAATGCGAGACACAGATCGAATCTCTCTCCTTGAACAATTCAACATATTGCTTCGCTCTGGTCATATGGAGCGTTCCCCCTTCATTTGGATTGCAGCATCCGGCCCGCATATGGGGAATCTTCGGACGGCTCCACCGGAATGCGGCGGATCTCCATCGTCATCTGGTTGCGCAGATCCGGGCAGGCCGAATGTACAATGTTGCCTTCCGGGTCCCACGGCAGCTTCGCATCCATGTTCAGCGCCAGCAGCATCGGAAAGACCGCATGAAACGCCGTTCCACACAGATTCCCTGCGTTCAACGGGGAGACCTTCATGATATCCCCTTCCTTATGCCCTGCCCGGCAATGCCCCTTAACACCCGTAACCTTAAGCTCAAATTCATAATTCATCCCTAATTCCTCCTCTTGGATTATGTGATTGGTATGTGACTCGTTTCACTTAACTTGTGATGTACTACTCAATAATGGCTACTACCCTTACCCAGGCCGCACCGGCCTGCCTGATCTTGATCGGAAAGCAAGCGACCTTGAACCCGTATGCCACCGGAATCCGGTCCAGATTCGCCAGGCGCTCCATATGGCAATACGTCTGTTCTCTGCCCCAGAAGTGAGCGGGGAACAGATAGGCGTTGTCGCCGGTCCGCTTATAATCGCTGATCATATGCTTGAACGGACGGTCGAACCCGTAGCTGTCGATGCCCATCAGCCTGATGCCTTGCCCGGTCAGGAATGCTGTAGCCTCCCTGCTCATGCCCGGATAATCCGTGAGATACCGGGGGGTTCCCCAGTGCCGGTCCGCACCTGTACGAATCAGCACAATATCCAGCGGCTTCAGTGTATACCCGATCCGCTCAAGCGCCTGTTCAATATCCTGCTGCCCGATGGATTCTCCTGCTTGCTTATGGGTGAAATCCAGCACCACCCCGTCGCCAAAGCACCATTCCAGCGGGACCTCGTCAATGGACGCTGCCGGTTCTCCCTCGCTCATGGAGCCGAAGTGCAGGGGGGCATCGAAGTGGGTCCCGGTATGCGTGGATGCGGTGATCATCTCCATGTTCAGGAACTCTTCGCCCGGAAAGTCCTTCCGGCTCCCGTTGAATTGGCGGGCGAAGCGGTCTGCCCCCTCCTGATGGCCGGTCTGCTCGAACCCGTACGGGGCCAGCTCGCCCGGATTCTGCTCCATCGGCACACTTAAATCAATGAACTGAACTGCCATGTCCTCACCTACTTCATAATTCTGAGTGCGTTACGCCCCAGGATGTTCTGGACATCCTCCCGCTTGATCTCCTTCACCCCCATCATCAGCTTCATGGGCAGCGGGATCACTACCTTCTGCATGTAATTCAGCACCTCGGCAATGTTCGGAGTGACTGTCCAGTCCGAGCCCCAGAGAATCTTGTGGCTGCCGCAGACCGAGATCATTTTGGCCAGCTCCATCCGGAACACCTTCGGGTTATTGTGAATCAGGATATTGGCTACCGCCGTGATGGTCACATACATATTGTCGTGCCGGCCGACCATGTAATAGCACAGGTCATTCCAGGGATGGCCCATATGCTCCACAATCAAGGTCAGGTCGGGAAAATCCACCGCCACATCATCAAGAAGAATCGGGTAGTTATGCTTCATCCGAAAAATACTGCCCGGCGTAATCCCGGTATGCACGCTGACCGGAATGCCCAGCTCACTGCACCGCTCATACAGCGGATACAGCAAATCCCGGTCATTCAGGACGAAGCCTCCGTAATCATTGGGGTTCAGCTTGAAGCCCTGCATGCCCAGCGTCTTAATGGCATAATCCAGCTCCGCCAGCGCTTCCTTCCCTTTGTAGGGATTGACGCTGGCGAAGCCGCGCAGCTTGTCGGGGTGGGCGCGGACCGCCTCGGCGATTTTCTCATTGGACAGCACCTCATAGCCGTAGACATCCTCGAAGCTGAGCTGATGCACCCAGCTCATGGCAATCTGGTTCTCGGCCATACAGTTCAGGTAATCCTCCAGCAGATTGTTGTCATCGACGAAGCCGTCCTGCGTGGCCCCCACCATCTTCTTCAGATACTGCAAGTCATCGAAGCCCTTCTGCTTCTTGTAATCCGGGACCGTCCCGGCCCCGGCCAGACTAAGCTCCAGGCTTTTGTTCTCCTTGACGGCGAAATGGGCATGAGTATCTACAATTACAAGATCGCTCTTCACGTTCGTCTTCTCACCACTTTGCTTAGAATTGGTATTGCAAGGCCGGGAGGCTAGACCTCTCTGTGCCCAATCTCCGGCCTCGGGGCCAGCGGCGCCGTGGCGAAGACCAGCTCCATCTCGCCCGGACCCTCATTGACTACGCGGTGCCGCTCACCCCTCCGCGCAATGAACAGGCTATTCTCCCGGATGGCATGCGGAATATCCTCAATGAACGCCGTTCCCCGGCCCCGGACGACATAGACATTCTCTTCGCCGTAATCATGGAGATGCTCCTTGATCTCTTCTCCCGGCTGGAGCAGGACATGACCCATGATCAATTGGGTAGACCCGACAGTTGCCGGACTTGCCAGCACGCGCATCTGTCCTCCTCTGGCATGAACCACCGGCACCTCTTCCATATGGACCACTGTTTTCGTGTAGACCTGGTTCATATTGCACCCCTTATCCCGCAGATTTATATTCGGTGACACCCGCCTCTTCCTTCTTGCCCAGGCTAAGTGAGATCAGCAGCGTCAGCACCATCAGTCCGGCGGCCACCAGATAGCTGGGATGCGTGCCGATTCGGCTGTAGAAGAATCCGCCAAGCGTAGACCCCAGCGCAATCCCGACCCCCTGAAGAGTCCGAAAGGTTCCTAAGGCTGCGCCCATCTCCATCGGATTAATCTTGATGACCTTATCCGTAATAATCGTGTTGACCAGGGTAATAATCGGCCCTTCCGTGAGTCCGATCAGCGCATAGCCGAAGGTCAGCAGCCAGGGGTTGAAGTCCAGCGCATACAGCAGCACGAGCGCTCCCACGCAGATCGATTGGGCCCAGATCAGGGGCGCATGTCTGCCTACCTTATCCGAGATCCAGCCGATGAAAACCGCCCCGAACGAGGCTACCGCCTCATACGGAATGAACAGCAGGCTGAGCAGCACTAGCGAGATATCCTGTTCCTTAGCCGCGAACGGTACCAGGAAGGTAGTGAAGACACCTACCATGAAGCACAGGGTTCCCACAATGCCTGCCAGCAGAATTTCGCGGACGCCCAGCCATTTGAAGGAGCTTTTGAAGGCTTGCCCGATGCTCCGGCTTGTATTCTTGACTCCGGTCTCCCGCAGCAGCACTGTGGTAACTAGCGTAGACAGCAGCAGCAGTGAAGCCAGCACCGCGAAGGAGGTATGCCAGCCGAAATAATTGCTCAGCAGCCCGCTCAGCACATACCCCAGCACCGACCCGGCGCCAATCGCCCCGGATACAATACCCATCGCCCGGCCCCGCTCCTCGGGCTTGCACACATCCATCACCACCGCGAAGATCGGCGTGGACACGAACCCTCTGGCGAAGCCGAACAGCAGCCATCCAGCCGTGAACAGCAGCACTCCGTGGGATGCAGCCACCATAAATACAGCCACTGCCGATAATGCCATGGAGGCGATAATAATCTTCTTCCGCCCGTACCGGTCTGCGAAGACACCAGACGGAATGGACAGAAAGGTCATCACCAGCGAGGCAATCCCCGCTATGGTTCCAATCTCACCGGAGGTCATGCCGAGATCACTGCTGATCAGGGGTGCGATTGGGAAGATGCTGACCATAATAGAGAATACAAGCAGAATGTTGATGGCGAGTAGTGTGAATATTTTGTTGTTGCTCATGTGATTCGTCCTCCTCACAGTCATTGACTGCTCTCAATAATGATGAATGCAGCAGCATAATCACCGTGATGACTAATGCTTACGTGGATGCTCTCCTGCTGCTGTATATAAGACTCCAGTCTTCGGCTGCGGACCAGATAGGGCTGGCCGCTGGGAAGGCTCAGGAACTCCAGCTCATTCCAGTCCAGCTCACAGTTCATTCCGGTGCCGATGGCCTTCAGCAGCGCTTCTTTGGCGGCGAATCTACCGGCCAGGAACTGTTCTGCATGTCTTTTTTTACAGGCGAACAGTTCCCTTTCTTCCATTGAATAGTACTGCTGGATGAAGAGTTCACCGCACTTGGCCAGCATCTGCTCCACGAAGCTGATGCTGACCAGATCCATGCCGATCCCTCTGATCATGCCTTCAAGGCAACGGCTTCGATCACTTGGGCTACAGAATACGTCTTGAGCACCCGGCTCTCAATGAAGATGCCAAATGCCTTCGCCAGTGCTGTAGAGACCAGCGCCAGCTCTGTTGAATCCAGGGCCAAATCGTCATAGAGCCGCGATGATTCCGTAATTTCATCCTCAATGCCAATATCCTCAATGATTGCTTTTACCTTCTCGAATACCATTAGATACACCCTCCCGCTTAAGTTAATGTGCCGTAATATTCACCCTTACAAGCCTTCAGCGTTCACAACCAGTGCCGAAGAGACACCACCCCTTCCTCTGGATATAATCAGTGAAGACTCCACAGCTGTTCGGCGGCTGATCCCCGGGACGAAGTTCAAGCCATTGTCCTGAACCGATTCTGCCAGATACGGAAGGCCGGGCAACTCCCCGTGATTCATAGCCAGCACACTCAGTGCCACATCGAACGCCCCTGCCGCTCCAATCGTGTTGCCGAAGACAGTCTTGGGGCAGCCCGCCCACTTGGCTTCTGTACTACTGCCGAAGACCTCTTGGATGGCCGAGCATTCAATTCCGTCTTCGCGGGCGGAAGCCGCCCCATCCAGCGACAGATAGCCGATCTGCTCCGGCTGCGTCTCCGAATGCCCGACCGCCAGCCGGATCGCCCTGGCACATTGCGCTACACTCTCCTCAGGCGGGGCTGCGGCCTGACCGTCGTTGGTAAAACCAAAGCCCTGGATGCTTGCCCTCACCCGGCGGGATGCCTCGCGCTTCTGAAGGCTGCGCTCCGATTCAAGGCAGAGGAACGCGGCTCCTTCAGCCAGGGTCATTCCGCTCCGCGACTCCACAAATGGCTGGTATGCCGCCTGCGGGCGATCCGCCTTCAGATTCAGCAGCCCCTCCGTGTTATAGAAGGACAATGCCCACGGATCAAGCGGCGTCTCGGCTCCGCCCACGATAGCTGCATCGATAATCCCGCTGCGGATGGCTCTGGCCGCATAGGCAATGGCGAGCAGCCCGCTACTCCGGTCTGCGATCACAGTCTTGCTGTAGCCCTTGATGTCGAAGGCCAGGGACATATGCCCTTGTGCCGCCGCCGGGAACCAGTTGCTCGCCAGGTTCGGGTCAATGAAGGGCGCCCCTTCGGTGTGCAAGACACGCAGGCCGTTCCGCGCACTCTCCCAGCCTCCCGAGTTGTTGCCGACGAAGATCCCGATCCGCTTGCGGCTCATCTGATCCAGCTCCCAGTGCGCATCATCCATGGCATCCTTCGCAGCCAGGATCGACATCACAGAGAAGCGGGAGCATTTCTTGAGCAGACGCTTCGAGATGACCCGCTCCGGCTCCATCCCGCTGACTTGTCCCGCGAAGGGAGGGGCGGCTCCGGTTGTATGCTCAAGCTGGAGCGGAGTCATATAATTGCGGCCGCTCAGGAGTCCCTCCCAGAAGGCCCCGGCACTATTCCCGCACGGCCCCACCATTCCTACTCCGGTTACGAATACTGTATTCTTCATAGGCTGCACATCCATTGTTCAGTCTGAAGCTTGCCCGCCTGATTACTGTATTCGTTCGCTGCCAGGATCATGGCGGAGTGAATGCCGGAGAATCCGCTGGCATTGGTCAGAATATGGTACAGGTCGCGCTGTATCGCATGCTTCGGTACATAGTTCAAATCACAGGCCGGGTCCGGCTCGTCCAGATTCGCGGTTGGCGGGATATATCCCTCGTTCAAGGCCAGCAGGCAGTGCACAATCTCAATGGCACTCGCTGCTGAGAGCGGATGGCCTACCATCGATTTCGTGGAGCTGATCGGGATGGAGTAGGCGAGCTCTCCGAACGTTCTTTTATAAGCGGCGGTCTCAAAAGCATCATTCTGCGGAGTCGAGCTTCCATGCGCGTTGATATATTGAATGTCCTCCGCTGTCAGGCCCGCGTGGCCCAGCGCCTCGTTCATCGTCAGACTGAGCGCATCCCCGTCCTGCGGCAGATCGGTCATATGAAAAGCGTTATTGGTACTTGCGAATCCGGTCACCTCGCCATAGATCGGCGCCTGCCGCCGGAGCGCATGCTCCAGCTCCTCTAGAACCACAACGGCACAGCCCTCACTGAGAACAAAGCCGCTGCGGTTCTTCTCAAACGGCCTCGAAGCCCGCTGCGGATCATCGTTGAACTTAGAGGTCAACGCACCAATGGCATCGAAGGAGGCAATGGTCATGGAGCTGACCGGTGCTTCCGCTGCGCCGCAGATCATTACGTCATGTTCCCCGGCTGTAATCGACTCATATCCATATCCGGCCGCATCAATGCCGCCCGTGCAGCCCGTAGACATGACCAGCGCCTCTCCCTGAAGTCCGAACTCATGCGCCACTTCGAAGGCAATATAAGAGAACATGCCCTTGCGGTACAAATCCTCCTGACAGAGTCCATGATCAATCGGCCCCTGCCCGCCCTCCGTCATCCGCAGGAAGGTTTGCTCCGAGAACGGGGTATCGGCAATCGCATTGGCGATGCAGACCCCAGAACGCTCCCGCAGCTCCTTCGTGAACACAAGCCCCGCATCGGCAACCGCCCTTATCGCGGCATTGACCGCCAGAATCCCCGGCCGCCCCATGCCTGCCCGCTGCGCTTCATCGGCTGTCCGGCCCAAATGCTCGAACTGCGGTATTGTGCCGGTAACTCGGCTTTTGAGCGCCATATGCTCATAGCCCTGCAAGCGGTCATATCCCACCTTGCCCTGCAGGCTGTTCCTCCAGAACTGCTCCAGCGTATTCCCCAGCGGGGTAAGCAGCCCCATTCCGGTGATCACGACTCTTTTTCCTGTCACCTTCTCCATGTAAGCCCTCAGCTCCGAACCGTTTGCTTCTCGATATTGTGCTTGATCGCTGCCATCTGCTCCTTAGTCGTGCGGTTCAGATGCGCTTCCACCTGATCCCCGGTCAGCCCGCTTGCCGGATCTACCTCGAATTCCTGAATCCAGGTCATGTACGTCCCTTCGTCCTTCTCCTCATAGAGCCATTCCAGATTCATATGCTTGAACGGCAGCAGCGGCGCAAGGCGTCTGGCCGTAATCCGGAAGTTCGGCCGGTCCAGCCAGCGTTCCGATTCCCATGTGCGCGAAGGCCGGTTCTCCTCGGGATGTGTCGTCAGCTCAAACCGGATGTAGGCGTCTCCTTGCTCCAGCACCCGCGTCTCCTTGTATTCTGTGAATAAATCTGTCCAGTGCGCAATATCATTCGTCCGCTCAAATACGGTGATCCGGTCTGCGTGAATCCAGACACTGTTCTGAATCGTTGCCACTTCATCTGCCTCCCCATTCGTATTAATGACATCGTAACGCCTAAGCCCGGAAGGGGACATAACCCGGCTGTTAAGCTTGCGTTAATTTACAGTTATTGTGCATTTCTGAGAGGAGACGGCAGAGTACAATCTATGTGTTTTCCGGGCACAAAAAAGACCTGACAGAACTCTGTCAGATCAATGGGTTCACCGAATATCCGATCCCCCGGCGAAACAGGATGATGTCGCTTCGTCCGGAGATGATCTCAATTTTGTGCCTCAGCTTGTATACGTACTGCCTCACAATCTCAGGGGATGTATACCTATCCCACAGATGGTGCAGAATCTGCTCGGTGGGAATGTATTGGCCTTGGCATTCCAGCAGCAGATCCAGGAGTTCGAACTCTTTACAGGTAAGCTCAATGACGAATTCTCCGACCTTCAGGGATTTGGAGTGCAGATGAAGGGCGATATCCTTGATTTGTCTGGTGTGGTGTGTGGGGAGGCCCAGTCCTTCGTCGAACCAGCAGCGCAACCGGCTGAACAATTCCTCTTGGAAGCCGTAACGCTCGAAGCTGCTGATATACATATGATTGGAAGGAAAGGGGACAGGGGTACCGTGCGCGCTGATCTCCTCTACAATGAAGAATATTCTCAGCGTAAGCATCTGCTGCAGGTACTGCACCGTGTGAATGAAGCCCGGGTTGAAGTCAGGGGTGCTGATCACCACACCATCGAGCCGGAGGCCCTCCTTCACAATATCGACGAGCGCCTCAAGCTCCTTGAAATGCAATACCTTACAACCGTACACCTGTGAAAAAAAAGAATGAACTTTCTTAAACCTGCAATCCTCACAAGGCTCTGTGGAATCTGCACAACACACCAGCGCAACACGCATGAACTTCTCTCCAATCCCATTCTTCTCAAATAAGCTTGGTTTCCCAAGATTGCATCTCCTATATTATAGTATTTTATGGGATTAAAAAGGAAAAATATCATAGTTTCTTATTCACAAAATGAACAATTTAAAAGTTTGGCAGTGTGTGATAATCCAGTTCCAAACTTCCCCTCCGCTTCTTTTTACTTAAGTGTATGTTTTACAACTAAATGGAAATTAGGCGCTACACTGGACGATTTAGTTGTACAGAATATACTTGAGCATATCGCTGGTAACTTAATGGCGGGACGACACCCTCAGCATGCGATTACGCTGGAACGAGAGTAACTGTAGTTTGTACAATAGAATGCTGTAAAAAAGGCTTCCAAATAGAATCTATTGTATTTGATACAACTGATGTTGGATAAAGGCCATATTTCGCTCAAAACGCAACATTCCACTGTACGAAATACAACAGAAGCACATTTCACGGTCAAATATGAGTTTTCTATTGCAGGAAATACAATCAGCCGTCTGCAGAACTATATTTCCCCTTCAAAATCCTACGAAGTACATCCGTCTCGATTTTCTTTCCCAATGAAGATTAGTTGCCTTCTTATGCTATAATCGTTCACCAAGAGGGATTGTTATCCGAACTTAGAAGGAAAGGAAGATGCTAAATGGAACACTTCGTTTTGAATAACGGAGTCCAGATGCCGAAGGTGGGTCTGGGTGTGTACAATATCAAAGACAATAATGAAGACGCTCTAGTATGGGCGCTCCAGAACGGGTACCGGCATCTGGATACGGCGGCAGCTTACCGCAACGAGGAGCTGATAGCCAGGGCTGTTCAGAAATCGGGTGTACCTCGAAGCGAGCTCTTTATTACGACCAAAGTATGGAGCACGGACCTGGGGCGAAAGACCCGGAAAGCCTTTGAAGCCAGTCTTCAAAAACTCCAAACGGATTATGTTGACCTCTACCTGATCCACTGGCCGGCTAAGCACTATCTGGAAAGCTGGCATATCCTGGAGTCTTTATACAAAGAGGGCAAGATCCGGGCGATCGGGGTGTCCAATTTTGAGCCGGAGCATCTGGACAAGGTCATGAAGCAGGGGACGATTGTCCCCGCAGTAAATCAAATTCAGACGAATCCGCTGCTCCAGCAAGGGTCGCTTCATGACTATATGAGGGGGCACGGTATCCGGCATGTCGCATGGAGCCCTTTTGGACACGGTAACTCGGAGATGCTTACCCATCCTGTGCTCACCGAAATGGCAGAGAGGTATGATAAAACAGCGGCGCAAGTCATCCTGCGATGGAACCTTGAGCGTGGTATCGCTGTCATACCGAAGTCGGTTACTCCTGCAAGGCTGAAACAAAATCTGGAGCTGTTTGATTTCTCCCTGTCCGATGAAGAGATGAAGAGAATCGCAGCCCTGGACCAGAATAAAAGAGGATTTACCGATCCGCAAAATAAATTTTACCTGTGGTCCACCCGGTTTATCCCGTTGTCCTAAGTTTATTCGTATTATTTTCCGGACAACTGCAACTTTTCGCCGTAAAGAACCATCTGAGTATATAGAGGTGATGCACAATGAAACCAACTAATCTAACGAAGCACGCAAAAAAAATGAGCATCGCGTGCGGAATCCTGGCTGCCAGTTTATCCTTCGGAGCGTCCGCATTTGCCTTCACGGACCTCAAGGGAAATTCAGCCGAAACCAAGATCAATTCACTGCATAGCGCAGGCGTAATTAACGGAATTACAAACGACCTGTTTGCCCCCAATGCCAAAGTGACGAATGCGCAAGCCGTACAGTTCCTTGTAAAAGGATTGGCGCTTGCACCGAAAGCCGGTACTGACAGCAGTACTAAGGCCAGCCAGCTCTTCGACAATGTAAAAGATAATACCTGGTACGCCTCCTCCTTCGCCCTTGCGAAGCAGAGCGGCCTGACACTGGCAAAGGATATCAACCCGAATGCACCGATGACCCGTGCAGAATTCGCCCATCTGTTGACCCAAGCCTTGCAGAGCAAGGGCAATTTCCCGGTGACCAAGATGTTCTTCATGATCGAGGATGGCGATAAGCTTACTCCAGAGGTGAATTACAGCCTGCAGGTGCTGCTGAACACGAAGGTGCTCACACTGGATAACGGAAAATTCCGTCCGTCCGATGCGATTACCCGTGCTGAAGCCGCTGTCATGATCCATGATGCCGCTGAATTCGCCGACCGGGTGATTACGCCGAACAATCCGGGCAATGAGCCTTCTGAGCCGGAGCCGGTTCCGGCTAACAATTACGTCTCCGATGTAGTCCTGGACAAAGCCGCGGAAGGCGTCAACAAAGCCACCATCACCGTTGACAATCTGCCTAACCCCGGTTACGGCCTGACAGTAGAGCGTATCGAATTCACCAGCGCCACCAAAGCCGTAATCTACTTCAAGGTAACCCTGCCTGACCCGGATAAAATGTATCCGCAAGTGATCACCAAAGGCTCGGTATCCACGTACCTGCCCGCAGGTTACACTGCGACGGCTGAGCCTGTAATGGATTCACGCTGGCTTGAGCCATCGGCTCCAGCGAAGTAAGAGGTTCCCCTTCTATCAAGGCTTGCACAACTAGCAGGAAAAAGCAGTTCCCATACGGGAACTGCTTTTTCCTGCTTTGTATAGAAGTATTAATATTTTTTACGAAAAGCAAAAAAGAAGTTGAGTTCACCGCAGCGACGAACTCAGTTTCAAGTCGAATCTTAAGCTGCTCCGCCTACTTACTCTGCCGCAGCCTATTCCGGTAATCCATCGGGCGGCAGCCGTAGGTTTTCTTGAACATCTCCGTGAACCGGTTCACATTGCTGAAGCCGGTCATGCCGGAGATCTCCATGATCTTCTTATCCGTGGTCTCCAGCAGGCTGACTGCCTCCGAGATCCGGTATTCGTTCAGGAAATCCATCGGGGACAGGTCGAACTGCTTCTTCATGAAGCGGCAAAAGTACGACGGGCTCATATTGACCTGCTGGGCCATATCCGAGAGCGTTATCCGCTTGCTGTAGTTCTGCTGGACGTAGGCCAGCGTTTTTTTGGCCAACATCGAGCTGTTGCCGCCCCGGGACTGCCCGGGCAGTCCTGCCCGCGGATGCTCAGCCGCACACTTTTCCAGCCGGTACAGTACCTCGAACAGCCTGGCCTTAATCAGCATCTCATAGCCGTGCGACTCCTGCTGATAGAGATCCCGCACCTCCTCCAACAGTGGGATAAGCCGCAGCTTCTCCTCCAGCTCCCGCCCGATCAGCAGCGGATAACGCCGGTTGTCGAGGAAGAGCGGGGATACAAACTGCTGCTGAATCTTGTCTCTCTCCAGGCTGGAGAGGAAATTGAAGTGCACCAGCACGGCGCAGAAAATGATCTCCTCCTGATCCACGCGGATCGCCGAATGCAGCATATTGGGCTGAATGAAGACCGCCTCTCCGCTCTGGACGACCAGCTTCTCCTGTCCCACATGGAATTTGGCCGTGCCCTTAATCATGAACAGCAGCTCCAGCTCTTCATGCCAGTGGGAATACAGCACCAGATTATTCATGGAGGGTACCTTGGTTACATGCACGCTCATGCGGAATTGTCTGCTGCCATGAATTAGCTTTTCCTTCATATCTTGAGATACAGGTTCGCCGATGGAATCGAGCAGTTCAAGACTTTTTTTCACTGAGGTTCCCTCCCTCCCGGCCCACCGGATGCTGCCCGCAGCGTCAGCTATACGCTCAGCCCTTCACCGCACCGATCATTACACCCTTCTCGAAGTACTTCTGGATAAACGGATAGATAATCAGCACCGGCACCGTCGATACGATAATGACCGCATATTTGATCTGATCCGCGAACTGCTGGGCATAGCTGCCCGCACCGGCACCGGCCCCTGATCCGGCTCCGCCCGCGAACGCCTGATTGGATAACAGAATATTGCGCAGGACGATCTGCAGCGGCTGTAAGCTATCCGTATTGATATAGAGCAGAGCGTTGAAGAAGTCGTTCCAGTGACCCACCACATAATAGAGCGTGATGACGGAGATTACCGCCTTGGACAGCGGAACCACCACCGAGATGAAGTAACGGAAGTGCGAGCAGCCATCCAGGGTAGCCGCTTCATGCAGCTCCTCCGGTATAGCGGTCTCGAAGAAGGTCCTTGTAATAATCAGATTGTATACACTAATAGCGCCGTTCACAATCATTACCCAAGGCGTATTCAGCAGATTCAGGTCACGGATAAGCAGATAGGTGGGAATCATGCCCCCGCCAAAATACATCGTGATCACGAATAGCGGCATAATGAATCTGCGTGCCCGGAATTTCCGCTGGGACAAGGCATACGCCGCAGGGAGTGTGACCAGCAGGTTGAGCAGCGTGCCCAGCACCGTATAAATAATCGTATTCTTATACCCCTGCCAAATCCGGGTGTCCTTGAATATCTGCTCATAACCATACAGGTTAATGTCCTTGGGCCATAGAATAACCTGTCCCTGATTCACCATGGTAGAGTTACTGACGGAAGCTATGATGATGAAATACAGCGGGTACGCGACCATGATGAACGCTGCGATGCTTATAACCGCAACCACCAGCGTATACAGCCTGTCTGCGATACCGCCCGAATGCTTAATCTTTTGCGAAGGAGCGGCTTGACTGTTTGACATCCCATTTCCTCCTTACATTAGACTGATTTTTGAAGTTTTTTTGGCCAGTGCATTCGCCAGCATCAGGAACGTGAAGTTGATCAGGGTATTGAATAGTCCGACCGCTGAACCGAAGCTGAACTGGTTGGATTTCACGCCCACATTGAAGACATACGTGGAGATGACCTCCGAGACGGGCTTGTTGAGACTATTTTGCATCAGAAAAGTCTTCTCGAAGCCTACACTGAGTATGCTGCCCATATTCATAATCAATAAAATAATAATGGTCGGCAGGATCGCCGGAATCTCGACATGCCATACAGTCTGCCAGCGGTTAGCCCCGTCAATCCGGGCGGCGTCATACTGCTGCGCATCCACCGAGGACAGGGCGGCGATGAAGATAATGCTATTCCAGCCGCAGGCCTGCCAGATGGCAGAGATGACATACACCGGAACGAAGGCGCCAGGGTCACCAATGAGGTTCGTATCCGCAGGGATCAGGTGCAGCGCCTTCAGGAAACCGTCAATCAGACCGGTGGTAGGAGACAGCATAATCTGCAGCAGCGCAACCAGTACAACGGTGGAAATGAAGTAAGGCATATACACCGTAGTCTGCAGGATTCGCTTGCGTCTGTTGCTGCGGATCGAGTTAACCACCAGCGCCAGTAGGATCGGCATCGGGAAGCCCAGCAGGATGGAGAAAAAGGCAATAATAAACGTATTTCGCAGCGTAGGCCAGAACATCGGGCTGTTGAAGTACTGCTCGAAGTATTTGAGCCCGGCCCATTCCCCGCCCGTCAGTCCTTTGCTGAAATCAAATTCACGAAAAGCAAGCTGGATGCCATACATCGGACCATAGCAGAAAATGGCGATATAAATGACCGCAGGAAGCACCATCAGCCATAGCTGATAATGCCCGGCATGCTTACGCAGCCATCCGTTCTCCCGCAGCGTCTGATGCGGCACCGTGGTCTGTGCTGGTTTCATTTGGGAGCGCCCCTTCCATTCAAGTCCACTATTTCAAGGTCGAGAGGTATTCGTCATACGCCTTTTGGCGGATTTGCAGGTTCTGCTCAAGACCGGAGCTATTGAAGGAGGCGACATAGGCAGCCCACTCCTTCTCAATGTCTACCTTGGTGGTCAGCCAGGTGGCCCACTTTTGATCCGTGATATTATTGACGTTCGCCTGATTCATTGCCAGGGTGTTAGTGTCCTCTGTGCTGTATTTCATGAAGTTCTGCGGATAGACATTACTCTTCTCATCTGCCTTGTTCAGCAGCTCATCATAGACAGCCTTCTCCTTCAGCACATTCTGCATATCCGACCCAAGCGTCACCTTGTCCTTCAGCGCATCGGCAATGTACATCGGACCGTTGTCCGCGAACGAATTCGTCCATTTCCATGAGCCGGGGTCGAGGGATGCATCTGCCGGAGGAAGAATCGCATACGTGCCATCCCCGTTATCCTTGATTCCCTTATCCGTGTCATTCATCCCGCCGAACAGAACCTGCAAGCTGACAACCGGCTCATAAAAACCATCAATGAACCGCATCGCAGCTTCCTTGTTCTTGGAGCGGGCACTGACCGACACCGCATTGGAGCCGTAATTCTGGTAGTAGTAGTCATTGCTCCAGTACAGCTCATCCGTAGAATCTGCATGCTGCTTCAGCTGCGGCAGGGTAACATATTGATCCTTCAGCTCGTTGCCGAAGCGGTCTCCTGTCTCCCAGCCCCAGGTGAATCCGACCTTGGCCGTAGCTCCATTCCCGCGGGCAACGGACTGGTATTTGGAGTAATCCTGCGTGACCACTTCCTTGCTGATCAGATTCTGGCTGTACAGCTTCTGCAGGAATTGCATGAGCGTCTTGAACCGTTCATCTACATAGAAATTCTTAACCTGCGCCCCTTCTGTAAAATAGCCGTCGCTCGCCCCGTTGGACAGAGGCAGCCCCAGGCTGCCCAGCAGCAGCTTCGGCGTGAAGTCCCAGCCAATCGGGTTGAAGTCCATCGGAATCTCATCCGTCTTGTCCCCGTTCTGATTCGGGTCGCCATCGCGGAAGGCAAGCAGCACCGTCTCTAGCTCATCCCAGTTCGTAGGCACCTGAAGGCCGAGATTGTCGAGCCAGGTTTTGTTAATGAACATCGAGGCGGTGGAGCCAGGCCAGATGCCCTTATAACGCGGAGTGCCGTAGAGCTTCCCGTCAATTTGAGTAGCAAGCGTTTTCAATTCCGGGTGCTCGCTGAACATTTTTTGAATATTAGGCGCGTCCTTCTCAATCAGCGGGCCCAGATCCTCGAACAACCCGTTGAATTGCACAAAATCAGAGTTCGAGGTCGCATTGAACAGCAAATCCGGAATTTCACCGCTGGCAAACAGGGCACTTTTCTTCTGATCCCAGTCCGCAGAGATTTGCTGCCATTCAATTTCGACATTCGCCTTCTCCTCTATTTCAGCGAGCCATTTCATTTGCGTGACATCTTTGGTTAATGAATGCTTCACGATAATCGCCTTCAGCTTCGTCTTCCCCTCCGGCGTATTGCTGCTGTCGTTCCCCACATCCGAGCTGTTCCCCTTACTGCTGCAGCCTGTGAGTGATAGCCCTGCCAGACAGCCTGCCAGCACCAAAGCAAGAATACTCTTTTTTCTCATTTGACTTACCCCCTTAGTAGGAATTCATAAATGATCTATGCTTAAGAGCGAGGCTCTGTTAGCCGGGAAACTCGGACACACTAAGGTTACAATTCACTCAGGTAATACAAGCCATTCCTTCATCGAAAGATTCAAGAAAGCGTTATCATTATTATAATTTTTCTTCTGCACCCTGTCTCACCGTATATTACCTTTTAATCATCGTATATTGACCTTTTTGGCTGCAATAGTAGCTGAATTCAGGCGAAGATTCGACTTCTGGTAGATGAAAATTGACACATGATGAATTGTTTTGGACCTCCGGCGAATCACCGCTGCGGGGTTAGAGAATAATAATTCCATCTAAGAGGATACGAGGTGAAGTATAATGAAGAATACATTACCCCGGCTGCGCACGGCCATAATCCCGCTGGCCTGCTGCATTCTGGCGGCAACCGTAGCTATCGGAGCACAGGCTTCCGCTTTCTCAGATCTGAAGGGCCATGTGGCCGTGAAGGAAGTGATTATGATGGATAAGAACATTGCTGCCCCGTCCGGCACATACGATGCAGCCGTTACACTGGACAAAGCAGCCGCTGGTGTCAACAAAGCTACGGTGACCGTATCCAATCTGCCGAATCCGGGATATGGCCTGGTCATTGAGCGGATTGAATTCAGCGCTGACAAAACTGCCGTGATCTACTTCAAGGTAACCTCACCGAAGCCCGGGTCTATGAACCCGCAGGTCATCTCGGCAGGTACCGCCGTCACCTATCTGCCGGAAGGCTATACCGCAGTAGCCCAAGCTACACCAGGCTCGGCAACCTCGGCTGCTTCCAGAGTCACAAAGTAATTGCCTTCACTTAACTTGCTGCATCGCAAAGAGCGCACCCCCGGATATCCGGCTGGTGCGCTCTTTGTGATATGTGATTGTACAGTCTCTATGATCAGGGAGTCGTTCGTTAGCACAGCTCCTTGGAGTATCTAATCTCCTGACGCCCAGTCTGGAAACCTACTGAATGGTACAGGGACAGTGCGGAATCATTCGTGGTCAATGCGACCAGCTGCGCCTGCTCCAGACCCTTCTCCTGAAGATACATTAACGCACGATTCAGCAGCGCCTTGGCAATGCCTCTTCTTCTCCAGGGCTTACAGACAAATACATCCTCAATGATGCCAAGCTCCTCTTCCTGCCAGACCATCAGACTGCCCGCCACCCGGCCTGCATCCCGCACAACCATCGATGCCCAGAGCGGATGCTCCTGATATTCCAGCAGACGCTCCATTCCAAGCGGGGTCTCCGGCCAGATCTCCGCTTCCAGCTCCAGATAAGCCGCCCGTTGCTCCGGTGATTCCATAGGCACATTGGTCAATTCAAAGCCTGCCTCCAGCTCCACCGTATGAACGGGTTCACGAAGATCGCGCTGGAGCGTATACAAGCGGCTATGCGGCAGGTAACCGAGATGCTCTGCGAAATAAGCATGGTAACTCTCTTCCGCCGCATAATTGCCTGTGCACAGGAGGGTCCCATATTCCGGGGGCAGCGTACGCTTCAGCACCTGTACCCGTTCCAGCAGAAGGGCGTAGACGCTGTCAAGCAGCTCCAGATCCTTTTCCCGTCCGGGCAACGTCTTCAGATTCACGAAAATCTTGTGTTTACTCTCCGCTGCGCGTCCCGGAGGCACCACATTAAAGAGCTGCAGCTGGCCTTTGGCCACCATCTGCTCCCCTTCAAAAGCACAGAAGACATTCTCCCAATTGTCCGCATCCCCCACCCACCAGAACAGTACATCCTCCTGCGCCGACACCTGCCCGTACATCACGCCAAGCGCCGCCATATCCTTCTCTTCAAACTGCTGGATCACTCTATTGCTCAATTCCCAACCGCCACCTTCTGTTTCTGTCTATCATAACACTGCCGGGCAGGGGGCTTCCGTTCCTAAATACCTATAGTTGTTTTATACTGCTGAGCTGAATCCTCAGCTCGAATTCATCAGCCCTATTTCGCAAAAAAACTGTGCCATCCTGATGAAGGATAGCACAGCTTTTTTTTCGCTCCTCCGGTCTTTGCGGCGGACCAGGATACCGTTATCCGCTTTGAAAGGCCTCTTTTGTCGGCCTAAACGGACTGAGAAGACGCTAATGAGGCTGCAAGGCCTAATTACAGGCTCCGATGCCTGTATTAACGGCTCCTGAGTCCACAGCGGTCCACAAAACGCCGATTTCAGCAAAATAAGGTCCTCTGAGTCCGTAACGTCCTCTACTTCTACTCCCCGCTGCCCGCCGCCTCGCGCGGCTGGCGCATCGTCAGGCTAACACGGCCCTTCTTCACATCTACGCCGAGCACCCATACGGTGACATTGTCTCCGACGGAGACAACATCCATCGGGTGCTTCACATAGCTGCCGCTAAGCTGGGAGATATGGACCAGCCCGTCGTTCTTGATCCCGATATCGACGAAGGCGCCGAAGTCGATTACGTTGCGTACCGTGCCCTGCATCTCCATACCGGGCAGCAGGTCCTCCATCTTCAGCACATCCTTGCGGAAGATGGGCAGCGGCAGCTCCTCACGCGGGTCGCGGCCCGGACGTTGAAGACTCTCCAGGATGTCGCGCAGCGTAGGCACGCCCACCGCAAGCTTCACCGCCAGTTCCTCCGCATCCTGAGCGCTTAGCTGCTCTGCAACCTCCTTGCTGCCAAGCTGCTTCACATCCAGCCCCAGCTCGCGGAACAACTTATCCACCACCGCGTAGGATTCCGGGTGGATCGGCGTGCGGTCCAGCGTATTGTCCCCTCCGGGGATACGCAGGAACCCGATGCACTGCTCGTAGGATTTCGCACCCAGGCGAGGCACCTTCTGCAGTGCCTTACGCGTAGTGAACTTGCCGTTCTCCTCGCGGAACTTCACAATATTCTTGGCAATCGTCGTATTCACTCCTGCCACATAGGAGAGCAGCGAGGCCGAAGCGGTATTCACGTCGACGCCGACATGGTTAACCGCCGACTCTACGACGCCCCTCAGGCTCTCTTCCAGATGCTTCTGCGACACATCGTGCTGGTACTGCCCCACACCGATGGCCTTCGGGTCGATCTTGACCAGCTCCGCCAGCGGGTCCTGCACGCGGCGGGCGATGGAGGCGGCGCTGCGCTCCGCCACATCCAGATCCGGGAACTCCTCCTGCGCCAGCTTGGAGGCCGAATACACACTGGCCCCTGCCTCGTTAACGATCAGGTAGGCCAGGTCAGGGTCGCCGACCTCGGCAATGACCTCGGCCGTGAACTGCTCCGTCTCCCGCGAGCCGGTGCCGTTGCCGATCACGATGAGCTGGATGCCATATTTGGCGATCAGCTCCTTGAACTTGGCCGCCGCCTCACGCTTCTTGTTGTTCGGCGGCGTCGGATACGTGACCGCTACCTCCAGCAGCTTGCCGGTATCGTCCACTACGGCCAGCTTGCAGCCGGTGCGGTAGGCCGGGTCGACGCCCAGAACATGGCGACCCTTCACCGGCGGCTGCAACAGCAGGCTGCGCAGATTACCTGAGAAGATGGAGATCGCCTGCGTCTCCCCCTTCTCGGTCATCTCCCCGCGCACCTCGCGCTCAACGGAAGGAGCGATCAGCCGCTTGTAGGCATCCTCGGTCACCGCCTCCAGCAGCTCCTTGACCGGAGAAGGCCCCTTCACCAGCTTGCGGATAATGAACGCATGAATCTTGTCCGGCACCACCTCGATACCGACCTTGAGGATATTCTCCCGCTCCCCGCGGTTGATCGCGAGAATACGGTGCGGCGGCATCCGGTGCACAGGTTCCCGGTACGCATAATAATTCTCGTATACACTTTCCTGCTGGGCATCCTTGGCCTCGGAGACCAGAATCCCCTGACTCGCTGTATACTGGCGCACCCAGGAACGGATATCCGGATCATCGGCAATATTCTCGGCAATGATATCCATCCCCCCTTGCAGCGCCAGCTCGGCGCTCTCCACACCCCGGTCCGCATCGATATACTTCGCAGCCTCTTCCAGCGGAACCCCTTGGCGTCTCTGCTCCATCACCCAATCCGCCAGCGGTTCAAGTCCCCGTTCCTTGGCGACACTGGCCCGTGTCTTGCGCTTCTGCTTGAACGGACGGTACAGATCCTCCACTTCCTGCAGCTTCACAGCCTTCATGATACTCGCCTGCAGCTCAGGAGTTAGCTTGCCCTGCTCCTCGATGCTGCGGATCACATCCTTCTTGCGGTCACCGAGGTTACGCAGATATCCGAGCCGTTCTTCGACATCGCGGAGGACATTCTCGTCCAGCTCCCCGGTCATTTCCTTGCGGTATCTGGCGATGAACGGAATGGTGTTGCCCTCGTCTAGCAGCCCCACCGTCGTTCTTACCTGCTTCAGACTGATGCTCAGCTCCTTCGCGATAGCTGCAAGTATCAGTTCCTGCTCCTGACGGGCAGCGGCATCTTCCGCCGCCTTCACCGCCTGATTCGTATCAACGCTCAAGTAGATCCCTCTTTCTATACACAGTCTAAGTTCATAGCTCTCTACTGAAATACTATCACAGTTTGCCGCAGGACCAAAGTTTGCCCCGTATAAAAGAAGAAGCGGCCGCTCCATCCCCACCGGGATAGCACAGCCGCAATCATGTTAACGTATTGTATTCGGTTTTTCACATACATTTAGCGCACCGCAGTAACCTGCTTGCTTCTTCTCCGCCGGGCATAGCCTACCGACAGCATGAAGCTGATGAACAAGACCAGCGCAGCTACCGCATAAGGGAAATTGATATCCAGGTCGAACAGGACCCCCGCCACAATCGGACCGGCAATGTTGCCAAGGCTCGTATAAGCGGAATTCATTCCCATCACCAGACCCTGCTGCGAATCATCTGCCATCTTGGAGAGCTGGGTGCCGACCGCCGGGCGAAGAATATCCATAGCCAGAAAAACAACAAAGGTCACAGATACAATCGCCACGAAGCCATGCACGAACAGCGTCAGGAGAATCGACAAGCCCGCGATCATCAGACAGGCGGAAATGACCCGGCTCTCCCCGAATTTGTTCAGAATCCAGCTGAATGCGGTAATCTGCACCACCGCCCCGGCAATGGAGCCGAACGTCAGGACAAACGCAATATCCTTAGGAGTAAACCCGAATTTATGATCTACGAAGAGTCCGAATACCGTCTCATAATTGGCCAGTCCGAAGGACAGCACGAATACAATAATTAATCCGAAGAAATAAGGCTCACGATACGAGCGCATGAGCTGCATGATTAGACTATCGTTATTGCCTCCCATCGTTCTCGCTTCTTCCCGCAGCTCCGCCGAACGTGATTCTGGCAGGACCAGCAAGGTGATTACCGCAACAATGGCGGCAGCCCCCGCAGCGACAAAGAAGGGGACGCGGATGCCCAGCTCCGCAAGATAACCGCCGATTCCCGGCCCGATGATGAAGCCGGTGGTAATGGCTGCGTTGATGAAGCCCATGCCCTTGGCCCGCTCCTCCGAGGTAGTGGTGTCTGCCACATAAGCCATAACCGCAGGCATAATCATCGCGGCACCGATACCGCCAAGCATTCTGGATACGAACAGCACCCAGGAGGCATTGGCCAGACCGAACAGAAGCTCCGAGAAGGCGAATACGGCCAGACCGCCGACGATGATTTTTTTACGGCCCATCTTATCCGACAGTCTTCCGGCGAAGGGCGAGACCAGCAGCTGCGTCAGTGAGAAGGCTGCCACCAGCAGTCCTACCACACTCCCGCCAATGCCCAGCTCGTTCATATAGGTAGGCATAATAGGGACAACTAGCCCAATCCCCGTGAACGCCAAAAAGATATTCAACATCAGGAGCAGCATCGCTCCCCGGTTTTTTAACAGTAATGACATGGTGTTTCCCTCCGTATATCTCAGAGCCTTGTTATAAGCTCTGATTGTAATTCATTAATGATCTCTATTTATTGCTCCATCTTCCTGGAACCTATCCCCTGAAGCAGGATCTGAATTCCCGCACGGTAGTATGCCCTGATCGTCTCCGGGGTATCGGTCCGGCCTGTGATCTCATGGACCCGGCTGATTCCCTCCAGCATGGCGCTGAGCGTGATTACATAGTTCTCCAGATCACCACGGATCAAATAACCGGAATCCATCCCCTCTTGCAGCAGTACACGGCAGGCCTCTGTTACCGATTCGAAAATATGTGAGAGTCGCTCACGGATCTCCTCTGACAGCGTATGAGATCTTCCGTATTCCTCCAGGGCATGAATCAGCGGATTCTGGATATCTTTTGCATAATGATCCCCAAGCGCATATAGACGGGCTTCCGTTCCGCTAATCCCGCTCCGCAGCTCCTCCCACTCCTTGAGCCACTTCAGGGTATCCACCTCCACTACGTACAGGAACAATTCATCCTTGCCCGGAAAATGGTGATACAGACTGCCCTTGCTGACCTTCGCGGCTGTGCAGACCTCGTTCATGCTTACAGCGCCATAGCCCTTTTGCGCAAATAAACTGGTGGCATGCTCCAGAATCCGGCTCTTCGTTTCTTCTCCATCTGAGCGTCCCTTCATTGTTAACCCTCCCCTAGACCGACCGATCGGTCTAATTATAGCACGCAGTTATGTCCATACACAACCCCCATCATCCATACTCATCTATCCCCTCGGTATATCAATAAGTATATATGGGACTAACGCCAAATAACCCCACAAAGTGGGGCTTTAGCTTCGATGATGACTCAGGTACTTTGCGGGGACCCCAAAACGCCAAAAAAGGCAGCACCGGAATATATCCAGCCTGCCTTTTATTACAATGGTTGATGTTATATCCCCCGTAGGGTTCAGAAATCAATCAGCCCCAGGCTGATTTGCAGCGAATCATCCACCAGCTTCATGGTTTCATCGTCCAGATGGGTGATTTTATCCGTTAAGCGTTGCTTGTCAATGGTACGAACCTGCTCCAGCAGAATCACGGAATCCCGGTCAAAGCCATGAGCTGCTGCATCAATCTCGACATGCGTCGGCAGCTTGGCCTTCTGGATCTGGGCAGTGATAGCTGCCACAATCACAGTCGGGCTGAAACGATTGCCAATATCGTTCTGAATGATCAGTACCGGCCTTACTCCACCTTGCTCAGAACCCACAACCGGTGAAAGGTCGGCAAAAAAAACGTCGCCGCGTTTAACAATCAATAGTTACACCCCGCTTACTAAGCGGCCAAGAGTACTGTCTGCATCTTCCTCTGCGAGAAAAGCCTCGCATGCCATGGTCAAATTAATCTTAGCCATTTCCATATAGCCCCGCTGCATGGACTCGCGGATGGTACGTTTCCTCCGATCGCTCAAGTACAGCTTCATGGCCTGCCTGATCAATTCACTACGGTTAGAGTTCTCCAGTTGAACGATCCCATCTACTTCCTGCAAGAGATGATCGGGCAAGCTGATCATGATTCTTTTGGTGTTCTGCAAATTGGCCACCTTCTCTTCCACCCCCACAAACCTTCTGCCCTTGTGTTCCAGTGTTACAATATACAAGGAATTTTATACAAGGAATATATGCCGCCAGTATATCAAGTATGCTGCATCCCATTATAAACTAGAAATGGCGGTTCGTATAGACTATAAGTCACAAGCTCTACACGGTACGTTCCTTATATTCAGCTCCTGTACTAGGTATCTGGTCAGGGTATTAGGCTTGCAGCAAAGGATTAACGAGGTTGGGTAGCATACCTTGGCGTACATATACGCGCGGTACCCGGTGAGCCAGCATACAGATTACTTCGTAGTGGATCGTCCCTAAATGGAGCGCCAGTTCATCTGCCGTAATCGACTCGGTGCCCTGGCGGCCGATGAGTACAACCTCTTCGCCTGCTTTGATTTGTTCCGCTTCTAGAGCGAAAGATTTGAGTGATACCATACACTGGTCCATGCAGATCGTTCCGACGACAGGAACGCGGCGTCCGCGTATTAGCACCTCCGCTTTGCCTGTTAGCATGCGGGAATATCCGTCAGCGTACCCCACGGGGAGCGTAGCGATGATCTCATCGCCTGCCGTGAAATACCGGGTGCCGTAGCTGATGCCTGAGTCAGGCGGCAGGGTTTTGACATATACAGCCTGCGTCTTCAGCGTCATTACCGGGTGCAAGGCCACCAGCTCGCGGTTCACCTCAGCCGAGGGGTAGAATCCGTACAAGCTTATGCCTACACGCACCATGTTAATGGATAGTAGAGGTGTATCAATGGCCGTAGCGCTATTGCCCGTATGTATGATCGGGATGGTAATGTTCATGTCCCGAAGCGCCTCCGCCACGCTCATGAAACGTCGGTGCTGCATTAGTGTATAGCTTTTATTGTGTTCGTCTGCTCTGGCAAAATGGGTGAACATGCCCTCCAGCTCCGCCTGTGCCACCGCATGAACCTCAGCGATGAATGCAGGCGCATCCTCCGGCAATAATCCCAGTCTTCCCATTCCGCTGTCAATCTTGATGTGTACCTTCAGCCGGTGCTCCTTCTCTACAGGAAGAGCCCTAACCGCTTCCAGTACCTCCGGTGTGAACAGTGTAACGGTGATATTGTTCTCCCAGGCTACGGCAATGCCCTCCGGTGAAGTATAGCCCAGCACCAGGATAGGAAGTAGTATTCCCGCCTGACGCAGCTCCAATGCCTCATCCAGAAAAGCAACACTGACGTAATCTGCTCCAAGCCGCTCCAGCTCCCGCGTCACCTCCACTGCTCCATGTCCATAAGCATTTCCTTTGACGCATCCCATGAACTTGGTCTCCTGCGGCAATACGCCGCGTAAAGCTTCGTAGTTGGCACGCAAATCATCCAGGTTAATCTCGGCTGCTGTCGGCCGATAGCTTGCCTTCACTTCAGGTCACCTTCTTACATTGTAGTAAAACATCTCTGCCTTGTTCGCACAGATCAGAAGTCTTACTGCCAATGGTAATGCTCGTGAAGGCCGCTGTCAATGTGAGCAATGTGTAGGCAAAAAACGGATACCGCGGGTAGAGGAATGATTCCCACCTTGCGCAGTATCCGCCCACTGATTTTTATTTACCCGATTGTTCCTCCATAGAAGCGGCTATTTGCATCATTTCCGTAACTGGCAGATTTGCGCTTGTAATCCGGTACTCTACACCCTCGCTCATCCAGGTCAGCGTCTGCTGCTCATCTCCGCTAAGCAGGCCTGCCGTGAAGCCCAGATCGACCAGTGTTCCGGGAGCCAGTGACACTGCACGGTCCAGCGGACGGGCTTCCATAATCGTATACTGGTAGACGCCGTCATAGCGGATCAGCACCGCATGGTCCTTGCTGCCTTCAATCTTATTGGTGTCCTTCAGCTTCACACCGGCCGGAATGTAAGCCGGCTCAATGATCCCGAAGTCGCCCAGCTCGGCCGTAACCGGCTCACCGGTCTGTTCACCATCTTCCGAGACCACCGGATTGCCATCCTGATCCACTTCCGCCATCGTATTCTCGGAAGGGCTGCCGGCCGCCATATTCTTCTGCATATCGAAGGAATCTGCTGTGAATTCCGGATCGAACTTGAAGCTGTCGAAGGTCACGTTCACCACAACCTTGGCTTCGGAATCCGATACCTGCACCTGCTTCGGCTCATAGGTCTTTTTGTTCAGCCAGATCTTCTGGCGGACCAGCGCACTGCTCTGATAGTTGGCAGCGACCTCGAACACATAATTATCCCCGTCCTCCACGAACTGCCGGTTATTGTCTTTGACAATTCCCTTCAGCAGCGTCTGGTACAGATACACCTGGCCCTGGCTGTCCGGCCAGTCGCTCTGGAAGCGGAAGCTTTTGCCCAGGCTTGGGGTCAGGACGAATACGCCCTCATCATTGCGCAGCACAATCTGCTTCACGTCCTTCTGGACGTTCGACAGGCTGATCCGGTAATACGATGGATTCTTATACCATACCTCCACCTTGTAATCCTGCGGCTGCTCCCCGGTGTACAAGGTCATCGTGCCTGAGCCCTGATAAGCTCCCTGCTTGCTCTCCAGCTTGTCAGACACTTGATTCAGATCCTTGACCACAGAGGCGGCATCCTTCTTCCCGCACCCCGCCAATACTAAGGCCACGCTCATAATGATCGCGAGTACCCATGTTATCCGGCGCATGACATCATCCCCTTAACCTGTTTTGAATGCATTGATTAGTACATGTCTATGAAGGACTTGGCCTCAATATGCAGACGGGCATGACAAGCTTGAAGAATAGTAGAGACGCTATTACAAAAAAGCACCAGCCCGCAATCCCCGCCACGCTCTGGGGTTGCAGTCTGGTGCTCTGATTCATCCTATGCCTGCCTATGCCTCATACCTGTTCCTTTATCCGCTCCTCAGGCTTACCAGTTAATGGACTCTGCGATCTTCAGAACCTCAGCCCGGTCAAGGCCACGGGTGCTGAGGCCGTACATCACGCCGCTTGCTTCCCAGTCCAGGCTTCTGTCACTGACCAGAACCGCATCCGTCCCCTTAAGCTTCACCTGCTCCACCTTGTCGTCAGTTGCCATTGAAAAGGCATTCTCCTCATTGGCCAGGCGCAGCTGCATCCAGATCCGCTTAGTCTTATCCTTGCTGCCAAAGAACAGCTCAACAATCTGCCCGCTTACGCCCTCCTCATCCTTATAGAACTCCCCGTGGTCAAAGGCAAAGCCCTCAGGCAAATATTCCGGCAGCTTCACCTTGAAAAGGGCGTATTGATCCAGCTTCGCTGCCTCCTTGACGGTAAACTTCTGCTCTGACGCTTCCTTGTCAAGCTGCTCCTGCTCACTCTTCGTAATGGGCTTATCCCCGTCGAAGCGTACGATGGCCTCCCCGGCTGCATTGAAGATGGCCTTCGGCATAGCTTCAAAGGAAGTGACCGGGTTCCCGTCCTGATCGAAGATCTGGCCCTTCAACGCCTCTGGAAACATAGCGCTGCCATCCATCTGAGCGACCTCAATGTGACCCAGATTAACCGATTTCAACACCCGCTCCAGCATTTCCTGTGCAAACGAGGGTCTGACAAAAGATACGCTTACCACAGCAGCCACCAGCAGGGAAGCTGCAATCATCACCGGACGTCTGATCCGTTGTTTGTTCTTCATTTTATCATCCTCCTGTTGTTTCTGAATGGAGCGGCTTCTCACTTGGCTGAGAACCGCCGCCATATCGGACTCCCGGGAGAAGTCCTGGCGGGCCAGATAACTCCCTAGCTCCTGAATCTCCTGCTCAACTGCATGTTCGGCGCTCTTCTTGTTATTCATAGCTCTTCCACACTCCCTATTTCGGATTTCAATTTTCGCATGCTGCGATAGAGAATGACTCCGACATTGCTCTCCGAGATTCCGGTAATCCGGGCAATCTCCGTATTCTTCAGATCCGCCCCGAACTTCAGGGCGATGAGGTTACGTTCCTTCGGGCTGAGCGTGTCCAGCGCCATCTGTAGCCTATCGTTGCGCTCTCTGCCGAGGATGAGCGTCTCCGGTTCTTTTTTGCCAGACACCAGCTCCCGGATACTGTCCAGTGAGAAGAAGCGCTGCCGCGCGCGGCTCCGGTAATAATCATTCACAACGTTGCGGGCAATGGCGAACAGCCACACCTCAAGCGGCGCTTTCTCCGGGGAGTAACCGGGCAGCTTGGACAGCGTCTTCTCGAACACCTGGCTGGCCAAATCCTCGGCGGTGTAACGGCAGCTCACCCTGTAGGCGATATAGTTGAATATCCGTTTATAATAGGCTTCAAAAACTGCTGCAAACTCAAGCTCTGTCTCTATATGAGCAGGAACTCTATCATGTATCAAAGGCAGCAATGCGCGCTCTTGCATCCTTGTGGCACTCCTTTCCAGGAAGATTCTACTTGGCCAAGTAATTTACATGAGCTAATACGCTCTATCTATCGAATCCATTACATATGCAGGCACAAAAAAAGACAGAGGATCGAAGCTCCCCTGCCTACTGTAGTTTTTTTAGGAATTACTGGCTATGCGGATTATTGCTGAACGCGGCAAGGCTCCTTTTCTCAAGCGTGCTCCTTCTTCCCGGTCAAAAAGTAGATCAGCGCCAGCACTGGCAGTGCCAGTCCGATTAGGGTTGTCAGACTCCAGCCGCCGTAAGCGTAGGCCCAGCCCCCGAGTGATGATCCCACGGCTCCTCCAATGAAGAAGATCGCCATGAACAAGCCGTTCAGCCGCCCCCGGGTCTCATTGCCCAGTGAATAGATCGCCCGCTGCCCCAGCACCAGGTTACCGGACACGCTCATATCGAGCAGAATCGCCGTCAGCACCAGCAGGCCTAGTGTAAGATTAGAGGAATCCCGCAGCAGATAGGCTAGGATAAAGGAGAGAACGGCCAGTGAAATGCCAAGACCGGTCAATAACCGGGTCCAGCCCTTGTCAGCCAATCTGCCCGCAATCGGCGCGGCTGCAGCTCCGCCCACACCAGCCAGGGCAAACAGGGCAATTCCTTGCTGGGACAAATGAAACTCGCTGGACAGGTGCAAGGGAACGGTCGTCCAGAACAGACTGAAGGCGCCGAACAGGCTGGCCTGGTATAGAGCGCGGCGCCGCAGCACCGGCGTGTGCGTGAGCAATGTGCCCAGAGAGCGGAGTAATTGTCCGTATCTCAAGCCGGGAGCGGGCTTCCGGGCGGGCAGAACACGGGATAGGAGCAGCGTCAGCAGCGCAGTAACGACAGCCGAGACCATGAAGATGGATTGCCAGCCCCAGAGTCCGGCCATGAAGCTGGCGACCGGGCGGGCGAACATAATACCCAGCAGCAGTCCGCTCATTACATTGCCTACTACGCGGCCGCGATCTTCCTCTGTGGCCAGATAGGAGGCATAGGGCACTAGGACCTGCGCTGCTACCGAGCCCAGTCCGATCAGCAAGGAAGCGGCCAGGAACAGCGGTGCATTTGGTGCCAGGACGGACAGCACCAGGGCAGCCACAACCAGAATCAGCGACATCACCGTCAGACGGCGGTTCTCAATAATATCGCTGAGGGGGACAATGAACAGCAGTCCGGCTACGTAACCGATCTGCGTCAGGGTAACGATTAGCCCTGCCGCTCCGGCCGACAGATGAATCGCCTGCCCGATGGGCCCAACCAGCGTCTGGGTATAATAGAGATTCGCCACGATCAGTCCGCAGGATACGGCTAGCAGAAATGTGATCCAGCCGGGAACAGCCTTGGCGGCTTCAGCGGAACCTGCTTGTTGTTGCACCCTAACTCCAGCCTTCATTTGAAACTCCACCTTCCATTTTTTAAATACTGAACGATAAGTTCACTAATTAGTTATGAACAAATAATATACTAAACGTTCAGTATTGTAAATAGGCGGTTTTATGGTATACTCCAATTAGAGTTGAACCAGCACTGTCAGGAGGAATCACCATGGAGAAAAAAAGAGGCCGTCCGCGCAACACCGAGGCCAAGAATGCTATTCTGAACGCTTCATATGAATTATTGCTGGAGACCGGCTTCGGCGCAGTTACCGTGGAGAAGATTGCAGAGCAGGCCCAGGTCAGTAAGGCAACGATCTATAAATGGTGGCCGAATAAAGCGGCGGTAGTGATGGACGGATATCTGTACGCTGCTAACGCCAGACTTCCGATCCCCGATACCGGTTCCGCCAAAGAGGACATTCTGATTCATGCAGGAACGCTCGCACAGTTCCTCACCAGCCGGGAAGGTAAAGTCATTACGGAGCTGATCGGTGAAGGGCAGTCCGATGCCGGACTGGCGGAGGCGTACCGGAGCAGATATTTCGGGCCGCGCCGCCAGGAGGCCTGGAAGCTGTTCGAACGGGGGATTGCCCAGGGGGAACTGAAGCAGGGACTCGATATCGGAAGTTGTATTGATCTCGTCTATGGCCCCATCTTCTACCGTCTGCTGCTGACCGGAGGAGAACTGAGCGAAGACTCCGTCAGAGCCCTGGTGTCACTTGCCCTTCAGGCGCTTGAGGCTTGAGGTTCCTCACCTCTGCTGAACAACAACATTTATAACGAGCACCCCCTTTCTAAAAGGGTCCCGCCATTTCAGAAAGAGGGTGCTATGATTGAATTTTAGCGAGTTGCAGGCTTAAACATGTACCCCATCTTTTTCAAATAGGGGTTCAGCTTGTCAAGTAGCGCAGTCTGTTCTGCAATCCTATCATCCGGTATACGATCCAACTGTCTGCCGTCCGGTCCGGTGAGTGACGCATTGTACTCCTTCCATTCCTCTATCAACAGTTGGACATTAGCCAGTTCCTCCCCGCTAAAAGTCTGTTCTGCCTTATCCAGCAACTGGTCACTGAAAGCGGCGAAATCAGAATCCGTCATAGTTGTTGCTGTGAGTGGAGCTGCAGCCTGATCGAGCTTGGTATTAAATGGCTTAACTTCAGCAGCCAGCTCCTTATAGCGTATCAAGTCTGCATCACTCAGCTTATCGAATTGCAGCACGCCCTGCTCATCTGCAATCTGCAGATTATAGACGGCTAACTCATGCAGCAAAGAGGTTAAGGCTTTGAAATCTTCCTCACTCAAGCTGGACTTTGACTGCTGAAGCTTAGCCTCAAGCCGATCATATTGCTGCTGGGCACCCTCAATCTTTGCCAAGTTATCCTGTGAGCCATATAGAGTATCCGCCAGATAGTTATAACCGGCATAAGCTCCGGTAGGAATAATTAAGGTCGCTGCTATTATAGCTGCCACCAGCCATTTTTTCATACGTCTACCTCCTTGTCCTGTTGGAATTCTGTCCAGAATCTTCTCTTTCAGTTCGGGGGGAGCATGTACATTCCCGGCTTCTTCCTGAAGAGCGCACCGTAAATCATGTCCTAGACTCATACAGCTCCTCCACCTTCCCCAATTTGATTGTATCCGCCTGATGCTTCCGTCTTAGCTTCTGCAGTGCGGCATGAAGCCGTGATTTCACCGTCCCGAGCGGGATCTGAAGAATTACCGATATCTCCTCCTGTGAGTACTCATGCAGGTAATGTAGAATAATGACTTGCTTCAGCTTATACGGCAAACGGCTAACCCCTTCGGTAAGTACCCGGTTTGTCATCCGCTCTACGACATCGCTGGAGAAATCCTGTACCATAGTCTCACTGGTCTGCTCCGCTTTGTTCATAATCCGCAGATGTCTCCAGTTTCTGCGCCTGTAAGCATGGACCTGCCGCATCGTGAGCCCCATAAGCCAGGGTCTAAAGGCTTGTGTCCTGTCAAATCTCCTTAGTGAGCGGTGCAGCTCAATATAAATTTCCTGTACAACATCCTCTGCATCTGAAAGCCCGGTAACGAGGAAACGCACGGTCTTATAGACATCATGAATGGTTGCCTCATATAACTCACCGTATGCTTCACGGCTGCCGGCTAGCGTGAGCTTGATGAGCTGCGAGTATGGATCAGTTGTCTTCATCCGTTATTCCCCCTTCAGGCTTACACTATTTATTGGAGGGATTCCGAGTTTTCGTTCGTTTTATTTTTGTTTTTGGGCTGTAACAGGCTTGTCTTATCTTTGTTAACAGAACGTGACCCGCGGGCGGAGTTTTTCATTTATAATACAAGAGATTGGAATTTCCAGACACCGGAGGTTATCTTATGAAAAAATTAATTACTGCTGCCGCTATTGCCCTGCTCCTCGCAGGCCATGCGGCGGGTTCATCCATAGATATTGCCCATTCTGCTGCTGCCCCTCTATCCCTTGTTGTGGACGGACAAGCCGTTCTCCCCGGGGCTCCCCCCTTCCACTCAGGCGGCACATTATACGTACCAGCCCGCACGCTGCTGGAATACTACCCGATAGAGCTGCAATGGAATAACACTCTCAAGCAACTTACTCTGTTCACGAGCTGGGACAAGACTATTCTTACGCCCGGTAGCGCCTCCAAACAAGTGACTTATACGCAAACGGATGGAGGATATCAAGAGGAGCTGGACTCTCCTGTGTTACTGAAGGCAGGCCGTGTATATATCGCGGCAGCTACCTTGGACTCCCTTACAGGAGCTGTTACAGAGCTGAATCCGGGAGGAAGCCGGGTTAACATTACCCCGGGCAGTCTTAGCACAACAGTAAGAGTACCCGCTGCCCCCCTTGCCGTTGCAGAGAATAACCCCAAGGTGAAGCTGTACGCCGCGCTCAAGGACGGCAATACCTACAAAGGATTCCTCCTTGAAGTGAACGGGAAAAAACAGCGCTTCAACTGGAATGTATCCAGAGACTACTCGCACCCGCCTCAGCTCTTCTATGCCGATGTAGATTCGGACGGCAAACCGGAGGTCACGGTTGTGTTCACCCTGGGAACCGGGACCTCGCTGGTCGCACAGGAGGTTCATGTGGTTAAGCCGGAACAGTGGAAGGAAATATCGGTGCCTGCTGCGGACAAAGCAGCCTCTGCTGTAGTATCTTCCAGTATTTCGCTGGATAAGGACGATGTCCTGCTGAAGCTTGAGCTTACAGGACCCAAGCCGTCCAAGGTGACGCTCAGACTCCCGGACCGTGCTGAGGACGGCATGAAGTATTTCGGCAGCAAAGCGGCCATTGGCGCAGTGACCTACTACTCCGTAGAGAATAACAAGCTGCTCGCAGATACCAGCCTGATGGTCGGGACGACCGAGAGTGTCGGTACCCTGAAGCTGGAGTATAAGGCAGGCAAGACGGGGATGGAGCTGGGGTCTATTGCTTTTGAGCCGGATGAACGCGGTGAAGCCATTGTGGAGTAAAAATCCGCCGCTGGAAGGAGAGGCTTGCAAATGATTGATGCCCATATTCATCTAGACCAATACGAGGATCAAGTAGTGTCCTCCATGCTGGAGGGACTGCGGGAGCAGGGCATTGAGGCCCTGATCGCCGTCTCGATGAATCTCGCTTCGAGCAAGCGAACGCTGGAGTTAGCAGCCAGCTATCCGGGCCTCGTGAAGCCTGCGTATGGCTTCCATCCAGAGCAGGCGCTGCCTACGGAGGAAGAGCTGAATTCGCTGCTGAAATGGATTACAGACCATGCGGACAATATGGCCGCTATTGGTGAAATCGGCCTTCCCTACTACTCCCGGGCCGAAGCAATCGCACGCGGTGAGGGCTGGGAGATGGAACCCTATCTCGGACTGCTGGGCAGACTTCTCAGGCTAGCTGCCCATTTAGCCAAGCCGGTTGTACTGCATGCTGTCTATGAGGATGCGTGGACCGTATGCGATCTGCTGGAGCAGCATGGCCTTACGCAGGCCCATTTCCACTGGTTCAAGGGGCCCGCTGCTACCGTTGACCGGATGATTAGCCGCGGTTACTACATTTCCTTCACTCCCGACATCCTCTATGAACCGGAGATTCAGGAGCTGGCACGCCGCTACCCGCCGGAGCTGGTCATGGCAGAGACAGACGGCCCATGGCCGTTTGAAGGACCATTCACCGGACGCACCACCCATCCGGCTATGGTCCATGACGTTGCCGCCGCCTGGGGGGCGCTGCATGGATATTCTGTTACCGAAGCCAGAGCGAAGCTGACGGCGAATACGGTGCGATTTTATGGGCTATAGGTATAGGGCCGCACTAATTATGTAGGACATCAGACCGGATTATGTGCAGGCGAAATGCTTAAGTGTATTCGGTACAACTAAATCGTTTGACTTACTGCCGAATAGCCGTTTAGTTGTATTTCATATATCTATAATGCCTCATTATCCGGGATCTCGCCCACTCGGGCAAATTTAGTTGTACAAACTACAGTTAGAAGAGGAAATCCTTCCTTTTGGCTGTTTTTAAATGTATAGAATACAACTATCCCCGAATGTCCAATATGTCCGCTTCGAACCCGGTCTTTGAAGATGTTTCTATTGCAAAGTAAGAAGACGCTGGTAGGCGCGCGCATGATTTTAAGAGGGAAATTCCGGACTATCCGTTTGCGGCCAGCTGATCAAGAAAAGCTAAATAGGCAGCCACCACATTGGTCGGCTGCCTTCTTGAATTTAGCTTACACAGGCATCCGCCGGATCAATACTTCATCTTCTTTGAACTCCATGACATAAATATCCGGCTTGGTCGTCTGCAGTAAGAAGTCCAGACCATATTCCGGGGAGAAATGGCCCATCATCAAGGACATCACCATGCCATGGGTGCCGATGGCCACTTTTTTCCCAGCATGGGTCCGCAGAACGTCCTGCAGCGCCTTCACTGCACGTGCCTGGCACTCCCGGTTGGATTCCCCGCCCGGCAGGGCGTAATCCGGATCGGTGTACATCTTCTGGAGTACTTGGTGTAAATCTTCGTCAGATAGCTGCTCGTTACCCTCCATCCAGACCTTTTCTCTCAGATCATCGATCAGAATGATTTCCTGCTCCAGTTGATCCGCCAAATCCGCAATTGTATTAACCGCCCGGATATACGGGCTGCTGTACAGCACATCTATCCCTTCATCCTTCAGGCATTCTGTGACCCGCAGGGCATCCTCCTCCCCCTTGGGCGACAGGCCGCGCGTCCATTCATCCACCCCGGTACGCAGCGAATCCCCGTGCCTTACCATATAGATATAAGTTGTCATAAGCTCCTCCTGTTCGTCCATACAGAAATTAGTGATCTATCAACCTTCTCAGCTACTCTCTACTGCCGGATGGGCGGCTTCCGCTTTAGACCTCGCCATCGGCCAGAGCTGCCGGCCAAACACCACACCTGTCAGACCCAGAAGCACCTGCAACAAGCCAATGTTGACAAAAATACGGGCCGGACCTGCATATTGCACCAGCACGCCGCCCAGCAGAGGCGCTACAATCATTACCGCGCTGAGTACGGTATTCTGGATGCCGAAGATACGGCCGGTCATGTGCGGCGGGGTTTCTTTTTGCAGACAATAATTGAACGTAACCATAAACATGCCGTTGCCGATCCCCAGCACAAATCCGATGAGCAGCACCCACAGCATCGATGCCCCCGGCCTAAGCAGACCCAGCGCGGCAATCGACCCGCCAATCAGCACGTACCCGAGGCCCAGCTTCCAGCCATACCGGCCTTCGGATTTCAGCTTGTTCAGAATCAGAATAATCAGCACGGCTCCAGCTCCCGTTGCGGCAACCATCCAGCCCAGCAGCGCTTCCCGCTCCGGGGCGAATATCCGGAACAGACTGGTGAACTGAAAATCAACCACCTGAATGACCATTGCTCCGGCAATTCCGAACAACATCGCAGTCAACAGCAGCCGGCTGCGCAACAGAAAGCCCCAGCCTTCCCGCCACATGGTGAGAAGCGGAATCTTACCTTGCTGCGCTTCAGACAGCTTTCTGTCTGCTTCATCCGTGCGGATATTCTTGACAGACAGCAACAGCAGGTAAGAACAGCCGCGCAGCAAGGCATTGAGCAGGATACACCACTGCGGCGTAAGGAAGGCGAGGGCCAGACCTCCGAGCAAGGGACCTGCGATTTTGGAGCCCTGGTTGACCAGTCCGTTGAGTGATGAGGCTTGCAGCAACTGGTCTTCTCTCACGAGACTGCGAGTCAGAGACTGCTGGGCCGGCATATTCAGTGTGGACAGCGCGGAGCGCAGGGCCAGCAGCGGCAGCAGCCAGACCATACTCGGCGCGAACAGCACCAGTAGGGTCAAGAGCGCGGTCAGCAGGTCGCAGGTACGCATCAGCTTCAGCTTGTTCATCCGGTCGGCGGCCGCGCCGGCAACCGAGCCGAGCAGAATGCTCGGCAGCGCCAGCGCTACCGGTATGAGCGCCAGCATCAGCGGGCTGGCCTGCCAGCGGTAGCCAACCAGCACCTGAATGGCTATCGCGTCGAACCAGTCGCCGAAGCTCGCCGTGGCAAAAGCGCTGTACACCCGCATATACGTTTTGTTATGAAGCAGGCTGTTCCCCTGCTTGGTTGATTGTTCCATCTGACATTCCTCCAGGTTACATAAGATCGTAGATGAAGCTCCATCTATGATTCTAAAGTAACGGAGAATTGTCAGAGAATTATCATGGGGTCTCCAGCAGCGGCAGCAGGATGTGTTCCAGGGTGTGTTCCAGTCTGGCCAGGCCACAAGCTTCAAGCTCGGCTACAAACAGGCTGTTATACTTTCGGTCCGAGGCACTTCCGCTCACGAACATCCGGCAAAAATGATGAATCTTGTACAGCGCATAGAAGCGCAATGGCACGAATCCCGACATATCCAGCACCTGCAATCCCTCATGGATAAGCCGCTCCCCCTCTATCCACTGTTCACGCTGCAGCTTCCAGAGTCCCTTCACGACCTTGTAATTGCCAATCTCCCGCAAAAAAGGCTTGTCCTGCAAAATCCGGCTGACAGCTTCATCCATCCGTTCGAGCTCTTCATCGCAAGCTCCCGCTGAGAGATGGATGAACAGCTCCGTGATTACCGTGACCGGGATGAAATTCTCGAAGCCGGGTTCGGAAATGACCTGGTAGGAACGCGTCAGACGTTCCAGCGCTTTTTCCGGCTGGCCTGCAAGGGTGTACATGTCCAGCATCGTGAGAATCTCCAGCTCCAGCTGCTCCGGCGGGTTCAGCAGACTCCGCGCAATCAGGCGCTCGGCGTACGCCACCTTCTCCCTGGGATCACCAATGAAGAAGTAGAACAGATTGAGGTAAAAGAGCCGGTCCTTTAACGGAATCTCGTCCGTATGAATCAGCCACTCCAAATCGCCCTGGACAAAATGAATAACCATAGAATAATGGGCGTCCAGCTCGTAGCCGAGGATGTCCTGCTGGCGGGCAAGGGTGAGCATGGAGTTCCCCTGGCCGTAGACATGGAACTTCATGAACACCTCTCGCATCGTGTCACGCAGCTCCGGGTCATTCGTTGCCGGATTCACAGCCACGCCCGCAAGGCTGCCCGGGATTGCCAGACTGTACCCGAATCCGCGAATCGTCTTAATGTCAATCCCACCCAGTAGACGCAGCTTCTTGCGCAGCCGGTAGATATGATCGTCAACGGTCCGTTCCACCGGATATTCCATCGGCCACACTTTATCCAGCAGCTGCTCCCGGCTGAAGGTCCGCCCCCGGTTACGGTACAGAAACTGCAGCAGTGCGAATTCCTTGGGCAGCAGCTCTACCGTTAATCCTCCGGCGGATACCTTAAATTCACTTCCGTTCAACTCCAGATGCATGGCCGTGCCTCATTTCTTCTGATTTCTTTCATAAGAGAAAGTATACATCATGCGTTGACTTTATTTAAGTACTCGCAACTGGTTAAGGCGGCCTGGCTCACGCACCAGCGCTTTTTTGATTACATTTCGCCTACGCGCCGTCCCTCGGTCCCATTGTGATCGGTTTTTCGATTACATTTCGCCTACGCGGCGCCTTCGGTCCCGTTGTGATCGGTTTTCCGATTACATGCCTGTAGACCGAAAAATCCCCCTGCAGTTGCTGCTGCAAGGGGATTCATAGTTGCTCTAAGATGCTCTCAGCTGACTAGCCTGCCATATTATTAATGGAGTCCTGCTCCGAGAACACCGAGATATGATCTACCGTCCCTGTGGATTCCGGGATGATGAATTTGAGCTGATACTGCTTGTTGGCCTGATAAATATAGATGTTATGCTCGCCATTCACAGTAGTATCATCCGGCTTGCCGAGGACTTCTTCAATCTGCTCCAGTGTGAGGTTACGCAGGTCCGGGGCGCTGGAGCGCACATCGAAAATCTTGCTGCCCTTATTGAAGCCGATTACCACCTGCTTGCCCGAATATGTGGAATAGATCCCTTTGCCTGCCGATTCCTTGAGGTCCGGCTCTCCCCACGCGGCTTCCACCTCATCAATAAGTCCGGTGTGTGCAGCATATTCGACACCGGGCACCTTGCCCTGCTTGGCAAGCTCCAGCAGTTCCTTCAGCTGCTTGCTCCGTTCCTGCGGGGTGGCGGGAGCTACGGTATCTGCTTCAGCCCCTGCAACCTCAGTAACCGTAGACTCTGATGAGGCTCCGGCTGCGGCTTCAGAGTCAGCAGTTACAGGCTCTGCGCCCGCAGCAGCACCTTCATCTGTACCGGATTCGCTTACCTGCGCACCTTTTGCTGCCGATGAAGCGCTATCCCCTGGCTGCACAGTTGCTGTAGCCGTAGCCGTATTGTTATACGATGGTTCCGTTTTGCCGGAATTACAGGCTGTAAGGCTGAGCATCGCCCCAACGATAAGAATACCTGTGATTGTTCTAATTGCTGTAGTCATGCCGCCATCTCCTTCGTTATGGGAAACATCCTCTTTTGTCTAAACTGTACCCTATGACGAAGTGCCTGTAACAAAGGTTGCAGGCGCAGACCTCCTGATCCAGGTATTATACGCATTGCCTTATGCTATGAATTTCCCTGTCTGATCACGGTCCAGCGCCGTTTTGTTCACCACATAAGTTCGGGCCATCAGATCATGCAGCGCCCGCTTGCGCTGGGTGAATGCGACGAACAGGCAATCCACAATCACTACCCAGCCAAAAAACACATTTATATCGGCCGCAAGCGGACTCCAGTTCACGAGACTGCTTGGTATGGCAGATAACGCCTCGGTATTCAGACTCACAACCACTGCCAGGAAGCTGTTAACAATAAAAAAACTATCCCTGATCAAAGCCTGCCGGAGCACCGGATATCTTCCATTCTCATCAACGATTCTTGCCCCCAGAAGCAGCCTGCCCGGCGTCCCGCCGTATCGGACAACCATCAATATATTGAACACCATAAGCAGTGCAAACTGTATAAAAAGCGGGAATGCTGACCCTGCCGACTCTGCCGCCGGCACTGAAATCCTGGTCAGTAAATAGGTAGGAAGAATAAGAATAAGTGAGTCAATGATATTAATCAGCACTCTTTTCCAAAAGCCTACAAATTCATATACATTAAGCTGCTCCTCGATCCACGGCTCCATACTTTCACCCCTTACGCAAAAGTAGTCCATCATTCATGCCCATATCCATAACCCTGGCAGCACAATCAGCAGCAGCGCAACGGCAATGAGACTCCGGGTCAAACCCGGGTTAAGCTTGCGGTTCTTCTCTGATTGGTACCAGCCTTTGAACTGCCAATAGTTGCGGTACATCACAAAGAACACCAGCAGATTACCAGGTACGGCAGTGTACAGGAAGCCTTCCCTTCCATATGCCATTTTGAATATCCACTGCTCCACGCCTCCTAGCACAAGCAGCGTAAGAATGAGCAGAATCACCAGACGCACCATCTCTACAATAAAAGTTGCCAATTTGCCCATGATGTCCTCCCGTATAATCGAATTAATCACTCGTTCCCAGCACACTCTTCCCCTGCACATACCTGCACATACCTGCCCACATGCTGCAAAATCTCACGATTCTGCTGCACGATGATCCGCTTAGCCTGATACTCCTCGGTTAATGCCATGATTGCAGGAATACCCTCCCTCCTGAAGCTGCGGTTCCATTCCAGCAGCATGATCCGGAGATACTTGAACGACTGCTTATAATTCCCCTGCTCCAGCCCCAGTCTGGTCTTCATGAACCTGCGGATGACCCGGGCATCCTGTACATAAGCCTTAGGCTGAATCAGAAAAATCAGATCCGCTTGCCGGAAGCTTTCTGTTCCCCATTTGTAATGTACGCCCTCTATAATCCACGACTCCGCATCCATAGCTTCCGCGAGCTTGGCATCCCGCACCTCCGGGGAGTTCTTGGTATTGTCCCTGCGATCCCAGACAAAATTATCCGTCTCATAGCAAGGAATTCCGTAACTTTGAGCTAATTTCCGGGCGATATATGTCTTCCCGCTCCCGCAGCCGCCTATAATCCGTACTCTAATCTTCAGTCCCTCCCCTGGAAGATCAAGAATATAACAAATCTCTCTCATATTACTATTCTCTATGTATCCTGTCACTCTACTCCACCCGGTTAAACATTTGAAGCCAGCCGATCAATGTTTGATAGGCTGGCTTCTGGAGCCGCAGTGTATGGCGGCATCTTGGTTGGATAATCCCTGGCTGGTGCAGCAGTATCCTGCTGCTTTACAGCTTCACTGCTCCCTCTTTAGCGTTCCAGGTGAACGGCAGGCCGAACAGCGGCGTTAAGCTGCCCAGCGGAATGTACAGGCGGCCGTCTACACTTTTGGAGGCTAGCATCTCCACTGTTTTGCCGTTCACTTTGGCTTTCGTGCTAAGCGGCTTGTGAACTGCTGTATTCTTGCCTATTGTGATGATAAGCGCTCCGGTTCCCGCCTCCTGCATCAGGCTTCCGCCCAGCAGCTTCACGGATTCACTCAGTGGAATATACACCCGCGAATCCTCCAGCAGGAAGGAATTCTTCACTTGCAGCTTCTCCCCGCCCTTGACAAAAGCTCCCGCAATCATTGTAGATCCCATACGGTAGCCGTTCTTCTCGGCAATGGCCGCCATCTCAAGCCCGGAGGTTGTAATGATGACCCGGGTGTTCTTCGCAATCTTCGGATACAGCCAGTGAATATCATCATTGTGCATGCGGATGCATCCGGCGCTGACATATTTACCGATAGAGGATTCATTGTTGTTGCCGTGAATGGCATAGGTGGTGCCGTAAGTGTCATTGACCTCCAGCCCCAGCCAGCGGTCCCCCAGCGGATTGGCCGGATCTCCTCCGGGAATCTTATCCTTGTAGTAGGGTCTGTTCTTGATTTTGACCACCATCTTGAAGCTGCCTTCAGGCGTCAGGCTTTTCGTTTTGCCAGTAGCGACCGGAAAAACCTTCACCAGCTTGCCATCGCTGTAATACGCCAGTTTGTTCGTTTTTTTGTTCACAATGATCAGATCTGAGGAAGACGATGCCGCCGCGGCCGATCCTGTGAAGCATGCGGTCAAAAGCATTACAAATACCAGTGTAAATGCGATGCTTTTGGGAAAATATATTTGAATCCGGCTTGCCTGTTCACGCTGACTCATAGTTGCCCCCACCTCCAGGTTATGGATGATTCTGGATTGTCTTTTCTACATAGACGTTCATTTGCCGCAATAGTTGCACAGCAGCCTGTACCTATTCTTATCAACTCGTCCCGCCCGGAGTGACGCAACGTTTGCAATATTGTAACCGTTCTTGGCGGAAGCGCCTCAATTGCACCCGAGGCATGAATATTCGCCAGTCCCATCAGAGATAATAAGCCCGCATGACCATAACACCCATCTCAAGGAGGCCAAAAATAGTGAATACCAACTCATCTGCACAGATCCGGGAATGCGAGCAAATCGTTCAGCAGCTGATGGCACAGACCCAGCAGGGAACGCAGAATTACCAGCAGCTTCTTCAGCAGGAGCAGCAGGATGCCGCCAAGCTCCAGGAGCTTAGCCAGCATAACAGCAAGGCCATTCAGATGATCCAGCAGGCGCTGCAGGGCCATCAGACCGCGATGCAGCAGCTAGAGCAGATCTCGCAGTCGGTCAGATCGATGGAGCAGTTCCCGCAGACTTCCGGCTTCAATACCCATACAAGCATTCCAAGCTTCAATTCCGGGAACCAGATGGGACTAATGCATTCTATGGGACAGAGCCAACCAATGGGGCAAAGCCACAATACAGGAATGGGAGGGTATAACTCTTCCTTCAGCCCGTCCTTCACTTCAAACAGCCAGCCGGTGAACTCACTGCATAGCCCGATTAATGCGGGGATCAACCACCAGCCGATGCATACGCCAATGCAGACACCAATGTCCGCAGGCTCCTCCTATAACACTCCAATGAATCAGGGACGAAGCTTCCAGTAGGAAGCGCGGGGAGCATATACGATTATATTTCGAAAAAGGGTTCTCTCAGACCGCAGCAGCGGAAGCTGAGAGAACCCTTTTGGCGTACGCGCCCCGCCATGAACGGTCTGCTCTTCGTCTAGACTACCAGCCTGCCCGTCTTCTCCGCCAGCCCAACCGTCGCTTCCACCCCGGAGTTGAACTCCAGATAATCGCTCTCCACTCCATCGCTGAAGATCACGCCGTCCTCCGGCATCTGCGAAGTGATGCGCAGCGGCAGACTGCTGCTGATTCTCCCGAATACCAGCTCTGCTGAAGTCGTCCGGCTTGGAAAAGGCTCCCGCACGGTGAAATACAGCTCGGGATGATTCCAGGCCAGCCCGCTGCCCGCGCTAACTGCGGCAATCTCCGCAGACACCTGGGCTGTCCGTTCAACCTCTGCATCCTTCATTTGTGCGGCACGGCTGACGATTCCTGCGGCTCCGGCGAGCACACTCTTGAGCCAACCCGTGGAGCCCAGGCCAGTCGAGACAATGATGCCGCTGGAGGATTGCTGCTCCAGCTGCCCGTTCAGCTCCAGCTGATACCGGGCTGAGACATGGGTCCGGCGGCCGATGAACAGATCGTTCACCCCGTATAGGCTCTGGCCGTCATTCAGCTCCACCTTGGCAAGGGTAACCTCACAGACCTGGCGCTGGGCGCGCAGCACCTCACTCACCACTTGCCGCACCTCCTTGACCCTGAAGGGCAACAGCACGCCATCCCAGCGCAGCGGATCAGGATTCACCCCGATCAGCGGCTGCTCGTGAAGGTATTTCAGCGTGTTGGCGACCAGACCGTCCTGGCCCAGGACCACTACGGTATCCTCGGCCCCAAAGATGAAATTCGGCACATGCTGCCGCTCCAGCACCTGGAGCCGGCCGATGGCGCTGAGCTCGGTCACTGCGGTCTCCACGGCTTTGCGGTATTGGAAATCCTCGCTTAAGTAGTCGCTGAAATCGGCTCCCAGCCGTTCAATATAAAACTGGGCCTGCTGGATCGTATTGTAGCGGACCACAAGCTCCTCCAGGCGAGTCTTGCGTTTGATCAGTATGATTTTGTTCTCCGATCCCCGGCTGCTCATCGTCCGTCACCTCCTCTGTCTGCTCCGGCTCCGCCTCCTGCGGAACCGGCCATGATTCCTTGCAGCAGATCCGGCGTAATGTTAAGCTGGCCGATCTTCCCGGCGTTCTCCGCCAGCTCCTGGAAGGCGATGGCGATTAGCTTATCCGGGTTCATGCCTACATTCGTCAGCGCCTGCAGGACGTTAGGCGATACATTTTGCAGCGAATTCATTACCGCCGTCAGCTCGTAAGCCTTGGCATCTGCTTCGGCTCTCTTATTCAATATGGCCAGCTCAATCAGCGCCTGCTTCTTCTTCTCCAGCTCCGTATCAAAAATCAGCTGCTCTTCCTTCATCTCATTCTGCTTCTGCTTCGCTGAACGGTCAGAATCCAGCAGCGCCTCACGCATCTGTCTCTTCTTCGTCTGAACGGCGATCTCCGTATTCAGCTCATTCTCCTTCACCCGCCGCTCCTGCTCAATCGAAGCATTGCGCCGCTCATATAGCGCATTATCCGCGCTGCGGAGCATCTCCTCCCTGGCCTGCGCCTCCAAAGCCCGCAGCGTCTCCTTATTCGGTACAATTGCCAGAATGGACAAGCCCATCAGCTCAATGCCCAGCTTCTCAATCTCCGCACTCTGGCCGATTTCATGAGTAATCATCTTGGCAAGACGTTCACTCGACTGGATAGCCTCCTTTAGCGGGAGCTGCCCGAGCTGCTTCTTGGTCAGGACCTTGGCGATATTAATCACCCGCTGGGCCAGCTTGTGCGGATCGTCGGAGAGATAGGTGTTCTTTTTGAGATTATAGGTGTAGTTAAGGATCTGGGTGGTCTTGCGGTAATCGGCAATCCGGTAGGTCAGCTGTCCCTGGACGGTTACCGTCTGATAATCCGCCGTAATTTCCTCGAACATGAAGGGAACATCTATCGAAGAGACAGGCACCACAACCACCGAAGTCGTCGGCGCATAATAATGAAAAGAAAGCCCGACCCCTTCACGTACTACCTTGCCATTCTTCACCTTAAGCACATAATCACTGGGCTGAAATTTCACGAACCGGAATCCGAACATGGTCATTACCTCCTATGGGTTGTATTCTGAGTCATCTGCTAAGCAGAGGGGAACCCAGTTATTAATTAGTTGTTATTATTAATTTATTATTAACAACATCATAGCAGACTATGTTGATATTATCAATATGTTATTAACAAAACAAGCAATTTTTTTTGTACAAAATCAATTCCTGCATTGCGTTTTGTCTATTGAGTAACTCCTGACTATAATTTATGATGACTTCAACGAGAATGATTATCATTATTGGTAATTACACTACCTTTGGGAGGCATACATATCATGAACAAGGCAAGATCCACCTTAGCCATCCTGTGCATCATCTTCCTGATGAGCACCTTACTGCTCGGCTGCAGCAGCAATAAGGAGCAGAACAGCCAGGCATCGGCACCTACCGCCGCTCCTGCTGCGGAAGCTACTGCTGAAGCTTCGGCCACGGCTGCGGCTGTAGCTGCAACCCGATCATACACGGATTACAAAGGCCATACGGCGGAGATTCCTGTGCATCCGCAGCGGATTATCTACTCTGGAGAAACGTACGGCGATCTGACCGCAATCGGTGTACAGGCCATCGGCTATCCGCTCTCCATGGCTGAAGGCCAGGTATTCGAGGACAAGCTCACTGGCGTGGAAGATGTAGGATTCCCGATTAACCTGGAGAAGACGATTGAGCTTCAGCCCGACCTGATCATCTATGCCGGCATTGAGGAAGCAGATTACGAGGCTCTGTCCAAAATTGCTCCAACAATTATCTTCAACACCTTCGCCCCGCTGAAGGAACGGATGCTGGAAATTGGAGATATCCTGGGCAAGAAGCCTGAAGCGGAGGCTTGGCTGGCACAGTATGCGGCGAAGGAAGAGGCGATGTGGGCGCAGCTTAAGGCTTCGGGCATGAAGGACGGCGAGACGGCTTCCGTCTTCACTTATTATCCGGGAGACCGGCTGTTTGTAATGGCAACGACCGGCCTCTCGCAGGTGTTGTACGGAGAGCAAGGCTTCAAGCCTTCCCCAGCCATTCAACAGGTACTGGACGACGATATGGGCTTTCAGGAAATCTCGCTGGAGGTGCTGCAGGAATATGCCGGGGACCGGATCTTCCTCCTGACTCCGGTAGCGGAAGAGGCTAAGCAATCCACTGATAAGCTGCTGGAAAGCGCGGTGTGGACAAGCCTGCCCGCCGTCAAAAACGGCTTCGTCTACACACAGGACATCATGAAGACCTCCAGTGATGCTACCACAAGAGAATGGCTGCTCGGTGAGATTCCTGCCATGCTGGGCAAGCAATAGTCGCGGTGGCAGACAGACTGAAAAGCAGCTTATCAACGCCTGTTGATAAGCTGCTTTATTTTATATACAATATTGTTTATTGATAATCATTCTCAATATAATTCAATTTTAATCTGCCCTGAAAGGAGAACCAAGCCTTGCGCCAGCCTGCCCATCCCGCTCAACCTCTGTCGCCGCCCCCTCCTGCCCCTCTCCGTTCTCTGCTGTTTCAAATGAAGGGCATTGAGCTGGTGATGCAGAGCGCTGACACCGTATCGGCCGTGCGGACTGCGGAGCAGCATACACTTCTGCTGTTTACAGGCGGACGCGGTGAACTCCGCATCACAGATCAGGTCACACTCTCTGTACATACGGACAAGTGTTGTCTGCTGCCTCCCGGAACCTCGTACAGTCTGGATAACCGGGAGCTGACGCTTTATTATTATGTGCTGACTTTTGCCGCTTTTACTACAGGGGATTCCCCTGCATTCTGCCTGGATGAACTGCTCCCGGGGCAAAAGGAGCTGATTGTCCACCCCTTCACCAGAGTGATCCGGCTGGCCGAAGAGCTGCTTGCACACCCTAACGGCGGGGATGACCTCCAGTATGTCAGACAACAGCTCCGCTTCCAGGAGCTGCTGCTCCTGCTGCTTGAACAGAACTACTCCACCCGCCAACTGCCTAGTCCGGCGCAATCGGTGGAGAGCACTGTACACTTCATGCAGCAGCATTATAGGGAGAGCATCACGGTGAAGCAGCTCGCGGAGCTGGCAGGTGTCTCCCCCTGGCAATACACTCCGATCTTCCAGAAACTGACCGGACAGCGCCCGCTCGATTATCTGACAGATGTGCGCATTGGGCACTCGAAGACTTATCTGCTTGAATCCTCTGAGCCGCTTCGCGAGATTGCCCGGCGGGTCGGCTTCTCCGACGAATACTACTTCAGCCGCCGCTTCCGGCAGAAGACGGGAGTGACTCCCGGGCAATATGCCCGTTCGCAGCAGCGCCGGATTACCGTCACGGACTGGACCGGACATTCGGTGGACATCCCGGAGCGTCCGAAGCGCGTTGTCTACCACGGGGAGACCCTGGGCGATGTGCTGGCACTGGGGGTGAAGCCTGTCGGCGGCGGCGAGGCGTTCGCCCGGGGCAGCGTCTATAGCCACCGGGTCAAGCGCTTAGCCAATGTGGGGTTTCCGCTGGACCCGCAGTTGACCCGTTCCGTCCGCCCTGACCTGATCATCCTCGCAAGCCCGGATGAACAGGTCTACCGCGGGGTATCCGGCATTGCGCCGTCCCTCACCTTCGACTCCTTCGCACCGCTGGAGCAGCGGCTGCGGACGCTGGGGGAGTGGCTCGGGAAGCAGCGCGAAGCTGAGGTCTGGCTGCAAGCCTACCATGCGAAGAACGCCGCCATGTGGCAGCGTCTGTACGCCGGAGGGCTGCGGGCTGGTGAAACAGCTTCGGCGCTGTTCTATGACCATGGCAACCATCTATACGCCATGGGAATGACCGGCTTGTCCACGGCCCTGTATGCCCCTGGCGGCCTGCAGCCGGCAGCGGCGATCAAGGACATTCTGGACAAGGACCTGGGGTTCCGCGAAGTGGACCCTGCGATGCTGCACAGCTACGCCGGGGACCGTGTCTTCATGCTGATTCCAGAGCGGGAGGACTCGCGGGAAGCCATGCAGGAGCTGCTCCAGACAGAGCTCTGGAGTAGTCTGCCTGCCGTGGAGCAGGGCCATGCCTACATGCTGGATGGAGCCAAATGGAATTCCGGCGATGCGCTGACCCGGGAGCGGCTGCTCACACTGCTGCCCAGACTGCTGGGCGCTCAGAAAGGGGAGTAGCCTGAGCACCCTTCTAGGGCTTGAGAAGAGCACGTATGGCTGCGAGCCGCTCCGGGTCTATCGGCTTCAGCGGGTCGCCGTCCTCCCGGACTGCCGAACCAAAGTGTACCCGGCGAACGCCGGTCCGTGTAACGAAATCCTTCAGGTCAGCGGCATTCAGGCCGCTGCCTGCCAGGATGGAGAGGGAAGAACCGGCAGACAGCCGTTCCAGTACAGCAAGTCTCACCATACCGCCAGGCGTATTGGCAGCAGCAGTCCCGCCGGACGTCAGGATATCCGTAATCTGCGGATACCGCCTCAGAACCTCTAGAGCTTCAAGCTGGTCCTGCACCTCGTCGAAAGCACGGTGGAAGGTAACCTCCATCCCCGCTGCCCTATCCAGCAGCCGGCTCAGCAGCTCTTCGTCTATCGTCCGGTCCTCCCGGAGCATTCCCATCACCACAGACAGCCCGCCTACCCCGGCTATATGGCGGATATCGCGCAGCATGGTCTCCACATCGGATGCATTATACACGAAGGAACGTGCATGCGGCCTCACCATTACTCTCACCGGAATACTGACCTGCTCCCGGACCGCTTCAATCAGGCCCAGACTGGGCGTTAATCCGCCCTCCCTGATGCCTGTGACCAGTTCAATCCGGTTAGCACCATAATGCTCCGCTATAACCGCATCACTTACCGTAGTAGCTATAACCTCTAACAGCATAAATTGCTCCACTCCCCTTCTTGGTTGTAATCCTTGTAAACTGCCTTACCCTTCGATCCGTCCAATCTGCTCTATCAGTCACGGGGATATATAGAGGCCGGGCAAATTCCTGACTATGTTATTTCTTCCAGCGGAGGCATGGATGCCACGGTAATCTATTACAAACAGCAATAATCAGAAACTGCACTAGACCAGAGACCAGGATTTTTCCCGCCTTTTGGAGAGTGTGTTCTCTGGATGAAGCCTCTATACTGAAGAAGTTGAAATTTGGAAATTCGGAATGGAGCGGTCTGAATGATAAGACAAAGTATATACGCGTGGAAAATATTGATGCTCTCCCTGCCCAAAGGAATCATTGCCTTCGTCATTGCTGTTACGGGTCTGAGTGCAAGCCTGCCTCTGATTATTGTATGGGTGGGGTTGCCTCTGCTGGCCCTGACCTTGGCCTGGTGCCGCAGGATGATGTCCGGTGAACACAAGGTGGTTGAAGCCTGGTCCAGCGGTAACAGCCGCGGGGGAGCCGGGCAGCCTGCTGCCGCAGATCATGCCCCCGCCTTCCACTGGGAGGGGCTGCGGACATTAGGACACCAGCTCCGCGAAAGGGAGTCGTACCGGGGAATCCTGTACAGCCTCCTCCAGCTGCCCGCAGGCATTCTCGGCTTCACACTTGCGCTGGTCCTGCCTACGGTTGCCTTCAGCGCTCTTCTGTCGCCTTTGGCCCAGCGAATCAGTGCATCGATATTCTCCTATGATTTGAATATGCTGGACCCGGAGTTCTTCTTCTTCCTATCCGGCACAACCTCGGACGAACGCTCGTGGATTCTATGCGGAACCGGATTTGTGCTGCTGCTGATTCTACCGCTGCTGCTTGTGGGTCTTGGACGTTTGTACGCGGCCTGGATCAGTGCAGTCTCAGGCACACATGTGAATTCCAGCAATACCCCGCTTGAAGTCATACATACCTGATCTCTTCCCGCATATCTATTAATAGTTCACTTGCCAAAGCTTACGAAGCGGGTTGTCCCCAAAGTAATTGCAGAAAGGGCGGCCCGCACAACCTTGTGAGGAGGCGGTTCAGTGCTCATGATCCTGGTGTATCTGTTTGCTGTGCTTGGCGTGTCTCTCCTGCTCTTGGCTGCGGTTCTTCAGTACAGACTCTCCCGTCCCAGGGCAGCGGGCCATAGCGGGGCTACCTATGCCCTGTCATCCTTCAGCCTGAAATTCCCCCAGCGGTTCATTACCCCGGACGAATCCCATCTGATTGCCCTGGACGAAGAAGGCCAGGCACTGGCCATCGGGCTGCTGCATCCGGGTAAGCCGGAGCCGGCGACAGCCACCATGTATACGTTCGATGCCATCCTTGGAGCAGAGATTGTCGAGAATTCCTTGACGCTCAGTAAAGTCAGCAAGACCAGCCGGATTACCACCAGTGCACCAAGAGTACGGGCAGGCGCTGCCGCTAGTTATGAATTTACAGACGCTGTGCCGGAAGGCAGTCCTGCCGAAGAGATCCGCGAGCTGACACTCAGAATCTATTTTAGCAGCGCAGATACGCCTGTGGTATCCATCCCTTTTCTCCCGCCGCTCCTGCCGGCCCGCAAAACAGATCTGCAATATTCCGCAGCCTTCCTGGAGGTGCAGCAGGTACATGAAAGAATCCGCGACATCGTCTCTGCATAAGGAAAACCGTAGCCTTCAGAATTCGCAATTACCGGACAACCGCTGTAAAATCCTCCAGAGCCCTCCCCTGTCTCAGCTTATCAATGATGGTGAGCAGGAAGCTCTCCGCGAGGCTGCCTGGTAATATGGCGTCAACAGCTTCATCCAGTGTGAACCAGGCGGCGTGGTCCAGCTCGTCGCTCATGGCACTTAAGTCATCCGTGTCAGCCACACTGATGTAATTGAGCATTAAAGTATTAGACGGGGCGAAATACTGGCTGCGCATATATTCATAAGCAATCACCTCAAGCCCCGCTTCTTCCTTCACTTCACGGATCAGGGCCGCTTCGGCGTTCTCTCCCTTATTCACATACCCGGCGAGCAGAATGTAATCCTTGCGCTTATACTGCTGGATGAGCAGGATTCTATCGAGACTCCGGTTCAGTACGGCTGTACTCATCGCTGTGCTGAACACAGGGAATCTGAAGGCGGCGCAGGATTCGCAATAGGGTACCTCTCCTTCTCCATTGCATTCCTTCATAACCAGACGGGTTCCGCATTCCAGACAAAACTTCAAGCTCTATCGCTTCTTTCTGTATGTAGTATAGTTGATGTCTATTCTAAGCGATTGCTTCCAAACGTACCACGATAAAATTTCAGGAACCCGTCCTTTATACCGATGGGGGACAGGGTTTCTTGCCGTGATGTGGAATATACTATAAGGGGCCCGGACACTACGGGCTGCATTACATCATAGAGATGGAGGGAACTACTCGACATGAACATCATTAATTTCGCGCATCGCGGCGCATCCGCAGCCGCCCCGGAGAACACAATGGCGGCCTTCCGCAAGGGTCTTGAGCTTGGTGCAACCGGCATTGAGACCGACGTACAGCTGACCAGTGACGGAGCAGTAGTAGTGATCCATGATGAGAGTCTTAACCGTACCACTTCAGGCAGCGGTTATGTGAAGGATAAGACGCTTCGTGAGATACTGGAGGTAGACGCAGGCTCCTGGTTCAGCCCTGAGTTCGCAGAAGAACGGATTCCGACACTGGACGAGCTGCTGGATCTGCTGCAGGGCCGGGAGACGATTCTGAATATAGAGCTTAAGAACGGGACCTTCCTCTATCCCGGCATGGAAGAGAAGGTAATCGCCGCTGTCCGGGAGCAGGGTATGAGTGAGCGGGTCGTGATCTCCAGCTTCAATCATTATTCCCTAGCCTACTGCAAGTCGCTGGCACCGGAGATCCGTACGGGTATTCTCTACGGCGAGGGACTGTACCGTCCTTGGAATTACGCGGCAACCTTGCAGGCGGATGCGCTGCATGCCCATCATTCCTCGGTGCTGCCGGAGTTCGTGAACGCCGCTGCAGAGAAAGGCATTGTCTATCATCCGTGGACGGTTAATGATCCCGAGCGGATGCAGGCATTAATCGAAGCTGAGGTGGCGGGAATTATTACCGATCATCCGGATATTCTAGCCGGGCTTTTGGCTGCCAGAGGCGTCTGACTTATGGAACACGGCTGCGCTGTCCATAGGACGGCGCAGTCCGGCGGGTGAACGAGTGGAATTCTGTACATCTCATTTGGCGTCACAGGTATTCAACAAAAAAACAGCTGGAATAAAGCACTTAATCGGCCCCGATTTTCTCAGAATCCATTGGATTCGGCAGATTAAGTGTACATTTTCCAACTGCTTACTTGTAAGACTTATAAACCTTATTGCGCTCTTGAGCTGCTGACCAGCTTCACGGAAGGAATGCGGCCCTCCTGCTTGTATACAGCACAACGCCCGCTCCCCAGCTGCTTGGCATTGTACATAGCCGAATCCGCCTCCTGAAGCAGCTGCTTCGGATCGATCCGGCCCTGACTTATCGTGATCCCGACACTCGCGGACACGAATAATTCATGGCTCTCCAGCTTATAGGTACGGGTGATGCGCTCCAGAACCTTAAGAGCAAGCTGCTCTGCCTCCTTGCGGCTGTAGCGTTTGGCGATAATGACGAATTCATCTCCGCCCACCCGGAAAATATGCCGCTTGCCCTTGCAGGTGAATTGCTGCAGGCTGGTTCCAACGGCCTCCAGTAACAGATCCCCTGTATGATGGCCGAGGGTATCGTTAATCGATTTGAACCGGTTCAGGTCGAGATATAATACTGCAAGCTGCTCGCTCATTTTGCAATGATCCCAGAAATGATCCATTCCGTTCTTATTCAGCAGGCCGGTCAGCGTATCCCGGTATGCCAATTCCTTGAGCTGCTCACGCTCCCCAAGGATCATGCGCATCCGCAGGAACAGATACAGAATACCGGCAAGTGTCAGCATGTACAGGAACAAAGAGATCAGCAGACTTCTGCCTTCTGTAGTGAAGCCGGTTAAGGCTCTTCTGCCGAGCAGATGCATGCCGGAAAGTCCGGCACTAATCACCAGCACCACAAGACTCGAGCGGACTGCCCGGGTTCTTTGCGTTTGTCGGGAGAAATCCCTTGTCAGTCTAAGCGAGCTATATACGGTCAGTACCCCTATAAGTATGGATAGAATTGTCAACATATAATTGCGGGCCTCTTCCACTAGTCTTACGCCCTCCTTCAGCCTATCAATGAATTTATGAATTTATGAATTTATCGCTTTCAAGCGCTACTGTACAGGAACAGACTGAACAAATTCTGAACAACTCCGGCAAGAGGCACTGTAAATGAATACCCCTAGCGGATTAGCATTAAGCATATTATCGGCAGGACAGGCGCTTTATTGTAATGAAATGCTCTGAAATATCCGTCCTATCCGTCCATATGCTCCGCACTGTTGTACAATTCACAGCTCCAGCTGCCCTTCTCCTTGACCAGGCAGGTGATGGAGGTGTTCTTCAGCAGCACGCTCACATCCAGGGAAGGCACAAGTCCGGCCAACGTACTCCGCAGAATAGCCCCGTGGCTGACTACCAGCACATTGCTGCCGGGATGGCGCGCAGCAAGCTCTTCAATTGCCCGGACTCCCCGCTCGCGGGCCAGCTCCTGACTCTCCAGCTTCAGATCCATCGTCTTCCACTGGCTGCCGAAGCGCTCGATCCGCTCACTCTCGGTGGTTCCTTCAATTAATCCGCCGTTCATCTCCCGGATGCCCGGAACGAGACCGGCCAGCGGGATGCCCAGCCTCCCGGCGATGGTCTCCGCCGTCTGTCTGGCCCGCAGCAAATCGCTTGAATAGATATAATCCCACGCTTCACTGCTAAGCCGCTCCGCAAGCACGCCGGCCTGCCGGAAGCCTTCCTCGTCCAGAGGATTATCCGTATGACCCTGTACCCGGCCCTCCTGATTCCAGCGTGTGCTGCCGTGCCGGATTAAGCCTATTCTTGTCATGATCGCTACCGCCCTTATATGCAGATATTCTAATGTGATCCCATTATAAACCAACCCGCTGCTGGATGCATGCTCCATTGACGGTAACGGGAGACGATTATATGATGATAGCTCAAGTACTGCATTCTGGGGCCTGTTCCAGAATCATCCTAACCTGCAGATTAACCTGCTACAACCCAAAGGAGATTTTGTGTATCATGAAAAAACTGCTCACCCTCTTTACCGCCTTCTGTCTGCTGGCCGTCCTTCTTCCAGCACTGCAATCCGGTGCCGCTGCGGCACCGCAGCCCAAGCTTGCCGTATATGTGGACAAGGAGAATCACTCCTTCATCCCGCTCCGCTTCCTGAACGGCTTCGCCGGTATCCAGTCTGTACTCACCGCTTCCGGCGGCCAGATTGAGATATCACGCGGCGAGAATTCCATTACCTTCACTCCAGGCAAGCCCGGGGCTTCCGTTAACGGCAAGCCCGTTACCGTAAGTGTGCGGCCTTTCAGTGAGAACGGGACTACCTATGTCCCCTTGTCTCTTGTAAGCCAGACACTCGGCATACAGCTCCAGTGGAATAGAGAAGCTGGGTCGCTTACGCTAACAAGCGGGGCTGAACCAGGCACTGCGGAGACAGCCACCCTGCCTGTACAGAACGGCAGCCTGATCAAGAGCGGCTCGCCCGCTGTAGTCAGCGGACATCATACCTACAAGGTCGGCGGCCGCTCCTTCAGCGTCCAGACCGTCACGGTCTCCCTGCTGCATCCTTCGGTGAAGCTGGATGCCGTTCTGGCCGGGAATACCGTCGGTAAGACTGAAGCCCTTGCCAGCATCGCCAAGCGCAGCAATGCTGCCGCCGCGATCAACGGCACGTTCTTCGCCGCGTATACTAATGACGCTTTCAAGGCTCCCTACGGCTACATCATCAGCGGCGGCAAGATGCTGAAGAACAGCTCCGGAGACAAACGGGCGGTCTTCGCTTACGACCGCAATATGCTCGCTGAACTGATTCCGGGCAGTGAATTCAAAGCCCGCTTCGATTCCGGTTCCGTTCACGGCGCACTTCAGGCTGGACCACGGCTGCTGGTTAACGGGAAGGTCGCGCTGAATGTGGCGGGGGAAGGCTTCCGGGACCCCAAAATCCTGACCGGCGGAGGCTCGCGCAGCGCACTGGGCATCACCCGCGATCATAAGCTGATTCTGCTCACCTCCGGCGGGGCAACCATCCCCCAGCTGGCGGAAATTATGAAGCAGGCCGGAGCCTACCAGGCGATGAACCTCGATGGCGGTGCCTCAAGCGGCCTATATTACAATGGCAAGTACCTGACCACTCCGGGACGCCTGATCAGCAACGCTCTGGTTGTACAGACTAAATAATGTACCCAGCTTAGAGTTCAAATCTAAAGTCTGTTGATGAAACTGCCTTTATGGAATGCTGCAAAGCTGCCATTCCTAAAGGGCAGTTTCTTTTTTGATTCCAGCGACTCCTCTATGTGCGTAGTTCAGGCAGAAGGCAGAATAAGGAATACGCCTATGGGGGATAATACAGGGAACACATCCAGATTTCAGCAGAAGGGAGTCCCCGAGATGCCTCAAGAGCCGAAGAAGAGCCGTAAGACTACCCAAGATCCTGTAGAAACCTCCGTGCCTGCACCGCTTCCGTTGAAGCTCTCCCTTGAGGATAATTTGCAGGAACTCAGCCGCCGGATCGGCAGCAGCTCGGATATTGTCATCCGCCATTATAAGAATGAAGCTCAGCCTCCCCTTTCCCTTGCCTTCATCTATATTGACGGTCTGGTCAACGCCGATACTGTCAACCAGTCCGTACTCCAGTCCTTAATGGAGAACAGCACGCTGAACGGAGATAGCATTACCACAGAAGCTGCCTTCAACCTGATTAAGGAGCACATTCTGCCAATAGGAGGAGTGAAGGAGGCCCGGACCCTGGAGGTGCTGCTGCCCCTGCTTTTTGACGGCTATACCCTGATACTGTTCGAGGGGCTTCAGGTCGCGCTGGCCGCCGACACCTCCGGCTGGGAGAAAAGAAGCATTAATGAGCCAACCTCCCAGGGAGTTATCCGCGGGCCGAAGGAAGGCTTCACCGAGAGCCTGCGTACCGGGACCGCCATGCTGCGCCGCCGCCTGAAAACCGCCGATCTGCGGATTGAGGAATATACCATCGGCCAGCGTACCGGGACCGGAATTGCCCTCGTCTATCTGGAAGGCCTCGCCAGTGAACAGGTGCTGGCCGAAATCCGCCGCCGGCTGAACGCCATCAATACCGATGCCATTCTGGAGAGCAATTATATTGAAGAATTCATACAGGACGGCGGCCTGACGCCCTTTCCCACCATTCAGAATACCGAACGTCCTGACGCTATGGCCGGGGGCATTCTGGAAGGCCAGGTCGGGATTATCATTGACGGCACTCCCTTTGCGCTGCTGGCCCCGTCCACCTTCTTCAACTTTTTTCAATCCAGCGAGGATTATTACCAGCGGTATGATATTTCCTCCTTCCTGCGGCTGATCCGCTATGGTGCATTCTTCGTCTCTATGCTGCTGCCTGCACTTTATATTGCCGTTACTACCTTTCACCAGGAGATGCTGCCGACCACCCTGCTTATAAGTCTGGCTGCCCAGCGGGAAGGCGTTCCGCTCCCCGCATTTGCTGAGGCGCTGCTGATGGAGCTGACCTTCGACGTCCTGCGTGAAGCGGGGGTACGTATGCCGCGGACCATCGGACCGGCTATCTCTATCGTAGGCGCGCTCGTGCTGGGCCAGGCCGCCGTCTCGGCCGGACTTGTGTCCGCGGCGATGGTGATTGTGGTTTCTTTTACCGCCATCTCGAACTTCGTGATTCCGTCACTCGCCATCGCCAACTCCATCCGGCTGATCCGCTTCGTGATGATGTTCATCGCTGCCTCGCTCGGTCTGTTCGGCATTATGTCCTTCCTGATGGTGCTGCTGATTCACATGGCGGGCCTGCGCTCTTTCGGCGTGCCTTATCTGTCTCCGGTGGCGCCGATGATTCCGCGTTATCTGAAGGACATCTTCATCCGTGTTCCGCTGTGGAGCATGAATATGCGTCCGAAGACCAATCTCGGCAAAGAGACCCGCAGACAAGTCCCTAACCAGAAGCCACAGCCCGTGGAAAACACAGCTCATCCATCACCGGCACAGCCTAAACCGCAGGGAGAGGGTCCAGCATGAATGGAAAAATCGGCACCACCCAAGCTGCCATGCTTGTAGTCAATACCATCCTGCCGACAGCCACTGTCGTGCTGCCTATCATTATCAGCACCTATGCAGAGCAGGACGCTCCGCTGGCGATCATCCTGTCTACCGCGGCGGGGCTGCTCATTGCGTGGATCGTCGGGGCGGTGATTCAGAACAGCAACGGCACTCCTTTTCTGGAGTGGGTGGGGGAGAAAAGTTCCCCTGTGGTCGCAGTCATCCTTGGTCTGCTGATGCTCCAGTTCTACCTGGACACCACCGCAACCATTCTGCGGGAATTTGTCAATTTCATTAAAGACAACGTCCTGATCGATACCCCGATCACGGTGCTGGTCATACTCATTCTCTTCATCACTATCTATATGGTCCGGCAGGGCATTGAAGCCATCGCCAGAGTGAACAGTCTGGTAATTCTGCTCTATCTGTTCTTCGTACCGCTGTATCTGTTCGGGCTGTACAACGACCTGAATGTGCATCATCTGTTGCCTATGTTCGATCATAATCTGGCTGAGATCACCCTGGGGAGCCTGACTCCGACTGCATGGATGTCTGAAGTGGCGGTGCTGCTGTTCCTGGCCCCTTACCTGCAATATCCGCAGCGGGCCAAAATTATCGGCTGGACCGGCCTGCTGTTCGTGGCCACACTGATGATGTTCTCATTAATCACAGCCCTGATGGTCTTCGGACCGGAATTCATTAAGCTCAGCGCTTACCCCGGCTTCGCTACCATCAGCATCCTCCGGGTCGGCCGGTTCATAGAGAAGCTGGATATTCTCTTCATCTCTTATTGGGTGCTGTCGATCTATCTCAAATTCGCCATCTTCCTGTTCGTGACGGTGGAGTGCTTCAAGCAGACGTTCCGGGTCAGCAGCAGCCGGCCCTTCATTGGCGCGCTGGGTCTGATCATTGCTCTGGAATGCCTGTTCTCCTGGCAAAGCTCAGCCAAGCTAAATGTATACAACCAGGAAGGGCGGTTCGTGGTCTTCTTCCTGTTCAACGTCCTGGTACCGCTGGGCGCGGTCCTGCTGAACAAGGTGCACAAGGCCCGGTCTAAGCGGAAGGGGCTGGAGACATGATGAACAAACCGAGAACTCTGCTGTGCCTGATTCTCTGTCTCCCGCTTCTCTCCCTCCTGCTCTCCGGCTGCTGGGATGACCGGGAGCTTAACGAGTTGGGCATTACCTCCGGCTCCGCCTATGACTGGGAGAACAATCAGTGGAAGGCGACCTACCAGGTCATCAACCCTTCCTCAGGTGCCAGCGGTATGGGCGGCAGCGGAGGAGGCAGCACCAGCTCGCCGCCCTTCCTCACGTTCACCGTCAAGGGCCGGACGATTATGGAGGCCATTGAACGGACGAATCTGACCAGTACGCGGGAGATGTTCTTCTCCCACTCTAGAATTACTGTGATCGGCGAGAGCCTGGCCAGACACGGGATCAATCAGCTGATTGATATGTTCCTGCGCAAGCAGGATGCCCGGGAGACGGTCTTTGTCTTCATCTCCCAGGGCGATGCGGGAATGATTCTGGATCAGCTGATGCAGATGACCAAGAACCAGGGTGCCGGCATCCAGCTAATGATTGAACAAGAATCACGGCTCTTGTCCTACTTTCCGGGAACCCGCCTGTATGAGCTGGCGATGGCGCTGTCCTCCGAATCCAAAAGCGCGGTGTTGCCGGAGATTCTGCTGACCGGCTCACAGACGATGGATGAGACCAGTGAGACCGCGGTTACCGATCTGCCCTCACGGCTGGCGCTGGGAAGGCTGGGCGTTATTAAAGGGGATACGTTCGCGGGCTGGCTTAGCCAAAAGCAGGCGTTCGGGCTTTCTTTTCTGACCGATAATGTTGATTCTGCCACCATCGCCTTCCCCTCCCGGCCGGCAACAAGCGACAAGCTTGACGCATCCTTCGTCCTGCAGAATTCGGCCACCACCGTACGCCCTGTCTGGGCCAAGGATCATTATGTGATGGAGGTTAACGTGAAGGGCAGCGGTGTGCTGACGGAGCTTGGCAGCATCATGGATCTGAACGACCGCAAGGCGATCAGTGAGATGGAGGAATCACTGGAGCAGCGGGTGCTGGAGCTAATGAATAACGCCTGGACAGAGGTCAAGCGGCTGAAGGCAGACGTCACCGGTTTTGCTGTGAGAGTACACCGGAGCGATCCGAAGCGCTGGAAGCTGATTGAGCAGGAGAAGCACTGGGACAGCGTTTTTCAGGAGATCGAGCTCCGCCCTCAGGTCTCGATTGAGATGGAACGGACCGGACTCAGCAACAAATCGTTCAAGTCTGTCCAGCAGAAGTAAAGGAGCATATCTATGAAAATAGCTATTACTCTTCTACTCTATGCGCTTGCCTACGGGTGGGGGTGGAGGAAGCTGAGCGGAGAAGGACATCGCCGGCGGCGGCTCTTGCTTGGCTGCATTATGGGATACGGAGTCTATCTTAATCTATGCGGTATTACCGATACCCCTCATCTGTCGCTGGGTCTCCTGTATACGGCGTACTTTCAGCCTGTCGGGAGAGCCATCATCCATTGGTTAGGAGGCTGAGAAGCCATTATGGTGAACAAAGAACAGGTCAAAGAACAAGTCTCTTCCCTGCAGATTGCGTTCATGATTATGCTGTTTGAAATCGGCAGCACGCCGCTGTTCCTGCTGGGGGGCACCGCCAAGCAGGATTCCTGGCTGGCGATGTGTGCAGGTTCAGCGGCGGGCTTCGCCCTTCTCCTTGTGCTGATGTGGATTCAGCACCGCTCTCCGGGCGCGGACCTGATTGGAATGCTCAAAGCTCATTTCGGCACAGCTCCCGGGGCGTTCATCGGCGCGGTGTACAGCCTGTACTTCGCTTATCAGTCCATGCGTAATGTCCGCGATCTCGGCGAGCTGACGGCGATGACCATGCTGCCGAGAACCCCGATAGCCATTACGATGCTGGTGTTCGTGCTGCTGGCCTTATATGCCATTTGGAAGGGGGCGGAGGTTGTCTTCAGGCTGCCTGAGGTGCTGCTTCCAGTCATGCTGTTCTTCTATTTTCTGCTTATTCTGATGCTGGGCATCATGGGAGTGATCGATTTCGGCCGTCTGGCGCCGGTGATGGAGGGCGGGTTGATGCCGGTGCTGCAAGCGGCGCTGCCGGAGATCGTCTCGTTTCCCTTCGGGCAGATGATTGTTTTTCTGATGCTGTGGACGCTATGGGAGAAGCCCGGTATGCCTGTAAAATACACAGTGAACGCCTATCTGCTCATCAGCGCGTTCCTGATCTTCATGAATGCGCTGAATGTGGCCGTCCTCGGCCCGTCGATTGCGGGCGTCAGCCAGCTGCCTTTTCTCAAAACCGTCCGGGTGCTGTCCAACCTCAAATTCGTCGAACGGCTTGATATTCTCGTCACCATCCAGCTCTTCCTGGGGCTGCTGATCAAGATGATGCTCTTCTACTTCTGTTCTGTAAAAGCTCTTGCAGAGCTGACCGGCAAACCGGCCAAATGGTGGGTCTTCCCTGTGGGGGCCGTCATCTATGGTTCCTCATTCCTCGAACGGGATTACACCCAGCATATCGCCATCGGCCTGGGTCCGAGCCTGAAGCTTGACCCGCTCTTCCAGGTCGCCATTCCGCTGCTGCTGGCCCTGTCGATCTGGGTGCGGGGCCGGTTACAGCGTTCAGCTTGAAGCAGATTGCTCCGGCTGCTGCTGGTTGAACTTCAGATTCTGCGGCCCGGACGGAAGGTTCTTCGCACCTGTAGAGCTATCCGTTACGGGTACATCCTTGCCTACTTCCTCAAATTCACATTCCCCCAGCCACACCTGTCCGGTTCCGCTCAGCAGTATTCCGATATTGATCACGTCGGCTTCGGACGATCCATTACGCAGGCATAGTGGTTCCATTCCGTGGTTCCTTGTATGCTCCGGTTCTGCATGTTATCAAAAGCCAGCATATTCTGCTGATTATCATCCACTCTCATCCACAGGCCGCTCCAGCCGGTGACATTCTCCGTTCTTACGAACCCGGAGAAGCGCATCCGCTTCCCTCGATACTCTCTTGCCTGAAACTGCTGCATTAAGGTTCCAAAACTATTGTCGTCCTGCGCAGCCTCTTCATTGGAATAAAGATGCATGGAGGGACTTGTCTTATAGCAGACGCGGGGATCGATCTCTACCTTATAGTTGTCCGGGTGAGTACCTGTAATATACCAGCCTGTAATCTCTGACATTGTAAATACCTCTCTTTCTTGAATCAATAGTCTCACCTGCGATCTGTACTGCGCAGGCGGCAGATCATAGATTTCCTTGAAAGCTCTTGTAAAAGCCTCCTGGCTCTCAAAGCCGTACTGCAGCGCAATCTCAAGAATACGTGTCTCGGAGTACAGCAGGAGATTGGCTGCTTGGCTGAGACGGCGGGCCCGGATATATTCATGGACATTTTTGTTCACATATTTCCGAAAAATCCGGTGAAAATGATATTTGGACAACCCTGCTGCCTTAGCCACCTTCTCCAAATCCAAATCCTCTTCCAAATGCTGCTCAATAAATTCGATACTCTTATGAATCAATTGATAGTGAATTACTCTCACCCCCTCCACAACTCAAAGTATATATTAGGTACCGGAAACACTTTTAATAAATCTTGCTCTATTTATCTTTCCCTAGGGAAACATTATTGTTGCAAGGACAAATTTATTTACGTATACTAATCTTGTGGCAGGGTGCAATATTTTGTTCCCTGCACAATATACTATACAAGTGCATATTTCATACTTAAGGATAACTATAACTATTCATTCATTATTCATACGAAAGTGGGAGTGCTTATGGCCGGAGCCGTAATTCCATTGTCTGAAGCTGTGAACGGCAGCACGCTGCGGATCAGCGGGATCGAGGTCCAGGGTGTGCTGCGGAGAAGATTGCTTGATCTCGGATTTGTCGCCGGGAACCGTGTAGAAGTGCTGCGGCGCAGCCCGCTCGGAGACCCTACGGCTTACCGGATCAGCAATACTACCATTGCCCTGCGGCGGGAAGAGAGTTCCCTCATTTATGGCGAACTGATTGGAGGCGGAGAAGGATGAGCGAGTATACTGTAGCTTTTGCCGGCAACCCCAATACAGGCAAGAGCACGCTGTTCAACCTGCTGACCGGCATGCGCCAGCACACCGGCAACTGGGCGGGCAAAACCTTAGTTACCGCTGAAGGGCGGTTCACCCACAAGGAGCATACCTACCGGGCCGTTGACCTTCCCGGCACCTATTCGCTCTACTCCAATTCCGCCGATGAAGAGGCGGCGCGGGACTATATTATTTTTGAAGAGCCGGATGTAACGCTGGTGGTTCTGGATGCAACATCGCTGGAGCGCAACCTCAATCTGGCCCTGCAGGTGCTGGAGATTACGGGACGCGCCGTGGTCTGCATCAATCTGATCGATGAAGCCAAGCGGCTGGGCATTGATATTAATCTGAAGCGGATTGCGGAGCGGCTCGGCGTGCCTATCACGGCCATTTCGGCCCGCAACGGGATCGGCATCGAAGCGCTGCTGGATCAGATCGCACGCGTAGCGACCGGTGAATTCAAGGCAGAGCCGCTGAAGATTACCTATGGCGAGGAGATTGAGCAAGGCATTGCCGAGCTGATCCCCATGGTGGAACAGACGGTCGGTGCCAGATATCCGGCACGCTGGATTGCCCTGCGCCTGCTGGACGGTGACCACAGCCTGCTGGCTTCCCTCAAAGCCCATATGGGACGCAAGGGTATATCTGTAGCGAAGGAGGTGGCCCGCCATGGAGTCACCGCATGCCATTAACGGCCAAGACCCGCTTGATTCCCTGCTCGCAACCGCGAAGAAGCTGGCAGACAAAGGGGCGATCCGCGACGAGATCGTCAGCGGAATCTATGGCGTATCGGCCGGAATCTGCAGCGATGCCGTTACTTATCACGATAAGAAGAAGCTAGGCAGCACCTACAAGCTGGATAATATCGTCACTTCGAAGATCTGGGGCTTCCCTATTATGCTCGCCGGCCTTGGTCTGGTATTCTGGATTACCATTGCCGGCGCCAACTATCCTTCGGGCTGGATTGCCTCCCTCTTCAGCTGGATCGAAGGCTATCTGACCGCCGGGTTTGAGGCTGTTCATGCCCCGGCCTGGCTGCACGGCGTGCTTGTTCTGGGACTGTATCGCGGAACCTCATGGGTCATCAGCGTCATGCTGCCGCCCATGATGATTTTCTTCCCGGTGTTCGCGCTGCTGGAGAATTTCGGGTATCTGCCCCGCGTGGCTTTTAATATGGACCGTCTGTTCAAGAAATCCGGGGGGCATGGCAAGCAGGCCTTGACGATGTCGATGGGCTTCGGCTGCAACGCCGCCGCTATTCTGTCCACCCGTATTATTGAATCGCCCCGCGAACGGATGCTGGCCATTCTGACCAACAACTTCGTCCCGTGCAACGGCCGTTGGCCTACGCTTATCTTGCTCTCCTCCATGTTCATGGTCGGGGCGGCAACCACCGGGGCATTGCGTACCTTCTCGACGGCGCTGGTGCTAATGGGCATCGTGCTGGTCGGAATTGTCGTCACCCTGAGCGTATCGTGGGTCATGTCCAAAACAGCGCTGCGCGGTGTCCCCACCCACTACACCCTGGAACTGCCGCCTTACCGCCGCCCGCAGATCTGGAAGACCATTGTCCGCTCCTCCAAGGAAAAGTCCCTCAATGTGCTGACCCGCGCCATCGTCGTGGCCGCTCCGGCAGGGATCATCACCTGGATTCTCGGCAATCTGTTCATCGGCGGCGAGAGCGTGCTGAATCATATGGCGGCCTGGTTCGATCCGTTCGCGCAGCTGCTCGGCATGGACGGCTTCATTATTATGGCCTTCATCCTCGGCCTGCCCGCTAACGAGATTGTACTGCCTATCCTGCTGATGGGCTACATGTCCTCCGGGGCCATGGTCGATATCGAAGGTCTCGGCAGCATTAAGGACATCTTCCTGAGCCACGGCTGGACCTGGCTGACGGCACTGAATATGATGTTGTTCTCCCTGCTCCACTATCCTTGCGGCACCACACTGGTGAACATCTACAAGGAGACCAAAAGCCTGAAATGGGCTGTGCTCTCCGCTGTAATCCCGCTCGCTATCGCTATCGGCGTAACCTTCGCGGTGGCTTCGGCGGCCCGGCTGTTCGGCTGGGTGTAAATCATGCAGAGCACTATTCCCCCGGACGGGCGGATAGTGCTTTTTTGCGCTCTGGGGCGCATCCTTCGCGGCAACCCCCGCCACGCCACCGCCACGCTAAATGTGATCGGTTTTTCGATTACATTCGGTCTGCACACCTCCGCCAAGCGTAATGTGATCGGTTTTCCGATTACATTCGGACCACACGCCACCGCCACGCTAAATGTGATCAGTTTTTCGACTACATTTGATCGTACACCCCCGTGGTTACAGGAGTTAACGGGCAAATAGGGACACTTGTTCCTCTGCTATTTGACTCTCCCTCTCCCTGCATGTTAGGGTGATTTGGAAGGTACTATTTTCTGGGAGGGATTGTTCATGACAGCAGGGAAGCTCAGTATTGATTATGATGGATATGAAGAAGGCAAGCGGATGGTAACGGAGATTGAACGCTTAAGCGGAAGCCCTGAAGCCGCCAGCCTGACCAGCCTTACAATTGGCGATTGGGGACAAGCCTACGAAAACAGCTCGGAGGAGGTTGCCGAGGCGCTGGTGAAGTATAGCGCAAGCTTCCCGGCACTGCGCAAGCTGTTCATCGGGGAAATGAGCTACGAGGAATGTGAAATCTCGTGGATTACCCAGAGTGACCTCTCCCCGCTGCTCCCTGCCTATCCGGAGCTTCAGTCATTGACGATCCAGGGCGGTACCAGTCTGCGGCTAAGCCAGCTGCAGCACGACAAGCTCGAAGAACTGATTATTATTACAGGCGGACTCGGCAAGGATGTGCTGGCGGATATCGCCGGTTCCACTCTGCCTAACCTGCAGAAGCTCGAACTCTATCTTGGGGTGGACAATTACGGCTTCGACGGCGGGCTGGAGGACCTTCTGCCGCTGATCGAGCTTGGGAAATTCCCTAAGCTAACCTATCTTGGACTCAAAAACAGTGAGATCCAGGACGAAATTGCCGCAGCCCTGGCGGATGCGCCGATTCTGGACCAGCTCCATACCCTGGATATGTCACTGGGAACGCTTAGCGACACCGGCGCAGAGGCGCTGCTAGCCAGCGAGCGGGTCAAGGGACTGAAGCAGCTCAATCTGAGCCATCACTTCATGTCTGACGAGATGATGCTGCGTCTGAAGAACAGCGGCTTGCCGGTCGATGTCAGCGACCAGCAGCAAGCCGATGACGATGATGACTGGCGTTATCCGTCGATCACAGAATAATGCAGCCCGCAGCACCGCTGATTGTCTTCTGCCAGCCCGGCGACCGGCGCTCGGCCGGTATCCAGCAGGCGCGTTCGCGTCTCGGGATGCCCCCGGCGCTGCTGATTCCCTACGCCGGGCTGCTGGAGAACCAGCCGCTGGCTGATCTGCTTACGCTGGCTGTGCAGCAGCAGGCAGCCTGGCTGCCGGAACAGGTGAGCCGGCAGCTTCGGGGCACAATTCCGGAACCGCCGGGGCTGAGTTCGCCAGCGCTGAACGGGACGCCGGTTCCGGCACAGCCGGCTACAACGGACCGCCGGAGCGGCGGGCACTCCGCGCCGGGACCCGCAGCGGAAGCGCAGCACCTGCGGCCGGATTCTCCCGGCGGCAGCTCCAGCGTGCCCGCTGTGCCGGAGCCCGCAGCGTGCCCGCCGCTGCTGCGGCTGGAGTCCCCCGGCGGCAGCTTCGCGCTGGAGCGGGCGCTTATCGCGCTGGGCGCACCCGATGCACCGGACGCGAACGACTCGCTGCACCCGTTCGGGCAGCAGCCGGACCTGCGGCCGCTAAGCTTCAAAGCGGCCTCCGCCCTGAAGGACATGCCCGGCGTGCTGCATCACCCGTCCCAGTGGTTCCGCGGCTACTGCCGCCTGCTGGCGCGGCTCCGGCAGGAGGCCGGGCAGCTTCTGCCCGCCTCCCGCTGGACCAATGACCCGGCGGAGATCGCAGCCATGACAGACAAGCGCCGGACCCAGCAGATTCTGGCTGAGGCCGGCGTCTCTGTTCCCCGGCCGCTTCGCGGCAGCGGCGGACAAGTCCCCGTGGACTACGCCTCCCTGCGCGAGCTGATGCTGTCGCAGCGGATGCACCGCGTATTCATCAAGCTGGCCAGCGGCTCCGCCGCTTCCGGCGTGATTGCTTATCAGCTGAACCCGGCCACGGGAGCTGAGTCAGCGGTCACTACCATCGGGGTCGAGAGCTATATCACCCGGCCCCCGGTGTATTATAATTCCGGCAAGCTGCAGCGCTATACAGATTCTGCCCGCCTTACCGGCATCATTAACTGGCTCTACCGCCACGGCGCCTATGCCGAGCAGTGGATTCCGAAGCCCGGCAGGGATGGGCATTCCTTCGACATCCGCCAGCTGGTTGTCGCTGGAGAAGCCTGCCACGCTGTCGCCAGGGTGAGCACCACACCGATTACGAATCTGCATCTGCGCAGCCAGCGGATGACTCCGGCGGAGGCCGGACTGAGCGAGGCGCAGCAGGCTGAGGTGCGCCGGACAGCGGAGGCTTCGCTGGCCGCTTTTCCGAACTGTTCCGTCGCGGGCATCGATGTGCTGGTTGGAAGCACCGGGCAGACGTATACGGCGGATGTGAATCCTTTTGGCGACTTGTTGTACGATATTAAATACCAAGGCTGCAGCACCTACGAATGGGAAATGAAGCAGCTGCCTTAGGAGGAATCCGGCCCCATGACCGATATGAATGCCATTGTCGGCACCCACGATATATTAATGATTACACTCGATACTCTGCGCTACGATGCGGCTGTGCTGGAGGAGGCGAATTGCCCCAATCTGTGCGGCAGCGGCTCCTGGGAACAGCGGCATACTCCCGGCAGCTTCACTTATGCGGCTCATCACGCCTTCTTCGGCGGCTTCCTGCCCACTCCGGCTGACACGAATAAGGCTGAGCATGTGCGGCTGTTCCACTCCAAGAATACCGGGATGAAGACCCATCCCCACACCTGGCTGTTCGATACACCGGATATGGTGTCGGGGCTGGCTGCAGCGGGTTATCAGACGGTGTGTATCGGGGGCGTCATCTTTTTCAGCAAAAAAGTGCCCCTCGCCCGCGTCCTCCCCGGTTATTTCCAGCAGAGCTACTGGCGGATGACCTTCGGGGTCACGAACCCGCGCTCGACGGAGCACCAGGTGAATCACGCGCTCAAGCTGCTCGGCAACACCCCGCTGGACCAGCGGCTGTTCCTGTTCATGAACGTGTCAGCGATCCATGGCCCGAACCATATGTTCCTGCCGGGCGCCCGCAAGGATTCGGTAGACAGCCAGCGTGCAGCGCTGCGTTATGCCGACGGGGAGCTTGGGCGTCTGTTCGATGCGTTCCGGAAGCGGGGCAATCCGGTATTCTGTCTGGCTTTTTCCGATCACGGTACGGCTTACGGCGAGGACGGCTATCAGGGCCACCGGCTGGCGCATGACACGGTATGGAATGTTCCGTACCGGGAATTTATTTTATAAGCATTGAACTGAAATTTCGATCCCGCACAAGGAAGGAGAACGTATGACGTCCATCCGGCAATCTCTGCATCACATGAACCAAGACGGACACCCTCCCTTCTCCGCTGGGGAGCTTCAGCAATGGACGGAGCAGATCACGGCCCATCCTTACCGCAATTATCTCTATTCCTATCCGCACAAAACCGCTTACCGCGAGTTCGCGTTCCCCCTTCCTTTAGAGGAGCTGTGGCGGGATGAGCCTGCGGAGAGTTTTTTCTTATATATGCATATTCCGTTCTGCGGCGCGCGCTGCGGCTTCTGCAACCTGTTCACGCTGCCTGATAAAAGAGCGAATGTGCACGCCGAATACGTGGATGCGCTGGAACGGCAGGCCCGGCAGTGGGCAGCCTTCACCCGTCACAAGCCTTACGCGCGCTTCGCCATCGGCGGCGGGACGCCCAGTCTTCTCGCTCCCGCCCAACTGAACCGGTTGTTCAGGATTGCAACGGATATCATGGGGGTTGATCTTAGAACCACCTCTATCTCTGTGGAAACCTCACCCGAGACGCTGACGGAGGAGAAGCTGACGATTCTGAAGGAGCATACCGTGGACCGCGTCAGCATGGGCATCCAGAGCTTCGTGGCCGCCGAGTCGGCTGCGATCTACCGCCCGCAGGACCCGGAGGTGGTGTACCGTGCGCTGGAGCTGCTAGGGCAGTTTGATTTTCCCATTCTTAATCTGGATCTGATCTACGGACTCCCAGGGCAGACAGTGGACTCTTGGCTCTATTCGCTGAACCAAGCGCTGCGGCATGAACCGGAGGAGATCTTCCTCTATCCGCTCTACACCCGTGAGCATACCATTGTGAAGCCGGGCGATCTGGTGAACCAGCTGGATATCCGTCATGAATGCTATGAAGCAGCACGTGCAGTGCTGGCAGAGCGTGGCTACCGCCAATACTCCATGCGCAGATTCGCCAAAGAAGATGCCGGAACCGGCAAGGATATTCTCGACTACAGCTGTCAGGAGGAAGGGATGGTCGGTCTCGGCTGCGGCGCGCGGTCCTATACCCGGAATGTGCATTATGCCTCCCGCTATGGCGTCAGCCGCAAGGCCACGGAGAGCATTATCGCGGATTATGTTGCCGCAGAGCGTTATGATACAGCCGATTATGGCATCGTACTGAGCCTGGACGAGCAGAAACGCCGGTTCATTCTAAAAGCAATCCTGCACAGCGAAGGGCTGACGATTGCGGATTATAACCAGCGGTTCGGGACTACGCTATGGGAAGATCACCCCGAGCTTGGCCTGTTGGTACAGAGCGGGTTCGCCACGGATGATGAGGGCATTCTGCGGCTGACTCCAGATGGGCTGGGGTACTCTGACTCCATCGGTGACTGGTTCATCTCCGGCGAGATCCGCGAGCAGATGCAGGAGTTCGTCCTGCCATGAAGGCAGTCCTCTACTACCGCGGTTCCCTCTCCTCCTGTAACTATGACTGTCCGTACTGCCCCTTCGGCAAAACCAAAGACAGCGCCGCCACCCTCGCCAAAGACCGCGCAGGTCTTGAGACCTTCGTCCGCTGGGTGGCGGAGCAGGGGGCCGCAGGCCACCGCCGCCTGTCTATCTTTTTCAATCCGTATGGCGAAGGCTTGACGCACCGCTGGTACCGGGAGGCGCTGATTACGCTGTCCCATATGGAGCATGTGGACAAGGTCGCCATCCAGACCAATCTGTCGGCCCGGCTTGATTTCACCGCTGAACTGAATCCGGCCAAGGCAGCCTTCTGGGCGACCTATCATCCGGGTCAGGTAAGCGAGGACAAGTTCCTGGCACAGTGTATGCAGGTATACCGGCAGGGCATTCCTTTCAGTGTGGGCAGTGTGGGGGTGCATAGTGCCTTCCCGGCTATCGCCTCGCTGCGTGCGGCCTTGCCGGAGGATGTCTATTTGTGGGTGAACGCCTACAAGGATAAACGGGATTATTATACGGCGGAGGATATAAGCTTCCTGAGCGGCATAGACCCGCATTTCCAGATTAATGCGCTGGACTACGACAGCCTCGGCGCCAGCTGTAATGCCGGCAGCAGCGTATTCTACGTGCAAGGCCCCGGCCTGGTAAAGCGCTGCTACAAGGACCGAGCGGTCATCGGCAACCTCTACCGTGACGGCCTGGAGGGACTGGCTGCCCAGCGGAGCTGCCGCATGAAGATCTGCGACTGCTACATCGGCTATATTCATATGCCCGAGCTGGGCCTGGAGCAGATCTACGGCTCCGGCCTGCTGGAGCGGATTCCTTACGGCGCAGGGAGCCTGCAATCGGTGGCTGGCCGCGGAGACGGGAGGACAGAGCAATGACGGCTCAGGTACATGCCCATACACATACTGGCATAACGATATGGCTTACCGGTCTGTCGGGGGCGGGCAAGTCTACGCTTGCCGCGCTGCTTACAGACCGGCTCCGGGAGCAGGGGCAGGCGGTGGAATGGCTGGACGGCGATGAGCTGCGGCGCAGCCTGGGGCGGGGACTCGGCTTCAGCCGCGAGGACCGGTTCGAGAACATCCGCCGGGCGGTCTACCTCGCCGGGATACTGAACCGGCATGGCGTGATTACCGTGGTCTCGGTAATCAGCCCTTATGCCGAGATGCGCAGCTATGCCCGGCAGGAATTGCCGGGCTTCGTCGAGGTCTATGTGGACTGCCCGCTTCCCGTCTGTGAAGCGCGGGATGTCAAAGGGCTGTACGCCAAGGCCCGCTCCGGTGAGATCCCGGCCTTCACCGGGATCTCCGATCCTTATGAAGCTCCGGCTGACCCGGAGCTGACGCTGCACACTGCGGAGCGTACAGCGGAGCAATGCATGGAAGAGCTGATCAGCTGGCTCACGGAGCATCGGCTTTATCTGCTCTGATGGAATAGAGCAGACGAAATAAGGAGGGGCGTTAATGCCCCTCCTTTGTTTATTTAGCCCGCGTCCGCTGGATTCAGGGGCACTAATGCTCCTCATTTGCTCATTTTGCCCGCGTCCGCTGAATTCAGGGGCACTAGTGCTCCTCATTCGCTCATTTAGCCCGCGTCCGCTGAATTCAGGGGCACTTATGCTCCTCATTTGCTCATTTTGCCCGCGTCCGCTGAATTCAGGGGCACTAATGCTCCTCATTCGCTCATTTAGCCCGCGTCTGCTGAATTCGGGGGCACATTGGGACAAATTGTATGTGATAAACCGAACACAATTGCTGCTACGAGGGTAATCAAACCCAATGTATACGAAAAACCAAGCACAATAGTGTAGGTAGTATCGCCTTATTAATCCACTCCTAATTACTTATGCGAGTTAGATTGGCCGCGCAGGAGAATCAATACGGCGGCTCCAAGAACTGCGATTCCGGCACCCGCTCCAGCGTATAGCAGCCAAGATGCAGAGTTTGTTTCAGGCACGGCCGTTGGATTATTTTCAGTTGTTGGATTACTTTCAGTTGTTGGATTACTTTCAGTTGTTGCGTTATTTTCAGAAGCTGGAGGGTTTGTTGATGTTGGATGGTTTCCAGAGACCGCCCCTGGATCATCAGCGATCCCGGGCGGCTCCGTGGGCGAGCCCCCTGATATTCCGGCGCCAAGCTCATTTAAGTCCTCCTCCGCACCAGAAAAGAATGCGGTCCGGCTGCACAAGCTGACTGTAAGCTTAGCAGTCCCTCCTGTACCCTTCGCTTCCTCTGCTCCTGCATATACGATGTAGCGTTCACCCTTGGTGAATTCAAAGCCGCAGCTATCCCCCGACTGTGCGGTAGTTACAGTCACCTTCTCCCCCACTTCACCCTTCCACCGGGCTCCCACTTGAAAGGTTACACGCACCGGATCAGCGCTGGACTGCATAATTTTAAATTTCTCTTGAATGGAGACTACCGTTCCCTCAAAAACAGCCGTACTCTTCTCCATTGCCTCCAGCGGCGAAGGAGACACAACACAAGAACAGGCATAGGTTACCTGCGGGCGCACAGTCAGCAGTGTCATGAAGACAATTAGCGCACAGAGAGCCGTCAGCCAGGCGCTCCGTATTTTCCTTCTCGTTACCATCATCATCACGCTCCTCATAACCCTCAGACGGAAATTTCCAGAGAAAGGTTACTCTACAAACCAAAAAGTCCCATCCTAGCAAAATAGCCGCAGTTACTCGCTAAGCATACCTAATAGAGATGTAGCTGCAACTATCAGCTGTTACCGTCTTTCCCGTTACCTATTCCTATTCCTGTCACCTATCTCACTAGCTACTCCCCCGCCTCAATCTCCCGCGCAATGGCGGTGAGTTGCTGCATTCCCTCGCGCAGTAATGCTTCACTGGCAAAAGAATAGCTGAGACGCAGCCAGGACTTCATCTCCCCCAGCGGATCGCAGAGCTCACCGGGAACGAAGGAGATGGACTGCTCCAGGCAACGGGCCAGCAGCTGAGTTACCGGAACACTGTCCGGCAGCTTGACCCACAGATTGAGGCCGCCCTGCGGAGTGGTCCATTCCCAGCCGGTGGCCGCGAGCTCCTCCTCCATAATCTCCTTGTGCACCTGCAGGGCAATCCGCAGCTTGCCGAGATGCTGCTGTAACCGCGGCGATGTGTAATAATGCAGGAAAATCTTCTGATTCAGCAGCGGCGTCCCGTTGTCCGCCAAGGACTTGGCCGCGATCAGCCGTTCCATGAACGGGTAACGGCAGGCCACCGCGCAGATCCGCAGGCCGGGAGCCACATATTTGCTGAAGCTGCTGATATAAATGACCCAGCCCTCCGTATCATAGGCGAAGAATGGTGCGGGCGGCTCTTCCCCGAAGTACATATCACGGAACGGATCATCCTCAACGAGCAGGCAGCGGTAGCGCTCCGCAAGCTCCACCAGGAGCTTACGCTGCTTCGCCGGAACCGTATACCCCGTCGGGTTATGATGGGTCGGGTTGATGTAGAACATCCGCGGCTTAACCTTGCGCATCAGCTCCTCCACCGCCGCCAGATCATAGCCCTGCGCCGAGATCTCCACGGCTACCAGCCGTGCCCCTGCCCGCTTGAAAATATCCAGCGCCACACTATACGTAGGCCGCTCCACCAGCACAACATCCATCGGGCCGAGCATGATTCCGGCAATCAGATTGATTGCCTGCTGGGCGCCTGAGGTAATCAACAGCTCCCGGGCCGACAGCTGGAGCCTATAACGTTCCTCGAAATGGCTGCTCAGCGTAACGCGCAGCTCTTCATCCCCCTGTACGGAGGCGTAGGTGCCCATGACCCTCGGGTAGAGATCGAATACTTTTTTGACATAATCGGACAGGAACAGGTTCGGCAGCAGTCCCGGATCAACCAATGCCTGAGAGAACTGGTACACTACGGGCATACGTTGAATATCGGACATCGGGCTCCTGACCATATATCCGGGTACTGCCGTCCCTTCGTCCGCCGGAGGGTTAAGCCTGCTGCCCGGCGCCACATAATAACCGGATTTGTCTTTGACATACAGCTTGCCGCTCTCGGCCAGCGCCCGGTAGGCCTTGAACACTGTCAGCCGGTGAACCCCCAGCTCCTCCGCCAGCAGCCGGATCGAAGGCAGTTTATCACCAGTCTTCCACTCCCCGCGCTCCATCCGGTTCAGCATGAACTCATAGACTTGGCGGAATAAGGGATTATTCTGCCCGGCACCCGCTATTTTTTCCATCAAAAAACTACCGCCTCTCTGCAACCTATACCGGGGTCGCCCCGCTCCATCGCTCCATATTCACTCGACACGGCTCCAGCTGACGCTTGCCGGCTCCTACACATCCCCGCACGCCCCGCCGCTAACTTCTCTTTGCCCTATTGTACAGCATTCCCCTCCGCAACTGTTCTACTATCTTCAAACTGTTCTGTGCCAATGAGGATATGATTAACTGAAATCTTTAAGAGGGTGACACATTACCACCGCAAAGGGGAACTGAACCATGATTCTGTTAGCTTATTCACTTGTCTGTCTGATCTTCGGCACTACCTTCCTGGCCATCAAAATCGGCGTAGACGCCGGAGCGCCGCCCTTCTTCTCTGCGGGACTGCGTTTTTTCGTGGCGGGTGCGGTGCTGTTCCTGTTCATGGTTCTGAAGGGCAAAGCCCGCTTCTCCCTGCTGCTGCGCAAGGAAATGCTGCTCACGGGAGCAGCCCTGACCTTCGGCACCTTCGCCGCACTCTACTGGGCGGAACAATATGTATCCTCCGGGCTTGCTGCCGTATTGTCAGCTACTGGACCGATGATGATTCTGCTGATGCAGACGGTCTTCCTGCGCCAAAAAGCTCCCGCCTACTCCCTGCTCGGCTGCATCATCGGGTTCACCGGAGTCCTGCTGCTGGTGCTGCCCAGCCTGGCAGCTGACGTCACTCCGCTCTGGCTGATCGGCTGTGTGGTGGTGCTGATTGGGGAACTCTGTTACGCGGCGGGGGCGATCTATTCCAAAAAAGTAATCACCACCTTCTCCGCCGAGTCCCCCGTGGCTTTGAACGCAGCCCAGATGATGTACGGCGGGGCGCTGCTGTTCATCATCTCTCTGTTCACAGAGCCGATGCATCCGTCCTTCTTGTTGTCTTTCAAAACTGCAGGTTCCCTGCTCTACCTGACCGTTGTCGGCTCCATGGTTGGACACACGCTGTTCTACTGGCTCGTCTCCAAGACGAATCCGGTTTTCCCGTCCACCTGGCTGTATATCTCGCCGCCGATTGCCGTCGGGGTAGGCTTCCTGTTCTATAACGAAGCAGTCACCTGGGTAACGCTGCTTGGCGTGTTCACGATTATATCCGGAACCATTCTTGTGAATGCTGGCGCACTGAAGCAGCTGTTCTTCAAGCCTAAATCAGTAATACCCGTTCTGCCAAAAGCAAGCGTTGAACCCTTGGTTCAGGAGTAGCTGCTGCGCTTCTCCCGAACACAAACAGCCTGCTCCCTAACTTAAAGGGATGCAGGCTGTTCTGTTATCTTCACAGGCTTCACGCCAATGGAAGTCTACGGCTGCTCTTCTGAGCTGAAATACAAATTCAGCGGCAATTCCTTATCGCTATCGAAGCTATTCGCCATTCTGTAGGTGATGAACAACTTGTCATCACCCTCGCCGTGCGTCCAGGATTCTTCTACTGCCCCTGTCAGCGGCTTCAACGGGAAGGTCATCCCGTCAATCGACTGGAGTGATTCCTCTACATTGTCAGCCTCTGCCTCATCCACTGGTTTGTACTGGTTCAGGAAAGCACGTACCAGCTCTCTCGCATCCTCATACCCGCTGTCCGATCTGGGAAAAACCGTCCCGATCCGGTAACCGGTAATCTTACCGTTTGTGATATCTGCCGTCATCTGCTGGATAAATTCTTTTTGATTGACGGTCAGTTTCTCGTCCAGCATCAGTATACCCAAGGTTGTATCGTACGCTTGAGCAGCATCCTTCATTCCCAGAGTAGTAAGCCCTTCTTCAAGCGGTTGCTTGAATACGGCCCGGTGCTTCTCTACCTGTGTGAACAGCTCGTTATATTGGGGTGTATCCTTGCTGCAGCCCGCCGTTAATAAGGAAAGAACCACTATTCCACAAATGAGCACAAAGTATGATTGTCTCAATTGAACCTGCCTCCTTCTCCTATCCCCTTCTATAAAATAACAAATATTCAAGCTACGATCCACACCGCAAAAACAAGGGCCTCCCTAAAGTCCGGCAGGACTTCGGGAAACCCTTGTCTTTTATCCTCTAATACGCCGTTCATCACTCTATGCTCATTGCTTCATCCGCTGTTCATTCGCCACTTAACGGATGCGCCCGTGGTTTCTGAGCAGCTCGCTGTCATCCTTCGCCTTCTCATCTGCAAGGCTCCCGGACCGGGTGCCTTCCTGTCTGGCGGCTTCCTGTGCCTGCCGTTCCTCCCGGTCTTGGAGCCTGCGGTCGGCTATATGATCCGGCATCTTGTCGATGCCGTTACGCGTGCCGGAATACAGATCCCCTGTCATTCCCGGCCGTTTCATATCCTCGACTGCGCTTCGCTCCGGGAGATCATGCTCCGTGGCTGAATTCATCGTGTCCAGCCCGGTATCATGTCTGCCTTCGAGACCTGAGCCATTGAACGCCGCATCCACCGCGTCTGTTACGGAGTCCCGTGGAGCATTCACATCTGCAGCCGTATCTGCAGTGCCGGCATCCCTCATATAGCGGTCAGCATTTGCCGAATTATGGTTGCGGAATACAGTGTATACGTCATGTTCGCGGGAGACATCTGCATCCACCATAACCAGAATGTGTCCTTCGTCTACATAGTTGTCATAGCTCGCGGCTTCATCCTCCGGAATGCCTAATCCGATCAGACCGCCGACCAGACCGCCCGTTCCTGCGCCTACGGCTACTCCGGTCAGGGTGGCTGCAATCGGCCCCGCTGCGATAATCGGCCCGATTCCCGGAATTGCCAGAGCGCCGATGCCTGCGAGCAGTCCGGTTACACCGCCAAGGATACCCCCGGTCGCCGCCCCGGAAGCCATACCCTCCGGCACCTTCGTCCCGGTCTCATCATTGATCGCTTCCACATCGCGTTTATTTCTCGCTATCACTGAGATATCCTCTGTCAGAAAGCCGTGCGCCTTCAAGTCTTCAATGGCCCGTGAAGCTTCATGCTCGGCATGGAACACACCTACAATTTTCTTATTCATAACGATTCCCTCCTGGTAGCTGTTTTAGGTTGTTGTTGGAATGACGCTCGCTTTACTTTCACATCCCTTACTTAACCAAACCCTTCTCCGCGAAACTGGTAACTTTCGATCTTGAGCCGGGTTCCGCAAAAAAATTTATGAAACAGGAAATTGCCTGCCGGACACATTTTCCACAAATTCAGTGATTTGAAGTCAGCTTAGATTACACTGAATTCTCCAATTGATGGAAGTTATTAAGCCTTTGGGAACAATGCTCCAATCTCCTTACAGCGCGGCCAAAAGAGACTATACTCCTCGTATAACAGGTTAGCTACTCTTATAGAATCCAGGGGGAAACCGCGATGAATATGCGTCTGAAGGTACTCAAGAAGCATCTGCTCTTCTGCTGCAGTGAGCACTGCAATAACCAGGATGTAGAGGATGTCATGCAGGAATTCAAGGAGCAACTGGTGGAGCAAGGGATCAACAAAACGGTCAAAATCAACAAAACCAGCTGTCTCGGCCTATGCGGCAACGGCCCTTTTGTCATCGTGTATCCGGACGGGGTCTGGTATTACAATGTAACGACGGAGGATGTGGCCCGTATCGTGGAGGAGCATTTAGTGAACGGTCAGCCCGTAGAAGAGCTGGTTATGCTCAAAATGGAAGCCTGAGTCCCAGCGTCCCCCGCCTGCCCGCCTTCAGCCTCATACTCCTGGTCCCTCCCCTCCCCGGGCTGGGACTATTTGCGGTTGTCCGGTGCTCCTCCTTCTGAGGTATACTAGGGGTATATGTTCATTAGGAGTGCCATCATCCTTTTAGGAAATGAGGCTGCAAGCATGACAGTATTCAAATATAACGCCCATCGCCCCCACCGGGCCAATCCTGACCTGTATCTGCATTACTGGGGCCAGGAGCAGTGTGTACCCGGTCATTCGTTCGGACCCGGGGTACGCAGCCTGTACAAAATCCACTTCATACACGCCGGAACCGGCACGGTAACCGTCGGTGAAGCCACCCATACATTGAACGCAGGACAGGCCTTCCTCACTTACCCGCATGTGGTAACGCATTATGCCGCAGATCAGGACAACCCTTGGCTGTATTCCTGGATTGCTTTTACCGGGGAGGAGGCAAATTATCTGCTGGGACGGACTTCGCTTACTCCCGAGCAGCCGGTGTTCCCGATGGACCAGGTGCTGATGCCCTCGCTGTCCGCCAGGTTATCGGAGACAGGGAGCAGCGGGGAACTGCTGGATCTGCCGCTGAAGGTGATGCTCTATGAGTTCTTCTCCCTGCTGCTGCGCACGGTCCCGGCTGCCGACAGCCCGGCTCCGCGCAGCAGAAGTGTCTATGTCGAGCAGTGCCTGCATTACCTTCAAGCCCATTACGCCGAGAATGTGACGATGGAGAGCTTGTCCTCCTCCCTGAAGCTGGACCGCAAATATATGTCGGCGCTGTTCAAGCGGACAGTCGGCTTGCCGCCGCAGCAATATCTGCTCCAATTCCGTATGTCCAAGGCCTGCGAGCTGCTGACAGAGACCGGCTGCACCATCGGGGAGATCTCGCAATCGGTGGGGTATCAGGACGCCTTGCTATTCTCCCGGATGTTCAAGAAGGTGAAGGGCTGCTCCCCCAAAGAATACCGGCTCCGCCATGCGGATACGGACATTGTGCTATAAAAATCATCCATGCTGACATACGATTGAAAGCGTTTATCCGCTACAATTAGGGAGGTATGAGGTCAAGCACAACTTACACTTAGGAGGAATCCAATATGTATATCGCCAATTCTGAACGCTATGACAAGATGAAATATAACCGCACCGGACGCAGCGGCCTGCTGCTTCCGGCCATCTCCCTCGGGCTATGGCATAATTTCGGCGGCAATGATGTGTATGAGAATGGCCGCGCGATGGTCCGCCGGGCATTTGACCTGGGGATCACCCACTTCGATCTGGCCAATAACTATGGCCCGCCTGCCGGCTCTGCGGAAGAGAGCTTCGGCCGGATGCTGAAGACGGATCTAGCGCCTTACCGCGATGAGCTGATCATCTCCAGCAAGGCCGGATATTACATGTGGCCCGGCCCTTACGGCGAATGGGGCTCCAGGAAGTATCTGGTCTCCAGTTTGGATCAGAGCCTGAAGCGGATGGGGCTGGATTATGTAGACATCTACTACCACCACCGTCCGGACCCGAATACACCGCTGGAAGAGACCATGTCCGCCCTTGATTTCCTGGTCCGTCAGGGCAAGGCGCTGTATGTTGGCCTCTCGAACTACAAGCCGGAGGAAGCGCGCGAAGCCGCGCAGATTCTCCGCCGCCTGGGCACGCCTTGCCTGATCCATCAGCCGAACTATTCGATGATGTCGCGCTGGATCGAAGACGGCCTGCAGGATGTACTGGAGGAAGAGGGCATTGGCACCATCGCCTTCTCCCCGCTGCAAAAGGGGATTCTGACCGACCGCTACCTGAACGGCATCGCAGCCGATTCCCGTGCAGCCGGACCCAGCGTGTTCCTCTCCGAGAAGGAGCTCACGCCTGAGGTGCTGGCCAAGGTTGGCAAGCTGAACGAAATTGCGGCGGCACGCGGACAGAAAATGTCCCAGCTCGCCTTATCCTGGGTGCTGCGCGGCGGCAAGGTGACCTCTGCACTGATCGGGGCAAGCAAGATCAGCCAGATCGAGGATGCTGTAGCTTCACTGAATGCGCCTGAGCTAAGCGTAGAAGAGCTGGGGCAGATTGAGACGATTCTGCACGGATAAGCCGTGCAGATACTGCACCTGCTGAACCTGCAGCTCACAGATACCAGATCACAGATTGTAGATTACAGATCCCAGATCACAGATCACAGATCACAGATATGACGGAAATCCTGCCCGCCCGCTCGCGGTGGTGCAGGATTCTTTTTGTGCAGATATCCCTACCCTAACTAGTACAGCACAAGATTTAAATATATGGATTGGATCAGTAAGACGGAACCACCAAAACTATTATGTTCGGTTTACCGCATACATTAGGCCCGATACCTTCGCGCAAGCACATTGTATTCGGTTTTTAGCATACATTGGGCCTCATTACCTTCGCGCAGGCACATTGTATTCGGTTTTTAGCATACATTGGGCCTGATTACCTTCACGCAAACACATTGTATTCGGTTTTCCACATACAATTGCTCCCAATTCCTTTACTCCTTATAAAACTTCAGGTCTCATCATGCCCAACCACAATTAAAAGACTGAGGTTGTTCCAGTTGAACTCTGAAGGAATCCCGCCCGAGTGCTTACGGTGTGCCTGAATGCTATAATGAACTCATTCGTACCCATTAATACCCATCACTGCGTAACGAAAGGACATCCGATGAAGACTAACCGACTGGGGCAATCTGATTTACATGTAAGTGCCATGGGGCTTGGCTGCATGTCGCTGGGGACCGAGGAAGCGCAGGCCACCGCCATTATCCACGAAGCGCTCGAACGCGGAATTAACTTCCTGGATACTGCCGACCTCTACGATGAGGGCCGCAATGAGGAGATTGTCGGTCAGGCCATCCGGCACCGCCGCGCTGACGTGATCCTGGCGACCAAGGTGGGCAACCGCAGAATTCCCGGCCAGGAAGGCTGGAGCTGGGATGCCTCCAAGGCCTATATCCGCTCTGCTGTGAAGGAAAGTCTGCGCAGGCTGCAGACCGATTATATTGACTTGTATCAGCTGCACGGAGGAACGCTTGAGGATGATATCGATGAGACGATTGAAGCCTTCGAGGAGCTGAAGCGTGAAGGGGTTATCCGCCATTACGGCATCTCCTCCATCCGGCCGAATGTGATCCGGGAATATGTGCAGCGCTCCGGCATCGTCAGCGTGATGAGCCAGTATAGCATTCTCGACAGACGCCCGGAGGAGAGCATTCTTCCGCTGCTGGGCCGCGCGGGCATCAGCCTGATTGCGCGGGGTCCGCTGGCGAGCGGCATTCTGACCGATCACGGCCGCAGCAAGGCACAGCGGGCATATCTGGACTATACGGAGGCCGAGCTCACGGCGCTGCATAAGCAGCTGATGAGCCAGACCACCCTCACCCGGACGCTGACGCAGACTGCGCTGCAATATCCGCTGGCTGATCCGGCGGTTGCTGCCATTATCCCTGGGGCCAGCAGCCTGGAGCAGCTGCGGCAGAATATGGCGGCTGCCCGCTCGCAGCCGCTCTCTGCGCTTGAGCTTGAAGCCGTACGGGATTCCAGCAAGGCAGGACGGTATACCCTGCACGTATAGAGCGTGCTTACGGCCAAGTGGAAACGGCTTCGCCGTCCTTTTAAAGGACGGTACCGTTTCAGCGAGAAATAGAAGGATAATTTATAGCGTGAAATATATAAATTCTTATATTTCAACAGAAGAAGCTGTCCGGAAACTGTAGGCGTTACAGTCTCTGGACAGCTTCTTATTTTTTTGCCTTGCTTCTTATTTTCTACCTATGAGCGCGTTTCCTTGCCTTAACTATCCACGTAATCAATGCAGCCACAAATACCACTGCGGTAATGAGCCAGGTCAGCAGGAACGCCATGCCCAGCCCGATATTGGCATCCAGCGCTTCCCTTCTGCTCTCCAGTATCAGCATCACGGCAAGCGGCGCTCCGCTGGCTATCAGGAGAACCGTCATGCTGTACCGGGCGAAATTCGTCCGCTTCTGAATAGCCGCGTATAAGCACAGGTATGAAGCAATCAATAGTACGAAGGATAATGCAGCTTCCCATTCCAGTCTAACCATCGTGTCACCACTCCTTCTCCATAGGAACCGGGGATTGCGTTATAGTATAGCGGCTGCGGCAGGCAGATGCAAACAACACTGCTGCTGAAGCAGCCTAGCCAAAAAACTGCGTAATATAGACCATCGCGAGCAGCCCGAAGATAAACGAATACGTGGAAGGCCGTTCATATCCGTGACCATGGCTCTCCGGGATCAGCTCCTTATACACAATAAAGAGCATCGCTCCGGCAGCGAATGCCAGACCGTACCCGACCACATTCTGTACATAGCTGGCTGTAAAATACCCGATCACGGCCGATACCATCTCCATCAGCCCGGTCAACGCTGCTATCGTCAACGCCTTACGCCGGCTGGCGCGGGCATTCATGAGGAAGATCGCCAGAATCAGCCCTTCCGGCATATTCTGCGCACCGATCGCAATCGCCACCATCGGGCCAAGGCTTGTCTGCTCGCTGGCATAGCTGAAGCCTGTGCTGAGCCCTTCGGGGATGTTATGAATGAACAGCGCAATCATGACGAGCAGCGCTTTGGAATCCAGAGTGCTGAGGCCGGGCTTATTCTCCACATCGATATGCGGTATATGGCTCTCAATCAGATCAAGCAGCAATACGCCGGTAATCAGCCCCAGAGTCAGTGCAGTAATGCCCGATTCCTTGATGGCCTGCGGCATCAGCCCGAACGTGCTTGCAGAAACCATGATCCCTGCGGTGAAAGCCACCAGCACATCCTTCCACAGCTCAGACAGCCGCCTTACGAACAGAATAGGAATAACGCCCAGCACTGTTGCCATTGCAGACAAAAAGCTGCCTAGAAGTGCACCCGCCAAATCTTCAACCCCTTTTGTGGACAGGACTATAGATCAAGCATATGCTCAAGGCAGCTATAAATATGACCTAAGCTTCAGAGTCTCACATACCGTCTCAGCCCCCGGTCTTCAAGCTCTGCCTTAGGGACGAACTGAAGGGCGGCAGAATAGATATGGTAATGCTGCTTCGCCGGCTCCGGTCCGTCAAAGGTCAGATACCCCAGATAAGCTCCGCTCAGCCTGCTGCGCAGCACGGTCCGCACCTGCCCGCCGCTATAATCCGCTTCGCGCCGGATCAGCCCCTCTTCCACCGGACCCGTGAAGCTGGGCCAGCCTGTGCCGGAATCGAATTTGTCTGCCGAGCTGAACAGCGGATCACCGCTGATCACATCCGTGTATAGACCCTCCTCGAAGTGGTCCCAATACGCATTCTGGTAGGCAGGCTCCGCGCCTTTGTTCTGGGTGACCTCATATTGCAGCTCTGTAAGCCGCTCCCGCAGCCGCTTCTTGTCCTCACGGCTGTTCCAGTGCAGCGCTGTGAAGTCGTCACGGCCCGAGCCCTTCTGATATAGCTTATAATCCAGCGGATGGGTCAGATAATATTGCTGATGCTCCGCTTCCGCCGGATAGAACGGCGCAGCGGGCAGGATGGGCGTCACAATCGGCGCTTTGAAGCGCTTGCTGGCCTTCAGCCTCTCCTTCGACAGCTCCGCCTGCTTCTGCTGCTCTTCATTCTGAACAAAGATCGCCGGAGCGTAAGAATGCCCCCGGTCCATGAACTGTCCGCCGTCATCCGTCGGATCGATCAGCTGCCAATAGATGTCCAGCAGCCGTTCATACGGGAACAGCTCAGGATCATAGACAATCTGTACTGCCTCCCGGTGCCCGGTAGTTTCCGACCCTACCTCTTCATAGGTCGGATTCTCCGTATGCCCGCCTGTATAACCTGATACCACAGAGACGATGCCCGGCAGCTCGTCGAACGGCTTGACCATACACCAGAAGCAGCCGCCGGCGAAGGTCGCCAGCTGCAGCGCATCATTCGAAGTCAAACAGACCGCCTCCCTACATGCTTTTCCCCTATTATATCTGAATATCCCGCTTCTCCAAAACGGTCAGGGTGATAGTTAGAGACAGCAAGATCCAAGCTGCGGGAATCCACAACGCGCGTATATAATCCCCCGTCCCCGAGAGCAGGATCAGCTGTGAGTTCTCCACATATATCCTCGAGAATTTGAGAATCTGCGTCATGAGGGAATGCTCAGAAACTGCGCGAAGAACCGCAGAGGAGGCGTCCTTGAGATACCCGCTGAGCAGCAGATTACCGAAGATGAAGAAGAATGCGGCCACCACCGCCGAAGCCGGTTTGCGGATCAGTATCCCCAGCATCATGACTGCTGCACAATAAGCTGCCAGATAGAGCAGGTTCAGTCCCAAGGCTGTCAGACCAGCCGCCAGATCCTCTGTATATCCGGCATGTCCTACCGGCACTCCTGTGATCAGCGCTGCCGCCAGAGAGAAGAGATAATATAAACCGTAGAACTCCAGCAGCCAGCCCAGAACAGCAAGCAGCTCCAGCACGTATTTACCGGTGAAGTACTTCGCCTTGCTATGCCCGGCAGCAATAATATTCTGCACCGAGCCATGCTCGAAGCCTTCGGTTGCGAAGAAGCAGGCATGCAGCGGAATGACCAGATAGAACAGGATGGAGAACGAAGCAGCCGTCTTGAGCGGCTCTGCATAACTGCTTAAGGAATAACCGCCTTTGCTGCCCAGAATTAGAACAAGTGCGAGGCTGGCGAGGGCGAAGACTGCGGTGACGCTTTTGAAAGCCAGATCCTTACGCAAATAATAGATTTCAGCCTGCCAGAGGTTTCTCATCTTCCGCCGCCCCCGATCAAGTCCATATAATACTGCTCCAGATTGGGCGCCGTCAGATGGAAGCCGTCAACCGGAATCTCCCGCTGCACGAGAAGAGACATTAGGCGCTCCAGATCTACCCCGCTGCGGGGAAGCTCGATCTCTCCGGACTGCTTGACCCGGATATCCCCGCAACTTAGCTCCTGCCTCAATATCTCAGCTACAGCTGCTGCCGGAGAAGATGTGGTAATACAGATCATCACCTGCGCAGACCGCTGCAGTTCAGCAGCCGAAATCTCCTGAATCAGCCGGCCTTGATGAATGAAGCCGTATTTACCGGCCAGCAGCTGCAGCTCACTCAGAATATGGCTGGAGATCAGGAGAGTCACGCCTTGTTCCCGGGACAGTTGCTCCAGGATATGCCTGACCTCCACAATTCCCGCAGGGTCGAGTCCATTCACCGGCTCATCCAGCACCAGGAACTCCGGCCGGTTCAGGAGGGCCACCGCAATTCCCAGCCGCTGGCGCATGCCAAGCGAATACTCGCCCGCCTTCTTTGGTCCCGCCTCATCCAGACCTACAAGCTTCAGCACTTCAGCACTTCTGCCCTTATCCCTGATGCCGAAGATCCGGCAGTAAAAGCCCAGATTCTCCATAGCATTCATATGCGGATAGAGCGAAGGCCGTTCAATCAGGAAGCCGATCCGGCGTCTGGCCGCAATCTGTTTCTCCTTGCTCTGCTCTCCGAATAAGGCCATCCTTCCGGCTGTCGGATGCACCAGACCGCCGATGATTCTCATCAGCGTTGTTTTGCCTGCCCCGTTCTCCCCCACGAAGCCGTATACTTCCCCCGCCTCAATTCTCATGCAGAGCTGATCCAGCGCCGCTCCTGTAGGGTACTCCTTGGATAAGCCCTCAGCCTCAAATACCGTTGCCGTCAAAGCAAACACTCCTTTTCCCATTCAAATCTGTTGACGGCTTAACGATACCATCTGGTGTTCCCTCCGCTAACGCAGGTGTCATATTCACGCGAGATCATGTCGTTTTTGAGGATGAAAATGTATAATGTAGGGATAAATGCAAAGGTGGAGAAGCCGATGATTCATATTGCTGTGTGTGACGATGAGCCCCGCGCAGCCGGAGAGGCCGAGCGCCTGATTCTGGAAACCGGAGAACACTTAAACGAGCCTATTGAAATTTCCATATATTATTCAGGAGAAAGCTTTGCCCGGGCCCTCCGGGATGGCAGCCAGTTCGATATTATCTTGATGGACATTGAGCTGGGCGGTCTGGACGGCATTGCGGCGGGACAACTGCTGAGGGAAGATGACGGCAATGATCCGGTGCAGCTTATCTATATTTCCAGCCATGAAGAATACCATATGCAGCTGTTTGACTTGCGTCCGTCGGGGTTCATGAAAAAGCCGGTAACGCCGGAGAGCTTCAAGCAGAAGCTGGTCCGGGCCATACATAAGACCCTCCGTCTCCGGCAGCAGGGCCGGACCAACTTCCTTGCAGTACAGCTGAAGAACCAGGAACTAAGGATTCCTCACAGGGACATTCATTACCTGGAGAGCAGCATCCGGCGGATTACACTGGTTACTCATGATCGGACACTGCAATACTACGGGAAGCTAATAGAGGAGGAGCAGAAGCTGGCGTCCAGCCATTTCGTAAGAATTCACCAGTCCTATATCGTGAACTTCTATTCAATCCAGGCCATCAGCGCCAAAAAAATCATTCTCACCACCGGCTGTGAGCTGCCGGTCAGCAGCAAATATAGCCCCGCTGTGCGCAGGGCCTATCTTCATTTCAGGGGGGAGCTGGTATGAATTCCTTACTCCTCGATGAAATCATATATCTCGCTGTACTACCGCTCCTGTCAGTCATACTGCATCTCTTCTTCAGCCGCTTCTTCACCTGCCGTGTAGAATCACGGCTGCGGCTGACCGCCTTTTATATTCTGTATATTGGTGTTCATGCTCTGCTCCATCACAGCTCCCTGCCCGGCTTGCTGCTGATGGCTGCTAATATCGGACTGATCCTGGGTCTGTCCCTGCTCTACAGGGGCAGCCTTGCCTGGCGGTTATACGCTGCGGTGTTTATCTCTGCTGTAATTATCCTCAGCGATGCAGCGGTTCTTCTGCCGCGTACAGACTTCGGTTACAGGCTTGGCTTGCTGCTCTCGAAGCTCTTGATGCTATTGCTCGTGCTGCTGCTGCGCAGGCTGGTGAAAGACGAGGGCCGGGGCCAGCCAAACGGATGGTTAGGGTCTGTTGTCTTTCTCTGTCCTTGTCTTAGCATTGCGGTATTGCTGAAGTTATCCGGCAGTCCCTTCTTCCAGCTATATCCGCAGTTATTCCCTATTGTTCCCGCCTTGCTGCTCGCTATCAATCTCTTGATCTTCCTCCTGATTGACCGCGTGCTGAACGCGCAGTCTGAACGCAGCCAGCGCCTGCTGCTGGAGCAGCAGAACAGCTATTATGTGAACCAATACCACCGGAACCGGGAATTTCAGGAGGAAGCTCTCCGCTTCCGCCATGACTTCAACCATATTCTGCTGGGCCTGCGCTCCAGAATTCTCAGCGGAGAAGAAGCCGCCTCTACAGCCGAACTGGACGCTCTGCTGGGCTCGACTGGACAAGCCCAAGCTTACTGTAACACGGGCAACCCGGTTATTGACTCCATTCTGGACTACAAACGGCAGGAGGCATCCGCAGCAGAGATAGATCTCCGTCTGGAGCTGAGCCTTCCTCCCCGGCTGATGCTCGATACCGCTGTTATCAGCGTTATTCTGGGCAATGCCCTTGATAATGCACGGGAAGCAGTCAGCCTGATCCCCAAGGAACAGGGAACAGAACGGTACATCGCGGTCCATATGCATTATCTGAATGACAGCTTATTCATACGGATTCAGAATCCGTATGCCGGGTCTGTCCTCCAAGGCCCAGGCGGCGAGCTGCTGACGACCAAAAGCGATAAGCGCTCCCACGGGATCGGACTGCGGAATATCCGCCAGACGATGGAGCGGGCCGGCGGGCTGTTTCAGCTTGCTTACAGCGGCCAGCTGTTTCAGCTGGAGCTGGTGCTTTTTCATATGGAGAGAGATGAACGTGGCGGAAGACTAGTGTCCGAGGGGGAATGATGGGGAATGGGGCCTACTTCAGTTTCTTGCGTTCGCTGCGGGGCTTAGGCCTATGGTTGCTGTCCCATAACTCCTTGTGCATCAAGCCTGCGAATACAAGCATGACGAGGGTCAGCACCAGCACATACTCCCGCAGGATATCGGATAAACTGCCGGACAGGTTCAGCCCGAGAATAATGTTCAGCCTTCCCCACAGCAGATTGAGACACAGGAGTGCTACTGCCCCATAAGTTACCCACACACTGCGGAGGTACAAATTATAGGTGCGCATAGGTCCCCGTCCGATGAAATATTTGCTGTAACGGATAACATACGCGGTAAAAGCGATCAAGGCGATCAGTTCCAGTGTAATCAGGATCAAGTCAATAATGTCCATGCAGATCATCTCCCCTTCTACCTAAGCCCGTGCGGTGCAGATCAATAAGCCTCTCTAGATCATTGGATTCATACGCCTCCTGAATTTGGCCCAGGGTCTCAATTTCCCGTTTGACCCGGCTGGGCTTCAGCTCGTGCTTGCGAAAGATATCGAGGAGCTTCACTTGTTGACGACCTCCTCATCATTAGGTTTTCTCTCTGCGGTTCCTCTCTCAATCAGCAGCTTCACGAGCGTACGGTTATATTCGCTAAGCTGCTTCTCATTCTCCTCATCGCGTTTCTGATAATTCTGTATGACTTTCTCTTTATTCGCAATTTGCTTAATACTCCAGATCAAGGCAGTAGATAACAGAACATTCAGCACGACCGAACCATTGTTATCCACGAAAAGGCCAGTCAATGCACTGAAATCCATCTGTATCCCCCCATTTCCTAATGTAATCGGAACGGATTCGCGCCTTTACCCCTGTCCACATTTTTGGCGAAATTCCTTGCCGCCACTCTAACAGAATCACCCTCAAGCTAATCTACTCTAGCAACAGCCATTCTGATTGGGTTGAGCAGCAAAAAAAACCGGAAGACCCGTAATCCGGGCCCTCCGGAGAAGGCTGAAACAGCGCTTATTTGAGTTCCGAGATCCGCCGGACCAGGGAATCATACAGGTAGATTAGGTCACCGGAGGGCTTGATGCCAAGCTCGCGGCTCAGCAGCCGCACGTAGTCTGTGTAGACGGCATTCAGACCTTTTTTGTCTCCGGCCAGTTCGTGAACGGCCATCAGCTTGCGGATCACCGATTCATCCAGCGGATTCCGCTTGTTCAGCTTCAGCAGCAGCTTGGAGGCCGCAGCGGAATCCCGGCTGGCAATGAGCGCTGCGGCCAGCCGTTTGACGAAGGAGGCATACAATTCCGCATAACGCTCCGTCTCATGGATGGCCCACACATAAGCCTTGTCGCCGAACAGCTCCCCTGTATAGAGCTGCTCGATACGCATAGCCCTCTCTATATCCGGGAGTTCAATGATGTGCAAGGCGGCTGCCTCCTGTTCAAATTGCAGATAGTCGATAACCGGCGCCTGAAGCTCAAGCGCATACCCGTCGTTCTCCGAACGGATGGCTTCCCGCAGGCCCAGCGGCTCCAGAGATTTGCGCAGTTGATAGACGGTAGTGTTAAGATAGCTCTCCGCATTGGTCTTATGCATGCCGCCGAAGATATCCGCAACCAGCCTGCTCCGGGGGACGCGCTTCCCCCGGAGCAGCAGCAGATAGGCAAACAGCTCAGCACATTTACGTGAGGTCCATTTGACCCGGCCTGCCCCGCTGCTGACGGCAACATCCCCAAGCATCGTGAGCGTTACCCGGCCGGAACCGGCCGGAGCCTGCACCTCCGGCTGAGGGGAGAGCCGTGCCGGCGCAGCCCGCCGCTGGGTAAGCACCCGGTTCACTGTGCGCGCAAGCCGCTCCTGGGAGACCGGCTTGACCAAATAATCCAGCACGGACAAGTCGTAAGCCTCCAGGGCAAATTCCTTATGTGAGGTCACGAACACAATTTGCACCGGAGAAGCGGCAGCCGCCAGCCTGGCTGCAAAGGCCATGCCGCCTTCTCCCGGCATAGAGAGGTCTACGAAGGCAAGCTCCACATCCGGGTGCTCCACCAGAAAGGCAGCAGCCGACTTCGTATCTGTGAACGTACCCGCAAGCTCAACTTCAGGCAGTTTAAGCAGCATAGTGCTAAGGATCAGATGCATCATCCGTTCATCATCGACCAGTATAACCTTCACTTGCATATCTCCTCCCTCCCGCTGCCCGTTACTCCATCCGTTCGCCTCCTGCCGATCCCGGCAAGGTGAAGAAGAAGGTGGTTCCACTACCCGGCTTGCTCTCAAACCACAGGCTCCCGCCATGAATGCGCACAAATTCACGCGCGAGCGCCAGGCCGAAGCGGGCATCTCCTGCCTCCTCTCCCAGCGGCGCCTTCAGAATCGGCTCCTCCAGGCGCAGCATGTCTGCGGTCGCTTCATCAATACCGATCCCGTCATCGCGGACAGACAAGATCACCTTGTCCTCTTCAAACAGGGCTTCAACCACAATAGAGCCGCCTATCCCAGTGAATTTGATAGCGTTAGAGAGCAGATTGCGCAGGATCAGATCCAGCATCTCTTTATCCGCCCGTACGGTTAATTCGCTGCCGATACGCTCCGTCAGGCGGATCTGCTTCATCCCGGCCTTCGTACCCGCCAGCATCAGGGCCTGCCGGACCACCTGCTGCACACTCCAGGCCTGCGGATGGAACGACACCGTCCCCTTCTGGCTGCGGTACCAGTCCAGCAGATTGTCAACAAGCTGGAACGTATTCCGCACCTGCCCTTTAATCTCCCGCACCACCTCCGCATGCTCCCCATCTGCAGCTGTCAGCCCGTCGCCCAGCAGCTCTGTCAGGCTGACCAGCAGTGCTACCGGATCGCGGATATCGTGGGCCACAATGGTGAACAGCTTATCCTTGAAGGCATTCAGCTCGGACAGCTGCCGGGCATTCTCGCGCAGCCGGACCTCGCTCTCCTTCAGCTCGGTAATGTCGCTGACCAAGAGGATTTTGCCGATAGGGGTGCTGCCTGTATCATGAATGAAGGACAGGCTGCAATTATAGTACATACGCCTGCCAGCTTGGAGCCGCTCATAGGCAAACCGCTCGTCCTCATCGCTTAAGCCCCTGAGACGTTCAAGCAGCTCCCCGCTGCCGGCAAGCACCTCCGTCATATCCGCCGGGTAGCGCCGCCTGCTCCCAAGCTCGGGAAACATCTTCTCTGCGGCACGGTTGTAGCTGACGATCTGATTCTCATAATCGAACAGAAGGACACCGTCCCGGATCGTCTCGAACACCTGCGCCATAGCCAGCGGAGTCAGACGGAGCAGGTTGAATCTGAGGATGCCCCAGGCGTAGGCGATGCCCGATACTGCAAATCCGAACGGCGTAAGATCTATTCGGGTTCCGGTCCACAGAAACAGATTGAGCAGCATAGGCGCAACCGCACCCAGAAGCAGAACAGCAATCTGTTTGCGTACAATCGGCAGCGCCCGCACAAACATGGATATGAACAGCGCAATCCCGCCAAGCAGCACCAGATAATTATACGCAGCATGGATGTTATACCACAGCCCCTTGACGGTGTAATACAAGGAGACTGAAGGGTCCGTATTCAGCAGAAATTCCCGGTAGATCAGATGATGCCAGTCATTGGTGAGCTGCAGGATGAAGATGACGGCGGGGATCAGGAACAACAAGGCAATCAGTCGCTTACGGAAGCGCGCAGCGGCTCCGGTGAATTGAATCGCTTGTACCAGCCATAAGGTGGAGACAAAGGGAATACCCAGATATTGAATGTGCAGCGCCAGCTTCACCTGGCTTAAGTTCCCGCTAAGCAGCTCAAGACCATAGCCGAAGGCGTAGAAGGCTGCTGTCAGCATAATCAGAATCATCGTTCTGGCAACAGGCAGATGTCTTTTCTGGTACGACAGGAACGAGACAAACAGCATCAGTGCTGCTGCAATAAAAAGCATAATCGACATCCAATGCCTACTTTCCACGGCTGCGTCTCCCTTAATAACAAATTCTATTAAGTTAGGATAGCACCTTCCGGGTCGGGGTGTCCACGCCTTGATTTTCCATGACAGGTTACCGGCAAAGGCCGGTCCTTATGCGGACCGGCCTTTGCTGCAGCCTCATTTCTTACTTGGATACTTTATAGATAATCTTGGATAACGTCATGACCAGCTTGTAGTAATTACTGAAGTCACTAATATACTTGCCTGCCGCCTTTTCGAACATCTTGAGGACAATCTTGGCCCCGATATAATCGCGGTAGACATCCCATACGGCTCCTGCCGAATCCAGCACATTGGCTCCTGATACAATCAGCACCTTCAGTGCATCTTCCGGTTCAATCCCTTCCGTCACCTTCAGCTGATTGGTGGCATCGGCGATACTGATCCTTCCGTTACGCATGGCGGACACCACTACAATCATGGCGATTTCATTGTTGTCCAGCAGCATGCGCTCCACGCTGCTAAGACTGTCATAGAATTCCCGCTGTTTCACGGTGGATACCTTTTTGAGAATACGATAGGTCTCCTTCAGCACGCCGCCCGTGGCCATCTGAATCGCCGTTCCCAGATCCACGAGTGAGATCAGCCCGGAATCCAGCATTCCCTGGGCGATATCATCCATGGTCCAGCCGCCAATCCCCACCAGCAATCCCAGCAGCCAGACCGGCTGATAATTGATCGCGATCAATGCACCTGCTACTTCACTGACCTGTGTAAATCCTCCGTCATACAGTGCTTTGGCTAAGTAATAGTGACTCATACTGCCCTTATACTTATTCAGCAGCTTGGCAATATCAGTTGCGGACAAGCCGAGCTGCTGTCTCAGAACTGCAATGGTATTGTCGGTCTCCACATTCCGGTAGCGGATGTATTCGCTTGGTGTATAGCCATTGCTGATCAGCCATTGCAGCTGCTCGTCCACGGACCAGCTTTTGCCTAGGAAAACCAGTGCCCGTACCACCGGAAGCCCAAGCTTCCTGAGAATCGCAGCAATGCTATCCCCGCCTTCTCCGATAATTTCAAGTCCGCCCATAATGGCTTCACCATCGTAGCCCTGCTCACGCATGGCAAGGGCAATCTCCGCGATTGGTGCATCCGGCAATCCTGCTCTTACGATCTTAAGAACCTTGTAAGGGGTCAGACTCCACTTGCGCAAGTATTGAACGATAGCGGCTGGTGTATTTACGCCGAGCTGCACCAGCTGTATTCCCTGCTCCTCTTCCGTGCCTGCATTCTGACGCATTTCGTTGAAATAATTGTAGCGCATCTTCAGGATGCTGGCGTTGTCGTAGCCCAGGCTCCGCAGTGTATCTACCAGGTAGCCGGACGGTGCCAGCTCAAGCAGTCCCCGCAGATCCAGTTCGGCAGCGACATCATTCGCACTCGCTCCCCGGTCTTTCATACGCTTCAGATAAGCATAGAGCGGATCAGCCCCGAACACTTCGGTTACCGCTGCCCGGACTCGCTCCGCAGGCATCACCGCCGTAGTGATTGCATCCAGCACACCGAGAGCGTCCAGATTGAACATCACCTTCAGCGCAAGCACGATATCGGTATCCCTGAATTTCGCCTTCATATAGTTCGCCACCGTTCCCGGGCTGCCCATAGAGGTTGCCGGAATCAGCTTCGCGAGATAACCGATATTCGTGCTGCTGTAATACACCGTAGTGACGGCCAGACCAAGCTCCGGCCCCTTGACATGCACGGCCAGCAGGGCGGTTGCTTCATCGGCACCCAAGTGATAAGCATCCTTCAAATACTGGAGGATATCCTGCACCGGTGTACCTTGCTTATAGAGCAGGCTTACAGCAGCCTCTGTACCCGTAATTCCATACAGATCAAGTACTTGCTGAAGCGTTCCAGAGGATGTGCCCACTGCGAAATACATTTCGGCCACTGTCTTCTGTACCGCATCCGCAGTGTAAATACCCAGTCCGTTCAGGACGTCCTTCGCCTCTGCCTCTGTCTTGCCATAGCTCTTCTTCAGTAATTCTGCGATATACGCCATCCGGTAGCCGCTTGTACTCAAGACCTGCGCCGCTTGCGGGGCGTCTGTAAAGATGCCCTGCGCTCTGAAGAGCTCCATCACAGCGGGATCATACGCAGTGCCATATATAGCACTGATGCTGCTCAGAACCGCAGAGCTATGGAACGAGCCATCGGCAAGCAGCAATGCTGCCGCTGCGGCCGCAGATTGGCCGTTATACTCTTTGAGCATTCTGACAATTTCCTGTAGCGGGTAGCCTGCGTTCCATAGATAGGCAATGGCCGCTGGCTCCCCTGTAATTCCAGCTTCCTGCAGGATTGATTGAGGCGTGGCAGCCGTAGTGCCTTCCTCCGCAGTTGTGCCGTAGACCTGCCGTACAGTCCATTCTATAATGCTGGCATCTTCCAATTGGAGAGACAGTAAGGCGTCATAGGTAGCCTGTAGCGTATTACCGTAGTAGTTCTTGGATACTTCGCTCACATCCTGCAGTGTGTAGCCCAGCGAACGAAGATATGGCGCTGCATCCTGGATGGAAGCAATACCGCTGCGGTTCAGCAGCTCCTCTACACTCTCATTCACCGGCTTGCCATAGAATTCCGCCACAGCAGCCAGAAGGTCTGCAGCCGGATATTTCCCGGATTGCAGCAGGCTGTAAGTTGTCTCTCCGGCGCTGAGCTTGTAGTGCGTCTTGCCTGCAAGCACCAGGTCGGCTAGTGTAAATCCGGCGCTTATCAGCTCCGGCACAGCATCAGCGAACACGGTGATCCCCAGCGCATTCAGCGTATCGAGCCGGGTCTGCGTCAGATTCTGTCCGTATACATAGGACACCGCACTCTGGATGTCCTCATCACTATAAGTGCCCTCGACAGTCAGAGCGGCGGCAGTCTCACCGGCCGTTAACCGGTAATGCTCCTTGCCCACCCGGACGATCCCGTTCAGATCGAACTTCATGTTGCGCAGGAAGGTTACGGCAGATTCCAGGGTGACCAGCCCGCTGGCTGCCAGTGAATCCACGATACTCTCACGCTGCGAGGTCCGGTAGATATCCGTCACTCCCGCAAGGATATCCTCCTGGCGGTATAACCGGGAATCTGTGAGCAGCTGCAAGGCGGTTCCCGCAGATAATCCGTATTCTGTCTTGGCCAGCCTGATGCTGTTCGCCAGACTGAACCGGGCCTGGAACACAAAGGCAATGGCTCCCTCGAAGGAGGGGTCTCCCTGACGGACAAGCAGTGCATGGATCACCTGCTCTACGGACAGTCCATAGACAGAGGCAAGGGTCGTTACCAGTACATTTTTATCTGCCAGAATATTCTTCTGCACGAAGAGCAGTGCGGTCTGACCTGCGTCCTGGTGGAAGGCGTCTTTGGCAGAGACCGCAATTTCTTTGGGAGCAAATCCCGCATTCCACAGATATTCAACAGCTGCGCCTACTTCAGTAATTCCCTGCTCCTGCAGCGCTTCTGCTACCGTACTTCCGAGCGTCTGTCCGTATACGGAAGCAAGCCCGGAGAGAATAAGACTCTGATCATTCGGATAAGCGGCGGTAAGCAGCTTGGCTGCTTCTCCGGCCGTAAGCCCGTAATAATCCTTGAGTGCGCGGGCAATATCAGGCAGCTTATAGCCGCCCTTCTGCAGAAATTCCAGTCCGTCTCCCGGCGATTCGGACTTGGCCGCACTCAGCAGCTGGGCAATGGTAATCTGCTGCTGGCTATACAGCGACTGCAGCAGCGCAAGCGTTGCCTTCAGGTTGCCCCGCACTCCGGCATGGATCAGCAGCCCCCGCATCACCTCATCCTGGCTGAATCCGCCCTGAATCAGGGCCGGGCCCACCTTGTCCGACTGCCAGTAGGCAGGGTATCGCGCGGCGAGCGTATTAATCACGGAGGCAGCCGTAGCCCCTTGTGCCCGCAGCGTCTGAATCCACAACGCGATTGGATCGCTGCCGTAGGCCCAGGCCGCTGCCCGGCCGATATCCTCCTGATCCTCGTCAGTCTGCTGGAGCAGCTGTGCCACCGCAGCAGCGCTATCCAGCCCGTAGGCTTCGCGCAGGACCAGCGCCCGGTCCTTCAGCGGATAAGGAGCCAGCCGGTCAATGACCTGGCTCATGGTAAGACCTTTTGTAACCAAATAGGCAGTCACATCACTTGCTGCAATTCCGTATGTGCTGAAGACAGACACCCATTCACTCCACCCTTGGCGGTCGAATTCCGCAGCGACCTCTTCGAAGGAATACCCCGCATTTTTCAGCGCAGAGATCAGGTAAGGCATTCCCTTCGCTCTGACACCCCCTGTAGGGTAGAGATTAATCGTTCCTTCCACAATCATGTTCAAGGTATAGCTGCTGGATAAGCTCATGGCCACCGTAATCTCCGGCAGGGTTGCACCAGCGAAAAGATACTGGGTATCCTTCACCACCGTACGTACATCACAAGCGCAGCCGAACCGGGACAAGGCCTCTGTGCGCTCCAGCTCCACCCAATCCTGAATTGTGAGGCCCATCTGCCGGATAAGCGGCTTGGCAATTTCATATTTATCCCACAGCGTGGAGTTGCTCATAACAGCCGCTAGTGCGGTAGCATCCGCCTTCCCATCTACATCCTGGGCGAACACGGTACGCAGCGCCGTCAGGACCTGGTCTGCTTCATAACGGTTATTGTAATCATGGTAGAACAGATCCATGGCTCCGCTCAACGTCAGCGCTGTTCCCGCTTGAATATAGGCATCATGCATCGTCTGCAGCGATTGTACCGGCGTCTTGCCCGCCAGCCTGAATTGTCTGAACAATTCATAAGGATGGCTGCCCTGCTTCAGATAATAATCTGCTAAGAGAACCGGATCATATCCCCCATCCAATAGGTATTTCAGGATATGCTCCCGCTGGGTCTGGGTAAGCCCTGGAGAGAGCGCCGCAATGCTTGCCGGAAGCTCTGCACGGAACTGCTCCCGCAGCAGCGCGGCCCGTGCTGAAGGCTCATATCCGCCAGCAGCGAACTGGGCAAGGATATCGCTTAACGGGGTACCCGCCGATACCCATAAATCATTCACAATGAGGGCAATTTCCTGCACCTCATAGTGCTTGGCCGTTAAGGCGCTAATGATAACAGCGGCTCCGTCACCGGCTGCTTTCACCGCTTCAGCCGCATCCCGGGCAGACACCTTGGCATTAAGCAGCTCTGCCGCCGCATCCTGCTGCGAATACTCCCTCCGCAGCAGAGCATACGTGTAGGCTGCCGGGAAGCCGGCGTCCATGAAGGCCTGCCGCATTTCAGCCGCACTGGCGTAGCTGTACTGCTCTGCAATCGCCTTGCTCACCTCCGCCGCCGGATATCCGGCTTGGGACAGCCAGGTTGCACTTGTAACCGCACTCTCCTGGTACAACTCTTTAATGACCGCTGCCGATTTCGTTGCCGGCTGCTTGCCTTCGGCCATAGCAGACACCGTCTGTGCCGGATTCAGACCATATGCATTCTGGACAGCTCCGGCAATCCCGTTGCTGTCATAACCCGTACGCCCGAGTAACTCCACGGTATTTCCGCTTGTTTCATTCCAGTTCTCCCTCAGGACCTTCGCCGCTTCTGTCACCGGTACATTGTAGCGCTTCAGATATCCCAAGATGTCTTTGCTGAGCAGACCGAATCGCTGGAGGACCGGGCCAATCTCACTGGCCGAATAGCCTGCCGAGAGGAGCTCACCTATAATCAATCCATCATACGCAGCCGTAGCTGGCTTAAGCGAATTGTAAGCATCAAAGAGCGCTGACGCATCCGCGTTCATTGCATACAGGATAGGAGTGATTTCTGAACGGATCATCCCGTATTCGACCAGCACCGCACGGTACAGATTCGCTGCCTTGAAGCCGCCGTCCCGCAGAAGCTCCGCCGTCTCCAGCGCCGTCTTGCCATATTGCTTGTGAAGGATTTGAGCCGGATAGGCTGCATCGTTCTTATAGGCATAGCTGGAGACGAACCCGGCCAGGGTCGCCGCATTGGCCACCGGCAATTCGTCAAAGACAGCCAGGAACGTCTGATTGACCGCCTTCACCCGGTTCACGCCGGTGTAAGCTACCGATACCGTAGAGGCTGAGCCAATTACCCGGCCGCTGCTATTCCAGCTCAGGAGAATCTGCGCCGGATCTGCGCCGAGTGCCGTAGTTACGGAGCTCTGCCATTGTCCGTCGATCTTAACGGAGAAGGACCCGCTTGCTGTTACGCTGGCCAGCGGCTTGTCGAACGTCAGGATCACCTGGGTTCCGCTCTCTGAAGAGGTTGCATCCATCAGTTGCGGCGGCGCGCTTATATTATTCACCGTCAGCTCCGCCCCGAGCTCATACCCCGCTGCGCTCAGCCGCAGCTTGAATTCCTTATTGTAGGCCAGGTTCGCTGCCACCTTGTACGTCTGGCCGAAGTCTGTGGTGGACACTGCGCCCAGTGTGACCGGGTTGTTGCCGGCGTCCTGCAAGCTGAACTGTACATCTGGAACCGGCGCACTGAAGCTTACAGTGAAGCCATTCTCATTCACTCCTGTGAGGCTTGAGGCAACACGGTAAGCCACGTACACTTTAGCCGCTGCGCCAAAATCATACCCCGTTTTCTTCAGAGTCAGCATATACGTACTACCTTCAGCAAGCTGAGCTTGAATGATGAAGGTACCAGCGTCAGTTCCCGCTGCGATCCCCGTCACCTTGATCTTATCGCCTGCAGCCGTAAGAAGCTCCACATCCTCAGGCAGCAACGTGATAGACTTGCGGGCCAGCAGCACACTTATTCCGCCGGTATCCGCACGGGTGACCTGGCTCGTAACCGCAACCGGCAGAACCACTTCCAGCGGCCCTTCTACCGGGTGGATTGAATCCTGCACCGTAAGTGTGTACGTTTGTCCGGCACTTATAGGCACCCGCACCTGATATACTTTGCCCGCATCTGCTGTACCGGGATTAGCATCATAGAATGAGCTTGCGGTAAGGGTTATATCCTGCCCGTCCGGTCCGCTAAGGCGAACGGAAGACAGCTTCAGATCAGGCACGGCCTTGCTCAGATTCAGACTGAAGCCTGAGGTACTAATGCTACCCGCAGTCAACTGCAGCATCGGAAGAACATCCACATGAACCGGCGGGCCAAAATCATACCCCTTAGCGGTCAAGGCCAGCCGGTATCCCGCCCCTTCTATTAGCTTCGCTGCCGCTTGGTACGTCAGCCCGCCGTCCGCCGTCACCAGGGAATCAAGCGCAACAGCCTCACCGCTGCTGTCCTTCAGCAGAATGTGATTGACCTTCAAATCTGGAACTGCGGATTGCAGGCGCAGAGTGAACCCGTTCTTGGACAGCGTCTCAATAGACTTGGCGACAGGCTGCAGCACCGTGAACGGCAGCACCATTCCGAAATCATACCCGTCAGCCGCAATACTCAGGCTGTAATCCGTTCCAAATTGCAGCGCCGCCCGCACAGCGTAGGTTGCACCGCCATCTGCCGTGCTTGCCGCAGATGCAACGCTCTGATTGCCCTCCGCATCCTTCAAGATGAAGCTGGCTGCGTGAAGTCCCGGAACAGCCGGGTCCAGCTTCACCGTCAGCCCGTCTTTTTGTATGGAGTCATAGCTCAGTGCGATGGGAACCGGTACCTTCACCGCAAGCGGGGCTCCGAAGTCGTAGCCTGCCGCAGTCACAGTCAGCGTATAGACCGCTCCAGCTGTAAGATTAGCAGATAACGAATACGCGGCTCCCGCATTCAGCTCTTTGACAGCTGTAACCGGAATGGCCTGCCCGGCAGCATCCACCAGCTTGAAGCTGCCTGCCTTAAGCCCGCCAACAGCCGGGTTCAGGAGAACCGTTACCCCTTGCCCGTTAACCGGCCCTGTCTCACTTGTAATCACACTTGGCAGCGTAGCAGACAAGACCTCCCCGAAGTCATGGCCCGTCTGTTGCAGCGCAATCGTATAGGTCTGGCCTCCGGCAAAGGCTGCCTTCAGGCGGTAGGTCAAGCCATGGTCGTCCGTCACCGCAGAGGACACAGGCAACGCTTGCCCCCTGCTGTCTTTGACCGTGAAATCAGCGGCGCTAAGTCCGAAGACACCGGGATTCAGTCCGATCTCCACGTAATCCGAGCCTGTTCTCAGCACAGCCGCGCTGATCATCGCCGGAACCTCAATGAAGAGCGGAGCACCGAAGTCATATCCCTGCCTCGCAATGCGCAGCGCGTAACGCTCGGTTCCCCAGAAGCTCGCTTCCACCTTATAGGTGAATCCTCCGTCTGCCGTAGATATTTTCAAGGGATGAGTCTGGAGTGTGTTCTCCCCTTGGGTAATGTTGAAATCGCCCGGCAGCAGACTTGGCATCGCTTGATCGAAACGGACGGTGAACGCCTGATTGTTCCCGCTCTCCATCCCCTCGAACGCAGCCGCAACAGCCTGAATGGACAACGGCAGCTCCGTACCCAGATCATATCCCGCCACATGCAGGCCCAGCTTATACTGCACGCCTGCCTTCAGATAGACACTAACCTCATAAGACCGTCCTGCATCCCGGGTAAGGATCGAACGGAGGTTAACCGTTTCTCCCTGCTCATCCGTCAGGCTGAGATTCCCGGGGTCCAGACTGAGCGGGGAAGACAGATTCAGCTTGAAACCGGTCAGCGACAGCTGATCCACCGTGACCGCAGCCGCATTCAGGGTGAACGGGTCAATGCTGTCAAACACATACGGCGCCTTCGCAGCAATCTTCACCGTGTACGTCTTGCCGCCGGATAGCGGAACAAGCACGTTATAGCTGCCTGGAGCAGTGGAAGCCTGGAGGGATTGTACCGCAGCGATATTTCCCCCTTTATCAGTGACGGTAATGTCCGCAGCACTCAGACCGGGCACCTCCGAGCTAAGAACAAGCTTGAAGCCGCTCCGCGACTGGCTGTGAATAATTGCATATACCCCAATCTGGAAGCCCACGGTAAGCGGTGCTCCGAACAGATAGCCGGGATACTTCGCCTGCAGGGTATACGTCTCGAAGGCGTCAAATTTCCCTTCAATGTTATACATCGCGCTATCCGGACCTTGAGAGGTCACCGTAATTGCGGTCTTGCGGCCTTTGCTTTCATACAGGGTGAAGTGCTCCTGTGTCATATCCGCCAGATTCGGCGCAACCGACACCACAATCTTGTTCCGCACAGTGCCGACCAGCCAGATTGCAGCCGACGCCAAGATATCGAAGGAGACCGGTGATGCCAGCCGGAATTCCTCTCTCGCCAGATCCAGCATATACCCCTTGCCTGCTGCCGCCGCATTCAGCGTCACCTGGTAGCTTAACCCCTGATCCGTTGTCTTAAGTGAATAATCGGATTCTGGGAGCAGATTGCCGCTTGGATCGCGGAGAATCAATTGCTGCGGGGTGAGACCGGGAACCCGGGAGCTGAATTGAAGCTTGAACCCCAGTACCGTCACATTGCTGACCACAGCCGTAATCGTTGCAGATATTGAAAAAGCAACCGGTTCATTCACCTGATAAGCTACATCAGGCTTGTACTGCACCGTATACGTCTGTCCGCCTGCAAAGGCACCGGCCAGAGTGTAATGAGCGCCCGCATCCGTGGTCGCCGCTGATGTCAGTGCAATGCTGTCACCGGAGGCATTCCGGATCACAAAATGCCGCTGGGCCAGCCCCGGAACCGGCGCATCCAGCTGCACCTTCACGCTTGCTGTCGTCGCCTCCGTAACTGTCAGCGCTGGTGGCAGCCGGAAGGAAACCGGATTCATTGAGAATTCATCCTTGTCCAGCTTAACCATATAGGCCATACCCGGCTTCAGCTGATTGCCCGGCACTCGAATCTGGTAGCTCGCCCCGCCGTCTGCCGACTCGAACAGATTCGGATAATAGAGCGTGCCCGCTTCATCCGTTAACGACAGTCCCAGATAATTCTCAATCTCCGGGAACGCGGGAGTGAACTTCAAGGTGAACCGCCCGTCCTTCGTTACATCCGCTATGCTGGCGGCAATCCACTTATTCACATGGAACGTAACCGGCGAGTCGAAGAGGATGAACCCTTTCTTCAGCACGATCGTGTAGTCTGCATTCTCCGCAAGTGTTACCCGCACACGATAGGTCCCGCCATTGTCACTCGTGCTTAATGTAATTCCGCTTAGCTTGTTATTCTGCGCATCCGTGATCGTGAGGTCACCAGGAAGCAGGCCCATCACCGGATTGGCAAAAGAAAGCTCGAAGCCTGTACTCGTGATCTTCGATACACTTGTTGTTCCTGCGTCTGTGGTAGCCGCAACCTTGAAATTCACACCCGCTTCCGGCAAATGCCCGGCCAGCTTCAGATTGTAGCTGCCTCCCGCCAGATGGGCCGACAGCCGGTAGCTTGCGCCCTGGTCCGCCGTTGACGCCGAGGATATCACTACCGGATCACCTGTATCGTTGTTGAGCAATACGAAACTCCCGGCATCCAGCCCATCCACGGCATAATCAAGCTTCGCAAGCAGCCCATTGTTCTCAATCTCTCCGACAGAGACTGTAGCGGTTAGCGGAACCAAGAAAGAGACAACGTTCGGGTCCACCTCCGCATCCAGCGCGAGACTATAGTAGCCCGGAATCAAGGCGGCTGAGAACTGATAGCTTCCGCCTTCCGGATCATTCATGACCGCCTTCTTGATGGGAACCTCCGGGCCTCCAAAAGCCTTGGTTAGCTTAAAGCCGTATTGCGTATTAATCTTCATCGCAGGTGCCATCACCAGCGTGAAGCCGCTGTAAGTCGGATCTACCACCGTGTTCTGGGCATACACATAAATCTTCTTCGGCGCGCCGAAGTCATACCCGTCCGCATGGGCAGATACGTAATAACTCTGACCGCCCTCTCCGTCAAAAGTCACTACATAAATCCGCTGCTGGTTATCCCACGTCACACCTGTAATCGCAACCTCACGGCCTGCCAGATCCGTGGCGCTGAAATGTTCAGCCGTCAAATCCGGCACGCGCGGATTCAGTCCGGCCATGAATTGGGTCGGCTTCCGCCCCGCTCCCCACACATTCAGAGTCGCATTCACCAGTGTGGCCGGCTTCCCGAAGCTGTAGCCCGGAGCCGTAAGGCCAAGTACAAATGGGCCTCCGGCATTAATCTCCGTGGTCAGCAGCTTGTAGGTGCGGCCCCCGTCACTGGAGCTCGCCGAGTCCAATACAACCGCCCCGCCGCTGCTATTCTTAAGCTCAAAGGCTGAGACTGTTAACCCAGGTACCGCCCGCCCGAAGTGAACCGTAAGGCCGCTATAAGCACCAGGGTATCCGTCGAAGGTCGTATACTTACTGATCTCCACTGTCTCAGGAACAATTACGGTCCCTTGTATGAACCGTCCGTCATAGAGATTGACGCGGTAAGCATAACTTCCTGCTGCCGGCAGATCCGCAGCTATCATTGCCGATGTTCTGTCCGGGCTAAACTGGACTTCATCCACCGCTACGGCCCCGCCGCCCGGAGCCTGCAGAGTCATATCGCCTGCCGGGAAGTCCGGTGCGCCCTGCGCAAACCGCAGCTCGAATCCGCTATGCGTCACCCAGCCTGCCGAAGAGGGAACTTCCTCTGCCTGGACCGCCAGAGCCGCCGGTTCGGTGAACTCATACCCGTCCATATCAAGTGAAAGGGTATACGAATCCTTCGGCGCCAGGCTGGCCCACACTTCATATTGCCGGCCGGGAACCACTGTACTAAGCATGTCGATACTGACAGGCTCGCCTGCCGCATTCTCCAGCACCAGGCTCAGCGAATCTACATCCGGCACTGTCTTATCCATGGACAGGATGAAGCCGTAAGTACGTACGGTGCCAACCGAAGGTTCAACCTTCACCTTGCCTGCGGCTGGTACAGTCACTTCAAGCGCTGTCCCGAAGCTATAGCCGCTCCGTTCCATACTAAGCGTGTAGCTGCTGCCCGGGACAAGCCCTGCCGTAATCGTGTATACACCGCCATCCTCTGTGGAAGCCGCTCCGTCCACCGGAACGCTGCTGCCATCCCCCACTGACAAGGCGAAATGGGCAGCGGTCATTCCCGCTACTGGCGGATTCAAGGATACCTGGAAGCCCGTCTCCGTGATGCCGTAGACCTCAGCAGATACTGAGATCACCACCGGGTCCGTGACCGGAACGAATACGGACACAACCCCGCCGAAGTGGTAGCCCGCCTTCGTCACGGTTAACAAGTAGGTAGCCCCTTCCTGCAAGCCGGCTGCCAGCAGGTAAGAGGTTCCGCCATTAAGAGCGGCAGCCTCTTGAATAGCTACTGCCTCGCCCGTCCCGCTGCGCTTCAGGGTGAAGCCGGACAGCGGCACATCCGCGACCGGCTGATCGAATTGGACCTCCAGGCCAGCTGCGGTGATATTCTGCACCGCCGTAGCCACCCGAATATCCTCCGGTATGATCACTGGAACAACGAAGGTAACCGGGGCGCCGAAGACATACCCTGCCTTGGAGAGAGTCACAGAGTAGGTCTCTCCCTCCTTCAAGTCTGCGGCAACCCGGTAAGTGCTTCCTCCGTTCAGTGAGCCGATGAAGGAGATCCCGACAGCCTGTCCCGCGGCATCCTTCAGCAAGAGCTCTGCTGCTGTCAGATTCGCAACAGGCTTGCTGAAGCTAAGCATGAAGCCTCCCAGGGTGCCAAGTGAAGCAGTGACTGCTACCTCAAGCGGCTGCCCTGCAGGCGGCAGGGTCGGCTGAGGCGTTGGGGACGGAGTCGCTGTTGGGGACGGAGTCGCTGTTGGGGACGGAGTCGCTGTTGGGGATGGCGGGGTCGTCGGATTGCTTCCGCCACCGCCGCCTCCACCACCACTTCCTCCGCCAGTTCCACCTGCTCCACCTGCTCCGGCAGGAGCCGTGCTTGCAGCCGGAGCAGTAACCGTGTACTCTCCGCGTGTCGTAGTCTCCACGCTGCCTGGGGAACGTTCAAACACTACTTTCGGAGCATCTACCAGCGCCTTCACGATTTCCCCAGTGCCCGATACACTGGCTGTGCCATGCAGCTCCAGATCACTCACCTTAACGCCTTCGTTCAGTGTAATGGCCGAACTACTAACTCCCCCGGCAACGCTTAAGCGGCCAATGGTCCCTGAGGTGACCACAACCTTGACGTTGCTCTTAATCTCCACCGAGCTGAAGTCTCCGCTCAGGGTAACTTCACCCGACCCTGAAATGACCACTCCCTCAATCCCGCCGGAAGCTGTCCCGCTCTGCTCTGACTCAAGCTTAGCATCAGACTGGACATTCAACTGCCTGATGATCGTTGTCCCACCGATGACAACCCGTACCAGACCATCCGCGCGATCTACGGTTACAACTCCGAGCCGGGACTGATTGATATGTACACTATGGGCACCGCCGCCTTGAATATCCGTGCTGCCCTGTACCGTCACCTGTTCAAGGTAGATCTCTCCGTCTCCAACCTTGGAGCCGATGAGCAGATTTCCTTGAACCTGTATATTGCGCAGCTTTATGCCCGGCGCATTCAGGGTAAGATCACCGGCCACGGTGAACGAACCTGTAGCAGGACCATAAGTGCCGCCGGTCTCCAAGGTCTTCGCCGGAGGAATGATCCCTCCCTCTGCATGACTGCCGGACTGCTGCTTCAGACGATCCAGCAGCACAACGGCTTCGGCCCGAGTAAGCTGCCGTGAAGCTGCAATCGTTCCATCCGGGAAACCCTTCATGTAACCGGCACTTAGTACAGCACCCAGTGCATCACGGCCATAGCCCGGAATACTGCCCGCATCCTTGAACACCTTCAGCGGATCTTCGCCGTCCTTCATCAGCACAGGCGTAAGCTTGGCGAGCATCACAGCCGCCTCCACCCGTGACAACGGCTTGTCCGGCTGGAAGGTCCTGTCAGGAAATCCCGTCACATATCCGGCCTGGACCGCTGCCTGCACCTGTGAGACGAACCAGGCCGCAGAGGGAACATCCTTGAAGCTGATCTTTCCCGTTCCCTGGTAAGCAAACAAGCGGTTCACTAACGCCACAAACTCTATGCGTGAGATAGCCTGATCAGGCCGGAAACTTCCATCCTGGAAGCCTTTGATATACCCGCCTCCTATCCATTCGCTCATTTGCGGCTCCGCCCAATGACCGCTAATATCACTCGCAGCAGAGGCGGTCCCGTTCACAGCCGCAGCTTCTGCCTGGCCAGTCTGCCAAAGTCCGGGATTCCACAGCCCCGCAATTAGACTGACAATCAACAGCCAATGGAGCAAGAGCCTGATTCTCTGTTTTGCCCGGTGGTTCTTCACGTCAATTCCCCCTTCATCACAGCACCCATATTTTCGACAATCTTTGAGATTTTTCTCATAGACAAAATCATATCTTGTATATTCGAGTCTAAAGGAAGGGAATAAAAGAATAATGAAAACTTTAAAGGACAAACAGAGAAAAACCGCGCAGCAGCAAGGCTTCGCGGTTTTTCTTAGATGAGATAAATATTTTGGGGCGGCTGGTATTCATTTAAATTTCAATTCAGCTCATTAAACCTTTCGAGCATAGTGGCAACCTCCGCTCTGGTAGCAAGACCAGAAGGATTTATAGTCAAATCCGTGTTACCCTTCATGATGCCCTTGGATACAGCCCAAGTAATGGACTCTTTGGCATAGCCTGAAATTTGATTTGCATCTTTGAAGCTCAGGCTTGAATTTTTAGCTTGAAGGCCATAACCTTTAACCTTTGCGTACCTATGCAGCATGACAGCAATTTGCTCACGGGTGATCGCATCGTTGGGAGCAAATTTCCCCTTAGCATACCCGTTAACAATGTTCTTTTGATTGGCCCAAATCACCGGCTCTGAATACCAGCGGCCACTTTGCACATCAGAGAATACACTCACAAATGTAACATCCGGTTTATTCTCCATGCGATAGAGTACAGTGGCCAGCATGGCACGGCTCATTTTCCCGGAGGGTGAGAATTCCGTTTCAGTAGTTCCCGTGAACAGTCCCTTGTTGTAAACATATCTTACAGAAGAATAGAACCAATCGTCATGTGCTATATCTGTAAAAGGAGGTTTTTTCGCAAAGGTAACCACCACAAGGGTGTCACGGCTAACCTCTGGAATAGTGTAAATGTCGTGGCCTATCCATTTCTCACCGTTGACAAAGATATATTCGGTTTCATACCCTTCATCGGGAATCATTCGGATGGTGGCAGAGGTTGTGGCGCGAATGGTTTGAACTTCAAAGCCCTCGGCAATTTTGCCGTTTCCGCCTTTCACCGAAGCTTTAACTGAATAGTAAAGATCCACTGCGGTGCTACCGGCTGTGGCATCGCCCTCCGGAGCAGCCCAACGTTTCGGACCGGTAATTTTGGAGTTCTCAAAGTCAGAAACGCCAATGCTAAGCTTTTCAATAGCCTCTGAGATTTCCGAAGCCAGCGCGTCCTTGTTATTAAAAACAGCCTCAGCTTCAGCAATCACAGCTCTCAATGTTTGCGCGGATTTGGTTGGGTACCAATAATCCGGATAATAGATGGTTTTGGGATTATCCGCAATCGTCACTGAAGCAAGCAAAGCTTTTGCAGCAACAATGTTTTCATATAACAGAGATTTTGAGGCATCTTTTACTCCATCGCCCACAATGATTTGCACAGCTTCAACCGGTTCAATATACCGGTGTGTCGCATCTTTGTTTGTTAGAATGAAGCCGCTTGAAGAAATGCTGAACGTGCCGCTGTTTTTAGCTTGAAATACAGCCGTTCCTATATTTTTCAGGATGGAATCCTCTGTTCCCTTGGCGGTCATATCCAGATAGACATAGTTGATGGCACCATCGGAAACTTTCATCGAAATGTCCTTTTCCATCTTCACACCGGTATTTTCCAGTACATAAGAATCAAACTGCAGCTTTCCCTGAAAGCCATATACCGGTGCCCTTCCGGCACCAGTATAGGCAAGACTAAGCTTAACAAGTATTTTTTCTCCGACCTTAAATGATGATTTCGAGGAACCCGAGCTGTCCGTTACGGTGATGCCCACACGATAACTAAGGTCTGCAGCATCATTTGCGCCATAGGCATATGAAGGTATAACAGCCCCTAGAAGCATGATGCACACAATGATTTTTAAGTATTTGATCATCTTTGAAGTGCCTCCATTAGGGTGAGCTGCGCATCTACAATATCAACAATGCCGTCACCGTTGGTATCAGCTCTCATCCAATTTTCTACAGAACTAAAGCCGTTGTAAACATTGTCCAAAATAGCATTCAATGTTGCCGTAACGTCGACTTTATCGATCGCACCGCTACCATCGGTATCTCCTCGCAGAAGAACAGGAGATTTCACCGTTGGTTCAAAACCAAGCTTGGCTGTTAATTGCTCGCCTGTGACAAGCTCCTTTGAAGCGCCAATATAGGCTTTCTTGAGATTGTCATATAACAGAGTTTGTTTGTTGCCTCCAATCACAACCGTTGCCTTGCCCATGTTCATTTCAGTATATATGGTGTACAACGAGAACCCTTGGGTCTGACGAACCTCATAACGGTAACCATAATCTTTTACATGAATTTTGATAACGTCTGACAGTTCTTTATAGACCGTCTTCCCGTTCTGGCCTTCAAAAGCAGACAGTCTATAACTAACCTTGATAGCCGTTTCGCCTGGGGCTAATGCTTCAAGGGTCCCGTCTTGTGACAGTCTGATGATGTTCTGATTATACAGAACGTCCCACACAACGTCTTCTGCCTTTAGAACGGTGCCCTCAACTGTGCGGAGAGCTTTAACAGACAGCGCCGTTGCCGCGCCTATGCCAAGCTCAATCGAATCAGGCTGATCCTCGGAGCCTTCCAGGTCAGAGATTAGTTTGATGCTTTCATACTCTGACAGAACACGATTCACCAGATACACTGGAACCACCGTTTCGTTACCGGCATCATCAACCGCTGTAAGCATCAGAGTTTCGTTCGGTTCCTCACCTGAGGCCTTGCGATTGACAACGAAGGTTCCGTCAGGACGGATAACAATGCCGTCTGAACTGCCGTCTAACGTTAAGCTTGCGGATGGCTCTGTTAGGCCATGGAAGCTATAGCTGGAGTCCGCGCCCACAAAAACAACCTGATTGCTGACGGTGTTATCAACGTTTTCCTTATCCAGGCTGGTTTTAACATCTTCATCAAGGAGTAACACAGGCGCTTTGGTATCAACAGTAAATCCAATGGCACCTGATGAACGGCTGCCTTGGAGGGTGTCACGGTTTTCAGCAACCGCTATAAAGTCAACCAGCTGCTGGCCGTCTTCAAGATTTTCTTCAAATGACCACACCTTCTTAAATTCTAGAGGCGTGTTTTTATCTTCGGTGTTAAGGTTGAAGGTCATTTTCACGGGTCTGTCGAAGGTGTACGTCGCCTTTAATTGGTTAGTGTTTAAGTAATAGAGATCCTTTGATCTGTCAATATTTGTATCAATGCTTACAAGCTGAGGCTTATCCGTTGAAGGCATAACAAAGCTTGGCGATGATGCAAATTCGGTTGAACGGTAATATTCCGCCTGTTTAAGAGCAGACTCCACAATTCTAACCGCCTGCACTTCAACAAAATAAGTCTTGCCTTCCTCTAATAGAGGCCGGTTGGTTTGGCTTTCTAATGGTTTGAGAACGATGTCACTGCCAACTTTAAATTGACCAAAGGAATTCTCGACCTCATCCCCGTCTTCATCTTGGATCGCCACAAGATAATGTGTGGCAGTATCATCGGTTCCCGCTATATCAACCTTCACATAGCCGTCACCGCTGTAGACCGCAGACACAGATTTCGGGTTTTGCGGGAGCAATGGATTGGTAAAAGTGAAGGTTGAAGCAGTGATTTTCTTGCTCATTCCGCCTTGATGGTTCACAAGCATGGCCACCACATGATATTTCCCTTCAGGAAAGGACTCAGGAAGCGTGAATACATGAGAGCCTGATTCAATTTCATCTAACTCCAGGTTGCCAATACTAATTAATGATGAAGTATCTTGAATGTTAGAGGATTCGATGGTTTTCATGACGGACGGGTCCTTCGTGACATAGACATTAAGTGCACCCGAATATTGGCCCTGCTTGTCCGTTGTCCAGGAAACGTTAATATCACGGCTTGTATTTGTGCTAGTAGAAGCACTAACTCCTGTCAGCTCAGGCATATAGTCAACACTGTTTACTGCAAAGTTGTCTATATAGACATCAGGTGTTGAAACTGAAACGGACCAGTTGCCCCCAACAATCAGAGAGGGATCAGTGACTGAAATGTACAAATAATTCGTGCCGTCTAAAGATTGAACAAGATAGTTTCCGTTGCCCTTGTTGTCGTCTTCAATCATGGTCAATCTTTTTCCATTTGGATTGGTGACAATGATTTCAGATGCAGACGGCTGGATTAAACCCCGAAGTGGAATTTCAAAGAGAAGTGCATCCTTTGTTGCCGGGTTAATCTCTTTGGTAACCCCATTCCCGGCCCTTGTCTTAGCGACGGCCTCCGTACTCAGTCTTCTCATATTCGTTCCATAGATCGTGGTGGTTGGCACAAGGTTGCCGCTCTCGTCCAGCGCTTCCGAGTGGACATAGTGAACGGCGTCTCCTCTTGAAGAGAGGTCGATGGACCCGCCAAAGCTTAGGTCACCGTTCCAATAATAGATGAAGCCAAGCTTCACCCCAATGACCTTAAAGTTTGCACCCACAAAGTCCGATGAGACGGCTGCCTCAACGCCTGCGATCTCCTTGCCCCCGAGCAGCGGGATGGAGTCTGGAATGAACAGCCCTGCGTACACATAACCATAGAAATAATCTTCCGTAATTTTAATCGTGATCCCGCCACGAATGGCTCCGGCATGAATACTGATACTGCCGAAGGCATTAAGCTGAAACGGCGAGATCCATTGAACATTCATTCCCGCTTGAATATTAAGCAGCCTTCCCTCTTCGTCTTTCTCCAAGTGGCCGCTGCCTTCTATGGCGAGACCGGATAGCTTCGCATCCAGCTTAAAGTCACCTACAATAATGGCATTAATTAATAGCCTCGTCTGAAGATGGATGGTAAGGGGTGGAAGCTCGCCTGCCGGTTCTCCGGCAACGGTGTCAGCAAGGTTTGAGATTCCTCCGCCAAGGCCTGTGATAAATACATAAGGTGCAACCACAGGAACCTTCATTGTGGATGGCGCTAAAAAGAAGGTGAGCTTGTCCAGCATCATTTTGGGCACGGAGTTAATAGGAACCTTTTTGAGGGCCAATGACCCTTCTACTTCGAGCATGGTAACAGATACACCGGCATCAATACTATAAATATCTTCAATGGTGTTAATGGTTATATCCGCTTTAACACCGGCTTCGTTTCCTACTAACGGGCCTAATATATCTTTGGGCAGAGCTACTGAGAGTGTTGTGTTAATGCCAACAAAACCAATCTCGCTGTCTTTACTTCCATAGAGAACATCTTGAACGTCCGCTGTGAGCGAGCCTTTATAATCATAATGCTCCTCACCCTTGGATGAGTCAGCAGCTTTTAAAGGCATTGAAATTCTACCGCCAAAGCTAATTCCGAAATCATCATCTTCCTGGGTCATAACACCGTACTTAATATTGATCAAAAAACCTGCAATATTTTGCAGCATATAACCGGCATCGCCGAGCTGAAGTTCAAAGGCTTGAGCCCTCTTCTCGGCAACAGCCTCCCGGTTCAGCGTATATTTGGTTCCATTGCTGGCTTCAAAATGCCACTTATTATGCCAAATATTAATCGAGTTGATCACTTTGACGGTACCGTCGCCTTCCAGCTTGGCCCCCTTGCTGTCAACGGTCATCTTCAAGGCTTCGGTGCTGTCATAGGTCAAGATGCTGTTGATGGTAATGTCGCCATCGGCCGGGCTGGCAGAGTAATATTTTTCTGTACCCGTATCCATAAGTCTGATTTTTCCGCGAAGGGTCAACAAAATTTCTGTTTCGTCTTCTTTAAAGGCTATTCCTTTGTGAAGAATGCCGTCTTTGCTCACGCCGCCGGCTATGAATTTCTTCATTACATCTTCGTTTGTAAAACTAATATAGTCATATAACTGTCTGTGGTTCGCAGCGTCTGTGAACCGGACTAGCGAAACAATGCCGTAGCTTGCACTTTTATCCGCTAAATGATCGGTAACGTCCACTGTAGTGGCTGCTTTAATTTTGGTACCGAAGGCATCGATCAGCTGTTGATTTGTAAATCTGAATTCAATGTCATACTTTCCAACCGCTAACGTCTGATTCGTTGAGAACGCAAGCGTTTGGCCTTCATCAATAAAGCTTATTTTTCTTTTGTCAATCAGAGCAGCCTCACCGCTTGAGGATGAAACAAGGTACAGACTCCATCCGTCACTTCCCGAAAGAGCCCCTGACAACACCTTCATATCGCCAGAAACGGTAAGGTTTTTGTCACCTTCATAATAAACGGCCGCCGGGAAAACATGCTTCATTGAAACCTCCGGGAGCTTTCCTTCCACTGCAGGAATCAAAATGTTTGTGTTGGCACTATAGTCAACCACTTTATTGGTCTTAGCATCAATAATTTCTGTGGCGTTTAGCGAAACGACCAGACGTTTTGATTTGATCATGGACTGTGTCTCTGCAATAATGTCTACATCCGGAATATTAAACACCGTTCCAATGTTAAGACCGCCCGAAATCTTCACTGTGTATTCCCGTGTCTTCGTGGCTGCAAACACAAGCCCCTCTTCGAGGCTAAGCTTCACAATGGGTTCTATAAGTTCCTTTGCTCCTGAGACACTATTGTCGATGGTTACATTTGCTTTAAAAACACCATTGTTTTCATACCCTTTTTTGTCGTTAGCTAAGTATACATTTTCGGTTTGAATCCCTATGGATACATGCTCCTTTTGGGTTTGTTCAGCAAAGCTGCCGATCCCATAGAGCATTTCAGAAATTCTGACTTGACCAGGCTCAATGGCTTTTTCATTCCAATAATAAGCCGTTGCAGTGTCGGGAACTAAGTATTGGTTAGAATAATTAGTAAAGTCCACACTAGGGTTTGGTGTATACTCGTATCTGGTGTTTGCAAGATTAATCCAGTGTCCTACAATCACCTTATCAACGTTCACATCCTTGTTGCCGCTCCAGCCGGACAAGAGGGCATAAGCCGTCTTGTTCGAGGCCGACAGAGAATCAACATATCTGATTTGCTGCGGAAGATTGTCACCGCTATATTCGGTTTCAACGATTGTCGGTTGCGACGGGTCAACTAACACATAAGGTGCGTCAATCTCTGAACCCAGCGCGTTGTCCAGCAGAAGCCGAATCCCCACCGTTCCGGCCGTGGCATTATTATTTTTCACATCATATGAAATACCAATGTTACCCGTCCTTGAATTGTTAGGGTCGATTGAAATGGACACCTTTTGTGTAATGGTATAGCCCTTAATGTCCCATGCAATGGTTAAAAGCCTATTTTGCTCAGAAACGACAGGTTCATGAAGCTTGGTATCAATTCCAAACCAGCCATATTCCTGACCGAAAATAAAATCCTTTCCGTCGATACGGACGGTTGTGAAGGATGTTCCGTTGCTCCTAGCCGCATCTTCCTTATACAGAAGCGGAAGGTTGTTATCAAACGCTTTTTGCGGATGACCGTCAATGGTTTCGATGGAGAAGCCGCCCGTTTTTGAATTAATTGAATATTTCATAAATTCGTTCGCAATGGAATAATCCGCATTACTGGCGTCAGCATGAACAGGGAAACTTGCAAACGTGAAAAGCATGGATAGAATCATAGCTGCAGCTATGCTGCGTTTCATTGTTCTATAGAACGTCATTGCCTATTTCCCTCCTTGATTTGAGACATATACATGAATGTTGAAATAGTCGCGTTTATCCGTTTGGATATATACGGTATACCAACCATTCGTAACATTATCGAGAGTATACACTCCGCTTTTCTCCCGCAGGACCGTTCCTTTTGTTTTCATCTGACCTTGGGTTAAGACACCTTTTTCATAACGTGCATACGAGATCCCGGAGAAATTCTTCAATGAAATTTCAACCTTGTTTCCTAGAACGGACGCAGCATTGGAACTGTTTGGCATAACGCCGTTCACAAGGGCTATGGTGTCATAAAGACCCACAAGGCGAACGGTCCGGCGAAGGGTAGTTTGATTCCCTGCATCATCTCTTACGGTATAGTCGATATAGTACGGGTTCGAGCGGACAAATTCATTGGCTGAGATGTTGTCAGGGTTAAACACCCGCCCGCCGGCTCCATAGCTTATAGTGACCCGCTTCGTCAAGTCGACCTTCTTACCCGCAACCATGTCCCATGCTTCGAAGTCCAGAATCTTGGACTTGTCATAGGCAATGGAGGCATCTTTTTTAGGCGTCATGCCTTCGATGAAGATTAGCTCTTCCCCATTTTTAAGTTTTAGCACAGGGGGTGTTTTGTCGATTAGACCAATGTCAACACCATACGAGGTATAGGTCCCTGTTCTTCCTTCAAGGTTAAAATTGTAAAGTCCATTGTCGCTATAGTTCATTGACTTCTCTTGTTTCCACGGATCGTTCCCGCCCACGAATTTAGCATCTTTATCCGTGATTACCGTGACATTCACATTCTGGTTCGTTGCCGGGTTCTTGTCGGTTCCCACAACGTATCCTTCTTCTTGTCCAGAGGTGTCAACACCAACAACAATCTTGTTTTGATGATCCTTTTCCACCCACTCGCCACTTTGGTTCTGTTCGAGATATTTGTATGTCCAGCGAACCTCTTTAACTCTTGGACCGCCCACTTCAATTCCTTCAACCGTTACCAGAATTTTTTGCGTGATGCCTGTTTGGTCCCTGACTTGAAAGACGTGCTCCCCGTTAGTTTTAACGTTGATCACTGCCTCTTTATAGGACAGGGCATCGCCGGCTTCGTCCTTCACTTCAGTCAGAAGTGCATGTTCATATCCACGATAAGAAACGGTAAGGTCTGTTAGTTTTCTTAGAATGTCGAGCGGAACGCCGTCACTGTCACGGATTTGGTCAAAGGTCACATTCACGCTCAGCTTATCTTCAGCTAATGTGGCAGTGGCTTTGATTTGCGGCGGTGTGGACACAATATTGGATACGGTTATCACTTCCTGGCCTTCATTGCCATAGTCGTCAACAAAGAACATGGACACTGTACCATTTTTTCTAAAGCGGACAGCTTTGGTGCCGGGGATATGTACGATATCGCCCGCAGTTAGGCTTCCGGCAGGCTCCACACCGGTGACTGTAATCGTTTTGAACTCCTTGCTGAACTGAGTCAACTCCACATTCACGCTTTGTGCAGTAACGGTGGTGGGTGGTGTGCTGTACGTTTTTGCAATTGCAGTTGGCACTACTTTATTAATGTTCGAGACAGTAATCGGAGTCGTCCAACGGTTTCCAGCGTAGTCATAGGCTGTCACATTATAAATTCCTGAGCTGTCCAGCTCTACGACATATTCATTCTCAAGCGGCTCCCCTTTGAACGGATACACCACATTGCCCTTCTTCACCTCTGCAAAAGCGATTTCACCTGAATCATCCGTTAAAGTGAACGTTGCAAAGATATTTTGGTTCGTCTTGGACATGTTGGATAACACATAGGATGTTTGGCCAATGGTATTGTCGAAATGGTTATAGCTAACCGTTTGAGAACCTGTGTTGCCCGATTGATCTCTAAACTCAAAGGTGAATGTGTGATTATCCTCCGTTAGCGTCCTTGAGAAGGCTGCGTTGTTGTTTGTCATCGAAAGCGTTTTTCCGCCTCCGGTAAACTTGAGCGTGGCCATAACCCTTCTATAGGCTTTTCCTTCTTGGATTGGAACCCAGTTCCCAAGATAGTTCTCATAGCTGTATTCAACGGTGTAGTGTGTGTCTTGCGTGATTGGCGTTTTATCAATGTTTGAAACGGTGACCGGCACGATTGTTACTATTCCGGCTTTGTTTGTCACTTTGAAATATACCGTTGCATTCTGCTCGAAGGTTTCGGTATGCGAAACAATCGATTCAATGGGGCTAAAGCTTATGCCGTCATACGAACGTTCAAGTTTTAGAATTCCGCTTTCCGGGTCATATACAGAAAGTGTTGCGGTAACATTTTGGTTGGTTGGCTCCGTGGTCGAATAGACCACCTGTGTAACAGGTGCAGTTTCGTCAACCGTTGCAATGGCAGCATACTCCGCTTCCATCCGGTCAGCTTCCATACCTTCTGCCGTATAGGCCTCGAAATAAGCTGATTTTGTTGTTTTGCCGTCTCTTAGCACTTCAAATACAAGCTTAGAATAAGCTGTTCTTCCTTCAACTTCTGTAAACGATGGGTCAGGAACACTTAGCTCGGTATTTAGTTCTAACCCGGATAACACTGCATGTTCAACAAAGAAATATTGTCCGGAATACTTTGGATTCGGAACTACAATATAATACAGCTTGTCGCCCTGGTTAAAGGATATGAACCCGCCGTTTTGAATCGTTTGACCATTTTTCTCTACATAACCTGTAGTATCAAAGCCTGTAACAAATTCAACCTCAGGTGTAAATTCCAGAACACTGTCTCTTCCAACCTCGTCCTGAATGTAAAGGCTGATTTTATTATTGTTTTGGATAACAACCTCATAATCCATTACATAGTTAGCGGAGGTTGTTAAAAGTCCTGTATACAGAAGGTTCGACCTGGCCATATCACCCACAACATCGCCCTCTACAGGTGCGTTTGGCATTACGGTTACTGGAACGTTAAAATAAACGCTGACCGTTGCGGTGGTTTTTGTAGTTCTAGGGTTTGCGCTGACACTTACAATGGCTGCCCCTGCGTCAACCAGGTCCAGTTTTGCGTCAGTGAACACTTTTTCAGTCACATTTCCTGCGGTGTCGGTGGCTTTGACCCCAATGGCATAGCTTCCGCTAAGCCCCTTCAGGTCAATGGTGTAGGTTTTCTGTTTGTTGCCTTCGCCATTAATGATGACCGGACTGCTTTGCATTTCCACGGATGGGCTTGATTGAAACAGCGCATAGTCCGCTTCGGTTAGAATAGGGTTTGCTGCCGGATCTTGAATAAGTGCGAAGGAGACGGTTGTGTCATTCTTGTCTGAGACATCAACTGTAATCACACCATCTTGTCTTGCTCCTTTGGTCACGGTGTCACTTGAAGCAAGCGCAGATGGAGCTGCCCGGTCAATGTTAGATACGGAAATAGGAACTAGAACACGATTGCCAAGCTCGTCAGACAAGATCAGATTTGTGGTTATATTTTCGCTTACCGTTACTGTGAATGCACCGTCTGTATAGGGAGAAACCGTGATTTTGTCAGCATCCTCGGGTGCAACGGTCAGTTTGCTAATCCCTGTACCCGCATCACTTGCGATTATTGTTGCTGTCACTGATGCGTTGGTTGGCTGTATGGTGCTATAGTCCGGCAATTCAAAGGCTGGTGCCTGGCTATCATACAGAATGGTGAGCGGTCTTGCTTCTGTTAAAAACTCCGGTCTGTCGTCAGCAGGAGCATTGATGAGGCCAAACTGGAAATAGATGGTGTTGACGCCTTCTTGAAGCGGAACCGGTGTGTCGAGTGTAAATGCATAATTCCCGCCCGAATTGCTACTCGCTGTAAACGCAGGAACTAAAGCACCGTTATCTGTTGGCATGCCGTCCGTTGTCGCATAATATACCGGGTTTTGATATTTCGTTGCGCTATCAGAAGTCCACGATGCATGTGGCTCATTCAACACAGCATTGATACTATAGGTTCCATCCGTGGTTGTACCCATTCCGTTTACAATCTTTGCTCCCGCAAAGTTTAAGGTATCAATTACCGCAGGCTCTGACCTCATCCCAAAGTACGGGGACACCTTTTTACTTTCTCTGCCATGCGGGTCTTTGGCCACAACAACAATGCTGTACGCACCTGATGGAAGTCCGGCCAGGGTCAAGGTTTGATTAACCTGCGCTATGTTGTCACTGCCAAGTGTCAGTGTCAGCGGATAGTTGGGCATATCTTCAATTCTCATCTCTGAATCCGGCTTGGATACATAGTAATATGCACTGGCAATTCCACTGCGGTCTGCCACTTTCACGTTAATTTGATGGGATGATTTGAAATGATCGTGCTGACTTCCTACGGTAAATTTAATCTCCGGGGGATAGGCGTCATACGTGTATTCTTGTGAGAATTCAGCAGTATTACCAGACTGTTTATTTTTCACCCGATATTCAAGGATATATTTCCCGTCCATCAGCACTTTGGTTCCGCTAAGATTCGTTTTTTCAGCTGCACCAACAGCATCGCTTGATTCGTACACTTTAAATTTTTGTGTAAAGCTGTTGTCATTGCCAGGATCAGAAATCCACCGGTAACTCGTTTCAAGGTTTGGATTGCTTACGTCAAAGCTAATGTCAAAATACGGCTTTGGCAGACTGGAATCCTCCGTATGGAGGGTGTCGGCAACATTTCCATTGAACATACTCACAGGCTTTTTATAGTAACTGGAGGCTTGCTCGTTTCTAGAATCGTTTCCAAGTGAGTCTACGGTGAAATAATAGAGAGTTCCCTCAAAGTTGTCCCCTTTGGGAATGGATAGAATGGCAGTTGTGCTGTCACCTTCTGAGTCTACGAATGCCCATGTGCCTTGAGTTGAAGCAATTTCTGCGGAGGCAGGTTTAATCTGATTGATTGGCGTGTCAGGCGGCGCCGCATTCCCGTTCATAAAGGTATAATAAGTTCTTGACCAGCCGTTATTGCTTTGCTCAAGGTCATTCATTTCAAAGCTATAGTCATTTCTTTTGCGGAGCTGTGCATCTTGGGGATGTACCGTTTCGTTTACGGTCACCCGCGGAGCCTGGTTATCGATTAGGATATTCTCAATTTCTGCATATCCGGCCTCTCCGCCAAGCGGATTGTCGGCTTGATCCCATCCGTACAGCCGAAGCTTGAATTCACCCTCCACCCGATCGATTGGACTTAGCTTTAGGCTAACGCCATTAATAACCTGCGTGTTAATAGGTGCGGTAACTCTTGCTCTGTTTCCTGTACCGTCAAAGTTTGTGATTCGGGTCATGGCCGGTTCATAGGAATCACCGGTTTTCTTGTACAGCTCATAATTAAAATAGTTTTGATTCGACTCGCTGTGGGCGACATTTCCGTCTGGATAGAGGGTTTCGCTGGCAACCATATAAAATTCATGCAGCTTTTTGATGTTGCCTTGAATGGAATTTGCCCCCGTCAGGTCATTTCCAGTTTGGTCGGTCACTCTTACCGTTGGGGTTTTAGTGTCCACTTTGTGAGTTGAGAAATAAAAGCTTTGTGATGACGGTGACTCTGGAGTTGGATTCTCTAAATAATAGGCCTGCGCCTGGCCTTTTTTCGTTAGATGGGTAGATACGTTGTCAAGCTGAAGCCTTATACCCTCGCTTTCCACTGCGCTAACATCCAGCGGGACTTGTCCATTGAACTGAAGCTTGCCGTTTGGTTTGCCATCATCGCCCTCCAGTTTGGTCATGGTTAGGTTGGCAAGCGGTGTTGTCGTGTTGTTCCCAATATATAACGAAGGCGTGGCTTGGAAGTTGGTGATCAGCTCCGTTTTAATTTCTTGCGTCATAGTTTTTTTATGAATGGACACCGCTTCAACCGTGATATTAACATCTGTGAATTTACGGTTGAGATACAGATTGTCCTGGCTCGGTGAATAGGTAACCGTTTGAGTGATATCTGGGTTGCCGAGGTTATATATGCTACGATAGAACGTATACGTTACATCTTTATAATAGTAGTCCGCTTGCCCTATCTTTGTTGTCAAATAGGTTTTCACTTCCGGATTTCCTGAACTTGTATGGGCAAAAGTTCCCCCGAGGCTCTCAGCATTGGTAGACTGGGCAAGCAGCGCCACTCTATAGGTTAGAGAAATCTCTGCTTTGTCCTTGGCAACCATCTGATCGTGAAGCTTCTTGCGGTCAATATTGAGCTCAAACGTTTTTGTTTTTGTCGGCTCCTGGAAGGTTAACCAATCCCTGCCTACAGCGTCGTCCGAAACAGTATAGCTGACTACAGGAGCATCCTCATATTGCATAATGTCATAGTGACCATATTGATCTCTGACATAGTTGTCCCACTCTGCACGTTCAGAGCCTGACGAATTCGCATCCAGATAGAACTCTCCTCCATGCTTATCAACGTCACCCATATCTGTGAATTTTCTTTTGGTTACGTCCGAGATATCACGATACAGTCTGCCCTGGTCTTTTGTCCATGAGTATATTGGAATGGTCTTCGTCTGTGTTGGATTTATGTTTCCCCCAATTTGAGGAAGCCACAGAACCACCGACTCACCGTACCAGTCATCACTGCCTACCAGCCAAAAAACGAGCTCGTTCATTCTCCACGGTGGAGTATTTTGCAATTTAAATGTATGTTGTGTATCAGACCAAGCGGCAGCGCCGCCAAAATTTGTTGCTTGATCAGAGTTTATTCCAGATTCATATGTACTTACGCCCATATAAATATCATCACCGGTTCCGCCGTTATCGTTGCCTCCTGTTTTCACACCAAACACATACGTGTACTCTGTTGCTACATTCGCATACACAGGCGCTACTGATAGTAAAAGCGAGAATACCAGCATCAAACTTATTATCTTCTTCATAAAATACCTCCTCGTTAGAAAATAGTTTCTATGTATTTTGAGCTAAGACCAAGGGCTTGTAGCTCTTGTTTCATTTGATGTGTGAGTTCAATTTTTTTGTTAGGGACATATACTGCTACGCCGCCCCGATGGTTATAGCCTGCTGAATTTCTTACTTCGAAGGCAAGCGCTTGGGCGGCAGCAGTGACTTCTGATGATTGGCCCATGATCTCTATAAGATCATATTGATCGAATATCCCGTCGTTTTTGCCTAATAGCTCTGAGCGGTTTGCAAGCTCTGTTAGGGAGAGATCAAATTCTGCATGTTCTATAGCCTTAACCAAGGATTCCGCCTGAGACAGCTTCAACATTGATAGGGTGGTTTGCATCTTAGCTTCCATCCCTGAATGAAGGGTAAAGGAATCTAAAATTAAACGCCCTACTCTTTCAGTGCTGATCTGTGGATTTCGCTCTAGCGCACCTATCCATGTGGTATAATACAAGCCTGCTGCGGGGGTTGAATCTTCAGAAGCTATGAGATATTTGCTCTGATTTCTAAGCGCATAGGCAGTTTCAACTGTGCCCATAAGACAGGCATCAAAGACGATTAAGTCGAAATACATATCTGATGAACCGATCGCTTGGGAAAGCTCCGAGACCTTCATCGTTTTTCTTTCATTTAACTCGTCTGCACCAAATCCGCCCATTGTTCCATACCCGTGGTCCCATAGAATCAGGATATAACGCTCACTTGGTGCAACGGTTTTGCCCCATACAAGAAAATCCTTTAGTGTTTTAGGGTCTGATGCGGCGGTTTGGATGTGGCTGTCGTGCTTTTGCAGCTGTCCACGACTAACTTCAAAGCGTTCGGATGCTCCATCGGTCATATATTTGTTGTGATAGTTGAGCGTTCCGCCTGTTTGCAGCAGGATTTTCGTATTTTGGTTGGGTTGACCCCGCAAAATTTCTTCCAGGTCATCGGTTAGCCGGCCTTGCTGTGATTCAAGGTCAGAACCCACCGCATATATTAAAATCGTCGTTGAATCCAGATTTTTATCCTGCTCCCAAAGTGACCTGGCCTCGTTTAAAGCTTGTGTGGTGAACACATTTGTTGCACTAAGGGTTTGACCTAGCGTTGCAAGTTGGTTTTGGGGTCTTGTGTTTAGAACATAACTGCTTATTTTTGCAAGCGTTCCCCGATTGAATTCGCGTTCTTGGGTAAGGTCTATTCCTAGAACTATTGAGGCGAAAGAAACCGCGGTTCCATAGGTAAAGTCGCCCTTTGTTTCTGAATATCTGAGCACCCTTAAAATCATTGAACAATATTGGTTAAGCGAGATAGGCCGGTTACCGCCAAAACGAAACTCATCCATTCCATTAACTACACCCTTGGTATAGGCATATGACACGTAGCGGCTTTCCCACCCTGTATCAGTAAATGGACTGTTGTAGGTGCTTTTCAGGACCTCTTTCTCCTTCCCCCACAGACGCAGCATCATTACAAGGGCTTCTGCTCTGGTAGGCACCCGCAACAGCTCATATCCATTCTCCGTTCCACTGAACAATCCCAAGTGGTTAAGCGCTTCTGCATAGCTGGAGCTTTGTGCCGCTGCTGCTGATGATGATGGAGTTATTGCAAGAAAAAAGACTAAAAAAATGATAAAACCTCTGATTTTTGTCATCAAGTTCCGGCCTTTCAATTGATTAATCCTATTAAGCTACTACTCTAACATGGCAGATTAACCCCTGTGTGAAAGTTAAAGAAATCTTTAAGTTCGCGCTTGCCGCTCCCTTCTGGCCAACAGCAAAAAGAGCCAGATCTCCAGGAGATCAGACTTTTACGGATACCTAATTTATTCACAGCCCCTAACAAAATGTGTTAGTCTATGTATGATGGGTAAAAGGCTTTGCTATTGATTATATGTTGCAACAGGAGAAGATAATATGAGTAACGAACCAAACTTTTGGCTGGATTTACCGAAACCGTTTTTTATATTAGCTCCAATGGAAGACGTCACAGATATTGTATTTCGTCACGTCATTAGTGAAGCTGCAAAACCTGACGTATTTTTCACAGAATTCACAAGTGCAGAACATTATTGTCATCCTGTTGGAAAAGAAAATGTAGGTGGCCGGTTAATGTTCACAGCTGATGAGCAACCGATTGTCGCTCATATTTGGGGCAATAAACCTGCACTTTTTGAACAGATGAGTATTGATATGAAAAAACTTGGTTTTCGTGGTATCGATATAAACATGGGATGCCCAGCACAAAACGCCGCAGCCAGTGGAAAAGGGGCTGGATTAATACGCCATCCTGAAGTTGCAGCAGAAATTATTCAAGCAGCAAAAGCAGGTGGATTGCCGGTTAGTGTTAAAACAAGATTAGGTTACTCTAAAATTGATGAGTGGCGCGATTGGTTAGGACATATATTGAAACAAGATATTGCGAATCTTTCCATTCACCTTCGTACCAAAAAAGAGAAGAGTAAAGTAGCTGCACACTGGGAACTCATTCCTGAAATAAAAAAATTGCGCGATGAAATTGCCCCAAATACGTTGTTAACCATTAATGGAGATATTCCGGACCGCGCAACAGGATTAAAAATAGTTGAACAATACGGCGTTGATGGTATCATGATTGGCCGCGGTATTTTCACTAATCCATTTGCTTTTGAGAAAGACTCTAAAGAACATAGCGCGAAGGATTTTCTCAATTTACTTCTTTTACAGTTGGATCTTCACGATAAATATTCGACAGAAACCTTGCCACGTTCATTTAGACCACTTCTTCGCTATTTCAAAATCTATGTTCGTGGATTTAGAGGCGCAGGCGAACTAAGAGACCAATTAATGGAAACCACTTCAACAGACGAAGTACGTCGTTTAGTAAAACCTCTTTTAGATCAAGAATTAGATTGAGGAATATTAAAGTCTAAAGCTATGAAAAAGAGACTTCCCACAAGTTCAATGAACTCATAGGAAGCCTCTTATTTTTGCATCATATGGTCAAACGGTGTTTCCTTCTCAGGAAACCCTTATTACATCATTCCGCCCATACCGCCCATGCCGCCCATATCTGGCATTCCGCCACCAGCACCGGCTGGTTCTGGCTTGTCAGCGATAACCGCTTCGGTAGTCAGGAACATAGCAGCTACGGAAGCTGCGTTCTGCAGCGCGTAACGGGTTACCTTGGCAGGGTCAACGATCCCTGCTTCGAACATGTTTACCCACTCATCGGTAGCAGCGTTGTAGCCGATGCCGATGGCTTCTTTTTTCAGGCGGTCCACGATAACGGAACCTTCCTGGCCTGCGTTAGCAGCGATCGTACGAACAGGCTCTTCCAGTGCGCGCAGCACAAGGTTAACGCCAGTTCTTTCGTCGCCTTCAGCTACAACAGCAGCTACAGCAGCATATACGTTCACAAGAGCTGTACCCCCACCGGATACGATACCTTCTTCAACCGCAGCGCGGGTTGCGTTCAGGGCATCTTCGATGCGGAGCTTGCGCTCTTTCAGTTCAGTTTCAGTAGCAGCACCGACTTTGACAACGGCTACGCCGCCAGCCAATTTCGCCAGACGCTCCTGCAGTTTTTCTTTGTCAAATTCGGAAGTCGTTTCTTCCAGCTGGGAACGGATTTGGCTAACACGTGCATTGATGTCCGCCTTGTCGCCGCTTCCGTCTACAATTGTAGTGTTTTCTTTGGTTACGCGCACTTGACGGGCGTTACCCAGTTGCTCGATGGAAGTGCTTTTCAGATCAAGTCCAAGTTTCTCAGTGATCACTTGTCCGCCTGTCAGAGCAGCGATATCCTGCAGCATAGCTTCACGGCGGTCGCCGAAGCCAGGAGCCTTAACCGCTACAGCATTGAATGTTCCGCGCAGCTTGTTCACGATCAGCATCGCCTGAGCTTCGCCTTCGATGTCTTCAGCGATGATTACCAGCGGACGCGCCTGTTGAACGATCTTCTCCAAGAGCGGAAGAATTTCTTGAGTGCTGCTGATCTTCTTGTCAGTGATCAGGATGTACGGGTTCTCCAGAACGGCTTCCATCTTGTCCGTATCTGTGATCATGTACGGGGAAATGTAACCACGGTCGAACTGCATACCTTCAACCACTTCAAGCTCAGTCAGGAATCCACGGGATTCTTCAACGGTGATAACGCCGTCTTTGCCCACTTTTTCCATAGCTTCAGCAATCAGTTGGCCCACTTCTTCGTCAGCAGCGGAGATTGCAGCTACTTGTGCGATCGCTTGGGAATCCACAATCGGTTTAGCGATATTCTGCAGTTCAGCAACAGCAGCCTTCACTGCTTTGTCGATCCCTTTACGCATAACCATCGGGTTAGCGCCTGCAGTTACGTTCTTCAGACCTTCGCGGATCATAGCCTGAGCCAGAACCGTTGCAGTTGTAGTACCGTCACCGGCTACATCGTTAGTCTTGGTAGCTACTTCTTTAACGAGCTGTGCGCCCATGTTCTCGAAAGCATCTTCCAGTTCGATTTCTTTGGCGATGGTTACACCGTCATTCGTGATTAGCGGGCTGCCGAATTTCTTCTCCAGCACCACGTTGCGGCCTTTAGGACCCAGTGTAACTTTTACTGCATTTGCCAAAGCGTCAACCCCGCGCAGCATTGCACGGCGAGCATCTTCACTGAACTTAATTTCTTTTGCCATTGTATAGTTAACCTCCTAATATAATTTGTGAATGTATTCTGAATCTGACTTATGAGAGACGCTTAAGACTAGTCAAGAATAGCGTGGATGTCGCTTTCTTTCATAATCAGATATTCTTTGCCTTCATATTTGATTTCAGTTCCGGCATATTTCGAGAAAAGCACACGGTCGCCTTCTTTCACTTCCAGCGCTACACGGACTCCGTCTTTCAAAGTTCCGCTGCCTACAGCGATAATAGTACCTTCTTGCGGCTTCTCTTTGGAAGAGTCCGGAAGCACGATCCCGAAAGAAGTAGTTTCCTGTTGCTCGCTTGGTTCTACCAATACGCGTTCACCTAGTGGTTTAATCATGAAAAAATAGCCTCCTTTGAAATTATGTGATTTGCCTTGAAAACATAAATTGAGCTGCGGGGATCTGCGCCATCAGCATCTCTTACGGAAAGCTGCTCCGGCCAATCCCGGTTTTTCAGCAGCGTTAGCACTCAACCCTCTGTAGTGCTAACAACAATTTTTATGATACTCAACTTGAAGACGGATTTCAAGTCCTTTTACACAAAATCGTATTTGTTTTTGCCAAAATTATGGTTTCAGCACTTGTCTGGGCGCACACTCTACTCCATTCTATCCACCAAGGGGCATATTATGCCCCCTTCCCACTAATCTGCCTTCACATATCGTGCCTCCCGCTTAGCGTCCTCAGCCAATTGCCTGCGGTAGACGAATGCGGACAGGAACACACTGAATTCATACAGCACCAGCAGCGGAATCGTCACCAGAAAGTCCGAGATGAAATCAGGCGGCGTAATAACCACAGCTATGAACACAAGCGCGAAATAGGCATAACGGCGCATCTTGCGCAGACGCAGCGGATTCAGCACCCTAAGCTTGGTCAGGAACATGACAATCAGCGGCAGCTCGAAGAGCAGGGCCAGCGGAATCACCAGACTGAACAGGAAGTTGAAGTATTCAGCGATGCCGTAGGTCTCTTCAAGCCCCATATTCCGCGTAATCGAAATGGTGAAGGACAAGGCCATAGGGAATACTATGTAATAGGCAAAAGCAATGCCGGCAATAAACAAAACAAACACATAAGGCACATATCGCAGGGCAGCACTCCGCTCCACAGGACGCAGACCGGGGCTGATGAATGCCCATAGCTGGAAGGCAATGAACGGCACGGAGAAGACCAGCGAGACCGCCATGGCGATCTTCATATACATCCCTATCCCGTCCCAGAAGGAGAACGCATGCAGTACAAAGCCTTGCGCAGCGTCGGCGCTGATCAGATACAGATAGATTGGTTTGGCGACGAATAAGCCGAGCACAAGTCCGGCCACAAACACGATCAGCACGTAGATAAGACGTCTGCGCAGCTCCGTCAGATGATCGACGAGGGACATTTCTTCCGCTTCCAGAGACATGACTGACACCACCCGGATTGACATATTAGCAATGGATAAGTTATCGCTTGATATACATACAAGTTCTTCTCTTCAAGTGAAAACGGCTATGCCGTCCTATTAAAGGACGGTACCGTTTCAGCGAGAAATAGAAGGATAATTTATCATGTGAAACATATAAATTCTTATATTTCAAAAAAAGGGCGCCGCCCCGGTCTAAAGCAGACCTGGGAAAGACGCCCCTGCGTGGGAACCTTAAAATTATTCCGGCAGACGGCGGTCCTGCGGAAGTTCTGCTGACACTGCCTGCGAGGCCGCAGGAGCAGGTGACTCGCTCCGCTTGGCCGGTTCCGGCTCGTTCACAATCTCCCGCGCACCGTCCTTGAATTCACGGAAGGTACGCCCGACTGCCCGCCCCAGCTCAGGAAGCTTATTGGGACCGAAGAGCAGCAGCGCCAAGATAACCAACAAGATAATTCCGGGTGTGCCAATACCACCTAACATTCCGGTTTCCTCCCATCCTTCTGTCCGTTCATGACAATAGTTAACGATAAAATAATAATACCATAACTTATATCACACATCCATCGTCTATCCTGAACGATTTAGACAAAAGTAATTAGGGCAGAACCCAGTTACTGGCGGTATTGTCCCGTAACCATCAACAGTGCTTCCGGAAGCTGATCCATAATCGCTGCCAGATTCTCATGTACCCCCTTCGGGGTACCGGGCAAATTGACAATCAGGGTTCTTCCGCGGATCCCGCAGATTCCCCGGAACAGCATAGCTGCGCGGTTCTTCTGCATCACCGTACTGCGCATCGCCTCGGAGAGTCCGGGCACTTCGCGTTCAATGACCCGCCGCGTCGCCTCCGGCGTAACATCGCGGATGGCCAGATCGGTTCCGCCGGTTGTCAGCACCAGATCCGCCTGGAAATAATCCGTTAGCTCAATCAGTGCAGCAATAATCTCATCCTGCTCGTCAGGCACGATCCGGTATTCAATGATCTCGCCGCCCAGCTCCTCCTCCACCAGTTCCCGAATCACCTGGGCGCTCGTATCTTCCCGTTCGCCCCTGGCCCCTTTATCGCTGGCTGTCAGGATTGCTGTTTTCCACGCCATAGGTTGTCCCTCCCTCTCTATGTACTATGTATGTCCGGCTGCTGAAGCAGCTGCCGCTGCGCCTTCGGCTGTATCATTCCCTGCTGCTGATCTATTCTGCTTCCAGCGCGTAATCCCCATTCTTGCCGCCGCTCTTGGACACCAGCATCGTAGGTCCGATAATCATGTCCTTCTGCAGCGCCTTGCACATATCATATACGGTCAGCGCCGCTGCCGATACGGCAGTGAGCGCCTCCATCTCCACCCCGGTCTTGCCGGTAGTGCTGACGGTTGCTTCTATATATAGTTCATCTTTGTTGTTATCCATGAAGCGGATATCCACTCCGGTAAGCGGCAGCGGGTGGCACATGGGAATCCAGCTGGAGGTCTGCTTCGCCGCCATGATTCCTGCAACCTGAGCTACCGCAAGCACATCGCCCTTGCGGATCGTTCCCGCCTTAATGGCGCTCAGCGTCTCCGGGGCCATATGTACCTGGCTTCTGGCTGCCGCTGTCCGCTTGGTAACTTCCTTGTCGCTCACATCCACCATGCGGGCTCTGCCCTGCTCGTTGAAATGAGTTAATTCCATGTAGCCCTCTCCTTCCGGCAATCCCAGATGCCGTTCTCCGTAATCAGCAGATCCATTAAGGCATCATGCTCTTCAAGCGGTACTTCGGGTACCAGCTGGAGGCCGTAGGCCAGACCAATCCACATAGGCTTGGCAGCCGTGCCGGGGACTCCGGCCTCCAAGGCAGTGTGCAAGCGGTCATAATATCCGCGTCCGTAGCCGAGGCGCCCGCCCCGCCGGTCAAAGGCCAGTCCAGGCACGAAGATGACCTCCGGCCAGCCGGTTCCCCGTCCTGCTTGCGCGATGGACCCGGCAAGTCCGGCACTCCCGGCTGGCGGCTCCATGATCCCGTAGGTTCCAGGGACAAGCTCATCCCATGAGCTTACCCGGTGAAGGCTTAAGTCCCCGCTCTCCCGGTTGACGCGGGGAAGCAGCACCTCATGCCCTTCCGCCCACGCCGCCGCAAGAAGCGGACGGCAATCCAGCTCGGAGCGCAGCGGGGCATAAGCAAGCAGTGAAGCTGCGCCTTCCTGCACGAACCAGCTCCACGCATGAGCGCATACCCGGGCGGATAACAGCTCCCGCTGCTCCATGGGCAAGGCATCGCGGAGTGCGGTATTCCCGGCGCGAAGCTCACGCTTCCGCCCGGCAAGCTGCATGCTGCGGTCCTGCATAGGCAGCCTCCTCCTTCACTTGTTCCTAGCTTATCATAGTTTGTAAGCTCAGTTTACCACTCTTCTCACCGGTTCGCCAAGGTTGATTCATTCCCCTTGTTAGAAGAATGGACCTCGCATGCCCAACCTTTTTCATGTAAACTGGAGAATAAGATTAGACAATCGCCTGGGCGCAAGCCGCCGAGGCCAATTTGCAAGGGCGGAGGTTTCATCAGAATGCTTCTTCAAGCGACAGGAATAACGAAATCATACGGTATACAAAGCGTACTGGACGGCATTAGCCTCATGGTGAATGAGAGGGAGAGAGTCGGGCTGGTTGGCGTCAACGGAGCAGGCAAATCGACCTTTCTACAGATCCTTGCGGGTGAGATGTCTTATGACAGCGGACAAATTCATAAGTCTAAAGAGACTACGATTGGCTACCTGGCCCAGAACAGCGGCCTGCAGTCGGATAACACCATACAGGAAGAGATGCTCGCGGTATTTGCGCCGCTGCTGGAGGCGGAAGCCGAGCTGCGGCAGCTTGAGACGGATATCGCCGATCCGGCACTTGCCGAAGATCCGAAGCGTTATGAGGATCTGCTGGAGCGTTATGCCAGACGCTCCGACTGGTTCAAGGATCACGGCGGCTATGAGATCAATACGCGTATCCGCAGCGTGCTGCACGGGATGGGCTTCGGAGAGTTCGCACCGGATACTCCAATCTCCACCTTAAGCGGAGGCCAGAAGACACGTCTGGCACTGGCCCGCATCCTGCTTCAAGCGCCCGATCTGCTCATGCTTGATGAGCCCACTAACCATCTGGACATCGAGACGCTCACCTGGCTGGAGGATTATCTGCGCGGCTACGCCGGCGGCATCCTGGTCGTCTCCCATGACCGGTATTTCCTTGACCGCCTGGTGACGACCATCGTGGAGATTGAGCGGCACCAATCGCGCAGATACACTGGCAACTACAGCCGGTATATGGAGCTGAAGGCTGCGGAATACGAGATCCGTATGAAGCAGTATGAGAAGCAACAGGATGAAATTTCGCGGATGGAGGATTTCGTGCAGCGCAACATTGTCCGGGCCTCCACCACCAAGCGGGCACAGAGCCGCCGCAAGGCGCTCGACAAGATGGAGCGCATCGACAAGCCGCTGGGCGACCTGAAGAAGGCCAGCTTCTCCTTCGAGCCTGATTTCATGTCCGGCAAGGAGGTGCTCCAAGTCCGGGAGGTCGCTGTCTCCTTCAGTCCGGAGGCTGCACCGCTCTTCCGCAATGCCTCCTTCGAGCTGCGGCGCGGCGAGACAGCGGCGCTGATCGGGCCCAATGGGATCGGGAAGTCCACACTGCTGCAATGTATGACCGGCACCCGCGAGCCTTCCCGCGGAACCGTGAACTGGGGAACCAAGGTGAAGATCGCCTACTATGATCAGGAGCAGACCCGGCTGAATCCGCGCAATACTGTGCTTGAGGAGCTGTGGAGTGAATATCCGATGCTGGAGGAGGCCAGAATCCGTACGATTCTCGGCAACTTCCTGTTCAGCGGAGAGGATGTACTTAAGAAGGTAGCTGCGCTGAGCGGCGGCGAGAAGGCCCGGGTGGCCCTATCCAAGCTGATGCTGCGCGGAGCCAATATGCTGATTCTCGATGAGCCTACCAACCATCTGGATCTCGTCAGCCGCGAGGTGCTCGAATCGGCCCTGATCGATTTTGAAGGCACATTGCTGTTCATTTCCCATGACCGTTATTTCCTCAACAAGATGGCTGAACGGGTACTTGAGCTGCACCCGGACGGAATTGATCAGTATTTGGGCAATTATGACGACTATATTGAGAAAAAGCTCGAGCTCAAAGCGATTGCCGAAGAGGAAGCCGAGCTGGCCGCCGCCAAGTCCTCCCGCAGTGCCGACAACGAAGCGATAGCGGCGGAAAAGGGTAGTTCCCTCTCCTATGAGGCGGAGAAACAGGCCAAACGCGAGGAGCGGAACCGCCAGCGCCGTATCTCTGAACTGGAGGAGAATATCGCGAAGCTGGAGGAATCCATCTCGGAGATTGAGCATGAAATGACTAAACCTGAGGTGTATCAGGATTATATGGCGCTTCAGGAGCACGAAAGTGAGCTGAAGGACAAAAAACGCAAGCTGGGAGATTTATTTAGCGAATGGGAGAAACTGGCTGAGGAATAATGTAAAGACGGTTCAAAAAAAATTTTAACAGTTTCCAATTTGTTCAAATCTGGTTATCCACAGCCCCATCCACAGTTTCCGTGCATAACTATCGCCTAAAATTAGCCCTTCGGGGCTTTTTTCATGCGTAAAATGGCTACTTTGCTTGTCAAGGACTTTTTATCCACCGAATTATCCACATTATCCACAATTCTCACAATTCTGTTTCAGAGCATAACCTCCTGTTTATGCTGCTCGTAAAAAAGGCGTTATTGCTGATTTTACACGGTTTTTACACAACTCGTGCGGAATATGTGGATAACGTTGTCCACAGCTTGACAAATGCCGCACGGGGCAAAAATCATGTTAGGTTTAGGCGATTTTGTATGCCCACTTGCCGCCAGCAAATTGTGTTCGGTTCTCTGTATACATTTGGCCGTACGCCGTCCTGCTAGCCCCTGACAGCAAAAATGCCCCTGCCGATGTCGATGACATGGCAGAGGCATCCGGTTCTTGAAAAAGCGTTGAACCTGCGAGGCCACCTCGCTCTGTTCTTTGGTCTCCAGCTTCTAGCTATTCACCGCTGAGCCCGGAGAGGGCACCTCCGATTCCGACAGCAGCGCCGCATTACAGGCGGCGATATAAGCAATGCCTGCGGCCATCACGATATCATGATGGATGGCCGTGCCCCGGAACTTGGTGTCCTTCCACTCCACCATTACGGCGGCCTCGGCCTGGGCATTCCCGCCGCTGCCGAGGGAATGCAGCTCCAGCCCGTCGAAGCGGATATCCTCAGCAATCCCTTGCCCTATAGCGGCAATGATCGCTTCCAGCGGACCGTCTCCGGTGCTGGTCTGGGTCGTCTCTGCGCCGCTCTGCAGATGGCGCACTGTCACTGCAGCCACGCGGCGCGGCGCGCTGCCGGCCAGGACCTGGACCTCGCCGAGCGCATAGACCTGCGCCTGCTGTCCCGTAGTGCTGCTGACCATCCGCAGCAGCTCATCGTCGCTGACGGCCTTCTGGCGGTCAGCCGTCTCCTTGAAGGATTCGTAGAGCGCGTCCAGCTCCGCCGAATCCAGGGCAATGCCGTACTTCGCAGCACGGTCCTTCAGCGCATGCCTGCCGGAATGCTTGCCGAGGATAATCATGCTGCGCGGGATGCCCAGCCGCTCCGGGTCCATAATCTCGTAGGTGCTGCGGTCCTTCAGCAGACCGTCCTGATGGATGCCGGATTCATGCTGGAAGGCATTGCGCCCGACCACCGGCTTGTTGAAGGCAATCGGGAAGTGCATCGCCCCGCTGATCATCCGCGAGGTGTCATACAGCTTATCCAGCACGATTCCAGTCTCGGCGCCGATAGAGTCTCCGCGTGTCTCCAGCGCCATGACCAGCTCCTCCAGCGCACAGTTGCCGGTCCGCTCGCCCACACCGTTGACTGTGACCTCAATCTGTGTGGCGCCGCCTTCAATAGCCGCCAGACTGTTCGCTACGGCGAGGCCCAGATCGTTGTGGCAATGGGCACTGTAGATAACCTTGTCTCCGCCCCTGGCCCCAAGCCGCACACGCCGGAACATCTCTCCGTATTCCTGCGGCAGCGCATAACCCACTGTGTCCGGCAGATTGATAATCGAAGCGCCCTCTTCAATCACCGCCTCGACCATCTCGATCAGATCGTCGATGCCCGTCCGCGCAGCGTCCATTGCAGTGAATTCTACCACATCGCAGAACTGGCGGGCATAAGCCGTCATCTCTCTGGCAACCGCTACAACCTCAGGGCGGCTCATGCGCAGCTGATGGCGCAGGTGAATGTCGGAGGAGGAGATGAACAGATGAATCCGCCGCCGCGCGGCATCCCGGGTGGCCCGTACAGCAGCATCGATATCCCCCTTGACGGCACGTGCGAAGCCGCAGATCTCTACGCCCTGAATCTTGCGGGAGATCGTCTCCACTGCAGCGAAATCCCCCGGACTGGATACAGGGAACCCCGGCTCCATGACATCCACTCCCAGGTCCGCCAGCTTGCCGGCCAGAATAATCTTTTGCTCAGGAGTAAGACTGGCTCCCGGGGCCTGCTCGCCATCGCGTAGCGTCGTGTCAAAAATCTGAATTCGTTTCTTTACCGGAATGATCATCGTAATTCCTCCTCAAATTAGGTTTATCTAATGGAAGGCTGCCTCCTAAAAAGCACAAAGACCCCCCGTCTCTTATAAAGAGACGGGGGGTCAGCCCTCCGCGGTACCACTCTTTTTGACGCATAGGCTTCCTGATGTACAGAAGTCCTGGCTGCGTCCAGCTTAGTATCAGATCTCTTTAGCCCCGATAACGGAAGTTCTAAAGTCTGAATAGTCCGGTAACGGGGACATCCGTAGCAGCGTACCTGTAGCTCTTTCCGCCGCTCCGCTCACGGGCGAGATTCGCCGGCCTCTGGTGTCTGCGTCGCACCTCCCCGCAGCTCTCTGCTCACCTTAGCCGTCTACTGCTCCCGATCCTCGCGTGTCATTCCTATAAACTTCTCAAAAATGTACACAAAAAAGCCTGCCGTCTCATTCAAGAGACGACAGGCTGTTCACTGTCGCGGTACCACTCTTGTTGATATCCGAACCCGCTAACCTTCCAGCTGTTCTGCGATACCCACTCCATGTCTGCAAGGGTTCCGGAATGTTTCCACTCCGCCAAGCCCTGACTGACCACCCTCTCACGGAGGTTAACCGTAACGATGTACCTAAGGTCGCCGGATTATATCCTGTACCGGCCAGTGCTCCTGTTCAAAGAGCTCCCTGCTTCCACCGCTCCGCTCCCGGACGAGTTCAGGTCTCCATCGACTGCGTCGCACCTTCCCGCAGCTCTCTTATCCCGGAGTGACCTTACTGCTTCCGATCATTGCGTTTGTTCAAATATAAAGTAATTGAATTGAACTGATTATACCCGGCGGCTTCTGCAAAAGTCAATAGGCAGATACCGACCATTTCTCCAGCGAATAGCCGGGATCGGCTACCATATCCAGCGGAATCCCGCCTTCATGTCTCCATTTCACATAAGCAGCGGCACCAATCATCGCCGCATTATCCGTACAATACACGGGTGGAGGAATAATCAGCTCAATCCCTTCTGCCCCGCAGCGCCGGGTCAGTGCTTCGCGCAGCCCCTTATTCGCCGCTACCCCTCCGCAGAGCAGAAGCTGCTCCGCGTGGTATTCCCGGACAGCACGGATCGCCTTCTCGACCAGCACTTCAACAACAGATTCCTGGAAGCCGCGCGCAATAGCCGCGACATCCGGCACAAGCCCCTTCATCTTGCTCTGATTCACCGCATTCAGCACCGCAGACTTCAGGCCGCTGAAGCTGAAGTCGTACGAGCCCGGCTCCAGCCACACACGCGGCAGAGTGAAGGCTTCTTCCGCTTTATGCGCAAGCTTGTCCACATGCGGCCCTCCCGGATATGGGAAGCCCAGGGCCCGCGCCACTTTGTCGTACGCTTCGCCGACGGCATCGTCACGCGTGCGCCCGATGATCCGGAAGCTTCCTTCCCGCTCCATATGCACCAGCTCCGTATGTCCCCCTGACACCACCAGCGTCATGTTAGGATACTTGAGTTCCTTGACCAGCCGGTTGGCATAGATATGACCGGCAATATGATGCGTGCCGATGAGCGGCTTGCCCCAGGCCAGCGCCAGGCTTTTGGCAGCCACGACTCCCACCAGCAGCGCCCCCACCAGCCCCGGACCCTGCGTTACCGCCACTGCTGTCAGCTCCTGCGGACCCACGCCTGCTACGCTTAAGGCTTCTTCAATGACCAGCGTAATCACTTCGACATGCTTGCGGGAGGCCACTTCTGGCACCACACCTCCGAATGCCCGGTGGGTCTCAATCTGGCTGGAAATAATATTGGACAATACCTCACAGCCATCCTTCACTACAGCTACAGAGGTCTCGTCACAGCTGGTTTCAATCGCCAGAATCAATACAGGCTCCCTTACGCCCGTGTCTGTCTTCATTTCAAGTCCACGCTTCCTTCCGTTACAGCTTGCTCCCCGTACTCCGGCAGATCGGCCCACATGATGAGCGCATCCTCGCGGTTGTCCGAATAATAGCCCTTGCGGGTACCCGCAGGCTTGAAGCCTTTTTTGCGGTATAAATTCTGGGCCACCTCATTGGAGACCCGTACTTCAAGCGTGATCGACTGCATGCCGAGATAAGCTGCCGTTCTCATCAGCTCGTCCAGCAGCCGCTCGCCCCATTTACGCCCCCGGTAGGCCTCCAGCAGTGCAATATTAGTGACATGCGCCTCATCGACAATCGCCCACATTCCCGCGTAGCCGATAATATGCCCTGCCAGCTCCATTACCATATATTTCGCAAAATGATTGTGGGTCAGCTCGTTGCGGAAGGCTTCCTCCGTCCAAGGCATGGTAAAGGCCTCCCGCTCAATCACTAGTATCTCAGGGACATCCTCCAGCCGCATCAGGCGAAAAACAAGCTCAGCCCCCTGAGCTGGTCTACGTTCCGGTTCGATCATCGTGTATTCAGGCTCCCTTCGCTGCTGCGGCGCAGATTCGCCTCCGCCTCCGACAGCTGCGTATAGTTGGGAATCAGCGTATGCAGATCTCCGCTCTCCTCATAAAGGCCCGCTTCCGCCAGGAATCCGGTCCAGCGTCCTTCCAGCTCATAAGGCAGCGCCCGGGCATTCGTGGCTTCCATCAGCGGAGCCAGTATATCCGCACTTCCGTGCAGCGCCGTCTCGCCTACGAACCACAATGTGTCCGGCAGCTTGCCCTCAGCTGCGGCTTCCTTCAGCCGCACCGCCAGCTCCTGCACCCAGTCGGCCATCAGCCGGATAGCATCCGGTGCCAGCCGCCGGGGCGGCTTGTCCCCACCCGCCGCGAATACAGCGGTGTACGCTTGTCCCCGCCGGGCATCGATCAGCGGAATGATCCAGTCTGTTCCTGACGTGCCAAGCCTAGAAGCCGCATGGTATCCGCCCCAGGCCAGCGCATGCAGACTGGATACGCCAGTAACCGGAACGTTCCAAGCCCAGGCCAGCGTCTTCGCTGCGGTCACAGCAATCCGTGTTCCGGTATAGGAGCCAGGGCCGATCCCGACCGAGATTCCGCCGATTGTATCGGCCGTAGTCGCAGACGCCTGAAGCGCCTGCTCAATAATAGGCAGCAGATGAACCGAATGATTCCGCTCCCCGGAAGCATTAATCTCATGCAGCAGCTCCCCGCCGCCAGTCACGGCCACTCCCAGAACTGCCGTTGATGTATCCAGCGCCAAAAACCGCTTACGCGGCTCATTATTCGAGTTCGTCATGTTTCTTTACCCCACTTCTGGATCAGCATCCGGCACACTTCGCCGTAAGACTCTCCGATTCCGGTCACCGTTATCTCCCGTTCATCCGGGCCGGCGGTCTTCAGCTCTATATGGAGATGCCGCGGCGGCATCAGGTCGGCGATAATTCGGCTCCACTCCACCAGACTCACACCATGGCCATAGAAATACTCTTCCAGCCCCAGCTCGTCCGCTTCCTGCAGCGATATCCGGTATACATCCATATGATACAGCGGCAGACGTCCTTCATACTCTTTGATAATGGTAAAAGTAGGACTATTCACAATGCCCTCCACACCTAAATGGCGCGCATAGCACTGCGAGAACGCCGTTTTGCCTGCACCTAAATCTCCGTCAAGGCCGATGACCATCCCTTCCGATGACACAGCAGCAATGGCGGCGGCAAGTGCCTCCGTATCCTGAAGGCTGAATGAACGGTACGTAAACACCGTTTGTGTATTATTATCCAAAGCTGCAACTACCACCTTTTTGAAGTCCCTTAACGGTTAACAATATCCTTAATTATATCGGTATGCTACTTGCACCGCAACAGCCGCTGTTAGTCCCTCGAGGCCGCTTGAAACGCCGCAGGCTTCCCCGGATGCCTGGAGAATAGGCTGTGCAGCACCATTCCGCCAATAATGACCGCAATCCCCGCCCATGACAGGAGGGAAGGCAGCGGCGAGGCCAGCAGGAGCATCTCCCCCAGCAAGGCGAACAGCACCTCCAGTGACTGGGTCGCTTCCACGGCTGCCAGACTGCTCATGTTATCCCGGACCAGATCGGTAGCCCGGAAAAATAGCACCGTAGCCACAATTCCCGAACTGAGTGCAACAATGACTGATTGTCCTACCTGCGAGGAGGAGGGCAGGCCTGTATCTGCCATACCATACAGAGCGACAGCCAGCCAGAAGGGCAGGCTGGCAAGCGTCATGCCGAGAATCCGCTGGAATACATCCAGCTGGCCGCCGCACAGCTCCATCATCTTACGGTTTCCAAGCGGATAAGCGAAGGAAGCGATAAGTACCGGGACAATGCCCAGCAGGACCTGGGATGGGGCAAGCTGCCGCGCCTGCTCCACCTGCAGCAGCGCTACTCCGGCGAGAATAATCAGGGAGAGCAGCAGCCCGCGCAGCGGGATTTTACCTCTTATGTATACTTGTCCTCCCGGTCCGCTGACCCATTCTCCGAAGAACGGAGCCAGCAGCGAACCGGAGATAATCGTGATCTGCCATGTTCCCGCGCTCAGCCAGCCCGGTGCATAGGCAGCGGCGAAGCAGATGGGCGCGTAGAACAGGCCGAACCCGACAGTGCCCCACAGCAGCCAAGACCCCGGCCGTTCTCTCATCGCAGCCAGCAGCGGCTTCAGCCTCCCTCTCCCGGCTACAATAACCAGCAGCAGCGGGAGCGTGAACAAGTACCGCAGCGAGGCGCTCCAGGCCCAGCTTCCTCCCGCAAGCTCCATCCTCCGGTTCAGCACAAACGTCACCGCAAAAAACAACGCCGAGCATACACCCAGCAATATCGGACGCACTTCCATCATCTCTTTTCGTCAAAATTCTTCTTCCAAATATAGGGGGTCACCACGCCGGCGTCAATATCTGTGTCAGCTATAATTAGAGGGACGTTGCCCGTTGGAAGACGTAAGGAAGGTTGCTGGCGGAGGTGGCGGGTAAGGGGAGTGCTGGGGTGTGTTGTGCTAATAAGCGTGGTGCCGGATGAAGTGGTGGCGGATGAGCGAGGCAACGGTGTGTGAGGTGACGGATGAGCGTGGTGACGAATGAGCGTGGTAGCGGATGAGCGGGACGACGGTGTGTGAGGTGACGGATGAGCGTGGTGGCGGATGAGTGGAGTGTTGGGAGTTCGGCGGACCCAAAAGCCGCTATTTGGCTTAAAATATCATTCTGCTGCTTGTTGCGGACCCAGAAGCCGTTAACTTCCAATTTTGAGCCAAATGTTACGCCGAATGGGTTACTTAACGACATCTGTGCAATTAGAATAAAAAGTGGACGCCACGTTAAGAGACACTGGATAATAGGCTTAACGAAGGAAGGTGTCCAATGTGGGGGAACGACGGCAACGATACAATGAAGAATTTAAGAAGCAGACGGTGAAATATGTGCAGGAGCAGACCAAGAGTATAGGGGATATCTGTGAGGAGCTGAATATCCCCAAGAGTACAATTCACCAATGGATCTCTCAGTACCGCCAATTCGAGCAGGAGGCCATTCACCATCCGGAGAAAATGCGTCAGATTGAACAGACGCTTAAGGATGCCGAAGCGGAGAATCACCGCAAAGAACGTGAAATCGAGGACCTGAAAGAAGAACTGGCCATTCTAAAAAAGGCGCTGCACATCTTCAGCAAAGAAAAGAACTAAGGTTCCAGTTTATCGAAGATCACCGCTCGGATTTTCGATTGGAGAAGATGTGCAAGGTCCTAAAGGTATCCCGAAGCGGGTACTACAAATGGCGTGCGGCAGAGCAGCCGGTACGCCTCGAGCGAAAAGAGAAGCTGATTCAGCGTATTCGGTGGTATCACCAGGATTCAGGGGGCACCTACGGCAGCCCAAGGATTCATCGGGAACTCCAAAAGGAGGGCTGGAAGGTCTCCGAGCGTACCGTCGGCCTGTTCATGCGCGAGCAAGGGATACGTTCGTGTATGGCCCGTAAATATCGGGTCACGACCACGGATTCGAATCACAATCTGCCGATCGCGCCCAATGAACTGAAGCAAGACTTTTCGGCCACAAGGCCAAATGAAAAATGGGTGGCCGATATTACGTACATTCCATGTCGCCAAGGCAAACTCTATTTGGCGAGTATTCTGGACCTGTATACGAAACAGATTGTGGGGTGGAAGCTCAGTGACCGGATGACCACAGATCTGGTTCTAGACGCCCTCAAGCAGGCCTACAAGGCGAAAAAGCCTGGGAAGGACCTGATACACCACTCCGACCGAGGATCTCAGTATGCCTCCAAGGATTACCGGAAACAGCTCCAAACCTATCGTATGAAAGCGAGTATGAGCCGCAGGGGCAACTGCTACGATAATGCTTGTATAGAAGCGTTCCACAGCATTCTGAAGCGCGAGTTGATTTACAGTCATCCAAAGTTTAAAACCATGGAAGAGGCATACCAAAAGCTATACTGGTATTTGGAGTTGTTTTACAACCGTAAGCGTTCCAACAGTACTCTGGGATACATGTCGCCAGTGCGTTTTGAGCAACTTTACTACCAGACAGTCGTTTAATTGGGCGTCCACTTTATTGACAGAAGAGCACTGAGTCCGGTCGGGTCCACAAAACGAAGAGTTTCATCCAAATAAAAGCACTCCAGTCCGCTCAACATCTTCCTCCCAACTCGCCCCCCTGAAGCCGCCGCTCCAAGCCCCCACCTTCCTCAAATTCACAGGCACTTCTGCACATCATACCCGCCCCACGCTCCCTCTTCACGCTCACCGCCACCGCCTAAAACAAGCATATAGCGCTCCATGCACCAGTTAGAGGATCAGCCAACAGCCAACACACCAAAAAGCAGGGCCTCCGGCGTTAATCATACCGCCAATAAGGTCCTGCCCCAATGCTGAGTTACTTTTACGCCCCTGCATCTTCTACCCGCTACTTCCCCTGCTCCTCCAGGCGCTCAACACCCACAGTCTGCGTATTCGTCGGCCGGGAGCCTACCTGAACTGTTGCCATGCCGTTAGCGGAATCAACATGCTCAATCCAGACCGGCTCACCATCGAGATGCACCGCGATTTTGTCCTTGGAAGCGTAAATATCCTGCGCACGTGTTATATCCATTCTTTTCTTGCCTCCCTATTCCTCGTCGTCGTCTTCCGCCGGAAGCTCCCCAATCGTTGCATCGGCATCCAGCAGTCCTGCATCCTCATCCAGTCCGGCATCCTCCGGACCGGCAATAATGTTGTCCCAATTGACCGCCTCTGCCGGAATGTCCTGCTCCGATAGGGCATCACTCCAGCGATAATACTCCTTGTCCATATTGCCTCCTCTTCTCGCTATGGGTCTGTGCAAGCTGAGCAGCCTTATTTTTTCCCATGACTCTCAAATAATGCATCCGGCTAGAAAAACCCTTGACGCCCCATACTAAGCCATACCACATCCCATCAGGAGGCGATTCTCATGCATACCGTTTGGAAAGGAGCCATCAGCTTCGGGCTTGTGCATGTTCCGGTCAAGATGTTCTCCGCCACGGAGGATAAAGACATCTCGCTGCGCTACATACACAAAGAATGCGGCAGTCCATTGTCTTATGTACGTAAATGTCCTGTCTGTGACAAGGAGGTCACCTGGGAGGAGATCGGCAAGGGGTACGAATATGAGAAGGGCAAGTTTGTTCTGTTCGACAAGGAGGAGCTGGATCAGCTAAGCGAGGAGAGCAGCAAGAGCATCACCATCTTGGATTTCGTGGATTTGACGGAGATTGACCCGATCTATTTCCAGAAGACCTACTATTTATCACCCGATCAGGCAGGCGCGAATGCTTACCGTCTGCTGATGGAGGCTATGCGTCAGACCGGGAAGATCGGTATTGCCAAGATCTCCATCCGCTCCAAAAGCAGTCTGGCCGCCATCCGCGTCCTGGCGGACTGCCTGGCGATTGAGACGATCTATTACCCGGACGAGGTCCGTCCGGTATCGCAGGTCCCGGGCTTGCCGGAGCCGGGCAGTGTGAACGACAAAGAACTGGATATGGCCAAGCTGCTGATCTCACAGCTATCCACCCCGTTCGAGCCTGCCAAATATACCGATGATTACCGCCAGCGGATGCTTGATCTGATCACGCACAAAATTGCCGGCGAAGAGTTCCACATTGCTCCGGCACGCCAGGAGAACAATGTCATCGATCTGATGGCTGCCCTGCAGGCCAGTATCGAGGCTGTGCAGCATATTCCTTCCGATCCCGGGCCCGCCAAAGGAGGCAGCGGAGCTAAGCCGAGGCCTGCTGCCGGTGCGAAGAAACGTCCGGCCAAGGCCACTGCCGCTGCGACTTCAACCGATACAACCGCCGCTCCCGTTGTAGATGAAGCTACCGGACCGATTCCGGTGATTGCCCCGAAGCCGAAGCGCCGGAGCGCGAAGAGCAAGGTCACCGGTGCCTAGGGGACGGACTCCCGCACCTGCTGCAAAGCCAGCCTGTTCCCTTCAACTTCAGCCCGTCACTCCGTTTGAGCCTGTGCTGGCCTCTGTGCTTCCAAGCGGAGAACAGTGGATCGCCCAGATCAAATGGGACGGCGTGCGGATGATCTCCTATTACGACGGGAGCCATGCCGAGCTGATTAACCGCCGGGGCAACCGGCGCACGCTCCAGTATCCTGAGCTGGCCGGACCAGAGAGCTATTGCCGGGCCGGCTCCTTCATTCTGGATGGCGAGGTCATTGCGCTCAGCGGCGGCAAGCCCTCTTTCCACGAGGTTATGCGGCGGGACAGTCTGAAGAACGAGGCGGCGATCCGGGCAGTGCAGCCGCAGGTTCCGGTGCTGTATATGGTTTTTGATATGCTGTACTGTGACGGCATCTGGCTGCTGGACGAACCGCTTTGCAGGCGGCAGGAGATGCTGAAGGAGATGCTGCTGCCCCATCCCCATGTGCAGCAGGTGCCAAGCTACCAGGACCCGGCCCAGCTGCTCACTGCGGCCCGGCAGGGGAGTCTGGAGGGAATCGTCTGCAAGGATCTGGACAGCACTTATGCGCCCGGCGGCAAAGATAAACGCTGGCAGAAGCTCAAGATCATCTCTGATGTCACTGCTGTCGCCGGGGGCGTCACCTTCCGCGACGGCATCGTGAATGCACTGCTTTTCGGCCTGTATGATGATGCCGGGAAGCTGCATTATATCGGACATGCCGGGGCGGGCAGAATGACCGTCCAGGACTGGCGGACACTGACCGCACGAATTCCGGGACTTGTCACAGAGCATATGCCGTTTGCCGCACTTCCGCAGCGAAGCTCAGGCTCCGTTTGGATTAAGCCTGAGCTGGTGTTTAAGCTGCATTTTCTGGAATGGAATCCCTCCGGCACCTTCCGCCAGCCTGTGATTCAAGCTCAGGTCGATCTGCCCGCACACTCTTGTTCTTTAAGCCAGAGGGGGGTCTAGCTGCCTATTGCGGAGTCAGACTTCCGGCAATCTTCAGCAGTTCAGCCTTACTCTGCACAGTGTTCCGGGTATCCGTTAATGTGTACTCTCTGCTGCCATCCGCACTGCTCCACTGCAATTGAGATTTCAGCTTGTCATGATGTGGCCCGAAGGAGGTGAACATCATCTCCTGCCCGTTAACCTTCACCTGCTCATCCTTGTCCTTCGGCAATAAGGCCAGTGTAACTCCAGCCGGAAGCTGGCTTGCAGGCTCGGCACGCAGGCTCAGCACCTCTCCCTTGCGGGTATAGGTCAACGTGGTAACATGACCGCTCCAAGGGAGCATTTTGGTGATAACCTTTTTACCGGCTGCTGTGGATTGCCCCTTGAGTTTATCCCTGAGCTGCATATATTCTTCCTCATACGAAAAAGGTATGTCAGGGCTGATGATTGCCTCCTTCAGCACATAATCTTTCGGCAGCGAAGCCGGAGCCACTAATACACCTCCACCCATTGATGTTAATTTCTGCGCCGCTGTGCTTACAGACGTATAACTAAACGGCACGTAACTGATATTCAGACTATCCAGCGTATTAATTTTGGCATCATTTACATACACGGCCCGGATTTCCCCTGCGTTCAAGGGAAGCTTATATTCCTTGGCCAGCAATGCGTCTAACGGAGATAGCGCAGCCGGTTTAGCCGTTTCTGTAGCCAGGATACCGTTGCTTTTATTCTTTAATTTGTCAGGCAGCGTCCCTGCTGCTCCCACCGGCCCCGCTGCTGTGCTGAGTAGCAGGGACATGCATATTGCGGCAACAGCCGCTTTTTTAAACTGAATCATAGTTCAATCCCTTCCTTCCGGTTCATTTGCTGTTCCCTCACCGCTGAACCATACCGGCGGCAATGGTCTCCCATTGTTCCCGGGTCAGCCGCTGGTTCGGCGGGTCCGTCATCCAAGCAAGCCCTCCGTAGGCACTGTCATACCAATACAGTTTGCTTGTTGAATCCTCGCTCCACCCAACTCCGCCAACAGTTCCGGGAATAAACAGCAGCTCCTTATCTTCAGAAGACCAAATCTCAGCAGTTTGACCGGGGGATACGCGAATTTGATAAGGGCCGGTAGTTGCTGCGTTATTCCAGAATACATAAAGCGTATGCTGCTGCCCGCCATCCTGGTAATCAAGCTCGGCGCTTGCTAGACTCTTAAAGGGCAATAAGGCCAAGGCCAGCGGATTTCCGTCCGGAGCGGCTTCTGTTTTGGCCTTCAGCGCCCCCAGAACCACCCCGTACTCTGGATCAAATGAAGAAGGAATTTCTGCGAACAGTCTGCCTTCTGCAAACCGGAGTTGACCAATTCTCTCGGGTGGCAGCGCAAAGCTCCACTTGCCCGCTTGCTCCCGGGCTGCCGACAGCTTCGCGTAGCTGGTATACGTAACCGTTTTGCTGGTGAAAAATAGCGGTTTTCCATACCCCAGACCGTTCATCAATGCAATCAATTCACTGTCATTGACATAATAAGCTGCTGTCTCTCCCGGCCGTAATTCCGCTTGCGCCTGATGATCATATGGCTCCTTCAGCTTGTAGTAACGCTCCCGGGCAGAAGACGACCCCGTATAAGAGGGCGTGTAGACCTTCGATTCAGCCTTCTTCACCTGTGCCACAACTCTGCCGCTGCTGTCCTTCAAGGCAAATGGCTGCCCCTCCGTCTGCCGGATGACCGCAAAGTCCGGTTGTAGCGCCTTCCCCGTAGTTTCCTGGTCCGTCACATGGCGGAGAATGCTGAACCCAGCCAGCCCCAGTAGCGCGACTGCGCAGAATCCGGCGGCCAGCCTTCTGCCCCGCTGTACCGCAGGACGCAGCGGAGGTATGAGCTGCCTGGTCATCACAGGCGCCTGCACCACCGTTCCCGGCTCCGCTTGTCCCTGTGAAGTTGGCGTTCCCCCGCCCTCTGACGCAAGCCGCTGGGCATGGATGGCCCGTACCCGCTCCATAACGGATGACTTAACATCAATGCTGCCCGATGCCTCACCTGCACCCATTCGTCTTATCCTTTTTTCTTCAGCAGTGAAGTGCTCGTCCAATGTGATTCCTCCCCCTCTCTTTGCGATTGCAGCAGGTTAGTGAGCTTAACAATCGTGCGCCGGTATCTTTTTTTGACCGCATCCTGATTCTTGCCCAGAATCACGGCAATTTCGGCAAAGCTCAACTCTTCAAATATCCGCAGTACCAGCAGATTCCTCTCTTCCGCCTTCAGCCGGGAGAGCGCTACAGCGAGCGGTTCATCGAACAGGAAGCGGTCCATCTGCTGCTCCGGGCTTTCCGCGTATTTCTGCGGCCGCAGCAGCATCATCAGCCGGCTCTGCCGCTGGCGCTGGCGGATGACCCCTAGGCAATGATGATAAGCGATTTTATACAGCCATGAAGAGAAGCTGACCAGCGGACGATACTGGCCGATATTTTGATAGGCTTTGACCAGAATCTCCTGCACGGCGTCCTCCGCCTCTGCCCCGCTGCCGAGCAGGCGGCTGCAATAACGGTACATCGGCTGCTGAACAGCCTCAACGATCCCCCCGTACTGCTCCACGTCGCCGTTTTGCACCTTAACAACGAGGTGTTCCATTTCATCCAAAATCGTAAAACGCTCCTCTCTTATAGCTGACACCCTTATAAGCATCTGCCCGGGCCAAAAGGGACATTTTGCGCAAAAAAAGTGTGAACTGCCCTTATCCCGGGCCGGAACCCCGACTGAAAACCGGCAGCGCGGCAAATACTAGGCAGACATAGACAAGCCTAAGGAGGGATGTCCCATGCCAGCATCCGCTAAAGGAACCATTACCGTAGACGGGCAGCAAATCAGCATCACCAATCCCGACAAACCGCTCTGGCCCGAGATGGGCATCACCAAGCAGATCTATCTGCAAAAGCTGGCGGCCCTCTCGCCCTATCTGCTGCGCTATTGTAAAGACCGGCTCCTCACAGTGATCCGCTATCCCCATGGCGTTCCCGGGATGTCGTTCTATCAGAAGAACGCCCCGGAGCCGCTGCCGGAATTCGTCCGCACGGCGGTGCAGGACGATATCACCTACATTTTGCTGCAGGGCCTGCCGGAGCTGCTCTGGCTGGGCAATCTGGCCGCGCTCGAATTCCACCCTTCCCTCCATTATGCCGGAAGTACGCTGCCCTGCGAGTGGATGATTGATCTGGACCCTTCGCTTGAGGTCGAACCGCGGATTATGGAAGCTGCTGCTGTGGTAGGGGAGGTGCTGAAATCGCTTGGACTGGACTCCGTTCCCAAAACCTCGGGAGCCACCGGAGTTCAGATCATTGTTCCGGTGGGGCCGGGGGTGACCTTCGATGAACTGCGCCGGATCGGGCATTTCGTAGGCCGTTATGTCACCGAGAAGCGGCCCGATCTCTTCACCCTGGAGCGGCTGAAGAAGCATCGCGGGGATAAAATATACTTCGATTATCTCCAGCACTACGGCGGCAAAACACTCGCTGCCCCGTACACCCCGCGCGCCCGGCCGCTGGCCACCGTCTCCACTCCCCTCCTGTGGGAGGAGGTTGAACGGGGCGTCAAGCCTACAGATTTCAACCTGCTGAATATAGAGGAGCGGCTCAGCCGGTTAGGAGATCTGATTGCCAAGGTTCCTCCCCAGCCGGTCGAAGCGATTATTGCCAAGCTGCCCTCAGGACAGCAATAAGCCCGCAAATGCCTTCTCAGGCTGCGGGCTTATCTGGCTTCCTCCTCAATCAGGACGAAAGGTATTATATATGGGAATACGGCGCAGCAAGTCAGAACCGCCGTATGGGTTACTCTGTCGTTCGTAAATATACCTTCCTTCGAAAGCGTTACGGCTGGGCCGGTGACGCTAATGCTAATGAATTGCTTTTTTCTTGAAGCGGCCGCCCTTGACATCATGGATATTGCCGATGGCGATGAACGCGTCGGAATCCCAATCCTCTACAATCGACTTAAGCTTCGCTTCTTCCAAGCGGGTGATGACTACAAAAATCACTTTCTTGTTGTCACCGGAGAATCCGCCTTCACCATCAAGATAAGTCACTCCGCGCCCCAGACGCTCCGTCAGGGCTTCGCCGATATCACGGAATTTATCGCTGATAATCCATACTGACTTGGACTGGTCCAAGCCTTCAAGTGTAATATCGATCAGTTTGAAAGCAATGTAATACGCAATCAGGGAGAACATCGCATTATTCCAGCCGAACACAAAGCCTGCGCCGGACAGAATGAACAGGTTGAAGAACATAACAACTTCCCCTACAGAGAACGGAAGCCTCTTGGACACAAGAATGGCTACAATCTCAGTACCGTCAAGCGATCCGCCATAACGGACAACGAGTCCAACCCCAACGCCGAGAATGACCCCTCCGAATACTGCTGCCAGCAGCGGCTCAACCGTAATGGGATGAACAGGATGGAGCAACTGGGTACCGATGGACATTACAATGACAGCGAATAGAGTAGATAAGGCAAATGTCTTACCGATCTGCTTATACCCGATAACCAGGAACGGCAGGTTAAGCAGGGTCAATAGTATACCGAGCGGTATATTGAAAATATGGGACAACATAATGGAAATACCGGTGATTCCGCCATCAATCAACTTATTGGGAACAAGAAAAATCTCAAGCGCAACAGACATCATGGCCGCTCCGATGACAATCATCACAATCCGCTGGGCCAATCTTGCCGTCTTAAATACTCCGGACTTCTGCGGCTTCTTCTGTTCTTCACTCGTAAAGATATGTTGGCTTACAGTCATAGAACTCCCCCTATAAATAGTATATCTAAGAAGCTTACGAAAGCGAACGTACAGTCGTGCCTTCTCCCCTGTTCTTCTTATATTTCCATTATATCATAAAGGAAAGTCAAATAACGCATATAAATTGATATAACCTTCGATAATCGATGCTTCCGCCATCTTTTCTGTCATAATAGCGGCGATAAGAGCTGACACAGACTTTCTATGCGTTTGACATTACGACTGCGCTCCCGGAACTTTTTCGGATCGATGAATTCACTCTGCTCCTGGTCTCTGCTGAAATCCTCAGCCAGCTCTGAAATCATCTCCGGACGGAGCAGCACCGCCGTCAGCTCAAAGTTGGAATAGAAGCTGCGCATGTCCAGATTGGCACTGCCGACGGTGGCCAGCAGGCTGTCGATAATCATTACCTTGGCATGCATGAACCCTCTGGTATATCGGTAAAATTTCACGCCTGCGTCCTGCAGATTCTCCAGATACGACAGCGTGGCATAATAGACCAGCTTGTTATCCGGCTTCGCCGGGATAATGATCCTCACATCCACTCCGCTAAGAACCGCATTCTTCAGCGCCCTGCTTATCGCAGGATCGGGGATGAAATACGGTGAGGTCATCCAGATCCGCTGCCTTGCAGCGCAAATAGAAGCGAAATACATCTCCTGGGTAGCATCTATGGCCGCATCCGGCCCGCTCGCGACAATCTGTACAGCCTCCCTACCGCTACAGTTATGATCCGGGAAGAAGCGCGGATGGCTGATAATATCCCCGGCTGCCAGCCGCCAGTCCTTGAGAAACACATATTGCAGCTGATAAACGGCATCCCCTTCAAGTCGTAGATGCGTATCCCGCCAGTAGCCCATTTCCGGATTTTTGCCCAGGTAATCATCGCCTATGTTCATTCCTCCGGTGAATCCGGTAAGTCCGTCCACCACCAGAATCTTCCGGTGATTGCGGTAGTTGAAGCGGCGGTCCGGCAGTGCAGTTAGCAGAGGCAGAAAAAAATAGACCTGCACTCCCGCGTTCTTCAGTGTATTCACAAAACCCCGGCTTAGTTTGTGGCTTCCCAGTCCATCGCACAGCAGGCGCACCCTCACCCCCTGGCGTACCTTGCGGATCATCAGCTCCTGGAACTGCCGGCCGATCTCGTCCTCCCGGAAAATATAAAATTCCATGTGGATATGCTCCTGCGCACCCTCCATCACCTCCAGCATGGACTTATACGCTGCCTGCGCGCTGGACAACACTTCACACCGGTTATGGCTTGTAACCGGACTGTCCGCCAGTCCCGAGAACAGGTGCAGCAGCTCAGGGCGGTGTTCAAATCCGGGGTTGCCGGTATCCTCCACCTGCTTGACCTTATGAATCTTGCCGGTAACATGAATGCGGATTTCCCGCAGCAGAGAGACGCACCGGTTGCCAAGCTTGCGGCTCTGCCAGTAATCACGGCCCAGGAAATAGTAGAACAGCAGGCCCAGCGGCGGGCAGCAGAAGGTAATACATATCCAGGCAAGTGCCCGCTGCGGACGGCGGAATTCGGAAGCGGTAATAATGGCAAGCTGCACAATAAAAAGACACAAGATAACGGCAAATATTCTCATTCCAGGCCTCCTGATTAACTGAATGAACTCTTACTATCTCTGCGGGCATAGACGGTACTTACTAACTTTCATGAGGAATCTGCCACGGCAGAAGCCTGCGCTTACTACAGGTTTTGCCTTAACTCTCCTTCTTTATTCAAGTAAACCGTTGTCATGTTCACCTTAGTTATGGAATACATAGAGTAGTAGGACGAATCGGATAAGCCCCCTGCACCCCGACAGTTGTTTCAGTCAGTTCATACCAAGCGGCTGCCATGGCCGCAGTAAGGAGACGTTATGAAGAGTCAGCCCAGTCAGAAAAAGATTACGCTGCTCGTTATGCGTGAGGCCGGACGGCCTGTGAAGCAGCTGCAAATGTCGAAGCCCTTCGCTCTGGCGCTGCCTGCTGCAGCCGCTCTGTCCCTCTCCAGTCTGGTCACCTCCATGCATATCCATGCTTCCCGGTCGATCGCCGAGCTGGAGGCCGAAGCGGCCGCCTTATCACTGACCAATATCCGCATGGAGCTGAAGGTTGCAGATAAGGAACAAGCGCTACAGCAGCTGCGCGGCCAGGTAAGCGAGCTCTCGGAGGAAGCGGAGAGCATTAAAGACAAGCTGAAGAGTGTGACTGAGCTGGAAGAGCAGCTGCAATCACTGATCAACAAGGAGACCACCTCTTCTGCTGCCGGTAGCGGTTCTAGTGAGGCTATCCGCACTGAAAATGCTGGCGCCAAGACCTACAACGCGGATACGTCAACCTCAGCAGCTTCCTTCAAAGGCAGCCAGCCGGTAGTGGCGAACTTGCCTGATACCGGAGCCGGGGCTGCTGCTGCCGGAAGCTATGGCAAGATCAGCCGCTTAAGCGCCGGCCCGTTCATCCAGGAACAGCCGGAAGCTCTCTCTGCCGCCGTATCGCCTGCCGTCAACTTCCGGATCAGGGCTGCTGCTGCTACAGCACTAAGCCTGCCTGCGAATCCGCAGGTCGGCGGTGAATATGTCGCCGTCTACGAGAATGATCCGCAGCGGCTGGTTGAGGAGACAAAGGACGACTTCGAGGAGATCCACACCATCATGGATGAGATGATTGGCAGTATCTCAAGCACGATTACACAGGCCGAGAAGGCACACAAAACAAGAGCGGAGTTTCAGGCAAAACAAGCCCAGGAGAAGCAAGCCCGGCTGGCGCGGGCCGTGATGTGGCCTACCGGCTCGAAGGTCATCACCTCCAGCTTCGGTTACCGCTCCGATCCTTTCAAGGGTGTCTCTGCTTATCATTCCGGGATTGATATTGCGGGAAATATCGGAGATGCAGTATACGCGGCACTGGGCGGCGTGGTTACCTCTGCAGAACAAATGGGAGCCCGGGGCAAATACATCATAATCAAGCATGACAATGGACTGGAGACCTGGTACATGCATTTGAACCAGATGACGGTCACCCCCGGTGAGCGGGTCGGCAAAGGGGAGCAGATCGGCATGCTGGGCAGCACCGGGCGCAGCACGGGCCCCCATCTGCATTTTCAGGTCGTGAAGCAGAACAAGCCGGTGAATCCGCTCAATTATGTTAAGCCTTTATAAGTTCAAGAATATAAGGAGGAATGCGGGAATGTGGAACAGACGTAAGCAGGGTGCTTCGCTGAGGTCAACCGACTCGCTGATCGGACATGGCGGCACGCTTGAAGGGAAAGTGCATTGCGATACGAACCTGAGGATTGAAGGGAACTTCAGCGGGGAGATTCTATGTGAGGGTACTGTGACGGTTGGTGAGCAAGGCACCGTCCACTCCAGCATTGAAGCGCAGGAGATTATTATCGCCGGCAAGGTTTATGGAGACGTAACCGCCCAGCGGAAGCTTATTCTCACCGGAACGGGACAGCTGCACGGCAATATTGCCGCCGGTTCCCTGAGCATTTCGGAAGGCAGCCTGCTGAACGGGGCTGTGGCTATGACCGAACAGCCCGCCCCTGAGACAGCGGGCGGGCTGCATACGGTCACTGCCAAGAAGACTGCAGCCAAGCGCAGAGACGGCAAGCAGAGTAAGCTGGAGGGCGCATGAGCCGCAAGCACTCAGTCTGTACGGCTCCACTGGCCAGCCCTATCTTGCTACTTACGCTGCTACATCCCTTTTACGGAACACAATCCATGATACCGCCATGAATACAACATAATACACAGCCAGGACGGCAATCGCGAACCACAGCGTCGCTCCTCCGGGACCGGTATCCGACACCACATAATTGCTAAGATTCATATGGGCAAAAATCAGATAGTTCGCCCACTCATACCGGTCAGGGTTGAAGATGGCGATAAAGATATCCTTGGTGAACATGATCGACAGCGACAGTACAATCGCAAGGCCACTGGAACGGAACACGCTGGAGATCATGAAGGCAATGGCTGCTGTCAGGAACAGCTCAATGTAGCTGCACAGAATCAGCATGAAGACATATTCCCCTGGCCCCCAGCCCATCACCATGTCCCCTGCATTTCCTGCAGTTGATGAAGAGAAAATGAAGGCAGAGCCATAGCCGAATAGGATCAGCACGCCCGTGCTGACAAGGCTGAAGATAACCAGCGAGATATATTTCGAGAGCAGAATCTTGGAGCGGCTCCAAGGGCGGATCAGCAGCAGCTTAATCGTTCCCCAAGTGAATTCGCCCGCTACGGAGTCGGCAGCCACTAAGGCTGTGAAGATAGTATTTAGGAAAAAAGCGATGGCTACGGTGGTCCGAAAGCTGTCCCATAACCCGACTACATCGCTGCCATTCGTGGTGAAGTGAACCAGCGCCGGAAACAGCGCACTCATCAGCGCCAGAAGAATCAGCATAATCCATGTCCGCAGACGTCTGAATATTTTGATATTCTCATTATGTATGAGAGAAGCGAACTCACCCAATGCCTTCACCTCCTGTCATTTCCAAGAATTGATCTTCGAGCGAACGGGACATCGCTTTGATGCTGTAGACCTTAATTCCGGCAGCTACCAGCTTGGCATTCAGCTCGGCAATCTCCTCCCGAACCGCCTCCACCGCTATTCCACCTTCCATGATTACGCCTTGGCCGATCTGCGCCAGTGCAGCCTCAGGGTTATCTACCTCGAAGAACGTCTGGCTCACCGGTACCGCTGCATCCCCGACCGTCTTAAGCTGCTTCACATCGATCAGGCGGCCGTTCTGGATAATCGCCACACTATCGCACATCAGCTCCATCTCAGACAGCAGGTGACTGGAGACAAAAACGCTTGTCCCCTCGGTCTGACACAGCTTGCGCAGATAATCACGCAGCTCGCGGATACCCTGCGGGTCCAGTCCGTTGGTCGGCTCGTCCAGAATCAGCAGCTTCGGCCGGTGCAGCAGAGCCTGGGCCACCCCCAGCCGCTGTCTCATCCCTAATGAATAGGTCTTGACCCGGTCATTGATCCGCTGGCTGAGGCCGACCAGCTCCACTACTTCATTGATGCGCTCTTTGGTCACGCCGGGCACCATGCGGGCGTACTGGCGAAGATTCTGATATCCGGTAAGGAACTTGTACATTTCGGGATTCTCTACGATGGCCCCCACGTTGGCTATGGCCTCTTCAAAATGGTCTTTGATGCTTCGTCCGCAGATCAGGATATCCCCGCGGCTAATGGAGATAAGTCCTACCATCATACGGATGGTAGTGGTTTTACCGGCTCCGTTCGGCCCGAGGAATCCGAAGATTTGCCCGGGTGGAATGTCGAGTGTCAAGTCGCTGATCAGTGTTTTGGAGCCGATCTTTTTGGTGACTCCCATCAGGCTGGCTACGGGCTTCACCACTTCTGCCGTATTCGGCATAACTTCACTTCCTTTCGTCGGTTTGGTGTGAAACGGGCTTGCGGTTTAAGATAAGGTATAATCATAGCAGAACTGAAGAGACTCTAATCTAGATGTAGTCGTACCTGCGGGAAAAGTTTGGACTTCCGGCCGCTGCCTAAGTTTGGATTTCCTCCTTACACTGCTGTCTCAGCGGTAGAAAGCCAAACCTAGCTTATGCTTCCGAAGCGAGCTTTCCTGCGGAAAGCTTTCAGGCGGACGCTACCGCTCCTCCAGTTCCAAACTTCCCCTCCGTTACTCCCATCTTATTATTGTCTTTTTCAGTTCAAGCTATTATTAACCTTATCAGTGCATCAACAACCCATTTTCAACCATTTATATATTTTACCACACCTTCCCTTTTCCCTGAAATTAGGAAAGAAATGCAGTGAAAGCCAGTGGAAACGGCTTGGCACAAAATCATCCTAACGGGTGAACGGGATAGCACAAATGTATACTGTTTTTCGCATACATTCGGGCTATCCCTCCTCGCGCGAGTGCAATGTATGCTGTTTTTCACGTATATTCGGGACACACGCCTGCGTGCGAGCGCAATAATCGGCCAGCGCGGGGCGCGAGGACGGAATGTAATCGCAAAACCGATTACATTGGACCAGCGCAGGGCGCGTGTACCGAATACGTACTGTTTTCACATACATTTGCCCCGCTCACCCTCGCGCCAGCATCCTGTGGATACCTGTGGATAAATGAAGGAGCATTTATCCTCCACAATTCTATGCATACTTTATCACCATCAGACGAGACCCTAATTTCCTGTAAGAAAAACATAAGAGGCCACCTCTTTCCATAATGAAAAGAGGTGGCCTCTTGAATTGGCAATGCGCTCCGTCAATGCCGAAGCATATCACTTATGAAATGTAGAACATTAACCGCCAACACGCGCAAGCTCACGCATATTCGCTTCAAAAGCAGCCATCAGTGCAGCTTCGCCGGTCAAACCGTTCTGCTCCACCTTGCGGATCTGCTCCAGCATCCGTTTGTAATCCTTCGGAATCACACGGGCAAATCTCGGCAGGGCCTCATCCCATGAATCCAGAATCGCCCGGCCCGCATTACTGTCTGTATGCTGGGTATGGCGGCTGATCATAGCATGCAGCTCAGCGATTTCGTCCGCTTCCTCTACCCGCTCCAGCAGCACCATCTCCAGGTTACAGCGTTTGATGAAGGTATTGTCAGGATCATATACATAAGCGATACCGCCCGACATCCCTGCTGCAAAGTTACGGCCCGTTGTACCCAGTACAACCACACGGCCGCCGGTCATGTATTCGCAGCCGTGGTCGCCCACGCCTTCAACGACTACATTCGCCCCGGAGTTGCGGACAGCGAACCGTTCACCGGCAATGCCGCTCACGTAAGCTTCGCCGCCGGTCGCTCCGTACAGCGCCGTATTTCCGATGATGATATTCTCTTCTGCCGCGAAGGTAGCCTTGCGCGAAGGCCGGATAATCAGCTTGCCTCCGGACAGCCCTTTGCCGACATAGTCATTCGAGTCGCCTTCAACGGTAATGGTGACGCCCTTCGGCACGAATGCGCCCAGACTCTGTCCCGCTGATCCGGTAAAATGCAGCCGGATCGTATCGTCCGGCAACCCGGCTGCGCCGTATTTGCGCGTCAGCTCACTGCCGAGAATCGTACCCACGGCACGGTTCACGTTCGTGATCGGCAGGGAAGCTTCCACCGCCTTGCCGGATTCCAGCGCAGGTGCAGCAATGTCAAGCAGATGGGTCATATCCAGGGTCTCTTCCAGACCGTGGTTCTGGAACTTGCTGCGGAAGCGTGTGCTTCCTTCCGGCATAGCCGGAATGTGCAGCAGGCTGCTCAGATCAATGCCCTTCTTCTTCCAGTGTGTGGATGCCTTAACCGCATCCAGGCAATCGGTACGACCGACCATCTCTTCAATCGTCCGGAAGCCCAGCTCTGCCATAATCTCGCGCAGATCCTGTGCCACGAAGGTCATGAAGTTCACCACATGCTGCGGATCACCCATGAAGTTCTTGCGAAGCTCAGGGTTCTGGGTCGCTACGCCCACTGGACAGGTGTCCATCTGGCATACACGCATCATGATGCAGCCTACGGCTACCAGAGGTGCAGTAGCGAAGCCGTATTCTTCAGCACCCAGCAGAACAGCTACCGCGAGGTCGCGCCCGCTGAGCATCTTGCCGTCTGTCTCCAGCACGACACGGTCGCGCAGATTGTTCAGCATCAGCGTCTGGTGGGTCTCCGCCAGGCCAAGCTCCCAAGGCAGTCCGGCATGACGGATGGAGTTCATCGGCGAAGCGCCGGTACCGCCGTCGTAACCGCTAATCAGGATAATATCAGCGCGGCCCTTCGCCACACCTGCGGCGATGGTGCCTACGCCAACCTCAGAGACGAGCTTCACGTTAATATTGGCACGCGGATTGGCATTCTTCAGATCATAGATCAGCTCAGCCAGATCCTCAATGGAATAAATATCATGATGCGGCGGCGGCGAGATCAGTCCTACGCCTGCCGTTGAACCGCGGACCTCTGCCACCCAAGGGTAGACCTTGCGGCCCGGAAGCTGTCCGCCTTCACCCGGCTTCGCGCCCTGTGCCATCTTGATCTGAATCTCGTCGGCATTCACCAGATAGTTCGAGGTAACGCCGAACCGTCCCGAAGCGACCTGCTTGATCGCACTGCGGCGGGAATCGCCGTTAGCATCCGGAATGAAGCGCGCCGGATCTTCTCCGCCTTCACCGGTGTTGCTCTTGCCGCCGATGCGGTTCATGGCAATGGCCAGCGTCTCATGTGCTTCCTTGCTGATCGAGCCGAAGGACATGGCACCGGTCTTGAAGCGTTTCATGATCGATTCAGCCGATTCTACCTCATCCAGTGATACCGGAGCATTGGTGCTCTTGAACTCCAGCATCGAGCGCAGCGTCTGATGCTTCTCGCTTTCGCCCTGAACGAGTGCCGCATACTTTTTATACATCTCATAATCGCCACTGCGCACGGAGTGCTGAAGCAGATGAATGGTCTGCGGGTTGAACAGATGCTCTTCCCCGTCACTGCGCCACTGGTATTCACCGCCGGAATCCAGCACCATATCGTTGCCGTCTTTGTCGGTGAAGGCGCGGTTATGGCTGGCAAGCGCTTCTTGCGCCACTTCCTCCAGGCCAATTCCGCCGATACGCGAAGGCGTCCAAGTAAAGTAACGGTCCACGAATTCCGAATTCAGCCCGACCGCTTCAAAAATCTGTGCGCCGCGATAGGATTGAATCGTAGAGATTCCCATCTTGGACAGGATTTTGACAACGCTCTTCGTAGCTGCCTTGATATAGTTCTTCACAGCCTTCTCATGCGAGATTCCGCGGAGCAGGCCTTGGCTGATCATGTCATCGAGACTCTCGAAGGCCAAGTAAGGATTGACCGCACTTACACCATAACCCAGCAGAAGCGCATAATGATGAACTTCACGCGGTTCGCCGGATTCCAGCAGAATGCTGACCTTGGTGCGGGTTCCAGAGCGGATCAGATGGTGATGCAGGCTGGAGACTGCCAGAAGCGCCGGAATTGCCGCATTCTCGCGGTCTACACCCCGGTCGGACAGAATAAGAATATTATGGCCCTTGCCCATGACGCGGTCTGCTGCCTCATTCATCCGGTCAAGCGCAATTCGCAGCCCTTCTGCCCCCAGCTCTGCCGGGAAGAGAATTGGAATGGACATTGACTTGAAGCCCGCACGGCGGACATGACGGATTTTGGCAAAATCCTCGTTTGAGAGAATCGGAGAATCCAGCGAGATCTGCCGGCAGCTCTCCGGTTCTGCCTTCAGCAGGTTGCGTTCAGGTCCGATTGTAGTCGCTGTGGACGTTACCAGCTCTTCACGGATGGCGTCAATCGGCGGGTTGGTAACCTGGGCGAACATCTGCTTGAAGTAATTGTACAGGCGCTGCGGACGGTCTGATAACACGGCCAGCGGTGAATCGTATCCCATGGAGCCGACAGCTTCGGCGCCTGTGGAGGCCATTGGCTCCAGCACCTTGCGCAGATCCTCGAAGGTATAGCCGAAGGACTGCTGCAGCTGCTGCACATTATCATGCTTCGGATTCGGCAGCTCCGGTGCATCCGGGAGCTGATCGAGGCCGATCAGATGCTCATCCAGCCACTCTTGATAAGGCTGCTCGGAGGCGATTTCGGCTTTTACCTCTTCGTCCGAGATAATCCGGCCCTGCTTCGTATCCACGAGCAGCATACGGCCCGGTCTCAGCCGGTCTTTGTATAGAACATCTTCTGCAGGAATGTCGAGGACACCCGCTTCAGAGGAGAGAATAATCAGATCATCTTTGGTGACATAGTAACGCGCAGGACGCAGACCGTTACGGTCGAGGATGGCCCCAATCTGCACACCGTCGGTGAAGCCCATTGCGGCAGGTCCGTCCCACGGTTCCATCAGGGTGCTGTGGTATTCATAGAAGGCTTTCTTCTTCTCGTCCATGCTGTCATGATTGCTCCAAGGCTCAGGAACCATCATCATCGCCACATGGGGCAGGGAGCGTCCGCTCAGGTAGAGGAATTCAAAGGTATTATCGAACATGGCCGTATCGGAGCCGTCCGGATTCACCACCGGCTTAACCTTGCTGATGTCTTCTCCGAACTTCTCGCTCTTGAACAGCGACTGGCGGGCATGCATCCAGTTTACATTGCCGCGAAGGGTATTAATTTCACCGTTGTGGATCATGAAGCGGTATGGGTGGGCACGTTCCCAGCTCGGGAAGGTGTTGGTGCTGAAGCGGGAGTGGACCAGCGCAATCGCTGATTCGAGTGTCTCATCCTGGAGGTCCAGATAGAATTGTCCTACCTGTACAGTGGTCAGCATGCCTTTGTATACGATCTTCTTGCAGGAAAGACTCGGCACATAGAAGGATTCGCCTTCTTCTGCCCCGCCGTAGCGGATGGCCAGTTCTGCCCGTTTGCGGATCACATACAGCTTGCGTTCGAAGGACAGGTCATCCTTGATTCCCTCCGAGCGTCCGATAAATACCTGGCGTACATATGGCTTCGCAGCCTTGGCTGTCTTGCCGAGCATTTCGTCAAAGGTCGGGACATCGCGGTAACCGAGTACCTGCTGACCCTCTTCCGCGATAATCTCGCTCAGAAGCGCCTCATGGCGGGCCCGGATCTCCTCGTTATGAGACAGAAAGATCATGCCCACGCCATAATGGCCCGGCTCCGGAAGCTCAAATCCCAGCTTCGCGGCTTCACCGGCAAAGAAACGGTGGGGAATCTGCAGCATAATGCCGGCTCCGTCTCCAGAGTTCGGCTCGCTTCCCTGGCCTCCCCGATGCTCCATATTGAAGAGCATAGTCAGCGCATTGCTGACAATATCATGGGACGGCTTGCCTTTAATATGCGCGACAAATCCCATGCCGCAAGCGTCTTTTTCGAACTGGGGATCATAAAGGCCCTGTTTGCCGGGCAGTTCAGTGTGTCTCATCACATGCAACCTCTCTATTATAAAGTAGACGGAATTCCAGGAAAATTTTTCAGCGGAAAATCTTAATAATTATTCAGGCAGAATTGGTGTTATTATTTTATCATCGAGCTGACATGAGCGCAATTTAAACTTTTTTATGAGCTTGATTAACATTTGCTTTTGCAGTGCAGCTTTAGCGAATAAAAGCGTAAAAAAACTGTCGAATGTATAATTATGCATAAATGACGAATAAGCGCTTATGCATTGAAAGCGTTTCAACCATTTTCCCGCACTGAAAACGGCACTTCCTTTAGCTATTTATATTTATGAATAAACCAAAAGCGCCCCCTAAGGGGGCGCTTTTGGTTCGTATGATTTACAAAGAATATTGCTGCTTTATACAGTCAAAACTTGTTCACTTTTCAGCACAGCTTCATTGCCGCGGTCACGGGTCATAAAGTAGGTGAAGGTTAATGCAAGGAATATTATTCCATAAGCACCAAGTGTTCCTGCATCGGCCCACATAGAGCCGAGTTCCCCAGTAGAGATTACTGCCTTGAAGCCTTTGACACTGTAAGTCATCGGCAGCAGCGGATTGAAGATCTTCATCCAGTTAGGAATCAGCTCCAGTGGGAAGGTTCCTGCGCTTGTAGTCAACTGGAAGATCAGAATCAGAATGACTACGAAGCGGCCCGGCTGATCCAGCCAAGTAACAATTGCTTGAATCATCCACATGAAGGCTAGGCTGGTAATGAACGAGAACGCGTAGAACAAGGGTACATTCTGTACTTCAAGTCCGAGACCATACAAGACAATCAGGACAGCCAGCAGTGCCTGAAGCACACTCATCATGGAGAACGTAAGGGTACGGCTCATGAACCGGTTGAACCGGCTGGCTCCAATGACTTCGGAATCACGCATTGGGATAACAATCGTACAAATCAGAGCACCTACGAACAATCCGAGGGACAGGAAGTAAGGAGCGAATCCTGTACCGTAGTTAGGCACCTTGTTCACCTTCACTTCTTCGATCTGTACCGGTTGGGCGAACATGGATACCAGTCCATCGGTCTTGTTCACCGATTTGGTCTGCGAAGCCGCATCGCCCAGTTTACTTGCCAGCTCACCGGAGCCTGTCTTCAGATCATCCAGGCCATCCTTCAGCTGCCCTGCTCCGTCACTCAGCTTCTTCGAGCCATCGGCTACCGAGCTAAGGCCGCTGCCCAGCTTGCCTGCTCCAGCCAGCAGCTTCGTAGTGCCGGCTTCAAGCGCCCGGCCGCCGTCTGCCAGCTTCACGCCGCCCGCTGCAGCTTCGTCCAGCTTCGCGCCGAACTGCTTCATGCCTGCGGTCAGCTTCGCGCCGCCGTTCTCCAGTGCGGCTGCACCGGCTGCCAGCTGATTCTGGCCATCCAGCAGCTGCGAACTGCCTGCGTAGAGCTTCTGCGCTCCGTCATGCAGCTGGCCTACACCTGCATCCAGCTGCTGTGAACCGCTGTGCAGCTGATTCGCTCCCTCAAGCAGCTGCCCCTGGCCGCTGTTCAGGGCCGCAGCTCCGTTCAGGAGCTGCTGCTGACCCTGGTCCAGCTGCGCGGTGCCCGCAGCTACTGCTGCGCTTGCTGCAAGCAGCTTCTGCACCTCAGGGCTTGCTGCCAGCTGAGGATTCGACTTCGCCAGCGCCTGCAGACCATCAGCTACAGCCTTGGCTCCGGCTGCTGTCTTGGCACTGCCGTCCTTCGAAGCCGTAAGTCCGGCTTCAAGCTTCGCACTGCCCTCGGCGGAGGAGCTTAATCCGGCCGCAAGCTTCGCGCTGCCGTCCACAACCGCCTTCGTACCTGTCTGCAGCTTCTCGGTGCCGGCTACAGCCGACTGTGTTCCGGCCTGCAGCGAAGCCGTTCCGGCTACTGTCTTCTGCAACCCGGCATTCAGCTGCTTGCTTCCCGCTGCCGACTGCGTTACACCCTCCTGCAGCTGCTTATGCGCTGCGGATAACTGCTGCAGTCCTCCGGCAAGCGTGCTGGTGCCGGTTTTGAGTGCGGCTGCTCCGTTATTGAGATCACTCACGCCCTGCGTCAGCGGCGCTACGCCATCCAGCAGCTTGCCGGTGCCTTCGGTCAGGACAACCAGATTGTCCTTCAGCTTCAGAGCGCCGTCATCCAGCTTGGTGGCGCCGTCTGCGATTTTGGTCGCACCGTCTCCGGCTTCGCCCAGACCGTCTGCGATTTTGGTGATTTTATCAAAGACAGAACTGGTGTAAGCTTCCGTAATCTTGGCGGATACCTTGCTCTTGATATCCTTCACTGCAGTGCCGCCAATCTGGCCCGCCAGGAAGTTGTAGCCTTCATTCGGCTCGTAGATAATCTTGGCCGGCTGCGGATCTGCATCCAGCAGTGTAGTTGCCTTAGCTGAGAAGTCTTCCGGAACCACAATCGCCATATAATAGGTATTATCTGCAAGTCCGGCTTCCGCCTGCTCCCGGCTGACGAAATTCCACTTGAACCCGTCCGTCTTCTTCAGCTCCGTGACCAGATCTGCTCCGGCGGTCAGCTTGGTGCCTTCATAGTCAGCACCCTTATCCTGGTTGACAACCGCTACCGGAAGCTCGTTCATTTTACCGTAAGGGTCCCAGAATGCTTTCAGGAACAATCCGCTGTACAGAACAGGAATAAATAGAATGGCGAACATGGAAATGCGCATCTTGGGATTCTTGAATACCGCGCCAAGATCCTTCATAAACACGGATAAAGATTTCATTCTGGTTCTCTCCTTATGATCATATGCTCTCTCTTGTAAAATACGATGACTTGCTTTGAAATGATAGTTTCGTGAATGTTACAGTAACACCAGATGACTGTTTTCCCCATTCGGTCAATCAAAGGCAAAAAAAAGGGTCTATCCTGTTCAGTACCATCCGCCTCAGCCCATCCATTCCAATCAGGGAAAGCGCAGCAGTGCGAAACGCCATCCCTATACCGGACTTAACTTCTACTGTGATAGCCCCTCTGCCAAAAACAGATGAAAATAATGCTTGATCTGTTCTTTGGTCAACGGCACATGTACCTTGCTCAGTTCAGCAGTAAGCGCGATATATAGCCTGAACATTACCACCGACACAATCTGGGGATCGCAGGGTTTGATTTCCCCTTGACGAATGGCCTGCTCCACCTCCCGTTCCAGATATTCAAGCACCACACTCTCGATCTTGTCGAGTCCTTCACCAGCCTGCGGCGTTCCGAAGTCCAGACTCTCCTGGGACAGCTTGATGAATAGCTCGTGTTCGCTACGAAATTCCAGCAGGGCATCCAGCACACGGTGCAGATTATCAAAAAACGGCTTATCACGCCTAATCTCCCGCTCGGCGATCATTTTCATCTCGATGATGACGTCCCGCAGGATTTCATCAAATAACTGTTCCTTGTTCGTAAAAAAGGTGTAAATCGTCCCTTTGCCAACATTGGCAATCTTGGCGACCTGATCCATCGTTGTTGCCTTATACCCGAATAATGAAAAAGACTTCGTCGCCGCCTGAAGCACCTGCTGCCTTCGATCTACCACAGCCATTCATACACTCCCTTTCCTGAAGGATCGTCTATAACTCCCGTTCTGACCAATTTACTAATCCGGTCACTCGGTCAAGACCAACTTTATCACTTTGCCTATGTCTTTGCAATACTTTTGCTAAATTTTTTTATTTTATTGCAGTGTTTTAACTTTCTATTTACGTCTTATTTGTATAATGTGAGAAAAGAAGCAAAATCCCTAGTATAATATTAGGAGAAGCATGTACGCGAGTAACCGCAGACGGACTTATGAAGCTATCTAACAAACCTACCTATTAATGGAAAGTTGCAGGTGAACTTATGCGAAAGAAAAGAGTACTGCTGTTTTCGGAAGGCTTCGGCACGGGCCATACAGGGGCAGCCTATGCTCTGGCTGAAGGAATACGACTGCTGAACCCTGATGTTCAGTGCCGGGTCTTCGAGCTCGGAAAATTCCTGAATCCTACGGTCGCTCCTTGGATTCTTTCCGCTTACCGCAAAACTGTCAGCAGCCAGCCTAAGCTGGTCGGCATGATGTATAAGACCCAATATCATAAATCACTGAACCGGTTGACTAAGCTGGCCCTTCACCGGATTTTTTATACCCATGCCTCTCAGGTCATTGAGCAGCTGCGGCCGGATCTGATTATCTGTACTCATCCGATTCCGGCTGCGGTCATCTCCAGGCTGAAGCGCCAGGGTCTTGATGTGCCGTTCTATACGCTGATTACAGATTATGATGCCCACGGCAGCTGGGTGAATGCGGAAGCCAACCGGTATCTGGTATCGACCTCCAGGGTCAAATCCATTCTTACGGGACGCGGCGTACCCTCCGAGCTGGTAACGGTGACCGGGATTCCCGTGCATCCGAAGTTCTGGGAGTCCCAGGGTAAGACCAAGCTGCGGAAGGAGCTGGGTCTCGCTGACATCCCGACTGCGCTTATTATGGGCGGCGGCTGGGGCCTGATGTTCGGCAAGGATATTATGAACTCGCTCACTGCCCGGATCAATGAGATCCAGCTTATCTTCTGTATGGGCAGCAACGACAAGGCTATAGCCAAAATGCAGGCCAACCCCCTGCTCAACCATCCCAACGTAAGGATTCTTGGGTACAGCAGCGAGATCAACAAGCTGATGGATGCCTCGGATCTGCTGATCACGAAGCCCGGCGGAATGACCTGCACGGAAGGCCAGGCCAAAGGTATTCCCATGCTGTTCTATAACGCCATCCCCGGCCAGGAAGAGAAGAACAGCCAGTATTTTGTCGAGCTGGGGCTCGCCGAGATGCTTGATCCGGGCGTTGTGGACAAATGGTTCTCCATGCTCCTGAGCGAATATGCCGGATTCGGAGGACCGAAGAAGCGCAAAAGCTCTCCGGACCTCCAGCAGCCGCAGCACTGCGCCGCCACCATTCTTAAGATGCTCGGCAAGCCAGCTGCGGAAGCCGTCTTCTCCGAGGCGTGGAGCGCCCCTCCGCCCAAGGTACGGGGAGAAGAAGCCGTCTATGTCACACCATAAGCCCTTATCCTGATATTCATACGAAGGTGCAAAAGAACCTCCAGCCCATAGAAATGGGGCTGGAGGTTCTTTTCGCGCCGCGGACCTGACAAGGCATCGGAGCCAGCAGTACGGCTGTGTCTTCCGGCTGCGTCAAATAGCTGTAACTGAATAGACGTATAGCGTCTGGTGCATAAGATCTTTTTGTTTACGGAAGAACCCTTATTATTTATAAAAGGTATGATTGCCGATGGTCTTCGCGAGTGTACGTGAATGATGTACGGTAAGATCCTGTGCCAGCGTCAGCGACAGGAAGAAATAGGTATCATCCGTAACTTCTTTGACCCCCATAAGCGCTGCGTTTACAGCCTTAATACTGTCCGAATTTGGCTTTACGCGCTTAAGACGCCCGTTAGCTACAGGACTGAACTGCCTTTTCTGATAGATTACTTCTCTGATCGTGTCGGGAAAATTGGCTGACCGCAGCCGGTTTAGAACAACGTTGGCAACTGCCACCTTGCCCTTGTACGGTTCGCCTTCTGCCTCTGCCATGACGATTTTTTGCAGCAGATGCAGGTCTTCTCCGGATACGGCGTAGCTCCAGGTAGCTTCAGCTTGATGCTCCTTGGGTAGTAGCTTGGTCCGGGAGAAGAACAATGTTGCGGGGGGATGTTGCTGAGTTACAGCCTTGCTTGGTTTCACACTCTTCGTCCCCGTTGCCGCGATCTTCAGCGCTTGCGCCGCTGGCGGCGATGCTTTCACCACAGTTACCTTAGGCTTAGTCACAATGGAAGCCGGCTTAGCCGCATTCTTGTGCTGCAGCTTCTCGGGACTTAACCATCCTGTACTCACCGTGCGGGTCCAGGTATGGACCGGCTTGGCAGCTGTGGTGAAGAGCATGGGTGTACTATTTTCAGCTGAATGGCTTGTCCTATGCAGGACGGATACGGCTTGCGGAATAAGCTGCTCTACCGATTGATGGCTTGCAGACTTCAGCTTACCCATTTCTATTACATTCTCCCCGGTAGCAGCAGTTCCTTCGGGGTTCATCAAACTTATCGCTGAGAAAGACACTAGGATTACACCAACCAGCAGCGCAATATAGCGGCTCTGTTTGAAAATCAACATGTTTTACCTCCTATTTTACGGCACATTCCTATTGTATGTAACCGAAAATGGAAGCTTTGAAAACTTTCTTGTCGATTTTATATTTAGAAAAATGTAAATTTTTCAGTCATTTCATACATAGGAATGGCATGCATCCTGGTAGCATACACCACAAAAGCATCTACCGTCCAGCCTATGTCTGGAAGTAATTGGCCCGAAGGATGGTTCTCCATCCGTAAATTTCCCAGCCGCTCCAGCGTAAACGGATCTTCTCCGCGATATTTGCGGGCCACCGTCAAATGGGGATTGTACGTTCGCATCTCTGGAGTATAACCTAAGGGAAGGGTCGCTGAAACCACCTTTCGCTGCAGCTCCTTCAGCGGCTCTAATTCTCCGGAAACCCCCGCCCAGAGCACTCTTGGCGAGTCTGGAAGACCGAAGGTGCCCCATTCGCCGAGCTTCAATTGAAAGCCTTTACTTGAGCGTGCAACCGTCCATAAGGCCTCATAGAGAGCTGGAATAGTTTCCCTGGGGGTATCTCCAAGAAATTGCAGCGTAATATGGAAATCTTTAAAATGTGTCCATCTCGCAAATTTAAGTCCGGACGACACACGGGCAGACTCATTCTTCAGATATTCAAGCAGCCTATCAGGCAGCGGCACGGCAACGAACAGGCGCTCTACTTCTTGCTCCGGGTCCAAATGGTTCATGCGAATTTCACCTTTCCAGGCAGATTTGTTATGCTTATCTATACTTATCGTCCATTTCTCTACTGAAATGTAGAACAGGAGGGAACCATCATGACTAAATCCATCGTTTGTATACAGCAGCTCTCCTCTGCTCAACAGGAGCTGATCCGGGCCGCTGCACCAGAGTACACACTCACCCTGGGAGATTCCAGAAACCCTGATCTGGATCTGCTCGCCGGCGCAGAGATTATTATCGGCTGGGGCAAAGGCATCCGTGACACCGTGCTGCGCCAGGGCTCGCCGCTCCGCTGGGTACAAGCCTGGTCCGCCGGTGTAGAGAAGCTTCCGCTGGAAGCCATGAAAGAGCGCGAAATTCTGCTGACGAACGCCAGCGGCGTGCATGCGGAACCGATTACTGCCGTCATCCTCAGCTTCATGCTGATGTTCACACGTAACATGCACACGGCCATCCGTAACCAGCAGAACCGCCGCTGGCACTCGGACGGGCAGGAGAGCGAGCTGACCGGCAAGACGATCGTCATCGCCGGAACCGGAGCGATCGGCAGCGAGACCGCCAGAATCGCCCAGGCCTTCCGGATGAAGACAATCGGTGTCAGCCGCTCCGGCCGGCCGGTGGAGGGCTTCGACCAGATTTTCACCACTAGGGAACTGAAGGATTCCGTCCGTGAAGCGGACTTCGTAGTCAACACGCTGCCTCTCACAGATGAGACACGGGGCCTGTTCGATGCTGAAGTCTTCTCCGCCTGCAAGCAGGGGGCCTACTATATTAATATTGGCCGCGGCGTGACCACTCATACTAACGACCTGATCGCCGCACTGAATAGCGGCCAGCTGGCCGGAGCGGGCCTTGATGTCTTCGAGACCGAGCCGCTCCCGGAGGACCACCCGCTATGGGACATGGAGCAGGTCATCATCACCCCTCACTGTGCCGGGGTAACCGACCGCTATGCCGACCGGGTGGTCGACATCTTCGTGGAGAACATGAAGGCCTACCTGGAATCCGGCAAGCCTTCGCGCAACCTGGTAGACTACAGCCGCCAGTATTAGGTTCCTTTCGCGGCTGAGCTGGCGGGTTGTAGAGCTAGGGGGTTGGCAGGCAGGCCGTAGCTTGGCGGGTTGACTCACAGTTTAGAGTTTTAACGTTCCCCTGCGGCCAAATGTTGCACATATTGCAACTCGGGTATCGCCAATTTGGGCTATTCGAGAAGATTGTTGCATGAAATGCAGGAATTGTCCCCTTCATCTGCCAACTGGATAAGAATTGCTGACATTTGTACAACATTCTCTCATTCACCTCATATTGATCAGGTAAATGTTGCAAAATGTGCAGGATTCCAAGCGAACTCATTAGCACCAGCACCAGCACCAACATCAGCACCAGCACCTGCACCTGCACCTGCACCTGCACCAATATCAGCAACAGCATCACCAGCACCACATGTCGATACATGCTCAGCTCGTTCAACTCTTTCAACTAATTTCAGCAATTCAGTTCATTCAATGATTCCGCGATTCACGAATTCACGCATAATAAAGAGCCTCTGCTGAACAAAGCAGAGGCTCTTTATATACTTCCATCCCTAAATAGATTGAACTTGAAATTTCCCCATTAGGGAGCAGTGGCGGAAGAGAAGTTTGGAACTGTAGGAGCGACAGCGTCCGCCTGAAAGCTTTCCGCAGGAAAGCTAGCTTCGGAAGCATCAGCTGTTCCCGGATTTCAACCGCTACTGCGGTTCAATCCAAGAAATCCGGGAACAACAGCGGCCGGAAGTCCAAACATTCTCTGCAGTCACGGCGTATCCCTAATCCCCGAAATTTTACCGCTTCAATCTATCCCCCCTCACACCTTAAATCGGGTCACCGACTCCCGAAGCTGCGTAAGCAGCAGCTTCAGCTCTGAGATGCCGTTAGCCACGGCAGTGGTTGAGCTGAGCTGCTCATGCGCAGAAGCAGAGGTCTCTTCGACACCTGCCGCGGATTCCTGGGAGAGTGCCGAGATATGCTGGCTGAACTCGTTCATAGTCTCGCTGGCACCGGTCATTTGCTGCAGGTCCTGGCCCATCTCATCGATGGTCACCGCCATCATGCGGACCGAGCCGTTGATTTCAGCCAGGGCATCACCAGTCTCGACAATCTGCCGGCTGCCTTGCTCCGTCTTGGCTACTCCGCCGCGCAGCTGCTCTACCATGGTTCTGGAGTCGAGCTGGATGCCCTGCGTAATCTCTGTGATCTCCGAGACCGTCCGCTGCACATCCTCAGACAGCTTCCGTACTTCCTGTGCGACAACGGCGAAGCCGCGTCCGCTGTCACCGGCCCGTGCGGCTTCAATGGCAGCATTGATCGCCAGCAGATGAGTCTGCTCCGAGATGCTCCGGATTGCTCCCACCAGATGGAAGATCCCCTCATTCTTGCGGTTCAGCTCTTCTACGGTATCCATGGACTGCGAGACCGCATCGGCAATCTCGTTCATCTGCGCCACGGAGCTTTCCATAAGCGACCGGCCCTTTTCACCCTTTTGCCGTACCTGCTCGGAATGGTTGGAGAGATCCGTACCTCTGCCGGCAAAATTCTCAATTAACGTATTTAGCTCCTCCACCGCCTTGGAGGCATCCACCGCTGCTTCGGCCTGGCTTCCGGACGCTGTAGCCAGCTCTTCCATCGTCAGCGCGATCTGGCTGCTGCCTTCCTTCGTATCGGCAATTCGATGCATCAACTCATCGCCCTGCTCCGAAATAATAGTGGATACATTTCGGATCTGGCTGACCATTTCCAGCAGCGTGCGGTTCGTTTCATTTACGGTCTTGGCGAGCAGGCCAATCTCATCTTTGTTGCGGATCAGCGTCTCTTCGGCCGTCAGATCCCCGCTGGAGATCTGCTGCAGCTGCGCAGTTACCCTTTTCAGCGGATTGATGATCGTTCTGCGGATAACCGTGTTAGTCAAGCCAATCATCAGAAGCACAACCAGTACAGTCACGATATTTAAAGTCACTGAGGTATTGAAAATTTGCGCAGATATTTCACCCTCATTCTCAGCATCCTTCTGGCTGTGCGCTACCAGCGCATCCAGATCCACCTGCATGGAATTAAAAGCGTCAATCCCCTTCCGCGATACCTCAAGAGCTAATTTCTCGTCTTTGGAGCTGCTGAGCAGGATCGCCTGATTGTTGACCGTCAGGAACTCGCCCCATTTCCCGACGAGCGACTGTAATTGCTTCAGCTCCTGATCTCCTGTCAGATTGGCTTTATACTCCTTAAAGGTGTCCGATACTTTGCGGATGTATTCGGACCGCTCTTCCGCAAGGGCGTTTTTGTCCGCACTGTCAGTGCTCAGGATATGCTGCAGGCTAAGCGCCATAACATGCTCTGTGAGGTAATTGACATTATGAATTTTATTCAACTCGGGGATAATGTGATTAATGATCTTCCCGGTATTATTCTGCATGCCGTTCATTTGATAGAGTGATACTCCGCCGCTGATCAGAACGAATACAGCCAGAGCCGCATAACCGTAGGCTATCTTGGAGCCGATGCTTTTTCTGCCCTGGATTAGACTTGCCTGCTGCTCCTTGTCTGCTCCCTTTCTCCCTTTTCCTAACAGATCCTTCAGTCGCTGACCTATACCCACACCTGTGTGCCCCCTTGATAATGTCTGGATGTTTACACCATTTTCCATCTGATTACATTTATTTTCATAAAAAAAAGCAAAAAAAAAATAGGTTGTATGTACTATTTCGGCAGCAGACGATTAAAAATTTACATGTTTCTCCCGATGTAAGGTATTACCTGCCAGCCGGGGCGGCGGACAGGTAAGTGTTCCACTATATGGGTCTAATCCAGATCGTATATCGAGCCGACCTTCAGTCCGTAAAGCTCATTGTAGATTTTCTCGGCAAAAGCGTCAGTCATTCCGGCAATATAATCCGTCACCATATGCTCCCAGGTCCAAATCGGTCTGGCCGACTTCTGGTCCTTCTCGAACCGCTGCAGCCAGTCCGAAGGGATGATACTCCGGGATGTCTCGGGATCAAGGAATGCCTCCCACAGCCGCCGCAGTATCCACTCGCTCCGTTTCTGCAGACGCTGTACGCGTAAATCGCGGATCATCGTTACCCAGGCGAAGCTTTTGAGCACACTGACGGTCCGCAGCATGTCCTCATCCTCCTTGCCTTCCTTAATGAAGGTAACCTTCTTCCAGTCCCCGTCCCCAATCACGCCGAGGCTGGCGACGAAGGTACTGACCCAATAGGCTTTGACTTCACGGCGGGTACGGGAATAGTCATTCTCACAGGTAGGCATCTTCTCCTTCCAGACACGCAGGAATGAACTCAGTACCTCCTCCACTTTGAAGCGGATCGCAGACTTGTTCCAGCCGGACCAAAAGGCATCCTCAAGCGTGGTGATTTTCTCCACAATCAGCCGCTGGATATAGTCGTCATGCATGAAATGCTCATGTACCTCAATCTTCCCGGCCTTGATACCGTCCTCCAGGTCATGCGCCGAATAAGCAATATCGTCACACAGGTCCATCAGCTGCGCTTCCAGCGTCTTTTTGCCTGCCGGAATTCCCCACTGGGTGCGGATCTCATGGATATACTCCCATTCGTGCAGATACATCCCCTTCTTCAGTACCGTCCCGGGAAAAGGATACTTGTTAATGCCCAGCAGCACCGCGTCCGAGAGGTTCAGGCCGTCGATATTCTCACGCTTCTCAAGGAACATGATCAGGCGGAAGTTGTGGGCGTTGCCTTCAAAATGCTCATATTTGCGCTTCATGCTCTCATGAATCGTCTGCTGCTGAACGGGACCAGCGCCGGACTTGGCCACCGCCTCCACCGTCTTGCGGGTCACCAGCTTCTCCAGCAGGTTGTCCAGCACCTCTTCTCCCTTATGTCCAAATGGGGGATGACCGAAGTCATGGGCGATGGCCGCACATTCCACTACCTCCGGATCAATGACCAGGCCCGGATTCTCCGCGGCTCCTGTCTCTACTTCCGGGTAAGAACGCAGCAGGCTTTTGGCCGCTTCACGGGCAATCTGTGCCACCTCCAGCGAATGGGTCAGACGCGTCCGGTAGTAATCCCCGGTTCCGGCTCCAAACACCTGAGATTTGCCTTGCAGCCGCCGGAAGGTCGGCGAATGGATCAGACGCGAATAGTCGCGTTCATATGCGGCTCTGGAGGTCTCCAGCTTCGTGATTTCGGGATATTGTCTATGCTCTCTTTGTTCAATCAGTGTCATCTCCGCTGCCCCTATTCCTTGATCTGTATTTAGTAACTTATTATAAGTCATTTCCGCCGGAACTTTCACTCTAAAATGCAAATCGCCTTGCGGGCTGCTATAAATGCATAGCAACCAAGGGGGATAGAGCATTCTAAGACTTAAGCAGCAGGAACCGCTTATAAAAACAAGTGTGGAGTGAATCTGAGAGCCATGAGAACAGCCACCCGAATGACCGCCGCAGTTCTTGCAGCGCTAGTGCTGATGCATAGCCCTTCCGATCTGGCCCTGGGCAGTCCGAACAAGGCAAAAAACCGCTACTACTATGAGGAGCGCGGCGATATGATCTGGGAAGTGCGCACCAGCCAGAAGGTAATTGCGCTGACCTTCGATGACGGCCCGGACCCCCTGGAGACGGACAGCATTCTGGAGGTGCTGCATGAGTATCAAGCGAAATGCACGTTTTTTGCGATTGGCAAGCGGATCGCCGCTTATCCCGATGTCGCCAGACGCGTAATTAATGAAGGACATGAGCTGGCGAACCATACCTATAACCATGTCTATTTCAAAAGGCCGATCTCCGGGAAGCAGATTCAGGAGGAGCTCGCGCTGACGGAGCAGGAAATTATGAAGATATCCGGCAGACACAGCAGCCTGTTCAGACCGCCGGGCGGAATGTATGACGAGACTCTGATCGATGTGTCTAACAGCATGGGCCTGAAGCCCGTACTGTGGTCCTGGCATCAGGACACCCGCGACTGGAACCGCCCCGGCGTCTGGAACATCTCAAGCCGGGTGATCCGCAATGCCAAGAGCGGCGATATTGTCCTGTTCCACGACCATGTCCATGGGCCGTCGCAGACGAAGGAAGCGCTGAAGATTATTCTGCCTGAGCTGAAGAAGCAGGGCTTCAGGTTCGTTACCGTCTCGGAGCTGATTGAGTTATCCGATGTACAGCAGGCGAAGACGGACCGGCATATAACCTATTAGGGGGCCTCCCCGGATTGCACAGGTTCACAAAATAAGGTAGTCTTGAGCATAATAAGGCTATCATAATATGGCTATTTGTGAATCTGCCGCAGTCCATCCCCCAGGAGGGTACAATATATGACCGAGAATACTTCCTATACAACCGAGGAAATCGCCCGGCTGCTCAAAATCTCCAAGCTCAAGGTCTATGATCTCATTAAAAAGGGCGAGCTTCCCTCTTACCGTGTCGGCAAGCAGATGCGCGTTGACCTCTCCGATCTGGAGAAATACAAGCAAAATTCCCGCAACAGCGGGGCTTATGCGAATCCGCTGCCCGGGGGCGGGCTGACCGAAGCTGCACTGCCGCAGGCCCAGCCATCGCAGCAGACGGGCCTCCCGTTCGCCGCGCCTTATCAGGCCTTTGCCTCCCCGCCGCCGCACAGTATGAAGAGCAGTGGTGTAAATGTAGTCATTACCGGGCAGGATATGTCGCTTGATATTCTGGCGACTCATCTGGAGCGGACCCTGCCGTCCACCCGGCCGCTCCGTTCCTATGCGGGCAGTCTGGACAGCCTCATTGCCATGTATCAGGGCGAATCAGATATTGTAAGCACCCATCTGCTGGACGGCGACAGCGGTGAATATAACCTGCCTTATATCCGCAAGCTGCTCGTAGGCTTCTCCTATATAGTAGTGCATCTGCTAACTCGCAGCGCAGGCTTCTATGTGCAGAAGGGCAATCCGCTGGGCATCCGCAGCTGGGGAGACCTCCGGCAGGACGGAGTGACGCTGATCAACCGTGAGCGCGGCTCCGGCGCCCGGGTGCTTCTGGATGAACAGCTGCGCCTGCATGGAATCCCGTCATCCCGCTTGAACGGATACACTAATGAAGAGAACAGCCATTTGGCAGTAGCCAGCCTGGTGGCGAGAGGCGGGGCGGATGTGGGCATCGGCACCGAGAAAGCCGCCAAAATCATTGACGGCATCGACTTCATTCCGCTGATCCGCGAGCGCTACGATCTGGTCATGGTGAAGAAGCCGGAGAATGAAGTCTGGATTAACGCCATTCTGGATATTCTGCGCTCGGAAGCGTTCCGCAGTGAACTAAGCTCGATTCACAGCTATGACCTGAGCGAGACGGGGGATATTATTTACGAGACTTGAAAGGATCTGCTATTTTTTTCCGGCCGAACGAGGAGGTACGCATGTTATCCACAATACCGCAGACAGCATTCAGGCTGGAGCGCTTGTTTTTTTCAAGCGTACACAGCTATTACGGAAGATTTGCAGAGGGGGAGTCTTTGCCCCGAAGGATCCTTCACCACCATGCCTTGTGTTATGTTACAGAAGGTAAAGGGCAGATTATCCTAAATGGTAGGCTGCTTACGGCGAATAAAGGAGACTTCTTTTTGTTATTGCCCGAAACTTCGGTGGAAGGCAAAGCGCTGACGGCAGAACCGCTGCGTTATATGATCATTTTCTTCTCCTGTATCCAGCTTCGTAAAAATCGCAGGCAACAGCAGCTCCACCCTCCGGTATTTCCAATTAGCGGGAAGCTTGAAGCTTCCGCCCATCCACAGGCTGCAGAGATCACCAGCCAAATGAGCTCCTTTCACCGTACCCGTGACCCGGAGGATATCATGCACGCCAAATACCGGCTGCAGCAGCTGCTCGCGATGCTCCTTCAACCAAGTAAGCGTATTGTGCAGGACAAGGCTGTAGGAATGGACATTGCGCTTGCCTACATGAAGAATAACTACAACCAAGAGCTTAAAGTTGGTCAACTGGCTCTAATGGCGGGCTTAAGCACCAATCATTTTATCAGAGCATTCAAGCAGCTTACAGAAAAGACTCCTATGACTTATTTACTGGAGGAGCGGATAAAAAGGGCCAAGCAGCTGTTGTTCTCTTCTGAACGGGTCAAGACGATCGCCAAGGAAGTGGGCTATAAGGACGAGCATTATTTTAGCCGGGTGTTCAAAAAATCGGAAGGCGTGGCACCGGCCAGTTACCTCAAAAATAATCATATCCGTATTGCTGTTCTCTACTATGGTCTGGATGATTACCTGATGACACTTGGATTGGCGCCAGTGGCTGCGCTGTCTTACCGGGAGCGGGTGTCAAAAAATCACAGCCTTCCCCACTCCGGTATACTGGAGCAGGACATTGTCCGCCTGAACGGTTCCCGGTTGAATTATGAAGAGCTGGCACGGGTGAAGCCTGATCTGATTATTGGGAGCGACCGCCTGTTACCAGGCGAGCTGCTGGAGTCCATCGCACCGACGGTTGTTCTTAAGCATACCGATAATGTGGAGCAGCAGTTGTCAAGGTTGTCCCGTATTCTGGGCAGAGAGCAGCAGGCTGACGACTGGATGAACCGCTACGCAGAGCAGAAGCACCTCCTTAGATCACAGCTGGAGGCACAGGATGTGCTGCCCACCGTTTCTTTTATCAGAGTCAGCTCTGAATTCTACCGCTTGTACGGCGCCTCCAATCAGACAGGAACTCTGCTATACCAAGATCTTGGACTGAGTCCGCCCCTCTCAACCCGTGAGCAGACTGAAGCAATGGATTTCGAGATTCATGAGCTTCCCGGGTATAACCCGGGAACCATCTTCTTGGCTGCGGACCCTACCCTGGAATCGAGACAACGGCTGGAAGCACTGCTCTCGTCCAGAGAATGGTCTTCCCTGGATGCAGTGAAGCAGTCCCGGGTATTCGATGCCGGAGATCTGTTGTTCAAAACACTCGGACCCTCAGGCAGAAAGTGGGCCATGTCGTATGTTGCATCCCGGATTAGCAGGCCGGCCGATAGAATTATCCACGCCAACACAGGGTTATAATCCATTGAAAAGTATGTATCGTTCTCCTATCATAATGATAATGATTATTATTATCTATTGCACAAAGGAGACTAAGAAATAAATGAAGCGAATGAAATCCCTCCAGTTCATGCTCTTTGCCGTGCTGCTGCTGATCCTGGCGGCTTGCAGCAATGGAGCAGGACAACCACAACCGGCTTCTGAAGAACCGCGTCCCTCCGCCTCCCAACCCAGCGGTCAGGGGGCTGCGGAAACGGGCACACGCACAATTACCCACCTTAAGGGAGAAGCTGTGATTCCGTCCGAAATCGATAAGATCGTTGTTCTCACAGCAGAGTACATAGATCATCTGTTGACTATCGGAGAGAAGCCTTCCGGCGTGAACACAGAGGTCCGGTACGGAGGAGAGTATCTTCCCTATCTGGCTGACAAGCTGCAGGGTGTACAAACCGTAGGTTCGGCGGATAATCCCAACCTTGAGGCCATTACCTTGCTTGATCCGGATGTGATTCTTATTGAGAGCCGGACGGCCGAGAATTCGTATGAGCAGCTGAACAAAATCGCCCCTACCATCGTTCTTGGAAATGAATGGCTTGATTATGGCGACGATACTTCCTTTTGGACCAAGGACCTGCTAACCATTGCGGAGATGTATGACAAAACGGACCTGGCGAAGGAAAAAATTGCTGAACTGGAACAGAAAACGGTCCAGGCCAGCGGGAAAATCAAAGCGCTGGACAGCAAAAAACTCGCCTACCTCCGTGTACGGGAGAAGACACTCCAAGTGTACGCACAACAAGGTCATCCAACCAATGCATTACTCTATCAGGATCTCGGGTTCGAACCTGCCGCACTTACGCCGGAAGAGAAAAGAGTTGATCTATCCTTGGAGAAAATACCGGAGCTGGGGGCAGACTTTATCGTCCTTGAGGTGGATTCCAATGCCCGCGATTTCCTGGACAACATGCAGGCCAGCGCACTCTGGAAGAACATCCCTGCCGTACAGGGAGGAAAGGTTCATGAGACCGATTCCTTCTGGCTCTTCAAGGGCTGGGGGGTTATCGGCCGGGGCGAGATTATTGATGAAATAATGGCATGGATGGAGCCATGAGCAGCGCTGAACCTTTTGGGAGCCAGTGGATACAAGATTTCATGCAGCAGCATTTTGCCGTGACTGTCGCGGAGGACAGGAATAATTCTTTTCCTTACAGTACAGAAGATCTATTGGATGCAGCGAGGCTACCGCTCATTATCGGCAAGCAATCGGTTCAGCTTGGGGAGCCTGGAGGAATTGTGGTCGGAACTTTATTTGCCAAAAGGTACTCGGTGTTGATCATGGGACTGGCCGCCTCCATCACTCTCTTCGATACCCCGCTCTCTCTGTTGCCCGGCGCTTTACGGTTCAGGCTAACGGATGCAGGAATGATGCAGTATGAAGCGGAGACGGCAGCCACGGACAAATGGCCTGCTAATCCTTCGGAAGTCCGTCAAGCCTGCCTTGCCGGCTATATGGATCGCCTGCTGGCACATTTACGGCAGGTGCTCCAGGCTGTATCAGGGTATACGGGAGCTAAGGAGAAAGTCATGTGGTCGCTGATTGCACATAATTTGCATAACCTGTATGGACGGCTGCTGACGGACAGGCAAATTTGGGATTCAGAGGAGCGTGGCCGGATCATCGGCCAGGATTATACTACCCTGCTTCAGCCGGAGAAGCCGGATGAATTATCCATGCGGTTCCGGAGGTATGAGCATCCGAAGCTGCGCGGCCATTCATTATATCTGCGCAAGCATTGCTGCTTGGCCTACCGGATCCGGATCGGGCCAGATGCCGGAGAGTATTGCTGCACTTGTCCCAAGCTATCCCCGGAAGAGCGAGGGCGTATATTAGATGAATAAGCAACGCCCCTCACCGGTTCGGGAGGGGCGTTGCTTATTCGTGCTGTGCTATTCTCTATGACCGCTAACGACAATAACATCCCGGTTATAGTTGCCTCCAGCAAACGCGATGCCCTCCGGCTCCGTCTTGCGGGGCAGCAGCGCTTCGGAGATAATATTGCCGGTATGGTCGAGGTAGCTGGTGACATCGACACTCTTATGGTAGAGGCAGATATCATCCACCCGGTCTCCCATCACGATACGCAGCGCGGTGGCCTCCTGCACGGAGAGTAATTCCCCATGCTGCCGGACAGGCAGCCGTTCTACACTCACCTGCGGCTTCGCTGTTCCGAACGGAACAGCCAGGGTAACGATAGCCGCGCTCCCCGTCAAGGTAAGGGAACGCTTCATGACCGGACTCTCGTGATAGTGGCCCTGCTTGAAGATCAGGCCCTGCTCCAGCGTCAGCCGGTCCTCCGCCAGCCCGGAGGGGAGCGGCTTCAGCAGCAGATTGGCCCCCTCCAGCTGCGAGACCACTTCCGTGCTGAGCGAATCGTAGGCCGCTGTCCCCGGCGGCAGGTGGAAGTACTGCTCATAGCGGTGCTGCCCTTCTGCTTCGAACAGGTCCACAATCAGCCAGTAGCTGTTCTTGACGAACAGCACCTTACGGGAGTGAACCACCGGATCTTCGTACCGGGTATATCCGTACTGGCTTGCAAAAGCATAATCATAGGCTTCATTGAACTGGGTATCCCAGATTCTGCAGCTCGCCGTAGGCGGCGTATTCCAGTGGAAGCTGCGCACATGCTGGTCCTGACCGTCTACAACCACAGTGTTATGGGCACGGGTCGAGACTGTATATTTACGTTCCTTGTTCCACTCGAACAAGCCCATACCCGAATCGGCCAGCAGCTCGCGTCCTCCGGCGTAGAGAACCAGACTGAGCGCATCGGAATGCGCATGCCCGCCAATCCCCACACCTGCCCGCATCGCCATGTACATATCGTTAGGGCTCCAGCCCTGGCGCGAGGTCACATAACCGCCTGCCGGGAAGCAGGCGGCCGTCTCCGCAGGCTCTGCAGCCTTGAGCTGATCATACTCCGACGCAGCCTCCGGCCCCACTCTCCACAGCAGGGAGAACGGCAGCCGCTCATGTCCCAGCGCCTTGAAGTCCCCCCGCTGGTACAGGTAAGCGCCAAGGCTCATGACGTTGCGCAGCTCGCTGACGACCTGGACATCGGTATCGCCGAACTTGACCAGCTGCCCGTCCGGTGCCAGCAGATGCATCGTGACGACATACATTTTCTCCAGCGTCTCCCGGTATTCCCCGGCATCGATGCCGAGCTTCTGGTACAGAACCACCAGTTCATACAGCTCGCGCATGACGATCAGGTGGTAATTCGGGCTGCCCTCGAACTGTACCCCGTCGGGGTAGACGTTCTCAAGGATGTATCCCGGCAGCTTACGCCCAGCGTATTCCAGCCATGCGGCGGAATCCTTCAGCTCCGGCAGAAGCAGCGCCGTCTGAGTCAGTCCCCGGAGCTGCATGCAGACATGGTTGCCGCCGCTGGCATGATATTTACGGACGTACTCCCCGTGCTGCTGAAAGGACTGAATCAGCTTCAGCTTCACCTCAGGCTCGAAGGCCGGAGAGCCGAAGAAGGTAATGAAGGCTTCCGGCAGCATGAACATCCGCACACCGGCCGAGAGAGGGTCCCAGGTCGAATGCTCCGCCCGGAACGTACCATCCACCGGCATAGGGTTATCGTCAATGAAATGGCTGATCATATCATTGAAGCATTTGGCGTATTTATCATCCCCGGTCAGCGCATAGGCTCTGGACAGGCGCTTCACATAGACGAACCGGGTCAAATGCAGCTGATACTGCGAGCTGTCGAACAGCCAGCTGTTCCAGTCATAGCTTCCGTGCCGGAAGAGCACTCTTTTCCCTTTGAACAGGGGAATATCCCCCTCCACAATCCGGTCCGCCTCGGCAATATCCTGCTGCGCCTCCTCCTCCCCGCTGTAATGGCTGGCGGCGTAAGCCCTAAGCCCAGGAACATCCTTCACATCAAAGTAATATCTCCCGTTGTTACCCGCTGCAATGACTTCTAAATAAGCATCCCGTGCACCGGCGATATCGCCTAAGTCCAGCTTCGCAGCTACACCGGCAAGCTCCGGTCTGGTCAAGTCCAGCCTTGTGCTTAAGAATTCTCCGGCAGTCAGCTGCGGCTTCGTGTATGCGGGATTGTGCCGCAGATCTTTATAATTCATGGTCAATTCTATCATCACCTTTATATTTGCGGATTCATCCGCCTAAATGTCTATTCCTTAATCGAACCCAGCATGGCACCCTTAGCAAAATATTTCTGCAGGAACGGGTACACCATGACTATGGGCAGCATCGCCAGCAGAATGGCCGCATTCTGGACATTGGGTCCAAGGTTGGCCGCAAGCGAGGCATCCACCGCCGCCTCTGCCGAGATATTGGAGGCGCTGATCGCGACCATCTGCCGCAGGAGTGGTTGAATCGGCCAGCGCGTCGTATCATTCAGATAGATAACCGCCGAGAAGAATTCATTCCAGAACTGCACCATGAAGAACAGGGTGAACGTAGCGATAATCGGCTTGGACAGCGGCAGCACGATCGAGTAAAGAATTCGGAATTCCCCCGCCCCGTCAATTCTTGCCGCTTCGTCCAGACTCTCAGGCAGGCTCTGGAAGAACGAGCGGATGACCATGATATTGAAGGCACTGGAGGCTGCCGGAAGTACTACCGCCCAGTAGGAATCGATCAGGCCCAGATTTTTGACGACCAGATAGTTCGGAATCATGCCTCCGTGGAAGATCATCGTGAAGAAAATAACCAGCAGCATGATCCGGCGTCCGGGCAGAAATTTCTTCGATAGGGCATAAGCCAGTGTAATCGAGACAAACAGGCTGAGTACCGTGCCCATCGCCGTGATAATTACAGAGTTCTTGACGGAGGTCAGGAACGTATTCGCATTCAGCAGATAGCTGTAGGCGTCCAGTGTCCAGTGCTTGGGCCAGATGAAGAAATTCCCGGCCATCGAATCTCCCGGCGGACTGAACGAGACTGCGATAATATATAGAAAAGGCAGAATAACCAGCAAGCTGATTAAGCAAATAATGACTACAATAATGGTGTCAAACCAGGTTGCCTTAAGCTTCATAACCTCTACACTCCTGTTCTTGTTCTAGAATATGCCTTCCTCGCCAAGCAGCCTTGCCGCATAATTGGCCCCGAGGACCAGGATCAGACTGGCTACGGATTTGAACATGCCGACCGTAATCGCGAAGCTGTAATTAAATTGCTCCAGACCGACATGGTAGACGAACAGATCGAAGACATTGGAGACATCGAGGTTAAGGCTATTGGTCATCAGGAAGATCTGCATGAAGTTGGAGTCCATCGAGGAGCCCAGACGGAGCAGCAGCAGAATCACAATCGTACCCTTGATGCCGGGAAGCGTGATATGCCAGATGCTCTGCAACCGGCTTGCTCCATCCACCTTGGCTGCTTCATACTGCTCAGGGTTAATCCCGGCCAGTGCCGCCAGGAAGATAATCGTACCCCAGCCCGCATCCTTCCAGATGGACTGGAAGATGACCAGCGGCCTGAACCATTCGTTGCTGACCAGGAAGTTAGCGCTGCCGTCAAACCACTGGCCCAGGTAATGGTTAATGACGCCCGAAGGCCCGAAGAAGGAGATCGTAATCCCGTAAATCACGACCCAGGAGAGAAAATGGGGCAGATATACGATGGTCTGCGAGACACGCTTGAACACCTTGAGCCGCACTTCATTCAGAAGCAGCGACAGGAAGATCGTGAAGGGAAAATAAATAATCAGATTCAGCAGACTGATCAACAGCGTATTTTTTAGCAACATATAGAAATCGGAGGTTCCGAAAAACTGTCTGAAATTATCCAGCCCCACCCAGGGACTGTCCATCATGCCCTTGAACGGGCTGTATTCCTTGAAGGCCAGAATAAGTCCTGTCATCGGGATGTAATGAAAGGTGAGAAAGTAGAGAATACCCGGTGCTGCCAATAAATAAAAGGGCCATAGCTGATGAAACCGTTTGGGGCGTAAAGCTCTCTGCACGGGCTAAACCTCCTTATCCGATTGGGCAAGTGGAGAGGGAAAAGTCCCCCTCCTTTGCCTCTGTGTATTGTGTTGTATTACTTCGTGGAATGCTCTGCTTTATACTGGTCCAGCAGTTCCTTGGTGATCTGCACCCCCGGACCCTGAGTCCAGGTATCAATCTCCTTCTGCACATCCTCCCAGGCTCCCTCGCCCAGCACATACTTCGTCATTACCGCACTCATTTTCTTATAGCTGTCGGGATTCTTGCTGGCGTACTGTGAGTTGTAGCTGAGGAACGGGTTCTCCACTCCGATCTTGCTGATCGTATCTAGAGTCGCCTTTTGCAGCGCCAGGATGTCCGGCTCCTTGGAGTTGGCGTATACATATGGATCTGCGCGGTTCTCCAGGATGAAATTGTTCGGCTTATCCAGCTCATATTGCTTCTTCTGCTCCTCGGTCTGCACCGCAACCCCATTCTTGAAATCGCTGGAATGAATGCCGGTGACACCCGCTTTGGAGAACGCTACATTCTCCTCGGAGGCCGTGAAATCAAGGAAGTCTACAATTTGCTGCACTTTATCCTCCGGTACGGAGCTTGGAACCGCCCAGAGTCCGTAGTACCCGGAGAGTACAGAAGCGCCCTTCTGTCCGTTCACGCCTTCAAGCACATCGACAATCGCGATTTCGGCCTTCGGGTCCGTCTGCTTCAGCTTCTCTACGTTGGTCTCTACAATATCACTGACATTCCCGACAAAAGCACCCGCTGTACCGGCCAGGAACTTACTCCGCGCCTGCCCCTGGTTCTTCAGTACAGGCGCATCCTTGTCGATCAGGCCCTTGCTCCACGAATCTCTCAGCCACTCCAGGAAGGCCTTGTATTCCGGCGTCTGGAAATCACGGACTACGTTGTCTCCATCCAGCTTCCATACGTTAGGAATGCCAAAGGCATACTGGAGCGGGAGGACACCCGAGAACGGCCCGGGGCTGTTCACACCGTCTGATCCGTAGATTGTGAACGGAATGGTTTTGCCGCCGCCCGCAGGGTCCTTCTCCTTGAACACCGCAAGCGCATTCGTCAGCTCATCCATGGTCTTCGGAACCGGCAGATTATACTTATCCAGCCAGTCCTTGCGGATCAGGATATTGGCTTCACCTCCGCCGTAGAGACCGCGCGGCCGGGGAATCCCGTAGGATTTGCCGTCAATCTTGGCCCCGTTCCAGACCACCTCATCAATCTGGCTGATATTCTTGGTCTTCGCAAGGTAAGGCGTCAGGTCATGAAAAGCGCCCATTCTCACCAGGTTGTTGAATTTATCGTCCTTGCCGCCATCCATCAGCAGCAGATCATAGGAATCTCCGGCGGATACCGCTACTGAGAGCTTATCCGTATAGGCTTCGGATGGCACGAAGGTTACGTTCAGATCTACATTGCCGCGCTTCTCCAGATCCTCCAGCGCCTTGTTGTTCGTCATCTCCGGCGGATTGCCGAACAGAATCGTCATGGCCTTGATGCTGGCTGGCTTGCTAGCCGCGCCGCTTGGTGTGCCGCCTTCCGGTGCCGCTGTGCTGCCTGCCGCTGAATTTTTATCTCCGCCGCAGCCCGCCAGTGTAGTTAAGGCTAACGCCGCTGTAGCCATAAGCGGTACAAGCTTTCTCTTGTAACTCATTGTCATCCCCCATTTGCTTGTATTGGTTGCGTTTACATCGTCCTTACACTTTGGATTATAGAAGACGCCGGAGCTTAAGAACATGCCGGATTCCAGCCAAAGTGTCACCATTTTTAAGATTTGCCGGGCCGCAGGTATCTCCCTGTTCTCCAATGTACTATAATCTGTATAGGATAGCCTGCCCGGTATCCGAAGTCCAAAACCTTTAACGGATGTGACTCTATGAATTCACCCTTTTTCAGCTTTTTGCGGCGGAGCTTCTATATCAAGATGATTGTGGTCATGTTCGCCATCTCGGTGGTTCCGCTGATTGTGCTGTCATTCATCTCTGTAAGCGTATCCAGTACGACAGTGGAACAGCAAGTGAACCGCCTGAACGCCCAACTCGTCAATCAGGTCGTGGACCGGATCGAATTAACCATGACCCGGCTGCGGGAGCTCAGCGAGCAATACTCGCGGATCTCGTCCATTCAAAGTGCGCTGGTCTCGCCTTCGGCCCAATATTTTGAAGAGGTGGTCCGCAAAAAGGATCTGATCTCCGTGCTCAGCGGCGCCTCCGCTATTATCGGGAATGTGGAGGGACTGCAGGTCTATTCCGCTGTCACCGGAGAAGTCCTCTCCTCCACGGAAGCCCCGGCCATGCTGGAGGAGTCCCCGTACCGGCCGCTGATTGAAGCCTACCTGGCTTCGGGACGGCCGAATCTTTTTCTGGACAAGCACTCGCTGCCTGAGCTGGCTATCCTTCATTCGTCCACCTATTATATCTCACGCGTTCCCTTCGACTTATACAAGGACCTGAAGGGCGTGCTGCTGATCTCCATGAACAATAGCCAATACCAGCAGCAGATTGAGAATATTCAGCTGGGGAGCGAGGGCTCCATCTCCCTGCTGACAGAAGACGGCCTGACCATTGCCACGACCAGCAAGCTGGAGAAGCAGGAGGATACGCAGCGGGTGCATGAGATTCTGAAGCGCTGGAAGGAGCTGAAGCGCCCAGATCAGTTCGCGGCAGGCTCCTCAATAGTCTCTGTCAAACAGACCTCCACCTATGATAAGTGGATCGTACTCTCGGAGATTCCGTCCAAGGAGCTGACGGCCAGCGCCGAGATTATCCGCCGGACGGTCACTTATTTTCTGCTGATACTGGTCTGTCTGGGGGCGCTCTGTGTGATCGGCTTCGGATATCAGCTCTACCGGCCTCTGCAAGCTGTGAAGCGGCAGGTCGATGCTCTGAAAAAAGGGGATTTCGAAGCCCGTGTTACTCATTTCGCGAGTAATGAGATTGGGGATCTGGGCCGGATGCTCAATACCATGGCTGTCCGCATTCAGGATCTGCTGGCAGACCTGCATGATTCGGAGGATCTGAAGCGCAAGCTGGAGATTCGGGCGCTGCAGTCGCAGATCAACCCCCATTTCATGTACAATACCCTCAATACGATCCGTATGTTCGCCATGATGAAGGATTATGAGAAGATCAACTCCCTGATGGGACGGCTGGTGGCCCTGCTGCGGTATTCGATGGAGAATTTCGAGCAGACGGTGCAGCTCCAGCAGGAGCTTGATTATCTGGCGGATTATGTCGGGCTGCTGAATATGCGCTACAAATGCCAGATTCACCTGGAGGCTGACATTGAGGAGCCGCTGCGGGGCATGATGATTCCGAAGCTGGGTCTGCAGCCGCTGATTGAGAACTCCGTATTCCACGGCATTCTCCCGCGCAAGGCACCGGAAGGGCATATCCGTGTGCGTGTATACAGAAGTCCCGGCGGGAGCCATATTATTGTACAAGTCGGGGACGACGGGATCGGTCTGGAAGAGAGCGAGCTGAGGAAGCTGCAGCTCCATCTCCAGCAGGAAGAGTCTGCCGAGAACATCGGACTGCAGAATGTATGGATGCGCATGAAGCTGCTGTTCGGAGCGGAGACACAGATCCTGCTCACAAGCGCTCCGGGCGAAGGCTTGACCATCCGCATGCTGCTGCCGTCCGGGAACGTTCTGATTAAGGAGGAGCATCATGAATCACTATAGAGTTGTCCTTGTGGAGGACGAGATTCCGGCAAGAACCGTCTTCCGGCATTTCATTGAGGAGCGCGCTGACCTGTTCACCCTTGTCGGCGAAGCCGAAGATGGCCGGGACGGACTGGAGCTGTTCCTGAAGCATAAGCCGGAGCTGATTGTTACCGACATCACGATGCCTGGCATGAACGGGCTGGAAATGCTGCGCGAGATTGAACGGAGCGGGGTCCGTGCGCCGCAGATCATTATCCTGACCTGCCATCAGGACTTCCATTATGCCCAGCAGGCCATTCATCTGAAGGCAGCCTCCTATCTGATTAAGGATGACTGCCTCTCCGATCCGGGCCTGTTGACCCGGACGATGGAGGAGCTGGCGGTCCTGGCGGATTCACGCGGCGAGACGAGGGACAATTATCTGCAGCTGGAGCAGCAGGTCCGCCTGAGCGAAGTGGAGATCGAGCAGAGCCTGTTCCTGGACATGCTTCGCAGCCCGGCGGCTGAAGCCAAATGGCTGCGCAGTCTTGCAGACTCGCAGCTTCCGCTTCACGGCCAGGGCTTCATGACCCTGCTCTTGGAGCTGGACCGCAACTCCCTGCGCTTCCCGATCGACCAGCTGGAGGAGCTGAAGCTGTGGCAATTCGCCGGGGTCAACGTGCTGAAGGAGCTGCTCGGCAGCATAGGCCCGCATAAGGTTATCGCCCTCGACAAAGGGCGATTCCTGGCCCTGTATACCGACAGCATGAAGACGGAGAGACCCCGCTTCCTGGAGCAGGTGCTGGAGTCTCTGGCCGCGAATCTGCGGATGAGCTGCATCGCCCTGCTGTGCAGCTTCGAACAGGGGCTGGAGGAGCAGCCGGAGGCGCTGAAGCGGCTGGCTTCAGCGCCGTATCCGTTCTTTTACCGCTGCAATGAGCTTATCGGCATCGGGGAGTGGGGGCAGCTCTCCAGCTTCCAGCGGATTCCCGAGCCGCAGAGCCGTTTTTGGAGCAAGGTGCTGAAGAAAGCGCTGCTGGAGCCGCATCTCAGCACAGCCGCTCTGGAACAGGAGCGCCAATCCCTGCACCGTCAGGCCATGGAGCAAGCCTGGGACCCGGAGCAGATCAAGTCCCTGTACCTGAGAGTCTTCCTGGATATGAGCCATAACGTAATTGGGGCGGAAGGCGGAGCGGACCTCGAAGCGGAGCTGCGTGTACAAATCGAGCTCTGCCAGACGTTCAACTCCGTACATGAGATCACCTGCGATTATTTCCGCAAGCTTCAGCAGCTTCAGGAGGGCGGCCGGAAGATCGATGCCTCCATCACGCGTATCATTCAACAGATGCGTGAAGATCTCAGCTATCCCTACAAGCTGGAGGAGCTGGCGGCTTCGATCAATTACAGCGTGCCTTACTTCAGCTCCATGTTCAAAAAGGCCGTCGGCGAGAGCTTTGTCCAATATCTGACCCGCCTGCGGATCGAACAGGCCAAGCTGCTGCTGCTCACCACCGACCACAAGACCTTCGAAATCTCCGAATCCATCGGCTTCGAGAATTACCGGTCCTTCAACCGGATTTTCAAGAAGGAGACCGGCGTCTCCCCCTCGGATTACCGCCGGCAGGGGACACAAAACACATAAATTCAGGAACTAAACCGTGAGGGCAACATGGATACTCTTCAGCCAATTGTGGTCGGTTTTTCGATTACATTGGGTACGTGTGCCGTCCGCTCAAGCCAATTGTGTCCGGTTTACCGTAAACAACCCCCGCCTTCACCGGAAATCCGGTGAGGACGGGGGTTGCTCTTGTTAACCTGTAATCATCCATCAGGAACGGCGGTTCACGAACATCAGCATAAGCATGGAAATCACAATGATTGAGCCGACCCACATCCAGGCAAGCGTCATATTGCCTCCGTCCACCGCTACATAGATCGCGGTAGGCACGGTCTGGGTACGTCCCGGGATATTGCCCGCCACCATAATCGTCGCTCCGAATTCACCCAGCCCGCGGGCGAAGCCGAGGACATATCCGGCAGCCAGCGAACGGCTGGCCAGCGGGAGAGTGACATAGCGCAGCACCTGAAGCTCGCTGGCTCCCTGCGCACGCGCAGCATCCTCAAGGTCCTTCTCTACCCCCTCGAAGCCTGCCTTGACCGTGCGGTATACCAGCGGAAAAGCCACCACGACTGCGGCAATTACCGCTGCCCCCCAGGTGAACAGGATCGTGTGCTCTGTGAACTGTTCATACAGCCTGCCAATCCAGCTGCGCCGCCCGAGGAAGACCAGCAAGACGAAGCCGACCACAGTCGGCGGCAGCACCAACGGCAGCAGCAGGACCGTTTCGACCAGGCTGTGTCCGAAGAACCGGCGTCCCGCCATCTTCCGGGCAGCCAGCGTGGCCAGCAGGAATACGATCACACTGGTTAATACCGCAATCTTGATGGACAGCCAGACCGGGGCGAAAAAATCGGTCCAATTGATCTCCATCTCTTTTCACCCTATCTAATAGAAGTTACTTATTTCGCTAATTGAAAGCCGTAGCCGGTAAAGACCGAGCTTGCAGAAGCAGTCTGCACATAGCTGTAGAAGGCTTTGGCCTCCACCTGATGCGACGAATCTGTGACAATACCCACCGGATAGTTAATTGCCTTGTGTACATGGCCGCCTACCGTCAGGGCAATCTTCACCTTCTTCGAGGTTAACGCGTCTGTCTTGTAGACGAACCCTGCATCTGCATTCCCTGTCTCCACATAAGACAGCACCTGACGGACATCCTTGGCGAAGACCAGCTTACTTTGCAGCGTATCCCATACCTTCTTCGCGGTCAAGGACTGCTGGGCGTATTGTCCGGCCGGAACCGATTCCGGCTGGCCTACGGCTACTTTTTTGAAGGCTGGAGCAGTAAGGTCAGTAATGGTTGTAAGCTTCGTGTTCGAATCGGAAGGAACCACGACGACCAACTGATTCTTCAGCAGCGGCATGTGGTCAGCGATCAACCCTTTGTCCACCAGCGCGTTCATCTGCTTGTCGCCTGCCGAGAAGAACAAATCCGCCGGGGCCCCCTGCTCAATCTGCTTCTGCAGCGTACCGGAGGCGCCGTAATTGAACACCAGCTTAATCTCAGGATGCTGCTTCTCGTACTGCACCGCGATCTTGTCCAGACTATCCTGAAGGCTCGCCGCTGCGGAGACAATAATCTCCGTCTTTTTGGCTGCCGCCTCAACCTCCCCTGTTGAGCCGGCCGTTACCCCCGCCATCATCATGAATACCAGTAATCCCATTAACCACTTCTTCAGCATTTCCCATTCCTCCCAATCGCTATTTCGTATATTTTGAACATATTCTAGCAAGTTAAATCGAATTATACAATATATTTGATTATGTTTGTGTATGTTTAGTTATAATTAGTATTAAAATCAGGGATTTCCCTCGTCCACACAGCAAAAAGCCCCCGCCTATATATAGGGAAGAGGCCTGTTCTAGGGGTATTCGTAATCATCTTTTCACCAGTTCCAGTTATTCGACCTTGAAAGCAACCTTGAAGCTTCCTTTGGTTTCTTCACCCTTGATTTCAATCCGGTATTTCCCGTCTTTATCGGCTTTCACCTTCTCAGTACCGGTTTCATTGGTTCCCAGTTCAGTAAGCACCTGATTATCCGGTCCGTATAACTTCATGGACAGCTGGCCCTCTTCCACCTTGGATTTATAATCGATACTGATCGTTTCGCCGCTTTTCATACTCAGTTTCTTCTCCTCTGTACCCGTAAAAAACTTGTAGGAGCCGCTTATTTTGCTCTTCGTGCTGGACCCGACGTACATTATTTTCTTATCGCAGGAAGTCAGCAGCACCGATGCCATGATGATTAAGATCCCCAGTGTCATCCATTTCTTGTTCATATGCTTAACACTCCTCTGTATAGATTAGATGGCCGCAGTGCGGACAACGGATACCTTGATTGGCTACATCAGATGCAGCGTGAATGTGGTGCTGCTTCCTCGCGAGGAGATACAGGATCAAACCGATGAAGTTCGGAATATAGATGACCGCAGTCATCCACAGCCAGGCATTCATCCGGCGCCGCGAGGCATCCTTGTAAATGAATACTGCAATTAGCACATTGAGGCTCAAGAACAGCAGGGCCAGCAGACTCATCACAATAAGCCAGGTCAGATTCTCCTCCACATAATCGCCCATATACGGACTTATGCTGTATCCCAGCGCAATGCAGCTGGCCAGAACGATTGCCGTCATCCCCCCAAAAACAAACTTCTCAACGGTGAAGTGAACTTTCATAAGATCCTCCTCCGCTTCCCATAGTACGGTACAATAGTAACGTTCCGGCAACCATTGGAGACAGAATGAACAGCAGCCCCATGCTGATCTTCCACTGCAAAGCAGCCGGACCGGCCAGGAAATACAGTCCCAGCACCATGAATACCAGCCATTGCAGAGCCACTAAAATGGAAATCGCGCCCATTGTCCTGCGCCCTTGTATCCGCTGGATCGTATTAGAGACAAGCTCTGGAGATGGCGTAACAGGCAGCTTGAAATATTCCGTCAGCAGCCGGTCTTCGTCTCTGGGCTCCTTCATTTAGTTCATCTCCTTCATTAACTTGTGCAGCAGCTTCTTGCCATGATTCAACCGGGATTTGACGGTTCCGAGGGGAACTCCCAGCACCTCCGCAATGCCCTCATAGCTGAACTCCTCATAGTAATACAGCATGAGAGGGGCAAGGTAACGTTTGGGCAGACTCCGCAGGCATTCCTCCAGGAACCGGTGCTCCTCATGCCGCAGCAGCTCCTCTTCTGCCAATGGAGCCGGATCTCTAATATGAATATGCTCCGAATCCGAGGACAACCAGGTCCAAAGGGCATACACACTTTTCCACTTCCGGTAGTGGTCACGGTACATATTGAACGCCACCTGGAACAGCCAAGACTTAAAGGGACGCTCTACATCATACTTCTCCAGCTTGCGGAGCACACGTACCCATACCTCCTGGAACAAATCCTCCGCATCCTGCCGGTTCAAGGTAAGATGGCGGCAGAACCGGTATAAATCATCCCTATACCTGACAATGAGAAGCTCAAGATGCTCATGTTGACCGGACTTGCATCCTTCAACGAGCTGTTTGTCGGTCATCATCTGTTCTCCGCCGCCCTTTCAACCTACATTACGAAGTGTTTTGGATATTGTTCGAAAATTCACAAAGTTATTTTCGGGAAAAGTTGCGACTACTGTTCATGGAACGCTGAGAAACGAATCTCCTATTCAAACAGAACAAACTCACCCTAACGGGTGGGATATGCTCGTGCCTTCCTTCATAATAACATTTCATTAAATAATCTCCCTCAAAATAAAGAGCTATCCCAACAGCCATTGATATGGCTTGGGACAGCTCTTGATAAGATCTTAATTTCAATTCTTCATCCGCGGGTCCAGCACATCGCGCAGGCCGTCGCCCATCAGGTTGAAGCCGAGGACGGTCAGCATGATGGACAGGCCCGGGAAGACTACGGTCCAGGGGGCCTTCTGGATAAACTGCCGGGAATCGGAGAGCATCTTGCCCCACTCCGGGTCCGGCGGCTGGGCGCCGAGTCCAAGGAAGCCCAGGGCCGCGGCTTCAATGATGGCTGTAGCGATGCCAAGGGTGCCTTGGACAATGATCGGCGTCAGGCTGTTCGGCAGAATATGGCTGAACAGAATCCGCCCGTTTTTCATCCCGATCGCCCTGGCCGCCGTAATGTACTCCTCGGACTTCAGGCTCAGCACCTTGGCCCGGACCAGCCGCCCATAAGTCGGAATGTTGACGATGGCAATCGCGTAGAGCGCATTCTGCAAGGAAGGCCCAAGAATAGCTACAATAGCGATGGCCAGCAGAATACTCGGAAAAGCCAGCAAAATGTCAAACAGACGGGAGATCATCATATCCATCCATTTGCCATAGTATCCGGCGAGTATGCCCAGTGCGGTGCCAACAATGATCGAGCCGATTACGGAGAAAAATCCTACCCAGAGTGAAATCCGTGCCCCGTAGATCACCCGGGTGAACAGATCCCGCCCCAGATCATCCGTACCGAACCAATGCTCCGCCGACGGCGGCTTCAGGCGGTTCACTAATTGCTGGGCCTTGAAATCATACGGAGCGATCCATGGCGCGAGCAGCGCAATCAGTACAAAGAACAGGATAATGCCAAGCCCGGCCATGGCCGTCTTGTTCTTGCGGAAGGCCTTCCACGCATCGCGCCAGGGGCCGGAGGCTTGATCCGCCGGAGCCTCAGGAGGTGGAGCCTGTAGTGCTGCCTGTCCCATAGCTGCTCCCCCTCACTTGTAATTGATGCGCGGATCAATAGCGGCATACAGCAGATCCACCAGCAGATTGATGACCACAAAGATAAAAGCGATAATCAGAATCCCCGTCTGAATCACCGGATAATCCCGCGAGCTGATCGCTTCAAAGATATAACGCCCTACCCCGGGCCAGGCGAAAATCGTCTCGGTCAGCACCGCCCCTCCGAGCAGCGCCCCCGTCTGCAGGCCGATTACCGTCAGCACCGGAATGAGTGCATTCTTCAGCGCATGCTTATAGACCACGAGGAACTGCGACATACCCTTAGCCTTGGCTGTACGGATATAATCGGAATTCATCACCTCCAGCATACTGGAGCGGGTCATCCGGGCAATGATCGCCATCGGAATCGTGCCAAGCGCAATACTCGGCAGAATGAGATGCTTAATGACCGTCCACAGCTGGTCCCACCGCCCGGCCAGAATTGTATCCAGCACGTACAGGTTGGTTATCGTCTCCACCGGATTGCGCTGGTCCATCCTGCCGATGGATGGCAGCCAATGGAGCTTCAGCGCGAAGAGCAGCTGCTCCATCAGCCCCAGCCAGAATATCGGCATCGATACCCCAATGAGCGCGATGATCATAGCCGTATAGTCGAACCAGGAATTCTGCCTCCAGGCGCTGAGGATACCGGCGTTCACTCCGACGAAGGTTGCGAACAGCATACTGGCAGCCGTCAGCTCCAGCGTAGCGGCCAGATACGGTACGATTTCCTTGGCAATCGGCGTTTTGGTACGGATCGAAGTCCCCAGGTCCCCCTGCACCAAATCACCCATGTAGTTAAAATATTGCTGCAGCCAGGGCTTGTCGAGGCCAAGCTGGTTACGCAGCGCCTGCTTGGATTGCTCCGTCGCCTTCTGGCCGAGAATGGTCTCGGCCGGATCACCCGGAATGGCATGGATGATCGAGAAGACGATCAGGGTCATGCCGATCAGCACCGGGAACAGCACCATCACACGTTTTATGAGGTAAGAGTTCAATTCCGTTCACCTTCCAAAGGTGTATTTATTCAAAATAAATCTCACTGTAATATTCTGTCCCTGTCGGTCCGGGAACAAAGCCCTTCAGATTGGCCTTACCGGCCAGCAGCGGTGTGGTATGAACCAGCGGAATCCATGGCGCATCGGCTTTGATCATCTCCTGAGCCTGCTTGTACAGCTCGGTGCGCTTGCCCTGGTCTATCTCCTTCTGGGCGCCGGTCAGGAGCGTATGCAATTCTTCATTCACATAAAAGGCACGGTTATTGCCGGGAATAGCATCCTTGTCCAGCAGGGTGTACAGGAAGTTGTCAGGGTCACCGTTGTCGCCGGTCCAGCCGAGCATGAAGATATCGTCCTTCTCCCCGGTCTTGGTGTCATCGAGATAAGTGGCCCATTCCGGGGACTCAATCACAGTCTTGACCCCGATCTTCTCCCACTCTGCTTGAATCGCTTCGGCTACCTTCTTGCCGTCAGGCATATAAGGACGGGATACAGGCATCGCGTACAGGGTCACCGGGTCAGGCAATCCGTCAGGATAACCCGCTTCGGCCAGCAATGCTTTGGCTTTGTCCAGATCATACTCATAATCCTTCACGCTGTCGTTATAGCCCCACAGGGAAGGCGGCATAGGATTGACCGCAGCCTGAGCCTGGCCGGCGAAGAATGCATCGATAATCTCCTGCTTGTTGACCGCATGGCTGAGTGCCTGTCTGACCTTCACATTGTCAAACGGCTTCTTCTTGAAGTTGAAGCCGAGGTACGCCACATTGAACGGCGGACGCTCAATCTTGGTCAGAGCGCTGCTATTCTCCAGCGTGGACAAGTCGTCCGGGCTCAGGTCTTCCATCAGGTCGATTTCCCCGTTTTGCAGCGCCGTGAAGCGGGCCGAGTTGTCCGGGATCGAGCGCACGATGACTTTGTTCAGCTTGGGAAGCCCTTCCTTCCAGTAGGCAGTATTCTTATCCAGCGTGATGGAATCGTTGCGCTTCCACTCCTTGAACACGAACGGGCCCGTCCCTACCGGCTCATTCTTGAAATTCTCCTTCTTCTCCTTGATCCCAGCAGGACTGGCAATTCCGAAGGTGGTCATGGCGATATTCTGCAGGAACGGCGCCTGCGGCTGGTTCAGTACAAATTGAACCGTCGACTCGTCCACCGCCTTCACTTCCTTGATCACCCGCGACCCGTCCGGGCCGAACATGGAGTCATAGTAGTCGAAAGAATCGCCTTCGAATTTGTATTCACTGGCCGAATCACTCCAGCGCTGGAAGTTGAACACAACGGCCTCGGCGTTGAAATCGGTTCCGTCATGAAACTTCACGCCGGGATGCAGCTTGAAGGTGTAGCTCAGCCCATCCGGCGTTACTTCCCAGCTGTCGGCAAGGGAAGCCTGGACTTCGGAGGTGCCCGGCTTATATTCGAGCAGCGAATCGAAGACCTGATGGGCAATCTTCAGCGACTCCCCGTCCGTCACAATCGCCGGGTCAAGGGAAGCCGAGTCGCCCCCGCGCCCCAGAATCAGGGTATCCTGTGCTGTCCCGGATGTCTCAGGTAGGCTTGCCGGAGCGTTCGTTGCCGCCGTATTCCCTCCGGTATTTCCTGTGTTGCCTGCGTTGCCTGTGTTGTTCCCTCCGCCGCAGCCGCTGAGCGCGAGCCCCGCGCCAAGCATCAGTACCAATGCGAGATTACCCCATTTCTTCATCTCCAGAAAGCTCCCTTCTTTCATTGAAATATCAAAGTGTTTATATAGAGCGGTGCAGGTAGCACAGCTATAAACCAAGGTTCTTCTGTATATGGCTCTAAGATGCATGCGGATCAGGCAAGCGGTGTATTGGCTTCTCCATCATAGAGATGACAGGCTGTGAAGTGTCCGGCTTCTGTCTCGAGCAGCGGAGGTCTGATCACCCGGCACCGCTCCATCACGCGCGGACAACGCGTGTTAAATGCACATCCGGCTGGCGCATTGGCCGGACTCGGTACCTCCCCCTGCAGAATGATCCGCTCCTTGCGGATATCGGGATCAGGTTCAGGAACCGCAGAGAGCAGGGCCTGCGTATAAGGATGCTGCGGCCGGGCATAGAGCGTATGCTTGTCCGTAATTTCGACAATCCGCCCCAGGTACATTACTGCTACCCGGTCGCAGATATGCTTCACCACACTAAGATCATGGGCGATAAATATGTAAGTTAAGCCCAATTCCCGCTGCAAATCCTGCATGAGGTTAATGACCTGGGACTGGATCGATACATCCAGCGCAGAGACAGGCTCATCCGCGATAATCAGCTTCGGATGGAGTGCCAGCGCTCTGGCAATGCCAATCCGCTGACGTTGTCCGCCCGAGAACTGGTGAGGGTAACGCTGCAGATGCGCCCTGGACAATCCGACCACATCCGCCAGCCGCTCCACCTCTGCCTTACGCTGCCTGGCATTGCCGGTGGCGTGTACAATCATCGGCTCTTCGAGAATACGCTGCACAGTATGACGCGGGTCCAGAGAGGAGAACGGGTCCTGGAAGACGATCTGCATCTCCCGGCGCTGCTTCCGCATCTCTTCCGCAGACAGCTTCGTAAGCTCCTGCCCTTCGAACCAGATCTCACCCGCTGTGGGCTCAATCAGCCGGAGCAGCGCGCGGCCGGTGGTCGATTTGCCGCAGCCGCTCTCTCCTACCAGACCGAAGGTCTCGCCCTTGCTTACAACGAAGGAGATATCATCCACAGCCTTCACACTGCCGCGGTCCCGGCTGAAGAAGCCCTTGTTCAGCGGATAATACTTCCGGAGTCCCTTGACCTCAAGCAGGCTCTCACTCATACCGCATCCTCCTGTGGACTGTCATGCAGCCAGCATCTGCAGCTGTGCTGTTCCTCTTGCCTTGTCAGCGCCGGAAGGCTCTGCATGCAGAGCTCCATGACCTCCGGGCAGCGCGGTGCGAACCGGCAGCCCTGCATATCTGTGCTGAGAACCGGCACATTACCCGGAATGGAGTAGAGACGTTCCTTCGCTTCATCCATCCGGGGGACGGAGGCAATCAGTCCTCTCGTATACGGATGCAGCGGATTTTTGAAAATATCTCGAACACTGCCTTCCTCCACCACCTTGCCGGCATACATCACAGCCACACGGTGGCACATCTCAGCCACTACGCCAAGATCATGGGTAATCAGCATGACAGCAGTGCCTTGCTCCTCATTCAACTGGCGGATCAGCTCCAGAATCTGGGCCTGAATCGTTACATCCAGCGCGGTTGTCGGCTCATCGGCAATCAGCAGCTCCGGGCTGCAGGAGATCGACATGGCAATCATGACACGCTGGCGCATGCCTCCCGAGAGCTGATGCGGGTACTCGTCGATGATCGCTTCCGGCCGGGGAATTCCAACCTTGCGCAGCATACCGACAGCATGCTCCCGCGCCTCCTTCCTGGAGAGGCCGCGGTGCAGGCGTATCGTCTCCATAATCTGCTGGCCAACTGTGAATAAGGGATTCAGCGAGGTCATCGGCTCCTGAAAGATCATGGAGACCGAATCTCCCCGGATCTTGCGCATATCCTTCTCCTTCAGCGGGACAATATCGCGGCCCTTCAGCAGGATGCGTCCGTCTACAATTCTCCCTGAGGGGCTTGGGACAAGCTTCAGAATAGATAGGGAAGTAACGCTCTTGCCGCAGCCCGATTCCCCCACCACGCCCAGAACCTCGCCCGGGTTAATGTAGAGATCGACACCATCCACTGCAGGAACCTCACCGCGGCCCGTTAAAAAGTGAGTATGCAGGTTTTCAATGCTCAGAATCGGCTGGATCAAGTCTCTCCCTCTTTTCTGTTAAAAATTGAACGAAGGTCAAATGACTAGTTAGGAAAAATTATTTAAAAAAGTTAGATATATTAACCAATACCTAACATACTAAGTGATATAATTAACATTAGATACATATTACTGTTATTTAATGTATAACATTACTATGGATATCCTATCTAGGCAAGGGGAATTTGTGCATATAACTAACCCTATGAATTTTATATGAATATATCAGAGCATAAAAATCCGGGGAAAATATACTTATCGTTATTTGTACAGCGACAGCCACTTCTCCAGTTGATGCTTCAGCACATCCCGGTAGTACAGCGGCTCCATAATCTCAGCCTCTTCCTTGTATTTCATAATCCAATGGACGAAGCCGATGTCCTGCTCCACAGCGACCTTGAAGTGCAGGCTGCGGTTCTGGCGGTCCACTCTGCTCGGCTTCACAAACATTTCCTCCTGCTTCAGCCGTTCCATCATCCGCTGCGAGAATTTGACTCTGAATTCAACCTGCAGGCTGTCCTGCTCCAGGGACCACTTCTGCTCCATGAAGGACTGCAGATCGAACTGATCTTTGGAGAACCACCTGTCCAACTGATTCACACTGGAGAAGCCGTTAATATGAAAGGTACGGATAATTCCGAAACGGTGACAGAAACCAATCAGGTGAAAACGATTCTCTAGCGGGACCAGGCAATAGGGATCAATCCGGATACCTTTTTCTTCGTAGGCATTCTCACTATAGTCGGCCTGTATGCTTCTCTGCTTCATCACGGCATCCAGAATGTCGGTCAGAAAGAGGGGCTGGTCTCCCTGAGATCTGCTATTTTCCGTCCAGTTTGGTCCGGCTTCCTTTTTCGTACGCTCCATTGTTTCTTCCCTTTCTGCCTTTTGCTTATAATCTGCCGCCATCACTTTCTCGTATGCATCTTCAAAGCCCGGGGGCAGCAAAGGTTTGATCTCCGCCATAATACTGCGCAACTGTGAAAAAGCCTCTTCTTCCTCTTCTGACCAATCCAAGGGGTACAGCGCGAAATTTCCGATAAAAGCATACCCCTTGCCGTGTCCCATATGAGTAATGGGGATATGCATGGCACTGAGCGCATCCATATCCCGATAAATCGTTCTCTCGCTGTTGCCGCATCGTTCCGCCAGCTCACGGGCCAGAATTCCCGGTTTGGCTTGAACTAGCGTAATGATGCGCATCAGCCGGATCAATCGGTCTGTCATATTCAGTTCTCCTTGACTTATGGTAAAATAGACCCATTATTTTTAAATAAACTAGTTATATATATCTATAACCAAGGATGTAATAACCGAGATAAGAAAATATAATAGAACTATTTTACTATGTTACCACATTTAGATATTACGCCTTTCTTTATCTGCTCCGCCGGGTGTGATACTATATTTGAGCCCTATGTATGGGTAATTCCTATTCTATCTACGCAGCTTCCCTGCAATTATCTCATTCCTGTCCTGCTGAGCGGCAGATTCTCTGCCTCCAGTCTTTTATACAGTGATTCCGCTTCTCTGAGCAGCTGCATATCCCCGGAGCGGGCAGCCATCAGGAGTAGTTGATCGGCCTGCCTGTGAAGAATCTCCGAGGGCACTTCCGGCTTGTTCTTCATCCGGGCCTCCTGGGCTTCCGCGATTAGCGCCTCTGTCTGCAGCAGTGCCAGATGCTTCTCCACATGGAAGCAGGAATGTGCCCCCAGCAGGTCGGTACGATGGGAATATTCGATTCCCAGCTTCTTGAGCGGCAGCTCGCGGATACGCTCCACCGTAGGCTGCTTGTATTGCCATTGCAGCCAGAGGGCTTCATGTATGCCTGCAGGCATACCCGCCATGATGAATTCCAGGGCGATGTACCTGCGCTGCCCGGAATGGATTTTGCCAAGCTTCAGGAGCAGTGATCTCCCCTCTCCTTCTTCTGCACTACACCCGTAACATCCTGTTACCTTGACATGACTTTCGAGCCAGACACGCAGCTCAATATCCCTGGCTACCACCTTGCGGCTCTTCTTGCGGAAATCTTCGCCTTGCGACACTCCTTTCCACTCCACCAGCAGCACTACTTTCTTGGCACCGCCCGCCAGAATACGCTCCTGGCTCCATGTAAACAACGTCTGAATACTTGCTTGCATATTTCCACCTCTTTCTTAATTTGGGTCTTCTATTAATGTACCAATATTGGCGGACAACTCCTTGTCATGGAATGTATGTTCGGTCCTATAATATCGACAAAAAAAGAGCCAACCTCCCCCTAAAGGGGATTGCCTCTTTACGAAAGTCTATCCTTTTGTCAAAATATGACGAACAAAGTTTTACGCATTACATCAATCTAACCCGTCTGCCCGCCTTCTCATGCCGGAAGAACAGCCCAAGGGCCCAGGTTGCACACAGCAATGCGAAGAGGAAGAACAGGAGTGACCACACAGGGGCCGGTAAAATGGTTAATCTGGACAGATTTGCTGCATCCCCTGCCCGGGAAGGTGTCACAACGGAAGCATAGACCAGGAATAAGGTCCCCATTACGGACTCCTCCAGGGTCAGGAACGCAAGAAACAGGTAGTACACCTTGCTGACCTTCGGCCAGAGGAACAGCATCGCAGCATTCAGCAGAATGAAGCCGCTCAGCCAGATCATCCCGAAGCCACCCCTCACATAGAGCACAAGCATAATTAGCGCAACCATGCTGGCCAGAACCAGCCCCCATTCCCGCTTATCTCTACTATAGAAATAGAAGAGCAGCAACGCAAACAGTGAAGCCAGAGGATAACCCGCCAGCGACACCAGGATCGCCTTGCCTCCGGCAGCAATCGCCGAATAGGTCACACCGCTGTGATCAGAATACAGCTCAATGCGCAGCACATTGCCGGAGAGCAGCAGAGTCATCAGCGCGTGGCCGAATTCATGGAACATGGTATCCAGATTACGGAATAAGGAGGAGAACGGAATAAACCGGGTTAACAGGGCGGAGCCCGCCAGGAACAACAGTGTTTTGAGCCATTTATTCATTGAATACAGCCCCTTTCCGTTCACAGTATACGTTAATTTGCAGCGACACTCAATATCGCGGGAACCATCTCTGGCTTAACGCTGTATTACCTGTATGGTTCTCTGTATGGTTCTCTGTATGGTTCTCTGTATGGTTCTCTCTATGGACCTGAAGGGTAATTATGCCTACAGCCTTCCAGGTTGTTCAAACGGCAAGCAGCTATGATAAAATAGGAAGACAATAGCTCTAACAGGTGGTGATCAGTTGATGAAAAGACGGGTAACAGGAGTGATGCTGAAGCTGCTGGGTTCTTCCCTGCTTCTGCTTGGCCTTACTCTCACTTGGCCTGCCCCCGAGGCCAAGGCCAATTATCTGAATGATATATACAATGGAATACAGAGCTTCTCGGAGCTTCCCGGAGAAGTCACCAAGCTGCAGGAGAGTTACCAGAAGACTGCAGAAGAGCTTCAGCAGACGAAGGAGGATCTCGGTGAAGCCAAGGACCAGCTGACGGACAGCCTGCAGCAAATGCAGACGTATCAGTCCCAGAATGCCGCCCTGCAGGAGCAGAACCGTCAGCTCAGCCAGGTCGTGGACGAGCTGAAGAACGACCGGACAGCGAGAGAGAATTATTTCAACCGGATCAAGGTGACGGTCATCTCCGGGATTGCTCTTCTTCTCGGCTACTTCCTGCTGATCCGGGTGCTGCGCTTCACAATGCGCCACCGCTCCAGAAGAAGTGACCGGCTGCGTTAAGGAGGATGAATGAAGAATGAATATTGACATTCAGGATGAAGGCGACAGCGGCAGCGGACAGGCGGTTGCTTTTACTATTCAGGAGAACGAGGAGGTCCATGTGCTGCACCCGCAGCAGATTATTGCTTACCAGGGCCCTTCGGCAGGACGTGCCGACCGGTTCATGGATGTGAAGGGCATGTACCGCAAGCGCAAGCTGATCCGGGCGGATCTGACCGGCCCTTGCCGGTTCACAGCCGCGCTGCCGCCCGGCTACCGGGTCAAGACCATCCAGCTCGACAGCAAAAGCGATCTGCTCTACGACTTCAGGCATCTCTTCTTCTACAGCAAGGGAGTCACGATGCAGACGAGAGTCCTGAGCATGAAGAATATGCTGATTACCCGTGATATCGTCAAGGTCAAATTCTCCGGCCGCGGCAGCATCGGCATTCTGACAGAGGGCACGGTCTGCGAAGCGGAGCTGCATCCCTTTGATCCGCTGTATGTCGATGCCGGGAGCATTATCGCTTATCCTGAGAACGCCAAGCTGGAGCTGACGGTCTACGGCAACCATCTCGCCAGCCAGCATATGAGCTATCACTGGAAGATGACCGGCCACGGGCCTGTGCTGTTCCAGGCCGGACGCCAGAGCAGACGCTTCGAGCGCGACAATAATGAAGATGGCATAATCAAGCGATTCCTGCGGGAGGCACTGCCCTTCGGCGGTGTATTTATTAAGTAAGTGGAAACGGCATTGCCGTCTTTTTAAAGGACGGTACCGTTTCAGCGAGAAATAGAAGGATAAGTTATCGTGTGAAACATATAAATTCTTATATTTTAAGCAAAGAGCGCCCGCATGTGTAACGCGGGCGCTCTTCTATATGTCCTGTGCGGAATTACGCAAGTGGAAACGGCATTGCCGTCCTTTAAAAGGACGGTACCGTTTCAGCGAGAAATAGAAGGATAACGTATAGCGTGAAACCTATACGTTCTTATATTTCCAGGTAAGCGTTCAGCATCCAGGCTGTCTTCTCTACACTTGTCCGGATTCCGATCAGCAGATCGGCGGTAGGCTGGTCGCTGACCTCCTCTGCGCTAGTAATGCCCTGCTTCAGCTCTTCAGCTACGGCAGCGAAGTCTTGAACCAGCTGTGCCACCATTTCCTTCGCGCTCTCACCGCCCGCGGCTTCCTTCAGGCTGGAGAGCTTCAGGTACTCAGCCATGGTGGAAGCAGGGCGTCCGCCGATGGCGAGCAGCCGTTCAGCCAGCTCATCCACATAACCCGCAGCTTCGTTGTACAGCTCTTCGAATTTCTCATGCAGCGTGAAGAATTGAGTTCCGCTGACATACCAGTGGTAGTGATGCAGCTTCACTCCCAGCAACGTCCAGTTCGCGGTCTGACGGTTCAGGACAGCATGCAGTGCAGTGTGGCTATTAACTTGTGTACTCATTCAAAAAACCTCCCGGAGTGTGTATTTTACAACATATTATATTTAGACTCGTTCTAAATCTATATACAATTTAACATACTTTTTTCCGTATTGCAATCTATTGTCCTGCAGCCTTGATGTATTGCACATTCTAGCATTCTTCCGGGAGCCTATCCTATAATTTGAATCACAATTCTGCAAAAGCACATGGATTGACATAAATCACCTGAACCGGAAGAGAAGCTTACATCCCTCCCGTAGGATGTCCCTTATACCGTAGGGATATCCTTCTCTGCCGCCCGTCCCAAGCCGCTGCGGAAGATGGCGCGCATCTCCTCCCGCTTGCTTTTGGGACTAAGCACATATACCGTATCTCCAGGTTCAATAACCGTGCTGCCATGCGGCGTCACAATGGTCTTGTTCCGTATAATGGCCGTGAACAGAATATCGTCCGGCAGGCCGATCTCTGCAATCTGCATGCCCGCAATCGGCATCTGCCGCTCAATTCCGATATGATTGAATTCGGAATCGGTCTTCCCGAGCGCGACCAGCTCCATCAAGGAGGGCTGGGACGCAGGCTCCCGGCCCACCAGCCTCAGCCGCGAGGCCAGAGGCGAAATGGTGGTTCCCTGAATCACTGCCGAGGTCAGGACCACGAAGAATACGACATTGAAGAATAGCCTGCCATGCGGCAGCCCCGCGAGCAGCGGGTAGGTCGCCAGGACAATCGGGACGGCTCCCCGGAGCCCGGCCCAGGAGATCAGTAGCTTTTCACGGAAAGAGAACCGCGACACAAGCAGGCTGAGGAATACGCCAAGCGGTCTTGCTAGGGCCATCAGGATGACAGACAGCAGCAGCCCTTGCCAGGCCACAGCCGCCAGCTCCTGCGGGAAGACCAGCATCCCGAGCAGAATGAACATGGCAATCTGCATCATCCAGGCGAAGCCATGATTGAAGTTCATAATGGTGCGGTGGTACATCAGCTCGGAATTCCCCAGCACCAGGCCCATAACATAGACGGCAAGCAGCCCGCTGCTGTGTACCATGGCCGAGACCCCGTAAGTCAGAACTGCGAAGCCGACCGCCATGACCGGATACAGCCCGGTGGAATCCAGATTAATCCGGTTAATCAGATACACTGCCAGCTTGCCAATGATGATACCGATCAGCAGCCCTACCCCCATCTCCCAGAAGAACGACAGCACCAGGCTCCAGACTGCAGTATCCGGGTGCTGCACCCATTCAATCAGCGACACGGTAAGGAATACAGCCATCGGATCATTACTGCCGGATTCGGCTTCAAGCGTCGAGGTTAGCCGTTTGTCGATATTTTTGCCGCCCAGCACGGAGAATACCGCCGCTGCATCTGTGGAGCCGACAATGGCCCCGAACAGGAAGCTCTCCGCCCAGGGTACACCGAGTACGAATTTGGCAAAAATACCAACGATCACCGTAGTCAGCAATACTCCGAGTGTAGCCAGCGACAATGCCGGCTTCAAAATCGGGCGAATATCCTTCATGCTCGTCTGCATGCCGCCCTCAAACAGAATCACCACCAGGGCAAAAATGCCGGCAATCTGCGTGAGTGAAGCATTGTTGAAATAAATAAAATGGCTGAGCACCATGCCGGCTGCAATAAACAGGACCAGAGCAGGCATACCAAAACGGGTGGAGAATTTGGTGGAGAGCACGGCGATCAGCAGCAAAGCCGCCAGCAGTAGGATGATTTGATCTGCAAGATGAGTCATGAACCGGTTCACACCTTCCCCGGAGCCGGGTATCCGCCATAGCCCCATTTATTTCATAATAATGTTTATGATTCCAGGGCAGAAAAAAACCCCGGTGGGCTGAATTCCACGGAGGTTATTATGCCGTCCTTCATTCTCTTGAATACACCTGCAGCTCCTGAATCGACCAATAGTTGCCGCCGGAGCCTGTCTGGGTAATCTTGATATGCCGGGTCTTGACCGGAGCAAACGTAATCTTGGTCTTCTCCAGCTGGCCTTTGCCCGCTGCGACCTGTCTCCAGCTCTTGGCATCATCCGATACCTGGACAGTGTAGCCGCGCGGATAATCATATGGCGATAAAGGGTAATCCATGTCTATAGCTTCTACCGTATGTTCTGCGCCCAGATCAATCTGGAAATACTCCCCCGAAGCCTGATGCTTGACCGTATCCCAGCGGGTCCGCCGGTCTCCGTCAATGGCACCTGCCGGATTGGAAGCCTCCTTACTCACACTGGACGTCACCTTCCAGCCTGCCCGGTCCAGCGGGACAAGTCCGGTTGCTGTAATCTGTGTCTTCTCTGACATCACACCAGAGCCGGACACTCTTACAGCATAAGTATAAAGTGTGCCTTCCTTCAGCTTGCTGTCGTTATACTCCGTTCCCTTCACCGCTGTAGCGATGACCTTCAGCTTCTCGTCCGGACCGTCCGCCCGGAGCACTTCATAGCTTGCTCCGGGGGCTTCCAGCCAGTTCAGATGCATCGATAATCCCTTGACAGCAGTCGCCTTCAGGCCCTGCGGCGCCGTATCCGCTACCTCGGAGGAAGGCTCCAGAATATACTGCACGCCTTCTCCCGGAGCCAGCGTCTCCGTGAATTCCAGCTCCGGCGAAGCGGCTCTGCCGGTTACATAGCTGCGGGCCTCCTCATAAGTATCGCCCTTGCCGAACCGTTCTCCTTCGTACACTGTCTTCTTCGGCATTGTGACCTTGACCTTAACGGTCTGCTCGGTGCGCTCGAAATTGACGAAGTTCACCAGCACCTTGTTCGATGTCGCCTTGCTCCCCGCCAGCGGCTCAAGCGTGGAGGTGTCCACTGCTCTTACGTAGACCAGCTTATCCTTCAGCTCCTCCTTATTGCTGATCTGGTAGGTCAGCGGAGCGCCGTGTGTGGCATAAGCCAGATCCAGCCTGCGCATGATACTGACGCGGGATTCTTCGCCTTCCTTGGTGTAGTAGATCTCTGTAGCCGCCGGATCATGATCCTCCAGATTAAAGCCGTATTTGAACAGGCTGAAATTCTTGAAGAAGGCGGCATGCTGCACGAACATATCCGCATAGCCGAGATGTGCCCGCATAATCCGGTCGAACACCGCCGAGGTCCGCTGCTTGGCCCCGTATTGATACGCATCTACATGAGAGTCCGAGGTGCCGAACTCGGTGGCGAGCATTTTTTTGCTAAGGCCGTCTACCGATCCCCCGAAGGTCTTCAGGTTCTCCGTGAAGCTCCCGCCCTGTCCGAAAATATAGGAATCGCCATAAGAATGTCCATTCGTCAGATCCGTTACCGCCTCCAGCTCATCACGCTGCTTCGGGTCGCGTTCCCAGCCGTCGGGGTCTCCGCACTGCTTCACCGGCCCCTTCTGGTTGCCGCACGAGTCTTCGCTGTAGCCCGGCCAGTAGGCCCATCCGGGTGCAACCGTCTGCAAATGGGGCGCGATCGTCTTACCCTTGCTGTTCAGCCACTCGGCTATAGCCAAATTTACCGCTTTGGAACGGTTGAACAGGCCCGGTTCGTTATCCACCTCGTAATACTGGAAGTACGGGCTGTACTTCTGGAAATAATCCGTCAGCTTCTTCTCCGCATCCCCCGGCAGCGTTCCGTCCGCCTTCAGCTTGATATCGCCTGTGTACAGATAGAGCGCTACGGCCTGCATATTGTAATCCTTCAGGACCTTGTAGTACTCCTCCATCTTCTCACAGGAACGGCCCACATCGCTGGCACAGCTGGTACGCATGATATTGCCGCTGTAGGCTACGCCCAGCCACTTCATAATATAGGGCAGATGCGTAACCGCCCCCTCGTCAAAATAAAACTGCTTGTTATTGACCACCGTCCCGGTCACCGTATAGCTGCCGTGAATCGGCTCCTTAATCGGAGACTTCAGCGCCTCCAGACTGAGATTATCCCATGTCCACCAGTTGTACTTATCCTCAGCTTCTGAGGAATAGATTCCCCTGGCCGTCCGCAGCGTCAGCTCGTTGGTGCCGCTGATGAGCTGCTCTTTGGGAATGTACAGCTCATAGGTTTTGCGGAAGTCGTATTTGCTGCCTGTTCCGGCAATCCCGGCGATCTGAATGATGCCTGAGAGCTGACGGTTGGAGAATACGCCCATCTGGGGTACGGATTTGTACGCATCGATAATGCTCACGCGAAATAAGACCCCGTGCTCCGGGATCTTATCCAGCTCATACTGAATCCGCAGCTCCGGGTTGGTCTCCCCGTGCAGGCCGGAGGGAAGTGACTTCAGCTCTGCCGACCTGGCAGTGGTTGAGGCTATGCTGAGCGTCTTCTTCACCCCGCTTGACCCTGCCGCCTTGAACTCATCGGCAGAGCCGTCATGCTTGCCAAGCTTCCATAGAACCGTTCCTTCCGGCATCTCAGGACCGGCATCCTTAGCCGCCGACAATGAAGACAGATCCACATCCGCTTCACCGTCCTTCGTCCCGTAATCTCCGAAGATAGAGACGGACAACAGAACCAAGATGATCAGTGCTGCAAATTTTAGTAGCCTGTGGAGATATTTACCGGGTTTCTTTTGAACTCTAGTCCTCATTCCCTTGTCCTCGCTTTCTTCCGGAATTCTATGCTGTACCGGGATAACGTTACGCTTCTTCTGCTGCGGGGCTTCCTTAAGGAAGCGTCAGCGCACTCTGGGGAATTATCATCTGCTTCTGGCTCTGGCTTCTCCACATCAGACTGACGCTGGCATCCCCGCGGTTCTCGTAATACTCTACCTTGATGGCGTAGGGGGTATTTGCCGAAAGTGTGATGCTGCCCTCCTTGCCCGCGCTGCTCTGATTCTTCCAGCTGTCGATCAGGAGCTTGCCGCCGATCCATACGCGGATGCCGTCATCCGAAGAAGCGGTGAACGTATACTTTTCACTGTAGAGAGGCTTAAGGGTCCCGGTCCAGCGTACCGAGAATGCATCCTTGGGCAGGCCGGAGGCCGGTGAATTGCCATGCCAGTTGAATTGAAGGGTGCTGTCGTTACGGGTAAGCAGCGGTGTGCCGGACAGGTCCATATTGCCATAATACTGGCCCCTCAGGCCATTCCTTGAGCTTACAGCCGCCGCATGGGTTTTGGTACCCACCGCAAGCTTATAGTCCTCCCGCGATACCGTGTATTTATGATTCATAAAGCTTTGAATTTTCACGGTCGGGTTATTCTCAACCAGCATCTTGCCCCATGTCATCGTATATACCCATTTGCTTTGTTTTTGAGACATGATGACAGGGTCTGGAAGCTCTCCGCTCTCCCCGATTCCGATCGGTTTGCCGCCCGCAAGCTTCAGGAGGCTGTCATAATAGGACTGTTTGAAATCATTGTCATAAATATCGGCGGCCAGAATATCCACCTTGGCGGTGCCGGGAAAATAAGCGTGATACGGCTCAGACGACTTATTGGGGGCATTCGGATTCCACACCCACAGCAGATTGTTCAACTTATGCTTATTCACCATGCGGTCATAGACCAGGTCCCAGAGCTTCGCAAAATCATCCTTCTGCCCCCACCAGAACCAGCCGCCGTTCATTTCGTGATAGGGCCGCCATAACACCGGAACTCCGGCATCGCGCAGCTCGCCCAGATACTTGGCCACTTCATCCAGCTCAGCAACTAATGCTTTGTACTGCGGCGTTCCGGGAGTGACGTACTGCTTGAATTGATCCTGGCTAAGCGGCTTCTGCACATTGGTCCATACCGGCGCGGTTCCCGGCAGATTCTGATGGAAGGTCATGGCGACAATGCCGCCGCCCTCATGCCATCGTATGGCGCTGTCCACGACAGCCTGACGCTGTCTGGCAATGATCTCCTTAGACTGGTTGCCTATGGCTCCCAGCTCATAGCCATGCAGAACGGCATAGCGGCCGCTTGTTGTGCGGAGCTTATTATTGAATTCATCGGGGCTCTCCAGGTAATCATGCTGGCCGGATATCATCCCCTTGCCGCTAAGATCACTAAGATAGCTTAACAGTGCGGAAGCCTCCTTGGAGGCCGATGGATTAATGGGTTTAATGGGCCCCATGGGAGCGGAGGCGGCAGGTGCCGTAACCTTAGCGGCTGCGGGCAGACTGCGCCCTTCCCCCCATGGAAGTAATGAAAGGATAAGGATTAGAGGAAAAATAGTTGTATATAGCCTGTACTTACGGTAAGTGTTCAATGTAATCTCCTTTCTCCAGCCACACTCTCAGGCAGGCCCCGGAGGTTAAGCCTCGCGGATTATCTGCCTTCTATAGCTTAGTAGCCCTGCTGGTAAGCAGGGCCATTAAGAGTGGCTTACAGGATTTATAATTGTAACGTCTTAACCAGTAACAGCGCCAATGATGAACACAGCTGCGGACCTTATGAGCTTAGGAAGCGGACGGGAGGAACAGCGCGCTTGCCGGAACGGTACCTTTGGCTTGGCTTGGACTCTGCCACATTAGCCGCGCTTTTGCATCCCCTTGATTCTCATAATACTCTACCTGAATATCATACAGCTCGCCTGCGGTCAGGCTGATGCTGCCCATGCGTTCGGTGCCGCTCTGCTTCACCCAGCTGTCAATCACAAGCTCACCGTTAACCCGTACGCGGATACCGTCATCGGAATTGGTATAAATCTGATACGTCTCTGTGTACAGCGGCTTAATCTTCCCGCTCCAGCGGACAGAGAAGAAGTCTATACCGATAGCAGCATCCGGCGAGCCTTGGCGCCAGTTGAAATCAAGCACCGCATCGGTGCGCACTGCAGCGGGTTCGCCCGATAGCGTCATGTTATTGAAGTATTCCGCATACAGTCCATTGGCAGCAGGGACTTCTACCGGCAGATCCACCGGTGTTGCTGTAGGAGAAGGAACGGGAACAGGAGCCGCTGTCGGTGTTGGTGCCGGTGTTGGCGTTGGTGTCGGTGCTGCTGTCGGCGTTGGTGCCGGTACTGGCGTCAGTGTTGGTGTCGCTGCTGGTGTTGGTGTTGTTACTGGTGCCGGCGTTGCTGTTGCTGCTGGTACCGTTGTCGGTACTGCTGTTGCAGCCGGAACAGGTATGGATATGTTGCCTGCTCTGGAGAAAAGCGCACTTGCAGGTACGGTTCCCTTCACCTGGCTAGGGCTCTGCCACATCAGATGGACATTGGCATCGCCAGCATTCTCATAGTACTCTACTTTGATATCGTACAATTGCCCGGCAGTTAAGGCTATGCTTCCTGTGCGGGCAGTTCCGCTCTGTTTGACCCAGCTGTCAATGACCGCTGTGCCGTTCACCCACAAGCGGATACCGTCATCCGATGTAGTATAGAACTGATAAGTCTCACTGTAAGCCGGCTTAATCTGTCCGGTCCAGCGAATTGAGAAGTAATCTACGCCCAGTGCGGCATTAGGAGTCCCCTGACGCCAATTGAAGCTGATGACATCATCGTTACGCACCATAACCGGTGTCCCCGAGAGCGTCATGTTCTTGAAGTATTCTCCAAGCAGGCCATTCTGGCCAGGCTTACTCTCCGGGTCGCCGAAGGTTGGGACCGGCTTCTGAGTCGGCGCAACGGTTGGTGTTGCCGTCGGCGTTGCCGTCGGTGTTGCGGTTTGTGTCGGTGTTGCTGTTGGTGTCAGTGATACTGTAGGCGTCGGCGTTGCCGTTGGCGTTGCGATTGGCTTAGGAGCCGCCGCCGGAGCAGACCAGGCCTTATATTGGTCACGGGTTAGTGTGTAACTGTCATTCATGAAATTCTTGATTGTCGCCGTGCTGTTATTCTCATAGAGCATCTTGCCCCAGTTCATCATGAACACGTAATTCTGCTGGTTCAGCTTTAGCTTCGATATATTTGGCATTTCACCGTTCTCGCCGATGCCGATCGGTTTGCCGCCAGCCAGGCTGGTCAGATCATCATGATATTTATTGGAGTAGTCGTTATTATATATATCTGCTGCCAGCACATCCACTCTGTCCGCGCCCGGATAAGTCCGTGGATAGGGATCGGAGCTTGCATTAGGCGCATTCGGGTTCCATACCCAGAGCAGATTATTTAACTGATGAACGTTCACGAACCGGTCATACATAATATTCCACAGGGCTGTAAAATTATCTTTCTTCCCCCACCAGAACCAGCCGCCGTTCATTTCGTGGTAAGGTCTCCAGAGGATCGGAACCTTAGCATCCCGCAGGCTTTTCAGAGAGACCGCTACTTTATCCAGATCGGTGATCAGTGCATTATACTCTGGCGTTCCGGGGGTTACGTATTTGTTAAATTGCGCCTGGGTGATCGGCTTCTGCACATTGGACCATTCGTACTTGGTGCCCGGCAGATTCTGGTGGAAGGTCATGGCGACAATGCCGCCCGCTCTGGACCAGTTCGTCGCACTCCAGACGATATTTTTGCGTTGTGCAGCTACTCCGCTCTCACTCTGCCCACCGATTGCTCCCAGCTCATAACCATGCAGTGCTGCGTATTGTCCGCTTGTTCCCTTCAGCTTGTTGCTCAGCTCATCCGGACTCTCGAAATAGTCATGCTGGCCTGTAATGATTCCATTTCCCGAGATATCATACAGATTGTTCAGCAGCTTGACCGCCTCCGCTGAGGCGTTAGGGTTCACCGGCGCTCCTTCAGAGGAGGCAGCCTTGACGGTGGAAGGGGCGATTCCCAGTCCCACAGGTACAGCAGACAATACCACGGCCAGCGACAGCACAGCGCAGAGCAAACGAGACTTACGGTAAGTTTTCACAATATTCTCTTCCTTTCGGTAGCCAGGCTGCCACTCTTGCGAAGGCCCTATAGCTTTGCGTCCCTGTCTTTCGATCAGGTTTGCCTTTGTCGTTTTGGAAGGATCAATCCCTCTTACCGTAAATTATCGTCTTTATGCAATTTTTTTGTAGAGCAAACGCGAATTTCTCCGAATAAATAGTTCCGAGTACCTGTTTTGATTCTGTAACAAATGGTTAAATAGATAAGTTAGACCTACGAAATAAACTGATGTAGCGCTATATCCTCCCAGTCCAGAGTAATACGGATGTTATCTTCCTCTACCAGCTCCGACCCCGTCTGCACCTCAATGAACTCCACATCGGTAAGAGCAAGAATGGCATGCTTGGTCCCTTCCGGTATCCGCACCACATCTCCCGCCTTCACCGTATGCATCTTCTCATTGATGACAATGCTGGCTTCCCCGCTGACGAAGGTCCAGATTTCACTGCGTTTGTGATGCAGCTGATAGCTGATATTTTTGCCCTCATTGATGAAAATCCGCTTGGTCAGCACCTCGTTGCCTTCGTCATACTTTACATAATCTATCACCTTGTAGTGGCCCCAGCGGCGCTCCTCGTACATCGGTCTTTGTTCAAAAGACTTCAGCACTTCCTTGATCCGCGGACTCTCAGTCTTGTGCGTCACCAGAATGCCGTCCGGGCTGGCAGCGATAATCAGATCCTTCGCCCCGATCACGGTAATCGGAATATCCAGCTCGTTAATGAGGCAGGTCCCCTCGGAGTCAGCGGTCACAAAGCCTTTGCCGACATGGTTGCTGGTCATTTCCTCGGTCAAGGTGTTCCAGGTACCCAGGTCCTTCCAGAATCCGGCATACGGCTGTACGACGATGTTCTCTTCTTTCTCTACCACTTCGTAATCGAAGCTGATGGAAGACAGCAGCTTATACTGCTTCTGCAGTTCCTCATAATTAAGCGGCAGCCCTTTGCGCTGCAGGATATCCAGCAGGTAACCCAGACGGAAAGCGAACACCCCGCAGTTCCAGAGAGCCCCCTGGCTAATCAGCTCCTCGGCCTGCACACGGTCCGGCTTCTCCTGGAAGTGGCTGACCTGCAGATAACCATTCGCTCCCGCATCTGCACCCGTTGGAATAATGTAGCCGTATTTCTCCGAAGCATGCTCGGGAACTACGCCCATCAGCGCCAGGTTCGCCCCGCTCACCAGCATGGTGTTCTCCAGTTGCAGTACCGTTTCGAAAAAGGAGGATTCCACGTATGGGTCCACCGGCAGAATCGCCACGGTCTCGCTTGGGGAAACCCCTGCGATGGAATAGAGGTAGGCCGCCGTCAGCGCAATGGCCGGGAACGTATCCCGCCGCTCCGGCTCCACGATGATCGGCACCTCGCTGCCGAGCTGGCTCTGGATCATCTCCACCTGGCTGCGTCCGGTCGCCAGATAAGAGGACCCGGCCATGCCGTTCTCCTCCAGCTGTCTCCATACCCGTTGTACCATTGATTCCGGTTCACCTGCCGGACTTGCCAGTACCTTCAGAAATTGCTTGGAGCGTGAATCATTGGACAACGGCCAGAGCCGCTTGCCGGAGCCGCCTGATAGAAGTACTAGTTTCATAGTGAACCCTCCATATCGTATTGTTATTGGGTATTTCTTATTGCGGCTGTGTGTTAAAATCCCGCCTGTTATGAGGGTCGCTGCAAGGAATTTTGGGCTTACGGCCGCTGTTGTCTCCAGATGTTGTTGATTATATTGCTTGCAGCAGATAACATCCGGAGACAAAGGCGGACGCTAACGCTCCTACAGCTCCAAAATTCCTCTCCACTCCATTTCATAACCGGCTTTACTTTTTATATCCGCTTCGCCCGCAGGCGAAGCTCCCGGCTAAAGATCCGGGTATTGCCGCTTGTTGTAGCGGCAAGGGGGGCCGGGCTGCCGCTTGTTCCAAGGCGTCGCCGCTGACCTAGCGGCTAGAGAAAGCAAGAATTCCAAGACAATGGAATTCAAGACCGGGATTCAAGACTCTTGTTCCAAGGGCTTGCCGCACAAATTTGCGGCGGCAGAAGCTGGTTAGTTTAAGTACGTGACACAAATGCTGCTCAGTTGCTCCATTTGGCTCGAATCCGAGAAATCAAGGGCACTTGTGCTCCTCATTTGCTCGTTTAGCCAACTTTCCCGGGATTCAGGGGCACTTGTGCTCCTTATTTGCCCGTTTAGCCAACTTTTCCAGGATTCAGGGGCACTTGTGCTCCTCATTTACTCCATTTGGCTCGAATCCGGGAAATCAGGTGCACTTGTGCTCTTCATTTACTCGTTTAGCCAACTTTCCTAGGATTCAGGGGCATTTGTGCTCTTCATTTGCTCATTTAGCCAACTTTCCCGGGATTCAGGTGCACTTGTGCTCCTCATTTACTCATTTAGCCAACTTTCCCGGGATTCAGGTGCACTTGTGCTCCTCATTTACTCATTTAGCCAACTTTCCCGGGATTCAGGTGCACTTGTGCTCCTCATTTACTCATTTAGCCAACTTTACCGGGATTCAGGTGCACTTGTGCTCCTCATTTGATCGTTTAGCTAACTTTCCCGGGATTCAGGGGCACTTGTGCTCCTCATTTGCTCATTTAGCCAACTTTCCCGGGATTCAGGGGCACTTGTGCTCTTCATTTACTCCATTTGGCTCGAATCCGGGAAATCAGGTGCACTTGTGCTCCTCATTTGCTCGTTTAGCCAACTTTCCCGGGATTCAGGTGCACTTGTGCTCCTCATTTACTCATTTAGCCAACTTTCCCGGGATTCAGGTGCACTTGTGCTCCTCATTTACTCATTTAGCCAACTTTCCCGGGATTCAGGTGCACTTGTGCTCTTCATTTCACCGCGCAGCCCACTTTCAGCGCATTCAAGAGGATTTATCCCCTTCATTTCGCCGCGCAGCCGATCCGGCGCAGCTCCTCCAGAAAAGGCTGACTCGCCGTGGATCGCTGCCCTTGATCGCCGCTCTACACCGCGCCAGCCACGCTAGCGGAGAATCCGCTAAGCCCGCCCATCTGCGGGCGGCCGACGGAGATGTACTCGAGGCCGGTGCCTTCGATTTGCTCTTTGCTATAGACGTTGCGGCCGTCGATCAGCACCTGGCGGCGCATGGTTCCGGCGAGCTGGTGCAGGTTGATCTCCTTGAACTGGCTCCAGTCGGTCAGCAGGCAGACGGCATCGCTGCCCTCGGCAGCCTCTTCCGCCAGTCCGCACCAGCGGAGCTGCGGGTGATCGTATTCCTTACGGAAGTTATCGGCCGCAATCGGATCGTACAGCTTGACGATGGCGCCTTCGGCCACCAGCGCCTCAACAATCTCACGGGCCGGGGCCTCGCGGACATCATCGGTATTGGGCTTGAAGGCAAGCCCCCAGATGCCGATGACCGCGCCTCGCAGGCTGCCGAGCGATTCATGGAGCTTGGAGATAATCATGAAGCGCTGGCCTTTATTGACTTCAACGACGGATTTGAGCAGCTTGAACTCATAATCCACGTTACCGGCAATCTGGATCAGCGCATTGGTGTCCTTCGGGAAGCAGGAGCCGCCATAACCGATACCGGCTTGCAGGAAGGTCGAACCGATTCTCTGGTCCATCCCCATGCCGCCTGCGACTTCGGTGACATCTGCTCCTACCTTTTCGCAAATGTTGGCAATCTCATTAATGAAGGAGATCTTCGTCGCCAGAAAAGCATTCGAGGCATATTTGATCATCTCAGCGCTGCGGATATCCGTAACGAATACGTTGTCTGTGAAGCCCTTATGAAGCTCACGCATGGTCGGCTCAAGCGCCGAATTATCCAGTCCGATGACGATCCGGTCGGGATGAAGCGTGTCGCGGATGGCAGAGCCTTCACGGAGGAATTCAGGCGCAGAGACGATATCGAAGGGATGATTCGTGAGGGAGGAGATCAGCTGGCGGATACGCTCATTGGTGCCAACAGGGACGGTCGACTTGGTCATGATGATCTTGTAGCCTTCCATCGCCTGGGCAATCTCGGCAGCGGCACCTTCGATATACCTCAGGTCGGCTTCGCCTCCCGGCAGGGAAGGTGTACCCACGGCAAGAATGACGATATCGGAGCGGCGGACCGACTCCTGAAGATCGGACGAGAAGCTCAGCCGGCCCTCGCGCAGATTCATTTCGATCAGGGCCTCAATGCCCGGCTCATAGATGGGAGATTCCATCCGGTTCAGCTTATTGATTTTCTCCTCATCCTTATCCACACAGATGACATGATTTCCATTTAAGGTAAAGCATACGCCTGATACAAGTCCTACATAGCCGGTACCAATCACTGCGAGTTTCATACTTTCATCCTCCTTTTAGGAAATTGACGTAGGCCTGTTCCACATACTGCTTGAACTGAACCATAAACGCCTGCTCATCGAATTTGCGTGCATGGCCCATAATCTGGTCGATATCCCACGCATAGGACTCCACCTCATCAATGGCCTTAAGCAAATCATCAACTTCCTGGTGCTGGAAAAACACGCCGTTAACGTATGGGATAATCGTGTCCAGCGCGCCCCCGGCCTGATAGGCGATGACCGGTCTTCCAGCAGCATTCGCCTCCAGCGGCGTGATGCCAAAATCCTCTTCCCCCGGGAAAACAAACGCCCGGCACTGGGACATCAGCCCTGTAACTTCCTCATCCTCCAGCCGGCCCAGGAACGATACATTCCCCTTGGCCATGCCTTCCAGACGCTTACGGTCCGGTCCGTCCCCGACAATATACAGCTTAAGCCCGTTACGGTTGAACGCCTCCACCGCCAGATCGATCCGCTTGTAGGAGACCAGCCGCGAGACAATCAGATAATAATCCCCAATGCTCGGGGAGCTGGTGAAGCGGGCTGTATTGATCGGCGGGAAAATCACATCGGAATCCCGGTGGTAATAATTCTGAATCCGCGTCTTCACGACGGAGGAGTTGGCGACGAACTGGTTCACATTTTTGGAGGTGCGCTGGTCCCAGTTCTTGAGCCGCTGCATATACACCTTGAGCAGTCTTTTGAACAACCCGGAATTCGATTGCCGCTCCATGTACGTGTCATAATCCCAGGCGAAACGCATCGGCGTATGACAGTAGCACAGATGGAAGGTGGACTCGGGCACCTGAATGCTTTTCATAAAAGCACTGCTGGAGCTAAGAACGATATCATACCCGCTGAAGTCCAAATCGCGGACAGCCATGGGGTAGAGCGGGAGCACCCCTTTGAAGTTACGCTTCACTCCCGGAATCTTCTGCAGCCAGGAGGCCCGGATATCGGCATCTTTGAGGTTATCGGTCAGGCGGCTTCCGTTAAAAACCGTTGTGAAGATCGGAGCTTCCGGGTACATGTGATGGAAAACCTCCACCACCCGTTCCGCCCCGCCCATCTGGATTAAATAATCGTGCGCGATCGCAATTTTCATGTGAATCATCCTCAAAGTTTTATGGAGCAGCATCATTAAGTAGTACACGCATGGCTAGAGACAGATATGATGCAAGCCTTAAGCATTATGGAGCGGGAAGGTCAGGTAACTGCCAGCAGACCTTTGTAGTAAGCGACAATATCCTTGACCGTGTTCTCGATGACAAAATGCTCTTTCACCCGTCTCATGCCATTATCCGCCATCCGTCTACGCTCTTCGGGATGGTTCAGCATCCAGGTGATGGAGTCTGCAAGTACAGTAGCATCTCCCGGCTGGATCAGCAGTCCTGTTTCACCAGGAACCACGATCTCCACCGGTCCGCCTTCATTGGAGGCAATGACCGGCAGTCCGGCCGCCATGCCTTCGACGATGACCTGGCCGAACGGCTCAGGGGTAATCGACGTATGAATCAGTAAATCCGCTTGGTTCATCAGTCCTTGTATATCATCCACATGACCCAGCAGGCTGACATTGGTGATGTCGTCCCGCTGCATCTGCTGAATTAATTCCTGCTTGTATTCTTCCTCTCCGAACAGGGCATCACCGGCCAGCCAGAACTTCACGCGGCTGTCCTGCTTGAAGGCCTTGGCCGCTTCCAGCACAATGTGCTGGCCTTTCCAGTGGGCAAGCCGCCCGACCAGCAGAACGTTGAAGTCCTTCCGCTCCCGCCGGCCGATCCCTTCGCCGATCGCCTTAGCGAAGGCCGAGTAGACGACCAGCGTCTTCTTCGAGCGCGGCAGATCCAGCGCATTCAGCGTGGAGTGGGAATTGGCAATGACCCCGTTCGGCAGCAGGCGTGACAGCAGCCGGATCGCCTTGGCGACAACCGGCTTCAGATAAGGCGCCCCGATGTGGTCCCGGATGTGCCAGATCAGCGGCACGCCTGCCTTTTTGGCGGCGACGGCTCCGTAAAAGGCTGATTTCAGGGAATTGGTGTGCACACAGTCCACCTTCTCCTCCTTCAGCAGCGGAGCCAGCTTACGGCCGTAAGCCAGCAGCTTCATCGCAGCAGCCGGAGCCCCGAGGTTCACGGCGTTGCGGCCGCGGCTGCGGATGCTCTCATCCAGCGGGATAATGCGGACATCGATGCCCTTCTCCCGCAGGCGTTCAGCAAGCGTCCCCTCTTCCGCCAGGATGACCAGCGGCTCAATCTGCTCACCGATGTTGGTGAGGATGTTGAACAGGGCGACCTCTCCTCCGCTCCATTTGGCGGTGTGGTCGATATAAGCGACTTTGATCATCCTACGCTCACACCCTTTCCCAAGGTTTCGAGGAATACAGACTCAATCTTGTCGCCTACATGCTGCCAGGTGTACTTCTCCAGCACATGATTCCGGCATTCCTCCCTGCCGGGCAGCAGCTTGCGGTTACTCAGCATATGAATCATACCTTCCGCCATATCGTCGCTGGCTGCACTCTTGAACAGCAGCTCCGGACGGAAGCCCTGGAGGATCTCCTTGTTGCCGCCGACAGGTGTAGCCATTACCGGAAGTCCGGAGGCCAGCGCTTCAACGGTGATCAGGCCAAAGCCTTCCAGCGCCTGGGAAGGAACAACGAACATGTCGGCTGCCTGATAATACGAAGCCAGCTCATGATCGGGAATATAGCCGAGCAGCCGGACCTTGTTCCCCAGCCCGTAATCGGATATTTTCTCTTCCAGCTCCCCGCGCAGCGGACCCTTGCCCCCGATCAGCAGAATCGCGTTCGGGAACCGCTCGGATACCTGCTTCCAGGCTTCAAGCAGCTGCAGCAGCCCCATCCGGTTCATCAGTCTGCGGACGGTCAGGACCGTTGTTGCGCCTTCCGGCAGATTCAGCGTCCGGCGGACCGCCAGCCGGTTCGTGGCGGGCGTGAACCGCTCGACATTGGCCGCTCCGGGAATGACGGTAATCTTGTGCAGGGGCACGCCGTGCAGCTCGTGCAGCATATTACGGAAGTAATCGCTGAGGACAATGAATTTGTCTGCCAGCTTGTAAGCCTTATGTTCAATCGATTTGGCAATCGTTGTTTTGACTTTATGCTTGATGCCTTGACCTTCGATCTTCATCTCTTCGTTCCATGGACCGTGGAAGGTCATAATGACCGGAATTCCCCGCTTCTTCGCTTCAATCGCCGGCCCGATGCCGTAAGGGGCGAAGTGAGTGTAGAGGATATCAATCCGCCCGCTGCCATCCCCCATCAGGGAGGCCGCCTTACGCTGGAAGGCGTCCTTGCGCTTCCAGATGGTCTCCTTCGGATCACCGGCATTGTGGATGATCAGTTCCTTCGGCGTCTCCGGCGTTTCTTGGCTGCAGATTAGGGCATGCACCTGGTTCCGCAAGGAGAGCTGCTCACACACAGATTTGAAATAGGTGTTCAGTCCTCCGGGCTGTAACGAGGGCCAGCTGAGGCCGGTCGTCATAATGTTAAGTCCGTCATTGTACGACATAGCTTCTCTCCCCCTTGTTCTCCTTCTCGGCCTGACCCGCTTCGTTATGCCGGGCCAGCCTGCCTGCGCTGTGCAATTCGTAATGCTTGAAGCCGACCATGAATTCATACATCACCCAGAAGACGGATACTGCGAAGCCCGAGATGCCTTTCTTGAACAGGCCATGCAGGAAATACTTCTGCAGGAACCGTGCCGGCGGACGCAGCAGCAGGTGGCTCAGCTTGAACGGCTTGCCGCTGGCGAACGCACTCTCTGCTTCCAGATCAGTGTATTTGTTGAACCGGGCCACATGATCGTTGATGCTGCGGAAGCCTTGATGCCACAGCGTTCCGTTCAGCTTCACCGTCCGCTCCTCGGACACCTCGGGCATCTCATGCACCAGAGAGTTGCGGATACCGTATTCCTTGCGGTTATACAGCCGCACCAGATATTCGCCTTTATCCAGCCATTTGCCAAGGAAGTCGCCAATCCGGTACAGCGAGAACGCCACCGTAGCATCGGTCAGTCCCGGCTTGCGCTCCAGGATATCCCGGGCCAGCTCCTCGCTGACCACTTCGTCGGTATCAATCAGGAAGACCCAATCATGGATGGCACGTTCCACTCCGAATTCCCTTTGCTTCGCATATCCGGGCCATGGGTTGACATACACCCGGCATCCCAGGCTCTCGGATAGCCCTACGGTCCCGTCTTTGCTTCCCCCGTCGATTACGACCACCTCATCGGCGAATAACCGGCAGGACTGAATGGCTTTGGATATCCGAACTTCGTCGTCCTGGGCAATGATGACCGCCGAGATGGGGTAGCTGCCCCGGCCGCCAAGCACGCTTGTTACTGAATCCATGATAGGTATCCTCCTTTGCCTGGTAGGGTCCGGTGTGTGTCGTCGCTCCGAGAAAAGTTTGGGCTTCCGATCGCTGTTGTCTTCTGATTTCCTGATTAGGACCGCTTACTGCGGTAGAAATCAGAAGACAAAGGCGAACGCTGACGCTTCTACAGCTCCAAATTTTCTCTGCGCTCCTCCAAGCACCGTCCCATGGTTTTTTAAGCAGATAGGGGCTCGCATCGTGTCTCTGCTCGCTGAAACAAATACAAACCATTTGATTCATAAGCAAAACACTTGAATCAAACCCTTAACTGCCTAGACATCTTCTACACATCCATAGGTTTCTTACGAATATACGAATTCATCGTCGTCTTCATCCACTGAAGGTCCTGGGCGTTAATGAGCAGCCGCGGAAGCTTAACCTTCAGGTTGTACCTGATATTGAGAATAATGAACAGGAACCGCAGCACAGAGGAGGAAAGCATAGCCACCCCGGCTCCGAACAATCCGAACTTCGGCACCAGCAGGAAGAGCAGCGGAATCACCAGGATCAGGCCGACCCCCTGCAGGATGGATACGAACTTCGGCTTGCCCAGCGCCATGAACACCTGAGCCAGAATCAGCGTCCCGCCGCTGATGGTCACTTCCAGCAGCAGCAGGCGGAACACGGTAAGCGCGGTATTGAAATCCTTGCCGTAGAGCAGCGGGATGACAAAGGGCGCTACCAGCATCAGGAACACTGCGCCAAGCAGAGTACAGGTAGTACTGATCCGGAAAGCTTTGAAGGTAAGGGCAACCGCTTCGTCCTTCGCCATCTCGGAGGCCTTCGGGAAGAGCACCACCGTGATCGAATTCGCGAAGAAGTTCACCATACGCGACAGGCTGACCGCTACCGCATAGAGCCCCAGATCTGCCGGTCTGAGTAATCCGGCAATGATGATCTGGTCTATGTATACTGAGAATTGTCCGAGCAGGTCGTTTCCGTAGGAGCCCAGACCATAGGTGAACAATCTTTTGAAATTAAGATAGGAATCCCGGAGCTTGACCTTGTAGGTCCGCAGCAGCAGGATGGTCATCCAGATGAACAGCGGAACCGACGGAACCAGATAAGCCAGTGCAGTTGTATAAGGATTCATGTAGCCGGTCAGGATCAGAATCCCGATGGCTCCCAGCGTCAGCAGCGGTACCAGGTAACGCATCCAGTTGAAGGTCTTATAATCCCCTCTGAACTGGAAGGCCGCGTTGTTGATCTGCGACACCACAATCAGCGGGCAGAGAATCATCGACCACTGGGCGAAGACCACTACCTCATGACTGAAGGACCCCAGCCAATACGGTAGCACGAGTATTCCGACGGTCATGGCGATGGTTCCGAACGTTAGGCCGATCAGCAGGGCGATCCGGTACAGCACCCCGGCTTCCTCCGGATTCTTCTTGGCGTTATAGATCAGCGCCGAGGGAATGCCGAAGCTCATGCTGAAGGCCAGGAACTGCGACCAGTTCACCATCGCTGTCTGCTCCCCCCGGCCTGACGGGCCGAGATAACGGGCGGTCAGTACGCCGGTCAGCATATTGACCAGCAGGATCAGCACGCTGACGAACATCGTTTTGACAGCAGCCGAGCTATTGTCCTTACTCTTCGTGAATCTCCGGAAGGTGGACCATACCCGGTTAGCGGGTAGTGATTTGGCGCTTGACTGCTGCATGCGGTAGTCCCTTCTTTCTGCTTTGAGTGAGCTCCTTGGCGCTGAGGCCAAGTCCGATCAGCATCCAGATCAGATACCCCTTAAGACCGGGAAAGCCATTATCCGAGATCAGGCTGGCTACAGCTCCCATCCACGCCGCCAGCGCCAGTCTGGCGTAAGGCTGAAGTTCATTCCTGCGGGTGACTCTGGCGCCGATCTCCTTGATGACCGCACCGAGGGCTCCGAAGAAGAACAATGCACCGAGTACGCCGAAGGTGAGCAGCAGCGCGATGAAGCCGTTATCCATGTTTCCGTATTCCCCCAGCTCTCCGCCGTTGCCGAGCTTGGTGCCCTGGCCTACACTGCCGATCCCCTGCCCTACCGGATTGCCAGCCACCATGGGCAGCATATTGGTCCAGAGGCTGAGGCGTTCATTGTAGGAATGATCCTCCTGCACGGAGGTCAGGGTCTCCATCCGGGCCACCAGCCCCTCTGCTCCAGGGAGCTTCGGAACGATCCAGAACAGCGCGGCTGCCACGAAGGCGAGCTGGAGCAGCGTCTTCCATTTACCCTTGGAGGGAGAGGAAGCGATGTAAACCAGCAGCATCACCAGCAGGACCAGCCAGGCGGACCGGACGAGCGTAGTCAGCAGGCAGACTACTACGAGCAGAACACCGAGCCAGCGCAGGGTACCCTGCCATCTTTTCTCCAGAATCATCGGCACCAGGGCGAAGACCAGGAAGGTTGCTGCCGGACCCGGAGAGTTCAGGGTCGAGAAGACCCGGATCTCCAGCGGATAGGGAGTCCCGATGGAGATCATATCGGCGTTCCGCATCCAGAAGGCGTCCCAGGGAGGAACGGTCAGATACTGCACGATCCCGTAGATCGCAACCAGCACGGCAATATTGGCAAAAGCGTACAGCAGCCGGTCGATATCCTTCGGCTTAAACGGCGTGACCGCGAAGAAGGGAATCAGCAGCAGCGGTACGATGTAATTCGCCAGATCGTATACCGAGCCGATACCGTTCTTCGCCAGGCCAATCAATGCGCCGTAGGCGAGTGCGATGGAGAACAACAGTATGATCCGGGTGGAGGACTTGCGAATCCGGTGAATTTCCCGCAGCACCGGAATGGCTAAGGTCGCTCCGGTCAGCAGCGGGGCCAGACTGAGCAGGGATACGGAGTGATAGACCCCTTCGTACCAGTCTGCAATCCGCCGCAGCTCCGGGGCAATCGCCCAGATCAGCAGAGTGTACGGGATAAGCATCCGTGTATTCAGCAGGGCCAGCAGCAAGGCCGGAAAGAGAATGCCCGCCAGAATAATGCCCTGCAGGCTGTTCGACGCGCTCAGGTTCGCACTGGCGAAGCCGATCGCAAGCGGCAGGGCCAACGCCGCAGCGCAGATCAAGGTCATCATTACAGCCGACTTCACGGCCTGTGCCGATGGAAGATTCAGACTATTCTCATCTCTGCTTAGCATCTTCATTCCCTGCCTCCCGTCTTTCGCCGCTTTCTTCAATCCGTACTGCTGTTCTTCACCTTACCCCGTTTGCGCATCTCCTTGAGCAGCAGCACCAGGAACTGGGCATCGTCGACAAGGTATCTTTTCCATAAACGGCCCGGCTCCTGGCTAAGTCTCCATAGCCACTCCATGCCAGTTCTCTGCATGAAATCCGGTGCCCGCTTCACCGAGCCGGACAGGAAGTCGAAGGTGGCACCTACGCCGATGGAGACCGGCGCCTGGTAGGAGGTATAGTGACGGTAGATCCACTTCTCCTGCTTCGGTGCGCCTACTCCTACGAACACGATATCGGGCTGACTCTCGGTCAGCAACCGGATAATATGCCGGTTCTCTTCTTCGTTATGCTCGAAGCCGTAGGAAGGCGAATAACAGCCCACTACGTTAATGCCAGGGAAGGCGGCCTTCAGATTCTTCGTAGCCTGCTCCGCCACACCCTCGGCAGCACCGAGGAAGAACAACCGGTATTGCCTTTGCTCGAACGCATTGCCCAGGCGGCTGAACAGGTCAGCCCCGGACACCTTTTGCTTCAGCGGCTTGCCGAGCATCTTGGACGCCCAGATCAGCGGCATCCCGTCTGCGACTACGGCACCTGCTTCGGAGTATACTTCCCGGAACTCTTTGTCTTTGCGCAGCTTGATCACATGATCGACATTGCAGGTCAGGATGTAGGACTGGTTCCTCTCCTGAATGGTTCTGTCGATATAATCCAGCAGGTCCATGAAATCATAGTTATCGAAATTGACATCGAACATATTCACTTGGTTCATCGTATCACTTCTTTTTGTGGGGAATCGGTCAGCTGTGAAGATCGGTACAGGCAGTTCAGGTACCAACAGAACGGAATGATGAATTGGACCGTCGACAGCGTGTTATCCGTGAAAGAATAGATTAGAAATGCTGCAATAAAGAGCAGATAATAAGGTTTGACCGCCGGCAAAAGAACTTTGTATACCATAAAAAACACAGCGAGCAAGGACAGCAGCAGCAGGATGGCCCCGACGTATCCCCCATCGTAATAAAAGCGGATATATTCGTTATGCGGAACCACGAACCCTCCGTAGAGCGTTCCGTCATTAGCCACCGTTACGGCTCCAAGACCCCGTCCTGCCACCGGCGAATCCGCCGCCTTGTTCAGGAAGTACTCCCAGGCCTCCGCCCGCCCTGACAGGTCAATTCCCGTCTCGGTCGTCCGTTCGAAGGAGCGCTTCTTGATGTTGTCGAGTTGCATATACACCGCCGAGGTAATGATCAGCAGGGAGCCCAGTAGCGGGAGCAGGTACTTCTTCTTGCCCTTCAGAAAAGCGCGGGAGATGTCATAGAAGTAATAGAGTACCATCAGCACCAGGGCGAGAATCGGCCCCCGCGTGCCTGTAATCACCAGAATGAAGAAATTCAGCCCCAGCATGATGTAATTGAACCGGATATACTGCGGACTGCGCTTGATCTCGATGAATGCGATCGCTACTCCCATGAAGGCCAGCATCGCCAGGTGAGGCGGAATGTTCGCCCCCTGCACCCGCACCGCGCCTGTGAACTCAACGGCTACCAGTGAATGTATATTCGCCGCTTGAAGCACTACACCCAGCAGCATGCTGACCAGCGGCAGCAGGGTAATGATCCGAATCTGCTTCTCGGCGACCTCCTTCTTCCAGTTGATCAGCAGAAGTACGAAGGGCAGAGACAGTCCGATGAAAGCTTTGACCGCAATCGATGTGCTCATCTCCGGCAGCCAGATGGAGAAGCTGAAGGTGAGCAGAATCAGGGCCAGCATCGCCCATATGGGAGGGCTGAGCTTGAACCTGAGGCCATTGACCAGGATACACGGCACCAGCAGCATTAGAATAACCAGCTTGTAGAGCGACAGGATCTCAATACCGAACATACTCCCGCTGTACAAGAAGTTAATCGAGACCGCCGTGGTCAGCAGAACGAAATAGCTGATCAGCTCAGGGCGTGATAGGGAGGCAACCAGCAGCAGAATGAAGAATACGGCCGCTACTGCGATGACCGGCTGGAAGATGACAGCTGTTCCCAGGAACAGTGCAGTTACGAGATAGAGCACTCCGTATGGCAGACTATTTATTTTGGAGCCCCACTCAAAATTGATCATCGCGCGTCCTCCCCTCACCCCGCTGCGGATTCCCTCTTCCGGTTAAGAATCATATGGAGAGTTCCGCGAATACTCTCCAGCCGGCATTTATTCAGCAGCTTCCTTCCCTTACTGCGGGAAAGAACGGAATCTGCCAGGATGTAGATCACTTTGGCGCCCGTCTTGCCCAGGAGCAGCAGATGCCCTATCATTCCTTCACTTTTCATAGCGTTCGATATGCCTTGGCTGTAGTACCGCTTCATGATCCAATCTTCCGTCAGCCGGTTAGCGGGAACGAAATGATCCACGGCCATCTCAGGATGATAGAGAATGGAATGTCCTTCCTGCTGCAGCTGGCTGAACAACCAGGTCTCTTCACCTGAGAGCAGCGAATCTCCCTTGCGTCCCAGCTCAAGCGGGAACAGGCTGATATCGAACACCGGCTTGCGCATCGCCATGTTGGCACCGCAGGGGTGAAGGCGCTTCGGATACTCTTTGATCCGGCTGCCCAGATCGACAATCGTATACGGAAGCTCGAACGGCTTGATCAGCCAATCCGGGCGCTTGCTCTCGAAGATCGGAGCAATCTTGCCACCCATTGCCATCACCTCCGGCTTATCCGCAAAGGTGTTCACAATGGTTGTAATCCAGGTCCGGCAAGGGATCGCATCATCATCCAGGAAGGCGATGAGCTGCGATTTGGAAGCCAGAATCCCTGTGTTCCGGGCTGCCGACAGCCCTTGAACCGGCTCCAGCAGATAACGGATATCCATATCGGCACCATAGGTCTCGATGAACCCCTTAATGGCGGCCGCCGTATCATCCGTGGACTGGTTATCCACGACGATGATTTCGGCCTGGTGCAGATTCTCCAGCGGCAGCAGCGAATGAAGAGTCTTCACCAGCAGCGCCGACCGGTTATAGGTGCATATGATAATGGAAATCTCAGGTACAGCTCCGTGTACGAACATCGGCATCACCTAATTTCCATATTTTTAATAAGCATTTTTGGAACCGAGCAGCATCAGGCCGGTCTTGACGATAATCTTCAGATCGAGCATTGTGCTGCGCATGTGGATATACGTGAGATCCAGCTGAACCATCTCGTCGAAGCCGACGCTGTTTCTGGCGTTCACCTGCCAGTAGCCGGTGCAGCCGGGGGTTACCATCAGCCGCTGCTTGTCGTATTCCGTATACTGCTCCACCTCTTCAACGAGCGGAGGACGGGGACCCACCAGACTCATATGCCCCATCAGCACGTTCCAGAGCTGCGGCAGTTCATCAATACTGGTCTTGCGCATGAATCTTCCAATCCGCGTAATACGGGGATCATTCTTGATCTTGAACATCGCGCCGCTTACTTCGTTATAGGCCATGAGACTCTCCTTCAGCTCCTCGGCATTAGAGACCATGGATCTGAACTTGTACATAGGGAACAGCTTCTCGTCCTTGCCGACCCGCATTTGGCGGAAGAACACCTTGCCCTTCGGATCTTCCAGCTTAATCAGGACAGCCACCACTGCGAAGAGCGGGAGCAGGAACAGCAGCCCCAGGGCAGAGAACAAGATGTCGATGATCCGCTTCATAACCAGATAGGATTCCATTCCCTTGCTTTCTTCACCCGAATGCAGCATGTAAAGTTTCGGCAGGACGGCCTCATAGTCTTCCGGCAGTTTTTGCATGCTCATCTCTCCTCATTTCTCGTAAAGGTTTATGCAGCCTTACTTCTTGACTCCGGCTTGTGCCGCTCACTTGCGGGGAACCGTCTCAGCTGCTGAGCGTGGTCTGTCCCGCTTTGTTCAGCCATTCCGCCATAGCATCCATGACCTGATAACGCAGATCCTCGCTCTCTAAGGCAAATTCCAGTGTGGTCAAAATATAGCCAAGCCGTTCGCCGACATCATATCTGGTACCGTCGAAGTTATAAGCGTAGACACGTTCGCTCTGGTTCAGCTTCTGAATGGCATCTGTCAGCTGAATCTCGCCGCCCGCGCCCTTCTCCTGAAGATCAAGATACTTGAAGATCTTAGGGGTAAATACATAACGGCCCATGATCGCCAGATTGGAAGGCGCCGTGCCGAGTGCCGGCTTCTCCACGAAGTTGTTCACCCGGTAGAGCTTCCCGTCCTGCATATCCGGCTCAATAATCCCGTAGCGGTTCGTGAATTCATCCGGGATCACCTGTACCCCGATTACCGAGTTCTGAGTCTCCTCATACTGGTCGATCAGCTGCTTCAGGCAAGGGACCTGTCCGGTTACAATATCATCGCCGAGCATAACACCGAACGGCTCGTCGCCGATGAACCGTCTGGCACACCATACGGCGTGGCCGAGACCCTTGGGTTCCTTTTGCCGGATGTAGTGAATTTCCACCTTGGAGGACCGCTGCACCTCTTTGAGCAGTTCCAGCTTACCGTCCTCCAGCAGCCGGGATTCAAGCTCAAAGGCGTTATCGAAATGATCCTCGATCGCCCGCTTTCCCTTACCGGTTACAATGATGATGTCTTCAATCCCGGAGGCAATGGCCTCCTCCACGATATACTGGATCGTCGGTTTGTTGATAATAGGCAGCATTTCCTTGGGCATTGCCTTGGTCGCCGGAAGGAAACGTGTGCCTAACCCGGCCGCCGGGATAATTACCTTTTTTACCTTTTTCATCACACATACCTCCCAATAGTTTCGTTCACATTGCCGCTTCAGTGTTCTACTTGGTCTGGTTCATTGCTATTCCGAGAATCCTTACACCTGTCTGTTCCATGAGACCCTTCAGCTTGCGGAGAGCTTCGCGCTTCGTCCGGCCGTGTCTGGCGACAATGACCACCCCGTCCGAGAGTGGGGCCAGAATCCGTGCATCGCTGTAATCAACCGCCTGCGGAGAATCCAGCAGAATCAGATCGAAGCTTGCCTTCAGCTCCGTAAGCAGCCCGGTCATTCTTTCGCTGCCGAGCAGATCCGGCGGACTGACCGTACTCACTCCGGCAGGGATGACCGCCAGATTCGCCAAGCTGCCGTATACCAGAACGTCCTTAGCTTCCTCGTAGCCGCTTAAGTAAGCTGCCAGCCCCTGGCTGCCTTCCACATCGAAGACGCTATGCAGGCCGGGCTTCCGCAGGTTACAATCCACCACCGCCACCTTCTTGCCGTCCTGTACGAAGGATACGGCCAGATTGGAAAGAATGGTGGTCTTGCCTTCACCGCCCTCTGCTGAAGTGAAGAGCAGCACCTGACCGCCTGGTCCCTTCAGCAAGCCGAGCTGGCGGATATACGTGCGCAGCGAGCGGAAGGATTCGGACACATGCGATGACGGGTTCATATCCGCGATTAGACTTCTATTCAGCCGTAACATATTTGCCCTCCCCTACTCTTGCCTTATCATTATCCACACTGCCGAAATCGCGTTTGCGGATTGCCGGAATACTGGCAATGACCGGAAGACCAAGCTCGAATTCCGCTTCCTTCTCATTTCTCAGCGTACCGTTCAGCGTCTCCATCAGCAGGATAAGCCCGACCGCGGCCATCAGTGACACCACGAAGCTAATCAGAATATTCATGGTCACCCCGCCGTTGACCGGCAGAGGCTGGGCTGCAGGATCAGCCGGAGTCAGGAATGTAACATTATCCAGATTCATCAGTGCCGGCAGGCTGCGGATGAAGGTCTGCGAAACCGCATTTACAATCGTAGCTGCGGTGCCGTAATCCTTATCCTCCACGGTCAGATTGATCACCTGGCTTTTCTCCGAGGATTTGATCTGCAGCTTGGCAGCCAGTTGGCCCGCCGTCAGACCGAACTCGGGATGCTCCGCGATCACACTCTTCATAATGGTTGGGGACTTCATGATTTCCTTATAGCTCTCGATGAGGTTAAGACTGAAGTTCAGCGCGTTGAGATTATTGCTCTCGGGGACATTCACAACGTTGTTGACCAGTAGCTGTCCAGAGGCGGAGTAGACGGGTGCAACGAAGTTTTTACTGACGTAGAAGGTGGTGGCGCAGGAGATAAGTACAAACACCATGATTAACCATAATTTTTTCTTTATCAGGTTAATGTAATCCAGAATCGTCTTTTCCACAGTAACCCTCCTTCCGCTTGTGTTCGTTTTGAAAGCAATCATGAAAGTTTCAGATGTCTTGCTTTTATTCTAACAATGCGCAGGATTTATCACATGCCCCCTCGCATCACTTTACACTTCACTTTTGAGTGACTGCGTTTGGTCCGCTAGAGGGGGCGGATGGTATACTTTAGTACCATATCCATGGAAAATGCTAACACCTCCGGTGAGCCTTGCCTGCTTCCGTTGTCTACTTGCCCAAACACAAAAATCACCCAGCCGGGTGAAATCTGCTGGTACGCCTTCACATCAGCCCCCGTTTGCGAGTCCAATGTATGCTGTTTTCCGCATACATTTGGGCCGCGGGCTGCTTGCGAGTCCAATGTATGCTGTTTTCCGCATACATTCGGCCTGATTTCCCTGAACGCAAAAAAACACGGACAACGTGGTCCGTGCTCCGTCCCCGATCATTCACAGGGATGATTATTAATCGTATGACATCTCATATTTGGTAAGCCCGACAGCATTGGCGTATAAAGCCGCCTGCGTCCGGTCCGCCACCTGCAGCTTCGCCAGAATCTGGCTGACATGCTTCTTGACGGTGAATTCGCTGATGAACAGGCGTGAAGCAATCTCACGGTTGCAGGCCCCCTGTCCCAGCTCAATCAGAACTTCCTTCTCTTTGGGTGTAAGCTCATCCGTAGGACTGCTGCCGCTCATACGCATCTTATCTTCCATCAGCCCGGGATCGTAATACTTCCTGCCCTTGTGAACCAGTTGAATTGCGAACAGTAATTCCTCAGGCAGAGCTTCCTTCAGTACATAACCGTCTACCAGCACTTCCTCCGCCTTCAGGAAATCTTCCCGGCTGGCTGAGGACGTTAGCAGGATGAACTTGCATGAGAATCCGCGCACGCGTGCTTCCTTGATAATATCCAAGCCCGATTCATCGGCAAGCTTCAGATCAATCAGCACAAGATCAGGCTGTATCTCCTCAATCACGAGAAGTGCTTCTTGGCCATTCGTTGCTTCGCCGGCAAACTGCAGATTGGACTGCATCGATATCACAGATGCCAATCCTCTTCTCACCAAAGGGTGATCATCAACAATGACGATTTTCACTTGAACGACCTCCTGCCTAAAGTTTATGCATTTTTCAGTTCAGCCACACCGACAGGTATAGAGATTAAAATTCTGGTTCCAGCGTTCTCACTGCTGGTTAACTGGAAATCGCCTCCAAGGGACTGTGCCAGATATTGCATATTCTTCATTCCCAGTCCGCCTGAGTGATCCTCGGATTCAGCCAAGATCAGATCGGCCTCGAAGCCGACACCATCGTCGACAATTGATAGTCTAATACATTTCGGCTTAAGCGACAGTTCTACATCCACCCGGCTGGCAGCACCATGTCGTATGGCATTGCCGGTAGCTTCGGAGATAATCCGGAAGAGTGCCTTGTGGTAAGGATAAGGGAGACTGAAATCATCCCCCGTTATTTTCAGTTCAATCTCAACATCGTTAAGCCGGGAGAGGCTCTTCAGATGCGAGCGCACCATCCCAAGCCAGCTTGGGCCGCCGCTCTTCTTGGAGCTGAGGCTGTAGATGGTAATCCGCAGCTCCTTGGCCACCTTGGTGGCTGAATCATGGATAAGCTCAATCTGCTCCTCCAGCTCCCTATCAGACATCTTACGCCAAGTCTGCTTCAGGGAATGGGTCGCATAGACGATGCCGAAAAGACTCTGGGAGACACTGTCGTGCATCTCATCGGCTATCCGGTTCTGCTCGTTCGTGATGATCAGCCGGTTCTCGATCACGCCCAGCTCGTGGCGCTCCAGAATAATCGCACTCAGCTCCGACAGGAACATCAGCTGCTGAATGTACCATCTGCGGCCCTCCAGTCCTTCCGACGCTTCCAGCTTCACTCCGATCATACCGACGAACCGGGTGCTCATTCTTACCGGCATCAGCAGGAAGTCACCGATTCCCGGCATACTTTTGAATACCGGTTCACGCTGCAGCCTCCATTCATGCTCGTGCTTCTCCAGCTCCATGAACAGAAAGCGCTCCTCCTCATGCTGCCATCCCGTCTGGCGGCTCTGTGGAGCAGGCTCCCCGCTCTTTTTGGCGAACCAGAACAGGGCCTTCTCCAGCTTGGTAAGCTTGACCACATAGTCAGTAATCACTTGGCCAATATTCATGAAGTCATGCTGGCTTGATGTTTCCACGATGTGATAAAGCGATTTGATATGTTCCATGGTATCGTTGGTCCGCGCGTTCGCTTCCTCCCGCTGCCGCTTTATCCCCTTAACCATCTGCATAACTATAACCGCGAGAGCCAGGGCTAGAAACAGGTTACCATTGGCAAGCATAATTTCAGCAATCGAAGGACCGGGAGAACCGGATTCCATATAGCCCGATGCCGCCACTATGGCAATATAGCCCAAGATCAGACTCCAGGCAAAATAAAGAGAGAGCGCACCCGCCGCAAACAGCACCGGATTCAGTACATATAGCTTAAAAGGACTATCGTATCCTCCAGTAAATAACATCATCACCGCAATGAGTGCCGTCTCCATACTGATCATTAGCATGAGAGGACGGGCTCTTGCATGAAACCTCCGGTAATAGTACGGGAATAGTTGGGCAAATAAGAATAGCACGATGATTAGTAGGGATTTGTATATTACGGAAGGTCCCGCAGGAACCATGAGGTACATAAACGATGTGAGGGACAAAGAAAAGATTCTAAAAAAGGCGATAGTACGATCTTCTGCTGTTAATTTAATGTTCATCCCACCACCCTATTCTCCAGTTTGTGGAAAATTCGAGTTTATTCTAAGCTATGTTTAAAAGCATCATACATGAGAAAAATCACAATAACAAGTTTCGATTTCTAATGATAGCGTTTACTTTGAAAATAAAATGGGTATAATTATTCTTTTTTCATGAAAAATTAACCAGCTCTATCCATCTTCTCAAATGATAGCGTATGCAATATTATCCAGTTCCGCTCCGGTCATGACAAAGAGCCTCTCCCTCCAGGGACAGGCTCTTCGAAAGACAGGATGTCTTCAGTTATCCGGTGAGTTCACCCGGCACAGTCTATTCAGTCGCCGCCGGAACAACCTGCTCCAGCTTGGCCTCATTGCATATACAAATTTGATAGCGCTGTTCGCCAACGATATGATACCCGGTGGACAAAATACGCAAGGTATGACTAGGTCCTACCACTTTATGGAGACTGCGGCAACTGATGCAGTAATACTCTCTCAATAGTCTCATCTCCGGCATAGTCTAGAAGTACTATTCTAGAACTGCTAATATTATCTAGAGCATAGCACTGTTTTTTTCTGCATGTCAACAAAAATCTGCAAAATACGACATTATTCCAAGATCATTTTGAGGAAATAAGTAGAAAAATGTCGTTTTTTTTATAAAACATAAGAATTTATATGTTTCACAAGATACCTTATTCTTCTATTTCCACTTGTCATATATGATTCCGGCAGATCTGCGGAGAGAGGCCCATATATTTTTTGAATAACCTTGAAAAATAAAAACTATCCCTATAATGAAGCATTCCCGCTATCTCCTGCACCTGCAGGGAGGTATTTAGCAGCAAATGCTTGGCCTCGGCCATCTTCAGCCGGTGGATATATTCATGCAGGGGGTACCCGCTGCTCCGCCGCACGGTGCGCCGGAGTGTAGACATGGACAGGTGCAGGTCTTCGGCTATGCGCGGCAGATCCGGCTTCTCATAGATGCAGGCATTCAGCGCCTCACGGATCAGCGGCATGGCTTCCTGCTGCCATGGGCGGCGGCTGCCCTGGAGCTGCAGCGAGTATTCCAGCAGCATCTCCTCCAGCAGCAGCGCAGCCCGGTCCGCCTCACCGGGAACATCCCCGGTCATGTACGCCAGAACCTTTTCAAAGGAGGCTTTCAGCTCTTCCGCCTTATCCCCCCGGGTTACCTCTCCACCCGCAATCATTCCGGCTTCCAGCCACTCTGTGACACGGCTTCCGCTGAAATTAATATAGTATTCATCCCAATACCCGCCAGGTGGCGGTCCGAAGCTGTAGCTGCAGCCGGGTCTGAAAAAAAACAGGCTTCCCTCCCGGACCTGCTGCTCTGGTCCTCCGTTCTCCGTATAAGTTCCGCCTCCTGCGACTATATATACAAGGGCCCAGTGTTCAAAGGTGACACCCGAACGAAACAACGTTCTTCCCGGCAGATGGCCGGCTTGCCCGATACGGATCGACTTCAGGCGCAGCCTTGCGGCCTCCACCTTCGGATCAATAATTCTTACAGGATAGGGACTGATCATATAATCCATGAGCTTGGGCATACACTGCATTCCTCCATGTGTTCAGGAGTGATATGTTGATAATGAAGATGATCATATTCTACATGAATAAGAGGTGTCCACGCTATGTCTGATGATGTTCACTTACAGCTTTTTCCCCGGCCGCATAAGATCACGGTATCCGCAGGACAGTTCCACCTTCCTTCCCGGGGCAGCATTGTGCTGGCCGGTGAGGACCCGTTGTCCGCCCTTCCCGCAGCCCGCAGGCTTCAACAGACCGCTTCCGAGGTGGTCCGTCTCAGTCTGCCTCTGTCCATAGGGCAGCGGTCTGCCGCAGTTCCGGCTTGTACTTTCCACTATAACGCACTACTTGCAGAAGGAGCCTATGAGCTGCACGTTAACGAAAAAGGCCTAATTGCCGCTTACGGTTCGCCGCAAGGTGCTTATTATGCAGCCGCGACGCTGAAGCAGCTCCTGCAGCAGTACGGCCGGACGCTGCCTTATCTGCATATCTGCGATCAGCCGGATTTCGCAGCCAGAGGACTGATGCTTGATATCAGCCGCAACAAAATCCCCACACTGGATACCCTGTACGGGATCATTGATCTCATGGCGGATCTCAAGCTGAATCAGCTGCAGCTATATATAGAAGGAGCTCCATTTGCTTACGAGTCCTTCCCGCAGGTATGGGAGCTGGAAACTCCGCTCACCGGCGATGAAATTCTGCGCTTAGATGCCTACTGCCGCGAGCGGTATATTGAGCTGGTGCCAAACCAGAACAGCTTCGGCCATATGGAGGGCTGGCTGACCCGGCCGGAGTTCAACCATCTGGCGGAGATCCCCGCAGGCTTCATGCTCCCGGATCAGATGGTTGATAGCGATTTATACCCGGAAGGATTGTTCATGCCTCCCGGGACCTTCCATACGGAGGACCCTGAGGTATTGCAGCTCCTGGGCTCGATGTACGATGACCTTCTTCCCTACTTCAGCTCAGAGATGTTCAATGTCGGCTGCGATGAGACCTATGAACTGGGACTTGGCGCAAGCCAGGCGTTGGCGGAGTCTTCCGGCAAAGGCGAGCTGTACCTCTCCTTCCTGCAGAAGATTCATGGACTGGTCAAGCAGCGCGGTAAAACCATGCAGTTCTGGGGCGATATCATCATCCAGCATCCCGAGCTGATCCCCCGGCTGCCGAAGGATATCATCGCCATGGAGTGGGGGTACAGCGCGGCTCATCCTTTTGAAGCGGATACCCGCAAATTCAAGGAAGCAGGCATCCCGTTCTATGTCTGTCCGGGAACCAGCTCCTGGAACTCGCTCACCGGGCGGACCGACAACATGCTTGCCAATCTGCGCAGCGCTGCGGTACATGGCAAGAGAAACGGCGCTATCGGCTACCTGATTACCGATTGGGGCGATTTCGGCCACTGGCAGCATCTGCCGGTCAGCTATGCCGGATTCGCTTACGGGGCAGCGTTGGCCTGGAATGTAGAGGGGAATCTGGAGGCGGATGTGGCTCATTATCTGAACACGGCAGTCTTCCAAGACCGCTCAGGAACCATCGGGCAACTGCTGCTTGATCTGGGCAACTACTACAAGCTGGAGTCGGGCACAGTCCGCCCGAATGATACGGAGATGTCCATGCTGCTGCGCAGCCATCTGGAGCATGTTCAGCTGGCTGTGAAGCTGCCTGTAGAGCAGCTTCACCAATTGGAGCAATACATTTTTGGCCTCGAAGCCAGGCTTGAGCAGCCGGTTCTGGAATGCAGCGATGCCGGGCTGGTCATAGAAGAGCTGCGCAGCGGCATACACTTCGTGAAGCATGCCGTGCAGCTCACCCGGCTCAAGCAGCAGCTCGCCGCAGCCGATCCGAAGCTTAAGGCAGCGAAGGTTCAGGCGCTGATCCATGACCTGGATCTGCTGCTCCACCAGTATCGCCAGCTATGGACCCGTCGCAACCGGCCGGGCGGCTTGGAGCGCAGCATCTCGAAGCTGGTCCGCCTGCGCGGGGAATATACCGCACTTGCCGCCAAGCTGGATGCAGAGGCTGTTCGGTAGACTACATTACGTAAGAACACAATGGAACATACTTAAGAAACCTCTCCTTTGAAATGGTTGTGTGAGTACTCCATTTCACCAAAGGGCGGTTTCTTTTTTTGGTACACTACTGTTCCTCCGGTGATACTGAGCCACACAGCAACAAACTTTGGATTGAAATAGGACCACCGCAGGATTATAATAGGATCGAATAACCACTTTTTGCCTATTATTAGAAGGAGAATACATAATTGACAGGGGACAAGCCTATGGATTGGCTTCATGCTTATGAGGACGAGCTCCGTGTAGTTTTTGAGGAGAACCGCAGGGTGATCTCTGCGTTTCCAGAGCCGCTTAACGCCCGCGGCCTGTCGTATCTCAATCAGTTCAACGTGTTCAACCCGGACAGCAACAAGAATTATATCTGTTACTTGCTACCCTTCTGGCTCCAAGACCCTTGTGGCCTGAATCCTGAACTGGCCCGCAGGATGTCCGCAGGTAACGTCTTCCTCATGCTCTACTTCTTCCTCCAGGATGACCTGATGGACAGTCCGGAGGCCTCGGCTGCGCAAGCGCTGCCGCTTGCCAATCTGCTCTATGTGGAGTTTCTGGCTACCTACCTTCCGCTATTCCCGGCAGATTCCCCCTTCTGGTCCTGCTTCAGCCGTTACATCAGCGAGTGGGCAGACAGTGTGAGCAGTGAAGCCGGCAGCGATTACTACCTGAATGACCGTATCCGTATCTCTCATAAGGCCAGCCCGCTTAAGCTTAGCAGTACAGCCGCGCTGCTGCTCTCCAGCCAGTCCTCGTCCATTCCCGAAGCCGAAGAGATGATTCACACCGTGCTGCTGACCCTCCAGCTGCTTGACGACTACGAAGATTGGGAGCAGGATCTGGAGGACGGCAGCTACAACTGCCTGCTGTCACTGGTACGATCCTGTACAGGGATTGCCGCGGGAGAACCGCTGACCGTAGCAGCAGTGAAGGACTTCATATATGTAGCAGGCGGATTTACTGAATATACGGCAACGGCCCAGGCCAACCATCTGATGCTGGAAGAGGCCGGCTTGCAGCTGCCCTTGCTGGTATCCTTCCATCTCATGCTCGTGCAGAATCTGCAGCAGATCGCCGCTGCCATTGAAGCACAGAAGCAATTACTGCTGGGCGGGGGGCTGGATTACTGGCTATCTACGCACGCAAACCTCTCATAATTTATACAAATAGCAATAGAATTATAGAATGGCCTATGCTATACTAAAAAGGCAATTATAACCATTTTGAAAGGGTGATTGTATTGTCAGTAGGAGTTCTTAAGAATCAGGTAATTCAGAAGGCGTGGGAAGATCCGGCATTCAAACAAAGACTGCTTGCAGATCCGAAGGCAGCACTCCAGGAAGCGCTGGGCATTAACCTTCCTGACAACATTACACTGAAGACCGTAGAGGAAGGCTCGAATGAATTCTACCTGGTCATTCCCCCAAGCCCGTCTTCCGATGTAATGAAGACACGTATCACTCCAATGGGAACCTGGTAGCATCCTCAAGTCATACTATTATCGGGAGTTGGAATCGTCCGGTCCTTCTGCACGCGGCAGAAGGGTGATGGACTCGGTTCCGGCTCCTTTTTTGCTCATAAAGCGGATTTCGCCCTCCATCGCCTCAATAATACGGAAGGTAACCATCAGCCCCAGCCCTGTACCCTTCGTCTTGTTGGAGGAGAAATACGGCTCGCCCAGACGGCTAAGTACAGCCGGTTCCATGCCTGCCCCGTTATCCTTAATATGAATATGCACCTTATCCCCCCGGCTGTAGGCCAGCAGATGAATTGTACCTTCCTCCCCCAGGGATTCAATGCTGTTCTTGATGATATTAATCATCGCCTGCTTGAATTTCGAGGAATTCCCTTTGACCCACAGACCGTCTTCCACCTCCAGAATCATTTTGCCCCCGTTCAAATGGCATAATGGCAGCAGTATGCTCTGGATATGCATGAATTCTTCATTCACATACAGCAGGGAGACATGTTCAAATTCCGGCTTGGCAAAGGTCAGAAAATCGGTAATAATACTCGCCGCCCGGTCCAGCTCACTGAGCGCCATGGACAAGTATCTCTGCTCGTCCCCGCTCGACTTCTCGCTGAGCAGCTGGAGGAACCCCCGGGTCACCTGGAGCGGGTTACGTACTTCATGGGCTACCGATGCTGCCAGCTCGCTGATAATCTCCATTTTCTCCGAACGCTGCAATTCGTTGTTGAACAGCTCCAGCTCCTGCGAATACTTCACCACTTGGCTGTGGTTCTGCGCCAGCCGCCGCCCCAGAATCACAATCAGCGAGAGAATGAATACAACCAGCGCCCATTTCCAGTAGAAGAGATCATAATTCCCGCGTCTGAAATAATACCACAGCAGCTCCAAGATCCCGGTAAGAGCAGCCGTACCGAAGCCGCATGCGAAGATGATCGCATCCTTGTTGCGCTTCAGGGAGAACACAATTACGCAGCCGATCAGCAGAATGAATTGTAGAATCATAATAATGCCGATAATGTTGGTGGAGATGAAGTAGTAGAATTCCACATACCGGCCCCCGGATAGAGCATTAATAATAAGGAGAAGACAGCAGAATAAGGAATAGGCCATCTGGAATTTGCGGAACCTGCGGATGATGCCGTATTTGCCTGCGCCGAATATTTTCTCGAACAGGAAGGTCAGGGCGGGTAACAGGGACAACAGTGCCACATCGAACAAAATTACATTGAGCCCGCCTAAATAGCTATAGAAGGTATACATGAAGGGCGAGTAGGTTACAGATAGCACACCGGTAGAGGCAATGACAATGGAGAGCGAAGCTGCCACGGGGAAATACTCCTTGTTCAGGAAAAATGCGCACACAAACAGAACCGCCGCCACAAAGATAAAAGCGCCGCCCAGAATCACATCTATAAGCCCGTTTTTGATATAGTCCTTGATTAGAATACTGTGCTCACCGAGCATCACCTGCTCTTTGATTCCGATCCGGTCCTGGAGCGTCTGCGTCCAGATATAGAGCGTCTTTCCGTTATCCCGCATATCCAGAGGCACAAGCAAGGAATAATTATCCATAATAAAGCCGCGATCCCCTTCAAAAACCAGCCGGTCCTCCACATACACCTTCACATGCAGCGCATAGATCGTCTGAATATAGACGGAGGGGGACACGTAATGATAGGAGGGCAAAGTAATCTTGGTCCAGGCAGACGATACCCCGGAAGGCTTGAGCGGCATCTCGGCCTTCGCCTCCACATCGATCCACCCCTGGTCTTCCGTTACCGGAGCCTGGAGTCCGCCATCATCCGGCCCCTCCTGCCACTTCATCTGCCAATGTCTGATCTCACTGGCAGGGGAGGCACTTTGCGCGGACACCAGGAGGCTTCCGCAAGTTAGGCAAAGCAGAAACAATACTAACGCTGTATGTAAACTTTTGACCATCAAAGACATGCAAGCACCTCAGAGGATAGTTTTAGAAGCAAAGTTCTGTAGTGTTACTATTTCGCCCCATACTCTGCCCATTCCTTCAAAAAAACGGAATAAACCAAAATTTTACTAATTCCTGGTGGAGGCCGGCAATTTAATAAGCACCTCGGTCCCTTCGCCCTTGCGGCTGTTGAACTTAATCGTGCCGTTCATTGCTTCAATAATACGGAAGGTGACCATGAGGCCAAGCCCCGTGCCCTTGGTCTTATTGGAGTAATACGGTTCTCCCAGCCGGGCCAGCTCGCTGACCTTCATCCCCTCGCCGTTATCCTTCACGCTGATGATTACCCAGTTGCCTGTTCTCCAGGCCGTTACGACAATCTGCCCCTCCTCCTGCAGTGATTCAATGCTGTTCTTGATCAGATTAATAAATGCCTGCTTGAACTTGGCCGGACTGCCCGTCACTTGAAGCTCCTGCTGCAGACGCAGATCTATCGAGCCGCCCTGCAAATTAGCCAGCGGCAACAGGATTCCCGACACATGCCTCAGCTCCCCCGAGACTTCGAATACATCCACGATATCCAAGCCCGGCTTCGCAAAGGTCAGGAAATCGGTAATGATCACCGAGGCCCGGTCCAGCTCCCCCACAGCCATCTTCAGATACTCCTTCTCCTTATTGCCGGAGCGCTCCCCCAGAATCTGCAGGAACCCGCGCGTGACCTGGAGCGGATTACGCACCTCATGGGCCACCGAGGCGGCAAGCTCACTGATAATCTCCATTTTCTCCGAACGCTGCAGCTCATTATTGAATTTCTCCAGCTCCCTGGCGTATTCCAGCGCCTTCTCATGGCTTCCCGCAAACCGTTTCCCCAGAATAGCAATCAGGGAAAGAATGAATACCACCATGCCCCATTTCCACCAGTACAGATGATATCTCTCCATTGAAAGGAAGTAACGCAGCAGCTCCGCCACGGAGACCAAGGCAAATACGGAGAAGCCGGCAGTGAAAAGGATGGCATCTGAATTGCCCCTGCGGGCATAAGAAAACGCCAGATACAGCAGGTAGACAAACTGGGCAATCATTAGTACACCGGTTGCGTTAATAGTCAGAACAGCATACAGCGCGTCCAGCCGGAAGGAAAGTGCGGCATTCAGAATAAGCGCTGCGGTACAGATCAGGGAATATGCCAGTTGAAATTTACGCACACGGGTAGTGAAGCCCCGCTTGCCCGGTCCGAATAACTGTTCAAAATAAAGCGTGAACGCCGGCATAATGGTAAACAGGGCCAAATCGAAGCTGATCTGTCTCAGACGATCCCCCCGGCTTAAAATCAGCGTCAGAAACGGAGAGTATGTCAGCAGCAGCACTCCAAAGGACAGGATGACCAGGGCCAGAAAGAAACCGCTGTAGAAAAATTCAGGCTTAAGGAACAGCAGGCAGATCAGCAACGCTCCAGCCATGAAGATCATGGCGGCTCCGAGCACAACGTCCACCAGATCCTGCTTCACATAAAAGGACAGCAGCTGATTATAGCTGCCGACCCTTACATCCCCCTCGATTCCAAACTCCCCGCTTCCCGCATTCCACAGATAGAGCGGCTTCGCACTGTCTAGCGCCGGGATCGGAATCAGCACCTTGTTGCCGCTATATTCCACATCCCCGCTGGAATCGTAGATTAGCCGGTTGTCTATATATGCTTTCAGGTTGTCGCCAAATACTCTATCGATCAGAATAGCGGAAGTTGCTCCAGTAGGGGGCAAGGTAAGCCGCATCCAAGCGGAAGGGGTACCAGATGGCGGAAGGGGCCTGGCCTCCCTGGCCCGTACCCGCGTCCATTCGGCGGCCGGCCCTGCCGTTGCAGCTTCTATACCGCTATTCCCAGCCGTTTCCCACTTCAGCTCCCAGGATGGAATTTCCGCTTCTGTATGTCCGTCCCATTCTATGGCGATTCCCGCTGGAATGATGGTTATTACAAGCAGCAGCATAATGAAGACTGCGGCTGTTTTGGTTGATGCTAACTTCATTGTGGCACCTCAGTGAATCGTTAGTTGTATTTATGTAGTCCATATGATTCTTATTTTCGACAACGTTTGCACTATACCTGCCTTCAGACTGCAAATAACCTCGAAACGGCTCGGTTAATTCATCTATTCCGGTTATTCTGCCGGAGAAATGAATATATTAATCAGATGGCCAGCCTGGATGCCGGACAGATTCGCCGCTGCTTAAACGGGTATAGTTGTACTATAAAGATGAAGAAAACTTACAACAAGGGATAAGGGAGCTGATTGACGATGGGTAATGAATTCAATAAGACGGAAGCCGACTTTGCATATGAGCGCTATACCAAAATGGGCGGTGTCTCCCCGGAGCAGGATATTCCGCTGGAAGAATTGCGTCCGCTTGGCACGATTACTGAGCAAAGCCCCAGTGAGGAAACCGTTGGCGCCGGGAACCGCCCGTTGGAATCTGCACTGGCCAGTCATGACCCTGCTCACTTCACACCGATCGATTTCGATGGTGTAGTGGATGACGGCTCGGATCCGGCGCTTGAGAGCGATCCTATTCTAGCAGCCGATATCGGCCTGAATGTACCGGACGCCGGGCTTGGGCCGCGTGCAGACCGCCCCGCTCCTGCTTCCGCCACACCCGGTCCGCAGCGGGATGAGCTGCTGGAGTCGGATGCTATATACACGGCTGGCGCAGCCGGATTAACCGGCAGCGTGATTGATTATGCGGATTCGGAGGAAGAGGTGACAGGAGAAGCGGAGGAATCCGCTCCGCTGGAGGATGTCCCGGATGCAGATGAGCTGGTTCCCGGAAGCAGCGTTGACCCGGTCTCCCCGGACCCTGATGCCATGCCCGGTACCGATGTGCTGAATGGCTCGAACGGTGACGAATAGATACGGCTAAGCGTTCCTGCCGGAGCGTTCACACACAGTCCAGGTTCATATTGACTTTTGGAGATAATCGGCTTACGATAGTTTCATTCAATTGCGGCGATGGAGTTCGCCATAACCGCCCTTCGGGGCTAATGACTCCTACCAGTGGTTAACTACGCTGGTAGGAGTCTGTTTTGATTTCAGGGTAGTATTTATTTCGGGTCGGGGGGCATTAGCCATAATGAAGAGGAAGTATGAACGGTGGGCAGAGCTTGCAGCGCGCCAGAGCCAGCTTGCGCTCTGGAGTACATTCGTGAAATGGGTGATTCTGGGGGGAATGGTCGGGCTGCTGGCAGGAAGTGCCTCGGCCTTGTTCCTGGCCAGTCTGAACGCGGTCACCCAGGTAAGGCTGGAGCATGCCTGGCTGCTCTTCCTGCTTCCGGCAGGAGGCGCGCTCGTCAGCGGAATGTATATGCGTTACGGCAAGAGCAGCAGCAAGGGGAATAACCTGATTCTGGAGCAGATCCGCCAGGGCAACGAAGCGATTCCGCTGCGCATGGCCCCGCTGGTCCTTGGCGGGACGCTGATTACCCATCTCTTCGGCGGCTCGGCCGGACGTGAAGGCACGGCAGTGCAGATGGGCGGCAGTCTGGCAGAAGCACTCGGCCGCTGGCTCAGAATCGGTCCGCTAGACCGCCGAATCCTGCTGATGTGCGGCATCAGCGGCGGCTTCGGCTCCATCTTCGGCACCCCGCTGGCCGGAACGGTGTTCGGCCTCGAGGTGATCGCCATCGGGCTGATCAGCCATAAGGCACTGCTGCCCTGTTTTGCCGCCAGCTTCACCGGTGATCTGGTAGCCTCCCGCTTGTGGGGCGTTCACCATATCCACTATCAAGTAGATGTCTTCCCCGGCATGGATGCACTGGTGCTGGTCAAGGTTATAATCGCCTCCATCTTGTTCGGCCTATGCAGCCTGCTGTTCAGTGAGCTTACCCATTATCTGAAGCGGACCTTCACCGCCATAATCCGTAATCCTATGCTCAAAAGCGCCGCCGGCGGGCTGATCATTATCGCCCTGGTCTACATAGCCGGTTCCCGGGACTATCTGGGGCTGGGCCTTCCACTGATCAGTAGTTCCTTCGAAAACGGCGTATCGCCCTTCGCTTTTCTATGGAAGCTGATCTTCACCGCGTTCACTCTGGGGACCGGCTTCCAGGGCGGCGAAGTGACGCCGCTGTTCGCCATCGGAGCTTCCCTGGGGAGCAGCTTGGCCGGAGTTCTTCATCTATATGGGCCTTTTCTGGCTTCACTTGGCTTCATCGCTGTCTTCTGCGGAGCAACCAACACACCGCTTGCCTGCTTCATAATGGGCATCGAGCTGTTCGGCTCCGGCGGAGCGGTCTATATGTTCATCGCCTGCATCATCAGCTATCAGTTCTCCGGGCACAGCGGAATCTACAGCTCCCAGCTCATCGGCATCTCCAAAAGCGCCTTACTGCCGGTTCCCGAGGGAACGACGCTCGCTTCCGCCAAAGAGCAGCCCGCACCAAAGTAGCAGAATCCGGCAGGCCGCAGAAGCAGACTTTGCCAGAAGCAGGACAAAGAAGGTATGATACAGAAGTGAATGCACCAGATTATTCAACAAGTGGAAACGGCTTTGCCGTCCTTTTAAAGGACGGTACCGTTTCAGCGAGAAATAGAAGGATAATTTATCGTGTGCAACATATAAATTCTTATATTTGGACAAAAGGAGAGATTCTGAAGTGAAGTCTATCACAAGAAAACCCGTCATCCTGCTTGCGGTGATGTGCATGATGCTCGTCATTCTGGCGGGCTGCGGCAATAAGCCAGTGAATAATAATGCCGCCGGTAATGGTAACAGCAGTTCCGGAGCAGGCAGTGAGGCCACAGCAGCACCGCAGGAGAGCGTCACCGTTACAGAAGGTGTGCCTTCAGCCACAGCCAGCCATCCGGTGGTTACGATCGAGTTGGATAACGGCGCTGTTATTAAGGCCGAGCTGTATCCTGAGGTTGCCCCCAATACGGTCAACAACTTCATTTCATTGATTAAGAAGGGCTTCTATGACGGAACCATCTTCCACCGGGTCATTCCAGGCTTCATGATCCAGGGCGGGGACCCGGATGGCACAGGAATGGGTGGACCGGACTACAGTATTGCCGGAGAATTCAATAACAACGGCTTCACCAATAATCTGCTGCATACTGAAGGCGTACTATCCATGGCGAGAAGCCAGGATATGGACTCTGCCGGCTCCCAGTTCTTCATTATGGCCGCAGCTTATCCAAGCCTTGACGGCGATTACGCCGCCTTCGGCAAGGTTACTGAAGGACTTGAAACGGTCCAGGCCATCGTCAGTCTGCCGCGTGGCAAGAATGACCGTCCGGATCAGCCGCCGGTCATGAAGAAGGTCACCGTTGATACGCTTGGCGTTACTTATCCCGAGCCGCAAAAAGCACAATAAGCAACCTGCAAGCTGGCTGCACGGACTAGTCTTGCTTCAAAATCCCGAAATCCACACAGAAGAGCCATCCCCCATAACCGGAGAATGGCTCTTCTTCGCATCTTAAGAATATTTGAAGCATGCAGCTTCTTATTGAAAGTGGGTATGCTTCGTTCTCCACTGCTCCAGCTTAATGACCACCCAGAAGCCGTAGATCCCGAGCGTAATCACTGTCAGCAGGAACCACTTGATCCATTGTCCGAACAGACTGACGGCTGTACCGTCAAACCGCAGGCGCTGCCCTTCCACCACGGTATGCTCGATCTTCCAGCGGTAGAGCATTACTACTGACCAAGGATAGCAGATACCGAAGGTGCAGACCGTTACCAGCCAGCCGGCCAGACACCAGCCAATGTACTCAATTAGCTTCCCGTCAAAATAAGATTCTCTGCTTCCATAATTCATCGCTGCCGTATTCATGTGCAGTGCTCCCATGGGTCTCCCCCTTTCATTCATGCAAAATTATTCCTGGTTCTATTTTCCTTATTGTCCATGGTGAGCACTACTACATTTCTCACAATTCTAACTAGGAATGGATAAAAAGCAGAATAAAGTCGAAATTAGGCGCCCCGACTGGGGACTTATCTCCGGCTAAGGGCATGCTGTCCGTTCCGCAGGAAAGTGCTGCGGCTGTTGCGCAGCAGGGATATCCGTTCTTCTGCCAGCTGATCCGCAGCCGCATAGGCCGGAATCCCCTTCAGGCGGGAAATCTCCAGCACACAGGTGATGCTGTCATAGATTCGGGCTATCTGCTTGTACGCCCGTTCCTTGTGGTAACCGTTCAATTCATCGGCGATATTAATAACGCCACCGGCGTTAATTACATAGTCCGGAGCGTAGACAATTCCCATCTTGTGCAGCGCGTCCCCGTGACGCGGCTCCTTGAGCTGATTATTGGCAGCTCCTGCAATCACCTTGGCTCTAAGCCGCGGCAGCGACTCATCATTAATGGTGGCACCAAGCGCACATGGCGCATAGATGTCACAATCTGCCCCAATAATGTCGGCCGGGTCTACAGCCGTTGCCCCGTAAGCCTGGACGGCCCGGTTCACTGCCTCACTATGAATATCTGCTACCAGCAGGCGTGCGCCTTCTTCATGCAGATACTTACATAGTGTAAAGGAGACATTGCCGACACCCTGCACGGCGACGGTTCTGCCTGCCAGGGAATCACTGCCGAAGGCAGCCTTCGCTGCGGCCTTCATGCCTTGATATACGCCGAAGGCTGTAGCCGGTGAGGGGTTGCCGGACGAGCCGTAGGAAGCCGATATTCCGGTAACGAAGTCGGTCTCCTGATGGATAATATCCATATCCTCTTCCGTAGTGCCTACATCCTCTGCTGTAATGTAACGGCCGTTCAAGCCCTGTATGTATCTGCCGAAGGCGCGGAACATCGCCTCGTTCTTGTCTGTGTGCGGATCACCGATAATAACGGTCTTACCGCCGCCCAGATTCAGCCCGGCCACCGCATTCTTATACGTCATGCCTTTAGCCAGACGAAGGGCGTCGATAAGCGCCTCCTCCTCCGTTGCATAGGTCCACATTCTCGTTCCGCCCAGCGCCGGTCCCAGCGTGGTGTCGTGAATCGCAATAATCGCCTTCAGCCCCGATGCCTTATCCTGACAAAACAGCACTTCCTCGTAATCCTCCCGCTCCATCGCCGCAAACAATTCCATCCGCTTCATTTCTCCTGTCTTTTCTTATGTACATGTTACGTTTCATAACAAAGCTAGTCGTTCTGGAACGTATTGTCAAGTTCATTTGTCCCATTTTCATCTATTTTCATAAAAGCACATGAAGCAGCAGACCCCGAACCTCACGCCTATTGTAAGCACATGGGGTGGAGTCTGCGAAGGGATTAGGCCCAGTATTGATCTGGCCGGTATTCGATTTCGGACTGCACGGCTATCGTTAAGCGCCCGGAGTCTGCATCATAGGTTACAGGCTGATCTCCAACGTAGTACCAATGCTTGATGACCGGCCCGTCCGCAGGCTCCTCGAAGCGGAATACATTAAGCTCCGCCTTCAGCTCCACCACCGCAGCGCCCTTATCTGCCGCCACATTCGTCAGGGTGATCAAGGTTAGCCCGCCCTGCTCATCAAAGGTGTACCCGGCTCCCTCCATGCTGTTCACAAGCATGCGCCCGGTTACGGAATGCTTCACCAGCACTCTTTCCTGTTCTGCCATTCGCGCTCCTCCTTCATGTCTGTATCCCGCCGCTCATTACGGCAGATCAATCACCATGACCAGTATGTTCTCATCAGCCTTCAGCTCGAGCTGCGCTGTATCCTCGATTCTCGCCGAATCGCCCGGCTTCAGCACATCCTCCCCGTTCAGGGTAAGCTGTCCTTCAACCAGATATACAAAGCTGCGCCGCCCCGGCTCCTGCCGGAAATCCAGTTGCCCGCCCGCTTCGGCCTTCCCCAGATAAATCGTCATATCCTGGGCTATATCGACAATCTCCTCCGACGCTTCGGCCGCTACTACCGGAAGCAGGCGTCCTTCAAGCTTGGCCGGATCGAAGCGTCCGGTTGCATAGGAGGGAGCCGTCCCCCGGGTCTTGGGCATGAACCATAGCTGAAGCAGGCGGACCGGCTCACTGTCCGAAGGGTTATGCTCCGTATGAATCGCGCCGGTCCCTGCCGACATCCGCTGGATGCCGCCGAAGGACGTCTGCGCGACATTGCCCAGGTTGTCCTCATGACGAAGCACGCCGGACAGTACAATGGAGACAATCTCCATGTCACTGTGCGGGTGGGCGCCGAAGCCTTTGCCCGGAGCGATCGTATCATCGTTACAGACGCGCATCGGCCCAAAGGCCGTATTGTCCGGATCATAGAAATCCCCGAAGGAGAAGACATGACTGCCCTTCAGCCAGCCGTAGTCGAACTGGTGCGCAGACGCAGCAGGGTAGATTTTAATCAATGGAACCGCCTCCTGTGGTTATTATGAAGTGGTCGATATCTGCAGTTCAGAAACGATGAACCATTTCTTGGACGCAGCATCCTTGAAGTACACCTGAATCATATAGTTCCCCTTGTCTGTAACCTTATAATTATACGCTGACGATTTGAACCAGAAGCTGTCCTTCTTCTCTGTTATTGGCTGGTTATCCACAACATCCGTCTTGCCTGCCGGGTCTGTAATGGTAATTTTCAGATCGGAGATATCTGTTTTGAGATCATCCACCTGCACCAGGGCAGAGAAGGTATTGCTGGTGTCCATTCTGACTTTGCCAAAAATCTTGCCCTGCTCATCCAGCAGCACCGTGTTCACATTAGGCTTGTAGATCTTGACCGTCCCTGCTGAGTCGTCCACAGTTACAATCGCCTGCATATTCTCAGAAAGCTGTTCCACAGGCACATAGACCCCGCCGTCCGAGGATAGTGCAGACTGCTTGAGCAGCATATTATTCACATAGAATGAGAGATCTGTTTTGCCGGCAGCAGCATACAGCAGGCCTCCTCCCGAGACCATCATCAGGCACATTGTTGAAATCGCCAGCTTGCGCATCTTCCCCATTATTCCCGTCCCCCTATATAATGTCCTATGCTGTTTATACCCTTCAGGCGTCAAGGAGTTGCTGTGAATTGTAAAATAAAACCGGCTGCACAATTTCCTGAGGAAAAGGTACAGCCGGTCACGGGACAACCTTCTTGCTCCGGGTGCACCCGGAAGCAGCAATTACAGCTTAGCGATCGTCTCGGTAAGAACCGGTACAATCTGTGATTTACGGGATACTACGCCCTTCAGCACAGCCTTGTTATCATCCAGCTTCACATTGTAAGCCTGCTCTACAGCCCCTGCTACGCGGCCCAGGGCGAGACCCACGGAATCGTTGTTCAGGATATCGGTAACTACGAACAGGAACAGATCCAGTCCCTTGTCATCAATAATCGCGGTAAGTGCCGCTTCCAGCTCCGGCTGCTTGGATAGAACATCATTCACATCCACAGCGTTAACCTGGGCAATCTCCACCTTATATTCACCCATCTTGAATTCCTTGGCATCCAAAGAGATCAGCTGGGCAATGCTCTTGTCGCTCAGGTCTGCACCGGCTTTGAGCATGTCCAGGCCATAGCTCTCAGCATCTACTCCGGCAATAGCCGCAAGCTCACGCGCAGCTGCCACATCCTGCTCTGTGCAGGTCGGCGATTTGAACAGCAAGGAATCGGAAATGATAGCGGACAGCATCAGACCGGCGATGTTCTTAGGAATGGCCACGCCATTCTCTTTGTACAGCTTGTTCAGAATGGTAGCTGTACAGCCGACCGGCTCAGCCCGGTAATACAGCGGATAGGCTGTCTCGAAGTTCGCAATCCGGTGATGATCAATAACCTCAACCACACGAACCTGATCGATATCATTCGCACTTTGCTGGCGTTCATTATGGTCAACCAGAATCACTTGTTCAGCTTCGGCGGCTACGTTCTCCACCAAACGCGGTGCTTCTACCCCGAAGTGGTCGAGGGCGAACTGTGTCTCTCCGCTGATGTCTCCAAGACGGACCGGCTCGGCATCCCAGCCCAGTTCCTTCTTCAGTGCCGCATAAGCAATAGCCGAGCAGATCGTATCTGTATCCGGGTTTTTGTGACCAAAGATCAAAGTTTTTGTCATTTCCAATCTCCTTACTATGTTTTTGTGAGAATAATATACCATACATTGATAGAGACCTGCCAGAGACCCGTAAATATCCGGCTGGAATTAACTCTTGGTATGCTCCTGTCCTACCTGTACAGCTTGCCCCCGCTTCGTCTTCGGCAGCGCCTCAGGCACATCCTCCCCGGAGAGCGGCTCGTTATCCGAGAACAGATCCGGGTTCTCTCTGAGCATGCCGCTCAGGATACGTGTAGTCTCTACTGTGCCGCAGAGCATAACCGCCGCATCGCCGAAGCTGCCCCTGCGCAGCGCTCCGCCGTCCTCCAGCACGGACTCCACCTTCCAGAAATGCTGCGACCAGGACAATCCGCAGTGTCTGCGCGAAGTCACCGCAATCTCCTCCCCTGCCGGCGTCATAGTATAGAGCGCCTCATGCCCGTCCGTCATCCGGCCGGGAATATCCACCCACTCTTCAATGCCGTGAATGAACGTATTCCTCCGCAGATCCACACCGAGCAGCATAATCTCCGCTTCCCGATCCAGCAGCTTGCCGTAGACCGAGCCGCGCGCACAAGGCGTATCCCAGCGCTCATCTCCGGCCGTAAATACCGCCGCATCCCTGCCTAGGGCCGCCACCGAATGTGTGGGATGCCAGGAACGGATTACGTTCGGACGCTTGCGGAACAGCTCCGGCAGAATACCCACGCAGGCAGGCGATTCCAGCACAGAGAAGCGCGGATTCTGCCCGTCGATATAAGACCAGGTATGCGTAGGCAGGACCAGCAGCCCCTCCTTCATATATTCTGAGAGAACATCCAGTACGGTATCTGCTCCCCCTTCCACTTCACCAATGCTTTTGAGCGAGGAGTGGACCAGCAGTGTCCCCTGCGGATCGATCCCCATCCTCTCCAGCTGCTTCATCAGACTTGATCTGGTGTGCATGATTAACCCCGCTTTCCTGAATAATAAATACCGATCTTGAAATACACCTTGCAAAATTACTCATTTACTATTAAAATTATAGTAACTTAATATTAATAAGTAATTTACAGCTTTTATATACCAACTCAAATCTCAGGAGGTATTCCCATGAGTTTAACACTAAAAGGACTTCACCATGTATCTGCCATTACCGCCAAAGCGCCGGAGAACTACAAATTCTATACAGAAGTGCTCGGACTCCGCTTGATCAAGAAGACCGTCAACCAGGATGACGTATCTGTCTATCACTTGTTCTACGGGGATGAGACCGGGAATCCCGGCACGGAGCTTACCTTCTTCGAGCTGCCTAACGCAGGGCGCAACCGCGATGGCAACAACAGCATCTCCGCACTCTCCCTGCGTGTTCCCGGCGATGATGCCCTGCTCTTCTGGACACAACGCTTCACGGTACTGGGCGTAGAGCATGAGGAAATCACCGAACGCGGCGGCCGCAAGACGCTGGCCTTCACCGACCATGAGGGCCAGCGTCTCATCCTCGTCTCGGATGAGCATAACGAGGGCATGCCCGGCGGCAAGCCGTGGGCCAAGAGCCCGGTTCCTGCCGAGTATGCCATTGTCGGACTGGGACCCGCACATCTGACCGTCGAGACCGCTGAGCATACAGCCCTGATTCTGGAGGACCTGCTCGGCTTCCGCCGCGCAGGCAGTTATCCTTCTCCGGTGGCGGGCCAGCCGGATATTATCGTGTTCGAGACCGGTGAAGGCGGCTCCGGCACGGAGATCCATCTGGAGGAACGCAACGATCTTCCACAGGAGCGCCTGGGACGGGGCGGTGTACATCATGTAGCCTTCCGCGTCGATAACGAAGAGGAGCTGAAGCAGTGGATTGAACGCATCCGCAGCGTACAGCTCCCGAACTCGGGCTTTGTAGACCGCTTCTACTTCCGCTCCCTGTACTTCCGGGAGCCGAATGGTATTCTGTTCGAGCTGGCAACGGACGGACCGGGATTCGCCACAGATGAGGAAGTCGAGCATCTGGGCGAGGCGCTGGCCCTGCCGCCGTTCCTGGAATCTAAGCGAGAACAGATTGAGGCCCACCTGAAGCCGCTGGATACCCGTCCGCAGGTCTAACGTTATCATCCTAGTGATAATAGCTCTGGCGGTTTGCATACGAAGAAACTCCGGCTGACTTACAAGCCGGAGTTTCTTTTGGGTTAGCCAAGCCTGCATAACAATTTAACTTACTAGCTCAGATCAGCTCTCCGACCAGGTGATCGTGAAGAGGTTGAAGCCGGGCCGGGCCGTGGAGGCTTTGCCTGTAATGGATACAGGACTTGTCCCGCCGAGTCTGCCCGAAATTTTGACATTGCTGGCCGATACAGACTCCGAAGCATTATCCAGATTTTTAATCCGCGCATATTCACTGTACACGAAGCCCATAATCTCCAGGGTCTCCTGCGTTGAATACGTGAACGCCACCTTCTTCTGGCCGTTAGCATCCGTATCCAGCGTGATTGCAATCAGGGCATCCTGGGGAATCGGAAAGTCCTTAGGCAGATTAACCGGTCTAGCCGTTCCCTCCACTACTGGAGCAGGAGTTGCATTCCCTCCGCCGGTAGAGGTTCCCGGAGCAGGAGTCGGAGCAGGAATATCCGCGCTGCCGGCACCAATTCTCACTTTATAGTTGACCGAGTCATAATTGATAGGCACCTTCAGCACCGTAGCGATCGACTGGACCGGCAGGTAGGTGAGACCTTCGTAGGTGATCGGTGTCAGGGTTTTGCCATTACCGTCCTTCATCCAAAACGGGTTACCATCCACGACAATACCCAGGCTATGGTTCAGATAAGCCTTAATCTGCTGCAGTTTGGTGCCCGCATACACCCCTGCCGAGCCCGTTACCGTCATGCCGGTGACAACTGCGGCAATCAACCATTTTTTCTTCATAATATCCTCTCCCGTATGTTGTTGTTAAAAAAGTAGGAACTTAGCGTCCCTATATATTTAACACGGGAGCGAAACTTTCAACCTGCCTGCTGCCGTATATTCCGTTCACGCGCGCTTCACGATCTCGACCAACTCATCCAGACTGCGGATTTCATAGGTCGGAACTATCTCAGGATCACCGGGCTTGCCCAAGGGATTGAACCAGCATGTATCGATGCCGTAATTGTTCCCGCCCCGGATATCAGAGGTCAAAGAGTCCCCAACAATCAGCACCTTGCGTCTATCGGACAGATTAAGCTTGGCAAAAGCATAATCAAAAATCCCCGTCTCCGGCTTCTGGTAGCCCGTCTCTTCCGATACAATTACCGCTTCGAATACCTCGCTGAGCGGAGAACCCTTAATCCGGGCATGCTGCACATCGCTGATTCCGTTCGTAATCACAGCCAGCCTGCATCCGGCAAGCTCGCCGCAGAGCTCGGCAGCCCCCTGAATCAGGAAGGTACCCTCGCCGAGGAAGCGCAGGTATGCTTCACTGAATTCCTCCGGCTTGAACGTGAGCTGACGGGCGGCAAACAGCCGGTTGAACCGTTCTACGCGCAGGGCGGCAGAGGTGATCTTCCCTTGTTCGAAATCCTTCCATAAGGCATGGTTAATCTCCTTGTAGCTGGCCGCATACTCCTGCGCGCCTGCCTTCTGCCCGAAGTGGGCGAAGGCATGGCTTAAGGCGTGGCTCTCGGCCATTCCATAATCGAACAGTGTATCATCGGCATCAAATAAGATACATTCGTATTTCATCATTTCCTCCATCTCGCTTATGTAGTTCGACAACATACATCCTTCTGCGATATAATCTGAGTTAGGCCTTTAAAAAATCAACGGGGTGATTGTCATTTTATACGGTTTAGCTTTTCTCGTGTCATTTTTTATCGTTTATCTGCTGATTCCTCCTCTGGCCAAGCTCGCTTTCCGGCTCGATTTCGTGGACAGGCCAAGGGAAGATGTTGAACGCAAAATCCATAGGGAGCCCATCCCGCTAACGGCAAGCTATGCCATATTCGTAGGTTTTTTCATTACATATCTGCTATTCGCACGTGAATTCACCCTGGAGACGCTCGCCCTGTTCATTGGCGGTGTGCTTCTGCTGACTATAGGAACCATCGATGACTGGTACAAAACCAAAGGTAAGGATTTCCCGGCTCTGCCCAAATTCATCGTACAGATTGCCGCCGCCGTTCTGGTGTTCTTTTCCGGCAATGCGTTTACCGGCTTCATTAATCCGTTCTCAGGTGATTATATCTCACTGCCGTTCATTTTGCAGTTCCTGCTGACGATCATCTGGATCTTCGGTGTCACTACGGTCATTAATTTCTCTGACGGCATGGACGGTCTGGCCGGCGGACTTACAGCGATCTCGGCAGTAACCCTGTTCGTCGTCGCACTCACGATGGGCCAATCTACTTCAGCCTTCATGGCTGTTTCGCTGATTGGGGTTACCCTGGCGTACTTGCGCTTCAACAAGGCTCCGGCCAAAATCTTCATGGGCGATGCCGGTGCCACCTTCCTCGGCTTCATTCTGGCGGTGATTGCACTGGACGGCGCGTTCAAGCAGGCCACGGTGTTGTCGCTGTTCATTCCGATTCTCGCGCTGGGCGTACCGATCTTCGACAATATTTTTGTCGTTATCAGACGCTTCCTTAAGGGACAAGCCATCTATCAGGCGGACGCCACTCAGGTTCATTACCGTCTGCTCAAGGCCGGTCTGAACCAGAAACAGGTGGTCGGCGTGCTCTATCTTGCCAGCGTCTGCCTCTCCCTGTCGTCCATTATCCTGCTGCTGATCCAGACGTAATGAAGTTACTATGTATGTCAAAGGCTGTTCCCACAAGTCATGAAATGGCTGCGGGGACAGCCTTTTTAGTTTTGATTTTTTGAGCAGGATCAGCGTAGGCGCTTGGGTGGACGCCTTTTTGTTCGAGCAGGATCCACGCAGGCGCTCGGGTGGACGCTCCGCGAACGGAACGTTGCTACAATCGCTGTTGTCTCCAGATTTTATTTATTTCCTTAATCGGTAAAAATCCGGAGACAAAGGCGACCGCTATCGCTTTTCCGCATTCGTTCCGTCCTCTCCGCTGTTTAAGCGGGATACGATTTAAAACCACAAACCCAGCACTACACACGCCCTTTCGCCCTCGCGTCGGCTCATGCGTTAGGTTTTCTGTATACATTCGGACCACGTGCCGTCCCCAGCAAATGTATGCTGTTTTTCGCATACATTCGGGTCACACGCCTGCACGCTAGTAAATGCTGTTTTTCGCATACATTCAGGCCACACGCCTGCACGCCAGCAAATGTATGCTGTTTTCCGCATACATTCGGGCCACACGCCTGCACGCCAGCAAATGTATGCTGTTTTCCGCATACATTCGGGTCACATGCCTGCGCGCCAGCAAATGTATGCTGTTTTCCGCATACATTCGGGTCACACGCCTGCACGCCAGCAAATGTATGCTGTTTTCCGCATACATTCGGGTCACGTGCCTGCGCGCCAGCAAATGTATGCTGTTTTCCGCATACATTCGGGTCACACGCCTGCACGCCAGCAAATGTATGCTGTTTTCCGCATACATTGGGCCCTCTTCCCCTCGTACCTGCGCATTGTGTTCGGTTTTTCGCATTTGGTCCACGTTCAGCCAGTCAGCATATTATATCCGGTTTTTCGCATACATCGGTCCACTCATCCTCGCGCCTACGCATTGTGTTCGGTTTTCCGCATAAATTCAGGCCGGTTACTCGTGAACCAGATCCCTCCCGGGCCCGGCCTCAAGGCGCCTGCTCCCCCGTGAAGTCACGCAGCTGCGAGTAGATTCCGATGATCTCCGGCATTGGCATGCGGACCAAGCCGCTGGAGGATGGAGCGACGAACTCCCGGACTCCGTCCACCACCGGAGCAATACCTTCTTGGAAGCCCCAGGCGGCTGTACTTCTGCGGCTGTACTCTGTGTACACGCCCTTGCCGACAAAGCAGGCAATCTCTGGACGGTATTCCTCCAGCTTGGCCCGCAGGTGCTCGCGGCCCTTGGCGTACTCCTCCCGGGTGATATCTTCAGCGCCTACGGTGGGGCGGGCGACGATGTTGGTGAAGCCATACCCCAGCTTCAGCAGTTCCCCGTCCTCGGAGGCCTCGTATAACCGCGGCGTCAGCCCGGACTTATGGAGTATGCGCCAGAAGTTATTGCGCGGATTGGCATAATGATGGCCCAGCTCGCCGGAGCGGATGCTGGGGTTGAACCCGATGAAGACAATCTGGAGTCCATGATCCAGATGATCCCGTACCTCTTCCATGATCATTCCTCCTTACACTGGCCGCATTATTTTACAGACCCTAATCTAATATACCCCTGCTTCGGACTCAGGTACAACTGAAGCTGAAGCAGAGAACATAACACTGGCACTGACCTGGCACCGGCACTAACTTCCCAATGCAACAAAGAAATCCCCCCGCACAGGATTTACATCCTTTTACGGGGGGAACAGACTGTCTAGTTACTGCATCAGACTAAATTGACTAAGGAAGAAGAGCCTTCAGCGCAGGAGCCATCTCCTGCTGATTCAGCGAAATATAATTAGATGAACCATTCTTATACACTATCTTCACCGCATATTCTCCCTCTCTGCGGTTGTAATTGCGCCGATGCTCCAGAATACCGTTAATGAGCGTCTTGTCTGTGACCATGACCGCCCGTTTCTCGCTGCGGGCTAATTCCAGACGGGTCTCGGGATCATACATCCGCCCGGGTGGCAGCTTACTGTGATCCATATCTATGAACATCTCGGCGGACAGGACGTCCGCTGCGGTAATCCGCACTTTATCCGCATATCCCTTCTGTTCCAGCCAAGCCCCCAATTCATGATAGGACGGGTACCACTCATATGAGAAATACGCCTGATTACCGTATTGATCCGGTTTCTGAAGAACGCGGATGGACGCCCGTGACCGCTGATCCGAGACCCGATCTTCGTAGGACATGTTCAGCACTTCACGGGTTAGAATGTCCTTGAACTCCCTCACCTCCTGCGGATCGGAAATACTGAAGGCCTTGTTCAGATTGCTTACCCGGATACTCTCTGCGTTCTTGTTCATCTGGGAGATCTGGTATCGCACACGTTTGTAGTCCACATGTCCCATGACTGCCTTCAGCTCCGGTTCGAAGCCCACTGTTGGAACCAGATAGGTCCGCTTCAGCGTCCCTCCGTTCTTCAATTGGTATAACAGCGTGAAGCGGTAGCGAGTGGGATATTCATAATTCCACATGAGATCATCCTGCCCCGGCTTCGCTGTTACGACAGCATGATGCAATGCGGTTACAGCTTCAATATACTTCGGGTCCTTGGAATAGACCTCTGCCTCCTCCGCAAGTGGAGTATTATTAGCGCCGTACGGGCGTTGCGTCAGTTCATCATAATTGCCACCGGCGAATACCGCACTCACTTTCCCGGAGGCTGGAACCCGGGTCTCATATCCGGTCAAGCCGGATACTGGAACATAGAGCAGCAAGCCAAGCAGGATACTGTATACTGCCAATTCAAGCGGCAGCTTGCGGTTCAGGATGTGCCAGCTTTTGCGGAGAACCATCTCTACGAGAATATAACCGATTACCCCTCCGGCGGCGACACTGCCGACGATCCAGCCTGTTCCCTGCTTGATACTACCGAAGTAGCTGAGCGCAAGCAGCATACTGCAGAGCATCACCCCGGCTTTGAACAGCGGATTGAAATAGGTGAAGGCCATTGCCTGTCCGGCCTTTTCGCTGTGGCGCTTACGATAGAGCACGAAGGACAGCGTTAAGAAGGCTGCGGACAGGAGAGCGTAGACCCACAGCTCTGTATGGCTGAAAGGATTATAGGATATATCTACAATCCGCAGCAGCGGCGCCCAATCTGTTATATCTGCCCGCGCCCCTACTCCATCCGGGTACCCATACAAATATCTGTTCAGATGCATATCTATAAACATTAACATTGCCGCAGGGAGGACTAACAGAATGAGGGTCACCACTCCCTGCAGAATGGTCTGCCCCGTGCATATCCCGACAAACATCGTGAACGCGAACAGGAACAGGGTCAACACAGTAAGGGTCAGACACCACTGCCAGACCTCCGCTCCGTGATAGATATACATATTGCTCTCCAGCGGGCGGACCAGCATCGTAACCACACTTGTAATCCAGATGGGCGGCAGCAGCAGCAGCAGACCGCTCAGCGTATAGGAAGACAGCAGATGCGAGCGGCGCAGCGGGAGGCTGTGTATCAGATCGGAGGAGCCTTTGGACTGCAGGTAACGGGAAAGGAACAATCCGGTGATGATCGGAAAAGGAATAAGAATTGCCGCAATGTCCATGCCAAGATCGAATAGTCCCTCTAATACGACAGGCTCCTTAAGCCGTTCACCGTTAACGAACAGCTGCAGCGGGAGTATGAATAAGAGCGCCAGTGTATACAAAATTCCGATCCAGCCATACTGGCGCAGGTTCTGGCGGATAATGCTGCTGTTACAGAATAATCGGCTGCGCGTCATAACCGGCATCCCCCATTTCATAGATAAAGATTTCCTCCAGCGTCAGCGGAAGCAGGTCATACACATACGGGTCATAGACATGAAAAGCCTGACTGATCCGCTCCCGCTCTCCTTTTACAATGTACAGACTGACGCTTCCCCGCTGCTCCTGATGGAGAATCTGCAGCTTGGATTCCAGCGCCGCCGCATGACGCACGTCACGGAAAGCGACCTGAATCTTGTGCGTATCGGCCTTCAGATCATCAAGATCCTTCTCCACGAGCATCCGGCCCTCATGCATAATACCGACATGGTCGCACAGATCCTCAATCTCCCGCAGATTATGCGAGGAGATCAGCACGGTGAGCTCGCGCTCGGCAACTTCCTGGAACAACAGATTCTTGATCTGGCGGCGCATCACCGGGTCCAGGCCGTCGATCGGCTCGTCCATAATCAGTGCATCCGGCTTGCAGCTAAGCGCCAGCAGGAAAGCGGCCTGCCGCTGCATCCCTTTGGAGAAGCGGCTGAGTCTGCGCCGGGGATCGAGCCGGAACACTGTAACCAGCTCCTCGTATCTTTTTTGACTCCACCCTGTATAGATTGAGCGGTAGAATTCCGCCATACTCTTCATCGTAGCCTGCGGGAAGTAGTACGGGCTGTCCGGCATGAAGAACAGACTGCGCTTCACCTCCGGTGATTCATAGACAGGCTGCCCGCCTACCTTGACACTCCCTGTATCCGGGCGATAGATGCCCGCAAGCATCTTAAGAAGCGTGGTTTTACCAGCCCCGTTAGATCCCAGTAATCCATAGATGGCCCCTTTGGGTACCGTCAGCGAGAGGCCGTTCACAGCCTTTTCCTCCTGAAAAATCTTGCTCACTCCGCGTATCTCAATCATGGCTGCTCTCCTCTCTTCTCATATCCAGCGCCTCGCGGTACAGGGAACTGATTTCCGTCTCCGTGAACCCAAGGTAGACTGCTTCGGCCATCAGCCGCAGCAGCTCTTCCTTCAGCTCTGCCCGTTTGCTCTCACTCTGCCCCTGCTGCAGCGCGGCTACGAAGTTGCCCTTGCCCTGCAGCGAATAGATATAACCCTCACGCTCCAGCTCTCTGTAGGCCTTCTGGATCGTATTGGGATTCACGGTAAGCTGCGAGGATAACGCCCGCACCGAAGGCAGCTGTTCATCTGCCCGCAGAATACCATGCATAATCAACTCTTTCACCTTGTCGGTCAGCTGCTCATAGATCGGCTTGCGGCTGCGTACATCCAACTCGAACATGACAGTCCTCCCTTCTTCGGACCTGTGATCCGGCTGTTAAACTGTGTTAACTGTACTACTATTATTAATACAGTTGAGAGTTAATGTCAATCATTAACTTTTACTTTGTCTATTTTCAGCGTCATGCAAATAACCCCCACCTGCCTGTAGGACAGATGGGGGTTATGATTGCTTAGCGGGACTGTTCCATTAAACATGAACACTGCTGCTCCGCCGCTGTCTGCGTTCATCGCTGAACAGGGCAGCGCCGATACCCGGGAGCAGCAGATAGCCTGCGAACTTATAGGTCTGACTGAATGCATCCACAGCCGCCTGTTGCTGTCTTATTGCCGCAGTCCCAGCCTCTGTACCTGCGGAGCTCGCCGCGCTCAGCTCCCGGGTTGTATTATGCTGGAGCACCGTGACGATGATGGCCACACCGAGCACACTCCCCAGCGCCTTTGCCATATTCGTTACTCCTGAGGCTATGCCCACCTTATCTTCAGGAACGACCCGTATCGCCGATGACATCACAGGCGCCATCGAGAGTCCCACGCCGAAGCCGGTCACTGCCAGCCGGAGCATCACCGCACCCAGCGTAGAATCGGCCTCAAGTCCGCTCATGGAATAGGTGGCACCGCCAATCAGCACCATTCCCGCCGCGGCGAACAGACTGCTGCCGTATTTCGCAGACAGCGGCCCGGATACAGCCGAGCTGGCGATGGAGCCTAAGGCCATAGTTGAGAGGACCAGCCCTGCCTTCAGCTCCGACACCCCCATCACCCGGGTCAGATAAAAGGAGGTCAGCAGCGAAATATTCATCAGCGCCGCCCCCAGCACGATCATCGATACCGAGGTACTGTTGAAGGCCCTGATCTTCAGCAGGGACAGGGGCAGCATCGGCTCCTTCCCCTTAGACTGCGTAAGAAAAAAGAACACCAAACACAGCACCCCCGCAGCCATCAGTCCCAGGAACGGGCGCGAGCTCCAGCCGTAATCCTGCACTTTAATCAGGGCATATGTAATGCAGAACATCCCGCCTGTAATCCCCAGCATTCCGCCATAGTCTATGGACCGCCCTGCTGAATCATCCCGTGACTCCTGAATGAACATAGCGGTCAGCCCTATACTCAGCAGCCCAAGCGGTACGTTCACAAAAAAAATCCACTCCCAGCTCAGCTTCTGTGTCAGTATTCCGCCAAGTGCCGGACCGCTTGCCGCAGCCACTCCCGAGACGGCTCCCCATATGCCTATAATCAGCCCGTGCATTTCTTTGGGGAAGGTGGTGGTGCTTAGCGGAATTGTAACCGGCACAATAATGGCTCCCGCCAAGCCTTGAATGACCCTGAACAGAATCAGCATGCCAAGTGAAGTGGAGAGTCCGGCCAGCAGAGAGCTCAGTGTGAACACCCCCACGCCAATGAGGAATACCTTCTTCCGTCCGAATTGATCGGCCAGACGCGAGGCAGTCAGGATGAATACGGCAAATGCCAGGTTATAGCCGTTCATCACCCAGGATACCTGCGACACACTCCCCCCGAACTGGCGGGTCATCTCCGGCAGGGCAATATTAATAATGGTTGTATCCAGCAGCGCCATGAAAAAGCCCAGCACAATCGCCGTAAAGGATAAAGCTCTGCGCATCCCAATCCCCATATCGATCATCTCCTGAAATATGAAATAGAGTTCATATTCAGATTATATGAACCCTAGTTCATATTTGTCAATCAAAAAATGAACTCCGGTTCAACTTTTATTGACAGCGCAAAACCACTCCACTACAATCTGTACTATGAGGGGGACCTTACGATATGGGTGAAACAGAGGACAAGATTAGAACTCCGCAGCAGGAGCGCAGTATACGAACGAAGGAAGCCATTATCCGGGCCGCGATGCAGCTATTCTCGGACAAGGGTTTCTATCAGACGAATACGAAGGAGATTGCAGCGGCAGCCGGGGTCTCGACCGGGAGCTTCTACTCCTATTTTGTGGATAAAAGGGCCGTATTTATTGAGGTGCTCCACATGTACGGGGATGAGCTGATGGCCGAGGTCGAGCGGTCGATGGCAGAGATTAATTTCAATACGATTGAACGTACGGACCTGATCCTGCATCTGATAGACACGCTTCTGCTCGCGCATAAGGCATTTATCGGGTACCATAAGGATCTGAATATTATGTATCACAGCGATGAGGCTATCAAGCAGCTGATGGATGCCCAGTACGAGTCCGGCCGGCTCAAGACGCTGACCTATCTTCAGATGGGACAGGATGAACTGAAGACCGAAGATACGGAGGCAGCTTCGATCATTGTGTTCGAGTCAGTGAGCGCGATTGTAGACTTTATCTCCTTCTCGCCGCAGCGGATCGCTGTGGACCGGCTGAAGTCAGAGCTGGTTCATATGCTGGTGCAATATCTGTATAAGTAACAACTGCCTTTTCTCTATACATTTCCTCAAAAAAAGAGCAAGCCTGCAGGTACCCCGCAGCTTGCTCTTTCTTTATTGACCCTTGCGGATCAGCGTTTATCCTTCCAGAAATTGAGCGGCTCCATATCCTTCGTAATGAGCTTGAAGGTATAGCCTTCCTTCTTCAGCTTCTCCAGAATACGCGGCAGCACCTTGAGTGTAGCCTTCTGGTCATGCATCAGAATTACCGGATTCGTCTTGGACGCCTTCAGCTTATTCACCTGATCCATCACGGTGTTATAGATTCTGTCGCTGTTCTGTTTGTATTTCCAGTCATAGGAATCCACGTTCCAGTCCCAGAGATGGTATCCCTGCGTCAGGACTTTATCGCGGAAGGACTTGGTGAAATAGGGCTTGCTTCCGTATGGCGTACGGATCAGTGGGGTGCTTACTCCCGTCAGCTTCTTCAATGTTGCATTGGCCCCTGACATCTCGGCAAGCGCCGCTGCAGGAGAGGCATAGAACTTCTCCTTGCGGTGGGTCACACCATGCAGCGCTAAGCCATAGCCTTCCTTAGCAATCCGCTTTACCTGGGCGGGATGCTCATTCATGTTGTTCCCCAGCATGAAGAAGGTCGCCTGTACGTCATATTTGTGCAGGATATCCAGCAACTCACCAGTCGTCGCTGACGGGCCATCGTCGAAAGTCAGGTATACGGTCCGGCCCGGCTTGCCCGGCTCAGTGGGTGTAACGGGAGTGGCAGGAGTCACTGGAGCCACTGGAGCCTTCGGCTTCAGGTCGGCAGCATATTTATCGGTAAACACTGCATCGGTAAGCTGCGCCGAGCCGTCCTTCACACGAAGTAAATATTTATCTCCCGCGTAGGAAATGCTATACCCGAGGTACCCGCTAACCTTCAGCGGAGCCATGAGTTTGCCGTCCTGCACGAAAGTGCTCATAGGCACAGTAGTGCCATCCTTAAGCACGGCACCTCCGTCCTTGCTCAGCAGGGTAAGCGAACCCGTTCCGCCGGCTACTTGAATTCCGTCCGTCATTCCGGTAAGGGTCCATTTCAGCTCATCCGCAAGTGCACGCAGCGGTACATAATAGGTGCCTTTTACGGAAACAGCTTCAACCTTACTTAATTTATCGTTGACTCCGAGCTTAAGAATAGCGCTATCACCTTTAGCATTAGCCGGGACCTGCACAAGCCCCATGATTAGGAATAAAGACATGAATAAGAGCAGAATTTTCTTGATACGCACAGCAGCAGTCTCCAATCTATGTATATTTATCTATTACTTTATCATATATACTTTCAACGTAATTTGAGAGATTGTAACCGGAAGCTAAAAAATTGTTACTCTTGTGCAATGATAAATGAGGGTTCGCCATAATTTTCAGAAAGCACGCAAATCTCGTCGAATGCTGTCACAGCAAGCGTTACACGGTTAAATCAGCGGTTTTTGGCGCAGAATAATTGTGACAATATTAATAACAATATCGATATTTTGAACAAAAATTGAACAACCTTAAAATTAGCTAAAGTGCGCCACTACAGTGATCTTTATCATACCCTTAGGGAGTTGTAACAATTTGATCACACATATTTAACTTGTTCGCCATTTTTAAGGTCTTTTTTATACTTTTATACAAAATATGTATTTTGCATTATGGGTAAGTAGTTCTTACTATAGATACAGATCAATGTACTCCCGTTAATGAACGGCGAATGAAAAGTAGTATTGAAGGAAGGAGTTCTATATGAAAAAAAAGGGACCGTTATACGCTTTGTTTTTAAGCCTGATCCTTCTCCTGCCGGGATGCAGCTCAATCGCTGTTTTGAACCCGAAGGGGCCGTCTGCAAGGACGTTATCTGACACCATCTTGCTCTCTATTCTTGTAATGCTCGGGGTTCTGGCTGTTGTCTACATTCTGTATATCTTTGTACTGGTGAAATATCGTGCGAAGAAGAGTAATGAGGGCTACATCCCTGAACATGAGGAAGGCAACAAGGTACTGGAGGCCATCTGGATTATCATTCCGATTATCATCGTAGCCTTCCTGTCCGTTGTTACCGTCAAGACGACTAACGAAGTGGAGAATGTGGCTGCGGACTATCAAGATCAGACTCCGCTGGTCATCTATGCTTCCTCTTCCAACTGGAAATGGCATTTCAGCTACCCTGAGGAAGGGATCGAGACGGTTAACTACGTGAATATGCCGGTGCATCGTGCGGTAGAATTCAGAATGTACTCATTCGGCACCATTACCAGTCTCTGGATTCCACAGCTTGCCGGCCAAAAGTACGCCATGAGCGACATGCTGACAACGCTTCATCTCTCCGCTGATACAGAAGGCTCTTATATCGGAAAGAACGCTAACTTCAGCGGTAAAGGCTTCGCCCACATGGAATTCGAAGCGCTTGTCCTGAGTAACAAGGGTTACGAGGACTGGGTGAAGGAAGTGAAGGAAACTGCGCCAAAGCTGACTGAGGAAGAATTCAAGGGCCTGCTGGCCACGGATTATCTCGGACGCAAAACGTATTCCTCCACCCATCTGGAGTTCAGCCCGCCTCCTGGAGACCACGGCGAGCATATGAGCGGCGGCGGCAAGGAGATGGATATGGACAACGGCAATCAGGAGCATCAGGATAACAAAGAGCTTCATCCTTCTCCAGAGCCGTCCAGCGGAACGGAATTCGATAGTAAGCCTGATCCTGAATTGGACCAGCCGCTGCCAACCTCAGCTGTAGATGAAAGCACACATGAAGGACACTAGCTCTCTTGCGAGCTTAATGCAACACACTGAAAGGAGCTACCCTAATGGATTTGGACAAATTTAAGGTTCACGGCGAACCCTTGATATACGGGGCCATGATCAGTATTGCACTGGCAACCATCGGGATTCTCGTAGGGCTTACCTATTTCAAGAAATGGGGCTATCTGTGGCGCGAATGGCTGACTACGGTTGACCACAAAAAAATCGGGATCATGTACATCCTCGCCGCGCTGCTGATGCTGTTCCGCGGCGGTGTAGATGCAATGATGATGCGTCTGCAGACGGCTGCGCCGGAAATGAAATTCCTCGATGCACAGCATTACAATGAGGTCTTCACCACCCATGGTCTGATCATGATTCTCTTCATGGCCATGCCGTTCATCATCGGTCTGATGAACGTAATCATTCCACTGCAGATCGGTGCACGGGACGTTGCCTTCCCGCGGCTGAACGCCGTCAGCTTCTGGCTCTTCTTCATGGGCGCCATGCTGCTGAACATTTCGTTCGTCATCGGCGGCTCGCCGGATGCGGGCTGGTCAGCGTACTTCCCGCTGGCGAGTCTTGAATTCAGCCCGACCGTAGGGAACAACTACTACTCTCTGGCTCTGCAAATATCCGGTATCGGTACGCTGATCACCGGGGTTAACTTTATCGTAACAATTCTCAAAATGCGCGCACCAGGCATGACGCTGATGAAGATGCCGATGTTCACCTGGTCCGTACTGATCACCAACGTTATTATTGTCTTTGCTTTCCCGGTTCTTACCGTAGCGCTGGCGATGATGATGTTCGACCGCCTCTTCGGCTCCCAGTTCTTCACGATGGCCAACGGCGGGATGGATATGCTCTGGGCCAACCTGTTCTGGGTCTGGGGACATCCGGAGGTCTATATCGTAATCCTTCCGGCGTTCGGTATTTATAGTGAGATTATCGCCACCTTCTCGAAGAAGAACCTGTACGGCTATACCTCCATGGTATTCAGTATGTTGATCATCTCGCTCCTGTCCTTCCTCGTATGGGCGCACCATTTCTATACGATGGGTCAAGGTGCCATGGTCAACAGCTTCTTCTCGATAACAACGATGGCCATAGCAGTACCTACCGGGGTCAAAATATTCAACTGGCTATTCACCCTGCGAAAGGGCAGGATTACCTTCACGACCCCGATGCTGTATACTCTAGCCTTTATCCCGATCTTTACGATCGGCGGGGTAACGGGCGTCATGCTGGCGATGGCCAGCGCCGATTACCAGTATCACAACACGATGTTCCTGGTTGCGCATTTCCACTACGTGCTGATTCCGGGTGCTGTGTTCGCCGTCATCGCCGGGTTCCACTATTGGTTCCCTAAAGTATTCGGCTTCCGCCTGAACGAACGGCTGGGCAAGCATGCCTTCTGGTGGATCATCATTTCCTTTAACGTAACCTTCTTCCCAATGTTCTTCCTGGGACTGATGGGAATGACACGCCGTCTGTACACTTACTCTAAGGAATCAGGCTTCGGTCCGCTCAATATGCTAAGCTTCGTCGGGGCTGTCGGTCTCGCCATCGGCTTCGTGATCCTGGTCTACAATATTTACTGGAGTACCCGCTACATGCCAAGAGATACAACCAACGATCCTTGGGATGGCCGGACGCTCGAATGGGCTACGCATAGCCCGATCCCGCTCTACAACTTTGCGATTGTGCCTAAGGTTGAGACACGTGATGCTCTATGGTCTGCGAAGCAGGAGAATATCCCGCTGTATACAGACACCAAATACACCAAGATTCATATGCCAAGCAATACCGGCAAGCCGTTCATATTGGGTGTAGTCTTCTTCTTCCTTGGCTTCTTCCTGGTATTCAGCATGTGGATTCCGGCGATTGTTGCCGGAATTGGAATCCTGGTCGTGCTGGCCTTCATGTCCTTCGATAAGGACCAAGGCTACTACATTCCTGTAGAAGAGGTTATAGCTACAGAAAAGAAACTGATGCGGGGTGAGACTGTATGAAAATAGATGCGTCCAAGCCGCTCGAATATTCAACGGAAGAGAACAGTAACAAGATCTTCGGCTTCTGGGTCTTTCTCGGAGCCGAGATCCCTCTCTTCGCTACGCTGTTCACTGTATATTTCGTAATGGTTAACCGCTATGCCAGCGGACCGAGCGGCAGCGAGCTGTTCGAGATCGGCCCGGTGCTGATGGAGACCTTCCTCCTGCTGTCGAGTTCCTTCACTATCGGTCTGGCTGTCCATGCCATGCGGCATGGCTACAAGAAAGCTATGATGGTCTTCATGGCGATTACGCTGGTGATGGGTCTTGCTTTTGTCGGTATCGAAATTGACGAGTTCTTCACTTATGTGCATGAAGGAGCTACCCTGCAGACCAGCGGCTTCCTCTCCAGTCTGTTCATACTACTGGGAACGCATGGTCTTCACGTCAGCTTCGGCCTGCTGTGGGGAATTGGCATTATGATTCAGCTGTGGAAGCGCGGCATTACTCCCGCTACCGCCAACAAAACGTTCATCTTCTCCTTGTTCTGGCACTTCTTAGACGTGGTCTGGATCTTTATCTTCAGCTTCGTCTACCTGAAAGGACTGATGTGACATGATGAAGCAACTATTCCCAATTAAGCATGTGATGGGTTATGTAGCCTCTCTGGTCCTCTCTGCCGCTGCACTGATTGTTATTTATGGAGACCTGTCCTCCAGTGCCAATATGGTGGTGCTGCTAATCACAGCGCTAATCCAGGCTTCCTTGCAGCTGTTTGTGTTCATGCACATCGGAGAATCGGCCGATTCCAAAAAAGAACTGTATATCAACATCGCATATGCCATGTTCGTGGCCCTGGTCACCATCTTCGGCACCCTGTTCATCTTCGTATGGGGCTGGTATGCTTAGCACCTAAGAAGCAGAGGAGCGTTATGCTCCTTCAAGTAATCTATAAAAAAAGCGGTCCGTATCCGGTAGATTTACCGGTGCGGACCGCTTTTTTTGGATTTTAAAGATTGCCATCATGTTGATGTTCTACTTTAACTGTACTATACTGCTGCTGCTGCCGCTGTCATCCCGCTCCGTATACGCAAGCTGCTTGCCATTGGGGCTCCATGAGGTGGTCATCGTCCCGTTGCTCTCCGCAATCTGAACGGACTTATCAGAAGACAGGTCGTAGACATATAAGGTATTCTTCGTTGTCCCCTTCTCCTCAATAGTTACACTATAGGCGACCAGACGTTGGTCTGGAGACCAGGAGACGGATCCAAGTTCAGCGCCTTCCACCAGGGTCCGCGGATTCTTACCGTCTGTGCCGCTGAGCAGCAGCGCCTGGGTATTCTCCTTATACTGCAGGATCAGCATTTGTTCTTCGTCCGGCGAAGGGTTTACGCTGCTGGTACCTGGAATATTTAGGTCTGCCTTTTCCTTAGTATTCAGGTTCAGGGTGTGCAGCGAGTCATTCGAATTACTGGTGTAATAGATCTTATTCTTGATTTGTCTTACAACAATCAGGCCTTCCCCGCCCAGTCCCTCCACCGGCGCAATCTTCATAGAAGTAGTCGCTGTATAAGCGCCGCCACTGTACGCTGGACCCACTACTGTATCCTTATCTGCCCACTCGGCTCCCATTGCCCCGGCAATGGTATCGCCCTTGATGGTGAAGGTCTTCTTGGACCCCAGGTCCATTACATTGTAGACAGGATCGCCCAGGGAGAATTCACTATACAGCAGAAACAACTGATCGGCGGATAGCTTGGCATCCCCCAGCATCATGTTCGCCTTCTCAGTAATCAAATCGTATTTGCCGGTATCCAGATGGAAGAAATACAGGCTCTGCGGATAAGACCCCTTCAGCTCTCCCGAGGCGATCGGCCCAAGCTTATCGTTCGCCTTGGACACGACAATGGTGTGATCATCTTTCCAGTCGGAAATCGCGATTTGCTCATACTGCTTAACTTCCCCAACCTTTACGCCAGCAGCTTCAGCAGGTGCCGGTGTAGCCTTCGGCCCTTCCGCCGGCTGGACAGACGCTTCTACAGGAGCTGCTGTTGGCTGCGGGCTGGGGCTAACCGCCGGAGTAATAGCCTGATTCGAGCTGCAAGCTGCAAGTGTCATTAACAAGGCTGGAACTACCGCCAGCTTCCATGTTCGATTATTCATTATAGAGACCGCCTCCCTGAGGTTAATAATAATAATACGTTCAAAAGCCCGGCTCCGCTGAGGATGCCCGGGAATCTCCAGGGTTCCTCGGCCGAATCGGGCCAGGCTCGTGTCTATTATAGCAGTTACAGCCGGAACCTTGCCAGATGCTTCTGCAGGTCCTCGGCCAGGGTAGCCAGATACTGTGCGGAAGAGGACATCTCTCCCATCGCGGTCAGTTGCTCCAGGCTTGCTTCGCTGGTGCCCTGAACGTCTGCGGCGCCTTTGCGCGAGATTTCATTCACCGTCGACATAGACTTGGCTGCTTCCTCCGATTCTTGCGCGACATGGCCGATAACCTCTGTAATCTGCTCTGTCTGCTCACTGGCCGCCTGAATGGAGGTCTGGATCGCTGTAAAGGCTTCCGATACCACTTCACTCTGTGCTACGCCATGAGAGACAATCCCGGAGCCCTGCTCCATCGATTCAACGGCACTGGCGGTCTGCTGACGGATATGGTTAATGATCTCCGTAATCTGCAGCGAGCTTGATCCGGTAGCCTCCGCCAGCTTCCGGATCTCACCGGCAACTACTGCGAAGCCACGGCCATGCTCACCCGCCCGTGCCGCCTCGATGGAAGCATTCAGGGACAACAAATTGGTCTGGGTCGCAATCTCATTGATGGTTGTAATAATCGTATTTATCTCTTCAGACAGGCTGCCCAGGTTGCCCACAATCAGCCGGCTCGCCGAGACACTGGAGTCAATCTCCCGCATCTGGGCCAGAATCTGCTCTACTGCGTACACACCGCGTTCCGTGGAGGAGGCAGCCTGTTCCATCAGGCGTGTCATTTCATTTCCGCTATGCCGGGCTTCGGCAATCTCATAAGACATCGTCCGTACAGACTGCGTAGTAAGGGTAATGCTCTCTGCCTGCACATCGAATCCGGCCGCGATCTCGCCTGAGGTCTCAGCGATCATCTGTGAGGCGTGTGCGGTCTGGTCGGCACTGGCGCTCATCTGCTGGGAGGAAGCCGAGAGAATCTCGGCGCTCTCCGAGACGCCGCGCATCATATTTTTCAAGCCGTCCAGCATGGTATTGAACGAGGTATTAATCTGGCCGATCTCATCCCTGGACCGGTAAGCGGCAGAGGCCGTCAGATCCCCTTCTTCCGCCCGCTTCATCAGCCCCTGCAATTCCTTCAGCGGTCTTGTAATCAGCCGTGTGATAATGATACTGAGGACAATACTGAGCAGCAAGGCCAGCACAATCAGAACGCTGCTTAGTGTAACAGAGCTCTTGGCACTCTCTATGGTCTGTGTGTTATGGGCAGACGCATCCTGAATGAATAACGTCGCTGTCTCTTCAAGCAGCCTGACCATTTTGTCACGCAGCTCATTAAAGGTCTGGCCCGTGAACACCTGATACCCTTCGTCGTTAAGATCGTTATCGGCCAGGTGGATAATATTATCACGCTGTGAGCGGTAGTCCGGCAGCAGCAAGGTATATTCGTTCACATAAGCAGCAATCTTCTCATTGTTAAATTCAATGTTCCTCAGTTCGGCCATCAGCTCATTGTTCGTCTGGATGTTCTCCTGAATTCTCGCCTTCAGCTCCTGCTTCTTGGCGTCATCCGTGGTAATCAGATCCTCCAGCAGAAAAGACTCAATTGCCCGGTTATTCCCGCGGATCTCCGTTACGAAATAAATCGGCTGCAGGTTCTGCCTATACGTCTCTTCAGACCTGTCCGCCATTCTGGTTGTCGTCAGAATACCTATTGTTCCAATCCCGATCAGCAGTAGGATAACCACCGCTATCAGTACAATCATTTTATGCTTAATCTTCAGATGTCTCATTTCCCGTTATCCCGCCTTCTCGAATCTAGCTGTAACCTTATTTATCGGAGAATAACATCGAATTGTTGATGGCCCTGCTAAAAAAATTGTCGAAAAAAGAAGAAAAATATCATTTTAGTAAAGCGCTATCTATTAATTATAATTCCATTCCCTCTTGAAGCAAGCCATATTTCTTGCGGAATCTCTGCAGCACCTTGGTCCAGCCTCCGGCCAGCACTGCTAAGAAGAATACATTCGACAAGGCATGGGCCAGATCGAAATAAAAGCTTGCGGCAAACGTAACGGCAACCAGCCGCCAGCTAAAGGCATCCGGCAGACTGAGCAGGACCCAGATATTCATAATCCAGCCGAACAGGAACCCCCAGATGAAGCCAAACACCAGCAGTCCGGCCCGCTTACGCAATAGCCAGCTCCTCCGCAGCCACCCGGCTGTAAGTCCGGTCATGCCCCAGGCGAACATCTGCCATGGCGTCCAGGGCCCTTGCCCGAAGTAAATATTGGAGACCAGCGCAGCAACTGCACCGATGACGAATCCCGCCTCTGCCCCGAAGACATAAGCGGAGAGGATGACAACGGCCGACACAGGCTTCACCCCGGGAAGCGCGGCAAAAGGTATCCGGCTGACCGCAGCGATGGCTGACAACACCGCCAGCAGCACGAGTTCACGGGACTGTAGCGGCCGGCGCTCCAGCCGGATGAACAGCGGCAGGAGCGCAGCCAGCAGCAGCACCACGCTAAGCAGTACATAATGCCGGTCAGTGAATGCTGCGGTAAGCGCAAGCCCGGCGATGAAGAGTCCCAGGGCAATTATCAGCGGTACGCGGAAGCGGGCCATGCGCGAATCACATCCTCAATAGTCAATGCCTGCGGCAGCCAGTCCCGCACCATCCGGTTGACTGCCGTGGTATAGAAGTAATTGCTGCTGAAGAACTCAGCCGGTGTGCCCTCCGCCGTAATTCCCCCGTCGAACAGGAGCGCACAGCGCGTAGCATGCTTAGCCGCGAACTCTACATCATGCGTTACGATAAGAATACTGATCCCTTGCCCGCGCAATTGCTGAAGCAGGGCGGCCAGCCTGTCTTTGGCGGCTGGATCAAGCCCCTTGGTCGGCTCATCCAGCAGCAGAATATCCGGCTTCATGAGCAGCATCATGGCAAGCGCGGTCTGCTGCTGCTGCCCGCCGCTGAGATCATGCGGATGACTCTGCAGCACCTCCCGGAGCTGGAACACTTCGAGTAAAGCCTCAATCCGGCTTGCTGCTGCCTCAGGGGATAACCCGGCGTAGCTGCCCATATGCTGTAACTCCTCAGCCACTGTATCATAACTGAAATAGAGCAGCGGATTCTGCGCCAGCAGGCCGGTAGTCTTGCCTTTGGCCAGCTCTATTTTGCCGCGCTGCGGCTTCATCAGCCCGTTCAGCACATGCAGCAGGGTGGACTTGCCTGCGCCGTTCCCGCCCATGACTGCCAGGAGCTCCCCCTGCTTGAGTGTCAGCGAGAGCTTCCTGAGGACCTCCCGGCCCTCCTTCTCATACCGGAAGGTCACTTCGCGGCAGGTGAGCAGAGACGATGCGGCGGGGATTGGGGATGAAGACGCCCCTTGAGCAGATATTACGCGGGAAGTTAGGGGGGCTGGTACGTCGGGACTATTCAAGTTATTAACAAGTTCTAAGCCTGCGGCAGCGTCCGTTCTAGCCAGCAGGGAATGTATCCAGCGTCTGCCCTCACGCACGGTCAGCGGAATATTCTCCGGCGCAGTCAAATCTGCTTCCGGAGAGAGCGACAAGTGCAGGCGTGAAGCGGCTGACAGGTAACGTCCAGCCGAGGTCAAGGCCCCGCTGCCGGTCTGCCGGGCGAACAAGCGGGGAGCGGCATCTGCCAGCAGCTTGCCGTCTTCCAGCATCAGCACCCGATCAGCCAGCGGCAGCACCTCCTCCAGCCTGTGCTCGCTGATGATCACCGTGACCGCCATCTCCTCGTTCAGCCGCTGCAGCGCCATAATGAATTCCCGCGCAGCAACGGGATCAAGCTGGGAGGTTGGCTCATCAAGCAGCAGCACCTTGGGCTGAAGCAGCAGCACTGAGGCCAGGTTCATTAGCTGCTTTTGTCCGCCTGACAGCTCATGTACCGGACGGTAAAGCAGCGGCTCCAGCCCGAACAAGCCACAGATCTCTGCCAGCCGGGTCCGCATGACAGCAGGCGGTAGCCCCAGATTCTCCATGGAGAAGGCCAGCTCATGCCAGACCGTATCCATCACTATCTGTGCATCCGGGTTCTGGAAGACCATCCCGATCTCCCCGGCAGCCACCGCTGCCGGAAGCCCGGATAGAGGTTTCCCTTTGTAGGTCAAGGTTCCGCTGGTTGAACCTACCGGGGCGAGCTCCCGCTTCAGATGGCGCAGCAGGGTGGTTTTGCCGCTGCCGGACGGGCCGCAGAGCACGACAAATTCACCCTCTTCTATGACGAACGATAGCTCATGGAGTGTGTCCCTGTTTTCTTCAGGGTATCGGAAGGATAACTGCTGTGCTTTGAGGATCTCCATAACCATTTCTCCTTTCCTTCCAGCCCCGCAGGAATGAGCACGAACAGGCAGAAGCTGCCGTACATGACGGCCTCCTGCCAGCCGAAGTCCGACGGTCTCATCCGGGGATAGATCTCCAGCTTGCCGTAGCCCTGCACCCAGAACAGCAGCGTAACCACACCGCTAACGGTTAACAGCAGCATCACCAGCTTATCCTGCAAATCGGCCTTGTATATCGTGTAAGTGCTGCGTTTGGTGCTGCCGTAACCACGGGCTGACATGGAGTCTCCAGTCTGGAGGGCTTCCTCCAGCGACCAGGTCAGCAGCACTTTGAGCAGCGTCATTCCGTCAGTCATTCTTTTCTTAAGGCTTCCCGTACCGGTATCTACCCCGCGCAGACGCTGGATCAGCGTAATCTGGCGCAGCCGCCGCTGGAACAGCGGCACGAACCGGATGGCCATCAGCGTCAGCAGCGCCGTTCTCGGCGCAGCCGCCGCGAACAGGTACATGAATTTATCTGTAGTCACCGTGTAATTGTAGGATATAAACCAGATAAAAATGGTTAGCAGCATTGTCATCATCATCAGTCCATACAGCACAGCTTCCAGTGTAATAGGCTGATCCAACCAGTAGAACAGAATATGCGCTCCTCTATGCGAGAACAGCGGGTTCAGCAAGGCCACGGAAGCTGTCATCAGCAGCATAAAAGGCAAGCCGCGCACAAGCAGCCTCCCTTGTCCCTGCAATAGCAGCAACACCAGCAGTCCGGCTATCTCTGTAGCCAGAAATAACGGATGGAAGATCATCAGAGTGAACAGCAGCAGCCCTGCATAATACAGCAGGGCTACTACCGGATGCATGGAACGGAAGCCGCTGCTCATGGTGCTTTGGCCCCCAGGTCTTTGCCTAGATCAAGCGTATACAGCCACTCGATGGTATCCCCGGGCTCGACGATCCAGCTGCCCGCAGCCTTGGACGGAAATTCTCCATTGACCTTGTACATCCACCCGCTCTCTGACCCGTGATCATTCTCGTACAAATTATCTATACCTTCCACGTAAGCAAATGCCTTGCTGCCCTGATATTCCATCTGGATTTTCTGCCCCCGCGTAATCCGCTTCAGCAGGTCCAGCACACTCTCGCCCTTCTTGATCTCATACTGGGCGGCGGCCAGAATCACACCATGCTCCTCATCTCCGGTGATGGAGAGGGTGACCACGTTGTCCGGCTTGGGCGTGGCTGCCGGGGAGCGCGTGGCGGCTGGCGGCTTGGCCGTAGCCGCCGGAGCGGGCTTGGGGGTCGGCGGCTTGGGTGTGGCCGCCGATGGTTGCGTCGCCGCTGCGCTTGGCGACGCCGGCTTGGCGGGCTCGCTTACGCCCGCCGTTGGCTGCGTCGCCGCTGCGCCTGGCGACGCTTGGGGCTTGGCGGGCTCGCTTACGCCCGCCGTTGGCTGCGTCGCCGCTGCGCCTGGCGACGCTTGGGACTTGGCGGGCTCGCTTGCGCCCGCCGATGGTTGCGTCGCCGCTGCGCTTGGCGACGCCGGCTTGGCGGGCTCGCCCCTGCCCGCCTGCGCTGGAGCTGCCGTACCTTCCGCAGGGGCGGATGGTACGGCAGTGCCCTCAGCGGCTCCCGGCAGCGGAGCCGCTTCGTCTCCAGGCCGCGGCGTCTGCGCGGCCGGGGTCCCGGCGGGCGGCTGTGTGCCGCCGCCTGCCTCATCCGGCTGCGCAGAGGAGCAGCCGGAGAGCAGCAGCACCATCAGCAGGAGAAGCAGCGGAGCCAGCCTTCCCCGGCCTCTTTTGACTAGTTTGAACATTACCTGCACACCTCCACAAAAAGGGAAAAGAACGGGGCAGTCAGCCTGTTCCCCGTTCCTTCATACACCTTATGCTTACTTTTCAACACATATCCAAACGAATTTCAAGCAAATTTGTCACGCTAACGAGCCTTCAGCGCTTCGGCAACCCTATACGCCTCAACGGCTCATCGGCACGGATACTTTAGTTGGATTTTCTACACTTAATTATCCTGATTACGCATCTGTACAAAAATTAGTTGGATTTACAGCATCTAATTCTGCCCAGACCTCATCCTTCTGCAGCTTCAGACCTGAATAAGTGTCATTTATCCAACTAACTCCCGCTCTGCAGCAAATCCGGCCAAATTAGATGTCATTTATCCACTTATCGTCGGCCCCAGCGTGCAGTACAGTCTGCTCCCAACTCCAACTAAGAACTAAGGCAACCTAACCGCCACAGCAGCAGCCATCTCACGGGTTACCACAGCGGAAGGCTCGAATGCGCCGCCGGTGCCGCTCATATATCCAAGTCCCGTCACCGTACGGACAGCGGACAACGCATAGTCGCTAATCTTATCTTCGTCGCTGAACTTACCAGCCCCTGCTCCAGTTGATGCTGCATCCAGCTTATAAGCTCTAACTATCATTACAGCCATATCCTGACGCGTAACCAGCCCGTCCGGTTTGAACGTCTTAGCCGTCACGCCGCTGATAATTCCCAGCTCCTTCGCCCGGTTCACTGTTCCATAATACCATGTACCGGCCTTAACATCACTGAAGGCCCCAGCGGAAGCCGCCGCAGACGGCTCATTCCCGGTTAACCGCAGCAACAGCGCTGCAAATTCAGCACGGGTAATATTCTTTTTCGGCGCAAACACCAGACTGCCCTCACTCACACCATTCATCAGCTTGCGGTCATACGCCGTGTATACTGACTCCAGCGCCCAAGGCGAGATCGACTTCACATCGGCAAAAGCCGGACGGTCCGCCGCAGCAGAAGCCACCGTTACCGGGACCGTATGACGCACGATGGCAGGGGTCTTATCCTTCAGATATCCCGTAACCGTCAGGGTATATTTATTCGCCGGCAGACCACCAGCCACAACAGCCACGCCCGCAGCATCTGTAACTGCCGTTTTGCCGCCGATGGTTACCTGTACGCCTGCTGCCGGTGAAGTTACCGGATCAGAGGTGAAGGTCGCCTCATTCCAGACCCATTGCTTCTGGTTCACCTGCACCTTCAGATCTTGTCCAGGCTGCGGCTGTGCGGGCGTCACGGTTACGGCATCAACCACCTGCGTGTTGTCTCCGCCATAATAGACCACAATGCGGTCATTCTCCTCCAGCGCGAAGTCGCCCATCCCTACACTTGGATAGATCCATGCTCCGCCGCGGGCGACCACATACATCCAGCCATCATATCCGCCAAAAGTACCCGCAATCACGCCGCCGATCCCCGTCACATAATTGCCTGCTTCATTGACCAGGGCCAGGCGCTTGGCGGCTGCTGTCTTTTCCAGTGCATTAAGCACATTCCCTGCATACACGCTGCCTTCAGCCAAGGCTCCATTCGGACCTTCAACAGTAACCGAGACACTTACCTGATGATTCTTCACTGGTGTGCCGCTAAAATCAAAGAGCTTAGCGCCTGTACCAAACAGCTTGTACGCTACCAAAGCCTCCAGCGCCTGCTCCGTAGAGAGCGGATTGGAGCTGCCGCCCGCAGTGTGGACGAATCCGCCATCTGCTGCGCTGAAGCTCAGCAGCTTGCTGACCAGATTAATCTGGCCTTTGGTATACTCTGCTCCTGCCGGATCAATGCCGAAGGCAGACAGACCGATAATGGCCTGAGCTACACTCTCGCTGCTGTCGCCATATCCGCCGTTCTTGTCCTGTGCCTTAGCCAGCCAGGCTGCCGCCCGCTGACCGGCAGTATTCACGGCTGCTTCCTGCTTGTGTCCAGCCAGTGCGTTCAGCGTCATCGCTGTCATATCCGGATCACTCGCACCCGTAGTCAGGGTGAAGCCGCCGTCCGGGTTCTGCTTCGCCAGAATCTCTGCCAGCAGCTTGGACGGTGTCCATTTCGCATTTGCCGGGATCGTATAGCTGCCGGAATCCAGAGCGAGCAGTGCATAGACCGGATTATTCAGCGTCTGGCCGGTAATTGCATCGTGATTGTAGAGCTTCTCGATCAGGTTATAGCCTGCCACATTCGCCGGGTCGCCGCCCAGTGCCTTAACGGCAAGCGTAATCCGGGCATAGTCCGTAGCTCTGGCAAAAACACCCTTAGCCTCACTCACCTTACCTTCAAGCGCCTTCAGATAGCTGGCAGGAACCTTGTAGCCTGCTTGTGCAAGGCCAATCGCCTGCCAATCCGACTGGACTCCGTTCTTCAGCATGAATTCCGCAGTCGCATAGACCGCAGCGGTTACGCTGGCAGCCTCACTTGCGGGCAGAGCGGATACTGCAGGCGCGGAAGTCCCGCCTGCCTGTGCAGCAGCAGCTTGTCCTGCCGGGGCTACAGCTGCTCCCAGCAGTGCGAACAGCATAATGACAGCAAGCCCCAACCGTATGAACCTGGATGATAGAGAATGGTTCTTCATAACTAACCTCTTTCCTGAAATAGAATGGATGAATCCTGCTTCCTCCGCAAAGAGAGCGGCAACCTAAAGACCGCCCTATGCAGGGCGGCCGGGGAAGAATACAATACAGGGCGGCTGAAGGAGTCGATGGCTCTCCAACATTACATTGAGCTTATACAGCCCTCGCCAATATCAGCATCTGCTCCACATTCTTACCCCCGAAGAATAGAAACAACATCGAAAAAGGCAGGTCTCCTGGCTCATACTTCACCGCTTCCCCCGCCTTCCCATCCAATTAGCAGACAGTGGCTCCTCAGGAGTTGCTCCGTATTTACAGTGGCGGGACCGCGCCGGACTTGCACCGGGCTTCCCTTTTAAGCAGATTGCTCTATTAGACATAGCTCTGCCAGCATCTGCTAGCGACAGCGTCCGGTCTCTAAGGCAATCTGCACCTTTTCCCAAAGCTTATTAAATTTTAATATTCTCAAACCATCATATCGACTATTCCCCTGTATGTCTATAGACAAGGTATATCTATTCCAGCGCCCCAAGACTCAGCCCATTCCGCACAAAAATCCTGAATAGCACATGCCCGCTCCCCCGGCACATTCGTACTATTCAGGACTATAAAAAGTTAATCTTCTGCTGCTAATCAAGACGTTGGTCTACTGCAAATCAACACTCTAGCGCACCTATGGAGACCGCGGCAGAAGGCCGATTGTATTCTATACATCAGAATTAGTATAAAAGCAGCCGATAACGCATTCTGTTGCACTTCATACCATCGATTTCGGCAAATCCCCCTCAGCCGGGCTAAATCCCAAAAATCTACTGCACCAAATACAACAGAACGCCATATTAACTCCATTATGCCTGATTCTAGTGTACAAAGTGCGATCGAGCCGCTTCTTCCGGACACTACCATACTTAACTAATTACTTTATGCTCTTATCAGCCCGCTGGAGCGCCAATCATTGTACTACGTTAAAGTAGCATGCACTAGGCTCTGACTAGTCCTCCATGCCGCGCTATATGCGCACAACGGTTCAGCTGCCGCTAGTCGATCATCAGGTTCAAACTAATCAACATTCATTTAATCCCCTCGCTTGCTGAGGGTTTGCAGTCCCCCAACTAACAAAGGTGAGAACGTTATGCTTAAATGCAATCTGTACAACTAAATCGTCTGATTTACGGCCAAATGTACTTTTAGCTGTATTTCGTGCAACTAAAATGCTTATGTACCCGGCTTTTCGCCCATTCAGGGCAAATATAGTTGTATAGAATACAGTTAGGAGAGGTATGCCTTCCTTTTCACTGTTTTTAGTTGTACAGAGTACACCTATCTCTGTAAGTAATGTTACCTGATCGCATTAGTTAAAAGCTTACGCAGCCTGCTATTGCCGCTGCTTTATTCTGCGTCCGTGTCCGCCTCCGGGCTTGCGGAAGCGGATGGCTCCGCACTAGGCGCGGCTGCAGCTGTAGCTTCCGGGGCGCTGCCCGGATCTGCCGCCAGCTTCAGCGAGTATCTTCCGGCGGTGATCATATCACCTGCCGCCAGCTTCGCGCCTGCTGAAAGCTCCACCGTCACCTCGTATACGCGTGACGGAGGAGTGCCGGCGGCTCCACTGTCCGCATCGCCGTCCACTCCCGCTCCTGCATCACCCTTCGCACCGCCGTCCACTCCCGCTCCTGCATCACCCTTCGCATCGCCGTCCACTCCGGCTCCTGCATCACCCTTCGCATCGCCGTCCACTCCGGCTCCTGCATCACCCTTCGCATCGCCGTCCGCTCCGGCGCCTGCCTTACCACTCGCATCGCCGTCCGCTCCGGCGCCTGCCTTACCACTCGCATCGCCGTCCGCTCCGGCGCCTGCCTTACCACTCGCATCGCCATCCGCTCCGGCTCCTGTATTACCCTTCGCATCGCCATCCGCTCCGGCTCCTGTATTACCCTTCGCATCGCCATCCGCTCCGGCTCCTGTATTACCCTTCGCATCGCCGTCCACTCCGGCGCCTGCTGCAACCTGGCAACTGCTAACCGTTGCCTTAACCTCATAGTCCGTAACGCCGCTGGCGGACTCCACGCCGATCCGCTCCGGCTTGAAGGCGGAGCATTCCGCAGCATCAGTGAAGCTGAACAACAGCTTCACGCTGTTATTCTTACCCGCTTCTCCGCTTCCCGCATCTCCGCTACTATTCCCGCCAGTCCCTGCATCACCGCCGTTATTCCCGCCGATAAGCCGGACTGAGACCGGAGCCGCTACAGCGGCTTGTCCGGTCTCTGCCGGAAGCGGGCTGGGGCTGGCCACCGGCGCAGCTGTATCCTTGCCGCGTCCCCCTAGCTGGCTCAGCAGGATAACCGCCGCAATCAGAATGATCCCGAGGATGCTCCCTGAGATCAGGATTTGAAATCGGCTGCGGCTGACCCACCGCGCCAGCGGCGAAGCCAGCTGGGCGCGGGCTTCATTGTAGACAGTCTGCATGGCAGGCGTTGCTGTGTCGAGATGGGTTTTGCGGAATTCCCGGTTCTTGAACGCCTCGCGGTCGCTCTTTAGGAAATATCTCAGCACGGCCCGCTTGTAATTCGGCCACAGCTTCTTGCCTGAGCTTGCGAACAGCCAGCTATGCTGCGACCAGTCCAGGAACCGGTACACTGTCTCCTTGTCATTGCCCGCCTTGCGGACCACCAGATCCAGCAGCGCATCATAATCCAGCGGTCCGCCTTCACGTTCACTGCTGTGATAGAAGGCCAGCGGCAGCCGGTCGAATGGCTCAAGGCTCCGCGCTTCCTTCAGCCACCGCGCGCCCAGCAACTGTACATCGTCCAGCTCACGCGGCGTCAGTCCGGCAAAAATCTCCTCGTCCGGCGACTCCTCCCCGAACCAGCGGTAGGCCGCGCGCAGCGCATTCGCTTTGCGCTTCGCAATCGCATCGAGCGGCGGCTGCCAGTCTGCCGTATCCCGGTAACGCAGGAACGAGATCTCCAGCAGCTGCTCCATCGTCAGCTCGTCCAGCGAGAGCCGGTTCAGCAGGAAGCGGTCCGCAACCGTGCCCAACTCCTCCATAACGGACAAGGCCTCCGGGTACACACCGCCTCTGCGGCGCTGCTTCTCTGCCTGTTGGACCGCTTCATGAACAGCCGTTACCGCCGCTACCGGATCGGACTCCCGCTGCAGCTTCTCCAGCAGATATTCCTTGAAGGTATCCCGTACCGCTGCCTGCTGAAGCACTTCTGGAAGGCTCCGGCCGAAGTGGCCCACGAGGCGGAGGATATCCGCCGTCCCGGCAGCGGCAGCCAGCCGGGATTCCAGATACGGCTCGAACAGCGCTCTGCGGAAGAGAGATTGGGACAGCACTTTTTTGAAGAATGCCTCACTAAGCTCCGCATCACTCTCAATAATCCCGTAAGCCGCCGACAGCACATCCTCCCGGCCCCCGGACTGGCAGTTCAGCATCCCGTTGATGAAGTAATCGACGATCTTCACCCGGTAATTATGGCCCGGCAGCGCGTAATACGCCTTGAACTGTTCCAGGATCTCCGTTGACGGAATCCCCTTCTTGCGGATCAGATCATATTCGCGGTCGAACCGCTCCAGGAACATATCATTCAGCCGCACCCGCGAGTCCAGCTTCCCCTCCGGCTTCAGATAGGACAGCAGGCCGCCGAGTATAGCGTTCTTGTTGTCTGTATATAAGGCTTCGTTGCCTTGCTCGATTTCATAAAAGACCGCCAGCTCATTGTAGAGCGCCAGCGACAGCTTACGCTCCGGACTCTCTCCGAGCAGCAGGCTGTCGGCAAACTTAGCGAAATCGCGGAGGCTTCCGCCCTTCTCCACCAGCGTCTTCCAGGCCAGATCGGCATAGATCTGCCGCGACTCGCCGAAGTCGGTATTCAGGAACCTTGCACCTGCCAGATCGAAGATGTAATCCTTCTCGATATTACGGTCGCCCGGACGCAGTGAGCCCTTTTCCACGAAGGTCAGGTGAATATATTTGCGGCTCTGCGGCTCCTTGGCATACGTGATCACTCCGAGCCTGCGGCGGAAGTCATATGGCAGCGCAGCGAAGATAACTTCCGTCAGCCGGACCGCACGCTGCGACAAATCACTGATGGGCACATCCAGCGCTACATAGATTTTCTTCTTCCCGGCTACGGACAGCATTACCGCCTGCAGCAGGGCTTTGAACAGCTCTTCTGTGAATCCTAGACCGGACAGCACCGTACGCGGATCTGACGGCACGTCCAGCTCTCGGGTTGCCACGGGAATCGACTCCAGCTCAGGCAGGGTTCCGCCAGGCTCTCCCTCATAGCTCCGGGCAAACCCCGCGTGCAGCCAGCTTCCATACCCCTCGACAATCTCTTCGGAGCGGATAGGCGGCACCACGAAATTATGGGCAAAAAAAGCGCTCCGCTGCCCCGTAAAATCCGCCGCCAGATAACGGCTCTCTCCGATCACAGTCTCGTTGCTCTCCGTATGGAACAGGTGCAGCGCAGCCGGATACAGCTCCTCATCCTTCTCGCCGCGCGCCGTAAGTTCAGCCGGGGCATCGTAGAGGCAGAAGGGATGCAGGATTTTTTTGACAAAATTATTATCGAGACTCTCCGATTTCGCTACCGTATCGAAGCCCTCTGTCGACCGGTACACGCCGCGGCGCTCGCGGGTATACATCTGCTGGGTGATCATGGACCCTGACAATCTGTTCACGGCCCGTCGCTCCCCTCAATGTAATTCAGCTTGTGCAGCAGCCAGATGAACGGCTCATCGACCCGGATCGGACTGACCACACCCTCCACCTTCTGATTGACCGGATTGCTGCCCAGCGCAGACACGGCGAAATACCCTGTATTAGCAAAATACACATCCATCGTATCCTTGAACGGACGGTCCACCTTCTCAATAAAGCGCCGGATTTCACCGTCGATGTTGTGGAACTCGTCCAGGTTCAGCGTTTTGCGGTGCACGTAGTTGTTGAACACATTGCTGTTCGACTTGATATAGTCGCCATCCTCATCCTTGAGGGAGTGGAGCATATCGCTTTTGGCCAGGACGACTGCGGTCGGAATCTCGGTCTTGCTCTTCTCCTGATAGGCGATGAAATCCCCGAACATGGTCAGCACCACATCACGCGGCTCATCATACTGCGATACCCACTCTCCCGGGCGGTCACCGAAATTAATGCGGATCTTCTCCCGGACTGAACGGATCTGCAGCGGATCGACCATGAACAGAATCCCTGCGGAGTTCTTAATATGCTGGCCGTGCAGGCCTAAGTAATCCTGATCGACCATACCTTCACCGGCCACATCGAAGAACACCAGCGTCAGCGGGGGCTTAGACTCATCCTTGAACACGAACTGGAAAATAAACGGCTCCTGCATCTTCTCCTTCTGGGTAGACGCCAGCAGATCCCCACGCTCGAACAGCGGCTCCTCGTACAAGGTGCGGAATTTGCGGCTGATCTCGGCATTCAGCGGCATACAGGCTGCGTCGAAATGTCCTGCCGTTGTATGCTGGAGCGTGTGGATCAGCGAGGTCATATAGACAGACTTCCCGACCTGGGAAGCTCCGATAATCGAGATAATATTGCTAGGCACCTTGCCTGCTGTTACAGGCAGTTCGTTATGGCAGGACGGACAGAGCCGTCTGCGGGTCATCACCCCGTAGCGGTCGGTGAGCCCGGTCAGCACATTGTCTGTATAATGATGATACTCCTCCGGGATATCCGCCGGCTGCAGAACTGCTTCCATATCATCCACCGTATCGAGGCCGAAGCGCTCCCGGTATTTATTCAGCAGATCATCCTCACCGAGCGCATAATTCTCATCATCCTCACGGCTGTGCATGGCCCGGAACACCACTTCCTCCGGCTCAAAGCGCGTGAAGCAGAACGGGCAGACGATATCGTAATACAGCGGCCTCGCTGCAGGCTGATTCTTCTTCATGAAACGGCTAAAAAAAGACATCTCTCATCCTCCTCAGAGTTGTGTCAGCACCCGGTATGCTACTCCCGCTCACTCGGGAACCAGCTCATAATACGCCCCGTATTTAGGCCCATCGGTGAAGAAAATACGGATGAAGTCGTCCTTGCCGACCTCAATCGGCGGGAGCTGGTTGCGCCCGGGAGCGAAGTCCTGAACGAACGGGAACCTTGCACCGTCCTCCTTGGAGGATGGGTGCGCATCCCGCTTTTTGACGTAGCAGAGCACTTCCTTCGGCACCGGCACCTCGGCAGTAATCGTCATCTGCACGGTTTTCAGCTTGCTGAACAACCCCTTTTTGTGCTGGACCGCGTAGTAGATCCTCGCTTTGCCCGCGCTGACGAGCGCCCGGTTACCGCCATCCTGCTGACGGACCAGCAGCGTCTCCCCATTCTCGCTAATCCGCACGTAAATGGTATAGGCCACCATCCCGATCTCGTCCAGCCGGTCCCGGTACCCGTTATTCGCTTTGTATTCTTCACGCGTGTAGAGCTTCATGCCCGGAGGCGGATGCTCATGACTGTCCGGTGCCTCCGCAGAGGCCTTATGAATATATACCGCCTGTACACCGTCCGGCCAGCGCCAGCGCAGCGTACAGAACCGGTCTTCCACTCTGGATACAACTTCGGTAATCACCGGTGCTCCAGCGTCTGCCTCGGCGTACTTCATGGCAACCTGCCCCTTTCCCTGCATCTGGCTTTAGAACCCTTTACTGCCGCGGTTACGGCGGGGTGAATGAATACTGTCCGCAGGCGCATTAGCAGCCCCCGCAGCTCTTCCCCGGCGCGACAAGCGTCCTTCCCCTACAGGCACGATATACGTGAACAAGGTGAGAATGGCCGCCAGAACGAGCAGCGCCAGCAGCCGGGTCATAGGGTCCCAGAGCGTGTCGCCTTTCAGGCCGGATTCCAGAATCAGCCCCGCAATAAGTCCCGATACCGTGCCCCCGATACTGAAGCTCCGGGCCAGATGGCGGTTATCGAACACAATGCCAAGGCCCAGACCCAGCGCCGTACCAAGCAGCATCAAGGCCAGCACACGCACCACAGCATAATAAGGGCTGTCCGCGGTCTGGTCGCTGCGTTCGGTCAGCAGTGTCCGGTCCCCCAGACGGTCATAAATCTGCTGGAATACGTCGCCAAGCCGGTTCGCATCGGCCACATCATAATACTGTCCGCCGGTGCCGCTGGCGATATTCTGGAGCAGATTTGCGCCGGACGGATCATCCAGGGCCAGCCCAATTGTATTCACTTTTATTCCACGCGCTACATAGTCTGTCAGCTCCGTAGAGGTATTGAACTGGCTGACACCGTCGGATAGGAGAATAACCATCGCCCCGCGGTCCGCGCCGTCTTCATGAATTACCTTCATCGCTTCGGCCAGCGCGCCGCTGATATTCGTTCCGCCTTCAGTCGTCTTCAGGCTGCTGATGACCTCCATAACCTTCTCGCGGTTCGCCGCTTTGGAGAGCGGGAGCAGCGGCTGGACCACGGAAGCCTCATTGCTGAAGGTAACTACAGCGACTTTGTTGTCTTTTTTGAGCTGCTGCACCAGATTCTTGGCCGCCGCGTAGCGCCTGTCTGACGGGTCGCTCTGCGACATGCTGCCGGAATCATCGATCACCATGACGACATTCTTAACCGGTTTGCTGCCGCCGAAGTTCAGCTCGTACACGAACTCGGTCAGCGTGCCCACGCCGAGCAACAGCACGACCATGAGCGGGAACATTTTCCACGAGGTGCCCAGGTAACGCAGCTTCCATGATTGTCCGTTCAGCTTCGGTGAAATGTTCTCTGCGACCAGAGCGCCTATTCCAACACATAAGGCCACGATGGCAAAATAAATGCCGACCAGCACCATCTGAGGTAAATCATACGGCCTGCGGTCCAGCAGCAGCTCACCGAGCACAAACGCTACACCCGCGCCGAGCAGACTGAACAGCAGCAGGAGCAGATTGATTTTTCGCTGCATTGCACTTCATCCTTTCCGGGAAAAGCTTGATCTTCACGCGCTTCCCCATTCCATTCTATTGCACATCCGGCAGTGGAATGAATGAGAATTGTCCTACGAAGCCTGTTAGTGTAGGCCCGCACCCACGTCCGGGACCCGGAGCATGGGTATTATCATGGTGAACCCTCTGATCTCGGCCAACCCCCTGTAATCAGGGGCATTAGTGCTCCTCATTTGGCGGTTCAGCATACTTTCGGTGAAATCAGGGGCATTAGTGCTCCTCATTTGGCGGTTCGGCATACTTTCGGTGAAATCAGGGGCATTAGTGCTCCTCATTTGCTGGTTCGGCACACTTTCGGTGAATTCAGGGGCACTTGTGCTCCTCATTTGCTGGTTCGGCACACTTTCGGTGAATTCAGGGGCATTAGTGCTCCTCATTTGCTGGTTCGGCACACTTTCGGTGAATTCAGGGGCATTAGTGCTCCTCATTTGGCGGTTAAGCACACTTTCGGTGAATTCAGGGGCACTATTACTGACACTCGCCAGCATCAGAGGGATTTATCCCTCTCATTTCACCATCCAGCCCACTTCCACCAGCATCCGGTCAGCCTACGAACTCGCGCGGACTATAGATCCTGCGGTTGTGGTAGCCCGAACATAAATAATAGTTTGTCATAGCACTTCGCTCATCAGCACTCATCCCATCTAATCGCCACTCATCAGCACATATCCCATCTATTCGCCACTCATCTCATCACCGGCAGCTGCTCCTCTTCCAGACCGTGGAGCTGGTATCCGTTGCCGGCATAAGTCTCGTAATAGACCTTGCCGTTGCGGTAGTAGAGCAAGTCTTCCAAGTGGAAGCCGCCCATCAGGTTCAGCTTCTCTACGCCGCTGCGGCGCTGCTCATGTACGAAGCCGAGCCGGTAGATGCGGGTGGTCTCGTCAGCACTGAAGGCATAGCGCAGGAATTCGGAGGAGCTGTCGCCGAAGAAGTACTTCTCTTCATGCCGGTGCTCCTGCGTATACTCGAACAGGCGGACATTCATCGCCGCCTCCTCCTCCAGACTGCGGTAGAGCTGCTTGAACAGCTCCTCCTTGGAGACGATGTCCCGGTTCTCGTAAGCGGCTGCGACATTAGCGCGCCGCAGCAGCTCCTCCTCGAACGGAAGCGTGAACGGTCCCGCCGTAAGCAGCTCCCGGCGGCACAGCTCAATCAGCCGCTCGGCAACAGCCTGGCCGCCTCCTTGCACTAGCAGCCCGGAGAGACTACCCATGAACCGCTCGCTGAAGAAGATCCCCGCACCGCGCCGGGTCTCGATATCCTTCATGACATCGTCGGTCACACTGCGGTAATACTCCATGATGTTCTGATCTACGGCCTCTTTGCTGCGGCCAATGCTGACGAGGGCCAAGCTGTGCAGATCCTCCTCCAAAGCATCCATCGCCGCAACCTTCGTTCTGCTGTCTGCGTGCAGCTGCTCCAGTGCAGCGTCATAGCGGAGACAGAGGGCCAGCTCGCTCTCCAGCAGCAGAATCTCATACTTCTTGCCGTAGACGGACTCGAACAGATAATGAATGAAATTGCGCACCGTCCGTTTGTCCAGCAGCGGCACCCGCTGGAACGGCTGACGCTCCACGCTCTCCGCATAGAGCCGCTCCAGCTCCTCCTGCGCGGAGAGCAGAGCGGAACGCAGGCCGCCCATATGCTGGCGCAAGGCCTGCAGCACGCTGCCCTCACCCGTCTTCTCACTGGTCCATTCCGCCAGCTGGTAGAAGGTGACCGGGGAGGCTCCTGCCTCCTCGGCCGCCAGCACGCCGGCCCACTCCCGGGCCGGGTCGATGCCCGCCGCCCTTCTCACGGACACCTCCGCAAAATTACTGCGGAAGTAAGCCTGCGCCCCTTCCCCGAACAGCAGTTCCTCGGCCTCGCGCAGTGAGAGCATGCGCAGCTGTGAATAGGACGGGCGCCCGTGGCTCATCAGCCCGGTCATCTCGGCGAGAGCGGACTGCTCCGGCAGCAATTCCGCCGCGCGGTCACGCAGGGTATCCGCTCCAAGGCCAAGCATCGCCTGCCGCTCCTTAAGACTACGGGGGTGGCCTGCACGCAGCCGCCCGGACAGATAATGCAGCGCATGGTACAGTACCGCCAGCGCAATCTGGCGGTTCGGCCGCCGCACCGCCGAGAAGCCGGCAGACGCGTAGCCTTGTCTGCCTGTGCTGCCGCGGATGCCGCTTTTGAACGTCATATTATTGTAGCCGCCATGCCCGGAGGCCTGATCGGCCGCAGGCCGGACCCGGTTCTTGAGCAGGCTGATGTGGGCGATAATCTCGTAATTGTCGTCCATCCCATGGACCGACATCAGTCCGCGCTCGTTCTTGTCGGAGAGCAGATAGACCAGATCGAACAGCGGAGAAGGGCCATGCGCCACTGGAATGGACAGCCCTTCCTCCGTAACCAGCAGCGGAGCGCTTAAGGCATAATCCGCCGCCTGCATCCCGTCCAGCTCACGCAGACAAGCCAGCCCGACCGAGCTGGAATAGCCGAAGTTATCCCCCTGCTCCCGTTCGTTAATCAGCGCGTACAGATCAATCTGTACTGATTTGAACGACTGGCTGAGAATTGCGCGGGCCAGGAGCACGATCTCCGGCAACAGCACATTCTGCGGGTCATCGACCCGTGTAATGACAGACAGATGGATAACGTCAAAAGAGGAATAAAGCCGCCCGTAATCCGCTATGCTGTTGCTTAAGCTGCGCAGCGTCCGGTTCATTCCGGCCAAATACTGGCTATCCTCATGAAATTCACGGTACAGCTCACGCCGGACCGTACGCGGATCACGCCCTGCCGTATCCGGCAGGGCCATGTGCATCACACGTTCATGGACGCTGCTGTTTCCGCTGCCGATCCGCCCCTTGACCCCCTCCTTCTCCTGCGTACTGCCGCTGCCGTTATGTGAACCGGCATGCAGCGCCATCACGCCGCCCGCATTGTCCCATTTGCGCTGACAGCGTTCCAGCACAGGGCCGATGGCCGGGGTCACCTTATCGCCCAGGAACAGGAACAGCGCAGGGTAATGGATACTGCTGCGCCCATCCCCCTTATTATGCTGTGCTTCCTCCAAAGCAGCGTATTGCTCGGCATATTGTAAGGCCTGATCTCTGATCATAGGCCTACTTCAGCTTTCTGCGGATGCTGCCAAGCTTGCCGGTCAGGCTCTTGTAGAAGCTGTACATTTCATCTCCGTTGGCATGCTCTACCCGCTCATATTCCAGAGCGTCACGTGCCTCCAGGAACGAGACATACATCCCTTCCAGCTTATACAGCAGCGGAGTTACATCTTCGGCTGCGGTCATCTCTCCGGCCCGGCGTGCTGCCTTGCGGAGCAGGAGACTGCGGCTTTTCTCATCCAGCTCACGGAAATGGCGGTAGACGGCATACTCCACATAGCTGCGTTCCTTCATCAGATTGGCGAACGGCTCCCAGGCATCCTCGTCCTCGTCACGGTCATAGACATAGAGCGCACCTTTTTTGGAGATGGTATCGGTGTACAGCGCTTCGATGAACTGGTCCAGCCATTTGTCTTCATCCAGATGCTGATGCACCAGCGCCTCCAGCTCCTGTGACTTGGCTGCCAGCGCATCGTATTTCGCCAGCTCCTCACGGACACGGGCAATGAGCTGCGGGGAACGGATCAGGTTCTCCTGGGCCAGCTCCAGATTAATGCTGCCGAAGATATCCTTCACGGCTTCGCGTTCAAGACCTCCTGTACGGAGCGCTTTGAGCTCTTCAGCAGCCTTGCGCACTTCACCCAGATTCGGACGCGGCGCATCCAGCTGCAGATCATAAGCGCCCAGCAGCTTGCCCAGATCCAGCGGCTTCGTGAAGTTCACGGAGAAGCGGCTGCTCGTGTTCTCGTCCACACCCTTCTCTATAATGACACCGGATTCCAGCGCCCGGGCGAAATCCGCACGCACTCTGGCATTATAATCACGGACGCGCGGGTTCACGTAAGTATCGCCCCATGACTTCTCCGGGATCGGTGAAGGCAGATAGGTCCAGTTGTCCTTGTCCGTCATCACGAGATGGCGTCCAATGCCTTCTTTATCCAGGATGGTCCGTTCATAGTTCTCCTCAAATACCCGCAGCGGCGTGTATACGAACAACGGCACCCCGTTGCGTGTATTCAGCCAGAAAATCCGGTTCTTCACCTGGCTCTCCTTGATCGTGAACTGCGATTTGCCGAGTGCATTGTTCTGATAATTCCGCACACCCTTCAGAATCCCCGGTGCCTTCACCGGCACAGAGACGAAGCCCCAGGACGGGAAGTGCAGACTGCCTGAGCTGTTGCTGAGGTGGAAAATCGGCACCGCATCCTCATCCAGACGTCCGGCAATAATCCGCTCCACGAACTTATCCAGCGGCTCCTCGTGCCCGTATTTCATCACCAGGAAATCCTCCATCGAGCGGGTAATCAGATCCCCGAACTTGTCGCTGAGGAACTCGGATATGGAGCGGACAATATCAATCTCCTGCTCCCTTACCCAGCGCCCGGAATGCTTCAGCATCTCGCGTGTGAAGTCACGGATCAGATCATCGCCATCCTTTTGATCCATGATTTTGGAGATGGTCGCCGAGATATCCGGCACGTTGACGATATTCCAATAGTAGGTTTTGTTGCCCTTGTGGTCAGCCTGTTCTTCGCCATTAATCAGAATGTCACCGTTCTTCTCGAAGATCGAGCTGAGCGCGGTCAGAATCTCGGTGAACACACCGTAGATCCGGCTGTTCTCTTCATTCAGCAGTTCATACAGATCCTCATAGAACTGGATCATCTGCTCGGTGCGCTCCACATCGGCATGCAGCCAGTATTCATTGATTTTGGCTTCAATATAGGCATTCTTCTTCTTCTCCTTGGACACAAAAGCGCTCCGCGCATCGCCCAGCTTATCCTCTGCACTCTCCTGTGCGGTCTCAATATCACGCGGCAGGCGCAAGAGGCTCTCGCGCAGCGCTTCAATATAAGACTGGATCAGCTTCAGGATGCAGAAGCCCTTCTCTGTGTACAGCAGCCGGGACACATAGAACGGCCCCTGCTCGGGATGAAGGAAGATGCGCTCCAGCTCTTCGCCGAACTGTCCGGCAATCTCGCCCGGAAGCTGCTTCTTGGATTTGATATATTCCTCACGCGCACGGGCCAGGAAGTTCTGCTCCAGCTCCGTATCCATGCTGACGACCTGATTCTTGACCACGTTCGCATGGCTGAGACGCTCGCTGTTCTGATAGCCCGGCAATGGCTCCGGCACACGGGACTCGAACGTCTTGATCATCGTATCAAGATCGATGCCGAGCTTACGCGCCATCTTCTCCACATCCTCCTGATTCGGGGCGTGATGGAACATCTTGTCCATTTTGTCGAAGAGGCGGTAGGCCAGGTAGGTTGTCATTTCCTCAATCGGCAGCACGGCCGAGGATGCTCCAATAATGTTGTATTCATAGTTGGCAGGATAAGTCTTGTTCATCTGGGCAATGTTCGTGCGGATGTTGCTGATATAGTCATGGATGGCGAACTCTTCGCCGGATGCCTTCTCTTCACTGGCCATGAAGTTGGTGATGTTCTCAGCCGTCACATTCATGCAGTAATCGTAGGCATTCTCCAGCAGCTTGCCTTCCGTATTCGTTGCGGAGATGAGATGACAGAGATTGAACGGCGGCAGCGGCGAGTTGACGCTCAGAATATTGCCGTACTTCTGGCGGAACCGTTCGCCCCGGCTGTCCACGTTCATCCAGTAATCCAGTTCTTTAAGCGCGGCATACCCGTTCTTACGGATATACTCGCGGGTATGCTCGCTGAGGCTTTTGTTCGACAGGTTGACGTCCGGTGTGAACAGATAGCCCAGCGTATTGACACGGTCTATCCCGGCTGCGCCGTAGTCACGTTCAATAATGCCGCGCACGATGTAGGCAATATCCAGGAACGCCCCGCTGCCGGTTCCGCCGGACAGACCGGTAAGCAGGAAGACCATCAGCTTCTTGCTGGTGCCGACAGACAGCGTCTTGATCTTCTTGTCGATGGCGGCAACCACCTGGTTGATCTTCGTGAACAGCAACAGGCGTCCGGCCTGGCGCACCCCGGCGGCTCCGTTCATGCCGTCTGTGATGCTCAGCTCCGGCGACAGCCAGTCTGTAATGTAAGAATCCAGGATGCTGCGGTTCTGCAGCAGTCCGCCGATCTCGGCATTGGCCAGCAGCACGAATTCATTCTGCGGATCGAGGCCGATGCCCTTGTATTTTTTGCCGCGGTCCTGTTCATTGGTCTCGAACGCCAGGAATTCCACGTTGTCGGGCTTATCCCGCTTCTTCTTGGACAACGGATCTTCAGGCAGCTTGAAGCGGCGGTTAATCTGGTATTTGAGCCGCAGCAGGGCATCGATGCCCGTGCCGCCAAGCCCGATAATGAGGATCGGGTTGTCGATGGTATCCACTCTAATCTTGTCGCTGACGATCCCTCCGCCAAGCGATACATCCAGCTGTTGAATATGTTCTCTTACTACCGGTTTCATAGGTTCTCCCCCAAAAGTTGTGATAGCCTATGCAGCCCGAATCACTTCATATAATCGCTTCGGGAGCATACACTTAGCCTGCTTATCAGATCAAATATTCCAATAGAATCGTCTTGTCTACCGTCTGCAGAGAGACTGTTACCCGGTCCCCGCTCTTCAGCTCCAGGCCCCGCGAGGTATCAGCAGCACGCCCTGAGCGTTCCACCGAGATCCCTTCGCCCCCGCGCAGCAGGAGCCGGTCATGGGTTCCCGGGGTGAAGACCAGCTTTTCGCTCTCCTTAAGTTCAGGAGCAAGCTGCAGGAGCTGGTGCAGAGTGAACTTGCCGCGGAAGGCGGCGAGCTTCTTGTACTGCGGATAGGTTTTCTCTCCGGTGTTGCCGTCCACCACTTCCACTACCAGTTGTCCGACGAACCCCCGGTTAGCCTTACTGCGCAGCAGCCAGAATGCGGCAGCAGCAGCCAGCAGCAGCACAATACCGCCGATGATATAGTACAGCGTGTTCGAGGTCTTCTCCTCAGCAGGCTCTTCGCCCGCAGGAGTGCCTGCTGACGGCGGGGTAGTCGCCACCGTTCCCGTCTTGGCATTGATCGTCAGCTCGTCGCTCTCGCGGTAGAAGCTGCTCTCCTCGGCCCGGACCTTCAGCTTATATTCATGACTGTCTTGTATCTCAAAAGTGCCCTTAAACGCAGCACCCGAATTGTCCAGCGGAATCTCCTGCACCTGGCCGGTATCGACATCAGTTGCCAGCAGCACCGCCTTCATCTCCTGATACAGGCTGCCTTCCGTTACCTCCGCCCCGTTGCTGTACAGATGGGAAGAGATCTCCACCTTGTCGCCTTTGCCGTAAGACTTGGCTGGCAGAGCATCCAGCTTCAGCTCCAGATCGTAGTTGAACACCAGATTAATATCGATCTTATCCTTCGGCACGCCCTTGACCTGGAGCTTCCAGTCCCCCTGCTCCGGCGCGAGCAGCTTGATCAGGGTGTAGGTGGACGACTTCGACAGCAACACCTTATCCGAGGGAATAGCAACTTCCTTGCCGGAAGGATCGCTCAGCTTCGCCGTCACCGGCTTCGAGGACATAATGGAGATATTCGCTTCCAGCACGCTGCTGTTCGGCACGTTCACCGTTACGTCCTGATAATCGCCGTTTGCCGTAATGGACGGCACCGGCACCACCTTCAGCTTCAAGTGGCTGGCAAAAATCTCGCTGAGAATCTGCGGCAGATCATCGGCAGAATTCGTGGTGAACGCCTTGCCGCCTGTCTCGGCGGACAGTCCGGCCAGAATATTCTTGTTCAGCTTGCCGTCTGCATTCAGCCCTATGCTATATACGGGATACCCCTTCTGCTTGGCAGACTCTACTGCTGCCTTCAGCTCCTTGTCGGAATCGGACTGCTTCCGGCCGCTGGCTTCATTCAGGTCATTGTTGCCGTCCGCCAGCATGACAATCATTGGCTCATGGCCGGGATCGCTGCCGTTCTCCAGCACCTTCACTGCCTCTTCCATCCCGACCGCCAGGTCTGTGTAGGGTCCACGGCTAAGCCCGTCGATGAAATTCTTCAGATCCTCCTTGTCGCCGGCGGATTTGATGCCGAGCAGCGCCTTCTCGCGCTGTACCTTATCGGTGTAGGCCACAATGCCTACCTTATCGCCTTGGGTGGACAGCATATCTATGAACATCTTCATCGCTTCATTGGCTATCTTGTTCTTGTCGCTCTTGTTCATCGAGTTGCTGACATCGATCAGCAGCACAGCGTCAATATGTGACGGTGCGGCTGAAGCCGCGCTGGCTCGCGAAGCAGCATATGGAGATACAGTGATGCATAAGATCATGAGCAATACAGGCAATATGCGCTGCAGTCTATTCTTGGCCTTGCTGAAATAACGTTCGTTACGAAGCATAAATAGGGCTCCTCTTGTGTGAAATTAGGCGGATATGGCAGATCCGTAACGCATAGCTAAATTCTGTCAATAGCATGCCATTATGATATAATTAAACCTTGTAAACTTCAACATAGTGACCGCTGGACCGGCACTTCCGCTAGTGGCAATCGCCATCCTGAGCCGGATAGACTATTCTAAGTATACGCCGCTTTCCTGAATATTTGATTAAAAGACCGTAACCAGAGCAGAAAGGAAGAGTTCCATGATTACATACGCCATACTCGGGATAACGTTTCTCTATGCTGTGATTCAGATCATTCTATATGCTTCCCGCCAGCGGAAGCCGCTCACCCGCGAGGATATCGACGAGCGCCTGCTGGCTGCATTGAACGGAGGAGATACGGCCCGTGAGTAAAAAGAAACCGGTGATCTTCCGTCCCTTCAAAGCCCCCCGTTACGCCTTCGAGAAGCTGCGCATCTGCCGCCGCTGTCACCGTTACACCGCGCTGGGCGAGGAACGCTGCACCCGCTGCGGCCGCGCTTCGCTGACTCCGGTGGAGAAGTATGCAGTGTCCCAGGCCGGGCGCAGGGTACAGACCCGGCTGCTCGTTATTCTCCTGCTGACCCTGGCCGGAATCTATTTCGGACAGAATCTGCAGCAGATGGTGCTGTGCGGCACAGGCGGTCTCGTATTAGCCGGACTGGTCTACTATACGCAGCGAAAAGTACGGCAGAACGAAAATCTGTATGCGCTGAACAAACTGCTTGGCCGTAATATCTATAGCATCAAGGAAGATCTGGAGCTGAACCGCCAGGAAGCCGTGACGGTACTGCGCGAGAATGATGTGCTCGCTTATGAGAAGCTGCGCGAGATCTCCGTGCTGCTGCGCGGAGACCGGATCTCCCGCCAGCGTGTCGCCCTGCTGCACGGCTTCCAGCTGCGCAAGGACATGACGCTGGAGCTGGAGCAGCTGCTGCTGAAGGACTTCGAGCCGCTGCTGGCTGAATATATCGGGGAGATCGCCAGGGTCCGCCCCGAGCTGATCAAAGACCGCACCCTGCGCTATGTCAAGAATTACGAGGTGCAGATTCTCGAAATGGATACGGGGCTGGTCATTATGGCCGCCGTTGCCAGTGCTGCGGTCCGCATGAAGCGATACGCGCTGCTCTACTCCGGCATGATCGGCCGCTATGTGCAGGAGCTGCCCAAGGACCGGTTCCTGCGCTTATCCAGACTCATTGCCGCGAACCCTTATGAGCCGTGGAACGGCCTGGATGCCAAGGTAGAGGAGATCCGTGAGCTTAAGTACCGCTGGGACCCTGAAGTATAAGGTTAGAAGCGGACTGCCGCTCTATCCTTATCTATGAATAAAGGGGCTATATTATATGACGATCATACGGGCTGTAACCCTGCGGAATATTATGATTATTCTGTGTATTTTGATGCTGCTCCCGCTGGGACAGAAGGCGCTGGGGATTAAAAATAAGCTTAAGGATGTACAAGAAGCCGGTGAATTGTACGCTGCCGGGGAGCTTATCGCCGCCGAGAACCGGTACCGCCAAGCAGCGGCCAACCACGCGATTTCTTATAAAGAAGAAGAAATATCGGCAAGACTGGCAGAGCTGGCTCCCATAACGGGCATCCGCAGCAGTCTAAGCAGACTGTCCTTAACGCTTGCGGACCAGCTGACTGTGAAGGATTTCGCAGGGATGATGGAGAGCTACGCCTACCTGCTCAGCCTGAAGAGCAAGTATATGACGCCGGGCGGTCCCTATGAAGCCTATTATCGCCAGCTCTCGGCGGATTCAGGCGTCTCAGACAAGATGACAGCCGGGTTCCGGCAGTTCAAGGATGAGTATCTGGCCGGACTTACCGCAGGTTCGACTAAGGGGGCAGATTCCGGGACGGGCAGCGACAGTACGGACAGTCTCAAATGGAGCCTGCTGCAGATTCCGGCAGACTATTACGGGGGAACCGCCGCCAAGGATAAGCTGCTCGCTGCGAGCTTCAAGGCCTATGATACCGCGGGGCTCAAGGCTCTGGCCGCAGACGGAAGCTTCGGGCTTATGCTGGAGAGCGCCCTCTCTATGGAAGAAGCTTATAAGAATCATAGTTATACCGCGCCTTGGCTTAACAAGCAGGTTCAGGAGAGCGCTTCGCTCATCCTGAACAAGGATCTGGATGGTGACCTCACCGCAGCCTTCGCCGGACATGCTGCCCGCTACCGCAGCTATGCGGCATCTGCCGGCATCACCAGCTCCAAGGTGCTGAAGCTGATCGATAACAGCATCGCCCGGCTGCTCCGTGAGGGCACGCGACATGTGCGCGGCGGCCGGTATGCGGATGCCATCAGGCTCTATGCCGAGCTGGCTCCGGTGCAGGATACCTTGGCGGAGACCGCAGCCGCAACGCTGGCCTGGAATACCGCCGAGCCGGTACGGCTGCTGCCGGGCGGCGAAGTGCCGGGCAGCTACTCCCTTACAGCGTCCGTTACTGACAAGTACGGTGCCAAGGTAGCCGTAGCTGGAGTAGATGCTGGCGGCAAGCTGGTCTACGCCGAGATGGGCGGGGACGGCACGGTCTCCACCCGGACCGGGGAGGTAGTCCCGGGTTCGGGGATGCTGAGCGCTCTTTCTTTTGACGAGCCGTTATCCGCTTACTCCGAAGTTCCAGTAGTTGTAGCTAACAGCGGTGAGACTGACGGACGCAGCACCTTCACAGGCTATGCCATCCGGACGGAAGGTATCTCCCTGCTGTTCAGCTTCACGGGCAGCAGCTATGAGCTTATGGCAGAGGACGGCTCCATCCGCGTTGCGGACAACGATCTGACCGATGGGGCCGATGGCCGGACAGCTATTTTCCGCCAGGTGAACGGAAGTTATGAATTCACGGAGCTCTATCAGGAGGCCGCCGCCTATACTCCAATTGATGCGGCACAGCTTGAGCTTCATCTCAATGAGAAGGTGATGTTCTCCTGTGAGATTATCCTCGACTCTGCCGGAAGAACCGTTGCGCTCGCAAATGGACGTTACCTGCTTCTTCAAGGCCAGGTGCCTCCGTATACCGGCTCCGCCGTCATCAGCGGCCAATTTGAGAATGGCTATGGCTCGATGGAGACTGATCTCGGCGAAGCTGCCGTGCCGGTATTTATTGTTGATTCTGCGGACAGCTTGAGCCTCATACTTTAACCTAACCGGGATAAGGAGCCTTTATTGCACATAGAGGTTCTTTATCTCTTTTTGTGCTTGGAATTTCATTATTTTTTCATTAATAACGGCTATACTGGGTCTTACAGGAACTGCGCGGGAGCGGTATCCATAATCATTCAATGAAGAAAGCGGGCTTGCTGCTATGCGAATTCTTTTGGTGGAAGATGATTCCAAGCTGGGCTATATGATCCAGTACAAGCTTAAGCAAGCCGGACATCTGAGCGAGTGGGTCCAGCATTCGGATGAAGCCGAGACATGGTTTGCTGCAGGGGAATTTGATCTCTACATTCTGGACTGGATGCTTCCCGGCAAAACCGGACTTGAGCTGTGCAGACAACAGCGGACAAGGAACGACAACACCCCCATCCTTATGCTGACTGCACGCGGCGAGATTGAAGACCGGGTTAACGGGCTGCTGACAGGGGCAGATGATTATGTAGTCAAGCCGTTCGCCTTCGAGGAGCTGCTAGCCCGGATCACTGCCCTGGACCGCAGAAAGCAGGTTCAGGGCACGATGAACAAGCTTGCCGTTGGCGGGCTGCTTTTGACTCCGGATACCCAGGAGGCTGAACGTGACGGTGTCTCTTTTACACTGACCCGGCGTGAATTTCAGCTGCTGGAGTACTTCGTCCGGCATCCTGGAACCGTATTGTCAAGAGAACGGATTCTGAGTTATGTCTGGGGCAATGAAGCGGATGTAACGCTGAATGCCGTCGATGCAGTCATCCGGCTCTTGCGGAAGAAAGTCGATGATCCTTTTCCGGTAAAGCTGATCAAGAGTGTACACGGAAGAGGGTACCGCTTAATAAATCCTGGAGCTGAGCCGGATGATACCTAACACGCGCAAGCATCTGACCCTCTTTTACAGCACCATGATTGGATTGATTCTGCTGATTATGGCGGTCTCCTTCTATTATGCATTGTCCGAAGTAATCCACAGGGATGAGAATCATAATCTCGAAGCTGCAGCATACAAGGCCCGGGAAGAATGGCTCCATATCTCCCCGCAGGATGCGGAAGAATCACAGGAGCGCCGGCAGGCAGACCATGCGATGGAGTGGGAATATTTGCAGAGCGACCAATTCGCGGCAATTACGGACAGTGCGTGGTCGATCGCTGCGCAGTCCCCCGGTAGGGAGAATCCGCTGCTCGCTCCTTCCATCCGGCAGCAGCTTGACGCTCAACCTGACCAAAGCCATGTTCATCTCCGCATTTCTTCCGGTAATCGTATGACAACGTATGCTGTACTGCGTATGTCGGCCGGAGATGCAGCTCAGCACATCATACTTATCGGTGAAGATGTCACGAGGCAGGAGGCCTTGCTTCAGCAAATGAGGCTGCTGCTCACAGCCATTACTCTGCTTCTGCTTGCTGCAGCCACCTTCATCGGGTACCTATTCGCCGGCCGGACCATGGTTCCCATTAGACAGGCGTTTGCCCGGCAGCAGAAATTTACAGCGTATGCTTCCCATGAGTTAAGAACACCCTTAAGCGTACTTCAACTGGCCGTGGATATTCTGGAGGAGGAGAAGGGGAAGCTGTCCCCTGTTCAGCAAAGGGTTCTTGCGGATATGAAGGAGGAGCTGCAGCGCATGAACAGACTGACAGAGCAGTTGCTCACGCTGGCCAGGAACGACTCTCCCCTGCAGCATACCGCCCATAAGCCGTTCGACTTAAAGCACAGCCTATCCTTCGCCGCAGCAAGAATGCAGTTGATGGCCGCCGAGAAACAAGTGACCCTGCAGCTGGATATTGACCACCCGGAAGAAGCGTTTCTTTTCACCGGAGACAGCGAACAGATCGACCAGCTGCTCTACATTCTTCTGGATAATGCGATGAAATACTCTTCCGCAGGGGATAAGGTCACACTGGGGATATCCCGTAACGGCAACGGTACGGTCGGGTTATCCATCCAGGACACAGGATGCGGCATTCCCGAAGCTGATATCCCCCATCTATTCGAACGTTTCTTCCGTGTCAATCAGGCCCGGACACGGGAACATGGCGGCACCGGTCTGGGTCTTGCTATTGCCTCTGAGATCGCCAACAGACACGGAGGCCGAATCGCGGTCCAGAGCACCCTTCATCAGGGAAGCACCTTTACGGTCATTCTCCCTGAAACCAAGGGTTCCACCCGGCAATAACTTTGAGAACTGGAGGTTTGAAGAATGTTCACTGAAATATTGGCACATATTCATCCGATTATCGTACATTTCCCGATTGCTCTGATCATTATTGGTTGCGGCTATGATGCGGTGCTCGCTGTGAGGAGACGCGCTCTGCCGCCCGGACAGGGGTTATGGTTATGGCTTCTGGCCGCCGCCGGGGCTTGGGCCGCTATTGCGACAGGTCCCGATGATGATGCGCGCGGAGTAACCTCATTCATAGAACCGCATGAGACGCTTGCGACATTAACCGCTTGGACAGTAACTCTGATCGCGGCCTGGAGATTGCTGATGCTCTGGAAAGGAAACCGGGCGTTTGTGAGAATACCGTTAGCGCTGTATATAGCCGTATCTGTGGCTTCATGCGGCCTGGTGCTGGGAACCGGTTATTACGGCGGAAAAATGGTGTACACGGACGGCGTAGGGGTATCCGCCAATGGCGCCGCAGTGAATCCGCCTCACTCCTCCTCTCACCGTGGCGGATAGAGATTCCTCGGGGCTGCGGATATTGCGAACGGCGCGGAGCCGCAGATCAGTGACGGGATGAGCAAGGTGACCTCTGCTTCATATATTGAAAGATTAATAGTCACGATGATACTATATAACGTAATTAAATGAATTGGAGGGAAATGATGGACGCTAAAGCGAAAAAAATATTAAACAAAACGTTCTGGTCTGCGCAGGGATGGAAGCCTGCCGGGACAAGACTGCCTTTTGCAGGAGAAGAGTTTGAATATGCTAAAAGCAAAGGGGTGATGTTCGATCCTGTGACGATGACGCATGATGAGTGTGTCTCGAGAATTTGTTATTTGCTAGAGCATGAGATGACGAAGGACAGGCTAGCTGCTGCCTTTTTACATAGCTTATCCACAAGAGAAGTACATCTGAGAAGCGGGTTATCCAGCTATGCATTAACCAGCAACCTTATTCAGCATAAATATAGTGACAAGCTTCTGGAGCGTGCCAGCTACAGCCATTGCTTCTATTGTAACGAACATAAATTAATGACTCATGAAGAATGGAATAATGCCGATATTAATATTTTGAATTTTGAACGGGTAAAATGGGGTGGTGTCCGCTTAAATTGGCTCCTATATTGCTGGATGGATATAGAACTGCTAGCGAAGGAGGAACCGGTAGAGGTGACATCTGAGGATGTTCAGATTCTCAAAAATTTACTGGCAGAGGTGGATGCCTGCGCTGAGACGGATTCCGCACGTAAATTAGAGAAGCGTTGGAAGAATGTATTAGCCTCCAACCAGTATGAACGAGATGCTATGATGGAAATATGGGGGTTTGCAGGTATATTAGCTTCTGAGGAGCGGCTTGGACCGGAACGCGGCAGAGGGACGGACTTCGTATCCGTAGATTCATGGCTTGGCATAGATCGTTATGCGAAAGAGAAGGTTGAGTATTATTTTGGAACTTATTTATAGCAAGGAGAATGGAATGGGCCAACTCCACTTTCGCAGAGTGAAAATTGAGTTGGCCCGTATTCATTATGGACGATTCTATGTTTGAAACGAAATCGAGAGTGATTAATGGTTTGCGCGTAACTCTTCCAGCAGCTCCATCACCTCTGACTCCTCTACCGGAACGGAATACGAGCCGTCTGCGAAAAGCTTCATCCTCCCGATGCCGTCCTGGAAGACGAAGCGGATGCGGCCGCTGCGCACTTTTTTGTCCGTGTACATCTTATCTAGGAGCGCGCGGTTTGTAATATAATTTGGAATCTCTGTCGGCAGCCCCGCCTTCTTCAGCAAAGCCACCACACGGTTAGCCTGCTCTTCCGTCATATAACTTAATTTCACACCCAGCTTCGCCTGAATAACAAGGCCCACAGCAATGGCCTCGCCATGCAGCAGCCGGTAACCACTGAGCGCCTCAAGCGCCCGGCCTGCCGTATGCCCCAGATTCAGAATCTGCCGCAGATTACTTTCATGCTCATCCTGCTCTACCACTTCATATTTGATCCGGCAATTCGTCAGCGCGATATGCTCACACACCCCGGCCTCCAGGATCAGCTCCCCTTCTTCTGTAATGATTCTGTCCATGTTCGCTTCCAAGTAACTGAAGAACTGCTCATCCCCCAGACAGGCATGCTTGATGGTCTCGGCCAGACCGCTTCTGAACTCACGGGACGGTAGTGTACGCCAGGCGGCCAAATCTATGTATACTTTACGGGGCTGGTGAAAGACGCCGATCAGGTTCGTGGCGACAGGGGTGTTCACGCCTGTTTTGCCGCCAACGGAGGCATCTGCTGCTGCCAGCAAGGTGGTAGCATAATTCAGCGAAGGTACTCCCCGGCCAAAGGTTCCTGCCACAAAGCCCGCCAGATCCGTCACCGCTCCGCCCCCCACCGCAATAATACAGCAATCTCTGCCGTAGGCATGGCTTAGCAGCTGGTCTTCCAGCATTGCCTTCGTCTCCCGGGTCTTCGAGCTCTCCCCCGCCGGAAACGAGAATAATTCCACTTGGAATCCCTCATGACGTAGCAGCTCTAGTAAAGGACGGCCATATAACAACTCCACCGTAGAGTCTGTAATAATTGCATATTTGCTAATCCCCGTAAGCAGCCCCTGCTGCAAATCGCGAACTAATGAGGCGGACAGATGCTCACCGATTTCAATAGAGTAAGAGTGATCGACTACTTTTTGGAGTGTTACTTCAAAGCTCTTGGACATGGGCTCAGCCCCTTTCTCTATAAGACTATTGCCTGCAGATTTCATTTACGGATCATCGTCCGGTAGACGAACTTCGGCAGCGCAGATTGTCTGCGCCAGCGTGACTTCTGGCCTTTGGCGACGGGTGAGAACAACAGTCTGTGCGCCCACTCCAGATTCATTTTTTTCCAGATGGCCGGTGCTGGCCGTACTTTCCCGGAGATCACATCCAGACTTCCGCCCACGCCAAAAACAAGCTTAATCCCCTGCAATTCGTCTTTGTGCTTATACAGCCATTTATCTGAGTACGGAGCACCCATGGCAAGAATGAGCACATCCGGCTTGGATTGCTGAATACTGGCAATAATCCCTGGCTCTTCGTCAGGTGCAAAGAACCCGTGATGCCTCCCGGCAATCTTCACCTGCGGATAGCGCGTGTTAATCTGCTCCACTGCCAGTCTGCTAGTAGACTCATCTGTCCCCAGAAAATAAAAACGCCAACCCCGCTCATTTCCCCTCGCAAGTAAACTCAGCAGCAGGTCATAGCCGGTCACCCGCTCTGCAATAGGATTGCCTTGTCTTCGCGCCGCCATCACAATGCCGATCCCGTCAGGGACAATCAGATCTGCCGAGTCGATGATCTCCCGCAGCTGTTTGTCCGTTTGACTCGCCAGGGTAATCTCCGGATTCGCCGTAATGAGATGAAACAGCCCTCCCTGCCCGTCCATGATCTGCTCATCCAGCAGCGAAGTCGTCTGTTCCAGCGTCAATTTGGAGAAGGGGAGTCCCAGAATACACACCTTGTCCTTCATCTTGTCACCTCTCTCTTATTCTCTAATCCCGTCAATCCTCGAAGTACTTCCACCATTCCACCAGCCAAGGCTCATCAACGCCGCGCAGGAGGAATTCCTCCAGCAGCACCTGACGGACCCGCTTCTCCATCTTCACAAAGCTGTTATCCTCCTGGTACATTGGCGCGTATGAAATATCTTCTGACAGGTAGAGCCGGAAGTCCTTCATGCAATCAAGCACCCTTTTTCCCACTGGAAGCTGCTCTGCTACCTGTACAAGCCATTTATCATACGGGTAGGGGTAGCCCTCCACCGTAATGGCGCAGCGCAGGGCCTGCTTGAACACCTCGACCGCCTGAAAAAGAATCGGAAAAGCCTCTCCCCGGCGCACGGGATTATCCAGGCTTTTGGCAGCACTCCGTAGGTCTATGTATGTCTTCTTCCGCAGGTTCATTAGAAGATCCGGGTGCAGCGGAACCGCTTGCGCGAACAACTCTTTCAAGCCCAGCGGATCATGATAGATACAGGAAACGGATGCATTCCACAACCAGTCCAGTTGCCCCTTCCCCAGAGCCTGCCCCAGCTCCGCTAATTTGAGCAGGGTGTAATGTCCTGTTTTGCCGCCGGGCAGATGCACATCGACAAACAAGCTGCTTCCCTCCGGGATCAGCCCCGCCCGTTCAAACCGGCTCGTAATCGGCTCATAGCGTTCATCCCGGCAGACCAGGATCAGATCGATATCCGAGCTGTCGTCCACAATCCCTAAGGCCGTTGATCCATCCAGCAGGATGCTGATATGCCCGCAATCTTCCGCAAGCAGCGGGTGATTCAGGATGTGGGTGCTGATATAACTGGCAATTTCCTGAAGTAATAGGCTATGCCGCTGCCGGTTGTCCGGCTTAAGCAGCAGACTGGATAGACTTGCCGTCCATAGCATACGCTTCCCTCCCTCTCTTAGTATTTCCGCTTCCTGCAACCAACCGCACAGAACATATTTCCGGAATATTATAACATAATTTAGGAGGGTTACTGTCTGGATTGTCTCATAGTGTACATTTGGTTTGCCGCATGATGACAGGAAGGGAGACTTTGAGAAGAATGAATGATGAAACGATTTATAGCCATGAGGACACGCTGAGGATGCTGGACACTTTTTTCCGGGAGGAGGGAGAGTGGTGGGATGAGTTCTATGCGGATAAGGAGAAGGGCATTCCCTTTTTCCGGGATTGTCCCGATGAGAATCTGGTGGAATCTTTCAGCGGCGGGGTGCTCACCCCGGGCCGGGTGCTTGAGCTAGGCTGCGGAGGCGGCAGAAATGCAGTGTACATGGCCCGTCAGGGCTGTAAGGTGGACGCTGTGGATATTTCTCAGGCAGCGGTCAATTGGGGAATGGAGCGTGCAGCGGCACATCAGGTCGAGGTGAATTTTACTTGCGGGAATATCTTTGACCTGGAACTGACGCCCGGGAGCTATGACCTCATCTATGACAGCGGATGCTTCCATCACATCTATCCCCACCGCAGAGCCACCTATCTGGAACTGTTGGACAGGGCGCTTACGCCCGGCGGTTATTTCGGCTTGACCTGCTTCGCAGCAGGTTCCATGGGTGCAGAGATTACCGATTGGGAGGTCTACCGTCAGCGGCGGATGAGAGGCGGATTAGGGTTCACGGAGGAGCAGCTCGAGACGTTCTTCGGCAGTTACGAGAATATCCGGTTCCGGCGGATGCGCCAGACGGAGCAGAGTGAGAATCTGTTCGGTGAAGCTTTTCTGTGGACGGCCTTGTTCCGAAAAAGATAACTGCAGACATCAGAGCTATAACGAGCCACCACCTACTGGAGCAGTTATCGGATGCTGTCGGAGCTCGAACAGTAGTAACTGTACTTTGTACAATAGAATGCTGTAAAAAGGGCATCGAAATAGATTCTATTGTATTCGGTACATTTGAATGTTGAATAAAGGCTATTTTTCGCCCATTACGCAACATTCTACTGTATGAAATACCTGAAATACCTCTATTCCTCGGTTCTCAACCATTCGGGTAAATTTAGTTGTACAGACTACAGTTAGCAGAGGACGGCCTGCCATTTCACGTTTTTTAGTTGCGCAGAATACACTTATCTTCCATAATTGCTTCGAACGTAACCTCATGCTCTGCACGAAAAATAGGCTGAGCGCTCAACAAATGCGCCCAGCCTATCTCATGCCGCTTATTCCCGCTTACTGTTACTGCACCCGCTCCGTGAACAACCGGCCCGCGTAGTCGCTGATCAGCTCACGCATCGCCAGCTTGCGGCTCCATTCGGCCGGGATGCCACTGAGGCCGTAGTAGGCTCCGGCGATCTGGCCGTAGATGGCCCCGGTGGTGTCCGCGTCATTGCCAAGGTTCACGGCGAACAGTGCGCCCTCTGCGAAGCTGTCCGACTTATGGAATGCCCATAGCGCCGCCTCCAGCGACTCCACGACATAACCCGATCCCTGAATCTGTGGCGGCTCCTTCAGCTTGTAGGAGCCTTGCTTGATGTTCAGCATATGCGGCGTCAGCGTATCTTCATCCAGCCATTCACGGAAGGCCTCCGGCGCCAGCATCTCCTGCTTACTCCAGCCGTGCAGCCCGGCGAGAATATATGCCGCTAGCAGGCGGCAGGCAGCAAGACACTCGGCGGCCCCGTGTGTGGTTCTTGAACTCATCGCTGCATAGCGGATCACCTCCGCGGGGTGCTCCGCATAGTACATCACCACCGGAGCCAGACGCATAATTGAGCCGTTACCGGCAGAGAACGGGTCCTCTGAACCGCTGTAAGCCTCCCCGCTTGCTTCATACCGGTGCAGCGCTTCGCGCGTTGCGTTACCGATATCGAAGCACCGGCTGGTGCTGCTGAGTGCGCCTTCGCGGTACCATTTCACATAACGCTGCATCTGATCTGCCGGATCGAAGCCCTGCAGGGCAAGCAGACTCTCCGCAAGGCAGAGAGCCATGGAGGTATCATCCGTCCACTGACCCGGCTGCAGAGCAAATACCCCGCCGCCGACAATATCTGTCATTGGCTTGAAGGTGCCTGGGGCTTGGAACTCTACAGTTGTTCCCAGCGCATCTCCGGCGGCCAGCCCCTGCAGGCAACCCTGATAACGATCATTAGTCAATGTCACTTGGTCTCCCCCTTTCCAGAAGCCTCGTACCGGCGGTTATTCGCCGGGGTATTTCAGCCCCCATTGTGCCCGGACAGTATCCAGCAGCTTCATTATGGCTAAGGATTCATCGAGGGTCATTACCGGACTCTCAGTAAGTCCCGCTTGAAGGCAGCGGCCCACTTCTTCCGCCTCGAAGGCATAGCCAACCGAAGCGCGTTCATCTTCGAACATCTCTGCTAATTCGCCGTTCATGTACAGCTCAGCAGACTTGGGATTGACCAGTGTGCCTTTGACCACGATATGCCCTTCCGTTCCGTAGACATAAGCTTCCTCATGCATGTTCAGGCGCACGCCCCCGTTCAGAGAAGCAGACACGCCATCGCCGTAGGACAGCAGCAGCGAGAAGTGCTCGTCCACGCCAGTCTCTCCGATATGAACGGTGCTGCTGACCTTCTCAGGATGCGGTCCAAGGACCATCGAGGCGAAGGAGACTGGATAGATTCCGACATCCAGCAGCGCTCCGCCGCCAAGGGCCGGATTCAACAGACGTCCTTCCGGGTTCCAGTCGGCGCGGAAGCCAAGGTCCGCCTTCACCAGCCGCACTTCACCAATTCTCCCGGCTGCGAGCCACTCCCGCACCTTCACCTGCGCCGGGATATAACGGCTCCACATCGCCTCCATCAGGAACAGCTTGTGCTCCCGGGCGTAGGCCACTACTTCCTCCAGTTCAGCACTATTCACGGTAAAAGGCTTCTCGCACAGCACAGCCTTACCTGCACGCAGCGCCAGCAGCGCGTTCTCCCGGTGGAACGGATGCGGTGTGCCGATATAAATGGCGTCTACATCAGGATCATTCACCAGCTCTTCGTAGGTGGCGTATGCCACAGGAATGCCGTGATCGGCTGCGAATTTATCCGCGCTTTCCTGCGAGCGCGAGCCGACTGCATAAGCCACGCCGTTGCTGGCATGGGCCAGATCTGTTGCGAATTGATGGGCAATCCAGCCTGTGCTGAGAATGCCCCATTTTATCGTGTAAGCGTTATCTGCTGCCATAGTAATCTCCTCCTCTTAATGAAGCTCAGGTCCCTCTGATTCTATCAAAATCTCCCTGGTGTGTACATGTCCGCCTTCCGGCAGGACCCTCCAGCTCTAGACAAGTGTGTATTACAGCCCCAAGTGGAAACGGCTTTGCCGTCCTTTTAAAGGACGGTACCGTTTCAGCGAGAAATAGAAGGATAATGGATAGCGTGAAGCCTATACATTCTTATATTTGAACAACGAATTCAGGCGTTCCTCCGAATAACCGTCCTCCCCACGCCAGTTGGCTACAGCGTTGAAGTCATTGCCTCCGCCCCGGCCCTGACGCGGCTCCTCCTGCGGAACCAGAATACCGGCATATCCCCAGATCTCCATCACCACATCCCGCTCATACTGATTAGAAGGGAAAATATTCTTCCAGTGCTTCTCCAGCTTCCGTGCCCCGTCCTTACTGCCGCATAGCTTCACGGCCTCGGCCATGTCCTGCAAAATACGAAGATCCTGCGGAGTTGCCTCCACCTCCTCTTCCCGGCTAAACAGCTCCAGATCCAACCAGCAATACAACAGCTTATTGAGGCGGATGCCACCCCATTTGACCCGCTCGAAATTGAGCACATTCAGATCTACAGCGTTGTACTGCTGATCAGACATCAGATGCCCGGCATCACAGGCCGCACAGCTGCTATACCTTGACTGCTTAGCAGGAGGCTGGGCGTAGGCATGCGCAGACAGCTCCGAGGTCAAGGCCCAACTGGACAAGGCGCTCCGCAGATGAACCTTCCGGGTAGATAGACTGTGCAGGAAACCCGCCGCCACCTTGTCCCGGGTCACGCTTCCGCTGTGCAGCACCCGCAGTTTCTCCACCAGCTCATCATGGGTGATCGTCAGGGGATCGAACATGACCCCCTTGCTCTTGGCATAGTCGAAATCTTCACCGGAAAAAGGCCCGTACGTGCCCTTCCAGCCGCTGGCACTCCAGAACGATTTTTGCAGTATGGTTTTGGCCTTACGATCCATGTATCTTGCTCCCTTCCTTACCTGATGGTCCTGTTCAATGATTATGTATCTCTTATACTTAACCTGAAGGCGGGGATTTGCACCGTTACAAGAAATTACCCCTAAGGGGTGAAGGATGCTTTTATGGCGGTGCTCAGCCTACCTCTCACCAGTTCTGAGGGTCTTCTCCCACCGACCGCTTGTATGGATAGCACAATGTCCATATCTCACCGCAGCAGCAACGATTGTGTTCGCTTTTTTGATTACATTCCGGCCGTACACCCCGCGCCAGCCTAATGTGTTCGGTTTTACGCATACATCCGCCCCCACCGCCTTCGCGCCTGCCCAAGTTACATCGAAAACCCTCCCCGCCAGCCGCAAATCCACGGCAACGGGAAGAGTAATCTCCAAACCCTATATTATTTCTTAAGCACAAGCTCCAGGCGCACATCAAGGTTGTTCTCGGTACTCAGCACGATAGAATGCGGATTGCTAAGGCCGAAATCCTCGAAGGTTACTGTAGTCGTACCCGACAGCTTAAGCTCTCCGCCGCTGTATGCGGCCTGCGAGTCGAACGTGACTTCCTTCTCAATGCCCTTCACAGTCAGCATCCCCTTCAGTTGTACCGGCACCGCGGTACCCTCTGTCCATTCCTTCGGCAGCTCCGAGAAGGACTTCACCGTGAAGGTGGCTTCCGGGAACTCTGCCACGGACAGGAAGTCCGCTCCCTTGACGTGCTCGTCCCGTGGGGCTGTTCCTGAATCAAGTGCGTTCATGTCTACCGACCCTTCGCCGGTCATCGCGGAGGCATCCTCCAGATTCACCTTCCAGGTTCCCTTAACGGAGGGGTCTACGAAGTTCACGGTTTCTTTGGATGTGGTCACAGACCAGTAGACCTTGGACGGCTCTGTAATATTCCAGGCTCCGTTCAACTGCTCCGGTGTTACAGCAGCAGCGGCAGCAGCCGCATTGGCCGTTCCTTCCTTCTGGGCTCCGCTACCCTGGGCCTGCTCAGGAATCACCGATTCAATCTCCACCTTATTGCCAAGGCTGTTATTCACTAAGATGAAGGCGGTGATGGCTCCTGCAATAATTACAATGGCTGCGGTTATAGCGACGGTTCTCTTCTTCATACGATCTCCTCCATTCCATATTCTTATCTCTGCTCTATTGGCTTGGCTCCCATTCTACCAAAGCAATATGTCGGGAATAAGTCAAAGCGGACAGGCCGGGAATATGTTAGAATTGTCGTAATTTTAGTTAAGGGACTGAAGCTCATGCAATCGATACTAATCGTAGAGGATGAAGAAGCCATCGCGCGGGTGCTTAGTGCCTATCTGCGAAAAGCAGGCTTCCACGTCACCCGGGCCGCAGACGGCCGGAGTGCCCTGGACACCTTCGAGGAGGCGCCGCCCTCACTGGTCCTGCTCGATATCATGCTGCCGGAGATGGACGGCTTCGAGCTGCTGCAGCTCATCCGTGAGCGGAGCAGCTGCCCGGTCATCATGCTCACCGCCCGCGACGGCATCAATGACCGGCTCGCGGGACTGGACGGCGGAGCTGACGACTATATGTCCAAGCCCTTCATTCCCGAAGAAGTGGTCGCACGGGTGAAGGCGGTGCTGCGCCGTCCCTCGCAGTGGTCGGACGGCAGCCGCAAGCGCCATTTCGGCAGTCTGTTCATCGATTTCTCGGCGCGCAGCATCTTTCTGAACGGGGCGGAGGTCAGCCTCAGCCCGCGCGACATGTCGGTTCTGCTGTTCCTGGCCGAACGCCCGAATCAGATCTGCACCCGCGACCAGCTGCTGGAGCATGTATGGGAGATGGACTACGATGGAAGTGACCGGGCTGTTGATCTCTCCATCAAGCGGCTCCGTCAGGCACTGTCGCACTGGCCGGAACGTGAGGGCGAGATCCGCACACTGAGAGGAACAGGATATCAATTATGGACAACATAAATAAGAGTAAGAAGAAACGCAACAAGAAGAAGACCACCTCCATTCTCACTTACTGGACTCTGCGGTATCTGCTGATCATCAGCATTGGGCTGCTGGTGACGGCACTGTTCACCTTCTGGTGGATGCAGCAGGAGGCAATGAGCAACCGGATGCAGACGACCGGCCTGCTGGCGCAGGAGATCGCTGACCGCAGCGTAGATACAGACGGCCAATTAGCGATTACCCCGAACCTGAATAAGCTGGTGGAGGACCGCAAACGCTTCTTCAAGGTAACTGAGGAGATGTGTGTAATCATCACCGGACCAGAAGGAGAGCTGCTGTACTCCCAGCCCCCGATGACGGACGAGGAGATGCGGTACAAGCTCAATGATAGCCTGACCGATTCGCGGACCTCGGAATACAAGGCCGCTGCCGCGCAGATCCAGGGGGGCCAGGGCACGCTGGGGCAAGTGCTGGTTATGCAGTCCAAGCGCTCCCTGCGCCATATCCCGACGGAGGAGATTACCTTCTTTTCGATTATCATCGTCTTCCTGATTATTTTAAGCTGGCTGACGATCTATCTCTTATCGATCAAGCTGGCCAAGCCGGTTCAACGGGTGGCCGCCGCCGCCGCGCAGATTAGCAGCGGCCAGTATAATATCGTGCTTGAGACCGGGGCCAGAGAGCGCGAGATTCACGAACTCCTCGTCTCCTTCCAGGAGATGGCGGGCAAGCTGCAGCAGTTCGAGCAGTCGCGGGCCATCATGCTCGCCGGCGTGTCCCATGAGCTGAAGACGCCGGTCACCTCAATCAAAGGACTGCTCCATGCAGTACGCGAGGGGGTTGTCGAAGGCGAGGAGGCCGGGGAATTCCTTGATATCGCTCTGCTTGAGACCGGGCGGCTGCAGCATATGGTCGCTGACCTGCTGGACTACAATGCGTTGACGGCAGGCATGGTTGCCGTCCGTCACGATAACCTTGAAGCAGCACCGCTGCTGGAGGAAATCCTCTATCAATGGATGCTGACCCAGAGCGAGGAAGTCAATAAGCCCATCCTGCTGCTGCCGGAGACCCCGCTTGTGCTGCGAGGGGACCCGCTGCGCATCCAGCAGATTATTGTGAATCTGCTGGGGAACAGCCTGCAGGCGAAGACGCCGGACCGCAAGCTTCAATTGAAGCTTGAACTTACTCCTACGCCGCAGGGGCAGGCCGAAATCACCGTTACGGATAACGGGCCGGGCATCCATCCGGATAGCCGGGAACGGATCTTCGAAGCCTTCTACCGCAGCTCGGGCAAGCAGAGCCTGCTTCGCGGACTCGGGCTGGGCCTGACGTTCAGCAGACTGCTGGCCGAGGCCATGGGCGGCAGTCTGGAGCTGGGCAGCCACCCGCCGCAAGGCTGCTCCTTTGTGCTGCGGCTCCCGCTGGCAGAGTCATGAGCCCGGGAAGCGCGTGTAGTCCCGCGCCACACTGCGTGGTATAATCAATAATTTATAGCGTAAAACATATAAATTCTTATATTTCAAGTGGAAACCGGAGGCGTATATGCTTACTTTTGAACAGAAAATAGCTATTCTTGATTCCTATCCCCAGCTGGAGGCGCGGAAGGTCTCGCTGGGACGGGTGAATTATCACCTGGAGCAGAGCCGGCACGATAAGAAGACCGTGGCTTCGCATATTCACCCGAACGGGAACGGCTTCGTCTATGCCGGGCTGCTGCGGGGCTATGAGACGGATGATAAGGGACTGGTCAATATCCGCGATTATTCGGAGGCTGCGCTGCGCGAGCTGCTGGATGCGTCCATCACCTCTCTCTTGATGTACATTCCCGAGGCCCCGGCCCCTTCCAAAAGAAAGAAAAAAGCGCAGACTGGCGGAGCTGAAGCGCAGTCGCTGTGGACGAATGAGGATGGCCATACGCTGAGCCTGAGATTCGAAGAGGATCTGTGGTATCTCTATGCCGGACTGCAGCTTGAGATGGCCTTCGAGACGACGGCTGAAGCGGAGGAATATCTCGCTGAAGAGGGCTTTGCCCGGGTGGCGGACGAACCACAGGAATAGGAATGGCCCCGGCCCGTAAATCGACGTTTATCGACGATTTACGGGCTTTTTCGGATGAATTCCTGCATATTCCGGCAAATTTATAGAATTTCCCGGTGAGTCCCCTTATACTATAGCCAATGGCATTTTCCATATATTTCACAAGGAGGAATCACCATGAACAATCCGGAAGGTGGAACACCCTTCACGAATCCTGAGGGACCCAACAACCAACCTGGGCAACCGCAGCCCCAGCGCAAGGTAACTGAGCAGCTCAACAACCTGCTCAAGGATGAACGTGTACAGCAGGCACAGGCGGTAGGCAAGCAGTATTGGAGCTTTTACCTGAGAGCCCTTACCCGTCCGTACAGTACAATGAGGGAAATTCCTGTGGCCCATTTCATGAACAGCCTGATCACTATGGGGCTTATGGCCTTGCTGACGGCCTTATATTTCCTCACCCTGTTCATCAAATGGGATGTCTCGGCCATCTTCGGCCCCGGCTTCCTGAAGCCGCTGCTATTGACGGCGGCAGGCCTTGCCGTTGCTTGCGGAGCCACTTATGCCGTTCTCCGGCTGGAGAAGGTCAGCTTTGATTTTAAATTGCTGATTACCCGGATGGGAACACTGCTCGTTCCGGCCGTGGCGCTGCTGGTGCTGGCGATTCTCACGCTCGTTGTCAGCCTGTACTCCTTCTCGACCACACTGGTGGCGTTGTCCTTCCTGTTCGTCTTCATCAGCATGAATACGGCTTTGTTTCAATATCCGCTGAACACCGCCGGCAGCCGGGGAATTGATACCTTATACCCGATTGCCATCGCCAACATTGTGACCGGATATATTTTCTACAAGCTGATCACCTCCGTCATTGCCGGCGCAGCCTTTGGTATGCTCAGCAACTCGTTTAATTTATAAAATCACCCCGCAAAGTGGGGCTTTAGCTAAGATGTTCACCCAGGTACTTTACAGGGGCCCCAAAACAACTTACCAAGTGGAAACGGCTTTGCCGTCCTTTTAAAGGACGGTACCGTTTCAGCGAGAAATAGAAGGACAATTTATCGTGTGAAACCTATAAATTCTTATATTTGCAAAAAAACGGCGCTGCCGTCCTTAACAAGGACAGCAGCGCCGTTTCCATGTGCTACATTGCTATTCAGCCCGTTACGCCTGTTACGGAGTTGTCGGGGCTGACGGTGCAGAAGGCATTTCAACTTCCTTCGCGTCCAGCGCTTCCTGCGGAATTTTGATCTCATCAACCTTGTTGTGATCGCTGATGGTCGCCTTCATATCCATATCAATGGATATTGTCTGGTCCCCATTGATCATATCCATGACCATGGTTACTTCAGTACGGGTTGGGAAGTAGGTCTTTTTATCCACCGCATACGCAATATTCATGGTTTTGATATTCATCTGCTCCATCATGGCAGCCATCTGCTGATCAGAGCCGCCGGTCTGGTTCATGTAAGTCTTCGCCAGCTCCTTGACATCATCACCGGATACCTCTGCGGCCAGCATATAGTTATCGCCATCCTCAGTGATCTTTGTCTTTTCGGAAATTGCCTTGAATTGCTCCAACTGCTTCTCCGGGTTAGTAGACTGCTGCATAGCGGTAATGACCTGTTGACCCATTGTAGCAGGCAGCTTCATCCACGCACCGTTCGTCTGCGAATAGAAGCCGTCCTTTGTCACATACTGCTCAATCTTCTGGTCGCCCTGGGCCGTCTTCATCAGTATCTCCTGATGCATCGTCAGCGGCTCCTTAATGAATTTGGATTTCGTGGTCATATCGGTATCTTGCGCATTGTCCCCTTGTGCCGTCTTCACATTGATCTTCTGCTTCACTTGCGATTCCATCTCGAAGCTCTTCAGCTGATCAGACGCAGCAACCGTCTTCTTAATCAAATCCTCTACACTTGGAACTCCGTCCGAAGTCTGTTCAGCAGGCGCAGCCGATGCAGAAGCTTCCGGAGCCGCGTTCCCTGCAGGCGCAGCTGTTGCAGCCCCCTCCGAGGGTTTGAGTTCCTCATTATTGCCGCAGCCAGCCAAGGCAGCAGTCAGCATAACACCCATAAATATCGTAGTCCATTTCTTCAAGTTCGACTCCTCCCAATCATATCAGCAAGTAGTATTGTTAAATCTTGTGATGTATTTAACCACAGGGACACCCCTTTTAATCAGCCGTTTAAAAGTTACATCCAAAGTCATGGTCGTTCCGCCCGCAAAAGAACACTATGAAGACAGGCAAAACTATGCTTATATGATGGAGAATACTACTAAATCCAAAAGGGAAAGAAGCGTGGACCGCATGAGTTTTGAAATCGTAGAGGCTACCATAGCGGAGATTGGGACTGCTCTGGATTCCGGAGAGATCACGTCCAGACAATTAGTCCTGATGTATCTGGAGCGCATTGCCGATCATGACAAAAGCGGCCTGACCGTCAATTCCGTGCTGGAGATTAATCCGGATGCGCTGTTCATCGCTGAATCCCTGGATGCTGAGCGTCTGCATCAGGGGCCGCGCGGACCGCTGCACGGCATCCCCGTGCTATTGAAGGATAACATTAATACCGGGGATAATATGCATACCAGCGCGGGCTCGCTCGCGTTGGCGGATTCTTTTGCCGGAGAGGATGCCTTCATCGTCAGCATGCTGCGCGAGGCGGGAGCTATTATTATGGGCAAAGCCAATATGACGGAATTCGCTAACTTCATGACGAACGGCATGCCCTCCGGCTACAGCTCCCGGGGCGGGCAGGTGCTTAACCCCTACAACATCTCCACGCCGACAGGAGGCTCCAGCGCCGGTTCTGCGGTAGCGGTAGCCTGTAACTTCTGCACAGTATCCGTCGGAACGGAAACCTCGGGCTCGATCCTCAATCCCGGCAATCTTGGCTCTATTATCGGTATTAAGCCCACGGTGGGGCTGATCAGCCGCTCCGGTATTCTGCCGCTCTCCAGCACGCAGGATACCGCCGGGCCTATGGCACGAACGGTCCGGGATGCCGTCCTTCTGCTGAATGCCCTGCTCGGTCAGGATGCCGGCGATGCAGCTATGGGTACGAACAGAGGTAAGGTTCATGAGGATTATACGGTTTTCCTGGATGCAGACGGTCTGCGGGGAGCAAGAATCGGAATTCCTCGTGATTATTACTTCGAGGAGCTGACGGAGGAGCAGCTTGCGCTGTTCAATGCCTCTGTAGAGAGAATGCGGGAGCTTGGAGCGACAATCATTGATCCGGCCGAGATTACAACAGCACGGGAGATCAGCTATTCATCCGTGGTGCTGAATGAATTCAAAACCTCGCTGAACGCCTACCTGGCCCGCCTGGGTGCGGGTGCACCGATGCGCACCCTGAAGGATATTATTGATTTCAATCATGCCCATCCGGTCCAGACGCTGAAGTTCGGGCAAGCTACCCTGCTAGATGCCGAACATACGACCTCCGGCACCTTCACTGAGCCGCAATATCTTCGTGACCGCATGACAGATCTCAGGCTCTGCAAGGAGCTGGGGATCGACGCTACCATGCGCGAGCATCAGCTTGATGCCCTGCTGTTCCCCGCTGACTTCGGCGCACGGATTACCTCAAGAGCGGGATATCCGTCCATCGTTGTGCCGTCAGGTTATACCTCAGCCGGAGCCCCCTTCGGCGTAACCTTCTCCGCCCGGGCCTATGAAGAACCGGTGCTTATCAGACTGGCCTACGCTTATGAGCAGAACTATAAGGTGCGCAAGCCGCCTTCACTCCGTAGCTTCATCTGATTCCGCTTCACTCTATGTTCTCTATTATTCCTAATACAATGCCTAATCTGCGGCTATGCCCATATGCCTGTTGCCTTCATGGGACAGGCCCCAGGTGCGCAGCTCGTAGCTGCGGATACCCGAAGTGACATACGGGTCCCGCTCTGCGATAGCTGCCGCTGCCTCGCGGGAAGCTGCGCGGATAATCACCATCCCTCCAGGACTGTCACTGAACGGTCCGCATAATACCAGTTGCCCGCTTCGCTCCAGTTCCTGCAGATGCTTGACATGCGCCTTGATAATCTCCATATCCCTGCGGTCCTGCTCCGTAGGACTCAGCAGAATGACATAACAGATATCCTCGGGGTAAGCCGTCTCCTGATTCATGATTATCTCTCCTTCAATCATAATCCTGCCGGTTCTCTTCATCGGCAATGCTCTGAATCTCCTCTGCATGCATCAGATGCAGCTCATAATCGCCTTCGGCATGCAGCTTCACGACCCGCTCTTTCGTAAACTTCGCACTGCTCTCCGCTGCATCCTCGTCGTAGAACAACAGAATCCCGTCGCTTTTGCGCAGCAGGAGATCATCTCTGGCCTTGAACTGCCAGCTTCCGTCATAGGGTGCATTGCTAACGGCTCCATAGTAGTCGGCACCGGCTACAATGCGGCGGTATTCATTCTGCTTCTCTTCCTTCCACTTCTCCTCCGGTGACGTATGGGCTGTAATAATGCCCAGCTTCAGCCCGGGGTATTGCTGCTTCAGCTCCAGCACCACCTCGCAAGCCCACAGATCGACGCCATATTGCCCGGGAGTGATGACCCATTCCAGTCCCTCCTCCACCAGCGGAATGATCCGGTTCGCGAGTGCTTTTTTGATATAAGGAATGCCCTGATGCTTGCTGTCATAAATGCCGAGCTCATGGGCCCGGTAGCCTGTGACCAGTAAAGTCTTCATGTGCCCCGCCCCTCTCATGACTGCTTCATTCCGATATGTATGGAACAACCGGTACTCTATGCATTATATCTTATTTCGCGTGGCAGGGCTGCCGGACCCGGGGAGTATATAAGCCGGACCCACCGTGCCGAATTATTTTCGGTAATTATGAGTAAATTTAGATGAAGTTTGGAAAACTGCATGAAGATGAAAACTCGTACTCCATTATACCCAAAATTCGAGAGCTGGGGATGATTACACTGTTCGGTATGATTCTTTCCTATATACCCGGCTGGGCAATCTTCGCCCAGGCGGGTGTGGCTATACTTGTTCCGCTGCTCCTGGCCTATCTCTATAAATCGCTCTACAAGCTGGTAGGCAGCGGACGCGGCCAGATCGGGTACGGCGCAAGAACCCTTCCGCAGCCGCCGCCACCGCTGGCTCCCGAGGAATCCTCTGCACGTTTTACCGGTGATCTCCAGACCGACCTGCAGGCGGTTAAATCCGGCATCGGCAACAACAGCGATGTCCATTTCAGAGCATTCACAAATGCAAATACAGGTGCACAAGGAGTCGTCATCCATGTCGACGGGATGCAGAGTGACCGGCTGCTCAGTATGGAAGTCATGCAATACCTGATGTATGAGATGCCTGCCGGTCCACAGCCTTCTGTTGAAATGGCCGGGCATCGTCTTCCCTTCAGCGAGCTTAGAGAGGAAGAGCATATCAGGGACTTCAATAAGTATGTCCTCTTCGGTCATGCCGCCCTCCTGATCGAAGGACTGCGCTGCGGCCTCCTGATCGAGATGCCCGATGCTCCCAGCCGCCAAGCGGACGAGCCGGTCTCCGAAGCGCTGCTCCGCGGCCCTAGACTGGGCTTCACGGAAGTGCTCAGCGAGAATACCTCTATTTTGCGCCGCCAGGGCCTTAGCGATCAGCTTGAGATGGTATCCTTCCGGGCAGGGACCGCTATTGAAAGGGAGATCGTTGTGGCCTACATGAAGGATATCGTCAATCCCGACCTGCTGGAGGAGGTCAAGAACCGGATCTCCAAAATCGATATGGATTTCCTGGCCGAATCCGGCTACATCGAGCAGCTGATTGAGGATAATTATCTCAGTCCGTTCCAGCAGCTGCAGAATACAGAACGGCCGGACAGAGTGATCAGTGCCCTGCTGGAAGGACGGGTTGCCATTATGCTGGATGGCACCCCCTTTGTACTAATCGCACCGGTAACCTTCAGCATGCTGCTGCAGTCGCCGGAAGACTATTATGATCGCTGGCTGCCGGGAACACTTCTGCGGCTGCTGCGTTTTGGCGCCTCCTTCTTTGCCCTGATGGCTCCGGCCCTGTACATCTCGTTCATCTCCTTCCATCCGGGGCTGATTCCTACGGAGCTGGCGATCACGATCATCAAGACCCGGCAGGGTGTGCCCTTTCCCTCTCTGATAGAGGTGCTGATTCTGGAGGTCGCCATTGAGATCCTTAGGGAAGCGGGCATCCGGCTGCCGAAGCCGATTGGTCCGGCAATGGGCATCGTCGGCGGTCTGATCATCGGCGATGCAGCGGTCCAGGCGGGGATCGTCAGCCCGTTTCTGGTCATTACGGTGGCTGTAACCGCCATCTCCTCCTTCTCCATTCCGATGTACAGCGCTGGAATCACCCTGCGGATGCTGCGCTTCGCCGGCATGCTGTTCGCCTCGGTGCTGGGAATGTACGGGACCATTCTGTTCTTCCTGTTGATCTGCTGCCATCTGAGCAAGCTCAAGAGCTTCGGAGTGCCTTATCTGACACCGCTCTCCCCGTTCCGGCTCAGTGACTGGAAGGATCTGTTCCTGCGCGCTCCGATGGCACTGATGAAGCGCAGACCGAAAATGATGAAGACCAAACAACGCCAACGAAAACCATAACCATAATAAACGCCTGCGCGTAAGGAGGAACGTTGATGTTCATACGCACCGATGATAAAATCACGGCCACACAAACGGCCATTTTCCTGAACAATACACTGCTGGGTGCGGGAATCCTCACGCTGCCGCGCAGTGTCAGCAAGAGTGTCGGAACCCCAGACGGCTGGATTTCCATTCTGCTCGGCGGTGTCATTGTGATGCTGGCGGTGCTCCTCATGGTCAAGATCAGCCAGCAATTCCCGGGGAAAACGGTCTTTCAATATTCGAGACTGCTCACCGGCCGCTTCTTCGGCGGAGTCCTGTCCATGCTGCTGATCTGTTATTTCATCATCATTGCCGGGTTTGAGATCCGCACACTGGCCGAGGTCACCCTGTTTTTCCTTCTGGAGGGTACCCCCATCTGGGCAGTTATTCTTCCATTTCTCTGGCTAAGTGCCTATCTGGTATACGGAGGCATTAATTCCATTGCCCGCGTCTTCACCATTGTGTTCCCGATCAGCATTATGATTCTGCTCATCTCCTTCGTGCTTAGCCTGCGGATGTTCGATATCGATCATCTGCGTCCTGTACTCGGCAACGGATGGCTTCCCGTATTCGCAGGGCTCAAATCCACCGTGCTTGTATTCACCGGCTGCGAAGTGACCATGACGCTGGTAGCGTTCATGCAGGACCCGAAACTGGCGGTCAAAGCCATTCTTGGCGGCCTCGGTATACTGCTGGTACTCTATTTCCTGACCTTCATAATAGTGATCGGCGGCATTTCGATTGATTCTGCATCCACCAGTACCTGGCCTACCATCGATTTGATGCGCAGCTTTGAGGTGCCCGGTTTTTTCTTCGAGCGGATGGAGTTTCCGTTCATGGTGATCTGGCTGATGCAAATGTTCTGCAACTTCAGCAGCTTCTTTTTCCAGTCCTCGCTGGGTCTCTCACAGATCTTCAAGCTTAAGATCCATCCGGTTATTTATGCTATGGTTCCGCTGCTCTTCATTTCGGCGATGCTGCCGAAGTCCTTAAGTGACCTGTTCGCCCTCGGGGATGCCATCGGTAAGATTGGCGTGGTTCTGTTCACGCTAGTGCCTTCAGTGCTCTCGGTCGTCTGGCTCATCCGCGTGAAGGGGCTGAAGCAGCATGTGTAGACGAATCCTTCTGCTGCTGTGCAGTCTGCTGATTCTCGCCACACAGACCTCCTGCTGGAGCAGCAAGGAGATCGAGGATCTTGCGCTCTACGCCGGACTGGCCCTGGATACTGCGGAGCTCTCACCCACCGAGCAGAAGCTGGAGGATCAAGGTGCGACTTACTCCAAGCGTAATATGGTTACCGCCACTGTCCAGATGGTTCCGGCCAATTCTGTTGGCGGCTCAGAGAATCCGGGTACCCATAACAACGGCAGCGCCCCCTACATGAATGTCACTGGAACCGGAGACTCTGTACTGGAGATCTTCCGCCAGTATTCCATCCTGCGTGATCGGCCCATTATCGGGCACCACCTCAAGGTTATTGTTGTGTCCACAGAGCTGCTCAAGCAGTATAAGATGAACCAGCTAATGGATTTCGTGCTGCGTGATAATGACATCCGCCCCAGCACCATGGTGTTCTTAAGCCAGGGCCGGGCCGAGGAGACACTCGTCTCCAACCAGAAGGATGTCATTCCTTCGTTTCATATCCGGGATATGATCCGCAACCAGAAGCGGACCAGCAAGGTACTCGACCCTGTCATTTTATCTAAATTGGATTCCCTCATGACCTCCAAACGCAGTTATGCACTGCAAAATCTGGTGACGGCAAACGGCGAGGTCGAATTCTCCGGGGCCGGCATTATCAAAGGCGAAACCGGGCACTGGGCGGGGGCATTGACTCAGGAGGATACGGAATGCCTGGCCTGGCTGACCAATTCCGCCCAGGCTGGTGTTATCAAAACCTATGATTCAAGCAACGAGCCGATCACCTATGAACTCAAGGCTATGAAAAGTAAAATCACGGCCAAAGTTGACGGCGGCTCTCTGTCCTTCGACGTCAATATCAAAACAGAAGGAAGGCTGATTGAAACCTGGAACATAGACGAATACCCTGCTTCCGCTCATTTTCCCCAAAAAGCAGAGAAGCTGTTCAAGAAGCGGCTGGAGCAGATGATGCAGAGCCTGCTTCACAAGCTGCAGTCCGATTACAAAGCAGATGCCGCCGGGTTCTCCAACCGGCTCAGCATTCAGGAGCCCGCCTTATGGAGGAAGCTGGAGGATCACTGGGACGAGGAGTTCAGCCGGACCCCTATTCATGTCACCGTTGATTTGAAGATTACGGACTTCGGCTCCTTCACTCAATAGAATAATCCCGTTAAGTGAGTCTGTATAAAAAAGAAGCTGTCCCGGCCACCGTTTCTAATAAACGGCCTTCGGGACAGCTTTGTCGTGCCTTACTGTTTGTCTGATTTGTCTGAGAGAATCAGCACTCCGTGCCCAGGAACCGGGGTGGAGCCGCTGGACTTCTTCCCGGTAAGCAGATCGGTCCGCTTGCCTTCGCCAATATCCGCCCGAAGCTCCTCTGCTGAATGGTTCAGCAGGAACAGATAGGATACGCCGTCCTTCACACGCTGGACGGACTCAATGCCTTCAGGTGCGCTGACCAGCGGCACAATGCCGTTATCCGCGCACAGGTTAGCGAGGAAGCCGTTAAGGAAGGCCGCATCGGGACTTGTGGCCACATAATAGGCCTTGCCTTCACCGAAGCTATTCACCGTCAGGGCAGGCATGCCTTTATAGAAATCCGCGCCATACTGAGCGAGCACCTCTGCGCCTTCGGGATGAATCAGGTCGCAGAGCAGACCGCAGGTGTAAGAACGGTTCAAGGCTCCCCAGTCCTTATTCATTACAATTTCATTGCTCATGCCCGGCAGAAGGGCATCGATCTCCTCGGCCCAGATTCCCAGCACCTTGCGCAGCTCTCCCGGATACCCGCCAACCGTAACCAGATCGTTCTCATTAACAATCCCGCTGAAATACGTCGTAATGAAGGTCCCGCCTGCCTGGACGAAGGCTTCGACTTTCTCGGCGAAGCCCGGCTTCACCATATACAGCACCGGTGCAATGACAATCTTGTATCTCGACAGATCCTCTTCTACCCCGATCATATCCGCTTCGATGTTCTGCTGATAGAGCGCATCATAATACTTATGGACCTCATCCACATAATTCAGTGCAACGGACGGGCCGCTGGAGAGATCAAGCGCCCAGCGGTTCTCCCAGTCGTAGACAATCCCGATCTGCGCCGCACTGCGTGCATCCAGCAGCTCGCCGCCCAAGCTTTCCAGTTCCCGGCCCAGCTCGGCGCATTCGCGGAATACGCGGGTATGCTCATGTCCTACATGCTCAATGACCGCTCCGTGGTACTTCTCACACGCGCCGATGGACCGCCGCAGCTGGAAGAACAGCACGGTGTCGGCACCGCGCGCTACCGCCTGATAGCTCCAGAGACGCATCACGCCGGGGCGCTTCAGGGAATTGTAAGGCTGCCAGTTCTGCTGACTTGGCGTCTGCTCCATCAGCATGAACGGCTGGCCGTTCTTCAGGCCGCGCATAAGATCATGCGTCATCGCTGTATAGCTGACCGGGGTGTCCAAGGACGGATAGTTATCCCAAGAGATTACATCCAGGTACTTGGCCCACTTGAAATAGTCCAGCTCCGGGTAGAAGCCCATCAGGTTAGTCGTAATTGGAACATCCGTGCTGTACTGCTTAATCGCCTCATATTCGAGGATGTAGCATTCCAGCAGGCTATCCGACATGAATCTGCGGTAGTCCAGAGAAATCCCCTGGAAGTTGGTCCGGTTGCCCCCCCACTCTTCACTGAGTTCATTCGGAACAACGATTTCCTCCCAGTCATAGAAGGTATGGCCCCAGAACCGTGTGTTCCAGGCTCTGTTGAGCGCATCCAGCGTTCCGTAACGGTCCTTCAGCCAGACGCGAAAAGCAGCCTCGGACTGCTCGGAGTAATCATAGCCGCCGTATTCATTAGAGATATGCCAGGCCACCAGGCCCGGATGATCCTTATAGCGCTCCGCCAGCTTGCCGGCCAGCAGCGCCGCATATTTGCGGTAGATTGCACTGTTCGGATTGGAGTTGTGACGCCCGCCGAATTTGCGCTTGCGGCCCTGGACATCTACCCGTGTCACTTCAGGATAGCGGTGAGCCATCCAGGCCGGATGCGCCCCTGTACCCGTAGCCAGACATACATATGTGCCGTTCTTATATAAGCGGTCGATTAATTCATCCAGACCCGCGAAATCGTACGTATCCTCAGACGGCTGAATCAGCGCCCAGGAGAACACATTGATGGTTGCCACATCTATGCCCGCGAGCTTGAACATCCGCTCGTCCTCCGCCCAGACCGGGGCCTCCCATTGCTCCGGGTTATAATCTCCACCGTACCAGATCTTAGGTAACTTCTCGTTGATCACGCTACGCACATCCTTTATAGTATAAGTATATTCTTATTTTAATCGCTACCGCTATCGCTATAAATATAATATTAATGAATAGTAATATAATAATATGGAACAACAGGAGATGAACCGGAATGTCACTGGATGCCGTCCGCAGAATCGTATTCGCCCAGGAGAGCGGCCAGCTGCTCCCCATCACCCTCGACAGTATGGGCTATAACCCTGATCAGGAACAAGTCTCCCGGCCGCAAGGCTATCACACCTATCACTGGCTGCAGACAGCGCATGGTAGCGGGATGATCCACTTCGACAATAAGAAGCTCACCCTCACCGAGGGCAGCGGCATTCTACTGATGCCGGGTACACCGCACCGCTATGAAGCGCTCTCCTCAGAGACTTGGCGCACCTATTATCTCACCTTCGGAGGGACCTCAGCACGGCATATTCTGGATTCGCTCGGGATGAACACCAGCCTGTTCTACCGCTGGGAGAGCGGAGCGCCGCTGCGCTGGATGCTGAAGGAGATGCTGGACCGCCACGATGCTTCGAATGACATGTTCAGTCTCGGGGAATCCAGCGATGCCTACCGGTTCCTGCTGACTCTGAACAAATACGGGCAGCTGCATAACAACACGGCGATCTCCCGCAATGTAGACAAGCTTCAGCCGCTGCTGAAATGGATGGACAGCCATTATGGCGATCCCGAGGTAGGTCTCAGTGATCTCGCTTCCCGGCTTGAGGTGTCCGGCAGATATCTGAACAGCCTGTTCCTGCAGACCTTCGGGCTCTCCCCCTATGCTTATTTCGTCCGGCTGCGCATCCGCAAGAGCAAGGAGCTGCTAGTCGCCCAGCCCGAGCTTACCGTCAAGGCCATCTCGCAGCTGGTCGGCTTCCGCGATGTCAGCCATTTCGTAGCCACCTTCCGCAAGCAGTCGGCGGTTACGCCGGAGCAGTTCAGGAAGCTGCACTGAGTAGCACGTAAGATTGTGTTCGCTTTTCCGTATACATATTGCACTCGACATTTCCTTTACAAACACAGAGACGGATACCATCCACCTAAGTGGGGTATCCGTCTTTTGCGGCATAAATATTTGATCTTATACTACGCTGATGACTTCACTGCGCTTGTTCCTCCACAGTACCGCCGCTGCCTTGCAGCCTGTCTGTACCGCTCACTGCTTCCGGCAACCCTGCCTTCAGCTCTTCTATGAACTCCCGGAACGCACTCGTCATATAGAGGTCACGCCGCCGGATGAATACCGTCGGCACCTCTGCATACTGCTCGGGGAACGGATAGATCCGGATACCCTCAGTGACATTCATCCGGGTGAAATAGGATAACGGCAGCACCGCATAGCCGATTCCCGCCTTTACGCAGCCGAGCAATCCTTCCATCGTCCCGAACTCCATCACCTTACCCAGCCGTCCGCCCTCTTCCGCCAGCCAGCTCTCCAGCCTGTTCCGGTACAGACATTCTGAATTTAGCATCAGCAGAGTCTTGTCATGAACAGAGAGGATACCCTGATAATCCATCGTATCGGGTATCACCAGCCCAATCCGCTCCTGAATGAGCAGCTCCTGAACAAGCTCCGGGTGCTCCACCGGTCCGTCCATCAAGGCCCCCTGCACGTTATGCTGCAGAACCGACTCGATAAGCTCCCCCGCCCGTCCGACCTTAAGATGAACTTCCACATCCGGGTAGCACCCGCGGTACGTGGACAGGATAGCAGGCAGCCATACTGCCGCCGTCGTATCCGAGCCAACGCTAATTGAGCCTGTCGGAACCGGCGAATCCAGTACCGCCAGCTTGGCTTCATCCAGCAGATTAAGAATCTTGGCCGTATACTCCATGAACGTCCGTCCTGCCGAGGTCAAGGTGATTCCCCGGCTATGCCGGTAGAACAGCGGAGTCTTCAGCTCCTGCTCCAATTGTTGAATTCTTGCAGTCACATTCGACTGCACATAGTTCAGGCTTTGTGCAGCCTTTGAGATACTTCCTTCTTCAGCAACCGCCTGAAACACTTTGAGAAGACCCATATCCACGCTGCATCGCTCCCCCGGATCACCCATCAGCCGCAGTGATGGCCACCATCATTTCCCTTCATTATACATGATCCGCTCCACCGATTATGATAAAAATACCAAAGAAGGAGTGATACTCATGGGAAATAAACAGTGGAATTTCAAAATCCCCGGCAGCCCGGAAGATACCGCATTAACTATAGATACGAAGCAAATCACTACCGTCTATGACCTGCTGGACAGGCTGCGGCAAGCACAGTCCCAGACTCCCCAGGTTACCCCCTTACTCTCCAGAACCTTTTGAAAAAGACGCTATCCTTCCGCCTGATGATCCACCCGCCGCTGCCTTATCAAGTGGAAACGGCATTGCAGTCCTTTAATAGGACGGTACCGTTTCAGCGAGAAATAGAAGGATAAGTTATTGTGTGCAACATATAAATTCTTATATTTACACGAAGGACGCCCCGCCTCCTCTCCTTTTCGGAGAGAGACTGGAGCGTCCTTCACAGCTTCGCTTACTTAAGCGCTTCGTCTTATTTCTTCAGCTTATCCCAGGCAGCCTGCATGCCCTTCTCCCAGCCGGCTTCATCTACTTTGCCGGCAATCAATTCTTGAATAGAGCTGGCGAATTCCTGTGTAACGCCATCAGGGAATTTGGAAGCCTGCAGCCCGTATACCTTGCCTTCTTTTACATAATTCCAGACATCCGCACCCAGCAGACCGATATCCTCAGGGGTTGCCGGAATGGTGGACAGTGCAGGAATGAACTTCCATTTCTTCACGATATACTCTTTCCCCATATCCGAAGTGACCAGCCAGTTCAGGAACGTCTTCGCTTCTTCCTTGGAGCCGGATTCCTTATTCACTACCAGGTTCGCCGGAACGCCCACCGACAGCTTATCGTTCATCGCCGCATCATCGTTGATGGGCATCGGGAACATCCCGATGTTCATGTCCGGCGTAATGTTGTCCACCAGCGTCTGTGCCCAGTTGCCTTCCTGCATCATAGCCGTTTCTCCCTTGGCGAACAGTGCCAGGTGAGTATTGGCATCGGTGGTCAGCGGATTCTTCTGGCCGTATTTTACCGTCAGGTTCAGCAAGTTGCTCCAATCCTTGAACTTCTCATTCCCTACAATGGATGCAGTTCCGTCGTTCAGGCCCTTGATGAATTCATCTACATTATCCTGCTGAGCAAAAGCTACGCTAATCCCCTGAATCCCCAGCAGCCACCACTCCTGATAAGCGTTGCCAAACGGAGTTACGCCAATCGCCTGTAGCTTTTTTGCTGCTTCTTCAAGCTGGGAAATGGTTTTTGGCGTCTCTGTAATCCCGGCTTTGGCGAACAGGTCCTTGTTGTATACATAACCGATTCCTTCAAGGTTCATTGGCATCCCGTAGGTTTTGCCGTCCTTGGTCATAGGCTCTGCCGCCAGTGGAATCAGATCCTTCACCCAAGGCTGGTCCGACAGGTCTTCCAGTTTGTCAGCCCACAGTGCCATTTCGGCATACCCGCCGTTACTGAAAATATCAGGAGCATCGCCGGAAGCGAATTTGGTCTTGAGCGCTGCACCATAGTCTGCTCCGCCGCCCACGGTCTGGATATCCAGCTTGATGTTAGGATGCTCCTTCTCGAATTCTACCTTCAGCTCATTCAGGCCTTCCACAATCTCAGTTTTGAACTGGAAAATCTTAACGGTCTTCACAGCGCCGCTATTGCCAGCGCTTCCATTAGAAGCATTATTGGAGGCAGACTTATCGGCATTGCCGCCACAAGCCGCGAGCACTACTGACATAAGCATTACGGATGACATCATCAGTGCAGAATGTTTCTTCTTCATTAGATATTTCCCCCTTGAATAATTTAACTGCTTCTTATGTGGAACGGGAGCCCGGTGAATTAACCCTTCACCGAGCCAGCCGCTATTCCCTCAACAATGTAACGCTGCATGAACAGATAGAAGATAACAATCGGGGCAATCCCGATGGTCAGTGCCGGAAGCGCCATATCCCACTGCTTCGTATACTGGCCGAAGAAGGAGAAGGTCGCCAGCGGAATCGTCCGCAGACCGGGTGCCTGAAGAATCAGGGACGGCAGCAGATAGTCATTCCAGATCCCCAGCGCATTCAGCACGATAATGGTCATCAGCATCGGCTTCAAGAGAGGCAATACAATCCGGAAGAACGCCGAGATCGGGTTACAGCCATCCACCGTAGCCGCCTCTTCAATCTCCAGCGGCACGGATTTGATGAAGCCGTGGAACAGGAAGATCGCCATCGGAATGCTGAGCCCCAGATGGGAGATAATGAGACCTGTGAAGGAGTTATTCACGCCCAGGACGTTCACAACCTTCAGGATCGGAATCATAATCGTCTGGAACGGAACCACCATCGCCGCTACCATCAGCAGCAGCAGAATCTGGTTGAACCGGTTATTGGCACGCACCATGCGGTACGCCGCCATCGCGCTGAACAGCGAGATAAGCGCTACACTGATGATCGTAATGATCAGCGAGTTGCGGAAGGCCTCGGAGAACCGGGCCAGCTTCCAGGCATTGGCATAGTTCGACCACATGAAGGTCTGCGGCCAGCTTGCCGCGTCGCTCAGAATCTCGCCGAAGGATTTCACCGAGTTCGCCAGCAGGAAGTAGAACGGAGAGAGGAACAGAAGCGCCAGAAGGATCATCATCACTTCAATGCCGATATTCCATCTGCTTTTGGTCTTGGCATTCATTAAGCTTCTACCTCCTTACTCTTCGTTATACGAACCTGAATGACAGTGATCAGCGCTACAATGAGGAAGAACAACAGCGCCTTTGCCGTACCCAGACCATAACGGTTATTCAGGAAGGCTTCGTTATAAATGTTCATCGCTACAGATTCCGTAGACTTGAACGGCCCGCCTTTGGTCAGCGAGAGGTTGAGGTCGAACATCTTGAAGGACCAGGAGATCGCCAGGAACAGTCCGATCGTAACCGCAGGCATAATCAGCGGAAGGATGATGTTGCGCAACACCTGCATCCGGGAAGCGCCGTCAATCTCGGCAGCTTCGAGCACCTCTTTGGAGACGTTGCTGAGCGAAGCGATGTAGATGACCATCAGATAACCGGAGGACTGCCAGATGAAGACCATGACAATCGCCCAGAAGCCGGTGGTCGCATCCCCGAGCCAGGGAAGGTTGAAGAAGGACAGGCCGGTAAGATCGCCCATAGTGGCGAAGCCTTTGATGAAGATGAACTGCCAGATGAACCCGAGCAGCAGGCCCCCGATCACATTCGGCATGAAAAAAATGGTCCGGAGCATATTGCGTGTCTTCAAAGGTTTGGTCAACAGATAGGCCAGGAAGAAGCCTACTACATTAGTCAAGATCACACCCAGCACGGTGAACCTCACGGTAAACCAGAAGGATGACCAGAAATCGTGATCATTCGTAAAAATACTTTTAAAATTCTCAAAGCCGACCCAGCTTACATTACCGGATACGCCGTTCCAGTCCGTGAAAGAGTAGTACATCCCCATCAGAAACGGAATAATCATGATCAAGGTAAAAAACAATAATGCCGGGCCAACGAAAAATACCTGCTGACCGAATTGGGACAATTTATTGCCGCGCATGTTATGGCCCCCCTTTCTTTTACTCACTCACTTGTTTATGATCTAAAGATATTATCTGTTTTTTGCAGAGCCTCTTACACCTACGCAAGTGATCTTTAGGGTGTAAAATATTGACCTGGATGTGACCCGCCCCATGAAATGGACCAGTATCCGCACGAAGCTGATCGTCTTTCTGCTTATGCCCACCTTAATCTGCATTATGGCTACGATGTATGTCAGCTATTCCCACACCACCAAGTCGCTGCGGGACCGGGCGGTCGATGAGAACAAGAATCTGCTCTATCAGGGCTACAAAAACATTAACAGTCTGCTGCAGGAGATCAACCGTCTGTCGCTGAACGTGTATTCGGACGGCGATTTCTACCGGCTGCTTGAAGCAGGGTACGACGATCTGTCCTCCGATATTGCCATCTATAACTCGCTCAGCTATATCTCCACCTCGCTGCCCCACCTCTCACAGGTGTACTTATACAGTGTGAAAGACTCGAAGGCTACGCTGATTACCGACAACACAACACCCAAGCGCTGGCTGGCTGCTGCACCCTACCACCAGTCCAGTCTGAGCGGAAGCTCTCCGGTAAGCGTGCAGAGTACGCATCTGAGCAATGCTTACGGGCTGAGGCTACCGTTAACACAGTTCATACCGGAGCCAGTCTTTACCCTGCACCGCAGGATTGAGCGTGTCCCTACCTCTCAGGCGTTAGGCTATTTGTCTATTGATGTCAAGCTGGCTGCCCTCAGTGAGATTGTGGACCAGCTGTACGAGCAGGATCAGGAGAATCTCTACCTGGTGGACAGCAGCGGCAGGCTAGTCTACAGCCAGACTACCGGGCTGCTCGGCAAACCGCTGAATGCCGATTGGTATAACAATCAGATTGCGGACAGCACGCAGCGGCAGGGTTATTTTGAACAGGACAGCTCCGTATTTATCTATCAAAAAATCGACAGCATCGGCCTCGGCTGGACGCTTGTCAAGCAAATTCCTGTCTCCTACCTGTTCCGCGAAGCCAAGGAGGCCGCCGCGATCAACCTGCTGCTGCTGGCGCTGCTGCTGGTGACGATCATTGTTCTGACGATCCTCGTCGCTTTCCGGATTACCGCGCCGATCAAGCAGCTGACCCGGTATATGAATCAGGTCCAGACCGGTAATCTCAACATTGAGATCCGCCCGGCAGGCAACGACGAGATCGGTGTGGTCACCGAGCATTTCCGCAGTATGATGGACACGATCAACAATCTGATCCTGCGGGAGTACAGGCTGGAGCTGGCGAGCCGGACCAATGAGCTGAGGGCGCTCCAGTCCCAGATTAACCCGCATTTTCTGAACAACACTCTCCAGATTATCGGTACGCTGGCTCTGGAGCTGAAGGTGCCGCAGATCTATGGCCTGCTCTCGGCTCTGGCCAAAATGATGCGCTACAGCATGTACAATGATGAGAAGGTGGTGACGGTCCAGAATGAGCTGGACCATGTCAAAGCGTATATCCAGCTGCAGAAGGAGCGTTTTGAGAACAAGTTCAGCTTCAGTTGTGAAGTGGAGGAGCCGCTGCTTCAGGCGCTGATGCCCAAAATGATCCTTCAGCCGATTGTGGAGAATTACTTCAAGCACGGCTTCCAGCTTGACCGGCAGGACGGATATATTGAGATTAACGTGGCCGGGGTAACCCCGGAGCGGATGGAGATCAGCATCGCCAACAATGGCCTCCCCATTCCGGCAGGCCGGCTGGAAGCGCTGCGCAAGGAGCTGGAGCAGTCCAGCACCGCTGAAGAACGGGAGCTGCTGCAGAACGCCGGACAGAACAGCCCTATCAGACGCGATGCTCCGGGCGCGGGCATCGGCCTCGGCAATGTGCTGGGCAGGCTGCGGCTGGTCTGCGGGGATAATGCCCTGCTGACCGTGGATAATCTGAAGGCAGGCGGGGTAATCATCCGCCTGGAAATCGATATCGTAGTGGAGAGTGAACGGATATGAAGGCACTGATTGTAGATGACGAAGCAAGAGTCCGGAAGGCAGTCCGCCTGCTGGTGGACTGGGATGCTCATCAGATTGAGGAAATTCTGGAGGCCGGGAACGGCAATGAGGCCATCGGTCTAATCCGCCAGGAGAAGCCTGCGCTGGTCATTATGGATATGATGATGGAGTCCGGGAGCGGCCTGGAGCTGATGACCTGGGTGGATGAATTCGCAGGCAGTACCAAGTTCATTGTGGTCAGCGGGCATAATGACTTCGACTTCGTCCGCCAGACCGTCCGCCATGGCGGCATCGATTATATCCTGAAGCCGATTGAGCCGGATATGATTAACAGCGCGGTATCCAAGGCGGTAACCGCCTGGAGGGCCGAGGAAGCGGAACGCAGCCACCGCCAGCACCAGAGCCTCCGGCTGAATGAGATCAAGCCGATCTTCGGGGAGAAGCTGCTGTCCGCATTGATCGATGACCGGGTGAATGCCGAGGCCTCGCTGCGCCGTCTGATCCATGACGGCATCATCCCGCCGGACAGTAAGATTTCGCGCCTGCTCCTTGTGCAGACGGACAGCGGCAACAATCCGCTGCTGCGGCGCTTCGGCGGTGACAGCGAGCTGCTCTACTACGCCATCGTGAACATCTGCAACGAATTTCTGCAGCAGGGCACGGGCATAGCGTTCCGCTATTGGGGCGGGCCGCCGGAGATTGCCATTCTGCTCTGGGAGCCGCATGAATCCGTCACTTCGCTGATCAGCCGGATGAATCAGGGCATCTTCCTGACGCTGCAATTCCGCATGCATTTCGGAATCAGCACGCCGGGCGCCTTCCCCGCGCATCTGCCGGCAGGACGTGCCGAAGCCGCCGAAGCCCTGCTGCGGCGGAATCTGCTTAGGCATGAGGATTACTGCCATTTTGCGGGATCTGAAAGCAGCCGGGATGCGGGGGCGTTGTCTGGTGGGGTGACTGGCACGGGAACGGACGCGGGGCCGGGGGCGATGCTCGGCGGAAAGCAGCGCGATAAGCGGGAGAACGCAGTCCCGCTGAGCTTCGCCGATGTTCAGGAGGACTGGCGGATGGCGGTCATCAGCGGGACGCCCGAAGCCCTAAGCGCAGCGGCGCAGCATTGGACCCAGGAGCTTAGCCGCCGGGGAGTGGTTACGCCGCAGATGCTGAACGACTGGAAGGCCGATGCGCTGCTGATGCGCTCCCGTCTGGTCCGGGAAGCACTTGGCAGCCAGGCTGCTAACGTGCTGGCTGAGCTTGAGCAAGGGGACCAGCAGTACCCCTCTCCGCAGCCCAGCGGCTATTCCTTCTCCCTGTTCGCCTGGCGCGACTGGTCCCTTGCCTTCATGCAGCAGTTATCCCGGGCGCTCACGGACAGACAGCAGAAAGAGCGGAACCCGATGACGGAGATCGTAAAATACATCGAGCAGAATTACCCGTCAGATCTCTCCCTTCAGGAGGTGGCGGGCAAATTCCAGGTCAGCCGCGAGTATGTCTCACGCCGGTTCAAGCAGGAATACGGCATCAACTTCTCCGACTACATCGTCAGCGTCCGCATCGAGAAGGCCAAGCTGCTGATGCAGAATCCAGGCCTCAAGCTGGCCCAGATCTCAGAAATGGTCGGCTTCCACGACGTCAAATACTTCAGCAAAGTCTTCAAAAAGCACACCGGCCATTCGCCTAAGGACTACCGGGATCAGGCGGAGCATTAAGCTCCGTCTGGGTGGTGGATGAATACTGATTACTGGGTGCTGATTAACTGATTGCCTTGTTGTATTCGGTTTAATACGAAAATAAAAATATCGGAAAATGCGCCGCAGACTGGGTTTTTGACAAAAAAAGACCCACCGCCCCAAAAAAACGTTTCGTTTTTTTGAAAAAGGGAAGACTATGGGATAGGATTCAATTGAACACTATATCCTAACTGCTGGATATATTTCACGTACCTATCTAACGTGTTTTTCTTGGACGTCTCATCGCCTAGTGAGACGTCTATTTCTTGGTATGACCTCTTCTCCCGCATCAGGGCATGGAGGATTCGAATCAGCAAATGCGCGGTGGCGACGTTTGCTTTTTTATCGCCTCGTCTCTTACGAATTCGTCGAAAGAATTGTCCGATCCGATTCGAGGAGCGAGAGTTTGCCCAAGCCGCCTGACACAAGGCCCCTTTCAGATGCTTGTTCCCTTGCATCGTTTTTGACTTTCTTCGCTTTCCAGCGCTTTCGTTGTTCCCTGGACACACCCCCGCCCATGAAGCAAACTGCGCATCACTCGGGAACATTTCCGCGACATGCGGCCCCACTTCGGCAAAGATGGTCACGGCAGACGTCCGCTCAATTCCTGGAATGGAGTCAATTTGTTCAATCTTCTCCAGGTACGGTTCTGCCTTTGCCTCGATTCGAGCTTCCAGTTCCGTGATCCTTTTCTCCAAATAGACCAAGTGGTCCCAGTGGTCTCGAATCATCTCGCGATGATGACGGCGCAGCTTGCCATTGAGCGCGTCTAGCAACTGCGGAACTTTCCTTTTTAAACGGGTTTTGACCAGGTTCTTAACGGTCCCTTCGTCGATGACCTCGCCGTCCATGATCTTCTGGAGCAGGCCCCGCCCTGAAACCCCATATAGATCGGACATAAAGGTGGTTAGCTTGATGTTGGCATCCTGCAGGATTTTGTGAATGCGGTTTTTCTCCGCCGTCACCGCCTGCACCATCTTACTCCGGTAACGGGTCAAGTCTCGCAAATCCCGAATGTCCTGTTCGGGCACCATACTGCCTTCAATGAGCCCGCAACGGTGCAATTGCGCTAACCAGCGCGCATCTTGCATGTCACTTTTTCGACCCGGCGTATTCTTTACCCGCTGGGCGTTGGCCAAGACCAGATCACAACTGCCCTCTAAGATGTTCCATACCGGTTTCCATAACACGCCCGTGCTCTCCATCACCACCTCCCGGCAGCCGTGTTCACTCAGCCAATCTTGCAGGCCTAGCAATTCTTTGGTTGTCGTCCCAAAGGTTTTCAGGTGACATTGTGGTTTCTGTTCGATCGGTCCTTTCAACACGCAGGCCACAACGGTTTCCTGGTGCACGTCCAGACCGGCGCAACACATACGTACAGCATCCATTCCAACCATCCTCCATCGTCAGTTTACAAATCATGCGCTCGAGTGAGTGTAATTTAATACACGTACTTTTGGGGCTACAATAGGCGATGCTCGAAAAGCGCAATAGAACGGTTTTTCGCACGGGGTGTATCCCAGTAACCGTTTCCGCCCTTTGATTTGTATATGTAGTGTTGACGACTACAGCCTCATTTAGAATGGTTGCGACGGATGCCACCCGCTTATTTTCATTCCTGGGGGTGACAAGGCCTCTGTCTTGTCATGCCTGTTTTTCGCATACATTTGCCACGGTTACTCCACTCTTTTAATTGCTGGCGTTCGTTTGCTGGTAAATTCCGCTAACCTCTGTACCACGCCAAAAAAGCCTCCGCCACTGCCTTGCCCGCCGCACCGTTCGGATGCGGGTCGAACTCGTCGCTCATGTATTCCGGCTTAATTCTATGGTCAGCGGGGGCCGCAACAGAGAGCACGGCGGCCATGTCGAATACGCGGTCCACTCCGGCCGGAGGGCTCGTACGAATGCAATCATTGACTTTGCGCCAATAGGTTTCCCGCCCCCCCTCGAAATTAAAAGGTGGCACTGTGCTGAGAATAACCGCCGCCTCCGGCTGAGCTTCCTTGATCCGGGAGATAATGTACGCCAGGTCCTCCAGCAATTCCTCTGCCGAGCGCTGGCCGATATCAAGATCATTCACACCCAGCACGATCAGCACCTCATCGCCCTGCTGCGCCTTATGCAGCCAAGGCCCGTCCGTGGCTACATCATAAGCCCGGCCCCAACCGGAGCCGATATTCCACACTCCATACTCTGTGCCCAGCCCCTCCGCAATTCTTGCCGTCCAGTGTGTGTATTGATCCTTGGCCGTCCGTACCCCCTGCGTGATAGAGTCACCCAGGAATACCAGCTTCTTCGTTACGCCCTTCTTGTAGCCTAGGAAGCTTGGGAGGACCTGCAGCTTGTCCGATTCACTGAACGCATCCGCAGATTCCTGAGCGGCCAAATTGCCCGGTGCATCGTAGCCGGAGACCAGCATTCCCTCCACATTGAAGGGGAATGACTTTCCTGCACCAGCCGTGTTCAAGGTCCAAGTGAAGGCCAACATGTGCCCCTCCGGCAGCTCCAGAAGCGCTTCGTCGCTCCAGAACTGCTCGCCTGGCTCCACACACCGCGACCGTTCGCCGCCGAAGGTAACCGGCACCTGTGAGCCCGGCACAATGCTGCCGTCCGGCGCGGCTCCGCCATCGGCGACATATGCCGCTTCGATGCTCCACTTGCCGCCCGGTTCACTGGCTACGGCGTCCGCGCCCAGATCCCAGGTGGAATCCACCGCGTTGCTGTGCCAGAACTTCAGCGTCAGCTTGCCGTTCTCCCGCAGCCGGATATAGGTGCGGTACGTATGGGTGAACGGCTCCGGTGCGTTCATAATATAATTGGCGGTTGTAGACAGCGCGGTGGCCGAGGCGAACTCCGGCTGGCTCAACACTCCGGCTGGACTGTTCTCAATATTGCTCATAGTCATCGACTCCTTCTTATTCTGATGTTGCTTCTCTGGCTGATGGGTGGTGGGTAGGGCGGCTGGTGCTGTACAGAAACTTAACTCGGCACTAACTTGGCCCAACTTTGACACGACTTCGACCGACTGGCCCAACTTCTGCCCGGCTTCCTCCCGGCTGTAGCTCGCCTTTGACCAAACTTTGCCCCCACTCCTGCCCGACTATTGTTGCATTATCTGCAACACTGATGCCTGTGAAACCCGCTATTCCGGTGCAATGTTGCACAAAATGCAGGAATTTCGCCGCTGATTCGCTCTGGGAAGCTGAAATGCTGCATTTTTGACAACAATTCGCTATAGCCCTGCTCCTGCTGAGGGGAATGTTGCACTTCTTGCAGCATTTAGCCCATTGTGCGCCATAGCGAGCAACAATCCCCCCAACGCCGCCAATCCCCAAAAAGCTCCCCGATCCAGGAGACGAATGTCCCCTGTCATCAGAGAGCTTGGTTACTTAAGGGCACACCACATGCTAAGCCCGCGTACGGGTGTATTCATTCTGTCTTGCAGGTATGTTAATTCAGTCTATAGCTGTCTTATTTCAACGTAATCGTGAACGATACGGACTTCTCGCCCGCGCCCACGCTCACTGTTGTCTCATCTACCTGCTCCGCACCTTCCACGGAGGCGATAGCGCCAAGATCCTTCACCGCCAGGGTGAATGCTTTGCCGCTGCCTTCGGCAGTTACTTTTACAGCGCTGCCGCTGCGTACCGCTTCAACCTTCAGCTCAGGAGCGCCGTGGATATCGCGCACAGTCGCAACAGCAGACTTACCATCCTCCAGGGAGTACAGCCCGAACTTCACACCGTCGGCAAAATCATAATCCGGACGGCTGTCCTCGCTACCGAGCGCAAGCAGGGAATTCTGACGGACAAACAGCGGCAGGCTGAAGAAGTCATGCTTCTCCTTGCGCCATGATCCGCCCTGTACGGTCTCACCGTTCAACAGGTGTGTCCAGCGTCCGGCTGGCAGGTAGTACTTCACTTCGCCGTTCTCCTGGAAGATCGGAGCCACCAGCAGGGAATCGCCCAGCATGTACTGGCGGTCCAGTACCTCGCAGGTCGGATCTTCCGGGAACTCCATCACCATCGCCCGCATTGAGGCCCAGCCCTGCTCATGCGCCTGTCCGGCTACATCATACAGGTATGGCATCAGGCTGCACTTCAGCTTAGTGAAGAAGCGGGTGACATCGACAGCTTCGTCGTCGTACGCCCAAGGCACACGGTAAGAGGTGCTGCCGTGCAGGCGGCTGTGGCTGGAGAGCAGGCCAAAGGCCAGCCAGCGCTTGAACACATGCGCCGGAGCGGTGTTCTCAAATCCGCCGATGTCATGGCTCCAGAAACCGAAGCCGGACAAGCCGAGCGACAGGCCGCCGCGCAGGCTCTCTGCCATCGATTCATAGTCAGCGTAGCAGTCGCCGCCCCAGTGAACCGGGAACTGCTGCCCGCCGGCTGTGGCGGAGCGTGCGAAGACAGCTGCTTCATTTTTGCCAAGCTTCTCTTCGAGCACTTCAAACACAACCTTGTTATACAACTGGGTATAGTAGTTATGCATCTTGTATGGATCGGAGCCGTCGAAGTAGACCACATCCGTCGGAATCCGTTCGCCGAAGTCCGTCTTGAAGCTGTCTACGCCCATGTCCACCAGGTCACGCAGGTAACCGGCATACCATTCACAAGCCGCAGGGTTCGTGAAGTCGACCAGTCCCATGCCTGCTTGCCAGAGGTCGGTCTGATAGACGTCGCCGTTGGCTTTTTTGAGCAGATAACCGTTCTTGCGGCCTTCTTCAAACAGCGGAGAGCGCTGTCCGATATAGGAGTTGATCCAGACGCAGATCTTCAGCCCCTTGTCGTGCAGGCGCTTCAGCATACCCACCGGGTCCGGGAACACACGGGAATCCCACTGGAAATCCGTCCATTGATATTCGCGCATCCAGAAGCAGTCGAAGTGGAATACATGCAGCGGCAGATCGCGCTCCGCCATCCCTTCCACGAAGGAGTTCACCGTAGCTTCATCGTAGTCTGTAGTGAACGAAGTCGTCAGCCACAGACCGAAGGTCCAGGCCGGAGGCAGCGCAGGCTTGCCGGTCAGGGAGGTGTATTTGGTGATGACCTCTTTAATCGTCGGCCCTTCAATCACGAAGTATTCCAGACTCTCGCCCGCTACGCTGAACTGGGCCTTCTTCACCTTCTCAGACGCAATCTCATACGATACCAGCTCCGGCTGGTTCACGAATACACCGTATCCCTTGCTCGTCACATAGAACGGAACGTTCTTGTAGGCCTGCTCCGAGCTTGTCCCGCCATCCTTGTTCCACAGATCGACCACCTGGCCGTTTTTGACAAAAGCTGTAAATCGCTCGCCCAGACCATACACGAATTCGCCAACGCCTAAGTCCAGCTCCTCACGCATGAAGGTGTTGCCGTCCTGATCCGTGATGTAGGCCATCGATTTGTAACCGCTACCGGTAATCCGCTCATCGCCGCGGTAGAAGTCCACAGACCAGTGTGTGCCCTTGTTGATGACCACGCGGAGTCCGCCGCTGATCAGCACCGTCTGCGCCTCTGTCTCCTCGATTTCCACATGATCGCCGGTTCCCTCAGTCAGCTCGAACGAAGGTCCGCGTGGAATCACGCCGTCGTTATGAATAATCTTGACGCCTACCACGCCCGGAAGCGGGGAATGGAATTTCACCGTCAGCAGTGTGGAGTTGAGCGTCGCCGAACGTCCCGTGATGGGCGTCGTCTGCGTGATGGCAGTCAGGCCTTCCTCCGTTTTTTCTACCACATAGTTCTGCACTGCACCATTGATTGTAATTCCGTCACGTACCAGCCATAAGCCGTCTGTAAATTTCATATGTGCACTTGCCACCCTTCGATTTGGTGTATATAGTTGCATTATACCGATAATAAAAGTTCAAAACTAATAATATATAGCTCATTTATAACACTATTTTGACGTCATCTCACAAGGAGGCCCCTAATGGACCGCACCTCGCAGCGCTTGCTCAAAGAAGACCGCGAACACGGGGATGTCATGTTCCCCCTGGCTGCCTACTGGATTGACCTTCCCGCCGGAGCGCATGTCCTGGACACCCACTGGCATGAGGAAGCCGAGTTCTTCCTGCTGCTGGAAGGCGAGATTCTGTTTCAAGTGGACAGCGACTATTTCACGCTTCGTCCCGGTGAGGCTGTGTTCATTGAATCCGGGGATATCCACGCCGCTCACGCACTTACGGAGACCCCCTGCCGCTTCTGCGCCCTTGTCTTCCACCCCGACCTGCTGGCCAGCGCCCAATATGATACCATCCAGCAGAGCGTCATTTTGCCGCTTCAGGAGAAACGCCAGAGCTTTCCGCGCCACCTCACCCCTTCTGTTCCCTGGCAGGCGGAGCTGCTGCTGCATCTGAACCGCATGATGAACGCGTATGAGCAACAAATGCCCGGATTCGAAGCTTTTATGAAAGGAACCCTGCTGATTATGCTCTCACAGATTGCGCAGCCGGGGCGCTTCGTCAACCACAGCCAGTCCGTAGGCACGGAGCCCGCGAAGATTGACCGCCTGAAACGGGTAATTCTCTATATCCAGGACAACTACCAGGAGCCGATCCGTACCCGTGACCTGTCGGGGCTGATTCCGATGAGCGAGGGGCAATTCTGCCGTTTTTTCAAAAGCATGACCCGCAAGACGCCCGTCGATTACATTAACTCCTACCGGGTCCGCCAGGCCGCAGCCCTGCTGAAGCAGGGGGACCGCAAAATCTCCGATATTGCCATGGATGTCGGCTTCGACAACGTCAGCTACTTCATCAAAGTGTTCCGCAAATTCATGAACTGCTCGCCCTCAGAATTCCGCAAGGACGCCAGTCCCTTCGCCGGGCAGAACCAGCTTTATCCGTAGGCTGAACCCCGCTCCCTTTCTTTTTCCTGCTTACGGTTGCCCGGATACGTTTAAGTTAGTGTATGGATGACCAGGCACCTGCCGCTTCAGCGGTGGCCTAATGGCTCATTCCGGTGGACATGCCGTCCCCCCACCAATCTACTTACAGGAGGCAGATATTCATGAATCAACATGTTACCTTGCCAATTGAGGTACAGGACTTCTACAATGCAGTAAACCAATACCAGCCCGACGCTCTGATCGAATTGTTCGCTCCCGGCGCTACCGTGAAGGATAACGGGAAGTCGGCCGAAGGCACAGAAGCCATTGCGGCTTGGGGTGAATCCGAGCTTTTCTCTGCTAAGGTCCGCTTTACTATTATGGAAATTGAAGAAATCCAGGGCCGCATTGCGGTGACCGCTGAGATGGAGGGGGAGTTCAATAAGAACCGTGTTCCCGCCCCGCAGCAGTTCACCCATGAATTCAAGGTACAAGGCGGCAAAATCAGCGAGCTGATCATCACGCTAAAATAAGCTTTAATGTATCCAGCACAAAATCACCCTAACGGGTGAACGGGATAGCACCGAATGTATGCTGTTTTTGATATACATTCGGGACGTGTGCCTGCGTGCGAGCACTATGCTGTTTTCCACATACATTCGGCCCGCCCTCCCTCACGCCAGCATCCTCGAGATAAATGAAGGAGCATGATCCTCCATCCTAATTTCCTGCAAGTGGAAACGGCTTTGCCGTCCTTTTAGAGGACGGTACCGTTTCAGCGAGAAATAGAAGGATAATTTATCATGTGGAACGTATAATTCTTATATTTAAAAAAGAAATCGTTCCTTCGGAAGATTGGGCTCCCGCCCAGCCCTTTCAAAGGAGCGATTTCTTTGGTATGAGACAATCCTCCCCAAATGCTATGAATAATTGAAACACTCCGCCGTCCAGCGCCGCGCCAAGCGTGCCCCCCTGCTTCTCAACCAATTGCTTCACAATGGCTAAGCCGAGACCGAGCTGACCGCTCGACCGCGAAGGATCGCTGGTGTACGTCCGCTCGAACAGCCTCGGCAGATCCTGCTCACGGATATGCTCCGTTTCATTGACGAACTTCAGCTTCACTTGCTGCTGTTCCGTAAACAGGGAGATGGTTAAGCGGTTCTTGCCGTAACGGAGCACATTCTGGAGCACATTGGAGAAAATGCGGATCATGGCTTTTTCATCCAGGGAAATCGTCTTGACGTTCTCATCCAGATGAAGCTGCACCTCAATGCCCTTCTGCGTAAGGTCCGGATGAAACGCCAGAATCACTTCGCTCAGTAGACTGTAGAGATAGACCGGCTGGCTGTCCAAGGGAGAGTCCCCCGAGTCCATACTGGATAATTCATAGAATGATTCCACAATATTGTTCATGACCGCCATTTTATGCATGATGATCTCCATATACTGCTGCCGCTCGGCCTCGGAGGCAAGGGGATCTTTCAGCAGATAGGCATATCCATGCATGGACGTAAGCGGAGTCCGCAGATCATGGGACAGATTGGCAATCTCTTCCTTCACGGCGCGCTCTCTCGACTGGTGGATCACCCGCTCTCTCTGGCGCTGATCCAGCAGCCGGTTAAGGGCCACGATGAGCTTCTCCATCTCCTTCCCGGGCAGAGGCAGCTTGACATGCAGGTGCTGCAGGGAAGACGACTCCCACTCCGTCAATTGCCGCCGCACTTGAATCATGCTCTGCCGCTGCAGTAGATACACAAGCAATATCCCTACAGCCGCCAGAGCGGCAATGATGGCTATAGCAAGATACATTTGTCTTCCCTCCTTAGCTGCACCTGTTAGAACTCTTCCTTCCTGAACAGATACAATCCCAATACATAAAAGAACACTGTAAACACCATTCCTGTAACCCACGGCTCCCAGGCAGGATAGGTTGCCACATCGTAGGCATGGAACAAATAATAAGCAGGGCTGTGACTGTAGAGCCAGGCCGCCCAGGTAAATCTGCCTTTCAGAGCGCTCAGAATCATATAGGGCAGGAAATAGATCAGCAGGAACACGGTAGATATCTGTGCATTCTTGTTCATCACAGCGGTAAGACAGAAGTAGGTGGTTACGCCGGCAATCATAATAGGCAGCAGACCAAGCAGCATCTGGCAGTATTCCGTAAGCGCATATTCATAGCTGCGCAGCAGCAGCCTTGAACCGAGCAGGACCGATATCCCGACCAGAACGAGCGCGAACAGCAGGAAGCCGGCCAGTGTAACCAGCAGCTTGACGGTGTAAATCGAGCGTCTGCTGAAGCCGTAGGCTACGGTATTTTTGAGCACATGCTTGTGATCTCCCATCAGGATTCCGGTGAAAATAGTCAGCAATGCGAAGATCACCGGCATCATTGACAGCACATTGCGGTAGAAGAAGCGCTCATTCCCATAGGGGAAATCCGGCACAGACTGATGAAAGACCTTGAGAGTTATAGCGGCAGCGACCATTAACACCGCACAGAGCAACCCGTAATAATAATAGCTCTTGGTGCGGACAAAACGGTACTGCTCACTTTTCATCAGATTAAGCATGACGCTCACCTCCCAGCAGACCCAGGTAGTATTCTTCCAGATCCCCGCCGGTGGCCGCAATGGAATACACGCTGACGCCCTGGGCATGAAGCACCCGGTTGAGCTGATCGGTCTTATCCATACCACCAGAGAGCACAATCCGGTGTCCCGGCAGAATCCGGTAAGGGATGCCCGGGAAATGCTTCTCCAGAACGGTAGACGCTTTGCCGCTGTCATCCACCACGATCTCTACATTTCTTCTGGTCTTCTGCAGCAGTTCTTCTGCCGTCAATTGCTCCACAATCCGCCCCTGGTCCATGAAAATATAACGGGTAGCCACACTCTGCAGCTCAGACAATACGTGACTTGAGATGAGGATCGTGATCCTTTTCTCTTCATTCAGCGTCTGCAGGAGCTGGCGGATCTCCGCCTTTCCCTCCGGGTCAAGGCCATTGGTCGGTTCATCCAGAATCAGCAGCTCGGGGCGGGTCATCAGTGCAAGCGCGAGTCCCAGCCGCTGTTTCATTCCGAGGGAGAAGGCTTTGAATTTCTTGTTTGCGGCATGAAGCAGATTGACATCCTTAAGCGCCTGCTCAATGGAATCCTTGCCAGCCAGCCCCCTCTGCAGGCGGAAATACTCCAGGTTCTGCCTGGCTGTGAAGTCCGGGAAGAACGCCGGCTCTTCAATCATCGCCCCGATGCTCCGGCGTCCCTTCCGCAGACCGGCGTCATCCCGGTGTCCGTAGAGCGCAATCGCGCCTTTTGTTGGAAACACCTGCTCTGTAATACATTTGAACAGCGTGGTTTTGCCTGCGCCATTTTTACCGATCAGTGCTACGATATCCCCTGACTCAACCTGCAGGTTAATATCCCGGAGTGCGGAAGAATCCTGATAGGTCTTACTGAGCGCCTTAATCTCCAATATACAATGCATCATCGTTAAGACTCCCTTGCCGTTTGATAATTCCATTGTATAAAGAACACTTTTAATAAGCTTTAAGCAAAGTCTTAAGAAAGTGTAAAGAAATCCCCTAGACCAGCTTGAACCCGATGCCCCAAATCGTGCGGATATACTCTTCTTCCGTGATTGCAGCCAGTTTGGCCCGCAGATTGCTGATATGTACATTAATGGTGTTATCGTCTCCCAGGTAGGTGCCGCCCCAGATTTGCCGGTACAGCTCGCTTTTGGAGAAGATATGCTCCGGCCTCGACATCAGCACCGCCAGCAGTTCAAATTCGTATTTGGTTAAAGCCAGGACCTGGCCGTCCAGCATAACCTCCCGCCGCTGCTTGTCCATGACCAGCCCGCGTACCTTAAGCATCTGTCCCTCAGAACCTGCGGCAGGCGCATATTGCAGCCGGCGGAGCTGCGCGTACACTCTGGCCAGCACCTCCTCCTGGTCAAAGGGCTTAGTAATGTAGTCATCCGCTCCCAGACGCAGCAGACTCACCTTGTCCTCCAGCGTGCTTTTGGCCGAGATTACAATGATGGGTACGGTTGACTGCTCACGGATCTGTGCAATCAGAGATTCACCGCTCATGCCCGGCAGCATCAGGTCCAGCAGGATTAACTGGTAGTCTTCAAGCGACATTCGGAGGGAGGCTTCGCTCCCTGAATATGCAGGCACAGCCGTCAGTCCTTCACCTGTCAGCATACGGCACAGCAGGCGGTTAATATCGGCATCATCCTCGACCACAAGTACGTTGAGATTAGCGTGGTTCACTTTAGCCTGCCTCCTTACGGATCACAATAAAGCAGGTGCTGTCCGGAAGCGGCACAGGCTCTCCGCTCTCACCCATAATCTTAACCCGGTCCTCCAGCGCCTCCGTATATCCCTCCTGCAAATAATGACGGAAGACCTCTATCTTGGCCCGGTCCCCAAGCGTCTGCTGAATGAATGCGGCGTACTGCGAGGGTGTGAAATAACCGAACTGCTCCTGAACCTCATGAATGTAGGCTTCCTCTCCCCAGGTGTAGGTATAGAGGAATTCCATCGCATCATTTACCGGCATCAGAACCTCCTGTTCGCCAAGCTGTTCATAACGGATATTCCGACCGGCAAAATCCTTCGCGTACCGCTCCAGCCACGCCATACCGTCCGCCTCCAGAAACCGCACCCGGCGCTGCTGCTCCTCCGGCTCACTCATAATGCCGTCGCGGATAATAATCGTTCCTCCATCTGCCAATACATCGAAGGCACTGGTCAGCGCTGCCGCCACCGTGCCGTGATTGAACTTCCGGCCGTCCAGCGGCACATAAGAATACAGCTCATGCAGAATCGATGAGAAAATCACCGTGTCCACCGTGCCCCGCTCCACGTAATCCTTCAGGTTCAGCGCATCGCCCTGGAGCACCTCCCAGCGGCGGTCCTCCCGCTGCTTGCGCTGCCGCAGCGCTTCAATCACATTGCTTGAGATATCAATCCCCACAGGCACTACCTCCGGCATCCGCTCCTCAATCAGATCGAGCAGCACCCCGCCGCCGGGGCCGATGTCCAGCACCTTCCGTCCGGTAACGTAGTCCAGAATCACTGCCTTATAGTCAGCCGTATCATTCATCTGGCTTAAGTACGTGTCCTCATTGTGGAAGCGGTCAAAGGCGTCCCTCCGCAGATCGAACAGGTCGAACAGCAGCAGGACCGCCCGTTCATACAGCGCCGACTTCTCGGCCTCTATGCAGAACTCAATCAGCTTCTCCGCTGCCGCTGAGAACTCGAACTGGAAGAATAGCGTATCCGGCAGATGCTCCTTACCCAGCAGCCGGTGCGTAAGATGCGGGTTGCCGCCGGAAGGCTTCACGCCGCTGTAGATCTCCTCCCAGCCAAGCTCCGAGAGATACTTCTCAATAATCCGTTTTTTATAGACATTGATCTTCTTGCTGCCCTTGTAATCATAATGAATACTGTTCATGACCGCCTCGAAGCTGAGATGGCTTAGCTGGCTTAGCTGCAGCGGGCTGCTGCCGGCCACCAGACTCATGACCTTCAGGAACTGCTCCAGCGAGAAGGTCTGGAGCGCCGATTCCACATACCAGAAGGTGGCAGGCTGCAGCGGCTCCAGCGCAGCTGGGAGGAAGCCCTCCTGCACCAGCCCGTCCCACTCCGTCTCGTAATCCTCCCCCTGCGCAATGGACCCGGCGCGCATTCTCCGCAGACGCTCCTTCATCGGGACCTCAGGCTGCAGATTCCCTGAAGCAATTACAGCAATCAGCTCCATGACCTGCAGGCGGACCTCCTGCCACAGCTCCGGGGACACCGCAGCAATGATGCAGTGATTCAGCGCGAACAGAAGCCGCTCCAGCTCTTCTGCGCCCAGCAGTCCCTGCTCCACCAGTGCGGACAACGGAAGATTGACGGAAGGCGGAACCTCGCCGCGGATTTGCTGTCCAATCAGCCCATGAGTCTCAATCAGCGTATGTATCACCCGTCTCTTCTCCGCAGAGCCTGCCTCGTCCTGCTTCAACCCTTCCGCATACCGCCGGTACAACTCCGCGGAGCCGATATTATGAACGAAAATATTAATGCCCTCTTCCTGCCAGCTCCGGCGCTGACGGAGAGTCCCGCCCTTAGCCGTCTCCGACCAGATCAGCGTCTCCTCGGCCAGCTCCTTGATCCAATACGACAGCGGCAGACTGTCCAGCACCCGCAGGCTCCGCTCCACATAATCCAGCACCGGATTCTGCTGCGCAAGCGACTGCAGCGATTCTACCCGCTCCAGGTTCACAATCGTCTGCTCCGCCTGCACGATGGACTCCAGCCATGGATAGCCTTCTCCGGCAGGCCACCCTCCTTCACGATATGCCTCTATAGCCCGTAATGATTTCAGCATTTGCATGCCTCCCTATGTAATAGCAATCTATATACAATAGCCCATGTACTTCAGGTTTGAATCAGAAGCTCTGACGAATTGAACAAACCGCAAGCTTCTGGATAGAAGCTTGCGGCTACGGAGAGCTCTTGTTCAATTGTATCAGATCTATGGCCGGGAATCAGATTCCGCTCATTTCACTCCTGCCATGAATTCTCTGTAATCCTTGGCAATCTCTTTGGACAGCGTATGGTGCAGATAATGACCGCCTTCGAGCGGCACCAGCTTACCGTACACGGAATCCTTCACCTGCTCCTCATGCAGCTTCATCCAGCCTTCAACGTCGGTATTATTCGACTGTATGAAGAGCAGCAGCGGAAGCTCTTTGGGGAAGGCCAGCGCCTGGGCTGCTGTGAAATTCTCCTTGAAATGGTCGATCTCATTCATGACAGTGTCATTGTTTAAGTTCTTTGTGGCGATCATTTTCATCTGCTGCTTGGTGTGCTCGTCGAACGGAAGCCCGGCATACGGGTCGGGGCCTATCTTTTGGAACAATCTCATAATGCCGGATTTGTCGAGGAACTTCAGCGTCCCCACCGGTATTTTATCGTCCAATCCCCCTTGGTTCGGCACACTGCTGTCAATTCCTACAAAAGCCTGCACTTCATCCTTATACTTGTTCACATAATCCAGCCCGTAGATGCCGGCGATGGAATGACCCATGAGCGTGTAACGTTTGATCCCAAGCTGCTGCAACGCTTCATGAATCTCACTGACGATATTGTCCGAGGTCCGTTCCTTATCTGTCCGGTCACTTAAGCCATAGCCGAACGGCTCCACAACGACTACTTTGTAGTTAGGGGACAGCTCGTCTACCAGCGGTTTGAAGTCAAGTGCGGGCGCCCCGGTGCCATACCCCGTCAGCAGCACCACGGTCTCCTCACCCGATCCCTGGATGAGTACATTCATCTTCTTACCATCGACTGGCACAAGCTGACCGTACTGATCAATCTTCTTCAGCTCCGATTTGCTGCTGATGATATTGACCACAAATACTACGGCAAAAAATAACACGATCACAATCAGCAATGCCGCTATAGATTTAAGCAGAATTCTGAGTCCTTTTTTCATTATACAATCACCTGTCCTTATGAATCGGATGTGCTGCCTTGATGAGGAGCTAAGGATAGTATATATAATGAAAATGTACTCTCCGTGACGGTAATATGAACGGAGGATGAACGGGAGAAACAAACTTAATTCGCCGGTATATTCAGCGGCAGCGTTACAATGAAGCTTGTGCCTGCGCCAAGCTCACTCTCGACCCGGATATCTCCTTGGTGAAGCAGCACGATCTGCTTCACGATCGCCAGCCCCATCCCGCTGCCGTTATACTTGTTGCTGTGGGAGCGGTCCGCCTTGAAGAAGCGTTCGAAGATCCGCTTCTGGTCCTCGGGGGCGATCCCGATGCCGGTATCGGATACACGAACGGTCACACTTTTATTATCTTGCTTCGTATGGACACTTATTACTCCCCCATCCCCGGAGAACTTGATGCTGTTGCCCAACAGGTTCGTCCATACCTGGCTCAACAGGTCATAATCCGCCGTGAGCACGGCAGCCGTCAGCTGAAGATCGAAGTTGATGCGCCGGGCCGACCATTGCGGCTGAAGAGCAACGATCACGCGCCGGATCTGTTCATCCAGGCTGAAGGTGGTGAACCGGAGCTGCTGGGACTGCGATTCCAGCAGGCTCAGCTTCAGCAGGCTGTCGCTCATCTTGGACATCCGTTCGGCTTCCCCGATGATGATATCGAGATAGCGGCCCCGCTCGCTCTCAGGAATATTCATCTGCTTCAGTGCCAGGGCATAGCCGGAGATGGAGGTCAGCGGCGACTGCACCTCATGAGATACATTCGACACGAAGTCACGGCGCATCTGCTCCAGCTGCTGCAGATCATGCATCATCTCCTCGAAGCTGCGCGCGAGGGCACCCAGCTCTCCCGATTGCTTGATATTCAGCTTCACGTTGAAGTCTCCGGCTGCGATCTTGCGCGTCGCATTGGTCAGCTTCTTAATCGGTCGGACCAGGAACATGGCCGCCACCAGGATCACAAGACTGCCGGAGATCAGCGAATACACCACGAAATACACCAGCCATTTCAGCACAAAGGCGGAAGAGGGGGGGCCGACAGGCTCTACGAACAAGGCTTTTTTTTCCGTATCCGTAGTTAATTGCAGCCCTAGGAGGCTGGTGGAGATGCCTGTCGGATTGACCTGCACAATTCCGCCTGCCAGCACCTGCTGGACCTGCGCTTCAGTCACGGTCTCCAGCTTCATCCCTTCTGGACCGCCATAAGACTGAACCCCGCCGTTCTCATCATAAATCCGCACATGATAGGTCTCAAGCTGATTCATGCCTGCAACGAACTCGTTGGCTTCGTTCAGCGGAAAGCTCTTATAGATCCGTACGATATCTTGTCCGAAGCGCAGCAAGGGAACCTGCAGATTCTCGTTCAATTCGTCTTTATATATCCAGATCGCCAGATTGAAGGAGATCACTGTCCCCCCGATCACGGAGACCAGGAAGGTCAGGACCACTCGGGTATAGAGGGATTTGATCATTCAGTAACCTCAAGCCGGTAGCCCAGACCGCGGACAGTCTCGATCCGAAAATCCGGCGAAGCCGCAAACCGTTCACGCAGACGCTTGATATGTACATCTATCGTCCGGTCATCCCCGGCGTAATCGATCCCCCAGATCTGGTCGATCAACTGCTCGCGGGTATAGACCTGTCCCGGTGTTCCAGCCAGCTTATAGAGCAGCTCGAACTCCTTAAGCGGCAGGGACAGCGCTTCTGTCCCGTTCATCACCTTGTAGGTCTGCCGGTCCAGCATCACCTCTCCGATACGGATCGTATGCGACTTGCCGATTCCCGAGCGTTTCAGCAAGGCTCTGACGCGGACCGTCAGCTCCAGCGGATCGAAGGGCTTGGTCAGATAATCATCGGTTCCCAGCTCGAAGCCCTTCACCTTCTCCCAGGTCTCCCCCTTTGCCGTCAGCATTAACAGCGGCAGCTCCGGGTCCGCTCTGCGGAGCTCCTTGCATAGCGCCCAGCCGTCCATCACCGGCATCATAATATCCAGGATGACCAGATCCACATGTGTTCTGGCATAGACCGCCAGCGCCTCTTGGCCGTCTGACGCTTCAGCGGTATCGAAACCGTCATTGCGCAGAAATAGGCAGACAAGCTCGCGGATATTCGCATCGTCGTCTGCAACAAGTATAGTAGGCATCTATTCCCTCTTTTCGTATGATCCGGCCTTATAAATCTCTATTCCCTCTAGCATCACCCTGCTGCCTTGCCGGTATGCACTGCACTAGCATCCACTCCGGCCTCGCGCTCCGGCTAGGTGCCGAACCGCTGCCGGTAACCGCATTTGCGGCACAGCTCCTCCACGGCCTCCCGGCGGGAGAAGCCATAGAACAGATTATTCGCCCGTTCCCCCTCGACAATCTCGGAGAACGGTTGCTCATGAATATTGCCGAGGTTGATCACCCCTTCGCCATCCAGACAGCACGGCACAACGGTGCCGTCTACCAGGACCGCCGCCTGGCTGCGCAGCGCATGGCAGAAGCCCTTGCCGTCATCCTCCGGCTCATGCAGTGCGGGCCATCTGAACTCGTGGTCCTGGTTCAGGTACACACGCGGGGCAATCTTCACGCCGCTGCCGGGGATGACCTTCTCCTCGATCCTGTAGTCGAGTCCGAAGGCCTCCTCCAGCAGAGCCAGTGTCTCGCGGTTACGCTCCTTCTCCAGATTCGTCCGGTTGTCCTCTGTCAGATTCCAAAGCCGGAACGAGACAATAACGCCCTGAGCTGAGATCTCCCGGACAAACTGGATAATCTCTGTAAGATAACCTTCACGGTTCTCCGAGCCTGCATGGCCGTCGAAGCTGTGCAGCGAGAAGTTCATCTGCCGCAGCGCCGGCTTGCCGAGCAGCTTCGGCCCCGCCTTACGGATTAGCGTGCCGTTGGTCGTAATGTTAACCTTGAAGCCCTTGGCGTGTGCGGCATCCAGCAGCTCGCCCAGTTTCGGATGCAGCAGCGGCTCGCCTTTGACATGCAGATAGATATGATTGCTATGCGGTTTGATCTCATCAAGAATGGTACCAAACGTCTCCAGCTTCATGAAGTTCTTCTGCCGCTCCGTGGGCGGACAGAAGCTGCAGGCCAGGTTGCAGACGCTTGTGATCTCGATGTACACCTTTTTGAACGTCTTCAAGTTCCGCTCCCCATTTCAATATATAATGCAGGCCAGGCTGCCCGTTACGCTAGAGATCCGAAGCATACCGCAGGCCGATCTGGGCCCTCGCCTCTTCCATCAGCTCTGCCACCGCCAGGGAATTGGCGTGGCTGTTGGTCGCGCTCTCCCGCTGCCCGCTCTTCAGCAGATGAATGAACTCCTCAACCTCATAGTACATTGCCTCATACACCTGCGGGAGCGTAAGCTCCTCGACGGTTCCGTCGCGGTAGTGGATTTTGACCTGATAGGGCTGGTTAATCTTGTCGATAACCATTGTTGCGTTCTCTCCCTGAATCTCGGCAGGCAGATAGGAGTCCGCAATCTTGGAATGCATAATGACCGCCCCCATGTCCGGGTAGCGCATCACCATACTGCCTTCTCCGTCCACACCCGAAGCAAGCATCAGGCCTGCCGCCTTCACTGTATCCGGCTTGCCGAACAAGACCACCATCGGATACAGGCAGTAGATGCCCAAATCCATCAGAGAGCCGTTAGAATATTCAGGATTGAACGCGTTCAGCACCGTCCCCTGACGGTAAGCATCATACCTCGAAGAGTATTGACAATAACCTGCGAAGTAGCGCCGGACTTGGCCTAGCTTATATAAATTATCCCGGATCACACCAAAATTCGGCATGAACGTGGATTTCATCGCTTCCATGAACAGCACATCATTGCGGCGCGCCGCTTCAATCATCTCCTTCAGCTCCCGGCTGTTGGAGGCCGCCGGCTTCTCACAAATCACATGCTTGCCGTGGTTCAGACAGATCAATGAATGCTCCGCATGCATCGAGTTGGGGCTGGCGATATAGACCGCGTCCACCTCTGCGCTTGATACCATCGCCTCCAGATCCGTATAGATCGAAGCCCCGGCATACTTGGCGGCAAAAGCCTGTCCCTTCTCCTCTGTGCGGGAATACACGGCCGTAAGCAGAAACTCCTCATTCTCAAGTCCCGCCTGCACAAAGCGGTCTGTAATCCAGTTAGTCCCTACAACCCCGAAACGAATAGTCATGAATGATCCCGTCCTTTTTCAAAATATATAGAATTTATATGTTCACGTTATACATTATCCTTCTATTTCATGCCGAAACGGTAGCGTCCTCTAAAAGGATGGCAAAGCCGTGTCCACTTGAAATGTCAGCTATACCTGCTATTTTCTCATTCCATGATAGGTATGTCCACTTATATACCGTAATTTCCGACAAATTCCGCTAGATTTCGCTTGTGAAAAAAAGCACCTGAGGATAAGCACAGAATTCACCTTCATTCGGCCAACACCTCTCAGACTATGAGACCATTGATCCAGCCGTTACCTCCTGGAATCCATGCATTAACCCCAGGCAGAATCATACCCCACAGTGGAGCCATTCTACTTCAACGAACCTTGCATTAACTCCCACCGAGCCATTCCACTCCACTAGCCTTGCATTAACTTCAACAGAGCCATTCCACTCCAACTAGCCTTGCATTAACTTTAACAGCCGAGCCTGCAATTGTACTTCGTACAATAGAATCGCGTGTAAAGCCCCCGTTTTGCCATTCTGCTGTATTTCGTACAATAAAATTAGCAGTTTGAGCCTGTAGCAGGCCTTCTCCCATAAATCTGCTGTATCAAATACAATAGAAGCGATTTTCGAGGTGTTTTGGAGACTTTCTATTGCCCATAATGCAATCACCCGAATGGGCGAGAACGCAGTTATAGAGATTTTTTAATTGCACCAAATACAGCTAAACAGAAATTTAGTGGCAAATCAGGCGATTTAGTTGTACAGATTGCATTTAAGCATTTACCCACTCGCACCTTCAAAAAGGTACACAAACCCCTCAGTAAGCAATTAGTTAACATCCTTCTCACAGATTCACAACTGATGCGCTACGAGAGGACAGCGGAGCGTACTATTCAGTGTCCCACAATACGAGCGACAGCGAACAGTGCGCCCACTATCCAGTGTCCCACAATACGAGCGACAGCAAACAGCCCCCGCTCATCCCGGCGGGGGCTGTCTTCATAATGCGGACGGGCCAGTCTGGCCCCGGCTCGCTATTTTATCCGTAAAAAGCCACAAGCTGGCGCACAATCTCCGCCTTGTCATGATCGACCACGACCTGATGCTGCGGCAGCTCGAACAGGGCGGCGATCGGCGCCGGGAACTCCTGCTTGATGCCGGTCAAGGCAATCGCCTCGTCGAACTTGGCCGGATGCGCTGTAGCGTAAGCAATGCTTATCTCATCCGGCGCACTGAACTTCTCGTAAGCGGCTACGCCACATGCCGTATGCGGGTCGAGCAGATAGCCGGATTCCTGCTGGTACTTGCTGATGATCTCCAGACACTGTGCGTTCTTCACGCCCAGCGCGGAGAAATCCGCCTGTACCCGGGCCAGCAGTTCGCCCTCCACCTTAATTGCGCCCTCACTCTGCAAGGCTGCCATGTACCCGGACAGCTTCTCTGCATCCTCATCCAGCAGATAATACAGATAGCGCTCAAAGTTGCTCGCCACCTGGATATCCATTGACGGGCTGTAGGTGCCCGTGAAGCTGCCCGGCTTGTATTCACCGGTAACCACGAACCGTTCGAGGATGTTATTCTCATTGGTGGCGATGATCAGCTTGTGGATCGGCAGACCCATTTTCTGCGCCAGGTAGCCTGAGAAAATATTACCGAAGTTACCCGAAGGCACGCTGATGTTGACCTTCTTCTGATCGCTTCCCGGAAGCTGCAGATAAGCATGGAAATAATAGACCGTCTGCGCCAGAATGCGCACGAAGTTAATGGAGTTAATTGCCCGCAGGTGATACCGTCCCTTGAAGTCGAGATCGGCGAACAGCTCCTTGATAATCTTCTGGCAATCGTCGAAGTTGCCTTCTACAGACAGATTCAGCACGTTGCTGTCATCTACGGTGGTCATTTGCAGTTCCTGTACCTTGCTGACCTTGCCGTGCGGATGAAGGATACAGATCTTGATCCCTTCTTTGCCGCGCACTCCTTGAATCGCAGCCGCTCCGGTATCGCCGGAGGTAGCCCCGAGAATATGGATGATCTCACCGCGCACCTTGGCAATATAGGAATACAGCTCGCCCATGAACTGCAGCGCCACATCCTTGAAGGCAAACGTCGGCCCATGGAACAGCTCCAGCACGTATAGAGAATCGTTCACCCGGTGCAGCGGCGTAACTTCCGGAGCGCGGAAGTTGCCATAGCTGGTGTAGACCATCGAGCGCAGATCTTCATAAGGAATTTCGTCATTGGTATAGTAGGAGAAAATCTCAAGGAACAGCTCCTGAAAGCTCAGGCTTCTCCATTCCTCCAGCTTCTCCGGGGAAATCACCGGAATCTCAGCCGGCACCATCAACCCGCCGTCATCCGCCAGCCCCATCAGAACTGTATCAATAAAGCCTCTGGCCGCTACCTTGCCTCTTGTGCTTATATACTCCATACCCGTCTCATCCTCCTGAACCCCTCTTTATTTACTGTACATAGTACCACGTTTACGCGTTAAAGTCCGCTGATTCTATAAGATTAAGGCCCCGGAGCTATTTGCCCTGAAGCTCTTTCCAGACGGTTTTGTTACTGTACTTCTTCTCTGTGCTGACATCCAGGCCGAACCATTCCGGGGCAGCGAAGCCTTCCGCCTCCTCCAGCGAATCGAACTCAACCTCAAGCACCGTAAGCTCCAGCTGGGTGTAGAGATCAATCTCCACCGTAGTGTCGTTCCATACGCCTGTAATGCGGGTTTTGACCAACGGGATCGCCTTCACAGCCTCAATCATCTGGTTATACAAGCCTGCGGAAATGGAATATTCAATCTCCTGGCGGCTGATGCCCTTGCCATCCTTGAACGTATGCGTGTAAGTTACCTCACCCGTGTCCAGATCCGTGATCTTTCGCACCCGCAGCTCCTGCCCGTCCTCAATCGCAAGATAGGTCTGGTCAATACTGTGACGGGTCAGCACCTTCAGCTGTCCTTCTTCAATCAGCCGCTCCGGGTATTCCGGCAGCAGGAATTTGCGTTCAATCTCCATAGCCATGCTGTTTCTCTCCTCTGTGTGCGAGCTTTGTGCGAGCGTTAGTGTTACATATTATTTATCATCATAGGGGCGGGTCATACGCAAGTCAACCGGAGGGAACAGATTCACGGGGAAAATATTCCTATGCCTTTCCTGCTCCCGGGACATAAATGTTTTTGGCTCCCCAGGCTACGATCTCTTCAATTAACGGGACCAGCTCCTGCCCGGAGGGGGTCAGCGAATATTCGACGCGCGGAGGCACCTCATGATATTGCTCACGATGGATAATCCCGTGGTCGATAAGATCCTTGAGACAGTTCGTTAACGTGGTTCCGGTGATGCCGTTCAGCCTTCTTTTTAGCTCGTTATACCGGATCGGCCCCTCTTCACTCAATAAAGCAAGGATAGGCAGATTCCACTTCCCGCTGATGACATGAAAAGCAAAGGTGGCGGGGCACATCTGCGTTAAGTCGACCTCATATTTCATAGGGGATTCCTCCGTAAGTATATTTTATATACCAGGTATTAAAAACAATAGTACTTGTTAATCTGATTCCAGATATTATAATCATACTATAAAAAAGAAAGTGAGGTAAACAGCTATGAATACAAATCCTATGATCTGTGATCTGAAGACAGGTGTATGCGGGGTCAGCGACGAGGAGCATACGCAAATTATAGATTTCAATCCGCAGCCACAGCCCAAAGTTACTCTCTATTATGCGACAGATCCGATCTGTTCACACTGCTGGGCCATCGAGCCTACCCTGAACCGGTTTATTCAGCAATATGGCAAGTACTTTGAACTACAGCCTCTAATGGGCGGGTTATTAGCGGGTTGGAATGGCTTTGCTGACAAGGCGAATGGAATACAGCAGCCAGCCGATGTAGCGGGGCACTGGAAGGAAGTCGGAGAGCATTACCGCATGCCTATTGACGGCACCCTATGGCTCCACAATCCGATTATGTCCTCTTATCCGCCCTCCAGAGTATTCAAGGTTATCCAGCAGAGACATCCGGGGAAGGAGCTGGCCTACTTGCGGAGCGCGAGAGAAGCAGTCTTCGTCTTCAACCGGAATATCGGGGAAGACGAGGTACTCACGGATATTGTGAATAGTCTGGGATTACCGGGCGATGACATCGTTCAGGCCGCAGGACTGGAAGCGGCACAGGAACTGCTGGAGGAGGATTTCCAGAAGGTAGCCCGGCTCGGCGTACGCGGCTTCCCGACCCTTGTCATGGTCAATGAAGAGAACCAAGGCATCAAGCTCGTCGGGTCCCGTACCCTGCAAAACTACGTGGACGCCTTGCAGCAGCTTATCCCTGAGCCTCTTGCTCCTGCTGCTCTACCGGCTATGCCGGAGCTGCTGGCCGAAGGACATCTTCTCTTCTCCAGAGAAATCGAGGCCATGTACGATATCGGGCAGGATGAGGTGGAGGCCTTCACCGCTGCTGCGCTTCCCGCGCATTCATACCGCACCCGGCAGATTCTGGGTGAGATGTTCATCGAACCGGCCTGAAGACGGCTGGGTATTCAAAAACAGCGGTCCCCCGTCATTGGAGGACCGCTGTTTGTTGGATGATCCTGAATCATAATGTCCATATACCCAAGCATGATGCCCAGCTCATGGCGGACTGAGAATCCGCTATCCGGCTTAAATAGCCGATTTTCACTATCATTCGGACTCAGGGGCCCCTATTCGTGCAATTTCACCTTGAAACGGCCAGTCCGGAAGACAATAAGGTCTTCTGAGTCCGCAAGAACAGAAATCAGGTTAGTTTATGAGCAAATAAGGTCATGTCAGCCCGCAAGGCCAGCTGAGGGTGAGGGGAGCCACGGCCCCAGAGGTGACTCTAGCACCAATCCCCGCTGCGGCGGAATCACAGTGGCGGGCAAGTCCACGGTTGCGGAAGTGTCTGCATCTGCGTGAGAGTTCTTGATTAGATATAATCCGCCATCGAGCGGATCACAAGCCCCGTCGGAGCTGCCGGAATGAAGTCGCCCCCTCCATTGCCGCTGCTTCTAAGCGAGAACTCCACCGTCTTCGGCTCGCCCGGCAGCAGATCGAAGTAATTATCGGAGAAGATGCCCTCTTCTTCTACAGTCAGATGAACCCCCCGCGCCAGCACATCGCTGCTCAGCGTGAAGCTCTGCCCGCCGCTGCCCGGTACCTCTGTCACCGTGATAACCGGCTGGCTTAGCGGAATATCCTTGGCAGCCGCGAAGTAATGCTCCTTGCGCTCCAGCACTTGTTTTGTCTCCGGTCCTTGCTCCTGCACCTGCCTTGCCTCTGTCCCCTGCTCCACCATCTGCCCGCTCTCCAGCAGCGAGGCCACCAGCAGCACACTAGCCGGCTCGCGGCCCTCCAGCACTTCGGCCAGCGGCAGCGTGAAGATCACAGCTGACGAATCCGCAGCAAGGGTTACCGGCTGCGACCACTCACGCAGCAGTACGCCGCTGATATCATGCAGCCGCAGCACCAGCTCTGCGTCCAAGGCTTCCCTCCGGTCAGACACCCCATAGACCTTGACGCTCTCCCCGTCCGTGCTGTCTACAGACAGCAGTACCTCCTGGAAGCTGCGGCGCACCGTATATTGCAGCGCCTTCCAGCGCCCGTAATAATCCATGCCCGCCCAGGAGGCTACCGGCCAGCAGTCATTCATCTGCCAGTACAGCGTGCCCATGCAATAAGGCTTGTTGCGGCGGTGGCTCTCCATAGCCATGCGGATCGCCTCGGCCTGAAGCACTTGGCTCATGTACAAGAAGCCCCGGAAATCCTTCGGCTGCGGCAGGTACATATCCATATACTCCTTAATCAGCTGATTGCCCGCTCCATTCTTCTGATGAGCCAGCATTACCTTCGATTCCAGCGCCAGCTCTGCTTCCTCTGCATAGCTCAGCACCGACTTCAGCTCCGGGAAGGACTGGAAGCCGTATTCGCTCATGAAGCGGCCCACCTTGAGATTATAGTTCTCGAACGGCTCCTTGGCGTGCCAGACGCCCCAATAGTGAACATCCCCGTCACCCTTAATTCGCGTGGCATGCTGATCCTGACCACCGGTAAGCTCGCGCAGCGGTGAAGACGGCCAGTAGTCCATACCCGGATGGTTCGCAGCAACGGCTTCCGGCAGAATCCGGTGGAAAATCTCTTCATATGCAGCCCATAAGATCTGGCGGATCTCAGCATTCAGCTTCTCCTTCCAGCCCCAGCCCATGTACTCCTCATACTGCGACCAGGCCGAGTCAATCTCATTGTTCCCGCACCAGAGCGCGATACACGGGTGGTTGCGCAATCTGCGGACATTATATACCGCTTCTGCGCGGACATTATTCAGGAACGCCTCATCCCCCGGGTACATGCTGCAGGCGAACATGAAGTCCTGCCAGACCAGCAGCCCGTATTCATCACACAGCCGGTAGAATACTTCTTCTTCATAGAATCCGCCGCCCCACACCCGCAGCATATTCATATTGGATTCCACGGCTGTGGCTATCTCATGGCGGTAACGTTCTTCCGTAACCTCTGTAATGAAGCTGTCGTTCGGGATATGATTAGCACCCTTGGCGAAGACCGGCACCCCGTTCAGCTCAAAATGGAACGACGCCCCCTGCGCATCCGGCTTACGCACCAGCTTCATTTCCCGAAGCCCCGTCGTTGCCTCCGATACCGCTACAGCCTGCGCTTCTTGCAGCAGCTCTGCACGGAAATGGTACAGCTCCGGCGTGCCCAGGCCATTGCACCACCACAGGCGCGGGCGGTCAATCACCAGCTCAAGCTCTATCGTCTGCTTGCCCGGAACGAGCGTAACCGCCTTCATCCATTCCTGCCCTTCAGTGCTCACGCGCAGCATTCCGTTCCATGCTTCCGGTGCATCCGCTTCAATCACGGCCGTCAGCCGGGCCTCCTGCTCATTCACTGCATGCTGGCGAATGTACAGATCCTCTATCGCCGCAACGTTACGGCCCGTCAGCATAGCTTCCCGCCAGATTCCGCTGGTCAGAAATCGCGGGCCCCAGTCCCAGCCGTAATGATACGGCGCTTTGCGGGCAAATACACTGATCCGCTGCTCCTGAAGACCACCTAACTCAGACTGGTCATTCGGCGCAGGCAGCGCGTAGCCCAGCGCCGCCAGCTTCGGCAGATCCTCAGTCACCACCGAGCGGAAGACGATGTGGAGCTCATTCTTACCTGTCCGCAGCAGCCCCTTCACATTCACGGTCCAGGACAGGAACATATTGTCTGCGGACAAGGCATGCACCCCGTTCACATACACATCGGCATACGTATCCAGCCCGGCGAACACCAGCTCAGTTACCGCCAGCGTCTGCCATGCCTCTTCTAATACAAATCCGGTTCTGTATTCCCAGTCCTTTTTATCAATCCATTGCAGCTCATGTTCATTCGTTCCATAGAAGGGCTGATCGATAACGCCATTGCGCAGCAGATCCGTATGCACCGTTCCCGGTACCACAGCCGTAAGCCATTCATCATCTCCGCAGGCTCTGAACTCCCAGTTCGACAGGTCGATTTGTAGTTGTTTCATAGTTCCTCCTATACTGTTTTTGCGCATTTCGGCGCTTAGCTACCCTCATTATATTTTGTTATAATAATGTTAGCAATAACAATATTCAAAGTAGCTACAATACAAACAAAACAAACATCTCATCGAACCCCTCAAACACATGCCCCCCTATATTAAGCCCCAGTCACCAATGTATCATTTGTTATTTTTGTTATCTTCCCCTGCGCTTACTTCTGCTTATGCTGCTCTTCATGCTCCTTAATCACCTGCTCCGTCCCGAGCAGAATCAGTCTCAGTCCGAATTCAAAGGCCCCGTCAGTCCCCAGCAGCTCGAACAGTCCGTTCTTGAACATCCTGCGGAACAACCCAACCTCCTTATCGCTCATCGATTCCATCAGGCGAAGCAGTTCCTCACCCGGAGGCTCCTGTTGTTCCTTAGCCATCATAGCGACATTTCGCTCATGCTCATAATCGTCCAGCACGAAGAAGAACACGAAGTTCACCAGTGTTGTGACCACCTGCACCTTCTGCGCCTCCTCAAGCGGCGTGGATTCCACGCAGTGCAGCATCCGGTTGTTGAACCGGATAATGTCCGGCTCGTGGGGCAGTGTCATCATCATAAGTTGGGTGGAACAGGAATACCGGCTGAGCACGCTCCGTACCGTTACCGCAAATCCTGTCAATTGTTCCTTCCAGTCGCCCTCCGGGCGGTGCTCCTCCAGGATGACTCTGGAGATGTGGTTGGCCAGCCGCTGGTAAAGGTTCTGCTTGCTCTTGAAATACCAATACAGCGAGGGAGCCTGAATGCCCAGCCGTTCCGCCAGCCGCCGCATGCTGAATTTCTCGATGCCCCCCTCCTTAAGAAGCTCCCATGAAGCTTCCAGAATCCGGTCCTCCGAGATTTGAGGTTGTGCTTTTTTCATCGTTATCCGCCCTTTTATCTAACAGTGTAAGTTTATGCTTTACAGTCTCTTAGGTTCATGATATCATCTAACACTGTAAGGTTCAATCTAACGCCGTTAGATTGACAAAAATCAGTGAAAGAAGTGATCCCTAATGGATACCGAAAACCTTTATTATTTTGAAAAAGCACCTATCACCAAAGCCGTCGCCCATTTCGCCGTGCCCATGATGTTAGGCACCTCCATGAACGTCATCTATTCGATTCTGAATGCCTATTTCCTGGGCACTCTCCACAATACGGCCATGCTGACCGCACTCGCCCTGACCTTACCGCTGTTCGCCATCATTATGGCGCTGGGCAATCTGGTGGGGATCGGCAGCGGCACCTACATCTCGCGGCTGCTTGGCGAGCACAAATATGATGAAGTCAAGCAAGTGTCCTCCTTCGCCTTTTACAGCAGTCTCTTGCTTGGCCTCCTCGTGATGGCCGCAGGTCTGCCGCTGATCGGCCCGATCCTTCACAGTCTGGGGGCAACGCCGGATTCCTATGGATTCACGAAGGATTATGTCACAGTCATGCTGATTGGCGCGCCGTTTGTTGTGTTGTTCTTTACGCTGGAGAATATGGTCCGCTCCGAGGGTGCAGCCATCGTGTCCATGATCGGGATGATGCTCAGCGTGGTGGTTAATATCCTGCTCGATGCACTGGTCATCTTCGTGCTCCACTGGGGTGTAATTGGCGTAGCGTCGGCAACGGTTGTTGCCAACATGGTTGCGAGTGCCTACTATGCCTTCCATATGGGCTACAAAAGCCAATTCCTCACAGTCTCCTTCAAATGGTTCAAGGCCACCAAGGATATTCTCAGCAATGTGTTCAAAATCGGCGTTCCGGTCTTTATCATGAGTGTCTTTCTGGGAGCCATGTCGCTGATCTTCAACCTGTTCCTGATCGAATATGGAGATTCGGCTGTAGCCGCTTACGGGATATCCTCAAGATTGCTGCAATTTCCCGAGTTTATTCTGATGGGATTGTGCGAGGGAGTGGTGCCGCTCATTGCCTTCTCATTCACAGCGGATAAGCTGCGCATGAAGCATACCATTGGATTCACGGTAAAAGCGATGGCCGCCATGGCTGCCGTATTCGGCATCATCGTCTATCTGATATCCGACCATCTGATCGGTCTGTTCACCCAGGACCCGCAAATGATTCAAATGGGCAGCTACATTCTGCATGTCACCTTCTTGTCCTTATTCATTTCAGGGCTGACCACCTTGTTCATGGGGATCTTCCAAGCTACCGCGCAGGGAACAGCCGCGTTCGTAATGTCGATTATTCAAGGGGTCACACTGATTCCTGTGCTCTTCTTCGCCAACCAGACGAATGGCTTCCATGGAGTGGTGTGGTCGCTGGTCATTGCCGATGCCGCTGCCTTCCTGGTCGGTGCCGCCATGCTGTACGCCCTACGGCACAAGCTACAGCCCGAACTAGAGAGTCTGGTACATTAAGTAAACCTAAGCCGCCTCTGACCCATACAAGCAGCCGCAGGAAGAACTTCCTGCGGCTGCTTTATGTTACTATGAAGGCTGTAACGAATTCCATCTGCAGAAGGAGTCTGATCCGCTTGCACACACCACCCCTTACTAACCACGACTCTCAGGACATCGAGGTCTACGATACAACCGAGCTATATGGCGAGACCGGACGGTTCCGGGTTCTGCAATTCTCAGGGGAAGCTGTTCAGGGCGCACTGGATCTGGACCATCCGCGCCGGGTGATCTTCGAGTATCCCCGGGCGATGATCCATCTGATGGAGGCGGGTAATCCTTATTTCGAGCATGTCTTCCTGATCGGACACGGGATTGGTACGATAGCCGGTTATTTCGCCGAGAAGCAGTTTACTGTGGCTGAGGTGAACGCGAAGGTGGTGGAATACAGCAGAACCCGCTTTGGCTACACGCAGGATAACGTCCTGATCGGTGACGGCCGCAGTCTGCTGGAAGCCGCGCCGGACCAGGGCCATGACTACATCCTGGTCGACGCCTTCACCGCTGCCGGGACGCCGCCCCACTTCACCACACTGGAGTTCTTCCGCCTTACCCGTGCCAAGCTGAACGGACACGGCCAGATCATCATGAATCTGATGGGCCGCAGCGGCAATGACCGCTTAATCAGTGCCATCCATACAACACTCTGTGAAGTGTATCCATATACCAGAACTTTCGTGCTTCCGGGAGAGGGCAAGGCTGATCTCTGCAATATCCTCATGACCGCCAGCGCCCGGTCGATCCCCTGCCAGTCCCGCCACATGGCCGGCTTCAGCGAGATCACACCAGGGCTGGGTCATGTGATCCGTGACCGGTAATGACGCAGGTATCCAGATCCAATATATTCTCCAAATTCAGCAAATGAATAAACTGGCGGTTGTCTTTATAGACGCCATCCAGCACTTCCGGGTTCTGGAGAATGTGATCCGGCGCCTCATCCATATGCTCTCTTGCCAGCAGCTGCACCGCCGACACCTGATCCACCCACACCCCTACCTCCTGTCCCGACACCTCACAGATCAGAATCCGGGAACCGGCTGTCTGTTCACCACTGTCCATTTCGAGCTTAGGACGTATATCATAGACCGGGAACAGTAGTCCGCGCAGATTAATCATCCCCAGGACATGAGCCGGGGCGGACACCAGCGAATGAATCTCGGGAACCGGTACAATCTCCTTCATTTGACGGATCGGAATCCCGAAATCCAGCTTCTCCAGCTTGAAGGTGATATATTTCTCGCTCTGACTATCCTGATTCCCTGCCATAACCATGTTCTCTTGCAGCAGTGTATCGTGGGACGAGCCGGTCTCTCTTGCAATTGAACCTATATCCAGGATATGGGCCACACGGCCGTCGCCAAGTATGGTTGAGCCTGCGATATAAGGAACGCTGCCTATGTAGCTTCCCAGTGACTTGATGACAATCTCCTGATTGCCGATCGTCTCATCTACCACCAGGCAGACCCGTTTATCCGCGAAGCCGACAATGACTACGAACAGCCGGCCGTCTGCCGTATGCTCCTCTTCCTCCACTTGCAGCATACGGTGCAGACGGACAAGCGGAAGCACCTGATCGCGGAATTGACAGACCTCCTGTCCCTGAATGGTAACAATATCCTCCGCCTTCATTCTGAATATTTCAATGACATTAATTAGCGGAATGGCAAAGGTGCTGCTCCCCAGCTTCACCAGCAGGGAGCGGATGATGGCAAGGGTCAACGGGACCTTGATCGTGAATACACTCCCCTGATTAGGAGCCGTCTCAATATCTATGATGCCATTTAATTTCTCTATATGTGCTTTGACAATATCCATGCCCACTCCGCGGCCGGATAAATCAGTGACCGTACGGGCTGTAGAGATGCCCGAGCGGAAAATCAGCATCACCAGCTCCTTATCCGTCATACGCTTCACTTCTTCGGCGGTGACAAAGCCTCTACGCACAGCAGCTTCTTTGACCTTGCCGGTATCAATGCCCCTGCCGTCATCGGATATCGTAATCACGATCATGTTTCCTTGATGGCTTGCGCGCAGAGTAATGGTCCCTTTCCGCAGCTTGCCCGAAGCTGCACGTTCTTCCGGCGACTCCAGCCCATGGTCCACCGCGTTACGCAGAATATGAATCAGAGGATCGCTGATCTCCTCAATCAGGCTGCGGTCCAGCTCGGTCTCATTGCCCTCAATGATGAATTCGATCTCCTTGCCCGACTTCTGCGCCAAATCCCGGATCATCCGGGGGAAGCGGCCGAACAGATGCTCCATCGGCAGCATCCGGGTCTTCATCATCCCCTCCTGAAGATCGCTGATGACCATATTCAAGTGTCCTGCGATATCATTAAGCAGATGAACATCACTGTTGCTCTTGAACTGCTCGCTTAATCGGGAACGGACACTGTGCAGCCTGGTATTATCTATAATCAGCTCTCCTACCAGATTCAGCAGCCCCTCCAGCCGCTCCACATCCACACGGACAGTCTGGGCCGTATAGCCGCTATTTTTTTGCGCCTCTTTTCCTGCGGTGAAGGTGTCGAGGTTCGCTTTCGTAATAGGATCTGTATGTATAATTTCAATCTGCGAGATTTCCTGCAGACTGGCCATAATATCCTGCCGGGATTGCTGTGTTAGCAGAATATACGCGATGGTACCGGAGAACTGCGCCTCCCTCTCGATCCATTCCAGTTCCGGGTAGGTAGCAACAACCACTCCCTTCTCCAGCAGCTTGGCCTCTACAAGCTTCGCGCGGACATATTTCATCGGCTCCTCAGCAGCCAGTTGAATATGAACCGCTATAGCCATAGAGCCTTGATCTATGGCCGCCTGGATCTGCTCTTTGCGGATATCATCGAAGATAATATCTGGCGCAGCCCCCGCTCCTCCCTGCGGAAGCCCCTCTGTAACAGGCACGGGGGACTCGGCCGCTGTCTTCCGCACCTCTTTTAACCGGCGCAATAGCTCTGAGGTGTCCCCCTCCACCAATGTACCGCTCAGAATGGATTGACGAAGCTCCTTAATGAAATCTACGCAGTCAAAGAGAATGTTCAATAATTCGGAGGTTACAGCAAGCTGTCTGCCCCTGAGCAGCTCAAACACACTCTCCATCTGATGTGTCAGCCGGTTAAGCTGCTTGAATCCCATGACTGCGGATGAGCCCTTAAGTGTATGTGCGACCCGGAAGATCCTCTGAATAATGTCATTCTGATACCCTTTGCTCTCCAGCATGAGCAGGGCCTCATCCAAATACCGCAGTTGCTCGTCCATTTCATCCAGAAAAACGCCCAAGTACATCATATTATGAAACTCGTTCATCTGTTCTCCTCTCCTCCTTCATGCATTAGCCTTCACCCTTCACTTAGCAGACGCCCAATGTTCAGAATGCTGATCAGCTCCTCAGGACATTTTCCGATTCCGTCCATGTACTGCACTCCCTGCATTTCATGAGCTTCCGGAGGAGGCTCCACCTGCTGGAAGGAAGCCACCTTCTCTACGGAATCCACCATAATGCCTATGGCCTCCTGCCGATAATGCACCACAATGATCCTAGAGCGGGTATCCGGTGGAGATTCTGCAAGTCCAAACCGCCTGCACAGACTGATCACCGGTATAATTTTACCGCGTAAATTAATAACGCCCTTAATAAAAGACTTGCTGTTAGGCACAGATGTGACAGGCTCCATCTTGATAATCTCGTTAATCTCCCGGATATCGATGGCCAGCTTCTCCTGTACCAGCCGGAATATGATGTACTGCTCCGTTCGCGCAGCCAGCATAACTACTCCCCCCTCTACAATCTGAACACCGAGACAGAGCTATTCAGTTCATCCGCCAAGGAGGCAAGCATTTGTGAAGAGGAGGCTGTCTCTTCTGCTGCTGCTGCGGATTCCTGACTTCCGGCCGCTATAGACTCAATCGAGAGCAGCACCTCGTTCGTCTGCGCCGCCTGTTCCTCACAGGCCGCAGCGATACCTGTAATCTGCTGGGTAGTTTCATTGATACGGGTAACGATTCCGTCGATCAGCCGCTCTGTCCGCTCGGACAGGGCCGATACGTCACTAACAGCCTGTACACTCAGAACCGTGTTCTTCTGCATCACCCTGATGATCAGGGCAATCTGTTTGGTGGCCTCACTGCTCCGTTCAGCCAGCTTGCGGACCTCATCGGCGACAACGGCAAACCCCCGTCCCTGCTCACCGGCACGCGCTGCCTCAATCGCTGCATTGAGCGCCAGCAGATTGGTCTGCTCAGCAATCTCATCGATCACTTCGATAATTTCGCCGATCTTCTGGGAATCCTGCTCAAGCAGCTCCATCTTCTCCGACAAATTGCTCATGCCGAGGCCGGATTCTCTTACCGCAGTGCTTCCCTCCTCAGCGCCCTGACGTGTCAGCAGGGATAGCTCCGATGCCTGCTCGGCATTCTTCGCAACCTCATCGATGCCCCGGGTCAGATCCTGAACCAGCTGATTGATATTTTGCGCCGCCTGAGCCTGGGATTGGCTGCCGCTGGCAATTTCTTCTGTCGTTGCCGATATTTCCTCAGAGGAAGCCGCGACACTTTGTGCCGCTTCGACAGTCCCGCCAATCAGCTTGCGCAGGCTGGCAATCATCTCATTGGCTGCTGCGGCCAGCCGGCCGAACTCATCCCGGTTCTTGACCGCAACCTCCTCCCTGAGATCACCGCCTGCCATGCGGACCATCGCAGCGAGCAGCTTGGATACCGGGCCGACAATGCCCTGCGAGATCACGACTCCAAGCACAATGGCTGCAATTGCCGCAATGCTGGAGATGATCAGGATCATCAGTCTTCCGGAATTATAACTGGCAACCGTGGAGTCAATCCGGTCATCTGCGCCTTGAATTACATTACTGACGGCCAGATCGGCGGTATCCTGAGCCTTCTGCAGATCAGGCAATGCGTCGATTAAGACGCCGTAAGCCTGCGTATTCTGATCTTTATCCAGCAGTTCATGGACTTTGGGTACGGATTGGTTATAGTTATCCACGCTCTGCTTAATGCTCTCTAACGCAGCCCGTTGATCCGCATTCAGTGCCAGCTCTCCATAGACCTTCATGCGGTCAGCAATCTTGTCCTGATCCGCTTTAATAACTGCCTGAATCTCCTCCTTCACCGCATCATCGGTTTCGAGGATAAGCTTGAACAAGTCACCGCGCAGCTTGTACAGTTCCGTCCGAATCTCGGCAACATTGACAAGCGCAGGAAAGTTGTAGCTCTGCATCTGTAAAGAGTTATTGTTCATGCCCGCCATTTTCATAATCGATAGCCCGCTGATAAATATAAGCAACGCTACAATAACCAGAAAGCCTCCCAACAATTTGGTGCGGATGTTTAGTTTCAAATGAAGCACTCCTCAATATGTATTTTGTCGAGCCTACAAAGCTTCTACTATTATGTATAACGTATGGCCTCTGCGCCTATCGTCACTGGTTCCTAAGTTTCGACATAATCTTCCTGTTTTCTACAGGCCTTCTTTCCTTTATCAAGTGGAAACGGCTTTGCCGTCCTTTTAAAGGACGGTACCTTTTCAGCAAGAAATAGAAGGATAATGTATAGCATGAAACCTATAAATTCTTATATTTGCACAAAAAAAGCAATGTACGCTTACACCCTGCGTAATCATTGCTTTTATAGAGAATCTTTTTTGCCTGTAGCCTGATACATTTGCGAGATGGCCTGTGATCTGCTATGCACACCAAGCTTCTCGTAGATTTTGGTGATGTGATTCTTGACAGTATGCGTACTGATAAACAGCTTCTCCGCAATTTGTTTGTTATTAAGGCCGGTCAGCAGACCATCCAGGATATCTTTTTCCCGGGTAGTAAAACGTTCGCCTCCTTCTTGCTGCGCTGCAACCGGCGGAGGAGCTATCAGTTGTTCAAAAGACCGCATAAGCGGCTCGGGTACGGGTATAGGAAGTGTTTCCTTCCATTGCCTGCCGCCCTGCTCCGTGTACTTCGTAAGCACAAGCAAGACCTTCGCCAAGTATAGATGGGAACTTTCTCCTACATCCTCTTCCCCGGCAGAATCCGACAGGTAAAACTGCATATGGCACAAAATGCATACCGCCGGGATGTCACCCAAATATTTGCGGAGCAGCCCTATATGATATGGAGCAAGGAGCGCGGCCTGGCCGATCCATTCGATCTCTTCCGCTGAATGATTTAGCGGCCCCAGCAAGTCCTGTGCAAGCCTTCGGATATCCGCAGCTCTGCTATGTACTACCGGCTGCTGCATCAGCAGATTATCCTGGAGCAGACGCATGAAGTCAGTCCCGGAGGGCGTGTCCTGAGGCTGCTGTGCAAGCAGCTTGGTCACTAGCAGCACATTGGTCATATGAAAAATCGTTTCATATTCCCGCCGCTGCCCCTCATCACTGAACTGGACCGTGAATAACCCCAGCAGCCTTTGTTCAAATACCATAGGATGCTCTACCAGCTGCCAGCTCTTCCATTCCCGCCGGATCGGCTTGTTCAGGAGGTTGAACCCCGGTATCCCGTCAGAGAAATAGATCTGCTCAGCATCCTCTGCGTAGACGGTGTACAGTTCACCCGGAGCGGAAGAAGAAGAATAGATCCTCAGTCCGGCTTCCTCAGGCGTATGTAATAACAAGCACATGAACGGACTGCCTAGCTGCTGCTGGAAAAACTCGATAAACAGCTGCAGGTAATCCTCCTTATCCTGAGTAACCAGAATCCCTTGGACAATTTCTTTATAGGTATCATGCCTCTTCCTTTGACGGTCATACAGCGCTTCGCTCTCCATATGATACATGGAAGCAGCGAGCTGATGGGCCACCAGCATGCCCATATCCGCCTGCTCCTCCGTCAGCTCCGGGCGGGCCGGATCTCCGGCATACAATAATCCGTAGAGCTTGTCCTTGTATTTGATGGGATAGCAAATTAACACCTTCGGCCTTACCCCATGCGCAGCAAAAAAAGAAATTCGCAGATCACGGTCAGCATTCCTCCAATACCCCATTTGCTTGGAGAGCCCCACCTGCCCCAAAAATCCTTCTCCATAAAAAAAAGAAGCCCCCTGCAGGGAGTTATTCTTAGGCAATCCGGTTGTCTCCACCACCGTGAATTGATCCCCGTCTTCAGCATTACTGGCATAGCCTGCGAATTCTACTCCAAGAACACGTACTACAATGCCAAGTATTCCTTGCAGCCACTCGGGGCTTGCCGGGTCCAGCAGATAGATCAGATTCAAAAGCTGCAGGTCGTAAGCAGAATATTCTCCCCCCTGCTCCCGTTCAAGCAGAGCCTGCACCGTATCAGCCAGCATATCCAATTGAGTAATGATCCTGGCCACGCCCTCCTGATCCAGGACCGGTACCTTATCCAACGCCTGAATCCAGTCCGCCCATTCCCCGGGGGGAACGGTTTCATGAATCTTCGCGGTAATCAGATCCTTCGTACAACCATCCACCCAGACGCCTGTTAGAATATAATAGGGCCTTTGTTTACTGAGCCTGATGGAGGTAATCAGCATTTTCAGCCCAGAGCGGGTTTCATAAACTATGGTTTTCGATATCGTTCTGACCTTTTTCAGCAGGTTTGCAATTGCATGTTCAGCGGATGCACAAGGAGAACCGAACAACAGAGCTGCCATCTTGGTTAAGCCTGATGGTTCTGTTATCCGTTGGTCCGCTTGATCGGTAATAATAATTGTCAATCCGCATAAGGATGCGTATGCGTCTTGCAAAGACTGCAGATTTTGGCGGAGCCTGTTCTTCATTTCTTATTCCTCGCTTTCCCCTCCAAAAAAATTCGCCATAGACTTACTGATTCCCTGCTTTTAAACCCTTTTATTCTACAAACGTAGCATTATAGTCCAAGAATCTTAGTGAAAAAATGCGCATATGCGAAAATTCATGACAGCTTTTTCCTACAAAAAAAGAGCTATCCCAAGCCAATTTCAAGGCATTTGGGACAGCTCAGGACAAGCCAAAACATAGTTAAGTTTGATTCTTTGACTGTATAATACAAGTTAGGGATATGATTAAAATGACCCAAAAATGGTATTGTTCTTTTGAGAGTGAAATACAGTACTATCAGCCAATCAGGCATGATCCCTCCTCCTTTATCTTCCTCATGGGTTACATAGCGGAACACTTCTGCAATTTACCTTATCAAATAATCGGGCAATTTCAAAAGCAAGAATCAGCGAGGGGCTATAACGGTTCCCTTCAATAGAAGAAGATGGTCATTCTGCTTATATCCAATTTCTTTGCAACCTCGTCCTGTGTCCATCGCTTCTCACAGCACGCAGAATATGAATATTGTTAACAAGCCTTCCCTTCTTCTTCATCCAAATCCCTCCTGCTTAAATCGTAATATGTATTGATCATAATGTAAAATATTTCTATTAAAATGATCGATATAGTTGGCTTTATGTCATATGCAAACAAACAAAACTACTCTAACGGTTGAAGGATGCTGATGCCTCTCTCACCTGCCGCTTGTAAGGAGCAGCATTGTTGCACATCTTGCAGGATTTCTTCATAAATGTTACTGGCTGAAGTGTAATGTTGCATTATTTGTACAATTTTCGGTATTTAGAGCAAGTTAGCGCTGAATTTGTTGCATTTCTGGCAGGATTTCAGTATATACCGCTTTTATGGAGGTAGTATTGTTGCACTTCTTGCAGGATTTCTATAAATGTTACTGGCTGTGGAGCATGGGGGCCCCATGCTTCATCGCAACACCCATTATGTTCGGTTTTCCGCATACATTCTTGACCCACGTGCCTTCGCCCAGCCATAAGAGGCAGCTTCTCTCCCCCGCACCAAAAAACACCGGCGCTCAAGTTCGAGCGCCGGTGCCATATATCCCCTGACTAAGCAGACGCTTAGCCCTTACCCCTTACTGCACAGCAGCTCATCTGCTCAGCTGTTCCAGAATCTGCGGGTCCTTGATCTTCGTATCATCGGCCAGCAGCACGACCTTGGAGAGTACCTCCGCTGTGCGCGGGTCCTCGTCCAGGAACGGCAGGAACAGCCGGCCCCGGTGCTGCGAATGCACCGGGATAATCGACAGGGCGCCTGCGGCCTGCTTGTACGCCTGACCGCTGCCCAGATGCACTGCATACTCGCCCAGCGTACCGTCTATACGCGCATAATTGCCATCCAGCCGGACGTTCCCAATCTTCAGCAGACGCAGCGACTCGCTGACGATCACCCGGCGCATCTCTACAGTCGTCAGGCTCGCTTCCGGATCGACGCCGCCGACATGGGCCACGCTGACGACAAGATCCACATCCCGCATAACCTCCGAGAACAACATGGGCGGCACCTGATCCAGCGGCACGCCCTTGTACGTCTTCCGGTCGAAGAACTGCACCGTCTCCAGTGTCGGCGCCTCAGTGTCCGCCGGCGAGAACCAGTCCGCCATGGCATAGAGCCGGACGATCAGGTTCTCGGCATAGAACACCTTCTGCAGCCCTTCCTCATAGCTGACCGTCCACTGCCGCCCCTTCAGGAGGGCGACCGTCTTGCTCGGCTGCACCTGATGGCCCGCATAACGGCGGGACAACACGCCATGGGCCAGTTCATCCTCATTCGGCAGATACAGCTCGCGGAAGACCTGCTTGAACGGCTGGCGGAGCTGACGGTCGAACAGATCCTTCTGATACAGGCTCCATTGTCCACTGCGGTATAGATCCAGCGGATGGGCAATCCGCAGCGCCGTCTCCCCGCTCAGTGCCGTAGATTCGCCCGCAGGACTGACCAGTGCCCCCTGATCCGCATCGTAATACCCCAGAGCATCGCCGCTCATCAGCACCAGCTTGCTAATCAGCGGAGCCAGCACCGGGTTCCGGCTCAGCCCGGCAACCTCTGCCGGTGTGAAGCTGCTGCCGGACTCCATCGACCGCTCCAGCTCGGCCCGGGCGCGCCGGAATTGTCCGGTTAGCTCACTCTTGGCCTCCTTCAACGCCTCGATCCACTCATGCTTCTTGAAGCGTGCAGGTACCGACTTCAGCGCCTTTCCCTTGCTGGTGACTACATAATCGCTTTGCCCTTCTTCATTGATACTAAGCGAGACGAAGGTCTCTTCGTCCAGCTCATAAGGCTCGAAGTACGCAGCATAATCGTCCAGCTTGCGCGCCTCCATATCCCAGATCAGGCGGGTGACATCGGCATATCCGGCATTGCGAGCCAGGTTGCCCAGGGCAATCTGGGCAGCCTGGCCTTCGCTGGCACGGCGCTGTGCGCCGAATTTCTTACTCTCGGCCAGGAAGCGCTGGATGAACTCATAACGCATGCGGATATCCTGTTCGCGGTCTTCTCCCAGCGGAATCAGGCTATAGCTGAGCAGATGATCCTTGCCCCGCTTCTGCTCTACAGACTGCTTCATCTCTTCCAGGTTCAGCTTGCCGAGCGTGGCGTCGGCGAACAGCTGGGAACGGCGGTGGTTCGCACCGGCGGAGATATACTTCGCACAGTCATAGAGCAGCTCGAACCGCTCTTGTCCAATCTCCTTATAGGCTGACTGGAACCAGTTCACATCGAAGGCGCCGTCGTTGAACTCCTGCGGCGTGATCGGCGAGTAATGCGCCACCACCGTCTCCTTTTCGGCCGAGAAGCTCTCGTTAATGTGGGCATGGAAGTACCAGGCGGCACTGCGCAGCCCTTCCCAGCCAAGGTACTCGGCAATAATCTCGATCCACTGCGGGGCGTACATAGCGGCTTCCAGCAGCTTTTGATCAGTGAGCTTGTATTCCTGCAGCAAGGCCTTCAGCCGCTCCGCATTATCGCCCTCGCGCGGATAACATACCTTAAGCAGATGGCTGAAGGATTCCTTCTTCGTAATATTGTTGCCGTACCCGTACACGTAGCCGCGCACGAAGGTATCCTTATTCAGCCCGGACAGGATGCGGATACAGTACTCCAGCCCCTCGATCCGTTGCAGCCCCATCGTCATGCCGGTCACCTCGGTCGGCAGATCGCCGCGCCCCAGCTCAATGGCCAGCAGACGGTCAATAATCCGTGCACGCAGCGCAACCATCTGCGGACTGTCTTCAATCCAATCGTACCTGCGCGAGCTGATCCAGCTCATATGGTTGCGTGCATCCGTACTCAGCAGCAGTTCCTTAAGCAGCGTCTCTTCGCCAATGATTCCATCGTTGAAGGCCTGGACATAATGCTTCAGCCCGATAATGCTGGACCGTTCTCCGTCCCCGCTGATGCCCTCGAATCTGTAGCAGGTACGGAACATCTCCTTGAACTCCTCTGTTCCGTCCCACAGCTTCTGCACCATATCGATCCACGGATCTGCCAACACAGACAGGAAAGGCCAGTCAACGGCAAGCTTCTCCTCCGGGAACGCGGCCAGCAGCGCATTCACCGCACCATCGGCAAGACGGAAGCCCTCAGGGCTCTTATGGTCCGCGCGGAACGCATCCAGCAGCGACTCCACCTGCCATCTGTACTTCAGCTTGTCCACCAGCTTCATCACAGCCTCGGTCTGCTCCAGCGGGTAGATCTTAGCTGCGAACTCCTTACGCCAGCCGGACAGCAGCTTCTGCTTGCTGAGTTCGTTATCATCGATCCCTAAGGTATCGTAGCCGTCATAGTTCTCCAGGGTCTCATCCAGCTCCTCCAGGCTGATATAGAAGTTCAGCTCTATCAGATCCCGGGCGCTCCAGCCGCTCTTATCCCAATATTCAGCCCATACCTCATGCAGCGGGTACTGCTCAAGGGCGGATTTGACGGTCTCCTCATCGTTAATTAAGTACCCCTGCAGCGGTCTGAGGTTGGTCCCGATCAGCAGCGTATCCTTGTATCCGCTGTAGTATTCAACTTCATACTCCACATCGCGGTGCTTGTGGATCGTGTTGTCCAGTCCCTTAAGGAACGTATTGATCTGCTCCAAGGACAGCTTGAACACCTGATCCCAGGCGAACCCGTCAAGCACCGGCCCCTGCGTCAGCCACTTCTCAGACTGCTTGGGATCGAACATGCCGAAGCCGTTCGCCTTCGTGTACTCGTTCTTCCGGCTCAGCCTGGCGATCAGCTCGCGCTCCTGGTCGGAAGGCTTCTCCAGCGCCTCCGCCAGCGGACGTACCGCTTCAAAGAGTACCTGACGCTCCTCATCCTGGAACAGCACCGTCATAATCTCCAGTCCCGCCTGCCGCTGCAGGGCATTCTTGCCCTGCACCAGTCTGCGGACGGAGTCATTCAGCGCTTCATCCGGCTGATTCAGCAGCATCCGGGTCACGCTCTGCCGAAGCGTACCCGTCTTGAGCTTCAGCAGCCCTTCGGCCATCAGCAGCTCATCCTCTGCCAGCGTCAGCTCCTGCGCCAGGTCCAGCGCCAGTTCCCGGTTCTTTATGCTCTTGTCAGAGAGGCTGGCGAAGATGAATTCGCGCTGTACGGTATCCTCCGTATGCTGCACGAAGTAATTCAGCAGCTCCCCCCGTATGTCCGTGCTGAGCTTGTCCTTCAGCGCCAGCAATTCATTGACCCAGGCCGGGTCCATATCATAGGAGATCAGATAGAGCATCTTCTGGACCGGCAGATCACGGGTGTAGCTGACCTGCAGGAAATCCAGCACCTTGGAGGTGCCGGTCAGCTCCCGGCTGTCCGGGTTCAGGAAGATGTGCTTCAGCAGACCGAAGTCGCGCTGCCGCTCGCTTTTATCCTCAAGCTGCGGGCTGGTTACGACCTCGATCTTCGGCCCATTATCCTTCGGCCCTCTCCACATCCGGTTATACTCATAATTATAGTTCGTCAGAATCCAGTACAGCAGCTCCGGCTCTTGCTCGCTCAGATACTTCCGGGCGCTGCTCAGGCGCACCTCCCGGTTCTGGCTGCCCGAGAGTACATACTGGGCTACGATTTTCTGGTAGGACTGGCCCTGTTCCATCAGGATATCCACCTTGCCAATCAGCTCATTCTCCGCATAGACTGCCGTCGCCCACAAGCTCAGGTAGACATGGTTGGCATTCTCGCTGGTCAGCCATTCCTCACGCAGCGCTTCATCTGTCAGCACCTGATAAGCTCCTTCAATCAACTGCTTCGCCACCCGCTGGTTCTGGGCTTCCAATCCCATGCCCGTCCATACGCCCAGGGCACGCACAACCGAGCTGTAGCGCACGAGATCATTATCCAGAATCACCTTAAGCATATAGAGATTGTTCTCTATTGTTCCCTCATCCATTGTCTCCATAATGGACTGCCGCAGTCCCTCCTGCAGCCGGGCAGCGAGCAGCAGCTCGCCAATCATCTGAACAGCAGCCTGGTTATGGCTGAGGAATGCACCTTTTATCATATTGCGGCTGAGCATTGCCCCCTGGTTGTCCCCGTACACCGCATCCTTAAGCAGCTTCTCCATTCCGCTGCCGCTGCGGTCCAGCTCATAGGCTATTACATCGGGAACGGCAATATCCACACGGTAGGATGTACTGTAATCCTTTTCATGATTCCCCTGCAGATACTCCGGCAGCGAGAATTCAATCAGCTCCATATAGATCAGAGCATTGATTTTGCGGAGGATCTGCATCCGGTGCGCCTGAACCTCCCGGGTCCGGAACGGCCGGCGCAGATACCCTATGGAATAAGGGTACTCCACTGCATGATTAACTATGTACCTTGTAAGATCAACAGTATGTGCGCTGTACAGCTGCTGCATGACCCCAATCAGTGGCCCCCAGTATCCGGTAAAATCAGCCTGAGCCGCCGCAGCGCGATCATCCATGATAACAAGGAAGCGGTCCAGCGAATCTTCCCCTTCATGAAGGTAGCGGTTCTTGCTGAACTCCGCGAGCAGGCCTGCCAGTTCCGCGCCTTCCCCCTTCAGCCCCTTGGCTTTGTTCTCAACATCCGCGTACCACTGAGTCTCCCACTCTTCATTTCCGATCTTCATCCTGTCATCTCCCTCACCATAATCTTCCGGCCAGCATCGTGAACCGGATCAGCGTCAGCTCATCGCCCTCTTCGAGCCTCAGCGGCTCATCCAGCGCAGTACATTCCTCTTCCTGCACGAACACCTTGTACAATCCGTCTTCGTAGGCAAGCAGTGCCGCAGCCGTCGCCTTCTCCAGCTCAGGCTTTGCCTCGCCGTACACCGTGCCGAACCCGACCTTGCCATTATCGCCTTGCTCCGCAATCTCATTTGCGGTCAGGTAAGGGATTAGATCTCCCCGCTCCTGCCGTTCCAGCATTGCCTGCACCTGCCCGGCAACTATCTCCGCGATCAGCGCGCGAAGCGTCTGCGGACGGGCCGCAAGCAGCAGCTCCCTGCGCTCCAGCACCGGCCTGCGTTTGCCCAGGCTTTTGACGGTTACATACAGCTTCATGGCCTTCCCTCCTTACCTCAATAGCTCAATAGTTCTATTCGACAGATTATCTAGTTCATTACCCAATTTAGAGATAAATGTCACACCCTAACCAACCGGAAAGAACATTATAATTCTGCTCCAGGGTCTGGCTTCCATCCACCTCCAGCACCTTCAGCTTCCGATCCTTCGCTTCCCGTTTAACCTTATCAGCAAACAACGCGTCTCTCCTCATCCAATTTTCAAAAGAACGCTCAGGATTCTCTGTAGCTTGTAAGATGCCTTGAATCCATTCCCGCCTGCTGTATTGATTACGCTGAAATTGTTCTGACGGAATCATCCAGATTGCTCTTTCTTTTTGCCTCAGGAGAGGTTCTATCAGATCTGGTAATAACTGATTTCCTTCTACAACAACCGGATCGCTTCCCCCACCCGCCACATCGCTCAGTACATACAAGAAATCCTCCCGCAAATATTCAATATAAGTTTTCAACTGTTCCGCAATCTTCCTGGTGAAAAACACTTCATTCATCGCCATCCGCGACACCCTGTACATTACAGGCTGAGCCTTCTCTGTAATATGCTGCAAATGCATCCCGACATGTTCGTCACAGGCATAGAGCGCAAAACCATTCTCCTCTGCAAACCGCTTGGCAAGTGTACTCTTTCCCGCACAAGCCGAACCGCCAATCCAATAGATTTCCCTGTTCAGATCCAACATTGGTTCCTCCCGGTAACTGGTCAAAGCCTTAAGTTCACTGCCCCGTTAGTTTTTCTCCTGACCTATTCGACATCTTCCTATTACTAACCTTTGCTTCCCACTCTTCCTTATTTCCCATGCAGCCTCTTTTTTTGCTAAAATAGAAGGGTCGGCGCATTTTCGTGCAATCTTGGCGCCAGTCACTGAAACGGAGGCATTACCTGTGGATTATATTATTCTGGACATCGAATTCAACGGCCGCAAATTTGCCAGCGAGCATCCCATGGAGGTCATTGAGATCGGAGCGGTCCGGTTAGACGCTTCATTGCAGGTTAAGGATGAATTCTCAGCCTTAATCAGACCCATATACTTCTCCACCCTGAATTCATTCATTAAGAAAAAAACCGGCATCCCCCAGGAGGATATCGACGTCGCCAGCCGGTTCCCGAAGGTTATTACCGCCTTCAGAGCGTGGCTTGACCAGAGTACTGACGGCGTGCTGCTCTTAACCTGGGGCGGCGAGGATATGAAACGGATTATCCAGGATGTGCGGATGCACAAGATGGATGATGCCTACTGGATGGAGGCCACCTACTTCGATCTGCTCAAGGGCGTCCTGCGCGCCCGCGGCCTCAGTAACGACATCAGCGTCGAAGGAGCTATGGCCCTCTTCGGCCTGGAGCCTTCCGGCTCCGCCCACCGCGCGCTTGACGATGCTAAGATGACGGCGGAGATCTTCCGCGCAGTCTTCAGCGAGCTGGACTTTGCGCGGTCACAGCATTATGTCGATACCTTCTCGAACGCCAGAGAGCGCAAGACGGTTAAGATCGCCATCAAAGCGATGACCGCCCAGAAAATCGTCCCCACCTGGGAGCTGGTTGCCGAGCATTACTTCCCCGCGGAGGATGCCCTGGCGGACCCCCGGAAGCTGGCAGAGCTTAAGGCGTATTTCGCCGCCCAGCTTGGCAAGAAATAACCCCATATGCCCGCGCAGCAGCGGCAATCTCCCGAGGCAAAGCCCGGGCGGTTGCCGCTGTTTGCTTTTCCAGCACCGACGGTTACCCGCCCCGCAGTCTGGTTATTCTACCAAATAAGAGTTGACCTTGCCGTTACGTCAAAGTATACAGTTAGATCTGTAAGCGGCCGCTTACTCGGCGGGAACGCCTTGAACCCGTTCTCTGCTGTATACGCCAAGACAGATTGGAGGCAGATAGAACTATGGAGTACACCGTGCAGAAGCTGGGCACACTTGCGGGGATCAGTGCACGGACCCTGCGGTATTACGATGAATTCGGCATTCTGAAGCCGGCCAGAATCAATTCCTCAGGATACCGGATCTACGGCCAGGCCGAGGTGGACCTGCTGCAGCAGATTCTGTTCTACCGGGAGCTGGGCTTAGGCCTGGAGGCGATCAGAGATATTATCCATTCGCCCTCCTTCGACGGCGCCCGCGCCCTGCGTGAGCACCATGACCAGCTGCTTCAGCGGAGACAACAGCTGGACCGGCTCATCGCGAACGTCGAGCAGACCATTGCACACACAGAAGGGAGAAGTATGATGAGTAATCAGGAGAAATTCGCAGGCTTCAAGCAGAAGCTGATTGAAGATAACGAGCAGAAATACGGGCAGGAGGTCCGGGAGAAATACGGCGAAGAAGCCGTAGAGAAGTCCAACCGCAAGCTCAGCCATATGACCGAGGAGCAGTATACTGCCCTTCAGCAGTTAGAGGCTGACATGTTCGCGTCACTGGAGCAAGCGATGGAGGAAGGGGATTCGGCCAGCGAGCTGGCTCAGAAGGCCGCTGACCTGCACCGCCAGTGGCTCAGCTTCTATTGGGATACGTACACCAAAGAAGCCCACGCCGGCGTTGCCCAGATGTATGTCGATGATGAGCGCTTCACGGCTTATTACGGCCAGCGCCGTCCGGGCATGGCCGCGTTCCTGCGGGATGCTGTCCACGTGTATACGGGAGCGAAGCAGTAGACGTAATCGTTTGGCATAGCAAAGAGGCAGCCGGATTGAACGGCTGCCTCTCTTTTCTTCTGCTGAAACGCTCTTCTGACTCAATCATCATCCTCGTCAGAATCGGTATCGGTGTACACAACCTTGGCAGTATACGCATCGACACCTACTTCTGTCTTGACCTGGCCGTTCCTGATTTCAACCTCGTAGACAGCGCCCCCGTGATCCCGGTCCAGATCAATCTCAGTGACCGTCCCCTTCACAGCAGCTTGAGCCACCTCAGCCGCCTTGCCTGCGGTAATCAGCTTCCCGCCTGAGGCCGGAGCTGCCTTATGAGAGTCATCATCGTCTGCATCCTTGCGCACGCTGATTACTTTTCCCGAATACGCATCTACCCGGACATCTATCTCCTGCTTGGTCTGCTGAATTTCGATATCGTAATACGTGCCGCCGGCCTTCTTCTCTAGATCAATGCTCTCCACCTGTCCCGGAGCTGCCTTCAAGGCAATCTGCTCAGCTCGGCTTACACTGATCAACGTTTGGCCCTGACTCTTCACTGCTGCGGCTGCATCTGCTGTACTGCCCTTCAGCTCGCCTATACCATAAGCGCCGCCGAGAATAAGTGCTGCCGCCGTGATACTGCTCCATATCTTTGTCTTCAATGTTAACGCCTCCTAAGTTCTTTCTTCGCTGCTTCATGTAGTAACTATAACGCTACAATCTGAGAGAACAGCGGGAGCAACATTAGAATTCGCTGAGAAAACAAATAAACAGAACACTAGGAATCGTCCCCATCCGGCTCTTCCCAGGTCACAGACATAATATGGCCCGAGATTGCATTCACCTGGACTACGGCCTCCCGTCCGTCTGAAGTATGAATCTCCACCAGATAATAAGCGCCCGCCGCATCGATTCCCGTATCCACATCGTCCAGCTCCCCCGGTACCTCAAGCATAGCCAGCCTGACAGCCTCCTCTTCGGAGACTACGCTCTGCGCTGCCGGGGTAGGTGCTGGTGACGGGGTCGCGTCAGCTCCGCCAGATGGAGCTGGAGTAGCGGCAGACGTAGGCTGCACCGCCGGTTCGTCCGTGCGCTTCAGCAGCACGATGGAGAGAATCTCGCCGGTCACTCCGTCCAGCTTCAGCTCATACCGTCCTTGCTCCGTCTGAAGCTCTGCTACATAAGCTCCAGCTTGCAGCTTCAGACTGTCTACCTTACCGGGATATTCGCTCAGCACAGCCAGCGTAGCCTGATCTCTGGATAACAGCGGCTCCGAATCCTTGCCAAATATCCAGAAGGCAACCACAGACAGCAACAGGAAGACAACCATACCTATAACTGCCTTGTACATCTTGCTCTTGTTCGTTGGTTTCTGCTTCATTGTCCACCTCCCCTGGGGTCCGCAGTCATGCGGATCGTCACCGAGGTTCCCAGTCCTACCGTACTCTCCATAGACAGCTCCGCTCCAATCGCTCCCGCGATCTCTGCGGCAAGTGACAGCCCCAGGCCTGCCCCTCCGTTCTCACGGGTTCTCGCCTCATCCACTCTATAGAAACGGTCGAATATCTTCGGCAGCTCCTCCAGCGGAATTCCAATGCCGCGGTCGGTAATCACAATCATCCGTTCCTGCCCGGCAGCTTCAATACGCACAGTTATCTGCTCATCGCTGTATTTACGGGCATTATCCAGGAAGATGAATAGCAGCTGCCGGAGCTTAGCTTCATCGCTGTAGCCCTCAGCCAGCCCTTCGACCTGAACCATGACCTCTCTCCCGTACGCATTATGAAAAGCCTTCGCCGAAGAACGCACCAGCTCCTCCAGATCCATCACCTTCAGCTCCAGCTCCCACTGCTCCGGGTGCTTCGCCAGCAGCAGCAGCTGCTCCGTCATTTCCTTCATCCGCACAGCTTCGGAATGGATGGCCTCAACCGATTCCTCGAACAGCTCCGGGTGATCCCGCCCTCTGCGCTTCAGCAGACTGGCATAGCTCTCAATAACCGTCAGCGGTGTCCGCAGCTCATGGGAGGCATCCGACACGAATTTCTCCTGCTTCACATAATTGCTCTCCAAGAGGCCTATCATTTCGTTGAAGGTATGCCCCATCTCTATCAGCTCATCCTTCGAGTGTGCTTCCAGCGGAAGCCTGCGGAATTTCCCGCTGCGCTGAATCTCCCGCATGGTTGCCGTCATTTGGACGATGGGCCGCATAATCAGGCCCGACAACAGGCGGCTGGAGAGCAGCAGCGGAAGCAGCGCCGCAAGCGTAGCCCCGGCAAGGACCATCCGCAGCACCCGCAACGTATCCATCGTGCTCTCCAGGCTTTTGGTCATCTGGAGATTCAGGACGTTCCCGTCTGTCCAGATGACCGGAACGCTCACGAACGCATACAAGCGTCCGTCCACCCGGACCCGCTCCACCTGCTTCGCGGAATAGTAGACCGGCTTCATCCGGCTGATCTCCTGCCCGGAGGTTGAGGTAACCGGTGCCGGTCCGCTTCCGTCTGCACTAAGCAGCCGCAGCATTCCCTCCACCGGTACATAAGCCCGGAGCAGCTCCGGTGCCGTTACCCCGTCTCCCGCTTTTCTCATCGCGGCAGCGATTCTGGCCGTCTCGGCAGTTGCCTGCCCAAGCTGGCTGTCTAATGACATCCGGCTGAACACGGCGTAAATGAACAGATTCATGAGGATAAGCAGCACAGCGAACAGCACGCTGGAATACAGATGAATGGTGCTCCGCAGCTTCATGGGGTATCCTTCAGCACATAACCAACGCCCCGCACGGTATGAATCAATTCAGGCTCGTGGTCCAGCGTAATTTTTTTGCGGACATAGCGGACATAGACATCCACAATATTCGTATCGCCGTAATAATCATACCCCCAGACGGCAGCCATGATCTGTTCCCTGTTCAGCACCTGGCGCTTATTCTTCAGCAGGTAGACCAGCAGGTCAAACTCCCGGGGAGTCAGCTCGATGCTCCGGCCTGCCCGCTTCACCTCCCGCGTAGCTTCGTTCAGCTCCAGATCAGCTGCCAGCAGCAGGTTGACGGCTTCGTCTCTCCTCTGCCCCGAGGCCAGCCGCAGCGCAGCACGGACACGCGCCAGCAGCTCCTCAATTTGAAACGGCTTCGTAATATAATCATTGGCCCCAAGGTCCAGGCCTGACACTTTATCCTCCACAGAGCTTTTGGCTGTAAGCAGCAGAACAGGTGTATCGGGATCGCCCGACCGGATCCGCCGCAGCAGCTCTATGCCGCTGAATCCAGGCAGCATCACATCCAGCAATAGCAAATCCGGCTGCTGCTCCTGGTACATCTCCAGCCCCTGATGGCCGCTACCGGCAATAGACACACGGTATCCCTCGCATTCCAGCTCAATCTGCAGCAGACGGGCAATTCTCACCTCGTCCTCCACAACCAGAATCAATTCTGTCATCGGCGCTCCGCCCCTTCTACTTAGTTGCCTTCATTGTAGGGCATGGACAGCTACAGTTTCAAACTCCGCACGCCACTTGCAATACTCTCTATGTATGCAAAAGGGTGCTTCCACCGTTTCACCGGCCGGAAGCACCCCTCTATCCCCATTCCTGCTGCTTCCGAACCGGCAGCCGCTACAAGCTGCGGTGCAGCAGTTCCAGCACACCGCGCAGCTCGGCAACCGCCACCTGCCCCGGTGCCGAAGGCTTATGCGCTGCACCGAAGGTCAGCGCCGAGCCGAAGATCTCTCCGGCCAGCCGGCTGATCACGCCCTCCCCATTCATCGCCATCGTAATGATCGGACGGTCCGCATACTGCTCCTGCATCCGGTTCGTCGCCGCCAGCAGGGTCAGCACATCGGCTGGACCTTGCGGCATTACGGCAATCTTCGGCAGATCGCCGCCCAGCTCTTGCGCCCGGCGCAGCCGGGAGACAATCTCCTCCTCGGACGGCGTCCCGTCGAAGTCATGATTCGAGAGAATCACGAACACCGCCTGTCCATGTGCTGCTGTAATCAGTCTGCGGACCTCCGCTTCCTCCTGGAACAGCTCCACATCCACAATATCCACCAGCCCGCTCTCTACCGCTGCCTGGATCAGCCGGAAGTAATAGGCTGAGGAGATTTCCCTCTCGCCGCCTTCCCTGGCGCTGCGGAAGGTGAAGATCAGCGGAATCTCCGGCAGCAGACGCTGAATGTCCTCCAGCACCTGGGTCACAGCATTAATATCTTCCACCTCCGTGAAGAAATCACTGCGCCACTCCACCACATCCGGCGCCAGTGCGATTAGCGCCTCAGCTTCTGCACGCAGCTCCGTCCGCGTCGTTCCGACCAGCGGAACACAGATTTTGGGCATCCCTTCTCCGAGGGTTATATTCTTAACAGTTACTGTACCGCTCAAACGTGTCAGCTCCTTAGCGGACCCGGAGTCTCAGAGCTTCCTCTGACGCTCCCCGCTTAATTTGTCTATAAGCATCTGCTTACTCTATCTCACATACGGGATCTACTGCTCATGAGGCTTCGCATCAGCAGCTGTCCGCAGGAACTGCTCCACCTCTTCGAGTCTGGGCAGAGAAGCAATCGCACCGGTCTTGCCAACCGCCAGCGCACCGACAGCATTGGCGAAGCGGACCGCTTCCTCCAGTGTCCTACTGCAGGTCAGCTGCCAGGCCAGAGCCCCGTTGAAGGAATCACCGGCTGCCACCGTATCGACCGCCTGCACCGGGAACCCCTGGACATGCCGGCTTCCGGCAGCATCCACGATTAACGCCCCTTTGGAGCCAAGCGTTACAATGACGTGCCGGACCCCTTTTGACAGCATAATCCGGGCCGCACGCTCTGCATCCTCCACATTCTCCACAGAGATGCCAGCCAGAATACCCGCCTCTGTCTCATTCGGAGTCAGATAGGTCACATGGTGCAGCAGCTCATCACTCAGCGGCTGGGCCGGAGCCGGATTAAGAATCACCGGTATCCCGTGCCGGAACGCCAGGACTGCCGCAGCCTCGCACATCGCCAGATCCGTCTCCAGCTGCATCACCACGATCCCGGCCCCGCTGATCACTGTCTCAAGCGCTTCAATATCCTCCGGCTTCATCTCCATATTCGCACCAGGCACCACAATGATCCGGTTCTCTCCGGACCCGTCCACCACAATGGAAGCAACCCCTGTAGCCTGGGATTCACTCTGTGAGATATACGCAGTATGCACCCGCTCCTGCTCCATAATCTCCAGCAGCCCGCTGCCAAAAGCGTCTTTCCCCACTCTGCCGATCATCGTCACATCCGCGCCCAGTCTGGCCGCCGCAACGGCCTGATTCGCCCCTTTTCCGCCTGGAGACAGAACAAATCCCTGACCGAACAGGGTCTCCCCGGCCTCCGGCGCACGCTCTGCCCGCACGACCATATCCATATTCAGACTTCCAATTACGACTATACTCAATCCTTTACACCACCACTTGGTTTATTGTTTGATTTATGGTTTAGCTTATGATTTAGATGAACCTTGTACATTTATTCTCCCCTTATCTTATGGCCTTCCGGCAGGTTAATCAAATTTTATTTATCGGCTCCACAGGCAGCCAGTTGTCACCGAAAATTCGCTGTGCTTTTTAAGGATAAATATGCTAGAATGATGGTGCAATCGCTTCCAGAGCCCGTCCTGCCTTATTGAGCAAACGTTTGCATCTTAGATACAGCCTGCAGTAATTCTTATTCGCAGTACCATCTAAATCGCATTTAGGAGGCTTATCAAGTGAGCGACAACCACTTACCGTCAGTAGCTTATTTCAGCATGGAGTACGGACTGCATTCCGATTTCAAAATGTACGCCGGAGGCTTAGGCATTCTGGCCGGAGATTACATCAAGGGCGCGCAGGATATCGGGGCACCCATCATCCCTATCGGACTCAAATGGAAGCAGGGCTACACGGACCAGAAGATTGATGCAGACGGTAACCCCTACGACTCTTACCACAACTATGTGTACGACTTCCTGGAAGATACAGGCGTCAAGGTCACGGTAAAAGTCAGAAAGACCGATGTAGTCTGCAAAGTGTGGAAAACCGACCATTTCGGCAACCGTCCGCTCTATTTGCTCGACACCGATATCCCGGAGAACAGCGATGCCTGGATTACCGGCCAGCTCTACGGCTGGTTCGGGGAGGAGCGGATTGCCCAGGAGATCGTTCTGGGCATCGGCGGCGTCAAAGCCATGCGCGCCCTGGGCATTCCCATCGATGTCTATCACTTCAACGAAGGACATGCGGCGCTTGCTGCAATCGAGCTGATCCGGGAGAAGATGTCCGGCGGCAGTACCTTTGAAGAAGCCTGGAAGGCTACACGGGAAGAGGTTGTGTTCACTACACATACACCGATTAAGGAAGGTAACGAGACCCATCCGCTGGACCGGCTGGAATACATGGGGGCCTTTAATAGCTTAACCCGGGCGCAAATGGAGCGGATTGGCGGAGAACCCTTTAACATGACCGTTGCCGGTCTGCGGCTGTCGCGGATCTCGAATGCAGTCGCCCAGCTTCATGCCGACACCGCGAACACCATGTGGAAGGAAGTCGCCGGCCGGTCTGCCATCATAGGCATCACCAATGCGATTCACACCCCTACCTGGGTAGATGAGCGGATGACCCGTGCCTTTGAGAAGGGCGGCGACCTGTGGGCCGTGCACAAGGAGATCAAGCAGGAGCTGATCAGCTTCATCGAGGAACGTTCCGGCATCGCCCTGAATGCCGACCAGCTGCTGATCGGGTTCTCCCGGCGCGCCGCTCCCTACAAGCGCAGTGACCTGATTTTCTCCCAGCCGGACATTATAGAGCCGTACCTGGAGAGCGGCAAGATCCAGATTGTCTTCTCCGGCAAGGCGCACCCGCTGGACGACAACGGCAAGCGGATCGTCAGTAATCTTGTAGCCATGATGCGCAAATATCCGAAGAGCGTAGTCTTCCTGGAGAACTACGATATGACCATCGGAGCCCAGCTGACCCGCGGCTCTGACATCTGGCTGAACAATCCGCGCAGACCGCTCGAAGCCAGCGGAACCTCCGGGATGAAGGCCGCCATGAACGGCGTCCTGAACTGCTCCATTCTGGACGGCTGGTGGCCGGAGGCCTGCATCGACGGCGAGAACGGCTGGCAGATCGGCGACGGCTTCGAGACTACCGACTTTGCGGTGCTTGACCAGCATGATAGCGATGCACTGTACGAGACCCTGCTGAACCGCGTCCTCCCGGTCTTCTATGAGGATCAGGCTAAGTGGGTGCAGATGATGCACCGCAGCATCGAGACCACCCGCATCGAATTCGCCACCAAGCGCATGCTGGATGAATACTATAACCGGATGTATATCACAAGCTAACTCGTATTAGTTTGGTATCATCAGCTAACTTGCAGGTCTTCTTGCTTCCGTCATCAGTACCCCTTCCTGCTCCGCTTCTGTTCCAGAATCCCCCCTCCTGTCCGCTGCTGCGGGCGGGAGTTTTTTGTTGCATTAGTATCATCAACCATCCTTCTTCTACATAAGCTTAATTATAATAATTATAAAAAAGGATTGATTTTATTTAAATTCTTGCTATTATAATACTTATACTTAATCTAAAATCAAATCCTACACGAGGTGATTGTGTTCATGACTACAAACAATAACAACAAGCTAACGACTAGCTGGGGCGCCCCCGTAGGCGACAACCAGAATTCAATGACCGCCGGTGCCCGCGGCCCCGTGCTGCTGCAGGATGTCCACTTACTGGAAAAGCTCGCCCACTTCAACCGTGAACGTGTTCCTGAGCGGGTCGTTCATGCCAAAGGTGCCGGTGCCCATGGTTATTTTGAAGTCACCAATGATCTCTCCCAATATACGAAGGCTGCCTTCTTGTCCGGGGTCGGCAAACGCACCCCGATGTTCATCCGTTTCTCTACCGTAGCCGGGGAACTGGGCTCATCCGATACCGTGCGCGATCCGCGCGGCTTTGCTGTGAAATTCTACACCGAAGAGGGCAACTACGACCTGGTCGGCAATAACACGCCTGTCTTTTTCATCCGTGACGCCATCAAATTCCCGGACTTCATCCATACCCAGAAGCGTCATCCGCAGACCCATCTGAAGAACCCGAATGCGGTCTGGGACTTCTGGTCCCTCTCCCCCGAGTCTCTGCACCAGGTGACGATTCTGATGTCTGACCGCGGCATCCCGGCTACTCTCCGCCATATGCATGGCTTCGGCAGCCATACGTTCAAGTGGGTGAATGCCGAAGGTGCAGCCGTCTGGGTCAAATACCACTTCAAGACAGAGCAGGGCGTCAAGAATCTCGATGTTAAGCTGGCAGCACAGCTAGCCGGGGAGAACCCGGATTATCATACAGAGGACTTGTTCAACGCCATTGATACCGGAGACTTCCCGGCCTGGAGGCTGCATGTGCAGATTATGCCTGTGGAGGATGCCGACACCTACCGCTTCGATCCGTTTGATGTAACCAAGGTATGGTCGCAGAAGGATTACCCGCTGATTGAGGTAGGCCGCATGGTGCTGGACCGCAATCCTGAGAATTACTTCGCCGAAGTGGAGCAGGCCACCTTTTCCCCCGGCTCATTCGTTCCAGGCATCGAGGCTTCTCCGGATAAAATGCTTCAGGGCCGACTGTTCGCATACGGGGATGCCCACCGCTACCGTGTAGGAGCGAACCATAACCACCTGCCGATTAACCAGCCTGTCGCCGAGGTCAACAATAATCAGCGCGACGGCGCGATGAATGCTACGAATAACGGGGGAGGCTCCGTCTACTACGAGCCTAACAGCTCCGGAGGTGCAACCGAGTCAGCGCAGCATAAGGCGGCTGCTTTTGAAGTCTCAGGCCAGGCGGACAGCGTCTCATATGATCATGACGATCACTACACCCAGCCGGGGGACCTGTACCGCCTGCTGAGCGAAGAGGAGCGTACCCGGCTCGTAAGCAATATTGTTGGTGCCATGACTCCAGTAGAGTCTGAGGAGATCAAGCGCCGCCAGATTGGCCACTTCTACAAAGCCGATCCGGAGTTTGGCCGTCGAATCGCAGAAGGACTGGGATTGGCTGTAACAGAGTAACCTCTATCCACAGCAAAGAAGGGATAAGCATCGCTTACCCCTTTTTTTGCATGATATGCAGCTTATATTTCCAGATTCATGAGACAGAGAGATTATAGACTAGTGGCCTGCTCCGTGATTGTTAATAGAGATATTGCCGGAGGCTGCGGATAAGTGGCCGCCTGCGCTTGCAGTTGATACCACAACGCTTGCGCTAATCAACAATACGGCTGTTAATAACGAGATCGCCTTTTTCATCTTTTAAAAACTCCCTCTCTAAGATATTTTTCATTATGTTTTGATAAGATTCTTGTTGTTCTGCGGTGGCATGGCTCCGGATGTGCTCATAAAACGACACGATCTTCCTAAAGCCTGTCCCATCATAAAGTTTACTACTTATTACCAAAATATAGAGAGTCAGATTAATTGCATCATGAATTTTCTCCCTTTTATACAAATAAATTGCACTAAGATGCATGTAGTCTATGTAGTATCTGATGTCTTCCTGCTTCGCTCTACAGCTCAGCTCCTTAAGCGGCTCATTGAACTCATCCAGTACCCAATCGATAGAAAAGTTATACTTAATTGCAGATTCCAGTACAGTAATCAGGCAGGCAAGCAGCTCCTCCTGATCCCCTGTGCGAATGAATTCAACATAATCAGGGAGAACTTCTACCTTTCCTTCCAGCAGATCAATGACGAAGGTGTTGGCTATCGCAATGTTCCTGTAGTATTCCACTTCTGTGGCAGCTTCCTGATCCATATCCTTGATCCAGCTCAAATCCGAATACAAGCCTATACATTTTCTTGATTCAGCGAGGTTACCGAGCTTTTGATAGGCAATCCCCTTCATGCATGCACTGTACCCGAGATAATACGCTATATTTTTTTTCAAATAATACTTCTTTGCACCCTGTTGATGGGAGCCGTAGGTTAGAACTGCAAGTTCAAAGAGCTTGTCTGAAATCTCGAGAATTGCCGTCCAGTTCTCCCATGAGAACGAGACTTTAAGCATATCTGTCAAAGAGTCTTCATTCATCCCATCCAGTTCCAGCAATTTCTATCTTGCCTCCTATCATTCCATTATATTCCAATAATAACCTGCTTCACCGCTCCGGTCAATTCATTCAGGGCATATATATCTCTAAAAAAGCCTTTATTCTCCAGTTGAACTATTCAATCTAACCTTTTCGACATATTTTATTCCATATTATGTAATATTGTGATCTACAACTACTACTGATACACATCCAGCCACTGCTCCAGCTGCTCCTTCAATCGTTCCCTGGCCGACTCCGGCTCCAGAATCTCCGCATTAGGGCCATACTGCAGAATCCACTTGATGAACTCATTCTCATTATTAACCGTGACTTCGAACAGCAGCGTCCCATCGCCTTCTTCGCTCATCCGCGGCTGTACGAACAGCTCCTCTTCCTTAATGTAACGCGCCACCTCCGGATCGAACCGTACCTTGAACGTGACATTCCGGGTCCCCCGGTTGATCGACCAGGTGTTTTTCAGATACTGCTTAATATTGAAATTTCCCTTATCAAAAGTAGACGCCGTCATCTCTACCTGCTCAAACCGGCTGATCCGGAACGTACGTATTGCGCCCTTCAGATGGCAATAGCCAATGAGATAAAAACGCTGATCCCGCGGGATCAGATAATACGGGTCAATCTCCCGCGCCGTAGTAACGTTGCTTGATTGCGAGTGGTATACCGTACGGATGCTGCGCTGCTCCAGGATTGCTCCAATAAGCGGCTGCAGGAAGTTCCGGCTCTCCTTGCGGTAGGCCGGGGTGCCCATTTGAATAATATCCGCAATATTCTCCAGCAGGCCATTTTGCCGCGATTTCTCCTTCAGATGAGTCCCCATCACCTTGTCATACGCAGAATGAAAACCCGGTGGGATTCTATCCTGATTCAGGACCGAAGGCAGCAAAGAGAACGCCAGCGACTCCTGCTCCGAGAAATCCAGCGGATACAAAAAGAATTTCCCCATGAACCGGTACCCCGTGCCCCTTCCTTCATTCGTAACCGGAGCAAAGTGGCTGATCAGCTCAAGATCCCTGTAGATCGTTCTTATATTCACCTCGCACCTAAAGGCCAAATCTGCTGCGGTAATCCCGGGGTTCGACTGAATGGCGTTAATGATTCTAAAAATCCGTATTACTTTGTCTGTCATAACAAATGCTCCTCAGCTTCCAAGTAAGTGTTGCCTATGATCCAATAGTCCCATAGTTATACTATATCAGTTCTATAGAAACATAACGCCCTCCAATACTATTGCAACCTCCCGGCCCTTACAACAAAATCACCCTAACGGGTGAACGATACTGCTGCTAATACCACTCTCAAACGGAGTTCACTTTTCTCCCTCTCTCTGCCTTCTCTCCATCTCTCTGCCTTCTCTCCATCTCTCTGCCTTCTGGCGGCCATTTGACAGCTACAGCTTAGCCAGGTGGAGCATCGATACTCTGGATTCTATTGTGTTCGGTTTTTCTCATACATTTCCTAAATAGCAAAAAAAGTCCGCCTTCCCAATAGGGCTGACGGACTCACGTGATACAGATATAAGCGGGTGATGGGAATCGAACCCACGCTATCAGCTTGGAAGGCTGAAGTTCTACCATTGAACTACACCCGCATAGGTGAAATGAAATATCGGGATGACACGATTTGAACATGCGACCCCCTGGTCCCAAACCAGGTGCTCTACCAAGCTGAGCTACATCCCGTTAATACAAAAACTGAATCAATGAAGTATAAATGGCGCGCCCTGAGAGATTCGAACTCCCGGCCTTTTGATTCGTAGTCAAACGCTCTATCCAGCTGAGCTAAGGGCGCAAAATCTATATGGAGCGGACGACGGGAATCGAACCCGCGACCCTCGCCTTGGCAAGGCGATGCTCTACCGCTGAGCCACGTCCGCAAAAACATGGTGCGCGTGAAGGGACTTGAACCCCCACGTCGTGAAACGCCAGATCCTAAGTCTGGTGCGTCTGCCATTCCGCCACACGCGCACACGTTACAAGAAAATGGTGAGCCATGAAGGACTCGAACCTTCGACACCCTGATTAAAAGTCAGGTGCTCTACCAACTGAGCTAATGGCTCTCATAAGAGAAACAATCGAAAATAGATGGCTGGGGATATAGGAATCGAACCTATGAATGACGGAGTCAAAGTCCGTTGCCTTACCGCTTGGCTAATCCCCAATATTATAATTAGCAAAATACTACGGAATCGGATGGATACTCTATACTTCGAGATATAGGATGCTCAATCCCTTATGTCTTAATACCAATTAAAATGGCTTAACAGGGCGGGATACTCTTCACTCCGTTACGAGATTGCGAAGTATTCCTTACGAAGCTTATGCGTAAGCGAACCCAGGGAATTCTCATCCCTTAAGCCATTAAATGGCGGAACCGACGGGATTCGAACCCGCGATCTCCTGCGTGACAGGCAGGCATGTTAGGCCAACTACACCACGGTTCCAAATTGGTTGCGGGGGCAGGATTTGAACCTGCGGCCTTCGGGTTATGAGCCCGACGAGCTACCGGGCTGCTCCACCCCGCGTCATTGAACAAAATCTATTCGGTTAAGATAGATGGTGGAGGCTGAGGGGTTCGAACCCCCGACCCTCTGCTTGTAAGGCAGATGCTCTCCCAGCTGAGCTAAGCCTCCATATATGACTCGTATGGGATTCGAACCCATGTTACCTCCGTGAAAGGGAGGTGTCTTAACCCCTTGACCAACGAGCCATGCTGTAAATATATTTGCTCTCATCCCTTTGCAGGGAGGTAACGCTACGGAGAGAGAGGGATACTCTTCACTTCGTTACGAGATTGCGAAGCAGTGCTAACGAAGCCTATGCTCCAACGAACCACTGAGAGTTCTCATCCCTTTGCAGAGAGGTAACGCTACGGAGAGAGAGGGATTCGAACCCTCGAGACGCTTGTGGCGCCTACACGATTTCCAATCGTGCTCCTTCGGCCAAACTCGGACACCTCTCCATATGGCTCCCCGAACAGGACTCGAACCTGTGACAACTCGATTAACAGTCGAGTGCTCTACCAACTGAGCTATCAGGGAATATGTAACCAATTAGGGCAAAAAAAATACCACAGTGTGTGTGGATGGTCCGCTTGGCGGCGTCCTACTCTCCCAGGACCCTTCGGTCCAAGTACCATCGGCGCTGGAGGGCTTAACGGTCGTGTTCGGGATGGGTACGTGTGGAACCCCTCCGCTATCGCCACCAAACGGGCATTTACAGCGTAAATGCTTCAGGAATTGATTCCTGAAAACTGAATCCGAAACGAATCTGCGTGTTAGAAATTTGGATAAGCCCTCGACCGATTAGTATTGGTCAGCTCCATGCATTGCTGCACTTCCACCTCCAACCTATCTACCTCGTCGTCTTCAAGGGGTCTTACATACTGGGAAATCTCATCTTGAGGGGGGCTTCACGCTTAGATGCTTTCAGCGCTTATCCCGTCCGTACGTAGCTACTCAGCCATGCTCCTGGCGGAACAACTGATGCACCAGCGGTACGTCCATCCCGGTCCTCTCGTACTAAGGACAGCTCCTCTCAAATTTCCTGCGCCCACGACAGATAGGGACCGAACTGTCTCACGACGTTCTGAACCCAGCTCGCGTACCGCTTTAATGGGCGAACAGCCCAACCCTTGGGACCTACTTCAGCCCCAGGATGCGATGAGCCGACATCGAGGTGCCAAACCTCCCCGTCGATGTGGACTCTTGGGGGAGATAAGCCTGTTATCCCCAGGGTAGCTTTTATCCGTTGAGCGATGGCCCTTCCATGCGGTACCACCGGATCACTAAGTCCGACTTTCGTCCCTGCTCGACTTGTAGGTCTCGCAGTCAAGCTCCCTTATGCCTTTGCACTCTGCGAATGATTTCCAACCATTCTGAGGGAACCTTTGAACGCCTCCGTTACTCTTTAGGAGGCGACCGCCCCAGTCAAACTGCCCGCCTGACACGGTCCCCGTACCGGGTTACGGTACTAGGTTAGAACCTAGATACGATCAGGGTGGTATCCCAACGGCGCCTCCGCAGAAGCTTGCGCTCCTGCCTCTACGGCTCCCACCTATCCTGTACAGATCGTACCCAAATTCAATATCAAGCTGCAGTAAAGCTCCATGGGGTCTTTCCGTCTTGTCGCGGGTAACCTGCATCTTCACAGGTATTAAAATTTCACCGGATCTCTCGTTGAGACAGCGCCCAAGTCGTTACGCCATTCGTGCGGGTCAGAATTTACCTGACAAGGAATTTCGCTACCTTAGGACCGTTATAGTTACGGCCGCCGTTTACTGGGGCTTCGGTTCACAGCTTCGGGTTTAACCCCTAACCACTCCCCTTAACCTTCCAGCACCGGGCAGGCGTCAGCCCGTATACTTCGCCTTACGGCTTCGCACAGACCTGTGTTTTTGCTAAACAGTCGCTTGGGCCTTTTCACTGCGGCCCCCTCGGGCTATTCACCCTACCGAGGCACCTCTTCTCCCGAAGTTACGAGGTCATTTTGCCGAGTTCCTTAACGAGAGTTCTTCCGCGCGCCTTAGAATTCTCTTCTCGCCTACCTGTGTCGGTTTGCGGTACGGGCACCTTCTCCTGACTAGAGGCTTTTCTTGGCAGTGTGAGATCATGACCTTCGCTACTATAATTTTCGCTCCCCATCACAGCCTGGCCTTAATAGTGTGCGGATTTGCCTACACACCAGCCTCACTGCTTAGACGGACATCCATCAGTCCGCGTCACTACCCTCCTGCGTCACCCCATCGCTCATAGCGGATTACGGTGGTACAGTAATTTCAAACTGTTGTCCTTCGACTACGCCTTTCGGCCTCGCCTTAGGTCCCGACTTACCCTGAGCGGACGAGCCTTCCTCAGGAAACCTTGGGCTTTCGGCGGATCAGATTCTCACTGATCTTTTCGTTACTCATACCGGCATTCTCACTTGTATGCTGTCCAGCGCTCCTTACGGTACACCTTCAACCCACATACAACGCTCCCCTACCCCAGATGCAAAGCATCTAGCCATAGCTTCGGTGGTGTGTTTAGCCCCGTTACATTTTCGGCGCAGAGTCACTCGACCAGTGAGCTATTACGCACTCTTTCAATGGTGGCTGCTTCTAAGCCAACATCCTGGTTGTCTGTGCAACTCCACATCCTTTCCCACTTAACACACACTTGGGGACCTTAGCTGATGGTCTGGGCTGTTTCCCTTTTGACAATGGATCTTAGCACTCACTGTCTGACTCCCGGCAAGAAGTTAATGGCATTCGGAGTTTGACTGAGCTTGGTAACCCTTGCGGGCCCCGCACCCAATCAGTGCTCTACCTCCACCACTCCATTCACCGAGGCTAGCCCTAAAGCTATTTCGGGGAGAACCAGCTATCTCCGAGTTCGATTGGAATTTCTCCGCTACCCCCACCTCATCCCCGCATTTTTCAACATGCGTGGGTTCGGGCCTCCAGTGCGTGTTACCGCACCTTCACCCTGGACAGGGGTAGATCACACGGTTTCGGGTCTACGTCCACATACTCAGTCGCCCTATTCAGACTCGCTTTCGCTGCGGCTCCGGCTTCTCACCTTAACCTTGCATGTTAAACGTAACTCGCCGGTTCATTCTACAAAAGGCACGCCATCACCCATAAAGAGGGCTCTGACTTTTTGTAAGCACACGGTTTCAGGTTCTATTTCACTCCCCTTCCGGGGTGCTTTTCACCTTTCCCTCACGGTACTGTTTCACTATCGGTCGCCAGGTAGTATTTAGCCTTAGCAGATGGTCCTGCTGGATTCATACGGGGTTTCACGTGCCCCGCACTACTCGGGATCCGTCTCGGAGAGAACACAGTTTAGGCTACAGGGCTTTTACCTCTATCGCGGGCCTTTCCAGACCTCTTCGCCTACCATATTCCTTTGTAACTCCATGTGAGACGTCCCACAACCCCAAGAGGCAAGCCTCTTGGTTTAGGCTGTTCCGCGTTCGCTCGCCGCTACTGACGGAATCACTATTGTTTTCTCTTCCTCAGGGTACTTAGATGTTTCAGTTCCCCTGGTCTGCCTCTGCGTATCCTATGTATTCAGATACGAGTAACTGCGAATTACCACAGCTGGGTTTCCCCATTCGGACACCCCCGGATCAAAGCTTGCTTACAGCTCCCCGAGGCAGTTTCGTTGTTCGCCACGTCCTTCGTCGGCTCCTGGCGCCTAGGCATCCTCCGTGTGCTCTTAGTAGCTTAACCAATGCGTTTTCCCTAAGGAAAATCGCTAGTATCGCCATTAATTCAAAACTTGTTTACACAAGTTCAGCTTAAAGGAATATTCTAAACGCAAATTCGTTTCGGTATCCAGTTTTCAAGGATCAAGGTAAAGATGAGAGCTTAAACTCTCAAAACTGACCAACGAGTGAGTAACAGGCCTAAACCTGATTGGTGGAAGCAAGCTTCCGATTTGAATGTCACCATTGCAGGTGACGATTCTCCATAGAAAGGAGGTGATCCAGCCGCACCTTCCGATACGGCTACCTTGTTACGACTTCACCCCAATCATCTACCCCACCTTCGGCGGCTGGCTCCCTTGCGGGTTACCCCACCGACTTCGGGTGTTGTAAACTCTCGTGGTGTGACGGGCGGTGTGTACAAGACCCGGGAACGTATTCACCGCGGCATGCTGATCCGCGATTACTAGCAATTCCGACTTCATGCAGGCGAGTTGCAGCCTGCAATCCGAACTGAGACCGGCTTTGCTGGGATTGGCTCCACCTCGCGGCTTCGCTTCCCGTTGTACCGGCCATTGTAGTACGTGTGTAGCCCAGGTCATAAGGGGCATGATGATTTGACGTCATCCCCACCTTCCTCCGGTTTGTCACCGGCAGTCACTCTAGAGTGCCCAGCTTAACCTGCTGGCAACTAAAGTCAAGGGTTGCGCTCGTTGCGGGACTTAACCCAACATCTCACGACACGAGCTGACGACAACCATGCACCACCTGTCTCAACTTTCCCCGAAGGGCACCTGATGCATCTCTGCTTCGTTAGTTGGATGTCAAGACCTGGTAAGGTTCTTCGCGTTGCTTCGAATTAAACCACATACTCCACTGCTTGTGCGGGTCCCCGTCAATTCCTTTGAGTTTCAGTCTTGCGACCGTACTCCCCAGGCGGAGTGCTTACTGTGTTAACTTCGGCACCAAGGGTATCGAAACCCCTAACACCTAGCACTCATCGTTTACGGCGTGGACTACCAGGGTATCTAATCCTGTTTGCTCCCCACGCTTTCGCGCCTCAGCGTCAGTTACAGCCCAGAAAGTCGCCTTCGCCACTGGTGTTCCTCCACATATCTACGCATTTCACCGCTACACGTGGAATTCCACTTTCCTCTTCTGTACTCAAGTCACCCAGTTTCCAGTGCGACCTCAGGTTGAGCCCAAGGTTTAAACACCAGACTTAAATAACCGCCTGCGCGCGCTTTACGCCCAATAATTCCGGACAACGCTTGCCCCCTACGTATTACCGCGGCTGCTGGCACGTAGTTAGCCGGGGCTTTCTTCTCAGGTACCGTCACTCCGGTAGCAGTTACTCTACCGGACGTTCTTCCCTGGCAACAGAGCTTTACGATCCGAAAACCTTCATCACTCACGCGGCGTTGCTCCGTCAGGCTTGCGCCCATTGCGGAAGATTCCCTACTGCTGCCTCCCGTAGGAGTCTGGGCCGTGTCTCAGTCCCAGTGTGGCCGTTCACCCTCTCAGGTCGGCTACGCATCGTCGCCTTGGTGGGCCGTTACCCCACCAACTAGCTAATGCGCCGCAGGCCCATCCCCAAGCAGCAGATTGCTCCGCCTTTCATTCTCTCCTCAGGAGAAAAAAGAAATTATCCGGTATTAGCTACCGTTTCCGGTAGTTATCCCAGGCTTGAGGGCAGGTTGCCTACGTGTTACTCACCCGTCCGCCGCTAAGTCTGAAAGGAAGCAAGCTTCCTTTCAGACTCCGCTCGACTTGCATGTATTAGGCACGCCGCCAGCGTTCGTCCTGAGCCAGGATCAAACTCTCCAAATTGGTATTTAGAAAGAGCGATTGCTCATTTTGAAACATCTGACGAGAATTTACATTCTCTAATTTGGATCTCGCCGAAGCGATCTCCAGGTACTCACTCGTTGTTCAGTTTTCAAAGATCAAGCTCGTTGTCAGCGCCGCTTACCGCGTCACCAGCAACTCTTATAATATATCACATCCAACCGATCAATGCAAGCTCTTTTTTTAACTTCTTTTTCGAGCTCGGCGTTGATGTTTCGCGGCCAGAAATAGAATATATCATGGATAGAGATTCATTGCAAGCATTATTTTATATTTAACATCTTAGAATGATATTAACCGTAAATGGACAGAATAACCGAATATCTAAACGTAAGCTATGCATGCCTCAAGCCTACGTTATCTAACCTTCTAGGAGGATTGTTATGGACACTCATGAATTCGTGGAGAAGTTCCAGGAGAATCAGCGTAAAGCGCTAAAGAACAGAAACCGCGGTAAAGGAACCCCAGGCGCAAGACTGGCCAACAAGCAGCATAGCTCTAACAAATAACAGTAACAAGCATGCCTCAAGCGGAAACGGCTTTGCCGTCTTTTAAAGGACGGTACTGTTGCGGCGAGAAATAGAAGGATAATGTATAGTGTGAAACATATACATTCTTCTATATCAAAACAAAGCAGGGATGTCTGCGCAGCCAGTTACGGCTCTGCGGACATCCCTTTTGCATTCTATTCTATAGAAGGAGTAGTAATTATTTGCTCAGCTTCGTTACGCCCACTGCCACTTTCTCGATTTGTGCTTTGCTGAGTGATTTGTCAGCGGAGCTGATGGTTACAAAACGGTCTGCCAGCTTGAAGGTCAGCATTGGCGTATCCGAAGGGGTATACCATTTCGCCTCTGTTCCATTGGAGAGCTTCACTGTACTACTGTCATATCCATCGGAATAGTCACGCGGCGAGACATTTACACGCATTTTATTGAACAGGAAGCTTACGCCGTCATCACCGCCCGCAACCTTCTGGAAGGCATCTCCGCTGACCATCTGTGTCGGGGCATAGGCTGTCTCAAAACCCTCGAAGTTCGCAAACGCCTTAGCAATCTGCTCCTTCTGCGCCGCACTGTATTCTACCGCCGTCAGCTTCACAGCTGAACCATTATCCGGCGTTGTCGCCCCTGTTCCAGTTCCAAGGATAACTTCATTCGTGGAGGCATTGAATGTCACCGGTACCTTCAGTGCATCTGCCATCGCCCGGACCGGAAGATACGTTGTATCCTTATAAGTGATTGGCGCCATTGTTTTGCCGTTGTTATCAACCGGAGTATAGGCCGCTCCGTTAACTTTGAACCCGATGCCGTGGTTAAGATAGGCGCTGATCTTCTGCATGTTCGTTCCTGCGTAGACCCCTGCTGAACCTGTAACGGCCATTCCGAATACCATCGTTGCTATGATCATTTTTTTGCTTTTCATTGAATATCGTCTCCCTTAGCCTGTGATGTTAGTGTGTTCCTTGCTATGAATTCATTAAACCATTAACTTGTTTCTAACTTGTATCCGGATTGTAAAGAAGTAATTCAAACGCCCACCCCATACACCTCTGTATACAAAATATCTCTAAATCGGCGGAACTCTTTCATCGTCACCGGCTCCGGGTAGGTCATAATGCGCAGCGGAAGATCGGCTTGCCCTGCACGCAGTGGCGGCTGCATATAGTTATAGGGATTCAGGTAAAAGCCCAGCCGCTCGTAGAATCCGATTCTTCTCTGTTCCAGCTCACCGTCCGGCGGCTCTACCTCAAGCAGCACCGGCTTGTCCGAACGCATAAGGTAGCTGCTCATCAGCTTACGGCCGATCCCTCCGCTCCGGCACTCGGGATTCACGGCAATATGCTCGATGAACCGCAGCTCGGGTAACTCCCATGCCGCCAAAAAAGCCAGTATCTCCCCCTCCGCATCCTTGCTGGTATACAGATGATAATTCGGCCGATCCAGCAAAGCCTGCTGCCCGGTGCGGGTTCTAATCTCACTTACCGGAAAAGAGGCTTCCATGATCGCGAATATTTCATTGAATTCCACTTCACTAATGCCTGCTTCATGAATAGTTGTCTCATTGATCATTGTATTCTCGTCCATTGCAATGGCCTGCTTTCTGCCGCTTCGCTGCGTGAAGGGCTCTAATGTATGGTCCCCTTATCCGGTTAAAAATACCTTCAGGGAGCCTGTACGCATCAAGATGTTTCAAAATAAAGACTGTCACAGAACATTCTCCGCTTCCCTATGAGCCGATTAGCATCTGGTACTAGGAGAACGTGCTATACTGTAGTTAACAGATACATCATTACTTATAATAGGAGAGGTTCATTTGGATAATCAACGCTGGATCGCACCTGAATTCTACAATCTCACTTCGGAAATGGAGCAGCATCCTGAAGATAAGATTGCAATTAAATGGTTACATGAAAATGGGAGCCTGGAGCAAATCACCTATGGTGCGCTCATGGCTCAGGCTAACCGTCTCGCCGGCGGACTGGCCGGCCTCGGACTTACGCAAGGCGACCGGGTCCTGGTCATGGTCCCCCGCCGCATCATCGCCTATGCGATATATCTGGCCTGCCTGAAGCTGGGACTGGCTGTTATCCCTTCGTCTGAAATGCTGCGGGCGAAGGATCTCTCATACCGGCTCCGCCACTCTGAAGCACGGGCCGTTATTGTCTGGTCTGAGGCTACCGGAGAAGTCAACAAAATCTCCGATGATCTTCCCGCATTGGACTACCAGCTGTCCGTCTCCAGCGGTGCGGCTGAGCCTGAAGAAGGCTGGATCGACCTGGAAGGTCTAATGGAAGGACAAGCAGATTCTTACCCTACGGTTGCCAGCCGCCGCGATGATATCGCCATTCTGGCCTATACCTCCGGAACCACCGGCAATCCCAAAGCAGTAGTTCACACGCACGGCTGGGGATATGCTCATCTGCGGATCACTTCCTCCCTCTGGTTCGATATCCGTGAATCAGATACGGTCTGGGCCACAGCCGCACCGGGGTGGCAGAAGTGGATCTGGAGTCCGTTTCTGACGGTACTCGGCAATGGGGTAACTGGCTTTGTCTATAACGGAGCCTTCCATCCGGAACGCTACCTGCAGCTGCTGCAGGACGAGAAGATCCAGGTATTATGCTGCACACCGACAGAATACCGCCTGATGGCGAAGACAGAAGGTCTGGCAGACTACGATCTGTCCAATCTGCGCTGCGCTGTATCCGCCGGTGAACCGCTGAATCAGGAAGTGATTCATACCTTCCAGCAACACTTCAATATTACAATCCGTGACGGCTATGGACAAACAGAGAGCACACTCATCATCGCAGCGCTGAAGGATGAACCGATCCGGGTCGGCTCCATGGGCAAATCGATTGCTCCGGGCATTGTCGAAGTGATCGACGAGGACGGACATCCGCTGCCGGCCGGAGTGGTCGGTGATATCGCCGTACATCTGAGCATGCCTGCATTGTTCCAGAACTACTACAAAGATCCTGAGCGCAAAGCGAACTGCTCGCATGGGGAGTATTTTGTAACGGGCGACCGGGCGCGCAAGGATGAGGACGGCTATTTCTGGTTCGAGGGGCGCGGCGATGACATCATCATCAGCTCGGGCTACACGATCGGGCCGTTCGAGGTCGAAGAGGCGCTGATGAAGCATACCCTCGTTAAGGAATGTGCCGTAGTCGCAAGCCCGGATGAGATCCGCGGGTCCGTCGTCAAGGCTTTTATTGTACTCAAGGACGGCCATGCCGGAACACCGGAGCTGACCAAAGAGCTGCAAGCCCATGTGAAGGAGCAGACCGCCCCCTACAAATATCCGCGCAAAATCGAATACATTACGGATCTGCCGAAGACTACCTCCGGAAAAATCCGCAGAATCGAGCTGCGCGAGCAGGAGAAGCACGCTAACCTGTAACATAAGCTACTCTGTTAAGTGGAAACGGCTTTGCCGTCCTATTAAAGGACGGTACCGTTTCAGCGAGAAATAGAAGGATAAGCTATCGTGTGAAACAGATAAATACTTATATTTCCTAGGAGGGCTGCAAATCAGGCTGCTATATTGCCAGCCGAAACTATAAAATCCCCGTTCCTACAGTGATGCAGGACGGGGATTTTTGTGTTTCGGGAATGCTAACAGCAATACAAACAATACTGCAAGAATCAGCGTAGTCACCAGACTGGCCTCCAGACCAAACTGGCCACCGGTTAGCATTTCATTGCCCTTTAGAGCTACGGAATACAGGCCATAAGTGTTATTACCGCTCACCGCAACCCCGTAAATATAACCCTGGAATAGATTCCAGGAGATATGCAGTCCCATTGCCGCATACAAGTTGCCGGTTCGCAGTGTCATCCAAGAAAAGATCAGGGCAATGAATACGATATTGAGTCCGCTGACCCAGTTATATCCGGGGTTCGCCAGATGGGCCAGCGAGAACAGGACGGAAGTCACGCCCACCGCAGCCGGAACGCCAATCCGTAAGGACAATAGCTGTTGAAGATAGCCTCTGAAAACAACCTCCTCGCATACTCCCGCCAGCAATGCTGTAAGTACAATATCCGCCGCATCCAGCTGTCCGAATTGCGGGTGTGCCCATTCCCCTTGCAGAACAGCATACCCCAGTCCCCACAGCACAAGCAGAATCAATGAAAGCAGCAGAAATCCGCCAGCAAATCCGGCGGCAAGGCTTACACCGTCCGGTCTGGATAATCCAATGCTGGACAACGGACGCTTATGAATTCTCCGTACCGTATAACAAACAACAATAAAGGAGTAGATCGCTGTAGATTTGAATACACGTACCCACCCGTCCGGATCAAAAAGCTGCTCAGAGCCGATCCTCAGCGATACGCCAAAGGAGACAAGAGCCGTCAGAAAAACAATAACCGCTACGACACATGATATTTCCCAACCTGCTCTAAGCTGCCGGTTACGGTTCATGAATATATTTTGCATATTGCGGATTCCCCTTCCCTCTATTGCCTGTCATTCATTAGACGGACTTCAAGGGGTTCTCCCTGCAAATTCATAGAAATGCTTGGAGGCATTGTCTTTACTCGGACCAATACTCGGCATCCGGGTTGAGCGCTGAACCTACTTCACCTTCTTTTACCAGATCGCAGTCCAGGTAGCCTTCCTCATCCAGGAAATAGACCTCCTGCTTATAGAATTCGCACAGCGTCTCCAGGAACTTCTCCGGTGAATCGTACATCACCACCAGATCGCCGTAGTCGTGCAACAGATCGCAGATCCGTTCCACGCCTTCTTCAGAGCGGTAGTAGCAAATGAAATCACTCCCATAGTTCGTCAGCAGCGGCAACACGATTCCACCGCCGGTATATCCCTTCTCCTGCAGAATCCCTGAGAGTATCTTCACCTCATGGCCGTATTCTCCGATATGAATCAGCCGGTAGCCCGGAATGAACTCCAGCAGACTGGGATCTTCCTCGGCGCCGCCCGTTCCAAGAACCGTATCATAGACCGCACGCAGAAGCGCAGGTACTTCGGGTGTAAACTCTAATATCGCATCACTGCCCCCTGCCGGAGCTTCACCCAGACTGGCGGTGTACCCGGGACGCAGCTGCGTGGACAGCTTAAGGAATTCCTGAAATGTACCGGTAAGCATGTAATCATCCTTTCTCACAAAAATATAGCGGAGCAATAAGGAACGCCCCTATCTCTCCGCTTGGTGCTGTCATGCTAATTCGCTATGGTATTTGAGATTGGTTACTTGGCAGCCGAAGCCCACATCTTCTCCAGCCACTGATCGAAATCCGCGCCCTTCTCGCCTTCATAGGCATCGTAGATATCAACCCGCATCTTCTTCAGCTTCTCTTTGAACTCTTCGTAGGTATGGTCCTTGGGCAAGCTCTTCTTAATCCGCAGAATAATCTTGGACAACCCTTTGAACAGTTCGGCTTTGTTCTTCGATGGAACCTTGACCTCTTCGCCGAAAGCCACCAGCTTGTTATATGCGGCTTCTTGCACGGTATATACAGGATCGCTGATCATCAGGCGATTAAGGATATCGATAATTTGTTTGTGGTTGTAGCGGCCCAGCTCTTCTACCGCTTCAAGACGCGCTCTCCAGTCTGCGGAACGGCCGGCGGCTTTCTTCAGTTCGTCATAGTTCTCTGGCAGCTCTTGGATTACTTCTTCATTATTCAAGCGTTACAATCCCCTTCTTGGTTAAATCTGATATATAGAACGTAATCATCTTACTTAGTGCAATTCTACCGTACTGCGCTGCTTGATTTCAATCTTTTGTCCAAACATTCATGGAAAAAGACTTGGAGGACGGATTTTGACTAACGGTAGCCGTATGCGTATAGTATGTACCAAATCATCCACCAGTAGATAAAGGAGACCCACCATAGATGAAAGCCATTGCTATACATATGCCCGGCCCGCATGGGAATCTAACAGAAATTGACCTCCGTCAGCCTGCTCCAGGTGAGCATGAGGTGCTAATTGAGATGTATGCGACCTCTGTTAATCCGGCAGATTGCAGCATACTGGATGAAGCACGGATTGCCAGCGGGGAACCCCCTGCTGCCTGTCCATTCATTCCAGGCGTTGTTGTAGCCGGAATCATTGCAGACACCGGCGCAGGGGTGAGCCGCTTCAAGCCTGGCGACGAGGTATTCGGCCTGAAGCCCGCTAGTGAGAGCGGAGGTTACGCGGAATATACGTTGGCCAAGGAGCATGAGCTTGCGCTTAAGCCCCCGGGGGTATCCTTCGCAGCAGCCGGGGTGTTACCCGCTGCCGGGCTTGCCGCCTGGCAGGCGTTGGCTGCCGCCAAGGTCGCAAGCCGGGACCGCGTGCTGGTGCAGAACGGTACAGGCGGAACCGGCAGCTTCGCAGTACAGCTGGCCAAGCTCAGGGGTGCTACGGTGATTACTACCGTCAGCGGCGATGAGGAGCTGGATGTTGCCTGGGGCCTCGGGGCCGATCAGGCGATTAACAGCAGCGAGCAGGATTGTGCCGCGATTCTGGGACAGAGCATCGATGTGGTGATCGATACCGCAGGAGGCAGGGTGCTAAGCAGAAGCTTCGCGGTACTGGCTCCGGGCGGAAGGCTGATCTCCACTGCAGAACAGCCTGATCCGGCCTTGGCAGCACAGCAAGGAGTTACAGCAGCTTATCTGACTCCCGCTGCCGATCCCTACCAGTTGAGCGAGCTGGCCCGGCTGACGGCCGGGCGGAAGCTGCAGCCGCTGATCGGCGGTGTTTTTCCGCTGAGTGAAGAAGGGCTGCGCACTGCACATGCGCTCAGCGCAAGCGGGAAGACGCGGGGGGTTATTGCTATTACGATAATTGATAAACGATAATTCAGTTAAAAGTTATGTACCAGCACGACCAGCAGCACAGCCATCAGGATACCGGGCAGCAGGTTGGCTACCTTGATCTTAGTGATCCCGAGCAGGTTCAGACCGATTCCGATAATCATTACCCCGCCTGTAGCGGTCATCTCTGCTATGCAGTCGTTCAGCAGCGCATAAGGCACAAACCGGGTGATCTGCGTAGCCAGTAAAGCGATGGCACCTTGATACATAACAACAGGAATAGCCGAGAACATCACTCCGATGCCCAGCGTTGAAGTCAGAATTATGGCAATGAAGCCGTCCATGATGGATTTGGCGTAGAGGATTTCATGATTGCCTTTGATACCGCTGTCCAGCGCGCCTAGAATAGCCATGGCTCCTACAACAAACACCAGGCTTGCCGTGACAAAGCCCAGCGAGATACTCCCCTGTCCGCCTGCACCTACTCTGCGCTCCAGCCAATCGCCCGCACGGGTGAATTTGCCTTCAATGTTGATCCACTCCCCGGCCACTGCGCCGATCACCAGACTTAGAATGACGATGAGGAAATTCCCGCTTTTCAGGCCCATCTGCACCCCCAGCAGCATAAGCGCCAGTCCAATCGCTTGCATCACAGTGTTCTTCATACTCTCCGGTATCCGCTCCAGCAGCTTGCCCAGCAGAGTTCCGGCAATAATTGCTATTCCATTCACGATTGCTCCGAGCAGTACCATTCCTCAGCAACTCTCCCGTCGATTCTTTTCTCTCTTAATCTGCATTATAAGGGCAGCCGTCACTATTGAGTCAAGACTATTCTCTGCTGGCAGGAATGATAAGCTCCGAGACGCACCCGGCGAAAAATTGACAAATTTCGGTTAGCGATGGTACGCTCACTAATATCGTTCTTTTAATAGAACAAATCCGGTGCGGATCTGTTCACAACTCAGGTGAGGAGCGTCTCTATGACTGACCGGAAGATCCTTAATCAGGCAAGCTTAACCAAGGAAGTACGCCTTATTCTTGCACTACTGAATTCCGGAAATCCAGATGAGACGGCGCGGAAGCATCCGCAGTTGTTCACAGAGGTGAACTGGGACTTATTCGTGGAGCTGAACCGTCAGCACAGGGTGTATCCCTACCTCTATTCCAGGCTGAGCAAGATGGAGGAGAAGGCGGTCCCTTCTGACGTTCTGGAGCAGCTAAAATGGCAATACCGCAGGAATACGGTGCAGATGCTCCAGCTTAGCGGTGAAATGAGCACTATCGCAGGTCAGCTGGCCGAGCTGAATATCCGCTGTCTGTTCCTCAAGGGGCCGGTGCTTGGGCAGGAGCTGTACGGAGACCTGTCGCAGCGCACCTCCCGGGATCTTGACTTCCTGGTGCCGATTGAACAGCTGGAGGATGCCGAAACCTTGCTGATCCGGCTGGGCTATGAGAAGGAAGACAAGTTCGAGAGCCTGCTTGGCGACTGGAAATGGCGGGAGCATCATTCGACGTTCGTGCATCCGCTCAGCAATGTTAATCTGGAGCTGCACTGGCGGTTAGGGCCAGGGCCTGCCAAAGAGCCTGCGTTCGACGAGCTCTGGCGTCACTCGCGGACCAGCAGCGCCTTCGGCCAGAATGTCCGCTATCTGGGGCCGGAGGATCTGTTCATGTTCCTGGCTGTACACGGTGCCAGACATGCCTGGTCCCGGCTGAGATGGCTGCAGGACATCAAGATGCTGCTAATGGGACAGCAGCCGCCCGACTCCGCCAAGCTGGTCCGCTTACTACAGCACTATGATCACAACGCCATAGGAGGACAGACGCTGATTCTGGCCAGAGAGCTGCTGGAGACGCCAGTCGATTCCAGCCTCGCCCCTCTGATGGACAGCCCCAAAGCCCACAGGCTGGCGCAGGATATTCTGTTCTATCTCCCTCGGATTGTGAATTTGAATACCCCTCCACTGGAGGCGGAGGTGGAGCAGCACTTCAAGCGGTATCTGCCAAGCATTCTATCCACCCGAAGCCGGATGCTCCGCTCCGCCAGCTTCCTGTACCCTTATGCTGCGGATGCCAAGATGCTGCCGCTGCCGAGAATGCTGCATTTCTTGTATTTTCCGCTGCGGCCTTTGCTGTGGAGCTGGCGGAAGATTACGGGTGCGGAGAAGGAGAATTAGGCAGGGACAGCCATACCAAAAAGGCAAGTGCTGCGTTAGATTAGCAGCACTTGCCTTTTTACGGTTTCGGAGCCGGGTGGCGGTCAGCCAATGTAATCGGTTTTTCGATTACATTCGGGCCACACACCCACGCAGCACCGAATGTGTTCGGTTTTTAGCCTATATTCGCGTTTAAGGTATACCCTTATCCCGCTTCTTCCTGCCCCTTCAATAGCCGGCTAAACATGCCGCCCTTCTCCGAAGCCAGACCGCTATAGACTCCCTGCTGGATGACCCGGCCCTGGTCGATGACCAGAATCTGATCGGCATCGCGGATCGTGGACAGGCGGTGGGCAATGACGATGACGGTCACCGATGCCTTAATCCGCTCCAACGCCTCTTGAATCCGTTGCTCGTTCTCGGTGTCGAGCGCACTAGTCGCCTCATCGAGCACCAGAATCGACGGCTTGCGGATAATGGCGCGCGCCAGCACCAGGCGCTGCCGCTCCCCGCCCGACAGGCGGACACCCCGGTCGCCGAGCAGTGTATCCAGTCCGTCCGGCAGCTTGCGGACAAAGTCCGCCGAGGAAGCAAACTCCAGCGCCTCCCACAGCTCCGCTTCCTCTGCATCCGGCTTGATCATCATCAGATTATCGCGGATGGTAGCGTTATATAGGAACGGGTCCTGTGCCACATACCCGATGGATCTCCGGTAGGACAGCAGCCGCTCCCTTGTGACCGGCTGACCGTCCGCCAGAATCTCCCCGTTCTCCGGCTGCATCAGTCCCATGAGCAGATCGACGAGCGTGCTTTTGCCGGCGCCTGAACGTCCGACAATCGCCGTCATCTGCCGGGCGGGAATCTGCACATTCACGTTCTGGAGCGAATATTGCGGCTCGTCCGCATGATAACGGAAATCGACATTCCGGGCTTCTAGACCGCGCTCCAGCGTCAAAGGCAGCACCCGTTCTCCGCCTTGATCCGCTTCATGCTCGACAGCAGCCAGACATTCTTCCTGCAGCGATTGCAGTTGTTTGAAGGATGGCACTACTGAGGCCAGCTGCTCCAGCAGCGACTGTAGCGTCGAGAAGGTCGGCCACAGCCGGGTGAAGACGAGAATGACCAGCAACAGATTCGGCCCTTCCACTTGCATGAACCGGAAGGAGACGAAGATAAATACAGCAATCAGCAGCGTGGAAGACAGCTTATACAGGAGCTGGGAGTTAGAGCGCAGGCGTGTGTAGTCGAGCTGCTCCTGCTTAACTTCGCCGGTGAAGGCATGCAGCCATTCGAGGCGGGACTGCTCCAGATTATTGCTTTTGATATCCTTGATTCCGTTCAACTGATCGGTAATGCCGCCCAGATACGTCTTACCCAGCTCTGTGCTGCGGCTGCCCAGCCTCTTCGCCTTACGGATGAACCGCCGGGAGAAGATGGACAGCAGCGCCGCGCAGACGAGCACCGCCAGTGTCATCTTGGGGGACAGCCAGAAGGCAAAGGCAATCTGAACCAATGTGAACAACAGCGAAGTGAGAAACTGCAGGAAGCCGCTGATACCCGCCAGGACTCTGGCTAGCTCCGTGGTCATCATATTGATCAAATCAGAGGTGCGTTTTCTCAGAAAAAAAGACCACTGCGCCCGCAGCAATGCGCTATACACCTCATATCGCAGCTGCCTGCCATAAGTCTGCTGAATTTCGACATTGCGGATCGCTACGAATCTTGCAATCAGATTCTGACAGAGCACAATCAGAACATAACTGCCCAGCACCAGCAGCAGCGCTGTGGATTGCGGCAGTTCAGTGATGAATCCGAGCATAGGAAGATGATAGCCCGCCGCCGCGCCGCCCAGCTGAATGCCAGCCATGCCAAGCATGGGAACCAGCAGCAGAATGGCGGAGCTCTCCAGCAGACCGCTGATCACCATGCCCAGCAGATTAAGATACAGCTTCACGCCCGACAACCGCTGTAGCTGCCGGACGTAGTAGATTATTGCTTGCATGGACCCACCTCGATTACTCGGCTTGTAACACCTTCGCGAACTTCTCCACCACCACGAAGCCTTGCATAGCGTCATCCCCCGAGACATAATGGGCTCCGCTGCGCAGCCAGGCGTGGGCAATCATTTTGCCCTGCTTATCGCGGGCCACCCCCATGTAGAGGGTACTCTCAATCCCCCGCTTCTCCAGCATCTTCAGGGCGGCTACCGCCCGGACCATACAGGTGCTTTTCCAGGGAGTATAGCGACTCATTACCCGGATCGCCTTGGTAATCTGCTGGATGCGTCGAATATCGGAAGGTCTGGATACTTCGGGAGTCTCCAGAGATTTCACCCCAAGCTGCGGGGCTGTCCCGGCAAAGGGGAACAACAGCTGGATTCGGGCCAGCATCAGCCGCCATAATGTCTCGGGAATCAGCGCAAGCAACGCCTTGTCATGCACCAGCAGAAGACGGAGCCGCCGGAGGGTCATCATGGCCCGCTAACGATAGAGACAAGATCCTCATTCAGCAGATTCTGTACAAAATCAATGACATCCTGCTGCGCCAGCTCTGCCGGTACCTCAAAGATCTCCTGCATCTTCCCGGCAATCTGCCGAATCGATACCGGTGAAGCCAATGCTTCCCAGATCTCACCGCCGACTTCGCCGAGGTTGTAGTATTTGCCGTTCTTCACATTCAGCATGACCTTCTCGCCGTCCATGTCACTTGCGATATTGCCTTCCCGTTGAACCAGTACTGACTCCAGCGACAGCACTTCTGTAGTATTCATATTCATAGGTTCAGCTCCTTTACCTTAGGCATAATTGTCTCCATAATCATTTCCGTCTGCTGCGGTGCACTGAAGCCCTGCTCAGGGCGGGTCAGCCGGTACATCGGCAGCCGGTTTACGAACGAGGCCAGCAGGCCGAAGTGCCATTCTCTTACACCCATAGGGTCGACCAGCGCCTTTTGATAAGTATGATTGTATAAGGTATGAAGCCGGTCCAAGCCGCTTATAGCCTCTACGGCCACCGGTCCGTCCTCCACCACAGACAGTTCAAATATGCCGGCCAGCGGCAGCGGCTCGCTCTGGAACCGGTCATGCACCGGTACGGCGAACTTGGTCTCCCGCTGAAACAGCGGACGGTATGCAGACGAATTCATTCCCAAATAGTCCAGGCTCTGCTGCCACAGCTTCTGCTGCGGATAACCTGGAACAGCTAATGGATGTCCATTATGCACCAACACGGGAATAACGTCGTCACTGACCAGGAGATGTCCCTGATCCATCAGATAGGAGGCAAGCGTGGATTTACCCGCACCTGAACGCCCCACCAGCGCATAGGCTTTATTGTCCAGCACAAGCGAGCTGCCGTGCAGAGCCAATATGCCTTTTTGCATCAACACTACACCCATACAGCTGCCCAGAATGAACAAGCGGATGCTATCCGGATCGGCGCCTGTTGCTGGAGAGACTGTAATCGTACTGCCGTTCTGTATAGAAAAAATAGCAGTTCCCTTCACCATGAACATCACTTCATGCTCCGTGATGCCCAGATTCGGCGTAATCTTCGCTATCGCTTCCCAGCGCTCTGACAGACGGCCTTCCACTACCGACAGGCTCCCTATCCTTCCGGGGTGATCCGTACGGGGGAGCTCCGGCAACGGGAACTCACTGAGGATATGCAGGCCAAAAGCCTTATAACCGAGGCATTGCACTGTGCCAGCCATACTGCTCACTCCATCTCAGTCAATTTCACCCGTTGTCTTGCGGATGACAAGTGGAAACGGCATTGCCGTCCTTTGAAAGGACGGTACTGTTTCGGAACGTTACTTCGGATAAAGGGATAGCCCTGATCCCCCTCCAGCAAGCTAAGAGGGATTAGGGCTGAGCGGTAATGCAGGAAGACTAGGAGTGACTAACGATTTCATCTGGATCGGCTTGGAACGCATCGGCAATGGATACCCCCGGGCCAGCCATAGTCATTTTCACATCCAACACTTCCAATGCAGGCTTGCTGTATTCCTTTTTCATCTTGTCACCCCCTTTCAAGAAACGTCCTTCAGGAGAGCCGCTTCAAAAAGCGGTAGAACACCAGTCCTCGCGTAAGAAGGCGGAAATCTGTGTTAAAGATTAATAATGGTTCGGGCTCACTACCCAGCCGGTCCAAGCATCCGGCGAGCCCGGGACGATTCAGATAAGACGAAGTACGGGGGTCTTGCAGCATCTCCCTCAGCTCCTGCTGGAACCTCTGCCACTCGGGCAGCATACGGGTAATGCCGTCAGCTCCCTGAATACCGCGCCGGGTCTGGTTAAGCCTGACCTTATCCGGCAGCCGCCCCTCCATCGCCCTGCGGATGAGCGAGCGGTCCATTCCGTTCTGGACGTATTGCTCCTCAGGCACCGACATACAGAAGTTGATGACACGCAGGTCATTCGTCGCATCCCGGTCCCAGACCCTGTACTTCAGCGACAGCTTGGTAGCCGCCGTTCCGTTCACATTCCAGACATGCGGCTGGCGGAAATGCTCTCTGCGGATATCGTACACAGTCTGGGAGGCTGGCGACTGGTCCAGCTCCTTCAAGCGCTCCTGCACCCCTGTCCGCCGGGCAAATTCAGGATGGATCAGCTCCGGCGCAGCCTCCTGCTTCCCGGTCATCAGCTGGCCCAGGGCAGGGAATACCTTGCGCCCGGCAATCTTCAGCATTCTTTTGCGGCTGACGCCCATCGAATGGCTGTACAGCTTATTCTCCCGGTAAAAGCGGAACCAGCGGAACTCCCGCAGCAGCTTCGCCTGGTAATCCAGCGCCGGCCCCCAGGAGATACTCCAGTTGCCCCGCTGTCCGCTGAGCAGCACACCAGCATTCTTCAATCCGGCTTGTTCATATATGCCTCTCAGCCAATAGGAATTCTCTATGAATTTGTAGGGCATCTCCATAATATCGAGCCATTCGTCGATTTCGCCATAAGAGCTGCGGTCAGGAAAATTGTAAAAGCTAGGCTCAATATTCCCGACGTAGTCTACGGTCTCCTGAATATATGGACGCTCATCGGTCACCCGCTGGCCCAGCTTGAACCCTGTAAAGTGATCCAGGGGATATGAACTGAAGGTGTAGAGCGGCTTACCTTCGCTGCGAAGCGCCTCCGCCGCAAAGCTCACCACCGCCCCTGAGTCCAGTCCGCCGCTTAAGTTCGCACCCGCTTCAAGATGGGTACGCAGCCGGTCCCGGACTGCACGTCCGAACACCTCACGGAATGCTTCCTCATACTCGCCATTGCTGCGCAGCCGGAGTGGAGACGGGGTCTGGAAGGTGTAATACCTGGAGAAGGTTATCCCCTTCGCGCTGACTGTCATTGAATGCGCCGGGGGCAGCTGCTCCACACCCTGATAGACCGTGGAGAACATATCCGCGACATCCATCCGGCCCTGGCCTGCAAGGTATTCCGAGATCCAGCCTTCATGCAGCGCGTGTGCTCCATCCATTAGCGTGAGCAAGGGATGAATCACGGTGCAGAAGGAGAACTGTCTGCCAGAGCGGTGAAAGTACAGCGTCCGGCTCCCCGAGAAATCCCTCGCTCCAAACAGCGTCTGCCTGCCGGCATCCCAGATCATGAAGGCAAAATCTCCGACCAGATGCACCGGAGCCTGATCCCCCCATTTCTCAAAGGCCAGAAGAATCAGCAGACTGTCCGGCATCGACTCCTGATCCTCCCGGACCACCTGAAGTTGTCCGAAGAGCTCGCTGCGGTTATCAATGATGGCGTCCGCTACGATCGTCAGCTTCCGCTGCGGATCATAATAGGGAAGCACCTCGCCCCGGGACTGCGGAGTAATCCACTGTGCGTGGCACCCGAGGAACAGCCCCTCCGTATTCCAGCCCCGGGCATCATCCGCCGGATAACGCTGCAGCTCCTGCATCAGTCGCAGGCCAAGCTCCGGGTCCAGCGGCCCATGCTGCATAGAATAGATCCCGGCGATTGCACTCATGGGTTAACCTCCAGCTGTCTATAATTTCGCTACCGTTACAGTACTAGGTTCATTACAACAGGTTCTTTATAGTGAACACTTCTTATTACCTAAGATAACGTTCTTGCCATTAAATGTGAATAGTACCAGAGAGTACTTTTAGGTATCCTTTAGCGTATTGACTATAGTTAAAATCTATGGTATTAAAACCCTGAAATATGACCTATGTAAGATAATGGCTTATACTAAAAGTGACTGATTCACCAAATACAATCAATAGGAGCTAGATTTATGAAGAATTATTCAATGGACCCCATCCTGATTCCCGTACCGGAAAGCTTCGAAAGCAGCCGCCTGCAAATTCGCTCAGTAGCATGGGGAGACGGCGCTACTGTACATGAAGCGGTACAAGAGAGCGCAGTGGAATTACGGCACTGGATGCCTTGGGCCCAGCAGGTCCCTTCTGTGGAAGAATCAGAGGTATCCATCCGGAAATCACGGCTGCAGTTCCTGGAACGCAGTGATATCCGGCTGCTGCTTTTTCATAAGAAAACGGGACAGCTTATCGGGAGCAGCGGCTTGCACCGAATCGATTGGCTGGTGCGTAAATTTGAAATTGGATATTGGGTTCGCACCTCATACGCGGGTCAAGGTTACATCTCAGAAGCAGTAAATGCCATTACAGATTTCGCCATACAGGAGTTACAGGCTAACCGGCTGGAGATCCGTTGCGACTCACGCAATACACAGAGTGCTCGCGTAGCCGAACGTACTGGCTTTACCTTGGAGGGTATCTTGCGCAATGACAAGACCGATGTAACGGGTAGCTTAAGAGACACGATGGTCTACTCAAAGGTTCGCGGGGTTGAATATTAAACGGGATTATTTAATTCAACTTAACTAATACCTGTCTGGCGGAGAGGGGATTTAGTATAGTTGGGGTTATACTTTTACCTATACACTGAAGGAGCAACTACCTATGAATACCCTTCAATTTGTCTACAATTATAAAGATCATGAGCCGCTGCGCAGCAGCTTTTTCGAGCTGGCAAAAGATACGTTCGAGCTAGAGCTGGAGCGCTGGTATGAGGGGGGCTGCTGGACGGATACGTATGTTCCTTATTCTTATGCAGAGGGAGACCGGATCGTGGCGAATGTCTCGGTGAATCTCATAGAGCTAATTATTAATGGGGTGAAGTCCCCTGCTGTGCAGCTCGGAACGGTGATGACTCATCCTGACTATAGAGGACGCGGCCTGTCTGCCCGGTTGATGGACAAGGTGCTGGAGGATTACGGACAAGCGTGTGAATTCATGTATCTTTTTGCCAATGAGTCAGTCTTGGAGTTCTATCCAAAATTCGGCTTCCACCCGGTGGAAGAACAGATCTTCTCCATGCCCTGCCTCGGAGGCGCTGCCGGATCTGCGGCAATCCGCAAGCTGGATCTTGCCGACCCGCGTGATCTGAGCCTGGTCTCTACCCTTGGAGCGCAGCGGGTACCGGTATCTGAGCGTCTTGGCGTCAGCGGCGCCCATGGACTGCTGATGTTCTACTGCCTGAATGTGTTCAGCGATCAGCTCTACTACCTGGAGGACGAGAATCTAATTGCCATCTGCCAGCAGGAGAATGGGCAGCTGGAGATCTTCGATCTGATCAGCACACAGCCCGTCTCCTGCCGCGACATCGCCCTGAAGCTTGCGGACAGCGACACGGAGACGATCGTTTTCCACTTCACCCCGGATGACCCTGGCCTGGAGTTGTCAGGCAGCAGCCATTCAGAGGGCCTATTCGTCCGGACTCAGGGCGGGCAGCAGTATCCTGGGAACGTCAAGCATCCGGCTACTTCAATCGCCTAGGCGTACGCTACACTTTTAACCTTGTAAAATGTTCACAGCGTCATAAACTGCCCCTGCCGGGCCAGATAGGCTTCCTTCTCCTTATAGTCCGGCATTATACTGCCCAGGCGCCGCCAGAAGGAACGGTCATGATTCATATGCAGCAGATGACACAGCTCATGAATGATGACATAGTCGATCACTTCAGGCGGCGCCATGGCCAGGCGGTAATTGAACGTCAGCTTGCCGTCAAAGCTGCAGCTCCCCCACTTGGTCCGGGATTCCACAATCTCGATATTCTTCGGCTTCACTCTGAGCTGCGTCTGGTAGGGCTTGATGCGCTCTGCGATGATTTTTTTCAGACTGGCCGTATAGAACTTCTTCAGCGCAAGCTTCAGCGCCTCCGCATCCGCCTGCCGCTCCCCAATCAGCTCATGCAGCGCATACTCCTTCCCCAAGTACAAGAAAGCTTCTTCGTCTCCCTCATAAGCCTTAACCTGCGGCACCTGCCGGGCCGCGGCATTGCTGCGCAGCTTCTCCAGAATCTTCGGGCCTAGACTTGCTACCGCACCTAGGATCGTCTCTTCACTCGTTCCCTTGGGCGCTTTAACGGTAATGAGATCCGAGCCGTCCACCGTTACGGAAAGCTTCTTGCGCTTGGCATACTGGACATGTAACGTCACCATCTGATCTTCTAGTTGAATCTGCATAGCCACCATCGTTTCTGTAATTTCTAGTACACACTAATATACCGGATAACCGGATACAAACACCGCCAGATACAGGAGCCCCCCCACAATGAATAGCGTCGTGAGCAGGATATCCTTCCATCTCTTATCCTCCGTCAATAGCACAGCGGCGAAGGCCAGCGGAAAAGCTACGGCGAAATAACGCGGAGCAGACAGCAGCCAAGTCGGGGCCACCACATAGACGAAATAGGCGATCATGTACGCCATATAAGCGGGATTAAGCTTCTTCGCACTGCGGAGCATCATGAAGAGAACCAGGAAGATCGCGCACAAATTCGGCAGCCACAGCCCCAGGAACGACCGGTAATCGGCATCCTTGAAGGTATTCACCGCATACTCTATCTGATATCTCACGGTATCGAAAAAGAAGTAAAACCGCTGCGACCAGTGCTCCCGCTGATAAATACTGAACTGGAATGCGTTGCCCGTCACATTGTAATTGATGTAGAGATAAGCCAGCAGACCGAAGGAAACGCTCACCAGGGAGAGGACAGCCAAGATCAGCTTATTCGTAAAAGCCTTCCGGTCCATTGACCTGTAGCCAGCAGCCAGCTCCCGGGCAAATTCCACGGCAATCGGCACGGCCAGCAGAATCCCCGGGGAACGGGTGAATCCGGCCAGCGCCGCGCAGAGGCAGCCAAGCAGCCAGCGCTTTTTGCGCACAAAATACAGCGCCATCAGGGAGAGCAGCAGGAACAGCGCCTCCGTCATGGGAAGGAAGAAAAAGAAGGCCGACGGAAAGATGAAGATGTACTTCACTACCCGCAGGGCATTCCTGCGCCCCATATCCAGCCGTGCCAGTTCATAAGCGAACAACGCCGCTGCAAGCGTGCAGAGATTGGCTACAACAAATCCGGCAGCCATATAATTTCCTGTGAAGAACTGCGCCAGCTTGATCATAACGGGGAAGAACGGCAGAAATACAATATGAAATCTGGGGTCCCCTTCCGTCACATACCACCGCTCGGCAATGCCCAGATAGGACATCGCATCAATTCCGCGGATATGCCACATCTCAATGAAGCGGGAGAACAGGCTGCCGGAGCCTCCCTCCCGAAGCACCCAGAACACATAAGCTGCCAGGATCAGCAGCACCCGGCTGAATATCACCCACAGTACAATCTTCAACCAGGTCCGCTGCCGTTCCTCCGGCGAGTCGTCCATATTCACCGTCCGCAGTGCGCCTGGGCTCATGATGTATCCGGTTATAGCGGGTATGGCCCGCAGGCCCGTCCAGATAAACAGAGCCAGACAGAGCAGAGAAGCCAAGGTCCCTGCCAGGGTCCAGGTATGCATTGACACGGCCCATACCCAGACCGCAATTATCATAACAAGTATAAAGAGCGCTGAAATTGCTGTATTGACCTTTTTCACCATAGCCTCCGGTTCCGCAACCTTTGCGTTGTCTTTTTCTCATTTTCTTATAGAAATGCCTGTAGCACAATGATTAGTTTGATCGGTCATGACAAAAAAGGAACACTGCGTAAGATTCAGCAGCGTTCCTCTTCGGTACAGCGTAGGGTAATCCTTAATCAGGATTTCGGAAGTAACGGGAAATGACAGGCTACCGGACGGCCCGGCAGGACCTCTTCCAGCAGCGGCTCCACGAAGCGGCATTTGTCCTGGACGAACGGGCAGCGGGTATGGAACCGGCAGCCCGAGGGCGGATTGGCCGGGGAGGGCACATCTCCCTCCAGCATAATGCGCTCCTGCTTGCGCCTTGGCGTAGGCTTGGGAATGGCCGAGAGCAGGGCGGCAGTATACGGATGCAACGGAGCCGCGAACAGCTCCTCCGTCTCTCCTACCTCCACCAACTTACCCAGGTACATAACCCCAACACGGTCAGAGATATGCCGGACTACGTTAAGACCATGCGCGATGAAAAGGAAGGTGAGGCCCAGTTCCTTCTGCAGCTTCATCAGCAGGTTAATGACCTGGGATTGCACGGATACGTCCAGCGCAGACACGGCCTCATCGGCCACAATAAACTGCGGATTCAGTGCAATCGCCCGGGCGATACCGATGCGCTGGCGTTGTCCGCCGGAGAATTCATGCGGGTAGCGGTTCCGGCGGCTGGCATCCAGACCCACCAGCTCCATCAGCTCGACTACCCGGGCATCGATCTCCTTGCCGGACATCTTCCAGTGAATGCGCAGCGGCTCGCCGATAATATCCTTGACGAGAAAGCGCGGATTGAGCGACCCGAACGGGTCCTGGAAGATAATTTGCATCTCTTCCCGCAGCTTCCGCATGTCACGCGAACCCAGCGAATGGATATCCTGGCCCTTGAATAACACCTGCCCCCCGGTCGCACTTTGCAGCCGGAGCAGTACCCGTCCGAAAGTGGATTTGCCGCAGCCGGATTCCCCGACCAGCCCGAACGTCTCACCTTGGCGGATCGCCAGACTGACCCCATCCACAGCCTTCACCTGTCCAACGGTCCGGTTAAGCAGACCCTTGGTGATCGGAAAATATTTCCTAATATCCTTAACTTCCACCAGCACTTCAGAAGAAGCGGGTAGCTTACGGTCTGGTATGGTTGCTGCCCTGTTCATCATGCGCGCTTCGCCTCCCTGCTGGTACCCGCTGAAACCGGCTTATCCTTGAACAGCCAGCAGGCGGTCCGGTGATCACCCGTGATCATGAAATCCGGCGGCTCCTGGCTCCGGCAGATCTCCATAGCATGCGGACAGCGCGGGTGGAAGCGGCAGCCCGCAGGCAATTGTCCTATCGGCGGAATCGTTCCGCTGATCGTATAGAGCTCGCCTCCCCGTCCGCCTTCGAACCCCGGAATTGACTGGAGCAGACCTATCGTATAAGGATGGCTGGGATGGTCGAAGATCTCTTCCACACCGCCCTCTTCCACGATAGCACCCGCATACATGACAGCAATGCGGTCCGCCATCTCGGCGGCCACCCCCATGTCGTGGGTAATCAGCAGGATGGACATGCCAAGCTCCGACTGAAGCTTGCGGAGCAGATCCAGAATCTGCGCCTGGACCGTCACATCAAGCGCGGTGGTCGGCTCATCGGCAATCAGCAGCTCGGGCTTACAGGCCAGCGCAATCGCAATGACTACGCGCTGGCACATCCCGCCGGACAGCTCATGCGGGTACTGCTTCGCACGGATCTCCGGTGCGGGAATCCCCACTAATCTAAGCAGATCGACCGCCAGCTTCAGCGCTTCTGCATCCTTCTTATTCTGATGCAGCCGCAGGCTCTCAGCAATCTGCTCGCCTATGGTGAAGACCGGGTTGAGCGAAGACATCGGGTCCTGGAAGATCATAGCGATCTGGTTGCCGCGGATTTCCCGCATCTCCTCCTGGCTCTTCGCCCCCAGATCCTGTCCATGGAAGTCAATCTGTCCATCCAGGATCATACCGCCCGCATAATCAATCAGGCGCATGATCGCCAGCGAGGTGACACTTTTGCCGCTGCCGGATTCGCCTACAATACAGACCGTCTGACCTTTATTCACCGTAAGGGAGATGCCGTCGGTTGCTTTGAGCAGCCCCTTCTCTGTCGCAAAGCCGGCGGTTAGTTTCCGGATTTCGAGTAGTTTTTGCGCCATTGTTCCAGCCTCCTCCGGGATTTGGTCACTTGCTGTCTGGGATCAAGGGCATCCCGGATGCCGTCGCCGATAAAGTTAACCGCCAGCACCACCATCAGGATGCAAAAGCCCGGATACACCGCCTGCATCGGATCAACCAGCATGAACTCCTGCGCGTTGCTAAGCATCAGCCCCCAGCTCGTAGCCGGAGCCTGGATACCAAGACCAAGATAGGACAATGCAGATTCACTGAGAATCGCGCCGCCGACCATCAACGTGGCATTGACAATAATCGGGAAGCTTGCATTACGGAGCAGATGCCGGAAGATGATCCCCCAGCTGGATACCCCGATTGCTCTGGCCGCCTCCACATACTGCATTTCACGCAGCTGCAGGAAGGTTCCCCGGACCAGCCGGGCAATACTCATCCAGCTCGTGAACGCCAGAATCAGGATCATGAATTTAATCTTTGTTCCGAACAGCGCCATCACCAGGATATTCAGGAACAGGGACGGTACGGAGTTCATGACATCAACAATACGCATGAATACCGTATCCACAAATCCGCCGAAGTAACCCGAAATGGCTCCGACCACTGATCCGACCAGCACGGATACAAAAGCAACGGAAAAACCGATAAGCAACGAGATTCGCGCACTGTAGAGCAATCTGCTGAGAATATCACGGCCCAGCTCATCAGTGCCGAGGGGATGACCCTCCGCTCCCGGCTTCAGGTTGGCGAACATCAGATCAATCTTCTCCGGCCCATAGGAAGTCAGGAACGGTGCGAAGATCGCCAGCAGCACAAAGATAAGCAGGACGGCCAATCCGCCCATGGCAAAAGGATTGCGTGAAAACTTCTTCCACAGCACTCTCCACGGGCCGGGAGGTCTGTCCAGATCCACCACTGGAATTTCCGGGTCGGTCCCGCCCGGCATCGGACTCATATCCGGTGTCCCCAGCGGCTTGGATACCTTCCCTTTGGCAAGCTCAGTATTGTCTGTACTCATGCTGCCTTCCCCCCTTGCTTGCCGAGCTTAACGCGGGGATCAACTACGACATACAGTATATCTGCCAGAAGATTGCCAATGACGACCATCACAGCCGTTACGATGGTCACAGCCATCAGTGCAGAATATTCGCGCGCAGTGGCCATCTCTACGAACCAACGGCCCATTCCCGGCCAGTTGAATACATTCTCTGTTAGTGCGGCCCCTCCCACCAGGATCGGAAGATCAAGGCCAAGTATCGTAATAATTGGAATAAGCGCATTGCGCAGGGCATGGCGGAAGACGACCTTCCGTTCCTTGACGCCTTTGGCCCGTGCCGTCCGGATATAATCCTGATCCAGCACCTCCAGCATACTGGCCCGCGCATACTTCATATAAGAAGCCAGGAAACCAAGTGCCAGCACTGTTACCGGCAGCACCAGATGCATGAATAAATCAGCGATACTGTCTTCCTTGCCTCTTGTATGCATATCCGACAATGGGAACCAGTCCAGCTTGAGCGACAGCCACTGCTGCAGCAGAATCCCGAACCAGAAGGTCGGCATGGCGAAGCCCAGATAAGAAATGAAGGAAGCCGTCTGATCCGATAAACCATAGACTTTGGTACTATTGTAGATTCCCCAGGGGATTGCGATCAGCAGCGATACCAGCCAAGCTGCCCCCATCAGGATTATGGTATTGCCGATACGCGGCCACAGCAGGTCCGAGATCGCAATATGGTTCTTAAAGGTATAACCCAGATCCCCTTGCAGCAGGTCGCCGATCCAGTGAAAATACTGTACAGGAATGGGCTGGTCCAAGCCCAGGTTCTTGGCTTGCTGCGCAAATATTTCCGGCGTCAGTCCCGGTGCGAGCATCACTTGCGTAGGGCCGCCCGGAGCCGCATGGATGAGAAGAAAGGTTAGTATGGTAATCAGAAAGATGACCAGTACCGATTGAAGTACACGGCGTATCAGATATTCTGTCATTGGCTGTCCTCCTAGAGATGGTAAGGCGATAGATTACGGAAGCCCCCCATTTATACAAAAGGGGGAGGTGAAAGAGAATTCTCTTTCACCTCCCGCAAGTCTATTCAGTTAGTCGGTACGTTACTCGGTTACCCACCATTTGATAGCGTGGAAGAACTGTCCGTAGCCCAGTGACGGCTCAGGAGCATCCTCCTCTGCCCAGTGCACTCTAGGTCCTGTTCCGATCGCCTGACCATACTGATACAGGAAGACATAAGGAAGGTCGGTCGAGATTTCCTTACCTACTTCTTTGTAGATTTCTTTGCGCTTAGCCTGATCTACCGTGGAATATCCGTCTACCCACAGCTTATCCAGCTTCTCATTCTTATACCAGCCGCTGTTCTGTCCGGCAGGCGGGAAATACTTGGAGGAGAAAATGCTCTCTGCATCCGGGTCCGGAGTATTCAGCGACCATGCCAGCAGCAGGGCCTGATATTTACCCGGCGTTACGTTCTGGTCAATCCATGCAGCGAAATCGATTGCCTTAGGCTTCACTTCAATGCCTACATCTTTCAGGTTCTGCTGGATAACAGCGGCTACCTGTTCACGACGGCTGTTGCCGGCATTATACTGCAGCTCGAAGGAGAAGCGGTGGCCATCTTTGACCAAAATGCCGTCTTTGGCATCCGCAACCCAGCCGTCTTCAGCCAGGAGCTTCTTGGCCGTTTCAGCATTGTAATCATAGTTCACAGCAGCATCACCCGGGTCAGCCCAGGTATCTGGCAGGAACGGTGCATTCATCAGTGCGCCTACGCCCTTCAGGATATTGTCTACCATCCCTTGACGATTCAGGGCATGGGCAATCGCCTGTCTGGTCTTCTGTCCCTGGAACAGGCCGTAGCCATCCGGGAAGTTCTTGCCGTCAAAGTTGAAGTTAACATATTCATACTGTGCGCCCGGCTTCTGGATGATATCGATTTTGCCGTCAGCCTTAACTGCTTCAACCTGGGTTACAGGAATCGCACTAATATGGTCTGTGTCACCTTTCATAATCGCCTGAACTTCAGTATTCTGGTCGGCATAGACCTTATAGATAATCTGAGCGATATGAGGCTTCACGGTTCCCCAGTAGGCCGGATCAGCATCCAGGGTATGGCTCTCTCCCTGCTTCCAGGCTGTCCATTTCCACGGTCCGCTTGTAACGGTCTTAGCCGGATCTGTACCGAAAGCGTTCTTCTGCATTTCGGTCGGCTTCACATCCTTAAGAACATGAGCGGGAACAATCTCCTGAACGAGCGCGTACAGGAATGGGGCGTAAATCTGGGACATCGTGAATTTCACCGTGTGGTCATCGACCTTCTCCACGGTCTTCACCTTGTCAAAGGCACTGATCAGGGGCGAGCCTGTCTCCTTATTCTTGGCCATTTCAACGGTGTAGACTACATCATCTGCAACGACGGGCTGGCCGTCACTCCATTTGGCGGTATCCTTCAGCTTCACAGTGTAGGTCAAGCCATCTTCGGAGATCTCCGGCAGCGCGGCAGCCAGCGACCAATCCTCTGCCTGTACATTGCCTTCACGGTCCAGGTTATACAGCTTGGCGAAGACGAATTGGGCCACATCACCAGAAGCGGTGTCATTAACTAAGATGGGATTAATATTAACAATATCGGAGAATGAGCTTGTAACTAGTGTTCCGCCGTCAACAGGCGCGTCAGCAGCAGGTGCTTCCGTAGCATCAGGCGCTGTACTCTCTGCCGGAGCTGTAGTGGCTGCAGGCGCACTTGTTGAAGAACCCGCAGTGTTATTCGTACTGCAACCTGTAAATAGAACCCCTACCAACGATAAGACTAGTAAACCTGACCACCATTTTCTCTTTTTCGCCATTCCTTTACTCCTCCTTAGTTAGGTGCTTGTACCTGCTCTTCAAAGCTTCTCGGGAGACTGGATGCTCCGGATCGTTATGCGCCTAAGACTGCTAATGACCGCCTTCGCATTACATGTGACATAACATCACACCTAATATATATTGAAGGAATGCGATGAATAGACCGCAGGTCAATTAGGATCAGGGATAACTTTTCCTGCGGGAAGCCTCACAACTTCCCTCATAAATTATGGTTTATATTACATGTGAATATATCTTACGTCAATATATTTATTTACCGCTGTATAATCTTACTTTTTTGCTCCTGAAACATTTACTTCCAATGTATCTTGGAATAACTGTAAAAAATCCTTTTACTCATCATTATAATTAGTTTAATCGGGTTAGTTTTAATGACACTTTCTTATCATATTCGCGATTTTTCGACACTGTTCATCATATTTCTGCGTGTTTCTGCGCTAATCCTCTTGTTATCTAGCCCTTTTCAGGCACAAAAAAAGAAGGATAACGGCTCCGGGCTCCCTCTGTCCCCGGCTCATTATCCTTCCTTATATACTGATGCTTTTTTATTTTTTTGACAAAATCGTGACTGAACTACTCTACCGACTTCAGCGCTTCAATCATATGAATCCGCTTGAGCTTGATGTGCATGAAAGCCATTACGATCCCTGAAAATAGTATGGTCAATAGCGCTGCATAGATGTAGCTCTGCCAATTGATGAGCGGAGCGAACATGGTGGCATCCAGCTCAGCAGTCGAGAGGACGAAACGGTGCAGGGTCACCCCCAGGGCACTGCCCGACAGGATGCCGAGCAGGGTCAGCAGAATATTTTCCCGGTAAATATACAGAGTGACTTCCTTATCATAGAAGCCGAGCACCTTAATCGTAGACAACTCGCGGATCCGCTCGGACACGTTAATATTGGTCAGGTTGTACAGAACCACGAAGGCCAACGCGGCAGCAGAGACAATCAGCACCACAATGACGATATCCATACTGTCCATAGTTTCCTCGAAGGCTTCTCCCACTCCGCTGGAAAAGCTGACCAAGGCCACCTGGCCATTAGCAGTCAGCTTCTCCCTGAAGGCACTCTCCCACCCTTTATCCTTGCCGCTGTAGTTGAGTAACTGAGTATTATAGACTGGCTCCTTGCCGAACACCTCCGTGTAGTAAGCCGGAGTCATGTATACGTAATGCAGCACATAGTTCTCAGTGACCGCTGATACCTTGACCTGGAATGGCTCATTATTGCTGTCAAGAAGCGTCAATGTATCCCCGGGAGCAACATCATACAGCTTGGCCAGCTTCTCTGTAATGACCGCGCCCTCGTCACTAAGTACACGCGGCTTACCGGTGCTGCGGTCCTTGAGATTAACGAAAGACGCCAGATCAGCTGTATCCGAGGGAACAAATATCCGTACTTCCTGATCGTTCACGCCTTTGGCCCGGGCGGTCATAGCCTCCTGCAGTACATTCAGCGTGCCTGTCACCGCAGTCTCCTGTTCAATCAGCTCCTTATAGGAAGTTTGATCTGCTGCGGCTGCATTATCATGCAGGGCGACCAGGGCGCTGTATTTCATAATCCCGCCGAACTGCCGCTCGGCGATGCTGCCAATGGAATCCTTCAGTCCAAAGCCGGTCAGAATCAGCGCAGTACATCCTGCCACCCCGATAACGGTCATGAACATCCGCTGCTTGTAGCGGAACAGATTGCGGGCCGTTACCTTTTGCACGAAGCTGAGCCTTCTCCACAGGAAGGTGAAGCGCTCCAGCAGAATCCGCTGTCCGCTCTTCGGTGCCTTGGGCCGCATCAGCACAGAGGCGCTACTCCGCAGTTCCACCCGCGCGGCGATCATCGCCGTCATCGTTGTACATACCAGCGCTACGATGATGGAGATCACGGCGTAGGAAGGATAGAAGCTCTTGATCACATCCGGCAAGTTGTAGAGCGAGCTGTAAGCATTATAGATAAGGTCCGGGAAGAACGTGAAGCCGACCGCTAGACCCGTAATAGATGCTGCAAGGCTAGCGAGTGTTCCGTACACCAGAAACTTGGTCATGATGTCCATAGCGCCGTATCCGAGTGCCTTCAACGTCCCGATCTGGAGCCGCTGCTCCTCCACCATGCGGGTCATTGTCGTTAAGCTGACAAGCGCTGCAATCAGGAAAAAGAATACCGGAAAAGCCGACGCAATCGCGGACAGGCGGTCCGCATTATCCTTGTATTCGGCGTATCCCGGGTTAATCGTGCGGTCTGCCACATATATCTTGGGCAGCTCCGGCTGGCTCTGTGCGGCGGATGCTGCCTGTTGTTGCGGCTGTTGCTGTTGCGCCCCCTGCTGAGCCGCAGCCTGCTTGGCCGCTGCTACCGCCTCCGCCTTCAACTCTTCCAGACGCTGCGCCGGGTAATCCTTCAGCGCCTCCTCCACCCCGGAAAGATGCTGCTCAATCAGCTTATCATACGCAGGCGTATAGGCTGTTTGGGCAACCGTATCCTTGAAGCTGAGGTATGCCTCCGTATATACCGGAAGTGTGAAATCCCCTTCCGGGATGAGCGCGAACGCATCAAGGGTCCCTTTGCCGATCCGGCTGGTTCCGCGGTTCGCGGTCTCAATATATTGCGGACTCTGCGCGAAGCCTACTACAGTATAGGTCTTGGTCCGGAAGCTCTGTTCGGGCTTATCCCCGGCCTCCCCGCCGAAGATAATGGAATCGCCAAGCTTGAATTTTTCCTGTTCGCGCAGGTGCTCATCCAGTACAATTTCTCCAGAGGCTGCCGGGAGATGCCCGGCGGTGAGCTTGTAGCCGTTCAGTTCATTATTGTCTGCATATGAATAGACCTTGGCAATTAGCCCGCTGTCGCCAAGAAAGACATCCGAGCTGTATACAGGCTGAACCGTCTTCACCCCGGGTATCCCCCGAAGCTGTTCAATCCCTCGCTCCGACAGCCCGTAAGTGGACTGGACCCGCAGATCCATCAGCCGCAGATCCTTATAATAGGTTGCTGCGGTGTCCAGCATATCCGGTCCGGCCGACTTGATCCCGGAGAAGAAGCTGACCCCCAGCATAATAATTGCAAAGATCGAGAGGAACCTCGCCTTGGTGCGGCCGATCTCCCGAAAAACATCCTTCCATAGTGCCCGTTTCTTCATCATTCCCGGCTCCTTACCATTCGATATCTTCCACGGATACCGGTGCTTCGTTCTTCACCATTTTCCGTACCTTGGCGTTGTTGATCTCAATGACCCGGTCGGCCATTGGAGCAATCGCCAGATTATGCGTGATCACAATCACCGTTGTGCCGGTGTCGCGGCAGGTATCCTGCAGCAGCTTAAGCACCTGCTTGCCGGTATTGTAATCGAGCGCACCGGTCGGCTCATCACAGAGCAGCAGCTTCGGCTGCTTCGCCAGCGCTCTGGCGATAGCCACGCGCTGCTGCTCCCCGCCAGAGAGCTGGGCCGGGAAGTTATTCAGCCGCGCGCCAAGCCCCACATCCTCCAGCACCTTCCGGGCATCGAGTGCCCGGGGCGAGATCTGCGAAGCCAGCTCGACATTCTCCAGGGTGGTCAGATTAGGGACCAGATTATAGAATTGAAACACGAAACCCACGTCATTACGGCGGTAACCGGTCAGTTCCTTGGCGTTATATCGTGCGATGTCGGTACCGTCCACAATGACCTGGCCTTCGTCGGCGGAATCCATCCCGCCCAGTATGTTAAGCACCGTTGACTTTCCAGCCCCGCTGGGCCCTACTATTACAGCAAATTCACCCTTTTCAATCTCGAACTCTATGCCGTCGTTGGCAACAATCAGGGTCTCCCCCATCTTATAGCGCTTATATTCATCCTTCACCGTTACGAATGCCATGCCGTCTCCTCCTGTCTTCTCCACAAACCGCTAATGCACCAGAACTGGCAGATACCGATTCAATTACTCAAGTGTAGCACATGAACCCCCTATGATGGCAAAAGTGGGGGAGGCCGCCCTCCGCTGAATCCAGGTGACGCAGACTGCTGCGAGTATTCCCCTCACGGCAAAAAACCTCCTAGCGGAGGTTCTTGCTCAAGGATGTTGTTACTCAAACTTAATTTATGGTGTCGGCATTCCGCCGTTAGCATTCAGAGTCTCGCCGCTGACATAGCTTGATTCCTGGCTGGCCAGGAATACATAAGCCGGGGCCATTTCAGCCGGTTGGCCGGGGCGTCCCAGCGGGGTCTTGGCTCCGAACTCCTTCAGGACTTCCTCCGGCTGTCCGCCGCTTACCTGAAGCGGAGTCCACACCGGTCCCGGTGCGACAACGTTCACCCGGATTCCCTTAGGCGCCACCTGCTGGGCGAACGCCTTGCTGAAGGTGTTGATCGCGCTCTTGGTGGTGGCATAATCCAGCAGAATCTCTGAAGGCTCATAGGCCTGAATCGATGATGTATTAATAATCGTACTACCCGGCTTCATATGCTTCACCGCTGCCTTGCAGAGCCAGAACAGCGAGTAGACATTCGTCTTGAAGGTAGCATCGAACTGTTCAGTGGTCAAGTCGGCGATGTCTTTCACGAACTGCTGCTTACCGGCGATGTTAGCCAGGATATCAATCCCGCCCAGCTCCTCTACGGCCTTGGCAATCAACTGTTCACAGTACTTCTCGTCCTTCAGATCCCCCGGCAGGGCCACTGCCTTGCGGCCGGCTTCCTCTACGAGCTTAACGACTTCCTTCGCGTCAGCTTCTTCCTCCGGCAGATAGGCCAGCACCACATCCGCGCCTTCACGGGCAAAAGCAATCGCTACCGCCCGCCCGATTCCGCTATCCGCTCCCGTAATGACGGCCTTGCGTCCGGTGAGCTTCCCGCTGCCCTTGTAGGTACCCGCTCCGTCATCGGGACGCGGATGCATCTTCGTCTCCAGGCCGGGACTGGGCTGCTGCTGCTCGAATTCAGGCGTAGCCTTTTCATATTGCTGCACAGGGTCTTGAATCTTATATTGATCACTCATAATGTATTCCTCCTCTGTTCGCTTCTGATTGTGTAGGCTTCTGACTCTTTCTATGTAACCAGCTTCCCTTTTTCTCAAACGAATTATGTATGAGCGCTGTAACAAAACAACAGCCCCCTGCCAAAGAGCAAGGGGCCGTATCTCTATAACATAAATGGATCAGAATTCTTCGTACACAGCCGGGTCCTGGTCCCACAGCGGTCCGGTGGACGGAAGCTCAGCAATCACCTTCATCTCAGCCTCCGACAGCTCGAAGTCGAAAATATCCAGATTCTCCCGCTGATGCTCCTCCGACTGCGATCTTGGAATCGGAACGGCTGCCAGCTGCACATGCCAGCGCAGAACAATCTGCGGGACGGATTTGCCCTTGGCTGCGGCAATAGCTCGTAGCTGTTCATTCTTAAGCAGATCCTCGCCGCGTCCCAGCGGACTCCAGGATTCTGTGACGATTCCGTGCTGCTCATGATACGCGCGCTGCTCCGCCTGATGGTAGAAGGGATGCAACTCAATCTGGTTCATTGCCGGTACCACCCCCGTCTCCTTGATCAGGCGGTCCAGATGCTCCGGCAGGAAATTGCTGACGCCGATCGAACGGATCAGCCCTTTTGCCCGCGCATCAATCAGTGCCTGCCACGCTTCCACATACAGGTTCACCTTGGGATTCGGCCAGTGGATCAGATACAGATCATAATAATCCAGCCCCGCCCGGTACAGCGACTCTTCAATGGTCTTAAGTGCTTCCTCATACTTATGATGGCGCCCAGGGAGCTTCGAGGTAATGAACAGCTCGTCTCGGGCCACGCCGCTCTGCCGCACAGCCTCGCCGACCACGCCCTCATTCTCATAGTTAAAAGCGGAATCGATCAGACGATACCCCAGATCCATTGCCGTCTTCAGACTCTCTACACCCTTCGCGCCTCTGATCCACGCAGTACCAAAGCCAATCGCAGGCACCTTCCTTCCATCGTTCAACTGGACTTCCGGAATATGATTCGTCATGTTCATGCAGCCTCCTGTGTTTAGATAGTAACAGCCCCTGCCGGAATCTTAACCAGCACCTGATACTGCTTACCCGGTCTCAGTTCTTTCAGAACACCGTCTTCCACAAGCTGTCCGTCCAAATATACCTCGATTGCCGTTGCGCCAGACTCACGTTTCATCTCAATCTGCAGCTCGGCGCCTCTGAAGCTGCGCTTCACGCTGGCTTCCTGCCACGCGGAAGGAAGCTGCGGCTTCACCTGAAGCCCTTCCCGGCAGCCTTGCAGTCCGAACAGTCCGTCGATCAGGCAGCGGTACACCCATGGAGCGGTTCCGGTGTTGAACAGATGACTGGAGCGTCCGGCAGTCTGCGGGAACTGCTTGTAAGCCCCCCGGTAATAATTAGGGATGAACACCGGCAGCTGGCCCCGCCGGATGATATCCTCGATATCAGGCCCGGGGAGCATTTTGCGCAGCAGACGATAAGCGTGATCCTGCTCCCCCACTGCATACAAGCCATAGATATAGAAGGCCGCGGCATGGTTGTAGACTGCGCCATTCTCGGCTGTCCCCGGATGCTTTTGGGTCACCCGGCCCACATCCTCGCGCATGGCGGTATAGGATGGTGCGAGCTTTTCTACTCCATACGGGGTCTCCAGCTGTTCATGGACCGACTTTATCAGCTTCGCCCGCTTCTCCTCACCGGCCGCACCGCTGAGCAACGCCCAGCCCTGGGGATTAATGAAAATACGGCCTTCCTTGTCGCTGCTGATTCCGAACACCACATTGTCATCGGTAATTCCCCGCGCATACCACTCGCCATCCCAGAAGTACTGATTGACGAGCTTATTCGTCTCCTCCGCCGCATGGCGGAAGGTCTTGGCGATATCCGTACGGCCGCTCCGCTCACAAATATCCGCCCAGACCATACAAGCATACGCGGTAGCGATGGTCAGCCAGCCGGACACGCCTTGTCCCCGGTACCCTACCATATTCATCGGGTCACACCAGTCGCCCTGATTGATATAATTCAGGCCGCGCTCATCCCGCTCATGGAGCAGCCACTGTACCGCCCGGTCGATATGCTCATGCACAGGTCCTGTCTCCAGGCCGCCCGTATACGATACTTCCTCATCCAGAATGCTGTAATCATCCGTCTCATCCAGATAGGTACTAAGGCAGATCGGCAGCCAGACACAATGGTCTGTATGCGGAACCTGATTGATATATTTCAGTTCAGCCGCTTCATGCAAAATAATGCCGTCCGGCATCGCTCCGCTGGCCTCCTGCTGGCTTAAGGCCGTCAGGAACGCCTCTCTTGCCGTCTGCGGCTTAAGATAGCTCATTCCCATATTATCCTGCAGATAATTCCGGGTCTGCGGGTCGGTGGTCAGGCGGTTGGTCTGCCCGTGATAATACATCTGCCGGGGCAGCCAGTGGTTGACCAGATTGTCGAGGTCCGCATCCGGCGTAGAGATCTCAATGCTTCCTCTGCCTTCCGCAATGTACTGGGCATATTCCCGCTCAGCGCGCATGAATCCGTCCTCGCCTGCCGCATCGGTATCCAGAAACAGCTTCCGGCGGATCTCGGCAATCTCCTGCTCACTCCGGGCCGGGCCGAAGATGAAGCGGTATTCACGCTCTTCCCCCGCAGCCAGGTCCATACTGTATTGCAGGGCGGCAACCGGGGTCTCATAACGGGCTTCGCCTTGCGCCAGCCGCTGACTCTTAAGCGCTGACGGCGAGCCGATTCCGCCTTCGCCCTCGAAGGCTTCCTGATTCACTTCCCAGGAGGCCGGGGCATGGTCGGCCAGCAGAAAGGTTTTGTCCTTCAGATGCTTGATCTTGGCATAATCCTGATATTTCTGATAAGGTGTGACCGCTGTAGCCACAATTCCCTGCAAGGCTTCCTTATACTCGCCCGACTGATTCATCCATGACATATAGCCGATGGTGAAGTAGGGATAGAGGCTGATACTCCGCTGAACTGAAGACAGATTGGTCACTTTTACCCGCCACAGCTCCATCGGGTCATCCTTAGGCAGGCTTAACGTCATCTCTATCGCGATCCCGTTCTTCTCGATGGTCCATACAATATTATGTTTACCTACTGCAAAAGTGTAATGATCCGGAGGGTTGCGGACAGGCTCATAAGGGGCAGAGAACAGCTCTCCATTCTCCTCATCCTTGACATAGACGAAGCGGCCGGGGTGATGGGCATAATAAGGCTGCTCCGGCTGCATGAACGTCTTGGCCTCCAGATTCGGCGCATAAGAGTATTTAGCAGGCTCGGGCTGCATGAACTGGGCTACCGCATAGCCCCGGCAGTTCATATGAATCATCATCTGCTCATTCCACAGGAACCCCGAAGCCTTGGGGAGAATGGTGGGACTGGACAGCTCATAATATTCATTATCTTCAGATGCTCTGATCATTCTCGTGCCTCTCTTTCCGGAATAAATATCCATCATTCTAGTATACTTTATTCAAGAATACGCTCTCATAGGTTTGGGGGCAAGTCTAATGGAAGAGTTTCAATTTCATCGTTTTGGTTTTTATAGTAGAATATACCCAAATTAACTACCACTAAATGAGAGGTGCATCCTATGAAGCAATCGTACATAGCCAGACTTGAATTATTCGTAACTAACGCGCAGCAGATTAAACAGGAATTCCCGTGGCAAAATGCCTCCGTGAACCGGCTGGCAGCCTTGCTCTACGCCGTGGAGGACAAGATGGTCAACGTACAGGCGATCCGCATGTACCATGAGATGGTCAAGGATAACACCCGGGGCTTCTCCTCCTTCCGCGGAACCTCAGCCATCTGTATTGCTGCGCTGCTCTCCCTCTCCGCCCAGCCGGAACAGCAGCTTGCAAATACGCTCGCTGTATATGACCTGCTCAAGGAACGCAAATTCCGGGCCTCCGACTACCTGGTCATTGCCGCCTATCAGATCGCTGCCCATACCCCGTACGATCAATATGCCGCAGCCATAGACCGCACTCAAGCTTTCTATGAAGGAATGCGGTCAAAGCACCGTTTCCTCACCGGACGGGACGACTATATCTTCGCCGCCATGCTCGGCCTCTCCGATATCCCTGTAGAGCAAGGGTTGGAGCAGCTGGAACAGCTCTATGTTACGCTCAAGCCCGAGTTCTTCTCCGGCAATAGTGTTCAGGCGCTGACACAGGTGCTGGTGCTAGGCGGCGAGGATCTCACAAGCCGGGTGATTAGCCTGCGTGAGGCGTTCCGGGCACGGGATATCCGGCTGGATAAGGAGTATACGCTCTCGTCCCTTGGCATCCTGTCCCTGATCCCGTACGAACAGCAGCAACTGGTAAGCGATGTCTCAGACACCTATGAATTTCTGCGCCCGCAGAAGGGCTTCGGCGGCTGGTCCATCAACAAGCAGGAGCTGCTCCTGCTGTCTGCCGCACTCGTCTCCTATCAATATATAGTCGATGTAAGAAACGGCATTATTGAATCCACCCTATCTACCAGCCTGACCAATATCATCATTGCCCAGCAGACAGCGATTGCTGTAGCTGCAGCCTCTGCTGCGGCGGCAGCTTCTTCTTAGGAAGTGACATGCAAAAGGCCTCCGGAGCGTAATTGCTTCGGAAGCCTTTTAGTTGGATTTCAGGCACTTGTTAACCAGCGATCTCCCGTGTGACGGAAATTAGTTGGATTTATGACACTTAACTCTGCCCATATCTGCGATGTTACCTATATCCGGCTGGATTAGGTGTATAATTTCCAACTACAATTCGCCAAACAACGATTTTGTTATAATTAGATGACGTTTTTCCACTTGTTGTTATGTTAGATAGCAGCGGCCGCTTGCCTGCCACCCTTCCGCAACAACCCTACACTTCCTCCCCATCCCCGGGCATCCGGCGCTTGCCGATCCCAAAAGCAAAGTAGCCCGCCACAACAATAGCCAGGAAGGACGCGCCGACGATCAGCGACAGATGGGTATCCGGGTTGAACCACATGCCGATAATGACCAGCGACAGGAAGATAATGATAATGTAGTTACTGACCGGGAAAAAGCGGGACTTGAACGGATGGACTGCCATCTCGCCTGCCCATCGCTCTCTGAATCTGAACTGGCTGAAGGCCAGGGCGAACCACGGAATCATTCCCGGAAGCACGCTGGCACTGTAAATATAGAGAAACAGCTTGGAGTCCGGCATCAGATAGTTTAACAATACGCCTACGAGCAGCAGGGAGATCGTGGTAATAATGCTGTTTCGGGGCACTCCGCTGGCAGAGACTCTGCCGAAGAACTTCGGAGCCTGTCCGTTCTGGGCCAGCGTGTAGAGCATTCTTCCCGCACTGTAGATTCCGCTGTTGCAGCCCGACATCGCCGCTGTCAGCACCACGAAGTTGATAATGCCAGCCGCAGCGACAATCCCTACCTTGGCGAAGGTCAGCACGAACGGACTGCCGATCTCGCCGATCTCATTCCACGGATAGATGGTCACAATGATGAAGATGGCCCCCACGTAGAAAATCAGAATGCGCCAGATGATATTCTTGATCGCTTTGCGCAGCGTTTGCTTCGGATTCTCCGCTTCCCCTGCCGTAATCCCCACCAGCTCAATCCCCTGATAGGCCGCCGTGACAATGCAGAGCGCGAACAGAAATCCCTTTAATCCTCCGGCAAAAAAACCGCCATGGCTATACAGATTGGACAGACCTAACGGCTGCCCGCCATTCCCGAGACCGAAAAAAATCACCCCGGTGCCGATCACCAGCATCACAACAATGGCAACCACCTTGATCATCGCAAACCAGAATTCAAACTCCCCGTACAGCTTCACCGCCGCCAGATTGGCTGCCGCAATGATGCCCACCCCGATCAGCGCCGGAATCCACTGCGGGATATCCGGGAACCAGTACCCGACATAGATACCAATTGCCGTAACCTCCGCCATTCCGACTGTCACCCACAGGAACCAATAACTCCAGGCGGTCAGGAAGCCGGCCAGCGGGCTGATATATTTGTGGGCAAACGTGGCAAAAGAACCGGTCACCGGCTCCATCACCAGCATCTCCCCCATAATCCGCATCACAAAAAACATAATGATTCCTGCCAAAAGATACGCAAGCAGCACGGAAGGCCCCGCCCACTTAATCGTACTTGCCGAGCCCATGAATAATCCCACGCCAATCGTGCCGCCCAGTGCGATCAGCTCGATATGCCGCGGCTTAAGCCCTCTGGTTAACTCTTTGGATTCCAACGAAATGCTCCTCCTCATATGTACACCTGTACACCTCACATGTACTCCACGCAATCTATCTTAATATGTAAGCATCATTGTAAGCTGTGATCTACATTAACGCAATGCAGAATTACTGGATTACTCCAGCAGAAAGTTTCACCATTTGTAACAATAAATTGCCCCAGAACCTATACATTTTGGTTCATAGTGTTATAATCACTTTGTTTATCACAAGACAACAGGAAACAGGTGATCAGATGTTTGAAATCAAATGGCTGTGGCAGAACCTGGAGGGCAACCGGGCGCGGTATATCGTGGCGCTCTGCCTCTCGGTGGTGGGCTCAAGTCTTACGATTGTGAACCCCTACATCAGCCAGCGCATCGTCGATACATTCATTGCCGGTGACCACGCCGGAGAGAATCTTGCTACAGGCCGCGGACTGCTCATTGCACTCTGCCTGGGCATGATCGGCTTCTCTCTGCTCCGAACAGGGCTGGCATACTTCACGACCATGCAGTACGAAATTTCTTCACAGAATATGATGTACAATATCCGGATTTATCTGTACAACAAGATTCAGGGCCAGGACCGGGAATATTATGACCGCAACCGCACCGGGGACCTGATGACGAAGATGACCGGGGATCTGGATATGGTCCGCCACTCGATGGCGTGGATTTTCAAGACGATCATTGAATCGCTTACGATTTTCCTGGCAGCCGTCATTTATTTCCTCACGATTGATGTGAAGCTGACGCTGTGGATGCTGATCCTGTCACCGCCGATTTTTGTGGTGGCCTTTATCTTCGCCAGACGGGTACGTCCCATGTACATCGACCTGCGCGAACGGCTGTCCCAGCTCAATACAACGACCCAGGAGAATATCTCCGGGAACCGGGTGGTGAAGGCTTTTGCCCGTGAGGAATTCGAGATTGCCAAGTTCACAGAGAAGAATGTCAACTACGCGGTGGCGAATAAAAAAGCGGCCCTCGTCTGGCTCGACTACTTCCCTTATCTGGAGACCTTCGCTCAAGGCTTCAACGTGGTTCTGATGCTGGCCGGCGGTTACTATGTGATGGAGGGCCGGATTACCTTCGGTGAGTTCACGGCGTTCTCCTCGCTGATCTGGGCTGTCTCGAACCCGATGCGCAATATCGGGATTATTATTAATGATATCCAGCGTTTCTTTGCCAGCTTATCCAAAATCGTCGATATCTATTACGCCCGTCCGGCAATTGCCAACGATCACAATCCGGTAGAGCACCGCCGCTATGAGGGACGGATTGAATTCGACCATGTCCGGTTCAAATATGATAACGCTACCGTGCTGGATGATGTGAGCTTCACGATCGCCCCCGGCGAGACCATTGCGATTATGGGGGCCACCGGCTCCGGCAAAACCTCGCTTATCAACCTCATTCCCCGCTTCTATGATGTGGCTGGCGGGCGCGTGCTGGTGGACGGCAGAGATGTCCGGGAGCTTGAGCTGGATGAGTTGCGCGGGAATATCGGGATGGCTACGCAGGATGTCCTGCTGTTCTCCGATACCATTGACGGCAACATTGCCTACGGCGATCCCGATCTGCCTGAGGAGGATGCGCAGGCTTACGCGGCTCTGGCCGCTGCCCATGATTTCATTGTCAAAATGCCTGAAGGCTACGATACCGTAGTCGGGGAACGCGGTGTCGGGTTGTCCGGGGGCCAAAAGCAGCGGATTGCGCTGGCCCGCGCCCTGGCGGTCCAACGTCCGATTCTGATCCTGGATGATACGACCTCAGCGGTCGATCTGGAGACCGAGGAGCATATCCAGCGCAGCCTCCGGGAGCTGGAGTATCCCTGCACGAAGATCATCATCGCACAGCGGGTATCCACTACGGCCCAGGCTGACCGCATTCTGATCCTGGAGGGCGGGCGCTTGATTGAGGAAGGGACCCACGCCGAGCTGCTGGCGAAGCGGGGTTATTACTATGATGTATTCATGCTTCAGAACGAGGGCATTGGAAGGCAGGTGACCGAGATTGGCCAGGAATAAATTCGATGTCGATGAGAATCTGGAATCGCCGTTCAATATTAAGCATTTCCGGCGGGCCATGGTCTATATCAGACGCAAAAAGAAGCCGATGCTGATCGCATTCGCGCTCAGCGCATTGTCAGCGGCAATCGCCCTGTCGGCTCCGCTGATTATGCAGCATGTGGTGGATGTGACCATACCCGCCAAAGACATGGGAGCACTGGCAGGCTGGTCCCTGCTAATGCTGGCGACCATCGTGGTCAGTGTCATTCTGGCGACTATCCGCTCACGGATTATGACCCGTGTCGGTCAGGATATTATTTTCGATATCCGCACCGACCTGTTCAAGCATCTGCAGGAGCTGCCCTTCAAATATTATGACGACCGGCCGCAGGGCAAAATCCTGATCCGGGTCGTGAACTACGTCAACGGGGTCTCTGACGTGTTGTCCAACGGGATTATCAACTTCATCCTGGAAATCGTGAACCTGATCTTCATCGCGGTGTTCATGTTCGCCGTGGATGTGCGGCTCTCCTTCATCATTCTGGCCGGACTGCCGGTGTTCCTCGGTGTCATGCTGCTGATCAAGACCCGGCAGCGCCGGGCCTGGCAGGCCGTATCGAACAAAAGCTCCAACCTGAATGCTTATCTGCAGGAGAGTATCAGCGGCATCGGCGTCACCCAGATGTTCTCCCGGGAGACACGCAATGAAGGGATCTTCACCCGTCTGGCCGGCAACTTCCGCACGGCCTGGATGAAGGCGCTGCGTTACAACATACTGATTCCGTTCAGTGTCGATAACCTGTCTACCATTGTTACGGCTATGATCTTCCTGGTTGGCCTGCTGACACTGGACCCGCAGAATATGACGCTGGGCGTCATTCTCGCGATGAGCAGCTATGCGGCACGCTTCTGGCAGCCGATCCTGAACCTGTCGAACTTGTACAATAACTTCATTAATGCGGTCGCTTATCTGGAGCGGATCTTCGAGACGCTGGATGAGCCGGTAACGGTCAGCGATATTCCCGGTGCGAAGGCGCTGCCGCCAGTGGAGGGCCGGGTGACGTTCGATGATGTCACCTTCGCCTACGATCCGGGCCTGAATATCCTGGAGAACATCTCCTTCGATGTCGCAGCGGGAGAGAGCATCGCTCTGGTCGGTCCGACCGGAGCGGGCAAGACCACCGTCGTCAACCTGATCTCACGCTTCTATAACCTGACCGGCGGACGCATTCTGATCGACGGGCAGGATATCTCGCAGATCACGCTGAAGTCACTGCGCAGCCAGATGGGGATCATGCTGCAGGACAGCTTCATCTTCTCGGGAACCATTCTGGATAATATCCGCTATGGCAGACCGGATGCGACCGAGCAGGAGGTCATCGCCGCTGCGAAGGCGGTCTGCGCGGATGATTTCATCCGCGAATTCGATCAGGGCTACCAGACCGAGGTGAACGAACGCGGCTCCAAGCTCTCCCAGGGGCAGCGGCAGCTGATCTCGTTCGCCAGAACGCTGCTGGCCAACCCGCGGATTCTCATTCTGGATGAAGCCACCTCCTCTATTGATGCACAGACCGAGCGTCTGCTCCAGAAGGGGCTGAATGAGCTGCTTAAGGGCCGGACCTCGTTCATCATCGCGCACCGCCTGTCTACAGTGAAGAACTGCGACCGGATCATGTATGTCTCGAACAAAGGCATTGCCGAGAGCGGCTCCCATGACGAGCTGATCGCCCGCCGCGGCCTGTACCACCGGCTGTATACGGCGCAGAAGATGGAAGCCTGACGTGCAACGCAAGTAAGGCTATATAGATTGTACTTGTAGTTCAATTTATATAGGTTCAAACAAGTGGAAACGGCTTTGCCGTCCTTTTAAAGGACGGTACCGTTTCAGCGAGAAATAGAAGGATAATCTATCGTGTGAAACATATAGATTCTTATATTTTAAGAAATCGCCAAAAACCGCAGCAGGGGCTCCCCTGTCTGCGGTTTTTGGCACGCTTAGTTGGACCGTACAGCACATCTCCAGTGAAGATTGCGCCCTCACGTAAGATCCGTTACCGCCTAAGACTACTGTTACTGGCTTTCTCAATTTCGTGCAATTAAGCAATACTAATACTCCTGCTGCGATCCATGCGGACTGGAGAGCCGCTATTCCTGTACATTGCACCATTTCGCGGGCTAAGCGGACTCACATGCACTTAACTAGCCGCGCTTGCCTCATTTCCATCACCAACTGGCCTTATAACGGCCCCTCAGTCCGCGGACGAGCGATAAAGCTGTCTTTTTCACAAAATAAAGGCCTCATGGTCCGGTTGTAGAACCTTCATATACTCTTCCCTCAGCATACTATAGATCTCCAGATCGACCACGCCCTTGCCGGACCAGAGGGCCGCCTGCCGCAGCATCCCTTCCTTGACATATCCGTTCTTCAGCAGCACCTTCTTGGAGGGCTCATTATTCAGCATCACTTCCGCCTGAATCCGGTTCACCTGAGCCTGCTGGAACAGAAATGCTGTCAACAGCTCAACGGCCCTGGAGGCGAGGCCCCTCCCCCACTGGGCTTCCGCAAGGAAGTAGCCAATGGTGACCATATTAACCCTCTGATTGAAGTCGCAGGCTTCAATGATTCCGAGCAGGTGCGTATCGTCCGCTGGAGCGAAGATGCCCCACTTGATCCGCGATCTTTTGCCATAATCCCGCTCATAATGACCGATCATGCTCTTGACTGTAGTCTTATTGTGCTTGGGGATAATCCCGCAATATTCGAACACATGGTCATTGCTGTAAATCTCGAACAGCCCGTCCAGATGCTGCTCCTCAATCTTGCCCAGCACCAGCTCCTCTGATCTTAAGACAGGGAACTGGTCAAACACAATCTCCATCTTCACCCGGGGCACTCCCTTCTCTGATCCTTAAGCGCTTGGCCTAATGGGGACGTACAGCTCAACCATGCACTTGCCCTGCGGGTCCTGCGCAGGATCATTCAGACAGAATTCAAGACATGGCCGGTCATCGGCTTCATAGCCGCTGCGGGGTAACCATACGCTGAACATCGTATCATACGCAAGGACAAATCTCTCTACCGTATCATAGTAGGAATACACCGCATACTGCCCGCCGGATAGAGTCTTGTATGCTACCTCCTCCCGATGGGCCTCCCGGTCGAATCCCTCCGGAAGTGTAACGCAAGCATCATAGCGGCATACAGACTCTTCCGTAAGTTCCCCGTCATCCAGTGAGATTCCGATGAACTGCTGATTCGCCGGATGCAGCCCCTTCTCAGTAGCCCAGCCGGTTAGCTTGTCCCATGCGTGATGCGTGTCCAGGTAACTACCAATATGCCTGACATAAGCGACTTCAACTTCTGCAATTACTCTAAGTTCCACCATACTGTCCCATGCCCTCCTTAACAGCGAATTACCTTCGGCTTTATTGTAATCCGCCAGGGCGGCCGGCTCTGCCTGCTTATTGCTGAGGAGTGACGGGAAATTGCTATGTTTCTGCCTGCTGTTCCTGACACTGCTGGGCGTACAGCCGAAATGCCGTTTGAAATGGACATTCAGAGCAGATACCGATTCAAAGCCACTTTCCCATGCAATCTCCAGAATGGTCAGGTCCGTCTTGGTCAGCAGCTCCCATGCCCGCTCGATACGCTTCCTGGTAACGAAGGCCATGGGCGTCATGCCCGTGAAGGCTGTAAATATTCTGCTGAAATGATATTTGGAGAAATGGGAGATCTCCGCCAGCTGATCCAGCCGCAGCGGCTGGCTGCTGTGATTTTCTATGTAGGCAATGACCTGCTTGATCCTCTCTCCATACTGCTCCTTCATCACTGAATCCCCCGTCCTCTTCGTGTTACAATACTGTACAAATATTAATAGATGAGGCGATAGTGAATGATTACCACTCTGTACTTCGTACGACATGCCCACTCTACTTATTCTACCGACGAATTGAATAGACCTTTATCCGAAGATGGACGGGCAGACGCACAGAGAGTTACCCGTCTACTACTTCATGAGAATATTAACATTCTGATCTCTAGTCCCTATAAACGGGCTATACAGACCATTGAGGGGCTGGAGAAACCGCTCAGGACTAGGATTGTAATTGAAGATGATTTTAAAGAAAGAATCTTGTCTTCAGAACCTGTACCGGACTTCGGGCAGGCTATCTCCAAGGTATGGGAGGACTTTTCCTTCGCCTGGCCGGGAGGAGAATCCAATCTGGTTGCCCAGAAGAGAGGCGTACAAGCACTCTATAAAGTATTACAGCAATATAAAGGAAATTCGATCGCTATCGGAACTCACGGTAATATGATGGTCCTGATCATGAATGCTCTGGATAAGCGTTATGATTATAGCTTCTGGAAGCAGTTAGAAATGCCAGACATCTATAAGCTAAGCTTCGTTGAGAACAAGCTTGTGAGTGTACAGCGTATTTGGCGCTAGCCCCCCCTTGGCCACACATATAGTTTCGATGCACCCGGTTAAACTTGACAGACTGCTGTCACGGCGCTGTGATATAACCAGGTAAAGGAGTGATTGTCTTATGGCAAGCTATGAATACTCGTCAAGGCAGGACTTGATGGACACGATCCATAATCTGTACCTGCTCTTGGATGCCGAGTATGACGGCATTAACAATACATATAAGGATACGCGAATGCCCGAGGTGGACAAAACCCCTGCCGAGATCATCGCTTATCAGCTGGGCTGGCTGGAGCTGGTGAGGAGCTGGGACCGGAGCGAGCTGGAAGGACAGACCTTCTCCATGCCCGCTGCGGATTACAAGTGGAATCAGCTCGGCGGGTTGTATCAGTCCTTCTACAGCAAATATGCGGAGTATTCCCTGTCTGAGTTGCGCGGGCTCTTCCGGCAATCAGAGCAGCAGTGGCTGGACTGGATCGGAACATTGACGGAGGATGAGCTGTTCATCCAAGGCGCGCGTAAGTGGACCGGAACCAAAGAGAACTGGCCGATGGCCCGGTGGATTCACATTAACTCTGCCGCTCCGTTCAAGACCTTTCGGGGGAAGATCCGGAAGTGGAAAAAGCATTGTACTGAAGGACTGGCAGAGTGAAATAGTGGCAATATGACAAAGTGGCATAGCAGCTTAGCGTCCACTGCTTCGCAATCATTGCGTGCTGTCTGCCCTCCCGTCTGGCCCTTGCATCCCCCTCCTGCCAGGGCCTTCACGGTTCATTCCCCTGCTCCCGTCCTTGAAGTTGGTGCCGCCGCCGTTCATGCCGGGGAAGCCGCCGGGCCGGGAATTGAAGTCTGCACTAGTAATATTTTGAGCCGTGACCGCTTCGCAGGAAGTGAGCAGCAGAGAACAGCTAAGCATACTAATGATTAAGGTGATGTAATATTTCTTAGTCCGCATGATTAGACCTCCTTGTCCCGCTAAGTAATACATACAAGTCTTGAACACCCAAGCAGGATAAGACAAGCAGCAGCGGATACACGGGATACAGATACCGGGACTTAATCTCCCAGAGCAGGTAGAACCCGATGAAGCCAAGAATCACCAGAAGGAGCGGGGTCTCCGCGAAGCGCTTAGCCCGCAGTCCCCGGATTAACCGGATCAGAATGAAGACGTACATCAGGAAATTCTGGACATATAAGGCCCACAGCAAGCCGCTCCGGTACATAGAAGCACCTTCAAACAGTCTGCTTGCAGCTGTGGAATAGCTGTAATGGCCCATTACCATGCCGCCCCTCCCGCCAACAGAGGAGGCTCCTTCATTTCCTATCCCGTAGCGCTCCATCTGATAGGTCCCTTCCGTCCAGGTCCAGACCAGCTTTTTATAATACATTCCTGCAAGCTCGGTTAAGGTCGCGCCGGAGAGCTTGCTGCGGATAGACGCCTTGAACAGTTCTACACTCTCCGCCTTATTATAGCCGGCCTCCTGTTGGTAGATATTATAGCTCTCCCGGTCATCCCAGAACCCGAGTGTCTCCAGATTAATCCCCATATTCAGCCACATGTACACTGGAGCAGAATTGCTGGACGGCGATTCGTCCACAATGCCTGTTGCTTGAAGCGCCGTATTCTGAATCCAGGCAGGGAGAACCCACAGCAGCAGCGTTACTCCAAGGGCAGCCATGACCTTTTTCACGCCAATCGCCCGCAGGTTCAGGAGCAGACCGAGGACAATGGCAATCAGGAAGATCATACCTATACTACGGAAGTAGTTGCCGAGTGTCAGCAGAACTGCCGCGAACAGTATATCCTTCATGGATCTTCTGCGGATGAACCTGACTGCGAAGTAGAGCGCGCTGGTGAGCAGAGCCGTGGCAATTCCATCATTATAGATGAAGTTGCTCATGAACAAAGCTGGAACATAGGTCGCAGCCACAATCAGAAGGCCATAGTCCTTCCTGCTTGATTTAGGATTCAGCTCTTGGCAAAGCAGGTAGATGACCAGCGTAGTGACGAGGGAGAAGAGGATATTGAAGCTTTTGATCACCAGATAATTGTCCGGGAACAGAAGCAGCAGCGTCTTCAGATACAGCACGAAGGAGAAATTGAACGGGAACATGTAGAGGTATCCGCCTGACTGAAAGGAGGAATAGTCCTTGTCATAGAGCATAGCCCAGGCCAGGGACAGCACCGTCTGTGAATCATCTGTAGGCATGCGGGTGAACAGAAAAATAATCACGAGCTGCAGGATACCAGACAACAGCAGAACGGCTGGAATAATCTTGGCCCGGCTATAGCCTTCAAGCTTCCGTGAGAGTCTGTACAGCACGAAGCCCAGTCCCAGAACAACTACGATCCATAGCAGGAAAATAAGCGGCTGCTGCCCTTCCAGCACCGCCCGGTCTCCATACACGGAATAATTATATTTTGCCCGGAAAAAGAAGGATGAAGCGATGAACAGCCCAATGAACAAGGCGAGGATGATCGTTACGATTTGCTGGATTCTTTTTACCATGATACCCTCCTGATCGGCAGCGTCCGGCGAATCTTTCGCATGTGCCTTAATCCATATACGGAGTATACATAGTGAATCTGAATGTTAGTTGAAAGGATGCTTCCTTATCACAAGTGGAAACGGCTTTGCCGTCCTTTTAAAGGACGGTACCGTTTCAGCGAGAAATAGAAGGATAAGTTATCGTGTGAAACATATAAATTCTTATATTTTTTAAAAAACCTCCGGGTCCTCTCCAGCCGCTGCATCCATAGATGCGCTCATGCCGGAAAATGTTCCCGAAGGCTTGCTGCTTAAACTATTCTGTTCCTGTTGAATACGTGCGGGTGAATCACTTGTCAGCAACAGCACGAACCACACGAAAGCCCTGGTCATTCCCCCGGCTGCTTGGGTCGAATTGGCCGCGGAAGGATACCTCCGTATTGTTCACTCCGCCGATCCAGCCACCGCCCTTCACGAGCCGGACCGAGCCGGTCTTGCTATTCGAATCCGCTTTCCCGTACCAGTTCCAGCACCATTCCCTTACGTTGCCTGACATATCGTACAGTCCCAGCTCATTGGGCTGCTTGAGGCCGGTATTTCTCGGCTGGCTATGGTTGTTCTCAATCGCAGGCCAGGTCCAGTCCCCAGTCAGGAATTGATCGCCGGAGTTCCTCCAGTACCAGGCTACCTCCTCCGGGTTGTCGCTTCCGCTATACGGATTGCTTGTGCTCATCTGGCCTCCGCCTGCTGCATATTCCCACTCGGCTTCTGTCGGCAGACGGTAACCGTCCGCCCCTTCATTTGCCGTTACATTCCATTTCATGAAATCCCGGTCACTTGTATTATTCGAATCAACCGTATTCTTGTCTATATTATAATAGAGGGCCAGGCCTTCCTTCACACTCCGCTCATTGCAGTACTCCACGGCATCATACCAGGTTACGCTCTCCACCGGCAGCTTGTCTCCTTGGAACCGCGAGGGGTTACTCTTCATCACTTCCAGCCATTCTTGCTGGGTGATCTCATATTTACCAATGTAGAAGTCCGGGAGGGTCATCTCTGTCCCGTAGTAATTGGATTTCGTATCTTTAAAAGTACCGCCTTCTATCCGCACTAAACGCTCATCCGCGGCAGGCTTCTCCTGCGCGCAGGCACTGGCTATAACCGCGATTGCCATACACAGAATCAGAATCATTAATGGTTTTCTCATGAATACCTCTCCTTTGAGCAGATGGGCAAGGTACAGGACCTAAGCACAGATCGGTGCATGAAAATGATAAGGCCGGCAGCTTGTCCACCCGGCCGGCCTTAGCCTGTCAACGGTTAGCTGAACTTACGGCACTGCCGGAACGGCAAGGCGCCTGTCAGCTTGTCCATTACCACACGGTTACGTTGGAGCTGCCGCTGCTCTGGTATCCTTCAGTAGCCAGTACCTGATATGACCAGCTGCTTCCCAGATACATTGATTTGCTCTGCCAGGCATTCACGTGGTTGCTGAATGTAATCTGGACATTGCTGCCGATTGGCCGTTTAGATTGTCTTACACTCCAGTACTGCGGGAACGTAGCATTTCCGTCAATAGAAGGAGCGTCGTAACGCATGGTACGATAGATATCATAAGTGCCGCCATCACTGTTCACCGTGCCTTTGTAATCGCCGGTTGGTCTGTAAGTTCCCCAGTTGTCTACCACGTAATATTCAATAAGGGAATTCCGGGTCCATCCGTATAAGGTCAGGTAGCCGTTGCCGGAAGGCGCGAAAACCCCTGCATTATAATTTACAACCCGGTTCGGTGATCCGTAAGTCCAGCCTTTACCCACTACGAAGTTCCCGGTATTGTACCAGTTCACACTATAATTCCCGCCACTTCCGTTCACCGCATTCACGGTTCCGCCGCCATCGGTCCAGTTCTGCCAATAATCTGTTGCGCCTGCAGTAGCTGCGAACGCGCTGAAGCTCAGTGCCGCTGTCATTAATACCGTAAGAAGTTTCTTTTTCATTGTCAATTAATACCTCCCGATTATAATGTGTTTGCTTGCAGCTTGCTTCCCCCAACAGAATAATAACTTATCCTGATGGTTATCCCATATATTTACTTGTCCTCCTTTCGAGAAAATTATATCTAGTAAGCGTTTACATTACTCTCCGCAAACTAAAGATTAACCCCCAATTTTTATTGATATTATGAAATTATTGGGATGAATCGACGAGAATTTCACTCTCGCCGGAAGATAGGGGCGGAAATTGGGGGAATTTCGGCAGCGGCGGACTACCATTTACTCCTTCAGGATGGGTTGGCTGGAATCAGGTGCACTAATGCTCTTCGTAACCTAAGAGGGGCCTATCAGTTCATCCTCCGGCTCACCTTCAGCCCACTAAGGGAATTGGTCCCTTTCTTCCACCTCACCCCGTCTTCAGAGCCGACCAACGCCAAAAAGCCGCCCCAAACGGGGCAGCTCTGCGCTATTCTGCCATACTCACTTGTCACTATTCATCCATAGCTAATCTATTAACTTTTTCTATTCACCATCTAGCTATTCCCCATCAACTTTAGTCCCTCTAGCCCATCTTGATAACCGCCTTAACCACATCCTCCTTATTATTAATCACGTAATCGAACGCTTGCTGCGTCTCCTCAAAGTTGAATTCGTTGGTGACGATCCCCTTGACGTCGATCTTGCCGTCCGCGATGGCTCCGATGGCTGCCGGATACAGGTTGCGGTACCGGAAGACCGACTTGATGCCGGCTTCCTTGAACATAATCTGCATGAAGTCGAAGTCAATAATATCCTTGGCGGCCAGGCCAACCAGGACGATGGTTCCGCCTCTTTTGACCAGATATGGCGTCTGCTTCACCGTATGTTCACTGCCTGCCGTCTCAATCACCTTATCCACGCCCGCGCCATCGGTCCAAGCCGCAATGGTCTCCAGCACATTCTCCTGCTTGGCATGGATGACCCGCGTAGCTCCCAGCTTCATCGCCGCTTCCAGCCGCTTCCCGATAATGTCCACCACCACAATCTCCGTAGCCCCGTAAGCCTTGCAGGCTAGTAGTGTAACCAGTCCTATACAGCCAGCTCCAAGAATCACAACACGGTCCCCCAGCTTAACGCCGCCCTGCGCCGCAGCATGGAGTCCTACCGCCAGCGGCTCGACCAGTGCGCCCTCCTCCGAAGACACATTATCCGGCAGCTTGAAGGCCATATTCTCGGGGTAAGCGATATAGTCCATCAGACAGCCATGGTACGGCGGCGTAGCTAGGAACTGTACATCCGGGCAGAGATTGTACTTGCCACTCTTGCAGAACTCACACTGGCCACAAGTCACACCAGGCTCCAGCGCCACCCGGTCCCCCACCTTCAGATGCTTCACGCCAGGGCCAAGCTCCACCACTTCCCCGGCGCATTCATGCCCCAGAATGAAATCTCCGTCCACCACGAAATCACCGATCCGGCCATGCTCCAGGTAATGTACATCCGATCCGCAGATGCCGACAACCTCCAGCTTCACAATGACCTCGCCCTCCCGGACTGCGGGCATATCGATGTCCTTCATTGCCATTTGCTTCAGATCTGTCATATAAAAAGCTCTGTTCTTCATCCATTTCTCCTCCTCAGGAACATTAGCATACTCTTTAACAAACTCCTGTTACTTCAAGGATTTTGCCTTCCTTCTTCAACCATTCAATAATAATATACTTTTATAAAACCATTTAAATAAGATTATAAACGGAATTGGGGTGAAGTCAACAAAAACTCCCCCAGAGAAGGACAAGGCTGCGATTGCAGCAACGTCCCTCTTCCGGAGGAGCGGGGAAAGCAGATATTGTATTAGGGTAAAATCAACCCGGATCTAGATTCTGTCGATAAATTCAGTCACCAGCTCCAGGGCAGCGCCCACAGCGGTGGCCTCCAGCTTATATTTGCAGACCCGCAGGTAGGAGCCATCCTGCTCGAAGGTGTTCTTGCGGGCTGCCAGCGCCTGAAGCTCATCAATGTATTCCTCCATGTGAGCCCCGGCGTAGCCGCCGAGAATCACATCGCAATCGTACAGCATCCGCAGGTTATTCACTGTAAGCACCAGATAGCCCAGATATTCCTGCCAGATAGCCCGCTGCTCCTCCTTGCCCTCTCCCAGCAGCCGGAAGAATTCCGCGATGCTCCCCCCCGTGCTGTCCGATAGAATCCTCGCTGAGCAATAGGCATCTACACAGCCCTTCTGTCCGCAGTAACATGTACGCCCTTCAGGCACAATCGTCATATGCCCGAACTCTCCGCTACGGTGGTTCTGGCCTGCATAGATCTGGTTACCGGCTATAATGGCACCACCCACACTATTGTTAAGGGACAGATAGACCACATTGTGTATGTCCTGCTCTCCCCACAGTTCAGTGAGTCCCGCCGCATTCGCATCATTGCTCAGGACGCAGGGATAAGGGATGTATTCGGCGAACCGCCGGACACTGCCTCCCTTGAAATCTATGACTGTAGCATAGCTTACCGTCTGCCGGTCCCCGGATAGAATCGCAGGCAGCGCAATGCCTACTCCCAGAATCCGGCTGCGGTCCAGCTGACATTCCTCTACGAACTCCTCCACCAGCTTGCCTACCCCATGGAAGTAGGTCTCCTCATTTGCAAACGGATAATGATTCCTGACATTCTTAATGATTCTGCCGCTCAAGTCAATGACGACAATCCCCACATGATTCAGGGTAATATCCAGTCCGACGGCATATCCCGCCACACTGTTACAGGCCATCGACTTGGCCTTACGCCCCCCGGTGGATTCATACAGCCCGGTCTCCTCAATCAGCCCGCGTTCCTGCAGTTCCTTGAGATTCAGTGTCACGGTTGGAAGACTTAGACCCAGCGCCTGTGCAATCTCCTGAATGGAAGTGGATTCACGGTGATACAGGTACCGGTAAATGGCATTCCGGTTCATCTTTTTAACTTCCATACTGTTCAAGCGATGTGTCGCCATTCGAGTCCCCCTCACTTTTACAAATGTGCTTTATAATTTTATACATATAATATGCAATCACACCCGTTATAGCAATCATTAGCCGCTTTAGTTGTGAATAATTTCACGTAAGTGGTTTTATTGTATCAAGAATTGGAAGGCCCGTCATTAATCTTTTGGGTCGATGGCCTTAATCGGTCCCTCTTGTCGCACTCATTCGCATGTTAACGCCAAGAATGACGAGCCAACCGGAGAACAGCAACTGGGAGATCAGGATCATTCCCTCACCAAGTAACCATGGATAGGAGCCGATTAGATCAAACACCCCGGTCAGAAGCCCGAGGGCTGCCGTGAATTGTCCCAGTCCGCTCTTCCAAATCACAAGGCTCAGCAGAATCGTTGCGATTCCAACAACTAATGCGACACAATGCACGCCCCCGTAATAGAAGCTGATGATCAGCCTGTAGCTCTCCGGCGTAAGCTCAATCCCATATACCGGATAGACCAGCCTCCCCAGAATAATAACCAACACGATATAGACAGGAACGCTAACCGCCAGCAGGCCGGAACAAATAAACGCCATTCCGCCAAACCGGATCAGCCGCTGACGGGTCATCATATCGCTTCATCTCGATTCTTATTTATTCTTAATGCTGCCGGATTCTATGAACATTTAGGCTTCCGGGTCTATGGCCGCTCCGAACAGGATGAGCAAGGCAAGCCTTGGCCCATCCTGCATATACGGTTATAGCATGAACAGCCGTGACTCTCTCGCCGTCCAAATATTCAGCGCCTGTGTGCGGACTGCGGGATTCGCATGATTCCTGTACTCCCGCAGACGCTCTGACGGTTCCGGGCTCCAGCGCAGTGCGCTTCCCGCCGCTTCCAGCAACGACAGTCCGAGATACGGAGCCTCGTAAGACGGTTCTGCCCGCAGAACATCCACAATCTCAAGCAATGTCTCCGGTATCCAGAATCCGGCGCTGTTCTCCAGGCTGGCGGCAAGCCCGCGGTACAACTCGCTCAAGAGCTGAGGCTGACGGGTCACCTCCCGTGCGATCCGCTTCACATACCCGGACGCCTCCTCTGCGCGACTCCAATCGATCACTGCGATATATAAGGTCAAGACAAGCTCATATAAAGTCTCGTCGGCGGCCAGTGTGCCGGCCAGCTCCAGGTACAACGGGTTAAGCTGTATGCTTGTACTCTTAGGCAGACCGGTTAACTGCTTGATGAGCACCTGCAGGCGCTGCCGGTGCGGCAGGTCTCTATCCGCCGCTGCATTCCATTCCTGCGTCACGGGCGTTGCCGCCAGCTCCCGGCAGATATCGGCTACAACCGCGTTCACTTTGCCGTCCCGGGCGGCTTCAATCAATGTCATCATCGCGAACTCCCAGCTGGAGCTGTCCTTCAGACCCGCAACCGCCTGAGCCGCAGCCGCCGCAACGGTGTCTTCATAACCGCTTGTCCACCACTTCATGGAAATATAAGCCTGGCTGATGACGGATACATCCGGGTGAGCGGCAATGGCTATGATTAAGTCCAGATAGCGCGGTCTGTAAGCAAGCGGAAGCCCAGCAGGCTGCTGGGACAACAAGCTTACTGCGATATCACGCTCTGGAGAAGCAGCGATGGTACGCAGCACCTCCCAGCTCCGTTCATCATCCAGCAGCCCTCTGGCAGCATGCCCTATAGCAATCACCACATCCTTATGCACAGCAGGCTTCGCGAATTCATTCAACAGCAGCGGAAGACTGTCCTCACTTCTATACGCACCAAGCAGGCGGATGGCTTCCTTGCGGACGGTGATCTTCAGCTTCTCCCTGCTCAGCAGAGCCTTCAGTGCCTGAGACAGCCGCTGCGGACTGACCCGGCGGATACACCTTGGGATGGAGTACATCGCTACACGGGCCCGGTCGCTATCCAGATGCTCCAGCAGCACCGGCAGGGATTTCTCCGGCTCCTCCAGCAGGGACAAGGCATGAAGCGCTGCCTCCACTACCGCCACCTCTTTGTCCTGTACCAGTTCATACAGCCGCTCCGGGTTCCCATCCGGCATACTGGCCATGATTCTAATCGCTCTCGAGCGCTCAAACAAGCTGTACTTGGAACCCGTTGCGACTGTGCTTAACAGAGCACCGTACGCCTCCTGCTGGCGCGGCAGCCAGCGGTAGAATCCGTCCGCAGCCGGAACGGGATAGACCGTTTTGCCCGAGAGGAACTTGCCCTTGATCGCAGCGCCCGAAATATAAGGGTCCAGCCATTCCTGGCGCTTCAGATGCAGATGCAAGAACACCTCGTGGATGGTGATATACGTTGGATCTGCATCCAGCAGCTCCTTCACCCGTTCATCGCGCGTCTGCAGCGGCTCCAGCCAGAGACGGGTTGCCCGGATAGCGGTTCCCTCGGTTTTGGCCCGGGTGGCTTCCCGTAAAAGCTGCTGTAGCTTGAAGATCCCGTACCCCCTTTTACCAAAAGAAGTTGCCAGGCTCAGCACCAGGTTGTAATCCTCCCGCTTGCCCGCCTGCGCAGCGTAGGAATAGATGCCGTCAAAGATGATCTCTTCCACGCCCCGCGGCATGTTCTTCGCAAGGGACGGCAGGGAGAGCTGCCCGTCCTGCTTCGCCAGCTTCTGGAGCGTGTTCAGCGCGAACTTGAACAGCTCCCCGCCCGTCTCCGCCGCCTGATGGCGCAGAATCGAGAAGGCCAATTGCTGCACAGAGTACCTCGTACCATAGGAGGTGTCTCTGGCATCAATCACACTGTCTACCAGCACAGTAAGCGCAGGGACATGGGCAGCCTCGTACACAGACGCCGGACTCTCCGACAGCTCCTTGAACACCGCCGCCCGGACAGGGTCCTGATCATTACGGATGCGGCCTAAGGTCAGTAGTGTAGCATCCATTCCCTGCCTTGCCAGAACGGTGCTGCGGACCAGCTGCATCAGCGCCGTAGCGCGTTCATCTGCATTCGATACCCGGGTGGCCTGCTCCAGCTGCTCTCTGACCTGAAGAATCGGGCGGGCGGCTGTGATGCGCAGGGTGTTCTCCCGGCTCTCCCTGATCTCACGCAGGCCCAGCATCCGGGCAGCCTCCCGGTCACGCAGCGCATGCGGCAATACATACAGCAGCCCCTCCGGATAAACCCGCTCCCGGCGCTTCTCCTCCTCATACGCAGCATCGAAAATCTCCTGGCGCTTAGAAGGCGCAAGATGCTCCAGAAGCCGCGCCACATGGTAGGGCTCGTCCGCCAGCAGCTTGGCAAGCTGCGACAATTGATCCATGGAGAGGAGCTTCGCCCGCTTGAGCACAGCTTCAGGCACACCATAAGTCATAAGCTCACCACGCGTCTGCGTCCGGATCAGCAGCTCATACACCGCGCCTGGTCTCAGGCGCATCAGTGTGCCAAGATTCGCCTTAAGCGGAGGCGGCAGCATGTCTGCCGGCCCATGGTTCACCGCATAAGCCAGCACCAGGTCAGGCTTGTGACTACTCAGATGCTCCATCGCGGAGGAGAACTGCGACCAGACCAGCCCCTTAGCCCTTAGCGGGGCCGCTTCCAGCTCGCTGGTGAAATACTCCGCGACCACCTCCAGATGGCGGCTGGACAGCTTTTTCCAATCCTTAATGGCGTACCCCAGCTCAGCCAGCCGCGCGCAGACGGTAGCCGCAGAGCAAGCCTGCAGCACAATCGCTGCCTCCTCCGGGCCCCACCGGGCCTGTACCACTGGCAATAGCCGCTCCGCCAGCTCCTGGCGGTTCATCAGGGCTACCGTGCGCAGTAGCTTGCGGCGGCAATCCTGTGACAGCTGCGGAAGCTCGTGTTCAATCTCTTCGGCTGAAGCGGCCTTGGGCAGCAGGCCCGCAGCCATTTTCCTGATACCCGCCATAGGATGATATAGCGCAGATCGGATCATAGAACCATCCAGCGTAGCGATCGCCCCCATCAGGGCCAGCCGCGCTTCATAAACCCCGCCCCCAAGTAAGGAGGTAAGTAGCTGTGAGTATTCCGGGGACCCCAGGTGATCACGGCCTAGTCGTGTGATTGTTTTGATTCTATCAGAATACCCCAGGGCATCCAGCTCCCCCAGTAAGCGCTCTTTATTCAATGGGTCTCGTCTCCCAGTCATAAGTCCTCCTCTTGAATCTGTTCTGAGTTCTTCCTTATTTTACAAAAAGTAAGCTTTCACCCGCAACAAGTGGAAACGGCTTTGCCGTCCTTTTGAAGGACGGTAACGTTTCAGCGAGAAATATGAGGATAAGTTATTGAATGAAACATATAAATTCTAATATTTCAAACAAAAGGGTAACCCCGAATCCGGTGCTTCCACCATCTTCAAGATTACCCTCTATACTGCTCAATCTATCAGCCTATTCTTTGTCTTGCTTGGCTTGAACGAACACATACGTGTTCTCATCCGACAAGGCCGCTTCATACCGGAAGTCAAATCCGCTGAAGCCCTCAATCTCCTCGACGCTGGTAATCTGCTGCTCCGCCATGAACCGGACCATCTCGCCCCGGGCCATCTTAACCAGTGTCGCCCGCTCCACCACCTTGCCGCCGATGTTCTGCCCGAATACACAGCTTACCATCCGGACATCACTGCTGAGGTAGGGAGAGACGCACCTGCTGTATTCCTTGGAGGCCAGATTCACAATCGTGTCAGTCTCTGCGAACAGCTGGTCCGCTAATCTTCTGTTCCAGAACTCATAGAGGGTACTGAAGCCCCGCCCACCCAGCTTGGCCTGCATCTCCAGCCTGTAAGGGACCACCCCGTCGAACGGCTGGACGATCCCATAGAATCCTGATAGTATCCGCAAATGCTGCTGCAGATAGTCCAGCTCCTCCGTCTGAAAAATCCCCGGCGCCATGTACTGGTACTGGATGCCCTCATAGGCGAAGATCGCCGGGGTCAGATTCCGGGTCAGGTCCATCTCTTCAATCCGCTGCATATTCAGCGCAGCAATAGCGTCATTGCATTTCCACAGCGCCTTGGCTTCTGCGTAACTCAACTTACGAAGCAGGGCCAGGAGCGTCTGTGACTCGTTTAAGAACTGCGGAGCCTGGCGGGATTCCAGAAAATCCGTGTCCGTTTTCATCTTTTTGGCAGGTGAAATGATGATTCTCATGATACGCTCTTTTCTACCCCTACGGGAAAATAAATGTACCTCTATACTATCATATTATCCCCGCGCCGGCCCCCGGCCAAGCTATTCAGCAGCAAGCGGTACGAAGACAGAGGCGCAGTTCGCCTGGCGGAACCGGGCAATCACATGCCTGCTCCAGTCACGCGTATACTCAGGGTGGGCGCTCAGGTACAGCTCCTCCAGATGATTGAATGCGGCATCATACGGGATGCCCGGATGATCACCGTTCACCTCAAGCTGGGTAATATGCAGATAGATGCCCCCGGGCACCGTCATCTTCTCCACACTGTCAGGAAGGCCATCGAAGCTGCTGACCCTTGTGCCGAAGCAGGAATTCACCCTCCCCTCCTCCCCGCTGTTCACCGGGAATCCGTAATAGTCATGCAAGTAATAACGGGCTGCCCCGGTGGCGAATACCTGATCCTGCACGCCGAAATATTTGGTGATCACAAACTCCTCATCCTCCGGCAGCGTCATGCTGCAGGCAATCTTCATCTCCGGCAGCGTTACCGGCTTGAAGCGCAGGGAGCCGAACTGTTCGGCCGTATTCCCCGGCAGAATCACCGGCTCGTATTTGGTAAGAATCTCACCGGACGGGTCATATGTATTGAAGCTGAGGCCGGCGGGATTATAGACATAGCTTGTATCGTTGCGGAATTCACCCACGAAATATTCATCGGCGTGCATCCGTTCCTCGTAGCCGGTCCGCCCGGCGCTCTTCGATTCATTGATCAGAACCTTGGCATACCGGCAAGCGGGTACGTTCAGCGTCTCCGTATACTCCGGCAAATGCGCTGGCAGCCCCTCGAAGCTGCTTACCTCCATGCCCACAATCACTTTGTAGTTGCCATCGCCCTGAACCCCGGTGCGTACTGTGACGATCTCCCGGCCCTTAATCTGGTGCTCTATCAGACTGGAGAGCAGTGCAATCTCTCCTTCTGCCGCCAGCTTTTTCGTATAAAAATAATCATTAATCGTACCGCCCGCCTGCCCGGAATCATAATACCCGCCATAACCCCGGCTCTCATACGATATCGGCAGCGCAATCCCCACAACCTTCATTTCCGGCCTGTCCACAATGCTGCACAGCTCCGTAACCTGCTCTACATGAACCTCACTTAACATCTCCATCTGCTTCAGCTCCTCCACCATTCTCAGGATTACCGGCTTCACACGTGGACTATAGCCTTCAGCTGCTTGCTGCGGCAGTGCTTGCTTGCTCAGATTCATAGGTCAGCTCCTCTCCTGGTTAAGCTCAAGTATAGTAGCTCACGGTTCGTAAATATTATCACTTCTTAACATCTTTCAGCTTCATCCACACGCTCATCGTTATGGCATCCGGGCGGCCCGGGGCTACTGTCTCATAGGTGGTAAAAGGAAACGTCCCCTCCCTGCTACACCCGCTCTCCTCTACCCAGCTCTCCAAAAGCGCGATAAACATTCCCCGGTCTCCATAGCTGCTGCTCTCAAGCACCGCATACCTGCCTTCGGGAGCCTGCAGAATCTGAAGGCCGCTATCTCCGGCGAGCGCTATCGCTTGCCCCCGCTCCAGCCGCACTCCGCAGGTACAGCGCCCGCCGTGCTGGATGACGCAGAACATGCTGGCCGTTCTTAGCACTTCAGGATGATGCCTTGAGCAATAGTTCATCACGGCTGCCGCTGCCTCCTCTTCCGCCTGCTCCCCTTCCCTGGACGCAGCCAGAAATTCAAGACCTTCACTGAAGCTCACACTGATCTTGTCATAATCCGTCCGCTTCCTCACCGGCACATACAGAATAAGCCTCTTCACCTCGCTGCCCTTGCGGATATACTCTTCCCCGTAGCGCTCCTCATCCTGCTCGAACATGCTGGTCCTCAGCAACTTCAGATACAGATAGTCCCAGGCCAGTCCGATCTCAGCCTCATCGCTTCGGACTGCCAGCTTGGCACAGGTTAAGCTGCGTTCCGGGACAACCTCCAGCTCCCGGAAGATACTTCCGGTTAAGCTGTGCAGCAGGGCTGGGCCATACTCCACCGCAAGCTCATAACAGAACAAGCCGCCCTGCGGCTGCCCGTCTCGCCCGAAGAGTCTGCCCTGGTAGGCGGGGAGAAGAGCGTATAACGCTTCCAGCGCTTGCTGTTCAATGCCGCCGTGTCTGGTTGAATAGAATTTCATATGTATGGTTGCAGGAAGGATCTCTGTGCTGACGGTTACCTGCCGGACGGCTTCACTGTCGAATCTGGGGAAGAAATAGCAGGCGGTACTTTTTTGATAGGCTAGCGGGGTTAAGCTTGTGGCTGATTTCACATACTTGCATAAGGCTTGCTGGGAGCTGTAGCCGCAGGCGTATGCAATCTCGGCAAGCGGACGCTGTGAGCTTCGGATCATCCCGAGCGCCACCGAGAGCCTGCGCTTGCGGATGTACTCTTTGACCGAGTGTCCGGTGTAGGTATAGAAGCCACGGTACAGCTGCATCAGCGAGGTGAATCCTGCCTGCGCAGCTTGTTCAAGCGGAATCTCCTCATGCAGATGCTCCTCGATGAAGGCGATGGATTGTCTGAAGCGGTCGGACCCTGGCATAGGCATTCCTCCGGGAAGTACAGCATGCATTTCCACATAAGCCGTAGCGGCTACGGTTGCAAAAAAAAGTCCCGCCTTGGTACGCATTATGAAGAGGCGTGGCGGGATCGGTTACCATAATACATGCTTAACTCTAAAGGTTCAACGGATCTTAGATATTCGATTCCCCAATCACCCGAATCACCGTATCAAAAGCTTCCAGCTCCACAACCTGCGGACCGTAGTCCGTCTCGATGGTGGTAAGCTGCGGCTGACCGCTATTGTTAATCACAACCAGGCGTTTGCTCTGCGGATAGTACGCGCACTCGGTGTAGAGATTATCCGGGAGGTAGAGGTTCTCCTCCAGCTCATTGCCGGCATAGCGGATCAGATTCAGCAGCAGGCGGGTATTCTCCCAGCTGAAGGCCAAGGACGGCAGGTAGATGCCCTTCCCTCTCCCGAAGCTATTCACAGTCAGGGCCAGCTTGCCCTCTGCCTCACGGACCACCACAGCAGCACCGTCGGTCAGATAGACCCCGTTCTTCGGCGTGAGACTGACACCATCCGGCACCAGTCCCTGCACCGGCTGAACCCCATAAGCCCATTTGCCATGCGCCACCCGTGCGCCGTTATCCTCATCCACCCCGAGAACATGCGCCATCCGGAAGTAGTGATCGTAGCCGTCCACGGCGGAAGGCTGATTCACCCCGATCAACGCACCGCCCTTATACACCCACTCTGTCAAGGCATCCACCGCCTGACTGTCCTTCCAGTGGTCCCCGCCGCTCCACGCTGAACCGGCGCTGCCTGCATTGATCACCACATCCACATCCTGCAAAACGCCCTGGCGGACATCCCCGAAGTCGATGAACCGTACCTCCACCGGCAAGCCGGATAAGGCCTCATTGATATGAATCAGATCATGCATATACGTCTCATGGAAGTGGCCGGAGAGGGTCCACGACCGCAACTTGCCCCACGAGTGCAGAACAGCTACCTTAGTCTTGATGTGATAAGGCTGCCCCTGCCGGTGCAGCTCCTTGATCTCCCTGAATTCATCCGCAATCTTCTCAATGTACGCACAGAAATCCGGGTAAGGCTCGACCAGATGCAGATAGCCGCCCAGGCCAATCCGGTCGATCGGCTCACGCAGGAGGGCACGCCGGATGTTAATCCAGTATTGCTTCGCATCGAGTGTGGGATTGCCTCCCTCCATGAAGGTAGGTGCGCCGCCCAGGCCAACCGGGAACAGATACGGATGCAGCCGGATCTCATGCGTCTCCACCTTCACCCCTGAGCAGAGTCTGGCTTCATAGCCCGAGAACACGCATTTGATCATCCCGTCGAAGCCGAACTCCCCGAAGCGGTCATTGTAGGGCTCTGCGCCCACCCAGCTGTCATCATAGAAGACATACGCCAGCTTGCCGTGCTTATGGACAATGTCAATTAACTGCTTGCCGAACCCGATGACGAAATCGTTGATAAAAGCCATATAGTCAAGCTTACGCTGCTCCGCCGGAATATGGCTGACACGGTATTTTCCGCCGTTCACGAAATCCTCTGCGCACAGCGAATAGCCGTATTGCTCCGCGAACAGATCCAGGCCCCGCGCGCTCACCGTGAAATCGTAGGACCCCCAGTCCGAGAACAGATGGCGGTTCTGCCCGCTGCGGCCCCAGATCCAGGCGAAATTGTAGAACAGGGAGGTGAAGCGGACCACTGTCGTCGCCTGATGCTCCCCGCACCAGTCCTCCATCCAGTCCAGCAGGTACTGCCGGGTCTCCTTATACATCGGATCAATCTGCATCAGATGCTCTTTATCCCAGTGATTCGTCGTGTGGTTGTACATGGAGATCTCTTCCCAGATCCGGTAGGCCATGAAGCTGACCGTATATTTATGCCAAGGCGTTATACCGGTTAGCACCACATTGCCGGACTCCCGGTCGTAATTCCACTGCTCCCCCGGCACCTCCTTCCCGGTTGTCCGGTCGTACACCTGCCAGTACTTGAACGCCTCACGCGAATCATTCACCCTGAATTGCTCTGCGAAGAAATCCTCCAGCAGGTAGATGGATAGGTAATCCTGCACAGCCACCTTCGGACTTGTAATCAGGAAGGTCTGCTGCAGCTTGTCCGGGTTCCTCGCCGCCCAGCCGTTATGGTCGCGGATGATGCACAGGGTCGAATAGATGCCGTAGCCGGCATTGATAATCTCTTCCGACAATTGCGTGCCGTCACTGTCACGAATGACATCGGCCCCCCAGCGTTCGGCAAGCTTCAAGGTCAGTGCTTCATAACCGGCTTCCCCCGGCAGGGTAAAAGCTCCTGTGGAGCCTGTAGATAGTGTCCGCAACGTAAATTCCTCCTATTTGAGCAGATCCGACAGGAACGCAAGCGCGAGGCCCTGGCCCCAGCCCTGAGTCCAGTCCTTGGGAATATGGCGGTACCCTTCACGGTCCTTCATGACGGCGGTGCCGCCCGATACGTTCAATACGCGTCCGTCTTCCGTGATGTTCTCCAGAATGCCTTTCAGGGCCTTTTGCACATATTTGGTATGCAGCGGATTGCCGTTATTCACCATGGCCGCCGCGATCCCGCAGGATGCCGACACCTCTTCATAGGACTCCTCATCGTCCAGCAGCGTGCGCCACAGGCCGTTCTCCGTCTGCACCAGCTTCAGCGCCGCCAGCTGATCCCGGAGCGAGCATTCCACATCCATGCACTGCGGGTACAGGTACCACTCCTTAAGCAGCGGCTTCACCTGCGACATTGTATAGGCTCCCCAGGCGTTCGCCCTGCCCCAGTACAAGCCGGACATATGATCCTGCTTCACATGGTTATAGCCATGGAACCAGAGGCCGGTGCTTGGGTCCTGCAAGTATTTGATGTGCCAGTAATACTGGTTAAGCGCATCCTGGATCAGCTCCTGATCCTCCAGCTTGCTGCCCACACGCAGCAGGAAGAACGCCGCCATGAACAGCGTATCCGCCCAGGCCTGCTCCGGGAAGTCATTGGATACCGAGACCGTATGCTGCAGCACCTGATCCCCGAACCGCAGCGCCGTCCCCCGGATATAGCCGATTTTACTCAACACAATATCCCAGTACTTCTGGTCCCCGGTCTCTTCGTACAACGTGATCAGCATATGGCCCATTGCACAGGTGTTGACCGTAAAGGCGGGCAGCCCCAGCTCAATATATTCATCTACCCACTTCACCAGCTGGTCCAGGTAGTCCTGGTTCCCCGTGGTCTGGTAGGCCCTGGACACCCCGTAATAGGCAACGCCGCAAGGCCACTCCCACGTTAAATCCATCGCCAGCGTCTTCCTTGCCACTTTATCGATTACACTTAAGATTTCTTCCCGGTTATATGTAACTTGAAGCATGTGTATTCCCCTCTCCTGTTCCCTGCGTCTCTTAAGGCAGCTATCATCCGTCCATCCGTTTGCAAGCGCTTTACAGAATCTATTGTAAGCAGTAAAATGTTCTACATCTAAGCACATTCACATCAAAACTGCGCAATTTCGACCCTTTATTCTTCATTCCTATTCTAACGCAAGAAGGACAGGAGCTGCTGAAGATGCCCAGAAAAAAGAAACCCGTCATTGAGTACCGCCACTACAGCCTGCCGATCCATTTCCCTGTCCTGCTGCTCAGCGGCGAACGCTGGAAGATCTCCGATATCAAGAGCGAGCATCTGCATTTCCACAACCATCTGGAGATCGGGATCTGTTATTCAGATAGCGGGATCATGGAGATTAAGGGCGAGAACGTGCCTTTTGCCGCCGGGGATGTGACCTTCCTGCCGCGGTATCTGCCCCACACGACGTACAGCTCTCCGGGAGAGGCCAGTCTGTGGTCCTATCTGTTTTTTTCGCCGGAGGATCTGTTTCAGCATTCCTTCAAGAGCGCCTACGCCGGCTTCGAGCCGAATCTCTGGGCGGTGCAGGGCGCGAACTGTATTCTGAGCAGGGACAAGCACCCCCTAGTCTATACGCTGGCTACCTCCATCGTCCTCGAATTGCAGCAGCAGAAGCCTTACTATCAGGAGAGTGCGTACGGCTTATTGCTATCCCTGTACATTGAGCTGCTCCGCATTCATTCTACGAACGAAGCCTTGAGCGGCCAGGAGGCCGGGTATAGCCTGAAGGGCGATTTCGTGATCTCTCCTGCGCTGGAGTACATCACCAGGAACTATATGACGCCGATGACCATTGATGATCTGGCCGAGCTGTGCCACTTAAGCACCACCCACTTCCGCCGCAAATTCCATGACATCATGGGCACCGCCCCCCTGGATTTCCTGAGCAGCACCCGGATTGAGGAAGCCTGCAAACAGCTCAAGAGCACAGAGGATTCGATTCTGGACATTTCCGAAAAAGTAGGCTTCCACTCCATCTCCAGCTTCAACCGCTGCTTCTCCAAGCTGATGGGCGTCTCCCCCAAGGAATGGCGCAAGGGGGCGCAGTCTGAGGCGCAGTCGGCGAAGGCGAGTATTCTGGAGTTCACGGGGTGGGTGTGAGCGCTACTCTTCTAATACTCTCTTGGGTCCAGGGAGGAGCCAGGGGATGCTTCATGATCTCATCGCAGGTCAGCCAGTGGACGGCTTCCACTTCATCCGGACTCCGGTTAGTTGCCGTACCACTCTCATATTCACATAGGAACACCATATTGATGACATGACGCCCATCCTCAGTTACGAAGGAGGAGCTATACACAAAAGTAACCGCATCCTTGATCACGATGCCAACCTCCTCCTCGCACTCGCGCTTCACCGTCCGTTCGAGGATTTCAAGCGTGTTGCCCTCAATATCCACTTTTCCCCCTACAAGAGCCAGAGTCCCTCCTGCATGCTCTTCTTGGGTACTTCGTGTAATCACAAGCCACTTATCTTCCTTACAGATAGCTGCTTCTACGTTAACAATAAACACACTGACATGCCCCTCTCCTGAAGATTCTGTTATAGCCAATTATAGCAAATACCAGACCTCTTCTAGCAAACACCAAGCTTCCAATCGTCCGGGTGATCAGCAAGTGGACAAACGTATCTTAATTTATCACTTTCTGAGGATTGTAAGCAAACAGGTGGAAAAACAGCAACTAGTTCTAGTGATTGTGCCAATTCAGCTGAATTGTGATCCATTAAGTGTCATTTATCCAACTACTGTCCCTTTAGGACACATCCGCTCTGCAACAAGTGTATAAAATCCAACTGCTTACGCGCAGCACCCCGCCCCCTCCCAGCTCTAGATTTTCTATAATTAGGTACACGCCAAATGTCAAAATTCAATCGTAAAAAAGCGAATTCAGCTCAATGCCTGAATCCGCTTTTTTGGGTTTGTATAATTTAGTTTAGACCATTAATCAATCAGCTTCGACTTCTGGAGCAGACGCTGGATCAGCACCGCCACTTCAGCGCGGGTGACGTTAGCCTGTGCCTCCAGCTTATTGCCGCCGCGGCCGGTGATTAAGCCAGCGGAGGCTGCCAGCGCCAGGCTGTCCTTCGCCCAGGCTCCCGTGCGGCTTGCATCCGTAAAGGCTGCAAGCACGCCTGCGGTGTCCACTGCGCCGGTCTGTTCTGCGAGACCGGTCAGCTTCATCGCCTTGGCAATGATGTTCATGGCCTGCTCGCGTGTGATCCGGTCTCCAGGACGGAAGGTTCCGTCCTCGAAGCCGTTGATCAGACCCGCTTCGGAGGCTGCCCCGACTGCTGCTGCATACCAGCTACTCGCCGGAACATCTGCGAACTTCGCAGCTCCCTCTCCAAGCTTCAGGCCCAGACCGCGTACGATGATCGCTGCGAACTCTGCACGGGTGATGTCAGCGTTCGGGTTGAACGTTGATTCGTTCACCCCGTTAATGACCAGACGGGAGCCCATGTCATTCACTGCATTCTTCGCCCAATGCTTCTCCACATCCGCGAACGTCAGCGGATGCCAGACCACCGAATAGGTGCTGTTCGTCAGACTGTTGATCTCTGCATAATACTTACCTTCCTTCAGGATGATTCGGGTGGGTACATGACGCACCATTCCATCCGGTTCTACAACGATACCTGTTGTAATCCGGTTCGGGTTAACCCCCTGCGGAAGCGCCACTGTCCGCGATACATAAGCATTGAACCGGTTCAACTCTACTGTTGAGGTCCCGGAAGAAGCAGTAACTGTGAAATCCAGGGCTGGTGCTGCAAGGGTAAGGCCGTCTCTGCCTGCCGCAGTGCTAACCACCTGGTTCATGGCAGCCGAAGCATCACTAATGGTAATTCTCAGCGTAATGTCATCCAGCTTAGCTCCGTTACCTAATCTTGCGGCCAATGCGGCGATGTTAACCTCGGATGCAGGTAAGGTATAACTCCCCTTGCTGGTCTGAAGCACCAGGGTGGCCGCCATATTCTCCATATTCTTGATCATCTGGCCGCTCAATTCTCCGACAATCACATTCGAATCCAGCATCATCGGAATAGTTACTACAGCGCCGTTCCCCTCGGCATCCAGCTTCGCCTGCAATCTGGCCGGATCTACCGCGATGGTCGTTGTTCTAACGTTACCGGTGGTCGTGGTCGTTGCTTTACCCGCGTTCTCCTCCTTGCCGTTCACAAGGACAATCACATCGGTGACCGTACTGGACGGATTCCCGGAAGGAGTCCCGCTGTTCGAGTTACTTCCGGCAGTTGGGTTATTCCCGCTTCCCGGGCTGACCGGCTCGGGAGTCGGCGTTACCGGAGTCGTCACCGCAACTACTGCAATGACGCTGCCGTATTTCACCACCTGGCCGTCCGCATCTATCTCAGCAATCCCAAGCGTATCGCCATCGGCTGCCAGAATCAGCCCTTCACTGCCTACAAGGGTGTATCCGGTCAGAAGGTCTCCCACATTCGGCACGATGATGCTGCCAACACCAAAATTCTTATACAGCAGCTTATGCCCTTCAGCCGGTGCAGGCGTAACCTTGATTTGCGTATAGCCGTTACTCTCTGCACCACTCGGATCACTGGCACTCACAGCCAAGTCCCCGGCTGGGATCAAGACATTCGTTGTAAAAGTCAGCGTAGTTGCCGGTCCCGCCGGAACCGATCCGCTGGCCGCCACCCGTACCTTCACCGTATGCTCCCCGCTCAGGTCCGGCAAGTTGGTTCCGTCATAACGTACGTAGGATCCCTCATCCACGGAGAATTCCATGCTGGTATTCAGGCCCATAATCGTATTGTTCAGATCATCCGCTACCACTTCTGGAGCCGCCGGGATCACGGCATCCGAGTCATGCACAGTCACCTGAGCAATAGCAGAAGCAAAGTCCGTTGACGTAGCCTTCACCCGCACATAATACGTGCCCGGTGCAAGACCGGTAATCGTAGTATCTGTAACTTCTGTCCAAGCTCCAGTGTTCCCCATCTGGTATTCCATCTGGACGGTCAGATTCTGCAGTGTTCCGTCATTGGCTCCGTTATAGGTCACATCCGTTACACTCACACCCACCGGAGCAGCCTTGCGCGCGGGAACACTCAACACTTGCGCATCACTATCAGTGGTGGTTACTTCGTTACCCGTCTTCACAATACTCAATGTGGTTCCCAGCCAGCTGCTGTCTAGCAGGAGCGTTCCATCCGTGGTGGCCGTTACAGCCGTACCATTTATGGTGTATACCCCTTCTGGAATCAGACCTCTCAATTGCTCAGCGTTAAAATCAATCACCGCCGCAGGCGTCACTTCCGCCTCAGATGCAAAGGAGGTCACTGTCACTTCCACCGCAGCAGAGCTGAACGCCGTTGCTGTTGCCTTCTTGCGGACATCATAGATACCTGGCGTAAGTCCTGTGACGGTGGTGCCTGGAACATCTGTCCATGCGCCTGCTGTACCTTGTCTGTATTCCATGGCTGTTGTCACATTCGTGAGCGTGCCATCCTTCGCATGAATCGCCGTTTCGTCCGTTGAAGCTACACCCGCAGGCGCTGCCGGACGGGCAGGAATATTCAAGGTCTGCGCCGCACTATCGATGGTTGTGGATTCGTTCCCCTGCTTCACTAGGCTCAGGGGGCTGCCCAGCCAGCCGTTATCCAGTGCCACCTTGCCGTCTGCATCTGCTGTTACTATCAACGAACCATTCAGTGTATACGTACCGTTCGCAGTCAGACCGCTCAGCTGCTCAGCTTCGTAGTCAATGACCGCTGTTGGAGTGGCTTCCAGTGTGGGTACGTAGGCATTCACCGTTACAGCTTGTGCTTCCGAGGCAAAAGCTGTAACCGTACCCTTCGTACGGACATAGTACATATCCGGGACCAACCCGCTTACGCTAGTGCCTGTGACATCTGTCCATGCGCCTGCTGAACCTTTTTTATACTCCATGGCTGTAGTCACATTCGTGAGCGTACCGTTCTTCGCGTTAATCGCCATCTCATCCGTTGCCGCTACTCCGGCAGGCGCTGCCGGACGGGCAGGAATAGTCAAGGTCTGCGCCACACTATCTATGGTTGTCGATGCATTCCCCTTCTTCACTAGGCTCAGAGAGCTGTCCAGCCAAGAGCTATCCAGCGCCAGCTTGCCGTCTGCATCCGCTGTTACGGTCAACGTACCGTTCAGTGTATACGTGCCATTCGCCGCCAGACCGCTCAGCTGCTCAGCTTCATAATCAATGACCGCTGCTGGTATGGCTTCCGGTATCGCTACATACGCTACCACATTCACGATGTGTGCTACCGAGGCAAAAGCCGTCAAAGTCGCCTTGGTCTGGACGTAGTACGTACCCGGAGCCAGTCCCGTCACCGTTGTACCCGTCACATCCGTCCATGCTCCTGCGGCACCTTGCTTGTACTCCATGGCCGGAGTCGCATTCGTAAGCGTACCGTTCTTCGCGTTAATCGCCGTCTCATTCGTTGCTGTTACTCCGGCAGGCGCTGCCGGACGAACAGGGATGGTCAAGGTCTGCGCGGCACTGTTAATCGTCGTGGACGCATTTCCCTGCTTCACAAGGCTCATAGAGGTTCCCAGCCAAGAGCTATCCAGTGCCAGCTTGCCCGCCGCATCCGCATATATTGATAACGTGCCATTCACCGTATAGAGACCATTCGCCAGCAGACCGCTTAGCTGCTCGGCTTCATAGTCAATCACCGCTGCCGGGATTGTCTCTACCATTGGCACATACGCATTCACCGTAACACTATACGCCTCCGAGGCAAAAGACGACGCCGTCAATTTCACACGGACCTCGTACGTACCCGGAGCCAGTCCCGTCACCGTTGTACCGGTCACAGCCGTCCATACTCCCCCGGTACTTGGCTTGTACTCCATCGCTGAAGTTACATTCGCAAGTGTACCGTTGTTCGCATCTATCGCCAGTTCATCCGTTGCCGTCACACCTGTCGGTGTTGCCGGACGGGATGGAATGGTCAGCACCTGCGCCGCACTGTCCACCGTTGTTGAAGCATTCCCCTGCTTCACAATACTCAGGGACTCTCCCAGCCAGCTCTGCTCCAGCACCAGGGTGCCAGCCGCAGTCGCGGTTACCGCTGTACCGTTCACGGTATACTTACCATTCGCCGTCAGACCGCTCAGTTGCTCGGCTGCGTAGTCGATCACCGCTGCCGGGGTAGTCTCTGCCGTTGGCACATACGCATTCACCGTTACACTATGCGTTTCCGATACAAACGACGACGCCGTCAATTTCACACGGACCTCGTACGTACCCGGAGCCAGTCCCGTCACCGTTGTACCGGTCACATCCGTCCATACTCCTCCGGTACTTGGCTTGTACTCCATCGCTGAAGTTACATTCGCAAGTGTACCGTTGTTCGCATCTATCGCCATTTCATCCGTTGCTGTCACACCTGTTGGTGTCGCTGGACGGGATGGAATGGTCAGCACCTGTGCCGCACTGTCTACCGTTGTAGAAGCATTCCCCTGCTTCACAATACTCAGGGACCCTCCCAGCCAGCTCTGCTCCAGCACCAGGGTACCAGCCGCAGTCGCCGTTACCGCTGTACCGTTCACGGTATACGTGCCATTCGCCGTCAGACCGCTCAGTTGCTCGGCCTCATAGTCGATCACCGCTGCCGGGGTTGTCTCTGCCGTTGGCACATACGCATTCACCGTTACACTATGCGCTTCCGAGGCAAAAGACGACGCCGTCAATTTCACACGGACCTCGTACGTACCCGGAGCCAGTCCCGTCACCGTTGTACCCGTCACATCCGTCCATACTCCCCCGGTACTTGGCTTGTACTCCATCGCTGAAGTTACATTCGCAAGTGTACCGTTGTTCGCATCTATCGCCAGTTCATCCGTTGCCGTCACACCTGTTGGTGCCGCTGGACGGGATGGAATGACCAGCACCTGCGCCGCACTGTCAACCGTTGTCGTAGCATTCCCCTGCTTCACAATACTCAGGGACTCTCCCAGCCAGCTCTGCTCCAGCACCAGGGTGCCAGCCGCAGTCGCGGTTACCGCTGTACCGTTCACGGTATACGTGCCATTCGCAATCAGACCACTCAGTTGCTCGGCTTCATAGTCAATCACCGCTGCCGGGGTTGTCTCTACCATTGGCACATACGCATTCACCGTAACACTATACGCCTCCGAGGCAAAAGACGACGCCGTCAATTTCACACGGACCCCGTACGTACCCGGAGCAAGCCCCGTCACCGATGTCCCGGTCACATCCGTCCATACTCCCCCGGTACTTGGCTTGTACTCCATCGCTGAAGTTACATTCGCAAGTGTACCGTTGTTCGCATCTATCGCCAGTTCATCCGTTGCCGTCACACCTGTTGGTGCCGCTGGACGGGATGGAATGGTCAGCACCTGTGCCGCACTGTCTACCGTTGTAGAAGCATTCCCCTGCTTCACAATACTCAGGGACCCTCCCAGCCAGCTCTGCTCCAGCACCAGGGTACCAGCCGCAGTCGCCGTTACCGCTGTACCGTTCACGGTATACGTGCCATTCGCAATCAGACCACTCAATTGCTCGGCTGCGTAGTCAATCACCGCTGCCGGGGTAGTCTCTGCCGCTGGCACATACGTATTCACCGTTACACTATGCGTTTCCGATACAAACGACGACGCCGTCAATTTCACACGGACCTCGTACGTACCCGGAGCCAGTCCCGTCACCGTTGTACCCGTCACATCTGTCCACGTTCCTGCTATTCCTTGCTTATACTCCATCGCATTAGTCACATTAATCAATGTACCGTTGTTTGCATCTATCGCCATTTCATCCGTTGCCGTCACACCCGATGGTGCCGCTGGACGGGATGGAATGACCAGCACCTGCGCGGTACTGTCTACGGTTGTCGTAGAATTCCCCTGCTTCACAATACTCAGGGACTCTCCCAGCCAGCTCTGCTCCAGCGCAAGCGTACCATCCGCAGTCGCCGTCACCGCTGTACCGTTCACGGTATAGGTGCCATTCGCCGTCAGACCGCTCAGTTGCTCGGCCTCATAGTCGATCACCGCTGCCGGGGTTGGCTCCAGCGCTGGCTTGAACAGCGATACGGTTGCCGTCTGCGGCGAACCGCTAACCGTGTATCCGCTTGGCGAATTCACAGCCACGGATACATCCCCCTCGCCGGTCACTGAAGTAAGCGCAAGGCTCCAAGCGGTCCCAGATCCGCTCAAGGTCCCTTTTACCGCAGAGCCTGTATCATCTGTAATCGTGATATCGTCTGCTGTTAATCCGGTGATCACAGCATCAAAGGTCAGGTCAATCTTCGTTGAAGTAGTGGTTCCCGGCACACCATCCGCTACAGCCGATTGCAGCACAACCGGAGTTAAGACCTCCCTGTTGAACAGCTTGCCGGTGATTCGGAAATGAGTAGCATCTGTATTATCTGTTGTGATGAAAACAATCTTGTCGCCGAAGGCCGGATATACAGCGAACTTCGCATAATATTCCACATTGAACATCCAAGTGTCTTCATTGTATCCCTGAAATACAGCCGGAGCGGAATCCACCGGCTGATCCGTTGTATACAGCAGGGTCCCGTCATTGTCATAGTAATTCAGGTAAGCATACTGGGTTCCCTCCCACTCTGTACCATAGTTATAGGCATCGTCAATGGCCTTATTCGACGCGGCATCCGTGCTTACTGTAACGAATCCCGGCAATGTGCCTTTCTTGTAGACAGCGGCAGATGTCTCGCCCAGCGAACCATTTACATTAAATCCGCCTTGGCTTACACCCGTATTGTCATATAAGGAGACACTCGTAATTCCGGTTTGCCAGCTAAATTGACTGAACATGAAATTCCCGTTGCCCAGTGTATGCAGATACAACTGCTTCTCATTCGTTCTCGCTCCAACATTAATGGTGGTTATGGAGGTTCCGCTGTTATTGAATAACTGCAGATAGATATTATCGTTCGGGGCCCCCGAATTGTAAGCCGCCATATACACGCCGTCACCAGCGGCGACGTAGGACATGCTCGCATTAGCAGCTACCAGCAGGGTTTCGCTTGACGCCGGTACGCCCGCAGCGGTAAATACGCGGGTGACCGTGCTTACATTATCATTTCGTTGCCAGGAAAAAGCGATATCGCCGTTAGACAGCTCCGCCGCAGATATAAAACGCGTCAGCTGCGGCTGACTGGCCGCACTGAAGGTATTCAGCCGGGTCTGGCCAGTCACCTTCTGGCCGGTCTTATCCAGCACCATGAAATAAGCATTGGGTGTGGTCTCGGTAACTGTGCCCAGCTGCAGGTTGTACTCGCTGGAGTCGCTTTTACTGTACATAATCAGCAGATTTCCGTTATTGAGAGCAAGCATACTCACAGACGTCATTTTGTAATAGGTGTCCATCAGGTTGCCCAGGTTAACGTCCGTTATAAGCGTTCCTGCGCTGTTAAAGACCCTTAAGAAGTTAGAGGAAGTGTATGTATTCCCCTGATAGACGAATGAATTCAGCAGAACCGCCGTACTTCCATCCTGTAGACCCTGCGCATCCGTCAGATTCTTGCCCGCCGCATAGGTAACCGGAGGCTCAATTACAAAATCGGCCGCTTCATTAAACGACTGCACCGCCGCATAGGCACGGAGTGACATCATAGGCAACAGCCCAATCACCAATACCACAGCCAGCCCGATCTTCCCCATTTTCTTAAACATCGCTTTCCTCCTTGTCGAATGACCATTTCCATAATATTGATAACGCTTCCGCAAAACTCTGAACATGCTGCACACGCTCTGCACATGCCCGGCATTAGCAAGCATTAGTTTTCCATACTGGTTTATCGACATTTTTCGCGTTAAAGTTAACTAATTCGACAAATTATTATATTCAATTTCGATATTTATGTATCTTTATTACTTGCATCTTTCATGACAGGGCACTTCCTGCCTTTTTCACCCTTCTAGTAGGATGCATAACATTAAAAAGGGATTCAGCTCAAGCTGAATCCCTTTTTCTCTTTCCCTCTCCGTTTAGTCAATCAAATCTGACTTCTGCAGCAACCGCTGTATGAGAACAGCCACTTCTGCACGTGTGACATTAGCCTTGGCTTCCAGCTTATTACCGCTGCGGCCGCTAATCAGACCAGCCTTGGCAGCAAGTGCCAAACTATCTTTTGCCCAGCTGCCGGCAAGTCCTGCATCAGTAAAGGCTGCAAATACACCTGCTGTATCCACTGTGCCGGTCCGGTCTGCAAGACCGGTCAGCTTCATCGCCTTAGCGATGATCGTCATCGCCTGTTCGCGTGTAAGCTTGGCATCCGGACGGAAATTTCCGTCCTCGAAGCCGTTAATCAGACCATACTCCGAGGCCGCTTGTACCGCCCCTGCATACCAGGCACTCACTGGCACATCAGCAAAAGAAGTCGCTCCTTCACCGAGCCTCAGTCCCAGACCGCGTACAATAATTGCTGCGAACTCTGCCCGGGTGATATCCGCATTCGGGTTAAACGTCGTTTCGTTCACCCCGTTAATGACTAACCGCGAGCCCATATCATTCACTGCAGCCTTCGCCCAATGCTTCTCTACATCTGCGAAGGTCAACGGATGCCAGACTACCGAATACGAGCTATTCGTCAGACTGTTAATCTCAGCATAATATTTATTATTCTCCCGGATGATTTGGGTGGGTACATGACGCACCGTTCCATCTGGCTCTACAACGATACCTGTTGTAATCCGGTTCGGGTCAATGGCTCCAGGAATCTCCACCGTACGTTTCACATAAGCGTCAAACCGGTTGATTTCCACTGTGGAATTACCGTAGGTCCCAGTGACTGTGAAGTCTAGTGAAGGTGCAACCAGGTCAAAGCCGCCTTTGCTTGCTGCGACGGCTATCACTTGATTCATTGCTGCAGAAGACTCGCCGATCGTAATCTTCAGCTTGATATCTTCCAGCTTCACACTGGTGCCAAATTGCTGGGCCAACGCTCCGATATTAATCTCGGATGCTGGTAAAGTGTAAGAAGCCTTGCCGGTCTGGAGTACAAGCGTTGCCGCCACATTCTCCATATTCTTGATCATCTGACCGTTCAATTCGCCAACAAAAATGTTGGAGTCCAGCATTACTGGAATTGTAACCACTGCCCCAATGCCTTCCGCATCCAGCTTGGCCTGGAGCTTGAGCGGATCTACGGTAATGATCGTAGTTTTGGTGTTGCCCGAAGTAGTTGTCGTCGCTGTGCCCGCGTTCTCCTCCTTGCCGTTCACAAGGACAATTACGTTGGTGACCGTACTGGCCGGATTCCCGGAAGGAGTCCCGCTGTTCGTGTTACTTCCGGTACTTGGGTTACCTCCGCTTCCCGGGCTGACCGGCTCGGGAGTTGGTGTTACCGGAGTCGTCACCGCAACTACTGCCATGACGCTGCCGTATTTCACCACTCTGCCTTCCGCATCTACCTCAGCAATCCCAAGCGTATCCCCATCGGCTGCCGGAACTAGCCCTTCAATGCCTACAAGGGTGTATCCGGTTAGAAGGTCTCCTACATTCGGTACAATGATGCTACCAGCACCAAAATTCTTATACAGCAGCTTATGCCCTTCAGCTGGTGCAGGCGTAACCTTGATTTGCGTATAGCCGTTACTCTCTGCACCACTCGGATCACTGGCACTCACAGCCAAGTCCCCGGCTGGGATCAAGACATTCGTTGTAAAAGTCAGCGTCGTTGCCGGTCCCGCCGGAACCGATCCGCTGGCCGCCACCCGTACCTTCACCGTATGCTCCCCGCTCAGGTCTGGCAAGTTGGTTCCGTCATAACGTACGTAGGATCCCTCATCCACGGAGAATTCCATGCTGGTATTCAGGCCCATAATCGTATTGTTCAGATCATCCGCTACCACTTCTGGAGCTGCCGGGATCACGGCATCCGAGTCATGCACAGTCACCTGAGCAATAGCAGAAGCAAAGTCCGTTGACGTCGCCTTCACCCGCACATAATACGTGCCCGGTGCAAGACCAGTAACCGTAATGTCTGTAACTTCTGTCCAAGCCCCTGTGTTCCCCATCTGGTATTCCATCTGGACGGTCAGATTCTGCAGTGTTCCGTCATTGGCCCCGTTATAGGTCACATCCGTGACACTCACTCCAACCGGAGCAGCCTGACGCGCAGGAACACTCAACACTTGCGCATCACTATCGGTGGTGGTCACACCGTTACCTGTCTTCACGATATTCAGTACGCTGCCCAGCCAACTGCTGTCTATCGGCAGCGTTCCGTCCGTGGTGGCTATTACAGCCGTACCATTTACAGTGTATACCCCTTCTGGAATCAGACCCGTTAGTAACTCAGCAGCATAATCGATGATCGCATTAGGCATCACTTCCGCCGTTGCCGCAAATGACGTTATCGTCAACTCTGCCTCAGCTGAGGTGAAGGCCGTTACGGTCGCCTTTGTGCGGACAAAGTACATGTCTGGTGCAAGGCCTGTGACGGTTGTGCCCGTAACAGCTGTCCAAGAACCTGCCGTGCCGCGCTTATATTCCATCCCAGTATTCACATTGATGAGTGTGCCGTCCTTCGCATCAATCCCGGTTTCATCCATTGAAGCTACACTCGCAGGCGCTGCCGGACGGGACGGAATGATTAAGGTCTGCGCCGCGCTGTCGACGGTCGTTGTAGCATTCCCCTGCTTCACGACGCTCAACGTAATACCCAGCCAGCTGCTGTCCAGAGCCAGCCTCCCAGTCACATCCGCTGTTGCTGCCAGTGTGCCGTTAATGACATACTTACCGCCTGGAACTAGTCCGGTCAACTGCTCAGCTTCATAATTAATCTCTGCTGCCGGGGTGATTTCCTGCGCTGCCACGTACAGCTCGACAGCTACACTTTGCTCTTCCGAGGCAAAGTCCGTTGCAGTTGCCTTCACCCGTACGTAGTACGTGTCCGGAGCAAGGCCTGTCACGGCCGTGCCTGTAACGACACCCCAGGCACCTGCGGCACTCTTCTTGTATTCCATCGTGGAATCTACATTAACCAATGCTCCATCCTTCGCATTAATCGCGGTTTCATCCGTTGCCGTTACACCCGCAGGCGCTGCCGGACGGGACGGAACATTCAGCGTCTGCGCCACGCTGTCTGTAGTCGCCGAACCGTCACCCTTTTTCACGATGCTTAATGAAGCTCCCAGCCAACCGCTAGCTATAGCCAGCTTGCCGTTAACGTCCACCGTTACAGGCTGACCGTTTACGGTATAAGCAGCACCTGGCGTCAGGCCAGTCAGCTGCTCGGCAGTATAGTCGATCACCGCTGCCGGGGTAGTCTCTGCCGTTGGCACATATGCATTCACCGTCACAAGCTGCGCTTCCGATACAAATGCTGCCGCTGTCGCTTTCGTGCGGACATAATAAGTATCCGGTTCAAGGGTTGTTACGCTTGTGCCCGTAACAGCTGTCCAAGAACCTGCCGTGCCACGCTTATATTCCATCGCAGTAGTCACATTCGTCAGTGTTCCATCCTTCGCATCAATCGCGGTTTCATCCGTTGAAGCTACACCCGCAGGCGCTGCCGGACGAGATGGAACATTCAGCGTCTGCGCCACGCTGTCTGTAGTCGCCGAACCGTCACCCTTTTTCACGATGCTTAATGACGTTCCCAGCCAACCGCTAGCTATAGCCAGCTTGCCGTTAACGCCCACCGTTACAGGCTGACCATTCACGGTATAAGCAGCGCCTGGCGTCAGGCCAGTCAGCTGCTCCGCAGTATAGTCGATCACCGCTCCCGGGGTAGTCTCTGCTGTTGGCACATATGCGTTCACCGTCACAGGCTGCGCTTCCGATACGAATGCTGCCGCTGTCGCCTTCGTGCGGACATAATAAGTATCCGGTTCAAGGGTTGTTACACTTGTACCCGCAACATTCGACCAAGCACCTGCCGTTCCACGCTTATATTCCATCGCAGCAGTCACATTCGTGAGTGTTCCATCCTTCGCATCAATCGCGGTTTCATCCGTTGAAGCTACACCCGCAGGCGCTGCCGGACGAGATGGAACATTCAGCGTCTGCGCCACGCTGTCTGTAGTCGCCGAACCGTCACCCTTTTTCACGATGCTTAATGACGTTCCCAGCCAACCGCTATCTATAGCCAGCTTGCCGTTAACGTCTACCGTTACAGGCTGACCATTCACGGTATAAGCAGCGCCTGGCGTCAGGCCAGTCAGCTGCTCCGCAGTATAGTCGATCACCGCTCCCGGGGTAGTCTCTGCTGTTGGCACATATGCGTTCACCGTTACAGGCTGCGCTTCCGATACGAATGCTGCCGCTGTCGCTTTCGTGCGGACATAATAAGTATCCGGTTCAAGGGTTGTTACACTTGTACCCGCAACATTCGACCAAGCACCTGCCGTTCCACGCTTATATTCCATCGCAGCAGTCACATTCGTGAGTGTTCCATCCTTCGCATCAATCGCGGTTTCATCCGTTGAAGCTACACCCGCAGGCGCTGCCGGACGGGATGGAACATTCAGCGTCTGCGCCACGCTGTCTGTAGTCGCCGAACCGTCACCCTTTTTCACGATGCTTAATGAAGCTCCCAGCCAGCTGCTATCTATAGCCAGCTTGCCGTTAACGTCCACCGTTACAGGCTGACCGTTCACGGTATACGCAGCGCCTGGCGTCAGGCCAGTCAGCTGCTCCGCAGTATAGTCGATCACCGCTGCCGGGGTAGTCTCCGGTGTCCCCCCCACTCCGCTGTCCAGTACAATTCTTGTATTGTCGTTACCTACAATATAGAATTTATCATTCTGGAACCTAACCTGGTTTAATCCTTTTCCGCTGACTCCCAGCGCCTGCTCATCATATTGGGTCCAGGTAACCAGGTCTTTAGAAGAATAAACCACATGGGATTCCTGATCGTTGTACACTACACCCGCAGCAACATAATAACCGTTACCATAATCTATGGAACGCAGCTCCGTCCAGGCTGCGCCTGCATCAATCTCATGCTTCGTCCAGACAGAGGTGTCGCTTAACACACCGCTTGTCTCCAGCAGCTGCGGAGTTCCATCATTGCCATTCGTAGCTATAACGGCATATTTTCCATTCGCATAAGTGATATCATAGAAAGTGATGTAGCTGGAGGGCTCGTAATCCTTCAATGAGTCAAGTGAACTCCAGCTTGTTCCATTCGTAGAGGCCCAGATCCCTCCTGTACCAAAGGCCACATAACCCCCGTTCACAGCCTTCACATGGTTGAAAGAAGCGCCGTTTAAGGTAGTTACAACTGTCCATGAGACTCCATCAGCAGATTGGAGAACGTTATCGCCAGCCACGGCAACAAAACCGTTAGTGCCATAAGCTAATCCTTGTACAAGACCGGTAGCTCCGGCTGGGAGATCTGTAACCGTCCAATTCTCTCCATCTCCAGAGACACCCAGCTTTTTCCCCGCTGCAACGAAAACATTGTTTCCATAGGCAATTTCAGCGAATCCCAGCTTAGGCAGCAGGCGGTTAGACACACTCAACTGATCCCAGCCGCTTGAAGAGGACAGGAATATACTATCCTGAAGCTCCGAACCCGCGTTTGAGAGAACGTCTCCAACAACCTCCCACTTGTTTCCATTATAAGCACTTCCTTGTAAATTCCCGCCGAACCTGGCCCAGCGGGTTTGATCTGACGTCACGACAAGACTATGCGATGACTTGGTTATCAGAACCATTCCTGTGCCGTTTGAAGCAGCCGATATAATGGTATGATTCGTTACGGGCTCCGCCGCTGTCCAAGCCCCTCCACTATTGGCCGAGGTATACATTTTACCTTCCCTGCCATATCGGTAGAGTAATGATCCCGCCTGCACAACGCCAAGCATATAATCGTAAGAAGAGTCTGCCGCAAAGGTCATTCCATTGCTGCTTACATAACCGTTCTCCCAGTTTTTCGATACATAGAGCTTACCGTTGTACACAGCTAATGCATCCAGCCCAAACGTTCCGCCCAAGAATGCAGACGTCCAGTTTGACCCGTCACCCGAGTGGGCATAAGAGGCGAATATATTTCCCGTAATCACATATTTTCCATTGAAATTAATAATGTCCGTTATATAAAAAGTAGTACTGGTAGTCGATCCGTTTGGCCAGAGTGCCGGAACAGTACTCCACTGGCTCCAATTCTGTCCGTCTGCGGAAGAATAGATAACTCCAAGGTCTTGCGCCCGATTAGCAGCGGCCCACCTTCCGCCGACAGCATAAAATATCCCGTTAATGTAACGTACCTTTTGCAGGATATCAGCATTTACAGATGAGGATTTATCACTCCAGGTTCTGCCTCCATCCGTAGAGACAATAACCTTAGCCTTTGCAGTGGAGTTTGAATAATCAACACCTACCGCTACATAAGTACTTGAGGTAAATGCAATACTCCTCCATGAAATCTTGGCATTAGATGAAGGGGTACTGATCTTGCTCCAGCTCATTCCATCAGCCGATTGTACGATTCTCCCGCCCTCTCCTACTGCGGTATAAGTTCCGTTCTCATAGATTACACTGTTCAAGTTCGTATCCAGGTTGTCTGCCACGGCCGATGCAACAGTCAAAGTATCCGCCGAAGCCTGTGCTCCGGCAATACTCATATTCGGGAATATCAGTATAAATATAAGCATGAAAATCGAGCTTTTTTTCCATAACAACGGTCTTTTCATACACATGCCCCCTTATGTCTATTAAATGTGCCGTCCAATTTATCCGTTAGCCAGCCCTCAACCCGTTAGTAAAAGTGCCCTCCTGTGAGCAGAATATAATTCTCCACATTGGATTCGACAAAAATCGCCATAAACCTTCAAAATTACTTTACTAAAATTTAAAATACATCATTATATTTTTTTGCCGAATTTGGAAGCCACTCTTGCAAAAGAACTCCAGCTTCGAAACCTGATGAGTTACCATACGCGCAAAAAAGCCCGCTCTGTCGATTGCACAGAACGGGCTGATAAATATCCTCTACATTTCTTCCACATACCGCTTGGCTTCGCCAAGGGGCATATCCGTATGCTGACGAACCAGCTTGATGGCAAGAATAAGCTTGCCGTCCTTTTTTAACTGCCGGACATGCTCCTGGACCTCTTCGGGAACGACCCTCAGTGTTGTGCTTGCTGCCTCCCGGCGCTTCAGCTCCGCGGCTACCCGCTGCTCCATATCCGGCGTCAACGTCTCGTCTACAGAAGCGGCAGGCACCGGCCAGCGCTCCGGCCTACTTCCCCGGACCGCTGCGAGTACGGTGCCTACAATCGAATAGAGCACCATATACTGGGCCAAGCGGTACAGGTATAACCATACGGTACTTAGCGTGACCATCTCCCCGCCAGGCTTCAGTATAGCAAGGTTATCCGAAATGACATACTGGCCTGGCGCATAATTATTGACATCCTGGTCCAGCTGCAATTGACCTATAGATGAGACGATCCATTGCAGCGGCTTATTGTATACGGGGTTCCCGGCCGTGTCGATCATCATGCCCAAGAACGAGAAGACGGCGACGGCAAAGACCAAATAAGTGGACCAACTCAACCTTTTTACTAAAACTATAATACTGAACACAACCAGCAACGTCAGACTTCTAATGTAATCGTTATGTAGGAATAATTGAAAAACTACCGGCAGCCCCCATCCGAACAGCAGCACCATCACAGCCGCAAACCCAAAGAAAAACAATAGAATCTTAACATTCTTCATCACTACCTGCATTCTCCTTTCCTGTCTCCTATCCTATATTTACCCAGAAAGAAGTCATTTGAGGCGATCCTGTTTATAGTACACTATAGCTGTCAGCCGACAGGTTATAATATGCAGCCTACTATCACCTCAGGTGAAGGAGGACTTACTTACTATGCAGTAATTGTTAAATATGAAAGAATTATTCAAACAAGTCATCAAGCAGGACGTCAAACCTTTTTTCTCCGCACAGGGCTACCGTACAAAGGATCTGAACTTCTACAAAACAGAGGGCCAGCTTATCTATAACATCAATATTCAGAAATCGACGGGCAATACCTGGGACAAGCTCAGCTTCTATGTGAATTGAAGCTCTTCCTAAGCCCGCCCTGCACCAGCCCATTGTGTTCGGTTTAATACGAAAATAAAAATATCGGAAAATGCGCCGCAGACTGGGTTTTTGACAAAAAAAGACCCACCGCCCCAAAAAAACGTTTCGTTTTTTTGAAAAAGGGAAGACTATGGGATAGGATTCAATTGAACACTATATCCTAACTGCTGGATATATTTCACGTACCTATCTAACGTGTTTTTCTTGGACGTCTCATCGCCTAGTGAGACGTCTATTTCTTGGTATGACCTCTTCTCCCGCATCAGGGCATGGAGGATTCGAATCAGCAAATGCGCGGTGGCGACGTTTGCTTTTTTATCGCCTCGTCTCTTTCGAATTCGTCGAAAGAATTGTCCGATCCGGTTCGAGGAGCGAGAGTTTGCCCAAGCCGCCTGACACAAGGCCCCTTTCAGATGCTTGTTCCCTTGCATCGTTTTTGACTTTCTTCGCTTTCCAGCGCTTTCGTTGTTCCCTGGACACACCCCCGCCCATGAAGCAAACTGCGCATCACTCGGGAACATTTCCGCGACATGCGGCCCCACTTCGGCAAAGATGGTCACGGCAGACGTCCGCTCAATTCCTGGAATGGAGTCAATTTGTTCAATCTTCTCCAGGTACGGTTCTGCCTTCGCCTCGATTCGAGCTTCCAGTTCCGTGATCCTTTTCTCCAAATAGACCAAGTGGTCCCAGTGGTCTCGAATCATCTCGCGATGATGACGGCGCAACTTGCCATTGAGCGCGTCTAGCAACTGCGGAACTTTCTTTTTTAAACGGGTTTTGACCAGGTTCTTAACGGTCCCTTCGTCGATGACCTCGCCGTCCATGATCTTCTGGAGCAGGCCCCGCCCTGAAACCCCATATAGATCGGACATAAAGGTGGTTAGCTTGATGTTGGCATCCTGCAGGATTTTGTGAATGCGGTTTTTCTCCGCCGTCACCGCCTGCACCATCTTACTCCGGTAACGGGTCAAGTCTCGCAAATCCCGGATGTCCTGTTCGGGCACCATACTGCCTTCAATGAGCCCGCAACGGTGCAATTGCGCTAACCAGCGCGCATCTTGCATGTCACTTTTTCGACCCGGCGTATTCTTTACCCGCTGGGCGTTGGCCAAGACCAGATCACAACTGCCCTCTAAGATGTTCCATACCGGTTTCCATAACACGCCCGTGCTCTCCATCACCACCTCCCGGCAGCCGTGTTCACTCAGCCAATCTTGCAGGCCTAGCAATTCTTTGGTTGTCGTCCCAAAGGTTTTCAGGTGACATTGTGGTTTCTGTTCGATCGGTCCTTTCAACACGCAGGCCACAACGGTTTCCTGGTGCACGTCCAGACCGGCGCAACACATACGTACAGCATCCATTCCAACCATCCTCCATCGTCAGTTTACAAATCATGCGCTCGAGTGAGTGTAATTTAATACACGTACTTTTGGGGCTACAATAGGCGATGCTCGAAAAGCGCAATAGAACGGTTTTTCGCACGGGGTGTATCCCAGTAACCGTTTCCGCCCTTTGATTTGTATATGTAGTGTTGACGACTACAGCCTCATTTAGAATGGTTGCGACGGATGCCACCCGCTTATTTTCATTCCTGGGGGTGACAAGGCATCTGTCTTGTCATGCCTGTTTTTCGCAGACATTGGGCGTCGCGCACTCGCACCAACCCTACACCTACACATAAAGGGCTTCCCGCTCTCCTAAGGAGACATCGGGATAGCCCTTTTTCCGAAAAAACCTTCTATACAGATTAGGATAAGTTCTCCGTCAGCAGCGTGAAGCCTTCGATCACCGCATCCTCATCAATCTCAATCATGATGCAGCGCTTGCCCTGGTAATTCACCTGCCGCACATATCTCAGGTCCTGCGGGCTGATCGTGATGGAAGCGACCTTCGTATCGATCTTGATCGACTTCGAGGTGAACTTCGGGATGACGCTGCTGGCCTTCATCTCATAGTGCTTATTGTCCACGATGGTCTCGAATGCCCGCTCCACCTTCTCCGCCGTCACATCCTCCACGCCACTCGCCTTTAGCACACGCTCCACATCACGGTAATCGAGTCTCGGCGGTTCTTCCTCTTCCGCGTTGTCTTCAATCACCTGATGAATCTCCTCATACACCTGGGCAATAGTCGCCACATCGATCTGTTCGCCCGCCACTTCCTTCACAATATCTTCAAAAATAGACCGTTCCTCCAGCGCCGTCACCGACCGCTCCGCATTCAGCACCTGCTCGATGAACTGCGGGTTCGGATTATTCGCGCTTCCCGTGCAGTATAGCACACGGTTGATATCCGAATAGTTGTCGGTCACACTCGGGTAGAAGAAGCCCTGCTCCGGCGTGCTGAGCTTGATGATCGGATCAACCATGATATTATACTTGAACTCCCGCTCCACATAATCGAACAAAAGCGTCTTACGCTGCTGCTCCGTGGAATTCACGCTGCATAGAATGAACGGATGCGCGAAGACCTCGTCCTTCCCAGTCTCCTCGGCTTCATCATTACGCGCCTTGGTCGGCCGGAAGTATTGCCCCCGCACGAACGTGACTACGGCATCCTTCTCATACTTGGCATCCACCAGCATTTTGTCCACCAGCATGAGCATCAGGTCCTGCCACTCCTCCGGGTCACCGGTTATCAGCCCCTGGTGCAGCATCACCTGCGACGGCTCCTCCGCTTCCTCCAGGAACTTCAGCTCGAACAGCTTCTGATCCAGCTCGCCCGTCAGCAGCTTCCGGAAGTTACTCATATACAGCTCCTGCTTCTCGCGTTCCAGCATGGCGAACGGCTGGCGCTCGAAGTGGTAGATTTCGTTCGTTTCTTTCATAATATAGACATTCAGAATATCGTACAGATTCAGCTGATCATGGTCCATCTTGAACTGCTTGCGGATATGTGCGGCTTCTTTCTTGATCATGGTATGTGACACAGCTCCTATGAAATGAATTGGTCAGGCAATAGCTTCCTTAATTATAGCACGTACGTTCTCCATGCAGTTGAAAATTCCGATTCAGCCCCTCACCTCAATGGAGGTGAATTCTCAACGTTGGTGATAAATAAAACCCCTTCGCCAGAAGGGGTTTTATTTATCAGTTCTATTCATTTTTTGTAGGCGGCTTCAAGATCCAGCAGATTCTTATCCGAGATCACCTGGTAATTACCGTCCTGTTGGGGAAATTCCAGGCTTGCCATAACTTCAGCTTTGAACAATCCATTCTCCCTCTCTGCTGTCTTGTCTGTTCCTGAGGATATCTTTATCAAGACCCAGCCGGTGCGATAATTTTCCTCCTTACGGATAATGTTGATCCATGAGTCTCCAACATCGGCAGGCTGTTTCTGCGGGTCTCCGTAGAGGTAGTTCCAGTAGAAGCGTTCCCCGGATTTCTTTGTGTTTCCTCCTTTGCTGAGGCTTTCAAGCTTCCCCCCAGCATCAACACATAGGTAAGCAGTATCTCCAGATAATTCATAGATAACATCATCACTGCCGTGCAGCTCAAACAGAATGCCTGGAGTTACGCTGATTGCTGGTGACCACCCAGCATTCCAGGATATATCAACTATTTCGTCAGCAGGCACATCAACAGCATTCAGTTCCTTCACTTTTTCCTCCGTATTGAGCGAGCACCCGGTACCAATCAGAGCCAGCATAAGGACTGCGCAGACAAATTCCCACCTTAATCTGCCAACTTTGATTTTGTTGAAGCTCATATTCAGCACCTCCTCTATTCAATTAGGATATTAGAAAATCAAAAATCAGATTGCAGGCTCAATCTTGTTAGGTTGGGGCCCAGGACCGTTTTTTGCCCAATAAATAATATAATAAATTGAGCTATTGTATGTTATGTTCCCCGGGTTACTTATATTGTTTACAGAATATTCATTAGTCCAGGTGGTATATCCTGGAGAGGAATAATTCCATCTCAAAGGATTGGTCCCCCCAGGTTTATGTGTCCAATCATTACCTGATAGATCACCTTTCATGAAATGATAATCTACGCTGCCTTTTCTAATAGCAACTACTTTTTGATAATTAGCTAGTGGCGATGGTTTTGTGATTGTTTTATAACCCCAATATCCAAGGGTATCCAAATCATCAACTACTAAGTCCGCCATACTAGCTATAGGTAAACTCATACTGAATCCCTGACCGGAATGATAGCCTGGATTTTGGAATACATGCACTCCAATAGAATATCCATAACAATTATATCCGGTATAGCTGTTTGACCATGATCCTATCACTGTGCTATGTACTAACGAATGCTGGCTTTAACAGAGCTTTTTAAGGGAGAGACATCGAGAATTCTCCTAGCTAACTCCGCTAGCTCTGTATAATTATATGGGATGTGGTCCGTGCTTACTACTCCCCGCTCGATGTCCGAAACTATTGTCTTCACAGCATTCTCAGTGTATTCATTCTGTTCTAATCCCTCAGGCAGAATCAGCCCGTTATCAACGAGGGTATCCAGTAAATTATCACTGCTTAATTGTGCCAGCTTCTCTATTGCTAATGGGTTAGTCTCAGCATTCACTTGATTGGCCGGGAATCCGAAGACAAATAACATTATGATTACCAAAAATCCTGAGAGCATTACCTCCCCCTACAATAGTAAAGATAAAAGCACAAAAATGTAATATTTTACACAATAATTCCATATCTTTATTTTCTACGAATGCTAAAAAGCCTTTTCTGCCATTGAACAGAAAAGGCTCCTCCGACAAAACATATCTACTACACAATAACCATATCAAAATTTCGCCTGATAGCCTGAGTGTAGCGGGGTGCTCTTGATATCAAGGACCCTTGCCGTATCAGACAGAAACTCCCGCACGGTTTCCTCAATTAACGACATCCCCCTGCCCAACTCAAATCTCATGATTTCCCTCCGCCTCTCCCCGCTTGATCGCATACATCCGTCTGTCCGCTTGGCGCAGCAAGGCATCCGGGGCCGTTCCGTCCTGCGGATACACGCTGATGCCGATGCTCATATCAATCTTCAGCTCTTCGCCTTCATAATCGAGCTTAGCCTGACTGGCAGCTGTGTGCAGCCGGTGTTCCAGCTCTGCGGCGGTCAGCCCGCCTCCATCCACGGGGCAGAACAGCACGAATTCGTCGCCGCCGAAGCGGGCCGCCAGCCCGTCCGGCTGAACCAGCTGATGGATCATGCCCGCTACCTTGCATAACATCTGGTCTCCGGCCTCATGACCCCAGCGGTCGTTCACCAGCTTGAACCGGTCGAGATCCAGCAGCAGGATGGCTACTTCCCCGCCACTGCGCTCTGCTTCCGCAAGAGTCTCCTCCAGTTTGTCGTAGAATTGTCTGCGGTTCGGCAGCCCTGTAAGCGGATCATGATAGGCCATGAAGGCAATCTGCCTTACATGCTGATTGCGCAGCCGGATGTCACGGATGAGCAGCACGGCATGAGGCTCATGATCCACGGTCACGTAATCCCCGTTAATCATCACCTCGATCAGACTGTCCCCGCTGTGCAGCACCATTTCCAGCTCGCTGATATCCTCTTGCGCCTGAAGCTTCGCCATGATCTCCGCACCGCCCAGATCGGCAAGATTAGCCTTCCCGAGGGACAGACGATCGAACATCCTGCCGGCACTCGGATTCGCTTCCTTGATGCTGCCTGACAACGAGACGAGCAGCGCAGCCTGCGAGCTGATCTGAAACATTTTTTTATAGCGCTGTCCTGAATGGTGTAGGAACTCATACCTCTGCATGGACAGGCGCAGCACGAAGCACCAGATCAATCCTCCGTAGATATACGTGTAGGGCGGCAGCATTTCATCGAAGCGGAGATAACCGAATACAGCTACCCAGAGGAACGTCACCCAGGAGCCGTACTCCAGCAGCTTGAAGATACCGCCATGCTCCTGATAATCAGGATCGGCGGCACTCCACTTGCGCGCACTGCGCAGCATGACGATGGGGATGAAGCTAAGCAGCAGACTTGCCGTTAAGGTCCCGTAGTAGGCTGAATTGGCTATCGGCCATTTCCATACCCCGCTTACGGTGAACAGCTGCACAGAAGTATAGGAACGTTGACCAATGAGTCCCGCCGGGATCGCCAGCGTTAGGATATGGAACAGATAGGGATACCACGGCCGGGACATCCGCTTATGGAGGCCAATCAACCGGGCAATCAGATGGAAGCCAAGCCCTGGAATGAGGATACCGACATTGGCGAACCAGACCGCAGCCAGCACCGGACTATATTCAATCGGCAGCATATACCGGATGTACTCCTCCAGGAACATCAGGAAATAGCACAGAATTGTAGCGCTTACCAGACGATGTTCAATCTTCCGCGGGTTGCGCAGCAGCACATCCATTCCCATGTAGAAAAAGAAGAGCATCGGCAGCCAATAAAATACGACAGGTATCCACACATGGATCGGGCTCATCTCTCTTCTCCTCTACAGTCTGTCACGGACATAGTTAATCTTAATTTTAATATATTACCGGGTGGAGACGCCGTCAATGAACAAGTTCTGTGGTATGGCTTAAGGCGGCGTATTGGCTGCGGAACAGCAGATCATAGGCCTCATTCCGGTTACGCAGGTTAGCATGGGTATCGCAGGCTGCCACCTTACCGGCTTGCAGAACCAGCACCTTATCACAGTCTTGGATCGTAGAGAGGCGGTGTGCGATCGAGATCATGGTAGTTCCAGCCGACAGACGCTTCAGCTCATTCCTGATATCGCTCTCATTCTCATGATCCAGGGCGCTTGTACTTTCATCGAAAATAATAATGTCCCGCTGCTGCAGCAGCGCCCGCGCAATCGACAGCCGCTGCTTCTGGCCCCCGGAGAGCTTCATCCCCTTCTCCCCGATAACCGTATCCAGCCCTTGCTCGAGTGATGCAATGAAGTCATAGATATTGGCGCTGCGGCAGCAGGCGATCAGCTCTGCTTCCGTTGCCCCGTCCCCCGCCATCAGCAGGTTCTCCCGGATCGTCATATTGAACAGAACAGGCTCCTGCACCACGATGCTTACCTTGGCCGCCACACTCCCGCTGTTCACTGCATGCAGCTCCGTGCCGCCGATGCGGACGCTCCCGCCCTGGGGCTTCATCTGTCCGGTCAGCAGTCTGGCAAGCGTAGACTTGCCGCTGCCGCTCTGCCCTACGATGGCCAGATGCTCGCCCTTCCCCACCGAGAACGAAATCCCGTCCAGCGCGAAGGCATTCTTCCCCTCATAGCGGAACTGTAAATTCTGAGCCTCAATCTCTTGTCCGCTAATGCGCTTGTAAGGCCGCTGGTCCACCTTGGCATGCAACAGTCCGATCACTTTACTGATATTCACCGAATCATTCTTGTAATTCAGCAGGCCGTTGCTGATCGTCTCAATGAACCCGAAGAACTGCCCGTAGAAGCTGATGAACACCAGCAGCACACCGACCTCCGAATAGCCCTTAATCACGAAGAGTCCGCCAATGAAATAGATGAACAGCTGGGTAATGAAATTCTTGGTGAAGAACGAATAGGTAACGCCCAGATGCTGATAGAGCTGGCTGCGGAACCACACCGGACGGATAGCTGCATAATGCCCGTTCAATTCCTCTAGCTGGGCCTCCTCCAGATTATTGGTCTTAATATCCTTCCAGTTCTGCAGACTAGCATGTAAAAAGGATTCGTACCCGTTCTGCAGTCTCCATAGCTCCTCTCCCGCCTTTCTCGTCTTCTCGCCCAGAAGATTCACCGTCAGCAGGGAGACCGGAACGAAGACGAAGCTAAGGAGGGCGATCCGCCAGTCATAGCTTACAAGGATCCCAGCCAGCGCAGCAGCATACAGGACAGCGTAGCTGAAATCTAACAGATGAACCGTGAAGAACCGTCCGGCGGCAGCTGAATCCTGCTCGATCCGGCTTTTTAGATCACCAATGCTGTACCCGCTATACTCCTCATAATCCAGGCTGCTCACTCTATTCAGCAGTTTGCGCTTAAGCCTGAGATCATACCTCAGGAGCAGCTGGTTGGAGTAGCGCTTGCTGACCGCAATCCCGGCCGTCGTAAGCAGGAATACCCCCAGATAACCCGCGATAACCGGCCATAGCCCACTCAGATGCTTCTCCACCAGCACGCGGTTGACGAGCAGAGAGTACAAGAATAACGGAAGCAGTCCGCAGACCAGATTCCACAGCTTGAACAACGCGAGCACCAGCAGCGGCTTACGGACACCTTCAATTCCCTGTGTCAGCGCCTTATAGGCGGCCCATCTTGTCATGGTCATACCGCTTCGCCTCCTGCACACTGTTCGCTGAATAGATCTATGTACGTTTTGTTGCTTCTGATCAGCACGTCGTGAGTATCGTAGCCTGTGACCCGGCCATCCTCCAGCACTGCAATCCGGTCACAGCCTCTAAGCGTGGACAGCCGATGGGCGATGATGATCAGCGTCCGGTCTTGCCCAAGCTCACCGGTCATCTGCCGGATCAGCGCTTCATTCTTGCTGTCGAGGGACGAAGTTGCTTCATCGAAGACCAGAATTTTCGGATTCTTGACCAGGATTCGCGCAATAGCCAGACGCTGCTTTTGGCCGCCCGATAATTCCTGCCCGGAAGTCCCCAGCACCGTGTCCAGCCCGTCCGGAAGATTCAGGACCAGCTCATACAGCGCAGCTCTCTTAAGTGCTTCGAGTAACAGGCTGTCCTGATCACGGTTATTCGTAAAAGACAGATTATACCGCAGCGTGTTATTGTACAGAACCGTCTCCTGATGCACCACGCCCACCTGACTCCGCAAGCTGTGCAGGTTATATTCATTCACGTTGCGGCCATCGATCAGAAGCTCGCCGCCGTCAACAGGATAGAGGCTACAGAGCAGGCTTCCGAGCGTTGTTTTCCCGGCTCCGCTCCTCCCGGCAATGCCCACGGTGCTTCCTCCCTCCACACGGAGATTGAACCCGTCCAACACCCGCCTCTCTTCCGTATATCCGAAGCTGACATTACGAAATTCAATCGTCCCCTCCTTAATCAGTGTGGGCAGAAGCGCTTCTCTATAGTCCTCCTCCTGCTCATTCAGGAGCTGCGCAACACGCTGTAAGGACACCGACTGCCCCCAGGTATCGGTAATCTTGCCGCTCATCGAGCTGAAGTAAGTCACAGCCATATTGAAATAGCTGGCGGCAGCCACAAAAACACCAAGCTGCATCTGCCCCTTCACAATCAGCCGGGCACAAATGATGAACAGCAGCAGTTGTGCAGCAAGCGTGATGAATGCGTTCACCCGCTCGGTGGTTACTTCGATTATTCCATTGTCCACATGCTTGTGATGGATAGAGACTGTCCGTCTGAGATAGGTACGCGTTACCTGCCTCCCGGCATTCAGCAGCTTGATCTCCCGCATATTCGCCACAATTTCAAATAAGTACGAGGACAGCCTCCCTTGCTCCGCCGCCAGATCCCGGTTAACTCTAAGCGCCCGTTGCTTAAAGTATTTCGAGGCCAAGAACACGACAGGCACCAGTACCACCGTGAACACTCCCAACAGGACATGATAATAGAACATGAAGCCCACGGCGAACACGATATGCAGTAGATTCGAATACCCCCACAGTCCGCTCCAGAAGACGAGATTCATAATGTCCTTGGCATCGCGGTTCATCCGGCTGATCAGATCGCCGCTGTACATCCCGGAGAGATCCTTCCCCTTCTGATGCAGAATCTTGCGGAATAGCGCCCGCCGGATATCGAACACGAACCCCGTCATCATCTGGGAGGAGATCAGATTATTCAGCGTCGCCACAATGAACTGATTGAACAGGAGAATTCCGGCATAGATCAGGCACAGCTTCAGGAAGGCCTTCAGATCCTGGTCATAAAAAGCGATATTAATCAGCCGTCCGCCCAGGAACGGATACATCAGGTTCACTAAGGTCATTAACGTAGTTACTAAGAAACCGCATACAAATACCAGCTTGTGCATCCGTATGAAGGTCATCACCCACCGTCTTGCAGTCACTGCCCCACCGCCTTCCATATATTCACAAGGAATATTGTAGCACGGACGTTCGTATATGAGGAGTGAGCAAATTCTCCATTCATCCTAGAATGGAAAGCAAGCTTTACATAATGCGCATAATGCGATACAATCTCCATGTAAAGTTAACTTTCCATAAAGAGAGGGATTCCATGAATAACCGTTTGGAAGAGTTACGCAAGCAGCGCGGAATCAGGCAGGAGGAATTAGCAGCGGCGCTTGAAGTGTCCAGGCAGACGATTGGTTCGCTGGAGAACGGCCGCTATAATCCCTCAATCCTGTTAGCGTTTAAGATTGCCCGCTATTTCAGATTGAGTATTGAGGAGATTTTTATTTATGAGGAGGAAGAGAGTTCATGAAGAAATCCGTCACCGCTTATCTTCTGGTTATTGCAGGTCTTCTGTTGCTGGCAGGCAGTCTGTACCTTATTAGAACGGTTCAAGACCCGCAGGGGATCATGCGGACGTTGCCTTATATCTGTATTGGGCTGGGCTCCGGCGTCTTTGGCAGTGGAATGGGGGAACTCATCGGACGGCGTGCTCTGAAGCAGAGCCCTGCCACCGCCAAGGAACTGGAGATCAACAAGAACGATGAACGCAATATCGCCATTGCCACCCGGGCAAAGGCGAAGGCCTATGACATGATGGTTTATATATTCGGGGCTTTAATGCTGGCTCTTGCCTTAATGGAAACTGAACTCACCGTTGTGCTGTTACTGGTATTCGCCTACCTGTTCACGATTGGATACGGCATCTATTACCGGTTCAAGTATGATCGGGAGATGTAATTGGCAGCCGTCATCACTCAAGCCAGCAAGGCCTGGGCCACCTGATCCAGAATGCAGTTGATGCCTGTAGGTCCATAACAGCCGATCCAGGTAGCAGCATCTACCGGGTATATAAGCTGCCGCTGATCTGCACCTAGCATGCCCCTCACACTATGCTCTGTCATCGATATTCCCCCCTGCATTCGCTCGTTGCTGAGCAAAAAGTAGTAGTTAGCATGCACAGCCGGAAGTCTGTCCACGGAAATATGATAGGCCGTGTCAGAGGCGGTGTCCGCCACAAATAACGGGGCCGGCAGACCAAGGTCGCGGTACAGTACAGCACCTGTGCGGTGAGAAGCCGTGTGTACCCGGACGATGGACTCGCGCGGACGGATCAGCGCAACACTTTTACCCGCGAGTACCGGAGCAAGCTCTGCGGACAGCAATGCTGTACGGCGGAGATAATCGGCAATAATATGCTCTGCCTCCTCCTGCTTGCCGGTCAGTTCTCCGAACAGACGCAGAATCGTCTGCCAGCTCTCATTACGCTTGAACATGACCGTTGGCGCTACCCGGCTTAAGCGTTCATAGTGCGGAGCATGCACCTCGGTGCACATAATCAGATCCGGCCGCAGCCGTTCAACCGCCGGCAGATCCGGGTACTCATAGGTTCCGAGCATTTCCGTTGCCGTTAATCTCTCCCGGAAATACGGCGGGAAATTCAGCGCCCCGCTTCCGAAGCCTACGCTTCCTGCGGGGGACATCCCCAGCGCATGTAAATGGTCAGCATATTGGACGTCCAGCACGGCGATCCGCTGCGGAGCAGAGGTGACAAGATATTCGCCCCGCAGATGGGGGATCACCGGACCCTGTGTTGATCCGTGCGGGGAGACCGAGCGTTCCGGCAATCCCGAAGGAACGGGAACCGTCCCCGGATCTGAAGCGGCAGCACGCCTGTAGAGCTGCGGAGGGACTCCATAATGCTTCTTGAATGCTCTGCTGAAATAATACATGTCGCGGTAGCCTGTCCGCTCCGCGATTACGCCGATGGGAGCATCCGTGTAACGCAGCATCCGCTCTGCATTCTCCATCCGCAGCTGGATCACGTATTCCATCGGCCCGAGCTGCTTCTCCTGCTTGAACCGCCGCTGGAGCTGCCGCACGCCGCATCCGGCCAGTGCGGCCAGCTCCTTAAGCCCCAGCTCCTGACGATAATGTCCCGCGATATAGGCGGCAACAACCTCCACCATATCCGGCTCTCTGCCACCCTGACCACGTTCATGCTCCATAATAAGCTCGCACAGCATGCCTTGCAGCAGCGCATTGGCATGGAAGCGTTCCAGTCCTTCTCCCCGGCTCCATTTGGCTGCAATTCTCTCCGCTGCCATATGCAGCTCCGCAGGGGGCGCGGAATGGTGTACAAACGAAGTCCGCAGCGGGTGATTGCGCTGCGGGAAGAGCACATGGGCAGCTCCCGCAACAGGAATGGCCTTGTAGCTAATAGCTGTATAATGAATGTTGTCTGATTCCGCACTCAGAGTATAGGCTGATCCCTTGGCAGCATGACAAGCAAAAGAGGCCTGGACATGGCAGCCTTCACCATTCATCACAAGCCCTCCCTGCCCGCCGATGGCCAGCAGCAGCTGATTTGCCGCCAGTTCCGTTTCGCTCAGCACGCCGCCGGGCGGCACAGTACCACTGCGCACATCAAGCATCTTGACCGCCGTATCACTCCATAGACTCGCCTGTTCTTGTTGCGGCATTTCTCTCATCTCCTGACAACAGTATCCTTTGCTAAACGGATAGACCTGCTGTCATTTTAATTGAGATTCATTCTCATTGTCAATTTTCGGGCACTTTCTGCAATATTCCCCGGACATCCGGTAGTAAAAGCAGCACGTGATACGCTTGCTCTTCGCAACCGGAGCCTCGTCACTCCCCTCGGTGAACCGGGTGAACGGGTTGCGTCTTGCGCTGAACAATGGACCGGCGGCCATCCGGATCAGATACGTAAAGTCCTCTTGCATCCGCAGCCTTTCTTCGCCGGACAGATCTGCTCCGGGCGCATACAGCGGGGCAATACGCACCATAATATTCTCCCACAGCACAGCCATGGAGACAGGTCCAACGGCAGCAAGCGTCTGCAGCATCGGCGCAAGCCGTACTGCAAAATTCCCCTTAACAACAGCTTCGCGCCACACTCCCCGATCATCCGGCGGGGAGGCTGACTGAAGCCCGTCCAGCGCCAGGAAAGGGAATGTCGTCTCTTCTGCAGAAGCCGGATGATAGAGGAAGCTTCTGTCCAGCGGGAAGAAGACTTCACGATTATGAACGGTCATGGCGGTCAGTATTGGCGCGATCCACAGATATCCGATCCGCTTAGCCAGCATGGAAGCCGCAACCTGTGTGTCCGGCGCACCGATATAATCCTTAAGCCAGCTAACATATTCGCGGCACACCGCCTCGTCTTGCAGCTCACTCAGAGCAATGGTGCGGACGCTGCCCGCAGGCGGCTCCCCCAGTCTCATCCGGTAATCCTCCGCCAGTTCCCTCCAGGGGGCGGACGACAGATATTGGTCCATCTCAGTTAGCTCCAAGCAGCGCTTCCGAGGCCTGATCTACAATAATATTGATCGCAAGGGGACCATAATACGCGATCCAGAGCGTTGAATTCACATCATAGGCACGGTTATTCTTCACTGCATCAAGGGATTTCCAGATCGGACTACTGGCCAGAGCCTCTGCCTCTTTGGCGAACAGATCATCTGAGAGCAGGAAATAGCGATCTGCCCCGATATCAGAGACAGTCTCCATCGATATTTCAACCGAGGTATCATCCTTGATCGCCTGAACGAACGCAGGCGCCTTTAATCCCAGATCCTCATACAGAATGCTTCCAGTACGGTGCTCAGGACCATGTACACGGATCCCTTCCGGTCTCGGGCGAATCAGCGCGACCGTCTCGTCGCCCAGCTTCGCCGACAGCTGCTCACGCAGTCCGATGATTTTATCCTCATAGGCCTTCTTCACCACTTCTGCCTCTGCCTGCTTACCTGTTATTGTACCAATGGTAGCCAGCGTATCCCGCCAATCCTCATAGAAGTCCAGTACGATTGTAGGCGCGATTTTACTGACACTCTCATAAGCCTCCTCCTGAAAATCAGTCATCAGGATCAGATCCGGGTTCAGCGCCACAATTGCTTCCAGATTGGGCTCATCGCGTGTACCCAGGACCTTCACACCATCCATCTGAGCACTCAGATATTCCGGGAACTCGTCCTTGGTTCCAGCAACCACGCTGCCTGCCGGCTTCTCTCCAAGCGCGATCAGCTGATCGGCGAATTTCACGTCAAGCACAGCGATCACCTTCGGCTTCTCCGTCAGCGTATGTTCACCTTTCATATCTTTAAGAGTAACCGGGTAGGCTGCTGTCGCCTGTGCCTCCGGTGATGCCTGCGCCTGTGCTTCAGCCGACGGAGACGGTTCAGCTGACGCAGACGGCTGTGCGGCTGTCCCTGCATTAGCTCCCCCTCCAGATCCGCAAGCTGTCAGTACCAATACCAGTGCGAGCATCCATACCATGAATAATCCTGATTGCCCAGCGGCGAATTTCTTCCTGCCGGCCTCTTGTTTCTGTGTTGCTCTGTTCACGCTGACTCCCCCTGTTATGTATTATGTGATAATGATTTTCATTATCATAATTGTTACAGCGAGTATAGCCGATCTGCGACCTCTGTTTCCATGTACTTTTGCGACATTACAGCCGGATAAATGCGACATGTTGTTTAGCTATATAAATTGAACTAATATTTTTTTCTTTTGGGATTGGCCGTGACTCCAGAGAAGTTTTGGACTTCCGGCCGCTGTTGTGTTTGAATTTCTTGATTAAAACTGCTACGCGCAGTGGAAATCCAAACACAGCCTATGCTTACGATGCGAGCTTTCCTGCGGAAAGCCTTCAGGCGGGCGCTACCGCTCCTACAGTTCCAAAATTCCCCTCCGCCACTTTTCCCTTAACTTTAATTTTCAAGTTTAATCTATATAGCAGGTGATATAGACCGAAACATTAGGAAATCACCCTGTCGGGTGAAGGATGCGATGCCTTCTCTCACCAGCCGCTTGTATAGAGAATTGTTGCAATTCTTGCAGGATTCCTCTTTAACTATTACTTACTGAATGTACAATGTTGCATTATTCACACAAATTTCGGTGTTTAGAGCAAGTTAGCACTGGATTTGTTGCATTTCGTGCAGAATTTCAGCGTAAGACGCTTCTAATGGGCAGCAATGTTGCATTTCTTGCAGGAATCCTCTATACATGTTACCTAAACAATCAACAAGCCCGCATCCTGTGGTCAGATGCGGGCTTACTTTTATGAACAGTTGCTACCTATTAATGAAGTTAAGCCCAGTATTGCTGAGCAATCTTTTGCCCCTGTCTGATCTTCGCCCATTGCTCCGCTTCCGTCAGCTCATTACCCCCGTCGCAAGAGGCGAAGCCGCATTGGTGGGAGAGCAGAAGTCTCTCCTTCGGAATGATCGTGGACGCTTCATCCAGCATGCGGAGGACACGGGTCTCATCGTCCAGCGTACTGGTTTTGGAAGACAGCAAGCCTAGTACAATTTCCGTCTCCGGTCTATCCTTGAACACGGCAAGTGCCTCCAGCGAGCCCGCGCGTTCGTCGTCCCACTCCAGGAAGAAGCGGTCGTACTTCAGCTGCTTCAGGAACAGGTTGGCAATCTTCACATAAGAGCCGCCGCCCATATTCCGGGAATCATAATTCCCGCGGCAGTTATGGGTCCACATAAGCAGCCCCAAGCTATGTCCGTAATCAATAATGGTGTTGTTAATATCGATGAACTCTGTAGCGAGACTCTGTACTTCTTCATGGTTGATTGCCTCACCGGTAAAGGGCGAATTCGGATTATCGTCCGCGAATAGCTCCCAGAGGCAGTCGTCGAATTGCAGAATCTTACCGCCAGCGGCTGCGAATTCCCCTACAAAATCCTTATATGCCGTCACTAGACCGGCCTTCAGCTCATCACGGTTCTGGTACACTGCACCTTCGCCGCCAAGGTTATCCGACCAGGACAGCTCTCCGAAGATATGGGACGGCGAAGGCACGCACAGCTTCGTCTCCCTGTCTCCCGCATGCTCTTGAAGCTGGCGGTACGCCTGAAGGAAGTGGTGATTCTTACCGCCCAGCTCGCCTGTGATGCGCAGACCGATGTCTTTGCGCGTCTCGTATTTGGAGGTGCCGTCAACGTCTCTGAAGAAATACCCGTGAGGCGCGATATAGCGCTCCATCCCCTGGAAGCCCCACGCAAAGTCCAGATGCCACATCGACTTGGAATACTCTCCATCCGTCAGAATCGATAGCCCATTCTCCTTCGCTTGCTCGACTACCGACTGAATCGCCTTCGCCTCACACTGCTCATAGCCCTGGAAATCCTCGTAAAAAGGATACTGAATATCGTCCCGGTGTTCAATCTGCTGCTTATATTCTAATAGCTCCGCCGGACGCAGCAGGCTGCCTACGATCTGAAATCTATCACACATGATTAGCCCTCCTCTAGTTCCACTGTTCTGTCTTTGTGTATAAATTCTAGCATGGAGTACGGCATTAGACGTAACACTTATAACTGATATCTGGCTATAGGGAGAAGTTATACGTTCTTTGCGCCGCCGTAATACAATCGTAAGATTTCGCTTAGAGAATCGTAAGCTCTCCCGTTTATTCTGTTCCATGTAACCACTACAAAGAAATGGAGCGTGATTAGCATGGGTAACAGCAAAGCAGGCAAACGGTTCATGATAGCGGCAGTATTGGTTCTCTCTCTGGCGGTGTCCGGCATCTCCGGTGCGGCGGCAGGCATCAAGACGATGAAGAAAGACGGCATGGAGCTGATGAACCTAAGACAGGCCGCCATGATGTACGGCTACAGCATTGAATGGAACAGCAAGGACCGCTCCGTCTCGCTGATGTACATGGACAAGATGATGGACGACAGCAAGACGATGGACGATAGCAAGATGATGGATGACGGCAAGATGATGGATGACGGCAAGATGATGGATGACGGCAAGATGATGGACGATGGCAACATGATGGACGATAGCAACATGATGGATGACGGCAAGATGATGGACGACGGCATGATGCCGATGGGCAAGATGATCAAGGTTATGATTGGGTCGAAAAAAATGATGGTCGACGGTAAGACGGTTAATCTGAGCATGGCTCCGGCTCTGTACGATGGCAGCACTTATGTGGCGGATACGGTAGTGACCATGTACATGAAGCCTGCCAAGGCCATGAAATAAGCCGGACTGAGCCGGACCCCCGCCATATGATATGATGGAATCAAATGGATTTTGGACAGATATGGGGTGGGTTAAGATGAATGAACGAGTGCTGGTCGCGGATGATGATCCGAATATTACCGATGTGTGCCGCAGGTATCTGGAACGGGAGGGGTATCTGGTCACCACCGCCAAGGACGGCTTGGAGGCGCTAGAGCTATGGCGCAGCCAGTCTCCAAGCCTGATTGTGCTTGACTTGATGATGCCGCATAAGAATGGCTGGGAGGTGTGCAGCGAGATCCGGCAGACCGAAGATCTCCCGATCATCATGCTGACGGCGCGCGGCGAGGAGCAGGACCGGCTGATGGGGCTGACGATGGGGGCGGATGATTATCTGACTAAGCCCTTCAGTCCAAGGGAGCTCGTACTGCGGGTGCAGGCGATTCTGCGCAGAATGAGAGTTGTCCAGGTATCGCCGGCTACCGCCGCTGAGCACACAATCAAGTACGAAGGACTGACCCTCGATGTCGGGAAGCGTACGGTGGAGATCAGCGGGCAGGCGATTGACTTGACGGTGACCGAATTCGAAATGCTGTATCTGCTGGCGAGCCATCCGGGGCAGGTGTTCTCCCGGACGCAGATGCTGAGCAAGATCTGGGATTTCAGCTATGAAGGAGATACGACTACCGTTACGGTGCATATAAGAAGATTACGCGAGAAGATCGAACAGACTCCCTCCGACCCGAAATACATCAAGACGGTCTGGGGAATCGGCTATAAGTTTGCGGGTGATGGCATCTGATGAAGCTGCGCACCTATCTATTATTGTCCAGTCTCACGGGGATCGGCGTATTGTTGATCTGTCTATTCGTCAGTTATTCCCGGATGCTGCTGACCATTGATCAGCTATACTATCTGTCGGGCATCACAGCCGGGATCGGCGTGTTCTCCTTCGTCCTGCAGCATCTGCTGACGCGGCCGGTGGAGAAGTCCATTGCCCGGATTACGGAGCAGACGGTACGGATTGCCGAGGGGGATTTCCACACCGAGGTCCCCACCATCGGCCCGCACGAGTTCAAGCTGATGGCCCGGCAATTCAATGAGATGAGCAGTAAGTTAAAAGAGAGCTTCGACCATCTCCACCAGTCCGAGTCCGCCCGGCGGGAGCTGATCGCCAATGTCTCCCACGATCTGCGGACCCCTCTTGCCTCCATTCAGTCGTTCGTAGAAGCGCTGGAGGATGATGTGATCAAGGACGAAGAGACCTTCCAGCGGTATCTGAATACGATCCGGCTGGAGACGAAGCGGCTGGCGGGACTGATCCAGGACCTCTTTGAACTATCCAGCCTGGAGGCCAGCGGCGGAACCTTCGACCCGCAGCCCTGCCATGCGGATGAACTGCTGATCAGCACGCTGGAGAGCTTCTCCTTCCATCTGGCGGAGAAGCGGCTGAAGGTCGAGATTGAGCTCCCGGATAAGTTACCCGCGGCCCTGATGATGCCCACGCAGATTAAGCGGGTGCTGTCCAATCTTGTGCAGAATGCGATTCAACATTCTCCTGAAGAAGGCCATATCGTGCTGTCCGCCGCCGAGGAAGGCCCGTTCCTGCGAATCGCTGTGAGCGATGAGGGTCAGGGAATTGAAGCTGCGGAGACCTCACGGATCTTCGAACGGTTCTACCGGATAGATAAATCACGCAGTAAGAATAGCGGAGGCGCCGGACTGGGTCTTGCCATCGCACAATCCATTGTGGAGCTGCATGGCGGCAAAATTGGTGTAGAGAGCACTAAGGGTTCTGGAAGCTGCTTCTGGTTCACGGTCCCCATCTACACCAGCCGGTAAGCCTTAGCTTTAGAGAAGCGTATTCATATAGGTGGTGATAGAGATGGCTGGTGATTTTGTATTCCTGTTCGGCGTCTTCGGCGCAGGGGTATTATCGTTTTTTGCACCCTGTATTCTGCCGCTGCTTCCGGTCTATGTCTCGTATCTGTCCGGAAGCCTGGCGGGCAATGTGAATCAGGGAGGGGTGGACGCAGGCTCCTTGCGGTTCCGTTCGGTATTCATGCTGCGGACCCTAATCTTCGTGCTTGGACTATCTGTGGTCTTCATCACCCTGGGCTTCGGCTCCGGCATACTTGGCAATGTCATTTCAAGCTCCAGGTTCATTGCCGTCTGCGGAGTGATTGTCATTTTATTCGGAATCTACCAGACCGGACTAATCAAGATCTCCTGGCTCGAACGGGAAAAAAAGCTGTCCAGTCCCCGCGCAGCACGTGGCGGCTATATCGGGGCCTTCCTGCTCGGCCTGACGTTCAGCTTCGGGTGGACGCCGTGCATCGGCCCGGTACTTGCGGGCATTCTCAGTATCGCTGCCGGGGAAGGGTCCCCTGCTTACGGAGGATTCCTCATGCTGCTGTACACGCTGGGTCTGGCAATTCCTTTCCTTATACTATCCGTCTTCTCAGACTATCTGGTGCAGCGGATTCGCCGCTTGTACCGGTTCATGGGCGGAATTAAGATCGCCTCCGGCTGTATGCTGATCGCCATGGGGCTGCTGCTAATGACAGACCAGCTGAATACGATTGTGAGCTGGATTCAATAACGGGAGGAGGAATCAGGTATGAAAAAGATATGGCAGTGGTTCGGAATGCTCATGGTCATTGGCGGAATGCTCACGGTCCTGGCCGCCTGCGGCGTCAAGCCGGAGGCAGGAGCAGGTAAGACAGACTCTGGCGCAGCTATGAGCAAGGGGAAGCCGGCTCCGGCATTCGCCCTGCAGGATCTGAAGGGTGATTCGCTGAAGCTCGAGGATCTGAAGGGCAAGAAGGTCTATGTGAAATACTGGGCCTCCTGGTGCTCCATCTGCCTTGCCGGTCTGGAGGAACTGAATGCGCTGGCCGGCCAGGAGAAGGACTTCCAGGTGGTATCGATTGTAACCCCAGGCTACAAAGGCGAGAAATCCGCCAAGGAGTTCACGGACTGGTTCAACAAGCAGCCGTATGACAATCTGACTGTGCTGCTCGATGAAGACGGGACATGGGCCAAGGAGTTTCAGGTACGGGCGTATCCCAGCTCTTTTTATATCGATGAAGAAGGAATGCTGGTGAAGTCCCTCCCGGGTCATGCCTCCAACGAGCTGATTAAGGACACCTTCGCGGGAATGAGCTCCACCTCAGCTGCCGCCCCGGTTCCAGCGGTCAAAACCGCAAGTATAGCCGAGAAGGATCTGCGTAGCCTGTACCTGGCAGGCGGTTGCTTCTGGGGTGTGGAAGCGTATATGGCCCGCATTCAGGGAGTTCAGGATGTCACCTCAGGCTATGCCAACGGGAAAGGCGAGAATCCGACCTACGAGGATGTTATTCGCGGGGACCGGGGGTTCGCGGAGACTGTGCATGTGAAGTACGATCCGAAGCAGGTCACCCTGAAGCAGCTCCTGGAAGCTTATTTCAAGGTTGTTGACCCGACCAGCCTGAACAAGCAAGGCAATGACCGGGGCGTTCAATACCGGACAGGAATCTACTATTCGTCCCCGGAGGATGCAGCTGTTATCCAGCAGGCTGTAGCACAGGAGCAGACCAAGTATGACAAGAAAATCGTAACCGAAGTCCTTCCTCTGGAGAACTACTATCTGGCGGAGGAATATCATCAGGACTACTTGGCGAAGAACCCGAACGGGTACTGCCACATTGACTTAAGCATCCTGGATGAGCAAGAGCCGGTCATCGACCCGGCCCAATACCCGCGCCCTTCCGACGCAGAACTGAAGGAGCGGTTAACTGCCGATCAATACGCGGTAGCCGTCAAGAATGACACGGAGCGTGCCTTCAGCAACGACTATTGGGATAACTACGAGGCTGGCCTGTATGTCGATATCGCCACGGGTCAGCCCCTCTTCTCCAGCAAGGATAAATACGACTCCGGCTGCGGCTGGCCCAGCTTCACCAAGCCGATTGCCCCGCAGGTCGTCACCTATGATACGGATACCAGCTTCGGCATGGAACGCACCGAGGTCCGCAGCCAATCCGGTGACATCCACCTGGGCCATGTCTTCGACGACGGTCCCGCAGACCGCGGCGGCAAGCGCTACTGCATCAATAGCGCCTCTATCCGCTTCATCCCTCTGGACCAGATGGAGGGGGAGCATTACGGGTATTTGACGGGGTTGGTGAAGTAGATTAAGCGTAGTCGTACAGATGTAAGGAGCTTCTCATACAATAAGAATCGCCCTCCACTAGCTCATAAGCTGAGCTGTGTGGAGGGCGATTCTTGTCTATTTACTTGCGCCGATGAGCGAGCTTAACCGCTCCAGCAGATCACCGCCGCCGGTGACCGAGATGGAGCCGATCCGGTCGCAGATTTTCTCCAGGAATTCCAGCTCCTTGAGCCGGAAGAGCGTCTGATTCTCATCCATCAGCTTCGCTGTATTCAGCAGGCTGCGTGTCGAGGCTGTCTCTTCCCGGCGGGTGAGCAGGTTGGCCTGGGCTTTTTTCTCAGCGAGCAGCACGGTGTTCAGGATGTCCTTCATGTCTCCCGGCAGAATTACATCCTTCACCCCTGCCCCGAGGAAGCGCACCCCGAACTCTTCCTCCTTCTCCCGGATACGGTCCAGAATGAACGTCGTCAGATCCTCCTTCCGCTTCAGCAGATCGTCCAATCTCAGCGTCCCGACATACTCGCGCAGCAGGAGCTGAAGCTGGATATGAATCTGCTCATCGAAATCCTTCATCTCCAGGACACGGTGCGGACTTACGATCCGGTACTGGCAGACGAAGTTCAGGCGCAGCGTAACCTTATCTTCCGTCATCATCTCCTGGCCGAGCAGATCCATCTGCTGCTGTCTCAGATCGACCTTCTTGGTCAGCACCGAGACCGGCCCCTTCCAGAAATAATATTTCCCCGGCGTCAGCTCCCGCTGGAGCGTATGATCGTAGAACAGGAACCCCAGCTCGTGGCTGGCGATTTCGCAGCTCTGCAGGTGCGGCGTAAGCCGCGCGATGATCGAGCGGTCGATCCCGGCGGGCAGCTCCGGCACACGGATGTCCGTGTGGACGAAGGTATGCTTTTTCAGCAGATTCCAATACGCATATACCCCCGGCTTCAACACCTGCATGAATTGACCATCCTCATAGTGCAGCACATTCTCATGATCCTGTACCCGTACCACCTCAAGCTCCCGCAGGAGCTCATCATCCTGTAAGAACAGCTGCAGATCCTTACCGCCAGCGCTAAAAGGCTTAGCAATATCCAGTACCAACACAGTATGTTGCGACCAGGAGAAATAACGGTAGGTTCCCGGCAGCAGCCGCTTCACATAACTTCCCTTATGAAAGAGCAGACCGCGCTGGTCCGCTTGAATCGTGATTGGCTTCAACATCGTATGTATTACCTCCTTCATGATTGGACCAATGGATGACAGAATCCCGCTGCGGACCCGGACGGAATCACGCTTGAGACAGGCGGTCTGCCGGGAGATCCGGGAGGACTGCTTGAGACCTGAGACTAACCCAACCTTCAGCCAGCCTTCGTTCCCTTCTGTCCCTACCTCATTCTCCGCAAGCTTCCCCGCTGCCGGTATCCACGGATTACAAAGCCCTGCCGCAGTAGCGCTACACCAGCCGCCAGGGATGCTGTCCATTGGTTTCCTTACTCAGATTGTGCTTCAATTGTGGCTCGATGGAAATCGAGTGTAACCAACGTCGCTGTGAAGGCGATCGGGGAATCGAACCCCTTAGTTGCTCTTACCGAAACGGACCGTACAGGATACCGTAACATACATGCCGGCACTGCGGGATCACCAGAGATCCCCGCCTCGTTACGCCCGCCCGGATAAGAACCGGATGCAGGATGAACGCGCTCAGCGTTATCTTACAGGGTCTATCATCGCTTAGATCAGACGGAACGAACATGGCGGAAGTATTACGATGGAAGAATAAATTTCCAGAGGGGGGATTTTAAGAGGCATAGGAAAAAGCCCAAAGGCAGGTGGGGGGGCCTGTTTTTGGGCTTGATTAAGGATTCGGTTTGTGTATTCCATTCGTAATCCCTGTTGTTCATGTTCGGCATGTTCATTATCGCATTGCTTAATTCCCCCATGAAGAATTAGGCCGCCCTGGTCTAAGGAAGCGATCCTATTTCAATGGATAAACTTTTGAAGCCACCGCCCTTAAAAGCGGCTATTGCTCCGAGAGTCGTGTTCGCCGCACGGCTTTCTTTTTTCATTATACTTTCTTCTGCCTATTGCACCACTCTCTCAAAATTTCTCAGTACCCCTAGCCCCTCTTCCGGCGGGCTCCATTGGATGAGTCTGCGCTGTTCGTATATTCAAAAATTTCCATTCATGGTATAATCGCTGAAGCAATAGAAAGGCTTATATGGGCGGTCGGCTAATCTCCCGGAAGGGAGGTGAAGCCTGTGGAGGTATACCAAGCATTGACGCTAATGATTTCGTTCGCGACTCTGGTTGTGTTGATTCTCTCTTTCCACAAAAAGAAATAGACCGCCCTCACCAAGGAATCGGTCTATTTCTTAACTGATATTCCGAAAGCCACCGCCCTTAAAAGCGGCTATTGCTCCGAGAGTCGTGTATCGAGCACGGCTCTCTTTGTATTCTACGTTTTTTCTGCCTTTACTATACCACAAATCATATCATAAAGTAAGTAAATGTATGAAGATATCTATTTCCTTATAGCTCCTCATTACCCCGAGCCCACTCCTCCGGTGGGTTAAAATACCCATCGTACTCCTTAAGAGCTTCCGGTGACTGCTTCCCTCTCCATTCCTGCAGATGCACCAAATAATCTTCTCCCGCTCCCATTCTCCAGCCCATACTGAAGGGAGGAAGATCAGGGTACACAATCCATTCCGGCAAAAAGAATTCGGGGCTGTACCCCGCAAGGCCGTCCCGAATCTCCATCCACAGCTTGCCCAGCATATTGCCTCCCTGACCGTCCCCGCCGTCTCCCCAGTAAGCATCATTCGAGGTATGTTCGACAAGCGTGCAATCTCCGGTTGAGAGCAAGATGGACTTGATCACAGAATGCTGCTCGACTTTGGCGACCAGGGCCTCCCGCATCACCTCAACCTTGCACTCCTCCCAATCAGGGCGCAGCGGCCGATTCCGCTCCCGACCCATCCTGGCTGCGATCATAGGCGTACTGGCGAGCCGGATCTCCTCTTCATGCTCAGTCCCTGCGAACTTCTGCGCCTGAAAGTAATGCTCCGATGTCGCCCACTCTTTGCCTTTTAACAGAATCGGATACTTCGCAAAATTAGAAAAACAGCCGTAAGGCTTATCCGTTTCATAGAAGCGTATTATACGTTCCTCTGGCTTAGCCGATAACCATTCCTTTCGATGTTCATCGTGCAGCTTCTGGATATGTTCCGGGGTGTCCATGGCAGGCTTGGCCTCCTTGTGTTTATTACTTGATCCGTGAATTGAAAATCACATAATCCGGCGCTGTAGGAACATTAATGGTGAATGACAGTGCACCCGCCTTAGGTGTCGCCTTCGAGGGACCGGGAAGCTGCCGGACGACGGCTTGGCCTTGGCTGTTCACAGCAACGAACTCCAAGCTGGATGCATCCCCGGCAATGACAAAACCGGAAGCGTTAATCACGCTCAGCGCCAGCCGGAAGCCTTTCCCGTCAGCAGATTGCGTTAGCAGTGTGGGGTAAAAAGGGTTCTGACGCTCCCCAGGCACATCTCCAAACGGAGTCACGTTCTGCCAAGCCTTGGCCTGCGGCAGCACTGTGTCACCCCGGCCCTGCACTATCAGTACATGGCGGCTGAGCGCGTTATACATACTCTCCCACTTCAACTTCTTCAGCCCGGTGAGGATCGGGTTCATGGGTGCAAACAGTACACCATCCCGCAGTTGCGGAGACGCTCCCAGCGCTATCGTACTGCCGTCTTTGGTTACCGCCGTAGCCTGCCCGGCCCGCAGCTTCCCCACACTCTCCCCAAGCAGCGAGATCGTAGAGCTTTTGGTGGCGGCATCATAGGTCAGTTGTGCACCCAGCGCCCCTGCAAACGCACGGACAGGTACCATTAATTTTCCTGCTTCGATATAGGGCGCCAGCTTGCCTGGAAACAGCACATATTGGTTGTTGATCAGGAGCGGCCTGATCTGGTTCCCCACTACCGGTGCAGCCTGAGCTGGAGCCCCCGTATGCACGAGTGGCAGCAGACCAGCGCACAGCAGCATAATCAAGCTTTTCATAGCGAACCGGTAGAATGGACGACGGCTATTGTTCATAATTCATCTCTCCTTTAATGATAAATGAATTGAATGACCTAGAGTCTGCAATCTTCAGATCCCTATCAAATATTCCTTACCTCCACCACACGCCCCAAATCCACATACTCCTCATGATCCAACTTCACCTTCACTCTACCCTTGCGGCGCTTCTCCCGCCATTCCCGCATCGCTTCCTCCGTCTCCAGCCGAAGCTCGGCAAGCTCCAGGGCCCGGTCGAGAATGTATTTGCTGGTATGGAGCACCGTATAAATCCCCTGCCCGCCCAGCGCGATAGGATCAGCTAAACTCTTCCATTCTTCAATGGTGAACCGGACATACAAGTCCTCTTCCGTACCCGGCCGGCAAGGAACCTCGGTAATCTCCTTACGCCGCAGCACCTTCCAATCGGCCACCTTGCCTACCCAGTGAATGCCTGTTTTGGCCGAATGGATGAACTTCTTGCGGGATTGGCACATCGCGATGTATTCGATCTGGGTCAGCAGCTTCTGGCTGGCAAGATTCTGAAGCGGCATATGATAAAAAGCGTTCCGCAACGCCACCCCCACCTGCTCCGGCCCCCGCACCGACCCCACCAGCACATTCTTCCCCGCCAGCTTATCGGCATAATACTCCTTCGTACCGCGCGGGCGTGTGGAGCGTTCGTAGGCCTTTTCCGGGCTGTCACGGATGATCTCCTCCAGGAATTGCTCCACCAGACCGGTGGCATTCGGAAGGAACGGGAAGGCACCGATGTTGAGCAGTTCAATGCTCCGGTAGAACGGATGGCTCTTGAACCGCTCTTCGTCCGGATAAGGGAATAACACATACGCCCCGAACATGCTGCGCTCATACTCCCCGGAGCTCTGCTCCTGATACACAATCGCATCCCGGTAGCGGTGCATCGTATTGATGTCGTCCTCCTCCGGCCCGGGCTGCTTGTACCTTTTCTCATAGGGCGTGCCTGGATAGGCAGGATTCAAGCGGTATTTGGCGTCAAAAACATACTTATACTCCTTCACCTGACCCGCATCCTTCTTCTTCAAGGTGAGCACATTATCTGGCCGCTGGCTCAGTGTCGGCGTCTGATCCGTGCCCGGAATCGCGTTATAATACAGGATGAATTGCTCCCCGTTCACCGGGTTCTCATAGACCATTTTGGCACTCTGCGAACGGTCCAGCGTGACGAAGATCCCGCTCCGGTTCACCCGGATGATGTTCTGCTTCACCAGCTTATACTTCTGCCCCAGCAGCTGATTCAGCTTCAGGAAGCACCAGTATTCATAGAGCTGAGCGACATCCTTCATGGATAGCCGGAGAAGATCGCTTTGGATCGACAGGCCTTTGAGCAGCATGAGATAGAAGCGGTAGACCTCACGGTACCCAGGGGCCATTTGCAGCACCAGTGTAACGGACATCTGCTTCATCACACCCGCCTCACGCACAAAATCCATCTGCAGCACCCGATCAATCTGCTTCAGCATGGAATCCAGCCTTGCCATCAGCAAGGGGTCTGAGGTTCGGCTGTTCTCTCTCCAGCGGAGCTTAAGCTCCTTCAGCTTCCCGCGAACCCGTTCCAGCATCCAGCGGACGAAGCGGTTCTCGTTCGTATCATAGGCGAGGCGCCTGCGCGTCTCCATTAAGTGTGTGGCCGTGTAGCTGCGGTTACCAATCGTCAGGAACCCGTGCTTCGCATCCTCCCTTAACCGTTCAGGGTGCTTGGCGAGCTCGCGGATGTTCTCCCTTCCGGCTTGCTTGACCCGGCCCGCATCCATTAGCCTTCGTTCCTGGAGCAGCGCATAGTTAGGATTCTTGTTGATCCTCTCAACCGTATCCAGCAGCTGCCTTAAGATGTGCTGGAGGATCGTGAAGAATTCCGTCAGGCTCTGATGCGGGGTCTCCCGCAGCCCGGTGAGCTGGTAGGTCCGGCGCAGGAAGTCGAAGGCCAGATTATAGATCTGCGCATTCACCTCATGCAGAATATTCTGGTAATCCAGCTTGTAATCCATTTTCGAGGGGAAAATCTCCATCTCCACCCGCAGCAGCATCCCCCCCGCTACCCGAAGCTCCCATTCCGTCAGACCGACCTCATTCCTGAAGTTCAGCACGCCCGCCAGAATAGAATCCCCCAGCGGCTTCACCGCCTGCCGGAGCAGCACATTCTCATGATAGAACGTAAGACTCTCCACCTGCTTATGCTGAACCACCAGCTCGTAAGACTGCGTCTCATAAAAGCAAGGGAAAGCCGTCTCCCCCGGCACCCACTCCACTAGCCCATACGCTTCCGGCGAGAACACCTTAATCTGCACCTCACCCAGCCGCTGGGAGCAAGTGATGCCAAGCGTAGCCTCCACCCACTCCTGCTCTGTGGAACGATGCAGTTGCAGCGTCTCCACCGTAGGATGATAGGGCTTCCCCAGAAGATACAGCGTGAACAGCTCCGTCTCCACCCGCAGCAATTCTACCGCCTGGTCACGAGAGCCAGTATGAGGTGAATCCATCTTCCTCCAGCCTCCTAAGCATGTACGCCAATTTGCGGGCGCTCTGCGGATGCTTCAGCCCAAGCGGAGTCTTCCCGCCAGCCCAGGCCAGATAGAGAGGCGATGCATCCTCCATGAGCGATTCCATATTGAACGTTAAGCTCGTCCCATTGCCGATGGCCTCCTTGATCAGGCTCAGCAGAACCCGGCGTACCGAGGAGTGACTGCCTTGAATGCGCGGGAGAATCTTTTGCAGCAGCTGCCAGTCGAACGCCTCTTCCTCATCCATCAGGCCATACCGCTCGTTATAGATCATATAAAAGCAAACCGCATCCCGCACCCGGAACCCCACATGAGCATGAATATCCTCCAGCAGCGCGTTGATCTTCACCAGTCTCCCGGTCGTCCGCACCACAAGCTCCTGATAAGGCTCGTAGGCATCTGCCAGCTTCAGATAATCCGAACGGACGAACAGATGATTCAGCTCCGCAAGCTCAGCGGGAACGTCTGCAGCCTGAGCCGACTCTTGCGGATACTGCTGCAGATTGATGTAATTGAACTCCAGGGTGCTGGCGCGGTCGAGGACTTTTTTGCTAAAAGGGTGCGTGGTCTCGTCCATATTCACCGTCCCGATCAGAAACACATTCTCCGGGATGCCCAGGCCGCCGTAGGTCCGCTCATCCTCAGGGTTCCCCAGCGTAGCCGGAGAGATCAGGGCCTGTGTCTGAATCTCCCCCTCCCGCCACTCCTGCGTCTCCAGCACACTTAACAGATCGCTGAAATAATGTTCCACTCGCGCCAAGTTCATTTCATCCAGGCAGATAAAATACGGCTGATGCCGGTTCTCCGGCTGCCGCGCCTCCACGAACACCTGCATCATCGGCCCCGGCTGGAACCTGCCCGACAGATCCTTATACCCCAGCAGATCCGCAGGATCACTCCAATCCGGCCGCACCGGAATCAACCTGAACCGCCCATTATCCCTTGTCGCCCCCAACGCCTCCGCGAACAGCTTCACCAGCCTCGTCTTCCCCGTCCCCGAGATCCCCGCCAGAATCACCAGCGGCTTCGCCTTCAGCGACAGGTAGAAGTTCTCAATCAGATGCTCCGGGAAAAAGAAGCCTTGGCGGCGGATGTGGGATTGAATGTGGTGGAGGATAGAGGGGATATCGGCGTCGTCAATCGGCTCAGGTACGGATTCTATATCTTCTGTCACTGGCTCTACCTCCAAGGTGCTTGCCGTTTCGTTAAGTACGTACTCTTCAACGTAGATGCGATAATCTTCCACTACCCTCTGTAGATCCTGTATCAATGTCTCATCCGAAGGCACTTTACCACGTTCATACTTTATGTATGCAACCGTAGATGCCTGATAATCCTTCCCTCGACCGTGGCCCAGGAGTTCAATATTCTCGTCCTTATTCATATTGGTGAGAGGAATGAGCTTACGAATTTCTTGGGTTTTATTGCGTAAATAAGTATACTTATCTTCGCTCCCCTTCTCCTTTGGTGTAATTGTCACTCCTTGAGCAAATGATAGATACACAGCACTCATATCTTCCGCAAAAAGATAGACGACATACTCACCGCTCTGCGTGGTACTAGTAATTCGTTTATCTAATATGGAGAACCAAGGTACATCCGCCCACTTCCCCTGCCCAATAGAGCCTTGAATCTTATAGTATTCCTCATTCAGGAAAGGCAACGCTCTTAGCTCAGAAGGAATCGTTCTACGTAATAGGGTGCCTAAGGAATGATCTTTAAAAGGTTCTCTTTTGGCTTGGATATAATGATTCATAATATTCTCCAGATGTTTTTTCAGAGAGAATTGTTGCATTGCAGCATTGTACTTATGTAGCTCTTCTTGTGCCAGATTCTCAAGTTGACTTAGGCCAGCCTCTCCAAGTTGATGCTTCACCTCTGGATTGAAGCCAATTAAATTATTTTCAGTATCAACCGATATCATTTCTGAAAGAACCTTAACAGGTGTCGTCAAGATAGTATTAAGCTGGCCTTTTGTTATCTCACTCCAACGGGCGTGATAGCGAGAAGGTGCCTCATCTACCCTATGCCCATTGTTTTGTTCCTTTATATAATAACCAAGAAATCGCTCCTTCACTTTATCAAAGGCCACTCTCTCCTGATTAACATTTTTCAACTCTTCAATTAAGGATAAGACAAGGACCATCTTGTATGATTTTTGTTTTTTCTTGAAAATTTGATTAATCGATTCTGGTAATGTCATGTTGATCCCCCAATAGGCACATTTGATTTCAAGTGATAGTGGCTACTCCGTCACTTCAATCAGAAAAGTTCGATCTGTAAACCCTCCACGTTCCTCAGCTTTGTTTGCACGAACATTCTCAAGATCCTCTGGCAGGATCTTATGTAATTGAGCAAGAGCATGGACCACCTCAAGAATATCGGCCAACTCTTCCACCGCTTGTGCATCACCAAGAGCTTGGTTATACTCTTCTATCTCTTCACGAAGCTTCTTTTTCAATTCAGAGACATAGGATTCATATTCTAAAGTTATGCAATTACAGTCCTTACCCGTGCTTTGGATAATCTCAGGGATTTTATCACGAACAAGCTTGTTGTAAATCGGCATTTCAATCAGCTCCGTTTCTTGATTTTATCTATATGAAGCTTGCGGATATCGGCATCGGTGATGTTAGCCTGAACCAGTTGATCATATATAGTTTGGGCCAGCGCCGCAGAAATAGGAGGATCAGGATTCACCGTCTTCAAGCTAATCAGCTTCCTAGAGATAAGTTCGCTTAATTCCACATCATAGACAACCAGTTCGTCCGAGTGGATCTTACGCAGCTCTGGGTCAATACTGAATCGACACCTCATCGTGAATGAAATCATAGAGATGTATTTTACAATGGCTACGTCTTTTAAAAGACTCTCAATGGCCTTGATATGTCCATAGTTCTGCTTCAGCGGATTGTACATCTTATAACGGTTACTCACAGACCATTGCTGATCGGTCCGTCTGCCTTTGATTTCTCCATTGTAGTTTTTCGTCTCAATAACAAATATGCAATATGGGGAAATAACGATATGATCAATCTGGGCGTAGCCTGTTCGTGACTTGGAATTAGGGAGCAGCAGATCGCTTAAGAATTTGCATTCCTTAGGTAACTGGTTAAGCTGTATGTTAATTTTATGCTCACCTAGCTCGCCAATTCGGGTGGGTGCAACCTTAGGTTTAGCTTTTGGAGCATGTGCCTTATGTACAGCCTGTGGCGCCTTAGAGTCTGATTTTCGGAAGAGTTTCTTTAGTACTTCAAACATAGCCCAACCTCGTATCCTCTGAATTTACAATATGTATGGTAATTCGACAATATGGGAAGGATTCCCTCCCGAAAATAAGCATAAGAAAAGGACTGTCGCGTGAACAGCCCAAACGTGAATATGCTTATGTTGTCTATTTTGCTTACTCCGAGAGAACAGAAGGAGCATTAAAGGAATGTGCAAGCTGCGTTCCATCCTTCAGCCCTTGAAGATATAGGCGTTCATAAAGAACGGAGTGCTTTATAGAAAGCTTATCCTCCCAGATTTCAAATTCTGGCTTATGTGCAATATCCATAGAAGCAAATAATTCTTGGAATGCTTCTCGCTCTTCATCAAAAGCTAGTCTAGGCTCAGATTGATGTTCAATTTTGGCGCTCACCTCAACCAATCGGCCTTGAATAGTTTCTTTAAACCATGTTGGAAAGCTCACCACATCTCCTCCAAGACAGAAGTTAAACGACACTTATGTGAATCCCTGTTCTTTTCTTGATACATCTGATTAATAAATCCATCCACTCTGCCACTCTGGATTTGAATTGCTTCATGCCGCTCAGTGAATCCCCTGCTTCAAAGATTTCTGGCCAAGTTCGTTAAACTTGCGCTTCTCCTCCTCATATTTGTACGTCAGATGCACATTAATCCTCACCTTTCTGGCAAGAATATTTTCATTAATTATGCTTTTCAAATCGCTACAACTCGCACTCCAATGAAATTTTGTCAACCGTAGAGTCTTTTCGATGCTTCATTTCATTATCACCTCACAATATAGCCTAATTGTATGCGAAGAAAATGTTATTTTAATGCGAATATCGAATTAAATTAAAACAAACTAATGGACGCATTTGAATTTCTGTACTCAACTGAAGAAATGAAATTTTATTTCCAACATATGCCTAATTTTAGATTGAAAGGTCAACATGGCTCGTTCAGAGTTATGAGGTGTTAGCTAAATGTGAAGGTCGCTGGATGAACATATGCCTTTGCTAAACAATGGAATTGTAAAAGAAATAGCAGCAATCACTCGAGTAACCAGAAGAAGTGATTGCTGCTATAGGGTTTGATAAGGGATGGAGGTAGGGGCTTATATAACATAATTTCTAAACGTAATTTCTTTAAGAATTGCTACCTATTTTTCAAATAATTCAATTTATCAAATCCAATGTAACGATCATGTTGCAATCTTGCAACAACTATACCTGGAAGTACATTTTGAGATTTGGCAAATTTATAAATACTTTGTTCATCAAATTTATTAGTATCAACAAAAATGCTGTATTCTGAATTGTTTATAAAATAATCTCTAGCAAATTCATTTGCCTCTTTTTCTTTAGTATCTATTGTATATTTTAACTCAAACAATTCGTCTTCAAGAGTTATAATTGGTCGATTAGGAATATAGTGTTTAATAAGATGGCCTATTTCGTGCATCAGTGCAAACCATACATGATCGTGAGTTTTAAATCTCCCACTAAGATAAATTGCGGGATTTTCTTTATAGGTTGTTAGAGCACCACGTACTTTACTATTATCTATTGCATTAATAAACACTAAATAAATTCCAAAACGGTTTAATAATTTTCTGGCACTTTTTAATGAACTCTCATAATCAGAGTTTAAAGCAAGCAATTTAAATTTGTCTATGTTTTCCATAAGTGCCTCTATACTAAAATTTATACTGGATAAGTCCTTATTCTGAATTTCAACTTCTTCTTTAGCTAAATTTATCCATATGGCTATTGATTCTTTTTCTCCTCCATCTTCCATAAAATCAACATTTAAATTAGAATAAACCGTATCAAATTGTTTGAAATTCGCTATTCCCAGTATTTTCAACATTTCATTCGCTTGTTTGGTTAGGTCCCAATCTAATCCACTAAATATAGTATTAAACTTAAATCTTTTTGACAGTTTCTTTAACTCATCCATAGTATATAATTGAAGGTTTTTTTCTTGTCTATTTTTATATGCCCTGTACTTACTATCATAATTTAGCCAGTAAGATGCTGGTATACCTTTTAATATTCCTTCTAACTTAATGGCTATTTCTTCAGTAATAACGTTCTTTCCATTCAACAAGTTTTTAAAGTATTCTTCATTTAACCCAATTTGTTTGCAACACTCTTCCTGGCTTATTCCGACATCATCTAAATATTCTTTAATAATTGAACCTGTATGCACAATAAAATCTTCACTCATTGGTATGCCTCCTTTCTAATGATAATCTTCGACTGTTATTATCTCCACATTCTGAATTGTTCTTAAGTCAGACGCTTCCCATTCTCCAATAGGTCTCAGTACAATCCGAAAGTTTTTTGAGACGTCAATTCCCCAACAATCATTATAATCTCCACTTAGTTTATGTCGGTTAGGTGGGGGAACGTGCGGAATTTCCTCCAAATTATTAGCAACTCTTAATTCAGACATTCTATTTATTAATTTCTTGTGGAATAATGTATATTCCCTTTTTATTGAACGTTCATTAGTTAATACCTTTTCCAGTTTCGTATTGTTGTAAGAAATATTCATTTGTATTCCCCTTTTACATAAAAATAAACCTGAAAGAAAAATATTCATTAAAAGATCGGCTTGATTTATGAGTAGTGGACTATGAATCAAAATATATTTATAATTGCTTTAGAATGGAGTGTAGGAATATGTCTAAGAAAAGTAATTATTTTGAAAATGCTCAACTATTATCAAATCAATATTCTACATTTCTCAGTAATGAGTCTGTTGAAAAAAAAATTTTAGAGGTATTTGATGGCCATTTACCCAATCAATTCAATAGTGATTTAACAATCAGGGAATCTTTAAATGAATTTCTTCTAAGTTATTATCCGAATGAGACTTCTATAAAAGCAACATTCATTAACAATATTCTCTTAAAAAGAAATAATCATGTGTCTATATTTGAACTCAATGTAGGTAAAAGTAGAGTTGATTTATGTAAAATAAACGGTACTAGTATAGCTTATGAAATAAAAACAGATTTAGATACTCCAAAAAGATTAGGACAGCAAATGAATGATTATTTCCAAGCCTTTGACGAAGTGTACCTCATATGCTCATCAAAAAATTTGAATAATTTGCTGCCTCATCTTCAAGAAGAATGTGGAGTATATACCTACTACACTACCAAAACAGGTAGATACATTTTTAAAAAACATCGCCAAGCAGTTACTTCAAACTATATCTCCCCATTAGCACAGTTATCTATTTTAACAAAAAAAGACTTATTTTCTTTCTTTAACTGCCCTCATCTAGAGACTAAAGATGCTATGATTAATTTCATTATTAGTCATACTACCAATAAAGAAATTAACAAAATATTTAAATTGTGTTTGAAAAATAAATTTCATGACAATTGGGAATTCATAGTAAAAAATCACGCTGATATTTTAGAAATTGATTATCAATGGTTTTTCAAAAATTTATTACCTCCAAAAATAGTATATCTCTAAAGAGATATGCTACTTTTTGCTTGTTGATGAATGTACCTAGTTAGTGTAAGATTGTTCCATGTTGCCCAGTTACCGTATTTTCCCTGCATATCCTTGATCCGTTTTATAGCGACACAGTTATCTTCCTTATCTAAAATATCCAATCTTTTGAGTATTTCAGACCTAACATATTTATATCCTCCAACGCCCATATTTGTATCGTGATTCACAACTGAATAAAAAGCATTTTCTTCTTTCACGAATGTTAATCCTAATGCTGCTCCCTTTCCATTCCCTCCAGAATCTACAGGTAAATCATCTTTTAAACCTCCAAAATCTCCAAAACCTTGAAAACCGTAATCTTTATAGATAATAGCTACTTTATTATCAATTTTACTTGTAAATAATAAATTCTCATATTCTCCGTTTTTATGAGACCGTAATCTTGGAGAATTAAGCAAAATTTTAACAGCATCCGTCTCCAATTCTTGAAACTCTTCTAATTCAATAAACTTGGAATCAACATGTTGGCTTCTAATATCTAACATGAGATAATCACTGCGCGTCAAACTTTCTTCAAACAATTCTGCATAATCTTCTAAATAATTGTCTGTTATTCGAATAGCTATAGAAGAATTCCCCTCTCTTAAATCATTTATCATTTTCTCTAATTCATGTGCGCTTACTTTAAACCCATTTTTTATAGAGATTACTGGTATTAAATTTTCATACTCCGCTATTCCATATATTCTATGCTTATAATAAGCATAATCTCTGCTTAATTTAAATGATAACTCCATACCTTTAAATACTTTATTATCATATTCATTATCGTTGAATCTAAAAAAATCAATAAATGCCCTTTTTCCATTTAGTCGTTTTTGAATTTCCGCTAGTGTAATAATATCTTCTTCTCTTGGATCCAATTTTATTTTAGTTTTATTTTTCAATCCTGGTTTTTTTTCAAAAATAAATTCTCCAGTTACTTCATCAGTTCTGTAACGAACAAAATACTCATCTCTAATAATCTCCAAAACAGGTATTATTAATTCACCAAAGTAATTACTCATCCCTTTAACCACTCTCAACTCTTCATCGCGATTTTTCATGATAGGAAAGTACATAGTTATTCTCCTTACATAATAATTTGCTGAAACCTAAATGTATTCAATTTGTATCCTACGGTGTAAAAAATTGGTTTGACACTAATATAACATACAACCCATACCATAGAACTATTATTTCCTGAAAATTTTGTATCTTTTCTCCTAGTTCTAATTCGAATACGTTGAATATAAAAAGCCATATATTGTAATATATGGCTTTTTATATTCATTGGATTATTTAGTTCGATTTTCTCACTTTCAAAGCCGTTCCTTTGACGGGCTGATTAGCCATACAACGATTGTATTCAGTCGATATTTAGTCATGGAATACAAACGGTGGGAATCGAGTGATGACCAAACACTAGGCGGATTCTTTTTTTCTCTTTGCTGACGAGGTTCGCGATCTGGACTACCAATCTGCACTTCAGCAGCTCATGAGCTTATTCCTTAAAACGTTCCAAGCGAAAACAAAGAAAAACAAAACGCAACTAGACGAATGGATCTCCGGTTTACCCAGATGTATCAAGGGTTTATTTGGAGATTTAAGCTACGAAAGTTGAGTTATCTAACACTTCTGATAACATTTTTCAATTCCCCATCCCCCGTTATACTCCTAGCCTCAAGCTGCGTTGGCACAAGCTATACCTACTACAGATTTCTACCCAATAACCTTTACCGCATTATCCTTAATCCTTGTGACTGTCTCTACCAGTTTTTTTTGTTTCGCACCATCGAACAATTTCACAAAACTTTGCGGTTTATCGAATGGCGGCTTAACCAGCTCAGACACATTATCGATATAGCCGTTCTGGGCAATATAATCAATAACTTTTTTGACAAATACAATTTGTCCTTGATTCAGAGACTGATCATTGATGAACTCCGAGAATGCAGCTGTGGCAGCCTCATACTCTAACTTGGCAATTCGACGGACCAATAAGCCAAACGGCGTATCTTTGAATTCCCGTTGATAATCCTCAGCCGTACCTAGTTCACCTGTGAAAATCTTTTCAAGCACTTCATAGTCCAGCGCAGTTAAAGGAATATTATTACGAAGCTTATGAATTACAATTGCATCGCGGTTTTTCTCGATGTAACGATTCACCTTAAGCTTATAATCTTCAAAGGTATAGGCTTCATACATTCCTTTCCCTTCATTAATTTCAAGAACCTCGTCCATTAAATTTGTGTAGATGGGGTTTTTACCACCTTCTTCATCTACAATGAATTTAATCAAACCACGCAGTTCCTTGCGTACTGTTTCAAAATCCAGTAGACCTGCACTCTCCCAGAATTCCTCCGTACCAATAGTCTGGATAAGTGGTAGTTTTTCTTTTACCCACTGGATAGTCGCCCGCTGAAGCAAGCTAGAAGCTACTTCCATCAGTTGCTTCTTTCCCTTTTTGAATTGCGGCGATTCCTCAAGCTGGGCAATCATCAGACCATACATGAAATTATCAAACCGTTTGGCGTGTTCATCTGTATCAGACATATATACAATAGGTGCAAGGTGCATTATAAGATTTGATTTATCCTGATCCAACAGACAGACAAAAGCTTCACGATGCTTATACTTTTCTATATGCTGTAATTGCAATTTTACAGATACGAGCTCAGTATTCAGTGCAAGAATTTGCCCCAATACTATTACTACCAACTCTGTACGGACAGCCTGATAGGATTCATCAATAAAACTAGCTTGCTGTAAATAATGGATCAACCGTACTCGCTTCGCAAAGATCGCTTCAGACAAACTCTGGCCTTCATTTCCCTGAATCCCTTCCTTATGCTGACGAAAAAATTCAAAGTTGCCCAGATAATCAAAGATGACGAAGCGTTGTTTGTCCTCACCTTCTCCGAACAAATCCCTGCGCAACCTTGTCCCACGGCCAATCATCTGCCAAAACTTCGTTTTGGAACGAATTCGTTTGAAAAACACAAGGTTAACAATCTCCGGTACATCTATCCCTGTATCCAGCATATCCACAGAAACGGCAATATGGGGCTCTTTATCAGGTATTTTGAAATCATCAATCAAGCTCTGCGTATAGGTATCTTCAGAGACAATCCTCTTGGCGAAATTCCCCTTATATTGAGGATATAGCTTATTAAAGCGTTCCACGATATACTGGGCATGATTTTTCTTCTGAGCAAAAATAATTGTTTTCCCAAGCCGATCCCCGCCTGCCACCTTAATCCCCTGAGTCATTAGATCTTCCAATACACGGTCTACTGTAGCCTGATTAAAAATGAATTCGTTAATTGCAGGAGACGGAATGAACTCGGGCATTTCACCGTCCTCATCCGTAAAGTCCTCCTCATAGCGAACCTTATCTTCTGGCGAAAGATTATCATAAGTAATCCCATGCTCCAGAAATCTTGTCGTAACCTCAATGTTATAGTAAGGAACCAAAACATGATCAATCTCTACAGCCGTTTCATAGGTGTAGGCATACGTTGGCACACCACTTTGCATCTCAAAGAAATCATACGTATTCCGGTCCACTTCCGTCTTGGGGGTGGCGGTCAAACCTACAATAATACCGTCAAAATATTCAAAGATCGCACGGAATTTCTTAAAAATACTCCGATGGGCTTCATCCACAATAATCAAGTCAAAGTGAGCGGGCGTAAATAAGCGTTTCCCATCATCCGTCTTTGCCCTATCGATGGCGTTCAGCATTGTTGGATAAGTCGAGAACACAATACGGGCTGTTTTGTCATCCTTATTGCTCAACAGATTACACAGCGACATGTCAGGCAAATAATTTTTAAAATCATCTTTAGCCTGTTTAACCAATGCCTTCCGATCAGCCAAAAATAGGATATTGGTTACATATCCCCCACGGGATAAAACATCTGTTAAACTGGAGGCCGTTCGGGTCTTACCAGTTCCAGTTGCCATGACTAACAGAGATCGTCTGTGTCCCTCCATGATATTCTCGCATACAGCACGGATTGCTTCCTTCTGGTAGTAACGATCAGTAATCTTGTCGTCAATAATAACTTCATTGAGCACTTTACGTTCATTTCTCCGGTTCATCAACTTCTGTAGATCCGCCTTGGAGAAAATCCCACTTACTTTACGCTGTGGCGAGGTAACATCATCCCACAGATTCGTTTCAAAACCATTCGTCGTAAACATCATCGGCCGTCTTCCAGTCATCTGTTCCAGACAATCGGCATACAGCTTGGCCTGATGAGTACCGATTTTCGGGTCCTTCGAAGTTCGCTTGGCTTCTATCACTGCCAGCGGCAGACCGTCTTTGCCATACAGCACATAGTCGGCATAACCTTTGTCTTCGTTATTAGGCATACCAAACAGCTCTACTTCTTCCCTTACATCATCTCCAAGTGTCCAGCCGAGCAACTTCAAGTCAACATCAATAAATTTCTTGCGTGTATGGAACTCAGAAAGATCTCCAGGTGTAAACTGGCGTTCTTCCTGATGCTGGCCTTTGTCAGCGGTAAGTTTATCACTCATTGCTGCAATTTGAGCACGCAAAGCCTCAATTTCTGATTCCTTTTGTTCGATTAAGCTATCTTTTTCCTTAATCCTTGCTTCATCCAAAACAACCTTTTCGGCTGGGATATTGCTTTCAATGAAATGTCGTTCCTCATAATTAGCCCCATAGCAGTAATCAAGCCACTGCACAAATTCAAACAAAGCAGCCAGCGACAAGACTGCATCGCTACGACTGATATTCTTGTCCGTATGTACCGCGAGGTTCCCTAGCTTAATAATGTAACCCAGCTTACCCCAAGTCTGATTCTCCATCGCAAATTTGAAGGTTGGCTCATGAATCAATGCCTGCAAGTTGTCCTTATAGGGCATAGTAATAGTATTATCGGCAGCATATACCCACTTCACTGCAAGCTCAAAAGCTTTCCTGCTGCCCACCGCCGCCATCGCCGGAGAGGTAGCAAGCACCTTCTCCGCTTCAATAGCCGCTGTAGCAAACAGCTTATATTCCGTCTGTCCCTGTAAGAATTCAAAGTTTGCAGGCATTGGATTCACCTCATGAGTAAAATGATGAAAGCGATTTGCTTAATATAAGAGTAGAGTTAGAGCTCATTATTCAAAATATTGACTCATCAGACTATCGTAAAGATGCTGAGTTTCGTCGATGACCTTCTTGACGATAGCTTTTTGTTCTTCGATTTTGGTGACAATGTTGGCGAATTGTTCTTGTAATTCAAATGGAGGGAGAGGAAACTGAAACCCTTCTAATTGATGCTTATTTACTTTAGGAATATTAGTACGGCTACTAAAATCCATAATATAGCTTAAAAAGAAATCTGAGCGTAGGATATATACCAAATATAATTTATTTAATACCCCCTCTGTGGGCAAGATAGGGTAAGCATCAGCAGAACAAAGTCCCTCAAAAGAAGGCAAGGCGACCTTATTAAGGTTTGGACGTATTTTGCTATAAATAATATGTTTACTACCAAATAGATACTTTCCACTAATAATATTGCTATCTTTCACAAGCTTATATTCAACTATTGCTCCCGTTCCCTTCTCAATACTATCTATGCCTATGTGCGGATAATTTCCATATTTTGTAAAGTCCTTCGTCATTTTCGTATCTATCATAGCAACATCTTTAAATGCCTTAATCGCCCAACCTTTTTTATTTGTATTAGGATCGCCAAACATTTTATAAAAAATTGATTTGATAAGATTGTCCAGCTCAGCAAGGTACTGTTTACGCATAGCAAGCAATTCAGCAGCTGCATCTAATGTTTTGGCAATTTGCTTCTGTACCTCAAGTGGCGGTAATGGTATCATACTATTCTTCACTTCAGCATTGCTGACAGCAGGATAACTAGCACCTTTTGCAACTTTTACAAGTCCATTAATAAAAGTTTTAGATTTACAAAAGTTAAATAAATAATTCGTTTCTATCTCCCCATCACTTCTCAAAACACAGTAGCCAGTTGAACCTACTACCACATTTCTACTTTCAATATCATTTATTGCAACAGCATTTAGGTTTGGCCGAACAGTTGAAACTAAAATGTCATGTTTTTTTAAAATCTGTTTCGCTCGACTCGGGGCTTCTTTTATCTTTATAGTCTGATATGAAACAATTTTCTTGTCTTGATTATCTACTGAAGAAATATCAACGTACTCAATATCATAATCGTCTAACGTGTTAAGTGTTTGAATCTTTTTAACACAAACATCATCAATCTTCACCTTTTCCCACTTACTCACCCAGCAACCCCCTCAATTCCTCCATCTTGGAGGCAATATCAAGGTTTAACTGCTCCATTCGAGACATAATCACTTCAGGCTTGTCATACTCTACCTTCTCATAAACGATCTCTTTATACCGATTGATAGACAGGTCATAGTCATTCGCTTCAATAGCCGACTTGTTCACCAAAAAACTCGGTTCTGTCGGCAGACGATCTGCTTCACCTTCCAGGTTGTGATAACGGGCAATGATATCAGGAATATCGTTAATCGCAATAGGCGAACGTTTGTCGTCCAGCGAATAGCCATCGGCTTTCATATCATAGAACCATACTTTATCCGTGCCGCCTGCCCCTGTCTTGGTAAACAATAGGATCGCCGTGCTGACTCCAGCGTAAGGTTTGAACACTCCGCTTGGCATGGAAATTACCGCCTGAAGCTGATGATTCTCTACTAGTTCCTTACGAAGTGACTTATGCGCCTTGGTCGAGCCAAATAGTACGCCATCGGGCACGATACAGGCACAACGTCCACCTTTACGGAGAATACGTAAGAAAAGGGCCACGAATAGAAGCTCTGTCTTTTTAGTATCAGTAATAGTTCTTAGATTATCGTTGATGCTTTCAGCATCCACTGTTCCGGTGAATGGAGGATTGGCAAGTACAATATCATAGGCGGATGCTATATTATTTTGTCTGGATACACTATCCACATAATCAATATGTGGCTGGCTGATGGAGTGTAACATCAGGTTCATAGCAGACAATCGCAACATCGTTCTGTCGGTATCATAGCCTGAGAACATCTCACCGGAGAAATGCTCCCACTGTTCGCCTGTCATCTCCGACTCGTATTTTTCACGGATATATTCAGCTGAAGAGACAAGGAAACCCGCAGTACCACAAGCAGGGTCAACGATCTTATCATTTGGTGTAGGCGCGAGCAAACGAACCATCAGATCACGAATATGTTTTGGCGTTCTAAATTGGCCGTTTTGTCCAGCCGAAGCGAGCTTGCCCAACATGTACTCATACAGATCGCCCTGCATATCCAAATCCTTAATATCATGTTCATACAGTTCATCAAGGCCTGTAATCATCTTCTGTAGTACCTGCGGCGTTGGAACAAGGAACATGGCATCCTGCATATAGCGTGTGAAGGCAGTCATGTTCTCTCCATTCATCGTTTTAATAAAAGGAAAGACCTGCGTGCCAACAATATCATAGATGATACGGGCGTCTTTGGTTTTGAACTTACTCCAGCGCATATTCTGTCCGTCTTCGTTTTGAGGGAATATTTTCGGCACCTCTGCTCCGCTAATCGCCTCAAAACTCTCGTTCTCCAATTCCTTTTCATCCAGTGAACGGATAAACATCAGGTAAGTCAACTGTTCAATAACGGTTAAAGGATTACTAATCCCACCAGCCCAGATATCAGACCATATTTTGTCAATCTTATTACGCACTTCTCCAGTTAGCATTCATCTTTCTCCATTTCTACATATCAGTTTATTCTGCTTTGAAATCACTCATTAATAAAGCAGTTCTTATTCCATAATTCGACTATAAATTCCTTATAACGATAATACTCCTCTTATTATACACTGAGTAAGAGAAGAAACTGACACCAAAATAAATCTTACTTATAAAATTTATAGTTTTCAGAAAATACTTTTTGATTACAAAAACACCATATTTACGTAAAGAGTCACAGTAGTTCCTTCCAAATTTAAGGCACCCAATCGGGTGCCCTTACTCCTCTTTGCATCTTGAATGATTCCTCATACTCCGAACCTATACGCCGTTTCATTTTTCTCCATTAGACTGTAACGAATTTCCCCTTGATAAAAGATAAAGCTATTCAAAAAACTGATTGGCATACGCTATTAAGTTTTCCTTTATGCCGTTAAAATCTTGTTGTAAATCAAGAGATACAACTAAAATTTGATTACCTTTAATACTGTAAATATGGTTAGGTTGATTTAAAGCGATTGTTTTTGCATAAAGTAGCATACCTACCACAGTCTCATCACTCTGTTTTTTCCAGTTATTTATATACGTAAACATTTGATACAGATTAGAAGATATTTGCTTTGGAACTCCACCTTCAAACCTCACTGCCATATTCTCAGAATAAAACTTTGCATCCACAATCAATGTTTTTTTATCTTTTTGAAGTACAAGGTCTGTTTGCATAATCGGTAATGCATCTGTAAATTCATCATCAACAATCCACCGAATCTGAGGATGGGATACGTTATATTCCGTTTCACGTCTGAAAAATGCATAGATGAATTTTTCATATAAAGACCATAATCTTTGTTCTTCTTGGACCTCTTTCATCCTTTGGGATGTTGAGCTTTCATCCAATAATAACTGCTCATAAAGATATCTACACACATCTACAATAAATTGATAGCGAATGTTTTGGCGGTTATATCTAAGGTTTTTCCATAGATTCAAGTTCAGCTCTACATCTGATACTTCTGTGAAATAAGGAAGTAAACCGTAAAAAATTCTACGTGTCTTTCTATTTATTTTATTTGAGCGTGATAGGTAAACAAGTGTCACTTTGATAATTTGATTCAATAATATATTTTCAGAGAAATCATCATAAACTACTGAAACTTTCTTAATTATCAATGTATTTTTATTTATCGTTGAATTGATATCAATCTTCCCTTTAATAACATTGGAAGCCTCTTCAATACTTATATAATCTTTCACTAATCCTCCGCGGATCAAAACGGGTATCCCAATCGCCAAAATTTCTGAATACAGCTCTTCAACATTCTCAAACTTTTCTGTTCCAATTTGTTTGTACTCGGAAAGATGTAACGTTTGATATGCATAAGAAAGCATATAGTATATATTACGAATTGGAATATTATTATTTTTCTCCATCGTAACAGCCTCTTAGTCGTTCAGCCCAATCGTCTGCCTTCTGTTCATCATCAAACCAATACTCGAATAGCTGTGGAATAATTTCATATTCAATTACTTCCTCTACACGCTTTGCGGTATCTACTTTATAAGCATCGCCTGTAAAGTAGCTGTGCCCAATTTGAAATCCTGATCCTAGCTCTTTAACAACTTGATTATTTAATCTTTTGATTTCATCAATGACACGATTTAAACATTGTGGATTATTTAAATCATTTATATAGGACTTAAATGTATCATTGTGGAAAGCTGGTTTAATTTCATAAAATGAAAACCTTCTTCTAAGTGCGTAGTCTAATAAAGCTAAGCTTCTATCTGCCGTATTCATCATTCCAATGATGTATAGATTCGATGGGACAGAAAACTTATCATTAGAATAGAGAAGATTGATCTGCTCGCCTCGCTTATCCGCTTCAATAAGCATCATTAATTCCCCAAGTATTTTACTCATATTCCCACGATTAATTTCATCAATAATAAAGAAATAGTCTCGTTCAGGATCTCGTGCTGCTTTTCTAGCAAACTTCACAAACGGACCTTGTTTCAGTTCAAATCCATCCCCTTCAGTTTTAGGACGTAACCCTTCAATAAAGTCCTCGTAACTATAGCTTTGGTGGAACTGAACCATATGTATACGCGTTTCATCTTTTTCTTCCATCATTACATACGCTAAACGTTTGGAAATAAACGTCTTACCTACTCCTGGTGCACCTTTCAATATAAGATTCTTCTTATTTTCAAGTAGAGAAATTAGACGTACCATTTCCTTTTTTTCAATAAAAACATCCGAAAGAAAGTCCTCCATTGTATAGGATTCATTCTCCTGAACAGTAGGCTTTGATTCAATAAAACGAATGTAGTAGTCAATAGAACTGCCCGATACACCTTTATATTTTGTGTAGGATTTATCTGATACAACAACATCTTTTAACTGTTTTAGTTGCTCAATATCTATTTCACCAAAAATTAGAGTATCAAAATGGTGCTCTATATCCTTTAACGCACTTACTTTTTGCGTAACTGTCTTATCATTTAAGCTAACTCCTGTATCTGTAACTTGATTAGATAACCAATTTCGAAAATCATTCACTTCAGCCATTTTTGGATCAATAGAGTCTTCATTCATTACTTGATCAATTTCTACAATAAAATTAGGATAAGGATTTAAACATGTTAATGATTTCTGAGCAAAAGTCTGATATAGTTCCCACTTTCCAACTTGAAGCCACTCAACTTTTCTTCTATGCTTATATTCCGATACATCATTATCGAAATAATAATCTCCCGTAACAACTCCGCGTGCGAGGATTGTCTTAATTCCTTCTTTTACATATATAATGTCACCAGCTTGAATTTCCCTATAGAAATCCCATACAGCCTTTGTATCATTAACAGGGCGCACTCCATCCGTTCTTTGCTCAGCTATTTCCCGTTCAATATCTTCTTTTAAGTCATAGTGTTTTAGATCTCCCAAATAGTCCCAACCAAGTGCAATTATATTTTCTTCATGGAACTGATCCCATAATCTCGAATTCTCACCTGGAGAAATCAACCAATAATTAATACTGTTATCAATTTTATCTTCTTGATTTGCAATTTTCTTCTCTTTTTTAGGATAAGTTAAAGTAGGATTCTCATCATAATATAAAAATATTAGATATGAACGCATTAAAACGCCCCAGTCAGGTATTCCACCTATATTATCAGGCTTACCTCTTACTCCGCGATTAAATTCATCTTCCGCATATCTTTTTCTAAACAGATTTTTTTTCATACCAAACTTTTGTGGATATCGTGGCGTACCTTTACCACTTACTAACCTCTCAATATCCTGATCATTTTGTTCTGTTATTTGCTGATAAATTTTTTTATATTCTGAATATGATTGATAATCAAAGAAATTCTCCTTAAAACCGCTACCTAAAGCAAACTTTTCTAACAACTGCCCAAGTTTCTCAAGATATGGCGTATACCATCCACCCGTTTTTTCACCCAAGTTTTCCGTAACCCAAGCTATATATTTTTCTTTTTGAGTATTTACAACATCATTCATAGTGTACCTCCGAAATTGAAGATAAAATGACTTTCACTAAGAGCTTTGAAGAATGGGTGTTTCGCCGTACTTATGATACCTATATAGCTAGGCCTCGTAGATATTTAAGGATCGGTATTTTATCTATGTAATCGTGACAGAGCTTCCCTTGGACCTGGATATGGGGTATTTCTTCGCATTCTTGTCTATCTTCTGAAGGATCGCATCCTTAACATCGATCCGCAAATCATGAGCCAGCGTTAGCGTGTAGATGAGAATATCCGCGATTTCGTCCTGCATGTCGGAGGAATGTTGCTCTATAGCCTGCTGACTGTTCTTCCATTGAAAAAGCTCCAGCAGCTCGCTAGACTCCAGCGTGATCGAGAGCGCCAGATCCTTAGGATCATGGAATTGCTTCCAGTCCCTGTCGTCACGGAATTGAATAATTCTCTGCATTAGTTCGTCCATGTGTACCTCCGCCCAGTTGGTCAAATTCAATTTCCCACAATTTCTCTGTATATATTAATGATAGTTCAATCCTTAATGTAAATCTATGATATTTCTAAAATTACACAGAAAAGGACTCCTGTTGGAGCCCGGGGTTTGTGAATTGGTTTAGTAGAACCATATTAGAGTTGGAATTCTGAGTTGGAGCTGGTAACTGCTAATGGAACTATTGCCTTCACAAAGGTTTCTTTATTAGTCTGGATCGCTAGCTCTTTTAATTTGTCTTTCCCTTTAATAATGAAAACAGGTGTGCCTGTACCATAATAATTCGAAAAATTGTTCGGTGTTATCTTTTCGCCTGTGATAGAGTAACTGGTAACTTTTCCGGCTTCCAACTCAACTTCACTGGCAGATACTTTTTCGTCAGTTATTAAATAAATTTGGTCATTCCATTTTAAGATAGGAGCTGCGTTACTCTGAAAGGTTTTAATCTCTGTGAAGGTAATGTCCTTCGTTGTTGTGTTAGATTCTTGAGGGTTTGAGCAAGCGGTCAGTAGTAATAATAGAGAAAACCCTATTAATTTGTTCATGATATTCCTCCGTAGAAATATTTGAGAGCTTATTCTATTGTATGCTTAACATATCAGAGTTAGCGCTATTAATATCATGCTTCGAAGCCAATAGGACTTGCATCTGCTAACTGGGAAGCAGTAAACCGAAGGAGGGTTAAGATGAACAAAATCGCGAAGGTTATAGCGGGTTCTTTAACTATAGGGATTCTAGCAGGCTGTGCTGGTAATTCTGATGTTCTACCCAAACATACCGCTATTAATCAAGAGACACAAACTTCAGCGCCACAATCATCACTAGACCAAGGCAATTTTAAGACAGGTATATTCATTGAGTTAAGAGATGTAAATGATACGAAGTTGAATGAACAGATTAGAAATAGTTTGAACGCAGTAATGAACGCTCTAGTGAACAATAACGAGGAAGAATTCAGGAGTGCCTTTGCAAATAATCAGTCATCTGACGCACATGGATTCATGCTTGGGAAAGAGTACTCTTTTGATAAGCTAAATTCTGTTGAGGAAGATTCTGCTGGAAGAACAGTCGTCTCGCTTGAGGTTAAAGTAAAGGATGGTTCAGACATTAAAGTAAATAATCTTTCCTTTTACTTCGTGAAGGATGATACAGGCAAGTGGGGGTTACGGACGATAGATTAATTTACGACCATGAATTTAAAACAGTAAAAGAAAAAGCTGCTCTTTCGAGAACACCTTTGATATTGCGATGGTTCCTGCTCAATCGGAAGACTTACAAAATATTTATAAACCCTTATCCTTACGGAGCTGATCCAGTCGTTCTCTTACCGGTTCTTCAAGCTCGACTTCTGACAGGTGTGTTACCGCGTGAATTAGCTGCTCTCCCCAGGATGAAACGTCCCAGCTCTCCAGTGCATTGATCGCCATGTTCCGGTTGAAGGTGTCTGGACTGTTCAGGCCAGTGAGGATCAACTCTGCCCCTATCCCCTCGAATCGGTCCAAGCTCTGTAAGATAGCGCCCAGCTTCCTGTGTGCTGCATATTCTTCGCCGAATCCCCTCACAGTTCCGGGGCCAGTGGCGATCTGCTGTATGGGGAGGTCAGCAATCCAAAAACAATTTAGGCTTTGAGACGTACAGGGTTCGTTCGGCTAAGCTTTTATTCGATTGTGAACACTCTTGGCCTGGACTCATCTGTACTGCACAGTCGGGCGGGGAGACCCTTGCCCTTTTGGCGATGGTCTGCGATTTCAGATCATCTGTGAGCGATTCAAAATATCTTAGTCCTATTTTGGTATTCTCTGTATCCGTATTTACTCATTTATAGTTATATAGATACAAATTTAAACTATGTGGAAAAAGAAAGAAAATAATTACATTTAATTGGGTATATATATATGTTTGTGTGATTATTTGGGGCCTTGTTAGTGCAGATTATTTATCAGGAGGCAGAAAAAACAGTGCAAAGCCATTTGTGTTTTACCATTCATCTGTAGCAGATTTTGGTTATACAGGTCACTATGATGCAGGTAGAGCATATTGGAATGGATTCAATAATGCCACAAGGCTGGAGAGTTATTCCTTCTTCTATATCGCCTTATGATTCCGAGCAGATTAACATCAAATGGCCTTTATAATATTTTATCAGTCAAATAAATAATTACTATAGGAGGTTCATATGAGAAATATTAAACTTTTTTTGCTGCTTGCATCATTCTCTATATTTCTTTTTGCGTGTACTAATGATGTAGTGGATAATATAGGAGATAAAGATATTGATAAGAACACTGTAGTGACAGTTGTGAATCAAGGTAATTACATGAAGTTCGATAAAGAAAGCCAATTGTTTGATGACGCAGAGCTGGTTGTAATAGCAGAGACTGATACCGGTTTTTTTGATCGTGAACATGTGGTCAAATACGCTGAGCCGGATGCCTCGGGAGCAGAATTACCCCAAGCCATCGAAGATTTTTATACCAGAACTCCGATTGAGATACTAAAAGTATTAAAAAACTCAGAATCTGCACCAGTTGTTGAAAATGAAAAAATGAATATTATTGAACCAATTTCTCTGATTGAAGGAGACACCGAGTCGAAAATTTATTCTATTGAAAATTATAATGAAATAAAAGAGGGCGAAAGATACGTAATATACCTCAAAAAGAATTCATATGGTGAGTACGGTGTTATTAATATGAATAACGGCAGATTTAGTTTGGATTCTGATGGATTAAAAATACAAACATTAGATCAAGATCATAAAAACGACCAGGCTGAACACAATGAATTCAAACAAACGGTTAAAGAAAGATTTAAGACTGAAATAGAAGTGCTTAATTAGAATATAAGGTAATGTTAAAAGCAACAAGATGCCAACAGAACGACCACTAATTTAAACAGTGAAAGAAAAGGTGCTCTTTCGAGAACACCTTTTTGTCCATGGTCTATTTAAAATAATTCTCCAGCTTACTTATTATTTCAGTATTGTCGGTTGAATAATCACTTAGTTTATTCTTGGTCTTACTACTGTCATACAAGGAAATATTAAATTTGTTATATATGTCAATCCCAAATCTAGCCTCCTTATTTATATATATCCGAAGGTTATAAGTATAGGGATCAAACTTCATTTTTTCGTCATTTGCATTCTTCAAGTCTAACTTATCGAACTCAGCCATGATCTTATTGATTTCTTCCCGATCTTCAATTTTAATTTCATCTTGCCTAACTTCAACACCTGAAGATTTTTGGGTGATATAGATGGCCGATATTTCATTAATATTAATTTTATCAGTTACTACTTTCTTAAATGAAGTCGTCTTCTGAGAATTATATACAACAACAGCTGCAACCAAAATAATGATTAAAGCTCCGAGTCCTATCAGGTATTTGGTTTGTTTTCTCATTATAAATTCCTCAGTCCTCCCACCCCCGTATACTCATCCATAACCTTCTGCATTTGCACAATATGGCGCTTGGCGTGCTGACACAGAAAATAGATGTATTGATACACATCAAGCTTACCCAGGTTGTTTACCGTCATTTTGGTTGTATAGAGTAGCCCCTCTCCGTTTCCTAGCTCCTTCAGAAGCTCTCTGCATTCGCTAATCTGCTCTTCCAGTAATGCTCTAATCTGCCCTAATTCTTTGTCCCCTGTAGGCTCCATATGCTCTGGCCTGATCCATTCAAAAGCCTTATGCTTAGCTATTGCATCGAGCTCCTGTAGATTAATTGGACGGGATTCAATCACTGCCTTTACATCTTTCTTTGTGGACAGTTCAATGGCTTTCCGCGTCCCTTTTCTAATGAGAATCAACAGAAAGTGATTAGTTAAGGTTACATGCTCCAATACTTGTTCAATACTCCATCCAACCTGCGGTTTAAGGGATCGGACGTCGGACTTCAAATCAAACCAGTCTTGATAATCATTTAATGTCTGAGATAGTTCCTGATCAATGAAGCTTATTGCTTGATCTACGTTCATGGTTCCACCAGCTTTCAGTTATCTATGGACTCCTACTTAAAACCCGCAGCATGAACCTATATATACTCTCTAGCTATCTACGAATCCGAGTGAACCATGAGCTTGGCCTTAGCAGGACAACGGTGATCATCGCCACTGCCCCCAGAAGCATTATATTCAAGCGGTCAAAGATCCGGTAGAACAGATCCGGCGAGAGGTACGCTCCATTCTGATACAGTGCCTCGTCAATAAGCCGTGCGAAGGCATACGTCCCCCGGTTCAGGGTCCAATATTCCTGACGTACCGCAGTGAGAAAAGGCTTGTTTGCTCTAATCGCTGATTTCATTACAGCCTCTATGCTGTCTATTCTAATATAATAATACTCTTCGCCCAGTCCAGGGCTTGCCGCCTCTGCCGTCTTGAACGGCCGGACATACCGCCATCCCTTCTCATACGTAGGATAGCTGGTATACCCGTACCCTAACTCATAGAATGAAGATCCCGGAGAATGCTGCGGAATAGCCTCAATGACCGCTCCCTTGGGGATATGTAGGGCAACCGCCGTATCCTTGCTTGGAATCTCACTATAATATTGCAAAGACACAGGCGCTTCTACAAAATGCGTTATCGAATAGGCAGGCTCTCCAGATATGCCGGGAAAATAGGAGTTATACGCGCCCAGATCCATCTGCTCCAGCGGAATGCCTTGTTGATAGGGACTGGCTTCGGCCGCAGCTGAGAAATCCTTGCGCAGCTGGTGATTGTGGTACAATGAGGCCCCTGTTCGGTAAGCCATAACACACAAGAGGATAATGACCGTCAACAAGGCGCACCACCACAAGAATGGTCTAGAGATTGAGGGAACAGACATGTCATTATCCTCCTTATGGGGCTTAATAATCTGGCTGAACAGAATTACTCGAAATTCACATGGACGGATCATCGGGAACCTACGGCTTTTGGCTAACACTGAAGATGTCAGATATATCTTCAACTTTTATTTGCTCAGTGTCAGCACTAGTTTTGATTTGTAACATATTATCTTGAAATGTTAGAGCTGTTCCCCTGATTACTTCACCCATTTTAGGAATAACAACAACTTGCCTTTTCCCTTCTACTATCCAGTTAATAAATTCATAAATATCAAACATGAAATCCCCCTTCCTCCGGCTCCCCCACCGCAAACCCCAACACCCTCGTGGCTTCTGCCTTGAACCTTCCGATCCACGCATCCCACTCGCTCTGCTCCATCTGAGCATAGAACGACAAGCCACTCGGTTCCACTGAGGCCATGATGAAACTCTCCTCCTCTTCCTGCCCGAACCAATAGGGGATTCCGTCTGTGTAGCCTATCCAGCCCGGCATTGATTCATATATATCAGCCACTTTCGTCCATATCTCATCCGGCAGATGCGCCCAGATATTCAGGTTACAGTTATGGATGTTCATCCGATCATCCCCCTCCTAATCATTTCATGCCCATCCTATCAATAAAAAACGAATATACTCAACCCTTCCATTCCCGCCTATGAACAGCTATGCTATCGTACCTTTATGCGTTTATTTTGTATTGCCAAGGAGGAGCTAGCATTGACTGTGCACAACAATCTGGAAGAGTACCGTGACCCGATCAACTATGATCGGGAGTTCGGCGGGGAGACACGGAAATATCAGTTCTATCTGGAATGGGCCAAGGCGTCTGCCGGAGAGGTTTTGGAGCTGGCTTGCGGAACCGGACTTACGACTCTGCCGCTGGCTCAGGCGGGAGTGGCCATAACTGGCGTTGATATTGCTTCCTCTATGCTGGCTTATGCACGGGTGAAGGCCGGGAACTTGCCTGTAGCGTTTATCGAAGCTGATGCGCGAACCTTCCGCTCCGATAAGCGGTTTGCCATGATCTATTTAACGGGGAATGCGTTTCAGGCTTTTTTGAGTGATGAGGATCAGGCCGCCTTACTCCGCACCGTCTACAATCATCTGGAGCCCGGAGGACGTCTGATTTTCGAGACGCGCAATCCCGCAGGAACTGACCTGTCCGATGAAGGGGAGACGGATTGGGGCCAATTCACCGATTCAGACGGCAACGTAGTCAAGGTATCGGGCACACAGACTTACGATACGGAACGTTCCATCATGCGCTGGGTAACTTTTCGCGATTGGGGCAATAAGCGGACAGAGTCACGGATCGACTGCCGGTTCACAACATACGCTGCGCTGACGGAGTTATTGACCCGTTACGGATTCCGTATCGAGCATCAGTATGCGGACTGGGATCGTACCCCGTTCACCTCCAGCTCCCCGCTCCTTATTAGCGTATGCAAGAAATCGTAAGCTTCAATCTGTTCTCTTTGCCATAATTAAGCTGACGAACTGCTCCATCTCCTCCTGGTTAAGGACAGAATACCAGCGGGTGGTTGTGTTATCCTTGCTAACTTTCAGCAGAAGCAGCTCCTTCTTATCTTCGGAGACATCCAGCATCACTCTTAGGCCACCCTGGACGCTTAAAAATATGGAGTCGAATTGATCGGGCTCTTTTTGGTTACTTTTGTTCTTTTCCTTTATTTGCAGGCTGGAGAGACGGGTTATGAGATCGCTAAGATCATCATCGCCGGTAATATTGAATTCCCTCTTTGCGTCATTTCCAGGAATAAAGGTCAGGGTAGTGATCTCCTTGTCAGGCAACAGGGGGGCTACCTGCCCTATCGTTGTGGTTACAGGATGGAGCCAGATCCGAATGGTGGTACCATAATTTTGGATCAACAGGACAAAAGGCAGAACGGCAACTAGAATTCTCAGTAATAAAAACCCTTTCCCTTTACGCATATAAGGTTAACCTCCTTGTCTGCTCACTCATCTTGAGGATCACCCTAAAATTTACCTTCTAGTATATCATAAGTCAGATTGCAGTTATGGATGCCCATCCTAGCAATAAAAAACAAATATAGTCAACAGTTCCATTCCCGCCCATGAACAGCTATGTTATCGTACTATTATACTTTGATAAATGAGGGAGCGATCTGCGATTGGATAAACACTTGAATACCGCAATGGAAGCACTCGAGCACTACTCTATAAGCTGCAAATCGGTTGAGTTCATTGCACAGAGCGGCAATACGATCTACAAAGTCACTGATCTGGACAACAATTGTTACAGCCTCCGGTTACATATCTCCAAAGGTGACACCCTTGAGCCAATCTGGAGTAAGCGGGAGGTCCTTCAATCCGAGATGGTCTGGCTGGAAGCCTTAACCTTGGATACCGATGTGACCCTGCCTTCACCCTGCAAGAATACTCGTGGAGAATTCATTACGGACGTGAACCATACCCGCTGCACTTTGTTACGATGGGTGGAGGGTGAGCAGAAGCCTTTCATTCCAACTATAGAAGATGCCGGGGCCATAGGTGAATTGATCGGCAAGTTACATAAGCAAGCCTCGAACTGGAGCATTCCCGCTGCCTTTGAACGCCCGGCCTTTGATCCTTCCCGGATCTTGCAAGCCCTTGATCTGCTAAAAGAACGTGCGGCTGACGGACTGCTTGCTGCGGATGATGTGGAGCTTCTATTGCGTGCAGGCGAACGGGTCATTCACATGATGAATTCTATGGAGCGGACCGCCAGTAATTGGGGCATGATTCATGCTGATCTGATTCCAACTAATTTAGTGTTTGATGGAGAAGAGGTACGGCCCATTGATTTTGGCGCTTGCGGGTTCGGTTATTACTTAGTGGATTTGGGCTGGACGTTCTCCTACATCCATCCTTCGTTCAGAGAACAGCTGCTTCAGTCTTATTCCATGCACCATCCGTTACCGGATAACTATACCCAGCGGTTAGAAGGCTTCTTCATCGCAGCGCAGCTGGAGACGATGAATTTCTGGTTGGGCTTGCCGGACTCTCAGGAATGGCTGCCTGGACATATCAATAAATTAGCCAGTAGAGAGATTAAGTCCTACTTGAACAATGAATCTTTCCTCTTCAGCGGCGTGCCGTATTGGGAATGAATCTTCACCTGGGCTTGGCACAAGCGCAAAATAAAGACGCTACGGGAATTCCCGAGCGTCTTTTCCCTTCTTTATAAGGAAGAAAGGTACTCCCTTAGTTCTGCCCCCCGTACCCCTTATACGTTCCGTACACAGCATTCGCATACTGATCCGCCAGAATCGGGCGGCCGTAGGAATCGGTGGCACCTGGATACCAGTTGTCGCCTCCATTATAGTGTAAGAGTCCGTTGTAGATGTTGCCGAATCTTGCGATCTTCTCATCAAGAATAAGTCCGCCTAGAGCTACCTGATCCTGTTCGCTGCTGTGATTATACGTGCGGCCGAATTTGGCGCTGAATTGGGAGGCATAAGCGGCGCGTGTATTCGGCTCGACCTGCATCAAGCCGTCACCGGCGGATGGACTACCCGGCAGACCTGCTCCGAAGCTGCTCTCCTTCTTGATCACCGCGCTCAGGAGTAGAGCGAAATCTCCGCCTTTGCCGAATTTATTGTCTACATTCATGGCATAGGTCCAGATCTGGCTGGGCACCTCGGAGGGGCGGGTGACGCCGGTTGCAGGCGGTGAACCGGTGTAGATTTTGACCGAAGACATCTTGTCATTCACACTGTCGCCGACCCAGGAGGAGCTTGATGTATAGGTCCACTTGGTGCCGCTGTAATTATCGTCCGCATACACCTCCACTGTCCAGCCGTTCGGTACCTTGAGCGAGGACATCCAGTCATTCGGAATGCCCGCATTGTTCAGCTGGGACAGCACATAATTGCCCGTTCCCAGGGTGACGGCCTTGCCGCCATAGTTCATATCTGCATAGAAGATGGCTCCGTTTGTTGCTGGTGGCGTTGTGGGCGTGGGCGTTGGTGTCGGTGTGGTGGTGCTGCCGTTTTTCCATAGTGCAGGAACATTTGGCGGCTCCCAGCCGGTCAGGGACGTATGCGCCTGAAGACAGGTATATGTACCTCCGCCATAGGTTACGGTGTCATTCACCGCATAGGCCGTGTTCGGCGACCACGATCCTCGCGCGGCAGCATTTGCATTCGGTAAGGCAGTGAAGAACACGGAGAACAGTAATGCGAATGCGGCCAACAGGGATAGAGCTCTAGCTGACACTTTGGTATACAATAGCCAAGCCTCCTTAGATCATTTGCCCTCATAAAATAACCCTATAAAGTGATGCTATGGCTTAAAAAGGCCCCTTCAAGGGGTGAACTGTGACCCACAAGAAAGACACTTTGAAAAAAGTGACCATCTTGTGGGTCTTTTGTGTTTTAATCAGAATATTGGAAAAGGAGCGGGATAAGGCTGTGGGAAACTTAAATCGAACCCTATTTACGGAAGATATCATCAGAAGATTAGAGAAGAATCCAAATGTTCAGCGAGTATCCGAGACGAATATTTCGTATACTGCTGAGTTTAAGTTGGCGGCAGTGAAGGCCTACAACGAGGGGACACCCCCGTCAGAAATATTTCTTAGGGCGGGCTTTGACCTGGATCTCATCGGTTCTAAAAAACCAAAGCATAGTTTGAAACGCTGGAGAGATAGCTTTGCTAAATATGGTGAACTGGGACTACTGGAAGAACGGCGTGGCAAAGGCAGCGCTGGGCGAAAGCCTGCAAGTCCCTTGTCTGCTGACGAAGAACTGAAGCGCGCAAAGGCGAAGATCAAATTACTAGAAGCTGAGGTCGACTTTCTAAAAAAGCTCGAAGCGCTCGAACGGAACAAAGGAAGACCTTAACACCTTCGGAGCGCTACGAGATCATTCATTACACCCTGAGAGCCCATGGACTCAGCCGCATGACGCGTTATCTCTGTGAAGTCGCCGCCGTGAGCACCAGTGGCTATTACAGATGGCTGGGCTCCGAGCAAAGACGCCAACTTCGTACAGCCGACGACGAGCGTGACCTTGTTCTTATTAAGCAACACTTCGACGCATTACAAGGAAGAGCTGGCGCTTTGGTGATTAAGATGCGTTTGGAGCACCTCAGCGGGGTCACCATGAACCACAAGAAGATTCGCCGATTAATGCGTAAGTTTAACCTTGTCGCGGCCATACGGCAAGCTAACCCGTACCGTAAGATGGCAAAGGCTACGCAGGAGCATCAGACCTGTGCAAACTTACTGAAACGCCAATTTGACCAGAACGAGCCGGAGAAAGTCTTTCTAACCGATATCACGTATCTGCGGTACGGAAACGGACAGTGGGCTTATCTTTCGTGCATAAAAGATGGAGCAACGAGACAAATTCTTGCCGACTGTGTAGCAGGGACACTAGAGTTACCACTCGTTGAAAAGACGATTCGGCGCCTGCTGGAACGGCTGGATGGAAACCTTCATCCAGAAGCCATTTTCCACTCCGATCAGGGCATGCACTACACGCATCCTAAAACTCGTCTTCTCATTGAGCAGGCAGGTTTTCAACAGTCCATGTCCCGTAAAGGGAACTGTTGGGATAATGCATCGATGGAGTCATTCTTTGGGCATATGAAAGATGAAATGAGCGTTCGAGATTGTCAGAATCTTACGGAAGTCAGGGCTCGTGTTTCGGAATATATTGCCTACTATAACTCCGAGCGATACCAATGGACATTAAAAAAGATGACTCCTGACGAATTCAGGAGTCATCTCCTAGCGAGCTAGCTCTAGGGTGTTTCTTTTAAACCGTCCTCAAATCGGGTCACAGTTCAGGGGCATCCATCAGGGTACTATATTTTATTACCGATTTTCTAATTCATTCCAACATTTCTGTAGTTTTTAAATAGCTTGCTGAAAGGATTATATTCCCATATATTAAAAGTTAAATGCTCCTTATCCCGCAGAAACGAGGATGCTCCTTTCATGAAATTCAAAATAATGTTACTTCTTTCTATATTCCCTATCTTGTTTGTGGGCTGTGACATTAATGTTGTAAATGATCCTCTCCCTCAAGCAGAACTTTATCACCCGCCTTCATCTCTGTTAGAGATTGCAATTGTGGGTAAAGTCCCTTTTGATTCCGTCAGAAATGTTAACTACATCCCTAAGAACCTCAAGGATATTGTTGAAGACCCTGCTATTCATTATGACGGATTAATTATTACTGAGGATTATCTGGCTGAAGCAGGAAAGCAAGAATATAGAGATTTCTTTAGCAACCTAACGTATCCGGTATTTTTCATGGGGACGGAAAATTTGTTAGCGAAGGTATTTATGGATGACCGGTTAACGCTTGATGCAGCAAGAATAGACGGCTTCGGCGCTAACGTATCCGGATTTGTTCTATCGGAGGGTAAGCATTTGGAGTGGGGCCTGTATTTACCAGACAACCCTACAGAAGCAGATAAAGATATCAACATGATTCTAAGAATCTCCAATATATTAGAAGATTTCAAGCGCAAATGAACAAGGGGCTTCACAGTGATTGATCACTGAGAAGCCCCTTGTTTCATTTAATTATTCATCAGAAGGGCATCACGGAGAAGCTCCCCTTGCACCCGTGTGCGATGGATAGCCCCTCCCTTACCCACCAACCTTACAATTTTCGACATTTTCTTCTCCTTAACTCGCATTCTACACAGGAATTTAACCTATTAATGAAAGAAAAGAAAACTTTACATAGTGCAATTTCACACAATTTTCGGCAATGATGCTATCATTAAGGCAATGAGCTTAAAATGACGAATTGTGTAGATTGGGGTCGGCTTCATGATGAGGGGTGTACTAAGGTCCGGTTCGCGTAATATCTGGTTACATATCGCTGTGGTCGTAGTTATCGGGCTGATCGCAAGCTATGCCCTCCTGTCTGCAACGCCGGATGCCCCCAAGCCTCGAAGCAAGGAAGGCCTTCTGGATCTAACGCATACCTCTATCCGAACGAATCCGCTGAAGTTACAGGGAGAATGGGCCTTCTATTGGCATAAGCTGCTCTCGCCCGAGGATATACGAAGCCGGATGACAGGCGGGGAACCGGCTGAGCGGGACCGGTATATCAACATCCCCAGCTCCTGGCTGGGCTACCCGCTGGACGGTCAAGCGCTGAAGAGCGAGGGCTATGCCACCTTCCGGCTGGTGATCCGGCTGAGTGAGCAGGATCGAAAGGAGCGGCTGGCTCTGCGGCTGCCTACTATTTTTCATGCCTATAAATTGTGGGTGAATGGAGAGCTGCTGACAGAGGTCGGTGTGGTGGATCAGGACAAGGAGGGCATGACGCCGAATCTGGCGACGAAGCTAGTGTTCTTCCAGCCTGAAGGCGACACGGTGGAGCTGGTGATGCAGGTCGCGAACTTCCATCATAAGCGGGGCGGCATCACCAAGGATATCGAGCTGGGCGGCAGTAATGTGTTGACGGTCCGGACCCATCTGAAGATTGCTGCGGATATGTTCATCACGGCCAGCCTGCTGGTGATCGGTGTGTATCATCTGCTGCTGTTCATGCTGCGCCGTAAGGACCGGGCCCCTCTATACTTTGGCCTGTTCACTGTGATGTTCTCTATCCGTTCCCTGCTGAACGGCGAGCTTATGCTTACCCAGTGGCTGCCTCACTTTCCGTGGGAATTGCAGTTCAAGCTGGAGTATCTGATCCTATGCCTCGGCGGATGGATGATCACGATGTATTTTGAATGCATTTTCCCGGATTACGTGTCGCGGTGGTTCCGCTATGGCACCCGGATCGTCACAGGCGCACTCTGTCTGGTAGTTGTGGTGACCCCTGCTCTCGTCTATTCCCGGATGCTGGTGCTGATCGGTGTGGTCGTGGTTCTCCATATGGTGTATCTGATGGTGGGGCTGGCTCATGCAGCCTTGCGGCGGATGGAGGGAGCGCTGATCTTCCTGCTGGTGTCGGTAGTTGCTCTGGCTACAGTGATCAACGATTTCCTGTATTACAACGAATGGTCCCCCATCGGGAACAGCTCGCCGTTCGGGCTGCTCATCTTCACGGTTGCCCAGATGCTGCTGCTCTCTTCCAGATTCACGCGGGCGGCAACGAATGAAGAGCGGATCGCGCGGGAGCTGCAGGAGGCCAACCTCAAGCTGACCGGGATGAATGCCAATCTGGAGCAGATTGTGCTGGAGCGCACCCACGCCTTATCCGCCGCCCATGAGGATCTCCGCCTGTCTTATGAGCGGTTACTGCACTCCGAGGAAGGCCGGAAGAAGCTGCTAGCCTATATTACGCATGATCTGCGTATGCCGCTGTCCAGTATGCTGGGTTATGTCGAGGCGGTGATGGACAGGGTGAAGCCGGAGCGCAATGAACAGTACCTGAGGTATATCCGTGATAATACGATAAGGATCAACCGCATGATCGGGGAGCTGAGCTTCTTGTCCCATCTGGAGACAGGGCAAGTGGAATACCGGATGGAGCCGGTTCAGGTGATTCAGTTCCTGCGCGGCTTCTATGAACAATATGAGCTGGTGGTGCGGGATGCGGGGCTGAATTTCGATCTGGATATCGGGCATACAGAAGCTTCAAGCGCGGTCCAGCCTGTTGCCCGGATCGATACACAACGATTAGAGCAGGCGTTATTCAATCTGGTGTCGAACGCGATGAAGTTCACGCCTGGCGGCGGATTGGTGCGTCTTACGTTGGCCGTGGACGAAGGGAACGATACGCGGTGTGCGGTCATCAGCGTGCAAGACTCCGGTATGGGTATTCCTCCAGAGCAGCTGGAGCAGATCTTCGACCGCAATTACCGGGTAGACCGGCCGGGGCTGGATATGGGCGTGGAGGGCAGCGGACTGGGGCTGGCGATATGCCGGGAAATTGTACAAGCGCATGGCGGGAGTGTCCGGGCGGAGAGCGACGGGAAGAAGGGGTCGATTTTCCAGGTCATATTGCCGTTGATCTGAGAAGCAGGAAGGTGACAATAGAATGGACACATACCGAATTATGATCGTCGACGACGATCCCCATATCTGTGAGATTGTTGAGCTATACTGCCAGCGGGAAGGCTTCGACTCCTCATCTTGCCACAGCGGGGCCGATGCTATGATGCTGCTTGCGTCCTTTAACCCGGACCTGATTGTGCTGGATGTGCTGCTGGCGAATGAGAACGGCATTGACTGGTGCAAGAACGCACGCAATTACACGAATGCCCCGATTGTGTTCCTAAGCAGTCAAGAGGAGGATGAGGTGAAGATCAGCGCTTTATCCTATGGCGGGGATGATTATGTGACCAAGCCGTTCAGTCCGGGCGTACTCATGGCCAAGATCAAGGCCCACCTCCGCAGGGTATCCACGGGCAGAAGGGAACAGCTGCTGGAGCTGCCGGGACTAACGCTGGATTTCTATGCTCAGTCTGTCCATATGGGCAGCAGAACGATTTTTCTGTCCAAAAAAGAATTCAGCCTGCTCTCCTACATGGCACAGAACGTGAATCAAGTGGTCACTGCCGATACACTGTTTCACCTCATCTGGGGGATGAAGAGTCTGGAGGATACGCGAACAGTGGCGGTCCACATCAGTAATCTGCGCAAAAAAATCGAGGAAGACCCCATCCATCCCGAGCGGATCATTACCGTCCGTGGGGCCGGATATATGCTGGTTGCCGGGAAACGCTGAGCACAGGCGGATACGGCTTTGCCGACCTTGTAAAGGACGGTACCGTTTCAGCGGCAGCGGCCATAACAATCATCGTGCCCCGCGCCGCAGATCATAGAAATACTCCACCGCCGGATGCTTCCGCTGCATCTTCACGGCCATCCCCTCGATCCGCTTCCGCCCGACTCTCCGGTCCATCAGAGCCAGGATGTTCAATATAATATCGCTGCTCTCCAGGCTCTCCTCGATAGGAGTAACCAAGAACTTATTCGCCACCACAATGAAATTCGATTTCGTCAGGGCAGCCTGGGCCAACATTAATGCTTTGGAATGTTCGGTGGTTAAGCGGCTTCGGGCCATTATGATTAGGCGGTCCTCAGGGATGGGGCCTTTGGCCGTCAGTCTGACTGCTTCAATGTCCTCATTGGTGACGGAGATATGCAGCTCCGGGTCATTCTTGACCTCCAGCTCGGATGAGTACCAGCGGATAGAGCTGGACTTGTCGGTCATGCTGAGAATGTTCTTCTTGTCCACCGTAATATAACAGGTGCCTGATTTATCCGGCGAATAGCGGTAAGCGGGCGCCCGGTACTCTACCCGTCCCTCTAAGGATGGGCTGAGGAAGCCCTCCAGTTGCTGCTTGAGTTTGCTCCAGGACATGTAATCCCTCCATATTGAAAATGGGAAAAGGCCTATCGGCCTCTTCTTGAAGTTCTATGTTACCATACTTCGCGTCCTTACTGCCCGCCTGTGGAGACTTCGTGATGGATATCCCCCTCAATCCTTATACGGATCGAACTCATCCGCGCCAGCCATACATACGCCCACCGGCTTCAGAACGTGCATAACCTCAATGGTCCCGGCGTGCGCTTCCAGTACTTCTTGCAGCTTCCGGTACACAAAAGGACTCTCGTCCGTCCCTGCGCCGCGCAGCTCTACACCGAACTCACGGACCGCCTCCATCATCTGCCCTGGCGTGATTTGACCTCCACTGCGGGTGCGGGTCTTCCAGTTCATACGGCCCGCTGCCTGGGTCCGGCTCATGATTCGGCCTGCTCCGTGAACGGTGCTGTAGTAGGCCTCCCGGTTCTCCACGCTGTCCTTGCCCCGGACGATCACGGAGATGTCTCCCATGCTGCCGCCAATGAAGCCTATCTGGCCGGGTGCGGACGGAGTGGCCCCTTTGCGGACAACGATGACTTCCTTGCCGTCATGCGTCTCTTTCCAGGCATAGTTATGATGGTTATGCACCACCATGTCCGCTTCTGTTCCCAGAATGGCCAAGACCTGCTGGATGACATAGTCTCTGCCCGCATAAGCATAGCGACCAGCCAGCTTCATCGCTCTGTAATACATATCGCCCAGCTCACTGTTCAGGTCGAGCAGTACGGGCGGCTGATCCATCTTTTCCCCGGGGGCATTCGCCAGGAAGTCTCTGCCTGCTGCCAGGTTAAGGAACCCGCTCGCTGTCTTATGCCCGAACCCTCTGCTGCCGAAATGATTGGCAATCCATACCCGGCCGGTTGCGTCTTCTTCTAGTACGTCTACGAAGTGGTTGCCGCTGCCGACGGTACCGAGCTGATTCTGCGCCAGGTCCTTCAGCTTATCATGTACTCCGCTGCCCAACGTCTTGAACACCGCCCAATCCGGGTCGTCGAACAGTTCGTGTTCCACCCGCTCGTTATTAACCCGGCCTATGCCGAAGGAGATTCTGCGGGCAATCTCGTCCATGATCCCTGAGAGTCGCGGCCGCAGCTCCTCTATCTTCAAGCCGGTCCGCACCGCCTTATTCCCGCACCCGATATCGTAACCCACGCCAGACGGAGAGATCTGTCCATCGTACACCACCACGCCGCCAATCGGCTGGCTGTAGCCTTTATGATGATCTGCCATAAGCAGGGTCTGCACCACATTCCCGTTCTCCGCACACATCCGGGCCTGCACCAGGGCTCCTTCATCCGGCTTCCCCCACACCCGCACTCCGTCTATATTCTGATAAGCCATTTCGTTCTACCTCCTATGATCGGGATCACCGCGATGGTGCCGCAGCGTCCTCATGCCCTCTTAAGCTTCTGTGTCTATATTCGCTTATCCGGGCACCCAAGTACATGGCGGAAGTATTACGAACTGGGGATATCTAACAATGTAGCATACGTTGCCGGAATTCGAGAACATAAATAGGCCGCCCCGGTAACGGAAGCGGCCTATCTACTATTAAACAAGAAATCATAAGATAAGTAATTCTCCATCACGGAAATAATAAATATTCTCCCGTTTAAAACCGTACAATCCATTTCTGTGCTTAATATGCGGCTCAAATGTAAATAGTGATCCTTCACTAAGCTTCATCTTATTCCCGGACTCAAAGTATTTTCTGTGATCTTTATCGAATTCGATGGTATGTCCCAAATTTCCGGAAAAATCAAGATTAATGTAACCAAGTTGTTGGATAACCTCATTCATATATAAGTAGACTTCTTCAAAAGTCATGCCCGGTCTTACAAAATCAATAAATTTGTTATGGAGCTCCTTTTCGGCGTTAATTCCATGTGAAAATTCTAGTGCAGATTCATTATTGGTATGTGCAAGTGCGTCTTCGGCAATTACTTTTCCATCAATCACTATTAGTGTTCGTGCATAGTCTCCCCAATAGGCGTTAATCTCTGGACTAAGATCTATGGTCACGATATCATTTCTGCGGACAAATGTATCCGAAGGCTTATACTCCTTACCCGATTCGGACCTAATTGTTCTCTTCCCAACGTGAACAAATGCCCCTACACCGTGATACCAAAAACTATGAATCCCCTTATCTCTCATAATCTCTTCGGCTCTATAGACGATTTCCTTTTCTGTGATACCTTCTTTAATTATCCCCTGTAATTGACTTATAGTATCTTTTGCGATCGATTGAACATAAGTATACTGTGACAGATGCTCCACTCTAAAACCGCTCTCCCCTTGACCGCACGGATCGCGGCTACTGGCATTCTATTAAGTCTGATTCTCCACTGCTTCATCCCTACGCATTCGAATCCAGCATCGCCGGAATATTGATCTCCTTCACACAGGAAGCCTTGGACAGGTTCATGACGCATTGTACCAGGGACACGATATCCTGAAGCGGAATCTGCGTGCCGTTGTAGGCAGACAAGACGGGCTCCACACCGGCCTCCAATGGAATCTGCGTAGCTATCTCGCCAGGATTGATGACAGTCACACCGATGCCGTACGGCTTCACATGCTCCCTGACCGCATTGGCGATTCCGCGCAGACCGAACTTGGACGCGGTGAAGGAGACCTGGGTGTAATCATTATGATCGAGGCCTGCCGTAGAACCGATGAAGAAGATGTTCGCATGCGCAGACTGCTTGAGATTCGGCAAAAGCTTCTGAATGCACGTAATCGCCGCAGTCACATTAATGTTAATGATGCTGGCAATCTCAGCCGGATCGTCCTGCTCAAAATCATAGTCATCGCTGAACCCCTTGCTCTCCCATACGCCAACATTATAGATGAATACGTCCAGTGTAACGCCGTTCAATGATTCTGCAATCCGGCCCGCAGCATCCGGCTTCGCCAAGTCAGCCTCCATCCAGGTCCGCTGCACCCCATCCTCCAGCTTCAGGCTGTCCGGATACGTTCTTGAGACCACCCAGACCTGATCGCCCGGCTCCGGCAGCGCTTTGACGAAGGCCTCTCCCAAGCCCTTGCTTGCTCCGAAAATAATAAAGTTTCGCATATGCCCTCCCTTAACTCCCAAGCTCCTCCGCACCGTCCTGCTCTTTGCTGGCGAATTCATCCAGCAGCGCACGCACCTCGCGGGTGGACTTGGTGTTCATTAGATGATTTCTGAGTTCACTGGCGCCGCGGAAGCCGCGGACGTAGATTTTGAAGAAGCGGGGCAGCGGCTTGTAGGAACGTGATTCCAGCGCCGAATAGTGGTCATGGAGATCCAGGTGCAGCCGTAGCAGATCCAGGAGCTCCTTGCTGCTATGCTCCCTCGGTTCCTGCTCGAACGCAAACGGATTATGAAAAATCCCGCGCCCGATCATAATCCCGTCCACCCCATACTCTGCGGCAAGCCTCAGGCCCGTCTCCCGGTCCGGTATATCCCCGTTGATCGTCAGCAGCGTGTGCGGCGCGATTTCATCCCGCAGCTTCTTGATCTCAGGAATCAGCTCCCAGTGGGCATCCACCTTGCTCATTTCCTCCCGCGTACGCAGATGGATGGACAGATTCACAATGTCCTGCTGCAGAATATGAGTCAACCAGCCCCGCCATTCATCCACGCTGCTGAACCCGAGCCGGGTCTTGACGCTGACAGGCAGTCCTCCAGCCTTGGCGGCTTGGATGATCTCCGCAGCGGTGTCCGGGCGGCAGATCAGTCCGCTGCCCTTGCCATTCTCGGCTACATTCGCTACCGGACAACCCATGTTCAGATCGATGCCCTTGAAGCCTTCTTCGGCCATACTAATGCTCATCTTCCGGAAGTACTCCGGCTTGTCCCCCCAAATATGGGCGACCATCGGCTGTTCATCCTCCGTGAAGGTTAACCGCCCCCGCACCGCCTGCTTCCCCTCCGGGTGAGCATAGCTCTCTGTATTCACGAACTCCGTAAAAAACACATCCGGCCGGCCCGCCGCGCTCACCACATGACGAAACACCACATCCGTCACATCCTCCATCGGGGCCAGTATAAAGAAAGGGCGTGGCAATTCACGCCAGAAATTATTTATCATATGAAGTACCTCTCTATGCATGCCGGGATCATCCTTATCCGGCCGTAATAAAGCTAAATTATATCATAACTCTGGGGGAATGGTAGCGGCCCTGCCTAACCATACCTGTGCGGCTTGAGACCTCGGCTGTCCGGGCAGACAGTAAGGCTCAGGTTCAGCGGCAGGCTCCCAGATGAAGTCCTCAAAACCGGGCACTGTCCCGTACAGATGTGAGGGGAACGCCTGGCGCTCGCCTCTAGCCTCGAAGGTATTGTCGTAGAAATGCAGCGCATCACGGAAGGCGACCACAATCTGGGATTGGATGAAGTTCGGATGATAGAACCAGATTCTCAGATAAAAAGGTTCATTGAAACCTGCCATCTGCCAGGACCAGGAATGATACACCTCGATTATCGCCTCCAGCAGCAGACGGGAGTACCACACCGGCGGATTGCGCCTGTTCAACCGGTAGAAGGGGTCGATCCATAGCTTCACATAATCCCGCCGGGTGGTTTGCAGCTCCTCCAGATCGAGGTGCATACACCATTTTTTCCACTGGTCAATCTGCTTCACCCTGCGCTTCCAGCCGCGTATTCTCTTCTTGTTCGAGAGTGGATTCGCCATAATCTTGTATGTCCTCCGTTAACTCTTAGGTTTCAATTGCTTAATCACGGACATCATCAGAATAATCATTCCCGTGCCGAAGCCTGACATCGATAGGGGCGCCAGCACAAACCGCATGATCTCCCCCTGCACCCAGAAGCTTGCCAGCATAATCACCATACAGATCACCGTGAATATCCCTACCGTCAGCGTCCCTACGAAATCCGTCAGACTATGATTGTCCTCACGCGCCAGCGTAATCCGGTTCTCCTTCAGCAGCGGCAGCTCCAGCAGCTTCGGGATATAGTCCTCCAGCCGCCCCTTCACCTTGTTGAACTGTTCCTTGACGATCTCTCCCGTATCCATCTGTTCTGCGAAGGACTGGCTCGCTGCGGATAGAGAGTACGACTCATCTACAGAGGACAAGGTTCCGTCCAAGGTAATAATTGCCCGGAAGGCCCCGGCCACCGTCGGCTTCAAGGACATGCCCAGCTCGGTAATCATCGACATCAGCCGCCTCATCATGACACTGGTAGGATCAGGGGAGAAGGAGGCTTCGGATAAAAGTCTGCCGAGGCGCCGCTCGATCATTTTCACATCTAATTGCTCCCCTTCTTCACAGACCCCGGCCAGGCCCTGGGCCATCTGCTTCGTCTCCTTCCGGCTGTAGCCCATCAGGAAGTTGAGCATCCCTGCCCGCTCTTCCTCTGTCAGATAACCCACGGAGCCGAAGTCAATCAGTGCGACTTCCCCGTCCCGGGTCAGCATCAGGTTACCGGGATGCGGGTCGGCGTGGAAGATGCCGATCATCAGAATCTGCTGCAGGAATGCGTGCATGATCATTTCCGATACATCATTGGTCACCTTCCGGGTGAACCGCTGTCCTTCAATATATTCCATGGTCAGAATCTGCTTGGTCGAGTACTCGGCGTAGATCTTCGGCACTTGTATCGGAATATCGTGTTCCTGGAACGCTTGGCGCAGCAGGTTGGTATTCAGCGCTTCAATATCAAAATCTGTCTCTTCGATCAGATTCGTTTTAAAGCCTTGGGCGAGCTGAATTAAGCCGAATCTTTTAATTTTGGAGGAGCGCTCGGAGAGCCGGGTCACGAATTGGATTAACAAGTCCAGATCTACGCTCATCTTCTGCTTCACATCCGGACGCAGGATTTTGACAACCACCTTCTCGCCTGTGGACTTCAGCCGCGCCAGATGCACCTGACCGATCGAAGCCGCAGCAATGGGTTCCATCCCGAAGTCTTCATACGTCTCCTCCAGATCGCCGATTCTGCTGTCGATGATCTCCTTCAGCTCCTTCCGGCTGAGTGGCTTAACCTGGTCATGCAGGCTGGAGAACGCCTCGATGTATTGTGCCGGGAGCATGTCCTTTTTGGTCGATAAGACTTGTCCGAACTTCACGAAGACCCCGCCCATGTTATCCAGAACGGCAGCAATCACCTGCGGCAGCTTTGCATGATCCTGCTGGAGCAGATGGTTCAGCCCTTTGCGAGAAGCGATCCACAGCAGACGGACCATACGCCTGAAGCCGCGCACCTTGCCCATCATATACCCGAGCGGGTTCCCGGACTGCAGTAGCTTGAAATTGAACACGCTAAGCAGCATGTAGACATAGCAGGAGATAAATAGAATCAGCAGCGGGTAATAGATGAACATCACCCTGACCATCTCCTCTTCGGAGGGAGCCACAGGCTGCTTGAAGTAGGTTGAGGTTATGATGAGAGTGACGACGGATGTGCTGAAAAGAATCGCCACCATTAACTGGAACTGTTCATGCTTGAAGGTCCTGATGCTGCTTATGATGAAATACAGAATGAACGCCACAATAATAATGCTGCTCATGTAGAATTGCTCCAGCACCTGCACCAGCATACTGACCGCCAACGCGCTGACAAGCGGCATTATGATCTTATGCTTCGCGTTGAATATATAGGCAAGCGCTGTGAACACACCGAAACCTACAAGCATTACAATGAAAAAGAACATCCTCCAGCCCCCTGTATCCGCTTCATTATCCTCACTATAGCATATCCGGTTTGGGGTTCGGAACTCCGCTATTCCAGGCCCTTCAGCGATTCGATCATATTGATCCGGGTCACCTTACGTCTAAGCAGCAGATTAGCCATAAGGGTAAGCGCGAACGCAACCACCACCGACATCAAGAGACTGGCAAGGCCTAATTGATCCGGGATTTGCTGGTGAGTGCTGGATAACGCTTTTACGACCAGTTCATACACATAACCGGAAATGGAGAGGGCGACTATGACTGCCACCGTAGTGATGAATATATTTTCCATGAAAATAAGCCGGTTGATCTGATTTCTGAAATAGCCTAATACCTTGAGCGTCGCCAGCTCGCGGTTCCGCTCATACATATTGATCGACGAGATCGTGTAGATCGCGCCAAAGGACAGGATCACCGCGCAAACAATAAACATAATAAAGACAAAGCTGTTCTGCTGCAAAATATAACGGCCTTCCTTCTCCAGCTCATCCTTGCCTGATATTGCTTCCACCCTGGGATCTTTCCCGAACTCGCTCCGAATACCGGTTAGAGCTCCCGGAGAATCCGCTTCCACCAGCAGGGCGGACGGTTTGTACACGATCCCGAAGCTTGCCAAATAGTCTGGCGTGATATAAAAGGCCGGGCTTGAGTATTGTGTAGAAATACCGAGCACCTTCATCTCTACCGTCTTGTTATCCAGCTCAGGCGCAGTAAATGCAATATTTATGGTATCCCCTTTCGCAATACTATAATGGTCAGCATACGATTGGGGCACCAGTACACCGTGGTCCTCCAGTTGCAGGCGATGGTCTTTGTCATCATAGAAATGAATGAGTCTGTTATCCGGTTCCGTGACCCTCAGCTCCGCTTTTTCGGACTGCTGGTTCTTGTTCAGCTCAATGGGGAAGGCGGACAACGCATAATGGCTTTTGATGCCTGAAGGAAGAGACTGTCCCGCCATGGCCTCCCCCGCTTTATAATCGACACGAAGGTCATAGCTGTACACTTGCCTGAACTGGCCGGCTACCTTTTGCAGGGAAGCTTGGGTGCCAAAGGCCGTTATTAACAGCACTGTACTGACCATCACCCCGACCGAGCTTACCAGAACCTTAACCTTGTTAAGAAAAATATTCCGCAAAATCAGCTTGTACCTGTACGGCAACCATCCCCAGAGCCCCGGAATTCTCTCGATGAGTATAGGTTGTATGGATCTGGGCGGCTTGGGGCGCATGGCCCGTGACGCACTTTCCTTCAACAGGCTTCTTCCGCTGAAATAACAAGCGAACATGCCGAACAGGCTGGAGACGAGCATGGGCGGAAAGATCAATCCAACCGACAGGTCAAATTGAATACCCGGCAGTGTGAAGGACCTGGCATTCGATACCGCGATAAGGGGCACAAATACAGCCGCAGACAGGATATATCCCAGAATCGAACCAGCTACTCCAACCAGCACGGGATAGCCCATATAATGAAGCATGATGCTGCTTCGGCTCACACCGAGTGCCTTCATGATGCCGACCTGATTCCGCTGAGAATCAATTATTCTGGACATGGCCAGGAATAGGATAATCGCTTCGATCAGGAAGAGCACCAGAGGAATGACCTTGCTCATTAACCCGTTATTATGGAGCGTAGCCTTCAGGCGCGAGTAGCTGAACGAACGTTCCTTGCTCTCTTGGCCCAGATACTGCAGCCCTTTGGATTTCTCCTCTATGGACTTGCCGATTTGATCCACATCGTAGCCTTCCTTGGCATCCACCAGCAGTTCATTATAGAAGAAGGCGCCTGCGACCTCAGGGATAGCCGCCTCGCTGACGTAAGCAACGCCGTCATGCTTATGATCCTGTGTCTCATTCTTTTTGGCGTGCTCCACATTCTCCCCTAAGCCGCTGATCCTGAAGGTCAGCTCTTGGTCTTGAACGCGGATCGTCACTTGATCTCCAACTCCGTAGCCATGCTCTGCGGCATAACGGGAATCCAGCACAATCTCGTTTGCCCCCGATGGAGGTCCCCCCTCCAGCATCTCCAGCGTGTTAATTTCATTACTCTCCGGGATGGAGTGAATTCGAAGTGTCGAACGGTAACCGTCAAATGTCTCTGTGGCATTGAAGGTATACCGCCCCTCCAGCTTATGGATGCCCTCCACTTGGCTGAGCGGCGCGATCCTCTCAGGTGGGAGCTTGGTGTAATAGAGATTCAAATCGCTTAAAGTGTGTTCTGCAAAATAAGCCTTCGTATAATCATTCAAATGATTGCTTAAGGACGCCAGCCCTGTATAGAAAAAAGCACCTACTGCGACAATCAGCACAAAGGAGAAAAACTGCCCGGGCGACTGTCTGATATCCCGCAACAGCTTGAACAGAAGCTTCATCTCACCACTCAATCCCTTCAGCACTTTGTCTGTTTTCATTCATCGTTATACTTTCAATTCTGCCGCTTTTGACCTTAATGACCTTGTCCGCCATCTGGGCAATCGCCGAATTATGCGTGACCAGCACAACGCATTTGTGAGTCCTCCTGTTCAAGTCCTCCAGAAGCTTCAATACCGCCTTGCCCGTCACATAATCGAGTGCCCCAGTGGGTTCATCACAGAGCAGAAGCAGCGGATTCTTGGCAACGGCTCTGGCAATCGCCACCCGCTGCTGCTCGCCCCCAGATAGCTGGGACGGGAAGTTGCGGTTCCGGCTGCTTAGCCCCACCTTGTGCAGTACCTCCCTTGCATCTAAATGATCCTTGCATACCTCAGCAGCAAATTCGACATTCTCCAGTGCATTCAAGTTGGGAATGAGGTTGTAGAACTGAAACACAAAGCCCACCTTCTCACCACGGTAGCGGGTTAACTTCTTCTCGCTGTACTTCGTGATCTCCTGGCTGCCGACAAGAACTTGGCCTGATGTAGCGGTGTCCATACCGCCCAGAATGTTAAGAATAGTGCTTTTGCCTGCTCCGCTTGCTCCCAGTACAACCACGAACTCCCCTTCTGATATGGAGAAGTCTACGCCGTCAAGCGCCCGGATGCTCACCTCCCCTACTTGATACTCCTTGGCTACATTCTTGAACTCAATCAGCTTATTCACTGCTGCTTCCATCCCCTCTGCTTCTCTGAAAGGTCTACAACCGCATGACTGGGGCTGTTATTTACGCCTTCAGTATGTTAGTATGTTACTCATGTAGCATACTGTAATACATGAAAGTTCAAGCTGTCAATATGAGCCTTCCCGGTTCATCTGGAGCTATCATTCTGTGGATTGACAATTGGATGTCCATCCTTTATGGTGGTATGTTATATGAGTAACATACTAAGAGGACGAATGGTGAAGCCATGACCATCACTTTTGACGATAATCTACCGATATTCCAGCAAGTCGCCCATATCATTGAGGATGATATTCTGAACGGCACGTTTCAGGTGGACGAGCAGATTCTTTCGGTTGCCCAGTTCTCCCAGCTGTTTCAGATCAATCCGGCCACTGTGGTTAAGGGGATTGGCATATTGGTCAACGAAGAGATTCTGTACAAAAAAAGAGGGCTGGGCATGTTTGTCGCGGCCGATGCCAAAGAGAAAATTCATTTGAAACGAAGAGAGCGGTTTACCAAAGAGCTCTTGTCCGGGCTGCTGAACGAAGCCGACAAGCTTGGGCTGACCACCGGCGATATCATTGACATGATCACACAACTGAGAAAGGACTGAAATCCGTGAGTATAGCATTAGCTTGCGGCCGTCTGACCAAATCCTTCGGCTCTGCTCCGGCTCTGCGGGCGCTCGATTTACAGCTGGAAGAAGGCGTCATTTACGCGTTACTTGGACGCAACGGGGCCGGCAAAACCACATTACTGAACACGATTGCGGGTGGAATTGCGGCAGATTCCGGCACGATTGAGGTTGGCGGACAGCGGCTGCGCAGGGGAGAATTACCGAAGGACTTGTGCTATGTACGCGATCACTACCAGCATTTCGGGGGAGCAAGAGTTATCGAAGCTTTGGAGACTGCAGCAGCCTTTTATCCCAGGTGGGATGGTTCTTATGCCCGCGAACTGCTTGACCTCTTCCTAATCGATAAGGACCAGAAGATCAGGCAGCTCTCCAGCGGGAACCGGTCGCTGCTCCAGAATGTAATCGGATTCGCCAGCCGGGCGCAGTTAACCTTATACGATGAGCCTGTGCTAAGCCTTGATGTGTTGATGAGGGAACGGTTCTACAAGTCACTTATGGAGGATTACGCCAATTGTCCGCGCACGATTCTGCTGTCCACGCACTTGATCGATGAGATCGCACCGGTCGCAGAGAGGATCATTATCCTTGAGTCAGGCTCCCTTCTGCTGCAGGAGGATATGGAGCAATGCCTCCAGTCGGCTTATCTGATCCGGGGACATTCGGAGGCTGTAGCTTCTTATACATCCGGCAAACGGGTGATCTACCGCGAGGATTATGGAAGAGGAACACTTGCCGCACTTTACGAGAAGCTGAGTGACAAGGACAAACGGTTGGCCCGTGAGCGGGACATATCAGTCGAAGCGCTGAGTCTGCAAAAGCTATTCCTGTATTTGATCGAGGGAGGTCTCTAGATTGAGTGCGTTGACCGTTCATTTAAAAGCAACCTACAGACAGCTTAAATTATATATCTGGCTGGTTCCGATGATTATTGTGCTTGGCCGGACGACAGAGCTTATGATTACTTTCCTGACAAACACAATGAGTGCCTCACGTTTATCCGAGAGCAACATGCTTATTCTTCTATTGCCATTGTTCGCCGTCACGCTGCCGCTGAGCTATTACCAACGGATTGTTCATTTGGGCGCCAGCCGGATACAATATTACAGGGGGCTGCATGCCGTTTTTGCCGTCTGGGCCGCAGGTGTTGCCTTAATGAACTCCCTATGGTTCGCCGTGCAGGTTCATGTCTTTCACAATTATGATAATGCCACGGATCTGATCGCCGCCTTTCATTGGAATGATTACGGCTTTGCCGGTTCATTTCTGTATCAAACCGCCTTTTACCTGATGACTATGGCTTTGCTGAGTATGCTGGTCTCGGGATTCTTCACCCCCGCAGGCTGGCTGCTGACTGTGCTGATTGCTGCAGCTATTCCGGTCGGAACAGCCATCCCGGAGCTCAGGGTTCACGTGGCCTCCTTCTTCCGTACCCTGCTGCTGAACGATTCTCTCTTGCTGGGCACCGGATTCAACCTGCTGCTTTATCTTGTTTTCGTGGCTGGCGGGTGGCTGTTTACGAGAAGACGGGTACATTGATGCAGGGTTCAATACTATTGACAGCTTCAAGAGTTCAATGTTAAGCTCCAGCTATAAAATTCGAGGAGGATGGCAGCCGATGATTCCACGTATATGGTAAGCACGCCCAACAAAAGCTGATTTCTCACCAAGTGTGGGCTTTTTTGAGCTGCTGCTATTTACGTTAAGGACATCGGCTGCGATCCGCTATGGCTTATTTCACTATGCCCGGTTTCGCACTGTCCCGTTATGTAATTGTTGCAGACCCAAGCCCCTATGCGGACTTGGGTCTGCTTTTATTTAGGGAGGGTACAAACTTATGAATATTCAATGGAAAAAGACGTTCGCCTTCATCTTCAGCGGACAAATCTTCTCGATATTAACCTCTGCGATGGTTCAGTTCTCCATCATCTGGCATCTGACTGAGACGACAGGATCAGCTGTCGTGCTGATGCTGGCCGGTCTGGCCGGGTTCCTGCCGCAAGCGGTCTTAGGTCCGTTCATCGGCGTCTGGCTCGACCGGTGGAACCGTAAGCTCACCATGATCGCCGCGGACAGCGCCATTGCACTAACCAGTCTGATTCTGGGTGCTTATTATCTATGGGGGGAGCCGAGCTTATGGGTTGTGTATGCCATCCTGCTCATTCGTTCGGCAGCATCTTCCTTCCATGCACCATCGTTTCAGGCTGCGATTCCGCTGATAGCACCGGAAGACCAGCTCACCCGGGTGGCAGGCTGGAACCAGCTCATCTTCTCTGCTTCCAGCGTACTTGGACCGGCGCTTGGAATTGCGGTATACTCGGCTACTTCACTAGGAACCGTATTGCTCTTAGATGTGGCTGGCGCTAAAATCGCTAATCTTATGCTTTTGTTCGTCCAGATTCGTCAACCGAAGCCGGAAATCGTAGAGACCCCCTCGTTCCGTAGGGAGTTTATGCTCGGCTGGCGGGCCTTTCTGTCGCAAAAGTCCATTGTCACAGTAACGGTTGCCATGGCGGTCTTCAGCGTTGTATTCATGCCGCTGGCGATGCTGTTCCCCTTGATGACGCTGTCGCATTTCGGACGCGGCGGCTACAGCGCCAGCCTGATTGAGGCCGTATTCGGAATTGGGATGATCCTTGGCGGTGCCCTGCTGTCCGTGCTTGCTTCCAGATGGAAGGACACCACCTACATGAGTCTGAGTCTGGTTGTGATCGGGCTCACCTGTGTCCTGAGCGGGGTGACCGGGCGCGAGGCCTTCCTTGCTTTTACCGTCCTCTCGTTCCTGATGGGTGCCGCAGCCCCCTTGTTCAACGGCCCGTACATGGCGATGATCCAGAAGTCTTACGAGCCTGAGCTTCTGGGACGTGTCCTCTCCTTCGTGACGAGTATCGGACTCTTGTCGTCTCCGCTCGGGCTTGCGCTGGCGGGACCTGTGGCTGACCGGTTCGGCGTTCCGTTCTGGTTCTTCTGGTCGGGGATAGTCGTGATTCTGATTGGAGTATTCCTATTTGTCAGGTTTGCAGGAACAGATACAGACAAGGAACCTGCTAGTGAATAAGTGAAGGTAAATAGACCGTCCTCCCTTTAATGGGATGGCGGTCTTTTTTAGGGGTTGTGCATGCAGAATGGAAGAATCTATAATATACGCGACTGGGAATATTCACTTTTACTTAATGGGAGGAGTTACGATATGGCTGATCCTACAAACAGCAAGCATGTTTATATTATTCATGGTTACGGAGCCACCCCGGCCAATCATTGGTTTGGATGGTTACAGAAGCGGCTCGCGGCAGACGGGATTACGGCAGATATTTTGGAAATGCCAACGCCCTTATCGCCTAATCTCCAGCAATGGCTGGAGCATCTGTCCAGTAAGGCCAAGCTGCTGAACCAGGACACCTATTTCGTTGCTCACAGCTTAGGCTGCGTCTCTCTGCTCAAGTATCTGCTCAGCGCGAGGCCGCAGGAACCGCTCGGCGGTCTGGTTCTCGTGTCCGGCTTCACCAAGCCGTTACCCGGCCTGCCAATGCTTGATGAGTTCACGCAGGATCAGATCAACTACAGCGAGGCCGCAGCGCTGGCCCCCAAACGTGCAGTGATTGCCTCCAAGGATGATGCCATTGTGCCAGTCGCGCTCAGCAAGGAGTTAGCACAAGTCATTCATGCCGATTTTCACGAGGTAGAGCACGGCGGACATTTTCTGGACAGCGACGGCTTTACCACTTTACCTATTGCCTATGATGTCCTGCGCGATATGATGGGGCATGAAGCAAAATAACCGTGTATCTCTCGCCCAGGTTCTATCCTCATATGCGCTTCAATCGTCTAGATCTGAGCCATAATCCGAATCCAATGAACAGAATCGTCGTTACCACGCCGGTGGTCGGGCTGAACCATAGTTCGCCTGCCGGCGTGAATGTAATGATCCCGGCAACCGATACCAGCAAGGTAGGTACTCCATCCTCCACTGCGTGCATGAGTACACACGGCCACACCGATTGCGTAAGACGATAGATTTCAACGTACATGATGGACCAAGCAACCATGAGCACACAGCCGATGAAGACATAGCCCCATCTCGTCGTAGTCCCGAAATAAGTATCTGGCAGGAAGACCAGATAATATGCCGTATGCCACAGCGCCCAGACCAGACCGGACACAAGATAGATTATCCAGTCATTCAGCTTCAGCTCGATCAGCTTCGGGGTCAGATAGCCGCGCCAAGCGAATTCCTCGAAGATGTTCTTGATCAAGTTGCCGGCGAGCGATACTCCAACCAGCGACAGAATCGTAAGTAGTTCGGCCTCTGAAGTGCTGGCGCTATTGAACAGCAGAGCAAGCCCTACCGCAATTACCATGATTACCGGATAGACAGCAATGGCTGCGCCGTACCACTTCCTATTTCCTCTTAAATTAAACCTTACGCCAATATCCTTCCAATCGCGGTTCAATAGCCGCAGTACAAGCATGGCAATCACCGGCAAAATCAGCCATAAGCCCATGCCCGGCGAATTCCCTTCCGGCTGATCCGGCAGCTTCGTATCCACCCATACCCCAATCCAGCCGCTGGTCAGCACAATTACGATGAACAATATAAGACTAAGCTTTGTTCTGCCTGCTGTCATATGATCATCCCCTCCAGGTTCAGGATTACTCCATGCCACGCTTCGCTGTGCTGATGACATCCTCCGCCGCGCTGTTCAATAGCTGAATCATTTGCTCCTCCGTATAATGGTCCGGCAGTAGCTCATTGGCAACCATCACACTCATCCCAACCTGGAACATCTTCATTTTGAGCAAAATCATCCCCAGTTCATCATCCGATAATCCATTCAGATCTGGGTCCGTTCTCATCATCTGTATGAACCCTTGTGTCTCTGCCTCATCATGCTTCGCCTGATCGTTCTTCTTCATCACCAGATCCCGGAACAATATCGGATACTCCCGGGCAAAGCGGATGCTGGCCGCCCCGATATCGTAGAACGGATGCCCGGAGTTCTGCTCCAGCAGAATCTGTCTGCTCACCGTAAGGGTTCTCTGGTGCACCTCCTCCACCAGCTCGCCAGCCTCTTTGAAATTGACATAGATGGGGGCGATGGAGCCCCCCAGCTTCTCGGCCACCTTACGGATGGTCACGGCATCCACTCCTTCGGTCCTCGCAATCTCGAACGCCGCATCGATGATTTGTTCTTTGGTGAACTTTTTTTTGGGTGCCATAGGTTTCCTCCTGAAATAAAACAATCGATACAAATCATATGATATATATCAAATGATATACAAAATTCATCCCAGGTGTCAACCTAATCTTAACGGCTTGATTCTCCTTTTTAAGAACTGTTGTGTTCTGAGCATCTGTTCATATAGAATCAAATTATCAGCTTCACTCCAAAGAATAATGGAACAAATCAGCGGAGCCCACGTAAATTCCGATAAGATCACTGGAATATCATTACATCATGAAGGAGGCGGCTGCCCATGGCATTTATTCCGTTGAACTGTCCCAATTGCAGCGGACGAATTGAATACAAGGAAGGCACGATTCTCAAGTGCCCTTATTGCCAGACCGAGCTTCTGCTCAAGCAAAATAATGTCTACTATGTAGATCAGACCATTAACCATTATCACGGGACACCCCCTCCCAAGGCCGCACCGAAGCCAACCGTCTCCGTCTCCATCCCCATCAGGCTGGTGCTGGTCCTGCTGCTGATGCTGGGCGGCGCTATCGGTACATATTTCTATTACAGCCTAAGCTCTCCGCAGCAGGCAACCAAGGCTAATCTGTCTGTGCGGACGATGCCTGAGAGCGAGGTACTGCTCACCTTCCTGCGGGAGACCCTGGGTAAAGGCTCTGCCATACCGACCGAGGAGGAAATTGCCCGGCTGCGGTATTTATCGGTGAAGCATTTAGACAATGATCATTGGCAGTTCACCTACAGCTTCTCCGATCCCTTCAGCGATGCACAGGCCGAGAAGCTCACTTATGTGATCCAGGATAAGCGGCTCAATACCCAGCGGATCGACCAGCGGGACTTCGAAGCCTTCACGGGGCTGACGGCACTGGACTTGAACGGGACCTACGAAATTGACCAGACGGATCAAATCAGTTTTGCCCATATTCCCGGATTAAAAAGCTACGGCGGCGCCTTCAACGAATCCTTCAGCAGATTCTCCGGCTATTTCGGCGACAAGTCCAAAATTACGGAGCTGTCCACTCAGCTGCGCAGTAATCAGGAAGTGGCTCTGCTGCTGGAATTCCCCAATCTAAGCTCACTGTCTATTACCTATGTGGATGAGTCTATATCGGATTTGCATCTGCTGAGTAAGCTGCCGCTGAAGTCCCTGTCCCTTACCTTCGTCAATGACCTGGGGTGGTTATCATCCATGACGGGGTTGTCTTCTCTGGCTATCTATCACAGTGAAACCACAGATCTGCAGCCTTTGTATGCCTTAACCGGACTCCAGGAGCTTAAGCTTTCCTATTTGTCCAATGTGAAGTCGATTGACTTCGTGCAGAACATGCCTGCTCTGCAGACGCTGGATATCGAAAATCTGAATTTCTCCAGCCTGGAGCGTCTGGCCGGGAAAACCTCCATTACCAGCCTCCGGCTGGCGTCCTTAAGCAAGCTTGGCTCGGTAAAGGCTGTGAACAGCCTGCCCTCGCTGCGGGAATTCACCTTGTACGGTTATTACGACGAGCCAGACGCACTTACCTTACCAGGAGTCAAACGGATGGAGATTCCAGCCTCCTTCCTCTCCGGGCTGAAGGCGCCAGCGGTAACAAGCCTGACGCTCCGGGGAGGCAGCGGGGAGCTGAGCATGGCTGAGCTGAAGAAATTCCCGGAACTTGCGGAGCTGTCCCTCTGGGGGAGCGACGACATCATCCAGCTTCGTGCGCTGGACAGCTTGTCCCGTCTGAAGACACTACGCATCTATGATTCGTCACTGTATTCAGAGAGCGATGCCTTATTCGGCCTGAAGCAGGTGAACACGCTAGTGTGCTCGGAATGCCGCCTGAATTTCAAGCAGGCAGCAGCAACGAATAGTGTGCTTGAACATTTGACCTTGGACCGGCCATACTTCTCCTTGAACAACAACTCCGTTAGTGAGGTTGACCAGGTGATGCCTTACTTCGCGGGCCTGACTGCCCTGCGTTCCTTCACCCTGCAGGACAACAACCTGGCTTCTCTTGCGTTCATGAGCAAGTGGCAGGCCATCGAGGAGCTTCATCTGGAGAACAATGCAATTTCCAATATAGAGCTTCTGAGCAAGCTGCCCAAGCTGCAACAGGTATTCCTGGCCGGCAATTCCGTGGCGAACAAGTCCGTGCTGGATGCAGGCGTACGGGTATATTAATTTCCGCTACTATGATATGAGAGAATAGACCGCCCTCCTTAAAGAGCAGAGGCTTGCGGTCTATTTTTGTTGAGAGCGCAGTTATAGGCAATGCTTATTAATTGCATAGAAACTATATATTTCATTTATAAGCTATGCAGCACTATACTGAACTTCATAAGGAGGGGAAGTACATGAATCAACCGGCTTCCAATAACCAATGGCAGGCAGATACGTATGATCATAAACTGGATTTCGTCTCCAAGCTGGGCAGCGATGTCCTCTCGCTGCTGCAGCCTCAGCCCGGTGAGCGCGTGCTTGATATCGGCTGCGGAACAGCCGATCTTACAGCTAAGATCGCGGCCGCTGGAGCGGATACAGTGGGCATCGATCTGTCACCCGAGATGATTGCCCGTGGCCGCAGCAAGTATCCGCACCTGAATCTGAGCGCCCAGAATGCATACACTTACCGGACCGCTCAGCCTTTCGATGCAGTGTTCTCCAACGCTGCGCTGCACTGGATGAAGGACGCGCACGCCGTCGCGGTAACGGTAGCAGGTGCACTTCGGACCGGCGGGCGGTTCGTCGCCGAATTCGGCGGCTACCGCAACGTTGCCGCGCTGGTGAATGCAACCGAGGCCGCACTGGAAGCGCATGGCTATGACCCGCAGGGACGCAATCCTTGGTATTTCCCCACCATCGGAGAATATACGGCAGTGCTGGAGGCACATGCCTTCCTCGTCACGCTGGCCCAGCATTTCGAACGGCCGACTCCCTTGCAGGGGGAGAGTGGAATCCGGGATTGGCTCGATATGATGGCCGATGACTTCTTCTACGATGTCAGTGCAGAAGACAAGACTGTAATCTATCGCGAAGTGGAAGAGCAGCTGCGTCCGGAGCATTACCTGCAGGGACAATGGATTGCCGACTACCGGCGGTTGCGGGTCTGTGCAGTGAAGATGGCGAACTGAGTATTAGATAAGCGGAGAGCCTTCAGATTGTCTGGAAACCCGGGTCCTTTCAAGACCTTGGGTTTCTTTTATAATGCAATGATAGAGACGCTTGGGAATATATGTTTCTCATCATGCAGATTCTGGGTAATACATAGAGTTGTATCTGTCTACATAGAAACTGATTGTCGGCATGAAGCACAAGCAAAATGATTACAGAACAGGAGAATCAAGATGGAGAACCAAAACCGGGATACGTACCGCTTTCAGGTGAACTTAAGCGGGATGATCAACATTTTGTCTAACCATTTGTATAGCAGCCCGAAGGTATTCTTAAGAGAGCTGCTGCAGAACGGCATAGACGCGATTACTGCACGTCAGGCATATTCCCCAGTAGGCTACGAAGGTAAGATCCATGTCGAGGTAAGCGGAACCTCCACGGGGGCAACCTTATTAGTAGAGGATAACGGGATCGGGTTAGATGAGGCAGAAATTCATGAGTTTCTGGCCATGATTGGACAATCCTCCAAGCGGGGCGAAGATTTCCTGTCGACCAATACCTCCTTTATCGGTCGGTTTGGCATCGGACTGTTGTCCTGCTTCATGGTGAGTAACGATATCGTAATGGTTACCCAATCGGCCAAGGGCGGACCTGCCCTGGAATGGCGCGGGAAGCCGGACGGCACTTATACGATCCGTAAGCTCGATGGGGCACATGCCCCCGGCACCAAGGTTTTTTTGCGTTGCAAGGAAGGGTCGGAAGCTTACTTCGAAGAAGAGAACCTGCGGGAAGGTCTATTCCATTACGGCGCTCTGCTGCCTTACCCGATCCAACTGGTGTCAGACCGCAACACCCGCCTGATTAATCCGCTGACCCCGCCGTGGATCAAAGATCCGCAGCTGGCCCGGAAGCATCGTGACGAGGTACTGGCCTTCGGCAAGCAGGTGCTGGGAGAGACATTCCGTGATTTCATTCCCCTGCACACCGCTTCGGGCCGGACAGGAGGCATCGCCTTCATTCTGCCACATGCGGTGAATCTGAACGCCAAGCGCAATCACCGGGTATACCTGAAGCACATGCTGGTCTCCGAAGCTGCCAGCAATATCCTGCCGGACTGGGCGTTCTTCGTGAAATGTCTGATCTGGACCGATGAGCTGCAGCCCACCGCTTCCAGGGAGCATTTCTATGAGAATGCTCAGCTGGAGCAAGTGCGGGAAGAGCTGGGAAATGCCATTCGTCAGGAATTGATGCGGATGGCCGAGTATGACCCGGACCGCCTGCAATCGATCATTTCACTGCACGCCTTATCGATGAAGGCGCTCGCGGTGGAAGATTCGTCATTCTATTCTATCATTCATGAGTGGCTGCCGTTTGAGAGCACGTATGGCAGAAAGACGCTTGGCGAGCTGAAGCAGCAGCCTCCCCTGTACTTCACGGCGACGCTGGACGAATACCGCCAGATTACCCACGTGGCTTCGGCCCAATCCATGCTGGTGGTGAATGGCGGGTATATCTATGATGCCGAGCTGCTGTCCCAGCTTCCGCTTATTGACCCGGAGGTGCAGACGGAACGGCTGCTGCCGGAAGAGGTGTCCTTATCCTTCACCGATATTACGCCTCAAGAGCGGCTGGATTACTATGAATCTGTAAGACTCGCAGACAGTGTCCTGCAGAAGTTCCGCTGCCAGGTGCAGCTGCGCCGCTTCAAGCCAGAAGAGATTCCGGTGCTCTATACTCTATCCGAGGAATCCGCCCAGTGGCGTGTACTTGAGGCAACGAAGGAAGTCAGCACCGAGGCCCTATCCTCTGTTCTGGGCAGCCTGGGCGCTTCGCTTAAGGATACGGCATACGCTACACTTTACTTTAACCTGAACAATCCCGTCATTGAGAAGGTATTCCATCAGGGGAATCAGGCTACGCTGCCTTCTATTGTCGAGATGCTGTACTGCAATGCGCTATTGATGGGACATTATCCAATGAACCGCCAGGAGATCGCGCTCCTGAACCAAGGCATTATTCAATTTATTGATTGGGGATTGACGGCCAGTCGATCCGCAGAAGGAGAGAAATAAATGAACGTTACCGAGATGGATTTCGACGATCTGATGGAAGAAGCCTATGGCCTGCCCGGAGGCAAGGCTAAGCTGGAGCTGCTGGAGCAGGCCGTACGGGTGGCCGATGCCGCAGGAGATATCGATCAGGGCTATGAGGCCCGCAGCGAAATCGTAGAGCTGGGCAGCTTCCACGGCTATCCGATGAAAGCGCTGGTCGCCTTTTCCTGGCAGCTGGGGCAGTATGACAAGAACCCTGGCCGGTTCGATGATTACAGCCTGATGTGGTCGTACAAGTGGGTGCTGGACCGCATTACCGCTTTTGCAGATATTAGCCGCACTCAGATTGAGAACCTGCTGGAGGATATGAAGATCCGCTACGAAGCCGAAGGCTATAGCAGCCGGACCTATCACTATTACCGGGCGAATATTCTCGAAGATTTTGGGGAGCTGGAAGCTTCACAGGCCGAATGGGCGATTGTCCAGACCATGGACCGGGACGAGATGAGCGATTGTGAGGCTTGTGAGCAGCATGGCCTGGTTGAGTTCCTGGCGAAGCAGGGAGACGATGAAGCAACCGTTAAGGCGGCTGAACCGATTCTCAAGGGTAGAATGACCTGCGGTGAGGTCCCTCATGTGACCATCACCAAGGTACTGTTCCCTCTCCTACGGCTGGACCGCCAGAAGGAAGCCGATAAGCTGCAGAAGAAAGGCTATAAGCTGGTAAAAGGAAACCGCGACTTCCTGTATCACCAGGCAGAGCATATTGGCTACCTGACCCTGACCGATCCGGTCAAGGCGCTGGAGGTCTTCGAAGAGTATATCGCCTCCTCTCTGGATCACGAGAACCCGGCCGATCAGATGATTTTCAACGCTTATTCGGCCAAGCTGTTCCGCCGTCTGTCTGAGGAATCCATCCGCTTCCAGGTCAAGCTTCCGGCTGGGCACCCGTGTGAACGCCAATCCGAAGACGTAGCTTCGCTTGCGAAATACTTCCAGAAGTTAGCTCTCGCTACAGCGGAGAAGCTGGATAAGCGGAATGGCAACGGCTATTATACTGAGCTGATAGAGAAGCTGTAGGATGCGTTCCTACGGCATTGAGTAAGAACAAGCGCAAATAAGAGCAGCTCCCGTAATGGGGGCTGCTCTTTACATATTGTAACTAAGCATTTACAGTGTTTGAAGCAATCATGCTGATGCTTACCTTTGGTTTGCTCATCGTAGCGCTACTGTCCGATAAACGCAAATAGACCGCCCTCCCCAGCAAGGTGTGCGGTCTATTTGTCGTATCCTGTTTGCCTAAGGCCTACCGCCCGCATGTTAACAGCGGTTAACAAACTTGTGAGCACAAGTCCGAAGACGCAGCTGCACTTGCGAGGCATTTGCTGCTTATTTCGTTCCCAGCCTTTGCTTGATCGAACTAAGCATTTGATTATCGTGATAAGCACCGGCCCGTATCACAGCATTGATTTTATGAAGATTTTGTACACTTTCAATGGGATTGGCATCCAAAAGGACCATGTCGGCGATTTTTCCAATTTCTACGGTGCCCAGATCGTCCATCCGGTCCAGAAATTCAGCCCCGTTCAGCGTGGCCATCTGAAGAACATGCAGCGGCGGGATGCCGGCTCTCTCCAACTCGTCGAATTCCTCATGAAGGGAATAGCCCGCAACCTGCCAGCTGTCTCCGCTGCCCCCGTCTGTACCCGCCAGCAGCTTGACGCCCTCCGTATCATAAGTCTTGACGAGCTTCAGGTACAGATCGTAAAGACCCTGGGCGGTTGCTTCACTACTATTGGAGAACAGGCCAGACCGCATACGTATCATAGTCGGACTCTGCCAGGTATTGTATTGTACATACACATCGGCTAGCTCCTTAGCCTTTTCCCCGCTATACGTATTGATGATATGCATCAGCTCCGCCTCATCCTCTTTGCCGCCTGAGGTTTTGATGGCCGTCTCCAGAACCTTAGCATTCACGAAATCCCGCAGTCCCTTGATCTTCATAAGCTGTACAAAAACCGGATTTCCCGTGATTGCCGGTACGCTCTTTTCCTGCGCCCGTAGCCTCTCTTCATCCGTGGAGCTTGAGATTAGACTCCCGTTGTTGATTCCGAAATGCTCCACACTCTTGAACCCCTGCCTGGCGGCCTCCTTTAAATCCATATCGGACAACACATGTCCCGCAACCGGCAGATTCAATCTGTCTGCTTCCGCCTGAATGGCCTGGAGCACCTCAGGTGTAACGCCGCCCACTTTGATGAAATCAGCCCCTGCCTGCTTTTGCAGCCGGACAAACTCAGCGGCAACCGCAGGCGTCGGCGCATTGATCGGTGTCAGCACATCGCCAGGCATGGTGAGGAGTGCAGCCCGGTCTACGGAACGGGTAAAAGCGCCGGAATGCCATTCCTTCAATAGCTCGTACGAGCCGCTCATCTGCCTGAACCCTGTGATCCCGTTAGCCAAAAGACTCTCCATCGTCTCGTCTGTATGCTTGTCCCCGATGACATGCATATGCATATTCAGATAGCCGGGAACGGCGTATTTCCCCGCAGCATCTACAACCTTGGTATTCTCACTCGCCTCTAGCGTGCCCATTGGCGCAATGGCCCTGATTACCCCGCCGGCGCACAGAATGCTCATGCCCGAAGTTAAGCCGCCGGTGCGCGTATCCACAATAGTGACGTTATTCAGCAAAAGCTCATAGGACGCGCTTGGCTGTTCCAGCTGGAGTCCGGTGTAGGTTCCGGTAACGGGCGAAGGCTGCCCTGCGAACAAACCTGTCCAAGCCACGGCCAGAGCGATGACCCAACAGAGCGGGACGCGCCATCCGTGCCAGAAGGCCGATCTTCTCACAAACACTAGCCCCCCGATACAGGCTGCCAGTATCAGATATGCATACCAGCGTTCGCCGCTGCTGATCATCAGCAGAAGCACAATTCCATACAGGAGCACGGACAGCAGTGTAAATCCACCGGTCTTCAGAACGCTTTTCCTGATCTGATTCTTCATGAGTTAACCTTTCTTAATCCGTTGTATGATGGGGCTAAATTATGATACAAATATATCATAAGTATGAATGTGATCAATGGAAGATCAAGAAGTGGAACAGGAGCGGGGCTAATGTATCGTATTGGCAATGATAAACGGAAGACACAATCGGCCAGACTGGTCTGTAGGGGCCTGGAGGAATTGATGCGAAAGCATGATTATAACGACATCACCGTGACCAGCCTCATCAACACCTCCGGTGTCGGCAGAGCGACCTTCTACCGCTTGTTTGACGACAAGTCAGATGTGGTTCTGTACCAGATGGAATCCGTCTTCACTGAATTATTAAGGAGTACCGGCCCTTATTCCGACCCTAACGCGATGGTCATGGATTTATTTGAGCTTTGTTTTGGCCGAAAAGAGTTCTTTTTATCGATTATCGAAGCCAATTTGTACGGAGAATTTCAAACCCGGCTTGCCAGTATTCTCAGTCAAAAACTGAACTTCGTTCAAGAGAGAACCGGCTTGGATTACAGGAACTGGCAGTACTTTATACAAGTCCGCACGGCGATGCTGTTGTCCGCTCTGCGCGTTGCCATTACTCAGTTTAACGAGGACAATCCAGTGGAAGTGCTGGAGACACTGAACAAGCTTTTCGGCAAGCAGCCGGCGTTATTCTATGAAGCGGGGACAGCCGCGGGAGCCCAGGAGTGACTTCCTGCATTTCCCACGGCTCTTGGCATGACCTTCTAATCCCTCATGCTTTCAATTCGTCTTAGGCTCTCCGTGTCCCGGGCTGGAGATGCACCGAAGAAGCGGGAATACTCCCGATTGAACTGCGAGGGACTCTGATAGCCAACATGATATGCGGCACTTGCTACTGGATAGCCCTCGAAGGCAATGAGATTTCTGGCCTCAAGGAGCCTTAATTGCTTTTGAAATTGAATAGGACTTAACCCCGTAGCCCGTTTAAACTGCCGGTGAAAGGTATTTATAGCCATTCCCGATTTCGATGCCAGCTCACCAATGTCTATTGGCCTCATAAAATTACTCCGAAACCATTTTACAATTTGAGATATCCTGGACAAATCACTTTCCCGCTGACCCAATTGCCTCAGATTCCCTCCTTGTGGTCCCATCAGTACGCGATACAGGATTTCGCGCTCATAAGCCGGTGCAAGAGCCGGAATATCTCTTGACGCTTTGGATAATCGCAATAAACGCAGCCAAGCCTCCATCAATTCAATATCCATGTCGCAAGCTGCGAATGGCCCGGAAGCAGCCGGTAATAGATTCTCCTGGAGATCTCTTAGCAGACTCTGAAGAACATTCTGATTCAACTTGAGACCAAGGGACATGTAAGGATGGCCATAGCGTTCTGGATGTACAACCGCCGTTGCAGGAACATGTACCGGTAACACGTAATAAGATGGTCCTGCCAGTTCTGTGCTGCGCCCCCCTATGGATAGAATCTTTCTTCCTTGAACCGTAAAACCAATCATCGGCTCGTACAGCGCTGCAAGCTGATGATTGGGGATCGCTCCTTTAATCATACTTAGCCCCGGTACTCCAGTATCCATCTGCCTGGTGCCCGCATCTTTCATCAGATCCATTATTTCTTCAAGGACGTTTTTCATGCACATAGTTTATCACACGAATGGTGCTTTTAGGCAATCAATAGGCACTTTCAGGTCTATTTGGATATGTCAGCTGCCGCTACAATTAGAACCAGGCCGAACACAAAACAAGGAGGAGCTTATGACAATTGCGATAGTAACGGGTGGAAGTAATGGCATTGGAAAAGCGACGGCGCTGGAGCTTGGCAAGCGTGGAATTAACGTCATTCTCACCTACAATTCCTATAAGGACCGTGCAGAAGATGTCGTACAGGAAATCGAGAAAAATGCAGGTGTCCGGGCAGTCGCACTGAAGCTGGATCTGACGCAGATATCAACCTTTGCAGGCTTTATTCTAGAAGTGAAAGAGAGTCTCCACAACATTTGGAACCGGACAACCTTTGATTACTTGGTGAATAATGGCGGTATTGGCGGACCCATGCTGTTCACTGAGATGAGTGAAGAATATTTCGACAAGATTCTGAATACAAACTTCAAAGGACCGGTTTTTCTAACACAGCAGCTTGCCGGATTCATGGAGGACGCCGGAGCTATTGTAAATACCACGAGTTCATCCAAAAATCAATCATTTCCGGGCTACTCCGTCTATGGCTCGTTAAAAGCAGCCTTCTCAACCTGGACCCGCTACATTGCCAAAGAGCTTGCACCGCGCCAAATTCGGGTCAACGCCGTGTCGCCTGGTCCTACGCACAGCAATTTCGGCGATGGAGTATTCGATAAACATCCCGAATTCATTAAGCCGCTGGCGGAGCAATCTGTATTCGGCAGAATCGGCCACCCCGAAGATATAGCGAGGGTTATTGTGAGCTTGTTGTCTGATGAGTTCGGATGGGTTACAGCCCAGGACATTGAAGTGTCTGGCGGGCATTTGCTTTAATTCAAACGCCAAAAGACCGCCCTCCCGGCAAAGGAGTGCGGTCTTTTAAGCATATCTTGTTCCTATAAGAAGCTTTTACTTATTGTACAATCTGTAGAGGAAGACCGCCGCTTCTGCTCTGGTGGTGTTGCCGGCCGGATTGATCTTGTTACCGCTGCCTTGGATAAGCCCTTCCTTCACCATGGCAGCTACGCTGTTCACTGCATAGGAAGCCACCTTGGACTTGTCGGAGAATTTCTGCAGATCCGCAGCTGTACCCTGGGTATTCAGCTTTTTCTCCAGCTTCAAGGCCCGTTCGGTCAACACCATCATGTCCTGCCGGGTGATCTTCTGACCACTGCCGAAGCTGCCGTTATCCAGGCCATTCGCAATTCCAAGCGCTTTGGCAATGGCAAGTTCATTATAGTAGTAAGCATTCTTCTGTACATCGCTGAAATTGCCATCTGTCTTCGCAGTCAACCCAAGTGCTCTGACAAGGGAATACAGGAAATCTGCTCTGGTGATATCCGTTGACGGATGGAATACCTGACCCTCTGTCATGAGAATATCCTTCGATGCAAGGACTTCGACCGCATTTTTGGCCCATGCTGTTTTTCCGAGATCTGTGAATGTCTTGGATACATAAGCTACTGCGAAATCGCTGAAATGAGTGGTTGTGAAGGTTACCATACCGGTCTTGGAAGCATAACGTCCGCTTGGTACGGTCATAACCTTCCCGCTTCCGTCAATATACCGCACAACTATCATTTCCGGATTCTTCAGTTCGTCCGCAGACGGCTGGTAGGGCACGGATACGGTTACAGGTGCCCCGGGATTACTCCAGGCTGTTTCTTTGCCATCTACCTTAAGACTAAGCTGAATGATCGGTCTATCGCCTAGTTCCTCTTTTACTTCCGCCGGGAGCCTGGCCTTGTCACCTTTTCCAATCTCCAGCGCTACTTCCTTGCTGCTGCTTTCAGGTGTGCCTGTCAACATATTACCGGGGATGACGACCTGACCGAATTCGGTGGAAACAGTCAGTTTGTTATCCTTGGTTCCGCTGGTCAGTGCTGCAGCAGGCAAGCCTACCGAGTATGAATTCACTCCTTGCACGGCAGGGATGTCCAGCGTCACATTTTTCCCGATGAATTCCTTTGCTTGTGCCAGATCCGATACCTTAACTGATGCAGTCCCATTGTTCACTGTTGCCTGCATGGTTACTTTCTGACCTTCTACAACGGGTGCTGCTGGTGTTGGAGAAACTGCTGGTGCAGACGTTGCATAGCTGCCAGGTGCAGACGTTGCAGGCGCAGGTGTTGCTGGTTCAGGTGTTGCTGGTTCAGGTGATGGTGATGGTGTTCCAGGTTCGGGAGTGGACGGAGTCTCTGTCTTACTGTTGGTTACTTTCAGGGTATAAGTCTTGACCCTGCCGTCTGCCCCTGTGACCTCAACCTTTATATCTGTTTTGGTGCCCGGTGTCAGCGTTATAGCTTCGGAAGCTGCACCGCTGGCAACCACCGTATCGTTGACTTTGATGGTTGACCTGCTGTCTGCCGCCGCTGCTGTCACGGTCATGCTGCTGACATCCTTCAGGGACACATTATACTCTGTGGTGGACGCATTGAACGCTGGCTCGAGTGTTCCTGCACTCAAGGACAAGCTTCTGAGGTCAGCGTTCACGCTATTAGGTGTATAGACTCCAAGATCGCCAAGGTCGATAGCATTATTCCCGATGGCCTGATATTCGCCTGCAAAATAATCCTCCAGATACGAATGTCCCAGAAGGAACCGGTCTGGCTTCATAGCGCCATAGTACCCGGCATTCGCATTACTTTGGCCATCAAACAGAACATAGCTCCCCTGCCATCCGGAACCACTCACGCCCCAGCTGATGATGTGGTCGATATACGGGGCGAACTTATTGAACATTTTGTAGAGCAGTGCGTACTGATAACCAAGAGCGTCCGACTGTCTGACATTAAGCACTGCCGGAGCGGTTGCGCCTCCTCCAGGGGCATCGGTCGGCACCTTAAGATCAAGCTCTGAATAGGTAATACCCGACAGCAGGCCCCGGTCAACGAGAGAGGCATAGAGGGCCATCGCATACTGGTTGTCGCTTGCAAGGGTTTTACCTACCATATCATGTCCCTGGATTCCGATGTCTTCGATCAGGGACCTTCCGTCATACAGCGGATCGGAGCGCCATGCGGTATTTAATTCGAGAACCATATTGTATACAGTTCTGGCTTTACTGCGGGTCGCAAGCCCGTAATCGTTGTACGTCAGCTTCGGAGGATTGTCAACGATGTAGCTGTCAATGCTGCCTTTATTGTCGTGTCCATCCAGCTTCATATACTCCGGAAGGTTAGCGTAATTGGCTTTGTAAGCTTCCGCCATCTTGGCGTTGGGCGCCGCGATGTGCGCATTTTTGAACAGCAGGTACACGTAATGATCGGTGATGTCGCCGCCAATCTCATCATCGGACATGGCCACCAGCCAGTTGGTATGCTTCAGGCTCGTTCTCCAGCTGTTCGAATCCTTAAGGGAAATCTCGCTGTGGCGGCTTTCGTGTACCTCTTCGTTCAGCACATCCCACGAATTGAACGGAATGACGCCACGGGCTTCGCTGGACCCGTACTTCGTATCTGTAGTCAGGAAGTGCCGCATCACATACATGGTGTGGTTGAACTGCACTCTTCTCGCCATTTCTTTGTCTACCTTAACCGTAGTCGTGACGCCGTTGCCAAGTCCGTAGAACTCGGCACTGCCGTTATACCCGGAGGGCAGGCTTGCAGGGATCATCTGCGCCATCCAACCAGGGGCCTGGTTATACCAAGCCAGAACATGACCGTGAGACTTGTACTGTCCGGGAGTTCCCGAATCCCGGATCGCCTGATAAGCGTTCGTCGGGAAGCTGTATTCCTCTAAGCCAGGGGCAGCGGTTGCGCCTTTCATGGCCTCACCGTTCACGTTCTTCAGCCATTCGGGACCACGGGGATGCGTGCCGTCGGCCTTCAGATTGTTGCCGTCGACGAAGATCTCATAGTGATTGGCTCTGGTTCCGGTTACAGGCCCGGTGCCGATCGCGCCGACCATGAACAGGCCATTTTTCTTATTGTACACACTCTTTAGAGGCGCTACGGCACTCTGGTTTTCCTTGTTAACTACGTTCGAAAGGGCCTCGCCATTCGGATCTGGTGCGGTAATCTCGATGTTAGAGACCAGCAGCATACCAGTTTCTTCAGGACGGGCATTCTCGCCATGCAGCTCAAGAATGAAATTCGAGGAATTTCCAGCTGATGCGGTAATACTGTGATGCGCCTTCAGCCAGGATTCACCATTGTAGCTGCCCACCCAGTCAGGGTTCAGGTTATTGTACTGGTAATCTCTGAGGTAGCTGTCCAGGTTTTCATTGGTATTTCTGACTCTCCATCTCATGAATTTGCCTTGCGCACTCTTCGGATAGTAGACATCGAATTCAATCGTTGAACCCACTGTGACATTGACGGCCGGGGACAACGGGGATTCCAGACTTATGCCGCCGAAGGTGCTTTTTCCGTTGTGGGCGTAATTAATCTGAAGCACTTCCGCTTTACCTTGGGCATCTGCAAAAGGATACGTTATCGTCTTGAATGTGCCGCCGGCAAAGTCAGCGGGAACACGATTGTCCAGCGGAGTTCTAGCCGTCCAGGTATTAGTGGGCACGGTAACTTTTACAGAAACCTTACCCGGACCCGGATCAAGACGGAAATACGGATCGGAGCCGTCTGACTTAATATTTTTGGTGAAATTCATTATCGCTTCTTTAAGTGCTGCAATAGCTTCGCCATCGGGAGTGTTCGCATTACGTGCGAGTTCAATCGCATCATTCAGAGCTTGGAGCTCATCAACATGCACCCAAGGAAAAGCCTGCTGCACGTCAGAACCATAGACAGCTCCATACACAGAATGGCTGACTTGGAGCGGGAACTCCGCATTGCCGGTTTTTAGAGCCTCGGCCTCAGCAATGAGGTCGCTCAGTTCAACGGACGGTTCCTCTCCAGCCGCAGCAGCCGGGACGGGAGTATACGTGAAGATGGAGAACAACATGATGATGACGAGAAGGCGGGAGATGCTGATTACATATTTTCTACTGTTCATCTAAGTTTGACTCCTTTTCTTATGGAGATTCTTACCCTTGATTACGCCAAGTCTGGCTTGACAGTCAATTCCGCACCTCCCTCTGAACCCATTGGCAGACAAAGTTTGAAAACGCATTCACAAAAGCGGATGATTAGGCTGTAACTGCTTTCATATTAACAACACGAAGCGAAAGTCTAAATACGGGTAATGCACGAATGATTTTAATATATTACGAAAATAGACACATTCCCCAGCCGATCCTTCCATGAAACAGGGAATATGGTATGGCAATGGATTATAGGCAAAAACAAAAAGACCGCCCCCTCTCGCAAAGGTATGCGGTCTATCAGATGCTCTACTCGGTTACCTGACTCACATTGCTGGTTCAGCTTTACAGTCTCGCAGCCTTTAACATTAAATAAAAATGATGATTAAAATGCACTTCATTCGTATATATTTTTGTGAATAAACCAATGCACTTGTCTTTTATTTCCCCAGTGAACTTTTGGGACATGATGGCTTTATTCGAATAGAACCTTACTGCCTTCCAGTCATTAATAATTTGGTCCAATAACGGGTCAAGCGTATCTTTTGCATTGATATGATCAAGGTTATACTTATAGAGAGTATTTAACCTGTATTTCTCAGAACATTTCCTATAAATAGTACTGCTTAGTGTTTCTATAATCGTTTCATTTGTTATAATGAGCTCGTAATTTTCTGCCAACAACAATATATTATTTAAACTTTCCGTTATTTCATTTTGATACCTGCACATATTTTCTATAAATTTATTGATGTTATTTTGTGCTAACCTCTTATTGTTCAAGCTATCATGATCAGTGGGGGACACTAGTGCATATTCCCAAAAATAGTTTGGCATTTTCACATGTTCCGAACTCAGGCATGACAATTTAAATTCTGAAAATGGTAAAGAATATTGCCTGTATTCTGTAATATCATCAACCGTATATATTTCCCCGTTAGTCCGATTGAAGCCATAGACAAAAACAGGGTGCAGTCCATGTTTTTTGTTATAGTAAAAGTCTCTCCCGCGTTGATAGAATAAATCAATAAAAATGGAAATCGGATGCCCCCTGGAAATAGAGCTTATGATCTCATCTTGTAACGTATCTAGTGCAGGGGATTTTTTACGAACAGAGATCCCCATTTCCTCAAGGATCTGATCTCCCTCCTGAAGCTCCAATACCTCTAACTTGAAATATCCTCTTGCTTGTATTTTTTGTTCATTAAATCTATAAATACTAATCACATTATTCAAAATCGGCAGTTCATCTTTTTCGAAATATCTGGCAAGCGTTAAATACAAATTGTAGTCGCAACTAAAGTATGGAAAATTATGATGAGGAAACATTTTGGTCATGCCGTCGAAGGGTTGAAAGGTGTCCAGGGAAATAATATCTTCCATACAATATTTCTCCTAACCTAAAATTATTGTCGATATTACGGCTATGTCACCTCTTAACAAGGTTCATCATACGGTATTGCTGCGTCCCAGCCTTCATCTCTTCATATTTCTTCGAGCCGGGCAATGCGATGAAATCACTGATATCTCCATTATTCATGCTCACGTTGGCATTGTTCGCAATTCCTTGTGGGCCAGTACGTTGCTTTGCATTCTCATCACATGATAGAAGGACATTCGAAGTCACATCCTGATTGCGGATTACAGACAGACCTGCTTCCTCTAAAAGCCTCACGTTCTTCGCTACCTGATCTTCCAGCATCAGCTCCGTATACAGAAATACACCGCCAACTCTCATTATCCGGTACACTTCTTCATAGAAGCGTGATCGGTTCGGATAGGCTTGCGCGGATTCCATATTCAATACAATATCGAAACTCTCGTCTGCAAACGGTATATTCTCCGCATCGCCGACGAGATAGAAAGATTCACCCCCTCTGGATTTGGCACTGCAATACGCAATATTCGCCGGGCAGATGTCGAGACCGACAATAGACAGAGGCTTGAAATATTTATACAAAGCTGCTATGTTCCCTCCCCTGCCGCATCCGATGTCGATAACCTGCCGCTCCGAAATCGCCGTCCTGCCCACCGTCTCGAGCAGCAGCTTGACTGAATTTCTATTCCATACATCGTCGGGCTCGATCACCGCATGTTGCTCACTCCCTTGCGAGACGTAACCATAGTTTAAGAAGGTTGCGAATCGGCCTATGCCGGAAAGCGCAAAGGAATCCGAAATCTCGCTATAATCTCGAATTTCGCCCTCTTTACGCTTCCAATCAGACGGGTGGACAAACTGCTCACGCCGGTCGAGCATCGATACATAACGATTATCGATCGTATATGCCGCATCGCAGTTGCGGCATCGCAGCAATGCATCCGACTGGGCCAGCTCGCCCTTGCAGCTGGAGCATACCAACCTTGCATGCAGATGCTGTAGCATGACTATCACCCAGCCGATATATGCATTTGATTCAATGCGTACACATTATAGTAATTTGGGATATTCAAGTCTTCGTAGTAATCGATCGAGATATTGAAGCCGTTGGTCCGGAAGATGTTCTCAAGCCTGCTGATCTGTTCTCCGTCCAGTCCGTGTACCTCCATTACAATTTGCCTGATTTTGCCCCAATCCTCTGGATGGATGCCTTCCAGCACCTCAAATTCACTTTTTTCCACGTCGATTTTGAGCAGATCAATGGGGTTCAGATCGTAATAGCGGATCATTTCAGAGATCGTAGTTAGCTTGCAGCGATGGATTTGTTCATTCAAGAGCTTCGGCGACATAAGTTGATCGACAAACCGGTTTAGCATGCGCGGGTCGGCGAATTGATCCCGGTAATGGTTGATTAACCCGTATCGGAGATCCTGATCGTGGTTCTCCCGGTATTTGATCTGGACAGAATCCGTGGACATCGTGGGGAAATAGGCAAACTCCGCTTCCTTGATCTCATTGGAAAGCCCAACGTTAACCGTTGTTACGCGAGGCAGCGAGCTCGTATTCATCTTCAGGAGCTTAAATGTCGGAGGCAGTGGCTCAAACGCATACACCCTGCAGTTGCTCTTGCTGCTGACATATAGGGTGAACATGCCGATATTAGCACCGACGTCCATGACCGTGCCATTATCCGGGAGCGTAATCCCGTGCTTGAAATACATCTCCTTTTGGAAAATCTCGTTGTAGAGGAACTCGGTCTCACCTTCGTTGTTTTGATAGATTTCAATCCCGTTGTCCAGCCGCTTCTTTGCGGTGGCCTCTGTCTGCGACGAAACGCTCTTTTGCTCCATCCTGCTCATCCAATTCACCTTCTCAACAATTTATTTTTTTGGCATTTCTCTAACTGCTGGCGCTCTCATAGTGTTTGACGGCCAGCTTCCAGAACAGCCTGACCACTATAAGCGATATCACAGGAGCTACAAAAATCCATATCCCAAGGAACAGGTCCAATCGGTCGATCAAATAAACTGACGGCATGTTGGTGATAAACAAGATAGGCACGACATACAGCCCTATTCTCCGCAGCCATTTGGGGTATATGTACATCGGCATATTGTTCAAATCCCAACATTTGTCCAGTATGTCGAAGATCGCACCGGACTTCACCGTCCAGAAGGCCAGAATTTGCGGAAGCAGAAGCACCGAGTAGGTCACGATCGTGCTACTCAAGATCACCCCGATATATCCGGCCAAGTGGATCAGGCTTGGCTCGATGCCAAGACGCCGCCAGGCCAGTACGATCATCGTGATCCCGGCGATCAGGTTCGGAATTGGAAACGCGAAGTTAACGTTCCGGAATGAAATCATGAACTGCAGCGATAGCGGCTTCGTCATATACAGGTCCAGCGTCCCGTTGCGGATATGGCCGGCGAATCTATAAAAGTTATCCATAAACAATCCTGTATAGATTGCGATCATAATTGTATAGGTCCCGGTGAAGATCATCATCTGGTCAGGAGAAATTCCATTAATTTCAATTCCTAGCTGGTAAACGAAGATGATATAGATCAGCTTAGAAAACAGAAATACGGTCTCCATGATCAAACCGGAGTAGAAATTCGCTTTGTATTCCATGTAACCGACCAGGCTATTCTTTGCGAAAATAAAAAACATACGTACATGCTTCCGAATCTCACTCAAGCGGATACTCACAGATCTAACCTCCAACGGCTACATATTTCTTCATTCCGGAATCCCAAGACAACTTGGAAATGATCAACAGCACAATTACCCAAACCGCCTGCAAGAGGAGCCCGCTCACGATATCATGAATCGCCAAGCTCCCGTTGATGATCTTAACCGGGAAGAATACAACATACTGAAACGGTAAATAGCTGGAGATTCTAGCAAACGTATCTCCGAAAATATTAAGCGGAAAGATGGCGCCACTGAGCAGATAGACGCCTTGGTTGAAAGCGATAAATACGCCCCAAACCTCAGTAATGATGAACGCGAGCGCACTAATTGAATAAAAGAGCAGGAAGTTGATGAGCAGTCCGAACAGAATACTGATCAAAAACATAACGATCTGCCCCGCGCTAAGCTGAAACTCCCAAATCTGAGTAAACACGGTCATCAGTATGACGAATAAGACAAGGACAACCCCGGTCTGAACCGTTTTCCCACCAAAAAAATTGCATGTCCGATAGCTAAAATAATGAATGGGCTGAGCGATAAATTTGCTCAGTCCACCCGTCTTGATATCATTCGCGATTTCCCCTTCGAAGCCGGCAGAAACCAGCTTGGAGACGACGCCGGACAACACGGAATAGATGATGATCTGTGAATAAGAATAGCCGTTAATAATCTCTTGCGGCGAGCTGCGAAACACGGCTGTCCAGAGGAAGCATTGGACGAGTATGATAAAGCCGCCGCTAATAATACTCATCAGGAAATCGGTCCGATACTCCATCGCATTCTGAAGCGCAAGGATGTACGTCCTTTTATACTTCTGCAAGACTTTCATGTCTGACCTCATCTTTCTGATATAAGCTTTCGATGCCTCGCTCGACAGGTATATCTTCAACTGTGAAATCAAGGATCGGGAACCGGTCCAGCATCATCTTGGAAAGTCGCTGAAGCTCATGCTTATCGATCTCCATGACGGCATTCAGGCCGTCATGTTGAGTAATAACGCCATAGTCGCTTAGCGCTTGCCTTGGCACTTCGTCCGTAAATTGCAGCTTAATAATCTTTTTGGCATGAAACAGCTCGTTCACACGCCGGAGATCGCCGTCGTATACGATCTTCCCTTGATTGATGATGATCGTTCGTTTGCACAGATCCTCAATATCCGCCATGTAGTGGCTTGTCAGAATGACCGTTGCCTTCGTCTGCTGGTTATAATACTTCAGGAACTCCCGAATGCGCTTCTGCGAAATCAGATCGAGTCCGATTGTAGGCTCATCCAGGAAAATCACCTTGGGCCGGTGGATGAGCGACGCAATTAGCTCCATCTTCATCCGTTCCCCCAGCGAAAGCCTCCGCACCTGAATGTTGAGCAAGTCTTTAACGTCAAGCATCTCCGTAAGCTCATCCAGGATAAGGTTGTAGGACTCATCCTCGACCTCATAGATGCATTTGTTCAGGTATAACGATTCATTCGCTGGTAAATCCCACCACAACTGCGATTTCTGTCCCATCACGATCGAGAACTGCATCTTGAATTCTTTTTTTCGCTCCCAAGGGACATAGCCTAATACCGTCGCCTGCCCGCTTGTCGGATACAAGATCCCGGACAGCATCTTAAGCGTTGTCGTTTTACCGGAACCGTTCGGGCCTAAGAATCCAACCATCTCGCCTTGCTCGATTACAAGTGATATATCGCTAACCGCTTCTTTGATCAGTGATTTACGCTTCACTAAATTTTTGAGCGATTTTTTGAGTCCCAGTTCTTTTTCGTAGTACTTGAAACTTTTGGATAATTCTTCCACCTGGATAATACCCACTTGCGCACCTCATTTGTGAATTTAGAATAGTTAAACACCGTGCAAATGCAAGACACTGCACTTGGAACATGCCGGTGTCAGTCGTTCGTCCATCATTTCCCTTATCCTTCTGTAGTTCATGCTATGCCATAATTCTTGTACAGACGTTTCTTGTAATTTGCCGATCTCGAACTCCTTGAAAAATTTGCACGCGATAATTGTTCCGTCGGGCGTAATGTCCATGCGGTTCGAGAGCGCCAGGCACTTCTTGTTCATCGTGCCTTTGCCCTCCACCTCTTTGCCGAGCACGAAATCTTCAATCTGGTCTTGATCCAGATTCGGCTGGTAGCGCAAGCGCATTTTCCAGACCCGCTGATTCACCCGGTCCAACTCGCTCATGAGAGCAGGGATACGCTCCGGATCGAGCTTATAGTTAAATGCATGCCAGCTTCGTTCGCCCCTGTGCCCGCTCGCCGGAAGGAAGTCGAACTTCTGGTTGAAGTAATCGTCCATCCCCTGCGAGCATTCGTCCGAGATGTACCACGGGAAGCAGACGATGACCAGATCTACGCCGACACCCTCCAGAAAGTCCAGCAGATCGTACAGCTTGTCGGTCATACCATCGTTAACGACGGTATGGATCGAAATTTTGCCTCTGAATTTGTTCTCCTTGCGCAGCTCGACCAGCATCCGGATAGCATCTATCGCCTTGTTGAATACCCCTTTGCCGCGAAGCGCATCATTCTCTTCTTCGAATCCGTCAAGCGCGATGAGCAGCTCCAGGTTATCGGAGATTCTCTGCAAGGCATCCAGCTTTCGCTCGATCAGCACCGCATTCGTACAGATTGTCGTCTCACGGGGATGGGCTTCAAGCAAATCAGCCAAACGGTCGAAATGGCTGTATACAAGCGGCTCGCCGCCCCAGATATAGAGTCTCGACTTGGCGGGTTCCGTCTCAAGGATCAGCTTCTCCAGCAGCCCGTAGTCGAGCTGTTCCCGCTGCTGCTCCGGTGTCATGAAGTGATGGTAGCCGGTGTCGTTCCATTGATAGCAATGCTTGCAGCGCAAGTTGCATTGGTTCGTCAGTTTAATCCCGACCGACTCTGGCAACGGTGTCGCGTAACCAGCTATTTTCTCTATATTCCGCTTGGTTTCCATCGTATTCCTGATGGTACGTTTTAAAATATGCAAATCCTTTGCGGAATGTTTAATCTCAGATTTCGGATTCATATCAACACACCCTTCTTAAACGTAATAGGTCATGAATCAGTAGATATAATACCTTGAACAAGCCGTACAAATCGGAAGCATATTTTTTTTCATATACGCGCGATATTCTTTGTACTTGTCACTGCGCCAGATATCCACCAAATTCTCTTCGTTCACGTTGCCGAAGGTCAAATCATAGAAGGCATGGCAGGGCGAAACATCGCCCCTTGCCGTAATCTCCGCATAAACCCATGGAAGGGAGCACTGTCTTCGTTTATCAGCCATCTGATCGAATTGCCCCGAGAAATAGTTACGCAAATTCAGTTCATCTATCGTCTTCGGATAGGTGATCACATGGATACTATTTTTTATGCAATACGCTTTAACATTATTGAGCTGTCTCGTCAATTCGGGAATATCGATCTGGCTGAACGAACTGATATCCCGCCAGACCATCCCCTTGGCATACGGAGCTTCATGCACACCGAATTCCTCTCTAAGAACATCCACATATTGGGCATACTGTTCTTCCGTGGCATAGAGCTGCACTTCCATACTGATATGGTCCAGCATCGACAAGTCGATATGCTTAAAGAAAAATTCCTCGATGTACATATAGTTCAAGGGCGTAATGATAAAGGATACGCCCATCTTCGGAAATTGCTTGCCTTTGCTTTGACGGAGCTCATAGAGCTTCTCAATCCCCTTGATCACTTTCTTGAATACGCCTTTGCCCCTCTGCCTGTCGTTGATTTCCTCAGGGCCGTCGAGCGACACCCAGATCTTATTGGGCGCAGTCTCGACAAGCATCTCGGCATGCTTCTCAAGCAATGTGCCGTTCGTGGGGAAGTCCGCTCTGCTTCCATAATGATTGATCATGGCGAGAATGTCGCTCAGCCAAGGGTACATCAGCGGCTCGCCGCCGAAGAAATCGTAATACGGCTTGCCGGGACTGCACTCTACGATGATCTTTTTGATCAGATCCGGGTCCAGCTGCGCTAACGTTTTTTTGCTTTTGTAGGGTCCTTCGAGTCCCCACTCATAGCACATCTTGCATCGCAAATTGCACTCCTCGAGCAGTTGCAAGACGATCCATCTCGGATAGCTTGTCGTATCCTGGGCGACACTCAATTTGTTTACGCTCATCGCTTAACCCCTTCTGCCATTGAATTCTTACCCCTTCGTTAACGCGACTCTCGCACAATAATGATCTACATAATTCGTCCGTTCTCCGGGTCTGTTCTTGATTGCTTGATGCATCTCCTTAAGGACATCTACGGAAAAGTCCATCTCCCGCCACTTCTCGTAGCGTATTCCAAACCCAAGCGACTCCCATAATTCCAAATTGCTAAGCTCGTGACTTCCGAACGGCTCCAGCAGAATAAGAGGGGTTTCGGATGCAAGCGAGTCAATCAACGTGCCCGCTCCCGGCTTGGCCACGATAGCCATCGCCTCCGAAGCGACGTCGAATAACCAATGATGATCAACCTTAGCCGCGTATGAATTCGTATCTTCTCCCGTTATTTCGATGTATGGCGGAAACTCGTGCAGGCCGTTTGCGCTTTTCACCCATGCACACCACTCCGGATCGTTCATCCAATATCGTAGCTTATGATTGGGCTTCGCTTCCTTCCAATCATAAGCTACGATATCAAGCCCGTAGTTATGGCCGACAAGCTCTGGAACTTTACTTTGATAAGTGCCCATCCCCCAGCCGCCGCCATGAACAACAAGCCGCCGCTTCCTTGATTCGAAGGGCAGTGGCGTACCCAGAGGAACCGGGATTTCGCATCGAATCTCCATCTTGCCGGGTTCATAGAGAGAAGCATTGTAATAATGCTCTTCATAGCGAGGATGATACTTCTTCAAGCTCTTCCAAGACGGGGCCAGATCTGAATCGACGTAGAGCAGGTCTACATGAATTCGATTCGGCAGCATCTTCTCCCTATACAAATCCAGAATATAGACCCAGTGTCCGGATAGCGATATGAATTCGTAGCGTTCTTCCGCTTTCCACGCCTCCAGCAATAGCTCAACCTGGGCGTAATCTATGCTGCCCTGGATATCCATCGGCATTCGGGCCGAAAAATTGGCAAGTGCGAAATCATTGTGGTAAGCCTTCCTGCTGTCGGCAATATGATCTCTCTTGTCTTTCTCCAAATAGCTTTCGAACACGAGCACTTCCGTCGCGATATCCCTTTTCTCGAAATCTCTTGCAGCTAACAGGCCGGGAATATAGAACCCCAGACCGAAACCGGAGCATAGAAACGTTACTTTTCGCTTACCCATAAACTCTCTTCCTCCATTCATGGTTTCAAGCTCTTCGGACTGCATCAGCGGGCGATCTTGAAGGATAACGACGACAGCACCTCATTAACCTTCGCGGACAATCGTTCGTTATCCCCTTTCCCCTCAATCAACGAATAATACAATCTGCCCTTCACCTGCTTATTCCGGATCCCCTTGCACTCGCTGACGACTTTGTTAATAAAGAGCGTATTCGCGCTTAACGGTAGCATGCCGAACCCCCGATCAGGCTTATATAGAACACCCTCGCGGTCCAGTGATTCCAGCAATTGATCGAAGGATACATCACATGCAAACTGTAAGGTCGCATGCGTCATGCTCCCGGCCGTACCGTGCTTCTCGAGATATCGGTCAACATAATGTTTGATCAGACTCATCGATCTTCTTGCATTCACCTCAACGATCGGAACGATGCGGCCTTCTCTCAACAGCATCGAATCAACGCATACGTCGCCGTGATAACCAGACCGGTAAAGCTCGCGAGCCGTCAGCTTCATTACATCAAAGTACTCCGCTTCGTCCAGCATATGAAGCAGCCTGTCGTCGGCAGTATAGGAGCCTTGGTAAGCGAAATTATGATTGACTAATTGCTGCACGGAGATATGTCTGTACGTACCGTCTGGATCGATGTGAAATTGGCAGGAGAAATCCAGCTCCTTGAGAAGGAACGGCTCAATAATAAACCGAACCGTTCTTCCCTTTCTGCACTGACCGGCGAGATAGGATGTGACTCGCTGCAGAATCGCTTCCGACTCGATGAGCAAATTCCCCTTCCCGGATACCCCAAACTCATCTTTGATCAGGAAGGGTCCTTGTTTCAGCAAAGCCAAGCCGCTTGACAGCAGCTCTTCGTGGGAATAGACCGTCTGGCTGTCACATTGAAGATCAAGGCGACGGTTCAATTCGGTTGAATACAGCTTCGAGTTGACCTTCTGAACCGTCTCGACAGCTGGACAATCCTGTTCCAGCCCGTAACGCGCTGCAGTACGATCCGCCCCCGGAATGACGGCAAAGGGCGACAACCGGGCTCCCTTCAGCCAATATGGATCCATGTCCTCCACTCGATCAGCTGAGGTGAGCAGGTCGAATATATTGGCGGTTCTGCCTGCACTACCTCCATCAGGACTCTCAAGATCGGTTGAATTGGAAAAAAATTTAAATCCGATCTCATGCAAATACGCTTTATGGCAAACGTTCATTCGATAACGGGTAATAAGCCTATCCTGGCCCTCGCAAAATGGGAAAAGCAGCTCATCCATGGCCATCACGACATTCTCCATTTCAGGATCGTGAACCGACGGCAGTTTGGCTAAATTAGGGTCACGCCAGAAGCGTTCCGCGTCAAACATCCCGATAATGAGCTCGGATTTGCGTCTATCGTTCATACAGATGTCGTCTTCTGCAGCTCCGAGATATAATTGCAGAAGGCTGTAACCGATTCCATGCATTCAAAGTCGAATTGTTCGAAATCGATTTCAATATCGAAACGCTCTTCCACCTTCAATAAGAAAGTAATTAGCTGTAAAGAGTCCAATCCCCCGTCTTCCATGATGCTGGAATGCCCGTTCAAGCTGATTGCCAGCTGGGCGTCGTCCTTGACTTCGCTTATCATCGCTATGATCTGTTTTTGCATAGGAACCTCCCGTTTAATGGATATATTGACCTTGGTAATAATGGATCGTTCTAGCGAGTGCATCATGCAAACTGATCGCCGGTTCCCAGTCTATGATCTTCCTTGAAATGGTAGTATCCGGATTCCTCCTCTTGGGATCATCTTCCGGTAGCGGGAGAAACTCGATCTGCGCGTTGGACTTCATGAGCTCCTTCAATAATTGGGCGACTTCAAGTATGGTGACTTCTTGCGGATTCCCCAAATTGACCGGCTGTTCATACGTGGTGCCCAGCAGTCTCATAATCCCTTCCAGCAAATCGTCGATATACTGAAAGCTTCTCGTCTGTCTGCCGTCGCCATAAATCGTAAGGTTTTGCTTGGACATGATTTGATTAATGAAATTGGTAATGACACGTCCGTCATATAAATCCATCTTCGGGCCGAATGTATTGAAGATCCGAATGACCCTTACCGGTATGCCGTATTTCCTGTTCATCCAGTAGGTAATCGCCTCTGCATACCGCTTCGCTTCGTTGTAGCAGCTTCTTGCTCCAATCGAATTCACGTTGCCATAATAGCTCTCCGGCTGAGGATGAACGGTTGGGTTACCGTAGATCTCGCTTGTTGAAGCCAAGAAGAAAGCGGCCTGCTTCTCTTTGGCCAGATGCAGCAGATGCATCGTTCCTTCGCTGTTGACCCTCATCGTTTCGATCGGATAGGACAAATATTTGGGCGGGCTGGCAGGACTTGCGAAATGCATCACCCAATCGACAGGTCCTTCAACTGCTAGCGGATAAATGACGTCATGCTCGATAAACTTGAAATTCGGCGACCGTAGGAGATTGTCAATATTGACAGTGGACCCGGTCAGAAAATTATCGGCACCGATAACGGTATGGCCTTCCCGCAGCAGCCTCTCGGCAAGGTTGGAACCGATGAAGCCTGCGACTCCCGTTAATACAATGAATATAAAGATCCCCCCCATTGCTTATGATTGGTGATAGCAAAGCCTATAATCCCAGCATCACTCCCTTCAATAGCTAGATCACCACCCGCTTCGGGTGGGGCTACTCCCTCGACATTACTGAATGGCTACCTGCTTCAGCCATCGTTCAAGGAATATTGATTCTTCATTTTCTATATTTGTTATCAGCGTAAGTAAGCTTTCTAAAATACTTATATCCCTTGTCAAATTGTATTTGAGCGCTACATTCACAAGTATCCTCGCCTTCACTTCAATTGATATGCATTCGTCTATATGCTCTTGATTTAATCTAATTAGATGACGATTATGGTACAAATACTTGAGTCTTAACGTCATTAACTTCTTATGATCATAAAGTAAATGAAAGGGTCTTATATCAAGTTCAGATTTTTTTTCCGTTGTCTCTTTCACATAATTTAATAGAGTTGTATATATTTGGATGCCGAAGTCAAGATTATCCCTGTCGCCGCCATAGTTGGACATCTCCCAATATTCCGGCGTTTTTTTAGTGAAATAGTTTCTTATAGAATTCACTAGAGTATCTGCACTGAATTTATCCTGATATTGATCATTGAATGTATACAGATAAACCATTTCTCTTAGATAATCATGATTGGTTGTTAGATGATTAGTATTGAACGCAAGATTGAAATCTGTAAATGATATCTCAGCTTGACTATAAACACCGTTCTTAAAGAAATCGGAAACATACAATATCTCTCTATTTAAATCATAACCGTATACAAATATGTCATGATGCAAATGGAGTCTATTATATCGATCACTTAATGGCACGTAGAAATAATTCACCATGGTGTGGATATAATTATTAGCATTAATGTTTTCTATAATAAATTGAATAACAGAGTCCCATTTAGTTGTTACAGTATCTCTATGTATCTTTTGAGTCGTAATCCATTTGCACGCATCTGAAGGCCGCAGCTCATAAGTCAGAGGGAAATAAAAATCTCCCCAATGATGCTTATAATCTTTGTTAATATATAATTGAATATAATTACTAAATATCCATGGGTGTGCGCACTCGTAATGGGTAAGAATGGACAAGAGATGGGCATGTTGCGTATATGTTGTAATCATCGGATAACTTATTGGTAATATTCCCTTGTCCAATGGTTGGGTTGTATTCTTCAATTTCTTCTTCCCCCTACTCATTTAGCAATAAGCGCTTTGTACTTGCCCTGTCCAGTTTTCCTGTTTTTGTTTTTGGAATGTCATCTATAATCCTCCATTGTCTAGGCACTTTATACGATGACAAATGCAAGTTGCAATGTTGTGTCAGCGCATCTATATCAACCAGACATTCTTCAAAAACTTTCAGAAATGCTATGGGTACTTCGCCTAATAGATCATCGTGCACACCAACAACCATGACCTCCTCCACTTCTTTCAAGCCATATATAAATTCCTCGATTTCTTCCGGATAGATATTGATACCGCCTGATATAATGATATTTTTCTTTCGGCCTGTGAGTATGAGACACCCTGATTCATTCCAATATCCCAAATCTCCTGTCTTTAACCAACCATCAACAATGGTAACGTTCGTTAACTCCGGATTTTTGTAATAACCAAGCATCACATTCGGGCCCTTGACCCAAATTTCTCCTGTAGCAGCAGTTCCTTTAACCTCATTCTCTTCTTCGTCAACAAGCCGAATAGAAACGCCACTGACGGGTGACCCACAGGAAAGGCTGCGGTCTCCCCGTTCCATCATGCTCACCCGCGGAGAAGCTTCAGTTAATCCATAGGTTTGAATAATATCCGCTTTGGGAAACACAGTCTGAAGATGGTCTACTAATTTCGCGGGAATCGCCGCACCGCTAATCACAATAAATTCAATAGAATCAAAGGCACTCCAGTTTGTTGTCTGATGAAAATCGGAAACAAACTGCATCAATTGCGTAGGCACCGCTGAGAATGCCGTGACCGCCTTATTCTGAAACAGTCTAAAAGCTGTGCGCGGCAGCAAGGGCAAGCTGATAAGTATAATTCGGGTTCCATGAAGCATGCAAGAAATCAATTGCGTGACAATTGTAGAGCTGAAATGAACGGGCATCGTGACAAGAAACGAATCTTGATCCGTATAACCGACCTTTTCGCCATGTGCCAGCGCATTCGTTAATACATTCCTATGGGATAACATAACGATTTTAGATTTTCCGGTTGTGCCCGATGTAGGAAGGAGAATCGCACATGGATTGGAATCGGACGGATTCGTTAACGGGATCGATTCGAACGAAGGCATCGGCTCTTGTGATAAATCCTGAGCGGTAACCCAATGAATATCACAATTTAAATGCGCAGGTTGTGCATATTTGCTGATAACCAGCCTGACGTCACTGGCATTAAGAATATTTTCAATTTCAGTTTTGGAAGCCGAGTAAGGAACCGGCACTAGTACATGACCGCAGAACTGAATGCCAAGCGCTGCAGTAATGAACAAGGGCTCATTATTTGTGTATACTGCAAGATGACTTCCGGCCTCAAGATCAAAGTTCTTCTTTATATATAAAGCAATCAAGTATGCTTCAGTCATCACCTCTGCATAAGTCCAGTGCTGCTTTATATCTTGAAGGATAATATGTTCTTTGCGGTCACATGCCTCCATAAATACACGCTGAATGATAGTCATCATATCGTTTTCCCGGTCAAATAATTAAGGATTAATCCAGCCGTGGAGAACTTCTCAAACAACAGATCCTCATCAGGGATCGAGATGTTAAACTTCGATTCCATTGAAACAATAAGCTTGATGAAGCCAGCCGAATCGATCCCTTGATCCAACAAATTGGTATCGTGATCATCTGGATAATCGATTTCAAGCTCAGCAAAAATTTCATCTCTCAAGATATATTCAATTGATCTAGACATCATGTTTCCTCCGTTCCATAATCTTTAGAAAGGCTGGTTAGAGAGGATGGCATACATGGTGATATTCAGTGATGAGTAAGTGAAAGTGCTTGTGAAGGAGAGTAATCTCAAAACGATGGACAATGTCCATTCGCACTGAAAGAGTTGTTTGCAGAGACCCTGCAATTTATGCTGGAGGCGGAATATCACACGGTGCAGGACATGAAAAGCTTGACGCGAAGAGTACAACGACGGAAATGTCCGAGGGTTACCATCGTCAACATCGCTAAGCAACTAAAGAAAAAAAGCATTTTCCCAAGCGATGAAGCGCTGCTGAAAATGCTCTACTTAACTACGATGAATGCCACTTGTAAATGGATGGTTTTAGTATAAATTGCAAATATACCAATTGTCAACAATTTTAAATAAGCCCGTTGATGCCCTTTAGAATTCCATTCGTCATCTGAATGTTTCTCTCATTTTCGATCTGCGTTTTCCGCTTATCTTCCCGATATATCCTTACCAAGCACTCCACATGTGTGGAGTGCTTAATTTTGAATGTATCTTCATCAATCGTTTGGCGAGTTAGATGGCGGACGAGTTCTAACTGCTCATGTTGAAGTTCTTTAAGTTTCTTCTGGACTTTCTGAAGTTCATTTCTGCACCAACTGTGATCCAATAGAATAACCGCTCACGTTGATTGAGCGGTTATTCTACTATCGTCACCCGTTAGGTCAATAGCATTTGGTCACAGGTCCGTGGTAATTTGTGGGCAACAGAAAGAGGATGCCAATCGGCTATGTTACTTAGATTTCTTCTCTAGATTGCTAGGCCTACTTGATTGATGTTATAAAAAACTGCCTTGCCTTTCAACAAAGACTTACAAAGTTCAATCAGACTTGGTATATGTTCACGTATCCACACATGCATTTCTTTTGTACTTAGCCTAAACGCGTAGAGTTCACATATATTCAAGAACATCAATTCTTCTAACTGTGCGATGTCCATTTCTCCTGACGCAACACTAGTGTAGCCGGAAAGTAGCTCATCCCTTAATTCATTTTTAGTAAATAGGGCACCCATAGCGACGTCACTTGCGTAATATCCGAACCCCGATAATCCGAAGTCGATGAATGAAATTCCCATTGATGAACGGATTAAATTGCTGTAGTGAATGTCACCATGAATTAATCCCCATGTCTCAAAACATTTGGCCCAATTTTTCATACGGTCGGTTACCAGCAAAATGGCACTTTCAAGAATTTGAAACTCTTCAGTGGCGATAACACCCATTTTTTCGCCTGATCGCAGTTTATTCAACATGATATTTACCGACTCTATCCCATATTCGGGTCTTATGAAACTTGAATCATGTTTAAAACCCTGCGAAAACTGATGTAATTCTGCAATAGACTTTCCGAAGGTTCCAACCATTTCCTTACTAGTGAAATCTCCCTTGGACATGGTTTCTCCAAAAATCCATTTCAATACGGAACAATGCACTTCTTCGCTTTCAACGACATCGCTTGTTACAAGCTCACCCTCTAGATTCGAAACAGGGATTTGAACAGGGATTTGCGAATGAGACGACAAAGCTAACAGATATATTAGTTCTGATTGAATCGCCTCACGTGTGTTTTGTAAACCCTGCATGTTTTTTGTGATTGGTTTATGCATGCGCAACAAGTAGGTATCTTCCGATCCCTTTTCTGTTACTTTGTAGGTAATATTTTCATTATGACGAATAAATTCCACGATGGGGTCGATTAAAGGATATTTCTGTATAACCTCTTTAAAGCACTTCGAATAATCCATGGATAAAATTTCACTCCTTACCATAGTAAACTACCACACGTTTGTAGATCCCCCCCATTTGCAGACATAGAGCTTCAGAGCGGTGAGCCCTACTATACCTATGTACAAAAGCATATCTTTGAAGTGCTTGGTATGGACCATACCTCTATTCACTGGGCGCAGCAGGATAATCCAGCAGTTGCCGATGGGAGAAGCAGAATTCAAGGATACACGCGGCCTAATCGGATGGGTCGTTCACAGATTCAAAAAAACGGCGAAACTGCCTGCCCCGTTGAACAAACACTATCTTTCGATAAATGCTGCAGGACTTGTCTTTATTGCGAACACCGCAATTCTGGGCTATAGAACCTTGAATAACTCGACCTATCCAGCCCTTCGCATCCACCTAATATTGAATATCGTTTATGTTGTGCTGACAGCCGGTTATATCGTACTGCTTGGACTTAAGTTGTGGAAGCAAAAGAACGGCAAACGAAGAACAATCCTATATGCGCTGTCCGGCTGTTCAGCATTGCTGTTCAGCGCACTTATCATCGGCTGGGATCTGTACTTTTAGTTTGCTCATGAAATGAGAAATTCTGAGATGCTAAAAAGCCTTTCTAATAACAAACTCCTACGCGGCACTAAATTTTCAAAAAACATTGATTCTCCGTGGCTAGAGGTTGTTATAGCTTGACGTTAAAACTTATTCATCATGATTGAACTTGTAATATAAGTCATTCACAAGCTTATAGATGTTGGTCCAATTAAGATTGCTGCAATTGCAAAATAAAATGACACTGAACCGTTTTTCATAAAATCTAACATAAATACTTCTGAATCCGGCATCTCCGCCTGTATGCCAAAGTGTCCTTTGTCCACACTTATTTTGGATCATCCAGCCATAGCTGTAACCGCCGCAGGAATCGGACAGCACTTCCCCGTCCGAACGGATACCCTCTTCGTAAATCCGTTTTTTAATATCCTGACCCAATAATTTACTGCCATACAAAATATCGTCATATAGCTTCATATCTGAAATTGAGGTAAATACATTTGCACAGCCTGTTGCAAGTGTATCGACATAATAGCATTTCAAGTCACTCTCGTGTTGCTCATATCCGTAGGCTCTATTGGGAACAACAGGTTGTTTTTCATCAAAAACCAAAGTATGCTTCATGCCTGCTGCATCAAAAATATTTCTTTTCATATAATCAGCAAGGCTCATATTCATAATTCTCTCAATAATGATCGCCAACAGTACGTAATTGGAATTACATTATTCCATTTTACTGCCCGGTTTAAAGCATAATTGCTGCTGGGCCTCAAGCAGACTCAAAACCTCGGCATTTGTAGAATACAGGGCGTTGTTTCTTGCCTTTTTCCAAAGCAAATCATTATAGTCTGCCAAGCCGGAAGCATGATGCGCCAAGTGATAAATCGTGATTTCATCTGCGTAATGCTTCAACTCGGGTATATATTTCACCAGCAGATCCTGTTCACAAAGCTTTTTGCTTTCAATAAGCTGCAATATGGCGATACCTGTAAACTGCTTGGATACAGAGCCAATGTTGAATACAGTACTGGATGTAATAGGAATGCCATGCTCGCAGTTGGCAAGACCACGATAATCTTCGAATACCACATTCGAATTTTTGATTGCAATTAATGCGATTCCAGCTGAGTTATTTGTATAAGCTCCTTCATAATATCCTTCCAGTGTTATTTCCATATTCCCCCTCCTTTCTCCATTCAATAAAGGCGTGTGGTGACTTTGTCATTTGCATGTATTCGTTTTTTTCCTATACCTATACGACCGGCACGTAGTAGTCCAGCTCACAATAATCTTGGGTACACAGACTCCTATCTACATACTCAAAATGAAAGTGGTTCTCCCAATCAATCGGCTTGTTCTTTGTCAAAAAATCATCCTTGAAATCCCAAAATTCAAGCAGATGTTCCCATGTCAACTCCTCCGGAGGAAAAAAACCTATAAACCGGAAAACCGTATAGCTGCCGGCGGGAACGACAAGCCGCTTCATATCGATGGGCAAAGCGCTGTCTTTTTCAATTTCCACACTGGATAAGTAGTAGGTATACTGGCCCCTTTCTTCTCCCCAAAAGGTATACCCGTAATAAACGTTTGGATTGACAGGCTGCATGATCCTTGAACGATGCCCGTGGAAAAATTCAACAGCCAGGCTAGTGGCTTTAAACTCCTGCAGATTTTCCTGGATACTCACCTGATGCAGCAGACCGCCAAGCTCAAAGGCAGGCCGAAAAACATGAAACGGCCTTACGAGCAGGGCATGATCCAATTCAATAAGGAGCGAAGGATCTGCCTTGGGCGTAATTGGAACATGGCGCGGGCTTCTTCGATATTCGGAAGGAGACAAGCCGAACTCGCCTTTAAAGGCCCTTGTAAAAGATTGCTCATACTCGAATCCATATTTTTCGGCAATACTTACAATTCGGTCACCGGTATGGATCAACTCGTACAAGCTTTCCGTCAGCTTCCGGGAACGAGCATACTCCATAATGCCGCGCCCGGTCAAAGACTTAAAAATCCGTTGAAGGTGGTACCTGGACAAGTACACCTGTCCGGATATATCCTCCATGGATAGATGTTGATACATATTCGCTTCAATACAATCAACGGTATTCTGGATATGCCCTATCCGATCATTCTCGCTCACATGTTCCCCCCAAGTCTGTGATCCCGGCTAACGAATTCATTTCTGGCACAAAGAGCACAATTTGTTAAGGTTGATTCTGCTCCTCTTTAGTATAATCAGGCTGATCAGAAAACGCATTCACAAAAATCCAGCAGAGGAGAATGAAGATGAACCCGCAAATCATAAGAAGCCATATTGATGAGGGCGGCACGTTTTATTTGGATATTCTGGGGAAATCCGAACACATGGAGACCGAACAACGTCCTCATTATACAATGATCCATCCCAAAAAGGGATACCATGGGGGAACGTCGATCTATAACATTCAAATTGAACATTTGCCCGAGCCCGAAGCATTACGCCTTGTACAGGAGATCAAAAGCTACAAGGAGCATATATTCTGGGGAATGTATCCCTCCGTGCGATTGATGCAGTATGTTGGGGAGGGTAAACCCAGACCGGAGCCATTGCCAGAGCCGAACGAGGAGGAGGCCGGTATGGCTCTGCTGGCCGCAGAGAAGCCCGAATATCCCAGGAATCCCAACCATATAACGGTACATAAGGTTAACAATGCTGAAGATTTCAAGCTCTGGGCGCTGCTTTGCAACTTCGTTATTCACCAAGGGTATCCCATTATTCATCCCGAGCTTCATTACCCGGTATGCCAGGAAGGTATTCTAACGTGCTTTAATGTGTATGATCAAGGAACACTGGCAGGGGTGTCATCTCTTTTAAATCACAATGGGGTTTTCTCCCTGGAATTTGTTGCTGTATCAGACGCCTTCCGCCGAAGAGGAGTCGCTACGGCAGCGGTCATCGCTGCTATTGAAGATGCCTTTGCTCAAGGAGCCGAGCTGATTACGGTAAGGTCGATTGGAAAAAGCAAATATCTGCTCCCTAAGCTTGGATTCCGGATTTACTGAAAGACGAAAAGCCCTCTCCCAAAGGAGTGGGCTTTTGATAAAACGTCTCGGTTTTCTTCATAACGATTGGTTAATCAATTACTGTTGTTTTTTTATTTTCGCCAATACATCTCAACTATTAGTCGTTCCTTACTAGCACCGAATTAAAAATATATTCTTTGTAGTGTCCGTTGTCAGATGAAAATCTTAAAATATTCCCGTCTTCGGGAATACCTTCAAAATAAGCTCCAATACAACCAGTAGTACATCTGTGACCTGATATTAAAATATTCACATTTCTTAAACTGTATTTAGCTTCAAGTTCATTCATAAAGTTGAAGACTCTTGATATGTAGGTCTTAATTTCTTCAACGCCTTTATAAACCCTCGTATCAGGTACTACTCCGACCATTTTTACATCGCCTTTTTTTAATCCATCGGCTTCACCTAAATCGAATACATCCAGTCTCTTATCAATTATCGCTTTAGCACCTGTTGCAATCTCAGCAGTTTGGATAGCTCTTTCTTGTGGGGAAGAAAAGACATAGTCAAATTTTGTATTCTTAAGTTTATCCCTTAAAAGTTCCGCTTGATTGATACCTACTTCATTTAATGGCAACCCTAGTCTACCTTGGAGTCTTCTCTCTTTGTTCAAATCTGTTTGTCCGTGTCGAACTACATAAATCATACTGTAACCTCCCCAACGTAATATTCGTATTTCCCCTTGTCCCTTGAACATTTTAATGCAGTCATAGTCATACTACCATATACTGGTACACAAGGAGAATGCACGAATTCTTTGTTCGTTTTGGATGTACGTACCATAGCATTGAGGAAAATTTTGTACGGAACAGACAACGGTAAACTATGCCGCGACAACAAAAAGCAATTCGCTAGGCAGAATGACCTTGCCCTCTTCTCAAATCAGGCATTAACCCTTGATGCTTTTACCGTCCAAAATGAACGCATCCAATCCGAACAGCAAGGAATTATGAAACGAAAAGTTGAATTGGAATCCATTCTCGAAATGCAAAAAGACACGGAAGAGAGATTCCGTGCCTACTTCATCAAGATTCACTACAACATTGCCCAACCTCAAGGAAAAGGCGAATTACTACAAGGGGCTTAGTCATTAGCCCCTTTCAATTTAAGTAATACTGTACACTCCACATGCACCGTATGCGGGAACATATCCACCGGCGTGACCTCCACCGCCCGGTATCCCCCATCCTCCAGCACCCGCAAATCGCGGGCCAGGGTAGACGGGTTGCACGAGACATAGACGACACGCTCCGGCTGCATCAGCAGGATAGTCTCCAGCAGGCGCGGGTCGCAGCCCTTGCGCGGGGGATCGACGACGATGACATCGGGAGTGATGCCCTGCTCTTTCCAAGCGGGGATGACATCCTCCGAAGCGCCGACTTCGAATTTAACGTTGTTCATTCCGTTCAGCTTCGCATTAGCACGGGCGTCTTCGATGGCTTCAGGGACGATCTCAACTCCGTACACCTGATCCGCGTGCTGGGCCAGGAACAGGGAGATGGTGCCGATGCCGCAGTAGGCATCAATCACGGTTTCCTTGCCGGTAAGTGCAGCGTATTCCAGAGTTCTGCCATACAGCACCTCAGTCTGGGCCGGGTTCACCTGGTAGAAGGAGCGCGCCGAGATGGCGAATTGCACCTCTCCAATGTAGTCATAGATGACCTCGCTGCCCCAGAGGACACGGGTATCGTTGCCGAAGATGACATTGGTCTTCTGCGTGTTAATATTCTGGCAGAGGCTGACCACCGCCGGAAGCTGCTCACGGATACTACCGAGCCAAGCATCCAGATGCGGGATATCCCGGCCGTTCGTGACCAGCACCAGCATCATCTGGCCGGTGCGGAACGCCTTCTTCACCACAACGTGACGGAGCAGGCCACGGCCGGTCTCTTCGTCATAGGCGGTGATGCCTAGCTCTCGGCCGAGGCTCTTGACGGTGGCAACGACCTTGTCGTTGTCCTCATGCTGGATCAGACAGGTCTCCATGTCGATGATCCGGTGACTGCCCCGTGCATAGAAGCCGCCGACCAGACCGCCTTCGGTCACACCGATAGGCACCTGGGCCTTGTTGCGGTAGCGCCATGGCTCGTCCATGCCGAGTGTAGGCAGCACGCGGATGCCTTCGCCTTGAGTCCCTGATGCACTTGCTCCATCTGTACTCGCCGCTCCTCCACTAACTGCACCGGCCACCTCCAGCTTCCCGATCCGCTGGAGGTTGTCCACCACCAACTGCCGCTTCCACGCGAGCTGCGCGGTGTAATCCATATGCTGCAGCTGGCAGCCGCCGCATTGATCATAGATCGGGCAAGGCGGCGCGATGCGGTCGCTGCTGGCCTGCACTAGCTCCAGCAGCTTGGCGTAGCCATACTGCTTCTTGGTCTTCAGCACTCTGGCCCGGACCCTCTCACCGGGAAGAGCGCCCTGCACAAATAGGGTAAAGCCCTCTACGCGGCCTACCCCTTCACCTTCATGGGTCATGCCGATAATATCGAGCAGGACCTCATCGTTCTTATTCACCGGCAGACCGGCGACAGGGGCCGTCCCTTGTTCCCGGCGGCTTGCGCTGCGCCTGCTGCGTTGTTTATTCATGTGTATAGGTTCACTTCTTTCATGTTCTTCACGATTAATTCTGCGCGAAAATCCGCAGATGCTGCGGCAGGATGCTGAAGTTGCCCGGCAGGGTGCCGCCAAGCTCGCCGTCCAGGTTCAACTGTACGTGGCCGGGAGAGGTAACCTCCATGGCATCGGTGCGGAAATGGATAACCTTCTTGTCATTCAGGTGATCTCCGCGGATGGTCAGACGCACCAGCCGGATGAACTCGGCCAGGTTGCATTTCTTAACGGCAATAACGTCGAGCAGGCCGTCATCGATACGCGCACCCGGGGCCAGCTTCTCGAAGCCGCCGACTGAATTCGTGTTGGCGATCAGGAAGAGCATGAACTCGTCATGGATCATCTCCTGGCCGTTCGCGCGGATGTACAGCTCTTGCGGAGCAAGGCTGGCCATCTTCTCGATCCCCTTCAGATAATAGGCGAGCTGACCCATCATGGTCTTCAGCTTGCTGGGGACCTCATAGGTCAGCTCCGTCAGCTGCCCTCCGCCTGCTATATTAATGAAGTAACGGTCATTGGCTTTGCCGAGATCGATCAGGCGCGATTCCTGACGCAGAATCAGGTCGCAGGCTTCCTCCCAATTCTTCGGAATACCCATGGCCCGCGCGAAATCATTCGTCGTTCCCAGCGGCAATATGCCGAGCGGGGGAAGGTTCGGCTTCTCCGCCATCCCGTTAATCACTTCATTAAGCGTACCATCGCCTCCGGCAGCTATGATCAGATCATAAGTACCGCGTTCCACAGCCTGGGCTGCAGCCGCAGTAGCATCGCCCTCTCCCGTTGTTGCATGGCAGGTAGCTTCGATACCGCCCATATCCAGCCGGTCTAGAATATCGGCGAGTCGTCTTTTCATTTCTTCCCGTCCAGAAGTGGGATTATAAATCAATCTCGCAGTTTTCATTACCGGAACGCCACCTGTTTATATAATGGATAACTTTACTGATTATACCCAATTCTGTACCCCACAAGCAATGTCGGAGGAACTGAGGAGGAATATAAGTATACCCTCCGCCCGGGCTCCAAGCTTAGAAGATCGGCAGAAAGTATAGATATATGTATGCAGCAGTGGTAACCATGGCTACATGGAACACTGGGCGCACCCTATAATCAGCTTCATTACCCGCTTACGAATTAACGTTGACCCTCAAGCCTCCAGGCGCTGGAGCACTGCTTCCACCTGCCGCTGAATCCAGCGCGGCAGCAGCGGATGCGGCAGCAGCGTCTGGCCGGAGTAGGCATAATCTAACCCTTCCAGCCGCTGCGGAATAACCACCTTAGTGAAGTACCCCTCACTCAAAAAAAGCGGAGCTACCAACACACCATAGCCCTGCTTCTGCCAGTGCTCCACCCGGCTTCTTATACTGTCCGGGTTCAGCAGCCCGTAATCAGCTGCATCCAGCCCGCTTATCTCCCGTACCCGCGCGGCAAGTGAAGAGATGCCCTGCTCCCAGCGCTGCCGGAAGCCGTCATGTCTACTGCCGTGTCCGACCAGCAGCACCATCTCCCGCCCGTTATGCTTTGACAGTTCCCGAATCTTATCCCACAGCATCTGCGCAATATCGGGATCATCATCGACAGGATAGCCATAGTGAATTTTCGCGGCAACCCTGAACGGCGCAAGGTCGGTCTCCCGCTCAGGAACCGGCTTAGCGCCCAGCGCATACTCTATCTCATCGACATGCGTGCTGCCGGAAGAAACAAACAAGGGGATCACAATAATATCTGTGACCCCTGCATGTTCCAGCTTATCGATTCCATCCTGTATCAATCGTCCTTCTACCAGCTCAAGGAAAGCCACTGCCACCGGCAGCTCCTCCCGGAACGTGAGATGGCTCACTGCCTCGTCTACCATCGACACCCAGGCCTGATCACGGGAGCCGTGACTGATTAACAATACACCCGGAACCATAGATTATCGGCCCAGACGTTCCAGCGTAAGCTTATAACCGTCATTGCCATAGTTCAGGCAGCGCTTCACGCGGGAAATTGTAGCCGTACTGGCCCCCGTCTCGGCTTCGATCTGATTATATGTAGACCCCTTGCCCAGCATCCGCGCAACCTCAAGGCGCTGCGAGAGCGATTGAATTTCGTTCACTGTGCACAGATCATCAAAGAATACATAACATTCTTCCATATTTTTCAATGTTAAAATAGCCTCAAATAATTGATCGATACTTTTATCGTTTAGCTTCTTTAGCTGCATCGCCCTATCATCCCCTAAACATTAACTTAATGTGACTATCTTGCCTCTACTATATTGTACTGGAGCACATTTTTCAAGCATTAACGGTTTCACGCTGTAAAGAGTGAAATCGATGGACAAACGTCCACCCCTGGCGTACACCATCACTGGGGTTAATTCTAATCTACTTCCGGCTTCCAGGTTAGACCGCCTTACTCATAGTACTACAAAACCGTGCGAAATCAAGCATGGACACGGTTTCTTCACTTCCGCTTGCCGCTCTATAGGCATTCGCCCTTTTCCGCTAGTATCCCGGTTACCCGGGCTTTCGTCTATACCGTCTGTTCGCCCATGACATACAGTATAGCAAACCACTAACGAAGGAATGTGATCCTATGCCTCAGCATTACTATAATCATTCCCGCCAGCAAGGCCGTTCCCTGGCTGAACCCTACAATCCGTCACCCTACCCGGGACTATCTGCTTATACACCTGCCCCGCTTCCCGGAGAACCTGAGCTGCTGCCTGCTTATGGCGCTGAAGTCACCGATACGACCCTCGCGCTCCCTGCTGCAGAAGCTTCTACTGCGAAGGCCGGAGGCCTGCTTGGCGGACTCGGCAATCTTGGAAGTCTGGCGAATATGGAACAGATCAAGGGAATCGTTGACCGGATGGGCGGTATTGACGGAATCGTCAACACCATGGGCAAGGTGCAGAAGGTAATGCAGGGCTTCTCACAGATGGCTCCGATGGTGAAGCTTGTGATGGGCGGCTTTGGCAAAGGCAAGGGAAGCGGAGCGGGAGAGCTCGCCGCCGAGGAGGATGCAGCCCTCTATAGCCCCAAACGGCGCAAAAAAAGACGCTCCGTCCCGAAGCGCCGCAATACCACCTCCAAAAAGCGTAAATCCGGCGGGCCTTCCTCCGTTAAGCGCCGCCGTTCCTAAGCGGCGGCGTTTAACGCGCTTTTCCCGTTACTTAAACCAGCCGCTCCGCCGGAACCAGCCGAACATTCCGATTCCCAGCACCAGCATAAGCAGCAGCACTGCGAAATAGCTGTATTTCCATTCCAGCTCCGGCATCACCCTGAAGTTCATTCCATAGATTCCGGCGATCAGCGTCAGCGGCATGAATACCGTGGTAATCACCGTGAGTGTCTTCATAATGGAGTTCATCCGGTTGGAGTTGAGCGAGATATAGCTGTCACGCAGGTCGGCGGTCATTTCCCGGTCAACTTCAATCATGTCGGTCAGCTTCAGCAGATGATCATAGATATCGCCGAAGTAGACCCGCTCCTCCCCGTTACTCTGCACATGCTGCGAATTGACAATCCGGTACATCAGATCACGCATCGGCACAATCGTCCGCCGCAGCTTCAGCAGCCTTCCGCGTACATTGAAGACCTGGCTCATCAGCTCTTCCACCGATTCGTTGCCGCCCTGGCTCTCCAGATCCGCAAGTTCATCCTCCAGCGTATACAAGGACGGGAAATACCTGTCGACCAGCTTGTCCATCACAGTGTAAGCAGCGGCCATCGGTCCGCCCGACCAGCCCTTGCGGCTATGAATCTCAGCTTTGACCATCTGCCACGCTTCCTCCATCTCCGGCTTGTCCTGATGATGGTAGGAGACGAGGAATTTCGGGCTGAGGAACAGGTCAATCTCTTCGGCCTCCAGCGTCCGCTCATTCAGCGAATGCAGCACGAAGAACTGCACATCCTCGTAATAATCAAGCTTCGGCCGCTGCAAGACATGCATACAGTCTTCAATTGCCAGTGGGTGAAAATGAAAATAAGTATCCAGCTTCAAGGTTTCTTCCTCCGTCGGCATAGCGAAATCCGCCCAGATCCAGGAATAATCGTCCAGTACGATATCCTGAAGCAGCAGATCGGTCAGCACCTCACCCGTAGGCGTTACGGCAAGTGTTCGTATCATAATATAAGTCCTCCGCCCTATGTAGGCAATCCGCAGCAGAGCTGCGCTGTTCTAGTTGCTTCCTCCCATTGTACAGCATGTCCCCGCAAAAAAATAACCGCCAGCCCGCTGACCAGCGGCTCCGGAGGTTTCTTGGTCTTGCCTCTATAGCTGACGATGCCATTTGCAGTGAAAGGCCCGGACCCATAGTCCCGTATCCGGCTTAGCGGCCCAAGCCTTCCAGCACCTCCAGATGCAGCACCTGCAGAAATTTCTTAATGTTCACCTTCACCTTGCCGCTATCCCGGCCCTGTTCGATCTCCTTCATCTTCAGGCGCACCTCTTCGAAGTCGAAATACAGCGGCGCATAATGCTCGAACTTCGGATTCCCGTAATCTGTCAGACCGATGGACGCGAGACTTGTCAGACCCGCCGCCAGTGCGCGGCGCAGACGCTGCTCAATAGCCTTGACCTCTTTGGCTGCCTCCACAGGTACCGGTCTGTATTTGGCAGCAGTCAGCTCATACAGCTCCTTCAGGGACGGAAGACTTCCGCTCTTCCCTTCCGCTACCGCCAGCTCCATGATCGTGATAATATCACGGCTGCCATTCTCCGAGATCATACCCATATTCATCAGAATGGGCTGGACAATCTCCTTGACGGTCCGTTTGCCCGGCTGCAGCTGGGGCAGTCCGAACTGCAGGCCCTCCAGCTTGCCCAGCGTCAGCTTGATCTCATCCAGATAACGGCCCATGGCGTAACGTTCATTCACTTTATATAGAACAGATTCGACTTCAATCTTGTTGATCGGCTTGCGGATGAAGAATTCAATTCCGCTCCTGTAGGCGCGGCTGACCATGTCCCCGTTCTCAATCTGCGAGATCATGACGAATTTGGAGCGGCAGCCCTGTGCCTGAAGAGTGAGGATGGTCTCAATCCCGTCCTGGTCCGGCATCAGCAGATCCATCAGCACAATATCCGGGGTCTCGCTCAGTATCAGAGCTATACCCTCCTGTCCGCTCGCTGCAGTACCCGTCACCTCACCAAGCCCGCTGTCCTCAATAATATGCTGCAGCATTCTTCTCGCCGACGCGTCGTCATCTACAATACAGAATGATAGCGGCATCCTCTATTCCTCCTTCCGCAGCTTCATGCTCGGCACTGTAATCTGGAACATGGCCCCTCCGGCATGCGATACCGGCTGAACCGTAATGCTTCCCTCGAACATATTCACTATATCCCGTACATGTGAGAGCCCGATCCCCGTGGCAGCGATGCCCTCTTCATCGAATTTCGTTGTGAAGCCCGGCTCGAACAGCAGGTGGAGATCACGCTTCCCGATGCCCGTCCCGCTATCAGTAACTGTCAGAATCGTCATACCGTCCTGCTCATAAGCGTTCAGATGGATGCTGCCTGTTCCTTGGATGACTTCCACCGCATTGGCGGTAAGATTGTTAAGCAGGGTCAATAGAGGAATGTAGCTGTCGGTTGTGTAATCGGAGGTGATGTGAATATGGAACTTAATCTCTTTGCCCAGCATTTCCGCATATTTGCCATTGCTCTTGACCGCGAACTGCAGAATGCCCGATAACGGCATGTCCCCGTTCACCTCACGCTCTACCAGCTTCACCAGCCCTGCCAGAATCCGCTGCGAATCCTTCTTCACCTCATGGAGCTGCTGGGTGATGTCGAGCACCTGCCGGCTGTAACGCCCCGTGCCTTCCCCGTCCTTCAGCTTGGTGTACAGCTCAAAGCTGTTCAGCGTTACCTGCTCCAGGGTGCCTATGGACTTCTTCAGATAGAACACTTCCCCGTACAGGCCGGAGCCGAATCCGAGCATCTGCTGGGTCCGTTCATGCTGCTCCCGCTCCCGGATACGCAGCTGGCTGACAGAGATACTGCTGTATACCCCGGTGGTGAAATACGTACGCAAGACCGCAATCGCCATCAGGTACGTCCACTCGTTCAGCCGGAAGGTAGCCGAATCCAGCACAATCAGGCGGGTCAGCAGCTCCATTTCATTGGACAGGAGATCGATCACCGCGGCAACGGCGCCCAGCACCAGCGGATGGAAGGTGTCGATCCGGCTCTTGATGACATACATCAGCGCGCCGAACACCATGTAATAGATCATTGCCGAGAAGTGGCTGCTGAGGCTCTGCTCTGCCGTCAGTCCGCTTCCCTCCACCATATCCATGGCAGTCCGGAACAGCAGCACGACCACCCCGGTGGCACAGCCTGTGCGGATATACGGCAGCTGCCTCATTAACAGCAGGAAGAGGAGAAAGGCGCTGCTGCCCATGGCAATGCGGAAGATATCTCCGTCAAACGGGTTGATCTTGAATTCTCCGGCTACCGCAGTAACGGCGGCCACCAGCAGAATCTGTACCGCCTTCATTCTCAGAATCGATTGTCCCATCGCCACTGCTCCTGCCTAGAGAGGTTGACAACTATAGTATCATAGCCGTACTGGATTGAATATGGCTTAATCCTCATTCGGCTAAGGTTATACCGCTCTGTGCTCAAGCCTTCTGGACAGCAGCGACAGCAAGTAATTGACGACAAAATAAATCAGGGCAACCAGCGCCAGCGTAGGGATGGTATAGCTGTAGCTGTGGCCGATGACAATGTTGGCATTATGCATCAGCTCCGGCAGGGAAATCACAACAGCGAGCGAGGTATCCTTCAGCAGGGAGATGAACTGGCTGACCAGTGGCGGAACCATGCGCCGCAGACCCTGGGGAAGCACGATATGCCATAAGGTCTGTAGATTGCTGAGACCGGAGGAACGCGCCGCTTCAATCTGCCCCTTGTCGATCGACATTAAGCCGCCGCGGACAATCTCGGCAATCATCGCCGCCTCGAAGATGGTTAGTGCTGCAATGGCCGCAGTAATCAGTCCGAGCTTGATTCCGACCTCCGGCAAGGCGAAGCGGATGAAGAAAATGATCAGCAGCAGCGGCAGATTACGGATCAGCTCCACCAGGTAGAACATGACCGGAGACAGCACCGGCACCTTCGAATAGCGGATGACGCCAATAATACAGCCGATGATAAAGCTCAGGAAGATCGATACAAAAGCAACGATCAGCGTCACATACAATCCGTCCAGCAGAAACTTCAGATTATCGGCAGAGTATGCACCTATGAAATCCATAATACCCCTCCTTTAGCTTCAGATGTCCTTTAATGATGCTTCTTAATATTTGCGCTGCAGCCGGCGCTCCCAGATCCGCACGCCGTAGCTGAGCGGAAGTGTAAGCACCAGATAGAATACCGCTACGAAAATGTAGGTGTCGAAGGTACGGTAAGTCTCTGTAGAGATCCCGTCAGCAAAGTACATCAGATCAAGACCGGCCACCAGAGTCAGTACCGAGGAGTTCTTAATCAGATTAATGAACTGGTTGCCGAGCGGCGGAATGACCAGCTTGATCGCCTGCGGCAGAATAATATGCAGCATGGTCTGTATGTAGTTGAGACCGGAGGAACGTGCCGCCTCCATCTGCCCCTTGGGCACGGCCATAATTCCGGCACGGATCGCTTCGGCGATGAAGGCCGAGGTATATACGGCGAGTCCAATGGTTCCTGCCTTGAAGCCGTCCAGTGTGAAGCCCAGAGCGGAAGGCCCATAATAGAAAATATACACGACTAGCAGCAGCGGAATGTTGCGGATGAACTCCACATACACCGCACCGGACCAGCGCAGACCCTTGACCGAAGTTATGCGGAAGACGGCAACGACCGCGCCGATCAGGAAGCTGCCGATCAGGGCCAGCACACTGGACAGCAGCGTACCGTAGAAGCCTTCCATATACAGTCCGAAGTAGTTCGTTAATATCGAGAAATCCATCAATGTTCACCTGCCTTTACCTGTGGATGAGTTCGTTCCTGCCCGGCATGACCGCCGTTCCTACAAACAAGTAGAAACGGCGTTGCCCTCCTTGGAAAAGGCGGTACCGTTTCTACGAGAAATTCGTGTGAAACCCGTTTATTCGTTTTTACCTTGATGGAAGCCTGCTCTTACTTGGGACAGACTTATTTAGCCGGGGCTTTACCAATCCACTTCGTATAGATGGCATCATACTCCCCATTCGCCTTCAGTTCAGCCAGTGTATCATTAATCGCCTTAACTACATCCGCGTTGCCTTTCTGGACCGCAATGCCGTATGGCTCATCGGTAAACGGCTTCCCTACCACCTCGAAGCCGGGGTCCTGTGAGGCCATTCCGTACAGAATCGCATCATCCGTAGTGAGCGCGTCGCCCTGCCCCGCCTTGAGCGCGCTGAAGGCATCCTGGTAGTTATCGAATTCAAGCACGTTTACGCCCGGCACCTTCTCTTTGATATTCTTGATCGAGGTTGCCCCCTTGGAGCCGAGGATCTTCGTATCCTTCGTAACGCTCTCCAGGCCTGTTATCGGGCTGCCCTTCTTTACAAGCAGGGACTGGCCGGCCTGGAAATAGACGTCAGAGAAATCGACTTCCTTCTTGCGGTCCTCCGTAATGGTCATGGTAGCCACCACCATATCGATCTCGCCGTTATTCAGCATCGGAATGCGCGTCTTGGAGGTCACCTCCTTCAGCTCGATGGCATTCTCGTCACCGAGAATTTTCTTAGCGATGGCCTTGGAGATGTCGATGTCGAAGCCTTCCACGTTGCCGGAGGCCGGGTCCTTCAGACCGAACAGGCGGGTATCGAACTTCACGCCGACGAGCAGCTTGCCGCGCTCCTTGATCTTGGCAATGGCTGCAGAGTCAGCGGCTGCCCCTCCGGCTGCATTGCCGCCTGCCGCAGGGTCGTTCTTGCCCTTGTTGTTGCCGCATCCGGCAATGACCAGCAGGGCCGCAATCATCAGCGCACTTAACACCTTGAAGCTCTTAGACATTTTCATTTCGTTTCCTCCCCGGATTCCTATATATTTAGTTTAATGGCTTAATACACGGCTGAGAAAAGTACGCGTCCGCTCTTCCTTCGGGCTGGCGAAGAAGGCTTCCGGCTCCGCCTCTTCCACGATCTGCCCTTGATCCATGAAGATGACCCGGTCCGCTACCTCACGGGCGAAGCCCATCTCATGGGTCACAACGACCATTGTCATGCCCTCACGCGCCAGGGCGCGCATGACATCGAGCACCTCTCCGACCATCTCCGGGTCCAGCGCCGAGGTCGGCTCGTCGAACAGCATAATCTTCGGCTTCATTGCCAGCCCCCGGGCAATCGCCACCCGCTGCTGCTGTCCGCCGGACAGCTGGGAAGGATAGGACTCTGCCTTGTCGGCAATGCCGACCTTCTCCAGATAATACATTGCGGTCTTCTCCGCTTCCGCCTTGCTTACGCCCAGCACCTTCACCGGGGCCAGCGTGATGTTATCAATCACCTTTTTGTGCGGGTACAGGTTGAAGTGCTGGAAGACCATTCCGATCTCTTTGCGCAGGGTATTGATATCTGTCTTGCGTTCGTTTACAGTTATACCGTCCACGGTTAATCCGCCGCTCGTTATCGTCTCCAGACGGTTAATGCAGCGCAGCATCGTGCTCTTGCCGGAGCCGGAAGGACCGACTACAACAACTACTTCCCCTTCCTGAACATGCAGATCAATGCCCTTCAGTACATGGAATTGTCCGTAATGTTTGTCTACCTGATGAAAGTCGATCAATGGCTAGGCCTCCTTTGTCTATTCGGATGTTTGTCAGCAATGGTAACACTTAAAACAAACCTTACTTCAGAGACTACCAAATCCTACATAATACTACGCAAATTTCATTTCTCATATGTTATTTTCTTTTAAATATGTGATGTATTTCATTTTCTTTTTATGCCTATTAACATTTTTTATCAGTTTGGTGTAGTCTTTTGTGACATTCCTCTCTTGAAAAATCAAGTGGAAACGGCTTTGCCGTCCTTTTAAAGGACGGTACCGTTTCAGCGGGAAATAGAAGGATAATTTATCGTGTGCAACATATAAATTCTTATATTTTCAAATAACCTCCGCTTAGGCCGAGGTTTACCGCTGAACGCAAAAAAAGATGTCCTAAAGCCATCCATGGCTTCTGCGACATCTTGTCCAGGCAATCTATTCTGTTCAGTCCTAGAAGAAGAGCTTGAAGATCACTCCCGACAGCAAGGCGCTGATCGGAATCGTAATGAACCAGGTAACCACGATCCGTCCGGCCACTCCCCATTTGACAGCGGAGAAGCGCTTGGCAGAACCTACACCCAGAATCGATGAAGTGATCGCGTGGGTTGTACTTACTGGCAGATGCAGCAGCGTAGCCGTGAAAATAACAGAGGCCGCCGAAATATCCGCCGCGAAGCCGTTGATCGGCTCAATTTTGAAAATCTTCGTGCCCATCGTCTTAATAATCTTCCAGCCGCCGATAGACGTTCCGAGTGCCATGGATGTAGCCGCTGCAATCTTAACCCAGAGCGGAACCTCCATCGTCTCAAGCCGTCCCGAGGTAACGAGTGCAAAGGTAATGATCCCCATCGCCTTCTGCGCGTCATTCGTACCATGGGTGAAGGATTGCAGTGCGGCCGTCACGATTTGCATCGAACGGAAGCCCTTGTTGACCGTATGCGGACTGCGCTTCGCGAAGATCCACTTCAGAATCGTCATCACAATATACCCGATTACAAAAGCGATCAGCGGGGAGAAAATCAGCCCCTCTACGATCTCAATGAACCCGCTCCATTTGATATGCTCTGTACCTGCCCCAACATAGACCGCACCGGCTAACGCACCGATAAGCGCATGGGAGGAGGACGAAGGAATACCCAGCCACCAGGTCACGAGATTCCAGATAATTGCCGCAATGAGCGTCGCTGTGACAATATCTATCCCGTTGTCCAGCAGGGTCGGATCGGTAATGCTGCCCCCGATCTTCTTCGCCACGCCGGTGAACATCAATGCGCCGATAAAGTTCATCGAGGCGGCCAGCATGATGGCTGTACGCGGCTTCAGCGCACGGGTCGAGACAGAGGTAGCAATCGCATTGGCGGTATCATGGAAGCCGTTAATGAAGTCGAACGCCAGCGCAAGAAAGATAACAAAAGCTAGTACATATATAGATGTATCCATATTTAAGGCCCCTTATGAGTTACGCATGATGATCGATTCCAGCATGTTGGCTACGTCTTCACATTTATCCGTGGTGGTCTCGAGCCGCTCATACAATTCTTTGCGCTTAATCAGCTCAATCGGGTCCTTCACAGTCTCGAACAGGGCCTTGGTGCAGATACGCAGGACTTCGTCGCCCTGGTTCTCCAGATCATTCAGACGGATGGTGTATTCGCGGATCGCCAGCAGCTTCTTCTGGGAGAGCAAATGAACTGCCTTCTGGATCTCGTATGCACTCTGGCGGAGAATCTCTGCAAACTGGACAATATACTCATCCGCATCCAGCAGGTTATACATATAGAAACGCGAGGCTGAGGCCTCCAGACCATCAATGACATCGTCCATGCTGGTGATCAGATCCATGATGTCGTCCCGCTCCAGCGGCGTAATGAACGTCTTGTTCAATTCCTTGATGACAGTATGTGTGTAAGTATCGCACTGGGATTCGTATTTCTTCATCTCCGCGGCGAAGTTCTCCACATTGCCCTGGAGAGTCGAGATATTCTGAGCGAAATAATCCGCAGCCTGAACAATGGTGTCAGCCATGTTTTCCAGCGTCTCAAAGAATATATCCTTTTTTCTGAGCTTCATTAGTCTAAGACCCCTTTACATAATATTGCCGTGAAAAAAATGAAGTCATTCCATGTAAACCGCATGAAAATGAATGACAACCCTTGTTATCTTATCATATCGACAGAAGGGATAGAAGACAAAAAACCGAACTTTTTTACACTATAATAACAATTCCCTGTAATCACGAAAATAATCATCCGAACATTCGATTCTCCAGCTGAACTTAGAGGGATGCAGGCGCCAGCGCATATTCGACATGACTGCTGAACGAGGGGCTGTTCGGGACAATCAGAATATGGGTGATTCCCGGGAACATCAGCGCCTCCTTGCCGTCCTTCTTCACGAACCGGATGACGTCTCCGGGGCTGCGCGACCATTTGCCCTTAATCGCTACGCCGCGCTGTAACAGCACTGCTTCTCCCCCCAGCTCCGTATCCACCTGCAGCCGGCCGACATCGTCAAGCACCTTATGGTCCGAACCCATCACGATGATGTTCGCCGCTTCCACCGGACGGTTATTATTCAGATCCAGATGCGGCTTGCCGTTCACCAGGCGGGCATACGTACGCTGCTCTGCATTATATTGGTACCCGACATTGTAGCTCTTCAGCAGGAAGTTCACACTCAGCGCAAGCGCCGGGGTGCCCTCCACAGGAATGTAATCCGGATCATTGAAAAGAAAACCAGGGACCTTCACGCTCTCCGCATACCCCAGCTTCCCGGCACCCTCCCGCAGCTTGGCGGCATTGCTGTACAGGTTATGCGGGGCCTTGCGTTCCTTGTCCCGCCAGAAGTAAGCTCCCGCGCGTCCGATTTCGTCCATATCCGCCTTCTTCTGCCGTTGCAGAATGGCATAAGCGTCCGGACTGCCTCCGGCATGCACTGTTATGCCGCCGTAGCTCTCGCCGATATCGAGCAGATATGGGCGGATACTGCGGATCGGCCCGATCTTCACCACGCCGGCATGACTCTGAAAGATACCGATCAACCGGGTAATCCCGCCCTCGGCCAGCACCTCGTACAGAATATCCGCCTCGCTGATCCCGGACTGTGGACGGGCCGCCGGGGCATTATTAATCATGACCGCGAGCGGCCGGGGCAGGCTCCCCTCTTCAGATACCAGGCCCGTTAAGCCGGAGATCGCTCCGGCGGCAGGCTCAGGGGCCGGGGTCTGCGCCACCTCTGTCGGCTGTGGCTCCAGGGTAGGCGCTGCTGTTGGTACAGATGTTTGTACAGGTACAGGGTTGGCTTGCTCATTACTGCAGGCAGAGAGCAGCACGGCGGCAAGGACCAGAGCATATACAGGACGGGATACAGAACGGTTCATCGATATAGACACGTTGTTCCTCCTAATCATAAGTTACAGCTTGCTTCTCTCGATGCTCTTCTGTGAAACTCGCTTCCTTCATTTAATCATAGCTGGCAGAGTTTGTCTTGAGTCAAGTGAAAACGGCAGCAGAAAAAGGGTACAGCCCTTATAGCAGCTGTACCCTCTATTCATTCCTATATTAGTCAAGCATCCAGCAGTTCAGGCTGAGCGTACCGTATTGGTAGGCCTGAATCATTAGCTGTGCCCGTCTGCCTTCATCGGCTGCACCCATTGCGTAGAAGAGCGGGATAAAATGTTCTTTGCCGTAGGCAGGTACGGCCTCTCTCACATGTGGCGCTTGCTTCTCATACGCATACAGGGAGCGAAGATCCCAGGCCGCAAGCCGCTCTGCAATCCACCCGTCGAAGTCAATCGCCCATTGCTCCGGCTGATCCTTTTGCTTCAGCAGTCTGAGGTTATGAACCAGACCGCCGCTGCCGATCAGGAGAACGCCTTCCTCGCGCAACGGAGCAAGCATCCGTCCGATGTTGTACTGCTCCTCAGGCGAGCGGAGCGAATCCACGGATAAGGCCACGACCGGAATATCCGCCTGCGGGAACATGGTGCTCAGGATGACCCAGGCGCCATGATCCAGCCCCCGTCCCAGCACGGGCTGATGGGGCAGATTACTATTCTTGAACAGTTCCGAAATACGGCTGCTGAGTGCGGGATCACCTGGAGCAGGATAACTCAGCTGATACATCTCTTCCGGGAACCCGTAGAAATCATGCTGCGCTTCATGCTGTGTGTCCACTGTAATCAGCTGCTCTGGACTGTCCCAATGAGCTGAGAAGATCACAATGCCGCGGGGCTTCCCCAGATCCGAACCCAGCCGCTGCAGGAAACGCGTGTAGTCGTTATCCTCAAGTACCAGCAGCGGGGAGCCGTGCGCAATGAAAAAGGCCGGTAATTTCATAGGGTAAGAGCCTCCATTTCCGGTATGGTCTGCCCCTTTATTTTACAGCTAATTCCCAGCCATTGCGAGTGCCGTTACCGCTCCTATATCATCCAGTTCTGCCATTCCTCCTGCAGATGCTCCTGCTGGTTCATCCAGTCCCGGGTGCGCTTCAGCACCTGCTCCTGCGCCGGACCCGAAGAGAAGGTATGATCGCCCTGGAAAATAATCTCCTTGTCGCACCGTCCTTCCGGCCGGGTCCAGAACAGCTTCTGGTAGAGGAATGCATAGTCCACAGGAATCACATCATCGGAAGTTCCGTGAATGACCAGCACATCACCGCTGAACTTTCCGGCCTCTTGGAACGGCTGGAAAGCGGCCAGGGAATTGAAGTATACCGGAGTGAACGAATAGCCGGCATAATCTGAGCAGCCGCTCTTCACCGACCGGTCGAACGTTTCCCTGCCGACAATCTTGACGATATCATTGAAGGGATAGCCGACAGCCGACCACAGTACAAGATTCTTCACCCGCCGGTCACGGACACCGGTCAGCAGCGCCACCGCACCGCCCAGACTATGCCCGATCAGCGTTACACGCTGCGGGTCCACATCGGCCGAGCCGATGCCGTAATCCAGCACTGCCCGGGTCTGCCCGATCATCGACTCCATATCCTCACTGCCGTAATCGCCGCTGCTCTCTCCGCAGCCTGCATAGTCGAAACGGATTACCATATAGCCATCCTGCGCCAGCTCCCGGGCTGCCTTGACGAAGATCCGGTCGACACCGATCCGGCTGCCCACGAAGCCGTGGCAGATCACTGCAAGCGGCACCCGGTTCTTGCACCGTCCTGTCCCTGCCCGGTCTGCGGCCGGATAATGTATGCTCGCTGTCAGTTCCTCTCCGTTATGCCGGATGATGATATTCCGTTCCATTGCGGCGTCCTCCCCTGAATGGCTAATTTATTTTAAATTATAATAATTCCGATTAACTTAGTATGATTAATAAGTCTATTATAATATCTGTGCTAATTTGTTGTCAATATGCATGAAGCCCGCAGCTTTCATCAGCTCTTCAGGAGAAAAGGCCCCTTCCACTCCCTTAGGAGCAAAAGAGGCCCATCTCTGCTTAGGCATCACTCAGTCATAGCTGTCGTGAAACATGTCGTGTGTCTCCTGCCGGCCTTCCCAATCTCCAAGCCCGTTCTCCTGGTCCTGGCCCGCAGCATCCCATAGGCTGAAGCCGTCAGAATTGCCCCAGTCCCCCACATCATTAGTAGGTGCAGGCGCGGTGCCGCCGTTCACAGCCTTGCCGGGTTCCTGCTTGTTGTCCTGTTCCATAACGCTCCCTGCCTTCCCTCTAGCTATAGTTGGTGAAGCCACCACCTCTTCAGTGTTTACTCTTCCAAAAGGATTATTCAGACCTTCGTGAACGAACGTTGTCCTTGCACACGGCTGGTGCACAAACGTATACTCTAGGTTGAAGGTATCCTGATCACTCAATGCTGGAGGTATAGGTCCACACTATGAAAGTCAAAGCTATGATTAAGCAGAACAACCTGCTGCGGGAGCAGATGACACCGTCTAACCGCTCTTATTTCGAAGATATGATTCTGGCGATGCGCGCCAGTTCAGTAGATGCTGTACGTGCAGAGGAGCTGCTGCTGGAGGCGGCCGCGCTGCTGCTGAAGGGACAAGCCAAGGGGAAGAACGCCAAGCAGGTTTTTGGCGAGAAGCCCGGTGATTATTTCAAGGACGTGATGGACAGTGCCCCGCCGCGTGCACCGCGCAGCCGGCTGAAGAACTCCCTGATGATCTCCTGGTCCGCTCTGACCCTGCTGTTCGGGACGATGGGCATTGCCGGTCTGATTACACAGTGGAGCGACGGTCCGCACGAACTCTTCGGCCAGCTTAGCCTGTTCACGCTGGTCGTTGTCGGCGCAGGCTCCATCGTGCTGGTTGAGCTTATTATGAAATGGATGGCCTCCCTCTCGGAGGACGACAGTCCGAAGCCCAAGACCTTCGATATTAAGGCCTTGGGCATCTATATTGGAATTGCCGTGATTGCGGTATTCGCCGGCCTATTCCTCGATAATCTGTTCCCGGTGATTCCGGTCTCGCCCTGGGTCAGTCTGGCTCTGGCCGCTGCCGGAGGTCTAGGGCTGAAATTCATATTCTTCCCATCTTAGAGGCTGTATCCCACATCCATTCCACACAGGAGGAGACTCGAATGAAAAAGCATACCGTTCTATCCGCCGCTATCGCCCTGCTCATGGGGCTTCAGGCAGGAGCAGCCGTCCCGGCCGGTGCCGAAGGCAGCGGAAGCAGCCGGACAGGCACTTCCGGTGCAGCTGCAAGCGCTAAGACCGCCAGCCATGCAGAAGCGGTCTATAAGGCCGCGCTGCCGCTGCTGTCCAGCGGTAACCTGCCGGGCTCCATTTCCTATATGAAGACGAAGCTGTATGCAGTCACGCCGTATCAGGCGACTGTACTGACGCTGAAGCTGGAGAACCTGCATAAGGCGCTGCTCCCCTCCTGGGAGAAGAAATTCAGCAGCAGCGAGGTCCAGCGGAAGCTCCTCACCGTGTACAGAGGAGGAGTCAGCATGGAGAAGCTGGCTGAGAGTACGGATAATGCCACCCTACGCGCCCTGCTGCAAAGTGCGGGAGAGAGCGGGTACAAGCTGGATACCGCCGAGGGCAGCTTTTACCCGGTGATTGATTATGCGGCTTACCGCAAATATAAGCCTTATGTAACGGAGGATATCAGCAGCTATATTTCCATTATGGCGGCTGAGTCCGATCTGCCTCCTTCCAAGGATAACGGGCTGATCATTGCCTGGGGCGAGGTGGCCGACCGTGCGTTGACCCAGGAGCAATTCATCCAGACCTATCCCAAATCCAACCGGGTGCAGGCCGTCAAGAAGCTGTATGACCAGTATGCTGTGAACACCTTCTACGGCCAGAACAACACTCCGCTCTTCCATTACGATAATCTGGAGATGGATCTGGAGGCGCAGAAGGCCTACACCGGCATCCTGGCCAAGAACAGCAGCACAAGCGCCTTCCTGCAGAAGCTTGAGGGCTTCATGAAGCTGATGAAGAGTAACGGCTACCTGCTGGATGACGCGGCTGAGCAGTATCTGAAGAGTGAGGTGCCTCAGCCGTAGGCAGTTCAATTGAATTCCATACAACGCAAAACAGCCCCGTCCAGACTTTGCTGGGCGGGGCTTACTTTGTCTATATGCAGCTTCTCGCCGCACCTCAGATCAGCATACTGAACAGATTAACATCCTTGTTGATCTCCACGTAATCAACGCCCTTCTGCTTCATCCGCTCAATCAGCGGGGCGTAGGCATCGGTGGACATCAGCTCAATGCCGACCAGGGCCGGGCCGTTCTCCTTCTCATTCTTCTTCGTGTACTCGAACCGGGTGATATCATCGTCCGGTCCGACCACCTCGGTCAGGAACTCGCGCAGGGCACCCGCGCGCTGCGGGAAGTTGACCATGAAGTAATGCTTAAGACCCTCATAGATCAGGGAACGCTCCTTGATCTCCTGCATCCGGTCAATATCGTTGTTGCCGCCGCTGACGATGCAGACCACGCTTTTGCCGCGGATCTGATCACGGTACATGTCCAGTGCAGCAATGGGGAGGGAACCGGCAGGCTCCACCACAATGGCGTTCTCGTTATACAGCTCCAGAATAGTGGTACACGCCTTCCCCTCCGGCACCTTCACCACATCATCCAGAAGCTTCGAGCAGATATCGAAGGTCAGGCCGCCGACACGCTTCACCGCCGCGCCATCCACGAACTTGTTGATCTCCTTCAGGGTGATTACCTCGCCGCTCTGCATGGCCTCACTCATTGAAGCCGCGCCGCTAGGCTCCACACCGATCACCTTAGTTGCCGGACTCACCGTTTTGATATAGGTGGCTACACCGGCTGCCAGCCCGCCGCCGCCGATGGTGACGAACACGAAGTCCGCAGGCTTGTCCAGATTCTCCATTACCTCCATGGCTATGGTACCGTTGCCGGCAATAATACGCGGCTCATCGAACGGGTGAATCAGGGTCATGCTATAGTCTATGCAAGCCTGCAGCGCTTCATCATAAGCATCATCGAAGGTATCCCCCTTCAGAATCACCTCAACGAATTCGCCGCCGAAGCGCCGGACCTGCTTAATCTTCTGATTAGGAGTAGTGCTCGGCATGAATATCTTGCCTTTGATGCCGAGTGCCTTGCAGGAATAAGCCACGCCCTGGGCATGATTTCCCGCACTGGCGCAGACGATGCCCTTGGCTCTGTCTTCGTCAGACAGACTGCGGATCATATTATAGGCCCCCCGGATTTTGAAGGAGCGTACAATCTGCAGATCCTCACGTTTCAAGTACACATTACAGCCGTATTTGGCCGACAATACCGCATCCAGCTGGAGCGGCGTACGGACGATAACCTCCCGCAGCACATGGTGTGCGCGTACAATATCTTCCATTCCTACGATCCGGTTTTCGCCTTCTCTCATGTTTTTCCCGCCTCACTGTCTCTTTCTTATCGTTTCGCTTCTTGTAACATACTCTTCCAAGGACTTTTTTTCAACCCTTGTCCTCTCCACACACCATAACATCCACTGAGAGTGGAATGGTGACCAGCAGCCCCCCGCCGATAAGCAAGAGGGAGGTCCGGCATCTACCTGCCGGACCTCCCTCTCACCAGAACCCTTTATACCTTAAACCTTGACACCGCACTCAGCAGCTGCGCCGAGCTATGCTTGATCTCCTCCATCTCCGCTACGATGCTGCCCGACCGCCCGATGATCTGCTCCGCTCCGGCAGCGATGACTCCCGCTCCTTCCGCCCCCTCATTCGTCGCACTGCCAGTCTCGCTGATCGCAGTGAGCATGCTCTGGATGGAAGCGAGCAGCTCTTCCGAAGTGGCGCTGAAGTCCGTCACCAGCTCCTCGATATACCGGGCATCCTCACTGTACCGCTCTCCGGTCTCCTGCATGGCATCATAGTCCTTCTTCACCTGGCTGTCCATGAAGCCCAGCATACTCTCCGCAGCCTCCACAAGATTGGACACCGCCTCGATTACCGCCCCGGTCACTCCCTGAATCTCAGTCACCGTCTCACGCGAGTTGTCCGCGAGCTTACGGATCTCCTCCGCCACTACAGCGAACCCCCGGCCGGCTTCTCCGGCCCTGGCCGCCTCAATTGAAGCATTCAGCGATAACAGGTTGGTCTGGGCGGCGATCTCCAGAATGGCTCCTGTAAGCGCGCTGATCTGCGAGATTGATCCCGACTGTTCAATGGCTGTGCGCAGCTTCTCTTCACTAAGTCCGTACACGGTATCCGCCTGTGTGCGGGATTCCCAGGCTCTCTCCTTCAGCCGCTCCGCCCGTACGTTAATTTCTCCGGCGGCTTCCGCCCCCTCCTGGGCTTTGCGGGCAATCCCGTGGATCGCCGCCTCGATCTGGGTTGTACTGGCGTTCATCTCCTCCATTGAGGCGGCGGTCTGCTGCAAGCCTGCCGACAGCTCCTCCGTAACCCCCGAGATATCGGTGATGCTGCCGTCCAGCACGAATACGTTCTGCTCTGTATTCCCCACCGCTCCCGAGATACTCTGCGAGCTGTGCAAGATCTCCTGAATCAGTGACTGCTGCGAGGCGATCATATCGTTGAAGCCCTCAGCCAGCACCCCGATCTCGCCTCCCGCGGTCACCCTTGCCCTTACCGACAAGTCTCCGTCCTTCGCCTGCCCGAACGCAGCCGTGAGGAGCGGAATCTGCTTCAGGATGCTGCTTGAGACCAGATACAGCAGGACAGACAGCACCGCAATCGAAGCCATAATAGAGAGGAAGAAAATCAGCGCGAAGCGCTTCAGCTCCAGCTCCGCATGCTTCTGTGGTACGATCAGCGCGACCGACCACTGGTTAGCCACAGCCGGTGAATAGGATACATAGCTGGGTTCGCCGTCAATGTCCGTCCGGATGACATTAGAACCCCATTGCAGCATTTTATCGCCAACAATCTTCCACGATCCACCCAGGTCAGCCATCTTCTTCAGCAGGATATGATCCGGATTAGGATGGTAGATGAACGTCCCTGTCTCATCAATCAGCACGGCATAGCCGCTGCCCTTATAATTAAAAGCGCCCAGCGCCGCTGTAATCTGCTCTATCGAAATATCTGCACTCGCCACACCGATCAGCTTGCCCGAATCATCAAGCAGCGGGGTGCTGACACTAACGACCATTTTGCCCGACCCGGCATCAATATAAGGATTGGTAATCGTAACACGCTTGTTCGCAGCCGCAGCGGAATACCAGCTTCGCTCCTTCAGCACGTAGTCTGCCGGAGGCTCGAATTCATCCTGGGTAATCACCTTGTTCACCGCATCCAGACCTATGTATACATTGAGCAGATTCTTATTGTTGTTCTTGATTAGGTTCAGCGTCTCGATCAGCTCCGCGTACCCGTCCGTAGTCTTCAGCATCTGCGCATCCTTCACCCTCAGAATGAAGTCGCGGAGGTAGGCGTTGGCATTGAGCAGCGCCACACTATCCACAGCAGGCTGCAGCAGGTCATTGACCTGCACCCCGATCTCCCCTTTCTCATACGTCAGTGAGCTCTTCAGCCCGTCCACGATAAGCTGCTTGGCATTGCTGTAGATCACTGCAGACACCGCCATGAAAATAACCACCACAGACAGAATCACTGACAAAAACAGCTTGCCGCGAATCCCCATATTCCTTAATGCTTTCATAGAACTCCCCCATCCCCATGTCAATAGACTCAGGCCCTAAGCTCTACCTGCGGCTATTCTCTGTCTTTTCGACTTATTTCTGCAAAAAATCCCCTTATCCCTTTACCGTTTCTCCGTAAGCTGTGAAAAAACTGTGACCATGTCAGGTATTTTCTCATGATTATCCTGTTAACCACCTGATTCTTCCTCATTTCCACTTGTTCATGTCAGGTTTGTCGCACAAAAAATACTCCCTTTCTCTGCTGTATTCAGCAAACAAAAGGGAGTATGAGGAGTACACCGTCCTACCGTTCCAGCAGCTCCTGAAACCATTTCAGGTTCAATTCATGGTGGGCTCTGACATTATTCATCATCGATTTGGCCGTATCGTAGATCTTATCTTGCTTGGCATCCAGCACATGGTCAATTTCAGCAATTTTGCGCCGTGTCTGCTCCATCTGCACCGCTACAGCCGCCTTGAATTGTTCAGGATCATATTGGTGGGCGAACAGCGTTGTCATGTAAAAGGCTAACGTAATATCGTCCGTCTGCAGCGAATATTTGGCCATCAGTGCTTTGAAATGCTCGTCGCCCTGCGGTGTGATCTCGTAGATATATTGCTCAGGATAGTTGTTCACGCTAACGACCTCCACCAGCCGGACCCAACCTTCCCCCGCTAACTTCTGCAGGTTGTAATAGAGCGATCCCTTCGTCATATGAACAAGGTAACGGTAATCCCGTTCTTTGAAGACACTGAGCAATTCATAAGCGCTGGATTGTCCGCAATCCTTCAGCAGACCCAGTATAAGTAAGGGTATAATAGTGAATTCCTCTTTCTGTATTTATTGAAAATCACCGAGATGCTCCGCGATCCATTCTCTGAACGTATAAGGCTCCCGGCCAAGAATCGTCAGCACCGTGTCCGTCACGGCGAGCTTATGCTTCAGGCTATACTCCCAGTCCTGAACTCTAAGGGTAATGTACTCTTCAGCGATATACTTGCTCATATAAGAACGGAAGTCCCCGATCGTCTGCTCCTCCAGTTGAATGGATTGTCCAAGCTGCTTGGAGATTTCGGTCAATATGTTCCGCTGGCTAAGAATATTTGCTCCTGTGAGCGTCAAGACCTGCCCGGAGAATCTGTCAAAATCCGCTGCAACCTCACTGATCACTTCGGCAATATCTGCTTCATGCACACTGGCCAGCTTTGCCTCCAGAGCCGGTAGCCGGATCGTCCCCTTATTGTATCTAAAAAGGTCCCTCCAGTAAACGGTATTATGCATGAAGGCCTCGGCCCGGATATACACATACCGAAAGCCATACGCCTGAATCTGCTCCTCGACCTTCTTATGTTTCATAGCGTTCTCATTGTAACCGGCATCCGAGCGGTTGATCGACGCTGAGGATAAGAACACGATGTTCCGTACACCCTTGTCCCGGGCAGCCTGCAGAATTTCTTCGGCATCATCCAGCAGGATCAGGAATAAGGTCTCCACGCCTCGCAGACTGTCTGACCAGGCACTGCAATCCTTAATATCGCCAGTGACGATAGTCATTTGATCGCTCTGATCGCTTATCAGTTTCTCCGGTGTCCGGGTGAGGGCTTTGAAATTGACATCCTTAGACTTGAGGGAATGTACAACCCGATTTCCGACCGTTCCAGTTGCTCCAGTAATAAATAACATTAGGAGGACCTCTTTTCAGATAGTTTAGTCTAATTAGACTACACATCATAATATAGTCTAATTAGACTATATTGGCAAGGGGATTTATACGTAGCCCAATCCCAACGCCAATGTGGTCGGTTTTTCGATTACATTCGCCCATCCACCTGCGCCACTCCCCAATGTGTTCGTTTTTGGCATACATAGGCGGTGTGAGATGAAATCAAGGAGGTCACGCCTAATCTCCATAAAAAAACACAGCCCCGGAGGACTGTGTCTGGTATTTCATCTATAGTGTCTATTGCTTCAGCATCCACTTAAGCAGATCCGGCAGGCTCGCCCACAAGCGCGAGTGCATAATTACATATTCAATCGCTTCATTGGGATCACCCATACCGACAAAATCCGGAAGATTATGCGGCAGCCGCTTCACGCCCAGCAGGTAATCCGGCACATGCTTGTTCACTCCGCGGGCTATGCGGTAGAGCATTTTGAGCTGCGAGGTAATCCCGTTCTTCTTGAACTCCAGTACAATCCGGTCATAGGCAAAAGCCGCCGCCGCATCCTCTTCACCGTAGTTCTTAATAATCCGCTCTGCCTCTTCAAGCTGGTTGCTATACAGGTATACAGCAGTCAGCAGATAGCGGGCACCGGTATTATCATCCTGATTAAGCTCCAGAATATGCTCCAGCATCTCTGTTGCTTCCTCCGCCTTACCGCCGAACCAGCAGGATTCCGCGTAGCTCTGGCAGATACGGATATAAGGACGGGTCTCATATAGCCCCCAGAAGAACCCTTTATGCTTCGTAAAATAAGACTCGCCCAGCTCCCGTCTGCCTGCGGCGATTCCCGCCTTCAGCAGCTCCCGCGCGTCATCCTCATTCTCCGTTTCCTCGGCGAGAATAAGGTAGGCTTCCGGGCTGTCCGGATAGAGCTCCAGCGCCTTCTCCGCCAGCTGGACCCGGCGCTTCGCAGAGGTTGCCTCCATGGCTTGGGCCAGAAGGGTCTGTGCCTTCTCCTGCGGAGTTTCCGCTCCGTTCAGCGCCATCAATTCATCCGCTTCCCCGGTCATGCCGTATTCCTCGACATAGTTATAGATCTCTTTAACCTTGCGGGAGATCGTGGCCGTAGTAACCGCGTATTTGTCCGCCAGCTCCGCCTGCGACAGCATGAAGCCGTATTCCTCGGACAGCAGGTATTCGATTGCCGCACAGAAGGAGCCTGTCTTCTTCACGGCCGGCTTGGTCTGGCGGGAGAAACCGTTCCACAGCAGCAGTGCTTCCAGAATCAGCTCCCGGTCATACTGCTCTCTCATGTGCTCGATCAGCTCCAGCGCCAGCTGTTCATGGGCCGGATGCTCCCAGTTCAGCTCCTTCGCCACCATCTTCTTCAGCTTGGGCAGCGTTAGCTTGCCCGCAGCAGGGGCAGCACTTACCGTAGCCGGCTGTTCCTCGTGCACGATTACGCCGGGTATGGTTACAGGCGCTTGCGCCGCTGCATCCCCTGCGGTAACCAGCCGCAGCATTGACTGGGCTGCCGCTCTGTCTTTCTCCATGCAGCATTTCTTATATTTGTTCCCGCTTCCACACGGGCATAAGTCGTTTCTTCCTACCTTACTCAAAACTAATTCCCCCTTAAATCAGTAACTGTACATCCGCATAAGCATCGCTTTTATTGTACTATTATAACATTCGTTATGGAATTGCAAGTGGAAACGGCTGTGCCGTCCTTTTAGGGACGGTACCGTTTCGGCGAGAATAGAAGGATAATGTATAGCGTGAAACATATGAATTTCTCTATTTTAAAAAAGGCCTTTCCTTAGAAAGGAAAGACCCTTTATCTGTATATATCCGCACATTTTCCCCCGTACGAGTTGTATTATAGCACTTCTCCTACAACTTGTCAGTCCTTTTTTTGGGACTTTCTCCTCAGACCAGTGCCTTCATTGCGATATCACTGCGGTTCTGTTTACCCGCAAACGTAATAGTCTCCGCACTGGCATAGGCCGATGTACGTGCTTCGGCAATGGTTGCCCCCAGGCCTACCACCCCAAGCACACGGCCGCCGGTGGTCACCCAGCCTCCGTCTTCACTGCGTGCGGTTCCGGCATGGAAGACCAGCGCAGAGCTGCTGTCTTCCAGCCCGCTGATCGGTACTCCCTTCGGGTAAGGCCCGGGATACCCCTCCGAGGCCAGGACCACGCAGACTGCCGCCTCTTCGCTCCACTCAATCGGAATATCGGCGAGTCTGCCTTCGGTCACAGCCAGGAAGATCTCCAGCAGATCGCTTCGCAGCCGGGGAAGAACCACCTGGGTCTCCGGGTCCCCGAAGCGGGCATTGAACTCAATCGTCTTCGGTCTGCCGTCCGGCGAGATCATTAGTCCCGCGAACAGCACTCCGCTGAAGGGCCGCCCCTCAGCCACCATCGCTCTGGCTGTCGGCTCAATAATCGTCTCCACCGCTTCACGGATGATCGCTTCATCGATATGCGGCAGCGGGGAATACGTCCCCATGCCTCCCGTATTAGGTCCTTTATCGCCGTCGAATACAGGCTTATGGTCCTGAGCCGCAGCCATCGGCCGCACCGTTTCGCCATCCACGAACGCCAGAATCGACATTTCCTGCCCGGCAAGGAACTCCTCAATGACTACCTGCGCCCCTGCTTCCCCGAAGACCTTGTCGACCATGATCTCCTGAAGGGCCTGCTCCGCCTCCTCCGGGGAATATGCCACGGTTACCCCTTTGCCTGCGGCCAGGCCGTCCGCCTTGATGACAATCGGCAGCTCCTGGCTCCGCAGATAAGACAGGGCTGTCTCATAATCGCTGAATTTCTCATATGCGGCTGTCGGAATGCTGTATTTATGCAGCAGATCCTTCATGAAGGTCTTGCTGCCCTCAATCTCTGCGGCATTCTTCCGCGGGCCGAATACAGGAATATCCTGGGCTTCGAAGGCATCCACAATGCCTGCAGCGAGCGGATCATCCGGTCCGATGACTACCAGGCCCACCTTCTTCTCCTTCGCAAAAGCGGTCAGCTTATCGAACTCGAAGACGCCGATCGGCACACATTCCGCAAGCTGCGCAATCCCGGCATTGCCGGGGGCGCAGTAGATTTTACCGGCACGGGGACTGCGGGACAAGCTCCAGATGATCGCATGCTCTCGTCCGCCGCCGCCGACTACTAAAATATCCATAAGGCTCTGATCCTCCCAGCGTGCTAGTGTTTGAAGTGGCGTACGCCGGTGAAGACCATGGCAATGCCGTATTCATTGGCAACCTTAACCGATTCCTCGTCCTTGATCGAGCCTCCCGGCTGAATAACTGCCGTAATGCCCGCCTTCGCAGCCATTTCCAGTGTATCGCCCATCGGGAAGAAGGCGTCTGATGCCAGCACAGCACCCTTTGCTTTCTCGCCTGCTTGTTCAATGGCAATCTTGGCCGCACCGACACGGTTCATCTGTCCTGCACCTACACCGACTGTCATATCGTCAGCCGCAAGCACAATGGCATTGGACTTCACATGCTTCACGACCTTCCAGCCGAACAACAGCTGCTTCAGCTCTTCTTCCGTAGGCTTGCGGTTAGTTACAACTTGCAATTCCTCAGGATTCACAGAGTGTACATCGCTCTCCTGCACCACCATTCCACCTTCAACGGAGGTAACCACAAAGCTGCTCTTGCGGGATGAAGCGGTGCTGAGGTTGCCCAGTTTAAGCAGGCGGATATTCTTTTTCTTCGTCAGGATCTCCAGCGCTTCTTCTGTGAAGCCCGGGGCCAGGACGATTTCGAGGAAAATATCCTTCAGCAGATTAGCCGTGTCCGCATCAATAATCCGGTTGGCTGCCACAATTCCGCCGAAGATGGAGGTAGGGTCCGCATTGTACGCTTTTTGATATGCTTCATAGACACTTGTGCCCACGCCGACTCCGCAAGGATTCATATGCTTCACGGCTACAACGGCAGGCTCTTCGAACTCTTTGACAATCTGGAGCGCCGCGTTCGCGTCATTGATATTGTTGTAGGACAGCTCTTTGCCGTGCAGCTGCTCAGCAGCCGTCAGCGTATCCTGTGCAGCCAGCGGCTTGCGGTAGAACGCAGCCTTCTGATGCGGGTTCTCCCCGTAGCGCAGATCCTGGATTTTCTCATAAGTGACCGTATAGCGCTCCGGCAGCGGTTCACCGGTGACATTCGCCAGATAATCGGCAATCAGGGCGTCGTAAGCCGCCGTATGGCGGAAGACTTTGGCCGCAAGACGTTTGCGGGTTGCAAGGGTTGTATCTCCACCGGCGCGTACTTCTTCAAGCACATTCGCATAGTCAGCCGCATCGACCACCACACTAACAAACGCATGGTTCTTCGCCGCAGAACGCAGCATCGTCGGTCCGCCGATATCGATATTCTCGATAGCCTCTTCATAAGACACATCCGGCTTGGCAATCGTCTCCGCGAACGGATACAAATTCACCACGACAAGGTCGATGTAATCAAGGCCAAGCTCATTCATCTGACGGGTATGCTCTTCGTTGTCACGAACGGCCAGCAGGCCGCTGTGTACGGCTGGATGTAAGGTTTTGACGCGTCCGTCCATGATCTCAGGGAAGCCGGTAACATCAGAGATGCCAATGACCGGAACGCCTTCCTTCGCGAGAAGTGTGCTGGTGCCGCCTGTGGAGATAATTTCTACGCCTAATGCAGACAACTCGCGGCAAAAATCCACGATGCCCTGTTTGTCCGATACGCTGACCAGCGCTCTCTTGATACTCACTTTGAATAGTCCTCCTCTGGATTCTCGCTAGATTATTAGGGTGTTGTAAGAGTTACTTGATGAATCGGCTGCTCTTGAAGACGGCTTGTACCCACTCATTGGCGCAGCTGATTTAGTTGGATTTTTGTCATCTAATTCCGGCGGGGAAGCACGTAGCGGGGCAGTAGTTGGAAAATACACACCTAAATGACGCCAGATAAGGTCAATCATTCGATTGGGGCCGGATTAGCTGTACTTTTTCCACTTATGCTCCGTTCACCGCATATATCAGCCAGATTAGATGGAGAAAATCCACCTGTTCCAGCAGCTTAGCTTATTGAGTTGGGAATACTGAACCTTTAAATCAAATGATCCCCGTGCCTATGAATGTTTGCCGGATGAACTCCGGATGATTACAGCAACGAATCCTGTAGAACAAACTATTAATTTAGAATTCCCTGGTGTTTCTGTCCTGATATTTGTGCTTCTGTCCTTATGCCAGCAAACCTGTATTTTCGCAATTTCCGGCCATGCCGCCAGAGCTTCCGTCAATTTCTGACGCCTCAGCAGTATTTCCCGAGAAATATACAGCTACTTCTATTAATCGCCAATGGTCGCCATTCTTCCGTTCAATTCTACTTTTCCGGCGGCAAAAGCACTCACTACCTCAGGATACAGCGCGTATTCCACCTGATGGATACGTGCAGCCAGCGATTCAGCGGTATCTCCAGACTGGACCTCCACGCTGCGCTGGGCAATCACCGGTCCGGTATCCATGCCTCCATCGACAAAATGCACGGTCACGCCTGTCAGCTTCACGCCATACTCCAGCGCCTGCCCGATCGCGTCCTTCCCGGCAAAAGCCGGCAGCAGCGAAGGATGAATGTTGATGATCCGTCCGGCATACGGTGTGAGCAGAACAGGGGAGATTAGCCGCATATAACCGGCCAGCACCACCAGTCCGATGTTCCGGCGCTGCAATTCAGCCACAATCGCGGCCTCGTACTGCTCCCGGCCCGCGAAGTCCTTCGGCCGCAACAGCAGAGCAGGAATTCCTGCCTCCTCTGCCCGCTGTGCTACAGGCGCTTCCGGTTTATCCGAGACCAGCAGCTCTATGCTGCCTCCGCCCAGCCTGCCCTCCCGCTGTGCCTGGACCAGTGCAGCGAAATTGCTGCCCGTTCCGGAGGCAAAGACAGCGATTCGGCTCCACTCCATCAGACTTCAGCTCCCGTGAAGGTAACAATGCGCTCTCCTTCAGTAACCGTGCCGATCCGGTAAGCCTCTTCCCCGCTGGCCTTAAGCAGTTCCAGCGCACGCTCTCCGTCCGCTTCCGCCACTACCAGCACCAGCCCCACGCCCATATTGAACGTTGTGAACATGTCGCGGTTGCTGACCTGCCCCTTACTCTGCATCAAGCTGAAGACAGGCTGGATCGGCCAGGAGCCGTAGTTGATCTCTACATTCACATGCTCCGGTAATACGCGCGGAATGTTCTCGATGAACCCGCCGCCGGTAATATGGGCCATGCCCTTGACCGGAAGCTGTTCCAGCAGAGCGAGTAGCGGCTTCACGTAGATCCGGGTTGGGGCCAGCAGAACGTCCACCAGCGGCGCTCCCAGCTCCGGCACAACCTCATCTAAGCCGTAACCGTCTTCCTCCAGCAAAAGCTTGCGCACCAGCGAGAAGCCATTGCTGTGAATCCCGCTCGAAGCCAGCCCGATAACTGTGTCTCCTGGAGCAATATCTGATCCGGTTACCAGCTTCGCCTTATCGGCCACACCTACGGTGAATCCGGCGATATCATATTCGCCAGCTGCATACATGCCCGGCATCTCGGCGGTCTCGCCGCCGATCAGGGCGCAGCCCGCCTGATGACAGCCTTCCGCGATCCCGGCTACGATGGCTTCGATCTTCTCCGGCACGACCTTATCGCAGGCCAGATAATCGAGGAAGAACAGCGGCTCAGCACCCTGTACCACGATGTCATTCACGCACATGGCGACAGCATCGATGCCAATCGTGTCGTGGCGGTCAGCCGCGAACGCGATTTTCAGCTTCGTGCCCACACCATCTGTTCCCGACACGAGAACCGGCTCTTCGTACTTGTCCTTATTCAGGCCGAACAGGGCGCCGAAGCCGCCCAGCTCCGTCATCACTTCCGGACGGTATGTGCGCTTCACATGCTTTTTCATGCGTTCTACTGCTTCATTGCCAGCCGCAATATCCACTCCGGCTTTCTTGTACGCTTCTGACACTTCTCAACACCTCATTTAGATTAGTTTAGAGCGCGGGTTCGGGGCGGCAGGGATTTGAAATGATAGGGTCGTTATAGTCGTCATTACAAAGAATATTTGGACTTCCGGCCGCTGTTATGGCCCGATTTCCTGATTGATACCGCTATTTGCGGTAGAAATCGGGCCATAAAGGCGGACGCTACCGCTCCTACAGTTCCAAAATTCCTCTCCATGACTCACACCACCGCAGTTCAAACCTCTGCCGCAAGCCGAAGCTTCGCGCCTTGCACAGCGGCAAGGGGGCGGCGCTGGGCTTCGCACAGCGCCTCCTTAGGCGACCGGTCCCCCGTTTTTGCGTTAGCAAACAGGACGGGGGTGGGAGCTCTTCTCCGCACGGGGCGAAGCCGTGCGGGCTTCTTAGGCGACAGAATCTCCGGATTTGCGCAGCAAATAGGACAGATTCTGGAGCCAGTGGGCCCAGCGGGCCGCAGGCCGCCGGGGGGCAGCACCGCATAAGCGCGTCCCGTCCGTGCGCAGCACATAGGGACAAAGCGGGCACCCGCACCCAAGCCTCCTTAGCAAGTTTAGAGCAGAAACAGACCACCAAACTTCCGGAATCCCCCTTCGCAAGGGGAACTTAGGGGGATGAGCCCCACAGTGTTAGGCGGATGTTCCGCCTAACACGAGCATCCGTCCTTCTCTTCCCCGCCGAAATCCACCTGCGTCGGGTAATCATTGTCGAAGCAAGACAGGCATAGGCCGCCTTTATAGTCGTCACTATTATAGCCGCCGATGGACTGGATCAGCCCCTCGGGAGAGAGGAACGCCAGGGAATCAGCGTTGATCTCCTCACACATCTCGGCGATGGTCTTGTAAGAGGCAATCAGCTCCCGGCGGTCCGGGGTATCAATGCCATAGAAGCACGGATTCTTGAACGGCGGCGATGTAATCCGCACGTGGACCTCTAAGGCTCCGGCTTCGCGCAGCAGGTTGACGATCCGGCGTGAGGTGGTACCTCGCACGATCGAATCGTCGATCATCACTACACGCTGGCCTTCCACGACGCGGCGTACCGCGCTGAGCTTCATCTTGACGCCCTGCTCACGCAGTTCCTGGCTGGGCTGGATGAACGTGCGGCCGGTATACTTGTTCTTGATCAGCCCCAGCTCGTACGGGATGCCCGTCTGCTCGGCATAGCCGATGGCGGCGGAGATACTGGAATCCGGCACGCCGGTGACAATATCCGCATCCACGAAGGCTTCGAGCGCCATACGGCTGCCCATCCGCTTGCGGGCGGAGTGCAGGTTGGAGCCGTTCAGGTCGCTGTCCGGGCGGGCGAAGTAGATGTACTCCATCGCGCACAGCGCTTTGCGCTTAGGCTCTGCGAAGCGTTCTTCACGGAAACCGTTCTGGTCCAGCACCAGCAGCTCGCCGGGCTCGATATCACGCACCAGCTCGGCGCCGATCACTTCGAGCGCACAGGATTCAGAAGCGAAGACATAGGCTTCGCCCAGGCGCCCCATTACAAGCGGACGAAGTCCGTGGGTATCTGAGGCGACAATCAGCTTGTCATTGGTCATCAAGAGGAAGGCGAATCCGCCGACCAGTTGCGACAAGGCATCCTTCGTCGCTTCGACAAAATCCTTCTGTGAACGTGCAATCAGATGCGCCAGCACCTCGGTATCACTAGTCGTCTGGAAGATCGAGCCGCCCTGCTCCAGCTGCTTGCGGATCAGCGGTTCGTTAACGATATTGCCGTTCGTGGCAATCGCCAGATCACCGTCACGGTATTTGAAGACCAGCGGCTGCGCATTGGTCAGCCGGCTGTCTCCGCTGGTGGAGTACCGCACATGGCCGATGGACATGTCTCCCACCAGTGAAGCGATTTTGTCTTTATCGAAAACTTCTTTCACCAGGCCCATGCCGCGGTGATAGTTGAAGTCGCGCCCATCCGCCACGCAGATGCCCGCGCTCTCTTCTCCCCGGTGCTGCAGAGCATGCAGGCCATAATAGGACATGGAGGCGGCCTCCGGGTGTCCGAAGACCCCGAAGACGCCGCATTCTTCTTTTAACGTATCAAAAATATCTCCCGAGCCCGTTCCTTCATTGTAAAAGTCGCCGGTCCACAGGATAGGGGTTTCCTGCTTGTTCCCGGTCTTTATTTCATCAGACATGGAATAGCATCCTCCCAAATGGTCTTGAGTTCGGTAACAGCTTCATCCAGTGCAGACGAGCCGTCCAGTGTAACGCGCAGGCGCTCTCCGCCCACGGTTCCAATGATCTCTACAGGCACGCCGTATGCGGCAACTGCCGCCTTCAGCTCCTCTGCATGCTCAGGCGCGGAAGTCAGGATAATACGGGACTGGCTCTCGCTGAACAGCGCCACATCTGGGCGTAATCCGCCCGCAGACAGTTCGATATTCGCGCCGATGCTGCCGCTGATGCAGCTCTCTGCCAGTGCTCCGGCCAGACCGCCTTCAGACAGGTCATGCGCCGAGCGCACCCGACCGCTGCGGATGGCAGCGAGTACGGCATCCAGCAGCTTGCGCTCTGTCGCCAAGTCCAGCGCCGGCGGACGGCCTTCGGTCACGCCGTGAACGGCATACTGGAATTCACTGCCGCCCAGCTCTGCCTTCGTCACGCCCAGCAGCAGTACAGCATCGCCTTCCTGCTTGAAGGCCTGGGTTGTAATGTGATCCGTATCTTCAATGAGACCGACCATGCCAACAACAGGTGTCGGGTAGATGGACCCGGAGGCATTCTCGTTATACAGGCTGACATTCCCGCCGATAACCGGCGTATCCAGCACCCGGCAAGCTTCCGCCATACCGTCTACCGCCCGTTCCATCTGCCAGAAGATCTCCGGCTTCTCCGGACTTCCGAAGTTCAGGTTGTCCGTAATCGCCAGCGGCTGGGCACCGGAGCAGACGATGTTGCGCGCCGCTTCGCTGACAGCAATGCGTCCGCCCACTTCAGGGTCCAGATAGACATAACGGCCGTTGCAGTCAGTCGTCATGGCCAGACCTTTGCGGGTGCCATGAATGGTTACCACTGCCGCATCGGAACCCGGACGAACCGCAGTACTGGTGCGTACCATGTAATCATATTGGTTGTACACCCATGCTTTGCTTGCTACCGTAGGCGAACCCAGTACGGTACGCAAAGCGCCGCCCAGATCGGTAACTTCTTCATAACGGAGCGTATCTACCGAGGCATTCTCCTCATAATAAGCAGGAACTGCCGATGGTTTGTTATAAATAGGGCATTCATCCACCAGCGCCTTCACCGGCATATCGCCTACTACTTCACCGTGATGGAACAGCTTCAGGCGGCCGTCATCGGTCACCTTACCCACCTTGCGGCAGATGACGCCCCAACGATCGAAGATTTCCTGGGCCTGAGCCTCATCCTTAGGCTCCACCACGAACAGCATCCGCTCCTGGGATTCCGAGAGCATCATCTCATACGGGGTCATCCCGTCTTCACGCTGCGGCACCTGATCCAGATAGAGCTCCAGACCGTTGCCTGCCTTGCTCGCCATTTCCGCGCTGGAGCAGGTCAGTCCGGCTGCGCCCATATCCTGAATGCCGAGGACGATGCCGCTGTCGATCAGCTCCAGGCAGGATTCCATTACCAGCTTCTCCATGAACGGATCGCCGACCTGAACCGCTGTCTTCTTAGCTTCGGATTCTTCGCTCAGTTCCACAGAGGCAAAGGTCGCACCGTGAATCCCGTCACGGCCAGTAGGCGGACCTACGTAGAAGACAGGGTTGCCCACCCCTTTGGCAACGCCGCGCTGGATTTTGTCATGATCAATCAGACCGACACACATCGCGTTCACCAGCGGATTACCGTCATAGCTGTTGTCGAACATAATTTCCCCGCCGACAGTAGGGATGCCGATACAGTTGCCGTAGCCTGCAATCCCGGACACGACATGCTCGAACAGGTATTTAACCCGGTCACTTTCCAGCTTCCCGAAGCGCAAGGAGTTCAGCAAGGCCACCGGTCTTGCTCCCATGGAGAAAATATCGCGGATAATCCCGCCCACTCCGGTCGCCGCGCCCTGATAAGGCTCTACCGCCGACGGATGGTTGTGGCTTTCGATTTTGAAGACAACGGCCTGGTTATCACCGATGTCCACGATGCCCGCGCCTTCACCCGGTCCCATCAGCACCTTCGGTCCGCTTGTCGGGAAACGGCTCAGCAGCGGCTTGGAGTTCTTATATGCACAGTGCTCAGACCACATGACGCTGAACACACCGATTTCTGTATAGTTGGGCTTACGTCCCATGAAGGAGGTAATGAGCTCATATTCGCTGTCTGATACACCGAACTGACTGTAGATTTTCTGCTCCGCGATCTGCTCTGCGGTCGGCTCCTTAGCGGATACTTGCTGCGTCATAACGATCCCTCCATGTCTTGAGAATGGATGTGAACATCCGTTTGCCGTCTTCCGATCCCAGCAGGCTATTCGCTGCACGCTCCGGGTGAGGCATCATGCCGACTACATTGCCCGCCCTATTACTGACTCCGGCAATATCGGCCACCGAACCGTTCGGGTTGTCACTGTAGGTGAATACGATCTGGTTATTCGCTTGAAGCTCTGCGAGCGTCTCTTCATCACAATAGTAATTGCCTTCGCCATGCGCGATAGGGATGACGATCTCTTCATCCTTCGCATAGTCAATAGTAAACGGGGTTGTGTTATTAATGACCTTAAGCACCGTGTCATGACAACGGAACTTCATCGACATGTTGCGGCGCAGCGCGCCCGGCAGGAGACCCGCTTCAGTCAGAATCTGGAACCCGTTGCAGATGCCAAGCACGAATTTGCCTTGCTCTGCCGCCTTAGCCACTTCAGCCATTACCGGAGCGAACCGGGAGATTGCGCCGCAGCGCAGATAGTCACCATAAGAGAAGCCGCCTGGCACGAGGATGCAGTCATACGCCGACAGGTCTGTCGCTGTATGCCATACATAATCTACTGGTTCGCCGAGGCTGTCTTCTACTGCCTTGTAGCAGTCAATGTCACAATTGGAGCCTGGAAAGACAAGTACAGCAAATTTCATGACGTTTAGTCCTCCAATTCGTAGCGGTAATCCTCGATCACCGTGTTGGCCAGCAGCTTCTCGCACATTTCCTTCAGGCGTCCTTCCGCTTCTGCGCGGTTATCCGTATCGAGGGTCAGCTCCATATACTTGCCGATCCGCAGACTTTCAACTTCCTGGAATCCAACGGAATGCAGGGCACCCTGCACGGCAACTCCCTGAGGGTCGAGCACGCTTTTCTTAATGGTGACGTAGACTGTCGCTTTTAACATACGCTTGTAGTTCCTCCTAGAATTTAATGAACTGAATTAGGCTTACTGGCAGCTTGCTTAACTGCATAATGTACAACTATATTCTCAATATTCCCTGCAAAATTAGCTTTAGTTGTATTTCGTACAGCTATTTCTATGAAAATCTGCATTTTACGCCATCCTACAACGACTTCCCGGTAAGACGGTGATAAATATCCAGGTACCGGCGCGACGTCTCCTCGACTACCTCAGCCGGCAACGGGTCCGGCGTACTGTTTTTGTCCCAGGAGGAGGCTGACAGGTACGTGCGAACCGGCTCCTTATCCATGCTGTCGATCTCGATATCCAGTGCATATTTGTCCTTGGCCCAGAAGCGGGAAGCATCCGGCGTGAAGATCTCATCGATCAGAATCACCTTACCATCCAGCAGTCCGAACTCGAATTTGCAATCGGCGAGGATGATACCGCGTTCTTCACAATAAGCTCTGGCAAAAGCGAACAGCTTCAGGCTCTTCTCCTTCAGCTCCAGCGCAAGCTCTGCGCCGATCTGCTCCTGCATCTGCCCGAACGGAATGTCTTCATCGTGACCAACATCATTCTTAGCCGCAGGTGTGAAAATCGGCTCCGCCAGCACCGCATTTTTCCGCAGTCCCTTGGGCAGCTCAATGCCGTTGACTTGACCGGTCTCCTGGTACTGCCGCCAGCCGCCGCCTGTAATGCAGCCGCGCACGACGCATTCGATGTCAATCCGCTCGGCTTTGCGTACGACCATGATCCGGTTCTTCAGCGCTTCACGGTCCTTCACAATATCTCCGAGCTTGTCCACCTCGATATGCACCACATGGTTCTCGATCAGCTCCCGGGTCTGGCCGAACCAGAAGGCGCTGAGCCGGTTCAGTACATTGCCCTTGTCTGGAACCGCCGGGTCCAGCACATAGTCGAATGCAGAGATCCGGTCTGTCACCACGATCAGTATCTCATCCCCCAAATCATACAGCTCACGAACCTTGCCTTTGTAGAGCAGCGGCGCATTTACTAGTTCCACGGCAGTGGATACGGCTAGGTGTGTCATGACCTTTCCTCCCTTGAACAAATGATCTTGCTATATTCGGGCTAAAAGCTTTGGGAGGCTTGTTTCCTGAGCTTCGCATCAAGGAATTGACTACACCTTCGGGTTAATAGGGTCACTGCGGAAATTTTGGACTTCCGATCGCTGTTATGGTCATATTTCTCTGATTTAACCACAGGCTGTGGTAGAAATCGGACCATAAAGACGAACGCTTCGCTTCTACAGTTCCAAAATTCCTCTCCGTTCCTCCTTTACCCCAAACCTAAATTTCAATTTCCTGTGCCCCGCATATCAGGAACAAGCATCCCCGTCGCTCCGCCCAACTCTTCTCCAGCTCATCCCTTCACCACTGACTTACCTTTTTTATAAATTAGATCAGTTCCAGCTTGCGGAAGATGGTGTCCACATGCTTGAGATGCCAGGAAGGGTTGAACGCATCCTCGATCTCCTCCGCGCTAAGCACGGCTGTGATTTCTGGGGTGGCTTCCACGATGTCACGGAACTGGGTCTGTTCCTCCCAGGCCTGCATCGCACGCGGCTGCACGGTGTCGTACGCCTGCTCGCGGCTGAAGCCCTTGTCGATCAGTTTGGTCAGGATGCGGCCGGAGAACGGAACCCCGAAGGTACGGTTCATGTTGCGCTTCATATTTTCAGGGAATACAGTCAGGTTCTTCACGATGTTGCCGAAGCGGTTCAGCATGTAGTTCAGCAGCATGGTCGCATCCGGCAGGATGATCCGTTCTACGGAAGAATGCGAAATATCACGTTCATGCCACAGCGGCACGTTCTCGTAAGCTGTCATCATATGGCCGCGGATGACACGCGACAGGCCAGAGATGTTCTCGCAGCCGATCGGGTTGCGCTTGTGCGGCATCGCGGACGAACCCTTTTGACCCTTGGCAAAAGCCTCCTCCACCTCGCGGATCTCACTCTTCTGCAAAGCGCGGATCTCGGTAGCGAACTTGTCCAGGGAAGTGGCAACCAGCGCCAGCGCCGCCATATACTCTGCATGACGGTCACGCTGCAAGGTCTGCGTGGAGATCGGAGCCGGGCTGGTGCCCAGCTTACGGCAGACGAATTCTTCAACGAACGGGTCGATGTTGGCATAAGTACCGACCGCCCCGGAGATTTTGCCGAATTGCACGCCGTCCGCCGCATGACGGAAGCGCTCCAGGTTCCGCTTCATTTCCTCATACCACAGTGCCATCTTCAGGCCGAATGTTGTGGGCTCTGCATGTACGCCATGGGTACGGCCCATCATCGGGGTATCCTTGTAGGCGATAGCTTTGTCTTTTAGAATCTCAATGAACCGGATAATATCCTGCTCCAGAATCTCGTTGGCCTGACGCAGCAGATAACCCAGCGCCGTATCGACCACATCTGTCGAGGTTAGTCCGTAATGCACCCATTTGCGCTCTGCTCCCAGACTCTCGGATACCGCACGGGTAAAAGCAATCACATCATGGCGCGTCTCCAGCTCAATCTCATCAATCCGCGCGATATCGAATTTGGCATCCTTGCGCAGCTTCGCGGCATCCTCATGCGGGATCACTCCCAGCTCGGCCCACGCCTCACAGGCGCAAATCTCAACCTCCAGCCACGCGTTGAATTTATTCTCTTCGGTCCAAATGGCCCGCATCTCAGGTCTGCTGTAACGTTCAATCATAGCTTGTCAGTTCCTCCAAAGGTTAGTTTGCTCTACCCAGGACAATCCGTCGCCGGTATCCTTGCAGAGCAGGTTAATATGGCCCATTTTGCGGCCGGTTGTGCTCTCGGTCTTGCCATATATATGAAGCTTGGGTGATACTCCAAGCCTGCTCACTTCTTCATTCGCACGGCAGGCTGCCCGAACGGCACCTTCCAGATGCTGGCCGAGTACATTCACCATCACCACAGGAGTAAGCAGCGAGGTATCGCCCAGCGGCAGATTACAGATGGCCCGCACATGCTGCTCGAACTGCGAGGTCACGCAGGCATCCATCGTGTAATGGCCGGAATTATGCGGCCGCGGCGCCAGCTCATTGACGAACAGTTCTCCATCCTCCGTCACGAACATCTCAACCGCCAGCAGTCCGACCGCCTCCATGCCGGAGACAATCCGCTCGGCCAGCTCACAGGCCCGCTGTTGAATCTCCTCCGGCACCCGCGCAGGTACAATCGAGAGATGCAGGATGTTATCCACATGAATGTTCTCGGCAGGCGGGAAGCTCTTGACCTCCCCCGAGGCGCTTCGGGCCGCGATGACCGAAATCTCACATTTAAAAGTGATGAATTTCTCCAGCACCAGCTCCGGTATATCTGCTTGCGTCCCCGGCGCGACCTGATGGAACGCTGCAGCCAGCTCTTCCGGCCTGCGGATGACGGCTTGTCCCTTGCCGTCATACCCCCCTGTGGCTGTCTTCAGCACACAGGGCAGGCCCAGGTCGGCAGCCGCCGCTTCCAGCTCCGCCAGGCTGCCGACCTTGCGGTACGGGGCAACGGGCACGCCCGCCGACTCGATTGCCGCCTTCTCGCGCAGCCGGTGCTGTGTCGTATACAGCAGCGCGCTGCCCTGCGGCACGTACGATTCCTCCGTCAGCAGCGCGGCTACGCCCGCGTCAACGTTCTCGAACTCGTACGTGATGACGTCCGAGCGCCGTGCCAGCTCGCGCGCGGCGTCCCGGTCGTTATAAGCCGCAGTGATCTGCGGCGTCACCTGTCCGCACGGCGCATCCTTTGCTGGGTCCAGCGCCACGAAGCGGTAGCCCATGGCGCTGCCGGACAGCGCCATCATGCGCCCGAGCTGCCCGCCGCCGAGCACGCCGATCGTTGCGCCGGGCAGCAGCGTCCGTGGCGGCTGCGCCCCGGTTTCTTCCCGCTGTGCCTCAGCCCCGGCAGCTTCCGCTCTGCCTTCAGCCTTTACCGCCCCGGCACTGGCACCTTCCGCTTCGCCTTCAGCCTTCATCCCTCGCCCAGCCTTAGCCTGCTCCGCGCCACCCTCCAGCCGTCCGGCTTTCAGCTCCTCCGGGCTCATAGGCTCTCGCTGCTTTCCAACACCTCGCGCTGGGTCGCCTCGCGCCGCAGTTGCACCCGCTGCGCTACCTCCGGCTCGAAGGCGCCGATGATCTGCGCCGCCAGCAGCCCCGCATTGATAGCTCCGGCGCGGCCGATGGCTACTGTCGCTACCGGGATGCCCGCAGGCATCTGCACAATCGACAGCAGCGAATCCATGCCGTTCAAGGCCTTCGACTGCACAGGTACACCGATGACCGGCAGCGTGGTCTTCGCAGCCACCATACCCGGCAGATGCGCCGCACCGCCCGCTCCGGCGATAATGACCCGCAGGCCGCGCTCCGCCGCCTCCTCGGCATAACGGAACATCAGATCCGGTGTGCGGTGTGCAGAGACAACCTTTTTCTCATAAGCTATATCCAGCTCCTCCAGCACTTCACAGGTATGCTGCATCGTTTCATAGTCCGATTTGCTGCCCATAATGACACCAACTTGCACAGACATCGTTCACCCAGCCTTCCATTTCCGTTATAGAGATTTCTCTGATTTCAGTGTGTCCCGTTTCCTGCCAATTCCCGCATGAACCGTGAAAAATAGCCCGGACTCCAGACGCATTCTGCTGCGGGTGGACCCGGACTACTAAAGGAATCAGGTGATAACCGCCTGGCAGCCGCACTCTCCCCGTTCTAACAGGCAGGAGAATGCAGGAACACCGCCCCGGTCTGCGGGGAGGCTAGCTGCTATCGTTCCAGTTATCCTATTTCCTCGTAGTCCGGCAATTTACGGTTACCGGGTAGAAACTTCCGGGCCCTATCCCCGGTTTTATACGAGCTCTTCATAGATTCAGTTTAACAACGCCCTACACATCATGTCAACTTAAACACGAACATTGTCATATCATGTCTGCAAATTGTTCGCTTTTGGGCATAAATGAAAATCTTATTCCCGCTAATCCGCCTAAAAAAAGGGGAACGCCGCAGCGTTCCTCTACTAAAGTTCCTATTATTTAACAACCAGCACCGGAATGCGCGCACTTTGCACCACATTATGGCTGACGCTGCCCAGAACGAATTCCCGGATACCGCCCAGCCCCCGGCTGCCGATTACGATCACATCTGCATCCTGCTCCTTGGCATAATTCAGAATAATTTCCGCAGGCGATCCCTGCAGCAATTCTACCGTAGCATTCAGACCTTCGGCTTCCAGGCGGCTTTTCACTTCTTCCGTAGTCTGGACCGCGAGATCATAATAATCCTTGTTCACCGATGCCGGCAGAGGCGCGAGAGCTTCCCCGATGAAGAACCGGGGGAATTCAAATGCGTGTACGACGTACAGGGAAGACCCTGGAGTTACCTTAGCCAGCTCGATCGCCCGTTCCAGAGCCTGATTCGAAGCCTTTGAACCGTCATAGGCAAGCAGAATTTTAGAGAATAACATTTACGCCACCTCTTTCTATTATTTACATCATCACCAAGCCTTGCAAAGGGCTTACCTCAAAAAATACCCATACAGCACCATATTCAGCAGCAGCAGCAGCGGAATTCCGAGTCTGAAGGAAGTATGCCTTGTCTTGTGGCGCTTGCGGTACATGGCAATCAGCACACCCAGCGCACCGCCCATGAACGCCAGCAGAAACAATGTTTTCTCCGGCACCCGATCCCGTCTCTTCCGGGCCTTGTTCTTGTCTTCCGACATTACTACATACCCGATAATGTTGATCAGCGCGAACCACAGCAATACCACCTTGACCATCCTTCCGGCCCCTCCTCCTAGCATCCTATCTGCACTCTATTATATTACCCTTTCCGGCAAAAAACCAATAACCTCACATCACCGGCCCTGCAACTGCCGCTCTTTCTTGCTCCGCCCGCCTGCGGCTCCGGCCTCCCTGATCCAGAACCAGGACAGTACCGCTGCAAGCACCGCTGCCATGGCTCCCAGCCAGAAGCCTCCTCGCAGACCATAAGCCGCACTCATCCATCCCGCTACAAAAGGACCGCCGGACATACCAATCGCATACACCGCCTGATAGAACCCCATCGCTGTCGCCCGCTTGAACGGAGCTACCCCGGAGACGGATTTACCCAGCAGCAGCGGGAAGATCAGTCCCTGCATGAACCCGTTCCCGATCTGTGTTACACATAACGCAGCAAGCGTTGGCATCGAAGGAATGAGCAGCGTGAACACCGCACTTCCGGCAAAACCAAGCATCAGCGTCCCCCGGTCCCCCAGCCACCGGCCGAACAGCCGCGCACCATAGAGGGTTGCTATCGCATGAGGCAGCATAAAAGCCAGCGTCAGCCAGCCGAGACTCCCCTTGCTCGCTCCAATATAGAGCGCCTGATTCGGCGTGTAGCCGAACATCGTAATGAACAGCACACAATGGGCCAGCACCGATAACAGCGATACTTTTACCAGCAGCGGCTCCTTCACTACACCGGCCAGGTCCTTTATCTGAATCGCCGTGCGCTTCTCCAGCTGTTGCTCTGGAAGACGGACGACCAGCAGCATCGCAGCCACCGCCACAATCCCTCCGATGATGAACGGAGTATTCCAGCCGAAGTGTTCTACGATATACCCGCTGATCATCATACTGGTCAACTGGGCAATCACCGTGGTGAACTGGAGCATACCCATAGCCCTGCCCGCCTCTTCTTTCGGAAAATACCCCGCGAACATCACCGAGTACACGACCCACGCCGATGCCGCTATCCCCGAGACCGCCCGCGCCGCCAGCGCCCAGCCCGGATGGGCCCCTGCCAGGAACAGCAGACAGCTCGCTCCGCTTGCAATCAGCCCCAGATAAATGAACGGCCGCCGCCGGTTAAGCACATCTGACCCCATCCCTATCGGCAGCCGGAACAGAATCTGCATCAGGCCGTATATCCCCAGCACCGCTCCTACCATGAAATAAGAAGCTCCCAGATGCTCCACATACGGCGAGAGCACCGGGACATAGATATACGAAGAGAACCAGAACATAAAGACTATCACCAGAAAATACAACCGGCTGCTCTCCTTCGTACCCTGAGCCTCTGCCGCTTTCACCACACCCTCTATCCCTTCAGCCGCTGCCACTTCTCCACCTGCCCCACTCTATTTAGCGGAACCCTAACACCGGATCCCGTATCAATCATTTACAGTAAAGCATATCTGCCGTCCCTTAGACAGCCTTACTTTGGCTTCTTGCGGCTACTTGCCCTTCTGTTTCGCTTCCATCGCAGCCTTCAGCAGATCACCAAGATTGTTGCCGGCACTTTCCGTCTTGCTGTACTGCTGAACCAGCTTCTGCTGCTCGCGTTTATTGATATGCTTGTGGTCCTTATCCATCGTCTCTGTAATGCCGCAGCCGAGGCACTGCACATACTTTCCGGCCTTGCCTTCCTTCATCTCCATCTTCTTATGGCACTGCGGGCAGCGGCGGTTCGACAACTGCTTCTCGCCCGCCCGGGTGTAGCCGCAATCCTCCTTCGGACAGACCAGCAGCCTGCCGCGTTTGGTCTTCTTTTCTAACATCCTTGTTCCACACTCCGGACAATGGCTGTTAGAGACATTATGCGGCTTGTATTCCGCTCCGCTGTTCTTCACCCCGGACACCAGCTCCTGGGCCATACTCCGAATCCCCTGCAAAAAAGGCTCCGGGCGCCCCTGCCCGCGCGCAATTCTCTCCAGCTCCGCTTCCCAGCGTGCCGTCAGCTCCGGTGTACGCAGCTGCCCCGAGACCAGCTCAATCAACTGCTTCCCCTTGCCGGTCGGATGCAGCAGATTGCCCTGCCGTTCAATTGTATCCGAGCTGACCAGCTTCTCGATGATATCCGCACGTGTGGCCGGTGTCCCCAGCCCATGCTTCTCCATCTGCGTCAGCAGCGTGGCTTCGTTATAACGCTTCGGCGGATGTGTCCGTCCCGGCTTGATGATGCAGCGCGCAAGCTTCACGCTATCGCCTTCCCGCAGCTCCGGCAGCTTCACATTGCCTGCTGCGGGTTCATCCCCCGCATTCTCCTCTTCGTCATCCGAGCTCATATCTCCGCCGTATACCTCACGCCAGCCTGCATCCTTGACGGTAGTTCCCTTCACATAGAAGCTTTCACCATCCACGGTTACCGTTACAGCTACGGCGTCATAACGGGCCGGAGGATAGAACAGGCTAATGAACCGCCGTACGATCAGATCGTAGAGCTTCCGCTCTTCCGCACTCAGCAGATTAAGCAGCACCGTCTGCTCTGTCGGAATAATCGCATGGTGATCACTGACCTTGCTGTCATCGACAATCCGCTTCGTAATCGGCAGCGGCTTCCGCAGCAGCGGTCTGGCGAGGGAGGCATACGGCCCGACAGCCACACTGTCGAGTCTTTCTTTTAACGTACCCGTCATATCAGCGGTCAGATAACGGCTGTCTGTACGCGGATAAGTGACCAGCTTATGTTGTTCATACAGCTTCTGGAGCACACTTGAGGTCTGTTTGGCCGAGAAGCCAAATTTGCGGTTGGCATCCCGCTGCAGCTCGGTCAGATCATAGGCCAGCGGATGCGGCTCGCTTTTCTCACTCTTTTGTACCTTAGTGATCCGCCCGCTGCGGCCTGTAAGCTTATCCTTAAGGACATCTGTCTTCTCCCTGTCAAAAATCCGGCCGTCCCCGCCCTGCGCACGCCACCCCGCCTGGAAATTCCCGAAGTCCCCAGTCAGCAGGTCATATTCCTGGGAACGGAAGCCGGTAATCTCACTCTCCCGGTCCATAATCATTCCCAGGGTAGGTGTCTGCACACGCCCCGCAGAGAGCGGCGCGCCGAACTTGCAGGTTAAGGCCCGCGTCACATTCAGCCCGATCATCCAATCCGCCTCAGCACGGCAGCGTGCAGATTCATACAGGCGGTCGAAATCCCGTCCAGGCCGCAGAGAAGCGAAGCCCTCTTTAATGGCCTTATCCGTCTGCGAAGAGATCCACAGCCGCCGGAACGGCTTTTTCCAGCCAGCCATATTCATAATCCAGCGGGCCAGCAGCTCACCCTCACGGGCCGCGTCTGTTGCCACGATCAGCTCTTCGATATCCTGCCGCTTCATTAGCTGCTGCACGGCCTTATATTGCTGACTGGTCTCGCGCAGCACCTTCAGCTTGGCCTTCTCTGGAAGAATCGGCAGATCCTCCAACGCCCACGTTGCATATTTATTGTTATAGTCCTCAGGCTCAGCCAGACCAACCAGATGCCCGAGAGCCCAGGTCACCACATATTTCGGACCTTCCATATAACTCTTCTGTTTATTTCCACAGCCCAGCACCCGCGCAATCTCACGGGCTACCGACGGCTTCTCTGCTAATACTAATACCTTCATCGTCCAAACCCCTCCCTGTCATCAACAACCTATTATACCATGACATACAAGTCCGCAATTATCATCAGGCCGAATTCCCTTTACTTCCGATAGACTAGAATCATCCCCAGCCGAAAGGAGTCACAGACAATGTCCGCATCAGAATCGTATAATATTATACCAGTAGGAGTTGTAACAGGAACACAGCAGAACCTGCAACTTGAGATTAGACCCGAATACAGACCCGCCTTGAAGGGGTTAGAGGCCTTCAGCCACTGCCAGATTCTATGGTGGATTCATGAATTTGCAGCAGATCACTTCCGGGGAACTACGCAGATTGAGCCTCCCTATGATGCCCCGGTTAGCGGTGTATTTGCCACCCGGTCTCCGGTCCGCCCTAATCCGCTTGGACTGACGGTTGCCCGTATTCTATCCGTTGACCTAGATCAGGGAATTGTGGAGGTCAGCGGACTGGATGCCTATCCGGGAACGCCCGTGCTTGATATCAAAGCTTATTTCCCTTCCACCGACCGTGTCTGTCAGGTTAGAGTGCCTGCATGGGCTGCCTCATGGGGAGAGTGGACTGTAGAGTAACCTAGAGGAGAGGACTTCATGAAGAACAGCCAGCTCATTCTACAGGCGATTGAATATATTGAATCGAAACTGAAGCAGCCGCTGTCTGTTCTGGACCTCTCCAGAGAGACCGGCTATTCCCTGTTCCACTTTATCCGCCTGTTTCAAGGGGTTACCGGACTCACACCGGGCGACTATATGGCAAGACGGAGGATTTCAGAGGCGGCCCGGGATATTCTGAGCAGTCCCGAGCGGACTTTTCACGAGATCTCACTGGACTATGCTTATAATGATTACGAGACCTTCACCCGGTCCTTCAAAAGACTGCTGCACACCACTCCCCCCCATATCCGTCACAAGTCTAACCCGGATATCCCTCTGTTGCTCCATCCCTTACAGCCCGCTGATTTGACGCACTGGTCAGACCAGAAGGGCGCCTCTCCTGACCTGATTGAGCTTGGTGAAATCAGACTTCAGGGGCGGTTCATTACCGTTACGCAAGATCAGTCGGTCATCGGATCCGCATGGGAGCAGCTGTTCAGCAGCCTTTCTGCTATCCCGGACCGCAAGCTGCCAGAACAATATTACCAGCTAGGCTATTGGCCGGATAACTATGAGGATCAGGGAATCTCCTTTCACATTGCCTGTGAGTTGAACACCCTGGCATCTGTACGTACCGGCAATACCGTTCAGTCGAGTTGCGAACAAGTTGGCAGCAACCTGCCTATCCATACACTGCCGCCAGCACGTTATCTCAGATTTAAGCATACAGGGCCATCCGCAGAAGTCTCTGCCACCTACAAATATATCTATGGCGTTTTTCTGCCGAGAACCGATTACCGCCTGAACCTCTCCTATGAATTTGAATACTACGGCAAGGACTATCTCGGACCGGAGCATCCGGATTCAGTAAGTGAAATCTACATTCCGCTAACATTGCTTTAATCGTCAAAAAGCCCGCATCTGCACAGCAGACGCGGACTAGAGCATAAATTATTTCACACCTAACTTTTCTGAAATTCAAGGAATTTGTATCGTTGTTTCAAGCTCCTTCATATAAGTTTTTACCGGTTTCCCATCGGCATCCAACAAGAGTTTCGGCTCATTATCCAGAGTCATTGTATACGGTCTGACCGTAATCGTCTTGGGTTTTTGCGGGAAGGTATTGTACAGGCTATCCACAATAGGATGCTGAACCGCCTTCATCATGGCATATCCGAGACCCTTTGGACCAATAACATTACCGGCATCATCCACAAGCTCATAGAATACCTCCGTTGGACCATATTCCCCTGTCTGCTCCGGCGATGCAGGCACCTCTCCTTCGCTGGTGACGACCAGCCTCATCGCAGCAGGCGTGATGTCCAGACTCTTTACTTTATAATGGAAGGAGTCTTTGCTTGCCCCCTGACCCGGAGTAAGATTGATGATCCCCTCCGCAAGCTTCTTCACCGTCACCTGGAACTTAAAGGGCTCGGCGATTTGGGCAACCGGCACACTGATATTTACCTTGAATTCATCTCCGAGAGCTGATGTATTCCACAATTCTCTCATTTCCAATAAAAGGGTATTGGGTTGCCCCTGTACGTCGCCTGTAGAAGAAGAACCGAAGCCCATACGCTCACCAGATTCCAGGGTAACTTCAGGCAACCCCAGCAGGCCTTTCGTCGATTGATCGAATTCATGGGTTTTATAATCAGTAATCTCCGCCAGCATCCGCTCATCCGCTACTCCAGCCCTTTCAAATCCAATAGCCAGTTGAATCCCGTCATAAAATACCTCTGTAACACTTAACGTCACTCCATCTTTGGTCACGCTCATGTTAGGTGAAGTGGTCAGCCCCTGTTCCGCCGCCAACTTCAAACCTGGGTTCTCCGTATGCTTGAATATACTGTTGAACACGGGGAGCTGACTCAAAGTATCGGCCCAGGCCGGGGAGATGAATCCTGCAGTTATCGTACCTAATCCTATCACTGCAGCTATACTTGCGGCTGCTAACGTCTTCTTAAGCAATTTGCTTCCTCCTCTGGTCTCCAAATGTTCGATCCGGTTCATAATCTGCTCATTATAGCTATCAACAGGAAACTCCACTCTTCCGACACTGCTGCGAATATGTTCCAGCATTTGCTTCTCAGTTTGATTCTGCCATTTCTCCATGAGCACATTCTCTCCCTTCATCCGCTTTTTGCTGAATCAGTTTTTTACGGAGCCGTTCATATTTTTTGCGCAATGCCGGCGAACTGCTTCCGGTAATCATTGAGATCTCTTCGAAGCTGTATTGTTCAATGACACGAAGGATTAATAGCCCCCGCTCTTCCGAAGTGAGTTTTTCCAAAATCCGGTCTACCGGCGGCTCCTCCGGCAACGCTTGTTGATGCGTCATCAACTGCAGCTTATAAAGGGACAGCAACCGGCTGCGGCGCTTACGCCTGCGTAGCTGGTCCAGGCAATGATGATAAGCCACCTTATATAGCCAAGCCGAAAAAGAAACCCGCTTCTCATAACGCCTAAGCTGCTGATATACCTTCACGAATATATCCTGCACAGCGTCCTCTGCTTCTTCACGGTTTCTTAGGAGATAGTAGCAATACGTGTAAATCTTTCTTTCATATTCCGTAATTATTGTTGTAAAAGCTTGCCTGTCACCTGCGTGTACCTGATGAATAGCTTCTTCAATCTTTTTGGATTCAGGTGGGCCCCCGGGGTTGCCTTGCTCCAAAGAAATCACCTCCATTTTCCTTTTACACCTGTATAACGATTATCAATTGTGTATTTGTGACATATAAGAAAGTAGCAAATATGACAAAAGACAGTTCCCCTGAAATCCGAGCAACTGTCTAGATTTAACATTATGTAAGTCTCTCTCAGACATCTATCTATCTTCTAAGCTTCAGGCAAGCTTCAAAAAAGATTCGTCCCCCGCCTTGACCGCGCACATATACCCCTTCTTCAGTCAGAGAAGAACGCATAACACTAATCTCCTCACCATACTTGGCTTCCTGGGCATAGGTAATATGGAGCCCCGTAAGCTCTAACTCCTCCCACTCCTCCAGCGCCAGAGCATCACAGCATAAATCTGCATACCGCGCATTGTTAAGATGTTTGTTGTTATCCAGCCCGCTATATCTTACCTGATAACGGTAGGCCTCCTGCAAGGGAAGTTCTGGTGGAATGATTACTTTATCCGGCAGACTGCCTACGGAATCCTCTACATATGGCTCGACAACAATAGGCAAGGCTGACGGACGCAAAATCTTTCGTTTGCCGATATCCACAAGCGCCCAGATCGATCGCGCCGAAGCTAGTTCTACACCTTGGGCATCATAAATCCGGTAATCCCGCTGCCAGAGCGGTCCTTTGTTTCCTTTACTCCAGGTGTGTACATCAAGAAGCTCACTCGGGGACGGCAGACGCTGCAGATTCAGATCAAGGGTGATAACCATCCAACCCATTCCCGCCTTAAGCATACTCTCCATACTTAGCCCAAGACTGCTTACAGCCGAATCCGCAGCACGCTGCATGATATCCAGCAGAAAGGAGAGCTTGCCCCTTGACCGGTAATCCGTGTCACTTGCCTGAACCCTGAACTGCTCTGTCCACAAAAAGCTGCTGTGCTTGTCCATAACTTTCGGCTCCTTCGTCTAACTATCCCCAATTTTCCGTGCCTATCCACATTATTCTACCGGATATCCACATCATTTGGGGAGAAGTATCAAAAAAACTAAATCTATCCACATGTGTATAACTATGCTCCACTTGTAAGAATACCTGAATTCTACTCACAAGCTGTCCACACACTTCCCCGAAAATACAAAAAGACCACTGTCGAGGTATCAACAGTGGTCTTGCGTGCTTGGCAACGTCCTACTCTCCCAGGACCCTTCGGTCCAAGTACCATCGGCGCTGGAGGGCTTAACGGTCGTGTTCGGGATGGGTACGTGTGGAACCCCTCCGCTATCGCCACCAAACATGCGTCTGTGAAACAGACGCTGCCGCTAGAAATTCGGTTCATCACGAATGTGTGAATGAATTTCGTTGCGTTCAGGAATTGATTCCTGAAAACTGAATCCGAAACGAATCTGCGTGATAGAAATTTGGATAAGCCCTCGACCGATTAGTATTGGTCAGCTCCATGCATTGCTGCACTTCCACCTCCAACCTATCTACCTCGTCGTCTTCAAGGGGTCTTACATACTGGGAAATCTCATCTTGAGGGGGGCTTCACGCTTAGATGCTTTCAGCGCTTATCCCGTCCGTACGTAGCTACTCAGCCATGCTCCTGGCGGAACAACTGATGCACCAGCGGTACGTCCATCCCGGTCCTCTCGTACTAAGGACAGCTCCTCTCAAATTTCCTGCGCCCACGACAGATAGGGACCGAACTGTCTCACGACGTTCTGAACCCAGCTCGCGTACCGCTTTAATGGGCGAACAGCCCAACCCTTGGGACCTACTTCAGCCCCAGGATGCGATGAGCCGACATCGAGGTGCCAAACCTCCCCGTCGATGTGGACTCTTGGGGGAGATAAGCCTGTTATCCCCAGGGTAGCTTTTATCCGTTGAGCGATGGCCCTTCCATGCGGTACCACCGGATCACTAAGTCCGACTTTCGTCCCTGCTCGACTTGTAGGTCTCGCAGTCAAGCTCCCTTATGCCTTTGCACTCTGCGAATGATTTCCAACCATTCTGAGGGAACCTTTGAACGCCTCCGTTACTCTTTAGGAGGCGACCGCCCCAGTCAAACTGCCCGCCTGACACGGTCCCCGTACCGGGTTACGGTACTAGGTTAGAACCTAGATACGATCAGGGTGGTATCCCAACGGCGCCTCCGCAGAAGCTTGCGCTCCTGCCTCAACGGCTCCCACCTATCCTGTACAGATCGTACCCAAATTCAATATCAAGCTGCAGTAAAGCTCCATGGGGTCTTTCCGTCTTGTCGCGGGTAACCTGCATCTTCACAGGTATTAAAATTTCACCGGATCTCTCGTTGAGACAGCGCCCAAGTCGTTACGCCATTCGTGCGGGTCAGAATTTACCTGACAAGGAATTTCGCTACCTTAGGACCGTTATAGTTACGGCCGCCGTTTACTGGGGCTTCGGTTCACAGCTTCGGATTGCTCCTAACCACTCCCCTTAACCTTCCAGCACCGGGCAGGCGTCAGCCCGTATACTTCGCCTTACGGCTTCGCACAGACCTGTGTTTTTGCTAAACAGTCGCTTGGGCCTTTTCACTGCGGCCCCCTCGGGCTATTCACCCTACCGAGGCACCTCTTCTCCCGAAGTTACGAGGTCATTTTGCCGAGTTCCTTAACGAGAGTTCTTCCGCGCGCCTTAGAATTCTCTTCTCGCCTACCTGTGTCGGTTTGCGGTACGGGCACCTTCTCCTGGCTAGAGGCTTTTCTTGGCAGTGTGAGATCATGACCTTCGCTACTATAATTTTCGCTCCCCATCACAGCCTGGCCTTAATAGTGTGCGGATTTGCCTACACACCAGCCTCACTGCTTAGACGGACATCCATCAGTCCGCGTCACTACCCTCCTGCGTCACCCCATCGCTCATAGCGGATTACGGTGGTACAGTAATTTCAAACTGTTGTCCTTCGACTACGCCTTTCGGCCTCGCCTTAGGTCCCGACTTACCCTGAGCGGACGAGCCTTCCTCAGGAAACCTTGGGCTTTCGGCGGATCAGATTCTCACTGATCTTTTCGTTACTCATACCGGCATTCTCACTTGTATGCTGTCCAGCGCTCCTTACGGTACACCTTCAACCCACATACAACGCTCCCCTACCCCAGATGCAAAGCATCTAGCCATAGCTTCGGTGGTGTGTTTAGCCCCGTTACATTTTCGGCGCAGAGTCACTCGACCAGTGAGCTATTACGCACTCTTTCAATGGTGGCTGCTTCTAAGCCAACATCCTGGTTGTCTGTGCAACTCCACATCCTTTCCCACTTAACACACACTTGGGGACCTTAGCTGATGGTCTGGGCTGTTTCCCTTTTGACAATGGATCTTAGCACTCACTGTCTGACTCCCGGCAAGAAGTTAATGGCATTCGGAGTTTGACTGAGCTTGGTAACCCTTGCGGGCCCCGCACCCAATCAGTGCTCTACCTCCACCACTCCATTCACCGAGGCTAGCCCTAAAGCTATTTCGGGGAGAACCAGCTATCTCCGAGTTCGATTGGAATTTCTCCGCTACCCCCACCTCATCCCCGCATTTTTCAACATGCGTGGGTTCGGGCCTCCAGTGCGTGTTACCGCACCTTCACCCTGGACAGGGGTAGATCACACGGTTTCGGGTCTACGTCCACATACTCAGTCGCCCTATTCAGACTCGCTTTCGCTGCGGCTCCGGCTTCTCACCTTAACCTTGCATGTTAAACGTAACTCGCCGGTTCATTCTACAAAAGGCACGCCATCACCCATAAAGAGGGCTCTGACTTTTTGTAAGCACACGGTTTCAGGTTCTATTTCACTCCCCTTCCGGGGTGCTTTTCACCTTTCCCTCACGGTACTGTTTCACTATCGGTCGCCAGGTAGTATTTAGCCTTAGCAGATGGTCCTGCTGGATTCATACGGGGTTTCACGTGCCCCGCACTACTCGGGATCCGTCTCGGAGAGAACACAGTTTAGGCTACAGGGCTTTTACCTCTATCGCGGGCCTTTCCAGACCTCTTCGCCTACCATATTCCTTTGTAACTCCATGTGAGACGTCCCACAACCCCAAGAGGCAAGCCCCTTGGTTTAGGCTGTTCCGCGTTCGCTCGCCGCTACTGACGGAATCACTATTGTTTTCTCTTCCTCAGGGTACTTAGATGTTTCAGTTCCCCTGGTCTGCCTCTGCGTATCCTATGTATTCAGATACGAGTAACTGCGAATTACCACAGCTGGGTTTCCCCATTCGGACACCCCCGGATCAAAGCTTGCTTACAGCTCCCCGAGGCAGTTTCGTTGTTCGCCACGTCCTTCGTCGGCTCCTGGCGCCTAGGCATCCTCCGTGTGCTCTTAGTAGCTTAACCAACGTTCCGGTGTTTTGCTTGTTTGCACAATCAAAAACCTTCACTTTGTAGCAACTAATAACTATTTCAACTTGCTTACACAAGTTTCAGCTAAAAGATGTTCTAAAACGCAAATTCGTTTCGGTATCCAGTTTTCAAGGATCAAGGTAAAGATGAGAGCTTAAACTCTCAAAACTGACCAACGAGTGAGTAACAGGCCTAAACCTGATTGGTGGAAGCAAAGCTTCCGATTTGAATGTCTTCATTGCAGAAGACGATTCTCCATAGAAAGGAGGTGATCCAGCCGCACCTTCCGATACGGCTACCTTGTTACGACTTCACCCCAATCATCTACCCCACCTTCGGCGGCTGGCTCCCTTGCGGGTTACCCCACCGACTTCGGGTGTTGTAAACTCTCGTGGTGTGACGGGCGGTGTGTACAAGACCCGGGAACGTATTCACCGCGGCATGCTGATCCGCGATTACTAGCAATTCCGACTTCATGCAGGCGAGTTGCAGCCTGCAATCCGAACTGAGACCGGCTTTGCTGGGATTGGCTCCACCTCGCGGCTTCGCTTCCCGTTGTACCGGCCATTGTAGTACGTGTGTAGCCCAGGTCATAAGGGGCATGATGATTTGACGTCATCCCCACCTTCCTCCGGTTTGTCACCGGCAGTCACTCTAGAGTGCCCAGCTTAACCTGCTGGCAACTAAAGTCAAGGGTTGCGCTCGTTGCGGGACTTAACCCAACATCTCACGACACGAGCTGACGACAACCATGCACCACCTGTCTCAACTTTCCCCGAAGGGCACCTGATGCATCTCTGCTTCGTTAGTTGGATGTCAAGACCTGGTAAGGTTCTTCGCGTTGCTTCGAATTAAACCACATACTCCACTGCTTGTGCGGGTCCCCGTCAATTCCTTTGAGTTTCAGTCTTGCGACCGTACTCCCCAGGCGGAGTGCTTACTGTGTTAACTTCGGCACCAAGGGTATCGAAACCCCTAACACCTAGCACTCATCGTTTACGGCGTGGACTACCAGGGTATCTAATCCTGTTTGCTCCCCACGCTTTCGCGCCTCAGCGTCAGTTACAGCCCAGAAAGTCGCCTTCGCCACTGGTGTTCCTCCACATATCTACGCATTTCACCGCTACACGTGGAATTCCACTTTCCTCTTCTGTACTCAAGTCACCCAGTTTCCAGTGCGACCTCAGGTTGAGCCCAAGGTTTAAACACCAGACTTAAATAACCGCCTGCGCGCGCTTTACGCCCAATAATTCCGGACAACGCTTGCCCCCTACGTATTACCGCGGCTGCTGGCACGTAGTTAGCCGGGGCTTTCTTCTCAGGTACCGTCACTCCGGCAGCAGTTACTCTACCGGACGTTCTTCCCTGGCAACAGAGCTTTACGATCCGAAAACCTTCATCACTCACGCGGCGTTGCTCCGTCAGGCTTGCGCCCATTGCGGAAGATTCCCTACTGCTGCCTCCCGTAGGAGTCTGGGCCGTGTCTCAGTCCCAGTGTGGCCGTTCACCCTCTCAGGTCGGCTACGCATCGTCGCCTTGGTGGGCCATTACCCCACCAACTAGCTAATGCGCCGCAGGCCCATCCCCAAGCAGCAGATTGCTCCGCCTTTCATTCTCTCCTCAGGAGAAAAAAGAAATTATCCGGTATTAGCTACCGTTTCCGGTAGTTATCCCAGGCTTGAGGGCAGGTTGCCTACGTGTTACTCACCCGTCCGCCGCTAAGTCTGAAAGGAAGCAAGCTTCCTTTCAGACTCCGCTCGACTTGCATGTATTAGGCACGCCGCCAGCGTTCGTCCTGAGCCAGGATCAAACTCTCCAAATTGGTATTTAGAAAGAGCGATTGCTCATTTTGAAACATCTGACGAGAATTTACATTCTCTAATTTGGATCTCACCGAAGCGATCTCCAGATACTCACTCGTTGTTCAGTTTTCAAAGATCAAGCTCGTTGTCAGCGCCGCTTACCGCGTCACCAGCAACTCTTATAATATATCACGTTCATCCGAGCAATGCAAGCTTTATTTTTGAAATTACTTATTTAAGTAATCTCTCATTTCCTTTGCCGCTCCAACAACGCTTACTTATAATAACCTATCCTTCTATTAAAAAGCAACCTTTATATAAATAAAAATAACCCGCTTAATGATTAAGCGGGTTATTCTCAGGTAATGCTATAGTTCACAGCTATTCTTAGTAGAATTTCGCTGCAGTGTATTTGCTTGCTGCTTTGACCAGTTCTGTTGATACTGTGTTCTTGCCCAGACCTGCATCGACTGTAGTATCAATCGTTACCCATTTGCCGTTCAGGAACACTTCGTTCCAGGCATGGTATGAAGTTACATAGCTTGTATTTCCCATAACCAATTTGGTTGGAATACCTTCACTGCGGAGCATAGTAGCGAACAAGGATGCGTAATCGTAGCAGATCCCTTTGTTGGTAGCCAGCGTGTTATCGTTGTTCGGAATATAATCTGTGCTTACGCTGTTAGCCAGAGAGTAGTCATATTTCACGTTAGCTACGATGTAATTGTAGATAGCCTTAACTTTGTCTGCATCTGTGGTCAGACCCTTTGTAAGCTGGGCTGCCTTTTGAACGGATTTATCGGAAGAACTCCACTTAACATTCTGCACAGAGCTCAAATATACGGCATTCACATTGCTCATTGAAAGAGAGACAGTCTCGGAAGATAGTACTTTGTATTTGTTGCCCGTAGTATTCTCAAGAACGGATACCTTGTAAGAGCCGTTTCCTTGTTGCAGCGGGAACGTCTCGTTCGGCTTGGAGGTGTATAAGTTGTAAGTATAGCTGTTATTGTCCTTGGTAATCATGAGCTTCATCTTCTTGTCCTTAGGAACATCGTACGAAACCCCGATAACCCCTTGATCAAGTTGTCCAACATTTAACCAGCTTGAATCTGCATTAGCAGCTTGAGCAGTGCCTGTCTGCACGGAAGTGACGATTACAAAAAGTGTAATTAGCATTAAATAAAACTTTTTCATGGATAAAACCCCTTTCGGTAGCTGGCTGCCATCCATGACGGGAAGGCCCTTTAGCTTTGCGTCCCTACCTTTCGATAGGTTTGCCGTTATCGTATAAGCTTTATCTGTCTAATCTACTACCACATAATGACAGATTCTGAATTAAAACAAACAAAAAAAGCCTCTTCATTCGGTAGCTGGCTGCCATCCATGACGGGAAGGCCCTCTAGCTTTGCGTCCCTACCTTTCGATAGGTTTGCCGTTATCGTGCATTAGCTTTTGATAGTTCTATTTTACCATACACATCTCTATTAGCAAGACCCAAATTGCTAGATTCCACCACAAATATACTAAAATTTTATGTTTTTTCGACCTTTATCGCCTTGTTCTGATAGATTCAGGTGAGCTTCGCATGAATGATGAGTCTGTGGGTCGGGTTGACAAGCGGATCACAGGTAATGAGGGTCAGAATCTTATCATTATCATTTCCCTTCAGTACCGAAATATCGGTAGGCTCTACAATAGATACATCATATACAACATACTTGTATTCCTGGCCGCTTGTAATAACAGTAATGGTGTCCCCATTACCGACCTCATCCAGTCTGTTGAACAGCCGCCCTGCCGTTCTTGAGCGGTGTGCCGCAATTGCTGCATTGCCTACCGCGCCAATCGGAGCTGTCTCCTTCATATGCGCCGCAGCATGCTTCATATTGGTCTTGGTGGCGCCCTCCAGAACAGGCAGCTTCAGATCGATTTTGTCGATTTCAATAATGGCAGTGATCTTCCCTCCAACTTCAATCTCGGGCGCTGCAGTGGGCACCGGCTCTTCCGCACCAGACTCTTCCGCGAGCAGCTGGGTGACTTCCGCATAAGGCTTGCTCAGATCCTGGCTGGCAGGAGCCGTAGCCGAAGGAACGATTTCACTATAAGCCTGTTCGGCCTCTTCCAGCAGCTTCTGCTGTTGACGGTCCTCGTACCATTCGCTTCCTTTGGGGTAGAGCATAATCAGGACCCCGGCAAGTATAATCAAATAGGATAACTTCCGCATGACAATCGCCTCCGCAATATAGAATAACTGCAGCCCCGCAGGATACGGGGAATATATACTGTCTCTTTAGAATACCCATTTCCGGCTTCCAAAGAAATTAATGATCACTGTTATGAAGGTAACCAGCACCTTGGCCAGTAGCACCTGTATCCCCAGCCGGTCAGTCAGAAGATGAATCAGCAGCACCGAAATGCCCAGTACCAGCAGATTCAGCACAATAAATCTCACCAGCTGCATCCGGTCAAAGCCGCCATTCCCGCCTCTGTCCCTTCCCTTAAAGGTCACCTTCTTATTCCAGAAAAAGCTGTTGGCCGTCCCGGCGCTGTAGGAAATAATCTGTGCGGGGGTGTTAAGCATCCCCAGGGAATGCAGCAGGGTAAATACCGCAAAATCTATGAATGTATTAAGCAGGCCCACCGCATTAAATTTCAGAAACTGGATCATGCCTGCGCGCCAAGCCTTATCTTGCATAATCGCTTTCCTTCCGGGTGTCTTCAGCCTCTGTCTCCGGGTAGCCTCTGGTCTCGCTTACGATATAGAGTGGTCTATCCTTCGATTCGTCATAGATCCGTCCGATGTATTCCCCAATGACGCCCAGCAGCATCAGCACAATGCCGTTAAACAGCAGGTTAACTCCCACAATGGATGCCCAGCCCGGCACGGTCCAGGAGGTGAAAACCTTCTGGAATAAAACCAGGAACAGGTAAATGAAGCTGGAGAAGGACAGGAAGAAGCCGACATAGGAGGCGATTTTGAGCGGCTTATGCGAGAAGGAGGTGATTCCGTCGAGCGCAAAGCGGATCATTTTTTTGAGCGGATATTTTGTCTCCCCGGCGAAGCGTTCCTCCCGCACATATTCCACCATGGTCTGCCGGAAGCCAACCCAGCTCACCAGCCCCCGCACATAACGGTTCTTCTCCTTCAGGCCGCGCAGCACATCGCAGACCTTACGGTCGATCAGCCGGAAGTCCCCGGTATCTGTGGGAATCTCCACACTGGTCATGCTGCTGAGCAGACGGTAAAAGATTTTGGCTGTCACCTTCTTGAAGAAGGTCTCTCCGTGGCGCTTCAGCCGCTTGGCATAGACTACCTCATAGCCTTCCTTCCACTTGGCGATCATCTGCAGGATGACCTCCGGCGGGTCCTGGAGATCTGCGTCAATCACCACAACAGCCTGACCTTCAGCATAATCCATGCCCGCTGTAATCGCCACCTGGTGGCCGAAGTTACGGGAGAAGTCAATCAGCTTGACATGCTCATCCGCATTACTGATTCCGCGTATAATCTCAGCCGTACGGTCCCGGCTGCCGTCATTGACGAACACGAGCTCATAGGTATCCCCGCACTCATCCATTACTTTTTTGAGCCGCTCGTAGGTTACCTGAATGACTTCCTCCTCATTATACATGGGGACAATTACACTATATCTGGCCTTCACAAGGGTTCCTCCTAAATTTATTGTAAGCCACAGCTTCCTTGATGCACCTCATCAACATCAGCTTTGAACAACTATACGGCTCTTACAGCTCCCCTCCTAGAATACCCAGGAAGGGAACCAGCGAAGTACTTGAATGATATAACTGCTGTTCACCTGCATGCCGGATAATACCGGATAGAACATTACAAACAGGATGGCGGCGGCCGCAACATAGGCGTACCGCAGGTATCTGGCACCCTGGAACCTGCTGTCAAGCAGCTTCAGGATGTACACAATGGATAGAATCATAAACGGCACCATCGCAAAGTAATGGTACAGGAACGTCTCACGCGGCACAAGCATCCAGGGAACATATTGTGAGAAGAAGCCGATCCAGATCATGTACAGGTTCTTGTCCCGGCGCTTCACAGTGAACCATACGGCAGCCAGCATCGCGAAGATTCCTGTCCACCAGATCAGCGGATTGCCCATCGTTACTATGCTGCTCGTCTTGCCTGCGGGTAAGCCTTCGCCGCCGCTGAAGAACCACACGGGACGCTTCATGAACGGCCACTCCCACCAGGAGGAGGCGAACGGATGTGTTGCTACAAGCTGGCTGTGATAGTTGTACATATTCTTCTGGGCATCAATCAGCCCCTTAACGGTGAAGCCCTCTGCCGACGCAGACAGTGAAGGAATGAAGGACAAACTATATACGATCCCTGGAATGACAATGAAGAATCCTATACAGCTAGCCAAGGTGATCACTGTATTCTTCCAGAAGGACTGATCTGCATTCCTGCAGGCGGCTTTGAGCTCCTGCCCGCTCAGCTTGCCTTCAGCCAATAGACGTCCGGCAGCCTTGTATTCCCTGTAGCGTTCAAAGAGTACCAGCGCAAGCATAATAGCAAGTCCCGCGCCGCCGTAAATCACGATCCACTTCGAAGCAACCCCGATGCCGAAGAACAGGCCGGACCAGAACAGCGGAACCAGTGTGGTCCGCAGCGGAACACGGTAGAAATTCATCGTGAAATACCGCTGCATGAAATAGAACATCAGCATAATGAAGAATACACCATATACATCGATGGTCGAAATCCGCGTCTGGGTGAAATGCATGAAGTCCAGTGCGAACAATCCTGTTGCCAGTGCAGCATAGGTAGTCTTACGGAACAACCGCATAGCCATAATATAGATCAGCGGCAGCATCGCAATCCCGAACAAGGTGCCTATGATCCGCCACCCGAACGGATTGACGCCGAACAGCTCCATTCCTATCCCGATCAGCAGCTTGCCAAGCGGCGGGTGCGTGTTCTCATAAGGCACAATATTATGATAATGCTCATAAGCCGTGCGGGCATGATAGATCTCATCAAAATACGTACTGTTCATGAAATTAGAGTTCTCCGGTATGACGGACTGCTCGTCGAACAGATTGGCCGGCGTTCCTCTTTTAGCTGCTGCTCCCGAATCAGGTGTTACGCTTGCTATGGTCAGAGGAACCTTCGGTGCCCCCTGCTCATAGAAGGCCATCTCATTGAGGGTGAAGCCTGGAGAAGTAACCGAGAGCTTGACATATCTTGCAGATACGTTAAGCGGCTGGCTTTTCCAGATGAAGACATTGCCGACATCCTCGCTTACCTCAAGCGGACTGCTCCAATTATCAGGGGTCTGGCTGAATTCCAGCTGAAACTTCCCTGTTCCGACACCGCCGAACACATTGACCCGCTCAAGCTGACGGGCCTGCCCCAGATCCACATAGAAGCTCTCGCCGCTGGCCGCCGGCTCCCACAGAGTCTCAGGCGCCTTGTTATCACCCAGATGATAGAGGGCAAGCGCTCCGTACAACGCGGTGATACCGAGCATCCAGACCCAGTCTCTGCGCTTCAGCTTCAGCGGAGAACGCCGCCCAGCAGGGGCAAGCGGCTTGATGCCTTCTGCAAGCAGCAGATCTGCTGCATAGGACTCCTTGGGAGTAACCGGTTCAGGCAAAAACTTCGCAGTTCGGCGGATATACACATCGTATCCAATATAGAGCAGATATATCGCAAGAATGATAGTGGTAATAGCTGTAACCAGAACAATACCGTCGGCCGGTGGATTTCCGCCGGTATTCAGGTACGCCAGTGTATAACCAACATTGATGTACTGGGTCAGGGAGAACCCGAGAAACAGGGTCAGGAACCGCCGGTCCCGGCTCTCTATGAAGGCGAATAAGGACAGGATCAATACCGGATACAAGTAACGCTCATGCATCTTGGTACCGAATACGAAGACAATCGTGATCAGCACCATAGCGATGAAGTAGGACTTGGAGAGATCCTTACGGTCCTTAGTATTGAAAGAATAATATGCAGCAAGTGCAACTGCCGCCAGGATGAAAATAAAGCCCCATATACGGTAAGGAATGCCGAGCCAGGTCACATCCAGCGCCGACCACATCGGGTCAGTCAAGGCATACAGATTGAACGCATTCACTGTGGAATACGGATAGGAGGACAGTGTACTTTTGTAGAGGTTAATCAAGCCCGCAAAACCGCCGTTATTCCAGAAAAACGGAGCTGCGAGGACAAGAAAGATCCCCAGTCCGTATAGGGCGCCCAGCGCAAGCTGCTTCCAGGCCCGGTGATGATAGAAGGCGAACAGCAGCACAGGTGTGAAAATCAGCGCCTGCGGCTTGATCAATGTAGCGACGGCAAAGAAGATCGCTGCACGTACAAAGCGCTTATCGACAACCCCTATTATACTGAGCAGCAGGAAGATGAGGAAAAACGAATCTGCCTGTCCCCAGGCTGCCGAATCCATCAGCACAGCTGGATTGAACAGAAACAGCATCATCAGCCCCATGGCCAGCCCGGAGCCAAGCCTGGTTCGCGCACTCTTATAGATCATCCAGCCAAGCACCAGATCAGAGAGAATCGCGGGCAGCTTGAAGAGAACCGTCTCGGCACCTGATCCGCCCGCAAAATTAAATAATCCGCGCAGCAGGCTAAGCAGGTATAGCACATATAAGTACCCCGGCGGGTAATCGGCGAAATAACCTTCCTCATAGAATTTGCCCGGTCCAAGGTCGGTCAGGCGCTGACCCCAGGCCATGAAGGTGTTCATATCATTCTTGTAGCCCTGTGCCGTAAGGCCGATCCAGATCCGCAGGATGAATGCCGCTCCAAACAAAACGTACAGCCAGCGGGTGTAGATTACATCCTCCTGTCTCAACAGACGCTCACTGCGGAAGGCTCTTGTGTACAAAAAAGCAAAGAACAGGCAGAATACTCCGGAAAGCAGCAGCAGCTTGGCCGGCGATACTTTATGCGGCACTTCCTCCGGCTTGCTTCCGCCATCCGCATCTGCCGGGGGAGCCTGGGCTCCGCTGTCCAGTGAGATTATATTCGATCCCTCCGGCACTGTATCCAGCTTCTCTACGGACAGATCATCGAAATAGGCCTTGCCCTGAACCAGATTGGCATAGCCGCCGAGCGCAGCGCCGATTCCGACCTCGGTCTGTTCCTTGCCGGTCTGGCCGATGAACTCCAGACGCTGCCATTCACCGCCGGTATCGCTGGTAGCGGGATAACCGCCCCCAATGCCTACCGGGAAGATGTTGGCCCCGATTCCCCCGCCTACGGTGCTGGCTATTTTGACATATCCAGAGATTCTGTAGTAGCTATCCGGCACAACGGTAACGGTCTGCACCCACTTCAGGTGATTGGGCTCCAGATTCTCAATCACCGCCGCTTTGCCGCCGGAATGAACCTCTTCGGACTGAACGGATATGGAGCCTGCCGCATCTCCGGCAATCCACATGTCCTTGCTCCAGCCTGCCGGTGCCCCCTCTTCCCCTTCTTCAAAGCCCGGGTTCTGCAATAAATTCCCTTCGGCATAAATACTTGTTGCAGGAAGAATAAATAAGAAGAGCATTAATATAACGGTTGCCGCTGCACGTACATTTTTGGTCATCGTTCTACCCTCACCTCGTCAATGTTAATCCAGCCATTACCGCCGGTTATGTATACTTCCGCCTGTATCCCCTGCTCCAGAGTGACCGCAGGAAGTGTGACCTGTTGATAGGCTTCCGCCGCAGGCAGCTCTGTCTCTGCAAGCACCTTACCGGCTGCCCGAATGCCGATCTTCCCGCCGCTGCCGCCGCTACTAGCCATAACGGTCAGTCTGTACTCACCGGCTGTTGCGGTAAAACTCTGCGAAACGATGGTCTCCGCTCCGGGATCAAGATATGCCAGCTTACTCCCGGCGAAGGGGTTGTTGCCAGCAACTCCCGTTCCCGCAGAAAAGGACCAGCCTGTTGTCCCTTCCTCAAATCCTCCGTTCACAAATTCACCTACAGCAGTCCTGGGTGTGTCTTGAGACCCGCCATTCTGTTCACTGGTGAGCAGTACGCTGTAGTTGGCAAAGCGCTTCACTGTAGATCCGGCACTTGCCGCAGGCGGCGCAGCAGTATTCGCATAGATATATGCGGCATTCGCAGGCACCCTGTTCAAATCATCAAACCTGTATCTTCCAAAGGAAGAAACCCGCTGAAAGGCTTCTCCTGGATTGGCATACTGAACGGACTTCAGGAAATCATGCGGATTGATCTGCTCATAGAACAGTACATAAATATAAGGCATATTCACCTGATTCGTAAGATAGACTTCACCGGTGCTATGTTCCGAAGCATACTCGACAGCCTCCCCCAAGGATTCGTAGAAGGCTGGACCGATTTGCTCAGGGAAATCGCGGAAATACGCATTGGAGAATAAAATAAACATCACGGCGAATCCGGCCGCGGCCAGGATGGCTACGCCCTTGACTCTGCCTGCCAGCCAGACGAATCCGGTGCTTACCAGCATAATGAACGGATAAAAAATAATATTAATCCGGTTAATATTCACAGTTGTAATCAGCGCCATAAGTACCGCCACCAAGAGCCAGAGCAGCAGGACTCCCCTACCAGCGCCCTCCTTCTCCCGCCGGCTTGTCCACCAGGAATGCAGGAGAACGACCAGGCCGAGCAGTGCAAAAGGCAACGCCAGCGGGTACGCATATCCGTAAGGAGAGATGGAGTTCCAGGCCAAGCCGTCGCTCCCGCTCCACATCAGCTTGCTGAAGGCACTAAGGTTATCCGTAGCCGCCTGCCACAGCCTTCCGCTGAATACGGACGAAATCTCCTCCACGCGCGGCGTCGTAAGCTTCGGAATCGTGAATAGCGGAGTAGCTATATCCTGCATGGCGTAGCGGTTAATGATAATAAATAGTAATATAGGCAGCGCCAGTGCCGCAAACCATACAGAATTCCAGGCCAAGGCACGGGGCCGCAGGACCTTGCTATATAATAGAAGAATTGCCGTACCGAGTGCAAATAGCGGAACGAAAAAGTACGCTGTTCCATAAGCATACAGCGAGAGGGCCAGCATGCCGGTAAAGGCATACAGCCATTTTGGATTCGTAAAGGCGCGCAGCAGAAAGTATACGGCTATCAAAATCATCGTAGGAAACAGATTCGATTCCAGCGCCCACCTGGACATCATAATATGCCACGGATTAATGGCGATAAAGAACATAGCAGCGGTCCCGGCCCCAGGCGAGGCCGACAGTCTTTTCATAATGAGATAGAACAACAGCATGCCCAGTAGTCCCATGATTAGGCTAAGCGCCCTTACAGACAACGGCGTTAGTCCGAACAACAGAATGAACGGCATGGACAAGTAGGCATAGAGCGCATTCTGCCCGCTGCCCCAGGCGATTAGATGAATCGGCAGATGAACACCATTCCGGTCCATCCCGTAATGCAGAATGGAGTAGGCATCATAGCCGATAGAGGCTTCGTCCTGATTCAGTCCTGGTGGAATAGAAGTTATGTATAGAATACGGACCATTGCCCCAAGCAGGAACAGCAGCACCGGCCAGGGCTGGCTACGGAGGGACTTGTACACTCGATTGAATACACCGGACACCATTTATCACCTCTTCAACAATATAATCTAAATATTGGTTGATGAAAAGGGTAAAACCCAGCTTCTCTCGGCGGCTTCCCCCTTTCAAGAGCAAAAAGAAAACGGCCTCTTCATATAATGAAGAGACCGCAGAATGGAAGTCAGAATCCGTGGAGCTTATTAGCCTTGGCTGCCGATCAGAACATAACGCAGAATAATCAGAATCGCCAGAACCCACATCATCCAGTGGATATCGTATTTCTTCTTGCCGGCGATATTCGCTACACAAGCCAGAATAACATAAGTAACAATCCCGAATGAGATCCCGTTAGCAATGTTATACGTAAACGGCATGATTACAAAGGTCAGGAAGGCCGGAATTGCCAGCACCATGTCCTGGAAGTCAATCTCACGGATCGATTGAGCCATGAGTACACCGACAATAATCAGCGCTGCCGCTGTGGCCGGACCAGGGATCAGAGCGACTACCGGAGCCAGGAACAAGGCAAGCAGGAAGCAGATCCCTGTAGTTACTGCAGTCAGACCCGTACGTCCGCCTTCAGCTACACCGGCTGCACTCTCGACATAAGCGGTAGTGGTGGAAGTCCCCAGCATCGCACCGCCCGCAACAGCTACTGCATCTACGAACATAGCATTGCCGACACGCTTTTTGCCCTCTTCAGGGTTCTTCATGATTCCGGCACGTTCAGCAGTACCTACCAGCGTACCGAAGGTATCGAACAGTTCCACGAAGGTAAAGGTGGCAATCGCCGATACGATACCGGTGTGCATAATGCCTTCCCAGTCGAATTCCCAGAAGTTAAGCTGTGTGAAGTCAGGAATCCAATGTGCTTGCGATTCATTAATTGTACTGAAATCTACAGCACCCATCAGGATAGCAGCGACGGTAGTACCGAGAATTCCGAACAGGATGGCGCCGCGAACGCGCAGTACCATTAAGATGGAGATCAGAAGCAGGCCGATAATGACGAGTTGAACATTCGTATCTTCTAGACTGCCCATATGAATTACCGTTTCAAAAGACAGTACATCTGTAAATTTGTTAGCAGCGATGTCTTTACCGGCTTCCACACCAATGGTCATCAGTCCGCTGTTCTTCAGGCCGATAATGGTGATGAACATCCCGATACCGACAGTGATCGCATGCTTCAGGCTGTCAGGAATGGCAGTGAGCAGAATTTGCCGGACCCGGGTAATGGTCAGGATGATGAAGATAATCCCGGAAATAAATACAGCGGTAAGACCCATTTGCCAGGTGAACTCATGTTCAGTGGTGGCAGAGGATAAGACTACGGAAGCGAAATATGCGTTAAGGCCCATACCAGGTGCCAGAGCGACCGGGAAGTTAATGAATAATCCCATAGCAATGGTGAAGATACCTGCTGCCAGCGCTGTAGCTAGGAAGACAGAATACCAGCCCATATCAATGCGGCCGAAGGCAGTCAGGGTGTTTGGATTAACCGACAGAATATAAGCCATTGCCATAAACGTGGTTATACCGGCCATGATCTCTGTACGTACTGTGGTGCCGTTCTCTTTCAGTTTGAAAAAGCGGTTCAAATGGTTCTCCCCCTAAGGTTGTATGTTGTGCCAATACAGCAACACAGGAAGCCGGCATCTGGGAAGACACCGGCCCGAAAAAAGAGATCGCTGCCCGGAATCCCGGACAATCGCCGGTCATCCCAGAACAAGCTGCTCTTCTTAATCGTAGCCAGGTCATTACGGTGACCTCGTAGAGACTTCCGGGCCGATCCCCGGAATTATACGAATATATTTGCTGTAGCGCTTTATCATTTTAGGGGGAGATGACATGCCTTGTCAATGGCAAATACGAACATTTCCCGTCAGGTTTGCACAAATGTTCGTAAATTGAACATTTTTATGACAAATCCCGCTTGGTTCAGGGAGAATCCCCCAAACATTGCAGTATAAATGCGGATAGAACCGCACTAAATTAATTATAATTAAACTCTACATGGATTCGCACGCCAAAATATGTTAACCTGAATTTGCTTAGAAATAAGCAATCAATTTTCTTACAAGTTCCTTATCCGAAAGGGGATGTTTTAATTGGCTACTACTTATATGGTGGTTTCAGTTTAGAACTGCATAGCAGGCATACTTCTCACAAAAATCGGGCAAAGCCCCGTATTATTTGGTATGCCATCCCAAGTAACCTTTCGTGAATATTGCTGTTTGCGGGGTACGATGAAGGTCGTATCTTCTTTGCATCTTGATGCCGCAGATCAGCAGCTTCTTTAAGAGGCTGCTGTTCCGCGGCATTTTTGCGTCCACAAAACAACATCATAAGGAGCTAAACCTAAAACATGATTAATCTAAAAACCTATGGATATACAGAAATAGAGGAAATTCCTTCAGGGCTATTGCCCGGCAGAATTACAGAGCTCCGGCGGGAGCGCTTCACAGTAATCACAGAGCGGGGTGAGCTAACCGCTGTACTCAAAGGCACATTCTATCATAGTGCTGAATCGCGTGAAGACTTCCCTTGCGTGGGGGATTTCGTCCTGCTGCATCCGAATAAGAGCGGAGATTCGCTTATTGTTACGCTTCTCCCCCGCCGTTCCAAGTTCTCGCGGGCGAATTATTCCGGCCATGCCGCAGGCTATACCAAAACCATTCTGGAGCAGGTCGTGGCCGCCAACTTCGATTATGTCTTCATCCTGTCTTCCCTGAACTGGGATTTCAATGTCACCCGGATGATGCGGTACCTGACCCAGGCCAGACAGAGCGGCGGCCAGCCGGTCGTCATTCTGACCAAGGCTGATCTCACCGAAGACTACAGCCTACCGCTGGCAGAAGTCCGGCAGAGCATGCCGGATGTTCCGGTGCACGCCGTGTGCAGTCACAACGGTCTCGGTCTACATGAGCTTGATGCCTACCTCAAGCCAGGTTCAACTATCGTCTTCCTCGGCATGTCCGGGGTCGGCAAATCGTCGCTGCTTAATGCGCTGATGGAACAGGATGTCATGAAGGTTAGTTCGATCCGGGAGGAAGACAGCCGGGGACGGCATACGACGACCCACCGTCAGTTGTTCATGCTCCCCTCGGGAGCAATGGTGATCGATACCCCAGGGATGCGTGAACTAGGGCTGTTCGATGCCGACGAAGGCATCTCTGCAGGCTTCGCGGATGTAGAAGACTTGTTCACCAGATGCCGGTTCAGCGACTGCCGCCATGAGTCCGAGCCGGGCTGTGTGGTGCTCGCCGCACTGGCGGATGGTTCCCTGACGCATGAACGCTGGGAGCGCTACAAGGCCCAGCAGCAGGAGAACCGGTTCGTTCAGAATAGAACACACTATCTCAGGCACAAGGATGCCCAGAATCAGTCAGCTGCGATGCAGCGTAAGCAAATGAAGAAAAACGGAGGACGAAAAAAATGAAGATTCCAACTGAAGCGTTATATACTGCACTAAGTGCGCTTTTCAAAACAACGATTACATCTGCTGACTACCAGACGTTACAGCTACATGGCGGGACCTTGGGGGATGTGCAGCTGGTTACCGGAACAGCCGAAACGGCTGACGGAGAGCAGCTGCCGTACCGTATTGTGCTGAAAATCCAGAAGAAATGGGAACGTTACGATGATCCGCATTCCTGGCGGCGGGAATATGACCTCTACGCTTCGCCACTCGATGCAACCTTCACAGAATCCTTCCGCTGGCCGGTGTGTTATCATGCTGAGATGAATGAAGCCGGGGATGAAATGAGATTATGGCTGGAATATATGGATGGCATCTCAGGCCTGAACCTGACCGGTGATATGTATGAACAGGCGGCACTGGAGCTGGGACGCTATCAAGGCAAATTATACGCAGCGCAGCCTGAAGTGCTGCAGAGTCTGACCAACCTGAGCCATGCAGATCTCATGAAGAACACCTATCTGCATTACCGGTCCTGGCCGCTCGTCTACGACTATATCCGTTCGGAGGAATGCGACTTCCCGCAGCATATCCGGCAAATGCTCATCGACATCGACGAGCAGTCGGACGATATTTTTGCCCGGATTGAAAAATTGCCCCTTGTACTGTGCCACCGGGACTTCTGGGTAACCAACATCATCTATACTGGCGGGACCATCGCGCTGATCGATTGGGATACCTCGGGCTGGGGCTACCTCGGCGAGGACATCGCCAGCCTGATTGCGGATGAGGCGGATCTTGATCACATGATTGAATACTATCAGCGGTGTGTCCCTGCTTATTACCGGGGCTTCACGGAATATGCGGGAGAGATTGCCCCGCTTACCGGCCACTGCGTCTACGAATTCATCCTGCTCGTGTTCGGATACAGGATGGTGGAGGGGTATCTTCATACGGATAGTGATGACAAGAAGACAGAGTGTCTGGCTACGCTGGAGAAGGTGTATGAATTGAAGAGCTTGTAGCAGTCCGCCTAAGCGGGAAGAACTCCAAACCCTAATATAGGGTTTTGGAGTTCTTTTTTGTCATATATAATTGACATATAAACTTATGGAGAGTACCATGAACATAGAGTTAGTCATATATATATGACTTTTTATCAAGGAGGAATCGATATGAACAGGGTTGCCGAATACAGAAAACGCTCCGGTTTGTCGCAGCTTGCCCTGTCGAAGGAGGTCGGAGTTGCCCGGCAGACGGTCAATCTGATTGAGAATGACAAGTATAATCCTTCATTGGATTTGTGCGTTAAGCTGGCCAAGGCCCTGAACTCTGATTTGAATACACTTTTCTGGGAGGTAAACAGTAATGCTGAGTAATATGGAGAAGAGAATGCTAAAGCCATTTGTTGGCTATATAGAGGAAAGGGATGAGTATCAGCGGGGAGAGATTCATCGTATTCTTGCCGGTGCCTGCATGCATGCCTTGTATCTGACGTCTGGTCTTATGCTCATCAGCTTAATTATGGATAACATCAACCACACATTTACATTTGGAACTATGGCTCTCTTCATTGTGCAGCAGTTCGTAGCCTACTACATCCTTATCCGGCTCCGAAAAACCGGAGTTGCCGAAACGGAATATGATATAAATGCAGATTATGAAAAAACAATTAAAGCATTGAAGAAAAAGTTTTTCTTAGCGGGTGCCCAATGGGGCTTCACTATGTTCGTCCTGATGGAGTTCCTATTCCCGGCGTTAGCTGGCGAGAAGATTGACATCGGCCTGTTTAATATTCTGCTCTGGTGTACCGCAGGTGCCGCCTTTGGCATCATTACATACTTTCTTCAAAAAAGAAATATTAAAAAAATCGTTTAGAAATAAAAGCGGGAACAGCTTTGACGATCTTTTAAAGGACGGTACCGTTTCAGCGAGAAATAGAAGGATAAAAAAACTCTCTTCTATTGGCAGAAGCCTGCCGGTAGAAGAGAGTTTTTATTTTCAACCTATGTCTATTCCCATTCGATGGTTGCTGGCGGCTTCGAGGTAATGTCGTAGACGATACGGTTGACGTTATCAACTTCGTTGACGATACGCACGGAGATTTTCTCCAGTACATCCCATGGGATACGTGCCCAGTCGGCGGTCATGCCATCGATGGAGGTTACGGCACGAATGCCTACGGTGTAGGAATAGGTGCGCTCGTCCCCCATTACGCCAACACTCTTCATGTTAGGGAGAGCAGTGAAATACTGCCAAATCTCACGGTCAAGACCCGCCTTAGCGATCTCTTCACGCAAAATATAGTCGGAGTCGCGGACGATCTGCAGCTTCTCTTCGGTCACTTCACCCAGCACACGAATCGCCAGACCCGGACCCGGGAAAGGCTGACGCCATACGATCGCATGCGGCATGCCCAGCTCTTCACCCAGCTTCCGGACTTCGTCCTTGAAGAGAGTGTTCAGCGGCTCGATCAGACTGAATTTCATATCTTCCGGCAGCCCGCCCACATTGTGGTGCGACTTGATCGTCTGCGCTGTAGCTGTACCGCTCTCTACGATGTCTGTATACAGTGTACCCTGGGCCAGGAACGCGAAGTCACCCAGCTTGGCCGATTCTTCGTCGAAGCAGTAGATGAACTCGTTGCCGATGATTTTACGCTTCTGTTCGGGATCGGACACACCGGCCAGCTTGCCGAGGAAGCGGTCACGGGCGTCGATTTTGACAACATGGATATCGAACTTGCCGACAAAAGTCTCCATGACGCTCTCCGCTTCACCTTTACGCAGAAGACCGTGGTCGATGAACATACAAGTCAGCTGATCGCCGATCGCACGGTGAATCAGCATCGCCACAACAGAGGAATCCACGCCGCCGCTGAGTGCGCACAGCACCTTCCGGTCGCCGACTTTATCACGGATGTCCTTAACAGCATCCTCAATGAACGACTCCATCGTCCATTTGCCCTCGCAGCCGCAGACCTCGTACAGGAAGTTCGAGATCATCTCATTCCCCTTCACGGAGTGGCGTACCTCAGGATGGAACTGAACGGCGAAGAATTTGCGTTCATCATTACTCATGGCTGCAATCGGCGCGCTCTCTGTACCGGCATCCAGTTTAAAGCCCTCCGGAAGCTCCACTACATGGTCCCCGTGGCTCATCCATACGGTCTGCTTGCTCTCAAGGCCCGCTGCAAGCACGGAGCTGGGTGCGAATTCCACATCTGCTTTGCCGTACTCACGCTTGGCGGAGCGTTCCACCTTGCCTCCCTGCTGCTGTGCCATCAGTTGCATCCCATAGCAGATCCCGAAGATCGGCAGCCCGAGCTCGTAAATCGCCGGGTCTACATGTGGTGCATTCTCCGCATAGACACTGCTTGGCCCGCCTGAGAATACAATCCCTTTGGGCGATAAAGCCTTAATCTTCTCCATCGGTGTATTGTACGGCAGAAGCTCGCTGTATACCCCCAGGTCACGAATTCTGCGCGCGATAAGCTGGTTATACTGTCCCCCGAAATCCAGAACAACGATCATTTCATTTGGCTTGTTCATTACTTGCCTCCCTTGATTATTGGATTCATTATACTCATGGTTAATTCTCAGCGTCAAGGAAATGGGGTCCCACTGCTTCAAGGTTTTGGGCTGGCTGTGGTTGGGATGGAGGGAATACCTGCACAGGGCAAAGGTAGCGGAAACAGGCTCGTGGCTATGACTGTATTGAATACCTGCAGATGAGCAAATGTCTGCCGATTCACCGCTGCCGGGAGCCGACACCAAGTTATAGGGATAAAGAGAAGAATTGTAGCCGTGGGCTGGCGGTGGATAGTGTCTGGCATGGGGAGCGTGGATTTAAATATGGTCGGTTTTTCGATTACATTTGCCCCAGGTGCCCACGCAGTGGTCATACCCCTGTCAAGTAGACAGATAAAAAAAGCTAAGCAGCCAGCGCGTGCCGATACTCAATCGGCGCGCGCTGTTTCAGTTTCGCCTGAAAACGTTGGTAATTGTAAAAGTAGATATACTCCTCAACTGCTTGATGAATCTCTGCTTCTGACTTACACTGGTGAAGGTACAACTTTTCTGTCTTCAGATGCGAAAAGAAGGATTCGATGCAGGCGTTATCCAGGCAGGTTGCTTTGCGAGAGTGGCTGCCCTTGACGCCGAATGCCTCTAATCGTGTGTTGTACGCCTGAGACGTGTACTGAAAGCCTTGGTCCGAATGGAGCACGGCCTCAGACACGTCTCTTTTCCGCGTCCACTGTTCAACCGTATCCAGGACGAGGTTTACGTCGTTTCGCTCCGAGATCTGCCAAGCTACAATTTCATTGTTGAAGAGGTCCTGAATCGCAGACAGATAATAAAAGCGGGTGCCGTCTGAGATATACGTAATGTCCGTGACTAGCTTCTGCTGTGGGGCTGTCGCATGAAACTTACGCTTTAACCGGTTCGGGTAGACCACGGAAGGAGCAGAGCCCGCACGACGCCTTTTCTTGCGAATGACGGACTGGATCGATAGCTCTTTCATGAGCCGCCATACCTTCTTGTGGTTGACGAGGTAGCCTGCCTCCCGCAGGGCTGCCTGCATTCGAGGGTACCCGAAATAGGGATGAGCCAGGTGAATCGCCACCATATGCTCTTTCATAGCGTGCTCTTGCTCATGGGCCTCCATTCGTCGAGCCTGTGTACCTCGCCACTTGTAGTAATTCGCCCGCGATACCTCTGCAATGGCTAATAGGCGGGTGACGCCATGTTGGTCACGTAGTTCTTCAAGGATGGCGTATTTGTCGTGTAGTCCAAGCTTCCCTCCCTTTATAGATTTGGATACCGCTTTTTTAAGTAGTCCACCTGTGCCTTTAAGTAATCTCGTTCTTCTTCTATACTGGCAAATGTAGATCGTGGACGTCCTTTTAAGGGGCTTGTTACCCCTTTTGGTGTATGGAGTGGCTCCCCATTCCGATATTTCTTTACCCATACTTTAAGCTGGGTACAGTTCACAATCCCCAACCTGTCGGAGACGACCTTATAGCTCTCCCTCCTGTACAATAGGCTTGAATAGCCTCTTTCTTGAATTCCTCTGTGTACGATTGAAATACTTGTCCCTTTTTGGCCATACCAAAATCCCCTCCATGGTCACTCACTTCCTCATGTTAACACATGAGGGTTTTTACGAGTGTCTACTTGAAGGGGATAATACCAACGTCGCCCATTGTGATCGGTTTTTCGATTACATTTGGCCCTCGTGCCCGCGCAACGCCGAATGTAGTCGGTTTTTCGATTACATTTGCTCCTCGTGCCCACGCAGCGCCGAATGTAGTCGGTTTTTCGATTACATTTGGCCCTCGTGCCCATGCAGCGCTAAATGTGGTCGGTTTTTCGATTACATTTGGAGCGGCAAGCTTAGCCGTCACAAAGACGTCCGCTGCAAATGCAGGGACGCCGCTTCTGGATCAGGTTAGATGGAAGGTGATCATCAGGCACCGGGCCATGAAAGCCTCTTCGTCCTTGGCATCGGCAGCATTGGGTGGCGACGAGGGCGACATAGGCGCGGAAGGCGTAGAGGGGGCGGCGTCTCCAGAGGAGCCCGACGCCGGCAAGGGCACGCCGCCTCCGGCGCCGCCATACGCCAGGGTCTCCCACTGGCGTACAAACCCCCGGACGGCGGCGCGCAGCCGCCCGTCCTCGATAGCCAGGGAGTCTGCATACTCCCTGGCGGTAACCCCGGGCAGCGGCGGCCCATACCGCGCCGCCAGCCCATACCAGGCCAGAGCGGCGGCGCGCAGCTGCCGCTCACGGCCAAGCCTGCCGGCGCGGCGCACGGCCGGCAGCAGGGCCAGGCTGCGCCGCCAGCGGAGGGCGGCAGCCAGCACCAGCGCCGCCAGCGCGAGCGGCGCACGGTCCGGGCCGCCCGCCTGCGGCAGGGCGGCAGTGAGCGCGTCCGCGTGCAGCGCAGCGGAGCGGCGGGTGTCCGGCAGCGCGGAGGCCGCAGCCGGGTCCGTAGCAGCCGCGCCGAGGGCAGCGGCGGAGGGCGTGGGGTCGAAGGGGACCCAGCCCGCGCCGGGGAAATAGACCTCGACCCAGGCGTGGGCATCGCCGCCGGTCACGCTGTAGCGCTGCGGCACAGAGCCGGGCACGGCGGTTCCCGGGCCGTAGCCCTGGACGTACCGCGCCGGAATGCCGCTGCTGCGCAGCAGGACCGTCATCGCAGTGGCAAAATGCACACAATAGCCCTGACGGGTCCCGAACAGGAAATCATCGGTGAAATCGGCACCGGACGGCGGCACACGGGTCTTCAGCGAATAGGTGTAGCCGTCCTGAAGATAGCCGGCTATAGCTACGGCGGCATCGTAACGGCTCGCCGCAGCAGTGGTAAGATCGCCGGCCAGTGCACGTACTCTGGGCGGCAGAGCAGCGGGGAGCTGCAAATACTGGCTGCGGACCCCGTCAGGATCACTCCCCTTCAGCTTCCGCAGCGCTGCCGGATCACTTGGCGGCAGAACAGACTTGACAGTATACTCCGTAACCCCTGCGGAGCCGTAGACTTCCGGCAGGCGGAAGCTGAGCCTGTCAGGGCTAGTCAGCACGTAACCCAGCTGGCTTCCGTCTGCAAGCCGGATGTTCTGTACGTCTGTTATCGCGCCTGCGCTGAACAGCGGCACACCTCCGGTGGAAGGCGAAGCGAGCTGAATCCGCTGGATAAATGTCTGGCCCCCGGCGGATGAAGCATTCGCCAGAGCGGGCACCGCCCCGGATAGGCGGGGCAGATTCAGCGCTGAATACGCGGCTCCGCTCCTGATCCAGCGGCGGCCGTCATAATACGCCATGCTCTCCCCCCGCGAGTAGTAGGGACGGGACGCAGTGACCGTGAAGGCCGCCTCCGCGCTGGGTGTCAAGGGCATGCCAAGCTCTCTGTCCTCCATACTGTAGCCGGTGCTGCCGGTGCCGGGTACGCCTGTCTCCTCCGGCCTTTGCGCCGCAGCCCAGTGCTCCAGCTTGTCCAGCACCGGCTGCAGTGTAACCGGGGCAGCCGGGCGTGCGCCCAGCCCTTGCCCGGCTATCCAGGCGGCCAGCGTTACCAGCACAGCCGCCGATAACGCCCCGGCTCCCCAGCGGGCGTAAGGAAGAACCTGCCTTCCTGTCCGTTCTTGCAGGTGGAGCAGGCCGCTGAAGGCCCGCAGCCACAGGATCAGTCCCGCCGTCACCAGGACATCCCCGGAAGTATTAACGGCATAGCCCATATCCAGCACCAGCAGATACACCAGCGTTACACCGGTGAACAACGCAATACTTCCCCTGTACAGCGCGAGTTGCTGGACAGAGGACACCAGCAGTCCCCAGCCCAGAACCAGAATCAGCAGTCTGCTGTCCTCGCTTAAGGCGGAGATCCGGCCGGAGAACAGCAGCAGGGCATCCTGTCCGCTTTTCTCCATGGCATAGACCTTCAGCCACCCGCCCCCGCCTCCCGCAGCAGCACAGAGGCCATACCAGGTCATGAAGATTAGCAGAAACTGACCGCTTGCCTGTACAAGACGGGGCAACAGCAGACAGCCCCATGCGAGAAGTGCTGCTGCAGAGAGCATCAGGAGCCGCAGGAGCTGTGTATGGTCCGCTGCCGCAGACAATCTGTAGAGCGGCAGCAGCCACAGACCAAAGACGCCCATAATTGCCAAAGAGAACAGGCCGCGATAATACAGGGGGCTGTCCTCTCTTTTACCTGCGGTGCTGTTCTCTGCAAGTTCTGATTCCTGTATCCCTGCCGCTGTAAACATGATGCTTCCGTAGCAGCGCTGCCTGCTGTGGGTTGAGCCCTTCGGACTGGCGCCATCCGCACTCACTCTAGCAGGAGGTGGAGTTATCCGGGAATCCATCAGGCTCCGCCCCCTTGTACCCTTGTGCAGGAGCAGCATTGCTCAGACAGTGAATCCTCGCTCCAAGCCGCATTAGACTTCCTGCAATCGTATCCGAGGCAGGCAGTCTGCTGTCCCCGTACACCGCGGGATCATGCCCCGATGTTGCCCAGTCCTCCGGTGCCAGCCTGCCGCTGCTGGACAGCTCCGGCATTGTACCCGCTGCTCTGGCGGGACTCCGTACAGGATTACCGGGAGTCCGGCTCGGAGAAGGCTGGTCCCAGACATAATACAGTTCCACCCTGATTCCCTGAACCAGGAAGCGGGCCAGCGTTCTCGCCGACTCCTCCTCCAGCCGGCCGGTAATGACGGATACCGTCATCCCGGGGATCCAGCTCTGTGACGCATCCTCCAGCAGTCTGCTGAGACTCTGTGAGCCGGAGGGAGCAATCTCTGTAAGCAGATCCCGGACCCTCCCGGGAATCTGGCCCAGCCCCTCATGCCTAGCCATCCCTTCCGGCCAGCCGCCGCTGAAGAGCTGGATGTAGCTGCCGGAGCGCTCGGCAAAGAGCAGCAGCCCCATAGTAGCCGATACCGCCTGTTCAAAGGCCGGGATCACCGACCTCCGCTGGCTGCGGGGAACATGCGCACCACCGGGAATCTCATAATCCGCCGGACTGCTCGCAAGCACGATGCAGGTCATCTGCCCCGCTTCACGTTCCGGCACTCTGCTCTGCAGATTGCCTTTACGGGCGCTGCTCTTCCAGTGAATCCGGCTGAACGGATCACCCGGTGCATAATCACGGATATCCGCTGCTTGCGGGCTGCTATGGTTCCCCCGCCCGGATGCACGGTCTCCGGAAAGCAAGCCGGTATCCGGCACTGCTGCGCCCATATATAGAGCTCTTGGCAGCACCTTGAAGCCTGCCTTGCCGCCCGGCTGGCAGCCGCCTGTGAACAGCCCCGGCAGATCTCCCCAGGTTACACTGCACCCATGAAGCTGATGCACGCCTCTTGGGACAGACAGCAGCTCATACGAATATTTGAAGGAGCGCCGGAAGCCGGGAAACAACAGCTCCTGATGGCTGCCCCCGCTCCAATAATCTGTAACAATCATCCAGGGCAGCGGGATTCTGGCGTTAAAAGAAATCTGAACCTCCACAATAGCGTCATCCCCCGCAGACAGACGCGCAGGAGCAATCGTGCGCTGGACACTAACTCTCCGGGGACCGCAGAGCTGCATCAGCAGGCCGCCGGACATAACCACTCCGCCAGCTGTCAGCAGCAGCAGGAGCGATTCTCCGCCGCGCCACATATACAGCCCTCCGGTAACCGCCATCAGGAGCAGCATTCGCCCCCACTCCTTGGCTGCGCGGCGGATGCGCTTCCGGGGGAACCCTGCAATCTCTGCATTCCCGTACCTGCCCAGCTGTGAATATACCTGTGATTTCTGATCTGTCAATGATGATGAGGACAAGGAGGACACCCTTCCATGGTCATAGACTAGCCCCCTGACAGCCCGTGGTTTCACTGGCTATACCGCTTGCTGAGGCCTGTTGCTATCTATTCTTTCCACGAAAAAGGATGCCCAGACATTCAGCAGCCGCTTTTCCCCGCCAGCTCTCCCTGTTCTCTGCTCTCCTTGCCGTTCCCTCCTCCCAACCGGATATCCGCCTTAAGCTGCGGTGACCCTGCGCTCCTCTGCATTTACAAAGGCTTCCGCACCCGGATGACCTGCCGCCTCCAGCAGCATACGCAGGGGTACCCAGAGGGAGGAGCCTTGGAGCTGTACCTGTGCCGCCTTGTACTCTGCTGTACCGTCCGGCCAGTGAATGCCCACCTCCTGCCTTTGTGAGTCTAACGTCATGCTGCGGCCGTTCCAGCTTACAGCTGCGCTGCGGGTAGCCACATCCCAGCCGACCCGTCCGCCCAGCCGTTCCACGGTGGCGCGTAGCGGAACATAGTACTGCCCGTCCTGTAGACGGTACTCTCCGGGCTTTAGCTTGGTTTCCATCCCGCCAATCTCAAGCGCAAGCGCCTTGCCTGGTGCAAACAACTCCGCATTCGGGGCAATATTGACCGATATCCAATCCTGTGACGGTTTGCCCCGATGAAGGGAGGCTGCCTTGGAAGACACCCTGAACTGTACGGGATCACTCTGCGCATCCAGAACACCGAATCCATAACCGGCTGCTCTGTAGCGTTCAATGATGGCGGGCAGCGCCTTGGCGCTCTGTTCATGGCCCGATCCGTCATGCAGCAGCAATACCACACTGGAAGAGGTCAAGTCAGCCACAGAAGCCTGTACAATCTCCGCAGCGGGCACTCCCCGGCGGCGGGAATCCCCGCTGTCCACAGTCCAGTCCATCACCCCGTAGCCTGCCTGCTTCAGCAGATTGAAATATGTACTGTCGAAATGGCCGAACGTGCCGCCCGGCGCACGGACCAGCTGCGGACGGACGCCTGTGATCTCACGTACCGTTTCCTCCGTCTGTTTGATTTGGCGCCAGAACTCCTTGAAGCCGCTATATAAATCATGATAGTTATGATTATAGGTATGGTTGCCGATAGCATGCCCTTGCTCCCAGATGGCCTTGATCAGCTCGGGACGGCCTGCGGCCTGATCCCCCAGCACGAAGAAGGTCGCCTTAACCCCCTGCTCCTGCAATATGCTAAGTACCTTGGGAGTAACTGCGCTTGGACCGTCGTCAAAAGTCAGATAGACCACCTTCTCCTTGCGGTGTCCCGCTGCCGGAGCAGCTTTTCCCGCAGCAGCGGATACTTGAGCAGGACGCTCCGCACCTGCTTTAGGGGCTGAACCGCCCGAAATGTGCAGCTGCCGTAATTCTGCGGTTGTCATTCTGGCCGCTGCCGGGCGCAAATCTTGCACCGGGACAGCCGGAGCATTATTCTTAGAGAGTAGAGGTAACGTACTGCCTGCTTCAGCCTGTAGGGAGTACTTACTCCGCGAACCGGAAGAATTCCCCTGCCCTCCATAAGCTGACACACCCAGACTTAGCACAACAGCAATAACAAGCAACCCGCAGATCATGATGCGGCGGATAGGATTTTCCCGGTTGTTCTTCATCTTCTCTACCTCCAGCATTCTATTGGCGCTTCCGCACCATTTGGTAGATTGTATGAAGACAAGCTTCAGAATAGAATTGGCGCGCAGCCTTTGGAGAGTGAAGAATTTATGGATATGCTGAAATGGATACAGGAATTGTTTGCGAGCTATGGATATAGCGTATTGTTCTTCGGGCTTTTGCTCGAATTTATCGCCCTGCCTTTTCCCGGGGAGACCACGATGGCCTTCGCAGGATTTCTCTCTTTCACGGGGAGGCTGGATTTCTTCACACTGGTGATCGTAGCCTTCTTAGGGACTACAATCGGGATGACCATCACTTATTTCATCGGACTGAAGGCCGGTCTGCCCTTTATCCAGCGGTACGGCAAATGGTTCATGTTCTCTCCCGCCAAGCTGGAAAAGACACAGCGCTGGTTCGAGAAATACGGCAGCGTGCTGATTTCCATCGGCTATTTCATCCCCGGCGTCCGACACTTCACCGGCTATTTTGCCGGGATTATCGCCCTGCCCTTCCGTAAATTCGCTATGTATGCCTATGGGGGCGCAATATTCTGGGTAGTGTTATTCCTCGGAATCGGCAAAATCTTCGGCCCGCAGTGGATGGGCATCTTCCACCTGATCGAATCCTACGCCCTTTGGATTGCGGTAGGTGTGCTGGCCATCGCCGCGCTGATTGCCCTCTACCGTTACCGGGCTGCCATTTCTCTCCGGCTGCGCCGGCGCAAGCCAGTGGCTACGCTTGAACCCAAGGTCCAAGTGAAGGTTAAAGAAACCTCCAAGACCCGTTAATCCACACCTTACCTAACGCCTGAAAGAAGGTTTTCCTGTGAAAATAGACCGTCTGCTCTCCATTGTCATTCTGCTGCTCAACCGGCCGCTGATTCAGGCCAAGGAGCTGGCCGATATGTTCGAGGTCTCCGTGCGTACGATTTACCGCGATATAGACAGCATTAACAGCGCAGGCATCCCTGTGGTCACCTATCAGGGATCAGGGGGCGGCATCGGCCTCATGCAGGGCTACCGGCTGGACCGCAACGTGTTATCGGAACGCGAGCTGGCCGATATTTTCAACGCGCTGCAAAGCGCCTCTTCCATCGGAGGAGGAGGCCATCAGCTATTGATGGAGAAAATCAGCAGTGTCGTCCCTCCCTCCCAGATCGCCGCCTTCCGCAGCCAAACCACCCGGATGATTGTCGATTTCTCCCCCTGGGAGCTGACAGGCCCGCTGGAGGAGCGGCTGAGCCTTCTTAAAGAAGCCTTGGAGAAAGAGGTTACGGTCACTTTTGAATACATAACTGCCGAAGGCAGGGTAAGTCTGCGTACGGTCGAGCCGTATACGCTGGTTCTCAAGGGACCGTTCTGGTACTTATACGGGTTCTGCCAGGACCGTCAGGATTTCCGCCTCTTCAAGCTGCTGCGGATGAAAGCGCTGGTGAAGGAGAACAGGCACTATATCCGCCAGGATATCCCGCTTACAGAATTGCCGTGGAGTAGTAGCTGGAAGGAACCGCAGAATCTCACGCCGGTCAAGCTGCGTTTCGCGCCGGAAGGCAAGCATCTCGCAGAGGAATACTTCGACTGTGAGACGCTCCAGCGGGATGATACCGGCGGATACACCCTAACGCTCCAGTACCCTGAGAATGACTGGCTATACGGCTTCCTGCTAAGCTTCGGGACCGTCCTGGAGGTGCTTGGACCGGAGCATGTCCGCCGCAGATTAGGCGAGGTGGCCCGCGGCGTCGCGGCGGCATATTCAGCAGATCTGGCGGAGATGCAATAACCGCCATGCCCGCATTCAAGCATGTACAATCTTTCTCCATCCGCATCCGAACCTGAATCCATGTTGTCAGGTTTGCCGGTATATACTCTAAGGGAGAAGCTGGTTATGGGCTGGGGAGGTGCAGGGCAGTGGGGCAGTTCTGCATCCTCTCCAGACGCAGGAAAGACGATCCGCTATAACCGTTAACGGTTATAGCGGATCGTCTTTTTTAAAATATAAGAATTTATCTGTTTCACACGATAAATCGTCCTGCTATTTCTCGCTGAAACGGTACCGTCCTTTAAAAGGACGGTAAAGCCGTTTCCACTTGTACTGTAAACAGGATTATGCTCTCTGTGATTTCGTCAGGTTCGGCTGCGGCTGTCCGCCTTCCGCTTCTTCCGTCTTCAGGAAGTCGGGCTGCGGAGAGGTCTTGCGGATGAACAGCGCCAGCACCAGGGCAACAACAGTTACCCAGGTCGCTACAGCGAACGCATGGGTAATCCCGTTAATCGTTGCGTCCTGTGTAAGCTTGAGCATTGCAGCCTTATCGGTCTTCGACACCGCTCCGCTTACCAGCGCATCGGTAATGTTGCTCTTCGTACGGTTAGTCATCAGGCTGACGAACAGGGCCATCCCCAGTGCGCCGCCCACGGTACGCAGGGTGTTGGACATGGCTGTACCATGGGAAGCCAGACGCTGCGGCAGCTGGTTCAGACCAGCGGTGACGATAGGCATCATCAGCATCGACATCCCGAACATCCGGGCCGTATACGTCAGGATCAGGTGAGTATAGGTGGTAGTGGTGCTGATCTGGCTGAATTCCCAGGTCGTCACAGTGGTGATAGCAAGGCCGATAACCGCCAGCCATCTGGCGCCGATTTTATCAAATATAATTCCGGTGATCGGTGACATAACGCCCATCAGAATCGCACCCGGCAGCAGCATCAGTCCGGATTCCATCGGTGTGAAGCCTCGGATCGTCTGCAGATAGATCGGCAGCAGGATCATCCCTGCATACATAGCCATGGTGACGATAATGTTGATCACAGTAGTAAGTGAGAACATATTGTAGCGGAAAATCCGGAACTCAAGCAGCGGCTTATCCGCGGTCAGCTCACGCCACACGAACAGACCCAGAGACACGATACCCAGGATCAGACAAAGAATAACGGTCTTACTTCCCCAGCCGTCTGTTCCGGCGTCACTGAAGCCGTAGAGCAGCCCGCCGAAGCCCAGGGTCGATAAGATCACACCCGGTTTATCCAGTTTCGGAGAAGTCAGCTTGCCGACATTCTGCATAGTCTTCATGCCGAGCAGCATCGAGAAGATGGCCAGCGGAAGCACGATGTAGAACAGCACGCGCCAGGAATAGTTCTGCACGACCCAACCGGATAAGGTAGGTCCGACAGCCGGAGCAAAAATCATCGCAACCGCCATCAGCCCCATTGCCTTGCCCCGTTCTTCAATCGGGAAGATGCGCAGGAACACAATGTTCATCAGCGGCATCAGAATTCCGGCACCCACGGCCTGAATGACTCTGCCGACCATAATCATCTCAAAGCCTGTTCCTATTGCACAGACTAGAGTACCTATCGAAAATAACATCATTGCTGTCGTAAAGAGCTGGCGGGTCGTAAATTTCTCCACCAGATAGGCGCTTATCGGCACAAGCACACCGTTAACCAGCATGAACCCTGTCGTCAGCCATTGGGCCGTATTGGCGAGGATATTCAGATCCTCCATCATTTTGGGCAGCGCCACATTCATCAGTGTCTGATTCAATAACGCCACGAAGGCGCCGATCAGGAGCGCTGCGATAATCGGGCCTCTGCGGACCGTCTTGGACGGTGCATTACCGGCTGTAATTGTACTCATAGCTTCTTGTTGTCTCTCCCTTGTTCTAGAATTCGGATAATTTCACCATGCAGCCGCAGCAGCTCCTGTACATCCTCCGCAGGAATATTTGCCATTGGCTGCAAATGTCTTCGGAGTGACTGTCTGCTGAGCAGACGGATCTCCTTGCCTTTCTCAGTCATCGCCAGCTTGAATATTCGTCTGTCGCTCTGCGAGCGTTCCCTGGTAATCAGTCCGGCCTTCACCATCCGGTCCACCACCCCGCTGGCTGCGCTGTTGCCCAGATGCAGAAGATCGGCCAGCTCCGTGATCCCGATATCGGGATGCAAGGATAATTTACGCAATACCATCAGCTGGGTAGATGTGATGTTAAGCTCCTCTGCATCCTTCCACAGAAGCTGCTGGAAATTATGAGTAATGCAGCGGAAAGAGGACAGAATATCGTCCAGTTGCTTTTCCTTTTCTTCCAAGCCTTATCCCTCCACAAACATAATGCACAATAATACTTCGCATACGAACTATTTTACAATTTACCTATTTATCCGTCAATGATTTTCTTGCAGAAATTTTCTGAAAATCACTTATTTTCACGATATGAATTTTACGAAAAGAGGGGTTTATAATGAATACGGAACAACGTCATCACTGGAATGCGCAGCACAAAATCTTGTCGGGGATCATCTCCCTGCCGGATGAGCATGCTAAGGCAGTCACTTTGTCTCTGGAGCTGCACTCAGCCCTCTATGCTTCTGAAGGCAGGAGCGCGGAACAGACGACTCTGGAGGACTCCCTATGGGACCGTTTGTTAGAGTCCACCTTACGAAGCTACCCCGTGCGTACGCCCGGAAGCCGTAATTCTATAGTCTGGCATCTGTGGCACAGTGCGAGAATCGAGGATATTACGATGAACCTCCTGGGGGCAGACCGTGAGCAGGTGCTTCATTCGGAGCATTATGCAGAGAGGCTGCAGACGCCCTTCATTCATTCCGGCAACGGGATGAGCGAGCAGGATATCGCCGCCCTCAGCGCAGAGATCGATCTCGGAGCGTTGGCAGCGTACCGGTGTGCTGTCGCGGGCAGAACCCGCTGCATCCTCTCTGCGCTGCAGCCGGGCCAATTCACGGCCAGAGCCACACCGACGCAGTTCCGAAGAGTCAGAGAGGAGCAGGCCGTCCTGGAAACCGAGCAGTGGTTATTCGATTATTGGAGCGGTAAGACGTTCGCCGGCCATGTTCTGATGCCGGTTACACGCCATAATTTCGTCCATCTTACCAAGGCCATGCGTGTGAAGCAGAAGCTCCAGCGGTAATCGGCTATTCTTGTCTAGCCTGGAACAAAGCTTAAAAATTTCGAGGAACCTGCAATGAAGCCGCCTTCTGCCTACAAGCAGGTAGCCCAGATGCGGTGCTGACCGGAAGCAGTTGGATAAATGTATCTTAATTTGACCAGATTTGGGGGTTAGCCGGAAGCAAGTGGATAAACACCATCTGTTTAGGACAGTTATCGCTACTATGGATGAAACGGGTAGATTTAAGTGCCTTTTTTCCAATTGCTGATTCAGCAGCAGCCTAATTGTGCATTAGTAGTTGGAGAAAATCCACTTGTTTCCATTCTCCATTCCCCATTTCCTGTCCCACATAACCGTCCCCCATCCCGCCTGAGCATATCTCTCCCCCAAGAGGCCAGGCCCCCGTCCAAGGTTTTTTTCGCGCGTTTCACGCACGAAGGCCAAAAAAAGCGGACCGGAGTTTCCTCCGGTCCGCTCTTCATTTACTCAACCGCTGCTTATTCGCAGGCGGCTTGCTCTATCCTTGGCAGCCCACACCTCCGGCCATGACAGGCACCAGCTGTGCCAGATCGTCCGCTGACGGCTGGGTACCGGCAGTAAGGCCGCTGGCAATCGACATCATCAGCTTGATCCGGTTGGCCTGGTTGACCACACTGACTCCGGCATCATAATCAATGGCGACGATGTTCGCACCAGAATATAGCTCCTTAAGCCCCTTAATCATCCCGCGCCCGGTAATGTGATTGGGCAAGCAGGCAAACGGCTGAATGCAAGCAATATTGTTCACACCGTTATCCAGCAGATCCATCATCTCCGCCGTCAGGAACCAACCTTCGCCCATCTGGTTGCCAACCGACACGAGGCGGCTTGCCTTCTCGGCCAGACCGTAGATGTTCTCCCGGCCTTTGGATAGTCCAGCCTGCTCCAGTGCTACCTTGACCGGCTTGCGGTAGATTTCAAGATAGGAGATCAGCATGGGATTGATATAGCCCAGCCGCTTGCTTTTGCCGAATTGCTCGGCCTTATAGATGGGATTGTAGACACAATAGAAAATGAAGTCCAGGAAATCAGGCATCACGGCCTCTCCGCCCTCGGCCTCAATCATGTCGATGATATGGTTGTTGGCATCCGGATGGAATTTGATTAGAATCTCCCCGACAATGCCCACCTTGGGCTTCTCTACCAGGATGACCGGCAGCCGCGAGAATCCGGCAACAATCTCACGGGTCAGCCGCTTATATTCGCGGAACGAGAAGTTTGACAGACTGCCCTTGCAGCGGTCCATTCCCTCGCGGAATAAGGCCTCTGCGCTTCCCGGTACTGCTTCATACGGTCTGAAGCGGTGCAAGAGACGCATCATCAGATCCCCGTAGCAGGCTGCGGCGATCAGACGGTTCGCCAGCTTCAGGCTGATGCGGAAGCCCGGCTGGTTCTCCATCCCGGAGGCATTCAGGGAGATGACCGGGATCTGCCCCAGATCAGCATCCTTCAGCGCCTTGCGCAGCAGGGAGATATAGTTGGTCGCCCGGCATCCGCCTCCAGTCTGCGACATAATCACAGCAGTCCGGTCCGGGTCGTAATCGCCGCTCTTCAGTGCCGACAGCATCTGCCCAATCGTGACAATCGCCGGATAACAGGCATCATTGTTGACGTACCGTAGGCCTTCCTCCGTCTCCTGCGGACCAGTCGATTCCAGAATTTTCAGCCGGTAGCCCGCATCCTGGAAGACCCGTTCGAACAGCTCGAAATGAATCGGTGACATCTGCGGGGCAAGGATGGTATAGCTATCCTTCATTTCTTTGGTGAACGGCACATTGACTTGCGGCTTGTAGAGCAGCTGCGGCTTAACCTCACCTCTCTCGCGCTCACGCATCGCGGCCTGGAGCGAACGCAGGCGAATCCGCGCGGCTCCGAGATTGCTGATCTCATCGATTTTGATAAGCGTGTAGACCTTGTTGTGACGCTCCATAATCTCCTGAACCGCATCGCAGGTGATCGCATCGATCCCGCAGCCGAAGGAGGTAAGCTGGACCAGCTCCAGATCATTTCTTCCCGCCGCCAGCCGGGCTGCACGGTACATCCGTGCATGGTAGGTCCACTGGTTCACTACGCCAACGTCCCCTTCACTGTGGTCCAGATGGCAGATCGAATCCTCGGTCAGCACCGCAAGTCCCATACCCGTAATCATATCGGCAATCCCGTGGTTGATCTCAGGGTCGGCATGATACGGATGCCCGCAGAGCAGAATTCCCTTCGTGCCTGTCTCCGTGAGGAAGACCAGCGTCTCCTCGCCCTTGGTACGCACATCGTTCTTCGCCTGTTCCGCTTCCGCCAGTCCCGCCTGGACAGCAGCCGCAATCTCCTCCTTAGGCACCTCGGCGAAGGTTCGCGCCAGCACCCGGGTCAGCGCCGGAATATCGTCGAAGGTCAGGAACGGGCTGACCAGCGGAACCCCCTGCTCCTTCAGGCCGTCCATATTATTACGGATCACCTCGGGGTAGGAGGCAACCACCGGGCAGTTGAAGTGATTCTGCGCCGCATCATCCTCCTTCTTCTCATACACCACCGCCGGGTAAAAGATGAAATCCACGCCCTGGCCGATCAGCTGCTGCACATGCCCGTGAGCCATTTTGGCCGGATAGCAGATGGATTCCGAAGGAATGGTATCCATTCCGCTCTCATACAGCTTCTTACTGGACTTCGGAGACAGCACGGTCCGGTAGCGCAGCGAGGTGAAAAAAGTATGCCAGAACGGGTAATTCTCGAACATATTCATGGTGCGCGGAAGACCAACCGTCCCCCGGACCGCCGCCACCTCAGGCAGGCCCTCGTAGGCGAAGAACCGCTCATATTTATATTGCATCAGATTCGGCAGCGTGTTCTTCTCTTTCTTGCCGCCTGCGCCGCGTTCACAGCGGTTCCCCGTCACATGGAAGCTCTTGTCCGGGAACCGGCTGATAGTCAGCGCACAGTTGTTGGCACAGCGGCTGCAGCGGCCTGGAGCGACGGAATACTGGAAGCTCTCCAGCTCCTCCGGTCCGAGAATTGTGCTGATTCCTTCCAGCGCAGCTTGTTCTCTGGCAATCAGCGCACAGCCGTAAGCGCCCATCACACCGGCGATATCGGGTCTGACTACCGTTCTTCCCGTAAGCAGCTCAAAAGCCCGCAGGACAGCCTCATTATAGAAGGTCCCGCCCTGAACAATGATATTCCGGCCCAGATCTTCAGGATTACGGATCTTGATCACCTTTTGCAGCGCATTCTTCACCACGGAATAAGCAAGCCCCGCCGAGAGATCAGCAAGTGTCGCCCCCTCCTTCTGGACCTGCTTCACCTTGGAATTCATGAACACGGTACAACGCGAGCCGAGATTCACCGGCCCCTTCGATTCGAGCGCAGCAGCGGCGAATTCCTCTATGCCAAGCTCCAGTGCGGAAGCGAAGCTCTCCAGGAAGGAGCCGCAGCCCGCCGAGCAGGCTTCATTAAGCATCAGGCTGTCAATGGCTCCCCCGCGGATCTTGATGCACTTCATGTCCTGGCCGCCGATATCGAGGATGAAGTCGACCTCCGGCATGAACCGGGAGGCTGCCTTGTAGTGGGCCACCGTCTCTACTTCCCCGCCGTCCATCCGTAGCGCTGCCTTGACCAGACCCTCGCCATAACCGGTTGCGTAAGCTCCCGCAATGTAGCAGCCAGAGGGCAGAATTCGGTAGAGCTCCTTCAGCGCGTCCGTAACCGACTGCAGCGGATTGCCTCCATTGCTCCCGTAGAAGGTATGCAAAATCTCATCCGCCGCTCCGGTAACCACCAGCTTTGTCGTGGTCGAGCCGGCATCAATGCCGAGATAGACCGGCCCCTGGTAAGCAGCCAGCGCGGAGCGCGGTGCTGTAGCCTGACTGTGACGGAGTCTGAACTGCGCCAGATCCTCCGGCGCTCTGAACAGCGGCGCCAGCTCTGCATCCTCCGCGCGGTCCTGTGAGAAGTCTACCGCCATGATCCGCGCAATCCAGCCGCTCAGCGGCAGGAACACGGGATCTGACTCGGCAAGCGCTGAACCGATGGCGACGAAGTATTGCGAGTGCTCGGGGAACAGCACCTCGTCCTCCTTCAACCCCAGCGTCTCCGTGAACCGGTCCCGCAGAGCGGACAGGAAGGTCAAAGGTCCCCCGAGAAAAGCAACACGCCCACGGATTGGCCGTCCGCAGGCCAATCCGCTAATTGTCTGGTTCACGATGCTCTGGAAGATCGAGGCCGCCACATCCTCGCGCCGCGCCCCTTCATTCAGCAGCGGCTGCACATCGCTCTTGGCGAATACCCCGCAGCGCGAAGCGATGGGATAGATCCGCTCATGCTTCACCGCGAGCGCATTCAGCCCGGCAGGGTCCGTCTGCAGCAGAGAGGCCATCTGATCGATGAATGCCCCTGTACCGCCTGCACAGGCTGTGTTCATCCGCTGCTCAATGCCGCCGCTGAGATAGATGATTTTGGCATCCTCTCCACCCAGCTCAATCGCGGTATCACATTCTGGAATCCGTCCGCTGATCGCCCTCGTGCAGGCAATGACCTCCTGGACAAACGGAATCTCCCCTAGCTTAGACAGGGATAAGCCGGAGGAGCCGCTTACGGTGAGCGCTGCTTCACTGCCGGGGAACCTCTGCTGAACCTCTGAGAGCAGGGTGACCGCCGCCTTTTTTATATCACTGAAATGACGCACATAATCCTGATATATAATGATATCCCGCTGCATAACTACCAATTTGGCCGTAGTTGATCCGACGTCAAGCCCAATACGCAGTCTCTTCATGCCATCCCCCATACCTTGCTCCAAATTTGAAGTAATATGAGGCAACTATATCACGAGTGAGCGTGGCTATAGCTGTTAGAAAAGTAACAGACAAATACAATTAATTCCCAGCATACTTAATTATTTCACGATTTGTTCTAATGCGGCCTCTACATGGCCCTTCACTCTGACCTTTCGCCACTCCGCTCTCAGAATGCCTTCCTCATCAATTAGAAAAGTAGAACGGACAATGCCCATGAATTCCTTGCCGTAGAGCTTCTTAAGCTGCCATACGCCGAATAATTCACTCACCGTATGCTCCTCATCGGACAATAGCGGAAAGGGCAGGCTGTTCTTGGCAATAAATTTGCTGTGCGAGGCCAGAGGATCGGCGCTGATTCCCAGGACAACTGCCCCATTCGCAGTAATCGTATCGTGGGCATCACGAAAATCACAAGCCTCTTGAGTGCAGGCCGGAGTACTGTCCTTGGGATAGAAATAGAGCAGCACCTTCCTGCCGCGATAGTCGCTTAAGCTGATGCTAGCCCCTGTTGAGGCAGGGAGTGTGAAGTCCGGAACCTTGTCGCCTATAGTGATATTCATTTATTATTCACTCCTTGTAATATGGTTAATGATTTCTGAAATTGCGTGTCTTCCCAAAAGAAATTATAATGTAGAGAATGTGAACTGGAAAGGACGAACGAAATGCCGCCAAGAAAGAACCGGCACGCAAAAGCCGGCAAGTCAAAGAAGAAAACGCTGCTCTGGACTCTGGCAATCATACTCCTTTTAATTATCGGAGGTCTGGTTTACTATTTCACTGCTATTTACAACCAGCTCGATAACCTCCACAAGACAGGCGAAGATTCTCCGTGGGCCAATGTACCGACAGCCTCGGCAGAAGCCGTAAAACCTCCCGAATGGGAAGGCACAGAGCCGGTCAACATCCTGCTTATGGGCGTGGATGGCCGCGGGGTGAAGAAGGGCGAGGTGCCGCGTTCCGACACCATGCTGGTAGCCTCACTTGATCCGGTAAAGAAGAAATTCTATGTCTTCTCTATTCTGCGTGATACGTATGTTGATATTCCCGACCACGGGACCCAGCGGATCAATGCCGCCATTACTTACGGACCCAATACGGCGATGCAGACGGTAAGCGACCTGCTCGGCATTCCGATTCAATATTATGTCTATACCGATTTCCAGGGCTTCATTAAGCTGGTGGATGCCGTGGGCGGTGTGGACTATGAGGTCGAAAAGGACATGCGCTACACCACTAAGGCAGACGGGCCTGAATACGATATTGATCTCAAAAAAGGCTTCCAGCACCTGGACGGAAAAATGGCGCTGCAATATGTACGCTTCCGCCATGATGCCACCTCCGACTTCACCCGGACCGAGCGCCAGCGCGGCTTCCTTAAGGCGGTGGCGGACAAGGTGATCAGCACCACTTCGATCATCAAGCTGCCGAATATTCTCGGTCAGGTTACGCCTTATATCGACACGAACCTTGACGCGAGCGACATGTGGAAGCTGGGCGCTGTAGGTTATGACAGCTCTATGGGCGGCAGCGAGCAGATTCCGCCGATGAAGCTGATCCGGGAGAAGACCCTCAAGGACGGCTCCCAGGTGATAAGCTTCAGCAGCGAGAAGGCACTGAAGCAGTTCGTAGAGGATACACTCACTGCACCAGAACCATCGCCAACTCCTGGAGCAGAGGCTTCACCAGGCAGCAGTCCTACAGCATCACCGGGAACAAAGTAACATCCAATATAACCATGCTTGGCACACGGGGCGGGCGGACAGCGGGAATCAGCCGCGGTTCGCCCTTTCCCATGGGCGCAAGCCAAGAAGAAAGGAACATTATCTATGAACCGCAGCACATCAGAACAGTTATACGAGGAAGCTCTCCAGCATATTGTCGGGGGTGTGAACAGCCCCTCCCGCTCCTTTAAGGCCGTAGGCGGAGGAGCTCCTGTCTTCATGAAACGCGCCGGAGGCTCACGCTTCTGGGATGAGGACGGCAATGAATATATTGATTATCTGGCCGCCTACGGCCCGATCATAACCGGACATGCCCACCCGCATATCACCACTGCCATTACAGAGGCCGCGCAGAACGGCCTGCTCTACGGAACACCAACCCGGCTTGAGATCAAGCTGGCCAAGATGCTGAAGGAAGCCATTCCTTCGATGGACAAAGTACGCTTCGTCAACTCCGGTACAGAAGCCGTCATGACGACCATCCGCGTCGCCCGTGCCTACACCAAGCGCAGCAAAATCATCAAATTCGCCGGCTGTTATCACGGCCACTCTGACCTTGTGCTTGTAGCCGCAGGCTCAGGCCCGTCGACCCTGGGCATTCCAGACAGCGCAGGCGTTCCGGCCAGCATCGCCCAAGAGGTCATCACCGTTCCCTTCAATGATCTGGATGCCCTGCGTGAAGCATTGGAGAAATGGGGCCAGGATGTAGCTGCCGTTATGGTTGAGCCGATTGTCGGCAACTTCGGTATGGTTATGCCGCAGCCGGGCTTCCTGGAAGGCCTGTGCAAGCTGACGCACGAGAACGGCTCCCTGGTTATCTATGATGAAGTCATTACCGCCTTCCGTTTCCACTATGGCTCCACCCAGACCTATACGGGTCTTGCGAATCATGAGGAGATCATTCCCGATCTGACTGCCCTTGGCAAAATCATCGGCGGCGGGCTGCCGATCGGCGCTTACGGCGGCCGCAAGCATGTCATGGAGCAGGTCGCTCCGCTCGGTCCTGCTTATCAGGCCGGCACGATGGCCGGTAACCCCGCCTCCATCTCAGCAGGGATCGCCTGCCTGGAGGTGCTTAGCGCAGAAGGCGTCTATGACGAGATGGAGCGGCTGGCCATCCGCCTGACCGAAGGACTTCAGGCATCCGCGGGCCGTCACGGCATTCCGCTGACCATCAACCGGATACGCGGCGCATTCTCTACGCATTTTTGCAGCCATCCTATTACGAATTATGAGGAGGCGCAGGATACCGATGGTGAAATGTTCGCCAGCTTCTTCCGGCATATGCTGAGCCGGGGCATCAATCTGGCCCCGTCCAAATATGAGGCGTGGTTCCTGACCACAGCCCACACAGACGCCGACATTGACCTCACCCTCGAGGCGGCAGAGGCTTCGTTCGCGGCTATGGCTGCGGAGAAGTAATCGATTTTGACCGTATAGAAATGCCCCCTGCCTTTTAGCGGCATGGGGGGCATTTTTGATTATTGCAAAAATTTAAATTTACTTTGGGTTCTTCCGTGCTCGAATTAAACGCATGGATTGTGGTTTCCACATCGGTTTAATCACGCTCTGATATCACTGGTAATTTTCTCGTTTATATCATTTAATTCAATAAAATGTTAAAATAATCAAGTGATTAATTCCAATATGGGAAGGGTGTCTGCTCTTGAAGAGCAAAAAAGATCGGGTTTCTTTACTTACCATACTTTTGGCACTTTTACTTATCAATCTATTTGGTGATTCTTTAAATTCGTTGATTTGGATGCATTTTACGTTATTCATGAACTGCATCTTGGTTCAAGCTGTTTTTCTTCAATTATCGAAGATATTGAACTCAAAAACAAATCGTGTCCTGCGTTTTGTACTGACCCTTTTAGCGTTATTGACTGGTCTAAGTACATTTGTTGTTATACTCTATTCCCCCATGGGATCATTCAATCGAGTTTTCTTTTTTATTTTACAGCTTGTCATCACCTATGCTGAAGCAATCCAGCTTAAAGATGAATATAAGAAACAAGCATAAAAGAAAAACAAGTTGATTGAAATAGCTTCTTTAGAATAAAAAAAGCCCACTGCAAAAAGGAAAAAAAGCGTCGTGCAGCTAGCTGCACGACTTGTACTTTTAATTAATATCCTACTGCTTCATAAGATGTAGTTGTATAGTAAGTCCAATAGCTCATAGTAGGATTGACAATTAACTTTTCCCAAGTTGTTACGGTAACTTTAATTCTACCGAATGATCCGGAATTATCGACTAAAACATGTAGGATTTCAGCAAGTCTGTTTTCGTCTGTGTAATTAATGATCTGTTCAATAAGTTTTGTTGTAGTCACTACGAGTACAGCTAGACTTAAAAATCCAGCAACTTGAGGTGGAAGTTTTGCCGCAAGAATTTGTTTTATGCGACCGTAACCGTAGGTGGCAATAGCCCATCCAAGTCCCGTTACGCTTTGACCTACACTACTTTCAATCATGGCATTAATTTGGTCTTTCGTAAAATAAACTGTTTCCGTTGAACGAACGTTTGGACTGACTACACCTGCTACATTTGAAGAGGTGATTGCTTGTTGATCTGACATTGTAAATCCTCATTTAGGTTTCAAATGAAGACAATAAGGGAGTCAGAGAAAATAGGCTACTCCCAAGCCTACATACTCTGTTATTGCCTTTCACTATTAAGGGTATATCTCGCAAGTAAAAAACAACCTGATTTATTAAATACTTTATTTCCTTCTGAAAGCAGCTCCGTGGATCTTACCGGCGTCGTCCCCCTCGGAAGGCGATAGCCATCCTTTTTTTGCTTCCGTTATTCTTTGAAACGAAACAGCGGCAGTCTAAGACTTAATCAATAAAGTCTTAGACTGCCGCCGATTATTGTTGTGAAGAAAAGCTAATCGAACAATTTGCTCTGGATGAGTCCGCGAAGAAGTTACTTAAGTAATAACCTGTTGGCCATCTCCATGGTATACTTATTCACAAAAAGTAGATCTGCTTGTCCAAAGTGACCTACTTGAGATGGGGTCGTCTAATCCCCCACCCCTCAGATGGAAATCCTCACTACTCCCCACTCTTCCGCCGCCCATACACAAACAGCGCCGCCACCACAAGCGGGGTCACCAGCCGTACGGCAAGCGGCATGCTCCCGCCCGTAAAGGCGACCACTACATAGCTTATCACGATGGCTGCTTCGGACATCAGATGCTTGTGAAAGGTTCCTTGTCTCATCCTGTAGATGAACACCAGGGCGATGACTACGGCCAAGCCTGTGTAGAGAAGGGTTAACGGTAATCCATCAATATTCATATCCCGCCGCTACTTGCCCTTCTGCTCATACAGGCTGCGGATCTCCACATCCTGCGGAAGCTTGAACGGGTTCTGCGGATTGATCCGGTCATAGAACATCATTCCGTCCAGGTGATCCATCTCATGCTGGATGATGATCGCCTGATAGCCCTTGAATTTCTGGGTAATCACCTCGCCGTTCAGATCAAAGCCCCTGACCTTCACAGACTCATAACGCGGTACGAAGCCGTGCACCGGCCGGTCCACAGACAAGCAGCCCTCGCTCTCCGGCAGATAGACCATCGCCATCGAATGGCTGATAATCTTGGGATTCACCCAGGTATATTCCACATTCTTGCCATTATCGTCCTTCAAATACATGACAAACATCCGCTTCGATAGTCCGATCTGGTTAGCAGATAAGCCTACCCCTGAACGCAGCTTATATTTGGCAGACATTGCCGCATCCTGACTGTTCTTCAGAAACTGCATCATGCTCTGCAGCGCACCGCGGTCCTCCGCCTGCAGCGGCAACTGTACCGGTTCCGTCACCGCACGCAAGACAGGGTCGCCTTCCCGTATGATATCCTCCATCGTGATGATGTAATCAGCATTATACTTTGTACTAGACAACTAGGTTCATCCACCTTTTCCACTACGGGACTGATTTGATGATGCTATGGTTAGATTATGCGCAATTACGGATTAATAAAAGCTGTCCGCAGCTTACTGCTGTAATTCACATCGAAGCCCAGTCCGGTAGCAAGCGCGGCGAGCGGAAGATAGGTTTTATCCTCTTTGCCAACCTTATGCAGAAATGCCGGGGTATCGATCGCCACATCCGCACCGTTAACCTTCATAGTTTTCGAGCCGATAGTAATAACTACCGTTTTTCCGCCGTAAATTACGGTCGCACTGGAGGTTTTGTTATCCCATTTGCCTGTTGCCGAGGCCGCATTCAGAATATCCTTCAGCGCCAGAAAATTCTGCCCATTCTTCAGAATCGGCTTATTGGGCGTATTCAGTTCTTTCCCCTTCACCACGATGGACATTGGCACCGTCTCTGAAGCCATCGCCGTTACTGCTGGCATACGGTATTCCCCCCATTGCAGTTCAGCGAATACAGTGGCAATCCGCTCATAACCAAGCTGCGTAGGATGGAAGTCTGCCGCCCCTGCTCCGATGATATGAGTTAGCGATCCCTCTACACCGGCGAACTTTTCGGCTACATGAGCTACCTTAAGAGGCGCGCCTGCCTGGTTCAGGGTAGCCGCGATATTCTCAGCCGCGATGGTGAACTGTGCAGCCGCATTCATCAGTTTGTCATACGAAGCCCCCAGGGCGATTCGCGGAGCAGGCTGATACTGATCGGCCAGCAGAATGGTTGCCTGCGGATTCACTTCCCGAATATTCTTCAGCAGTGCTGTTACATTATTGCTGTATTCCGTCAGACGCTCCGCAAGCTGGGAAGCGAAATCGGCATCGGTCAGCGTCTTGTAATTCAAGAACAGGCTGCTGACATCATTACCGCCGATGGTAATGGTGATCAGATCCGCCGCAGCGAGCTCCGTTCTAATCTGCGGGGCCAGCGCAGCAAATTGCAAGGTACGCGGATCAGACAGCCCCGGCTGAATGGCCTCCGGCGTAATAGCCGCACTGTCCTTAATAGCTCCGGTATATTGAAGCAGCCCCGCTGTCTTAAGGCCCAAGATGCCATAATTCTGAAGCTCACTTCTCCCGTGATACCAGCCCTGCTCCAACAATCGCTCAGCGTATCCGTACGGCTTCACGCTGGGATCAGTCATCCCCGGCTCATACCCGGCAGTAATGGAATCTCCAAGTGCTACGATACGAAAGACATCCTGCTCCGTTCCTTGCGCCACGGCTGCTGCAGCGGCATCCGCCGGACCTGCATGCACATTGATTAATACGGTGAACAACAGCAGTCCGCTAGCAGAAGCTGATATTAACCTTCTCCATGTCTTCAGCATCGTATTCCTCCTAAATTAGTATAATTCTATTCTAACATCCCGCTCCGCCCCTGTGGAAACAGCTTTGCCGTCTTTTTATAAATATAAGAATTTATAGGTTTCGCACGATAACTTATCCTTCTCTTTCTCGCTGAAACGGTGCCGTCCTTTAAAAAGGACGGCACCGCCGTTTCCACTTGAGCTGGTAGCGCTTCACTGGCTTATCTTTGCGCAAAAGAGCGGTCTCCCGATGATTCGGAAAACCGCTCCTGTGGATAACAGCAGCTTATTGCTCCCCGCTGCTAGATTCTGAAGATTTCTTCGGTCGGCCAGTGCTTGGCGGACCGCTTGCCTGGTCTGAGCGCTTTACATATTTATCATACCGGTCATCCAGCTCATAGGCGATTTTGCGGTAACGAAGCGTCTCTTCAACTATAGGGTCAAGTGTAGTCTGAATGCGGATCTCATACTTGGGCGAAATTTGACGAATCTCCTTGGCTTGCTGATCGGCCTGTTCCATCTCGCCGTCCTCCAGAAGCTCGCTTAGCCTCCGCTCCAGATCTTCCTTCTCATTCATACGTTGTAAGCCCCCCCTACTGCTTCTTGAAGCCTGTGGCATCTGCAGCCTGCAGGGACGTAACCAGATAATCATGAATTCGTCCATTGCTTGCGACCACATGGCGTGTGCCGATATCGTAGGGATCGCCCAGCGTATTCGTGACCTTGCCGCCGGATTCCAGCACTAGCAGCACCCCCGCCGCACAGTCCCAAGGGCTTAGTCCAACCTCCCAATACCCGTCCACTCGTCCGGCAGCAACATAAGCCAGATGCAGTGCCGCCGATCCTCCGGCACGAATACCGCGGACCTGCGGCATAATCTGCTGCAGCCCGGCCATATTCGCCGGCTGGGCCAGCACGCGGTCCGGCGGGAAGCCCATGGCGATCAGGCTGTTGCCCGGCAGTGTCTCCGCTGATACCTTCGTAGGAATCCCGTGCATGTATGCACCCTTCCCCTTCTCGGCCACGAACATCTCGTCCCGGATCGGATCATAGATAACGCCTACCGTAAGCTCTCCCTTAACCACCAGAGCAATCGATACGCAATAGAACGGGAAGCCATGCACGAAATTGGTCGTACCGTCTATCGGATCGACGATCCACAGATACTCATGCTCCCGCGCTTCATCCAAGGCGGCCGTCAGTGCCTCCGCACCGGGCTCAACACCCTCCTCGCCAAGGATGGCATGGTCGGGATAATGGGTCAGGATCAGCCGGCGGATCATCTGCTCCACACCCTTATCGACCTCCGTGACCAGATCCTGGGCCGATGTCTTACTGCCCAGCTCCTTCACCTGGCCTTGTCTGCTCTTGATCCATTCCCCCGCTTTGGCTGCAGCATTGATGGCTGCCGCCGTATGTCCCTTGCTTGTAACTACATAGGGCTCCCGTTCATTTCGGTTATCAGGACTTACAGGACTCATCTCTTCACTCCGCTTTCTTTGAGCATGATTGTTCTCCCGGGGAACGATGTTTCCGCAGGATACCATTTCTCTGCTTTAGAACATGATTGCTCAACTTTCATTCAACGTACCTCATTTCGGCCGGTTTATCAAGTCATGACTGGTGCCGCTAACGGGCCTGGCCGGCAAGTTTTTTGCCAGTTATGGTTCAAATATAAGAATGTATATGTTTCACGCTATACATTATCTTTCTATTTCTCGCTGAAACGGTACCGTCCTTTAAAAGGACGGCAAAGCCGTTTCCACTTGTATATTCACGCTGGCTCCGTTTAGTACCATAATTCCATTCCCGCCCTCTGCCAATCCCTTCATTTCCTCCATCAGACCAAACAAGGCGCCATCCTTGTGCTTCGCCTCAATCATCACATCTACAGCCGGAGTATCCGCAGCAATCCGCTTCAGAAAAGCAACCAGCGGTGCCGGCTCCACCCCATCGGCATGGCTGCGCGGATCAGACGGGCTGCGCGGGCTGGACACATGGATCTTCGGCGGCAGATGACCGCCGGGCGGCACATCCTTCAGCGCCAGAGGGCTTGTCCATGTCTTAAGAATCTCCGGCCACAGCTCCCAGGGGAGCTCGCCTTCATTGTTGACCCATTGGTGATGGATATCCAGCACCATCGGCAGTCCCATTCTGCGGCAGACCGCAAGCGTCTCCACCGCGTTGAACGTCTTGTCGTCGTTCTCCAGTGTTATCCGCTCTCTAAGTGCAAGCGGCAGTGCAGAGCATTGCACGCAGAAGCGTTCCGCAGACAGAGGCTTGTCCCCGTAAGCGCCGCCGATGTGAATATTGCTCTTAGCCGTCGCCGGCAGCCCCATCGCGTCCAGCATGTCCGTATGATGCTGCAGATCACGGATCGAGCTTGCAAGCACCTCCGGCCGCGGCGTACTCAGCACCGTGAAGTGATCCGGGTGGAAACTGACACGCAGCCCGTGCTTCTTCACATAGCTGCCCACCACAGCGAATTCCTCCGCAAGAGCATCGAGAGGATTCCAGTCTGCGAGATCAGGATGGGTTGCCAGCGGAACAAGCTTAGAAGTAAGCCTGTAGACCTCAATATCCGAGCCGACATTATGCTTCAGCAGACGGAGCGTATTATGCAGATTCATCCGGGCAATGGATTCCAGCTTGCGAAGTCCCGCTTCCCGGTCGCCCAGCTTGTTGAAGCTTGCCATAGTCATCGTTTTGGAGGGAGAACAGTCCGGAATCACCGTAGACATGGCGACATAGCCGAAGCGGACAATCATCCCTCTTCCCCGAAGAACATCTCGTAGGCAAGAGCCGTCTGAACGCGCGACTCTTCCTCATTCAGCTTACGGACCAGATCCATTTCCACCGCCGTAACCTCATTGCCCTGAAAATTAATTTCTGCAATCGACGCGGAAATTTTGACAATTGCCACCGCAACATTCTGCGGATTATAGGCGATAACCTTCTGGCCGGTCGGATATACACGGAAGCCCTGCTTCACCATCTTGGTACGTCCGTACTCCAGCAGTTCGTACAGCTCCTGCTCATTCTTGAACTTGCACACCGAATTGAATTCTGATTGAAACCCCATGCTTCTCTCTCCTTCCCGGCCGGAATGCTCCCGCCGATCACCGTGGTTTATTCATTATCGTACTTCAGGCCCTGTCTGAACCGGTAACGCTCCAGCGCCAGCGCGATCATACGGTCCAGCAGCACTTTATAGGACACACCCGTCTCACGCCACAGCAGCGGATACATGCTGAACGGGGTGAAGCCGGGCATGGTATTCACTTCATTAATAAGAATCTTGCCATCAGACCTCCGCAGGAAGAAGTCGGCCCGGGTAATTCCGCTGCCCTCAATAGCCTTGAAGGCCAGTATCGCCGACTCGCGCAGACGGTCCGCTACCTCGGGATCGACAGGTGCAGGGATCAGCATCTGTGATTTGCCGTCAGTGTATTTGGCCGCATAATCATAATATTCACCGGAAGAGACGATTTCACCCGGAACCGAAGCCTCCGGCTCCTCATTGCCGAGTACCGCCACCTCCACTTCCCGCGCATCCACGAACTCCTCAATAATCACCTTCGTGTCATAGCGGAAGGCATAGTCCACAGCCTTGATCAGACTTTCCTTGTCGGTGGCCTTGGAGATCCCTACGCTCGAGCCCAGGTTGGCAGGCTTGACGAATACCGGGTACCCCAGCTTATCCTCCAGATCTACAATCAGCTCGTGCTTGTGCTGTCTCCAGTTCACAGCATTGAAGTAGCAATAGTCACATTGCTCAAGCCCCGCCTCGCCGAACAGCTTCTTCATGACCACCTTATCCATGCCCGCCGATGAAGCCAGCACACCTGCACCGATATACGGGATATTCGCCATCTCGAACAGTCCCTGAATGGTGCCGTCCTCGCCGTTCGTACCGTGCAGCAGCGGGAACATGACGTCTATTACCTGCTCGCCTCCGCTAAGCCCGCTGAACAAGGTATTCAGGGCCGAGCCCATATCTCCGGCCACCCCAGACAGCTTAAGCTGCTCAATCGCGGAGAAGGGAGCCTCCAGCACTGCACCTACCTTCCATACCCCCTGCTTGGAGATATAGAACGGAATAATCTCATATTTATCGTAGTCAAAAGCGTTCATAACCGCATAAGCCGTCTGCAGCGATACCTCATGCTCTCCGGATTTGCCGCCGTACACCAGTCCTACGGTAGTTTTAGCGTTCCCCATGCATTAACCTCTTTCTGAACTATAAATAGTCATTAATATGAAAAAAACGATAAGCCGTCCGGTCCGTCCAGGCGTAGGAATCCTTGTAATCCCAGAAGCGGTGACGGCTGCTAACCGTCCGCGCATTCACCAGCGGCTGCCCGCCCGCATCAAAAGCGGTAACGATCGTGCTGTGCTGATAATGTCCGTTGCCGTCCCAGTCATACTGAATAATGTCGCCCAGCTGAAGCTGCTCCGGCCGCTCGACAATCTCCGCACGCAGCCCGCTGCCGCGGCTCCCGCTCAGATAACGCTGCAGGCTGTCGGAGACCGCCCAGCTGAAGCTCCACCATTCCTGGGCTCCATTATAGCCCTTGTACCACCAGCCCGTTTCTCTTTTACCAGTATAGTTGATAGGTGCTCCCCCTGCAAAGAGACATTGGGAGACATAATTGGTGCAGTCCACCTCAAAAATCTCGAACTCCGGATTCCCTTCCTTCCACCAGAGGTCGGCATAGGCTGCGGCTTCCTCCCGGCGGTAGCGCACCTCCCTTGCACCGCTTGCGCCTTTCAGGACACGGCGGTTCAGCAGCGGCTGGGACGGACGCGGATCGGGCAGAGCCTCCCCCCACTCCGAGAGCCGCAGTGCCGGATCTTTCTCCACTACCTTGCGCACCCCGCTCCGTTCAGGCACACGGTGCTCCACATTCACAATCTCCCAGCCGCCCTTTTCACGTACAAAGGTCAGGCGCTCCGACTCCACCACATCCTCACGGTGGGTCATCCCGCCCTTCTCATAATAGAAGGCGCTGTGCAGCGCCACATCGGCGACCACCTCTGCTGGATTCTGCCGCACGGTCCGCAGCGTCCGCACCCCCGTCTCCCCGCGCAGCGGAGTAATGCCCCGGGAGGTGTACCACTGGGCGATCCGGCGGGAGCGCGTGCGCTGTTCGTCAAGGAACCGGGGGTCCCTGATCGTGGTATGGCGCGGCTCGGCGCCAGGTGCAACCCGCCCCTTGTTCAGCTGGTCCACATAGACATAGAGACTTTTCTTCCACTGCTGCTCCATTCATACTCCGCCCTTTCGTTCACAGATAAGAATGTATATGATGTAAGCTAAGAATATTCCTTCACGGTTTCACCGCCATAATGGCTGCTGTCCTATGTATATGAAGGATTGCTTGCACCTATACGGAAGCTGGAGCGATTTAACTGCAAGGAAGTCAGGGGCTGAGGGTTCTATGCATCCGTGTGAACCCTGAATATACCTTACATCAAGGAGCAAAAAAAACTTTACTCCCCCCATTGTAAACGTTATACTTAAAGTATAGTAATTATGAAATGTAGTTTCACCAGATGAAACGAGGAGGCGCATATATGCCAAGCAAGGACCATTTTTCATTGGCCAAGAACCTGAACTCAGGTGGCAAAACTTATCGCTACTATCATTTGAACGCTCTGGAGGAGCAGGGTGCAGGCGACATTTCCTCCCTGCCATTCTCCATTAAGGTATTACTCGAAGCGGCTGTCCGCCAATATGACGGACGGGCGATTACAGAAGAACATGTTAAACAGCTGGCTAACTGGTCTGGCGGCATTGACCGCAATAAGGAAATTCCGTTCATTCCTGCCCGGATTGTCCTGCAGGACTTCACCGGCGTGCCTGTAGTTGTCGATCTCGCGGCTATGCGCGATACCGTCAAGAAGGCGGGCGGTGACCCGAAGAAGATCAACCCGCTTGTACCGGTTGACCTTGTTATTGACCATTCGGTTATGGTTGATGCGTTCGGAACGGCAGATGCCCTTGAATATAATATGAACGTAGAATTTGAGCGTAATGAGGAGCGCTACCGCTTCCTGCGCTGGGCACAGACCGCCTTCAATAATTTCCGTGCGGTTCCTCCGGCAACCGGAATTGTGCATCAGGTGAACCTGGAGTATCTGGCTTCTGTAGCGGCCACTAAGACCATTGACGGAGAAACTGTTGTCTACCCGGATTCCCTGGTCGGCACGGATTCCCATACTACAATGATTAACGGCCTTGGCGTAGTGGGCTGGGGCGTCGGCGGAATCGAGGCTGAAGCAGGAATGCTGGGACAGCCGCTGTATTTCGTTACCCCGGATGTCGTAGGCTTCAAGCTGACCGGAAGTCTGATGGAAGGCGCTACAGCTACCGATCTGGCTCTTACCGTTACCCAAATGCTGCGCAAAAAAGGCGTAGTCGGCAAGTTTGTCGAATTCTACGGTCCGGGTCTGGCGAACATCAGTCTGGCAGACCGTGCGACAGTAGCCAATATGGCTCCTGAATACGGCGCTACGATCGGCTTCTTCCCTGTAGATGAGGAGACGCTGGCCTATCTGCGCAGCACCGGACGACCGGATGAGCTGGTAGAGCTGGTGGGGGATTATTATAAGGCGCAGGGTATGTTCCGCACCGCAGAGACACCGGACCCGGCATTCAGCGATGTCATTGAGCTGGATCTGGCTTCAGTGGTTCCCAGCCTGGCCGGACCGAAGCGTCCGCAGGACCGGGTAGAGCTTACCCATATGAAGGAGAATTTCGAAGGCATTATCCGTACACCTGTTGACAAGGGCGGCTATGGCCTCAGCGATGAGAAGATTGCCGAATCGGTGGAAGTGCAGCATAAGAACGGAAGCAGCAGCAAGCTCACCACAGGAGCGGTTGTCATTGCAGCCATCACGAGCTGTACGAACACCTCCAACCCGAGCGTAATGCTGGGCGCAGGACTGCTTGCCAAGAAGGCTGTAGAACGCGGTCTCACCAAACCTGGCTATGTCAAAAGCAGCCTCACTCCCGGATCGCTGGTCGTTACGGAATACCTGCAGAAGGCTGATCTGCTGAAGCCGCTGGAAGCGCTCGGCTTCTACCTGGCCGGCTACGGCTGCGCCACTTGTATCGGTAACTCCGGCCCGCTGCCGGATGAAGTCAGCGAAGCCATTACAGAGCATGATATGACGGTTGCCGCAGTCATCTCCGGGAACCGTAACTTCGAGGGCCGCGTGCATGCCCAGGTTAAAGCCAACTATCTGGCTTCACCGCCGCTGGTTGTCGCCTACGCCCTGGCCGGCACAGTGAATATTGACCTGAAGACCGAGCCGCTGGGCTATGACCCGCAGGGTGAGCCTGTCTTCCTGGCCGATATCTGGCCGACTACAGCCGAGATCCGCGAAGCCGTAGCGCTCTCGCTCAGTCCGGAAATGTTCCGCAGCAAATATGAGAATGTATTCACGGCCAATGAACGCTGGAATAACATTCCGGTACCGGAAGGCGAGCTGTATGAATGGGATAACAACTCCACTTACATTCAGAATCCGCCATTCTTCGAGCATCTGGCAGACGGTGCCTCTGACATCCAGGATATCAAGAGCTCGCGCGTGCTTGCGCTGCTTGGCGATTCCGTCACTACCGACCATATCTCACCAGCCGGGAATATCTCCACTTCCGGTCCAGCCGGAGAATATCTGCGCGGTCATGGCGTGGAACGCGCTGACTTCAACTCCTACGGCTCACGCCGCGGGAATCATGAGGTGATGATGCGCGGTACCTTCGCCAACATCCGTATCCGCAACGCAGTGGCTCCTGGGACAGAAGGCGGCGTAACCACCTTCCTGCCAAGCGAAGAGGTCATGTCGATCTATGACGCCTCCATGCTGTACCAGTCGGCCGGACAGAACCTGATCGTTATCGCCGGTAAAGAATACGGCACAGGCAGTTCCCGCGACTGGGCTGCGAAGGGAACACTCCTACTCGGAGTCAAAGCCGTCATCGCTGAGAGCTTCGAGCGGATTCACCGCAGTAACCTCGTCGGCATGGGTGTGCTGCCGCTGCAGTTCCAGGAAGGCCATGGCTGGAGCAGCATGGGGCTGACCGGACGCGAGACCTTCGACATTACCGGTCTTGACAACCATGTCCTTCCCGGACAGGAGCTGACAGTCACTGCTACCCGTGAAGACGGCACCCAGTTCGACTTCCCGGTCATTGCCCGTCTCGACAGCAGCGTAGATATCGATTACTACCGCAATGGCGGTATTCTGCAGACAGTACTCCGCCAGATGCTGGCTGATGCTACAGCTTCGGAAGCGGCTCAACCGGTAGAATAAGTTGACTTCATAAGGATAGTCATTATACAAGCTGCGCCGGTATCAGATTTCAGTCTGATACCGGCGCAGCTTTTTGTCTTATTCAGGAATGCCCTATTTGACTGACAGCAGGCTGTTCGTAATGAAATCCAGCTGTTTCTCCAGGGAGATCGGGTCATTGTACGTATCGGCAGCAGGATTCAGCATGAACACATTCCCTGCCTTGACTGCCGGAAGCCCCTTCCACAGCGGATTGTCATAGACAATCTTCGGGTCTGTATTATCCCCTGACCATTGGCAGGTGAAGATAATGTCTCCGGCAAAGTCCGGCAGCTTCTCCATGGAGATGGTAGCCCAGCCTGTTCCGCTGTCGATGGCCTCCTTCTGCGCTTCAGCAGGAGCCTTCAACCCGAACTCACCATACAGAATCTCACCACCCCGGCCATAGTTATGTCCAAAGACAAACAGCCCCTTGGCATATGGATTCAGGATAGATACCGTCTTATTACCCACAGCAGCCTGCACCTGCGGCTTCAGCTCAGCAATACGGGCCTCCCACTGGGCGATCCAGGCCTTAGCTTCATCATTCTTGTTCACCAGCTTGCCGTAGTCGAGCATCTGATCCTTATAATTTTTGGCGCCATATTGAATCTGTACCACAGGCGCAATTTCCTTCAGCTTATCGATGCCTTCTGTTCCGGTATACACAATAATCAGGTCAGGGTCCAGCGCCAGGATATTCTCCGGGGTGACATCGTCACCCAGCCCTTCTGCGCCTCCAAGCATCTCTGCAAGATACGGACTATCCTTGGCTCCTTGCATGACCCCTACCGGCTTCACGCCCAGCGCCAGAAGATATCCTGTATAAAAGGCTGTAGTATCCACGATTCTCTGCGGATTCTTAGGTACTTGAACCTCACCGGCGCTATCCTTGAAGGTAACCATCTCTGCTTCAGCGGAGGGTTCACCAGCAGCCGGAGCAGCCGTGGGTGCTTCGGAAGGTGCAGGTGCATTCGCTGCCGCCCCGGAGCCAGAGCCGGAGTTATCCGATGAACCGCAGGCTGCCAGCAGGACAGCCATGACGAGAGTAAAGACAATCAGGACAAGACTTTGTTTAGAGTATCGCAAGATAATCCCCCTATGTATATATGATATTGATAATCATTATCATTAGTAATATATCACAGAGTTTTCAGGCTGACAACTCTCCCGGAATTTTCCGCAGCAAAAATCCCCTTTCACTGGAAAGGGGATTTCATTTCTCCTGGCATACGCAGATAAATTTTCGCAGCCTCAGGAGGCCTTCAGGACATCTCGATACGTTCGGAATCGAATATTCTTTTATAGACCAGAGCTATGATCTGTGAACGGTCCGTCACGTCCATTTTATTAAAAATGCGGCTTAGATGATTCTTGACGGTATGCTCGCTGATAAACAGGGCACTGGCAATCTCCTTATTCGTCTTGCCCAGAATAATCAGCTCCAGCACTTCCTCCTCGCGCGGTGAGATTCCCCATTCCTCCTTGGGCGTCTTCAGCGCTGTACTGTTCAGCAGCTTCCCTGCCGACACGCCTCTTCTGGCAGGCATCGCTTCCGAGCGGCTGCGCAAGAAGGATTGGAAGGTAGTGCGCGGCTCACTGTAAAGCTCCCCGACCACATGATCATCCAGATAGAAGCGGGAGGGGGTCAGCCACTCCAGATCCGTGTCCGCCAGCAGCTCCTTGTCCGCGCCTCGGCCTGCATGATGAAGCACCAGCACGAGCAGTTGGGCCGTGACAGAGACCGAAGGCTTATTGATCTCAAAATAGAACGAAGCAAACTGGTCCACCTGCTTCAGTAAAGAAAGCTCCTCCGGGTAGAATCCATACCCATGCAGGAATTCCAGCCTGAACGGTGCCAGCAGGGCAGCCGTTCTCATCTGCTCTGACTCCCGCTCCGGCAGCCCTGTATAGCGGGCAAGCTCATACGCCATAGCAGAAGCCTCCGCCGACAGGCGGTGCAGCTCGGGATTACTGAGCCGGAGATAATGAAGCGTCTGCCCGGTGAAGACCCCTGCCTGCTTCATATGTCTGGATTCCTTCTCGATCAGACGGATCGAAGTACTCGCCAGACTGGCCAGACAGCTTGTTAAGGACAGCCACTCCTCAGCTTCGCTGCGGCGTCTGAAGCCCACGGACAGAATGCCCTTAAATACCTTCTCGGCAATCAGCGGACATTCGAGCAGGACCTGCCCCTCCGCCTCCCCGTTGAGGATCGCAGAAGAGAGAAAGGCCTGCGAGGAGTACCGGGACTGGAGGTCATAGATATACGGCGCAATTTCCTCCGGCCTCCATCCCTTGGCGTAATGGGTCTCCCCCGGCTGCTCCTCGAAAAATACGAGTACCGATGACGGGAAGAACGGCATGCCCATAATCATATCCAGCAGCCCGGTGCCCAGCTCCTGGGTGGATGCGGCCTGCGGCAGCAGGCGGGCAGCTTCCTTCAAACGCAGGGTGGCCTCCCTGCGCAGGGCTTCACGCTGCACCAGTTGCTCTCCCCGTCCGGATAAGCCCAGGAGCGCAGTAACATTCTGCTCATGCTGAGCATAGTCCTGTATCGGGCGGCTCTTCCCAAAGCCCACAGCGAGCAACAATGCTCTCTTCCCGCTGTGAATTCTCACCGGATAACATGACAAATATTCCGGCTGCGTCATCCCGCGCTGGGTGAAGAATAACGATCTTGAATCTTGGGCAACGCTCTGCCAATGCCTGGGCTCCATGCCTAGAACTGCCTGTCCCAGAAAACCGTCTCCTTGCTGGAACCCGGCATTCATGAGGAGTCCTGCTTCTTTGCCGGCAGAATATTTCACCTTGAACTGGCCGGCCTCCTCCTCTTGGGCAAAGGCATACAGCTCTGCATCAGATAACGTACCGGCCATCTGCTGCAGCACAACCTCTATCTTCAGGAACTCACTCTCCAGATTGGATAACAGCTGGGAAATCAGCAGACCCCGTCTCTGTTCCAGCGGCTTCACTGCGCACCCCGCCAGCAATTTGGAGAGCACATTCCCGAGCACACTCAATTTCCCCCTGATGCTGGCGATACCTTCCCGGCTAAGCTCAGGCATGGCGGCCAGTACATCCTTCAGCATCTCATAATCCGGGTGATTCCGCATCTTGGCCTCGAACGCCCGCAGTACAAGCCCGCGGGTGCCTTCTTCCATATATAAGCCGGACCATAAATAGTACGTCTGTCCATAGTCAGGAACCAACGGACTGACCACATACTTCAGCCCGGGGACCCACTCCTCAAGTATGGCAGGATATGATAAGGGGCCCAGTCTGAGCAATGCAGGCTCGAAGGGCCGCTCTATGTCCTCTAAAGATTTAAACATCTTCTGATAGAATATTCCGGACAGCGTGGGGCGGGTAACCACATTCCCAGCCTGATCCGTAAGCACAAGCGCCTGACCCGTAACAGAGCCGAACGTATCCTGGAGCTCTTGAATTTCTCCCATCAGTGAATCGGGTATAACTACTTTCATCCCATCACCTCGTGCACTGGATTCCTCTTATTTCTTCAATCTCAATTTAGCTAATCATTACTAATGATAGTCCATTTTAACTAGATATACAATGAATGTCGAAGGCTGAATAGCCTGCATTTCCTAAAGTTTTCCTGCGCCGATCTGCTGCCGGAGGCCTCCAGCTCAGCTCATCATTAGGCCCATTTCAGCAGCGGCCTCAGCCAAAATGACAGCATATTCCTCCAGAGTCTCCCGCGACAGACGACTGACCGGGCCGGACAACGAGAGCGCTGCTACCACGCCCCCGGCCCGGCCGGCGATAGGCACAGCCACGGCTGCCGCTCCCGGCTCCCGTTCCTCGAAGCTGGTCGCATAGCCGCAGCGGGTAATCTCCTTCAGCTGCTCCAGGTACAGGCTGCGGTCTACGCTGTCCGGCCATGCGGGGTCGGCCAGCAGCCTGACCTGCACTTCCGGCGGCGCGTAAGCAGCCAGCACCTTGCTGGATGCGCCTACCGAGAGCGGCAGCCTTGCACCGATCTGGGCTACCCGGCGGATAGCCTGGCGGCTCTGCACCGCCTGAATGCGCACACGCTCCAGATTGTCGCGCAGATACAGGCTGACCGTCTCGCCCAGGCGGTCGCGAAGCCGCTCCATGGCGGGCAGCAGAAGCACCGCCGGCTCGTTCAGCGTCGGAAGATGTGTGGACAGCTCCCAGATGCGGATACCCAGGCGGTATTTGTCAGTCCCGTCGTCCCGCTGCAGGAAGCCCTTCTCCTCCAGTGTGGTCAGCAGGCGGTGCACTGTGCTTTTATGCAGGCCAATCTTCGCAGAGATCTCCGTCAGACTAAGGTCGTAATCATCATTATCCTGAGTAAAGCACAGTAATATATCCAGTGCACGTTCTACGGCGCGTACAGTCAGCTTCCGGTCTTCCACCCCGATCTCCCCTTCACATGTTTCACCTATTGAAACCCGGTTACATAATTATTAAGATATCCCTATCTTAGTGCAAAAGCCTAAATAAAGTCCAGCAGATTCCGTATCCATAATCAGCCGCCGCAGTTTACAGTTACATTACAAAAGGACCATTTCCATTGACTTTGTAAGGGCATAAATTTACGATTAAATATATGAACTATTCATGCTCTGAATCATGAAATTTTCCAGGAGGGGACCTTATGAATCTGGCAACTAGTCATCCCGGCGCGCCGGTCTCCCGTATGCCTAACGAGGATAAGCCCGCTTCGTCAACCTTAATTCCGATTCGGATGATACGCTTCAAGCACATCATTGTGGCACTGCTGTTATCCGTATTCTTCTTCTTTGTATTCTGCTTCATCGCCCTGCATGCCTATATCGCCTGGGTGCTCTCGAATCCTACCGTAGCCCCGCTCTACTCCAATCCTTATCAGGCCAAGGGGCTCGCCTACGAGGATATCAGCTTCCCTGCCAAGGACGGCAGCCGGATGATGGAGGGATGGTATATTCCTTCCAAAGGAGCTACCAAAACCATTGTCTTCAGTCACGGCTACGGCGCGAACCGCGAAGAGAGCTGGGTTCCCATGTATGATCTTGCCCATTATGCACACAGTCTGAGATTCAATGTCGTCATGTTCGACTACGGCTTCGCCTCCAAAACCGACAGGGACATCGCAACCGGCGGCAAAAAGGAATCCCAGCAGCTGCTCGGAGCCATTGAGTTCGCCAAGGAGCAGGGGGCAGATCAGATTGTGGTCTGGGGCTTCTCGATGGGCGCAGGCACCGCCCTGCAGGCAGGACTTGTAACCAAAGATGTGGATGCGATGATTCTGGACAGCACCTTCCTGCTGGAGCCGGACACCCTGTACCATAATATCAAGCAGAACATCAATCTTCCCCGCCAGCCTTCGCTGGAGATTATGGAGATGCTCTTCCCGGTCCTGAACGGCACAGGACTGAATCAGATTCCTTACTCCAAGGTCAAATCGGAGGATTACCCGTTCCCGGTGCTGTTCATGCACGGCACTAAGGACGATAAGGCACCTTATCCGATTGCCGAGGAGCTGGCGGCGAATCAGAGCAATCCGTATTCGGATTCATGGATCGTGGAGAACAGCCATCATGAGCTGCTGTTCCGCGAGCACCCGCGCGAGTATCTGCGGCGGGTATCCGCTTTTCTCGGGAATGTACAGCTGGCCCAGATCAGCGGGAGCCACAGCAATCCAACCGCAAGTAAATAAGCTTCTTATCGTTACCCTAAGGCATGTGCAGATGTATCTTGTGATACATTCTGTGCATGCCTTTTTACTGTGCGTGGCACCAGGTCCTCCAGTCCACCGCGATTCCCCGCACAGGCTAGTCTCATAAGCTGTTCCTCTCTGGCATATAATGGACCGATGAAACTTTAGGACGGGAGGACTACATGTCATGCCATATGTATTCGTTGCACCGCCGCCAGTACAGATTCTAGGGGAAATCGCCTTCTGGAAAAAACAGGAGAAGGAGCATGCCGAGGTTCTAATTCAGATCATCCCACGCCTAGAGGAGCCTTATGTGAAGCTGCTGGAGGACTGGGCCATTGTATTCCTGGCTACAGAACAGGCGGCCCAGCATCTGCTTTCCACTCCGCAGGCACCGGACACTGGCGGTCCCGGGAGTCCATCCGCCGAAGCCGGGCTGCTGCTGCACACCGCCTGCGACCAATCCGCCGAATTCATCAGGCACCTTAAGGCCATGAAGGAGGCCAGCGCCGCCGTCAATGCCTTCCCCCTGGCAGGAACCACGCTGCTGCACTTCATCCGGGAGTCTGAATACTTCCTCGCTGTGCTGGCCGCTCTGACCCCTGCGGACTACGGGCCCGGGATGCTGCGGATGAATCCGCCGGAGCAGGCTGAAGCCGCTCCTTCACCCGATCCGGCTGCAAGCGGAGAAAGTCTTCAGGGAACAGGAAGCTTCGCAGTTCCGTTATGGGAATCCCGCGAGGCAGGCCCGGTTCCCATCGGCGGGCATACGCTTCCCCCTCTGCCTTATGTTTATAATGCACTGGAGCCGTATATTGACGAGAAGACGATGATCATCCATCACGACAAACATCATCAGAGCTATGTAGACGGACTGAACAAGGCGGAGAAGAAGCTGGCGGAAGCGCGACTGAGCGGCGACTTCGATCTGGTTAAGCATTGGGAGCGGGAGCTTGCCTTCAACGGGGCTGGCCATTATCTGCATACAATCTTCTGGAATGTCATGTCCCCGCAAGGCGGCGGCCGTCCCTCCGGTGCGCTGCTGGACGCCATAGAACGCAGCTTCGGAAGCTATGAAGCCTTCAAGGCCCAGTTCACTGAGGCCGCGGGTAAAGTCGAGGGCGGCGGATGGGCCCTCTTGGTCTGGAGCCCGCGCAGCCGCAGACTGGAGATTCTGACGGCTGAGAAGCATCAGAATCTGTCCCAATGGGATGTCATTCCGCTGCTGGCACTAGATGTGTGGGAGCATGCTTATTACCTCAAGCATCAGAACAACCGCGCCGATTACATCCAGGACTGGTGGAGAGTCGTCAACTGGCCTTATGTCGCCGAGCGCTACGGGGCTGCCCGCAAGTTGGTCTGGGAGCCTTTTTGAGGCTCTTCGGTGTATTCGGTTTTAAGCATACAACTAGCCCGTGTACCCTCAGCGCGGCATATTGTATTCGGTTTTTCGCGTTCCGGTTCCGCGTATCTCTCGCCCATTCTGAGGGTTTTCACGCGCACCGACCGCTTGTATGGAGCGGCCATTGTTGCACTTCTTGCAAGATTTCTCTAAAAATATTGCTGGTTGCAGTACATTGTTGCATCATTTGCAGGAACTTCGGTGTTTAGAGCCAGTTAGCACTGACTTTGTTGCATTTCGTGCAGAATTTCCACATAGGCAGCTTTTATTGGGCTGCAATGTTGCACTTCTTGCAGAAATTTTCTAAATTTATTAGAAGGTGTGGAGTATTGGGTCACGCACCTTCGCGCGAGCACAATGTATGCTGTATTTCATATACATTTGGTCCATATGCCTGCTTGCGAGCACAATGTATGCTGTTTTTCACATACATTTGGTCCATGTGCCTGCTTGTGGGCATAATGTATGCTGTTTTCCACATACATTGTGGCCATATGCCTGCTTGCGAGCATAATGTATGCTGTTTTTCACATACATTTGGTCCATATGTCCCTGTACCAGCCAATTGTATTCGGTTAGAAGGACACTATAGTTTCCTATATAACAAATATAACAAAAAAAGCCCGCCGCCACTGTTGCAGTGGCAGGCGGGCTTATCCATGGCAGTTCCGGTCCAAGTGCAGGGATAACCTGCTCTATTCCTTGATCAGGGCCAGGAATTCGGCCCTTGCCGCAGCATCCTCACGGAAGGTGCCGCGGGTGGCCATCGTAACCGTCTTGCTGCCTGGCTTCTTCACGCCCCGGGCACACATGCACAGATGCTCCCCTTCGACTACAACCATAACACCGTGCGGATTCAGCACCTCGGTCATGATGTCGGCGATCTGGGCCGTGATACGCTCCTGCACCTGCAACCGGCGGCTGACCGCTTCTACGAGCCGGGCCAGCTTGCTGAGTCCGGCAATGCGGCCGCTGGGAACATAGCCGATATGCACCTTGCCGAAGAATGGAGCCATGTGATGCTCACATTGGCTATAGTAGACAATATCCTTCACAATGACCAGCTCTTCATGAGACTCGTCAAACGTTACGCCCAGTGCTTCGCGCGGATCAATGGAATAACCGCCGAAGATCTCTTCATACATCCGCGTCACTCTGGCCGGTGTTTCGAGCAGACCTTCGCGGCTGGTATCTTCACCGATTAATTCCAGAATCTTCTCTACATGATACTCAATCTGCTCCCGGTTTACAGAAACCTTCCCGTTCTTGTACTCCTTGATGCCTCCCATGAAAGCTCCCCCCTTCCGCACCTGCAGCTGACTCTTATCTATTTCATACGATCATCATTATTACTTCTTGCGGGAATTTCCTTTGCCCGCAGCAGGACGCCCCGGCGGATTACCATTCTTCATCATCTGCTGGGCACGCTGCATTTGCTTCCCGTTCAGGTTATACCCCATTTGCTTGGCAACCTTCTGCAGCATTTCAGGATCATTCTGCATCGTTGTCATCTGTCTGCGCAGATAATACACACCGATGAAGAATCCGCCGATCAGCCCTACCACAAGCGTAATAATAGGCAATGCAATATTCATCTGTAATCCACCTTTGTACTCTATTGTCTGGCGATAACCCTGTTCAGGCACGCGAATCTATCATAGCATTTCAACAACTGGACAGCAATTGGCAAATCCCGCTGTCAGCCGGTTCATGTCACGTCGGCTGCTCCCTGTTCCCGGAGCTTGCCTACAGCCTGCTCCAGCATGTCGCGCACCGCAGCGTCCTCTTCGCTCTCCAGCGCCTGCTCAACAGCCGCAAGCGCTGCTTCGCCGCCGATGCGGCTAAGCGCCCAGGCCGAGGTTCCGCGCATTTCCGGCCGGGGCTCCTTCAGCAGAAGCTCCGTCAGCTTCGGCACCGCCGAAGCCTCCTTGAAATTGCCCAGGGCAATGACAGCGTTACGCTGAATCGGCTTCTTGCCGCGCCAAGCCGCCGAGCTACTGCCGAACTTCTCCTTGAACTCCCGGTTGCTGAGGTCCAGAATCGGCATCAGAAGCGGCTTAACCACCTCAGGGTCAGGCAGAAGCTGCGGGCGGTGGTTCCAGTTCTTGCCCCGGTTATGCGGACAAACAATCTGGCAGGTATCACAGCCATACAGCCGGTTGCCGATCTTGGTCATATAGTGATCGCTCAGGAAGCCCTTCGTCTGGGTCAAGAAGGAGATACAGGCCTGGGCATTGAGCTGGCCCGGTCCGACCAACGCTCCGGTAGGACAGGCGTCGATGCATTTGGTGCAGTCACCGCAGCCTTCCTGCACAGGCTGGTCCGGGGGAAGCGGCAGATTCGTCACCATCTCCCCCAGATAGATCCATGATCCCCACTTGGGGGAGATGATCGCGCAGTTCTTGCCGCTGAAGCCGATCCCCGCCCGCTCTGCCACAGCCCGGTCTACAAGTGCCCCAGTATCCACCATGCTCTCCAGCACGGCATCCGGGACACGCTCACGGATGAAGCTCTCCAGCTTCGCCAGCGCCTCACGTAGGACATGATGGTAGTCCTGGCCCCAGGAGGCGCGGGCCAGAATACCCCTGCGCGCACCCGGCTCGGATTTGGGCGGGTCCTCCATTTTGGAGGGATAAGCCACCGCAATGGCAATGATGGAGAGCGGCTGCTCCCCGGACTGCAGGGCCGGAACCGTCCGCTTGTCCAAATCAGGCTCCTCGAACCCGGATTCATATCCGTTGTCCCGGTGCTCCTGGAGAATGTTCTTCAAATATAAAAACGGCTCTGCAGTGGTGAACCCGATATCATCGATACCGAGCGCAGGTGCAGCCGCCTTAATCTCAGCCTTAAGCTCCTCCCATTTGGAAGGAGGCGGAGCGTAACCTTTCTGGATGTTGAGGTGCATATCCGCCTCTCCTTTATAGAATGAATAAGGTAACTCTACAGGGCCTTCATCTTAGAGAAAGGCCACCAGATCAGGGACACCTTACCCACGATACTCTCCCCTGCGACAGCGCCGAAATAACGGCTGTCCTTGCTGGCTCCGGCATGCCGGTTGTCCCCCATGACGAAGTAGGTCCCCGCCTGCACGGTCAGGCTGTTGAAATCGGGATCTTCAATAGATGTATCGATATAAGGCTCATCCAGCAGCTTGCCGTTGAGATAGAGCTGCTGGTTCCGCACTTCAATGATGTCGCCGGGAATGCCGATCACCCGCTTGACCAGATATTCCTTGCGGCTGGGTCCCGTACTGGGATCATGAAGGACGACAACCTCCCCGCGGCCCGGATTCCCGAAGCTGAGGGCGATTTTATTAATAATCAGCTTCTCTCCCTGATACAGGGTAGGCTGCATGGATTGCCCGATTACAGTAGACACATTGAACACATAGATATTAAGCAGCGACATCACAGCAAACACAATCCCCGCCGTAATGATCCACTCCCGTATATCCTTGATCCACGTTCTTCCAGACTTCTGTCTGGACTTATTATGCGTCACTGATCTGTATCTTTGTCTGCGGCTCCGCATGAAATCTTCTTCAAGCTCCCGGTTCATAGGCCACCTACTTGCTTCGATTGGGTTATCCGTTCCTTAACAATAGAAAAGCATATCTCCCGCCCATTTGCAATGGACATAGGGAAGATATGCTTTAGTATAATGAAACAGACTATGCAGGAATATCCATATACTCGAAGTTCCGGCCCTGCAATAGCTCTCTACTCTAACATTTGATTCCGCTTACAGCAGCGGTTCAGCAACAGTTACCCGACAATGCTCAGCTTGCGCACGGATTTGAAAATGTGGTTCTCGTCATAACCCATGGCCTCATAGAGCGGCATTGCAAAAGAATTGTGTTCATCCACGGCAACATAGATACCGCTGACCTTCCGCGCCTGAAATCTGTTCTCCATAGCCGTTACAAGACTCTTGCCGACTCCTCTGCGGCGGTAATCAGGATGGACGGCAATGCGGAAATAACAGCCGTGATTCTTCTCAATCGTACCAATCAGCGCACCGATGATTTCTCCTTCATCCTCAGCAACTACAATGAGATCAGAATCCCATGACAATTGCCTGGAGAAAGGCTCGATCGTGCTCTCGAAACATTCTTCCGATAATGCGGTCTGCAGCAATTCAGTCACTGGAGTAACATCGCTTAATTGAAAGGAACGAACGTGCATACTTAAAAGTCTCCCTTTTCTATGGCTTATGATTTTACAAAAAGAAGGGGTTTCCATAACAGTATAAAGTGGAAAAAAGCATCAAAAACCGAGGAATACCTGCTTTTGTCTCTATTAAAGCACACTTTTCTCGCGTTATCATCATTTTTCTTTTGAAAGCGCTTGATATAAAGCGTTTTCATTCAATATAGTTTCATATTTAACATGTATTAGGAGATTTCCTAGTCAAAACGTCCCAGTTACTAAGCCTTATTAGTTTAACATAGCCTTAACACTTTCTGTGTACGGAGGACAAGAAAATACTTTTTAAACATTTTTGTTTATTTAATGTTGCATTATTGTTCCAGATGCGTTTTAATAATAGTATCTCAACGGATATATACCAAAACCAACATATAATCAGGAGGGATTTTTCCATGGCTTTTCAATTACCGGCACTTCCGTACCCGAACAACGCACTTGAACCACACATCGACGCATTGACGATGGAGATTCATCATGACAGGCACCATAACACTTATGTGACGAACCTGAACGCCGCACTGGAAAAGGCACCCGAACTGCAAAACAAAAGCATCGATGAGCTTCTGACCGACCTGAACGCTGTACCTGAAGCGATCCGCACAGCGGTCCGCAACAACGGCGGTGGACATGCCAACCACACCCTGTTCTGGGAAGTGATTGGACCGAACGGCGGCGGCGCACCTACTGGCGCACTGGCTGCTGCCATTGACAGCGAACTGGGCGGCTTCGATAAATTCAAGGAAGACTTCGCTACTGCGGCTACTACACGCTTCGGCAGCGGCTGGGCTTGGCTCGTTGTGAAGGACGGCAAGCTTGCTGTAACCAGCACTCCTAACCAGGATAACCCGATCAGCGAAGGCGCAACTCCAATCCTCGGCCTCGATGTATGGGAGCATGCCTACTACCTGAACTACCAGAACAAACGTCCTGACTACATCAAGGCATTCTGGAACGTAGTGAACTGGGAAGAAGTCGGCAAACGTTACGAAAGCTCCAAATAAGCATCGGCCTTCAGCATGATGCTGTAAGCAAACAGGTTCACCTCTGCTGTAATGGCAAGGGTGAACCTGTTTTTGTATACCGTCTCCGTTCAACGTGCACGCTAGGCCAGGCCTCAGATCATTGCATGAACTTGGCATTCAGAGCGTCGTATTCACGCCGGGTAACCGGAATTACCGTTCCATGACGGGGGCTGGCCGGCAGCTCATAATCAGAGGATACCGTCCACTTGCCGGAATCCAGATCTTCCGTCTCCAGCGGGATGTACCCTCTCCCTCCGAATTCATCCACAAACAGATACCACTTCTGCTCCGTATTGGATTTGAACAGGGTTGGCCCTTCAATGCCCTTCAGTCCGCCGACACTCCCGCTTAGCAGCTTCACCGCAGGGGCAAATACCGAATCCAGGGACTCCTGGAACACCATTTTGCCAAAAGGGGATTCCGGGCCTTGCTCGCGTTCATCCTTGGTGAATCTGTAAATCTTCCCGTTATACGCAGCCATAGTGGTATCGATGATCGAATGCCCGTAGTCCATATAGACCTGCGGCTCTGTGAACGCGCGGAAATCGCGTGTCTTGCTGTACATAATTTTCTGGTAGGCGTCCCCGGTGTGAGTGGAATCGGTGTACATCCGCGAGGCCCAGAATACGATATATTCCCTGCTCTCCTGGTCATAGATCACCTCAGGTGCCCAGGTATTCCCCGCTTCCTCAGGTGAGACCTGGGCTTCCCAAGGCTCCGACCAGTCCACCAGATTATCCGATTCCCATACAATAATCGCCCGGCTGCCTTGTGTCTGGGCTGCACCCCAATCCCAGTTGCCGTTGATCTTCAGATCGGTGGCGATGAGATAGAACCGGTCCCCTTCAGGTGAACGGATGATGAACGGGTCCCTGACCCCCTTGTTGCCCAAGCTGGACCTAAGCACGGGCTTCCCGGCATTCAGCTCCTTCCAATGCAGCGGGTCATTGCCTTCGCTGAGGGCGAAGTATACCTGCTCGCCGTCCCCGGTCCCTTCGCCTGTGAAATAGCTGAATAAATAGCCCGCATAGTCCCCCGCAGCCGGAATTTCCTGCGCAACCTGAGTCTGGGCAGCCTGAGTCTGGGCAACCTCACCCGGCAGGTCAGCCTCCTCCTCTAACTCCGGCCCGCCGGCCACCAGGGTCACCACCGACTTAGCCGGGATAACGGCCTGAAATACCTGCTCCCCAGCTGCTGTCCCATCAGCAGCTGCATCAGCGGCCACATCCTCGCCGCGCGCCAGATCCAGCTGCGCATTGGTTACATAGGAACGCAAGGCAGATGCCTTCAGTCCCAGTCCGCTCAAGGTGAGCTGCACCTGCTTCTCCTCCAGGCTGTCATTCACCAGCACCGCCGTCATGCTCTGCTCCTCCTCGTGCACGTAAGCCGAGCCGAGCAGCTCGCTTCCGGCTTCCTGGCTCAGACCGGAGAGTGCAATCCGCACCGCTCCGGGGCGGATGAACTTGCTGTAGTTGCCGAGCGACCAGAGAATCTTCGAGGTCAGGATGTTCTGCTCATCCCCAGGCTGAGTGTAATCGGTGTACAGCAAGCCGTCCTTGTAATCCACCTTGGACACTGCAGTCCACCACTGCCATGCGGCTGCATCCGCCTCGGTCAGATCAAAGTGAATGGTGCGCGCCACCTGTAGCGCCGGCTCCATTCCCAGATCCCGTCCCGGGCCATAATCGCCCATAATGCAATATTCGGTAACCCAGTACTTGGCCTCAGGATCATATTGCTTCAGATTACCGTCCAGCAGCTGTCTTAGCTTAACCAGGCGGTCATCGCCGGAATGGCTGTAATCGGACCAGTAGGAATGCGAGGCGATCTTATTGCCTACCGCTTCCTTCAGCACAGGATCACCCAAGAGGTCCTTAATATATTCACGGTATTTTCCCAGCCCCAGGCTGTTAGCCCCGCTGGAATAGACACCGCTGCCCGTGAATTCCCGGTAGTGCTCATCATCCAGCAGAGAGGTAATCTCTACCCCGTCCGGAGCACTGATCTGCGCTTCCAGCCCGCTGGCGCGGAGCTGGGCGTGCAGCTCCAGAATCACCCGCTTCAGGTCGTCATTGTTGTACCGGCTGGCTTCCTGCTGCGCATGATTCCAGTCCCAGGTCGGCTCGTTAACGGGGCTGATATAATTGAACTCCAGCCCTTCCTGCTTGAAATGCTCCAGCACCTCAATCAGGAAGGCGGCGAAGGCAGCTTCAGAGCCTTCCTTCAAATTACTGGACCCCACCTCTGGGTCAGGCTGGGCATGACCGCTGCGGGTCATCCAGACCGGCGGGCTGTTGACGAAGGCAATCAGAGATTCGACTCCGCGCTCCTGGGCTGCCCGCAGGAACCACTGCTGGCCTGCCTGCCTGCTCCAGTCGTACGGCCCTTCCTCCGTTATTTTGAAGGCTTCCGTTCTCCGCCATGGATCTGGAATGATCGCCTGATCGGTCTCCGCCGAGCCTGCGCCTATATTGAAGCGCCAGGCCGACAGCCCGATCCCTCTGCTGCGTGAGAACAGTAAATCTGCCACCTTGTTCTTATTCTCTTCGGTCCACTCCTTCCCCAGGGGGTCCATGGACCAGGCGTCGGACGCGCCAAAGTTATCGATAGTCTGATAGCGGAGATTACCGTCTATCGTCACTGCCGCATCCGGCGGTTTCTGGTGCTGCACAGGGATTTCCTCCTCTTTCCTATTACTGAACAGAATTACTACAACAACAACACACACTAGAACAATGCCGATAACCGCCGTAACTGCCAGCCGCTTCATGCTCCTATCCTCCTCCTAACCAACCAGACCGGAACGCTCCACACTCTCTACGAAATGCCGCTGAACGAATACATAGAGGATAATCAGCGGCAGAATCGCCATCAGCACACTCGTATTCATCATCATGGACATGAAGAACGGGTCCTGAACGAGCGAATTCGCCGCTTGGCCCCCGCCGGTCATGTAGGTAGCAATACCGTAGCCCGCCGAAGACATCATCGATGACATGACCTTCGGTTCGTTCAGATACATATTGGTGAAGAATGAATCATTCCACTGCCACACGAAGGAGAACAGCATCACCGTTACCATTGACGGAATAGCATTGGGTAGAATCACCCGCGCGAAGGTGGTGAAATAGCCTGCTCCGTCCACATAGGCCGCTTCCTCAATCTCTCGTGGAATACCCTTGAAAAACTGGCGGAAAATATAGACATACAGCCCTGTCTTAACACCCATCCCGAGCATCGAAGAAATTATAAACGGCCAATACGTATTGATCAGGTTCGCCGGCTTCCCCGTGAACAGCTCAATCAGACCGAACAGGTCAAAGTTCTTGAAATGCAGGTACAGCGGGATCATGATCGTCTGGGACGGGACAAGAATCGTAAAGATTACTGCGGCGAACAGCAGCCCGCTCCCCTTGAACTTAATCCGGGCAAAGCCGTAACCGGCCAGCACACAGATGATCGTCTGAAGCACCATGACCGCTGATGACAACAGCATGGTGTTACGCAGAACTGCCGGATAGTTCATCGCCTTGAAGACCAGCCTGAAGTTCTCCAGGGTGAAGGCCTGCGGGACCCAGATCACGGTGGAATCATACAAATCATCCATACTCTTGAACGCAATCGACAGCTTTAGCAGGATTGGGTACAGGATGACGAACGAAATGCCGAAGACCAGCACAAAGCGGGCGAATACCCACAACCATTTTTTTGAAAATTCCACCCAATAGGCGGCCGAGGCCAGCCTGTGCAGCTGCTCTTTCCTGGATCGGTGCGGCATTGCTGCGGTCTCTGTCTTCATGAATGCTCCTCCTTCCTAACCGCTAGTCTTGATAAAAGACTTTACGTGAGATCAGCGCCGTCGTTATCCACAACAGCAGTGCAATGATGACAAAATACATCCAGGACATGGCTGCGCTCAGCCCGAAATTGAAGCTCTTGAACGCTGTATCCACCACCATGCGGCTGGTCTGGTCGCTGATGAAGCTGTCGATGATGGTGTAGACCAGATTGGTCAGAATCAGCGGGCCGATCATCGGAAACGTAATTTTCCAGAACGCCTCATAGCCTGTGGAACCTTCAATCTTCGCCGCCTCATACAGGGAAGGGGAGATCGATTGCAGCCCCGCTAAAAAGATCAGGATCTGCACGCCCGATTGGCTGACAATCTCATAGATCCGGCTCACCGCTCCAGTCAGATACTGCACCACGGTAGGGCTCAGGCCAGATTCGATCAGCAGCGTGGTCAGCTCCAGATTCTTGATCACCGACAGGCCTCCGCCTGTGGAATCACTGGCGCTGCGTACAACGGACTGCATCAGGTCCCCGTTCTCGATGCTGGCAATAATGCCCGAGGCCAGAATGACCGGCAGGAAGAAGATCGCCCGGGCCAGCACTCTGCCATGGAACTTCTGATTGAGCAGCACGGCGAAAAACAGGCTGAAAATCAGAATAAGCGGGGTGTTCAGCACGATATTCATCACAGATTCCGTTAATGTCCGGACATAGGATTCATGGGAGAACAGCGCCTCCCGGAAGTTCGCGAGTCCGATATACTTCAGCGTGAAGCCCTCATCATTGACCTGCAGGTTACTGAGGCTGAACCGCAGGGAAGACAGCAGCGGCGTCAGGAACAGGAAGCAGAAGCCCGCGAACCAGGGAAGAATGAAGTACAAGCCGTAATATCTGTTTTTTTGCTCCAGGGACAGCTTCTTAAGCTTCATTATTACTGCTCACCTCCTACCCGGTAATTCCGTCCGTCTATGGTTACTCCGCCCACACTCACCGGCGTACGGTTGTAATTGACTATAATCGTGGTGCCTGCTTCATAAGTCGTCTGATAGACACCTTCCGCCAGCTTCTTATGCTCTCTGATCGTCTGGGACTGGACATTCTTCAGCACGAGGCTCAATGCCTGATACTGACCGGCTGCCTGGTCAATCCAGCTGCGGTAATCGGCCGAGTAGAGGCTGCCAAAGCCCGTCATTTTAATCGCGGAAGGATCAGCATAGAACCAGGTGTAATACGGTGCGCCCCCGGTCTCCAGCGCCTTGAGCAGACTGAGCGATGCATCCTGATCGTCAGCCATATTCCAGGCAGTTCCGGCATATTGCAGATAACCGTGGTACACCATCTGGAAGAAGGGGATGCTCTCATCCGTAATATTGAACCCGCTGCTCTGCATGGGCGCAGCCACTATATGGCGGGCGAAGGGAGCCGCGTACGCATTGCCGCCCTCCACCATCAGGCGGGGCACCGAGCTGCTCATACGCTCCAGCTGCTCCTTGACGATTCCCTCGGCCTGCTGGCGGTCAACCAGTTCCTCCGCATTGAAATCGGAATTCAGCCCGCTGCCGAGATCCCGCAGGGACAAGCCGTCTACTCCAAGCTCTGCATAATCCCCGAGGAAACCGTCTACCACACCCGGCAATACCCGGGGGCTGACGACATAACCGGAGGGCTCCTGCACATCCAGCTTCAGCATGGAGAAGTCGAAGGGATACGTATGCGCCAGCTTACCCGTAATCAGCCGGGAGGCCTGTGACTTGCGGAGGCCCTTGGCTTCCGGGAAGGTCTGCAGGAACGAAGCATCGGGATACAGTGTAATCCCCTTATCCTGTGCGTAGGCCTGCAGCTCCTTAAGCCCACCGGTCCCGCCAAGCTTGCTGTCTACAGATACGCCCTTCGGGTAATTATGGTTGATGCCGCCGTTGAACCATCCGGTATACCGCAGTTGAATGTCCCCGATTCCCTTCTCCTGCATCTGCTCCAGAATGGCCTTGGCCTCCTTGAAGGAGGTGAGCGGCTCATAAGCGCTGTAAGGAATGCCCAGGAAGAATTTCTTCTTCGGAATGCCGCCGATCAATTCCAGGTAAAAGGGAACGTTCTCTGTCCCGTCCAGCCTTGCCATCCCGGTATGTTCGATTAAGTACTCCCGGTAATGCGCGGCCATACCTGAATAGCTGGCTTCCTCCTGATCAAGGAAGCTGTACGCTACAGTGATATCTCCGGGGTAGATCCCCGCCTGAAATTGCTTCACTGTACTGGAGCGCCAGCCGTTGGTCAGTGTCACTTCCTCCAGACTGCCTAGCGTATAGCTGGAGAAGACATTGTTATACTGATTCAGCCGCCCGCTGACATCTGCCTCCACAGCCGCAACCGCGTCCCCGCTCTCGATCACCGCCAGGAAGCCCCGGTCCTCATACTTCATGCCGAATACAGGCAGCCGTGCGGTCTCCTCCTTCTGCACTTGCCCCAGCTGGGTCAGCGCAGCATCCGGCCCGTACATCGCTGTACGGTAAGGGGTAGCATAGAGCTTGTTATTATTGAAGTGTATCAGTGACCCGGAGCCGTCCGGCACCAGGCTGTAGCCTTCATCCTTTGTCCCGCTCGCCCCAAAAAACGGAAGCAGCGACAAACTCTGAATGTGCATATTATCCGGATAACGGACCTTATCGCCCGGGATGCTTACCTTCAGCTGCTTCCCGTCCAGCCGGTATTCCAGGGGAAGTGTCACCAGGGCGGCTCCGTCATCCTCTTCACCGTAGGCGGCTTTATCGATGGCGATTTGCGCCTCATCATAGCCGATCAGCCCGAACAGGGTGGTTACCTTCTTCAGCCCCACTCCCTTAAAGGAGGTGTCTCTTCGTTCATACCGCTTACTCAATTCATCGTACCTGAACCGCTTCTCAATCTCCTTCTTGTCACTTTCCTTCTCAAGACGGCCGATGATCAGGGTACGGAAGCGTTCTTCACTGATGTATTTGGGAATTCCGTCGATATTGCTCTTGACCTCCCCCAGCGTGTACACGATGTTCAGACTGTCACCCGATTCCTCAATGGTGAATTGACTGCTCTGTACACTGTGGGTGTAGTTGTCGTAGTTCATGAGATTACCCTTGCTGTCATAGTAGGTCAGCTCTACCTGCACATTCAGCTTGGATTTGTTATAGCCGGTGGCAACGGCGTCCTGTTCACGGTCCTGCGGGTTAGAATACCAGATCGCTCCGCTCTTCTTATCCTTAACGGCAACCTCCGTAGTCGTCTGATTCAGATACAGGGTCAAATACTCGTTGTCCAGGGCCGCCTTCAGATCTGCGGATAGCTCCGGCGCTTCCGGGGTGCGGGTATTCTGCCCGCTCTGCACTTCAGACTGTACCGCCGCTTCCGCTTCAGGTGCGGATTCCGCCAAGTCCGCGTAAGGCAGAACGGCTGCCCCGCTGAGCATAAGTACAATTGCAATGATGGTTAGCTTCTTCTTCAAAGCCTGGCTCCTCCTTTCTTATCCGCGAAGTGAAAGCTCCTGGTAGACGGTGTAGACAAAACTGACAATTTGCTGGATCAGATTAAAGAACAGCAGGCCCAGGAAGATGATGATGCCCACCACGGCCAGTGTCAGCAGCATGGTTGTAATCGTTTTGAGCACCGTGTACTGATGAACGGTCATGGTTCCGATGAACAAGAGCCACACGAACCAGAGCGTGGCCAAAGCATCCAGCAAATGATAGAAGGAAGCCTCCCGCAGCGTGATCACATTACTGAGCAGGATATTGGGAATGTTGATCAGAATCAGCGGAAGCAGGGCGTACCCGGTCATAATGATGATCTCCTTGAACTTCCCTTCCCCGTCCATCAGCGTCGTCAGGGACCAGTTCGCCAGGCACCAGAGCAGGAACGGGAAAATAATATACTTGAGCTCATTGATGCTGTTCAGTGCAAGCGGGTGATTATAATTGACCACATAGCCTACATATTGGCGCTTCACAATCATGGTCAGGGTAAGGGCCATAAGAATGCCCAGTGCCATGCGCAGCTTGCCCTTATTCTCGTATTTCAGATCCCAGAATCCGTCGAAGGGGTGCACTGCTACATGCAGTGAATATTTAATGTCCTTAAGAAACGACATCCTGAACCCTCCCTTCCTTTCTCGGCCGCTTCACCAGGCGGACGATGACGCAGCCGCCCAGCAGCACGGCTATTATTCCAGTCATATAGAGGCTGAAATAATCGCGCATATACTCCCTGCGGTATTTCCCAAGCGCCTTGGAGTAATATTCGCGGTCATTACCCAGCTTCAGATAAGTCATAGCCTCCTTATATTCGCCTTGGCGGAGCAGCGATTTGCCGATGCCGACATACGCCATCTCATAGTTGGCATCCAGCTTCAGCACCTCCCGCCACAGCTTAGCGGCTTCATCATGCTTACCGGAGCTGTACAGGGTGTTGGCTTCATTGACCATGCTGCCGAACTGAGTCACTGTGAACTCGGTAATTCTCCCCAGATCACGGTCCAGTACATAGATTGCATCCTCATAGCTCTCCACCGCCGCCGGGTTCTTGAAGGTACCGAGCTGGCTGCCTAGTTGACCGATGACATACAGCAGCTTGCCGTCCTCATTGTAGGTGAACACCCGCCCGCGCGTAGAGTCCAGTACCCGGTAGACTCCGTTTCCGGTCACATCAATATCAATGAAGGCGGAGCGGTCCCGGCTCAGATCGCCGATGGGCGGGATCTCTTTGCTGACCCGCAGGACATCGATGCCGGAGGGATTCAGTCTTTTTACCGGAGAAAAGGTCTTCTTATCCACCGTAGTAGTATAGATGAAGCCATCCTCATCGACATCGGTATTATTGAATTCCAGCGGAATGAACTGCACCATCTTCTCGCGCTGCTCCTTGGTCGATACCGACTTCCAGAACAGATCCACCGGATCAAACTGCACCTTATTCGTGCCCATGAAGCCTGTGAACTGCCCGTCGCTGTCGAACTCGATCAGCCCTTCATAGACCCCTCTGCCAACCACATAGATGCGGCCAGCCTTATCAACAATCACCTTCCGCGGAAAATACTCAAAACCCGCTCCGATCACATCCGCCTTCGGCGGTCCAATCTCCCGCACGAAGGTCCCTGTGCCGTCCAGCTCGACCAGCCGCCCATTCTCCGTATCTGCCACGTAGATCCGGCCGGCGTCCGTAACGAAGAGTCCCTCCGGGTTATTGAAGCTGTCCTTCTTCTCCCCGTTCTGGAAGCCTTCGATAACACGGAGTGTGTTCCACTCCTTATCCAGCACCACAATCCGCCCGTTCCCGGAATCGAGCACGTACAGCAGCCCCTCCGCCGAAACGAACAGGTCCCCCGGAGCATTCCAGGCTCCTGTTCCTGCCTCTAGCCCGCCGATGGCCCTCGAAGGAAGATAGGCAATCGGCGACTGAACCGCCTCGCCCCAGTAGGAATAGGTATATCCTTCATACGGCGCAGCCCCGGCCGGCCTTGGACACAGGCTCACAAGCAGCAGCACGGATACAAGCACCAGTATCGATGACTTTATTCTCAACCCTAACGCCTCCATCGCTTCAGTCCTTCATGCCGGACGAAGCCATCGTCTGAATCACATTGCTCTGTGACAGAATGAACGTCACAATCGGCACGGTCATCATAATCACCGCTACCGCGGCCCCGACTCCTGCACGGGCGATCCCGCCCTGAATAATCTGGCCCATCGCGTAATGCAGCGTCTTGAGCTGCTCGCTGTAGATGAAGCTGCCGCCGTCCGTGCCCCATAGCATCTGCATCATCAGGATGAGCAGCGTCAGCCAGGCCGGCTTCACCAGCGGCATAACGACCTGCCAGAAGATGCGGTATTCACTTGCCCCGTCAATCTTCGCCGCCTCCAGCAGCGCATCCGGGATCTGCTCCATAAACTGCTTCATTAGATAGAGTCCCAGCGGATAGGCAAAGGCGGGAACGATAACCGCCTGGTAGGTGTCCATCCAGCCTAGAGCGGACATAATCATATAGTTCGGTATCGCGGTAACATGCGGCGAGAACATCAGCGACAGGACAACCACGGTGAACAGCACCTTAGAGCCGCGGAATTTATGCTTCGCCAGCGGGTAAGCCGCCGCCGAGGCCAGCAGGATATGCCCGGCTGTACCGGCAGCGGTAATGAATACCGTGTTGAATATATATCTGGAGAACGGCACCCAGGAATTCTTCATCACCTGAAACAGATTGGCGAAGTTCTCAAGCGTTGCATTGCGCACAAACAGCGTAGGCGGGAAAATAAACAGCTCATCCAGCGGCTTGAACGCATTGTTAATGACATAAATTAACGGAATCGCCATGAATGATCCGAATCCGGCCAGGGCCAGGAACAGCAGGGCGTCGACCTGCCAGGAACGGTTTACTTTTTTGTTCAGACGTATTGCCAGCTTCATCCCGCTTATTCACCCACCCTCTTCAGCAGCTTTTGGACAATCAGATTGCTGCCCAGCATCATCACGAACAGCACGGTGGCAATCGCCGAGGCATAGCCCATCTCGAAGCGGATCGTACCGTAGTCCACCAGATGGGTTACAATCGTATGCGCCCCGTACTGCACACTCGGGAAGCCTGCCAGCGCCATAGCCACATCGGCAACTGCCAGCGACGCAGTGATCTGAATGACCGCACCGAACATCAGCTGCGGGCGCATGGAAGGCAGCGTAATGAACCACAGCTCCTGCCAGCGGTTTTTGACACCGTCCACAGCCCCTGCTTCATATAACGTCTTGTCAACGGTCTGCAGTCCGGCGATGAAGGCCAGGAAGCTGGTCCCCAGACTTAGCCAGAGCTGCACCAGCATAATGATCCCCAGCATATACTTGGGGTCCTGCAGCCATTGGATCGGCTCATAAATTACGCCAAGCTGCATTAGGAAACCGTTGATAATCCCGTAGGAGTCACTGGAGAAGATAATCTGCCAGATGAAGAATACATTCCCCGAGATGGACGGCGCAAAAAAGATCAGGGTCATGAACGCCCGCAGCTTGGGATTCAGCTCATTGATCAGCCAGGCAAACAGAAAACAGGCAATATAGCTGACCGGTCCGGTAACGACTGAGAAAATCAGCGTATTCTTGACCCCGATCAGGAACACATCATCGTTCCAGAGCAGCTTGGAATAATTCTCCCAGCCGATCCAGCGCGGCATCTCCAGCATGTTGAAGTGCGTGAAGCTGAAGATGATCGAAATCACTACCGGCAATACGGTAAACAACAGAAACAGCACCATATATGGAGCCAGCAGGATATACAAGTGCTTATCCCGCCGCACATCCTTGCCGAACAATGCCCAGTAATTACGCAGCCCGGAAGGGGACAGCCGGGGCTGAATCAAGGGTTCGGCCGTATTTTTCACTTTCTGCACAAGAGTCCCTCCCTATTCCCTTCGTTTCAAATCGAACTCTGCTCTCTTTTGATCAATCTCATAGTCGATCTCCTGCACATAATCGTACAGGGCATCGGCGGTATTCGTTCCATTGTTGATGACCTCGCGCAGAGCATTGTCCAGATGGCGGCCCGTGAAGTAACCGCCCGGCACCTCAGGCACACCCTGCACCCATTGCCACTGCTCCTCCAGATGGCGGTAATCGCTTGTCGGCCACGGCAGCTCCTTAAGCGCTTCAACGTTAGCGGTCGGATACCGCGCAGCCGCGCCCATGAGGCCCTCCATCTCCCGGCCGAAGCGGACCTGCGAATCCTTGTCTACCCACCACTTCATGAATTCCCAGGCGGCAGCCTTGTTCTTAGCCTGCTTGAGCATCAGGGCGGCGGTGCCCCCGCTGGCCACATCCCTGCGGATACTGCCGTCCGGCTGCTTTGTGCCCGGAACCGGAATGAATTCCCATAATCCCTTAATCTCCGGCGCGGATACGCTCAGATAGTTATAAAAGGTATAGTCCTGAATGCCGACCGGCATCTCGCCGGTGCGGAACCGCATCGGGAAGTCGAAGATCAGCGGCAGCTTGTAGCTGGTATAGAAATTGGTCCAGTCCTTGAAGGCAGCCAGCCCGGTCTCTGTATCGAGTCCGCTCTTCGCTCCGTTATTCAGATAAAAGGATCCGCCCATCTGATAGAGCAGCATGGCATAGGCGCGGTTGACCTCCAGCACCGGCACGCCTGTCGTCTGCGCGAGCGGCAGTGCCATATCCATCCGGTGCTTCTGCAGCACCGGAATCATTGCATATACCTCATCCCAGGTCTGCGGCGGCTCAAGATTCAGCTCCTGCAGAATATCCTTCCGGTAGAACAGCATGTTGAAGATCTGCTGCTCCGGCAGGGCAAAGACCTGATTCTCGAACCGGTACGGCACGAGCGCACTGTCTCTGAACTGCTTCACCACTTCCTCATAGCCGGGATACTTCGACAGATCCTCCGCCGCCTGGCGCATCCCGAAGTTCACCGGCATATCATTGCCGACCTGCATCGCCACATCCGGGCCTTCCCCGGCCAGCGAGGCGCGCAGCAGCACATTCGGACTCACCAGCTTCAGATTGACACCGATGCCGGTGAGCGGGGTAAATGTATCATCAATCATTGCCTTCAGCACCTGCGCCTGGTCGCGGCCGGTTCCGATCCATACATCAATGGTCTCGCCGTTCTCCGTGGTATTGCCAATGGTGTTGTAATCCTCGAAGAACGAATGGGTGAAGGACGACACCTCATGCCCGATCTTCCGGAATACGGAAGCATTCGCCTTTGGCAGCTTCACATCCGGCGAAGACAGCAGCAGGTAATCAATTTCCAGCGGCTGCTCCCGTACCTCCAGAATCCAGGAGCCTACGCTGCCCACGTTGATTTTGAACTGCGACAGCCGCTTTTGCACCGTTTCCGGCTTATCGGCCATGTCCGCCAGCTGATAGGCAGTTTTATTCAAGGTTGCGGTTTTATCACTCTTTTCCCCTGTAAGCCGGACCAGCTCTTCCGATACGCCATATAGAATCTGGCTCTGCTCACGGAAGACCGCCGTCATATCCGGGATTTGCTCCTCTAGCCTGTAATCGCGGTACGGATCTGGCACATTGCCTGTAATCATCAGGATTTTGCGGTACATCGCGTTAATGTCCAGCACACTGGCCTCCACCTGGCGCAAGAGCGGTGCAATGGCTCCGAGGCTGACCTCCAGCTGCAATTCGTGTTTTCCTTTGCTTAAATAGAATAAATAAGGCTCCTCATCGTTCCCCAGCCGGTTCATCTGCCAATCCGAGTCATAGTAGAACGGAATCTGCAGCATTTCCCGGAACGGAATCTCTCCGTCAATCCGCATAGAGCGTGTGGAATATATCCCTCTTAGCAGCTCCTGCCGGCCTTTGATGGTGATGTTGTACAGACCGTCCTCCGGCGCTTCCACCTCCCAGGCGATCCATTGGCCCGGTACCCGCCAGTTGTTGCCGCCAATGGTGTTCATTCTGATCTTGGAGACATCGTACGGCTCTGTTGATGGGCTTGAGCGGTCTGTGACCGGATACAGGGTCGGGGAGGATTTGTAGGCCGCCGCTTCCCCCTGCACCTTCACCGCGTGCCCGCTGGTGGCCTTATATCCCTTGGCCTCGTAGCTCTGCTTCACCTCTGCGTAGGCAGCGGGTGCAGCGTAGCTGTGCAGCTTAATATAGTCGATGACCATCGGTTCTCTGCTGGATACCATCGTCAAGGTGTGCCTTCCGGCCGACAGATAGAATTGGTAAGGCTCCTCATAGTAGCCTTCCGTATCTCTCAGCAAAGTCTCCTGCCAGGCCGGGGCCTCAATCTGGCGCGGCCGGAGATCGTTATCCCGGTTATCCTGCTGGATCTCCGGGTTCTCATTGACCCAGATCCGCCCGAAGGACAGATTGCGGGCGCTGGTGAACGGCAGCTTGCCGTCAATCAGCAGCTCACGTTCAATCGCCGAGCTTTTGCCCTTCACCGGATAATACCGGACAGAGATGTGGTACAGCCCGGACTTCGGCACATCCAGCTGCCACTCCACCGAACCGCTCTCCTCCGTTCTGACGTATCTTCCCGTCTCACCGCCAAGCTCCGTCAGCACCTCCGGGCTCATCCCCTCGGCCCCGGTATAATCGGCTCCATTCAGCATAATTTCTTCACGGGGCTGCTCCTCGCCCTCGTATTGCTGCAGATAATGCTCATAGCTGCCCTCAGGCGGCTGCCGCATCTCCTGCCCGTTCCCCGTCTCACCTTGTGCCTGGGCAGCAGGCAGCTCTGCACTTGCCGCAGGCAGCGCCATCATGGAGATCAGCATGACGGTTACAAGTGTCCGGTTCATCATCCGCCGGGATAATGATATTCTCACTCAGGTTCCCTCCTCTAGCAGACTTGCAAATTAAGAGTGATACAGGTGCACACGGCTACGCCGCCCTATAAGGGCGGCTGCCGATTCTGCGGACTAACACAGCAGGTATTGCGCAGGACAAGCAGGTATTACGCTTGTTATAAGCTGTCCTGTTCCCTATTTCTTCTCTTTATCCTGCTCACCGCTCAGTACCTTCTTGGCTGCGGCCTGCGCCGTTCCAATGACTTGGGCCACCCCGGTGGACGGTGTAATCTCGCCCTTCAGGAATTTCTCAGTTACCTTATCCAGCTGATCCTTAACGCCAAGACCGCCGTAACGTCCGCCGAAGACCCGCTCCACCTTACCTTCATCATTCATCGCATTGGCGATAGAGGCTTCATCCGGCAAAACATTCTCCATCGACAATCTGCGGTTCTCCTGCCAGCTGTCGAACGGCTGCAGATCCTCCCAGATCTTCACGATGGTATCCGCATCCTTGACCCCTTTGGGAATGGCATAGGCTGCTGTCTGGCCCAGCGGATCGTAGTACTTATCGGCCTGCGGGCCTTTTGGAATATAGACATATCCCCATTCATCCTTCATCTTGCCGAGAATACGCCCCTCGATTTCCCAGAGACCGCCCGGATACATAGCCACCGTTCCTTCTCCAAAATACTTAGCCGGATCTTCCCAGTCATTGCCCTCGTTAGGCTTGAATACCTTATCCTGGGTATAGAGCTTATGAAGGAAGTTAAGCGCTTCCATGGATGCCGGTGAATCAAAGACCGCCTTCTGGGTAGCTTCGTCATAGATTTTGCCGCCGTTGCTGGCGATCAATAGCTCTGAGATTACATAATGGGCTCCGGCCAGACCGTACTGGTCCATCTTCCCGTCCCCGTTCTTGTCAATCGTCAGCTTCTTCGCCGCATCAAGCATCGTATTCCAGTTCCAGTTATCCTCATCCATCAGCTGCTGCGGGTCCTTCAGGCCTGCTTCCTTGAAAATACGCTTGTTGTAGAACACGCCGCTGTCGTTCGGGCTGTACCAGCTCTCCAGGCCATAGACCTTGTCGCCGCCGAAACGCATGGAATCAATCACGCTCTGATCGATGAGTGAGTCCTTCAAATAATCATCCAGCGGTGTAAGGAAGCCGCCATGCATCAGACCCCAGATGAAGCCGTCCGGCAGCCGGACAATTTCGGCAAACGGATCGCTTGCCATAACGGAAGAGGACAGCTTCTCGGCGGTGGACCAATACTCTGTATTCAGGTATTTAATCTTGACGTTGTATTTCTCTTCCACCGCTTTGATCCGCTCGCGGGCAAGCTCATCTGCCTCTGAATCCCCGACAGGAGTGGCATCCCACCAGTGGGAAATGCGGATCTCCCGCCCGTTCAGATTGGCAGCCGGTGTTGCCGAAGGCGCTTCCGTTGCCGCTGCTGGCGTTTCACTGGCTGCCGGAGCCTGTGTCGCCTCCGCCGCCGGTGTTGCCGGTGCAGCCGCATTATTCCCGCCGCTGCAACCGGTTACAAGTGTAACTACGGCTGTCAGCAGCATGAGCCAAGCCGAGCTTTTCTTCTTTAACTGTTTCACTGTTCGCCACGCTCCCCTAATTTCAGTGATGTTAAACTAATCCAAGCCTGTATGCGTCCGTACACTGCTCCTTCCCCATGTCATATTTATATAGTGGCGTATGCCAGCATATAAGCCCTTAAGATAATCCTCGAAATAATAGGTTACGGCTGCGATTTCTAATACTTTTCAAATTATCAGTAAATTCGAAAACTCCCCTTGTTCCATATGTACCGCCAGAGTAACCGCTTACTCAAAACCAAAAAAATAATGAAATGGGTTTCATGAAATCCATTTCATTATAACTTCTGCTTATCCTCTGGTCAATCCTACTTTACACAAATTTCATGCTTCAATCCAAAAACTTTCCAGAATACAGGCCCCCTCATGCTGAGGCACTCCACATACGCCTGGAAAGTTCTTGACCGCCCCTGGATGAACATACTTGAATGCTTGCGCGGCAGACTTGTCTGGTAAGCAGCTTCCGGCGGGAGATATTGCGGGCTATTCTGAGAGCTATTCTGCAGAATTTTTCGGGCGTCCCGTGCTGTCGCGTACCACCAGCTTTGGCTGGAGCACCGTCCGTTTCTTGGGATTCCTGCCGCAGATCAGCTCATGAAGCATCTCTACAGACAGCTCCCCCAGCTGGTTGGTGTTCTGCGAAACCGTGGTCAGCTCCGGAATAACCGCTCTGGACAAGGGCGAATCGTCGAACCCGACGATCGACAGATCCTCCGGTATCTTCAGCCCATGCTGGGTGGCAGACTTCAACGCCCCGATAGCAGTAAAATCATTCACACACAGCACCGCTGTCGGCCGGTCCTCCTGCTCCAGCATCCGGTCCATCAATGCCCGCCCGCCCTCGATCGAGAAGTCGTGGAACATGACCCAATCCTTGCGCAGCGTAAGCCCCTGTTCTTTCAGCTTCATCCTCACCGACTTCAGCTTCACTTGGGTTGTGGAGGTCTCCTCCATTCCCCCGAGGAACCCGATTCTCCGGTGCCCCAGGTCCAGCAGATGCTGGGTAGCCAGTGCGGCCCCTTCCTCTTCATTGGTATATATGCGGTGCAGGCCGCTCCGGGGCAGATTGCCGTTGACCAGCACGATCGGCACATGCTTCGACAGCTCCACGACCTCCTGCGACAACGCCGGCGGGCACTGGTCCAGGTTAATTCTGCCGCCCAGGAAAATAATTCCGTCCACTCTTTTCTCCCGAAGAATGCTAAGGTACTCCGACTCGCGGCTATGCTCACCCGCCGTATCGCAGAGGAAGAAGGTATAATGCTTCTCTCTGGCTACATTCTCGGCTCCCCAGAAGACTTCCGGGAAAAAGGGGTTGGTGATGTCAGGCAAAATCATGGCGATCGTGCCGGTCTCCTTCTTGAGCAGACTGCGGGCAAGCGCGTTCGGCTGAAACTGGTGCTTCTCAATCACAGCCATGATGATCTCCCGGGTGCTCTCCTTGACCGGAGCTGTATTGTTGAGGACACGGGAGACTGTGGCTACGGACACCTGGGCCTCCTTAGCGATATCATATATGGTAATCGTCTTCATCCTTTACCTCCTTAGTCTCGCGTTCCTGGATTATGGGTTTTGGCAACTTATATCCGGGGCGGATGGGTGCGGGGATTGGGGTGGGGCGGGAGTTGGGGCGGAGGCAGGGCGCGGTTAGGGTTGGGTGGGCGCGAGGGAATGGCTCGGCGAATTCAGGGGTATTTGTGCTCCTCATTTTGCTCAACCGCCCGCTTTTGGCGAATTCAGGGGTAGTTATGCTCCTCATTTTGCTCACACCGCCTACTTTGGGCTAATTCAGGGGTATTTGTGCTCCTCATTTCAGCTAACCGTCCACTTTGGGCCAATTCAGGGGCATTTGTGCTCCTCATTTTGCTCACACCGCCTACTTTGGGCTAATTCAGGGGTATTTGTGCTCCTCATTTTGCCCAACCGCCCGCTTTTGGCGAATTCAGGGGTATTTGTGCTCCTCATTTTGCTCAACCGCCCGCTTTTGGCGAATTCAGGGGTATTTGTGCTCCTCATTTTGCTCACACCGCCTACTTTGGGCTAATTTAGGGGTATTTGTGCTCCTCATTTACGCCTGCTGCCTACTTTGGATACTTTTAATAAGATTCATCCCTTTGATTTCACCGTGAGGCTCACTTTCGGCACATTCAATGGGATTTATCCCTCTGATTTCACCGCGCGGTCCACTTTCGGCACATTCAATGGGATTTATCCCTCTGATTTCACCGCGCGGTCCACTTTCGGCACATTTAATGGGATTTATCCCTTTGATTTCAACGTGCGGCGGCTCACTTCCGTTAGTGGTGCACATATACTATACTTTCGGCTGTTGAGGTCAGGTAATATATAGTTCCAGTTTGTCCACATCCGATAGCCACACATTTGCTCAACAGCACACGGAAGCGGAGGCACTCTCTTTAGAAGGACGGCAGCCGTTGCAGCGTTGGTGAGAAGATAAGAGAAGCACTCCCGTCTAGCACTAAACATACTAATCTTTACACTGCAACCGGCAGCAGTGATACTCATATCTCGGTGGAGTGTATCGCTCAGCGGGTAACAGCATCACAGCTGTGGCTTAGAGCCTACGTCTCTTGCTCATCGAAATAGTTGTTCAGCAGCTTGAGGAACACATTCGGAAAGGCATAATTCTTCATGTCCTCGCGGCTGATCCAGCGCTGCGCTCCGCTGTCTGCCGCATCGGCTGCGGCATCCCCGCTGTCGAACAGCGCCAGCGGTGCGTCTTCCGCTGGCTGTATCCCCAGCGCCGCAGCCACACGCTCCGCATGTGCCGCTTCAGCGTCCGCGTCCAGCGGGCTGTCGCCGCGCTCCGCTTGCGCCGCCCCATACATGGCGCGGCCCTCCGCTGCCAGCGGCAGCGCCGCCTCTTCCCTGCAGCGGTACACCTGCAGGGTCCACACAATATGGCTGAATGTATGCTCCGCAGCCATCCAGTGCCCCTCAGGCCGGGCGTGAATCCCGGCCTGGCTCATGGACCGGCGCAGCCGGTCCAGCGCTGCCGCTTCCGGCAGCAGCGCACCGCGCGCGCCGCCAGCCTCAGCAGGCGGCGCAGGCCAGTGCGGCAGCTCCCACATGCGGGCCAAAAGCCCGCTAGCCGGCCGCTGCCGGATCAGTACCCGGCCCGCGTGCTCGCCGCGGCCCTCGACCAGGGCGGCCAGCCGCTCCTCCGGACGCGGCGGCTTCGCCTTGGTCTTGACGGGCAGCGAAGCCTCGCAGCCCGCCAGCCGCGCGGCGCAGTGCTCCATCACCGGACACGGAAGGCAGCGCGGTGATTTCGGCGTGCAGATGAGCGCACCAAGCTCCATCAGCGCCTGATTGAAGCTGCCTGCCTCCCCTTCGGGGATGAGCTCGGCGGCGAGCTTTTCCATTTTCACACGGGTCGGGCCTTTGGCAATGTCATCCTCAATCAGGAAATACCGGGATAAGACGCGCATCACATTGCCATCCACCGCCGGCTCCGGCCGGTTGAACGCGATGCTCAGAATAGCACCGGCGGTATACGGGCCTACGCCCTTGAGGCCGAATACGGCATCGCGGTCATCCGGTACCTGCCCTCCGTACAGTTCCTTGACCTGCTTCGCGGCATGCTGGAGATTCCGGGCACGCGAGTAGTAGCCAAGCCCCTCCCAGCACTTCAGCACCTCTTCCTCCGGTGCATCAGCGAGCGCCTCTACAGTCGGGAATTGCTCAATGAAACGGTTGAAATAAGGAATTACCGTATCTACCCGGGTCTGCTGCAGCATAATCTCCGAGATCCAGATGTAATAGGGATTGCGGTGGCGCCGCCACGGCAGGTCCCGCTTCTGGAGGTGGTACCATTCCAGCAGGAACCGGCTGAAGAATAACTTGGCTTCCTGCTTCGCCTCTATGTGCTTCTCATCTGTTGTCATCGTTATTCTCCTTGCCGTTCATATTATATAGTCACAGGCTGTAGCCGGCTGTCCGCTCCACCACCGCGAAGGCCGAGGCCAGTCCGCGGCTATGTGTAATGGTGAGATGAATGACATGCTCCTGCTCCGGCAGCCCCAGCCGGGACCAGGCCTCCGCCGACAGTGTGGCTACTGGCTTGCCTAGCGCATCCGGCAAAATCTCAATATCCTGAAAACCCACCATCTGGCCGATTCCGCAGCCCAGCGCTTTCACAACCGCTTCCTTGGCCGAGAATCTTCCGGCGATGAATTCCGCTGTCTTCGCGCCTTTGCCTGCGCCCAGCACCAGCTCCTGCCGGGTCAGAATTCTCCGGGAGAAGCGGCTACCCAGGCTGCTCTCTGCAATCCCGGCAACCCTGCCGATTTCCAGCACATCATGCCCGATTCCGTAAATCACACATCCCACACCTCTCCTGGCTCTGCATTCCTTAACCCTCTTATATTACCTTCTATCCTTACCCTGCGTCTAATGATATGATCTTGCTAGGACTCCACAGATCTCATGTAACAGTGAAGCCTGTCAGCATCTTGACCAAGTATTATTAATAATAGTCTTAGCGTCAGCTTTCTGCTATTTTAAAAGAAAAAAAACTGAAAGTCTATCACGCACAAATCAGGTATATCTGGTAAAGAAGTACAACCGCCAGTTCCAAGATATGTAGGAAAGGAAGAATACCTTATGTCCCGTAATTTTGAATTACCCGCAGGAGAGGATGCGGTGCTTCGCTGTTCCCATTTCCCCGCCCAGGGAGAGGCCCGCAGTCTGATAGTCATCGCTCACGGCTACAAAGGCTTCAAGGATTGGGGGATGTTCCCGTATACGGCACAGGCGCTCAGCGACGAGCATGAAGTAATCACCTTCAACTTCTCCCATGCCGGCATCGGCGAGGATCTGCAGAATTTCACCGAACTGGACAAGTTCGCCCGCAACACCTACCAGCGTGAGATCAAGGATATGGAGATCCTGCTCTCTTATCTGAGCCAGCACCACAGGTTCGGCAGCCTCCCGCTCTTCCTGCTAGGCCATAGCCGCGGCGGGGGCGACTCGCTCCTCTACGCACTGGATCATCCCGCAGAAATCACCGGGGTCATCTCCTGGAACGGGATCACTAACCTGGATCTGTTCACAGAGCAGCAGAAGAGTGAAATGCGGGAAAAGGGCAGGACCCATGTGCTCAACGGACGGACCGGCCAGCAAATGCCGCTGGATGCCATCATTATAGAGGATCTGGAGCAGCAAGCGGAGCGTTACCAGATTGTAGAGCGGATGAAACAGGCCAGCTGCCCCGTTGTCCTGATTCAAGGCAGTGAGGACGGAGAGCATCTGCGGCGCGGCTCCGAGCAATTGATCCGGCTGCGGCCGGATATCGAATGGGTGCAGATTCCCGGCGGCAATCATACCTTTGGCACCGTTCATCCTTTTGCCGGTACTACCCCCCAGTTAGAACAGGCGATATCCGCTACCAGGGATTTCATCAACCGGGTGCTCGCGAAGTAGATTCTTACTCTTACCAAAAAACCGCCGGAGCGTCTGCATCAAACGCAGCGCCCCGGCGGCTCCGGCATAACCTGCTTAGATCCCCGGAATACTGTCACGCTTATGCGCCGTTCTCCGGAAGAAGCGCTCCAGCTTCTCAGCCGCTTCAGGGCTGACGGTCTTCCCCTCCAGATAATCGCTGTTCTCCTCGTAGGTGATTCCAAGCTCAGTCTCATCCGTCTGACCCGGCCAGAGTCCAGCCGTCGGCGCTTTGGTTACGATATCCGCCGGCACGCCAAGCGCCGCAGCCAGCTGCCGTACCTGCCGTTTGTTCAGAGAAGACAGCGGTGTAATATCGACGGCGCCATCGCCCCACTTCGTATAGAATCCGGTAATGGCCTCTGAGGCATGATCGGTACCCACCACCAGCAGATTGTTCTCAAAAGCAAGCGCATACTGCATCACCATCCGCGTTCTCGCTTTTACATTCCCCTTGCCCTGATGGGTAATATGCTTATGCTGTCCCAGGGCCTTCAGGCTATGCTCGACCTCCAGAGCAATCTCGTTCACCGCTTCTTCAATATTGGTCTCCACCGTATGGGTCAGCTCAAAAGCCCGGGCCACCGCATAGCTGTGTTCAATATCCTCCTGCTCCCCGTAAGGCTGGAACACCCCGAGTGTCATATACTCCTTGCCTTCCTCTGCCGTCAGCTCATCCGTAGCCAGCTTGCACAGACCCGCAGCCACCGCACTGTCCACACCCCCGCTAATCGCAATCAGCAGACCTCTGGCCCCCGCCTGGAGCGCATACGCTTTCAGGAAATCTACACGTCCCCGTATCTCTGCATCTGTATCAATTACCGGCTTAACTCCCAGCGTAGCAATAATCTCTTCCTGCAGACTCACAGGACCACCCCGTTTCTTAGAATTGTATTTCCTAGCCTTAACATTAGAAAAAATCCCGCATGAGCCAAGCCTCCGGCTGACGGCTGGCTGATGCGGGATCATTACTTATTCATGCTGCTGCCTTAGGCTGCAGGACATTATTACTGGCACACGCGGTCAAAAACTTCCTTCAGCTCCGCAGCAATCTCGGCGGCCGAACGGTCTTCCACACCGTGACGTTCGATGAAGTGAACCAGCTCGCCGTCTTTCATCAGGGCGATGGACGGGGACGATGGCGGATACGGAGCGAAATATTCACGCGCCTTGGCTGTAGCATCCTTCTCCTGACCGGCAAATACGGTGAACAGGTGATCCGGCAGAATCTCGTTCTGCAGCGCCTGGGCTACCCCTGGACGGCACTGTCCGGCGGCACAGCCGCATACGGAGTTAACAACAACCAGCGAAGTTCCCTTGGCTGCCGGAAGGGCTGCTTCCACATCCTCCGGGGTCAATAGCTCCTGAAATCCGATACTTGTCAGATCGTCGCGCATAGGTTGAATAGAATCTCTCATATATTGATTAAAAGACATGGACATTTCTCTGCACTCTCCTTCATCACTTGAATTGAGATACGGCCCTGAACCGGGATAAAGTTACCGCGTTCCAGCACTACTTGCTAACTTTATTATACATACATACTCTGCGAAAGCAAGAGAAGCAGCCTGCTCCAGCCTGCCGCTGCACAGTCCCGAATCGGTGCCCGTCACCCCCGAATCCGCTGCATATATACAGGGCTTTGGACCACTCCCTCTCTGGAATCCACCGGAATAGTAACGATGACCGAGGTCCCGCACCCTACCTCCGATTCTACCCGGATCGTCCCGTTATGCCGCTCTGCAATACTAAGACAGAGCGACAGCCCAAGACCTGTCCCCTGGCTCTTGGTGGTGAAGAACGGGGTGAACAATTGTTGTAGCTGGCTCTCGGGCATACCGCCTCCGGTATCCGTTATAATCAGTAGCACGGTATCCTCATGCTCACAGGCAGCCAGTGTCAGCACGCCCTTGGCCTCCATCGCCTCCATGCCATTGCGGGCCAGATTCAGAATCAGCTGCTTGATCTCCCGGACATTGAGCTGCAGCAGCGGCATGGCCGGGCTGATCTTCAGTTCAACACTTTGGCCGCGGAGATTGGCATCCGCCCAGATCAGCGGCGTAAGCTCCTCCAGAATAGGCTGGAGCCCGGCCGGCTCCTTGTCCGATACACGGGTCTGTGCCAGCGACAGAAAGTCATTGATGATGCTGTTGGCCCGGTCCAGCTCCTCCATGACAATATGATAATAGGAGTGGAGATCCTCCGGGCTCTTTTCCCGCATCAGCTGCAGGAAGCCGCGTACTACCGCCATCGGGTTGCGGATCTCATGCGTAATTCCGGCAGCCATCTGCCCGACCAGCGACAGGCGCTCGACATTGCCAAGCTCACTGCGGATTTTCTCCTCTTCTGTCAAATCCTGAATAATCATGACAATTCCGCCCGGCTGCCCCGATTCATGCTGGAGCGGCGCGGTAAAAATATGATAGGTCATCGAATCAACCCTGATCTTGGTATTGGAACGCTGTCTGCTGCGCAGAACCTCATGTAACCGGGTGAGGGCGGCCTGATCCATGCTTTTGCCGAAGAGCTCACTGGCCGGACTGGACAAAATAATCTCTCTGGTCAACAGAGGGCAATGACGCTGCATCAGGCTCAGCATGTATTCATTCACCTCCGTCACATACCCGTTGTCATCGAACTCCATAATATTCAGCGGAACCACATTCGTGATCTGCTGCAGCTTCTCCGATTCCCACTGGAATTTCTCCGAGATCCCCTGCATTTGTATCCTGACTTGCAGCTTGTCCCAGGCCTTATCAATATAGATGATAAACAAGGCACCCAGAATTAAGGCCGTCAAGGCATATAGCCCGGCCAGGGCGGCTTCAGCAGAAGGGATATTCAGGACGCTCCGGCCCTGCATATTCGGTACAATGACAATGAACAGCATGCTCGGAAAAAGCGCGCCCCACAGAATGCCGATTTTGCCGGGAATCGCGGATTTCTTGAACAGCCCGGACATACCGAAGAGCAGCGGATACATCAGCACCCCTGTATTCAAGAAAAAATGCTCTATCCCTGACGGCATCGAGAATAATGCAGTACAGAATAAGAAATACAGTGCCAGGTACACGCTGGAGGGCAGGTTACCATATAAGATCCCGAGATAGGCCGGGAGAATCGCCAGATTCAAATAGACCACTCCGAACATCGTATCGGATAGCGCCATGCACAACGTAATGCCCAGTGCGCAGCAGATCATCAGAAAGGTATGGTCATCGGGGAACCTGATGTTCCGGCGTAGGGGATCGCCCCGGTCCAGCCTCCACTGAAAAAGAAACAGGAACATGCAGGCAGACGATATTTGCAATAAAATATCCTTTACCGCATAAATAATTGCAATCACTCCTCAAATTGGTTAAAATTCCTTTTCCACTTAGATTAAAGCATACCCGCGCATTCCTGACAACGATAATCAGGTTTCGGTCGCTTGGACCTGGCTACACTCCGCCTGGAATGGTATGATGCCGTTAATAGAGTGTCGCAATAAGCAAAAGGAGCAAATGAATGAATAGCTATGATGTAATCGTCATTGGAGGCGGCCCGTCCGGGCTGATGGCCAGCGTAGCCGCAGCCGGACACGGGGCGTCCGTACTTCTGATCGACAAAGGGGCGAAGCTGGGCCGCAAGCTGGGGATTTCGGGCGGCGGGCGCTGCAATGTTACCAATATAAAGGAGACCTCGGAGCTGATCGCCCATATCCCGGGCAACGGCCGTTTTTTATACAGCTCGTTTGATCATTTCAACAACCGGGATATTATAGATTTCTTTGAGGGGCTGGGCATCGCCTTGAAGGAGGAGGATAACGGGCGGATGTTCCCTGTATCGGACAAGGCCGCAAGCGTAGTATCCGCTCTGATAGGCAAAGTACGGAGCCTTGGCGTGCAGATCATGACGGACAGCCCGGTCCGGGAGGTTCTCTACGGGGAAGGAGCCGTCCGTGGCATCCGGCTGGAGTCAGGCAAAGCCTTCAGTGCGAAGGCTGTCATCATCGCCACCGGAGGCAAGTCCGTGCCTCAGACTGGCTCTACCGGCGACGGATACCCTTGGGCTGCCGCTGCCGGACATACGATCACGGAGTTGTTCCCGACCGAGGTCCCCATTCTCTCACGGGAGGCGTGGATCAAATCCGGGGAGCTGCAGGGCTTGTCCCTCCGCGATGTTACGCTGAGCGTCTGGAATCAGAGGGGCAAAAAGGTGATCTCTCACCGGGGGGATATGATCTTCACCCATTTCGGCCTATCCGGCCCGATCGCGCTACGCTGCAGCCAGTTCCTGCGCCAGGTTCAGCAGAAGTCGGGAACCGATACCGTGGAGATGTCCATCGACCTGTTCCCGGATCTGTCCCTCCAGGAGGCGGAGTCTATGCTCCAGAATAAGCTCGACCTGGAGCCGAAGAAGGCTATCCGCAACTCGCTGAAGGGCCTGCTGCCCGAGCGCCTGATCCCGCTGCTGCTGGCGAAGGGTGGGCTTGACGGGGAGATTACAGGCCATCATCTGCCCAAGACTGGCCTTGGGGCGCTGGCTGCCCTGGTGAAACGGATGCCCGTTCAGGTTCATGGGACACGTTCCCTGGCGGAAGCCTTCGTAACCGGCGGTGGAGTCGCGCTTAAGGAGATTGATCCCAAAACCATGCAGTCCAAGCTGACCGCAGGCCTCTATTTCTGCGGTGAGATTCTCGATATTCACGGGTATACCGGCGGCTATAATATTACCGCCGCCTTCTCCACCGGCTATACGGCCGGCAAGCATGCGGCGGCGCAGTAAGGCGGATAAGCAGCGCCTATAGTTAGAACAGTAAAGAGCCTTCCCCCAGCTTGTGGGACTGACCCCCTAATGTGAGACAAATCAAAACACCTTCAAGAGAATGAAACTCTGTCGTAAGATAGGGAGATATCCTTGGAGGTGTTTTTTGCGTTGGCAACCAGAGTGAGTTACCCCGTAGAAATAAAGATGAAAGCTATAGAAATGAGATTGGCAGGAGTACCCGTGAGCGATGTTATGAGACAGTTGGGCATACGAAATAGGACACAACTAAAAGTCTGGATGAAATGGTATCGCGAAGGCGAAATTCATCGCATGGAGCAACCTGTAGGTAAGCAATACAGCCTTGGAAAAGGTCCGGAAGCCACTACGGAGCTGGAGAGACTAAAGGCAGAGAATCGATTCCTGAAGCAACAATTGGACCTGCTAAAAAAGTACAAGGAACTGGAAAGGGGGTGGAACCAGAAGTTGTCGTTGCCTGGATCGAATCCATTCGGGCAGAAGTGAAGGTGTCGGAGGCTTGTGCGTGGCTTGGGGTCGCGAGAGCTACCTACTACCGCTGGAAGGCTGCCAGGACTCAACGTACAGATCGGATGGTGGAAAAGATAAGGCAGCTTTGCACTCTGCACAAATTCCGGTACGGTTACCGTAAAATCACGGCACTCCTTCGGGCAGAAGAGCCTATAAACCATAAACGGGTCCAGCGTATCATGCAGCGTGAGGGATTACAGTGCCGTGTGAGGATGAAGAAACGAAAGACTACGGGGCAACCGGCACAACCTGCAGAACATCTGTTAAAGCGGCAATTTCATGCAGCAGCTCCCTTGCAAAAACTGGTCACAGATATTACGTATTTGCCGTTTGGCGGCAAGATGTTGTACCTTTCAAGTATTTTGGATCTGTACAACGGAGAAATTGTCGCTTACAGTATAGCGGACAAGCAGGACACGTCCTTTGTATTGGATACGCTGGGCCAACTTCCAGAGCGGGCCAACATGCTGCTCCACAGCGATCAGGGCAGTGTGTATACGTCTCAGGCGTACCAGGCGGCAGTCAAAGAAAAAGGCATTACCATGAGCATGTCCCGTAAAGGAACGCCCGCGGATAATGCCCCCATCGAATCGTTTCATTCCACCCTAAAGTCTGAAACGTTCTACCTCGAAGATCTCATGTGTACAACGACAGCAATCGTTGAACGGACCGTTCGAGACTACATCACCTACTATAACTCAATTCGGATTCAGGCGAAACTAAATAACCAGTCGCCGGTGGATTTTCGGCGACTGGCTGCTTAAACTTGCAAGGTGTTTTGACCCCTGTCTCACAAACAGGGTGCAGTCCCTTGTGGAGGAAGGCTCTTTGCTGTTATCTTGCAAATCTGATGACACTGAAGATACGGCCGATCCAGATTCCGGCGGCAGCCCCGACAGGGATAAAGATCAGCAAGCCCCACCAGCCATAGGCAGGAATACAGAGCATAGCGGAGCACAGGACAGCGAAGGGCGTCAGCAGAATGGGCATCGCCTTGGAACCGGCGTCCGCCTTCTGCACCTTGGTGAACGGCAGAATGCCGATATAATCATCCCCGGAGAACAGATTCCAGAAGGAAGTCAGCCAGTAGGCCATCATACTCGTCAAGACAATATATAGCAGCCATTTCAGTACTACTGGCACAATAAAGTTGGCCACCAGCGACACTCCAGTGAACTGCAAGTACAGCTTGAGATGGGCCGGATTGCGCAGCATCGCCTTCATCCCTGCGGCGGCGAAGCGGCTCTCGGGCAACTTCGAGGCCAGCAGCGGCTGCGACTTGCGGAAGATCCAGGGCTTGTAACGTGTCGGCCGCGGCTTATCCAGCACACGGCGCAGCAGAATTGCTGCAATTCTCATCCGCTGCTTGTAGTCTTCGCGCACATCATTGATGAACGTGCCGCGCAGGCGCAGGCGTGCTCTGAAGGCCAGGACGGTCACTGCCGCATAGGCGGCAGCCGCAAGGAACAGAAGGGTTGGGCTATCCTTCCAGAAGAGCGCAAGACGCAGGTAGATCCCGCAGGGCACGGCCACCGCCAGGATCAGCCACAGCCGGCGGCGGAAGCCCTGACGCTGCACCTTGACGATATGACCCAGCAGCTTAACGGCCCAGCTGCAGGTTATGGTCAGCGCCAGCAGGCCATAGGTGCTTGCCGCGCTCAGACCATAGCCGCGGATCAGAAACGGCAGCAGAATGACGTACACCGCCGCCATCTTCAGCGCAGTTACCGCTAGGCTATAGACCATGCCGCCTTTGAGAATCGTGCTGATCCAGTTCTGCCGCTGCCGCAGGAACAGCAGATCGCCTTCCTGGAGCAACAGCACGATACCTCCGGTAGCCAGCAGAATGGCCAGCAGCGAAGGCACGATCACAAAGGGTACATGGCTGAACCAACCCGGAAGATTGCCATTCCAGTAGCCATAGTAGAAGCGGCCGCCGAGCAAGCCCCCCGGGATGAGAATATACAGCAGGACTGTCCAGTCTACAGCCGTACGGATAATAGCAGTCTGCTCCCGGAAATGGGAGAACAGTCTTCGTCTTAAGAGATTCCTTGCAGCCGGGAACGCAAATGAATTCCGGCTCATGTTAATTCGTCGAAGCAATCAAACAGCGATCCCTCCGGCAGCCCCGCTTCCCCGCGTATCGCCGCAAGTGTCCCCTCGGCGGCAATTTTGCCTCCGGAGATCAGAATGAAGCTGTCGCAGATTTTCTCCGCTGTATCCAGAACATGTGTGGACATCAGCACCCCGGCACCGCGCTCCCGTTCCGCCTCCAGCAGGCGCAGGAAATCCTTGGTGGCCCTGGGATCAAGCCCGATGAATGGCTCATCCACTATATAGACATCCGGCTGTACCAGGAAGCCAAGCATGAGCATCATTTTCTGCTTCATCCCCTTGGAGAAGCCCGCAGGCAGATCATCGCGCACATGGGTCATGCTGAACTGTACCAGCAGTTGTTCCGCCGTGGACTCGAAGGCTTCATAGCTTAAGCCGTAGGCGGCAGCGGCCAGATCCAGATGCTCCCACAGCGTAAGGTCCTCGTAGAATACCGGCTGCTCCGGCACGTAGGCGTAGGACTGGTTCTCGCCGCCCAGCTTCACCCGGGCCTTGGCATGCTTCAGCAGACCGAGCAGCGTCTTGATCGTAGTGCTTTTGCCGGCCCCGTTCGGTCCGATCAGTCCCAGCAGTTCGCCCTTTCTTACCTGGAAAGAGATTCCTGAGATGCGGATATCTCCTGCCTCATAGCCCGCTTCCTCAATCACCACATCAAGCACAGTATCCTCATCATCGTAGTCATCATCGTCGTCGTAATACTTGTTGATCCGCTCCTCCGTCTGCTTCGGAGCCTTCTGTTCCTCTGAGCCTTCTGTCTCTTCCATGTATCTCTCCATCTCCTGTATCATCATTCAATATAATGCGATCATAGCACCCTGGACGGGCCTTTGCTGCAATAATTTTCACCCTTTACTCTCTCCGCAGCCTGTAGCCTTCATTATACGAATAACCGGTCACCGACTTCAAATTCCGCACAAGAATACATTTTTATGCACCTTCAAAAGATTGTTCAATTTTTTATAATTAAAAGTGTGCTTATTGTGACAAATGACATGTTCTTCAATCTTTGTTTGACGTATTGTAAAACTAGATATCAGGAAGCAAGTATTCCAAACCGTGCGGATAAGCCCGTACGATTAACAATAGAGGTGGAGAAGCATGATACAATCCTATGAACGCGATACTCAGTTGACCCTGCATTTGTACAGAGTTTTTGCCAAGTCCTTCAAGAGCATTAACGAGCATGCTGTAACCGGCAGCAAGATCGAAGGCTTCAACCCGACCGCCTTCGCAGTCATGGAGGTGCTCTTCTACAAAGGACCACAGCCAATCCAGCAGATCGGTGCCAAGCTGCTGCTTCAGAGCGGCAACGTTACTTATGTGATCGACAAGCTGGAAGAACGCGGCTATCTGCAGCGCAAGCCTTGCCCTAGCGACCGCCGTGTTATTTTTGCCGAGCTGACTACAGAGGGCGAACGCCTGATGAACGAGATGTATCCGAAGTACTCAGAGCGCCTGCATCTGGCCTTCAGTGGACTCAGCGACGAAGAGAAGGAACAGATGATTGTGTTGCTTAAGAAAATGGGCCTGCAAGCCGAGAAGCTCTCCCCGCTCCCGCGCAAATAAGGCTAGTTAAGGAATCGGGGGTTGTGAATCTATTCACTAATTCAACCAGTTATCAGAGTATGGGCTGCTCCAAAAAGCATGAATCGGCTGCTTGGAACAGCCCTTTGTTTTGAGCGGGATCAACGTGAGCACTTGGGTGGACGCTGCGTGAACGGACCGCATTCAGGCTATGCGCCTGTGTCTGAGCACAATGTATGCTGTTTTTCACATACAATTACAATTTAGTTCATATGCCACGTACCCGCCATGGTATGTGGTTGTATGCATACCTTACCTTCAGCCCTCAGTCACATTCAGCAACCCAGTCATTCTACGAATCACTCATGTGCAACATAAAAATTATATTTTCAAAAAATCGCTCCTTGGGTAAATGGAAGGTCCGCCATCCATTCCCAAAGGAGCGATTTCTTTGTATGTTCAAAAACCCTCTCGATAAATCTCCTAATCAGGAGAATCAGTGCTAAGACTTGAAGCTTAATGCTTCGAAGGTGTGCTTGCTTCCTGTATGGAAGGCACCCCTCGATCAAGGCGTACTGAGATCACCAGAGAGATTACAGCGAACACCGCCATTACGATGAACAGGGAGTGCAGGCCGCCCTCCAGCGCACCTTGCAGACTGCTCCAGGCTTCCTTAGGCAGGACGCTTCCGCTATGCGGGTTAAGCAGCTGGTTAATATCTGCGCCAGAGACGGCAGCTCCTGGCTGTTCCGCCAGGCTCCGGTCAATACTGAAGTTCAACCACGAGCCGAAGATCGCCACCCCCACCGTCTGCCCGAGTGAGCGGGTGAAGGTGTTCAGTGCCGTAGACGCACCGCGCTGCTCATGCTGCACCGAGGACTGGGCGATAATGGTGAAGACGGTCGAGGCATAGCCGAAGCCCACCCCGCAGCACAGCATCAGCACCAGAAGCAGCTGCTGGGAGGAGTCTGCATTCATTAGCGTAAGCCCCACGGCCGCGACAACAATCAGCGACAGGCCGAGCATTCCCGTACGGCGCGTGCCTGCACGCAGAATCATCCGCCCGCCCGCAATGGAGCCCAGCATCCAGCCGACCGACATCGGCGCCAGGAGCAGGCCTGAGAGGGCGGCACTTTTGCCGAATACGCCCTGCACCCACAGCGGAACATAGGTAGACAGGCCGATAATCAGCGTGCTGACCAGCAGGTTCGCCCCTGTAGAGACCGCAATATTACGGATGGAGAACAGCTCCAGCGGCAGCATCGGCTCAGCGGCCCGGCGCTCCACGAACAGGAACACCACCAGCAGCAGAACAGCCGCCAGAAGAATGGACAGCAGCAGCGGAGAGTCCCAGGGCAAACTCTGCCCCCCAGTTGTCAGGCCAAACAGCAGCGCCCCCATCCCCGCAGCGAACAGCAGCACTCCGGCTACATCGATCTTCGTCTTACGGCGCACCTTCTCTTCCTTCAGGTACCGTGAGATGAAGATAATCGACAGCAGGCCGAACGGCAGATTGAATACGAATACCCAGCGCCAGCTTAAATAATCGACTACATAACCGCCTAGCAGCGGCCCTACAAGCGAAGAAATCCCCCACACCGAGCTAAGCAGCCCCTGCGTCTTAGCCCGTTCCTTCAGGCTGTAGATATCTCCGATAATGGTAAAAGTCATCGGAATCAGCGCACCGGCACCAATCCCCTGTATCCCCCGGTAAATAATCAGCTGCTGCATACTCTGCGAGATTCCGCATAACAGCGAGCCTGCCAGGAAGACTACAGCGCCGCCTATGAACACGGGCTTCCTCCCGATCAGATCACTCAGCTTGCCAAAAATCGGCGTGGTCACGGCCATCGCCAGCAGATACGCTGTAAAGATCCAGCTCAGCCACTGCATCCCCTGGAAATCCCCTACGATGGCCGGACCCGCAGGACCCGTTACGGTCCCTTCAATTGCTGCCAGAAATGTAGCCAGCAGTACGCCTGTCAATATTAACTTTCGCTGCTTTTCCCCCAGTGAACTCAATGAATCCATACCTTCTCTCTATGTTCTCTCTGTTCTCTCTCCTGCACCCGTATCTCCTTGCAGCAGGGAATACATTACTACATCCTGATAGCCGGAAGCCGTATGCCGGTATTGCCGCAGCAGCCCTTCCTGCCGGAAGCCAAGTCCCGTGAGCAGCCGCTCTGCGCGAAGGTTGTCCAGGTGGCACAGGGCTTCCATCCGGTTCAGCCCCATGCTCTGGAAGCCGAAGGCTAGCACCAGCTCCAGCGCTTCCCGCATGTATCCTTGGCACATGGCTGCCGGTGACAGCTCGAAGCCGATCTCTCCCCGGTAGGCGCCTTGAAGCTGCCAGTGGTTATAGCCGCAGCTGCCAATGACACTGCCTTCCGGCCCCAGGATGCTCCAGCGCAGGCTCTCTTCCTCCGCAGCCCACTCCGCCAGCAGGGCAATCAGTGCTTCTGCATCCTCCACAGAGGACAGAGGGGGGCCATCCAGCCAGGGCGCTACCGCCGGATGGCTCCAAATCCCGAACAGCGCCTGCGCGTCCGCAGGCAGCATCGCCCGCAGGCGCACCCTCCGTCCGCTTAATTCCGGGATTACCCCTCCGCACACATACATGTTCCCGTCCCCTTTCAACCCTACCAGTATACACTCTATTCTGCCCGGGCGGCGCGTTTACCTCTCACTTCCGCTTAACCATCACAAACAGCGTCTGACCCTATGGCTTGCCGCCACACGGTCAGACGCTGTACCTTATACCTAATGTTATGTTACATTCCGTACAGCAGCATTCAGAATTAACCTGACGCACCCGCTGCCTTAACCGGCTTAAGCACCTCAGTGCACAGCACGCCAAGCTTGGCCTGAATGGCTTTGAATTCTTCGATTCCCGTTCCCGTAACACTATAAGCGTCGCCATGGGCGGTGAGGAAATTCTCCTGGGTCAGCCGTTCCAGCTCCTGTTTCACTTCGCGCTCCGCCACCCGGTACCCCAGGTTCTCCAGCTCCGGCAGCATTTCCGTTAGTGTCAGATCCTTCTCATGTGCACAATATAGCATATGGATTCCAATAAACAAGTTCTGTACGTCGGCGCGCATATTTCACTCCTTCTGGCTACTAGCCTGCTGTATTTATAAAAGCATTACCCTGCCCTGAGTTCCCGGAAACATCCTCACTTCTAGGATTCTTTCTTCTTACTCTTTTTCCACTAAGCGGAAAAACCTGTTAATCCTTGATTATACTTGACGTATCACGCTTCCCTGTACTATCTTGATAGTTAACAGTTATGGGATTCATACTGACTCAAGGTACAGGAAGGTGATGCTTCATGTTTCAAGCCATGCCTTATGATGGCACTCGTAGCGAACGGTTCGAAGCCGTTCTCAGCCAGCTCGGGGCACTGATGGAGGGTGAACCGAACGCCATTGCCAACTTGGCCAACGCTTCGGCACTGTTAAAGCTCTCTCTGCCGGACACCAACTGGACCGGTTTCTACTTGTTTGACGGCAAAGAGCTGGTGCTCGGACCCTTCCAGGGACTTCCGGCCTGCATCCGGATTCCGCTGGGCCGCGGCGTCTGCGGAACCGCAGCCGCTGAACGCCGCACGCTAGTGGTCGGCGATGTTCATGCCTTCCCGGGACATATTGCCTGTGATGCTGCCTCTAACAGCGAAATAGTTGTTCCCCTGGTCAAAGGGGACACCCTCTATGGCGTACTTGATATCGACAGCCCGCTCAAGCACCGCTTCGACGACGAGGAGCGCCGCTTCCTCGAACGGTTCGCAGCCATGGTATCCGAGGTGCTGTAAGGCTAGCCTTCATTATCAGCAGCAAATAAGCCCTGAACCGCAAAATAACCCCGCAAAGTGGAGCTTAGCTTTGATGATGACTCAGGTACTTTGCGGGGACCCCAAAACATATCAATTCTTATCTATCAAAAAAGCCGCCCCACCGCAGGAATGATTCCTGGATGGGGCGGCTTTTGCTGCCCTGATTACACCGCCTGAAGCTGCGGCCCGTACCTATGGCGTTACAGCCGGACCGGATCGATATGCCAGATCTCGGCGGCGTAGCGGCTAATCGTATTGTCGCTGGAGAACTTGCCGGAATGGCCGATATTGATGATGGACTTCTTCAGCCATTCCTTCTGGTTCCGGTAAGCCAGGTCAATCTTGACATGGGTCTCCACATAGCTGGCGAAATCCTTAAGCACGAAGAATTCGTCATTGTTGTCAATCAGCGACTGGAAGAGCGTATCGAACTCCTGGGCATGGGAACTGAAGGGGCCAGGGACGATTAGCTGATCCAAGACTTCTTTTACCCGGCCATCGCCATTGTAGATATCGCGGGCGTGGTATCCGCCGTACTGGTAATAATCAAGTACCTGCTCTGCACGGAGGCCGAACAGGAACATATTATTGTCCCCTACCATCTCATGCATTTCCACATTAGCCCCGTCCATGGTTCCAATCGTCAGCGCACCGTTCATCATGAACTTCATATTGCCGGTACCGGAGGCTTCCTTGCTCGCCGTGGAGATCTGCTCGCTGACATCAGCGGCCGGAATAATCTTCTCCGCCAGCGATACAGAATAATTCTCCAGGAAGAAGATACGGATCTTCCCGTTAATGTCCGGGTCTTTGTTCACTACATCAGCCACCGTATTGATCAGTTTAATGATCCGCTTGGCCAGATGATAGCTTGGAGCAGCCTTGGCACCGAAGATGAAGGTCCGCGGCACGATATTAATGGATGGATTATCCTTGATCTGATTATACAAATGCATAATATGAAGCACGTTCAGCAGCTGACGCTTATAGGCATGCAGGCGCTTGACCTGTACATCGAAGATCGAGTCGGGATCTACCGCAATACCGTGCTTTTTCGTGATATATTCAGCCAGATGCAGCTTGTTGCGGCGTTTGATGGCGGCCACCTGCTCCTGGAAGGAGGCATCCTCACTGTATTTGATCAGTCCGATCATCTCCTGTGGCTGATGCAGCCAGCGGGTGCCGATCGACTCGCTGATCAGTCCGGCAAGCTCGGGATTGGCATGCTGCAGCCAGCGGCGGTGCGTAATGCCGTTGGTCTTGTTATTGAAGCGGTGCGGATACATCTCATTGAACAGCCGCATCTCACGCTTTTGCAGAATCTCGGTATGCAGCGCCGCTACACCGTTCACACTGTGGCTGGCAACAATCGCCAGATGCGCCATCCGTACCTGATCGTCATGGATGATCGCCATCTGATTGATCCGGTCCTGGTCTCCAGGATATTTGCTCATCAGTTCGCCGCAGAAGCGGGCGTTAATCTCTTCAATAATCAGGAAGATGCGCGGAAGCAGCTCTCTGACCATGCCGATCGGCCACTTCTCCAGGGCTTCGCTCAGAATGGTATGGTTGGTATACGATACCATCCGGGTAGTCATGCTCCAGGCGTGATCCCAGCCCAGATTATAGACATCCATCAGAATGCGCATCAGCTCAGGGATCACCAGCGTAGGGTGAGTGTCATTGATATGCAGGGCTACCTTGTCAGGCAGGCTGTCAATCGGCAGGCCTGTCTTGGCGAAGGTCCGAATAATACTCTGCAGGCCGGCACTGCACATGAAGTACTGCTGTTTCAGACGAAGCAGCTTGCCTTCGTACTGGGAATCATCGGGATACAGGAATTCAGAGATGGATTCCACCGAACGCTTGTATTCCAGAAACTTGTGATAATCCGTACCGCCCTGAGCGCCGAAGACTCTCGATGGCTGGGTGATGGACTCAGCACTCCAGTTACGCAGCGTGTTCACATGTCTGCGGTCTGCACCAATCACCGGGATATCATACGGAACCGCCCGTACAGCCTCATAATCCTTGTGCTCGAACACAAGCTCATCATTCTCCCAGCGGGTGTCCACATGTCCCCAGAAATGCACCTCTACCTGTTTATCTTCGCGGCGAACTTCCCACACGTTGTCATTCTGCAGCCAGTAATCCGGGAGTTCCACCTGATAGCCGTCTACAATCTTCTGCTCGAACAAGCCGTATTTATAACGGATGCCGCAGCCGTGCCCTGCATATTGCAGGGAAGCGAGCGAATCCAGGAAGCAGGCTGCAAGGCGGCCCAGCCCCCCGTTGCCCAGGCCGGCATCGGCTTCGACCTCTTCGATATCCTGCAGACAGAATCCCAGATCCGCAAGGCCCTCGCGAACGACCTCCAGCACACCCATGTTCAGCAGGTTATTGCCCAGCAGCCTGCCGATCAGGAATTCCATGGAGAAATAATATACCTGCTTATCCTTGTCGATCTTGAACTTCTGATTGGTGGCCGCCCAGTCCTTACCGGCATTCTCGCGGATCATGTTGCCGAGAATATTATAAATGTCGGCGTTCGAAGCTTCTTCAAGCGGCTTGCCTAATTTCCCGATGAGTTTCTCGCGGAACACTTGTTTGAAAGTCTCTTTATCGTTGAACAACAGCAGGTTCCTCCTTACAGGATGCATGTATTTGTTGATAATAGTGCCTATTACAACACTGGATCAGGGGAAATGCCCCTAGCGGTACATTTCCCCTGATCCAGATATTATATCTTGCTGCTCTTGGCTATGACAAATGGACGCCTGCTGTCTCCAACGAGTATCCGGTCTTTGCTGAGATGCACATCTTTGTCCATGATCACATTCTCAATCACAGCATTCTCTTCAATGACGCATTTCTGCATAATCACAGAATTAATAATTCTCGCACCCTTACGAATCTGTACGCCCCGGAAAATAACGCTGTTCTCCACTGACCCGGCGATTACACAGCCGTTGGCCACCAGCGAGTTGCTGACCGACGCACTGTCCAGATAACGGGTTGGCGCCTCATATTTAATCTTGGTCTGCACCGGATTCTCTTTGAACAGACCGAAGTAATTCTCCTGCTTCAGCAGCTCCAGGCTGTTCTTATAGTAACTCTCCAGCGAATTGATAACGGCATGGTAACCCTTATATTCATAGGCGGAGATTTTGAATTTGTGGCGGTTCTTCTGAATGGCATCGCGGAAGAAATAGCTCTCGCCATGGGCAATGCAATGCTCCACCTGCTCCAGGAACAGCTTCTTCTCCATAATGAAGATGTCCAGATACACATTCGGATGATGCTTCTCATGGTGAATATTCGTCACTAGATTGTCGTCATTAAGCTCGACCCGCAGGCACGGGTCATGCTCGGGCTGAAGCTCGTCAATCTGCTTGTAGACCATCGTTACGTCCGCACCCTGTTCCAGGTGATACTGATAGAGGTCCTGCAGGTCCACCGTGTTAATATGCTGGCTGCCGGAGAAGACGATGTATTTGGCCGAAGCCCTTTTGAAGAAATCCAGATTGTTATGATAATGCTGCAGGTCGCCCAGGGAGGTGTCCGTAGGGTCATTCCAGTCCGGTGGCAGGATGAACAGTCCGCCATGCTTGCGGTTCATATCCCACGATTTGCCGTCGCCGAGATGATCCATCAATGAACGGTATTTGCGGCGGACGAACAGCCCTACGCTCTCCAGCTCCGCACGCATCATGTTCGACAAGACGAAGTCGATCAGCCGGTAACGGCTGGCGAAGGGGACCGCTGCTCCGCAGCGGAAATAGGTCAGTTCATTTAAATTATCCAATTCATGATCAAGATTAATTACACCCATAAGCTCTTTCATCGGAATCCCCCGCCCTCTTGTGGTTATATGGTTTTGGCTGCTACAGATTTGAGCTTCTTGCTTCGTTTGTCGATCAGCAGAATTTCATTCTCATTCTCCCGGTCGGCGCCGATTTCCATATTATCCTCAATGACCGTGTTCTGACTGATGATCGCTTTGTGAATTCTCACGTTCTTGCCGATCTTCACCTTGGGCATAATGACAGAGTCGGTGATGACACTGCCTTCGCCCACTTCAACCCCGTAAAAGAGGACAGAGTGCTTCACCTCGCCATGCACGATGCAGCCTTCATTAATGATGCAGCTCGATACCTTGGCTCCCGGTGCCACATATTGTGCGGGCTGATTCGGATTACGGGTGAAGATTCTCCAGCCGGTATCATTCAGGTTCAGGGGAGGCGTATCGCTCAGGAGATCCATATTCGCTTCCCACAGACTGTCTACCGTACCTACATCTCTCCAATAGCCTTCAAAAGGATAAGCGTACAGCGATTGGCCTTCACCCAGCATCATCGGAATAATGTCCTTACCGAAGTCATGCGATGATCCGGCGTTCTCCCCGTCCTCAAGCAGATGCTTGCGCAGAACATCCCATTTGAAAATATATACCCCCATCGAAGCAAGTGTGCTCTTAGGCTGGGCTGGCTTCTCTTCGAACTCATAGATCTTCAGGTCATCTTCTGTATTCAGTATGCCGAAGCGGCCTGCTTCCTCCAGTGAAACGTCAATGACTGAGATGGTGCAGTCCGCATTCTTGGATTTGTGATATTGCAGCATCGCATGATAATCCATCTTGTAAATATGGTCTCCCGACAGAATTAACACATGCTCCGGATCGAACTGATCCACGAACTTCAGATTGCGGTAGATCGCATCTGCCGTTCCCCGGTACCAACTGCTTCCGTTCTCCCGTTCATGCGGAGGCAAGACGAATACGCCGCCATCCTTGCGGTTCAGGTCCCAGTCGCTGCCGACCCCGATATACGAATGCAGCACCAGCGGTTCATACTGTGTCAGCACACCCACGGTATCGATGCCTGAATTCGAGCAGTTACTTAGAGGGAAGTCGATGATGCGGTAGGTTCCTCCGAAATATACAGCCGGTTTGGCAATCGATTTGGTCAGACTTTTTAATCTTTTCCCTTGGCCTCCCGCCAATAGCATGGCTACCATCTCTTTTTTCTTCATGGAAGAGCCTCCTTGACTTATGGGTAATGGAACATGTAATAAATTAGGTTGAATGAGTGATGCTGTGAAGTGCAGACCTAAATAGATACCCTAAAAAGAAGTGTTGTGAAAAGATTTAACCCAAAAGAAATGCCTAGACAGGATGAATACGGGTTGTACGGGGAGGAAAACAGCTGAACGGGACATGTTGTATCCTTATATTCTAATAGTGTTCTATGCCCGCCGTAAAAAACCCTTTATTACCTGAACTAAACTGTTTAAATTTATAACTATATTTCATATTCATGGCGCGATAAGTCACTATAATTAGATTAACCATTATGATTAACCGCAATCAGCCGGGATGAATCGAATCCGTGGCTCCAAAGGCCTATTTCAGCAAACGTTCAACCGGGGAATTCATACTATGGACATACTACACTAACTTCACTTACTCAAAATGGAGGAAATGCCAATGAAAGCGACACAAGGTATCCGGCTACTCCTGGTGGATGATGAGCCTCATATCCTTCAGTTTCTGGAGCTGGGCCTAATGAACGAAGGCTTTGAGGTACAAACCGCCGCAGATGGCGCTGAAGCCCTGGCAACGGCAGCCGACTTTAAGCCGCATGTTGTTATCCTTGATGTAATGATGCCCGGTATGGACGGATTCGAGGTCTGCCGGTGCCTCCGTTCCGAGGAAGCGGAGGTGGCGATCATCATGCTGACCGCCAAGGATGAGGTGGACGACCGCGTGGCGGGCCTGTCTCTTGGCGCAGATGATTACATGGTGAAGCCGTTCAGCTTCGAGGAGCTGCTGGCCCGGATTCAGGCCCGGCTGCGCAACCAGTTTCCCGGCCTGCTCGGTGAGGTCCGGTGCGGCCCCTTCCGGATTGACGGCCGCCGCAAGGAGATCCGCCATAAGGAGGAGGTGCTGGAGCTGTCTCCGACTGAATATGAGCTGCTGCAGTATCTGGTGATCAACCACGGACTGGTCCTGAGCAAGCCGATGATTCTCGACAAGGTGTGGGGCTATGACTTCGGCGGGGAGGAGAATATCGTGGAGGTCTATATCCGCTCCCTCCGGGAGAAGCTCGGCGACAAGGAGCACCGGATCATCCGCACCCTGCGCGGGGCGGGGTACCGGGTGGATCTGGTATGACTGCCCGGACCCGTAGATTCACAGGCAGATTCCATGCTCCGCGTTCCCTGCGCAAGCAGCTGCTCGCCGCCTCGCTGCTCATTCTTTCAGGATTGCTTATACTGATCGGCACACTCCAGTATGTACTCATGCGGAATTTCATATACAGCAACCGGGCGGAGGCGATGGAGACCCAGATACGCTCTGTGCCATTTGAAATCTTCAATAATGCAGGTAACAGACGGCCAGGGGGAGACCGGCGCCCCCTGCTGCTCGACGCCCATACTACCCTCGCTATCTATAATCAGGACGGCAGCTTCATGGATTTGAAGGAAGAGACCCTGTCCGCTTCGCCTGCACCAAGAATGAGTAATGAGGCCTATGACCAGCTGTTGAAGCTCACCCAGGACAAGAGGGGCGGGAGTTACCAGCTGATTCCCGCCGGGGATGGCAGCGAGCATCTGGCGGTCTTCATGAATCTGGGCAGGCCCGGAGCTGCCCGGATGCTTCTGCAGATGACGGTGGAGACCGGACCGCTGAAGGATGTCATCCTGCAGCAGCTGCTTATCTTCGGCGCATTGTCGGTAACGGCTCTGCTGGCCGGGCTGCTGCTGTATTTGCCTGCGCTGCGCAAAACGCTGGTCCCCTTATCCAACATGGGGCGTTCGGCCCAGATTATCGATGCCGGCAACCTGAATGTGCGGTTCCCTGAGGAGCAGGGCCAGCTTGAGATCGACCAGCTCGCCCAGTCCTTCAACGGCATGCTGGAGCGGCTGGAGATTTCGTTCAAGAATGAGCGGGAGGCGAAAGAGCAGATGCGCCGGTTCGCCGCAGATGCTTCCCATGAACTGCGAACGCCGCTGACATCCATCTACGGCTTCCTGGAGGTCCTTCTGCGCGGAGCTGCCGATAACCGGGAACAGCTCTACAGCGCGCTGAACAGCATGCACGGTGAAGCCAAGCGCATCAACAAGCTGGTGGAGGACCTGCTTCTGCTCGCCCGGATGGACGGCGCACCCCGGCTGCGGGTCAAGCAGGTACTGCTGGGCGAGCTGATCGACGACATGCAGGCGCAGCTCCGGGTGCTGGCCGGAGAGCGGCAGGTCGTCTTCGACCTGGCCTGCGGCATCCGTTGCCTGGTTGATCCTGACCAGATCAGACAGGTCCTTCTTAATCTATTCCACAATGCGGTTCAGCATACCGATGAGCTCAAGGGCATCATCCACATATCGCTACACGCCGGGGGAGAATTAGCAGAGCTTACCGTGAAGGATAACGGCTCCGGCATCTCTGCGGAGCATCTCCCGCATGTGTTCGACCGCTTCTACCGCAGCGATTCCTCCCGCACACGCAAATACGGCGGCTCCGGGCTTGGATTATCGATTACGAGGTCCATTGCCGAAGCTCATCAGGGAGAAGTTACTGTATCCAGCCCCCCGGGTGAGGGGGCTGCCTTCAAGGTCTCTCTTCCATGTCTGCGGAATTAGCCAATGAGCTGTAAATAGCGATATAATAGTTCTGCGAAGTGTATGCTTCCGAAGCGAGTTTTGCGATGTGATTCAACGAGGTTTATGCTATCAAAACTTAAGTGTATGCTTTCAAAACTTTTAGGAGGTTATCTCATGTACGAAATCGCCATTATCGGTGCCGGTCCTGCCGGTGCAAGCGCCGCCCTGTTCGCTGCCAAGGCCGGCAAAAAAACACTGCTGATTGACAATGACAAAGGTATGACCCGCAGAGGCTGGTATGAGAATTATTACGGAATTAGCGAGATCGGCGGACCTGAGCTGGTAGAAACCGGACATAAGCAGGCGGTGAAGTTCGGGGCCGAGCTGGTTGCCGGACAGGCGACGTCGCTTGAAGCCAGCGGTGAGGGCTTCGTCATCGGGACAGAGAGCGGGGCTACTTATGAAGCTAAGCATGTCGTGCTGGCGACAGGTGTTCTGACGGATCTGGCTGCCGCAGCCGGGGTAACGACCAAAGAAGGTACGGAGCCAAGAATCAAGACGGTGATTGCCGCCACACCGGAAGGCAGAACCAATATCGACGGGATCTGGGCCGCCGGAACCGTTGCCGGAATGAGTGTCCACGCCATAATCACTGCCGGGGATGGCGCCAAGGTTGCCGTCAACATTATCAGTGAGCTGAACGGCGCACGTTATGTCGATCATGATTTGCTGAAGGCTTAGCAGAGACTACATAAGAAACGCCTTTCCTTAGGGAGGAGAGGCGGTGCTTTTTTGTGCGAAAGAACTATGGTTATTTGTTGAGATTGGCGACTCTCTGCTCCTGCGCGCTCTGCTGCGGCCTGCCGCTGTAGAACTCCTGAACGATGTAGAGGGGACGGCCCTTCGATTCATCATAGATCCGTCCGACATACTCGCCCAGAATGCCCAGCATGAGCAGCACGAACCCGTTGAAGGTCAAGGTGATCCCGATCATCGATGCCCAGCCCTTCACGGCCGCATCCGTAAAGAGTGCCAGGTACAGCACATACAGCAGGTACAGGAAGCCGGATACGGACAGCAGTGCTCCAAGAACACCCGCCAGCTTCAGCGGCTTATAAGAGAAGGAGGTAATGCCATCCAGAGACAGCTTAAGCATCCGCCCTAACGGATATTTGGTCTCTCCGGCCAGCCGCTCCTCCCGCTCGTATTCTATCGCCTTCTGGCGGAATCCAACCCAGCTGACGAGACCGCGCACGAAGCGGTTCTTCTCCGGCAGACGCTTCAGCTCGTCGCAGACCCTGCGGTCCATCAGGCGGAAATCGCCAGTGTCCACCGGAATAGAGATATCTGTCGAATAACGCAGCACCCGGTAAAATAAGCTGGCCGACCACTTTTTGAACAGGGACTCTCCGTTTCGCTTGATCCGCTTGGCATATACGACCTGGTAGCCTTGCTTCCACTCGGCAATCATCTCCGGAATCAGCTCGGGCGGGTCCTGCAGATCCGCGTCAATGATCACAACCGCATCGCCCAGCGCATAATCCATCCCTGCGGTAATAGCAACCTGATGCCCGAAATTGCGGGACAGATCGATCAGCTTCACACTTTCATCCCAATAGCTGTATTCCTCGATCATCTGCGCGCAATTGTCCGTGCTGCCGTCATTAATGAAGATCAGCTCGTAAGGCTCGCCTGTTGTGCCCATTACTTTTTTGATGCGCCGGTAGGTTTCCTGAATAACAGCCTCTTCATTGAACATCGGTATAATAATGGAATAGCGCACTTGGATACTCATGGGCAGCTCCTCCTCAAAAGTAGTAAGGAAGCGCGGCGACAAAGGGCCGGATATACGCGCTTCCAGATCTCCTGCTTCCGCAGGTTAGTTCAGGGTTATCTCATAAAGGGTTCCGGCATTGCCGCTGTTCTGTGTTCCCTGCCAGTCTGCGGCAGGAACCTCGGTCCCGTTCGATGTAATCCATTCCGTAATCTCCGAGCTGCCGCCGCGCCCCCCGCCCATGCCGCCGCTGGTGACCAGGAAGTACTTCACCTGCCCGCTCTCTATAAGCTCCTTCAGGCTGTCCGGGGTGTAAGGCGTATCTGACGCATTGAAGCCGTTCAGGATAACAACCTGCTCGCCTTCGTCGATGATATACGGGCCTGCCGTTCCATAATCCATCGCTGCGAACAGATATTTCTCGCCGGTGTTATGCTCCTTGAGATAGCCCAGCAGAGAATCATTAATACCAGCGGAGTTATTCCTTCCCCCCATGCCGCCCATTCCGGCCCTGGTGTCCACGTCAGGCGCATTGCCCATGTTGCTTATATTCCCCCTACCGAAGGTGAAGGAGCTGCCGCTATCCGGACCAGCTGCCGGCGTCATGCTGTTATTGCCATAGACAATCGGTGTGAATGCCCAGTAGAGAGGGCCAATCAGCAGCACCAGGAACCCTGTTACAGCAGCGGCATGTATCCAGGAATGCTTATTTCGTACCGTTTCCAGCAGCCGCAGAATGATTAGCAATACAGTCATTGCAATACCTGCGGCCAGTATGCCCACGGACCACCCGCTGCCGATGGTATCGTCATACGGACGGATAATGTACACCTCAAGCACCGTTGTAGCCAGCACCGCTGCGGGCAGCAGCCAGGACAGCCAGGTCTTCCGCTCCTTATAGTAGCTCCAGAGCTGAGACCAGCCTGCACCTGCCAGCGCCGCCACCGGCGGAGCCATCATGATCAGGTAGTACTGGTGGAAGAAGCCGGCGATGCTGAAGAATCCCATGACCGGAATCAGCCAGGCCAACCAGAACAGGGCTTCCTTATGCTGCCGGGTGAAGCTCCTGCGGCGCAGGCTGGCCAAGATCCCGATGCTGCCGAACAGCACGAACGGCAGCATCCAGCTCGCCTGGCCGGACAGCTCCTGCTGGAACAGCCGCAGCGGACCGGCAGTGCCTGTGTTGAACATCCCGCCACCGCCCATCCCACCGCGTCCGTTCGGGCTTCCGAACCCGCCGAATCCGCCGCTCTCTCCTTCTGCGCGCCGTCCTCCATCCTGACCGCCCGGCACCATTCCGCCACCGCGTCCGTCCTGGCCTGGTGCAGTCCCGCCGCTGTCACGGCTCTGATTGTCCCCGGCGGCGGAATCACGGCCGTTCATCGTCCCTTGCCCGTCTGCGCCCCCTTGCCCGTCAGCTCCATCCATGGGCGGGAATTCACCGCTTAAGTCCAGCATTTCCCCGTTCATTCCTGGCATACCACCACCGCCCAAGCCGCCACCTCCGGCTCCCCCAGTACTACGGTCACCGGTCAGACGGGACACACCGTTATAGCCAAAAGCCAAATTAAGCACAGAGTTGGTGCCGCTGCTCCCGATGTAAGGACGCTCATCGGCCGGAATGGAATCGACAATTACAGCCCAGGATAGAGACACTGCCAGCAGTACGGCAGTGCAGGCTGCAAGGGTGCCGGTCTTCTTTTTCCAGTTCACCTTGGCTGCCAGGAGATAGAATAGATAGAAGGCCGGAAGAACCATATAAGCTTGCAGCATCTTCTCATTGAAGGCGACACCGATGAGTCCGAAAGCTGCCAGCAGGCTGCCAAGCCGGTGGGTCCGGGTGCCTCTGAACAGGAACCATGCCGCCAGCAGCAGTGTGAATACCAGCAGCGTATCAATATTGTTCGTCCGGCTTACCGCTGCTGCTACCGGAGTAGCGGCCATAACGAGCGCTGCAAGCCGTGCCGCCGCCCGTCCGAAGGTTGGCTTCACCAGCAGATAGACTAAGAGTACCGAGCCTACACCGCTGAGCACCTGCGGCAGAATGACACTCCAGCCATGCAGGCCGAAGACCAACGCGCTTAAGGTCTGCAGCCAGAAGGTTACCGGCGGCTTATCGACCGTTACAGACCCTGCCGAATCCAGGGAAGCGAAGAAGAAGTTATGAAAGCTCTGCAGCATGCTGCCCACTGCGGTTGTATAGTACGTATTGGCATATTGGTCATTCCAGATTCCGTATCCGTACAGGACGGCTGCCAGCAGCATAATCATTAGCAGGACAACATCGATACCCGGCCTCTTCAGTAATTTCATTGTATGATCCACTCCGATTCGTTCATTTCTTAGGTGTATTATGGCATCTGTACCTTAACCCGTAATGAATGCCCGCTGAATGTTTGCTGAATGTGCCGGACACGCCAAATACCCCGCCAGGAGATGTCCCGGTGGGGTATTTGGTAGAGCTACTATTTCCTTTACGGCTTACGGGCCAGTGCGGCTACCTTGTTCAGGGTGTTCCAGTTGCGAGCAGTAAGCGCCGTTCCCAGCAGCTTGTCGAACGGCACCTTGAACAGCGGCGACTCGCTCACACTCACTTCATAGAAGGCATACAGCTCCCTGCCGATCACCCGCAGCTTATCAGCTCCATCCTCATAGGGGCGGAGTTTCTCCAGCGCTTCAGCGGCTGGCTCCGCTGCCAGGAACGAGACGTACAGTCGCTTGTAGGCTTCCTGCTCACTCTGCGGGAACGGATTGCCGGCAATAACTGCCTCCAGCTCCTCCAGAGAACGGATCATCACCGGTACTTCAAAGCCGAAGGTCTCCTGAATCTTCCCGCTAATCATCTCGGCCAGCCCCTCGCCGGTTAATGCTTCACTCTCAAATATAACATTGCCGCTCTGGATGTAGGTGCGTACATTCCTGAATGGAAGTGTTCCGAGGGTGGCCTTCAGGTCCTGCATTTTGATCACTTTGTTGCCGCCGACATTAATGCCGCGCAGCCATGCAATATATGTATTCACCAGCACTTCCGCCTCCCCTATACAGTCTCTTGCTTGCAGCGCTATGCTCTCAGACGTCTGCGGATCTCACGGACCAGCAGCTCCTTCTCGGGAACCGGAAGTCCCTCCACCAGCCGTGCGGCTGCTACCGGCAGTATCCACGGTTCGATATCCGCAAGCGTCAAGCCTGACAGCTTCAGATACCTGCCGACATATTGCGCGGTCAGCCGCTTCCTGGCGAACCCCAGGAACCCCTTAGCGAACACGGAAGCCTGCGGAGGCATGGCCCCGATACTGAACATGATTACTGAACGTGCCACATCTGCCGCAGGATTACCGTGGACGCCGGTCATCCAGTCAATGACCCACAGCTTATCGTCCATCAGGATATTATCCGGGTGGAAATCGCCATGGCATAGCTTCTCCCCATCCGGCAGCCGGGCAAGCCGGGACAGAATCTGTGTTTTCTCCTCGGTCTCAAGCATGGGTGCCGCGATAATCTGCTGTTCCAGGCGCTTCTTCTGCGCTCCGGCTTCGCCCATGCCGTCAAGCTGATGGAGGCTGTAATGCAGGGCGGCCATCTGTTTGAAGCCGCTGAAGTTCAGCCACGGCTTCCGGTTCATCTGCTTCAGCAGGGTAGGACCGGCGATCTGCTGATATACAATTCCCTGTTTGCCCTCTACAACTACCCGCTCATGGGGCTGCGGAGTAGCAACACCTTGTTCATAGACCCATTTACTGATGCGGTATTCCAAGTCCACATGTTCTTCTGGAACATCGTCACGGTACAGCTTAAGAATCCTTCCTTCCCCGTACTCCAACACTTCAGCCGTTCTGCCTTGGCCGATCACCTTCCCCTGCATATACGCACCCTCTCCACTAATCCAGACTAACCTTCGTATAATGCTCTACTATAGGAAAAGGGCTGTAATAATGATGCAGCAGCGCCTTCCACTCCTGATACTGGGGCGATTCCCTGAAGCCTACGGTATGATCCTCCAGGCTGCGCCATCTGACAACCAGCAGATACTTGTGGTCATCCTCCATACAATGCTGAAGCTCATGGCCCAAATACCCGTCAATCGAAGCAATCAGCGGGGAAGCCTCCCTGAAGCTCTGCTCGAAGGAATGGGTCTGTCCCGGCTTCACCTGAAGCATTGCCGCTTCTGTAATCATGCTCTCATCTCCTTTTATAGTGAATCTCGGAAAAATTCATGATAAAAATTAATAATAACCAGCAGCACAGCCAGCGATTCGTTGACGCTATCCACCTCCAGATAGTGGTTGGCATCGTCAATTCTATATACCCTTACCTGCTTCATGCTGCTAAGCTCGGCAGGATGCTGCCCGGTGAACATCGGGTCACTCCCGCCGTAGATCACACTGCCCCGGCTCTGCCGGATGAACGGAATGCTCTCGGGAACAGGGGTAAGGAACAGATGCGAGACCTTCTCGCCCATTCCGGGCTCCGACGCCGCCTTACCGGCAATAATCGTGCCCATACTCTTACTGATGAACAGGAACTGCTCATAGTCGGGAAGCGAAGCAAGCGCAATCTTGCATTCCTCGGCAACAATATCAATCTCTTCGCGCTTGAAGGCTACTCTGGCAGCCTGGTAGCCGTATTCGAGCAGCAGCAGGTCACAGCCGTATTCCCGGGCCAGCTTGCCTGCATAATCCAGCAGCGGCCGCTCGGCGGAATAATTCTGTCCTGGAAACACCACGGCCAGCACCTTGGAGCCTTGCGTAATAAGCTTATGTCTGACCTCTCTGCCCCAATGTGAGGACATTACAATGCTGGATACGCTCATCTGTAATCCACGCCTTTCTTACCTGTTCTATGAAATTCTCTCTTATCTCTCATTATAGCTAACTTCAGCACAGGTTGAAATCCGGAAAGCCCCGCAGGGCGGGGCTGAAGAAATGACGCTGCTCTGCTCTATAAACCTTCCGGCTGCTGCTCTGGAAGAGCCTTGTGCCTGCTGCACCTTTTGCGGACAACAAGCTCGGCTGTAAGCCACAGCAGCACAGGAATCACCACTTCGAACGGGAGGGCATATACCTTGTAGATGTGATACGCGAACTCTTCCATTTCCATAATATTGGAATAGATGAAGTCCGACAGATAGATCATGATCAGTCCCATCTGCAGCACTACAGACCGGTAGCTACCCAGCTTGAATACTTTCGCTACCCCGTTACAGGTTACATACAGACACAGACTGACCTTGACGAAGAGCGCCGTAACAAACACAATGGCTGCCGAGCCCTCGATCCGGGTAACGAAATCACCGATATTAATCCGGCTGACCGCCACGTAAGAGGGGAAGTACAGACCGGACAGAATATCAGGGCCAAGCACCAGCAGGTTGCGCAGTGTAATCATAATAATGATAACCCCTGCAATCAGTGTGCTGCTGACCAGCACCCGCTTGGCAGAGCCCTTGGCCGGGATGGCGTTGAACGCGCCCAGGAAGACTACAATCTCGGCAAAAGGGAAGGTGAACGAGCCAGCCGTATCTGCAAGAATAAGGTCTAATCTGGTATGGAGCAGTGGCCTCAGATGATGGTACTCAAACTTGGGTACAGAGAGTAGTTGTAGGACCACAATTACAATCAGCGAGAACAGCAGCAGGAATTTGGCGCTTCTTCCAAGCACCTCGATCCCGGCGTGGACCACCCAGATACAGAGCAGGCCGATCACAAGCATAGGTGCGAGCATCGGAGTTGCGGTTAAAGCCACGGTCTTGCTGAACTCCCCGAAATTGCGAAGCACCAGCGCTCCAAGATGTAAAGCATACCAGATGTACAGACAACAGAGCATCCGTCCCAGGACGGAGCCGAACACTTCAATCAGCATGTCATACAGATCCTTGCCTGGAAACAGGACATGGAGTCTCGCATAGATCAGCATGAGGGGAATCGCCAGCAGTATGGCCAGGAGCTGGGCAATCCAGCTGCTGTTGCCGGACTGTGACGAGGTACCCAGGAACAGAGAAGCGCCGGTGATAAATAATACAGCGATGCTGATCGACTGGCCAGCCGGAATAATCTCTTTGCTCACACTCTCCTCCTCCTTCAGCGTCACGCGCTAATATAGCCTTTTGATCCAATCCACAAACAGCGGGGACGGACTGGGTATCTCCCAACGCATCGAGAGTGCGAAGGCCAGCGCGAAGGAGATCAGGTACAGGGCAGAACAGACCAGGAAATCCCGCTTCATTCCCTTCTTCCGCAGCCCATATGGATCAATTACAGCGATCAAGGCATAGATCAACACCACGTAAATGACCATAGCTTAATCCCCCAGCCGGATGGCCCGCGATGTCTTGGCACTGCTCTGTATCGTCACCTTGGACTTGACGTTCACTTCAAGACCGGCAAAGACCTCAGGCCAGTGATTCTTCACCTCCGCCCAGAGCTTGGGCTGGTTCTCGTACAGGCTCTCACCAAAGCCAAAAATGTCAGCGTCATATTGCTGCTGCATCTTATGAACTAACGTAAGAATATCCGCCTGCAGCTGCTCAGCCGCCCTTTGCTCAATATCATGAATAGTCTCATTTTTTAAGAATCCGTCCGTGGTCATCACCTCATCCAGCCCCGTCTTGGTTGCCGTACGAATCTCCATTTGGAGCCTGCCATCTACCATTTGGTGCTTCAGCTTGGTCTGATTGGAGACAATCTCCAGGGAATACGCCGGGTTCCCCCGCTTATCATCCACAACCAGCACCCCTCCTTGCAGTACATTTTTGATCATAAGCATCGTCTTCGTCTCATCGCCGCTCAGTTTGCCCACCATCCGGTCCTTCACGAATACGGCGGTGCCTGCCACCCTTTCGCTCTTTTCACCATTTTTCTGATGAATATGAATGATTGGGGCTGTAGCATAAATCCCTGAAGTCTCCAGCTTGTCAATGAAATCCCAGATCTCCACAGCCGGAGCGATGTTCATATACTTCTCGTCATGCATCATCTGGGCCAATTCAAAAGACAGAATCGCTTCTGTGGTACTGTTCAGATTGAGCACCTCGCGGGCCGTCTTCTCTCCTGATATGAAGATGAACACATCCGAACGGGTCTCCGTGTCCCGGCTGTACCAGTCAATGACTTTCACCAGCCCCTCTCTGGCGGCTTCCTCACTGATGATTATTGCCTTGGCATGACTCCAGAATAGCTTCTTGCCGGTCAGAGAGATCATATTGCGGACGATTTCAAACATCGTATTCCCGCTGAGGCTGACCATTTTATAGCCCGCCTGAGCCTTGTTGGCTGCCCCGCCAGTATCTACGATCTCTACTGTAAGCAACAGCTTCCCATCCTCATCTTTGTCAATGGCCACCCCGGCTACAATCGCCATATCATCCACCTCGGTATAATTCCAGCAGCCGGTGAGTCCCAGGCTCAACAGCAGCAGTAGTGAGATCAGAGAGGCGATCCCTCTTCGCAGGGATCTCATGACCGCTTCGCCGGTCTTTTCGGCGGCTTCCGTCTCCGGTTGCGCATTCCAATCATCGCCGGCCGCAGATTCATATCCCACCAGGGGGCACGGATCGTTGTATCCTTAATATCCTGCGGGCGGATCGAGCCGACTCCCAGCATGTAAGAGACCCCGAAGGAGCGCAGACTCATCAGATGAATGACCAGACCGAGCAGACCGAAGAAATATCCGTAGAGACCGAGGAAAAAGGTGGCGCCCAGCAGCGCCAGTCTGGCGATGATCAGCGGCCCGGTCAGCCTTGGATTCAGCAGGGTCGTTATCCCTGTCAAGCCCACCACGATGACCATCGGCGCACTGACAATCCGTGCATCCACAGCAGCCTGGCCCAGCACCAACGCTCCGACAATGCTTACCGCCTGCCCAATCGAAGTCGGTATCCGCGCCCCCGCTTCCCGCAACACCTCGAAGATGGTCAACATAAGGAGGGCTTCAACTATGGTTGGAAAAGGCACCGATTGCCTTGCGGTCGCAATGCTTAGCAGCAGCAGAGTGGGGACCATCTCCTGGGCATAGGTCACCAGGGCAATATAACCGGCCGGAATACTGATCGACATGAAGGCGCCCATCACTCTAAGCACACGGTTAAACGATGCAAAATAATAATTGATATAATAATCCTCACTGGCCTGGAAGTTCTCTACAAATACATAAGGGACAGTCAGCGCAAAAGGGGTGCCTTCGATAAGAACCGCAACCCGGCCCTCCAGGATTTTGCTTACCAGTGTGTCCGGCCGCTCGGTATTTCCGACAGTTTCAAACGGAGAATACGGCTCGTCACGGATCAGCTCGGACAAATAACCCGTATCCAGAATCAGATCAAGCTCCACCTTCTCCAGCCTGTCATACAGCTCCTTAATAATGGCAGGAGAGGCCAGGCCCTCCATATAGCAGATGCAGGTCTGTGTCCTGCTGCGTGTTCCGATTTGCGTGAATTCAAATTTCAGATCCGGGTCCTGCACTCTGCGGCGGATTAGGGTCAGATTGACAAGCAGCGATTCGGTGAACCCCTCCCGGGGACCGCGCACTGCTTTTTCTGTAGTAGGCTCTTCTATCGCTCTGGAATCCCATCCCTGAACATTGATAACCAGCCCTCCAGCATAGCCATCCAGGAGCAGCAACGCCTTCCCGCTGACGACCGCTCCTATCAATCCCTCCAGCTCCCCGGTGGCCGTGACATCAGGCGTATCAATAACGGTCATCCGGATTCTTTCCATAAGAACCTTGGGGTCCCGGTACTCTTCTTCTGCGGGCTGGTAAGCAAGTACCGGCTTGATGATCCCTGTCTGAATCAGATTCCGGTCCACCATTCCATCGGCATAGATTAATCCGCAGCGGACGGGAGCACCCTGGCTGTTCTCTATGATCCTTACTCTCAGTGTCCCGTCGTTATTGAAAATCTTCCGCAGCCGTTCCACCGTCTCCTCCAGCGAAGGGCTTAGCGGAGGATGCGCGGACAGGGTACCGGCAGCTTCACTGTTCAGTGCAGAATGCTTGTTCTTCACCGCTATCACTCCTGTCAGAGATCTATTGCTCTGATTATCCCCCGTCTCTCTAACTCCTATTCGCCAGAATTTGCTGGATAGGAGAAGCAGAAGCCGCCCGGCCCCTGAATGGCACAGCAAGTGGAAACGGCATTGCCGTCCTTTTAAAGGACGGTACCGTTTCAGCGAGAAATAGAAGGATAATGTATAGCGTGAAACCTATACATTCTTATATTTCAAATAAGCCCGCTCTGTAACAGAGGGGCCGGCTGAGGCCAAGCTTCGTATGAGATTGTCAGTTACTGCTCCACTAGTGCCAATGCTCCTTGCAGCAGCCGCTTTATGTTATGGTTAGAATAGTATTGTTACAGAATGAGAATTTAAAGGAGCCCGCAAGATGACACCATTCACACGAAAAGTTATCCTCATCATTCAATCGATTCCGGAAGGCACCGTCATGACCTACGGCGGAATTGCCCGGGCGGCCGGAAGCCCCCGGGCAGCACGGCAGGTCGTGTGCATTCTGCACTCCATGAGCAGGAAGTACAAGCTGCCGTGGCACAGGGTTATCAACGCCAAAGGCATGATCTCGCTCACCGAAGACGAGTCCGCCTCCCTGCAGCAGCTGTACTTAACCGGAGAGGGCGTTAGCTTCGATGAACGGGGCATGGTTGACCTGGAGCGCTACCAATATGTTCCGGCTCCTGAGCTGGAGATGGACATGGAGCTTCCGCCTGAACTCGGCGATGAGGAGGACATTTAACCTATCTTCCTCCGGCTCTCGGAATAACTCCTGCGGCTCCCGCCCCCCAGCCCGTTCAGCAGGCAATACATCGTGGCATAGATCACCAGCAGGACAAAAGCGATGAACAGGCTGAAGAACACAGACTGCCGGTTCAGGCTGTCCATGACCAGCCGGTACAGCTGATGGCGGTCCGTCAGCACATCCCAGCTGTTCAGCCGGTAGACTCTGCCGAGCAGGACGCCGTAGCCGCCCATGACACAGGCAAACAGGACGAAGACCCACGAGAGCAGCATGTTGCTTTTCCGGTATATCACGTGCTGGAACTGGTACAGGGAGAAGAATCCGGTCAGCCAGCCGCTCCAGGTGAACAGGAGGAGGGTGGTCAGATCATACCAGTACCGGTTCTGGATCGTTCCGCCGACGATATACTTGCTTTTGCGGACGGTCAGATGAATCAGATCAGTCATAATATAAGGCGCATTCGGAAAAAACAGCAGCCAGGCAACGCCCAGCGGCAGAATCAGCAGCCCCCCGATCTTCCGCTTATCCAGCTCATGCGCGGCCATGGAGAAGAAGAACGGCACCCAGGCCAGAAACAGATTCCAGATCAGAAAGGCATAGAACGTATCCGTCTGCAGCGAAACTACGCGGTATACCGCCAGCGTTGCCGCCGTCATAGCAGCCAGAAGGATGAAGACCTTGGTGTAATTCAGTTCTTTCATGAAGGATAATCTCCTTACCTTGATATAGTCCATTTATGTAATTGTACAAATATGGGGCAGGAGTGTCCAATATGGGAGGGTTCAACGGGAGGGTTCACGGGATATCCGGTGACAAGTGGACAAGACACAAGTGGAAACGGCTTCGCCGTACTTTTAAAGGACGGTACCGTTTCAGCGAGAAATAGAAGGATAAGTTATCGTGTGCAACATAATAAGTTCTTATATTTTAATAAAACCGACGGGAAATTTACGTCTGTAAATTCCCCGCCGGTTTTTGCTTTGAGCCGGTTCGTTACTGCCTAACCGTAGGCTTATGCAGTAACCCTCATATGAATTACTTTTCGCTTACGAAATATATTCACTGTACTCATCCTCAGTCGTCTGCACGTTCTTCAGATACGTAATCTGCCCCATATCATTCACATGCATAATATCTATACCCGCCTTCGCATAGACCGTGCCATCGGCAGCTTGTCCGCATACTGCCCAGTTGGTCAGGTAGCTGCCGTCAGGCTGAAGTACCCATGCGTCCCACATATGTTTAATGTCTTTGTTGTGTTCATAAAAAGTCTTAATCACTACCTCGAATCCTGTGCGGCTTCTCCCGCCCGACACAATTTCAGCATCCTGCGTGAACAGTGACAACAAGTCGTGCATAGCCCGATCGTCGGTGCGAGAGGCATCATACAAACGGAAATAGTTATTTAACATGGTTATGTTCTTATCCGTGTGTTGAGCGTTAGTGGTATTACCGGCATTTGTTGTGTTAGACATTTTGTTACCTCCTGAATTTTCTGTAGTATTATACAAAGTTGTTTTATAGTTCGAATATTTTCGAACTATTTAACATAAGAAGAACTATACCACACTTCTAAAGCAACGTATATTATAATTCGAAAATTATCGAACATTGAAAGAAGATATTGAATATGCTAGTATCTACCTTATGAGACATTTATCGATACCTACAGTTTCAGAGATGCGTCTGACCACGGTCTGCAATGCATTAGGTGACCCGTTGCGCATGAAGATTGCACATTGTTTAGCCAGTTCTGGCGAGAAACGCTGCTCCGCATTTGAAGTCGACCACATCTCAAAATCAACGTTGTCCCACCACGTTAAAATGCTTCGTGAAGCTGGAATTATCCAGCCGCGCATAGAAGGCAAACAGCACTTTTATTCGCTCAGAAAGGATGACTTAAATACACGTTTCCCAGGTCTGGTCGATATGATTCTGCACGCAGGAGATTTAGGATAATATAGGATAAAGCGGGGACATGTTATAGTAAACGACAAAGAAATCGCTCCTTTTGGGATGGAAGGCGGACCCTCCATTTTACCAAAAAGGCGATTTCTTTGTCCGGATTACAAGGGTTATACCCCGCCGCTCAGCTTGCGGGCCACCGCCGGAGTGCGGCCCTTGAAGGCCGCGCTGCGCGATGAGGATTCCTCCAGCCCCGAGAGGGCGCTGCATTCTCTGAAGGCCGCATGTGTGCAGCCCCGGCAACGGCTGGGGTTCACGCTGCCCAGCGAATCATTGATCGCTTCGCCGGTATGATCATAGAACTGGGAGGCACCGATCCGGTCATACAGTCCTGTTCTCTTGAGCAGCTCAAGCGGTTGGCTCTGGATGCCTGAGATCATCAGCCTGCCGCCTGCCGCCTGCAGGTCCTTCACCAGCGCTGCCAGATTGGCCTCGCCTGTCGTATCCATCAGCGGCACCTTGCCCATGCGCAGCAGGATAAGCTTAGGCTGATCCGGGCCGAGCTCGGGCATGGTGTGGTCGAAGCGGTAAGCGGCTCCGAAGAACAGCGGTCCCTCCACATTGTAGATTCCGATCTGCGGACAGTCGTGGCTCTCGGTTACCATATGGGCCTCGACCTTGACGGAAGACGGGTCAGGCAGCACCTTGGAGATTCTGTGTACCTCGCCCATACGCTTGACGAAGAGGACAACGGCCAGGATCAGCCCCACCTCTACCGCCACGGTCAGATCGGCGAATACCGTCAGCAGGAAGGTAATCGCCAGCACCAGCGAATCCCCGGTCTTCAGCTTCAGAAGATGAAGGAATTCCTTGCGTTCACTCATATTCCAGGCTACGACCATCAGAATCGGGGCCATCGCTGCCAGCGGAATGCTGGAGGCGTACGGGGCGAACAGCAGCAGGATCAGGAACACCACTACACCGTGAATGATCCCGGAGAGCGGGGACGCGGCGCCGCTGCGGATATTGGTGGCGGTTCTGGCAATCGCGCCGGTAGCCGGTATCCCGCCGAACAACGGCGCAGCGATATTGGCGACCCCCTGACCGATCAGCTCCCGGTTGCTGTCATGGCGGCTGCCCGACATGCCGTCGGCCACGACTGCGGAGAGCAGCGACTCAATGGCCCCCAGCAGTGCAATGACAAAGGCCGGACGGATCAGCAGCTTGATTTTCTCCCATGTAATGACCGGGAAGTGAAAGCTAGGGAGTGTATTCGGAATATCTCCGTAGGCAGAGCCGATGGTCGTCACCTTGCCGCTGAAGAACAGGGCAGCGATAACCGTAGCACACAACAGTCCGATCAGAGAACCCGGCACCTTCGGAGCAAATTTCAACCCCAGCACCACTACGGCGAGACATACTCCCGCAGTCAGAATGCTATACAGATTGATTGTGGAGAGATGCGCCCCGATCTCCTTCATATTGTCGATAAAGCTTTCATGCCGCTTCATATCCCTCAGGCCAAGGAAGTTCGCAATCTGCCCGCTGAAAATAATAACGGCAATCCCGGCCGTAAAACCAATAGTCACCGGCTTCGGAATGAACTTAATCAATACCCCCAGCCGCAGAACACCCATCAAGACAAGAATTACCCCGGCCATCATTCCGGCAATCAACAGATTCTCATACCCGTACTGCATCGCAATGGCGAACAAAATAGGAATGAATGCACCCGTAGGCCCGCCAATCTGGAACCTGGACCCGCCGAATAAGGAAATCAGTATACCGGCCACAATGGTTGTATAAATTCCGCACTCCGGCTTCACACCGGAAGCAATAGCAAATGCCATCCCGAGAGGGATGGCAATAACGCCGACGATTGTCCCTGAAATGATATCCTTGCGCAGCGAAGCAATGTTATAGCCTTTGAAACGGCCCCACCCTGTCATCCTATAACCTTCTTTTCTCTAAATATCTGATTATTTGAATATAATACTCACATTACTCCTGCCCGCTGCTCTTGTCAACGGGGTAATCCGCCCCCGGAAGCCGGGGTTATTCGCTGCGGATGCCTTCGAGCAGGGAAATGGTACTCACCAGATGATTGTCGAAAATCTGCCTGGCTACAGCCAGAAGCTCCTTGATCAGAGGATCACGGAGGGCATAGATGACAGTGGTCCCTTCCTTGACGCTGGTGACCACATTTTTGGCCCGGAGGACGGCCAGCTGCTGGGATACCGCAGAGCCTTCGGAGCCCAGAATCGCCTGCAGCTCGTTCACATTCTTCTCGCCTTCGCTAAGCAACTCCAGAATCCGAATCCGCATCGGGTGAGCCAGCGCCTTGAAGAATTCCGTCTTAAATTGTTGAATATCGCTGTTCATCAGATTTCTGCTCCTTATGCTGTTACTTGTTTCAATCTATATTATATTAGCGCATTTGCCTGAAGGTGGCTATGCCGGGGCAGGAAATCGTTCGTAAGCCGGGTGCCCTGCGGCCCTTACAGATTCACGGGATACAGCCTCACTTCACGGGTCCTCAGCTCAACGAACCCGCCCAGCGCCATGGGTTCGCCCAGGCATTCGAACATGATCAGGTCGCGGCCGATCCTCAGATAACCCGCGCCGTCCTCCTCTATATTTTCCAGCACGCCCGTCAGGATAACCATGTCCCCTTCGATACGCAGGCCAAAGGCACCTCCGGGAGCCGGCACAATATCGACCCAGCTCATGAACAGCGCCGGCAGCTCCCATTCAGCTTCCCAGACCTCTCCCGTCTGTACAGGCGGCCCGCACCAGATGGCTCTGGCTTCCCCCCATTCTGCTACCGCGAATCTGATTTCCCCGGTCCGGGGACCTTGTCCAAGAATGTGTATGTTCATCTTCATTAGCTCCATCTTCGTTCATTGGTATATCGCCATTATACATGACCGGACGCCGGAGAGGATATCAGGTGTAGTTCTGCGTTGCTTTATTCAGATACGTGCTGGGATGCAGCCAGGGATGCTTGAAGAACTCGTGTTTGCCTTTGATCTTACGGGAGACGCTGAGGTCATAATCAATCATGCGCTTCACCTTCTCCGCGAGATCTCTGCCCTTCACCAGCAGGCCCAGCTCGTAATCATGGCAGGCACTCCGTTCATTAATATTATACGAGCCGTGAAATACCGCCTGCGCTCTGTGGTCGTAGATGATTTTCCAGTGGGAGAAGCGTTCAGTCGCACTATAATCATAGAAGGATACGCCGTTACAAAAGGGAACATACATGTTGCTGCGCACCGCCGCCCGGTTCGTCGGATGGTCATTAACCTCCAGCGGATTGCAGATGACGAGATGGCAGGCACGCTCCGGCCCCACTTCACCCAGCCGGTCCCAGAAGGCCTGATCGATCAGATACGGATTCACAATAAGGGTCTCATCGGCTGCATAGGTGATCACATCAAGAATATATTGCTGAATCAGATTCACCGGGTTGCCGGGAAAGCTCGCGAAGAGCGTACACTCCTCCTCCCCGAACGCATAGTCCACCGCAGGACGATAAAAGGGTGACGCAAGGTCAAAGTGATCTCCCCCGAGCAGCAGCCACCTGGAGTGAAAAACAGCGTTCAGCGACTGGGCCACAGCCCCCTGAATGCGGAAGCAGCCGTCATGCCACTCCTCTTCCTTCGCGGGGATACCGAGCGGACGTCCATCCACCTGCTGGTCCGGGGCTTCCTGGATAGGTGTCGCAAAGGTATACTGGTCCCCGATATTCAGACTGCCGATAATAGAAGTTATTCCGTCTATAATCATGAATTTGCGGTGGTCAATCACATTCAGCCCGGTCACCTCCACATCCTCCTGAACCTTATCCTGCAGAAAAAGGATGCTCTCAGGCACGCCCTGTGACTTCAGCGCCTTGCGCTTCGCAACCCATTCCTCCGCACCGTAATAGGAGTGGAAGGTATCCAGCAGCCTGGCTCCCGCCTGCTCCAGACGCCCGGCAATGTCGGAGAATTGCCCCACCTCCAGATTCAGGCCGTATCCGAGCGCAGTGACTGTATAATTCACCATTATTCTGACCTCTACCCCGCGCTCAAGTGCATGAAGCAGCTCATCCGCGATAAGGTTCCCCGAATGATCATTGAAGAACAGCATGACAGACAGATGAATATAACGTTCAGCCTTGCGGATCTCGCCGAGCAGCATGTCCAGGCATTGCGGCCCGTTCACATAAGGATCTACCCGGTTATGCCGGGTGGTCTGCGGGGCCAGCGCCCTGAGCTTGCCGGAATCGAGTCCCGCTACTGTGTCCGCGAGCTGATTAAGCCATTCCTGGCTTATACCCGGCAGCTGCCCGAGCTGCTGCATATCGGTTATGACGCCCCCGCACTCCTGTCGGTAGGCGCGCGCGGTATCACTTTGCAAAAGAGGGGCAAAAGCCGGCTCAGCTTCCTCCGCGCCTTCGGTCAGCGAGGCCAGGGAGCCGCCCGAAATGTGATAATTCACGTAATCTATGAGATCCTGCTGGAGCTGTCCGTCCTGGTCCGCAGCAGCAGAAATTGAGGGTAACCGGTGATTGTTATGTACACTAGTCATGCTGTCTTCATCTCCTTCGTTCTTCCCGCGCCTGCTTCGCCAGCAAATGACAAGTCAAGTCAGGGTAAGGTAAGATACCCGGCTTGTACGTTTTATAAACGGCATGGGGTCATTCAAAATAACCCCACAAAGTGGGGCTTTAGCGTAGGTGATGACTCAGGTACTTTGCGGGGACCCCAAAACAAAAAAGGATGCCGCAGCAGTCATTAGACTGCCGGAGCATCCCAGGATTCCAAATTGTATAGGGTTAATCATTTAACACCTTAATTATTTGCTCAATTCCTCAGCACTATACACCTTAACCTCAAGCGGTGCGGTCAGGAACTCTCCCGCTTTGGAGGCGAAGCCGGTGAAGTGAGGGCTTGTGTTGTGAGCGGCAACGGCGGCCTGGTCACGCCAGGTCTCAATCATAATATAGAGACTTCCGTCAGCTGCATGCTTATACAGCTCGTAAGACAGATTCCCTTCTTCTTCGTGCGTGGCGGCAATCAGCGGTTTCGCCGTGGCCAGGAACTCTTCCTCCCGTGCAGGATTCACATAAAGCAGTGCATGGATAATAATCATTCAGATCTTCCTCCTAGAATTTCATGGGTATAACGTTATTTCCACTGAGCAATCGTGTCGATAGGCAGACGGACGGAGGCGTAGCCTTCATCTAGTGCTTTGCCGATCGAGATCAGCATAACCGGAATGTAGCGCTCTTTGTCCATACCGAACATTTCAGCGATTTGATCCTTTTCGAATCCGCCGATCGGATTGGTGTCATACCCGTGTGCGCGGGCGGACAGCATCAATTGCATGGAGACCAGACCGGCGTCAATCATCACAGTCTCTCTGTTCACATCTGCGGGCAGCTTGGCGAAGTGGGCGCCAAGGGCGGCAAGCTGTCTTTCTTTTACCTCGGCAGGCATAAGTCCGCGTTCAACAGCCGTTCCGTAGATTTGTTCAGCGTAATCGAAGTTATTCATATCACCGAATACGGCAATCACCGCTGCAGAGGTTTCGACTTGAGTCTGGTTGAACTTGGCAATAGGGGCCAGCTTAGCTTTGGCTTCCGGGCTTTCGATGATCACAAAACGCCAAGGCTGCATATTCACGGACGAAGGCGCCAGCGTAGCTTCAGTCAGAATCTCTGTCATTTCCTCTTTGCTGATTTTGACGGATGAATCATATTTGCGGATCGAGCGGCGTCCTGTAATAATGCTGGTGAAGTCATTGTTTTTGGTAGTGTTCATGTGAAATAGCTCCTTTATGGGTTTGATTATAGGTTACGGCTACAGTACATTGATATTATGCTGCAGCCGGGTAAGCATCTCTGCGAGCACCGTGCGCTCCTGTTCGTTGAATCCGTTCAGCAGATCGCTGATGAACTCGGTCTTGCTCTCCCAGTAGTCATGGATATGATCCCGGCCCTGAGTGGTCAGGGAGACCAGCGTCACCCGGTTATCGGATGGATTATTGCGGCGGGCAATCATCCCGTTCTCTTCAAGTCCCTTCAGGTGGCGGGTAACTGCTGCTGCATCGATTTCCAGAAGTTTTTGCAGTGCAATCTGACTGATCTCGGAAGTCCGGTACAGCTCTTGCAGCAGCCTGAAGCGGGTTGGCGTCATGCCGGCGCAGCGCTCGAATTTGGGGCCGATTTCTTTGTGCAGGGCCTGCAGCAGTTGAAAGATCTTATGTTCATCCGGCTGAACTTTGCTCAAGATTAACCCCCTAACGCAAGTAAATTGTGCAAAACCTTTTCGACAAAACATACTTTACACCCAATTCGTTGACCCGTCAACTAATAATTTTTGGAGGAGGCTGCTGTATGAAAATAGCCCTGATTCAGCTCGATATAGCATTTGGCAAACCGGAGGTGAATTATGCTGCCGCCGTGCGCAAAATTCGTGAAGCTGCCGCTGGCCGGCCGGACTGCATTATTCTTCCCGAGCTATGGACAACGGGATATGATCTGACCCGGCTGGGCGAGATCGCCGACCCCGGCGGACATACTACAGGTGCCTTGATGTCAGGTCTGGCCCGGGAATACGGCGTGAATATCATTGCCGGCTCCATTGCCGTCAGGCAGGAGAACGGCGGCATTACGAACAGTATGTATGTCTTTGACCGCAGCGGGGCGCGCACCGGGGAGTATAGCAAGCTGCATCTGTTCAAGCTGATGGAGGAGCATCTCTACCTCCAGCCCGGCGCCGCCAAAGGACTGTTCATGCTGGACGGCATTCTCTGCGCCGGGCTGATCTGCTACGACATCCGTTTCCCGGAATGGGTCCGGGTCCATATGGCCGGAGGGGCTGAAATCCTGTTCATCAGCGCTGAATGGCCGCTCCCCCGCCTCTCTCACTGGCGCGCGCTGCTGATCAGCCGGGCAATTGAGAACCAGTGCTACGTAGTGGCATGTAACCGGGCAGGGGCAGATCCGGCGAATACCTTCGCTGGACATTCCCTGATTATCGATCCTTGGGGCGAGATTGTCAGCGAGGCCTCCGGCGGCGAAGAAATCCTCAGCGGCGAGCTTGACCTCGCCCGGGTCCGGGAGGTACGGAGGCAGATCCCGGTCTTCGCGGACCGGCGTCCGGAGTTGTATATGTAGTTGAGGGCTGTGTGCTCACACCCCAACCTGCCCAATGTATGCTGTTTTCCGCATACAGCCCGCCAGTAGCCGCCCGCCTCAGCGGGCGTACCTCTCGCGCAGCATACGCGCTGCTTCAAGCACCTGCGGGTCGCTGTACCGCAGGCTGTAGCCCGTCTCCTGCTGCAGCAGCTCCGCCGGCAGCAGGCGGGTTCCCCGGCCGGCGACTGCCTGCCGGATGCCCGCGGTGAATTCGGCCGCCGAAGCCGGGCCGCCAAGCTCCGCGAGTGCGGCGATGGTCTCCGGCCGCACGCGCGGATAGTCCAGGGAGGCATCGCCGTCCGCTGCATCCTGATAGAAGCGGCGGATGAGCTCTCCGCGCGCGAGCCCCGGGCCGGACACAATCACAAACGCGTGGACGAAGTACGCGCTGCTCTGTCTGCGCTGGGCGATGCCGCAGAACTTGCGGCCGCCGATCGCCAGGTCGAAATCACCGGGGCAATACGACCCGGTGACTTCTTCCGCCCGGATCTGCGCCGCTGCCTGCGGATAGCCCGCAGCTACCGCTTCGGTAATGACCGAAGCCAGCAGCCGGAAATCATCGTGGAAGTCCAGCTTGCCCGCAGGCTTCGGCAGCAGGAGGGACACGTTGATGACTCCCGCATCCAGCGGTACCGCAGCGCCGCCCGAATGGCGGACTGCCGTACGGATGCCCTGCTGCTCCAGCGCCTGCATCGCCTCTGCTGCGCGGGGCAGCTTGCTGTCCCGCAGCCCCAGCGCGACTCCGCCGGGGTGGCTCCAGAGATGCAGCACCGGCGGGACCCTCCCGGCCCCGACATCACGGCACAGCACCTCTTCAAAAGCGAACGGAATCAGCATATCCTCCGCAGATGCCTCTTCTCTCTCTTCCCCTGCTTCACCGCCGGTATGTGTGAAGAGGATCATCTGCTCCGGCAGCCTTCCCGCCGCCCCGCTCTCCAGTACATCATAAGGTTCACTCCGCATGCTGATTCCCCTTTCTATCTATAAGACCTGCGCTAATCTTAGCTCCGTTAACTATTCACATTGTAACCGATCTCTACCCGCACCGTACAATCGGCAATGTATCCCCTTACAGATTTGAAATGGCGGAGCGAACCCGTTATCCTTAATGTAGTACAGAAGAATATACCAGCCATAAGATCCGCGCATAAGCTCATGCTATACACAACCTCTAGGAGTGATGCTGCATGACAACCGAACCACAGGCAAAGGACAGGCAACTTAGTAAATCCAGGCAATGGGAACAGGCCATGCACAAGCTGTATATTAATTTTCAGGACTACAGCAAGGATGCACGCAAAGGGTTCAACGATGAGGATATTCATCAGGCCAGAGTCAATAGCCGCAAGCTGCTGACGCTGTTGTCCATTCTTGATCCGGGCCATACTGCAACGGCAGAATTGTATACAAGCTTCAAGCAGGCCCAGAAGAAGCTCGGCAGAGTCCGTGATGCAGATGTGCTGATCGGGTCTTTTGAGGACCGGCGCAAGGCGGCGGAGGCGGCGGGCGATAAGAAGACTGCCAAGCTGCTGAAGGCGGTAATCGAACACCAGAAGGATACACGGAAGGCTGCCCGCAAGAAGCTGAAGAAGGCACTGCCCAAGCTGTCCGGCCACGCGCTCGAAGCGCTGTGGACACCTTTTATTAAGACAGGCCTAGAACCCCTCGCTGCCAAAAAAGACGCCAATGTAGCCATGCGAGAGCTTGAAGTCGCCTTTGAACAGAAGAAAAAATCCTGTAAGACCCTATTCAAGGGTCCGGCAGCCGAATCGCAGGAAGCCTTCGAAGCTCTGCATGAGCTGCGGATCGCCGCCAAGGAACTGCGTTATACGGCAAATGCGGCTGCTTTTGCGCTAAATCAGAAATTCCATGCCCATGAAGCCTTCTATAAGGACATTCAGGACCAGCTCGGACTCATTAATGACAAGCGGGTATGGCTTGAGACGCTGCAATCGATTGGGCGCGAAGAGCTGGATGTCGGCAAAAAGGTCTGGGCCGCCTTCACCGATACGCTGCGGGCAGAGGTACTGGAAGCTCTTCATCAGAACGAGGTCGTCCCTGTTGCTGATGCTTAAGCCCCCGAAATAGGGCATCATAGCTGATCATCCCATTTCTTACACAAAGGCAGGACACCGCATGTTATCCAAGCGGTATCCTGCCTTTTATCATAAGCGTCACGTATTACAGCATTGCGGCAGCCCACAATCCGCCTCTGCGGATCATCCGGCGCAGCGGCTCTGAGGAGAAGGAAGGCAGATGATGCCCAGGCATCAGATAGACCACCCGGCCTTCACCGAAGGCATGGCACCATGCCGCCGGTCTCATCGCTCCGTCATGCGGATATTCGGCCAGCACCGTTGTCCCGAAGTGGGGATGCTGCTCGAAATAATAAGGCTCATCCTCTATAACAAAATCAGATATCCCCTCCATAATCGGGTGCTCCGGCGCAGTCACCTTCATCTGCAGCGCTGTGAACGCCGGATGATGGGTGAACCGGGCACCAAGCATCGCCCCAAGCTCCTGATTACGCTGCAGGGATATGCCGTTGTGCACGACAAGCAGCCCGCCGCCGCCAGCCACATAAGCGAGCAGGGCCCCGCTCTGCGCAGTGGGTAATTGCTCCTCGGAGAACTCCGTATAGGAGATCACCAGTCTGCATTCTGCCAGCTCTGCCCGGTTCATCCGTCCGTAATCCTCCGTGGAGACCACATGGAACTCGGGCTCAAGGAGCTGCTCCAGTTCACGGTCTACTCCCTCGAAGGGATGGTACTTCACTTCAGTATAGCTGCCGAACGCCAGTGCTTTGTATGAAGACATGATGTACACACCTCTCTTTTGCCAAGATAGCCTGTCCTGAATGTTCGTGTCACCAGGGCCAGAGATTGCCGTCCAGATCGATAAAAGCCGGTTCTTCAGCCAAATACATCTTATGGTTATGAACGATTGTCATAATCTTGCCTGCCGATTCTTCAGGAGTTACAGGCGCCTTCGCATCCTTCTCCCCGTTCATATAGGTCTGCAGCCAGCCGGGATGGAAGACCATCACTTGTCCGCCCATCGCACGCAGATGATTGTGCAGCAGCGAAGACTGCATATTAAGTGCGGCCTTGGACATACAATAGCCATACATATTGATCCGCTTGTTCCGTCCGATGCTTCCGGCCTCCGACGAGATATTAATCACCAGACGCTGGCGGCCTTGCAGCAGTAAGCCCATCAATGCATTGCTCACTCTCAGCGCACCAAGCGTGTTCACGTTATAAATCTCCGCCATCGCTTCATCATCCATATCCACGAGCACCGTTGCATCATCCGACCGGTGGATAATCCCCGCGTTATTGATAATCATATCAAGGTGCCCTGTACTCCCGGCAATACTCCGTGCAGCCTCCTTTACGCTCCCTGCATTGCCGATATCAAGAGGGACCAGCCTCAGGCTATCCGGGTATTGCGCTTTCAAAGCTTCCAATGCCGCAGGGTCCGGCAAATACTGTCCGGCAAACACCATGTACTTACTCTCCAAAAGAGATCGAACGAGACACAATCCCAGTCCACGGTCAGCACCGGTAACACAAGCAACCCTTTTCATGAGCTCCCCCCTCATATCTGCATGATTATGCACCGAGCCTAGATTCATCCCTCTCACATTAGCATGGCCTCGGGCCGTTAACAACATCCTTCAAGGGAGGGGCCGGACTAAGCAGAACTTTACTTTTGCTTTAATTTTGAACTATGTTACAATCATGATTAATAGTTGTTAACAACACAATTGTTGACAACAGGTTTCATTAACTCTTACCCAGGAAGGTGATCCTCCGATGTCTATTCAACAAATTCACACTAAGGAAGAACTAGAGCAATATATCGGGCAGCCTGGCAAAAAACTGCTCTTCAAGCACAGCACCACCTGTCCGATCAGCGCCAAGGCCAACGAAGAATTCCAGGCCTATGCACAGCATTCAGATACTCCTGCAGCCGTTGTCCATGTGATCGAAGACCGTCCTGTCTCCAATCAGATTGCTGAGGATTTCGGAATCAAGCATGAATCCCCGCAAATCTTCCTGCTGGAGGACAGCGAAGTCCGCTGGAACACCTCACACTGGAAGATTACCCAAAAAGCGATAAAGGAAGCAGTGGAGCAATGAGCGCGAACGTAATTGTCTATTCGACCTCCGGCTGCAGCGAATGCAATCAGGTCAAGCAGTTGCTGGAGAGCAAAGGCATTCCCTTCGAGGTGCGGGATGTGATGACAAGCTCGGTCTATCAGGAGGAAGTGGAGAAGCTGGGCTTCATGGGCATTCCAGTCACTGTATCCGGGGACCGGGCAGTCAAGGGCTTCAATCTTCCTGAGCTTCAAGAGCTTATGGATGCTGCTGTTCTGTAATATACACAAAGGTGCTGTTCTCTCAACAGGAGCAGCACCTTTTTTTGCGATTCATTGATGTAAAATATGTATATTTATATATATCTGGAACAGGAGGACTGATCAATTGAACTGGCTACAAAATGAGCAGGCTGCCAAATGGCGTGAAGAAGGGCAGCGTTATGCGGGCGACGTTAACCAATTCGTACATAAAGGACTGACTGAAGGCTGGGACAAAGCGGGAAATGAACCCGCAGAGGATACACGCGGGACCCTCGCCGCCAAAATCTATAAGATGATTCGAGGAGCTAATGAGCACGGTGAGATGGCTGAGCTGCGGGCGCAATTGCCGGCGGCAACGTGGCCGCTCTCCGGCCACTTTCAGAAGGAGATGCAGGCGATTCGCGGTATCCATTTCATCAGTGATGATGCTGTGGTATTCAGCACCGGTACCCCCTGGGAGAAGAATGCAGTTGTGGTTGTACATAAGGATGTTATTTCCGTATTCGGCGAGTTTAGCCTGGTTGGGGCATCACCTGATAATCAGTTCTATGCGCTCGCCGGAACTCAGGGGATTACCATTATGCAATCCATGAACAGCACACTTCAGGGCACAGTTGTAGCAACCCTCTCATGGCGTGAGCTGAATGGAACGATTCAAGCGCTGGACCCGGACTTTCCCGTCTTGGACATAGACAGCCTGGACCAGGCGTTACCCTTGGAGCAGGTCATTCCTTTTAACGGGGGCGGGGCGTTATTGCTTGTTATGAGCCAGGGAATTTTCCTGGTCCAGCAATCGGAGGAGAAGCCCTGGGAGGTGAATCTGCTGCATCCTGATCTCGAAGAATATAAAGCAGATGAGATAGAGCACATTGAAATTGACATGCCGCATGGTGCCGTCTCTCCGGATGGAAGATGGATTTCCTATGGCAGCCAGGGCAGTGATCATCTTTTATATGACATAACTTCAGGGCAGGTTCACTTATTCAATCCGGAATCCAGTTACCCGCACTATACTATATTTACGAAGGACCAGCATAGCGTATGGTTCAATGCCTGCCACTTCTATAATGGCGTTACCCTTGCCGTTCCCCTTGAAGATGTGGTAGCAGGAAAACTCCCGGCAGACCAGGAATATCCGCTTGTTAACGAGGAAGCCCGGGTGTATGCAGCGGCAGCGCTGAAAGAGGGTGTTGTCATTGGCGACGCTTATGGCTACTTAAGGCTCATTGATGCAGAGGGGCGGGAGCTGTGGCGTTATTATGCCGGAAGCACTATTTCAGGGTTAGCTATCAATCCGGATGAGACGCTGCTGGCTGTTGGGACTTATGGAGGGATGCTGCACTTCCTGGACCTTCATGCAGCGCAGCGCAGCGACTATGAGATTACAACAGGAACCGTTCGTGAGGTGAAGCGGATCATTGCCTGGAAGAATCAGAAGGTTCCGCTGTGGTGGTGATCTCTGCCAAAAATAAAAAACAGCGCTTGAGCGAGATAAATGGCAGATAATCTGCTACATATAGGTGTTTTAGCTTCCCTATGCACAGCCATTCAGCCATTTGCTGAAAAAAAGGCGAATAGCACTCTTTTCCATTTTTACAAACCCCCTCCGAAAAGAGTATGATTCGTGTTGAAAGCAAATGAATGCATTCATGAAAACAAGCAATGCATGCACGCTGAATTTCCGTCATGTGGAAAACGGGGGAACCATCCGGCCGTCAGGCCGACTTGGGGTGAATCCGAAGGAGAATGCCACGCGCAGGTCTCCGGCAGGTAGGGCGACTCTCACCGTCCGAATCCGACAGCTAACCTCGTAAGCGTAAGGAGAGAGCCCTGATCCGCCACGCTTTTGTGCCAGGCGTCTTACGCCTGTTATCCACAACCGCAGGCAGAGGTCCTCCTCTGCCTGCGGTTTTTTGCGCGCTGGAATGAATTGCACAGTATAGATTCAGAAAGGAACGTGACCACATGCCTGACCCCTTATCGCCCACGGCAGCTGCTGCTGCCGGATTCAACCACTACACCCGGCAATATAGCAGTCCCGTCTATGCGCTAAGCTGCCTTCTGCTGGAAACAGGCGCCCGCGCCGAGCAAGCAACCACCGCCACCTTCGTGGCACTCCATCCACTATGGCTGAAGAGCAGCCTCTCAGGGGACAGCGCTGCTGCGGCTGCCTACAGAGAGTGCATCCGCCAATGTACTGTGCTCGCCCGGGATCATAGCCGCTGCGCTGCTGCCCTGCTTAATTGGGACGATCACGTTGCCTGTGCCTTATGGTACGGCATCCAGCTCCCCCTGCCCGACATCAGCCAGATCCTGGATTGCAGCATCCCCGAGCTGAAGGCCCGGCTTAGAGGAATACGCGAACAGATGGCAGCCGCCCATTCTGCCTTGCCTGCGGTCCATCGTCCTTCGGCGGGATGAGACTGGGTATAACGCGGGATACGCGGGCTATAGGAATGAGAGCCGCGGAACGAGTTGGATGTGGCGGGATTAGGGTACGGATGTCGAAGAAGGTGATGGATGGTGAGCCATGCGGACTACAGATCCCCTATTTCGGCAAATGGGACCATTCCGAAGGCCATGCGGACTGAGAGGCGCTTAATTAACCTATTCCGCCTCATTTCCCTCTCCACACAGCCCTTTAACGTCCTCTCTGTCCGCAAAGGGGAGAGAATCGGTCTTTTTCACAAAATAAGGGCCTCTGGGTCCCCCTACAAAACAAAATGACCCCTCAAAGTGGGGCTTTAGCTTCGATAAATGACTCAGGTACTTTGCGGGGATCCCAAAACATATAGATTCTATCAAAAAAAGCCGCAGCATCCGCCGCGACTTAGTCCTTGATTCTCAGCACCAGCATCCATGCAGTGCTTGGCTCACCTTACATAGCTCAACCATCCGATGCATCGATCCTGTCTTCGCCAACCGTTCAGTACATAGAACTCAGCTCTTGCCCTTACCACCCTTACCGCCCTTGGCAAACCGCCAAAAAGCTATACAGCAGCCGAGCAATCCGGCTCCCAGCATAAGAGTCTGTAACGCCCCCAGCCAAGCCGACTGAGCCGAGGGGATCAGGCTGCTGACAATAATGAGCAGGATAGAGACCGCGACCAGCACGGGGGTTTGTCTACTTTTCTTCACAACCATTCACCACTCCTGTTAGTAATTCTTAACTCTATAGTACTCAAAATCAGCGTAGGAGTCATGCTGGTGGGCATCCACGGAGCCGATGAAATTGAACAAGCCTGTAAATCCGCCAATCTCCCCCGGCTCCCCGTTCACGCCTTCATCCGACAGATAGAGAGCATCGATATTCTCTGCAAAAGCTTGCCAATCCCCGTTATCCCCGAAGCGGTAAAGGATACTCGCGATGCCTGAATGATAGATCAGCTTGAGCTCCGCTGTGTCTTCAGGGACTGGAATGTAATTGTGGACCAATTCAATACGTTCCCCCAGCTTGGCCTGCAGCACAGATAGAACGGTGCCCTCTGATTCGGAGTGGGTCAAGTGAACATACAGCCAATTATTCGAATCATAGTATAGCCCCATCCCCGCCGTTTCCGAATAATGATCGGGATGAAATTCCACCTTGGTTTGAACTTCATAATGAAGGGAGGTTGCACGCGTGGCCAACATCGCCGGATTAATCTGCGAGAAGAAAGAATTCTCTCCATGAATGCGTAAGTAACCCGGACGTTCAACCGTATTCACCCATGCTGCTTGCTGGTCCCGGTATGGAGTCAGAAAATGAATATCATAGTGCTCCTGGTTAAAATCATCGAATACATCATGAGAGAGCCTGTCCCCCTCTAATTCAACACCTGTTAACCCCTCAACTTCCATTTTGGCTACATTCGATCCATCCTTCATTTCCAGCCAGCCGTCTACTGTCCAATGCATTTTTTGGATCGAGGTTTCACGGCCTAATGGGTTTAAAAGCGTTCCTTCCACAGGCCGTGACATTAGATGGGCAATGTACCATTCGCCTGTTTGGGTTTGAACTAATGAGCCGTGACCTGCTTTTTGCATGATTGAGCCTGGATTATACATCTCAAAATGCCCGGCATCCGGATTACCCAGTGAGAATAGATGGCGCGGCGAGGAGGTGATAATGGGCTCTCCCGACGGATGCGGTTCATAGGGGCCAAAAATATTCTCCGCACGTCCCAGCTCAACACCATGAGCATATCCCGTTCCGCCAGCAGCTAATAGTAGATAGTACATATCTCTATATTTATAGATCTGCGGTGCTTCAGCACAGCCGCGGCTGGTGAATCCTTGCGTCACCCGGTGCCATTGTCCAGCGATCTTCCCCTCATTCAAATCAAATTCAGCGATCACAATATGTCCAGGCGCCTGATACCCTTCACGGGTCTCCCATTCAAGAATGGACACATAGTGTTTGCCGTCTTCATCATGAAACAGCGCCGGATCGAAACCGATGGATGTCAGATAGATAGGCTCCGACCAGGGTCCATGGATATCTTCTGCCCACATGACATAGGAATCCGAGTTAAATTCACGGCCTGCCATGTTCAACATATGCGAATAGGCTAACCAGTACCGGTTTGTAGAAGAATCATAGGATAGATGCGGTGCCCAGATCCCGGCTGGAGTATTAGTGCCTCTTAGATTCACTTCACCTTTATTCAGGGCAAAGGCCGTCAGCTCCCAGTTCGCTAAATCGGTTGACTTGAAAATTTGAATGCCGGGATTCCAATGAAACGTGGATGTCGCAATATAATACACATCATCCACTCTAATAATAGAGGGATCTGGTGCCATTCCAGGGATTATTGGATTATTAATCTTCGTCATTTATTTGCTTCCCTTCGCTGTTTAGCCATATTTTTTACCCTTTTTCTATTGCCTATGTATATTATAATAACTACTAACGTACTTAAGCGATGGGATGATTACGGCTAGATTTACCCAAATCAAAGGCAGGTGCTGCAAATTGGAACATATGAATAGGTATCACACAGGTGCACAGACGCTGCTGCTGCCGCGCATTGATTGGAATATACGCTTTTTTGGCGCACATACACAAACTGTTCCTGCCGATTGGAGCATGACTACAGAATCCCACCATGCCTTTGAGATTCTAATTGTGCTGGATGGGGCTCAGGAGACAAGGATGGATCATGAACAATTCATTGTGAACCGTGATGATATTCTGCTGATTCCGCCTGGGTTCGAGCATACGAATAAGTGTATTTCCGCTACATCGATGACCTATTTTTGTGCTCATTTCGATATAGACGAGCCCTCCTTGCGGATGCAAATCATGAAAAACTGTGATTGGGTCTATACGCCCTCCAATGTGTATCATGACCAGTTGAAACAATGCCTTCAAAAATGGATCGATATTCTGCATGAGCCTGAGTTGTCGTTCACCAAAGCGAAGCTAAAAGCACAAATGGTCTTGTTCGAGTTATTGGAGGTGCTGGTAGATATCCAGCCGGTCCTGACGGAGATACGTGCTAACCAGTCCATGACCACTGCGAAATACGCCAAAGAAATTGCCGAAGCCATCAAGAGTGCTTTTAAGAAAAATTGCACCCAGGGAAATTCAGACTACACCATTCGCATCCAGCCCATCATTGCTTCGCTAGGGATCAGCCCTAACTATGGATTAGAGGTATTTCAAAAAATATATAAAATGTCGCCCCGCACCTATCTATCTGACTTAAAGCTACAGGAAGCCAAAATATTACTCCAGCAGCCCAGGATATCTTTAAATGAGATTTCAAATCGTTTAGGCTACAAGAACCTCTCCCACTTCAGCAGACAATTCAAAAGATGGACAGGAGTTAACCCTTCTGACTTTCGTAAAAAAAATGGTGTATAAGCAAACACCCACCTGCCTTTATGGACGGATGGGTGTTTTGTTACTTTTAGGTTATTTGCTATTATTTTTTTCATAAGCTTATTTCGATATATTTCAATGCTATTCTTTGATTCAATAAAACCATTCTTAAAATATTCATATTCCGATTGTAAAATGACATCATTATTTTTCAATTCAGATACTAACAAAATATTTCTTTCTTCAAGAATAATAGGGGCCTTAAATGGTTTGGTAATATTCCAATAGGCTTCTGAAATTAATTCGCAATTGATCTGAGAAATTGTGAATTCTAATCTTTCTGCTGCTATGAGTATACTATTGAGACCGTAGTTTAATAACCAGTACTCCCCCTTAACTATCATCATCATAAGTTATTTGTTAAAAATCAATAACCTCGCGGCAATTTCCTGAAAACTCTAAACATGGTGAGATGATCATTTTGCTTCCTCCCTTGATATTAATTATAATAAGTTGCTTGTGCATGCCACATGCCAGCATAGACCTTCTTTTTATTTAGCAGCTCTTGGTGTGTGCCATACTCTACGATCTCGCCTTGATCAAAAACCGCCACCTTATCACAAAAGGTACAAGAAGACATTCTGTGGGAAATGTAGATCGTCGTTCTCCCCTTAGCCAACACATTAAAGTGTTGATATATTTCTGCTTCAGCATAAGGATCTAGTGAGGATGTGGGCTCATCAAGTATTAAAATCGGAGCATCCTTTAGAATATTCCGCGCAATTACCAGCTTCTGATATTGTCCACCGGAAAGTTCAATTCCACTGCTGTCCAGTGTCTTGTATATGGATGTGTTTAAGCGTTTAGGTATTTCCTGAATTTTTTCGAATAGACCGACTTGCTTCAGTACCTCTTCCATAGCATCATCCGACCTTTGACTTTCGTTATCTAGGTTTTCTCTAATCGAGAATGGAAGTAGCTTATAATCTTGAAAGACGACAGAGAGAAGCTTCATATACTCCTCATAATCGTATGTCTGAATATTTTTTCCGCCTAATAAAATTTCGCCTGCCTGTGGTTTATAAAGTCTGCATAGTAATTTAATGAAGGTTGTTTTTCCAGCACCATTAGGGCCTACAATTGCCAGCTTCTCGCCCATTTGAAGGATAATTGACACGTTCTTAAGTACTAATGATGAATCATCGTTATAGGAAAACGATACATTTTTAAATTCCAGCTTTAAATCATTGGGGAAGATACGATTACCGTCTTTATCAGGTTCTGGAATCCGGTTAAAAGTAATGAAGTTGTCGATGTGCTTACACATTTGCCTGAATTCAATGACAGACCTGGTCAGCTCTGTCAGATGATTAGAAAGTAAATTGGCAGATGAAATATACATCGTAAATTGACCAATCGTTATATTTTGTTTGAAAACACGGTAGGCCGCATAAGCAACAATGACTGCATTCTGTATTTGAATAGCAAGTGAAGATAGCCCGTAGCTCTTACCTTTGTAATGGGTTATTTTATCGTTGGCTGTAATCGCATCTTCATGATATTTCTTAGTTTTATTCATAATAAAAGGCGATATGTTATAAAGACGAATATCTTTTGCAGTAAAGAAGTTAATGGCCAGCCCTATATAATACGACCATTTCCGATTAAACAATACTTGATTTTGCTCATGTTCAAACTCTCTGTTCTTCATTTTTTTGTATATATATGAATTAAAAATCACTACTGCAACCACTAAGAGAAGGATATAAACATTCATTGTTACTACTATGATTAAAAACCCGATAAGCCCAACAACACTCTGTATAAAACGATTAAGTAGTCCTACAATAGTCATCTTATTGTTGATAAAAAACATCACTTGCTCCCGCAAGTTGAGTACCTTCGCATCCTCTAAATATTTAAAATGAACATCCATAATCTTTTTGCCCAGCTGAAGCTCGATATCCGCCATAAGCAGATGATTTTTCAATTCCAAACTTCTTGCCATTAGCCTATCAAGCAAGCCAATGACTAAATTCCCAATAACCATTATAGAAATGTACATGATCAACTGACTAGCAACTTTGTAGACGGTTAATTCATCGATTATAAAACGCAGCATGATTATATTAACAAAGGGCTGCGCAGTTTGAACAAGTGCTGATAGAATCACAAGTATAAAGTAGTTCTTGGATAAGCCTTTTATAAGCTGGATGTAAGAAATAAATGTTCGGATATCATGCTTCATCGGAGTATTCCTCTCCAGCAGATTGATAGTACTGGCTTTGGACCTTAAACATTTGTGCATACTTACCATCAAACTTCATTAATTGATTATGATCGCCATATTCAGCAACCATACCATTTTCGATGTAGGCAATTTTATCGCAAAAACGTGTACTAGATAATCGGTGTGAAATATACAACACTGTTTTATTTTCTACGATTTCATTGAAGTTTTTGTACAATTCATATTCTGCCAATGGATCTAAAGCGGAAGTGGGCTCATCGAGAATAATAATACCTCCGTTTTTATATAGAGCACGCGCTAGAGAAACCCGTTGGCTTTCACCACCGGATAACTCGATACCATTTTCGTCTAAAATCTTGTACAAACTCGTATGAATCCCCTGCTTAAATGAACTTATCTTCTCTGCCAGCCCAACCTTTCTTAGACTTTCATTGACTAATTCGATATTCATTTCCCCGCGTTCTTGGAGTGAAATATTCTCGGCAATGGAATAGGCAAAGAGCACAATTTCTTGAAAAACAGTGGAGATAAGAGCGAGATACTGCTGCTTAGGGAAGGATTGAATGTTTATTCCATTCAGCAGGATTTCACCCTCAGACGGCTTATATAAACGACATAGTAATTTAACTATTGTCGTCTTTCCAGCACCGTTCACGCCCACAATAGCGAGCCGCTGCTCTTGCTCAATTGTCAAGCAAAAATCCTTCATCACAAAGTTATCCGCACCCTCATACTTAAATGATACATTCCTGAATTCAATCGAATAGGGCGGCGATAGATGCTGATCTGCGGGAAGGGCAGAGTCCTCCTCTTGTTCATAATACAAAAACTCACGTAAATCGCTAATACGCAAGGTATTATCATTAATATTCACCAAGCTGCTCATACTATTTTTAATAGCGTGATAGAATACAGCAATAGATGCCGAATACATGATAAAATCACCAATGGAAATTTGGTTATGCCATATCAGGTAGGCCAAATATGTATACGAAACAACTTCGCCCAAAAAAGAGAATAATAACTCTACGCTTTGAACAAAAAAATATTTCTTAGATATCTCTTTGGCCAAAAGAAAACGCTTACGCTTTGCTATATTATATTTATTAATTAAAAACGGTCCGTAGTTGAACAAGCGTATATCTTTACCGTAGCTAAAATCCTTCATAATGCCGCTTATTACATCTTTCTGCCGCTCCTGCTCTGAAATGGCATCCTGCTTGTGGTAATGAAAGCTTTTGGCGTGATTAGTAAATTTCGCTAGTACAAACGCCATTACAACATTAAAGATAAAGAGTAAGGGGTGAAGCGTCATAATAATGGCCGCATAACCCAATACAATGAATATATTGCTCATCAGTGAAGATATTTGCGGCAAAAAACTATTTACCACACTATAAATTGTCATTCTTGCGGTATTGGATTTGTTCAAAAATTCAGCGTTTTCAATATTAGCATAATCTGTTGTTAGGTTAACGTTGGTATATTTGCGTAAAAATCCATACACAATTTTCAGACAGTTATTTCTCTGTTCGATAAAATTTATCGCGAAATTCACAACAATCAAAGCACCTGTGCTACAAACAATTAACATAATGAGCATATTAGAGCGGTTTTGCCCCGTTAATTCGTCAATGATTAACTTAGGCATGAATACCGCTAAAAATGGTTGAATGCTGACAAAAACCGTTAAACAAAGTGTCATTAAGATATATTTTTTATCAAAAAACCATGCTTTCCCGATGATATACAGAGTGTTTTTGTACTTCACATTTAACGTATCTATGTATGCAATATGACATCAGTCCTTTGATTAATATTAGTTATTATGTTAACCGGGCTGTCGTGGCTTCATTTAAGCCTACTAGGTTATTCAATTCCCCTTCAGTGCTGCGACAATTTCCATGCCTGGGTTGAGCTCGGGTTCAATGCCCTTGAACTCAGAGCTATAAATAAGGTTAATCAGGTCCACACTTAAATCGGGACTTTGCTGAATCACTTCAGCTATGATGACTATGTAAAATTTGGTGCTTCATTGGAATTTTCACCTCTAATTGATACCTTATCATATTTCCCGGCTCCCGGCACAAACACGTCCTCCAGCACCATGCAGCACTCCCCTATCTCTCGCCAATTCTGAGAATTCCCTCTCACCGACCGCTTGTATGGATTCGCATACATTCTAGAATCATCACGGAAGTCCCAACTCCAGTACAATCACAAGTGGAAACGGCTTTGCCGTCCTTTTAAGGGACAGTACCGTTTCAGCGAGAAATAGAAGGATAAGTTATCGTGTGAAACATATAATTTCTTGTATTTCAAAAAAAGCCCACCCGTAATCACGGATGAGCTTGGTATTAGCTGCAACTTCGTCTTATTCGCTACGTTTCTTAGATTTACCCAGGGTCACAATCGTCATCATCATCCCTACAAGGCCCATGCCTAACAGCAATCCTTGCGAGAAATCCATCACGTTGCTTGCGTTAGGCTGAATCACTTGGCTGGCAGCAATGGCTGCAAGTGAGGCCAGGAACAGCGTCGATACCTGTTGGTTTTTGAATTGTTTTTTAATCATGTTAGACACTCCTTAGCAGGTTTTTATTTTGTATACAATCTTAGATTTTATAAGCCTTCATCGCTTTTCTGATCTCCTTGATGCTAGGGCGCTTGCCGTACATCAGGACGCCGGTGCGGTAGATCTTGGCGGCGAGCCAGCCGAAGAGGAAGGTTGTAGCCAGCAGGATCGCCAGCGAGACCATGATCTCCCAGAAGGCCACATGTCCGACCCCGATGCGCAGCAGCAGGCTGAGCGAAGAGGTGAATGGCACGAAGCTCGCGACCTTAACCAGCAGAGTGTCCGGGTTCGAGATACTGAACAGCGGCAGATAGAAGCTGACGAAGCCCAGCATCATGACCGGCATCACGGCCTGTCCCAGATCCTCTGTCCGGCTGACAATTGAACCGACAGCGGCATACATCAGGGCGTACAGGAAGTAGCCCAGGATATACAGGATGAATCCATAGACGAGAATTCCGGCATTCAGCTGGCCCAGATCCATATTGAAATCACTCAGGATACTCGAATTGTGCGGCAGCATCAGGTTGACGGCGATGGCAGCCGAGATAATCGCGATCTGCATCAGTCCGACAAGGAAGATTCCGATCACCTTGCCGAACATTTGGGTTAAAGGCGAGGCGCTGGTGATGAGAATCTCCATAATGCGCGAGCTTTTCTCCGAGGTAATCTCGGCTGAGATCATATTCCCGGTCATCATGACTGACATGAAGAACAGCATCAGCAGAACATAGACTACTACATAATTGATAACAGGCTTCGCTTGATCCTGATCTGAGCCATCCACTGCTCCGCTGGAACTGAGCTGCTCTGTACCGATGGAGACTGGAGCGAAGATTGCCGCCACCTGGCTCTCGGTCAGCTTGTCGCCGACAATCAGCCCGGTATTCACCTGCTGTAGAGCCGCTTGCAGATTCGTTCTCAGCTGGCTGCTGATGTCTCCGTCTTTGCTGTGATACGTAACCGGTGGCACCCCTACACTGCCCTTATCGGCAAAGGTAAGATACCCCTCAATCTTCTCATCCTCCAGCCCCTGCTTCAGCGCAGCATCCTCAGCGGAAGGATAAGCGGTAAATACGACTTTATCGTCTGCTTCAGCCGGCGGAGTATAAGCGAGCAGCAGCTCGGCGGGCCGGAAGCCCTGCGTGGCAACTATTCCGATCTGTGTCGCGTCCTTGGCACCGTCTTCTCCCTTGAACACTTTGATTAGATAAGGAATATTCATCCCAATGCTAAGCAGAAGCACCAGAATCAGGGTCGTAATCATGAAGGATTTCGTTCTTACCTTGTTCTTGAATGTGAAGCCGATAATGGTTGCCATTTTATTCATTGGATTCACCCACCGCTCTGATAAAGATTTGGTTTAGCGTCGGTTCCTTAATCTCGAAATGCTCGACCTCGCCTTGAGCCACAGCCAGCTGCAATATGCGCTGCGCCGCTCCCAGGTCATTGATGGATAACACATACCCGCGCTCTTGCCGCTGCACTCCGGTAACTCCGGCAATCTCGGTAAGTCCGTTCACTTCCCCGGCGGTACGCAGTACAACCTCTTCCCGCGGATACCCCTTCTTGATCTCGCGGATATCTCCCTGAACTACGGTGTTCGAGCGGTCAAGAATCGTGATATTGCGGCATAATTCCTCAACATGCTCCATGCGGTGCGTGGAGAACAGAATACTCGTTCCCAGATCCCGCATCTCTCTGACGGTATCCTTGAGCAGCTCCACATTGACCGGATCGAGGCCGCTGAAGGCTTCATCCAGGATCAGAATCTTCGGCTTATGGACCACAGCGGCGACGAAGCCCATCTTCTGCTGATTACCCTTGGACAGCTCTTCAATCTTCTTATTGTAATATTCCGGAACATCGAAGCGCTCCAGCCAGTACTTCAGGCTCTTATCCGCTTCACTGGCGGACATCCCGCGCAGCTGCGCCAGATAGATAATCTGATCGCTTACTTTGACCTTCGGATACAGTCCCCGTTCTTCCGGCAGATAGCCCATCAGATGCTGAAGCTCCTTACTATACGGCTTGCCGTTATACAGGATGCTCCCTTCGTCGGGATAGATCAGGCCGAGCACCATGCGCATAGTCGTTGTTTTGCCGGCGCCGTTGGCACCCAGCAGACCGTAAATCTCGCCTTGCTCCACCTTTAGACTGATTCCGTTGACGGCTGTCTTCTCACCGTACTGCTTCACTACCTGCTTCAACTGCAATGCTTCCATTCTTATTCCCCTCTCTTCTGGTCGATCAGAACCGGACGATGTCCCCGGGTCCATAAGCTTAGGATTTCATCCAGCTCCAGGCTGCGGCTCTTGAGTACCTTTACGCCCAAATCGTGGATGCGTTTCTCATACAGATAAATTTGTTGGGTTAAAAAGGAAGCCACACCCGGCGTCTCGAGCTTCAGCTCCAGCGCTTGTGGCAGCTCGGCTGCGAGTGCCTGCAGGTCCTGCTCGTCTTCAATTTGAACCCACAGCTCAGCCCAAGAGCCGAATAGACTGTCCTTCTCGGCCATTCCCAGCAGCTGCCCCTGATGCATCAGCACGATGTAATCGGCCAGCCGCCGCACCTCATCCACAATATGGGTCGAGATGACAATCGTCGCCTCGTGCTCCTCCATGTAGTTCTGCAGCGTATCAATCATAGTCTTCCAGGCAAAAGGGTCCAGGCCCGAAGAAGGCTCATCCAGCAGCAGCAGCAGGGGCTTCGCCGCAAGGGCCGCCGCAAGCTCGAACTTGCGGCGCTCACCCTTAGACATTTTACCCAGTCTGGCATTCTCTGGCACTTCAAACCTCTGGATCAGCTCCTCGAAATAGCTCTGGTCCCAGGAAGGATACCAGTGGCTGCGAAAAGCCGCCGCCTCACCGGGTGTCCAGAAGTTCTCCTCTGGCTGGGGCATCTCCGGCACGTAAGAGATGGTCTGGCGGAGCTCCATCGGCAGTACACCGCGGTAAGCCTCTTCATACCAGCGGATCTCCCCTTCATCCGGCAAAATCAGCTGCAGGAGCATATTCAGCAGCGTGCTTTTGCCCGCGCCGTTCTGGCCCACCAGCGCTGTAATATATCCTTGCGGCAGCCGGAGATTCATCGGCCCGATGGTTTTGTTCCGCCGCTTCTTGCAAACATCCCGCAGTTCTATAGCTTGCTGCCCCATCAGCTTCCCCCTCTTTCTGCCTGCTTCCCGTATTTGCTCTTCACAATCTCTGTGAACAGCCTGGTCAGTTCCTCTTCGCTGCATTGGACGGACAGTCCCGCCTCCACGGCGCTCTCCAGCGCCTTGCGGATGGTCTCCTGCTTATAGTCCTCCATGGCTCCGGTCCCGATATGGGATACGAAGGTGCCCGTCCCCTGCCGGGTCCGCAGCAAGCCTTCGTTCTCGAGATCCTGATAGACGCGGCGGACCGTAATGACACTGCACTTCAGGTCACCCGCGAATTCGCGGATGGAAGGGAGCAGCGTCCCTTCTGTAATCGCACCTGAGATAATCAGCGATCTGAGCTGCGTCTCAATCTGATGATACAGCGGCTCTGCGCTGTTCTCATTAATTTGTATAGGTATCCACATCATTTACACCTGCCTTCCAGGCCCGGCCCCCGGATGAACGCCTTGCCCCGTCTCATACGAGATCACGGCTCTTCAGCCGGTAAATCGTCCACTTGCAGAATAGCTGCATGGATAGAACACCCGCTGCAAGTGCACCCCACATCAGCGGAGAGCCCAGCCCCCATGACCTGGAGGCAGCGACCGTAGCGAGCAGAATATTGCCTCCCGTCAGGTAGACTAATCCTGACACGCCCACCGCCAGCAGCATAACGGATGAGATGATCCAGAAGTACATGACGCCGCTGACCGAGAACTCGATGATAATGTAAATGCCTGCGACAATTAGACTGTAAGCGATCCAGGTAAAGGCAAAAGCCAGATACGAAGCAGGCGGCAATTCCGCGCGTATTCCAGGGCTGAACAGATAGATCAGGCTGAAGTACAGCGTGCCGTTCATGACAACGGCGAACAGGGTATCCAGCTTTCTTTTACAGAGAACAGCAGCTACTGGCACCGGCAACGCCCGCATATACCCCAGCATCCGGGTATAGGTATCCTCCGAGATATACTTCATGTTCCGCCGGGAAAAGGTGATCGTGAGCATAAGCATCATCGTAACCATCAGAACATCGCTGAGCAGCTGCTTGTCATGTCCTGTTAACGTATCGTCGATGACCATTCCTGACAGTGCAGCAAAATATCCCATGATCAGGAGCGAGAACAGCAGTGCCCACAGCAGCTTCCAGCGGTCACCGTGAAATTCGCTGCGTACGATGACCCATGCTTGCTTTAACGTCGTCATAACCTTTAACCTCGCTTTATTCTTCTTTGAGCGGCAGAAGCCGCCAGATCTGCTTAACTTCAGTGTGTATCTATGTGTGCTTACTGTATATATCTATATACACAGTATATGACCTGTGCTTTTCACTGTCAATAGAAAACCTCGGCTATTTTTATTCACAAAAAAACCCCGCACATGGGCGGGGTTGGTTGGACTTTATTTATAGGAGCATACGCAGGATTTACGGCACAAGTCCCGGATTTGAATGCAAATACCACATGAAGCTAAGTCATTATGTATACTTTGACGTTTTTTGTCGTACAATATCTCTTATGCGACTTTTTTGGAGCGAAGCAAGAGAAACTATGCATACTTACGCATAATCAAACAGCAATGCGTTTATTATAGGTCATTTCCTAACTTCTGTATAGAAACTTCGCCGGACCAACCCCTCTATTTCCACAACGATGTTCAATTCGTGTCTCTGCAATTTTTGTCGAATCTAATCTATTGAATGAACGTGCGCAGGCTGTCCTCTACAAAATCCGGGGCAGCCTTTTGAATCTGTTGAACGGTATGGAGATACCGCTGGGTGGTATTGATGTGGGAATGCCCCAGCGATTCCTGAACCTGCTGAAGTGACGCTCCCTGGAGCAGGGCCAGTGTGGCATTCGTATGGCGCAGCCAGTGCGGCGTCAGTTTTTTCTCAATCGTACTGGCAGCTCCGGCGTTCTTAATAATCCGTTCCACCTGCCGTGAAGATAACGGAAACATCCTCTGCTCCGGGGTGACCTCTTCCTTCCTTGGCAGGGTCTCAGACAACTTGGAGTACAGCTGCCAGAGGGTCGGCGGAACCTTGATTTCTCTGAGCTTGCTCCCCTTGCCGTTCTCCACGGTCAGCCAGACCGAGGTCTCCAGCAGATCATTATGGAAGTCCCCCCACTTCATCGCCGTCAGCTCCGATACCCGCAGACCCAGTACTACCAGCGTCAGCCCGATCAGATAGTTGCGCAGTCCTTGCTTCTCCAATACATCCAGTAATTCTCCCACCTCCCGTTTGGTCAGGAAGTTCTTGCGGCTGGTCACGGTTATTTTGGGGATGCGCACCGAGGAGGTCGGATTCACTGCAAAGATCCCGATATGCTGATCACTTCCCCATTTATAAAAAGACTTCAACGGCGCAAGGAATGCCGCTATGCTTGCCGGTGCCAGCTGCCTCTGATAGCTGTAGCCCCCCTGCGTCAGGAAAATCTTATACGCCTCAATCTCCCTCCAGCTAACTGCCCGTAAGGAGGTGCCTGCAATAAATCTGCGGAAATCAGCAATCGCGCGCTTATAATTCCGACCTGTATTAACATTCGTACAGCAGGTAGCCATAAACATCTGAACAATCTGATCATCGCTTAGATAGCCCTCTTCCGGGTACACCAAGCTGAGCGCCGTACGGCTAAATTCGGTCTGACTCATTCTTTTTTCATCACTCCTCAGGATTAGACATGTCGCATAAGAGATATTGTACGACATTTTTGTGGTATTTTGTCCCATTATCACACAGGGATGGCTAAAGACCGGAACATGCAAGATCAGCAGAAGGTAATGCGAAGAACTCAGGAGGGAGACGGAGACAGAGTAGCAGCTGCGGGCCAGCCAAGTAATATGAGAAGCCGGAGGGTAACTATGGAGACCGTTTTGCAGAAACAATATGTTGAATTCGGGGTAGATCACGAGCATTATGCGATCCCGATCTCAGATGTCCATGAAATTATAAGAATGCAGGAAATAACGGAGATCCCCAGCAGCCGTCATTATGTTAAGGGCATTATCAACCTCAGGGGTAAAATTGTGCCAGTGCTCAGCCTTAGAGTGCTGCTCCAGATGGAGGAAGTGGCCCATACCAAGCATACACGCATTCTGGTGGTTCATCACCAGGAGGAGTCTCTCGGCGTCATTGTCGACAACGTGAATAAAGTGACGACCTTCAGCGATATTCAGCCCGCAAATGGCAGCATCGCCGGAATCAGCGGTTCCTTCTTCAATGGAGTAGGCTTCTCTTCTTCCGGGCTGGTCGGCATTCTGAGGCTGGATGAGATCCTGCTGCGCGACTAAACAAAGGCTACACGGAGAGAAGGCGAACTATGGTTGATTTATCGGAATACCGAGGGATTTTTCTGGAGGAGCTGGAGGACCAGCTGCAGTTGATCGAGGATGAGGTGCTCAGGCTGGAGCAGGCCGGGGAGACGGAAGTCGGAATCCAGCAGTTCTTCCGGGCGGCCCATACCCTTAAAGGCTCCTCAGCCTCTATGGGCTACAACGGGCTGAAGGAAGTCACGCATCATCTGGAGCATCTGCTGCATCAGATGCGGGGCGGGGAACGGAGGGTCACGCCGGAGCTGATCCGCCTGTTCTTCGAAGCGCTGGATGGAATGCGCGCGCTACAGAGCGAAATCGCGGCTACGGATCAGGAGACCACAGATGTATCCGGTCTGGTTCAGCGGCTGAGTACATTCGCAGCGGAAGGGCAGCGGGAGCCAGAGGATAAGGCCCCCGCTGTGCAGACAAGCCAGGCCGAGATGCCCCTCCAGTTGTTCTGGGTGCATGTGTGGCTCTCTCCCGGCTGTGAGATGAAGCTGCCCCGTCTTCACCTGATCGATGCCAAGCTGCGGAGTATCGCTGCGGTCCTGCGCATGAAGCCGGAGCTGGAGGAGATAGAGGACCACGACAGCCGGATCGACGAGGCCTCCTGGTTGCTGTCGCCCAAGATTGATATCGGGGAGCTCCATCAGGAGGTCTTATCCATTATGGATGTTGATCGTATCTACATAGAAGAAGTGCTTAACGATTCTCCGCGTCCCGGTGAATACATGAGACCGCCCCATCTAGAGACTGGAAGCCGGGAGCTCCCGGAAGCACCCGAATCCCCGCCGTCTGCCACTGACAAAACCAAGCCGCAAACCATCCGCGTCCAGGTGGAGCGTCTGGAGAAGCTGATGAACCTGGCGGGTGAGCTGGTCATCGACCAGACCCGGTTCCATCTGCTGAACCGCAGATTCCACCAGCAATACGGAACCAATGATCTGACAGAGGAGCTCGGCCAGCTTGCTGACCATCTGGCTATGATTACAGGCGAGCTGCAGGAGAGCATGATTAAGGTGCGGATGCTGCCGATAGAGCAGCTGCTGAGCCGCCTCCCCCGCATGGTCCGGGACTTGTCCGGCTCCCTGGACAAGCAGGTTGAGCTGGTCCTTGAAGGCAAGGAGACGGAGCTGGACCGGACGCTCATTGAGGAGCTTGGCGACCCGCTGATCCATCTGCTGCGCAATGCTGTCGATCACGGCATAGAGACCCCTGAAATCCGCCGCAAGTCCGGCAAAAGCGAGACCGGAACCGTCCGCGTCGCCGCCTCCCACGAGGACAACCAGGTCATCCTGGTCATCGAGGACGACGGAGCCGGGATCGATTCCGCCCTGATTGCAGAGTCTGCTCTGCGGAAGGGTATCATTACGGCAGAAGAGGCCGGCGGGATGACTGAGGATGAAGCGCTGCGGCTTATTTTCCGGCCCGGCTTCTCCACAGCTCAGCAAATCAGTGATATTTCCGGCCGCGGAGTCGGGATGGATATCGTCCGTAATGACATTGAACGGATTAACGGCATGATCGATATTGAGACCACCCGGGGAAGAGGCACCCGCTTCCGGATTCGCCTGCCCTTAACACTCGCCATCATCCGGGGTCTGCTCGTTCATGCCGGAGGAGCGACCTTCGTGATTCCCATGAGCAGCGTGGCCGAGATTGTCCGCGTCACTCCAGAGGAGATCAGCTCTGTCCGGGGGCAGAATGTCATTACCGCACGGGGCCAGCTCGTACCGGTGGTCTGGCTGCAGGATGTCCTGCGGCTCCCCGCAGGCGCGGGCGGCAGCGCAGCATCCATTCCGCTGATCATCGTGGGGCGGGGCGAGAAACGGCTGGCATTGGCCGTAGATACACTTATCGGCAATCAGGATATCGTAATCAAATCGCTCGGCTCCTACATGGGCAAGACTGAGAATATATCAGGAGCTACCATCCTGGGAAATGGAAATATCGCACTGATCATAGACATAGCCAGCTTATTTTTCACTACGGGAGTTTTCGTTTAACAAAATCATCTTTATTGGGGGAAACAGGTATGAAATGGTTCTATAATCTAAAAACAAGCGTGAAATTAATCTCGTCCTTCCTGATCGTCGCTGTCATTCTTTCCTTCGTGGGTCTCTACGGACTGAGCAATCTCGGCTCTATCAATAAGAGTCTGGATGATATGTATGTGAACAATCTGGTTCCCGTCTCCTCCCTGCAGAGCTCGCAGAACAGCTTCTCCGTCATGCGCGGCATCGTCAGGGATCTGTACATTAAGCAGACCCCTCAGGAACGCCAGCAGAGGGTAGAAGATTATAAAAGAGAGAAGCAGAACGTGCTCGATAGCATCGCCGCCTTCCGCAAAACCAAGCTGAGCCCGGAATCGGTTCAGACCATTGCCCCTTTTGAAGCTGCCTGGAATGAATATTTGCTTACCTACGATTCCCTGGTCAGCCTCGCGCTGAGCGGACAGGACGAGAAGCTGCTGGAGATGCTGCGCAGCAGCACGCTTAATAGTCAGGGCGATACCTTGAAGCAGATCCTGAACGATCTGATTCTCACCAATACCAGGGAAGCGGATCAGGCCCGGCAGGCTGGAGCCGTACTCTATAGCTCTTCACGCAACATTACCCTCGGCATTATTATCGGCGCGGTTATTCTGTGCATCCTGTTAGGGTATATCATCTCCCGCATTATTTCTAATCCGCTTGCGAAGGTTGTCAAGGTTCTCTCGAAGGTGGCTGACGGCGACCTGCGCAGCCAATCCGATATCGATACCAGAGATGAAATCGGCATTCTGGCTGCCAAGGTGAACGAGATGGTCGCTAGCCTCCGCAAGACAGTGGGCTCCATCCTGCTGCATTCCCAAAGCCTGTCCGCCGCCGCCGAGGAGATCTCCGCCAGTACGCAAGAGGTGGCAAGCGGCAGCACGACTACAGCGGATGATGCCGGGACCATTAGCGAGTTATTCAAAGAGCTGTCCAGTGCAATCCACTCTGTAGCCCAGAATACCGAGCAGGCCTCGATGATTTCCGATGAGACGGTAACCATTGCCGAGAACGGGAACAGCATCATTCAGGAGTCGATGGAGAGCATGCAGGCTGTCAGCGGGCAGATGGCTAAGCTTGAGGAGGACTCGCAGAAGGTCGGTGAGATTATCGATGTCATCGAGGATATTGCAGATCAGACCAACCTGCTCGCTCTGAATGCCGCCATTGAAGCAGCCAGAGCAGGCGAGCAGGGCCGCGGCTTCGCGGTTGTGGCCGACGAGGTGCGCAAGCTGGCTGAGCGCAGCGGCGAGGCCACCAAGCAGATTACCAGCATCATCAAGGGAATGCAGGTGAATACACGCTACAGCGTGAGCGCTGTACAGGAGAGTGCGGAGCTGTCGCAGAAGACCGGCGTTTCTTTTCATCAGATCGTGACGATGGTCAACAGCGCCGGCCAGAAAATATCAGAAATCGCCGCCGCCAGCGAAGAACAAGCCGCCCAGTCCACCAACGTCCTCGCTGCCGTGGAGAGCATCTCCGCCACCACCCAGCAGTCCGCCGCCAGCAGCGAAGAAACCGCCTCTTCCGCCCAGTCCCTGGCCAGCCTGGCCGAGGAGCTGCAGAGTACGGTGTCTTCGTTCCGGTTGTAGCTCTTGGTTCATTCAGGTGCCTGCAAGCTCTCTTTCGGAGCTTGCAGGTTTTTTTGTTTATCTTGCAGGATCAGACGGGTATACAGTATCTTTAATTATTGGAGGAATGTGTAATGGATGATTCTTGGTTCACGGTTACAGCAATCGATAATTCAACCTTCGCCATCAGCGAATACGGTCATTGGGAACAGGTACATTCCTTCCTGTTACTCGGAGCAGACCGGGCTGCACTGATCGACACAGGGCTTGGCATAGGGAATATCCGCAGCATCACCAGCCAGCTGACCAGGCTGCCCATAGATGTCCTTACTAGTCATGTTCATAGTGATCATATAGGCAGCCATGGAGAATTCGGGCGGATTCTGGTGCATGAAGGTGATCAGCACTGGCTGATCCATGGTATCCAAGGCTTGTCTCTGGAGCAGATTAGGCGGAATATCGGCCGGGATATCACACGCCAGACACCTGCGGGATTCACTCCCTCTACCTACACACCTTTTCAAGGGGAACCGGCAGGATTGCTCCATGACGGAGATACGGTTGACCTGGGCGGCGGACGGATCATCACGGTATATCATACGCCCGGGCATTCACCAGGCCATCTATGCTTCTTTGATAATCAGCGGGGGTTTCTCTTCAGTGGCGATCTGCTCTATGACACCATGCCAGTCTACGCCTTCTACCCTTCCACGAATCCCGCTGAACTGACGCGCTCCCTGATACGCATTTCAGAGATTAGCGGCGTCCGCAAAGTATACGGCTCACATTATACTCTTGGACTTGAACCTGAGATTCTTCAAGAAGCAAAGTGTGCGGCTCTATATCTGCAAGAGCAAGGGCTTGATCATTTTGGAACAGGAATCCACCGATTCAATGGTTTTAGTGTACAGTTCTGAACGCAGCCGGTGGCGTTAAGTGGATTTTGTCCATCTATTTTGACGGCACCGCCCCATTCACGGACAACAGTTGGAAAAAACGACATTTAATTTCTTCGATTCCGTCCAATTCGATGATTTCCGGGGAATTAGGTGGACTTTTTCCAATTGCTTACCTGCAAATATCCGCATCGCTGGAATTAAGTGTGCTTTTTCCAACTATGATCCTTGCCCCTCTTCGCCGAACCCATCGATTAACGAAATCCCCTTGGTAATACGCACTGTACTCTCCTGCAAGAACCCACGGGTCCAATCGTCAGCCTGTGTTATATCCCAACTCCGGTGCATGCCGACGACTACGATAATTTCACGCAGTTTAAGAAACAAATCCAGTTGACTCTTCCAGCCATCGGGGAGCTGCCGGCCATCCTCCGTGTAGCCTAGCTCGAAATGCCGGATAAAAAGCTCGTATTGCGCCTTACGTTCAGACCTCGAATCTTCCCCAAATACATATAGTAAATAATAGAGCTGGATAGCAATATCCTCGGCATACCAGCTGTACTGACACTCATCGAAATCAAAAAGCGTGATCCGCCCTGACTCATCCACTGAGAAATTGCCTACGTTGATATCCCCATGAATTAAACCAAAATCATCTGAGGTGACAGGAAGACTGGCCAACTCTGCTTTTAGTCCATCAAGGGCATGTATAATGGGCCCAAGCTGTGCCGGTAAATAATCTTTCGCCCGCATAAGGTATTCATTAGTCTCCCAGGTATGCCTTCTGGATACCGGTTTGTACCGCTTAGTCAGTTCATGAAGCCGGCCTGTAATACGGCCACATTGTTCATATAGCATCGGGTTCCCCAGGCATTCCGGATATCCAATCTTCTTGCCGGGTGCATAATTGAACGCTGCTGCGTAAAAATCCATCGTATTCCCATGAATACGCTCAACGTCCTTTCCATTCACCGATCGAACCGGAGCTGAAACTGACACCCCTTTCTCCGCTAGGTAACGAATCCATTCGATTTCGGCTGCAACTCCCTCGGAGGTACGAAGTGTCCCCGGAGTAAAGCGAAGAATATATTGGGACTCACCGAGATATAAGAATATATGAAGTTTTGAAAGCCTCCAATGAAGGTCAGATCCTTGGGGCTAATCCCAAAGCGCCTAGCACCTTCAGCAGCATGTTCGTCCAGAAACATTCGTTTGATGTGTGGGTCCATGTTTTCTCCTTAATGATTGAAATTAAACTGCATTGTTATTCTTAACATTTGGCGAGTGCAATCCCACGCGCATTGTAATCGGTTTTTCGAGTACATTTCGCCCACTCCAAGCCCCTAACCCAAAAAAAGCCCGCCCCTCCCCCGCAGCAGCGGCAGATGGACAGGCTTCTCCCCTATTTCAAGGCATCTCTTCCCTTCGGATTACGCGCCCAGGATGATTTCCCAGACTGGCTTGGTATGGCCGCCCGGATAGAAGATATACAGCAGTACATAGACGGCAACTCCGGTGATGGCAGTGATGAACCAGATGACAGCGGTCACTCTGCCCCACTTGCGGTGCTTGGCATACTTGGCCTTGAAGCCGAGCGTCAGCGTGGTGATGCCGAATACAGCAGCGACGGTAGCCAGCACGATGTGGAAGATCAGGAAGACATGGTAGATCGTCGTCAGCTCATCCGGGCCGCCCCAGGAGGTATTGCCTACGAACACCGTTCTTGACGAGTACACCAGGAAGAACAGAATCGCTGCCACTGCAGCCGCAATCATCGTCTTCTTGTGCGCTTCGCGTTTGCCTTGAATGATCTGTCTCCAGCCGATTGCCACCAGCACCGCGCTTATGACGATGAACGATGTGCTGATCGTAGGAAACAATGTGAAAATATCCATGAATATCCCCCTCGGTACTTACCAGCTCATTATAGTTCAGACCTCCTCCGCCAGTGCAGAGGGTGACGCGGACACATCTGTGTCCTCTTGTCCGTTCTCTTTTTTATACCAATGATAGAACACATAAGCAAGCATCGAGGCGAAAATAAATTCCTGAATAAATTTCATCACGATGCCGCCAACCTGCTGATCTACCTTGGGGGAGAGAGATCCAAAGAAGCCGGGACCGCCAAAAGCCTGCAGTAATGCAGCCGGACTCTGCGGAACACAGTAGCCCATCGCCTTCGCCCAGGTGCCCGGGTCGCTATATGTAGCATAGAGGGGGGAGCCCGCAAAGATTATCAGCCCGCAGGCCGGTGTCAGCAGCACCATGTTCAGAAAGATGAAGCCCACCTGCCCCAGACCGCTAAGCGCCCGGTATTCCGGCAAGGGGTTGATCAGATTCCACCACATCAGCGCCGAGGTCAGGAACAGGACGCCATAATACAGACGGTGAACGGTGAAATGCAGCATGACATAATCATGGATGGCGGGGATATGGTAGAGCGAGAACAGGCCATTGAAGAGCAGGGCCGCCACCACCGGCTTAGCAAGAAAAGCCAGTCCCTTCAGCGGATTCACCCGCAGCAGAGCGCGCCAGCACCAGTCGGGAATACCGAGCATAATCAGCGGAACCGCCACCAGATAGGATAAGGCCATACTGACCATATGGAAGGAAAATAAGATATGTCCCAGCAGACTGACCGGTCCCCCCTGCGCCAGATAGAGGGCTAGTATTCCGCATAAGAACAGCCCCCTCCGCCAGAAGGGGACTGCAGTGCTGCCCTCAAAACGGGAGGCCAGCGGACCGATCAGCACAAAATATCCGGCAGTCAGGAGGAGCATCAGGGCCAGAAACAGCGGACTCCATAGTTCCGTAAAGCTGAAATATTGCAATCCCGATATCATCCTCAAGACCTCCCCGGAGATAGAATCAATCCCACCATACCCAATAGAGTGCCATTACAATACAGGTGCCTGCGATAAAAAAACCGCCCAGCATGAAGATAATCGGGATCATATGCCCTTTGTCCTTCAGATGCATCCAGAAGCCCATCTGCAGGAACACCTGCAGCACAGCCATTACCAGCAGCAGGATGATCGCAAAGGTAGCATTCACCCCTCCGGCTGCCACCGCGGCAAAAGCGATCAGCGTCAGCACCACGGAGAACACAAACACCACAATATGCCGCTGCGGTCCTTCCGGACGGTGCCGGTGCTTCACCGCAGAATCTGAAGAAGGCTGCTTCGTCGTCATGGCTTCACCCCACCTTTCCGAGCAGGTATACGACTGTGAAGATAAAGACCCATACCACATCAATGAAATGCCAATACATCGCCGACACGTAGATCTTCGGTGCAGTAACGACCGTCAAGCCTTTATGCAGCAATTGTCCGATCAGCACGGCAATCCACAGAATCCCGAAGGCAACATGGGCACCGTGGAACCCGACCAGCGTATAAAAGGCCGAGCTGAACGCACTCGTCGTCATCCCGAATTCCTCATGCCGGATATATACACTGAACTCGTAGATCTCCAGGATCAGGAATGCAAGGCCAAGCAGGACGGTCACCAGCAGCCAGTTCCGGAGCTGGGCCACATTTCCCCGGTGCATGGCCTGAATGGCGAACACACTGGTCAGACTGCTGACCAGGAGGAGAAGGGTCGCTGCTGCAACCAGCGGCAGGTGGAACAGCTCAGCCGCCGTGGGTCCCTCATTCGTCTGATTGCGCAGGGCCAGGAAGGTAGCGAACAGGGTGCCGAAGAGCACCGCTTCCCCCCCGAGGAACAGCCAGAAGGCCAGCACTTTGTTGCGTCCTTCCAGGGTCGCTTTCTCAGGTTCATGCGGGAGTATACCGTCCGCCGCTTCAGCATGTGCCGTTGTCATCTCTGCTCACCTTCTTCCAGCTCTTCGGGTTCAATATGCCAGCCGTGATCGTCGAACAGCGACCGCATCAGCATCGATCCGAAGGTAATAAGAAGCCCCAGCGCCGTAACAATATAGTTATTGAACAGGAAACTCATGATGCTGCTGCTGAATTCATCGCGGCTGAACATGAAGCCAAGGCCCGCAATGAAGATACCGACGGACATCAGGAACGGCAGAATCGTGGCTGACGGCATATGAATCGGGCCAATCGGCTCCGCAGGAGTCATGGCTTTATGCCCGGCCATTTTCTCTTTCCAGAAGGCATCCAGGCCCCGCACCAGCGGCGTCTGCTTGAAGTTATATTCCGGCGGCGGCGAAGGTATCGTCCATTCAAGCGTCCGCCCGTCTTCCCACGGGTCTTCCGGCGCATCCGCCGGCCGTCTGGAGGTCAAGAATACATTTATAAGGAAGATAATCATGCCCACTCCCATCAGGAACGCTCCCACTGTACTGACCAGGTTGAGCGTATCGAACTGCTGGTTCGGCAAATAGGTGAATACGCGCCGCTGCATCCCCATCAGCCCCAGGAAATGCTGCACGAAGAACGTTAAGTGGAACCCGATAATGAAGGTCCAAAAGGTCCACTTGCCCAAGGATTCGCTGAGCATGCGCCCGAACATCTTCGGCCACCAGTAGTGCAGCCCGGCGAACAGCCCGAGCACTAGACCGCCGACAATGACGTAGTGGAAATGCGCCACCACGAAGTACGTATCATGGAACTGGAAGTCCGCCGGCGCGGAAGCCAGCATCACCCCGGTTACCCCGCCCATCGTGAAGGTAGGAATGAACCCGGCCGCGAACAGATTCGGAGTCGTGAACCGTACCTGTCCGCCCCACATGGTGAACAGCCAGTTGAAGATCTTGATCCCGGTCGGAACGGCAATCAGCATGGTAGAGACGGAGAATAAGGCGTTAGCTACCGGACCAAGGCCGGTGGTGAACATATGATGCGCCCAGACCATGAAGCCCAGGAAGGCGATCAGAATCGTCGCAAAAACCATGGAGCTGTACCCGAACAGCCGCTTGCGCGAGAAGGTCGGAATGACCTCGGAGATGATGCCGAAGGCCGGAAGAATCAGAATATACACTTCGGGATGGCCGAAGATCCAGAAGATATGCTGCCACAGCACGGGATTGCCCCCACCGTCAACATCGAAGAAGTTGGCATCCAGTATCCGGTCGAAGGTAAGCAGGACAAGTCCTACGGTAACCGCAGGGAAGGCAAATAGAATAATGGCTGAGGTAATAAAGGTAGCCCAGGCGAACATCGGCATCCGCATGAAGGACATCCCTGGCGCGCGCATCGTAATGATGGTAGCCAGGAAGTTAATCCCGCCAATCAGGGTGCCGAGACCGGCAATCTGTAGTCCTATCGTATAAAAGTCCACTCCATGCGAGGCGCTGTAGCCCTTACCTGATAGCGGGGTATAAGCCGTCCAGCCCGCATCAGGCGCGCCGCCCATGACCCAGCTCAGGTTCAGCAGAAGACCGCCGAACAGAAAGGTCCAGAAGCCCAGCGAGTTGAGAAAAGGAAAGGCGACATCCCGCGCGCCGATCTGCAGCGGAATCACCGCATTCATCAGCGCGAAAATAACCGGCATGACTCCAAGAAAGATCATGGTCGTGCCGTGCATGGTTATCAGCTCGTTGAAGGTCTGGGCATCCAGGAAGGTATTCATCGGCTTGATCAGCTGAATACGGATCAGGATTGCCTCCAGGCCACCGATGCCGAAGAATAGACCTCCGGCCCATAGATACAGGATGGCTATTTTTTTGTGGTCGACGGTGGTAATCCAGTCCATCAGCCCGGTATGCCGCTTGGCGCTGTGGCCGGGCTGCAAGGGCTGGGAGGGCTGCAAGGATTGCGCTGCGTGAGCCAAGGTATGTACCCCCTTATCAAATATGCTGCTTCCGCTTCAGTCATAAGCCCCTATTCCAGCGTATAACCGGCCAGATATTCGGCAATGCCGTCGATCTCTTCATCACTTAAGCCCATATCCTTCGGGTTCGGCATCTTGTTGCCGGGCTTCACACTCTGCGGATCATGCAGCCAAGTCTTCAGATTCTCCAGGATTGGCGCCCCGTCTTCACGGGTGTCATCATTAAGCAGAATTCCCGCAACCGATTCACGGGAGCCAATTCCGGTCAGGCTGGGAGCCACCGGTGATGCGGGCATGCTGCCAATCGCGTGGCAAGTCAGGCACTGGGACTTGAACTTCTCGGCCAGTACCGGGTCTTCCGGCATCACCGACTCCGGCGCCTTCATCGAAGCCACCCACTTGTCAAAGGCCTCACCGCTGACCGACTTCACCTTAAACTCCATGAACCCGTGTGAGGGTCCGCACAGCTCCGCGCATTTCCCCCGGTAAACGCCTTCATTCGGCGCACTGAAGCTGAAGCGGTTCACCGTGCCGTCGGGATTGGTGTCCATTTTCCCGGCAAGCGAGGGTACCCAGAAGGAATGCAGCACATCCTTGGTACTCAGCTCGAAGGCAATATGCTTGCCAGTAGGAATAATCAGATCCTGCGCGGTCGTTATTCCGTAATCCGTATATTCGAACTCCCACCAGTACTGGTGGCCGGTCACCTTGACCTTGATGGCGTCCTTGTCATCCGAATGATCATTGCCGGCAGCGAACACCACCTTCACCGTGGGAATCGCCAGCACAATGACGAGAATAAGCGGGATGACCGTCCACAGCACCTCCAGCTTGAAGCTGCCCTCCACCTGCTTCGGAATCTCATCCTGATCCTTCTTCCGGCGGAAGCGAATCCATACATAAGCCGCAATGGAGAAGACGATCAGCAGCACCACGATCATGATCGTGATCGACAGCTTCATCAGTCCGTAAGAGCTTTCCGCTACGGGTCCCTGCGGTCTGAGTACCGACAAGTCCTCCCGCCCGCATCCGGCCAGAAGGAGTCCAAGCGCTGCGGTCATGGGAAGAAGCCGCTTACCAGCCTGCCACGTTTTCATCATTGATCTACCCCGCTTTTCCCGAATTCGTAGATTAGAGTATTTTCCTGTCAATTATAACAATCACTATTAATATAAGTTCGGCCTACGGTTTTGTCAATCGTTCACAACAAATTCACAAAATCATTTTTAAATCGCAGAAAGCTTGTCAACACTGATTTTATAAGCGCTTTCATTTTTGCTGGAAAACTGTTAAACTACTTCTGAAGCGTATTCATATGTATTTGTGTCTAAACATTCATTTGACATACGAAGACAATCTGCAAAGGGCATACAAAAAAAACCGATTCCAGAAACAGCAGGCTGCCCGGGCACGGTTTATGAGAATCCTCATGGATGTTATCGCTTGAATGTAGCTTACATATATAGTTGTCGGTATCACACAGCACGAAACAGAATCTGGCTGCTTTTTCAGGAGACGGAAGAATTCATTCTAACCAGCTCATGCTCCACAACCATGGTCAGCTCTTCCTCATAACCTCCCGTGATCCGATACTTCCGGACGTACTCTTTCACAAATTTCTTGGGATCTTTGGGCCGGAAAATACGTGTCATTTCCCGTAGACTTTCCTTGACTTCGTTATGACCTTTACTTGCCATGATCAGTTCCCTCCCAAAACATTGAAAATGAATGCTCCGTTGTAGAGAATGCATGATGAAAAGTTCGCCGTAACCTTGAAATGCAAGTTAACAACCATTACACATACGCGGCTTGCATTACCCGTCCAGACTACCATTCCAGTAACTTGGAATTCCGCCTTGCCGGTGAAGCAGGTTCGTCGTGATTTGGGCTGAGAGTAAGGATGTCCCACTGCAAAGACACCTTGACACTTTAATTACCCGAAGAGCCACTTACTGAATCACTCCTTTCGGGCCTTATCGTTATATTGTATCATATTCCAGATGAACTTCCACCTTTCCATGTAAAAATGCAAATGGAAATTTTATATAGTATATGCTTGCCCTCCCGTTTGTGAACCTGAACATATTGTGCTCCCTTTCCCCAGAAATTATTGGATAGCATCTCCGCACGGCTCATACTTTGCCTGGACACCTCATAGGCTTGTAGGGAAGGAGAGTGAGCCCTTTGTCGCCTTTCAGATCTTCGACCGGACTGCCCGATAACATTGCTGCCGCTTTGTGTTATTTCTTCCCGTTTATCGGGGCGATTATTTTCCTCGCACTGGAGAAGCGCAGCCGCTTCGTTCTGTTCCACTCGCTTCAATCCCTGATTGCCTTCGGAGTGCTTATGATCGCTCATGTGCTCAGCGGCTTCATTCCGCTTCTCGGTGATGTGGTAGGCGCCCTGATCTCCCTTTGCAGCTTCGCGGTCTGGCTCCTGATGATCTACCATGCCCTGGGCAGCAGATGGTCCAAGCTCCCTTGGGTCGGGGAGATCGCCGAAAGCCAGCTGCGGCAGCTGTAGCTGCAGCGCCGCAGAAAATAGTTTCCCTTTTGCCTGCCCGCTCCTTACAATGGGATAAGACAAGCAGGAATCTACAGGCTGGGGGAAGCATCCATGTATTTGTTCATCATAAATTCCCGCTCCGGCGGCGGAGCGGGGCGCCGGACCTGGCACACCGTACAGGCCTTGCTTGCGGCGCGGGCTGTTCCCTATGAAGCGCTGTTCACCCAGAGCGCTGACAGCGCAGAGAGTCAGGTGCTTCAGGCGCTGGCCCGCAGCGAAGACTGGCGCGCTGCCATCGTTGTCGGCGGCGACGGCACGATCCACAGTGTGCTAGGCGCACTGCGGCGCAGGAATGTCCCGCTGGGTGTCATCCCGGCGGGTTCGGGCAATGACACCGCGCGCGGGTTCAGCATCCCGCTCGCGCCCGAGGCAGCGCTGGATCATGCGCTGCAGGAGCGCTGGATCGAAGCCGATCTGCTCAACGCGGCAGGTAGCCTCACCCTGACCGCGGTAGCCAGCGGCTTCGACGCGCAAGTGGCCGTCAATGTGAACGGCAGCCGCTACAAGCGGCTGTGTAACGCCATTGGCGCCGGGCGCCTAGCCTATATCATCGGCGTTCTGCATACGCTGATGACCTTCAAGCCCTGCCGCGTCAGCGTGACCTGCGACGGCAAGGAGCAGGCCTTCGATCAGGCGTGGCTGGTCTCGGTCTGCAACCTGCCCAGCTACGGCGGCGGGCTGCTGATCTGCCCGCAGGCGGAATCAGGCGATGGCCTGCTTGACGTCTGCGTCGTGCACGGGGTCAGCCGCGGGCAATTGCTGCGGCTGTTCCCGACGGTGGTGAAGGGCAGGCACACGAAGCTGCCCTATGTCACCATGCTTCGCGGTCGCAGCGTAGCCGTCCACTTCGCGCAGCCGCGCCACGCCATCGGCGATGGCGAAGCGCTCGGCACGGCGCCGCTGGCCGTGGCTTGCGAGCCGGGCGCGCTGCGCGTGCTCTCGCTGCTGGCGGCAGCCGGGCCCGGTTCCAGTCACGCCAGCATCTAGGGCGGGCATCGAGCCTCAAACACTCGAAGTCCGGCCTTAGCTCCAGAGTCAGGGGTCCTGCGAAGGCTTCCTGTAACACAAATAAAACAGGCCCTGCGGAGAGTGATCCGGGGGGCCTGCTTTTTTTGTGCTGCTTTTATGCTATTATTCATCCAGATGATTAATCAAATTGTAGCATCAAGCTCCATTACTTCCAGGCGGAGCCTGCTTTGTCATCTACAGCCCTGTTGGTTTCTGGGGCAGTAAGTTGCCGACAATCGACTTCAGCTCACCCTCCGGCTTGCTGTTTTTCATCCCGTTGTCAAAGCTGGTAATGCGGATCTCGGAATAACTTTCTCCCGGAGCCACTGGCTTGAAAATCCATTTCTCCCGGTTATCCAGCCGGACGTTGAACTTCATGTCCTTGAACATCTCCACCAGCTCCCGTTCTTCCGGGGTCTTGCCCTCTTCAAGGAACAGCAGTCCGCGCAGCGGCTTGACGCCATCTGCATGCTGCACTTCAAAATGTACAATACACTCCATGCTTGTCACCTCCCTTGCTTAGTGAACTTGGGCACTTACTACCCCAGCCCTATTCCTCCGGCTTTTCTCCGGATTCCTCCTGATCATGCAGCACATATTTGCTGTAGATCCGGCTGTAGCGCTCCCCGTAGCGCCGCTGCAGTTCGGGGCCCATATCTTCCTCAAGCTCGAACAATACCAATTCCTGTGTAAAAGATTTGAGCAGCAGCTCCACCAGCACCGGATGCTCAGTAATCACAGCCTGGGCGCTCCCGTCCTCATAACGCATGCCGAGCATGCACCAGCTCCGGTCCACGACGAAGGAGAACTTCCGGCCTCCGCTGCGTTCCGGCTTGCCCGGCAGGGGCGGCCATACCGGATAAGGTGCCGGTACAGCGTCACCGCCGTCAAAAGCCCAGAGCAGCTTCACTCCGCGCTTCTCCGCCTGCTCAAGCTCACTGCGCAGCAGCGAGGCTTCCTCCCGCCACACATCCACTACAATCTCCTGAGCGGCAAGATTCAGCTGGCGGACCAGCTCTCCAATTACATTCCGGTCACCCTCCACGTTGTAGAAGGAGGGGCTGACCGGGCCCCCGCGCGGCATTTCACTCTCCATATAAGCAAGTGAGGCCTGCACCCGGCCGGATATCATCGTGGCCAGCTCTTCCGGGTCCAGCACACTGTAGCGTGCCGGCTCCCCTTCTCCGCAGCGCACGTAGCCTTGCTGAGTCAGGCGCTGAAGCGCCGCGTATACGTTCGATCTTGATACTCCTAGCTGCTTTGCCACTTCGTAGCCCGAAGCCTGGCCCTTGGTGGCCAGCTCAACCATAATTTTGGATTCCATCTCTGTGAAACCCAAATTGCGCAGATGCAGCAGCAACTGTTCCATCTATGTTGTCCCCCTAAGCTGTCAGTACTACACTGTCTATATTTGTTCCGAGCCGCAGCGCGGGCACCACATGGAGCCCTTCGGCAAGTCGGCGCGGCAGATCTGGCAATTCACGACCTCCCGTGTATCCACATCTCCGGCTACCCGTTCTTCGGCTGGCTCACTTGCTTTCCAGTCCCTGATCCGGCGGTCCAGCTCCAGTTGCCGCTCCCGTTCCCGTTCCAGCTCATCCGCCTCCCGGCGGCTCCGGTCAGAACCTGAAGCCATCCGGTCGACTTCCTCCAGCTCTGCCTCTTCTTCCAGTTCAGGCAACACCTCCGCGTACTGCACACGCGCTTCGGGTCTTCTCGCCAGCTCCCGTTCCGCTTCGGTCAGCTCTTCCTCGCCGTAGTACTGGTCTTCCTCATCTTCATGCTCCAGCACCGTATGTACGGTAACCGCAGATGGCGCTGCGGTAGCGGCAGCCGCGGAAGACGGTTCTTTACGCAGTGAAATCTCCTTATCTTCCGGCTTGCGTGGTTCCAGCTTACGTCCGCAATGCGGACAGAAATTGGCATCCAGCCCTACGATCTGACCGCAGGCGCACAAGCGTTCATTCCTCAGTTCGGCAATTCTTGAGCGTACGTCCTCGATCTGCTCCTGCAGCTTGTTACAGCCCCGCGCAAGCTCGATCATCTGGCCTTCAGCCACCGACATATCCCTTGAACGATACCCCTCGTAGAACAGCTTCCCCATTTTCAGAAATTCAACCTGCATCTCATGCTCAATATCTGAAATCTGCCCATTCAGCTTGCTCACTTCCACCGAGCTTTGCGCTTTTTCACTCACCCGGCTGGCACCGTCTTTAATGCGTTGCAGAAAATTCATTGTAGTTCCTCCTTCTCCAGAGTGAGAATAGGCTGATTCGCAGCCGCGTATATCCTTCCATTCCGATTGCCGCTCCATGCAGCAGTGGAAACGTGATTCTATCATACCAAAAGTCCACGGCAGATTCATTATTTGTCGTCATGTGGTAAATACCAAGTAGAGCGGCTAGCGTTCTTACTTGAAATGAGTATGCTGCGGAAGGAGCAATCATACATATTGCCTTCTGCTGTCTTTCGTTCCTGCGTACCCGTACATTATCGAATGATGGAGGGATGAATTGTGACTAACGATAACCTTAACCGATATTTCGTCTCTGTGAATCACAGTCTGATTCAGGAAGAGAGGGGCGACTCCAGTGAGTACGAGGTTCTGCTGTCCAGTGACGGGCTGACCGTGCTTCAGGATCTTCTGGCTGATCTGGCCAGCGGGGATGAATACGCCTTCCGGCGTGCTCTGGTACCCTACAAGTCAGCCGATCATGATGATGCCGCAGAGCAGTTCGATGACGCCACCATCCGCCTCTTCCAGTACCTGCATGACCACGGCACTGACGAGACCCGCCTTCAGATCGAAGGATTGAACGTCCTGGAGAAGCTGGAGAATACGGGCTATCAGGATGAAGGTTATGGCACAGGCTCTCCCACCAACAAATAAGAATGAACAGAGCTGCGCCATAAGAATGGCTTAATGCCTATACTGTGCTAATACGCGCCGGAGGGAAGAATGTTTCTCTTCGGCCAGGGTTACGGTTTTATTTTGCTTCCGGAGCTGTACATCGGTTAAAATAGAATCAGAACCGCAGCTAGCGCTGTATAGGATTGCCGTAGTCATCCATTCATGGTCTACAGTCACAAATAACGAAAACCGGGAGAGTTTCAGTGGAAGAATATGATAGTACACAAGTAACATTGAACAAGTTGCAGGTCCATGTGAAGGATATGCAGAAGTGGCAGATTAACGAGGATTTTGCCAAGCAGGTTGAGAATTTCAAGGCTTTGCCGGCGCTGTACCGCCATGCTCTGAATGAGCTTGAGAATAAAATCGATATCATCAGGACCGAGTGGCAGGTGCGTGACGGCTTCAGTCCGATCGAGCATGTGAAGTGCCGGATCAAAGAACCGAAGAGCATTGTACAAAAGATGCAGCGTAAGGGCTACGAACTTAACCTGGATAATATGGAACAGCACATCCATGATATTGCGGGGATGCGGATTGTCTGCGCCTTCGTGAAGGATATCTACAGGCTGGTGGATCACCTGTGCGCCCGCGAGGATATCCGTGTGCTTGAGATTAAGGACTACATCGCCCATCCGAAGCCGAACGGTTACCAGAGCCTGCACCTTATCGTGGCTATACCACTAGTGTTGCTGGATGGCACACGCTGGGTGAAGGCAGAGATGCAGCTGCGTACGCTAGCCATGGATTTCTGGGCGAGCATGGAGCATATTCTCTACTATAAATTCGACAAACAGCTGCCCTCCCATGTGGCCGAGGAGCTGAAGGAAGCCGCCCGTGCCGCCGATGAGCTCGATCAGAAGATGCTCCGCTTGCGCCGGGAGATCCTGGAGCTGTCAGAAGGCAGCGGCAGTAACGAGTCTTAATTGTGCGGCACAGAACACACATAAACTTAGGGTGAAATGCCCGCAGCTAGGCCGTTATCCGGCTACAAGAGGAGCGCTTTTGTGCTCCTCTTTTGTTTTGCTGGCTGCTTTCTGGCGATCAGGGCTGAAATGAGGTGTACCTCTGCTCCTCATTCCCGGCTCCCGCCCAGTTTGGGCCAATTCAGGTGCACTTCTGCTCCTCATTCCCGCCTCCCGCCCGGTTTGGGCCAATTCAAGTGCACTTCTGCTCCTCATTCCCGCCGCAAGCCTGGTTTGGGCCAATTCAGGTGCACTTCTGCTCCTCATTCCCGCCGCACGCCCAGTTTGGGTCAATTCAGGGGCACTTCTGCTCCTCATTCCCGGCTGCTGAATATCAGCTAAATGTCCACACGCCGACTTCCGGCTGATTCAGAGGGATTTATCCCCTTCATTTCTTCATTCCGCCAACTTCTGGCTGATTCAGAGGGATTTATCTACTTTATTCTCGTGCAGCCATCCCCAATCCTCTCCGGCGCACTGCTCTCAAAACTAATGTTACTTGGTAGATCATCTCTTCCGTTCGTGTCCCGGCATCCGATTCATTTCCACCAGTTGGCCTAGTTTACACTCTATATTACTTAAAGAGCAGCTTTAGTCGCCGTACAAACAATACAGCATAGCTCATTTAATCCCGCCACACCTATCCGTTCAACCCGGAGCTTACTATAGAGCCATGCTTACGAACCCGCGTAGCTACAGCTTACTTAGGTCCACCTCACGAACCCATGCAACTACAGCTTACTCAAGCCCGCCTCACGAACCCGCAGCTACAGCTTACTTAGGTCCACCTCACGAACCCGCAGCTACAGCTTACTCAAGCCCGCCTCACGAACCCGCAGCTACAGCTTACTCAAGCCCGCCGCTCGCTTCGCGGCGGCTTCCGAGACGCGGCGCATCAGGAGCGCAAGCCCCTCACGCGCCTTGGGTGTCTGCGGCAGGAGTGCGCTCCAATCCTCCTCCGGTTCCATTACCTCAGGCATTGCCGGAAACGGACGGGAGGAGATCTCATGAAACAGCGGCCCCGGCTGGTGCAGAGAGCCTTCAGCCGCAGCCTCGGCCAGCCATTCTCCAGAGGATACAGCCGGACCCTTGCGCTCCAGCCTTGCCAGCTCGGACGCGAGCGACACAGACGCAGGCGCGTCTTCTTCCGCACTTCGCTCGTTCTCCTGCTCCGCCCACAGGGCGAACACACCGGAGAGCAGCTCTTCCTTGGACAGTCCGCGCAGGGCGAACGCAAGCAGCGGCTCCTGGGTCAGCTGCTGCTGGACCTGCCCCACCAGTTCCTCAGCCGGCAGCAGACCCGTGCCCTGTTCATCTGCAGCCAGCCTCAGCTCGTCATCCGCAGGCAGCAACTCCAGCGCAGCAAGCCCGCCATTCAGGCTGCCCTGCAGCAGATCATACAATTCACCCGGATGCGCCGAGAGCTGATGCAGTGCTTCATTCTTCCGGGCGGGCGTCCACTGCGGAATGCGCAGAGTAACAGCTTCCCGCTGCACCTGCGGCACAGGTTCTACCTGCTGACCTTGCTGCACACTTTGTCCTTGCTTCACTTGTTCCGCCCGCTCTCCTCGCTGTCTCTGTTCCGCCCGTTCTCCTTGCGACGCCCGCTCTCCTTGCCGCACGGTTTCCGCCTGCTTTCCCTGCCCTTGCTCCGCCCGCCGTTCTTTCTCCGCGCGCACTCCTTGCTTCTCTATCCCTGCTCTGGCTTTGCCGCTGCGTCTGTCTGTTCCTTCAGCAACAGGCCCCACACTCCCGGTGGCCTTAATGACCCCGGGCAGCACCTCCAGCCGCAGCTCCAGCAGCTCATTCATCGATGCTTCCTCCTTCTGCCTTACAATCTATTGCACAATCTACATCCAGTCCTGTCCCTGTAGTTCAATCAGCTCTTTGAGCTCATGGTTAGACATCTCGGTCAACCAGTTCTCCCCGGAGCCAACGACCTGCTCGGACAGGCTTTTTTTACGTTCAATCAGCTCGTCAATTCTCTCCTCCAGCGTCCCCTGGCAGATCAGCTTATGCACCTGCACATTCTTGTGCTGTCCGATCCGGAAGGCGCGGTCCGTCGCCTGATTCTCTACGGCCGGGTTCCACCAGCGGTCATAATGCAGCACATGATTGGCCCGTGTCAGGTTGAGGCCAACGCCTCCTGCCTTAAGCGAGAGAACGAAGAAGGCCGGACCTTCCCCCTCCTGAAAAGCATGCACCATCTCGTCGCGCTCGCGCTTCGAGATGCCGCCATGCAGGAACAACGGCGTCTGACCGTATCTTCGGGCCAGCCGGCTGACCAGCAGCTCGCCCATCGCCACATACTGGGTGAAGATCAGCGCCGATTCGCCAAGCTCAGAGATGCTGTCGAGCACCTCGAACATGACGTCCATTTTACCCGAAGGCTCACTGCGCAGGCTCCGCCCCTCGTCCTTGCGGAACAGCTGGGGATGATCGCAGATTTGCTTCAGCTTGGTCAGTGAAGACAGCACCAGCCCCCGCCGGGCCATTCCTGAGCGCTCGCCGATGACGCCCAGCATCTCATCCACAACGCCCTGATACAGCGCTGCCTGGGTCTCCGTAAGCGGACAGTAGGACTTCAGCTCAAGCTTCTCCGGCAGATCCTTCGAGATATCCGGGTCACTCTTGAGACGCCGCAGCAGGAAGGGCGAGACCAGCCGGTGCAGCTCACGCAGCCGTTCGCCGCCCTCTCCCGACACATAACGCTGGCGGAAGGAATGGTACGTGCCCAGATAGCCTGGGTTGAGAAAATGGAAAATCGACCACAGCTCGCCCAGCCGGTTCTCCACCGGAGTACCGGTCATTGCGATCCGGTGCGGCGCGCTCAGCTTCATGACGCTCTGCGCCTGCTTGGTGCGGTGATTCTTGATATACTGCGCTTCATCCAGCACAACAGTAGACCAGCGTACCCCGGCCAGATCCTCGCTGTCCCGGCCCGCCAAATGGTAGGTGGTCAGCACAATCTCATGGCTGGCCGCCAATTCCCTGAATCCTTCGCCGCGCACCCGCCGTCCTCCATGGTGAATATGCAAGCTAAGCGAAGGGGCGAAGCGCTGCAACTCCCGCTGCCAGTTCCCCAGCAAAGAGGTCGGGCAGAGAATCAGTACAGGCTCCTGCTTCTCGCCTGGAGGGGCATTCAGCGCCCGGTCCAGCAGGCAGGTAATGACCTGTATGGTTTTGCCGAGGCCCATATCATCAGCCAGGCAGACTCCGAATCCGAGGCTGCTTAGTGCCGTAAGCCACTGATACCCCCGCTCCTGATAAGGACGCAGTGTCCCGTTCAGGTCCTCCGGCACCGGACGCAGCGGCATCCCGCGCAGCGCATCGCCATGCATGAGGGAAGCCAGCAGGCCGGAGGTCTCCATGCCGGTAACCGACATGCCCTTCCACAGCCGCTCATCGCCATCCTCCGCCTCCAGGCGCATCCAGTCGGCTGCTGTCATCTCTCCGCTCTCACCGCGCTTAATATATCTCAGGACCTGACGCACTTCCTTGGGGTCCACTTCAATCCATTCTCCCCGGAAGCGCACAAAAGGCACGCCCGCCTCCACCAGGGCATTTAATTCATCCTCAGTGATATCCGAATCCCCTAGAGAGGCTTCGATGCGGAAAGAGATCAGCTCTTCCATGCCCAGCGCCGGCTGAACCGGACCGTCCATTCCGCCAACCGGCGGCTGCATCTTCATTTTCATGCCGATCCGCCGACGTCCCTCACGGCTCCAGCGCGATGGCATCTGCACCGTAATTCCCCGTTCCCGAAGCTGCTGCACGCTCTCCTTCAAGAAGAAATACAGCCGCTCCGGCGGCAGCTCAATACCGCGCGGAGCCGGTTCAGCCAGCGAACGCCGGATATCCGGCGAGCTCTTCGCCGCCCGTCCCAGAGCTGCAAGCAGCTGCTGCTGGATATTGCGGTATCTCTTGCCCCATAGGGTGAATTCCCGCTCCCGGCTGCTCCACACCGCTTCCGCCGGAATCCAGAATTCCCCCTCCTCCCGGCTCTCCGCCCAGAAGGTCAGTTGCCACAGCTCGCTCTCCTCTGCCGGCGGCTCCAGCCGCAGGCCCAGACTAAGCTGTCCGCTGCGGGCCTCCTCGGTCTCGAAATGCGGCACCTCATGGCCCGCCGTCTCGTTCACCACGCTCAGCAGCTCCGTCACCTCAGCCGGGGTCCCCTGCACGGGGATATCCCGGCTGCCGGTAAGCAGACTGTTCCACCACAGCTCGGTCAGCGGAGAATAGCCGCGGCGGTAATTGGCCTTATACGGCGCCAGCGCGCCCTCATGGGCGGCAACCACATTCTTGATCTCGGCGGTCATGACCGCCTGCAGGAAGGAATACAGCACATATCCGCCTGCTTCCTCGCGCGAGGACAGGTCGCCTTCCTCGGCTACATGCGTGCCGAGCGCAAGCACCGGCATAGAGGCCGCCATCTGCAGGAAGAACTCCTTATCCGCCTCTTCCCGGAACGCCGGTGACCAGCATACAGCAGCAGCCTGTTCGCCGCCGCGCCGCCGCGAGCCCACCTTGCGCGGCGGCTGAGCGCCGGGCACAATCCCGCCCTTGCCCATCAGCTCCAGCGCGAAGCGGGCCGCTGCCGACCAGTAGCGCAGCTCTCCCCCAGGCTCAATGCCTTGGGCGCTGCTGGCCTGTTCATCCCAGGCCAGCAGCAGCTCGAAGGCATCCTTCGGAGACAGCGCCAGCCCTTCCAGGGTGCGTCCGGGCAGTCCGCGCCGCGCCGGCTTGCCCTCCGCAGCAGCGGCCGCAGGATACTTCACTTCCGCCAGCCGCAGGGCAGCACCCGCAAAAGGACGCCAGCCGCTACGGAGCTCCAGCCGTTTGATCACGCGTGTCCATGCGTCCACCTTCGGCTCGGAGGTTTCGCCCGAGAAGCAGAATAATACGTCCCCTAACCATATTGCATACAGATGCTTAATCATTGTTGGTTGATCTCCATTCTTTTGAGCAAACAGCAAGAACAGCCCTTCCACTCCGGAAGACTGCCTCCTGCTGCGCGAGAAATATATTATGAAGCTGCACCGGCGGCAATAGCTCTAGCCGTACAGCCTTCCTGTTACGTTGTTTGCTGCAACTTTTTCTTCATCCCTTCATCTTATACGAAAAAGCATATATTTAAAAACTTTTCTGTACATTTTCTGTGATTTTCAGCAGATTGTTGTTCAGATCAGGCCAATACTGTCCAGATTGCGTTACAGCAGGAAGAACCGGCACGCCTCTCCAGGCAAGCCGGTCCTCAAATCCTTTTACAGTTACAACTATCTGCCCCCTAGTCCTTACCCGCCAGAATACGTAGTTCTCCGCCCCCGGCAGCATCTGCCACCTGAACGATGACCGCGCCGTTCCTGCCGTTCCGGGCCCAGCCCAGCGCCCCTTCATTCAGCTCTTCCAGACTAATCTCGGCCAGCCCCTCCACCGCATCAACAGTGAAGAACGGATAGCAGAGCGCGAACCGCAGCGTCTCCCGGCGCGGCTTGTAGTCATGCACCGCATACGCCCACTTCAGCGCAAGCGTACCCTCCCCGCCTTCGGCCTGCACGATAAGCTCCGTATACTCCCCTTTGCGGTAGCTGAAGCTGTGGCCGTCATCCTCGTACAGCTTGAAGGACGAAGAGAAGCTCGCAGCTGCTTCCGCCCCGTAGAGATGGAAGATGATCGTCTCCTTCGTGTCCTCCAGCGCATACTGTCTCAGCGGGCCTTCGGCCACGAAGCTGCCAGCCTTCACATACATCGGCATGATGTGCAGCGGCGCAGCCGCAAGAATATGGCGTCCGCCTTCGTGAATCTCCCCGTCCCAATAGTCCAGCCAGCAGCCTTCCGGCAGATAGACGGAGCGGTGATCTGTATCCGGGCGGTAGACCGGGGCTATCAGCACATTTTCACCCAGCAGGAACTGGTCGCACAGGTTGGTTACATGCGGATCCCGCGGATACTCGAGCACCAGCGGACGGATGACAGGCAGACCGCTCATTTCCGCTTCATGAAAAAGATTATACAAATGCGGCATCCAGCGGTACCTCAGCCCGATGAATTCACGCAGAATCCCTTCCACCTCTTCCCCGAAGGACCACGGCTCCTGGCGCAGCGTTCCGATGGAGGAGTGATTTCGGCAATAGGGAAAAAACACGCCCATTTGCGTCCACCGCACCAGCAGCTGCGCCGACGTATGATGGGCGAACCCGCCGATATCCGGCCCCGAGAAGGCCAGCCCTGACAGCCCCATGTTCAGCACCATCGGCATTGCCATTGCCATATGCTCCCAGAAGCTGCGGTTATCGCCGGTCCATACGGCCGCATAACGCTGGATGCCCGCATACCCGGCACGGGTCAGCACGAAGGGACGCTCTCCCCCCATATGCTCGGCCAGCCCCTCGTAGGTCGCTTTGGACATCATCATCCCGTACAGGTTATGGTATTCTTCATGCGTCACCGGCCGCCCGTTGTTGAAATGCATCACATCAAGATCCATTGTCTTAGTCTCATTGAAGACCGCCGGCTCGTTCATATCGTTCCAGATGCCCTGAATGCCAAGCTCCGTGTAGTATTTGTGCAGATCTCCCCACCACTCAGCTGTCCGGCTGTCGCTGAAATCAGGAAAGGCACTGCTCCCCGGCCACACCTCACCGAAGAAAATATCCCCCTCCAGGCGGCGGCAGAAGTGCTTCTCCAGCACCCCTTGCTTATACACCTCGTATTTGGGGTCTTTTTTGACGCCGGGATCGACAATCGGGACAATGCGCACACCCAGCTCCGCTAGCTCCGAGATCATTTTCTGCGGATCAGGGAAGTTGACAGGGTCGAAGGTGAATACGCGGTACTCGTCCATATAGTGGATATCCAGATAGATCACATCGCAGGGAATGTTCTTCTCACGGAAGGTCTTAGCCAGCTGCAACACCTCCTGCTGGTTCATGTAACTGTAGCGGGACTGGTGATAGCCGAGCGCCCACTTAGGCGGAAGGGCGATCCGGCCGGTGAGCGTGGTGTATCTTTTGACGACATCCTTCATCTCAGGCCCATTAATGAAATAGATATCGTAAGCTCCCGTTGAACAGCCAATGGTAAAAGCAATCCCGTGCGAGCGCATGTCGAAATCACTCCGGCCCGTATTATCCAGAAACAGCCCGTAGGAGAGGTCACCGTGCATGTGGATAATGAGCGGAATCGACTCATAGAGCGCCTCAATCTCCGGCAGATGCGGGGCGAACACATCGGTGTTCCAATTCGTATAACGTTCCCCGCGTTTGTCCAGGAAGCTCGACTTCTCACCCAGTCCGTAGAAATGCGAGTCCGGCTGCATATCATATTCCGCATGGCTTGCGCCGCGCGGGTTCCAGCTCGACAGATTCTGCTGCATGATCACCTTGCCGGACGTATTCTCCACGCGGAGCAGAAATGAGGCCTTCTCAATAATCAGCCGGATGGCGCCGGTAGAGAAAATGAGCTGTTCCTCCGTCTCCTCTACCGGAAACAGATGCGGAATACAGCACTCCTTCAGCACCGCCTCCGAGGTAGTCAGGTCCGGCACCTTATCATGGAAGACCTTCATCCGGAACATATCATCACTCAAGAAGATAAAAGCCATCCCGGCGCATTCCCCGCGGACGATATAGATATTCTCAGAGCGTTCCCAGGACACCACGCTGCCCGGCGTGTTCCAGGTCTCCTTCATCACCAGCGGCCCCATCTTCTCGGGGCGTATCGCCTCACTGCTCTCCATGTATCTTCTCCCCCTTCGCTGCTTGCTGATCTACTTCTTGACTACATATTACCCCGGGCCTAAGGAATACTATCCGCAATTGTTATGACCAATTGGTCATTTTTTCGCCGAATTAGTCTTAATTGCCACCAAAGCGGGTATATTCTATATAGGCCAAGGCCAAAACGTAGTTATCAATCAAGTTAGGGAGTGGTCATATGACTAGAACTAATCCTTATAAGTGGGGGAATTTGCTGCTCTTCCTCGGCGTCATTGCCGTCAATACCCTTTCGGTCGTCCTGCCGCTTGGCGGGAACAGCACCGCCGAAATCTCGGACAGGTATCATACGTACCTCACACCGGCCGGATATGCTTTTTCCATCTGGTCCCTGATCTATCTGCTGCTGGCCGGATTCATTATTTATCAGTTCCGCAAGGGTACCGGGGGCAGGGATTCCATCCAGCGGATCGGGATCTGGTTCATGCTTAGCTGCATCTTCAACATGGGCTGGCTGCTCCTCTGGCATTATCTGTACATTGAGCTATCGCTGGTGGCGATGGTGCTTCTGCTGCTCTCCCTGATCGTCATTTACCGCAAGACCCGCTTCATCGCAGATCCCACGACTGGCGAGAAATGGCTCGTGAAGCTGCCGTTCAGCCTGTACCTCGGCTGGATCTCGGTAGCCACCATTGTCAATGTCAGTGTTGTGCTGGTGAAGAATGACTGGGACGGCTTCGGACTCAGCGCCCCGTTCTGGGCAGTCATCATGCTCTGCGTCGGTGTTGTGCTGGCTGTGCTGGTAAGCTACCCTTATCGGGACAGCATTTATCCGCTCGTCTTCGTCTGGGCCTACATCGCCATTGCTCTTGAGCATAAGGACACGAATGAGGTGTATTTCACAGGCCTGATTGCAGCAGGACTTCTTTTGCTCTACAGTATTTGGCTGCTGCTGACTCCGCGCCGTTCCCGCAGCAGATACTAAATAAGCTTATATGTCTACGCAAAATCCCCCGCACGCCTGCTTCACGTGCGGGGGATTTCCCTTTACCCTGCCTGACCGGATGTAACCGGCCGGGGTCTTATTTCTTGCGCGCTACCGCTTCGATCTCGACTAGCGCATCCTTCGGCAGACGGGCTACCTCAACGGCACTGCGGGCCGGGTAAGGCTCAGTGAAGAAGGTGCTGTACACCTCGTTAACCGCCGCGAAATCATTCATATCCTTCAGATACACGGTTGTCTTCACCACTTGACCCATTGATGCTCCGGCCTCTTCCAGGATGGCCTTTACATTGCTAAGTGACTGGCGTGCCTGCTCCTGTACACTGCCCGGCAGTTCCGCTGTCTGCGGGTCCATTCCGAGCTGGCCTGAAGTGTAGACCCAGTTGCCGGCAACAATCGCCTGACTGTAAGGACCGATCGCTCCTGGGGCTTTGCTTGTAGCTACTTGTTTCTTGGACATAGTGAACGCCTCCTGCATGCTGTACGCGGCCTGTAGACCGCTATGTACATTCTAATCGTATGCCTATTGTAAGTCCTGGAGTCCGTGGTTTGCAAACCCTGCTGCCCGGCTAATGCTTGCCAATCACATGAATGACCTCATTCGTGTAGATGTGCACGCCGCCTGTATCGGCCAGAGCAATATTCATCATCGCCCGCGCAACCGTGGCTGCTGGAATGGCCCGGAACTTCGCAGCCTTGCCTACCATGGCCAAATCCAGCGCCTTCATCAGCACAGCCGCGGCGCGTTCGCCTAACCTGAATTCTGCCCGGTCACCCAGCAGCAGGGACGGCCGGAACAGATGCAGGCCGTGGAATCCGGCAGCAATCAGGCCCTCCTCCGTCCGCCCCTTGATCCGGCTATAGAAGGTGCGCGATTTGGCGCTGGCTCCCATAGAGGACACGGCCAGGAACTGCTTCACGTTATGCTCTTTGGCCAGGGCGGCAGCGGCAAGCGGGTACTCCAGATCCACCCGTTCGAACTGCTCCTGGGAGCCCGCCTGCTTAATCGTTGTTCCCAAGCAGCAGAATACTGCATATACACCGGCGAATTCCCCGCTGTATTGCTCAAGCCGGTCCCAATCCACTTGAATCTGTCTCAGCTTGGAATGCTCAAGCGCAAGCGGACGGCGGACCAGTACGCGGACCTCGTCCCAATTCCCGTTCAGCAAATCCCGGGTCAGCGCACTGCCGACCAGACCTGTAGCACCCAGTACCAGTGCAATTCTTGTCACCGAAATAGCCTCCTTGTATTCCTCCTTATTCATCCCGCAGGATACGGCGGCCCAGCAGCAGCGCCAGCAGAATCATCAGCACGCCTACCACTAACTGCATGCCGTAGATCTGCATCCACTGCGGCCATTCCTTAATCCATTCATAGATACGGCCGCCCAGCAGCGGGCCGAAGAAGGCCGCCAGACCCGTAAGCGCCGCATACATCGCCATATACATCGGCCGTTCGCGCTTCGGCGTATCACCAATAATGAAGTTGAAGGCAAGCTGGTTGAAGCCGCCCACACCCACGCCGAACACAATATGGGCTGCAAATAATACCGGAAGCATCGGCAGCACGGACAAGAGTCCCCAGATCAGGGAAGAGACCGCGATAATCGGCAAGGTCCAGAGCAGCAGCTTCTTGTTACTGTGCCTTGCGTTCAGGTTGCCCCATACATAGAAGCTGGCCATCATGAAGACCGTCTGCGCCACATTCAGCAGGGACAGCTTCTCATAATTGATATTCAGCAGTTGCAGCATGACATAGGAATACAGCGGTACTGTCAGGTTCTGCAGCAGCAGCCAAGCAGACAGGAACAGCGTGGATTTCATGAACAGCTTGTCCTGAAGCGGCTTCTTGAGCATCGGCAGGAAGGCCTTCTCTTCGGATTTCTCAAACGGCACATCCGGGTAGAAGAAGAACACCACGATGTTCGAGATGGAGAAAATCCACACTACAATATACAGGATAAGGAATCCGTGTCCGCCTGGATAACGGTCAAGAACAATACCGCCCCCGTACATCACCAGGCTTCCCAACGCATTAAGAAACGTATTACGAATGCCGAAATAACGGCCCCGGACCCTTGCAGGCACCAAGTCACTGATGACCGAGTTCCAAAGCACACCGCCGGCAGTGTTGGCAATGAAGGCAATGGTATACAGAACGATGAAGGCGGTAACCCAGTGCTCTTGCGGAAAAATAAACGGAACCAGGCCCGTAGATCCCCACAACAACCGGTGTAAGCCAATAAAAGTCACGAGTGCCCACTTTCGGCTCGGCAGCTTCTGGATCAGGAAGGCCACACCGATCTGTGCGACGTTCACCAGCGTAGTTAGTGCCAGGACAAATCCGATCTGACTGGAGCTGGCACCCAGGTATAACAGAAATCCTGTAAGAAATTGGCCTTGCAGCAGCACCTGGAATATGGTGGACGGAATCCCCTCGAAGGTAGCGATCTGCAGATTCTTGCGGTGTACGGAGGCCTTGCGCAAATCCTTGGAACGGTTCCGCAGCGGCCGGCTTCTCATGATGTTCATGGGGTGTTGACTCTCCTTTGATGCGGCTTTTGCTTCATTCTACTCAGCACCAGGTTCCTGTCAATACACCGAAATCACAAATAAAGTTGGAGCTGCGGGGATTATACGGACGCGCCTGAATGCAGTGGTAAATGTAAGGAGAATATACTGCCCTGGCCTTCCCGGCTACGCAGGGTAATGAATCCGCCCAGGAGCCTGGCCAGATCATTGCTGATAGACAGGCCCAGCCCCGTACCGCCATACTTACGGCTGATATTGATATCCGCCTGTTCAAAGGCCTCGAAGATCAAATCATGCTTCTCAGGGGGAATGCCGATTCCGGTATCTTCCACCTCAAAGGCAATCCACTTCTGCGAAGCAGCCCCCTCCTGACGTTCCACTACACGGATATTCATAGTGACCCCGCCAGTCATCGTGAATTTGAAAGCATTCGAGAGCAGATTGCGCAGAATCTGCTGCACCCGCTGGGGGTCCGTGTAGATTACGGCCGGCACCCCTTCGTCCAAGGAGACACTGAAGGTGAGCTGCTTCTGTCTGGCTAAGACACCGAACTGCTGGACGAGCAGATCAGGGACCTCGCTGGTATTTAAATCCTCTATAATAATATCCAGCTTCCCGGCCTCTACCTTGGACAGATCGAGAATATCATTGATGAGCGACAGGAGATCCTCTCCCGAGCGGTGAATGATCCCGCCATATTCAGCAAGCTCCTCCTCACTCAGGGACTCATCGCCTTCTTCAATCATCTGGGACAGGTTAATAATGCTGTTCAGCGGGGTTCTTAGTTCATGGGACATGTTCGCCAGGAACTCCGATTTGAACTGTGAGGCGAGCATGAGCTGCTTGGCTCTTTCCTCTAGTACAATTTTATTCTTATGCAGCTCCTCCGTCTGCTCGGACAACAGCTTATTCGCTCTAATGATCTGTCCGGTACGCATCAGGTCCAGATGGAAATCGCGGATAATCAGCGCGAACAGAGCACTGAGGACAAGGCCTGCGGGAAAGGTAACCGGCAGAATCTTCGTTATGTAATCATGTGTGGGAATGACCCCAAATAAGGCAATATTCAGCACATTTACTACATTGACTACCAAGATGGTGACAATCCCCTTATACATCAGCGAGGAAGGTGAACGCTTCATCCATAGGCTCAGAGCGGCACAGACGAAGCCCAAGATAGTCAGATTCAGCACGCCTACCAGCGCTGCCTCGTTCACTCCGAAGGTCAGGCGCGTAAGCCCGGTTGCGATTCCGATGATAATCAGGACCAAGGGTTGGGGGTAAGCCAGTGTTGAGATGATAAGCGGTACATACCGCAGGTCGAAGATGACATGCTCATGCAGTCTGTAGCCGAAAAAAGTGCTGATCCACCCTGCGAAGACCGCGAGCAGCACCCAGCTTACTCTTTTTACAGGCTCAGATGCGTGGGTTACGGTGTACTTGTATATTAGATTCGCCAGATACGACAGAGTGATCAGTAAAGCTGTATTCACAAAAAAGATTTTGACATATTCCATAGCTCCACTCCTGCAGCGAAAATAAGTTCACAATAATATTTATAGTATCATACTGGAGGAATGAAAACATGAAGCATGAGGGCTATAGCATATGTATTTATATGAGAGTGAAAACTGCCTCATGTCCTGAAGACAGCAAAAGAGCGCAAATCAGATACGATCCGCGCTCTTTCCTTTTATCGTTAACTGCTGATTAGCTGCGGTGGGAGGACTCCCATTTATGGTACTCCGCTTCGGCTTCATCCTTGGAATGGCCGTAACGCTCCTGCAGCTTGCCCACCAGCTTGTCTTTTTCACCGTCGATGATATCCAGATCGTCATCCGTCAGCTTGCCCCATTGCTTCTTGGCTTCACCTTTAATCTGTAGCCATTTACCTTTGATCACATTGTTATCCACTACAAGCTCATCTCCTTAGTTGTCTATTTAATGTCTGGCGAAAGCTTATAATTGCTTGTGATCTATTACCCCTATGACTTTTTGCTGAATCGCCAGGGTGTGCAGGGGCTGCACCTGCAACCGGGTGAAACCATGCAGAATAACTCAACTTTCGTCACATAAAAGTCTTTATAAAAAGCTATTCAACTATCTTAAAATTTGATATACTTCAGAAGTAAATTTATTTATGATTTAAGTGATTATTTTCACATGATAGTTCCATAGCTTGTGCTAAAATGCCATCGAACAAGAAACGATATGATTAAATTTTTTCTTATTGCCTGCCGATATATGTCGTATGCCTGCTACAAAAAGGGACTTAAGACCGAGTTGAAAGTGACATTTATCATTTATAAAGTGATTTTTATCACTTCCATGGCTATTAAAATGTTTTACATTTTAATATATATATTTTAAACTATTTTCTTGGAGGTCATATCAAAATGAAAAAAGCTTCTGTAATCTTGTCGAGCGCTCTGGTATTGGGTACTTTACTCGCAGGTTGTGGCAACAGCAACAAAGCAGAGAACGCTGCTGCAACAACAGCACCTGAAGCAACTGCTACTGCCGCAGCTGAAGCAACTACTGCACCTGCAGCCGAAACAGGCAAGTACCAGGACGGAACCTACTACGGTACAGTGGATGCCGATCCAGAGACTGGCTGGCAGACCTTTACACAACTGACTGTAGAAGGCGGCAAAATCACCAAAGCTGACTGGAATGCTTTCAATGTTAAAAAAGCAGGCGATTTGAAGAAAAAAGTATCCGAAGACGGCAATTATGGTCTGGTTAAAATCGGCGGTGCGAAGTCCGAATGGCATGAACAGGCTGCTCTTGCTGAAGCCTACCTGATTGAAAAACAAGATCCTGCTGCTCTCACTGTAAATGCTGAAGGCAAAACAGATGCAATCTCCGGTGTATCCGTACACGTTAGTGATTTCGTTGGCGCAGCTCAGGCTGCACTTGCTGCCGGTCCTGCACAAGCAGGCCCATACAAAGATGGCGGATACACTGCTGAAGGCGAAATGGATGCTACATCCGGCTGGAAGTCCACTGTAGCTCTGTCTGTTGCTAACGGCAACGTTGTAGCTGTTAATTTCAGCGGTGTGAATGCTGCAGGCGACGATAAGAAACAATATTCTGTAGACGGCAAATACGGCATGAAAGCCGGCGGCGCTGCTGCTGAATGGCATGAAGAAATCGCCCTTGCCGAGAAATACTTCCTTGAGAACAAAGGCGTAGCTCCTACCCTGGATGCTGAAGGTAAAACAGACGCAATCTCCGGCGTATCCATCCACGTTGGTGAATATTTCACACTTGCACAAAAAGCACTCGAAGGCGCGAAATAAGTATTCGCCACCCTTTTGCAGCTAATCAGATGAATGAGGTGAGTTTCTCTTGAAGAAAATAGTCATTTTGGGCGGCGGCTACGGCGGCGTACTCACGGCTAAGAAACTGGCAAAGAAATTTAAGAACGACAAAGATGTAGAAATCAAACTGATCGACCGAAATCCATATCACACTCTTTTGACTGAGCTGCATGAGGTTTCTGCGAATCGCGCACCTGAGGATTCGATCAAAATTGACTTGAAAAAAATCTTTGCCGGCCTGAAGGTAGATGTTGTTCTAGACGAAATCAGTAACATTGATTTCAAGAACAAGAAGCTGAAGTCCGACAAAGCCACCTATGCTTATGATTATCTGGTCATCGGCACAGGAAGCAAGCCAACCTTCTTCGGAATCCCCGGAGCAGAAGAGAACACCTTCTCCTTCTGGTCTTACGATGATGCAGTAGCCCTGAAGCGTCAGATCCGCGACATGTACACCAAAGCTGCGAAGGAAAAGAACCCGGCTACTCGCCGCGCTATGCTGACCTTCGTAATTATCGGTGCCGGCTTTACCGGCGTTGAGCTTGTAGGTGAAATGGCCGAGCAGCGCGAGGAGCTCTGCAAGGAATTCTTCATCGATCCTTCTGAGGTTAGATTGGTTGTAGCTGATATGGCTCCGAAGATTCTGCCTATCCTGCCGGATAAGCTGATCCAGAAAGCCGAAGCCCGTCTGCGCAAGCTGAAGGTAGAAATCGTTACAGGCGCCAAAATCACCGAAGTAGGCGCAGGCTCTGTTGCCCTCGGCGAGAAGAACATCGTGGATGCACAGACAATCGTCTGGACAGCCGGTGTTGAAGGCTCCGAAATCGTCGGTAACCTCGATGTTCAGCAGCAAGGCCGCAAACGTATTGTTACTAATGAACACCTTGAGAGTGTTGACCATAAGAACGTATACGTTGTTGGGGATAACATCTTCTTCATCCCTGAAGGCGAAGAACGTCCAGTTCCGCAAATGGTTGAGAATGCTGAACAGGCAGCTCCGGTTATCGCAGGCAATATCACTGCCGATATCAAGGGTACGCCTAAAAAAGCATACAAACCAGGCTTCCACGGCACCATGGTTTCGATCGGCAGCCGCTACGGTGTAGCGAACGTTGGTCTTCCGGGCAAGTTCTTCATGCTGACCGGATTCATGGCTATGTTGTCCAAACATTTCATTAATATGTTCTATCTGTCCCAGGTTGTGGGCTTCAACAAGGTCTGGACTTACATGATGCACGAGTTCTTCCATGTTGAGAACCGCAAGAGCTTCGTCGGCGGTTACTTCTCCAAGCGCTCACCGAACTTCTGGCTCGTTCCGCTCCGTATGCTGCTCGGGGGAATGTGGTTATATGAAGGTATAGAGAAGATCCGCAAGATCTGGGTTGATCCGAATAAGATTTTCCTGATTCCTGCGGCTCCTTATGCAGACGCCACATCAGCAGCAAGTCAGGCTGTAGATGCAGTCAAAACTACCGTAGATGCCCAATCTGCCGCTTCCGCAGTATCCACTGCCAAAGAAGCTGTATCGGCTCTTCCGGTTCCAGGTTTCATCTATGATATCTCTAACTGGTTCATGGATCTCATGTTCTATAACCCGGACGGTTCTTACACCTTCCTGGCCAAATGGTTCCAAATCGGTATGGTTTGTGCCGAGATCGTCTTCGGTGTAATGCTGATTGTTGGTCTGTTCACAGCGATCTCTGCTCTGGCCACGATAGGTATGGCGGTTATGATCTGGACCACCAAGATGGCAGCAACAGAAATGCTCTGGTATGTTGGAGCAGCTATTGCCTGCATCGGCGGTTCCGGCAGCGTGTTCGGCCTGGATTACTATGTTCTTCCTTGGCTCAAGAAGCAGTGGAAGAGGATTCCTCTCGTCCGGCGCTGGTATCTGTATACCGACTGATGAACCGGGTAACCGGTTGTTACGAACTACATTCATTTATAAACAGCGGCGGATGCACAGGCTCCGCTGCTGCAAGCTGAATAGGATATTCTCAAGAGTAATGTGTCCCTAGGACACATTACTCTCCTTGTTTAACGAGGTGAAAGTACATTTATATGCGCTTTTTCAACAAAGTGGTTTTGTAGGAATATTCAGGGATTGAGTTCCTTCCAGCAAAACCGACATGAAGGAGAGAAGCTTGTGAACCAAAAAATCACCCAAGATACGTTCCGGTTGCTTCAGGCTGAAATGTCTAGTATTGCCGGAATTCAGTTGTCTCTCTCTCCGGCAGAATATGAGCAAATGCTCTCGGTACTGGAACGCCATGATCTGGAGTATGACCGCAAAACCCATTTGCTAGGCATTTATACTATCCTTACCTTGGCAGCACAGCGCCATATGGAATGTGTCCCACATCATCCTGACCTGACCCGTAACATTTTGGATGGAGATTACCTGTACAGCTTCTATCTGCAGTTTGCAGTGAAATGCAGGGAGCTGGATCTGGTAGCTTATATGGCCTCTTCCATCAAAAAATTGCAGATCGAACGTTCAAATGGAGAGTTCACGGAACACAATCTGGCCAGGGAGCTTGGTGAATTCCTCATTCAGGAGCGCAGACAACGAAGCCGTACCAGCAAAGCCATTTGAACAGGTGGGAACATGAACGATGAAGCTGCACGAAGCCTTGAATATTGATCTGAATGAAATTAACCGTGAAATTAAGAATCTGGTGACCCGTGATAAGGATGTTCCCAAAAAGTCGCAGCTGGCGCAGAGCATTCTAGAACTGACAGGCTCCGGCGGTAAACGCCTCCGCCCGCTGATGGTTATTGTCGGCAGCCGGTTTGGTCCTAAGCCTGCCGGACGCCGAACCCTGCAATTATCCGCTGCGGCTGAATTTATCCATGTGGCCTCATTGATTCATGACGATATTATTGATAACGCCGAGCTGCGGCGGGGCGAGCCTGCGCTGCATATCAAGACCGGTATTCTATCCGCTGTCCATATCGGTAATTATATGTCTGCCCGCATTATTGAACTGCTCAGCAAGTACACCGGGGATAAGGACCGTTACGTTCACGATTTGTCCTCTGTCGCTACGGGCCAGCTATGTCTCGGTGAATACCAGCAATTGGAGCATGCCTTCGATTATGATCTTACACTGGAGCAATATCTGGAGAAGTCCCGTAACAAAACCGCGCTGCTGATGGCTACCTGCCTGCGGGTAGGCGCACTGTCGGCGGAGAGCAGTGCAGAGACTGCCCAGCTTCTCTATGATTTCGGCGAAGCGCTGGGGATGTCATTCCAGATTCAGGATGACATCCTGGACTTCACGCAATCGGCGGATGTCCTCGGCAAGCCGGCCGGCAGTGATCTTCGCCACGGCCAGGTTACCCTTCCTGTGCTCTTCGCCTTACAGGATGCCGAACTTGTCCCTGTCATCCGCAGAATAGGCCCTGACTCTTCTCCTGCGGACATCGAGCAGGTCTTGGAGCTGGTAAGGGGCAGTGATGCCCTGGCCCGCTCAGAGGCTGTCAGCCAGGACTATCTGTCCCGGGCTGCTGCGATTGTGGAGCAGCTCTCCAGCTTCCCGGCGCATGCTGACCTGAGGACTCTGCTGCAATACTTCGCCGGGCGTGACCGCTAAAGCACCAGCACAATGTGGTGACAACCTGTGCGAGCACAATGTATGCTGTTTTTCGCATACATTCAATTTTTAGCTGTTGAAATCCCTCTTGTCTACAAATTTATACATCTTTCCACAGCATCAGGAAACTATAGTTTCCAATACAACTACAACAAAAAAAGACTGCCGGAACTTTCCTGGCAGCCTGGGCGCCCTGTAACAGGGGCGCCCTTTTGTTTATTCATTTTCAAGCAGCATCGTATCTATCTTCTCCTGAAAATCATCCCTGTACTGACGGAATACCTCCGTATCAAACTTAGTATTGGGATCTTTGGGCTTGGGCGGGCCAATGAGGAGCTGCGCGTACAAGCTGTCAGTTTCTTGGGATAGCGGTGCCCATACTTTCTTCACATCGTCATATTCAGCACCCAGGCCTGCGATGTAGCTGTCGGATTCTTTCTTGTGGGCCATCGCAACAGCTAACCGCTCCATGGTTGCCTGAATATCCATCTTTTCGCCGACACTGTTCTTCCCGTTCTTGGAATAATAATGGAACTCAGCGAAGCCTTTGTTCCACACATCGACAATGATAAAGTTGACCAATTCATCCAGCACCGTCAAGGGCGGCAACGTCACAGCCGGAACTGGTGCCTTGAACTTGCTGCGGAGGTTGCTAAATTCGGCTTTTTCTACTGCTTCCATAGCTCTGAAGATTTTATTATCTGCAATCAGGACAATGACCTCATTGTACATATTCGACCGTTTCTCCCCTTGAAGCAGCACCGCATCTACCTTTGTCCCATTGTCATCCGTATACTCTGTAGATTCAATGACCTTGGGTCTAAGCACTTTAAGCTCTGGCTCCGTCTCCGTCAATTGGGCTTCTTTGAACAAAGCCTGCACACCGGGATGGAGATGTTCAGCCACAAATTTCTTTTTCGCCGCCACATCCGAATTGTTCACATATGTAATGATGTAGTCCAGAGCCAGCTTCTCCGCAGCCGTAGGCTCTGCCTTAGGTGCTTCAGTAGGAGTAGTTGTCGGGGCAGGAGTAATCTCTGCCGTAGGTTGAACAGTTGCAGCGACAGTGGGTGCAGCAGCAGTCGGAGTGTTATCAGGCTTCGCTGTATTGGCGTCCGAAGCGCAACCCGACAGCACAGCACAAGCCACAATAAGGCTGAGCACCAGTTTGTTGTTCAATTGGTATTCCTCCTTCAAGAAATTGGATGTTCCAAGACCTATTCTTTCTATACCCATCCAATAACCACTTAAAGCTCATGTTAATTGAAGTTTTGCTGAACAAACGAACGCAGCGCAGCGTACGTGAGTGGTGTTTAGCGTGGAGGTTTGGGGTTTGGGGTTTGGGGTTTGGGGTTTGGGGTTTGCGGTTTGGATGCCCCAAAAAGAAGAAAAGCGCGAAGCTCTAAGCTTATTCGCGCTTTTTCTGCCGCCCCGCCCCACTGGGTAGGCCTGTTGTCTTTTTGAAGTTTAATCTTCTCTGGGGGAGGTTAGGACGGAACGGAGAGGAATTTTGGAACTGGAGGAGCGGTAGCGTTCGCCTTTAACTTCGGATTCCTACCGCTTTCAGCGGCTCCAATCAGGGAATCCGAAGTTAACAGCGACCGGAAGTCCAAACATTCCGCGCAGTGCAGCTTCCAGCTCCCCAACCTCCGGCACGCGCCACACTCCGACGCGCTTCCCACCCTACTTAACGTAAAAATAATCAATCAGCGTACACAGCAAGATCACCATACTGATCACCTGATTCAAATTATAAGAAGCCACCTTCATCAGCTTACGGTTGGCAGGCTTGATAATTTTGTGCTCCGTCATGAGCAGCACCGTAGCAATGCCGATGCCCACCAGATACATCCAGCCGAGATCACGCCAGAGGTACAGGAACAGCAGCAGCATAACCATAATGAAATGCAGCCCTTTCGAGATCCGCAGCGCATTCTCCAGGCCGAAGAAGCTCGGAATGGACCATAAGCCGTTCTTGCGGTCGAACTCAATGTCCTGAGTCCCGTAGATGATATCAAACCCGGCAATCCAGAGCATCACCACAGTTCCGATCACGAATGGTGTGAACGCAATATTCCCGGTGACCGCAAACCAGGCGCCAATCGGCGCCGAAGCAATCACAAAGCCCAGATACAGATGGCTCAGGAAGGTGAAACGCTTCGTATAAGAGTAGGATGAGATCAGTACAATGGCTACCGGGGACAACACCAGACAGAGCAGGTTCAGCATCCCGGAGGCCACAATGAACAGGGCATAATTGATGATAATGAACAGAATGACTTCTTTCTCGGCGAGCAGACGCTGCGGCAGATGCCGGTGGGCGGTACGCGGATTGTTACCGTCGAAGGTGCGGTCCACCAGACGATTAAACGCATTCGCCCCGTTGCGTGCCCCGATCAGCGCGATCAGTCCCCATAACATCATATGGCCGGAAGGCCAGCCGCCCGCCGCCCACACCATCGAGATGATGGCAAAAGGCAGGGAGAACAGCGTATGGGAGAACATCACCAGCTCGCTGAACATTTTCAGTTTAAGCGCCGTATGTTTAAAAGCATTAATGATAACCATAATGTTAGGCCTCTTTCTCAGTGAATCGCTTGCAGCACTTCATGGAGTGCATCCAGCAGGGCATTGATATTCCCGGAAGTGACAACAAGCGGCGGCTGGAAGGCGAGGACGTTGCGGCCTATGCCGTTTTTGCCGATCAGGTATCCGCGGTCCTTCAGCTCTTCCAGCACATAGTCTGTCACAGCAGCGGCATCCTCAGTCTCGGAACCGGCCAGCTCGGCCCCAAGCATAAGTCCGCTGCCCCTTACATCGGTAATCAACGCAGGGTACCGCGCCTGGAGAGCAAGCAGGCCTTGCTTCAGCTGCCCGCCAAGCTCAGCCGCACGTTCCGCCAGCCGCTCATCACGGATGTAGTCCAGCACCGCCAGCGCCGTAGCCGCTGAGACCGGATTCCCTCCGAACGTCGAGGCGGAAGGCTTGTTCAGCGATTCCGCAATCTCATCCGTTGTGGAAAAGGCAGCGATGGGCACTCCGTTCCCCAGTGCCTTGGCCATGCTGATAATGTCCGGCACGACGCCGAAATGCTCCATCGCAAACATCGCTCCCGTCCGGCCGTAGCCGGTCTGGATTTCGTCGTCAATCAGCAGTACACCGTATTGCTCAAGCAGCGCCTTCACCTCACGGAAATAAGACAGCGCAGGCATGACGATCCCGCCGTTCCCCTGAATCGGCTCCACGATCATTGCAGCGATGGTGTCTCCCTGGGCAACGAGTACTTCCTTCAGATTCTGGATGGACTGAGCCGCCGCTTCCTCCAGCGTCAATTCCGGATGATATGGGCGTTTAATGAACGTAACATCCTCATCGAGGAAGGCATCGGTTCTCCACATTTGCAGCCCGGTCACACTCATAGTGAGATTGGTCCGGCCATGCAGGCCGGCCTCCAGCGCGATGAAGCCTTTGCGGCCCGTATGCATCCGCGCCAGCAGCAGCGCCCCTTCATTCGCCTCTGAGCCGCTGTTGACGAAGAATGTCCGGCGCAGCGTGCCCGGCAGCACTTCTTCCAGACGCTCCGCTAAGTCTACATTCGGCTGGGTCAGATAGATCGGCGAGGTGTGCTGCAATTGCTGCAGTTGTGCTATCGTACGTGAAGTAATAGCTGGATTACAGTGGCCGCAGGCAACCACAGAGACTCCCGCGAAGAAGTCGGTGTATTCCTTGCCTTTCTCATCGTAGACGTACTGCATGCTTCCGCGCACCAATTGCGGGGCATCCCGGTAAAAATGTGCGGTGCACGGGTAGAAATACTGCTTCCTTTTGGCAGCTACCGCTTCTCGTCCAATGATGACGCTCTGTTCCATGAAGTTCCCCTCGCTTTCAATAGCTGATGATTTAACAATAATGGCTAAGCAGGATGATCCCAAATGAGGCATACCTGTCTATTAGTTTGTGAAAAAAGGTACTTATAATTGCGCCATATGCCCTTATTATACTCGCAGCAGCGTTATTTTAAAATTGAATTATTAGCATTAGTTAAATTGCAGTGAACCGAGGGTGTACCCCGCATATACCGGCTTCAGTCCGCCCAGCAGATCATCCTCCGGCTTCGTTCCATCCATCGCAGCCTGATAAGCAGCAATAATAGTGCGCAGCTCCTCTATACTGTATGTCGCGCCTTCTATCCGGAAGCTGGCAATCCCCAGGCCGTTCATTTCACTAAGCATCGGGAGATAGCATAGCTCCTTGGCGAACAACAGATGGCAGCGGCCATATTGGTCACGGTAGACCGGGTTCTCGCCCTTGTCAGTCTTAAGCACCAGCACATCATTGCGGACATATTGATTGTCTTCTTCCCCGATCGGCTCCATCACCTCTGTATTCTCGAACAGATCATGCTCCATATACATCAGCGCAGGCGTTCCGTGCACCACAACCTCCAGCGGCAGGTCGCTGCGTGAGGTGAAGGAGGCGAAATGCTCCAGGGTCATCTCCGGCGAAACAGTCAGCTTAGTAAGGCCCAGTCCCGCATACAGCCCGGCAGACAGATGGTTGTAGACATTCAGATTAGCATCGCCAATCATCGGATAACCGGTCGCGCGGTAGCGGCGGATCGCCCCCAGGTTCGTAATGATCAGGCCGTCAATCGGCAGCCGCTCCCCGTTCAGCAGATGATCATACTGGTCGAAATGCAGCTCATTCATCATCCGCGGCAGGCCGAGATATAGCTTGGTATGACCTTTTACCGCTCCAAGGTCCTTAATATCCTGCTTCGTAAAAGGACGGTCCGGCTCAAACACATCGCCCGGCAGATACAAGCTGTCTACTCCCATCTCCAGTACGAGACGCGCTTGCTCCATATTATTTACACGCACTGCCAGCTCAGGCTTGTTAAGGGTACTGCGTCTGTCTTCAGCCATTCGCCCGCGCAGCTCCGTCACCCGCTCCGCAGACAGCTCACGCTCAGCAGTCGGTGTACTGAACACTTTGCCGGTGCTGTAGAACTTGCCTGTTCCCTCATAACGGCGGTTGATATTCGATAGTCCCGGTTTGCCAAAAGCATATGCCGTGGAAAAATCGCGCTTACGGTTATTATACAGCTCTTTGGAATCCTTGGTGCGGTCGAAGCCCAGCGGATCATCAATATAACGGTCAATCGCATCGCCGTAGCTGTTGGACAACATCACCATGAAGTCTTTATCGCGCATACGGCCTTCGATTTTGAAGGAAGTAATGCCGGATTCAATCAGCTCCGGAAGATGCTCATACATGAACATATCCTTCACCGCCAGCGGATATTCCGCAGGGAAGACGTAGCCGTCACGTTTGATCCGGTAATCCCAGCGGCATGGCTTCATGCATTTGCCCCGGTTGCTGCTCATCCCGAACACCTGGGAGCTGAAATAACAGTTCGCCCCGTGTACAGAGCACATATCGCCGTGGATGAAATATTCCAGCTCCATGCCGCTTCTTGCGCCCAGCAGCTTAGCGGTCTGCAGATCCATCTCACGCGAGGTAACCACCCGGCTGACGCCCAGCTCCTTCAGCGCATGGATCATCTCCAGATTATGCACATTCATCATGACGGAAGCATGAACCGGCAGATTCAGCCCCATCCCGCGGATCAATTCCAGCACCGCCATATCCTGCACGATCAGCGCGTCCGGACGGGCCGTGTCCAGGAAGCTGAGGTACGCTCTGGCCTCTTCCACATCCTCTTCGCTGAACAGATTATTTACCGTGATATATACTTTTTTGTCCATACTATGGGCGATATTCAAGGCTTCAATAATCTCTTCATGACTTAAGTTGTAGCCCTTGCGCATCATTCTCATGTTCAGCACCGGACCGCCGAAATACACCGCATCACACTTCGATTCAATAACAGCCTTGAAGATCTCGAAGGTTCCCGCAGGAGCCAATAACTCTACTTCTTTACCATTAAAATAACGTGCCATTTCCGTATCCCCCTAAATGTCTTACAATAATGCTACTGCAACTCCCAGAACAACGAACATAGCAACAAAAAGCGTATCCGCCGCGCCCCACCTGAGCCGGTGATACCGGCTGCGCGGCGCATCCATACGGAAGCCCCGGGCTTCCATGGAATAGATCAGGTCCTGGGCGCGCCGGAACGCACTGGCGATCACCGGAACCAGCAGCGAGACAAGCATCCGCGCCTTCTCCTTCAGCGGCAGCTCCTTCAGATCCGCTCCGCGCGAGGCTTGCGCCTTTAGAATAATCTGCGCCTCATCGAGAATCGTCGGGATGAAGCGGAGCGCGATGCTGATCATCAGCGTAATCCGGTCCGGTGACAGCCTGAGCTTCTTCAGCGGGGCCAGCACTCCCTCCAGCCCCTGGTTCAGTTTGCCCGGCGTTGTCGTGAACGTCAGCAGCGCGGTGAAGGTCAGCAGGAACAGCATACGGATCACAGAGAATGCCCCCAGCCGAAGTCCACCCGCATGCAGAGAGAATGAGCCAAGCGACCATAGCACCTCCCCTTCCTTCACGGACAGCGCCTGTACAATGAAGATGAACAACATCAGATAACGCAAAGGCTTCGCAGCCTTAATGAAATATTTCAGTGGAATGCGGGTCGTCGCCATCACCACGATGGAGAAGAGCGCAACCAGCCCGATGGATATCCAGGAAGTGGACAGCAGGATGATAGCAACATAGAGCAGCATTCCGGTAATCTTGGACCGGGCATCCAGCTTATGTACCCATGAGCCCGTATCAATGCTGCGTCCCAGCAGCAGACGCTCATTCATGGCCATTCCCCATTTCTTCCGTGCCGGAGGTATTCAGCGTGCGGCGCTCTTCCAGCAAGGCCGCAAGCCGCCCCGCGAGGCCCTCGGCTGTAAGGAGCGGCTTCTCGCCGCTAAGGCCGAAGCGCTCGGCGGCAGCCTGCCAGTAACGCAGAGACTGCGGAACCCGCAGCCCGCAGCGCTCCAGCAGCGCCGGATCAGCGGCCAGTTCGCCGCCGCTGCCCTGGAAGGCGAGCTCCCCCTCCCTCAGCAGGACCCAGTTGTCAGCATAAGGCAGCAGTTCATCCATCCGGTGCGTCACGATGATGATCGTCCGGCCCTGCTCGCGGCACAGCCGCTCCAGCAGCGCGATCAGCTCCGCCCGGCTTACCGGGTCCAGGGTGGCAGTCGGCTCGTCCAGCACGACAATGTCCGGGTCCATCGCCAGCACCGAGGCAATGGCTGCCTTGCGCATCTGTCCTCCGCTAAGCCGGAAGGGATTGCGCTCCAGCAGCGCCAGATCCAGTCCCATGTCTGTCATCGACTTGCGTGCCCGCTCCTTGGCCTCCTCCAGGCTGACTCCGAAGTTCAGCGGCCCGAAGCAGAGATCCTTCTCTACCGTATCTTCGAACATCTGCTGCTCCGGGAATTGAAAGACGAGGCCTACCCTCCGCCGCAGCGGAAGCAGCCTCGGTGATTTCTCCCCTGCAGTTATCGTTACATCCAGCACCTGCACCGTGCCTTCCGTCGGCTTAAGAATGCCGTTGAACAGCTGGAGCAATGTAGATTTACCGGAGCCGGTGGCTCCGGCAATGCCGGTCAGCGAACCCCTGGCAATCTCCAGATTAATCCCGTGCAGCGCCGTCTGCTTCCACATACTCCGGTCAGCATACGTATAGCTTACTTGCTGTAGTTGTATTGCCATAGTGTGTCTATAAGCTCCTTTTCGCTGGCGGGTACATCCACCGTAATTCCCCGGCTCTCCAGTTCACGGGCAAGCTGCCAAGTATAAGGCTCCCGCAAATGGCATTTCTCCAGCAGCTCTGCATCACGGAACAGCTCCGCAGGTGACACATCTGCCGCGATGCTACCCCCGTGCAGCGCCAGCACCCGGTCCGACGCCAGGATCTCATCGGCATCATGAGTAATCAGCAGAATCGTGTAGCTGCCTTCTGCTTGCATGTCGCGCAGAATCCCCATCAGCTCGTCGCGGCTGCCCTCGTCCAACATAGAAGAGGCCTCGTCAAAGATGACGATGCCTGGCTTCATAGCGAGAATCGAGGCGATGGCCACACGCTGCTTCTGCCCGCCTGACAGCTCTCCGGGATGCTTGGACAGCAGATGGCTGATCCCGAGCTTACCGGTATAGAATTCAAGCCGCTCCTTCATCTCTTCGTAGGGCAGGCACAGACCCTCCAGGCCGAAGAGAATATCTTCTTCCACCGTCTGACCGATGAACTGGTTATCGGGGTTCTGGAAGACCATTCCGATGCATTGCCGGATGGACTGAATCGTCTCTTCCTGCAGCGTATGTCCGCAGACAGAGATATGGCCGGCACTCTTCGGAAGCAGCGCATTCAGCAGCTTGACCAGGGTCGATTTTCCGCAGCCGTTAGGCCCCACAATGCTCACCCATTGACCCTGCGGGATCGACACGTTGATATCATGGAGAATCGGATGCTCCGGGTCATAGCCGAAGGATACGCCCTCAAGGGCAATGACTGCTGGCTTCTCACCAGCTTTTATATCGTTGTACGCTTGATTCATGTTACTCATCCTTCCGCAGCTAGTGACCCGGTCCGTTCAGGAACTCTTCAAATAAGGATATTTTGGATAGCGAGTCAACCACATACCGGACGGCGAAGCCGACAGCAATGCCTGTAATAATGCCTGTGATCAGAAGAACCGGCAGGTAATAGAAAATACTTGTTGAATTGAATACGAATGAGGCTGCGAGCAGCTGTCCCGTATTATGAGCCAATCCGCCCGCAATGCTGATACCGATGACACTGAACTTTCTGCGGCCAAGCTTCACCAGCGCGAACATCACAATGAAGCTGAACAGGGAGCCGAACAGGCTGAACAGCAGGCTGGATAGCGTACCAAGCAGGAAGGCGGTCAGCAATGTCTTGAGGATCACCAGAACCAGGACATCGCGTCCGCGCAAAAAGTAAATACAGGTCAAAATCATTATATTGGCGAAACCCAGCTTCGCCCCGGGCATTAGCCCCACTCCAGCCAGCGGGATCTGTGCCTCCACAATACTCAGCACCACAGCAACGGCAGCGAATATAGCAATAATTACGGTCCGCTTCAGCGCTGTAGCCGATTCACTACTGGACATAGCCATCTACTTCATCCTCCCCGGCCGCACTTGCAATCTCAACCAATACCCGGTGTGGAAGGCATACGATGGTCTGCTTGGGCAGCGTGATGAATCCGAAGCCGAGGCAGACCTTATCCGGGCAATCCGCATCGAACATCTCAACCCCGTAATCATGCACCTTCAGAATGTTATAGCCCCGCTCGGTGCGGACCTCAATAGTCTGCTCTTCTTTGGTTAGGGTTATCGTTTTGAATAACTTACCATCTACTGTTATATTGGCCTTGAGTTCTTTGCCTGGCCCACCTTTATCAGCATCGTTTGACAGCCATCTTGGCACGAGAAAGGCGAGCGCAGCAATCAGAACGATAGAAATCAGCAGCACATCTGCGCGTTTCATAGAAATCTCCCTTATTTTTTAATTAAAATCCAGACTTAATAATTATAACGGTCTGCCCTCAATCCTTCAATGAATGTAGTCGTTAATTGTCGCATTTCCATCGCAGTTCACAAAATAGGCACGCAAAGCCGAAGCGGAACCTCCATAAACTGGATAGTATCCGCTTCGGCAAGGAATATAAGGATATGCTTTCATCTAAAGTGTTACCCCGCTTGGACAGGCTGAGCATCCTTGCGGGCTTCCGGCTTCTCTCCGAAGTAATCCAGGAACAATCCGGCGAATTCAGGGTCCCATTGGCTGCCCCTGCCCTGCTCCAGAATGCCCAGCGCCCGTTCGTGGTCCATCCCTTTCCGGTAAGGCCGGTCGGACGTCATCGCATCATAGGCGTCCGCTACCGCGATAATCCGGCCGTGCAAGGGTATATTCGTACCGGCAAGACCATCCGGGTAGCCGAGGCCGTCATAACGCTCATGATGCGAGCGGACGCCGCCCAGATAGGGTGCCATTTTGTCCGCCGGTTCAATCTGCCGCAGAATATTCTCCCCCAGCACAGTATGGCTCTGAATCTGAAGGAACTCCTCATCCGTAAGGGCTTCTTCCTTGAACAGGACGCTGTCTCTCACCCCGATCTTGCCGATATCATGCAGCAGGGCTGACTTGCGCAGATCATCCAGCTCCTGCCCGCTCAGTCCGGCCAGCTGTCCGATAATCACCGAATACTCCGCTACACGGAGCGAATGTCCTGCCGTATAAGAATCGCGGGCATCCAGTGCCACGGCAAGGGTGGAGAAGTAGCTGTCCAGCAGCTGGCGGCTCTGCTGCTCCCGTGCCTGAAGCCCGCGGACCATCATGTTAAAGCCTGCCACCAGCTTCGAGAACTCATCGGAGTACTCATCCTGCACCTGGACCAGATTGCCGTCCTTCACCTGGTTCATCGCCTGATACAGCTCATGGATCGGATGCTGTACGCTATTCGTCAGCAGCCAGGCCGCAATGGAGGAGAACAGCGTACCGATCAGCAGCACCATCCCCGCCCAGGCCCAATAGCTCTGAAGTCCTACGACGACTATCGAATTCCCCTCACCATTCATACGGATATGTGTCGCCATAATAAACAGGAACAGCGGGAAGGTGCCGATCAGCATACAGCTCACCAGGAATTTGGGGCGTATCGGCACGAACACATGGCCCTCCAGGGAAAAATCCACGCTATACTGCTCCAGCGCACGGTTCCTGAACTCCTTAATCAGCGGAATAATGGAGGTGCAGGTCAGGAAGAATTCAATCAGGGAATGCATACAGGCCACAAGCACAGCGCAGCACATGGCCAGGATCAGATAGAAATAAGGGAACGTAACCCAGCCGGCATGGATCATCCAGAAGGTCAGCAGCAGAGCCGGAACGGATAATCCGAGCAGATGCGGCCCCATAATCCGCTGAACGGCCCGTTTGGGCAGCTGGTGCGTGTGCAGATATGCTTCTTCCAGCATCGATAGCGCAGCATTCTCCTGAACCAGTGCAGCCCGTATAGGTCTGATCTGTCTGAGAAAAATAGTAATCTCTATGGACGCCATAATCACAAAGGAACAAAGAAGCACCAGCAGGAGCCGGTAATATTCAACCCGGCTGATCTCCAGGGAAGATAACATAAGCAGACTCCCGACTGCCAGTACCGCTACAGCTGAGCTGAAGATGTAGTTCCGGATCTGTTTCTTTAAAAAAATTCTGTATAGTTCCATCTGTCCCCTCATTCCCGTCCCGGCCGCAGCCCAATATACAGTTGCATATATATGATCCCCGTGCTATAATAAAATAATATTTGTTTTCGAGTATGTTTATCCCCATCAAGAAGATGTCAGGCCGATGAATCACTTCTTTATATTATCGGCGGTTTGGACACAATATCTTACGTTTTCTTGCAGTACTTTTCCTTTTTATGAGACTAAATTCGAACATAGCATTCCGATTCACACTGGCGCGGCCACGGAGCCGCAAGGACAAAAGAGAGGTAGGGCTTTTGTCGTATTGGAAGGATTTCTCTCGCCACACGGCTGCTGGAAATAACAAGGAATAACGACACCCGTTTCGCTCACAAACGGCGGGGGATTTATATACCGATAAGACATGGCTGGCTGCTTCTCTGTTCTTCAGGGAAAGGCCCCATGTGTGGAACATAATTAGCGCCCGATAACCGCTGTCTGCGGATATCGGGCGCGTCTACGTTCTAGGGGTTTTTATCTTACAGTTTCAGCGGCAGCCGGGCTGTGTACATAGCGTTCTACGAATTCGCCTACTGTGCGGATGTATGTGCTTTTATCCGTATCATAGGACAGGCCATGCCCTGCTCCATGCACCACCAGTTGCTCCTTCGGACTCCGGCAGGCCTCATACAGCTCATTCATCATCGCATAAGGCACGAACTTATCCGCATCCCCGTGGATGAACAGAATCGGCACTTTGGCCTTGCGTACCTGCTTCAGAGCAGACGCTTCACCAAAGGAATAGCCAGCCTTCTTCCGGGTCACCAGACTGGCCACCGGCACAAACGGGAAGCTGGGCAGATGGTACATCCGCTTCAGCTGATAGGACAGCTGCGCCTTAACCGAGGTATAGCCGCAATCGGCGACAATCACCTTGACCTGCGGAGGAAGCTCCTCACCGGACGTCATCAGCACCGTGGCTCCACCCATAGATACACCATGCAGCACGATTTGCGCGTCCGGACCGTTCTCCTGCAGGACAAATCCGATCCATTTCAGATAATCCCGGCGCTCCGGCCAGCCAAAGCCGATATAATCCCCTTCGCTCCGCCCGTGTCCTCTGGCATCAGGCAGCAGCACATTGTACCCCAGATTCTCATAATAGTTCTTAGCGGTCGCCCCCATATCCTTGGCCTTCCCGGAATACCCGTGGGCAACAATGACCGTCCGGCCGGCAGCACGCTCTGACGCCAGATAATAGCCTTGCAGCTTGAGTCCATCCTCAGACACCAGCTCCACCTCACGGAAGGTCTGCCGGGACACCCACTCCGCCCCTTCTCCCCACGAGGCTCCAGCCACCGGCGGCGGATCGATCTTAAGGTCTGGGGTCTTGGCCAGGAATTCCTTAGGGGCCCGCTTAATGGCTACTCCATAAAAATAGAATCCGGCATATCCCACCCCTGCGGCCACCACGATCAGCACCACAAGCAGGGTTATCATCCACATCAACGTTCCTCCTTCAGTAAGCAACCATTCCAGCCAGGGAATAGGATCTTTTGCTTAGTGTAATTTGAGCCTAGTATAGCACGGGAGTACGGCTAACTGAAAATACAGCCGGGGCTAAGGCAAGATTCAGCATGAATGGATGGAGTATGAATTACGACGACGCTTAGGAGCACGCTCCGCAAACGGAACGTTGTTCCAATCGCTCTTGTATCCAGATTTTTTTACATTCCCCTAATCGGTGAAAATCCGGATACAAAGGCGACCGCTCCGCTTCTCCACAATCATTCCGCCCGCTCCGCTGTTTAAGTGTAGGAGTATCAAATGAAAAAAGAGCTGCTCCAGGAGAACTTCATCTCCGAAAGCAGCCCTTGTCAAATTACAGGGTCATCGTTTGTCTATATAAATCTCAGTTCCGGTGATTCACTTACGTTTGCTGTTTCTGGTGGTTCTTCTAAGAATCAAGCCCAGACCAGCGAGTGCCAAACCAGCAAAATAATAAGGAGCAGGACTGGATTCGCCCGTCTTCGGCAGCATTCCATCCACAGGCACACTGCCTAGAGGAACCTCATCATCAATAATGACTACATCGGGTGCCGGTTCCGCTGAAGGCGTAGGCTCCGGTGTTGCTACTATTGGCGCAACCGCAACAGCTGGTGTCGGCGTTGGTGCCGGTATTGTTGTAGCTATTGGAGTTGCTACAGGTCCAAGCGGCAGCGGATCATCATTCACAGCCACGTCATTGCTCACGATAAATCCAATAATCGGAGTCGGCGTAGGCACTGGAGGGAAACTGAACGGCGGCGATGTTGGCGCTGGCGTTGTTACTGGTGTTGGCGTTGGTGTTGGCGTTGGTGTCGGCGTTGGTTCTACCGTTGGTGTCGGTGTCGGCGTTGGTTCTACCGTCGGTGTTGGCGTCGGCGTTGGTTCTACCGTCGGTGTTGGTGTCGGCGTTGGTTCTACCGTCGGTGTTGGTGTCGGCGTTGGCGTTGGTTCTACCGTCGGTGTTGGTGTCGGTGTCGGCGTTGGTTCTACCGTCGGTGTTGGTGTCGGCGTCGGCGTTGGTTCTACCGTCGGTGTTGGTGTCGGCGTCGGGGTTGGTTCTACCGTCGGTGTTGGCGTCGGCGTTGGTTCTACCGTCGGTGTTGGTGTCGGCGTTGGTTCTACCGTCGGTGTTGGTGTCGGCGTCGGCGTTGGCGTTGGTTCTACCGTCGGTGTTGGTGTCGGCGTTGGTTCTACCGTCGGTGTTGGTGTCGGCGTCGGCGTTGGCGTTGGTTCTACCGTCGGTGTTGGTGTCGGCGTTGGTTCTACCGTCGGTGTTGGTGTCGGCGTCGGCGTTGGCGTTGGTTCTACCGTCGGTGTTGGTGTCGGCGTCGGCGTTGGCGTTGGTTCTACCGTCGGTGTTGGTGTCGGCGTTGGTTCTACCGTCGGTGTTGGTGTCGGTGTTGGTTCCACCGTCGGTGTTGGTGTCGGCGTCGGCGTTGGTTCTACCGTCGGTGTTGGTGTCGGCGTCGGCGTTGGTTCTACCGTCGGTGTTGGTGTCGGTGTCGGCGTTGGTTCTACCGTCGGTGTTGGTGTCGGCGTTGGTTCTACCGTCGGTGTTGGTGTCGGCGTTGGCGTCGGCGTTGGTTCTACCGTCGGTGTTGGTGTCGGCGTTGGTTCTACCGTCGGTGTTGGTGTCGGCGTTGGCGTCGGCGTTGGTTCTACCGTCGGTGTTGGTGTCGGCGTTGGCGTCGGCGTTGGTTCTACCGTCGGTGTTGGTGTCGGCGTTGGCGTCGGCGTTGGTTCTACCGTCGGTGTTGGTGTCGGCGTTGGCGTCGGCGTTGGTTCTACCGTCGGTGTTGGTGTCGGCGTCGGTGTTGGTGTCGGCGTCGGTGTCGGCGTTGGTTCTACCGTCGGTGTTGGTGTCGGTGTTGGTTCCACCGTCGGTGTTGGTGTCGGCGTCGGCGTTGGTTCTACCGTCGGTGTTGGTGTCGGTGTCGGCGTTGGTTCTACCGTCGGTGTTGGTGTCGGCGTTGGCGTCGGCGTTGGTGTCGGCGTCGGCGTTGGCGTTGGTTCTACCGTCGGTGTTGGTGTCGGCGTCGGCGTTGGCGTTGGTTCTACCGTCGGTGTTGGTGTCGGCGTTGGTTCTACCGTCGGTGTTGGTGTCGGTGTTGGTTCCACCGTCGGTGTTGGTGTCGGCGTCGGCGTTGGTTCTACCGTCGGTGTTGGTGTCGGCGTCGGCGTTGGTTCTACCGTCGGTGTTGGTGTCGGTGTCGGCGTTGGTTCTACCGTCGGTGTTGGTGTCGGCGTTGGTTCTACCGTCGGTGTTGGTGTCGGCGTTGGCGTCGGTGTCGGCGTTGGTGTCGGCTCTACCGTCGGCGTTGGTGTCGGCACTGCTGTCGGCGTTGGTGTCGGTACCACTGTTGGCGTTGGTGTCGGTACCGCTGTTGGCGTTGGTGTTGGCACTGCTGTCGGTGTTGGTGTCGGCTCAACTGTCGGCGTTGGTATCGGCGTTGGCGTTGGTGTCGGCTCAACTGTCGGCGTTGGTGTCGGCTCTACCGTCGGCGTTGGTGTCGGCACTGCTGTCGGCGTTGGTGTCGGTACCGCTGTTGGCGTTGGTGTTGGCACCGCTGTTGGCGTTGGTGTTGGCACCGCTGTTGGCGTTGGTGTTGGCACCGCTGTTGGCGTTGGTGTCGGTACCGCTGTTGGCGTTGGTGTTGGCTCTGCCGTTGGTGTTGGTGTCGGTACTGCCGTTGGTGTTGGTGTTGGCACCGCTGTTGGCGTTGGTGTCGGTACCGCTGTTGGCGTTGGTGTTGGCTCTGCCGTTGGCGTTGGTGTCGGTACCGCTGTTGGCGTTGGTGTTGGCACCGCTGTTGGTGTTGGTGTTGGTGTTGGTGTTGGTGTTGGCACCGCTGTTGGCGTTGGTGTTGGCACCGCTGTTGGCGTTGGTGTTGGCACCGCTGTTGGCGTTGGTGTCGGTACCGCTGTTGGCGTTGGTGTTGGCTCTGCCGTTGGCGTTGGTGTTGGCACCGCTGTTGGCGTTGGTGTTGGCACCGCTGTTGGCGTTGGTGTTGGCACCGCTGTTGGCGTTGGTGTTGGCACCGCTGTTGGCGTTGGTGTTGGCACCGCTGTTGGCGTTGGTGTTGGCTTCACGGTTGGTGTTGGCGTCGGCTTCACGGTTGGTGTTGGCGTTGGCTTCACGGTTGGTGTTGGCGTCGGCTTCACGGTTGGTGTTGGCGTCGGCTTCACTGTCGGCGTTGGCTTCACTGTCGGCGTTGGCGTCGGCTTCACAGTTGGTGTTGGCGTCGGTTTCACGGTTGGTGTTGGCGTCGGTTTCACGGTTGGTGTTGGCGTCGGCTTCACGGTTGGTGTTGGCGTCGGCTTCACGGTTGGTGTTGGCGTCGGCTTCACGGTTGGTGTTGGCGTCGGCTTCACTGTCGGTGTTGGCGTCGGCTTCACTGTCGGTGTTGGCGTCGGCTTCACTGTCGGTGTCGGCGTTACCGTCGGTGTTGGTTTCACTGTTGGTGTCGGCGTTACCGTCGGTGTTGGTTTTACTGTCGGTGTTGGCGTTACCGTTGGTGTAGGCTTCACTGTCGGTGTCGGCGTTACCGTCGGTGTTGGCTTCACAGTCGGTGTCGGCGTTACCGTCGGTGTAGGCTTCACAGTTGGTGTCGGTGATGGACTAGGGGTCGGCGTTGCGGTCGGCGTCGGACTCGGCGGCGGCCCCTCTCCCTCGTACATCCCAAGGTGCATCTCAACCCCGCCGCGAAAAGATTTTGCAATCAGGGTCCCGTAAAGCTCTGCTCCGGCATAATGAACATCCGCTCTAGGTGCGAGGATCGTCCCGTAGAATGAGGTATAAGCGATATTCACCGCAGAGGCTTCGTAAAAGTTGAACAATACTTGACTGGCTCTGCCGTCCTTCATTGAAAAGCTCGGCACATTGACTGTAGGCCCGCTTATATTAATAATCAGCGTAGCGTTCTGGGCAATGTTGAACTGAATATAATTCGTACTCGCCAGTGTCGCGGCATCCACATGAACCACATTGAAGCGATCTGGTGCATTTATCGTAAGCTGCCCATAATGATTATTGCCAATCTCATTCGTGTCGGCCAAGGCCCCATACTCTGTGGAACGCGAGATTAGAAACTCCCGCTCGGCTGCAAAATCAATCGGGCTGGCATTTTTCTTCCCGCCTCTAATGTTGACACCAGGCTCATTGGCTGTAAAGCTATCCCCAAATACTACATTTCCATAGATCTCTCCACTGCCTGAATGTACAAAATTCTTACCGGCCACAAGTACATCCGTCGGCGCAGCACCACTGTATGCTCTTGCTACTCCGTAACCTCCCGAGAGGGTAATGTTCCCTGCCGCTGCCAGGCGGCCCTCAATCTGATCATTGCTCTGTGCAAAATCCCCGAGGATAAAAGCATTAAAATTCCCTGCGACTCCTAAAACCGGTGTTGGCGTATACGGCACCCCTGAAGCTGCTCTAACATCCGTCCCCCACGTAAAAGCACTGGATAAGGTCAATAGGCCAGCCATAATGATGGCGGCTGTTTTACGCACTCTTTTTTTCAATAGTCCACACCTCCTAGTTACTATTCTATGAATCTGTCACGCAACTATAACAACAAAAAGACCGCCACGAAGGGTTAGCTTCACGGCGGCCGGACGACCCTAGCCTCAACTTTAGAGACAGTAGATTCCTGACTTTGCGTCCCGTTCTTTCGATACGGTTTGCGTTTGTACATGATTTCGGTATGAAATTGAGATTTGCTTATGTAAATTCGTTGTTGAGTCTATGACATTTGTTACTTTTGTACTATTTTAGTTTATCCGCTCCCCCACCCTGTTGTCAATCCATTCCCAGTATATTTTTTGAAATTATTTTTTGCGAAGGTTCCTCTTTGATCCCTTGTACCATAAGGGTTAAGGGACGAGTCTCTTTTTTATCTATTGACGAAAAAAGTCGAGAAATCAGAGAATTGGCTGTAGCCGTTTATCCCGCTTTTCTATAATTATATCAATTTATATTATTAAAATTTGATGCATTTGTCCTATTTTTATCACCCTAAGCCCATCTCCCCTCCCATTTCGCTTCTGTTCAATGTAATCCCCCCTATTTATGGGAATCTTAGCCCCGAAAAAAAGCGCCGCCCATGAGGACGACACCTGCTAATAGAATTCATATATTTTGAATAAAATGTCGCCTAGGCGGACCCAAACAGCTGAATCCAGCCAATCATTGATACCCAGAGCGGAACACTTAGAATGATCCCGAATACTAAACCACGGCGGAGACTTCCTTCATGACTCATTGCCATTCTCCTTTGAGCTGATTTATTTTTCAATCTTTAATATTTCAATTTTAATATAAAATAATTCATTTGATTTTATTGTGAAAAATGTCACATTATTTGAGTTAATTTATAAAACCCATTGATTATTTTTTGAAGGATGAGTTACAATGCGAATATACGTTCTCTTTGAGGGGTTGAGAGGGATGCATAGAGCAGAGAGCCAGGATAACCTGCTGGTCAAATCCTATATTTTGCTGCCGCTTATTCTATCCGCCTTCGAGCGCGATGCTTCTGCTATATCCTCAGAGCTTCGCACGCCTGCGCCTTATCTGGAGGTCATCCAGAGGGCAGTCCATGCCGTTTCTGCCGATCTGCGGGAGGTCCGTGCCGGGATGCGCGCCCGTGGTCTGAGGGTCTATGAACAGAATCGGCTGGAGGCGGGTGTTGAAGCCAAATTCGTCTGCAGGGGTTATCACGAGCGGATGCTGCTGCTGGATGACGTGATTGCCGCCCAGGCCACTCTGCATATGCGCAGGTATCTGGGTATGGAGAAGACGGCGCAGGGCGGCCCGAAGCAAGGATAACAAAGAAGCCTGCCGCAAGCGGCAGACTTCTGCATTAAATGATCACCCGGATGCAATTACATTAACAACGTCCAATACCCCAACGTGCCGCATATAACCACCACAGCTACCGGGTACAAGATTCTACGGCTGACCTGATCCCTGAACGCAAGAAACAAACAAAGCATACAAAGCCATGCAATTAGAAGGCTTCCCATCTATTATGCATACGCCCCTTCCCGGCATTCCTGCCCCTCTCCAGCGGTAGACCGCCTCAGAGCACAACTATCCTTATATATAGGAAGATTTCCCGCCGAATATCCCAATTATACCAGCCGGCAGCCAATCCGGAGCAATTTTTCTTCAAAATATCGTCAGGAAATTCACAATTCCTCTTCCAGCACAGGATATTCCCAGAACCCCAGACGTCCCTTGGCAGGTATGGGATGTACCAGCGGAACAACCTCCTCCAGCTTCCAGGCATACCTTCCTTCGGCATAATTGCCGAATACATATTCATTTCCACCCGGCCAGCCTTGCTGCGCAAGCTCCGGTGTCATTTCACAGCAATCCGCAATGCGGCTGACTGCAATGATCTTGCCGGTTGGCAGATTGTCCGCAGTGTAGCCGTGACGTGCAAGCAACGACTGGAACGGCTCCGTCCGGCAGATCGCTTTATTTACCTGCATCCCGGCATGAATAGCTAACTCCCCCCGGTGGGCGGTCCGCCAGGTCCGGGTTTCGATTTGTTTTTCTCCCAGCGCAATTAACGTGGCCCACGGCTGGCGAATGGTCAGGCATTTCATATATTGTTCGCTTCCTCTCCAGTTGCAGTATACTCCACTATGTGAACAGCGAGCAATTCTTGATGGAGCGCTATCAATTAACCCCCTTCTATATAGTAAAAATTCCCTTTCTCTGTTAGACTATTTTCAGAACACTACTCGGGGAGGATTTTTTTGAGAAAAAGCTATATTTCTTGCTTACTGGCAACACTTAATTTTGATTCTGCAATAGCGGAGGGTCAGCCGGGAAGAACAGATGCAAACAGCGGATATTATTGCCGCACCAATTGTGCCAAATGGTGATATGCAACAGGAGAGTACCATTAACACAACAAGGGGGGGCCAAATCTGCGCCGGCCGCCACCAAAAAAACAGCTGTAAAAGCAACCACCAAACCGACCGCTAAACCGACCAGCAAACCTACAGCCAGGACAACCATTCGCCCAACGGCCACCCCGCACCTACACTGCCGAAGAAATGAACGTCAGCATGCTAAAAACATACAAATTCATAAATTTAAAATATGACAAAAGTATTGCCCTCAATAGGAAATGGAGGTCTATGCATTGCAGTATATTATATATACAGATGAATCAGAAAAAAAAGGGAGATATTTCGGTAATTTTTATGGAGGCACCTTAATTAGATCTACTGATTTTGACTATATTAACAAAGCACTCAACAAAAAAAGAATGGAGTTAAATCTTACTGGTGAAATCAAGTGGCAAAAGGTTACGGAAAACTACTTAGAAAAATATATGGAGATCATTAATTTGTTTTTTAATTTTGTAAAAGAAGATAAAGTGAAAATTAGAATCATGTTCACTCATAATATGTACCAAGCAGTTGGTTTAAACGAAGCACAAAGAGGCAATGAGTATTTCTTGCTTTATTATCAATTTTTCAAACATATATTTGGCTTTCAATATTCGAATCCAACAAACGAGCCCATTTCTTTATATATTTTATTAGATCAATTGCCTGACAAAAAAGAAAAAAATGAAGAATTTAAAAGATTCATATATTCGCTTCAATACCAGGAAATTTTTGTTGAATCAAAACTACACTTCAAAAGCATGGATGACATAGGTGAAGCTACATCACATGAACACATAATACTACAATGCCTTGATGTCGTTTTAGGGTCAATGGAATTTAAGTTAAATGGAAAAGATCAAGACAAACCCCCAGGGCAGAGATTACGAGGAAAAAGGACACGAGCCAAAGAAAAATTGTACAAGCTAATTAACAAACGGATTCGAGAAATATATCCTAATTTTAATATTGGTGCCACAACAGGCTCTTCAAATTTAAGTGATCGCTGGTCACACCCTTACAGACATTGGAAGTTTGAGCCTAAGTACACAAAAATTAATAATCAATATAACGCAAAAAATAAATGAGCCCCACTTCACCTACTAAGTAGCCCACGTGGAACGTAAGCCTTCGGTGATAGTCAAGCTCATTTATAGTTTCATTATATAGTTTGCCCTAATAATTTGCAATGGATTATACGGCAACTTCAATAATGCATCAACAACACGTTCATTGAATCAATAAAAAGACGCAGCACCCACTTCCGGGAACCCGCGCCACTATCGACTTCATACAAATGCTGGTGAAGGGAATTGAACCCCCGGCCTACGCATTACGAGTGCGTTGCTCTACCCCTGAGCTACACCAGCTTACAGACTCTGAAGTCTGCCAAACAAAAAACATTATAACTCTTCCAGCGGAAAACGCAACCCCTTTTTCCTCTGGCGGCTGTGTCCTCAGCCGTGCATCAGCCCCAGCCCGCGGAAATAATCCAGCGCGAGCTTAGCGCTTGCAAGGGAGGATACCTCATAGGCCTCTTGCTCCACAATATAATAGAGAATTCCACTCTGCTCCGCGATCTCGAAGACGCTCTGGAAATCCACCTCTCCTTTTCCGAGATCGGTCTCCTCCTGGTTGGCTCCGAAATCCTTAATGTGGACCAGCGGAACACGTCCGGCGTACCTTGAAACATATTGAGCCGGGTTGGCTCCGCCTCTGTGTACCCAGCCCAGATCGAACTCTGCCAGCATCTGCTCCGCAGGAATCCGCTCCAGCCAGATATCGATGACCGCCTTGCCGTCAACCTCTGCGAATTCATAATCATGGTTGTGATAACCGTACTGCATCCCTGCCGCCCGGACCATCGCGGAAGCCTTCTCCAGGAATGGAATGATTCTTGTTACATCCTCTATGGAAGGGTTCTGCGGAAGCGGTGCCGATGGGGTGATCATATATTGCAGTCCGAGCTCTACACCATATTCAATCTCTTTGGCTAATGCCTGTTCCATCTTATCCAGACTGCTGAAGTCCAGACCTACATGCGCCGAAGGGGCAGCCAGGCCAAGTTCATCCAGCTTACGGCGCAGTTCCCCTGCAGATACACCGAAATAACCGGCGAATTCCACTGCCTGGTATCCCATCTCTGCCACCTTGCCCAGTGTACCGAGGAAATCGCGTTCCGTCTGGTCACGCAGTGTATACATTTGAATTCCGATCTGCTGTGCTGCTTCTGTCATGAAGAATCCGCTCCTTATCGGTTAATTCTGATTAGATACTATAGTGGTTACTCTCCCTGAAGCTTACGCTCCACGGATTCCAGCTTGCTGCGGCTGGTGGAGGTCTTGTCGCGCCGGTCGTCGATCTTGAGCGAGGTGGAGACTCTCTGCGCCCCGGCGGTGAACGGCGACTCATGCAGCGCTTCTACCGCAGCCAGAATCCGCGCTACCGGTCCCTCAATAATTGTACCCATAGAAGTTAGCTCATAGGTAATGCCCTCCACCGTCTCCAGCACGCGCTGCATCTCGGCCACATAACTGCTGAGGCTGGTGCTGCCTGTCCCAATCGGAATAACGGTCACTTCGCCAATTGCCATTGTGATCTCCCTCCTAATTATCTGTTGTTCCTGCCTCTTACTTATCCTCTTATTGTAACGCTTCGCCAAGCTTGCCACAAATCACCTGCCACCCCTCTCTATTCTATTAATATCCGTCAAAATAATTACCAGGATTAGACGCACTCTATTTATGGATTCTTTGTGGCGTATTTTCGGAGATTTTATGAAACATTCACGGCAGATTCGGAGGAAAGTTGTGGATTACCTGTGGACTAACTGTGGATCAGCTGTGAGTAAAAGCGCCGAACCCGCTCCCCGTGCGGGATTGCAAAAAAACATTTACAAACACAATATATTGCGGTAGCTTTAATAGATCACAACAAAATATAGTAGAAACGGGTGTTTCACCCCTTGTAATAGAGGTGCGACTTAATAGGGAAGCGCGGTGCAAAACCGCTGCGGTCCCGCCACTGTAACCGGATGCTCCCAGGGCGCGATGCCCCCAGGGCCGCATTCTCCGGCTAATTGCCACTAAGGGGCTGAATAAGCCCCCCGGGAAGGCGCCGGAGGAGTTGCCGGAAGCCAGGAGACCTGCCTGTTTCGGTGGCACCGCTTAGACTCCTGCGAGGAACAGGGGAGGTGTCCGTATGCGGCCTGCCATAGCAGAGTTAGCCTTCCGTCAATCGGGCCATAGGCTGCCGATACCTGAGGACGATCGGGGATTATCTTCAGGTATCGGCTCTGCGGAATATACAAGAACGGGCGTAAGCTATTTGCCCCGTGTCTGCTCGTATGTTCCACCCAGACCACAGGCAAATTTCCGCTTACCGGATCTTTGCATCATGCATTCGGGCATTTCCGGCCTTCCCGGCCGGGGGTGCTTTTTTACTGATGTCCTGACCATTCTATCTATATTACATATTACGCTTACAATACCCGAGAGGAGAGAGTTATATAATGACACTGCTGGAGAAACGTTATAACGAAGGACAAGCTGCACAGGAGGATCTTTTGGAAGAGGTCATTCATCTGGGACGGGATATTATCGACAGCCGGGATCTGGATCTGCTGCGCGAGAACGCCAACCTGAACGGGGAGAGCTTCTCCGGCAAAATGAGCAAGTTCGGCAGTGAATACTCCAAATGGTATGCACGCAATTTCACCATGCCGCCACAGCTGGTACAGGCTACCCTGGATAATGTCGTCTATGTACATGACCTTGATCAATACGCCATTGGAACCACGAACTGCATCTTCATTCCGTTCGAACGGCTTCTCCGTGAAGGCTTCAACACCGGCAACGGCAGTGTACGGCCTCCTAACTCGATTATGACGGCGATGTCGCTGGTGGCGATTATTTTCCAGTCACAGCAGAATGCGCAGTACGGCGGCGTATCCGCCAATAAGCTGGATTATGACCTGGCCCCTTATGTTACCAAATCCTTCTCCAAGCTCTTCCGCAAAGGTCTGGAGTATTTCGAGGAGAATGCAGAGGGTTCTGCACTTGGGGAGATTACGATGAGCCGCAGCGATCTGGCTGAGCAGTATCCGCGCGCCTTCCGTTTTGCCCTGAAGGAGACGCAGAGCGAGACCCTGCAGGCCGCAGAGAGTATGGTACATAACCTGAATACGATGTCCAGCCGCTCCGGCGGCCAGATTCCTTTTACCAGCATCAACTACGGCACCTGCACCTCACCAGAGGGCCAGCTTGTGATCAGCTCGTTGCTAACGGCTACGATGAACGGACTGGGCAGCGGGGAGACACCGGTGTTCCCGATTCAGATTTTCAAATGCAAGCAAGGCATCAACCAGCAACCGGGTGATCCTAACTACGAGCTGTTCCTGAAGGCAGCCGAGTGCTCGGCGCGCAGATTATATCCGAACTTCGCCAATCTGGACGCTCCGCTGAACATGCAGTATTATGATCCGGCTGACCCGGATACCGAGTTCGCTACGATGGGCTGCCGGACCCGTGTACTCAGCGACCGCTTCGGACGCAACCACTGCTCCGGCAAAGGCAACCTGTCCTTCAACACGCTCAACCTGGTGCGTCTTGGACTGGCCCACGGCACGATAACCGGCCGCCGCCTCGCTGCTGACGAAGCAGGATTCTTCGACGACCTCAATCACTATATGGATATTGCACTGGACGGCCTGTTGCACCGCTTCCGTATCCAGGCTTCCCAGAAGGCCAAAGCCTCCGATTTCATGATGCGTGAAGGCGTCTGGGAAGGCGGCGAGCAGCTTGCCCCCGATGACAGCGTAGGCGAACTGCTGAAGCACGGCAGTCTGTCGCTGGGCTTCATTGGAATGGCTGAATGCATGAAAGCCATGTACGGCAAGCACCACGGCGAAGATATGGAGATTCACGCCAAGGCTGTTGCTATCGTCCGCCATATGCGTGAATATTGCGACCGCAAGAGCGAGGAGCTTAACCTCAATATCACCTTGTTTGCAACGCCGGCTGAAGGTCTCTCCGGCAAGTTCACGAAGATCGACCGCAAGGTGCTCGGCTCTATCCCTGGGGTAACGGACCGTGAATACTATACGAACTCGTTCCACATTCCGGTCTATTATGAACTAAGCGCAGCTAAGAAGATCAGCCTGGAAGCTCCGTTCCATGAACATTGCAACGCCGGAGCGATCTCCTATGTCGAGCTGAACGGCAATGCCCGGAGCAACCCGTCAGCCTTCGTCAAAATCATCAAATACGCGCTGGAGCAGGACATCAGCTACTTCAGCATTAATCATCCGATTGACCGCTGCTCCGGCTGCGGCTATGAAGGGGTTATCGGCACGAATTGCCCGACCTGCAATGCCCATGAGGATACCACCCATATCCGCCGTCTGCGCCGGGTTACCGGGTATCTGACCGGTGACTACCAGACCCGCTTCAATGCTGCCAAGCAAGCCGAAGTCCGGGACCGTGTTAAGCATCTATGAACATCTGCGGATATTACCCGGAGTCGATCAATGAAGGGGAAGGCCTGCGGGCCGTCCTCTTCTTCAGCGGCTGCCGCCACCGCTGCCCGGGCTGCTTCAACCCAAAGACCTGGAACTTTAATTACGGGGAGGTCTTTACCCCGGAGCGGCGGCGGGAGATTATAGAGGAAATTGCAGGCAATCCGCTGCTGGACGGCTTGACGCTTGCGGGAGGGGACCCTTTTTTCTCGGCTGAGGAGGCTGCAGACTTCATTCACGAGCTGCGCGCGGAGCTGCCGGACTTCCCAATCTGGATCTATACCGGCTATACGTACGAGGAGCTTACGGCTTCACCGGGCTCTGCGGAATGGAATCTGCTGGCCTTGTGCCAGGTCGTGATCGACGGACGGTTCGTCGAAGAGCTCAAAGACCTTACCCTCTCCTACCGGGGAAGCAGCAACCAGCGGATCATTGATATTCCGGCGAGTCTGGCGGGAGATAGGGTCGTACTGTGGGAGCCGGAGCTGAGCTTTCAAGGGGTATGAAATCCCCATACAAAAAGGCACTACACTCCCGCATTCGGGTAGTGTAGTGCCTTTTGATTGTACCGGGCGGCAAATGGAGCCGGCAGCCTAACGTTATTCTACGGCTGCTGATTGCCCTGCCTTGCGCCCCACCTTATGCTCCGTCTCTTCCGCCAGCTCTTCCAGCACGCTGTCCAGGCGAAGCTTCAGCTCCTCAGCCAGCTCAACTACGCCCTGGTCGTTACGCACTGCCTGGGAGTCTACGGCGTAGACGCCGCCAAGAATGTAGCGGGCGCCAAGTACGGACAGTACCGGCTTCAGCGCATAGTCAATCGCCAGCAGATGCGCGAGACTTCCGCCCATGAAGAGCGGCAGGACGATTTTGCCGGCCAGCCCTTTTTGCGGCACCAGATCCAGGAAGGTCTTCAGCACTCCCGTGTAAGAAGCCTTATATACCGGACTGACGACGATTACCGCATCGGCTTCCGCCACGATCCCATTCGCCTTGACGATGGCTTCACTCTCGAACTTGGTGTGAATCAGATCCTCCGCCGGAAGCTCAGCGACATTGATCCGCTCCACTTCATACCCGCGTTCACGCAGGGCACTCTCTGCATACTCAATCACGGCATTAATCCGTGAGACCAGAGAGGGTGTTCCGTTAATTACGACTATTTTGGCCATTTCCGCACCTCTTCCGTCCGCAAGATAGGATGGGCCGGGCTGCTTCGCCGGGCGCCAATACTTTAAATTAGTAATAATCCTAGCAGAGTACAAGGAATATTGTCAAACCCCTCTTATGCTTGCAAACCGCTGCCGCTCTGGTTATAATAAACGGCAAACCTATACCCCCACCAGGCCAACGACCGGCATCCAACCGCGAGGCGTCTGCGACCGGAGCAGCTTCCTGTTCCCTAAGTTTACCGGGTTTCGCCCGTTACCGCGAAGACCAAAGAGGGCCTGATTCCGCGCTGCATAGCTGCTATACGTGAATGAGGTCAACCTGGGTGGCACCGCGAGCTGACGCTCCTCGTCCCATGGATGAGGGCGTTTTTTGCGTTTTTTTACCCACACTTAAGGAGCGGATGCAGATGTTGGATATGAATTGGATCAGGGAGAATGAGGACATTGTACGGAAGACGGCCGAGTGGAAAAGATTGAAGTTCCCCCTGGAGGAACTTCTGCAGTGGGATGACCGGCGGCGGCTGGCCCGCCGGGAGACCGAGCAGCGCCGGGCGGAGCGCAACGCGCTGACCAAGGAGGTCGAGCGCCTGCTGCGCGGGGGCGACCATGAAGGCGCCGAGCAAGTGAAGGCGCAGGTGCGGGGGACCCTCAGCGAGTTGGCGCGGCTGGAGGCGGAGCTTCTGGATGCGGAGCAGCGCTGCAGCGAGCTGATGCTCCTCGCGCCGAATCCTGTATCGGCGGATACGCCGATCGGACCGGATGACAGCGCGAATGTGGAGCTGCGGCGGCATGGCGCGCCGCCGGTCTTCGGGTTCCGCGCGCGGGACCATGTCGAGCTCGGAGAGCTGCACGACATTATGGACCTTCCGCGCGGCGTCAAGGCCGGAGGGCCCCGCAGCTATGTGCTGAAGGGGGCCGGACTCCTGCTGCACCTGGCCGTGCAGCGGCTGGCGCTGGATGTACTGATGCAGCGCGGCTTCAGCGTCATGGATGTGCCCGTGATCGTCCGCCCGGAGGCGCTGGAGCGGACCGGGTTCTTCCCCGGCGGCCGGGATCAGACCTACGAGCTGACTGGCGAGAAGCGCTGGCTGGCCGGGACCTCGGAAGTGTCGCTGGTCTCGCTGTACAGCGATGAGATTCTGGAGCTGGAGCAGCCGCTGCGCCTGGCCGGGATGTCGGCCTGCTTCCGCCGCGAGGTGGGTTCGGCCGGCCGCGATGTGCGCGGGCTGTACCGGGTCCACCAGTTCTCGAAAATCGAGCAGGTGGTCATGTGTAAGAACGATCCGGCAGAATCGGAGCAGATGCTCCAGGAGATTCTCGGCAATGCCGAGCATATTCTTCAGCTGCTGGAGCTGCCTTACCGGGTAGTCGCCGTCTGTAGCGGAGACATGGCGATGAAGACCCACAAGCAGTATGACATTGAGACCTGGATGCCGGGCAGAGAAGCTTACGGGGAGACCCACTCGGCTTCCAATCTGCTCGACTTCCAGGCCCGCCGCTCGGGCATCCGCTACCGTGATGAAGACGGGCGGCTGCAATACTGCCATACCCTGAACAACACAGCGGTGGCCACGCCGCGCATCCTGATCCCGCTGCTGGAGAACCACCAGCAGGAGGATGGTTCGATCTATATCCCACAGGCACTGCGGCCTTATATGGGCGGGACGGAGCGGATTGAAGCTAGGTAAAGCAACCTAACCTTATCCATTGGCTACCTATCCGCCCACTTCTGGGGGTACCCGGCGAATTCAGGGGCATTAGTGCTCCTTCTATCGCTCCTTTGACCCACATCCTGCAAAATCAGGGGCAGTACTGCCCCTGATTTTGCTCTTTCTGCTTACATTGGGTACATTCAGGGGCACTAATGCCCCTTTTCTTCACCTCGGAGTTCAATCGGCCCATGCACCTTCCCGCCAACGCATTGTAATCAGTTTTTCGACTACATCCAACCCACGCACCCTCCGACAGCACATTGTAATCGGTTTTTTGCCTACATTCGCCCGCGCACCATCCGTTTGTGGTGGATAATGTGTGCATAGAAGAGTTGAGGGGAAGTGGATTGATGATCATAGTTTCTTTAACAGCAAAAACAACAATAACCGGCGCTTCCCTCACTTAGTAGGGGACCGCCGTTTTTTAGCATATAAATAACATATAGTTTACATGTTTTTCAGAAAACATAACTAATTCCCCATGAAATATATTAAACTTTTATTTATTTCATCATTTCCAACCATGATTTTATGCAAGTTTAACAAATATTGACGAAAAATTGCGCTAGATTCATATTATCTCTATTATAATAGAGTACGAATGATATTTTATGGGGAGGTATACTCACATGAAACTTTCTTCACAATGCAGGAAGCCGCTCAGTCTATTCCTGGCGGCAGCATTGCTATTAACCGGGATCTTCCCGGGAATGTCCACAGGCTCAGGGACGGCCTCGGCAGAGCCGATTATAGCAGCCGATATGGTTGCGGCCACTGCGGCCACCCAAGCTCCCCCCGTTACTGCATCCCCTGCCTCAGGCACTAAGATCGGTACAGGGTCAAAGATTACTTTAAACACCTCTGTAACGGCAAGCGTGTACTACAGCGTCTACGCCAACAAGAGTACTACAGCAGAAGTGGCAGACCAGTTGTATACTGCCCCAATCACCGTTCACTCCGATATTACCTCGCTTAAGATTACAGCTTATGCCTCATTACCCGATTCTGAGAAAGGTCCCACATCCACTTTTGAATACAGCGTCTCTCCTGCACTGGCAGGTCTGAAGATTAACCAGATTCAAGGCGCAGGACATATCTCACCTTACTTGGACGCAACGGTCGTTGACGTCAAAGGAATTGTTACCTACATCAAGGATGCGGACAGCTTCTATATCCAGTCTGCGGCCGCTGATATGGATAACGATATCAAGACCTCGGAAGCCATTCAAATCTATCAGAAGGGAAAAAGCATTGCCGTTAAACCAGGCGATGCTGTCACGGTAGACGGCGTTGTCAAAGAATTCGGCCGCTCGGGACAGTTACCCACCACTCAGATTACAGCCAGCCAGACAACGGTTGTCAGCAGCGGCAATCCGCTTCCGGCCCCAACCCTGCTGGGCACCGGCGGACGCCTCATCCCAACGGCTGTAATCGACGATGACGGCCTGAACCCGGCTAAGTTCGAGCCCGCCACCGATGCCATCGACTTCTATGAGAGCCTGGAAGGCATGCGTCTGGAGCTTGCCAAGCCGACCACCGTGGGCCCTGCAGTCTACTATGCTTCCAGCAGTACTTTTGAAATCCCAGTGGTGACCGTCAACGGTACAGGCAACACGACTGAAGTGACTTCCCCTGCCGGTGGACTGGTATTGACGGGTGCCGACTTTAACCCGCAGCGCCTGATTCTCTCGGTGAAGACCGCTCCGGTACTCACTACAGGCCAACAATTCTTGGGCAATGTCACCGGTATTCTGACCTATGATTACGGCAAATTCCTGATTTCTACGGAAACAGACGGCCTGCCGGATGTCTCCCCAAGCAAGCTGAAGAGAGAAGTGACCTCGCTCTCCCCGGGAGATGCGGATAAGCTGAACATCGCTTCTTTTAACATTGAGAACTTCTCCCAGCACAATGATCCTGCCAAAATCACCAATGTCGCCAAAGATATTGTACTCAATCTCAAAACACCGGACATCGTTGGCCTGACAGAAGTACAGGATAACGATGGAACCGGCAAAAGCGGAACGGATGCCAGCGAGAACTACAAAGCGCTGATTGCTGCCATTGCTGCCATTGACGGCGGTGCATCTAACTATGGTTACACGGATATCGCACCGCAGAACAACCAGGATGGCGGCGTTCCGGACGGCAATATCCGCTCCGGCTTCCTATACAATATGAACCGCGTCACTCTGAAGCCGGGCACACCCGGTACAGCTACAGACGCTGTAAGCTATGCCGCCGGCTCTGGCCTAAGCCTGAATCCGGGCCGCATTGATCCGGGCAATGAGGCCTTCAAGGAGTCGCGCAAGCCGCTGGCTGCCGAGTTCCTTTTCGGGGGCAAAGAAATCATCGTAATTGCTAATCACTTCAACTCCAAGAGCAGCGACAACTATCTGTTCGGTTCCGTTCAGCCTCCGGTCTTCTCGACTGAAGTTCAGCGGGCCAAGATCGCCAAGGTAGTAGGCAGCTTCGCTGAGGATGTGCTTCAGAAGAATCCTGAGGCCAATCTTGTCGTGCTCGGCGATCTGAATGACTTCCAGTTCTCAGACACGCTTAATATCCTCAAGGGCAGTGCGCTTACGAATCTTGTAAGTACCCTGCCGCTGAATGAACGGTATTCCTACAACTTCCAGGGCAACTCCCAGACGCTGGATCATATCCTCGTCAATAACCGGCTGGCTTCTGCCAGCAAGCTTGATATCGTGCATATTAATGCCGATTTTGCAGATCCGGGAGATTATCCGAAGGGCACTGTATCGGATGCCGACGGCATCCGGATCAGTGACCATGATCCGCTGCTCGCACAGATTGATTTCGGCGGGGCAGATTTCAATCTGCGGGTCCTGCATACGAACGATACCCATAGCCATCTGGAGAATATCACCAAGCGGACCTCCGCCATCAGCAGCGAACGGACAGGCAATACGGTACTGCTGGATGCGGGTGACGTCTTCTCCGGAACCCTGTATTTCAACCAGTTCAAGGGTCAGGCAGACATCAAGTTCATGAATAATATCGGCTATGATGCGATGACCTTCGGCAATCATGAGTTTGACATGAACAAGGAGAATCCGGAAATCCTGCGGAATTTCGTGACGGCGGCCAAGTTCCCTTTTGCCAGCTCCAACATTGATTTCACTACCAAGAATAGTGAGCTTGCTGATCTCTATCAAGAGATGACTGGTATTCTTAAGACGGATGAGTCCAAAAGTACTGCCAAAGACGGTCACATCTATCCTTCCGTCATCAAGGACGTATATGGAGAGAAGATCGGAATCTTCGGCTTGACGACTGAGGATACTGTAGGCCTCGCGTCTCCTGGTGATAAGATTATTTTCAAGGATCATGTAGAAAGTGCAAAGCGGACCGTCCAGGCGCTTGAAGCCCAGGGCATCAACAAGATTATTGCCGTCACCCATCTGGGGTACACTGTGGATCAGGAGCTGGCCAAGGCCGTTCCGGGGATCGACATTATTGTCGGCGGACATTCCCATACGAAGATCGATAACCCGCCAGCCCCTGTGGTGATTGCAGGTACGGACAAGAAGGTCCTGATTGTGCAGACTGGTGAATACAGCCAGTTCCTGGGTGAGCTTGACGTTACCTTCGATAAGGATGGCGAGGTCAAGGCTTATCAGGGCAAATTGCTGGATGTCAATCTGTTCGGTGAAGATGCTGCTGCCAAAAAAATTCTTGCCCCGTACGATGCCGAACTGGCAACGGTTCGAAGCCAGGTTGTAGGCTACTCGGACGTTGACCTTTACACCAACCGCGACATTGACGGGAAATCCGTACGCGTGGTGCGTAAGGAAGAGACGCCAATCGGCAATATGATTGCTGACAGTATTGCGGAGAAAGTAACCGAGCTAATGCCTAACTTCGTATCCAAGGAGGACCAAAGTACGATCAAAGGCATCGTCGCCATCCAGAACGGCGGAGGCATTCGTGCAGCGATTGACAAGGGCGATATTACGATGGGTGAGGTGTTGACCACACTCCCATTCAATAACAGTCTGGCAGCCCTGAAGGTTACCGGCGCAGAGATCATCTCCTCCCTGGAGAACGCAGTCAGCGGGCTGGAGTCCGATCAGGGACGTTTCGCCCATGTCTCGGGGATGAAATACACGTATGACTCTACCAAGAAGCCGGAGATTATCGATTCATTAACCGGCAAGGTCACGCAAGCGGGAGAACGCATAATCTCCGTTGAAATCAAACAGGCGAACGGGTCTTATCTGCCGATTGATCCGGCAGGCTATTATATTCTGTCTACGAATTCCTTCATGGCAGGCGGCGGGGACTTCTACCGTGCACTGGCCTCAGCCAAGGCGGACGGACGTTATTACGAGCTGGGTCTTCCTGACTTCGAAGTTCTGCTGGCCTATCTGAAGAAGCACCTCCAGGTGACTTCCAGCGTTGAAGGACGGATCACCGATCTGAAGGGCGCCGTTCCAAACCCAAGTCCGACTACAACACCAGCACCAACCACCAATCCGGGCGGATCTAATCCGGGTGGAACCGGGGGAGTGACTCCTACAGCAACGCCATCGGCCACCCCTGCTCCAAGCACGGGAGCAGCGCCGCAGGTTACCACGTTTACTGCAGCGGATCTCACCGCTCAGTTTGCAGCCTTGCCCGCCGGTACTAATGAGCTGAAGCTCCCGCTCACGGCTTCAGCAGGCGGCGCGCAGGCTGTGCTGCCAGGCAGTGTGCTGGTGCAGCAGGCGGCGGCACAACCCGACACAGTGTTGACCTTCATCTCTACCGGCGGTGCTTCCTACTCCCTGCCGCTGAGTCTAATTAACGGAACGGCTCTGGCCGCACGGCTTGGCACCAGTGATTTCACAATTACTGTCTCATTGCTTCAGGCAGATACCGCTATACTGGACAGCCTGAACAAGGCCATCGCCGCGCAGGCAGGTACGATCACTGTTGCTGCGCCCGTCATTGAATTCAGCATCAGTGCCCAGGCAGGTACCACCAGCGTTCCGCTGAACACCTTCGGCAGCACTTATGTGAAGCGGACAATCACGGCCACTGGTGCAGTTGATGCTAAGGGTGCGACTGGTGTCGCCTTTGACCCGGCCACAGGTAAGCTATCCTTCGTGCCTTCGGTCTTTGGTAGTCCGGCAGACGGACATACGGAAGTAACGATTAAGCGCAACAGCAACAGCTATTATACTGTGGTGAAGTCGTCCAAGACCTTCGGTGACACTACCGGGCACTGGGCACAATCCGCCATTGAACTGCTGGCCTCGAAGCTGGTGATTACCGGCACCAGCCCCGCCGCTTTCTCGCCTGCACAGTCCATAACACGGGCAGAGTTCGCAGCGTTGATTACCCGTTCCCTGGGCCTTGCCCCGGCTGCTCCGGGAACCCCCTTCAAGGATATTAGCGCAGGCTCCTGGTACACAGAAGCTGTACAGACAGCCGCTGCCGCAGGTCTGATTACCGGATACACGGACGGCAGCTTCAAGCCGGGCAGTCCGATTACCCGGCAGGAGATGGCAGCCGTTCTGTCCAAAGCCATGAAATACACCGGCAAGACCCTGACGTCTGATCCGGCTGTACTGGCTAAATTCCGCGATGCCTCAAGCATCCCGGCCTGGTCCAGAGCAGCGGTAGCAGAGATCGCCTCAGCAGGCATCATTCAGGGAACCCCTGATGGTGCGTTCGCTCCGGCGAAGCTGGCTACCCGTGCAGAAGCAGCTACGATGCTGGAGAAGACCTTGAAGTCGCTGCAATTCATTAACTAACACACGCACACCACAGCGTTATACGAGGTTTAAATCTGTAAAGGCGGTTCCCAAGGCGCATGATGCGCTGCGGGAACCGCCTTTTTTGAAAGATAAGAATTTTTATGTTTGGCCCCGCAAAGTACCTGGGTCATCATCGAGGCCGGAGCTCCACTTTACGGGGTTATTTTGTGAAGCATAAGACTACTTCTTTGCGAGAAAGAGACTCCCTCCGAATACTGCGGCAGCCGCTCCATTGCTCTGATAAAAATATCTTGTGCCGCATCCTCCGAAAAAAAAGAATCATTTGCAAAACTAAAAAGGTTCGTTTATTATAAAACTAATATAAGTTCTACGTTTATAGAACAAATTAATTATTCTTCATTATCTATAATTTCTCTTGCCTAACCCTACTACACAAGAAAGCAGGAATTTCTTATGGATTATAAAGTAACTGTAGACTTCGCGCCTATCTATGAATGCATTACCAGCCTGAACGCTTTTATCGGCAAGCAAAATCATACCGCTATGGATGCCGGGACCCCCTGGGTCCGCCAGGTTCAGACACAGTTCGCCCCTGTCATGCTCCAGCGTATGAAGGAAGTGCTGAAGCTCACCGATAATTTCAGTCTCTCCCCCTTCATCTGGAGCTGTCCCGGAGAGCGTACGGCGGAGGAATTCCTGCATTGGTTCGAAGAGCTGTCTCCGGGGGAACTCTACAACATTGCCGGACGGTTCGGACAGAGTGTGCCTGCGAATCTTGCCGGGCTGCGGGATGCGGCGGCTGAAGTGATCCGCGTGTGGAATGACAGCTATTTCAGCAGCATTGATCCGGCCATTATAGAAGGACTGCGGCAGGAGGCCGAAGTACGGGCAGCGATGCTGGACGGCACGAATGATATGGCTCTATATGAGGCAGCTACCGGAGGGATGCGGCTCTATCCGTCGGAGACGCTGAAGCAGGTTATTATCACTCCGCAGTATCATGCCCGTCCGCTGGTCATCTCTTCTCAATATGATGAATTTGTGTTCACCAGCTACTCCTGCGATGCGCTCCCTCCGGGAGAAGGACGTCCTGCTGCCGCTCTCCTGCGGCTCACCCGGGCATTGTCGGATGAGACCCGGCTGTTCATTCTCCGGCAGCTTACCGGACGGCAGATGAATTTCACGGAGATTGTGAAGGCGGTCCAGCTGTCCAAAAGCACGATTCACTACCACCTGATCGCGCTGCGCGCAGCAGGTCTGGTCATCGTTCACACCAGCGGCAAAAGTGTCTCCTACAGCCTGCGGCTGGAGGCGCTGGACGATCTGCCCGGGCAAATTGAGGATTATCTGAAGGGGTGAGCAGGTTGCAGAAACGGAGCTATTACGGATTGTTATCCACGGTTTCACTCAGCGCGTTCGGCGATGCCTTTGGGCTGCTGGCTATGGAGTGGCTGGTCTATGACCTGACTGGCTCCAAGGTAGCCATGGGGGCGCTTGCGCTCAGCTCCATGATTCCCGAGCTAGTGCTGCGCCTGCTCGGCTCGCCGCTGTCCGACCGGCTGCCCCGCGCAGCGTTCATGGCCTGCCTCGCCGTGCTGCGGCTGCTGGCGCTCCTGCTTCCGCTCGGCATGGGACTCGCCGGCCATCTCCAGCTCTGGCAGCTGTTCGCTGCCGCCAGTCTTAGCGGTGCCTGCTCCGCGCTGTTCCTGCCGACGGCCATGGCCGTCATCCCCGAAATCGCCGGGACCGGCAAGCTGATGCGCGCCTTCGCGATCATTGACGGCTGCAAGGGCGCTGCCGTGCTGCTCGGCCCGGCGCTTGCCGGCATCCTGACCGCAGCCAGCGGTGCCTTGCCGGCGCTCGGGGTCAACGCCGTCTGTTATATGGCTGCGATTGCCATGCTGCTGTGGCTGCCCCGGATGGGCAAGCCGGCCGGAACGCCTGCCGCTGCCATCTCCATATCCGGCTATCTGCGGGAGGTGGCCGAAGGCTTCTCGTTCTACCGGCGGTTCCCCGCTATGCTGACGATCATGATGATGGCTGCCGTAAGCAATCTTAGCTCCACAGCTATATGGACGATGATGGTCCCTTATGTCCGTGAGGTGCTGCACCGCGATGCAGCGGCTGTAGGCACACTGTCCACAGTGTCTGCGCTTGGCTACCTCGCCGGGCTCGGGGTCATCTCCATCATGGGCGAGATTAAGCAGCGGCGCGCTGTCATGCTGGGCAGCCTGGGCTTGTCGGGCATCGTCACCATGCTGTGGGGCTTCATCCCCAGCTATGCCTTCGCCCTATTCGCCGTATTCGCCGCCGGACTGATGGGGCCCTTCTTCAGCTCCTTAAGCTCCTCTCTGCACGGGCGGCTCGTGCCCGGCCAGCTTCAGGGCCGGGTGAATTCGGTCCGCTTCCTGATTGGCGGGAGCCTGTCGCCGATTGGCGCCTTGGCCGCCGGTACGGTCGCCGAGCTGTACGGGGTTCCAGTGCTTTTGCTTGCCGCAGGCCTGCTTCCGGTGCTGTACGCCGGAGTAGCCCTACGCCTGCCTGGGTTGAAGATGCTGGACGGCGACTTGTCTGTGCTGGAGCAGCGGGACCGCCAACGCCAGGAGGCTGCGCTGACGGGCAATGTCTCTATGTAGATGGACCTCAAGGAGCTGGCAGTGTTGTATTTCGCGCAGGATCTCCGCCCACACCGCTCCTATCGAGCCACAGTGTTGCACTTTATGCAGGATTTTTCTAATTTTGATACTGGTTACAGCACATTGTTGCAACTTTTGCAGGATTTCGGGCGATTCGGGGCTAGCGGGAGCTGGATTGTTGCCTTTCGTGCAGGATCTTCGCCCAGGTTGCTCCTATCGAGCCACAGTGTTGCACTTTATGCAGAATCTTCGCGCAAGCCGCTCCTATCCAGACGCAGTGTTGCACAATGATCAGGATCTCCCGCACGCCGTAATCTGTCCCACGCCGCCCCACGCCAAACAGGCGATGCCACATGCGCATCGCCTGTTTATCGTAACTGCACCTGCTGTGCTGCTATCCGCTAACTGCTGCTCAGGACTCCAGCTCGCCCTGAACGGTCACATAGTGACTGGTATCCCCGTGCAGCACAATCTCCGGCACGCCGTTTGTAATATCAATTCTGCATAGGCAGGTAGGGTGGATGTAGGGCAGATCCCACAGCTTCTCCATGGCCCGGCCTTCAAAATAAGCCATCAGCACCTTCACTACTACCGTATGGGTGGCAATGAGGATCGTGCCGCCTTCATGCAGGTCTATCAACTCACGCAGCTTGCCGAGCGCACGCTCCTGCACGGCGGCGAAGGTCTCGCCGCCCTGGATACTGAACAGCGCCGGATCACCCCAGAACAGCTGGTGCTGCTCCGGGTACTGCTCCTCCAGCTCACCGGCCTCCCGGCCTTCCCAGATGCCGAGGTTAATCTCTCTGAATTCATCATAGGCGGTAAGCGGAATCTCCCGCTCCCCCCGGATAATCTCTGCCGTCCGCAGCGCCCGGGGGCTGGAGCTGGCATAAACCGCGTCCAGATGGACATCCTGCAGGCTCTTGCCCAGCCATTCCGCCTGCTGGACGCCCAGCGGCGTAAGCGGCGAATCCTGATGACCCTGCATCCGCTTCTGCACATTCCATTCCGTCTGCCCGTGTCTTGTAATATACACTGTAGTAGTCATGAATTCCGATTCCCCTTTACCCAAGTATGTATCGATAATTACCTGCGGCAGCGCTCCAGCCACTTCACCCCATAATCGACTATCTCCCGCTGCGGGACCAGCTGCGCCGCAGATGCTGCAATGAAGTCCTTGGCAATCCGCCCGGTCTCCTTGTCAAAGTCCGCGCCAAGCTGAGCGAAATCATCCGAATTCCAGTTGTAATCACTGAACTCCACCCATTGCCGGGCACCGTCCACCAGCATCGGAGCGCCTGCGATCACTTCCTGCTTCCCGGCATAATCCGCCCGGTACTCCGCCAGATGCAGCGAGGTGTTGTTCCCATGGTCCACGCCCAGCAGCAGCACGCTTCCACCTAGCTCATAGATCCGGGCCAGCGGCGACCGCTCTCCGAAGGCATATTCCAGGCCATGGCCGTCAATAATGACATCCCGGTTCTTCCCCCAGGCGGCAAAAGAATCAATCGGATGACTGCTGCGCCGCACCCCCCGCTGCTTGCGGAAGCAGTCCGGGATAATCCCCATGCCGCGAATCGGCGTGAGGTCCGGGTCGTACGCCGGCATATGCTCGCGGATGCCCGGCCACCAGGCCTCCGGCACCGGCGGTCTGCTCCAGCCTGACGGATCGGTCAGATCCGAGGATTGCGTCGGCATCACCAGTGTTCCTTCCCCGCCCAGCACCTGCTCCAGCGCGAGGATCACGGCAACGGGTCCGCCTGCCACCCACTGCCCGAGTGACTTGAAGGAGGAATGCATCAGCAGCGTCATTCCCTCCTGCACACCCAGCCGCCGGAAATCGGCGGCAAGTCTATCTGTCGTAATCAGTGTTCCTTGGATCTCTTCCATACAAATACCTCCAGACCTTCCATCCATCCTATCATAGATCACAAGTGGAAACGACTTTGCCGTCCTTTTAAGGACGGTATCGTTTCAGCGAGAAATAGAAGGATAATTTATCATGTGAAACATATGAATTCTTATATTTGAACCGCAAGTCTTGTCACCCGGACCTAATGCTATATCTGCCATCGTTCTTGTATCTACTCTAGCCCTAAGACTCCTTATCCTCAGCCTGGCCGGGATAACGCCCCATCAGCAGCTTCGCCCGGTACTCCCCGGGAGAGATGCCCTCCAGTTCCTTGAATACCCGTGCGAACTGCTTACTGTTCTCGAAACCGACGGACTCGGAGACGGAAGCCAGCTTGACCCGGTTATCGGCCAGCAGCTCTTTGGCGTGGCGGATGCGGACTTTTTTGAGATACAGCACGAAGCTCTCCCCGGTGTAGGCCTTGAATGCCTCACTGAAATAAGAATAGTTGAGGGACACATAATTACTGACCATCGCCATGTTCAGCGGGCGGGCATAGTTCGCTTCGATATAAGCCAGCGCTTCCTCCATATCGGCATGCTCGGTGTGAGCGGATTTGATGCCTATAATATAATCGTTAACGCTCAGAAGCAGATGCTCAAGCGCACGGTAATAGTCGTGGAAATGGCGGAAATTATGCAGGTTGCCCACTTGGCGGTAGAGCTTCAGCACCTCCACCGAAGCTTCTCCATGGGTACGGAACACCTCATCCAGTACACGTTCATTCATACTCCGCCCTACATTCTCCAGGTAACTCAGATCCAGTCTCAGCAGATGCTCCGTCTGAAAAACAACACCAAGCAACGCCTTGATCTCCTTCTCCCGCCCGGTGCCCAGCATATTAAGCAGCTTACGCAGCTCCTCCTCGGGGAGCGGGAAGCTCAGCCGCCCAGCCTGAATATCCGTATAGTCCACGAAGCTGGCCTGCGGCGACAGGAAGGTATATTGCAGCGCCCGGCAAGCCTCCAGATAACAGGCGCGGAACTGCTCGGCGCTGCGGCTCTCCCTGCTGATTCCGAGCAGCAGCCGCGTTAGCTCCTTGGACTCGGCCTTCCTCGCCAGCTCCAGGAAGTTCTCCCCCTCTCCGACAAGCACCAGCTTCCCGTCCCCGTCCGTCAGGATCTCCGTGAATTTGTGCTCCAGCGGTCCGCCCAGCTGCTCCAGCAGCCCCTGCACTTCTCCAGGCTTCATCCGTGTACCGTCACTGTGATAATAGTTCAGCACCCCTACTGTAAAAGGCAGCGCCAGCCCCGCAAGCTCCTCCTGCTGGGCCGCCGATACCTCGCCCTCCTGCTGCATCAGGAGGCTGCGCAGACGGGCCGCCCGCAGCTCGCGGCGGTAGCCCTCTGCTTCCTGCAGCTGCTTGTGGCTGCTGGATTCCCGCTCCGCCCCTTCCTTGGCTATGCGTTCGAGAATCTCGAACAGCTCCTCGCGGCGGATCGGCTTCAGCAGATAATCCTTAACGCGGTAGCGGATCGCGCTTTTGGCATATTCGAAATCATCATGGCCGCTGAGAATAATCACAGCCGGAGCTCCGCCCGCCCCTGCTTCCGCAGACAGCCGCGCCAGCAGCGTAATCCCGTCCATGATCGGCATCCGGATATCGGTGATAATCACATCCTGCCGCTCCCGCTTATACTGCTCCAGTGCCTCTGCACCGTTTCCCGCCATCGATATATTGTAGACCGACGGATATTCCCGTTCGATCATCACCTTCAGACCTTGACGGATCATTCTCTCATCATCCACAATCATCAGATTTATCATCGCTGATTATCCCCTGTCAATAGAACTTTGGGCAGAGACATGTACACTGCCGTCCACTTCCCTGCTTCGCTCTGCACTTCCAGTCCATAGGCTTCCCCGTAAAAGAGCTGCAGGCGCTGATGCACATTGCGCAGTCCAACGCCTCCCGCCTTATATCCACCGCTGCTAATCCCGGAAGCGTCCGCTCCAAGCTCTTCCTTCGCATAGATCGCCTCATGCAGTTCCACCAGCCGCTCCTGCGTCAGCCCCAGCCCGTTATCGCGAAGGACAATGAAGATATCCCCCTCCGCCTCTGTAAGCTCGATCTTCACAATCCGGTCCGTTAACTCCACGCCGTCTGCATTCCAGGCATGCTTCACGCTGTTCTCCACAATCGGCTGCAATGACATCTTAAGCACCTCCACTTCCAGATAAGCGCTGTCAATATGAAGCTCCAATTGAATGGTGTGTTCGAACCTGATATTCATGACTTCTATATAATTCTCGATGTGGCGAAGCTCGTCTCTCAGCTTCACATATTCCCCGGTCCATTTGAAATTATAACGCATCATTCCGCCAAGCCGGGTCAGTGCATCCGAGATGGTCCGCTGGTTCTCGATTTCGGCAAGCATCTTGATATTCTCCAGCGTATTGTAGAGGAAATGGGCATCGATCTGATTATGCAGGGTCCGCAGCTCTGCCTCCTTGGACAGCGCCTGCTTATAGACCGCCTGGGCAACCAGCGTATTGATTGTATTCATGAGCTTGGAGAAATGATGCGCCAGCTCTCCGACCTCTCCGCCCCCGCTGACCTTAATACTGCCATACGGCTCGCCCCGGCGCACCTTCTTCATCGTCTCTGTCAGGCGGCGGAGATTCTTCAGAATGAATGCATTCAGCACATACGTAATCGCCGTAACCAGGAAAATAAATCCAATATTCACCCCGATAATCAAATTACGGGTCCGCGAAATATCCTTCATGAGGCCTTTCATCGAGACAACAGTGACCAGGGAGGCATCAATCTGCTCCACCGGCGCCTGAATCAGCAGGAACGAGTTCCCGTTCTCCTTGTAATCCATCTCCCATTCCCCGGTCTTGCGGTAGGCGGCCAGCCGTTCCTTGATCGCTGCGCTCAGCCCGGAATCAGTGGTCAGGAAGGAGTTATCGGTGCGCGTGAACAGATTCAGCGCATCATCCACAATGACCATCTGGGATTCGTTATCCTGCACAGAGGTATAAGTCTTGGGCGTGAACTTGCTCAGCAGCATATCTACCTGAACCATTCCGATATGATTCCCTGCCGGGATACTGATCTCCCGCAGCACGGATACCTTCGGCTGGCCTTCCCCGGCTCCCCCAGAGAATCGCTGCATCAGATCAATGTCCGTATTTTGAAAGGACCAGAGATTCCGCCTTCCTTCCAGTCTCATGGCCTGCTGGAACCAGGGCTCCATAGAGACCCGGGATTCACGAAAAATAACAGGCCACAGCTCATACACATTCGGACTGGCAGAGAACAGATACAGATGCTCGATATTCGGGTTGTTGAACTGAATCTGGCTGAAATTCAAAAAGGTAGTCGTATTGAAGTCAATCAGCTCACCCAGGGTCGGATCGTCCTCACTGATCAGGTAATCTCTGACACTTTTATCATTATACGCCATCTGCAGAGCCCGCTCCATCGCCTCGATCTGGTTGAGTACATGCATTCTCTCCATTTGCAGCAGATAGCTGTTCTTCTCGATCGAATCCCGCATATAGGTGTTGTTGATTTCCTGATACGAATAGAAGGACACCAGCAGGCTGGGTCCCAGAATAATGAAGATATAGGCCGCAATCAGCCGGCTCTGCAGTGATCTCCGCCCCCACCAGTAGTGGAAGGAGTGCCATAATGCCCCTGTTCTCTCTTTCATGCCCACCTCTTGAAAATAGCCCAAAAGCCCGCAGTATGCGGGCCATTGGGTCATATATTTAAAAACTTACATTCCGAGTTTTTTCTTATTCTCTTCATATTTCGTCTGGCGGTAGGCATCGAAGGTCGCTTGGCCTTCCTTATCCTTTTTCGCAATATATTCCGTCCAGATCTTGTCGAATTCCGCATCGGAATCAGCCATCAGCAGCTTCGGCATCGTTTTGCCGCGGAGCTGTTTCAGCTTGGTGGCGATAATGCCTTCCGGTGAGTTACCCGTAGGATCGATTAACTGGAACTCCGAAGTATTGATCGATTTGCCCTTGGTCCAGTCTTCCAGTTGCTTGAACGGCTCCACGGATTCCGGTTTCCACTGGTCGGTAATATTCGTATTCTGCATCATCCAGAAAGTGAAGGAAGAGCCGAATTGCTTATCGAAGGCTGCACGGTCGGAGTTCATAAGCTTCAGCGCTTCAGGCAGGAACTGGTCCTTGCCGTCAATTGTATCATAGCTGACCCCTTTTTCGCCCAGATAAAGATCCTTATTGCCTTCTTCACTGTTCAGATAGCTGAGGAATTTAATCGCACGCGCCTTATCCTTAACATCCTTCGAGATCAGGGTTACGGTCCAGCCGGAGATCCCAGGGCCGTTCAGTGCAGGCTGATCCATCTTGGTGTTAGCCGGACCGTCTACTGCAATGTACACCTGCTCAGGGTTCTTCTGGAAGATAGTGCCGAGCTGGGAACCGAAGTCCGTACGTTGATAGAGCATTGCGAAGTAGCGGCCCTGTACGATCTTTTCTTCCATTTGAGCACGCTTGTCAATGAAGATATCCTTCGCAAGCAGTCCGTCCTGGTTCGCCTGGCGGAGGGTCTTCATCCAGCGGACATACTCAGGGTCACTCTCGCGGTCGTAGACCTTGCCGTCTTTTTCCCAAGGAATGTTCAGGAAGTTCTGAATGTAGCCTTCAAGGGAATCATTGCCGTTCTCGGTGAACTCATGCAGACCCAGCGGAATCAGCGGCTGTCCGTTCACTTCAGGGAATTTCTCCTGGGCTGCCTTCAGGGCGCCAAGGAAGCCTTCAGGTGTGCGCATATCCGGGCTGCCGATCGCTTCATAGATATCCTTGCGGACCGCGAAGGTCTGGTTGGAAACATAAGTATCGCCATATTTTTCGTAGTCGGCAGGAGAAGAGGAAGAGTTAGGATAGCCGTAGACGTTACCGTCAGGCTGTGTATACCAGCCCAGCTTATCTTTATCCGAGACCTTGAAGAAGTACGGGTCATATTCCTCAGCCAGCTTGTTCAGCGGAAGCACCAGCTCGCCTTCCACCATTTTTTTGATCGCATCTTCCCAGTAGCCGAGCGTGATGAAGTCAGGCATTTTGCCGGAAGCAATCAGCGTATTCAGCTTTTCATTCTCATTACCGGCAGGAACGATGAAGTTCACGTTAACGCCAGTCTTCTTGGTAATATATTGCGAAGTCGGGTCAACGCCCCACTTGTTGGCGAACCAGGCAAAGTTCAGGTACCAGTCGAAGGTAATCGGTGAAGTATCGCTTTTCCAGCCCGGCTCATCTGCGTTCAGTGCAGGTGCTGTTGTTTCTGTGGCTGGTGCTTTGGTAGCTTCCGTATTCGCCGGAGTGTTGCTCCCGCTTGCGTTATTGCTGCTGGAGCAGCCTGCCGCCAAGGAGGTCAGCATTAGTCCTGCAAGCAGCAGACCCATTTTCTTTGGCTTATGTTTCATGCCCATTTGTTTACCCCTTTTCTAGAAAATAATAATTATAAGCTCAACCCCGTTGCCCATAAGACACCCGGGCGCTGGAGGAGTTACCTGGTAGCAAGGAGATGATCAGCCCTTGATCGAGCCGATCATCATGCCTTTGACGAAATAACGCTGCAGGAACGGATAGACGAATACGATAGGCAGCGTAGTGACAACCATGGTTGCCAGCTTGATGGACTGGGACGTTACCGACCTTGTTGCCGCGTTACCCTGGACAGCCACCATCATAGTATTGGAGCTTGACTGGGCGACTACACGGAACAGATAGGTCTGAATCGGCTGCAGGTCCACATTGTTGATATAGATAATCCCGGCAAAATAATCATTCCATTGATACACGCCGTGGAACAGCGCAATGGTCGCAATAACCGGCATGGAGACCGGAAGGATGATCCGCAGGAAGATGGACCAGTCGTTGGCCCCGTCAATCCGGGCGGCCTCTTCCAGACCCTCGGGAATCTCCCGGAAGAAGGTCATGAAGATAATGAGATCGAAGAAGCTGAACATCACTGGAATAATATAGACCAGGAAGTTATCCAGTAGATGAAGGTCGCGGTTCAGCAGGAAGGTCGGAATCAGACCGCCGTTGAAGAACAGCGTAACGGTGCCGATCAGGATGTAGATTTTGCCGCCTACCAGATCCCTGCGGGATAAAGCATACGCCACCATTGCGGTGAAGAATACATGGACAGCGACACCAAGCACTGTCTTGGCTACCGTAATTCCCATGGCGAGCATAATGCCCGGGCTTGCGAATACCGCTTCGAAATTCTTCAGCGTGATCATCCGCGGCCACCAGTAGATGCCGCCCAGCATGGCGTCGTTCCCGTCATTGAAGGAATTGACCAGCACATACCAGATAGGATACAGCGTCAGGAAGCAGACACAGAGCATGACCAGATTATTGACGATATCAAAGATAGCTTCACCTTTGGTTTTACGTTTTAGAGCAAACATATATAGGTCCTCCTTGTCCTAGAACAGCGACGTGTCGTTGATTTTTTTGGATACCTGGTTGGCAATCAGCAGCAGAATCAGTGCTATAACCGCTTTGACCAGGGTGACCGCCGCAGAATAGGAGAAGCGGTTGGAGATAATACCCGTCTGATAGATATAGTAGTCAATTACGTTAGAAGCACTGTCATTGAGCGAGTTCCGCAGAACCAGAATCTGGTCGAAGTTGGAATTCAGTACCCCGCTGACGGCCAGAACAAACAGAATGCTGATCGTTGCCCGAATAGCCGGCAGTGTGACAAACCACATTTTCTGGAAGCGTCCCGCTCCGTCAATCGTTGCTGCTTCATACATTTCCGGAGATACGCCGGCGATGGCCGCGAGATAGATAATGGCAGACCAGCCAAGCTCCTTCCAAATGTCAGAAGTAATAATAATAGTCCAGAAGTAACTGGGCTCAGCCAGATAGGTAATCGGCTTGTCAATCAGATTGAGTGCAAGCAGAATATTGTTGATAATCCCTACATCAGCCAGCCAGGTGGCCAGAATCCCGCCAAGTACAACCCAGGACAGGAAATGCGGCAGATAGGAGATCGTCTGAATAGCCTTCTTGTATCTGATGGAACGGACCTCATTGAGAAACAGGGCGAATATGATCGGCAGCGGAAAACCGATGAACAGCTTAATCAAGCTGATGCCAAGCGTATTGCGGATGACATTCGGCAGATCCTCGTCAGCAAACAGCTCTCTGAAATGCTCCAGCCCTACCCATGGGGCTTCGGCAATCGACTTGACGATGTTATATTCCTTGAAGGAAATAATCAAGCCATAAATCGGAATGTAGTTGAAGATGATCATCCAGACTACGCCGAGCAGGGCCATGGTCTGCAGATGACGCTGGGCTACAAACTTCCTCCACAGTGTGTTTTTGCGACCTGAACCGGTTTCGATTGACGCCGGAATGAGCGGCCCCATGGCCGGATTCGGCTTGGTGTTACGTTTGTTCTCCATCGTATGGACCTCCAAAATACCTATCTTTATTGTGAAGCGTTTTCATCTCTATGTATGTATTGTATGCGTTTTAGGTATTCGGTAAAAGGCCTCATTTTTCGTATTTAGGGGCTCATTTTTCGGCTTGGAGCGTTCCTCTGAGCACTCCAAGCCGGGGCCTGTTACACATGCAGAACCGCATGCTCCTCCGATAGTACGATATAATCACCGGTCACACCGTCCTCAAAGGCAGGCTTGCGCGGCTGGCCGTTTCCGAGCGGGGGCAGATCCTGATGGTATTTGTAGAATACAAGCTGGGATCGTGTGCCCTCCTGAGTCAGCTCAAGCCGCAACTCCTCACCGGTCAGACGGACAGCGGACACCACACTCCCCGTTACTTTTGCCGTCAGCTCATCCCATTGCTCTTCCTCAGGCTCCCCTGCCCAGCTGGATATCCACGGCCGGTGGCTCTTGTTGTAATTCAGGTGGCATTCAATCACTCTGCCGTCCAGCAAAATATATTGGCCCGATGCCCAGACGGCATACACAAGATACTGCCTGATGCCCTCCTTCTCCAGCAGCAATCCGAAGAACCCGGGACCGCCCATGCCATAGGTTCCCAGATGGGTGGAGAATCTCACTGCCCTGCTGCCCAGCAGCGAGTCCGTGTCAATCTCTGTCAGGGTTCGGGGTCTGGCGGTCATCATCGCCTCGCCTTCTTCCGCCTCATAGTGGAAATCCCTGAATGCAGGTTCTTCCACCCAGCCCTTCGACTCCCATGCCTCCCGCTGGGCAGCCGGAACAATCAAAGAGTATTTCTCAATCAGTCCCATCTTAAGCTCGCTCATTCCTTCATCCTGCTCCTCTCTTGTTTGGCTGCTCTAATTCAAGGTAATCTAGGCCAAGCTAACCAACCCAACCCAACCAATCCAGGCCAACCCAATCCGCTACCTCGCATTCCGGCTGGGGTGCTGCTATCAAATCTATACCCCATTATTATAAGCTAATTCTCTGCTTGACTGAATTAGCGTCTATGTTGGCCTAAGCTTCAGCCCATTGTAATCAGTTTTTCGATTACATTGGGTCCGCGCGTCTACACCAGGTACATTCCGTTCCCCTTCCCCGAATCACCAAAGAGGAGGCCCCAACGGACCTCCTCCATAGCTTATTCTACTGGTAATGCAGACACAGCTTATTCCATCACCGCACGGATCGCGGCAATCTCCCCGCGCCGCAAGGCCTCGGCATCTGCGCCGCGCAGCAAGCCGCCGGTAATTACGCGCTCCGTACCGTCCCGGAAGGTCAGCCCCAGCGTCTGAATAACCGCCTTGCTGTCGCCGAAGGTATCCGCATGACGCGGATTCACATAGGTCACTTCCGTGCTGCCCAGCAGCTTGAAGGAGACCTCTCCCTGCTCGTCGAACAGCCAGCCGGGAAGGGCCGGATGCAGCGCCAGGGTTAGTTCACCATCTGAGATAGCGAACAGGCTGCTGCCTGCCATCATCGTTCTCCACATGCTCAGGAACTCGGCGGTGGAGCCGCTCAGCCGGGCAACAAATCCCCGTCCGTGTGTATGCGGGTCAGGGTTGCCGCCCGTGGAGATGAACGACGAATTTTCCAGCGTACTGCGTCCGTAGACCTCTGGATCAAGGAACGGAATCAGCGACGTTCTCAGCTCACTGTAGAATTCTTCATACAGCCCCGCCTTCAGCAGCTCAAGCAAGTATTTATAGGACATGTGCAGGAAATTCGATTCCCGCTCTTGCCAGCCTGCGGTGAACGCCCGGATACGTCCGATCTCATGCCCCTCTTCCTCCAGCGACACCGAAGTGCGGTACATCGAGGTGACCGGATCGAACAGCCCGCTCTGCTTCACCTTGCTGTAGATAGCCTTGGCGGTCTGCTGATCCTCCAGTGTCTTAAGCCAGCGGGTAGGACCTTCCAGGAAATACGGCAGCGCCGAGGCCTCGAACTCCTCCACTACGGCCTTCGGCAGTCCATAGCCGCTGATGACCGGCTCGCCGGCAGCATCCGTAACCGGCCGGAAGCGCGTAGCCTCGAAACGGAAATAGGTGGGCACCAGTCCGCCGCCCATCTCCACCGCACGCGCGATCCCCTGATCGGTCTTGCGCAGCCACTGCTCCAGCATTTCGCGAATCACCGTAAGAGAGACATCACGGGTCTCACCTGTAATCCCGAAGCGAATCTCCGCCCGGTAAGCCTCACGCGCATAGGCAACGCGGTCCCAGTATGCGAATGGGTCCAGCGAGCCGTCCAGCACTTCCGTTACAGCCTGCTCTACCTGTGTCAGCAGCGCCGCTATCTCCGATGGAAGCGCCACTGACGCAGGAAGCCCGGCACTGTTCTCCAGCGCTTCCGCCATGAACACCAGCATCCGCTTCAGCTCCAGCGTCTCGCTCATCCCCGAGCCGATCAAGCCCGGCAGCCCGTTCATCGCATCGTTCCAGCCCGGCTTGTTCGCCTCCATCTCCACACCCATACCGTACGGATCCAGCGTAGCGAATTTGTTCAGGGCGAGCGACAGCATTTTCACAAATAGACTGGTCCGGTAGATCTCCCCATGCCCGCCTTGCGTGCGCAGCCACTCGGTACCGGATGCCTTGCGCTTCAGCTTGTGCAGCTTCTCCTCATCCTCCAGCAGAGCTCCGAACTGCCGCACCTTGCCGCCGCTGATCACATATTTCTCGCTGCGCGGCAAGACGTACGCCGGAGAGTCGTAGAACGCATACGTCTCATCCCCGAACAGCAGCTCCCCAAGACGCTCAGGATAAATATCCAGATAGCCTTCCACCAGGTCCAGGTTATACGTCCAATGATCAGACCAGAACCCCTCCCCGAAGGCGGCTTCAATGTTCTGCTGCGACAACGCTAGCACCCCGCTGAGGAATTCCTGCTCGCTTAGGGTTAACGCAATCTGCTGATCGGCAATATAGTTAATCAGACTGCCTGCGGTGAAGCGTCCGGCCAGGAGCTGCGTAAGTCCCGTATGCTGCTCCGCAAGCGCTCCGGCCAGCCAGGTCTTAAGCTGCTCTTCCGCACCCGGCAGAATCTCGAAGCTGGTGCCCTGTACACTGAGCGGATTGTAGCCGTCTGCCTGAATCAGGCTATAGAACATTTTGATATTGAAGCTGCCCACCTTGGGATGGAAAAAGACGTCGTTACGCCGGTTCTGGTTCATATCGCGGAAGTTCCCGTTCCCCTGCGAATAATATTCGGGAGCCAGCGAGAAGAAATTATAATCCCGTTCCATATCGCCATGCTTGCGGGAGTAGAGATGGACGACGAAGCCCTCTTCCCCATTGTCAAAAATAAACGGATATCCCCCGCGCAGGAAATTGTCGAGATAGGACTGGCGGCAATACGCGTCGAAGATCGGCGAGGACGTCCGGGTGGCGATATCTGCAGTTAACTCCTCGGTCAGCGCGGCAGCTTCAAGGGATTTGGCGGCAAAATACTCCTCACGGCACAGCTCCGCCGTCCGTTCATTAATCCGGTCAATATCATTCACATGCCCGATGATCGTGTTCAGCTTCAGCGAAGCACCAGGGGCCAGGGTCCGGGCTGTGCCGCTGAAGCCGCACGGCACCTTGTTAACCGGATACTGCGGTTGTGCCAGCAGCTCTGCCAGCGGAAGCGCGGCGAAGCGGTCGGGATAGGTCAGTGAAGTATTCCCGCCAAAGATCACCTCATAGTCTACCAGCGGACGGAGCAGTTCCCCTTCCACCGTGGAGGAGAGATAGAAATGCCCGCTCTCGATCTTGCCAATTTCGGCATCGTCATTCGTGCCGGAGCGCAGCTTGTAGAACGGAATCCCGTGCTCCAGGTTGAACACATCCATCCAGCTGCGGAGCAGGTTCCCCATCTCCTTATAGTTGCCGTTTGCCACCCCGAACGGAAGCACCTCCGGCAGACCGTCCAGCAGTTCCAGCTCAAGTTCGGCTCCGCCGATGTTCTGAATCTCCACCTGACGGACCAGCGCGGCATAATCATCCCCCGGAAGATTGAAGTAGTGGACCGTGGTCTTCAGCCCATGTCCGGTATGCGTCTCCTCAATGGTTAATCCGTTCGGCAGAATGGTCATGATCCGCTTGGCTTCAGGGTCCGGGCGGGCCGACTGGAACGGTTCATAGATCTCTGCTGCCCCCTTCAGCTTGATGAAGGTGCGGAAGCCGGTCGATGTTACATTCTTGTAGGAGATATTGGCCGGCGAGAACTCCATGATCGGTGAGTTTTTGTCCCGCACGCCGAAGCTGCTGATCCCTTGGCCGCGGTTCACATAGAACGTCCACATCGGGATTCCTTTCAGTCCGGCCAGGCCGGGCAGGAAGCTGGCGAACGGTTTGCCTTCGTGGAACTGCTCGATAATAAATTTCCCTGAATCAAAAGTATAATGGCTCATCTTTACTCCTCCTAAAATATCAATAAATGCTTGCGGCATAGACCTAAGCCTGTGTGATCAGATGGGTCGCAATAGAGTGCGCAGGCAGCGTGCATTCGGCGGTCTCGGCGCCCAGTCCCAGCGTCAGCGTACGTGCTTCCCCGCCTTCGTTCATCAGCACCACAGCGAGACTGCCGTCCGGATTGCGGAACGCTGCCGACAGCACCTCTGCCGCTGCCGAATCCAGGCCGATCCGCACCGCACCCGGAGCAATGAATTTGCTGAAATGCCCGATGTAATAATACGAGCTGTTGTAGTGGACCTCGTCTGCAGCCGTATCGGCAATCACCGGAGCATCGCAGAGATTGCCTACATGGTTCGGCCCGCCCGTCTCATCCAGCACCAGATTCCAGTCCAGGTAGCCTTCGGTCCAGGCATTCAGATCGCCGATCATATTACGGCCGTAGCGCTCACCCGTGAACCATTCCCCCAGACGCACGCCGCCCTCCTGGCAGCCTTCAGTGAACAGCACATGCTTATCCGGGAAAAGCTCATGCACCTGCTCCACGTTGCCGAACTCCTCGCCGCCGTACCAGTGAATTCCAGTCCCCCAGACATACTTTGCAGCCTCCGGGTCCGACAGAATCGGGGTCACGCGCTCGACCATAATGTCGCGGTTATGATCCCAGATTACGATGTTCACATCGCCCATTCCAGCTTCGTGCATTACGGGGCCGAGATGATTTTTGACAAAATCACGCTCTTCCTCTGCACTGTACACACAGGAATCCCAAGTCTGTACTGCTGCCGGCTCATTCTGCACAGAGACACCCCAGACCGGAACGCCTTCCTTGCGGTAGGCCTCGATGAATTTGGTATAATACCGTGCCCAGACCGGCGCATACTCCGGCTTCAGCGAGCCGCCGTTATTCATCTCCCCGTTGGTCTTCATCCAGGCAGGCGGGCTCCACGGAGAGGCCAGCATGGTGAACGGTCCGCCCCGGGCCTCCATGGCATCCTTAATCAGCGGCAGAACCCACTTATGGTCACGTGAGATATCGAAGGTCTTAAGCTCCGTATCCCCATCCTCCACATACGTATAATTGCCGAGTGCGAAGTCGCAGCTATGGATATGGACACGGCCCATGCTGTAATTCAGCCCATCCACCGGGTCGAAATACCGCCGGATGACCTCTGTGCGCTTCGCCGGACTCATCCGGGACAAGGTATACGCCGCTGCTTCTGTGAATGCGCCGCCAAAACCAATAATGGTCTGATACGCCTGCTCTGGCCGCAGCACGATATCTGCTTTTGCCGCGGCGCTATCCGCATTGAACTGAATGCCATTCTTGGGACTTAGGCGATCCCCTGTATCTTTGGCGGTGACTACGGTTTGTACTGTTGTCATGTCCATCACTCCTCTATTATTTTTGCCAGGTTACAGCAGGAACGAAAGAAATCGAAACCGGTTTCGATTTTGCCGAAAAAAAAGGTATTCCTGAATGAACGCATCTTCATCACATGCGCGGCGGTGCGCAGGAATCCCTCACAATAATCTCTACAGGCAGCACAAGTGCTTCCTGAGCCGTACCTGGACCGTTCATAGATGCCAGCAGGAGCTCCGCCGCCCGGGTCCCCAGCAGTCCGGTATTCTGGCGTACAGTGGTCAGCGCAGGCGTAACGTATCTGGCAAGTTCGATGTCGTCATAGCCCATCACCGAGACATCCTCCGGCACCGCAAGCCCCTGATCCTTAGCTGCCATTACTGCACCCAGGGCCAGCAAGTCACCTGAAGCAAAAACAGCCGTCGGCCGCTGTGGCAGCGCCAGCAGACGCTTCATTGCACCATAACCGTTCTCCAGCGCGTAGAAGGCTCCCTCGGCCACGTATTCATCCGGCACCTCAAGTCCCTGCTGCTCCATCGCCGTTCTGTACCCCAGCTCCCGCTGCTGTCCCGGATAGGTGTTCCCGCCTCCCGAGATGTGGGCAATCCGGCGGTGTCCAAGACGGGCCAGATACTCTACCGCCTGCAGTGCACCCGTCATATTATCCGAGCAGACTGTATGCGACAGCTCCGTCTCGAAATCGAGCACCACGGTCGGAATATCACTCTCCAGCAGCTCCCGGAAATACGGGTCATCGTAATCAGAGAGGAACACTACCACCCCGTCGACGCCGCGAATCCGGCAGTTCTCCAGATATCCGCTCTGCTTGCCGCCGACATCCTTCGAGATGAACATGAGGGCATAGCCCTTGGCTACGGCAACCTGCTTGAAGCTCTCAATCACTGCGCTGAAAAAGGGATGGCGGATTCCCGCCCCCGTATTCTCAACAAACAGCACACCGATGGTCCAGGATTTCTTAGTCGTCAGTGTACGTGCATGCGCATTGGGAAGATACCCCATCTCCCGGGCGGTACGCAGAATCTCCTCACGTGTCTTCGCCCGCACATCGGAATAGTTATTGAACGCCTTGGACACTGTGGTTGGTGAGTAGCCGGTCCTTTTGGCAATATCATATATCGTGGTCATTCCGGTTCACTCCCGCAGCTCAATGAAAGCCCTTTTATGTTCACTGACATTCTAACTTCTTTCGGCACGGCCGTCCAGCATAAAATATCTTTGGACCTCAGGCAGCAGCGTCACGATCTGAATCAGCATTCCCAGCGACATATAGAACACATGAATGAAGCTGACCATGTTCCACATGTAGGTCTGCGCCATAATCCAGATAATCTGGCCGAAGCCGATATAGAGTGAAAAGCTCCAGGCCGCATGCCGCTCCTTGAACGGTGTCAAGGCGTAGCTCCAAGACCACTGCGGCTGCTTCCAGAGGCCGTACAGTACAAGCAGCGGGAGCAGGCCGAATACAGACAGGAGCAGCAGCCCGGGGATGGCAAAGCTGTGAAAGGGCATTCGTACCATTGCCGAGACCGGCATGCCGAGTAATTCCCCGCTGGGATCAGCCAGCAGCGCCAGCCCGCCGGCAATGGCCCCCAAGCTCAAAAAACCTTGAAGTACAATCAGCACCCTCACAGCACCTGGCATTTTTTTAGCAGCATTCATCCTCATTCCTCATTTCAGGCACATTTTTTTCCGGCTACAGCCTCGGGCTATTTCTTGTTAGCGCCTATGCTTTATTGAGATTTTACAGATTTCTCCTCAAGATTGCCGGGAAAGAAATCACACTCCGGAAAATTCGCAGGATGTGCCTGCTGTGTGAATGTCTGCAGTTTACGCTATACTAGTATCAATTAGGACAACTACTGAAATTAAAACGGACGCATGCAAGCAGATGCACTTATCATTCACAATACAGAAGGGATTGGACGGTTGCGGCTTAAGGCTGCTTCTGCCAAGTACATTTATGACTGAGACCACAACTCTACCTCCATCCAAAAAATGCGCGTACTGCCATCAGCTTAAGCCGCTCTCTGAATTCCGCAGGCGCACAGGCAAGCGCGCCAAGGGCGTGTCCCGGCGCGGAGCCTGCCGGGAATGCCGCAAGCTCCGCGAGGCTGAAGCTTCCTTGCCGCCAGTGCGGGCAAGCGTAGTGCCTGCCCTGCCGGAGCGCCCGGCAGGGCCCCTCAAGCGTGACAAGGGGCCGGCCTCTATCTCCGGGGCAGCTGCGCCCGGGAAGGCACAGCCGCCCATAGCCCAGCCCCGTCCGGCCTCACGGCCTGAACGTGCCCGGGACGCCAGAGGCAACGCGGGAGCGGCCGGTCTTAAGGGCAAGGCACGTCCCCGGCATGCCGCCGAGACCGGACGCAGCCTTCCGCAGCAGCGCGGGCCGAGGCCCGATCCGCAGGATGCCTCTGCCCTGATTCCTTCTGCCAAGGGCATGATTCTCATGCGCGGGCACAGCGATAAGGGCCGCCGCTGGCATCAGGAGATCGACCTTGAGCTTGCCATGACGCTGGTCAAGGAGCATGCGGCCGTCGTTGTGAACCGGCGTACGATCCGCCGCATATACAGCAACAAGGACTTCCGCGCCTATATTTTGACGAGGGACCGCTATACGTGTTATTTCTGCGGCCAATACGGGGATACCATTGATCATCTGCTCCCCCGCGCCAAGGGCGGGCATACTACGCCGGACAACTGCGTCTGTGCCTGCAATTTATGCAATCAGACGAAGGCTGACCAGTCGGTGGAGCAATTCATGAGCCGGTAATGTTCTTGACCCGTCCTACCTGGCCGTCCGCCAGACGTACCTTGATCCCGTGCGGATGGCGGGGCGAGTTGGTCAGGATGTCTTTCACTGTGCCATGCGTGAGCTTGCCGGTCGCCTGATCCTGCTTCAGTACGATGTCTACCTGAATGCCGGGGCGGATATCCGCTCTTATTTGTCCGTTCATAATACACTCTCCTTCCGTTAATATTTGCGTTATATGTCGTCTACTTCCTCTTACAGATAAGGATGAACAGCCATGGCTTTTGGAATCAACCGGGCGGAATTAACCCGCTGGAAACAGGCCGTCTCCGCAGGGGAGATTGCGTTCCTGACCCATTACTGGATCGATAAACGCTACCCCGGGATCACCACAGTCACCAAGGTGGGCTGCAGCGATCTGCCCCGCCTGCGGGATTGGTGCAGGAAGCACGGTCTCCCGGCGCGGTATATTCATAACCGCCAGCCGTTCCCCCACTTCGACCTCATGGGCCCGAAGCAGGCGGAGATTCTCCGGCAGGAGGGCTTATGGGAGCACCTGGAACGCTTCCGTATGCTCTGAATTCTATGATGAACGGCAGACTGAGGAGCGCCTGTGACCGGGCGGTTATTTCGGGTTCCGCAGGTCCTTCATAATCCGGCGGCCGGTCGGGGTCTGGGCCAGCCCGCCCCCGGCCGTCTCCCGGTGCTTCTCAGGCATCGCAGAGCCGACCTCCAGCATGACCTTAATCACTTCATCGGACGGAATCACGCTACGGACGCCAGCCAGGGCCATATCCGCCGCCGCAAGCGCCGTAACGGCACCGAAGCCGTTGCGGACAATACACGGAATCTCCACAAGTCCGCCTACCGGGTCACAGATCAGTCCCAGTGTATTTTTGAGCGCGAGACCTACCGCATGTACAGCCTGTGCCGGAGTCCCGCCGCGCATCTCGGTCAACGCTCCGGCCGCCATGCCGATCGCTGAACCCACCTCGGCCTGACAGCCGCCTTCCGCACCCGATACAAAAGAATTATTAGCAATAACATACCCTATCGCTCCAGCCGCGAACAAACCGGAGACCATGTAGTCATCGTCCCAGCCGAAGCGCTCCTGACAGCTCAGGAACACACCGGGGATAATTCCGCAGGAGCCGGCAGTCGGTGTGGCAATAATCCGGCCCATGGAGGCGTTCACTTCAGAGACAGCAAGGGCATACGCCATCGCCTGGCCTGCCGGTCCCCCGAGACAAGGCTCATCCGCTGCATTATAGGCGGCCACCCGCTGGGCATCCAGGCCTGTCAGGCCGCTGCGTGAGGTGGTATCTTCGGTCATGCCGCGCTGCACCGCTTCCTTCATCACCCCGTAATACTCGCGCATGGTGGCGAATTCCTGCTCTTTGGAACGGCCGGATTCTGCGCTCTGCTCCTCAAGCATCAGAGCGCCGATCCCAAGCTCCCGCTCCCCGCATAGTACAGCCAGCTGGCTCAGTGTTTGAAAATTCATGTTGTGATGTCCTTCCCCTTCTGTGTCTGTTCTTGTGCATTGCCGTTCAAATCGACTACCTTGACGCTCTTCACTGCCGGAAGCGCCCGCAGCTTCTCCAGCAGCTCCGCCGTGGCTGACTCATCCAGCTCCAGTACCGTCAAGGCCGCCCCGCTGCGGTTCTTCCGGTCCAGTGACATATGTCCGATATTGAACTGGCCCTCCCGCATGACATCCGTGACACTGGCCAGCACACCCAGATAATCCATATGCTGAATCAGCACTGTAGGGTACATGCCGGTCAGCTTCACACTGAAGCCGTCAATATCCACAATCTCAATATTTCCGCCGCCGATGGATGTGCCTGTTAGGGTCATCTCCGTCCCGCTCTCCCTGCCTACAAGACGCAGACGGACCGTATTGGGATGGGGAAACAGCCCCGTTCCCTGACCGAAAGAGATGCTCATCCCGGCTTCGGCCGCAAGCTCAATGGAATCCGGCAGCCGGTGGTCGTCCGTGGCGAAGTCAAGCAGACCTCCGGCGATTGCCCGGTCTGTCCCATGTCCCTGATAAGTCGCGGCAAAAGAACCGAAGAACGTAACCTCGGCCTCTCCCGGCAGCTCACCAAGCACCTGCCTTGCGGCCCGCCCGATCCGCGCGGCTCCCGCTGTATGAGAACTGGAAGGCCCGACCATGGCCGGACCTATAATTGAGAATACATCTTTAAATCTCATAGTTCTGGTCTCCCGCTATCTAAATTCGGCCATGCACAGCGAATATTATTCATCTGTTCATTGTACAGCACCTATATATTATACTGCGTCCGCACCAAAGCTACACTATTACATGAATTGTGAGGGAAATAGAAGGATAATGTATAGCGTGAAACCTATAATTTCTTATTTTGAGAACAGCACCAGCCCGTCCCGCTCCTGCCAGCCGATACGGGTCCAGAAGCTGCGGCCCGGGGCATTATTTTCGATCACCATGAGATGGCACTTCGTTATGCCCGCTTCCAGCAGTTCCGCGAGGCAACGCCTCACCAGCTCACGGCCTGCACCGCTTCCCCGGCTGCCGCTGTCGACAGCCACATGATACATATAGCCTCTGCGTCCGTCATGCCCGCACATCGCTGTGCCCATTAGGGTGCCATCTTCCTTCACGCACACCTGGCTGATGCCCGGATTCCGCTCCAGATAACGGATGATGTGCTCACGCGAGTCGGCTTCACTGAGACCCATTCCGTCCGTATTCTCCCATAACCGGTAAGCCGCCTCGTAATCGTCCCCTGTCATTGCTCTATATATCATTCATTCTCCCCATTTCTATGTTTAAGACTCCACTTCACGCCGCACGCTTTTCTGGGCGCATGCATACCCATATACGGAAGAGCTGAGCAGGCAAGGAGGAGTAACCGCCGATGAACCCCGTGCATCCTTATTATGGCAAGTGGAAACAGCTTTGCCGTCCTCTGAAAGGACGGTACCGTTTCAGCGAGAAATAGAAGGATAAGTTATCGTGTGAAACCTATAAGTTCCTTATATTTTGAAAAGACGGTCTGTCATGTGCAGCCTGTCGCTTTCCCCCTCAGCACCAGGACCGCCAGCCCGGGCTGGCGAGCGTAATGCAGCCGCCTCCAATCAGCGAGCAGCCGCAAGGCAGTCCTTTTTCCTGACTCAGGCGGCGCTTCCGCATCTTCATCCAGGGAGCTGCATCATTAACACCGCCTCCATAACCGCATACCGGGGACACGAGGAGCTGATTGACTATTCATCCACCAAAGGCGCTATCGTCTCCTTCACACGTTCGCTCGACTTATCTCTCGCCGGCAGCGGCATCCGTGTCAACAGCGTAGCTCACGGTCCGGTATGAACGCCGCTGATTCCCGCCAGCTTCTTCTCTGCGGAGGAGGTCAGTGTCTTCGGTACTGAGACTCCGTCAAGCGTGCGGCACAGCCCTACGAACTGGCAGGAGCCTAAGTCTACCTGGCCAGCGATGATGCTTCTTATGTAACCGGCACCTGCATTCATTTTAACGGCGGAGACATGGTTACCAGCTTATCCATGTCCAAGCTTCAGCCGGTCACTCCGGCCGTATTCATCCCCCACCTGAAAGGATGTATAGCAATGAATCAACACAAGGATTTCAACCTGCCTTCTGTCCGCCTCAATGCGGGCATGTACGCTCTGACCAAGCTGTCGGCCGCCGGATTGACCTTCATCCTGATCTCCCTGTTCATGCTGATCCATGGCTATGAGAACGGAATTCCGTCCGGCTGGCCAGTATCGGTTCCTTATGCTATCTACGCCTACGGCCTACCGGCTGCCATCCTCGCTGATGCGCTGCTGCGCATGTTCCGCTCCACCTCACTCAGCCCTGCGCTGGTCCTGTACGCCATTGCCGGCTATGGCGCCGGCCTGTGGCTCGCTGCGGAGCAGGGCGGCGACGCCCTCGTCTCCGGCCTTACCGGCCTCGCAGTACTGTTGCTGTTCCGCATCGCTCAAACCGCGGGCGAGCGCTTCCCGATCCTGCTTCCCTTCTTCGCTCTGTTTATTCCGCTGGTCTGTCTGGTTCTATTCTGACCCGGACGGATTCAGGCGGGGGCGCTGGTGCATCGCGCGCTATTGGATGCCCGCAGCATACAATTGGAGAAATGTATCTTCATCCATCCGTTTCTGCCGATTATAGGCAAACAGGTGGCAAAACTACTAATAAAGTTAGTTTTGCCGCCTGGAGTGAAATGTGCCAAATTAAGTGTCGTTTATCCAACTAACGTCCCGCCAGAGCTCATCCGTTCATCAGCAGGTGGACAAAATCCACCTATTATCCGCTAAAGCAGACTAACATAGACTTTGAGCTCAAAGTAGGGCCGTGCGCCAAAGCGAGCAAGAACTTGAACTTGTTAATAGAATGTTGCCGGAGGCTGGCGCTGTTGGTTTTGAGAAATCAAGCCGGTGCCTACACTTACAGCGCTTCGATAATATCCCCGGCGATCAGGGCGGAAGGGTGGTCCCGCTTCCGGGCGGCGCGTTCTCCGGCCAACCCGTGCAGGTAGACTCCGAATGCTGCGGCCTGATCCGCCTCCAGGCCCTGGGCCAGCAGACCGGAGATGATGCCCGTCAGCACATCCCCCGCACCGCCGGTACCCATACCGGGATGCCCGGTGATATTGATATAGGCTTGCCCTTCGGGCGTTGCTATTACGGTATGGGCTCCTTTGAGCACAAGGATTACCCCATGCTGAACTGCATAGGACAATGCCAATCCGATCCGGTCCCGCTGCACCTCCGCTGTAGATATCCCCGCCAGACGGGCCATCTCCCCCGGATGCGGGGTCAGAATAACCGGATGGCGGCGGCTCCAGCTCCGATATCCGGCATCTGCCAGTATATTCAGCGCATCCGCATCGATAACCATAGCCCTGTCCGACTCCTCCCACAGTCTGCGGAGCCACTCCGTATCTCCTTCGAACCGGCCCAGGCCGGGGCCGATGGCTACACAATCGCGGCTGGTACTCAGCCGCAACACTTCAGCGGCCGTACCCGCGTTCCACTCCCCGTCGCCTCCGGTGACCGGGGCCAGCATCAGCTCCGGTACGGAACCGATCACATAGGGCAGCAGCTTCTCCGGCAGCGCCCAGGTTACCAGCCCGCAGCCTGCGCGCAGTGCAGCGCGGGCAGACAACAGGCCTGCGCCGCTCATGCGCAGGCTTCCTGCTGCAAGCAGGACATGCCCGTAGGTACCCTTGTGGCCCTCGGGCGAACGGCGGCGCGCCAGGTCAACCTTCAAGCGCGCCGTCAGTACTTCCGGCGTCAGGAGGCTGACCTTGACGCCCTCCCGGGCAAGTGCAGCGGGTATGCCGATGGAGCGGACCACGACCCGCCCGGCTGCCTCTGCGCCGGGATATTGCAGCAGCCCCCGCTTCAGGAACGCGAGGCAGACGGTCACTGACGCATGAATGCAGGGCTCATGCGTCTCCCCCGTGTCCGCATCCAGCCCGCTGGGGATGTCCGCGGACACAATGGCTCTGCCGCTGGCATTCGCAGCGGCAATCAGCTCCGCATAGGCACCGCGCGGGGCTCCCGCGCTGCCTGTGCCGAGCAGCGCATCCACGATGCCGCTGCATGCGGCAAGGTCCAGGGCATCCCTGCCGTAGACTACGGCAGGGATGCCCATGGCTGCAGCGGCATCACGCTGCAGCGCGGCTTCGCCGGCCAGCGACTCCGGCGCGGCCGCGTACACCAGCGTGACGGCGATGCCGGCCTCACGCAGGTGCCGGGCGGCGGCGAGGCCATCGCCGCCGTTGTTGCCCTTGCCGGCGAGGACGAGCCAATGCTCTCCGCCGGCACCGGCAAACGTCAGCGCTGCATCTCCGCTGACAGAGAAGCCCGCAGCATCAGCGCCGAAGCCTGGCGCCACGCGCCCGCTTGACGCATGTGCTACGCTACCAGTTGCTACCGTTCCGCTACTCCGCACTACACCTCCAGCCATGCCGAACCCATCACTACGTACACCATCAACAATCGCTCCCGCTCCGGGTACTTCGCCACCTAGCACTCCCGCTTCATTACTCCACACTCCACCTCCAGCCGTACCAGCCACACCAGCCACACCAGCCATACCAGCTTCACTTGCCCGGCGGCGGCAAAAGGCGATGACCTCCTCGGCAATGGCCCGTCCGGCATTTTCCATCAGGGCGATGGCCGGGATGCCCAGCCGCTCAATCGTGTCGCGGTCGAATGCCCGCATCTCCTCCGCTGTCACCACATCCATTGGTCCAGACCTCCTTCATAGTTGCTTCGATTGTACTAAGTCCCGTTTCAGCAAGCAAATAACCCAGGTAGCTCATAGCGTCCAACGAGTAACTAGTAACGATCTGCTTAAAAAGAAAAAAGCCCTCCCGCTACGAGGAGGACTCTTTATGTTAGATAGTTAAGGATATCGTTGTAAAATCAGGCGTTTTAGTTGTACAGAGTGCGTTAAACCTGCCGCTGACTCTACCTCTGCATTTTCACCTTCCGCCTCCGCGTACACCCCCACCCTCATCAATACCCTACAGTAAACCTGGCCCTGCTGAAATTACCTTCCTCCAGCTCATCGATGACCGCCACAGCGAAATCCTGGATGCTGATGCCGCTCCGGCCGTCTTCATCTACAATAAGCCGGTCGAGGCCGATACGGAATTGGCCGGTGCGGCGCCCTTCTACCAGAGCGGCAGGCGGACTGAGATACGTATAATCCAGCTCTGACCCTCTATAGATCTCATACGCATTGGCATGAGCCGAAGCCAGCGCGCGGTAGTCCTCGGGGAATCCGGCGGTGTCCATCAGCCATTCTCCTGATTCTGTCTTCAGGCTGCCCGCTCCGCCGACAATGATCAGACGCTCAAGTCCGGCCGCCCGCATCCCTTCCAGCAGTGAATCCGCCACCCGCAGCAAATCATTCTCATGCCCCGCCGCCGGACCGAAGGCACTGATTACCTCTTCATGCCCGCGCACGGCTGCCGTTACCGAGGCCGGGTCCAGCAGATCAGCAGCCGTCACCTGCAGCCGCTCATGCTGAAGGCTGAAGGCTTCCGGTCTGCGTACCGCAGCCGTGACCTCATGTTTTCTTTTTAATGCTTCCTGTACGATGGCACTTCCAACTCTGCCCGATGCCCCAAATACTACAATATCCATTATCCCGCTGCCTCGCTTTCCTAATCTGCTATCCTTTATCATTACACGAATTCATACGATTTATCGCCGCAGGAACATTCCCTGTGAAGCAGGCATTACCGGCGCGAACCCGTATCTGGCATATAACTTGGCCGCTTCCCCGTCAGCGATGAGACTGATATACGCCTTTTCCGGCACACTGTCCAGGAACGTGCGGATTTCCTGCATGATGCTTTTTCCGAGACCCCGTCCCTGGAAGGAAGGCTTCACAGCAATATCCGTCACTTGAAAAAAACATCCCCCGTCCCCAATAACCCTGCCCATGCCCACTAGTTGCTCCCCTGCATACACCGTCACGGCAAAAGCAGAGTTAGGCAGTCCGGCGGACGCCCCCTCTATGCTCATCGGACTAAGCCCGGCTTCCTGCCGCAGCGCCAGATAATCCTCAACTGAGGGCAGCTCCTGCCGGATCTCCGGCTGTACTGAATTTGTCATAATTCTCCTCCTGTATCCTGCAATCTGCAAGCAGATCCCGCTGCCATACTGATACCAATATATATGTATTTGTTCAAAATTGAAACGCCCCGACTCCTCCGGCGTACAATAACTCAAAACACAGCACTTGCTCTCTGCGGGCGGGCAGGTTATTCTTACCCCGTGTCCTTGGGTAAACTGTGGATAGACAAGCAACACTATTATTTTGGAAGGTTGGTGAAGTAATTATGTCTCCTACAGGGAAACTATTTAAATGGGGAACTTTCGCTTATGAGGCTTTTCTGGCGCTGCCGATTATCGGGGGAAGCTTTGTTGTGGCAAATGCCTGGGTACCGCTTGGGGTCGCTTTTCTGCTGCATGCTGTAGCCATTATCATTCTGCTGAGAGAGCGCGGTCCGATTATCGGGAATGCAGTGGGTGTGGTCACCTCGGTGGTTGCCTTGATTCCTTTTGTCGGCTGGGTGATGCATGCCATTACCGCTATCATTCTGCTCGTAGAAGGACTGAGCGGATCACGGCGCAATCCACGTTACTGATAGTCAACAAGTGGAAACGGCATTGCCGTCCTTTTAAAGGACGGTACCGTTTCAGCGAGAAATAGAAGTATAATTTATCGTGTGCGACATATAAATTCTTATATTTTTACAAAAGACCTCCCATTGGTTGCCCAATGGAAGGTCTTTCTGCATTATCCTCGTCCCCCAGTACGGGTATCGGTCCGCCGGCTTCCGGTCTCTCCACTACCACGTGAATTTGCTGTGCTGTTCTCGAAACGTTTGCGCTCCGTGCGCTCCATCTGTACGATTTGACCTTCATGCACTACGATGTGCAAGGAGCCGAATTCCATATCGTCGAGAAGTTCCGTTATCCGCGCAAGCCATACCTCATCCACCTTCAGTGGTTTCGCCATTCGCAAGCCTCCCTTTCCCGGTTAGGGAAGTAACTCTGCCTAAATTCCGTTATTACCACCTTGTATACTATGAATTAACTTAGCACGGCTCCCAATAGCTGTCAATGAGCATTTTTGCGTACAAGTACGCTTTTTACAATCATCGTTACCAGTGCCAGCAGGAGCAGCAGAGAAGCCACCGCGAAGGATGCCGAAAACTGATATTCGTTGTACAAAATTTCGACATGCAGCGGCAACGTATTCGTCTCCCCGCGGATATGCCCGGACACCACCGATACGGCGCCGAACTCGCCCATGGCCCGTGCATTGCAGAGAATAATGCCGTAGAGCAGACCCCACTTGATATTCGGCAGCGTGACGCGCCAGAAGATCTGCCACCCGTGCGCACCTAGCGTAATCGCAGCCTCCTCCTCCTGTGTGCCCTGCTCCTCCATCAGCGGAATCAGCTCGCGGGCTACGAACGGGAACGTGATAAACAGCGTAGCCAGCACGATGCCTGGCAGGGCGAAGACGATTTTGATATCATGGTCGCTTAACCAGGGGCCGAACCAGCCGTGCGAGCCGAACACCAGAATGAAGATCAGTCCGCCAATCACCGGTGATACCGCAAAGGGCAGATCGATCAGCGTAATCAGAAATCCCTTGCCGCGAAAACGGAACTTGGTCACCGCCCACGCCGCCGTTACTCCAAAGACCGTATTCAGCGGAACCGTAATCGCGGCGACCAGCAGCGTCAGTCTCAGCGCCGAGGCGGCGTCCGGGTCGGTCAATGCGGCCCAGTAGACATCCAGCCCCCGCTTCAGCGACTCCACCAGAACAATGATCAGCGGCAGCGCAATCAGCCAGAGCAGGACCAGTCCAGCCAGGGAGATGAGCACCCATTTCACCACTTGTGACTCCGTCGTAGAAGGCGATGACGCGCCTGTTCGCGGCCCGGGGACATGCAAGGGAACCGTACCGGCCATTCTAATTCCTCCTAAATTAATGTGTTTATCGCGAGCTCCGCCGAGCCCAATGCTGAAGGCTGTTGATGACCAGCAGCATCAGGAAGGAGAGCAGCAGCAGAATCAGCGCCACGGCAGTGGCTCCGGCGTAATCGAACTGCTCCAGCTTGGACATGATCAGCAGCGGGGCGATCTCAGTGCGCATCGGCATATTGCCAGAGATGAACACGACAGAACCGTACTCGCCGATGCCCCGGGCGAACGCCAGAGCGAAGCCCGTAAGCAGCGGAGGCAGCAGCTCCGGCAGGACAATCCGCAGGAAGGTACGCCCGCGGCCTGCCCCAAGCGTAGCTGCGGCTTCTTCCATGTCCCTGTCCAGATCCTCCAGCACCGGCTGCACCGTGCGGACGACAAAGGGAATGCCGATGAACATCAGCGCCAGCGTGATGCCCAGCGGCGTGAAGGCTACCTTGAAGCCCAGCGGCGTCAGCAGGGAGCCGATCCAGCCGTTCTGGGAATAGAGGGCGGTCAGCGATACGCCCGCCACGGCTGTAGGGAGCGCGAACGGCAGGTCGATCAGGGCGTCGAAGATTCTTTTACCGGGGAATTCATACCGCACCAGCACCCAGGCCAGCAGCAGTCCCAGAAAAACATTAATCAGGGCCGCAGCGCCCGCCGTACTCAGACTGACACGGTAGGAGGCCAGGACGCGGGCATCCGTAGCCACATCCCAGAACTTGGCCCAGCTCAGCCCCGTTGAATTGAAGAGCAGCGCGGACAGCGGCAGCAGGACCACAAGACTCAGATACAGTACGCTGAACCCCATCGTAATTCCGAACCCCGGCAGCAGCTTGCGCCGCGACACCGTCCTTGCAGCAGCTTTGGTCATGACACTCATCTGCCCATTCATCCTTTCAAGACTCCGCTATCAGCTGCCCGGTACGTAGATTTTGTCGAAAATCCCGCCGTCATTGAAGTGCTTCGCCTGGGTCTCCTTCCAGGTTCCGAATTTATCGGCCAGGGTGAACAGCTTAATCTCCGGGAATTGATCCTTGAACTCGGCCTTCACGCTATCCAGTGTCGGACGGTAATAGTTCTCGGCAGCAATCTTCTGGCCTTCCTCGGTGTAGAGATATTTCAGGTAGGCATCTGCTACCTCGCGCGTTCCTCTTTTATCAACCACCTTATCCACCACCGCAACCGGCGGCTCTGCCAGAATGCTCTCTGACGGATTCACAATCTCGAATTTGTCCGGACCCAGCTCCTTGATAGACAGATACGCCTCATTCTCCCAGGCAATCAGCACATCCCCGATGCCGCGTTCCACGAAGGTAGTGGTTGAGCCGCGCGCTCCGGTATCCAGGACCGGTACATTCTTGAACAGCTTTTGCACAAATTCCTGAGCCTTGGCTTCATCATTATTATTGTGGTCCAGCGCATAGCCCCAGGCAGCCAGGTAGTTCCAGCGGGCGCCGCCAGAGGTCTTGGGGTTAGGGGTGATGACCTCTACGCCCTCCTTCAGCAGATCGGGCCAGTCCTTGATGCCCTTCGGGTTGCCTTTGCGGACCAGGAAGACGATGGTGGAGGTATACGGGGAGCTGTTATGCTCATATTTACTCTGCCAGTCCGCGCCGATCAGCCCGGCCTCCTGAAGCGCATCAATGTCATATCCGAGTGCCAGCGTAACGACATCTGCCTCCAGGCCATCCAGCACAGCCCGGCTCTGCTTGCCCGATCCGCCATGCGATTGCTTGACTGTTACCTTCTGGCCGGTCTCCTGCTCCCAGTAGGCGGCGAAGGCCTTGTTGTAGTTCTCATACAGTTCACGCGTTGGATCATAGGATACATTCAGCAGCTCGACTGGATCTTTGGCCTGTGTCTGGGTGGCTTCCGGTGTTGAAGACGCCTTCGCCGCCGCTTCTGCCACGGCCGGGGCCGCCGTTCCTGCACCCGCACTGTTCCCTGCATTACTGTTCCCGCAAGCCGTAAGCCCTGCCGTCAATATCAATGCAACTCCGGCGAGAAGCCCCTTCTTGATCCCTTGTGTCATCCTTAGCCCACTCCCCCATATTAGTCTGGTAACAAGCAATAGACGCAGGAAAGCCCGCTTGCGGCAAGTCAAACCGGTCTTATAGACACGTATCTGCGAGCCTGAAGCAGGCGTTCCTCCGTCTGTACGGTAAGAACTTATTCGATTATTCCTACCCATTTAGTAGGTTATAGAGATATAATACTGAACGCTTCCCGCGCTGTCAAACCTTTTTTTCACTTTGAATGAAAGACGGCGATCCACGGGCCCCGGGCAGGAAGTGGCGCCCGTTCCTGTAAGCTCCACTTGTTATTGCTGCCCCAAAGTAATATCATTGCTTACATCTAATAGAGTGAAAAAATAGAGTGGAAAACGCACCGGGGGAAATAATCATGGGAATGGATTTGGAGTATGGCCCCGCGCCGCAGGGACCGCGGCTGCACAGGCGCGTACTCAAAGAACTGGGCAGACGCATTCTGGAAACGTACAGGTATGATACTACTTTATGGAGGACTGCGCTCAGCGGCCCTTGGACGCTATGCATTCTGGCTTTTTCTATAGTTATTATGGGTATTCCTACCGGACTCGGAAGCGCAGCAGATATTATGTTGGCAGTTGGCGCAGGAACGCTTGTTATGGCGCTGGCCAGCAATCTGCTGGCTGTGCTGCTCTCTCTAACCGGACTGCGGCTTCCGCATCTGTTCGCAGGCTCTTTGCTCAGCACTTATGGGGCTGTATTGCTAATCTTATATTTTTCCGATCTGGAGCTTGAAGCTGCAGCCGTTATCGCCGGTATCGCAGCCTTAGCCTGCGGGATAGGGGGACTTGCGGCCGGTCTGCTGCGGACCCGCAGAATGCTCAGCGGCAGTCTGCTGGCAGCGGCACTCCTCCTCTCCCCCTTCGCACTGGCCTATGGCTCCGGGACGGGGAGCAGCCCGGTATCGGTACCGTCGCTTCAGAGTCTGGCGGCAGACGGACAGGTGCTTCCCTTACTTGCAGACGATCCCGCACAGCCGGGCGGCTATACATTCCACAGCTTCACCTATGGAAGCGGCAAGGATCTGCAGCGCAAGGAGTACAGCAAGGATGTCCTGCTAACCTCTGCTTCCGTGGATGCTACCGGGTATATCTCTTCCTGGCCCGCGCTGCGGACCCTGTTCTGGGGATTCGATCCCGCTACCCTCCCGCTGAACGCCAGAGTATGGATGCCGGACGGGGACGGGCCGTATCCGCTGGTGCTCATGGTGCATGGCAACCATATGATGGAGGACTTCTCCGAAGGCGGCTACGCCTATCTTGGTGAATTGCTGGCCAGCCGGGGCTTCATCGCGGTCGCCCTGGATGAGAATTTCCTGAATTATTCAGCTTGGTCGGGTATTCCAGACAACGACTTCAAGGTAAGGACCTTGATGATTCTAAAGCATCTGCAGCAGATCGGAAGCTTCGCGGAGCATCCCGGCACCCCCTTCTACCAGAAGGTTGATTATGACTCTGTTGCGCTGCTCGGCCACAGCCGGGGCGGCCAGGCTGTAGCCATGGCTGCGGATGCATCGCTCTGGTTCAGCAGTGATCCGGTTCTGGAGGCTATTCAGCAGTTCCATATTACTTCAGTCATTGCCCTGGCCCCTACGGATAAAATGATCGACAGCAAGCAGGCCCGTCTAACGGATGTGAGCTATCTGACGCTGCAGGGCGCCCGTGACGGCGATGTGCATGATTTCTACGGGGACCGGCAATATATGCGTTCTTCCTACACCGGCAATACCCCCGGCTTCAAAAGCTCGCTCTACATCGCTGATGCCAACCATAGTCAGTTCAATACGGACTGGGGGCTATATGACCAGACGCTGCCGACCGGCCTGTTCCTGAAGCGTTCCCGGATCATGGACGGGGAGGAGCAGCGGAGAATCGCGAAGGTCTATGTCTCTGCCTTCCTGGAGAACACGCTGCACGGGAGAACCGAGTACCGGCAATTGTTCCGCGATTACCGCAGCGGCGCCCGGTGGCTGCCGGATACCGCCTATTATAACCGCTTCCAGAGCGGGTCCTATATCACGGTAGCGGACTATGATGAAGATCGCAACAGAGGCATCGTTCAGGGCGGGACCGTCTCTACGACTACGGGGCTTCACTGGAGCGAAGAGGCCGCGAAGGACCGTGAACGGAACAATAAGCCCTCTTACGGTATCCTGCTGGAGCGCAGCGCAAGCCCGGATCAGGAGTCTGCGGACGCCGAGGCGGCTTACAGCATTAGGCTCAGCGATACGCTGACCCGGACGCTTGCGAAATCCCCTGCTGTAGAGGGGCTCACCTTCTCCCTGGCGAACCATAATTCCGATCCTAACCAGGACGGCGATGCCGGGCCGATGCCGGAAGCTGAGCTCTCTCCGGATGTGGAGGTGGAGCTGACTGACAGCAACGGCACCGCCGCAAGAATCCCTCTGGACGAGGTGATGGATATTCTGCCGCTCCCGCAGACTGAATTCACGCTTAGTCCGTGGCTGGAGGAGCGGATCAGTGACGGCAAATTCAGCAACCTCTCGGAAGCCGTCTACCAGACCTACAAGCTGCCCTTCGAGCTGTTCCTTGAGGAAGAACCGGAGCTTGATCCGGACAGTTTGACTGATATCACTTTTTATCTGCAAGGCTCAGAAGACAAGATTATGCTGGACGACATCGGCTTCTACGAGCGGGGGGACCCGCTGACAGGAGTGTATTAACCGGACATCATTCTATCTATAAAAAGCCCAAATTGCCCCCTGCCCGCCATACTCCGGCGTTCAGGGGGCTTTGCCGTTCCTGCACAAAGATACTTGTCCAGGTTAGTCCAGGGCTACAAGGCAGACAGGGGCTGGTACTTCCAGCTCATTGCCGGTAGGGATCAGCCGCCCGGTCTCACTGTCTATGCGGAAGGAGGCAATATTGCCGCTGTTCTGGTTAGCGGCGAGCAGCATGCCGCCGATCAGAGCGAAATTGCGCGGTGTCCGGCCCCCGGAGATTACCCAGTCTTCCGCTTCCAGCAGACCTGTAGCCTTATCGATGTGGAATAGTGCGATGCTGTCGTGTCCACGGTTGGATACGTAGAGGTAACGCCCGCATGGCGATACATGGATGTCAGCAGCCGTGTCATCACTTCCGGCCGTATAGTGCTCTGGGAGACTGCTGATGCTCTGCAGGAGCTTCAGATTACCCTGAGGCTCATCATTGGCGAATACGGTGACCGTATTGCTCAGTTCATTGACCAGATAGATCCATTGCCGCGAAGGATGAACCGCCAGATGGCGCGGTCCTGAACCTGGAGGAAGGTCCGCCTCCCGGTGAGTGACCAGCTTCCCTTCCTCCACCCGGTAGATCACAATCTGGTCGAGACCGAGATCACAGACCAGCACATGTTCACCCGTCTTGTCCGGGATCACCGAATGGGGATGGGGTGCCTCTTGACGGTCGCTGCGGATTCCCGAGCCTTCATGCTTCACCTGGGAAGACATCTCCTGCAAGGACCCGTCCGGGTTCAGCGGGAAAACATTGACGTTGCCTCCCGTATAGTTAGACACCGCTATGTAATCTCCCTGCGGAGCAACCGAGACATAACAAGGTGCGCCGCCTCCGGTTGCTCTGCTGCCCAGCGGATGCAGGGCTTTGCTGCCGGGTTCAATCGCATAGGCATGAATCTCACCCTCATCCTGCTCGCTCACTGCATATAATGCAGTCTGCGCCGCATTGACCGCCAGATAGGAGGGATTCTGGGTCCCCCGGGTACCGCCCATAAGCCTCATTTCTCCGGTCTCCTTATCCAGCGCACCGAGCAGGATGGCCTCTTTCTCCTTACTGTTGTACGTTCCAATATAGAATAATACTTCATTAGGCTGGTGCATGGCTGCGGCTCCTTTTTGTTCTAAAGTATATAATCTTATATAACCTGTACACCCCTATTCTCACTCAGAGGGTGATCCATTAATTCACTATAACATCTTTATGTACCCGCGGCCTTATCAGGGTTAAACAGCATAAATTTGGACAGACTGGAATACTAAATAAATGTGTGCCGGCAAAATTTAACACTGGTTTAAACGCTGAGCATGAGGTTAATAGTAACCATCGAAGACAACAAACACAAAAGGAGCTGAAGTAAATGAGTTTACTATGGATGTTGATTGTTGGTGGCGTAATTGGTTGGCTGGCCGGGTTGATTATGGGCCGGGACATTCCGGGCGGAGTTATTGGCAACATTATCGCTGGTATTCTCGGTTCATGGCTGGGCGGCATGCTGCTGGGAAGCTGGGGACCTAAGGTCAGCGACTTCTATGTCTTCCCATCACTGATCGGTGCTGTGATTCTGATCTTTATCGTAAGCCTGATTCTGCGTTCGGTTGGCGGACGTAGCCGTTCTTAAGCTCTATGGCAGCATTCTTCGATGAAGCTGCTGAACTATACTTAGCAAGCAGACCCGCCGGGGTTAGACTCCTGGCGGGTTTGTTGTGTGTACCTCATTCTGAAATCCAATCATTATCTGCTATAATGAAGACAATAGTGACCAAAATCACAGAGAGGACAGTGAATTATGGGTAACATCAACCCCTCACTTCTGCATGTGGGCTCTACGCTGGGGGCCGTATTCATGGCGCTGATGGTGATTTTCATCCGCATGAAGGCCAGTGCCCGCCCGGTAACGATCCGCAAAATATGGATTCCGCCGCTTGGCATGTCCACTGGCTTCGCCATGTTCGTCGTACCGGAAGTGCGCTTCCCCTGGTGGTGGGCGGCCGCGGCCTTCCTGGTCGGCTGGTTTATTTTTGCCTATCCGCTAATCCGCAGTACGCGGTTCGAAGAACGTGAAGGGCTGATCTATGCCCAGCGCTCCAAGAGCTTCGCGTTCATTCTGCTTGGACTGCTGCTGGTCCGCACTCTGCTCCACGAGTTCATCAACCGGTATGTATCTGTTCCTCAGTCCGGCGGATTATTCTTCATTCTGGCCTTCGGCATGATCCTCCACTGGAGACTGTTCATGTATAAGCACTATACCGGAATGTTGCCTGCCGAGCCGCAGATTCCGCAGCCCCGGGTCTAGGGCGAAGCGGGGTAAGACATTCATTTATGTAAAAGGGGGGTGTCCCCGGCAGCCTTAGGGATGACTGCCGGAGGCACCCTTTCCTTCTGCCTTCCCAAATGCCCATCAGCTGCATATTATAGTTCATAAGAACCCTGACACTCTAACCTTCCATGTGAATTGTGGCTAAATAACGGACGGGGACAGCGGTCATTTTCGGTGCTATGTCAGGTAACTTGCGATGAGATCGGTTAGAATAGTACCATACTTGTAGAGAGTGGGGACGGGGCAATTGAAAAGTAAATCGAGAAAAGTGGCAATCGTCGGCTCCGGCATGGTCGGCTCAAGTGTTGCCTATTCCATGGTGAATCAAGCCGTATGCGATGAGATCATGATGATTGACCGCACCTACGACCGCGCCATGGCACAAGCGCTTGATCTCTCGCACTGCATGGACTTCACCGGAACACGCACCAAGGTCTATGCCGGCACCGCCAGCGACTGTGCGGGGATGGATGTCGTCATTCTGACGGCAGGCGCCAATCCCAAGCCGGGGCAGACCCGGCTGGATGTACTGGATGCTGCTGCTGTAATTACCCGGGAGATCATCACCGAGATTATGGCGGGCGGCTTCGATGGTATCTTCGTCGTCGCTGCGAACCCTGTAGATATTGTGACTTATATGGTCTGGCAGATCTCCGGCCTGCCGCGGCACCGGGTGATCGGCACAGGCACCTCCATCGACTCTTCCCGGCTGAAGACACTGTTGTCGGAAGTATTCACGATCGATCCGCGCAGCGTCAACGGCTATGCCCTTGGCGAGCATGGGGAATCGCAGTTCGTGGCCTGGTCCCATGTGACCATCGGCGGCAAGCCGATTCTGCAGATTATGGAGCAGCACCGCGAGCGCTTCAGCAGCCTGGATCTGGAGGATATCGCCCGCAAGACGAAGGATGCCGGCTGGGAGATTTTTACGCGCAAGGGCTCCACTCACTTCGGGATCGGCAGCGCGCTCGCCTATATCACCCGCTCCATTCTGAATGACGAGCACAAAATCATCGCCGTCTCCGCCATCCTGGACGGGGAATACGGACAAAGCGGCGTATGTGCCGGAGTACCGGCTATTATCAGCAGCAGTGGCATTCAGGAATTGCTGGAGCTGAACCTCAGTGATACGGAGATGGCCAAATTCACCGCCTCCTGTAGCATCATCCGCGCGGGAATTGATAGCCTCACGCTAGAGGAGCAGCACTAAGCTTAACAGCATAGCCTATACAGTAAACACCCCTCTGCTTCACACAGTAACCTGTGCGGCAGAGGGGTGTTTGCGATGATTTCACCTGATATTATTGAAACTTCTCGATCTCGCTCCGCAATTCGCTCATTAACTGGTTGAGGGATTCGGCTGAGGTGACGACCTGGCCCATCAGATTCCGCTGCTCGGTGGAAGCCTCCGCCACCATCTCGGCACTCTCGGCAGAATCTCTGGCAATGATCAGCATATCGGAGATGGAGGCTGTAATCTCCTCTGTCCCGGCGGACATCTGTTCATTGACGGCAGAGACGTCCTGGATCTGAACCGATACCTCACGGATGGACGAGCGGATATGGTCGAAGGAGGTGCCTACGTTTTGCATTTTACCCATTCCGTCTCCGATCTCAGCAATGCTCTTCCCCATAGAGACCTCAGCCGCTCTGGTGGATTCCTGAATCTGACGGATCAGCTCCACAATATTCACAATGGCGCTGTTCGTGCGCTCCGCCAGCTTCTTCACTTCATTCGCCACCACGCCGAACCCGCGCCCATGCTCCCCTGCTCTGGCCGCTTCAATCGACGCATTGAGGGATAACAGCCCCGTCTGGTTGGAGATTTCGGAGATTACATCAACAATCTGGCCAATCTGTTCAGATTGTCCGCTCAGATTGCTGATCAGAGCCGAGGTCTCCTCCGCAGCGCCGCTGATGACAGTCATCTGCTTAAGTGTGGATTGAATCTCTACATATCCGTTCTCGACCTCGGTGCTGACCGTCTCTGCCTGGTCGGACACATTGACGGAGGATTCCGCAATCCGCTGCAGCCCGATCGCCATCTCCTCCGTAGCTCTTGCCGCCTGTTCCGAGCCCTTGAACTGTTCGCCCATGCCCTGAGCGACTTCCTGGACGACTGTCTCAATCTCAGCCGACGTATTCGAGGTCTGATTAGCGTACTTCAGCACACTTTCTGCCGAGACAGCAACCTGGGCCACTGTAGCATCGATTTTACCGACAATGCCGGATAATGATCCGATCATATCATTAATGCTCTGGCTCATCTGGCCGATTTCATCACTGGAGCGTACGGTCACCCGTTCGCTGAGATGGCCGTCCGCTACTTTCTTCATCACCCCGGAGATCGCTGCAATCGGCTTCACAATCAGACGGGTCAGATACAAGGCCAAGGCAATGACCGCTAAAATGATGATTACAATGAACAAGGTGGATATCCGCTGGGCTGAGGTGACTTTGGCGGTAATCTCGCTTTTGGGAACCGTAATCAGCAGCTTCCAGTCTGTGCCCGGAACGCTACGGAAATAGGTAATCACCTGTTTGCCGTCCTCTCCCTTGTAGGCTTCCGAGCCTGCTTCCTTGCCGAGAATATGCTCTACAGCCTGTTTCATCTCTGTTGTCTTGGCGTAATCCGCGATATTCTTGCCGATCCGCTCGGTCTCGGAGTAGGCGTAATAATCACCCTTGCCCGAGATTACGTATCCGTAGCCGGTGTCGCCCACGTGGATATTTTTGCCCATCTCCATCAGAATGTCCGGTGTCACCGAGAAGGCGATGCCGCCGCCAAACTGTTTGTCCTTGTCCACGACCGGAACGAATACCGGAATAATATATTTACTGAGCTGTTCCAGATAAGACATCTCCGCTACAGCCGGAGCAAGACTCTCCTTTGCCTGCAGGAAATATGCCGATTGGCCTACATCCGCCGTAAGCTTAAGGGAATTGGCCAGAATGCCTTGCTTGTTAATGACGCTGTAACCTTCGGACTGAGTATCGCTCTCTTCGAGTACCTTGACCACAGGAAAAATAGTATCCGGTCTCGAGGTATCAAATTCAGGATGCTGTGCAATCAGCTCCTGGACCGCAGATGTCCGCGTATTCAGCCACTCTGCGATCCGTGTGGTATTCATCTCCAGAATATTCTGGGCGAGCTCCTCACTGTCGTCTCTGGTTACACCCCCGAAGTACTGCATGAAAAAGATCGTGACACCAAGCAGAGGTACAATAGCAATTGCCAAAATAACAAGCGAATACTTGCTTTGTAGCGACAATGATTTTCCATTCTTTGCATTCATTTTCAATTTGGACCGTACACTTGCCTCATTCACCGCAAAATCCCCCTAGAAACCCTTTGTGGTCTTCCATATGCTGTAAATATATATTGATATATCGGCATAAATAGACAAAAAGCATAATACATGCAATAAAAATAAGCCTTAAGACCCAAAAATTAGGATCATTAAGGCTTATACTTTTCATAATTATTTCATTATCGCATCATATTACACCATTATACCGATTTCGGCGGCTGTAAAGCTCGCATACTGTTCAGTACAGCAAGTACAGTAACTCCGACATCTGAGAATACGGCCTCCCACATGGTGGCAATTCCGAACGCTCCCAGCAGCAGGAAGACCGCTTTAACTCCCAGCGCAAAAGCAATGTTCTGCCAGACAATGGTCCGTGTCCGCTTGGCGATGCCGATGGCGGAGGCGATTTTGGAAGGTTCATCCGTCATGATTACAATATCCGCAGCCTCAATGGCTGCATCCGAGCCAAGTCCGCCCATGGCAATCCCGACATCCGCTCTGGCCAGCACCGGAGTATCATTAATCCCGTCCCCGACAAAAATGATCTTCTCCTTCGGTCCCTTTTCCCGCTCCAGCTGTTCAATCGCCGCGACCTTATCCCCCGGCAGCAGCTCTGCATGGATCTCCTGAATATCCAGTTGTCTGCCGACAGACTCGGCTACCGGAGCGGCGTCACCAGTCAGCATAACCGTCTTGTGGATTCCCAGTGCATTCAGAGCCTGAATAGCCTTAAGAGAATCGTCCTTCACTTCATCTGCAATGACGAGATAACCTGCGTAGCGCTTATCTACAGCAATATGAACGATCGTCCCGTACTCCTGCGGGGTTACGCTGGCAATCCCTTCACGCTCCATCAGCCGCGCATTCCCGGCAAGCACTGCCTTCCCCTCCACGGTAACGGCGATGCCGTGGCCGGAGATTTCGTTATAGTCGGTAATCGCTTCGCCGGGAATCGCTTCGCCATAGGCTGCACGGATGGATTCCGCAATCGGATGGCTGGAATGGCTCTCCGCATAAGCCGCTACCCGCAGCAGTTCCTGCCCGGTGAAGCCTTCCGCCGGAATATTGCCGGTTACCGTGAACTGGCCTTTGGTCAAGGTTCCTGTCTTATCGAACACAACGATCTTCACATCATTCAAGGCTTCCAGATAGTTGCTGCCCTTCACCAGAATCCCGTTCTTGGACGCGGCACCAATACCGCCGAAGAACCCAAGGGGGATCGACACGACAAGCGCACAAGGGCAAGAAATAACGAGGAAGACCAGTGCGCGGTAGATCCAGTCCGAGAAGGTGGCTCCGCTAAGAACCAGCGGCGGAACCACTGCCAGCAGCAGCGCTGTTATCACTACAACCGGCGTATAGGCGCGGGCGAATTTGGTGATAAAATTCTCTGTCTTCGCTTTGTTATTCGTAGCATTCTGCACCAGCTCCAGAATCTGCGAGACTGCTGACTCGCCGAAGTCCTTGGTCACTTCAATGGTAATCACACCATTGCGGTTAATGAATCCGCTCAGCACCTGGCTCCCCGGCTGTGTCGAGCGGGGTACCGATTCTCCGGTCAGCGCCGAGGTATCCATCATCGCGCTGCCCTCAAGAATAATCCCGTCCAGCGGAACCTTCTCGCCGGGCTTAACCACGATGCTGTCCCCTACGCTAACCTCTTCGGGGGACACCTTGCGCAGATTATTGCCTTCCTTCAGATAAGCGAACTCCGGCCGTATATCCATCAGCGCTGTAATCGAACGGCGTGAACGGTTCACAGCCATTCCCTGGAACAGCTCACCCACCTGATAGAAGAGCATAACCGCGACGCCTTCAGGATATTCGCCGATAGCGAAGGCACCGATGGTCGCAAGGGCCATCAGGAAGTTCTCATCGAACACCTGGCCTCTTACAATATTCCGGGCAGCAGAGAAGACAACCTCACCGCCGACAATCAGATAGGCTGCCAGGAAGATCAGCAGCTCGGTGATCCCGCTGACTGGCAGGAACATCCCGGCAGCGGCCAGAATGGCACCACCGCCCAGCCGCATCAGGATGCGGCGCGTATCGCCCTCCCCATGCTCGTGGCTGTGTCCGTGGCCATGGGAATCCTCATGACTGTGGCTGTGCTCAGCAGCATGTGAATGCTTGTGCCCGTCTTCATGGGAATGCACTTCTCCGTGGGCATGCTCATGACCGTGCGGTTCGCCGTGGCTATGAACATGGCCCTGTCCTTGAACCGCTACGCCGCGCACCTGAGCTGCATCCTCCGCAGACAAGGGCTTCTTAACAGCCCGCGAAGCTTGAACCGCCCGTAGCTTCACATGCGGCTCCAGCTTGGTTACCGTCTGCTCAGCCTGCCCGGCGATCTCATCCGCAGCAGCAGCCGTTGTCTCCAGTGTCATGGTCTTGGTGGCGAAGTTGACGGTGCAGGAGGACACACCTTCAATCTTCTTGACCTTATTCTCGATCTTCATTGCGCAGTTCGCGCAGTCCAGCCCATCCAGTACCCATTTCCGCTTCACATTGTCTTCTACCGTACTCAAATGACTCATCTCCCTTGATCGTCCCTATATATGAGTATTTGTTCATATGTTAACTTACACCTATTATATTCTCCTGAAACATACAGTGTCAATGCATTCAGCCCACAGATTGTGGCAAAATAAAAATAAGAAAAGCTTGTAATTTACCTGCAGACGCCATAATATTAACATATGAGCAACCATTCATATATTAACTGAAAAGAGGTCCTATCTAATGAACAATTCCAAAATGAACAACGTTAAACCTTCCGGGCAGCATCCGAATGTAACAGCTTCGAACAGCAGTGGATCGGAGCACACAAGTCATGAGAATGCAGAGCATACGCATAGTGACTCACATGCTCACTCACACTCTGGGACACATACTGGAGCACATGCTCATTCGCAATCTGGCGGGCATTCCCACTCTCATTCACATGCACATTCACATTCCCACGCACCAGATAATAAAAAGGGGCTGCTAATCGCCTTAATTATCACCGGCGGTATTATGTTCCTTGAATTCTTCGGCGGTCTGTTTACGGGAAGTCTGGCTCTATTGTCCGATTCAGGCCATATGCTCAGTGACACCGCCTCCCTTGCCCTTAGCCTTGTGGCAATGATTATCGCGGTGAAGCCGGCATCCTCCAAGAACTCCTACGGCTTCCACCGGTTCGAGATTATGGCGGCCTTATTCAACGGGGTGACTCTGTTCGTCATTGCCGGATTCATTATGTATGAAGCTTTCCAGCGTTTCTCCGCCCCTCCGGCGGTAGCCAGCGGAACGATGATGCTGATTGCCAGTGTCGGATTGCTGGCCAATCTCGTCAGTGCGTGGTCACTGATGCGCAAAAGCGGGGCTAAAGACAATATCAATATCCGCAGCGCTTACCTGCATGTAATCAGCGATGCTCTCGGCTCCGTGGGCGCGCTGGCGGCTGGTCTAATTATGAACCTGTTCTCCTGGTATGTCGCAGATCCTATCATCAGTGTGCTGGTTGCCCTGCTGATCCTGCGCAGCGCCTGGGGTGTCATCAAGCAAGCCTTCCATATTCTTATGGAAGGAACTCCGTTTAACGTGAATGCTGAAGAGGTGAAGAAGGCTCTACTGGGCATTGAAGGGGTTCAAGATGTGCATGATCTGCATATCTGGACCATCACCTCCGGCCTGGATGCCCTCAGCGGTCATCTGCTGATCAGAGACGGGGTGAATACGGAGCAGGTACTGCAGCAGGCACTTCAATTAGTGGAAGAGAATTTCGGCATCCAGCATACCACACTGCAGATTGAGAATTCTGCTGTGAAGCACGGTCACCTTCTGGTTTGAGGAAGAGGTGGTACGCAGAGAAGGGTGAGAGAGTATGAGAGTCCAAGGGAGTCCGGGATAGTCGGAGGAAAACCTAACGATTCTGTAGGCCTGCCGAATATATGCTGTTTTCCACATACATTCGGCGCACTGGCACATATATATTTGGTTTACCGCACAACATAATATAAAAGGGCTGCCCCAAGCCATTACCTGGCTTGGGGACAGCCCTTTTGCTGTCATAACAATCTATTCATGCCGGATATGTTCATGAGTCTGCAGGAAGATCTGCTCCACATGTGCATCATTCAGCGAATAATATACGGTCTTGCCTTCCTTGCGGCGCTTCACAATCCGCAGATTCCGCAGATAGCGGAGCTGATGGGAGACTGCCGACTGTCCCATATCCAGTATGGAGGACAAGTCATGCACACATAGCTCCTGCTGGGATAACGCGTAAATCAGCCGAACTCTTGTCGGATCGCCCAGTGCCTTGAACATTTCCGCCATCTTATCTGTAGTCTCGCGGTCCGGCAGAATCAAGGCCATAGATTCCGGTTCCAGTTCGGAACCATTACAGGTGTTGTCGCATTCTTCAAGTGCCGCTGGTTCCATGCTCCCGCCCTCCTCCATATACTCATCCGGCATCGCCGGCGCTTAATAGTATCTTCTACGATTAATTATAGGAAAAATGGCGTCGAATGTCCATGGAGAAGGGAAATGCGTAAGGGATTTCACTCAAACATGCGGCGGTGTATAGCGTTGCGTTCGGGTTCGCTTCGAATATTCCGTGTTAGTTGTAGTCATTGGATTAGTATTTAACATTTCCCGCCAGCCGCATTCCTATACCTGCTAACCTTATACCGCCTTACGCCAAAAGCCTATCAAGCCAGCACCCAGGAACAGAAGCAGGCTGCCCGACACGACAATCATCAGGCTCTCCAGCGGCAGGTTGAAGGCGCCGAACCGTTCTTCTCCGAAGGGGGACATGGCCAGCATCGGTTGTACCCATGGGTAATAAGGTCCGTAGGTGGCAGAATTGGCAATCAGTATATTGGGAATGGTGAAGCAGACATTCAGCGCCAGCGGAGCGCCGAAGCTGCTCCAGCCCTGGGATACCGCCAGTTGCAGGGCAGCCAGGGGCAGGCAGGCAAACCATCCTCCGAACAGGCTGCTCAGCAGCAGCTCCCAGGGAACTCCCCCTTCAGCACCCCGATACCATCCGACCCCCAGAACCCCTCCAACAAATAGCAGCTGCACCGCACCCAGCAGCGCTATTATCAATACATATTTGGCAAAGTATACTGAAGTCCGCGTAACCGGGAGCGCCAGGAGCTGCTTCCAACCGCCGTCACTATGCTCATTGCGGCAGATTAAGGCAGCGAAGAGTCCTGAGAGCACCGGAAGAAACAGCAGCGCATGTAGCGTTGACATCGTACTCAGCAGAACCTGCCAGGTGATTGTCTGATTTCCCGGCATGTCCGAAAGCGCACCAATCGGCAGGGAGACCAGCGGACTGAGCAGAATCAACAGCCAGGTGCGGAATCCGGCTATCTTCAGACACTCCGCAGACATGATTCGCAGAAAATTCCTCATATTCAGTCCACATCCTTTCGCGCGAAATGGATGGCTCCAGGCAGGATTACCAGGAGTCCAACCACCAGGCCGGCTCCGCTGAACAGCCAAGGACGCGGATCACTCCAGGCTAATTCCGGCCAGGAGAGCGGGAACCACTGCGTGAAGTACGAACCGAACGGGCTGACCAGCGACAAGGTCAATCCCACCGATACCGGAAGGGTCTGGTTCCGGCTGGTTAAAGACAGCCACAGCTGGAGTGCAATGATAGGCATGGCCGCAGCATAGGCGGCGAAGCCCATCCGCAGGACATCTGCGAGCGGTATCGGCTGAGTACCAAAGCCGAGCAGCAGTCCGAGAATGACGGTTCCCGCCGACAGCAGCAGGCAGGACACGATAAGCAGCAGCAGGCAGAGCAGCAGCTTCGCCATGAATACTGCCGTACGGGAGACAGGCAGCGCCAAAAGCTGCTTCCAGGCGCTGGTCTGATGCTCGACATTCGCAATCAGAGAGCAGATTAGTGTGCCTCCAAGATAAAGGGCAATCGGTACGAAAGGTATGACCTCACTGAGCAGGCCACCCCACAGATCCTCGCGGTACTGCCCGCGAAGATAGTCATAGCGGAGGCCGAAATTCAGTCCCTGCATGGCGATGAGGCCCAGCGGACCGAGAAAGGTGAGGAACCATATGCCTTTGCCGCGGATCTTAAGCCAGTCCGCCGACAGCGCACGCCACATCATAGCTCCCCTCCCCCAACCACCTGCAGGAAGAATTCCTCCAGAGATTGCCTGTGCTCCTCCACCCTGTAGATCGCGTGACCCTCCTCGACCAGCTCTTTGACCAGCAGCGATACTCTCGCATCACTCATCCGGGGCAAAACCAGCCGGCCCTCCTGCAGCTCGCCGCCGCAGCCGCGCCGCACCGCCGTCATCAGCGCAGTCTCCGGCTCGGATAACGCCAGGCGCAGATGGCCGGCCGCCTGCTGCTGGAGATGGGCAATGGTATCCTGGTAGACCATCTGTCCCTCGCGGATAATACCAACCGTACCGGCCATCTGCTCAATCTCGCTCAGCAGATGGCTGGAGACCAGCACCGTAATCCCCTGCTCTCCGGGCAGCCGCTTAATCAGGGAACGGATCTCCTGTATGCCTGACGGGTCCAGCCCGTTGGTCGGCTCATCGAGAATCAGCAGCTCCGGGCTGCCCAGCAGAGCTGCCGCAATCCCCAGCCGCTGCTTCATGCCCAGCGAGAAGCCCTTGACCGGCCGCGTCTCCTCCCCGGTAAGTGAGACGATCTCCAGCACCTCGGCAATGCGCACCTTCGGCACAGCCAGAATGCGGCGGATCGCTTCCAGGTTGTCCCATGCACTCAGATGCCCGTAGTAGGACGGCGATTCCACCAGTGAGCCTACCTTGCGCAGAATGGGCATCCGGTTCGCACGCAGCTCCTTGCCGAAGATTTCAATGCTGCCGGAGGTCGGCTTGATCAAGCCGAGCAGCATGCGGATAGTTGTTGTTTTGCCGGCACCATTTGGTCCGAGGAAGCCGTAGATTTCCCCTTTTGTAATATTGAGATTCAGGTTCTTCACAGCCGCACGGCCGCGGTATTCCTTAAGCAGGTTTCTTGTCTCTATCACTGTATCCTTCATTCTTCTCTTCACCTCGGTAACAGCATAACGCCCCAAGGTTAAAAGCACGGAAGCAGCAAGTTTAAATTTCGTTTAAATTGTTCAGGCGTTCCGCTTCCAGATCACAACCTCGGTTCCCTTCGCCGTGCTCTCCATGCTCCATTCCAGGTCCATCCGCTTCAGCAGCAGATCAACAATCGACAGGCCCAGGCCTGCTCCTGCGGAGTCAGTGCTCTGCGCAAGGCCGCCGCCGTGATCCGAGATGATAATCACCCGGTTGCCCTCACGGATCTCCGTAAGTATTCCTACATACAATCCGCTGCGTGCATGACGCAGAATGTTCTGGAACAGATTATCCAGCACTCTGCGGAACCAGCTGTCATCGATCTCCCAGTACAGCGGCACAGCCTCCAGATCAATATCGATCTGGTACCCCTCCCTCTCCCACACCGGATACCAGGCGGCGGCGCTCTCCCGCACCAGTCTCAGCACATTCCGGCGTTCCGGGTGCAGCGCAATGCGCCCGCTGTTCAGCAGATTGTAGGACAGCAGGTTCTCAATCAGGATGCTTAGGCTCTCGATCCGCTGATCCATCAAGTCAAGGGAGGACTGCCCGTTCGGTGACAAAGGCTCCTTGCCCAGTACATGGAGATGGCTGCGAATGACGGTAAGCGGAGTCCGCAGATCATGCGACAGATCGGCCACCAGCCGCTTACGCAGCGCCTCTTCTTCCGCCTCTCGGGCACGGCCTGCCTTAAGCTCCGTCACCATGGTATTGAAGGCTTCCTCCAGACGTCCGATCTCATCCGGCTTCCCCGGCGGAACAATCTGCGGTAAGCCCTCCTGCCCGGTGAACACCATAGCGGTCTGCAGCCGCAGCAGCCTTCTGCGGATCATGATGAAGAAGAACCAGGAGCTGGTGATGAACAGAAGGAAGAACACCAGCATGGCAATCGTATACCATTTATCCAGACCTGCGGTATATTTGCTCTTCGTAATATCCTCAGGAATCTGCATAACCATGAAGCCCTCAGCGGCTTCTGCCCGGTCCCCTATGAAAGCGACAATCGCCAGCGGCTTCAGCGCTACACTGTCCTTCATGAAGGATACCGCTTCAGCGGCGCTCCACTGGGCGGGAACGGCCGGAGCCTCTCCCGTCAAAAGCAGCGGCGGTCCTGAAAGCTCTCTAACCAGCTGTGTTTCCCCCGCAGGATCGACCCAGAATATTCTCGCCAGCGGATAGGCTTCGCTTAAGGCCGACAACCGCCGGGTGATATCTGCAGGAGACTGGTCAAGGAGCTTGCGGGCCTCCTCATGCCACATAATCTCCAGCTTATCTATACTGGAATACTGCTCATACTCCTTAGGTGGACTTGTATGAGTAAGCCCCCCGAAGATACTGTACACAGCAATCGTCAGCGGAATAACAACGGGCACGAACAGCAGTGCAGCTACAATAATCAGCAGATAACGAAAAAGCAGCGAACGGTGCAGCAGCTGGAAACGCCCTGTCCCCTTCACCCTCTCACCCGGTAGCCGATCCCCCGGACCGTCTCAATAATCTCCGGCGCTGCAGGATCAAGCTCCAGCTTCTCGCGCAGATAACGGATATGTACCATCAGTGTCTTGTCGCCTTCGATATAGCTCTCCCCCCAGACCGCCTCATAGATCTGCTCCTTGGTTAGAATCTGGCCCAAATGCCGCAGCAGATAAGAGAAGATCTGGAACTGCTTGCCGGTAAGCATAATCTCCCGTCCGGTCGCAGCTTCCGTGACCACACTGCTTCCCGGTCTGACAACCAGATGCTTAAGCGTGAGCTGGGCGGGCGCAGCAGCACCGCTTCTTCTCAGCAGCACCTCTATTCTCGCCGCCAGCTCATCGGGATGAAATGGCTTGGTCAGATAATCATCGGCGAAGTCCAGCCCCTGAAGCTTATCGTCAATGGAGGTGCGCGCCGAGAGCATCAGAACCGGCAGCTCCGGATACGCCCGCTTCAGCCGCTGGCCGACGGTGAAGCCATCCAGCCCCGGCAGCATCACATCCAGAATCGCAAGCTGGCAGCCCTCTGCGGCTTCAAGCGCCCCGTCCCCGCTCTCCAGCCAGCGCACAGCATATTCCCGTTCCCGCAGATCAGCCGCCAAGGCACTGCCGATCTCCCGGTCATCTTCTACGTACAATAGGGTTACACTCACGTTGTTCTCCATCCTTTCTTCCTTCCAAATGGCATCACAAATCCCCGGATACCAGCAGTCTTGAGGTCTGCCTGCATCCGGGGAGGTTCATACTTGCTGTTCAGGCCGTAATTCCGAACCGTCCCGGCGGCTTATCCTCCGGCAGCCCGAACAGATAGCCTTGTCCCAGATCCATGCCCAGATCACGGCAGACCAGGAATTCCTCACGGCGTTCAATGCCTTCGGCCAGCAGGCTTGCACCGAATTCTCCGGCCCTGGAGATAATCTCCCCAAGCATCCGCTGCTTCCCTTCATCCCGGTCACAGAAGCTGATTAGACTGCGGTCAACCTTGACATAATCCGGCTGGAGACTGGACATCAGTTCAATGGTCGAATAGCCCGCGCCCACATCATCCAGCGCAACCCGCATCCCCTGCTGGCGGTATTCGGCGAAGATGGCTCGCAGATGCGGAATATCGCTGATCTGCTCCGTCTCCACAACTTCAAATACATAATCCTCCGGGTCCTGGTCCAGCCTGCGGATCGCCTCGAAGGTATGCGTAAGACAATACTTGGGATTATAAATAGAAGAGGGCAGGAAGTTAATGAACCGCTTGATGCCCTTGGGCAGCAGCCTGCTGCTGGTCTCTATCGCCGAGATCCGGGCGGCCCGGTCCAGGAAGGAGTGAAACCCTGTACGGCGGGCAATCTCAAATAGCTCATAGGGCTGAAAGTAACTGCCCTGGGCCAGCGGCCGCAGCAGAAATTCAAAACCGACAATCTCCTCGCTGAAATTCACAATCGGCTGCATATGGCTGCAGAAATCATGGCTCATAATGATGGACACCAGATTCTCATTAGCGAAGCGGACCTTCAGCTGCTCAAAGGTCAGCCACCGGTCCGGGGCCGCAGAGGCACCTTTACTCTTAACGCATACGGTTAATGTATCCGCTATGTCCTTAGCCGCCACCAGCATTTCAATAAGCTTCAACAGCTCTTCCTTACGATGATATGGAATGATACAGGTCTTGCTTGTCTGATAAACTTCATAACCGGCATTTCGGATGGCAGCAGCCAGCGGAGCTGAGCAGGGGCGGAGCTTCAGCTCCCCTTGATCCTCTATCGGGTCGATGTCAGCACAATCAACACAGTTCATGGCAATCCCCTCCGCCTCATGATGTCGATAACCTGAGGCCATTATAGCATGATTCCTCCGGCACAATCCGGAAAGAAGCAGCAGAAAGAGCCTCTTTTGAACCATGAAGGTCCATAAGAGGCTCGGGTTGCCAGACTATATAGTGCTCAGGCTTTGGCAGAACTCACCCGTTACCGGACACGGCCATCCTTTTACCGGAGACACCCGCTTAAGACTGCCATACCCCATGCTCGCCGTTCTTGCCCATATATTCAATCCGTGAAGGTGACAGCTCAAGAATGACATAATCGGGATCATCCGGTCCCTTGAACCATTTCTCCAGGGACTCATTCCATACCTTAGAGCGCAAGCTATCATCCTTCGTCACAGCAACCGTAGCTTCAATCTCCAGTACATCCTTGCCGCCGCCCTGTTCATAACCAAGCAGCAGACAAGCATTCGGATTATCCTGAAGCTCTTCTAACTTATGAGTCTTGCGGCTCGTTGCGAGATAGATGGACAGCCCGTCATGAAATACCGCCATGTAGCGCACCTTAGGCTTGTTACCGGCCTCAATCGTGCCGAAGGAACCGAACCTGTTGTCGTCCAGCACCTGTATGATTGTTTTCTCCAGCTCTTTGTTATCCATTGACGTCACAGCTCCCTTCAAAATTCATGTGAATATAAGTTTATATATTCACGTCCTTGGTTTGGATTTATGATTAACCTGTGCCTAATATAGTGTACCCTTCCCGTTCATTCTGAATCCCGCCATCTGCTCATAAATTGATTCATAAGGAGTCTTATTCTTGAAAAAACTAATCTGGATCGGCTGTCTCTCCTATTTCGTAATCGGCCTCGCCCATGTCGTCCTGGGCTCCATTCTGCCAGTGCTGCTCCAGCATTATGACCGCAGCTACAGTGCTGGGGGCGAGCTGATCTTCAGCCAGTTCGCGGGCTTCCTGGCCGGCGTACTGGTCTCGCCGCTGCTGAACCGGCGGTTCGGCAAGCGCGGCGGCATTATGATTGCCACCGGCCTGCTGCTGTGCGCCGAGATTGCTTATGCCTTCCTCCCGCCCTGGGGCTGGATGTACGTAATTGCCGTAGCCGCAGGGTTCGGCTTCGGGATGATCGAAGCCGTCATCGGCACGATTATTATAGCCGCAGTCACCGAAGGAACAGCAGTTGCCATGAGCCGGCTGGAGGTGCTGTTCGGTGTCGGGGCGCTGCTCATGCCGCTGGCGGCCAGTCCGCTGATTGCCGCAGGGCAGTGGCGGCTGGCCTTCCTGATCGTTGCAGCCTTCTCCCTCCTCTCGCTGCTCTTCTGGGCGAAGAGCAGATTCGGCCCGCTGGACAGCGCGCTGGATGAGCGGCCTGCCCGCCCTGACCGCGCTGCGGCAGCGGGAACCGCCAGAAGATTATCCTTGCCCTACAAAGGCAAGCAGTGGGTCGTGCTTGGCTTGTTCATTCTGTTCTTCTTCCTCTATGTAGGCACCGAGATGAGCCTGGTGAATTTCATGCCGGCGATCTTCATCGCGAAGCTGGGCATGAGCGAGGCCACGGCTGCGCTCACGGTGACCTTCTTCTGGCTTGCTATGTCGGCAGGCAGACTGTTCGCCGGTGTCATTGCCGAGAAGATTTCCTACCGTATCTATGTGCTCGTCAGCTGCTTTGCCGCTTTGCTGCTGCTTATCATTTTCCCGTTCGCCGGTCACCGGCTTGCCGCCTTTGCGATCATTCTGCTGCTTGGCCTGTTCATGTCCGGCATCTTCTCGATCGCGCTGGTCTTCTCCAGCAAGCTCCTGCCCGGCGCAGAAGAATCGACGCCCAGCATTATGATCGCCTCCGGCGGAATTGGCGGCGCGGTGCTGCCGCTGCTGACCGGCTGGTCCATGGATCATCTGCAGATCGCCCAGACCTCGGGACTTTTGGCCGCTTTTGCCGCACTGTTATTCGTGCTGAGCGTGACCGCCTGGAGAATCGGGTAATTGTATGCTACAAGGTCCATATTCTGTGAATAAGGATGGAACCCACATATGGCTGAACTGCATTCCGAGCCCACTCTGCATACCGCCTTGCTGCAATTCATTTTCCCCTTTTCGATGAAGGCCGAAGTAGACCAAGAGCTGATTGAGAGTCTTCAGGGGGATGGATTTACCCGTTTTTTTCTCGACAACAAGGAACTGGAGCAGGCCTATTACGGAGACCACTGTGTATCCCATGAGAAAATGGAGCGCAGCTATCTTCCGTTTGCCGCCCATGTCTTGTTTCCGCGTGAGAAGGATAAGGATTCCTTCCGCCGCTTTTCCCGGGTGAGTGATCTGCTCTGCGGGCTGCAAATGCCCTTCCAGACGGTTCCCTTCCGCGTGCTGTCGACCGATGTGTTCCTCTGCCCGTTCGAGCTGGGCTTCCTGACGGTAAGAGTGGCTATTGAGGAGGAGAATCTCCCCTTCAGCATGGTGCTCGAATTCGCCGACCGGTTCCGCAACCTGGAGGATGTAAGTGTTCAGGATGAGCATACCTTCATTCATTGTCATAAGAAGTCTTTTGACCGGGTGGAGGATTTCGTGTTCAGGCATCTGGTCACCGGGCTGGAGCCGTATCTCGATCCTGCGGAGACGAATGACAATTATTTCGAGACCCTGCCCTTCTTCGTCGATGAACGGATGCTGGTGCAGGCCTTCTACGGCGTTAATCTCCCGGAGGATGAGGAAGAGATCAGTGTCGAGCTGCTCTACCGGGCCTCCCAGGTGGACGGTCTGAGCATCGACGGCAGCCCCTATATAAGCGCGAGTGATCCGGACTATATCAAGCAGTACACCCGGGAGCATTGCTATAGCCGCTGGGGGCCGGACACCTATTATATGACCAATGAGCAGACCTTCTGCTGCGTGAGCCGGGCCAAGCCGGAGATTGCCGCAGGCCTGATCAGCCAGATGTACGGCGAGTATTATTACGGAATGCTGCTGAGTATTTTTCATAAAATCGTGCTGCTGAAGCTCGCCAACCTCCACTCCCGGCTGCGCATCAACCACGACAATGACGAGATCGAGAATCTGATCTTCCTGATCAACAAATTCTCGGCCAAATTCTACTTCCTGGAGCTGATTTCGCAGTCGCAGGGGCGGGAGATTTTTTTTCAGCTGCGTAAGGTGTATGGCAATGATGCCCTGTTCGATGAGGTGAAAATGACCCTGAATGACCTGTTCCAGTATCAGGACAAATTCCAGGCCAAACGGCGGGATACGCTCCTGATGGTGCTCACCGTGTTTACGGTCATCAGCGGGATTTACGGGATGAATCAGGTGATCGAGGATCTGAAGGGACAGATCGACTGGAGCAAAATGCTGGAGTACTCCGCGTTCGAGTATCTGGCTCTGTTCCTGACCTTCTCCGGGATCACCGTCAGTGTCGGCTTAACGCTGAGAGAGATCTGGAACGGCATCCGCAGCCGCCGCAAGAAGCGGCATTATACGAGGGATTAAGACATATCCGAATAGATAAACAAAATAACAGCGATGCTTCCGCCAGGGGAGTATCGCTGTTTTTTGGTAAGCATTCAGAGATCTTGTGAGTGATTTGTCTGCCATCAAGCGTAGTAACCAGTAGTTAGACATAATCAGCACTAGCTTCCACCTGAGGGATGGGAAGAATTACCGGAGGTTCATATGACACCTAAAGACTATGACAGCCTCTCCTGGCCCGGCAGGTTCAGCAGAGGAGATAAGCAGGCACTTGCCGATGCTATGGATTACTATGGAACGGATGTGCTTAGGCTGGTCAAGCGCATTCTGGGCGGCTGCGGGCGGGCAGAGGATGCTGAGGAATGTGTCAGTGATGTATTCTTAGCTGCCTGGAACAACATCGGACAGTACGATCCTGATCGGGCCTCATTCCGCACATGGATTCTAATCCTTGCCAAATATAAGGCGCTGAATCTGCGGCGTAAACTACAGCCCGGGCTTGATCAGACGATGGGCCAGGCAGCCATCCCCGTCCGGAGCAGCAGCAACACAGAGCAGGAAATTTTGCGGCGTGAGGCAGCGGAAGAACTGCTGCACCATATCAAGCAGCTTCAGGAGCCGGACCGCAGCCTGTTTCTGCGCCGGTATTATCTCTATGAGAGTCTGGATGAACTGGCTGAGGCTTTTGACTTAACGAAAAAAGCTGTAGAGAACCGGCTGTACCGGTGCCGAACCATTCTGAAGCAAACTCTGCAGCAGACTAAACCAAACAGAGAGGAGGACTTAGGCCATGAAGAAAGAGTTGACCACCGGTGAGCAGGAGCTGTTCGATCAGCTCGATACGCTGGAGTTCAGTGAAGCGGAGCTGGCCTTGAACACGCTGACCGCCGAGCCTCAATCAGCCGCTCCATCGGAAGAGGAGCTTGAAGCCATAAGCAGAATCAAAGTGCGCACCTTGTCCCGGACCGGGACCGCTCCTGACGTACAGCGCCGCTTGCCTTCCGTCCGCAGAAGCCGCCGGCAGGCTTATACCGGAGTTGCCGCAGCCCTTCTGCTTGGCGCAGGGCTGGTGTTCACTTCGCCCAGCGTCCAGGCGGGCCTGAAGCAAGTGTTCAGTTTCTTGCCCGGCCTTCACACCGTAGTGGAGAATAGTCCCGACAGCCCGTTATATGTGCTGAAGAAGCCTTTCACCGCTGCTGTAGGTCGGGGTGAACTGACTGTCAACGCTATCCTTGTGCAAGAGAACCGCGCAACCATTAATCTTCGGGGGCAGAAGACTCGCATTATTAATGAATTTCAGGCAGACATCGGAGGAACCCGCTATACCTTCATGTTCAATTCGCGAACTTCCTCCGGAGGTCTCGACTGGGATGCAAGCTACAGCGCTCTTCTTCCCCATGATCTCACTTTACAGGCTGAAGAAACGGTAACCTTATACATTAATAGCACGGTCATTGGACCGCTTGTCCTGGGGCCGCCGCAGACCGCCGATGACCTGCAGCAGCTCGGGGTCAGCGATGTCCAGCAGGATGTGCGGATTTCCGCTTTTCCGGTACGGCTGGGTGATGGGCTTGTCCGTGTTGAACTGGTCCCGGCTCTTCAGAAATCCGCATCCGCTGCATCTTCTTATACACTAGAGCCGCTAATGCCCTGGAATGGCACCTATGTCGAGAATGCAGCAGGAGTAAAAGTCTCTACCGAGCACTCTCCATCCTCTATAGGCTACTATTCTGAGCTCTTGTTCCGTGAACAGAAGGAAGCCGGAGGACATCCTTATACAGTCGTCATCCCTTACATCGAGGTATCCGATCAGGAAGCCGTCTCCCAGAAAGTTACCCTGCCGCTGCCCGCTATCGGAGAGAGCAGAACGCTGGATATTACTGCTGAGATCGCCGGATATCCGGTAGACTTCACCCGCATCACCCGCAGCAGTGAGACAGAGGTCAATGTAGATATAGACTTGAAATTTAACCCGGCGGGGGCAAAGTCACTTACCCATTTCTCTGTCAGCTATCCGGGCTCTAAGGAGCCTTATTCCTTTGGGTGGGAGGAGAGTGAAGGCACACCGCGTGTCATGAAGACTCTTAACCTGATTACAGAGCCGGGCGCGGATAAGCTGCGTTTTATACTTTCGAAGCCCATTTTTATATGGAAAGGTCCCTGGACTCTGCCGCTCAAACTGGAGGATTAAGACACAGAGGGTGGACAACGGCGGGGCTGCCGTCTATAATACACCGTAAGAACATAGCAATACCTGTGAACTTTATAGAACCAGGGGTGCTGGAATTGGCCGGCTGAGATTGTATCCCACAAGATACTGACCCTTATACCTGATCTGGATAATGCCAGCGTAGGAATCTTCATTCGGCACAGTGCCTTAAGCGGTACTGCAGCTGAAGTCCCCTCACGCAAGTCACTGGCGTCCCGATCATCGGGACGCTTTTTTGATTCTAAGGATGTACAGGAATAAGGTTTCTGTAAGCTCTGAAGACCAGGGGTTGCTGGAAGGAGAGAGAAAGAGAAATGGGAGTCAAAAAAACAGTCACACTACTGCTCAGCTCCATGCTGCTGCTCACCGTAGCGGGCTGTGGCGGCGGGAACAACAGCGGCAATGCGGGGGCCAGCGCACCTGCTGCCGGGAACAGCACGGCTGCACCTGATGCAACCGCAGCCGCACCCACGGATGCACCAAAGGCTCTGACCCCGGTCAAGATTGCCCTGGACTGGACGCCGAACACGAATCATACCGGCCTGTATGCTGCCAAGGAGTTGGGCTATTACGCGGAGGAAGGTCTTGATGTGCAGATTGTACAGCCTGGCGCTGCCGGGTCCGATACGATGGTCACTTCCGGCGAAGCCCAGTTCGGCATCAGCGCCCAGGAGGCGCTGACCCTGGCCCGTCTGCAGGATGTGCCGCTGGTGTCGATTGCTGCAATCATTCAGCATAATACCTCCGGGTTCGCGGCTCCGAAGGACCGCAATATTAAGACGCCGAAGGATTTCGAAGGCAAAACCTACGGAGGCTGGGGCTCCCCTGCGGAGCAGGCTGCCATGAAAGCCATCATGGACCCCGAAGGCGGGGATGTCTCCAAGGTGAAGCTGGTAAATATCGGCGAAGCGGACTTTTTCACAGCCGTGAAGCGGGATATTGACTTTGCCTGGATCTTCTATGCGTGGACCGGGGTAGAGGCCGAGCTGCGCGGGGAACCTCTGGATATGCTGTATCTGAAGGATTACGCTCCGCAGCTGGATTACTACACCCCGGTGCTAACCACTAGCGAGAAGGAAATCGCCCAGCACCCTGAAATGGTGAAGGCCTTCCTTAAGGCTACGTCCAAGGGATATCAGTACGCGATCGATAACCCGGAAGAAGCCGCGACGGTCTTGTCCGATGCTGTACCTGATCTGGACCCCAAGCTGGTGCTGGCCAGCCAGAAATGGCTTAGCCCGAAATACAAGGACGACGCCCCGCGCTGGGGCGAGCAGAAGCTTGAGATCTGGAAGAATTATGCCGACTGGATGTACGGCCTGAAGCTGCTGGATAAGCCGCTGGATGCGGAGAGTACGTTTACGAATGAATTTTTGCCGGAATGATAATCAACCCGCATAGCGGGAATCTTATACTTAACTTGGAGAGGAAGGATTCATCATGGCTAATACATTGCTCAGCATTCAGGTCATTCCCAAGACACCGAACAACGAGGATTCTATCCCTTATGTGGACAAGGCCATTGAGGTCATTCAGAAATCAGGCGTGAAGCATCAGGTCAATCCGCTGGAGACCACTATGGAAGGCGAGCTGTCCGAGCTGCTGGATATTGTGCGTGACATGCATGAGGCGCTGATCGCCTCCGGCAGCCCGAGTGTCATCTCACAGATCAAGATCGCCCATAATCCGGGCGGCATCAGCATGGATAAGCTGACCGAGAAATACCGGCCGTGAGAAGCACCTGGAAGCTAGTGTGGCCGCCCTTTGTGGCGGTCCTCTTTTTTGTCGGGATATGGCAGTTATCGGTTATGCTGTTCGACATCCCGGCCTACCAGCTGCCCAGCCCCGCAGATATCGCGCGTGAGTCGAAGAACAATGCCTCCGGGATCTGGGAGCACACCGCCGCCACGCTGCGGCTGACCCTGATCGGCTTCCCGGTCGGCACAGGCATTGGCCTGCTCACCGCCTTGCTGCTGCATCTGCTGCCCTGGGTCAAGCGGGCGATCTATCCGCTGCTGATCCTCAGCCAGAATGTGCCCTCCATTGCGCTGGCCCCGCTGCTGATTATCTGGTTCGGGTTCGGCCTGCTGCCCAAAATCATCCTGATCACCCTCGTCTGCTTCTTCCCTGTAGCTGTTGCAGCCATGGGCGGGCTGGCCCAAAGCGACCGGGTGATGATGAATTATATGAAGATGGCCGGTGCGGGCAAATGGCAAATCTTCACCCGGCTGGAGCTTCCCGGCTCCCTGCCCTCCCTGTTCTCCGGGCTCAAAATCTCCGCCACCTATGCGGTGATGGGTGCAGTGGTGGCCGAATGGATCGGCGCCGACAAGGGGATCGGCTACTATATGCTGCTGCAAAAGTCCTCTTACCGTGCGGACCGGATGTTCGTGGCCATCGCCATCATCGTGCTGCTGAGTCTCGTATTATTCGCGCTCATTGCCCTGCTGGAGAGATGGCTGGTGCGCTGGAAGCCGCGTAAGGATGCTTAATGTGTACAGAAGGATCATCCACAACAGAAGTAACCATAATGAACAGAGGGAGGCTGGGCGAATTGTCTGAGCTTACGAGGATTGAACTGGAGAAGGCGGACGGAGACGGATGCCTGCGCACTCAGAGTGTGCCGCCTGCGCTGGAAGTCAGCGGCATCTCCAAATCGTTCACGCACCGCCGCCGGGAGACGCAGGTGCTGAATCAGGTGTCCCTGACCGTGGAGCCGCAGGAATTCGTCTCCATTGTCGGCCCGTCCGGCTGCGGCAAAAGCACGCTGTTCCATATTATCGGCGGCCTTACGCTGCCCGATACCGGAACCGTCCGCATGAACGGCATCCCGGTGACCGGGCAGCGCGGCAAGATCAGCTATATGCCGCAGCAGCCCGCGCTGTTCCCGTGGCGCAGCACGCTCGACAACGTCCTGCTTGGCGCCGAGCTGCAAGGCGCCCCGCCGCGGGAGGCCCGCGAGGCTGCGCGCCACTGGCTGGCGAAGATCGGCCTCGGCGGCTTCGAGCGGGCCTACCCGCACATGCTGTCCGGCGGCATGCAGCAGCGGGCCGCCTTCCTGCGGGCCATGCTCGCGCCGCAGGAGCTGATGCTGCTCGATGAGCCGTTCAGCGCACTGGACGCGCTGACCCGCGAGCAGATGCAGCGCTGGCTGCTGGAGCTGTGGGAGGAGAACCGCCGCTCCGTGCTGTTCATTACCCATAACATCGAGGAGGCGCTGCTGCTCTCCACCCGCATCTACGTTTTCTCCGGACGGCCCGGCTCCGTCCTCCATACCGTGGAGGTCCCCTTCCCGCGTCCGCGCCGCGAAGAGATCGCCGATTCGCCGGAGTTCCTGCGGATGCGGCGCCAGCTCTCCCAGTGGATGCGCGAGGAGCAGGCGAAGAGCCAGACATAAGGAGCAAGCTGCTGCGAAGGTGAAATTGCAGGAACGATCGGGCTCCTCGCTGTGCCTAACAACAACCTTCGTGACTCGGCACTGCCTTGTCAGTAGCGGTATAACTCATCCTGATTGTATTTAGTACAATAGAATCTTCAATATTCCGGACAAAATTCACTTCTGCTGTATTTCGTACAGCAGATTTTGTATATTTGCCCAAAAATACCACTTTCGCAGATTTCTGCTGTACAGAGTACAACAGAATCGGATTTGCTGCGGATTCAGGGGATATCTGTTGTATAAAATACAATTGAGCTAACTGCGGCAGCAGAACTATGGCAAGTGAATTCACAAACAATCCAGCAACTTTAGATACTCAGCTCAGGTTGGCGTTACCATTCAGCCCATAGTTGTATTACGTGCAATTAAAAACAGTGAAAAGCATAGTTTGTCTTCTATAACTGCACCGTCACGGCCTACATCCAGCCCTTGTCCTCTGCCAGCCGCACCGCTTCAATCCGGGTCTTGACCGCAAGCTTGCTGAGGATCTCCGAGATGTAGTTGCGGACGGTGCCGTAGGAGAGGTGGAGCGCCGCGGCGATCTCACCGGCGCTACGGCCCGCGGCGGCAAGCTTCAGAATCTCACGCTCCCGGTCCGAGAGCGGATTCTCTTCGCGCAGGCTGCCGAACACCAGCTCAGGCGAGACCTCGCGCCCCCCGGCCATCACACGGCGGATGGCATCGGCCAGCTTATCCACCGGCTCATCCTTCAGCAAATACCCCTGAATTCCGGCTTTCACTCCGCGCTCGAAATAACCGGGGCGGGCGAAGGTGGTCAGGATAATGATTTTGGTACGGCAGCCCCGCGATTTCAGTATCTCTGCCACCTCCAGGCCGCTCATCAGCGGCATTTCAATATCCATCAGGCATACATCCGGCTGGACACGTTCGATCAGGGCCAGCGCCTCCGCCCCGTCCCCGGCTTCGCCCGCCACCTCAATATCATCCTCCAGATCGAGCAGCGATGCCATCGCGCCGCGCAGCAGCCGCTGATCCTCGGCAATTATGATCCTGATCATGCTGTTTCCCCACCCTTTCCATCCTTCACTACTCTTGGTGTAACCACCGTTAGCCGGGTTCCCCCGCCGGGTCCCGGAGCCAGCGTCAGCGAGCCGTCAATCAGGGCCAGCCGCTCGCCCATCCCCTTCATGCCGTTGCCGTCCCGGCGCTCCGTCCCCCCTGAACCGCTCGCTTCTACCCCTATGCCGTTATCCTCCAGTGTGATCTGTACCTCGCCGGGTGTCATTACGATGCTAATCCGGCATTGGTCCGCACGGCTATGCTTAACGATGTTGGTAATCCCCTCCTTGATGCAGAGGCTGAGAATATTCTGCGTCAGATCGGATACACCCGGCAGCGCTGCATCTCCCTCTACCTCAAGCGCGATCTCCGCACTGCGCAGCATCTCCGCCGCCTCGGCCAGCTCTTCGGCAACGGAGACTGCACGCATCTCAGAGACCAGCTCCCGTACCTGGCGCAGCGCGGCCCGCGAGGTCCGCTGGATTTCACGGGCTTCCGCCTGCGCCCGCTCGGGATTCTTGACGACCAGCTTCTCGACCAGCTGGCTTTTCAGCGTAATCAGCGACAGCGTGTGTCCCATCGTGTCATGCAGATCGCGGGCGATGCGCATTCGTTCCTCACGCTTGATCATTTCCTTGATCTGCTCGTTGGCCTGGTCCAGCTCCTTCTCCAGCACCCGCCGCCGGTTAATGGAGCGGATGCCGAAGGGCGTGATCAGCATCATTATCGCAAATGGCAGCATGAAAAGGATATCCGGGCCATACACCTGCGGCAGGTAGAATAGGCCCAGTCCGGCCAGCACAGCGGTGAACACCGCAAGAGCCCGTCTGAATTGGCGCGTATCGGTATACCAGCCAATAAAGTTACTGGAGAAGAAGCCCATATACATGTTGTAGGGGCTATAGACTACGGTTAGCACGACAATAATCAGCAGCTGCACTCCCATCCAGGCCGTGTACGTTCTACCCTCCGTCCAGTAGAGCTGACGGTACGTCACCAGGAACAGCAGGACCAGCCCATAACCCGCCATCAGCTTGACCCCGCTATACCCCTGAAGGTTAAGAATCGGGAACACCAGATAGATCAGCCAGATGTAGGGGAAGAAGCCGAATTTTTGCGGAAAGAACCGGAACTGCTTACTAGCCATTGTACATTACACCGCTTCCTGTTTTCGCCTTATATAGACCGATAATAACATAAATACGGCCAGGTAACCGAGCAGCAGCAGCACAGCCTTCCACGACGGGGAACCTCCCGCTACAATCGCCCAGGCTCCATCTCCATAATTGTAGGACGGCAGCCAGTGCCCGATCTTCTGCATCAGCTTAGGCATAATGTCGAGAGGCATCCACATACCCCCGGCCACCGCCAGCCCCATATAGAGCACATTGCTCACCCCGCTCGCCGTATCCACCCGCTTCATGGACCCGATAATCGTACCCAGCGCGAGAAAAGGCAGCGAGCCCGCAAGCAGCCACAGTCCACTAAGCAGCCACTGCGCTGCTGTCAGCGACACCCCGTTGATCAGATACCCGGCCAGGAAAATACACAGAACCGAGAACAGATGCATGACGCTCTGACCGAACATTTTGCCGAAAAAATATACCGAGGACGGCAGCGGAGTAATGCGGATAAACGTATTCCAGCCCTGCGTCTGCTCCTGCACCAGCCGGATGCCGAGGGTCATAATCGCCGAGCCCATCACGCTGAAGGCCGCCATCGACATCAGATAATGCGACTGCCACTGCTTCGTATCGTCCGTGCCCGTATTCACCACCCGGGTGAAGATGAAGTAGAACATAATCGGCATGAGCAGCGACCAGAATACATAATAGGGATTGCGGATAATCCGCAGCAGCTCTGCCTTGCACTGGGCCAACATAGGTTTCATCATACTGCCGCCTCCTCTTGATTCAGGGTCAATTGCTCGAACGCTTCATCCAGCTTCCCCTGGTCGATCCGTACATCCTGCACAGCCAGCCCGTTCACGAAAATAGCCCGCAGCGCCTCATCCGTATTCTCCGTCGTCACATGCAGCCGCCCATCCTTCTCGTAGCAGCCTTCCACGGTTGGCAGCTCCAGCAATTGATTGCGCAGCAGCGCCGGGTCGCCGGACGCCAGGAAGGACAGCGACTTCTTCACCAGTCTCGCCTTAATCTCGTCCGGGCTTCCGTCCGCCGCCAGCACTCCCCGGTTGAACAACAGAATCCGGTCCGCGATATCCTCCGCTTCCTGCAGGTAATGGGTGCTGAACAGAATCGTCTTGCCCTGATCAGACAGTCCCCGCACCCTATCCCAGAAATGCCGCCGCGCCGTCGTATCCAGCCCCACCGTCGGCTCATCAAAAAACAACAGATCCGGGTTGCCCGCCAGCGCCAGCGCGAAGCTCAGACTGCGCTTTTGCCCGCCGGAGAGCTTCTCCGCATAGCGGTTCAGATCCGCCGCCCCCAGCCCCGTCGCCTGAAGCAGCACCTCCATCTCCATGGGCTGCGGATAATAGCTGCGGATCAGGGCCAGAATCTCCCGGACCTTCAGCCGGTCCATAACGCTGACCTCCTGGAGCATGGCTCCAGTCCGCTGCTTCACCCTGACGTCTGTTGGCTTATGACCGAACACCTTCACGCTGCCCTCCGAGGGCTCAAGCAAGCCCAGAAGCATCGCCAGTGTAGTGGTTTTGCCGGCTCCATTAGGGCCAAGCACCGCTGTGATCGAGCCGCGGCTAATCGTAAAGCTCACCTGCTTCACCGCTTGCTTCTCCTGGAAGCTGCGGCTGACATTGTTCATTTCAATGACATGTTCCATCATGTATCCCTCCGTGTCCTTCTGCCCTCTTGGCTATATTGCTATAGTACCGGAGACCGGAGAGAAGCATCAGTATGGACTGTCACCGATTCAAAGTGACAACTGTCACCCGGCAACAAGTGGAAACGGCTTTACCGTCCTTTTAAGGACGGTACCGTTTCAGCGAGAAATAGAAGGATAATTTATCATGTGAAACATATAAGTTCTTATATTTAAATAAGGCGCTCCTGTCCACGATTTCGTTATCGTAGCAGGAGCGCCTCCGTGTGCATATTACTCAAACCTCAATTGCCCAATCGCCTGTTCCAGCATGTCGTTCAGCGTCCGTCCTCCGGGAGGTGCACTTACCCAATGGAAAACCGCTGTGCGTATCGCTGCCATAAGCAGCGCGGCCAATAAGTCCGGGTACAGGTCGAGCTTCACATCCTTATGTGTGCGTTCCGCAATCACCTTGGCCAGCTCCCGCTCAATCTCAATCTCCACCTTGCGTGTGGCGCCGAACAATGCCGGATCATCGCGAAGGAGGACGATACGCGCATACCACTGCCGGTCTGTTGTCTCGGCGAATCCGTCAAGCACAGCAGCCCGGATCGAGTCTTGCAGCGGTTCCCCGGACGGACGGCCGGCAAGGGTAGCCGCTATCCGCTCGGAACGCTGGTACGCATTGCCGACAATCGCAGCCTCTTTGGACGCAAAATAGTTATTGAACGTCCGCATGGAGACATTCGCGGCTGCGGCAATATCCTCCACCCGAACCTGGCTGGCCCCTTTCTCCATGGCAAGTCTGCAGGCTACATCGCTCAGCGTCCGCCTGGTCTCTTCTTTTTTGCGTTCTCTCAAGCCCTGTTTTTCATTCGTCATGTCACTCAATTGCTCCAATCCTTATATGTAGTCAAGATCTGCGTTGCTGTCATTTCAGCACCGCAGATCCGGCCTTAATCCTGAAGATCGCTTACTGCGCCGGTTGTAGCTGAATGTTATAATCGAGCACCTCATCCAGCCAGTCAAACATCACCTGGTAGCTGAGCGGCAGATTGTTCAGCTGGCAATGCAGGTCGGCACCATCCTCCTCCGTCCCCTTGAAGATCGCATTCTTCTTGTTCGGAGCCTTCTCGTAAGTGTCGATCGCTTGCCGCTGCATCTCGGGATGCTCCGCTTCCGAATACATGGAGAGCAGGGGACACTTGACGTCCTTAGGATCAACCTCCATCACTTCTCCGGCTGAACCATGCCACCCGGCAATGCTGTCCAAGCCATGGGACCAGGCCAATCCGGCGAACAGCACCTGGCCGGTGTACGGCATTTTCTTAGTCTGCTCCGCCGCTTCTTCTGCACTGCCCCTGAGAAACGAGGACATGCCGCGTTCAATGAAGGACGCCATGGAGTACACCGGTGAGTTCGGCACTGCCGCTGCGAAGCGGTCGTCACAGCTTGCATGAACCATTGTCTTGGCCCCGCCATAGCTCATGCCGCTGACGACCAGCCGTTCAGGGTCCACATCCGGCCGGGCCAGGACGAAATCCGTGGTGGCTCTGTAGACATTATGCAGCTCCTCGCGCGGGAAGTTCTTGGCCGTTGCCTCAGGCTCATAGAACCGGACACATACATCATAAGGAAGGTCTACGATCAGCGCGTTATATCCCCGGTCAATAGCCGCTTGCCCTCCGAGAAAATAGGTATCTTCCTTGTGCGTTTCCCCGCCGTTATGGAAAATAATCGTTGGTTTAGGCGTATTCCCGTGCTCCGCCTTCAGGAAGCATCCCGGGAACTTATACCCCTTGTATTCCACCTCGACCCACTCGTGGGGAATCTGCTCAGACTTCGCATCAAGCGCCTTGCGGAAGCATTCCACACTTTTGCCGTGGTACCGCGCAAAATCCGGTTCATCTGGAAAAGCCCCGTAAAAGGCTGCCCGGTAATACGAGTGGGCACGGATAAAGGCCTCGCTGGCACTGATCAGATGCCCTTTCTTCAGGCAGCGCTCTGCCGTTGCCTCGATCTTAACGGCTTCCTTCTCGAATTCAGTCTTCCAGCTGGTCAAAGAGCTGGGATCAATGTTCCGTGCAAGCTTAAATACTTCACCCTGCGACACACCGCCGCAATGTACGAACGACAGCAGCCACTGGAACGTGAATTCAATATCATCGCGCTCGAAGAATACCTTGTGCGTCAACCGTGCAGCCACCTTTGTCTCTTGCCCGTCTACCTGTACCATACTCTTCTCCTCCTTCTCAAATCTATGATTTCAAGAGCATCCGCAGCAGAACAGCCGCGAAGCGGAAGAGGGAATTTGGCTACGGCGCGATTCCGGGCCCGGGTGTTGGCGTCCAGCGAAATCCAACCTCTATCCAAATTTTAGCACTTTCCATATTTTTGCGCAACACGCAATATTTCTTTTAATGCAATTTTGCTGTGAATGCAAAATAATCGAATAGGAGAATACCCTTCCACTCGCTTCGGCTCACTCACCCTCACTCGAACCCATTGTATGTTGTTTTCGGCATACATTTGCCCCGTTCACCCTTGCAGTTGCACATTGTATGTTGTTTTCAGCATACATTCGCCCCGTTCACCCTTTCAGTTGCACATTGTATGTAGTTTTCGGCATACATTCGCCCCGATTCCCCACAGTTGCACATCATGGCGATGTTCCGCCTATCTCTGGCCAATTTTGATGGTTATCACTCTCTGCCACCACTTGTATCGGTTTGTGGCAGCATTGTTGTATTTTTTGCAGGATTTCTCTAGACATGTTACTAGCTGCGGTGCATTGTTGCATCGTTTGCAGGAATTTCGATGTTTTGAGCAAGTTTGTGCTAGCTTTGTTGCATTTCGTGCACGATTTCCGCATAAGCCGCTTATTTTCGGCAGCATTGTTGCACTTCTTGCAGGAAATTCAATATTTGTTACTGGCTGTGGCGTACTGAGCCTGCGTACCTTCGCGCCAGCCTACAGTATTCGGTTTTACGCATACGTTCGGTCCATCCTCCCCCAATCAAAAAAAGGCCTCCCCCACAGACTCTGGAGAAGGCCTTTCTGTTCACTACCTCTGCATGAATCCCTTGCTGAGCAGGAATTCCTTCATGTGCAGCCTGGCAGGCTGAGCCAGCCGGCCGGCCATCATCTCCGACCAAGAGGCTGCGCTCTGGCCGCCGGTACGCTCGCGCATGTAGTTGCTGGAGATCGCGTCGTACACCTGGGCCTGTTCCACTGCGGCTTCGGCATTGTAGCCGTTATGATGCAGCACCGCCGCCTGCGGCAGGCGCGGGCGGATGCCGTTCACGGCGGCCGGATACCCGAGGCACATGCCGAAGACCGGATAGACCAGCTCCGGCAGGCCGAGCAGTTCAGATACCGCAGCGATCTCATTGCGGATGCCGCCGATGTAGACAATGCCAAGACCGAGCGATTCTGCGGCAACAGCAGCATTCTGCGCGGCGAGCGCCACATCGACAGTCGCTACAATCAGATTCTCGGCCGTGTCCTCATAGGACGGCTTCCCCTCCAAATGCGGAGCGGACGCTTCCCGCAGCCGGTACAGGTCCGCACACCAGACCAGAAAGACCGGACACTGTTCGATGTACGCCTGATTACCGGATAAGGCAGATAACTGGGCTTTCAGTGCTGGCTCCGTTACAGCAATAACTGTGTACGCCTGGACATTGCTGGAAGTCGAAGCCATCTGTCCCGCTCCAATCACTGCTGACAGCAGCTCGTCGCTGACCGGCTTGTCCTGGTACTGGCGGACAGAGGTATGACGGTTCAACAGCTCAAGGGTTTCATTCGTTATTTTCATTATCGTCCCACCTCTCTTCACTCCTATATAAGCCTATTATGATCCCATTTCGCGGCCCATACAACAAGAGTGGCTCCCTTCCAGCCTCTTTCAGACTCTTCCGCCCTCTTTCGCCTCTTGCTCCTCTTCTTCCTCTTCTTCCGCCTCTACGGCCTCTACGGCCCCTACCACCCGCTCCCGCGCTTCACCTCCTGGACAACCGTCAGGATTCCCTCATCAATCTGCGTAAGCCCCGCCCGGGAAATACTGATGCGCAGGAATTTGTCCCGGGTCTGGTAACCCGGCAGATAGAAGCCATTCCCGGGTACCACGCGGATCTTCCGCCCGGCCAGGCGCTTGACCAGACGCTCCAGGTTGACGGTGAGCGGCAGCTTGAACTGGATATAGATGCCGGAGCTGTCCGCAGAGGCTTCGATTAAGCCGTCTGTATTATGCCGCCCGAGTGCTTCGTATACCGCGCGGATTTTTTTGGCATACATGGCTTTGATCTTGTGCCTGTGATGCCCGTACATCCCGTTCTTGATGTATACCTCAAGCGCAGCCTGTGACAGCAGCGAGGTATCGGTGTAGCCTTTATAGGAGCGGAAGGCCTCCAATAGGGGCTGCGGCACAACCACCGCACCGAGCCTAAGGCCCGGGAAGATGATTTTGGAGAAGCTTTTGAGATAGATGACATGGGAAGTCTGGTCATACGCATAGATCGGGTCATAACGCCGTCCGATCCCCAGATCCGCCATATAATCATCCTCGGCGATGTAGACATCGTATTTGGCTGCCAGTCCGGCAATGACCTTGCGTTCCTCTGTGCTGTAGGTTGTCCCAAGGGGGTTGTGATATCTGGGCATCGTATAAAAAAACTTAAATCTCCCGCTGGCGAACTTCTCCTCCAGCTCCTGCAGGTTAATGCCCGCCGCCGAACGCCCGATTCCGCTCACCGGCAGGCCCTCAGCCTCCAAATACCGCAAAAAAATATCATACCCCGGCTGTTCCACCAGAATCTCCGTTCTGCCGCTGGGAAAAGGCATTCTAGCCAGAATCTCCAGCGCCTGCTGAATCCCCGAGGTAATCAGAATCGACTCCGCCTTGGCGAACACCTGATACTCCGCCAGATGCGACACCAGGGTGCGGCGCAGCGTCTCCAGCCCCAGGGCATCACCATAGGTGAACAGATGGTATTTGTACTGATCAATCGCCTTATTGAGGCAATGCTGGAAGTCCAGGTACGGAAAGACGTTCAGATCCGGCGAAGCCGAAGCAAAATCAACCGTCCCTTCGCTCCCCGCCGCTGCCGAATCGTCACTCTTGTCCACCATGTAATAGCCGCTCTGCGGAATAGAGTAGATCGTATGCGTCCTCTCCAGCTCCCCGTATGCCTTCAGAATCGTACTGACGCTGCAGCCGTAGATTTCTGAAGCACTGCGCACAGACGGCAGCTTATCCCCCGGGCGGTACTGCCCTTCCTTCATCTGCCGCTCCAGCTCTGTGATCACCTGATGATATTTGTTCATCGCCCGCCTCCGTTCGCCGTCATTACCCTACTATGCCGTGTATTTTATCCTATTATTCTTCCCTTATTATATAGGATCGCGGCAGACTGTACCGGTACAGTTGAGGAAAGCTTGTATTGTTGGTGTACGCCTTTTCCTTTAATTTTAAAGTAATAGATCGAATGTTTACAGCATCCAATCTTCACTAACCTATAAGGAGATGTACCCATGCACAAACAAGGACTCAAGCTGGCCTACAGCTTCGCCGTACTCAATGCGGTCATTATCGGCTTCTCTTTCCTGTTCACCAAAGTGGCTCTCGTTCATGCCGGGCCGCTCGACACGCTGACCTTCCGGTTCGCCGCCTCGTTTGCCGTGATGTCGGTTCCGGTCGCCCTCGGCTGGGTCAAGGTTTCCTACCGGGGCAAGCCGATTGGCCGGGCCCTGCTGCTCGCCGCGATGTATCCGCTCGGCTTCTTCACCCTGCAGGTCTTCGGACTTCAGCGCGCCACCTCAGCCGAGGGAGGCATCCTCTATTCATTCACTCCGGTGGTGACGATGATCATCGCCTCGATTTTCCTGAAGGAGAAGACCACCCTGCTGCAAAAGCTGTGTATCTTCCTCTCGGTATTCGGCGTGGTATTCATCTTCGTCATGAAGGGAAGCGGCATTCAGCTGTCCAATATGACCGGGATTGTGCTGCTGTTCATGACTTGTCTCGCTTTTGCCGGGTACAGTGTGCTGGCCCGCTCCCTCTCCAGCCACTTCAGCCCTGCTGAGCTCAGCTATCTGATGATGGGAGTCGGCTTCGCCACCTTCCTGATCATCTCGCTTACCGGACATACAGTCAGCGGCACGCTCGGGGATTTCCTGAATCCGCTGGGAAGCACAACATTTGTCCTGTCCGCCGTATATCTGGGGGTGGTCGCCTCGCTGGTCACAACCCTGACTTCAACCTATATTTTATCCAAAATCGAGGCCTCACTCATGAGCGTCTTCACCAACCTCTCCACCATCGTATCCATTGCAGCCGGAGCGATCTTCCTGGGTGAGCAGATCACGGTCTATCACTGGATCGGATCATTCCTGATCATCGCCGGGGTTATTGGCACGAACCTGCTGGGCCGGAAAAAGACCGCTTCGGCTTCCGCAGCAGCCAGCGAATAGAGTAGCATGTACCGAATGCGTCTATAGAAGACGCGCATTTAGGTGCTCCCCTCCGCTTCATATCTAACCCAAAGAATCGCCGGCATATGTACCGGCGATTCTTTGGGTTCCTTCCTTCCGTCCGGATGGTTCCGACTCCAGCAAGCCGTATAATTCTTACAGCTTGACGCGCTGTAAACGCAGCGCGTTCAGTACAACAGATACCGAGCTGAAGGCCATCGCGGCTCCGGCCAGCCAGGGCGCCAAGAAGCCGAGCGCCGCAATCGGGATGCCGAGCGTGTTGTAGGCCAGCGCCCAGAACAGATTCTGCCTGATATTGCGCATGGTCTTGCGGCTCATCAGGATCGCATCCGGGATGCTCATCAGATCGCCGCGCATCAGCGTGATGTCCGCCGCCTCCATCGCTACATCGGTGCCGGTGCCGATCGCCATGCCCGTATCCGCGGTTGCCAGCGCCGGAGCATCGTTGATGCCGTCACCGACCATTGCTACCTTGACTCCGCCGCTCTGGAGCCTGCGGATCTCTTCCGCCTTGCCCTCAGGCAGCACCTCCGCCAGAACCGTGCGGATGCCCGCCTGATCCGCAATCGCCTGGGCCGTAATCTTGTTGTCTCCGGTAATCATGATAACCTCAATACCCATAGCATGCAGCCGGGCTACTGCCTCGCGTGAGGTATCCTTAATCGTGTCAGCCACGGCAATCACTCCCGCTACCGCATCCTCCACGGCTACCAGCATCGCTGTTTTACCCTCTTGCTCAAGCCGGGTCATGATCCCTGTCCACGGCTCGATATCCAGCCCGTTCTCCACCATCATCCGCCGTGTGCCTACACTTACCTTCTGGCCGTCCACTACCGCCGACACCCCGCGGCCTGGTACCGCCTCGAACTGGCCCGCAGGCGGCAGGTCGATTCCTCTACCCTGTGCTCCAGCCACAATGGCCTCCGCCAGCGGATGCTCCGAGAGCTTCTCCGCAGCCGCTGTTATGGCCAGCAGCCGGTTCTCGCCAAGCACCCGGCCTTGCGCAGCTATTGCGGTAGTTGCTACAATATCGGTCAATACAGGCTTGCCGTTGGTCACGGTCCCGGTCTTATCCACGACAACCACCTTCACGCCCTTCGCAGCTTCCAGATGCTCCCCGCCCTTGAACAGGATGCCGAACTCGGCGGCCCGGCCGGACCCGGCCATAATGGAGGTTGGCGTCGCCAGTCCCAGTGCGCAAGGACAGGCGATGACAAGCACCGCAATGGCTTTTTCCAGGGCCTCTGCAAACTGCCCCGGCGCTCCCCAGATATACCAGACCCCGAAGGTTACAGCAGCAATACCAATCACAATCGGCACGAAGATCCCGGAGATGACATCAGCAATCCGCTGGATCGGTGCCTTCGAGCCCTGCGCTTCCTCCACGACTCTAATGATATGTGCCAGCGCCGTATCACGGCCGACCTTGCGGGCTTTAACCCGCAGCATTCCGTTCTTGTTCATCGTAGCTCCGATAACAGAATCCCCCGGCTTTTTCTCCACCGGGATACTCTCGCCTGTGAGCATGGATTCATCGACGGAGGACAACCCCTCAACGACTTCACCGTCTACAGGCACCTTCGTGCCGGGCTTCACCAGCACAATATCGCCGATCACTACATCCTCCACGGGAATGCTCAGCTCCGCGCCGTCACGCAGCACCAGTGCAGTCTTGGCCTGAAGCCCCATCAGGCTGCGGATCGCATCCGACGAACGCCCCTTGGCCAGCGCTTCTAACCACTTGCCTACGAGAATTAACGTGATCAGAACCGCACTGGTCTCGAAGTACAGCTCCACGGTGTGGTGCATCCCGCTCATTTTCAGAGAATCAATCGTCAGGTATAAGCTGTAAAAATACGCCGCAGAGGTACCCAGCACCACCAGCACATCCATGTTGGCACTGCCATTCTTCAGCGCCTTATAGGCGCTGACATAGAACTGCCAGCCGATCACGAACTGAACCGGGGTCGCCAGCACAAGCTGGAACCAGGGATTCATGAATAGCTCAGGCGTCCAGATCCAGGTTGTGAACGAGAAGTGGCCCGCCATGGCCCAGAGCAGCGGGAGAGACAACAACGCGGAGATCATCCACTTATTCCGCTTGCGTGTAATCTCTTCACTGCGCTGCTCCGCGATATCCTTCCGGTCCTGCTTAAGTGACGCCTTATAGCCGATGCTGCTCACCTTATCCATAATCTCGGCTGTACTGACATTGCCCGGCGAATATTCCACATGCGCAGTCTCCAGCGCCAGGTTGACATTCACAGCCGCGATCCCCGGCATCCGTCCCAGCACCTTCTCAATGCGCGCCGAGCAGGCGGCACAGGTCATGCCGGTAATATCGAAATCCGCCGACTCCTTCAGCGTATCGTAGCCAAGGGAGCGGATCTTCTCCTCGATCTGCGGCACATCCATAACCGCCGGGTCGAAGCCCACCGTAGCCTGCTCCAGTGCCAGATTGACATTCGCCCGGGATACCCCCTCCATGCGGGACAAGCCCTTCTCAATCCGCGCCGCACAGGCGGAGCAGGTCATGCCGGTAATCTGCAGCGTTGCCTGCTGCGGGGCGGCCTCTGTACTCTTTTCCATCCTCATGCACCTCCACATACCCCCAAGGGGTATATTTATCTTGAAAAGAAAAGGCATTGGCGCCCGGCCCTGTACCCCAGGGTTCCCTGCTCCAAGCCCTTATATTACAAACCTTAGCTTACACTACGTCGTAGCCCTGATCTTCAATAGCGGCCTTGATCTTATCCAGGCTTACCGCATTCTCATCGAATTCAACCGCCACCGTCTTCGCCGGCAGATCCACCTTCGCTGCAGCGCCTACACCGCTCACAGCCTTCTCTACAGCACTTACACAATGACCGCAGGACATTCCTTCAACATTCAGTGTTACGTTCGACATTTGAATAACCTCCTAATTATTGTTGGTACACGCTTAATTTGTGTTCATATTCTACAGCCGGATATATAGATTGTTCCGTGAGGAAGGGGTGGCTGTGCTTGATTGTACTTTATACAACAGATGCCGGATAAATCAGCCTCTGAGTGGAATCTATTGTATTTTGTACATTAGTTTTTCTGCTTTTAGGCACTTTCACCTTATTTCCCTGACTTCAATTGTACGGAATACAATAGAATGGATATTTTAATCGTTAAGCAGGAATTCTATTGCACAAAGTACAATCAGACCCTTGGTCGTTATTCTTTTTTCTTCCTCACCACAGCCTGGAGAATTCGAACTATTAAATCCCATACAAAGCACAACCTTTATTTCATCAGCTTGTTCACCGTAACCAGCAGTTCGTCAATCACCTCATGCTCACCGGCTTCGATCCGTTCGATAATGCAGCTCTTCATATGGCCTTCAAGCAGCAGCTTGCCCACACTGTTCAGGGCCGCCTGCACCGCCGCCAGCTGATTCAGCACATCATCACAGTAGGTATCCCGTTCAATCATGCCTTTGACTCCGCGGATCTGCCCTTCAATCCGGTTCAGCCGGGTCGTCAGCCCATTCTTGAATTCCGGGGAATGATGACTCTTACGCACACCGGAAGCAGTAGAATGGCAGGCTTCTGCACAATCCTGTCCGGCAGGGTCCTTCTCATTTGTAGACACAGGAATCAGCCTCCTTATTACCAATATAATATACCCCCCATGGGTATGTCAAGACCTCAGGTGACAAGCAGCCTTTTTCCCTCCTCCAGATACTTTGCCCTATTGCAGCAGGAATAAAGGACCGGCAGATAAGGAATACCAAGTACACGCATGCAAGTTCCCAGCAGATCCCAACCTGTATGTCCTCTTTAAAAAAACAATTGCCACCCTATTCAAATTTGACTATAATGAAATTCCATTGAATTTTAAACATAAAGGAGCTTAACATGCACAGCAAAGAAAGTAATCTCAAGCTCGTCATTGTCGGACTGCTGCTCGGTATTCTGATGTCAGCCATGGATAACACCATTGTTGCCGCAGCTATGGGCACGATTGTCTCCGACCTCGGGGGACTGGATAAAATCGTCTGGGTCACCTCCGCCTACATGGTCATGGTTATGGCCGGAACCCCAATCTTCGGCAAATTGTCCGATATGTACGGACGCAAACGGTTTTTCATCTTCGGGCTTATCGTGTTCCTGATCGGCTCCGCCCTGTGCGGAACGTCGGCGAGCATTACCCAGCTCAGTATTTACCGTGCGATACAAGGGATTGGCGGCGGAGCACTCATGCCGATTGCCTTCACGATTGTCTTTGACATCTTCCCGCCTGAGAAAAGAGGTAAGCTCACCGGACTCTTCGGTGCTGTCTTCGGAATCTCCAGTGTGATTGGGCCTCTGCTTGGTGCGTATATCACCGAATATGTGAGCTGGAACTGGATTTTCTATATTAACCTGCCCATCGGGATTGTCTCGTTCTTCCTTATTATGACCTCCTACAAGGAATCCATCACGCATTCCAAGCAACGGATTGACTGGGGCGGCGCGTTCACCCTGGTGGCAGGTATCATCTGCCTGATGTTCGCCCTGGAGCTTGGCGGTAACCAGTATGCCTGGGATTCTGCGGCCATTCTCGGACTGTTCGCTGCGTTCGCCGTGCTTCTGATCGCCTTCATTATCATTGAAAAATTCGCGGCAGAGCCGGTCATCTCTTTCGCCATGTTCCGGCAGCGCCTGTTCGCAACCAGCAGTATACTTGGCTTGTTCTATGGTTCAGCATTCATCGTAGCCACGGTATATATCCCAATATACGTCCAGGGGGTATACGGCGGCTCCGCCACCAACTCCGGCCTGATACTGATGCCGATGATGATTGGTACCGTAATTGGCAGCCAGTCCGGCGGCCTGCTTACCACCAAAACGAGCTTCCGCAACATCATGCTGCTGTCAGCAGTCTGCTTCGTGGGCGGGATCTACTCCCTCAGCACCTTAACCCCGGAGACCCCCCGGATGGCGCTTAATGCCTTCATGGCATTGACCGGCTTCGGCGTGGGCTTCTCCTTCTCCGTGCTCAGCCTGTCTTCTATCCAGCATTTCGACATGCGCCAGCGCGGTTCGGCAACGTCCACCAGTACCTTCATGCGCTCGCTCGGGATGACGCTGGGGATTACAATCTTCGGCATTATCCAGCGTAACCACTTCGCCTCCGAGCTGAGCACAGCCTTCGGAGACAGCGGGCAGGCCGCTTCCTTCGGCGACCCGCGTTCCGCGTTAACACCCGAGGCCAGAGCACAGATTCCGGCGCCTGTACTGGAGAAAATCACGAACTCACTGTCTTCGTCGATCTCACATACCTTCTTGTGGGCCATCGTTCCGGCGGTGCTTACGGTGGTGTTCGTCCTTCTGATGCCGAAGGACCGTCTGCTGCCGCAGGGCAGCCAGCATGGTGCAAATCAAGGTCAGCGGTAAGCCCATGCCGATGAAGCTGCTGATTCTGGGACTTTTGCTGGAGCGGAATATGCATCCCTACGAGATTACCCTGGTCATGAAGGAACGCTCTATGGATCAAGTCATCAAGCTTCAGACCGGTTCCTTATATTACGCCGTGGACAAACTGGCCGCAGGCGGCCACATCGAGGCGGTGGAGATCATTCACAGCCCGGACCGGCCGGATAAGACCATCTACCGCATTACGGATAAAGGCAAAGAATTGATGGAGCAGCTCATTCTCCAGCAGATTAAGAAAAGTGATCCGCCGTATCATCCGCTGTACATGGCCCTGGCCCTCGCGCGTCATATCGACCAGGGCAAGGTGGCGAAGCTGCTGGAGGAACGCATCCGGGAGGCGGAGCATCAGGTGAATTATGCCTATCAAGTATACGAGGAGCATATCTCCATCGTGCCCCGCTCGGTGCTGCATATGATGTACGGCAGATATGAACATAGCCAGACCGAGCTGAAATGGCTGAAGCGCCTGTATGAGGATGTAGCCGTCCGCAGACTGGATGATATCGGCAGACCGATTATCGGAGACTAATAAAATACCTATGAACCAGGGGGATTGTCTATTCTGCCGTTACCGGCAGCAGGCAGTCCCTTTGGTGTCTGGAGTACGTCCTCGTATCGCGGATTTCAGCCGCTGTAACTGTTTAGCGAAGACAATATGTGTTTATGTAGGGAGCAAACCGCCGGCGAGCGGCTTAGGCAACTGGACTGAATGCCAACCCCCGCCTGACGGATACTCTGGAAAGGGAAGTGAAGCCGCTATGAGCGATGACAAACAGCCGATCAGAGACGAACGCGACCACCCGGAGCAATACCCTGCGGACAAGCCCAGCCTGTTCGATGTAGATGAGAGCCAGCAGCATGTGGACCCGATACCCGTAGAGGACCTGACACTCGAGAAAGAGGAAGAGAAGGATAAAGAGACCACGAAGCACCGTTCCTCCAGCGACAAGCGATACCACACCGGGTTCTAAAGGTGTAGGCTTGTCCGGTAGCATAACCGGAGCATTCTCAAGCTGAATACTATGGAGGGATCACTTTGCTGAAGGCGTTACCCCTTAACCGGCGCGGCATACCTGCCAGCCGTATCGCGCTGGGCTGCATGGGACTGGGAGGAGGCTGGGACCGCGAACCGGTCACCGCTGCGAATATGAAGCAGGGGCATGAGGCGCTGGATGCAGCGCTGTCGATAGGTATTAATTTTTTTGACCATGCGGATATCTATACCCGGGGCAAAGCGGAGAAGGTGTTCGGGCAGATCTTTAAGGAACGGCCGGGGCTACGCGAGGACATCCTGCTTCAGTCGAAATGCGGCATCAAGCTGATGGAGCCAGGCGAACTCTCTAATAGCTTCGACCTCTCCAGGGAGCACATTCTGTCCAGTGTTGATGGAACTCTCACACGGCTGGGCACAGAGTATATTGATATTCTGCTGTTGCACCGCCCAGATCCGTTAATGGACCCCGAAGAGGTGGCGGAAGCGCTGCATCAGCTCAAGGCCTCCGGCAAGGTGCGCCACTTCGGCGTCTCCAACATGAGCGCCGCCCAGATCCAGCTGTTACAGACTTATTGCGACGAGCCGTTCATAGTCAATCAGCTGCATATGAGCCTGTCCAAAATCAGCTGGGTCGACGCCGTACTCAGCGTGAACCGCGACCCGTGGAAGGACATTACGTTCCCGGAGGGCACCATGGAGTATTGCCGTGCCGGGAACATCCAGCTACAGGCCTGGGGCCCGCTGGCCCAGGGACTCTTCAGCGGACGGCCGCTTGACGGCCAGCCGGACAATGTTGTGAATACAGCAGCCATGGTACGGAGACTTGCTGACGAGAAGGCTACGACACCCGAGGCTATCGTCCTGGCTTGGCTGATGACGCATCCCGCAGCTATTCAGCCCGTCATCGGCACTGTGAATCCGCAGCGGATATCCGCCTGTGCAGGCGCAGACCAGCTGGAGCTATCCCGCAAGGAATGGTATGAGCTGTACATCACCTCGCGCGGGGAGAAACTTCCTTGAGTTTGTATTATATTGGGAATTGCGTGAAGGAACAGGTTCAGCGAATTCGGACATTTTCATAAAACTAGCGGAGAGGGGCTGTCCTAAAAACCATGAAATGGCTGCTTAGGACAGCCCTTTATTGCGGAGTAGAGTCAACGTGAGCACTTGAGTGGACGCTCCGCTGTTTAAGTGGTAACGAAACACCCAATCATAAGAGAATATCATTTGAATTCTCTTCCACAACAGAGAAAGCAGCGATTCTCCATTAACGGAAGTATCGCTGCTTTTGGGACAACCCCTTCTTTGCCAACGAATACACTAACCCATTCGTTTAGCCGACTGGTGCAGCATCCGAATTGTGTTCGGTTTTTCGCTTACATTGGGCCCTATTCTTCACCCCGCCCACTTTCGCCCCATCCAGGTGCACTTATGCTCCTCATTTACGCTCCCCGCCCACTTTTGCCCCATCCAGGTGCACTTATGCTCCTCATTTACGCTCCCCGCCGACTTTTGCCCCATTCAGGTGCACTTGTGCTCCTCATTCCCGCTCCCCGCCGACTTTTGCCCCATTCAGGTGCACTTGTGCTCCTCATTTACGCTCCCCGCCGACTTTTGCCCCATCCAGGTGCACTTGTGCTCTTCATTTCCGCTCCCAGCCGACTTTTGCCCCATTCAGGTGCACTTATGCTCCTCATTTACGCTCCCCGCCAACTTCCTGCACTTAACACCTATTTACTTCATCACCCCCTCGCTTTTCTACTCGCCTCACTCCGTTCCTCACACTCACTCCAGCCATTCGTTCTTTATAAAGAACATTTGTGAAAAACAGCGATACCCGCAGCTATAGCGAGATATCCCATCCAATTCGTACTTTATTGCGAACATTTCGCTGAAATTAACATTTTTCTTTTCCAAGCGGTGCAGTGTATGATTTGCTTACGATATCGTTCTTTATAAAGAACGAATATAACGAATAACTCATTAGCAAGTTGAGAGGGGGCTTAGCTATGTACCCCAGATCTGCCAAGCGGCGCAAACGAAAAACCAGGAAGCTCGGCCTGCGGATTCTGCATTCGGGTATGGCCGTATCTGTGCTACTGATGTACACCTCGGGCCAGATCGGCAGCACCTATGGAGAGTTCAACACCTCCCAGGAGCAGATCAGCTCCATCGGGCTGTGCTCAGTATTCCCGGGTCAGATTGAACAGCTGTTGTCCGAATTCAGCGGTCACATAAGCACCCTCATGGAGCTGAAAGCTTCCCTTGGCAGCCATAGCTTCAGTGGAGTGTATGACGCCTCAATCGCTACCGGAGAGTTGTCACTTGCAGAGCTTGATCAGGCTGCGGACGAACTCTCGTCGCAGCTCACTCAAGCTGGCAGCGAGATCGATCTGCTGGAGAAGCAACTGAGCTTCAACGGGACGGTCTGGCAACAAATCCTGCAGGAAATTGGCTATGCAGCGGCCATTCTGCACAAGCTCGGAGGGTATATGGTGAATCTCGACCCTAACTGTCTGGAAATCCGTGATGCACAGTTCTTCGACCAGATTCAAGAGAGTCTTCATCAAAGCGGGATTCTGTCGGAATCGCTGGCGGAGACGTTAAGCGGAATTGTGCAATACCTTGGCTCGATTCATGATATCGGCGGATCATTGCCCACTGGCAATCCTGACCGCGTCTTACTCCGGCAGGATGACTACAGCTTCCCTGCTGAAGAGCCTATCCTCTCGTTCGTAACCAGCGCCTATCAGGCAGATTCGCAGGTATCCCCCGCGCTGCTGGCCGCGTATGAGCAGTTGAATACCGAATTATCAGCATCCAAGGATACCCTGTCCTCCACAATCCACACCTTGCAGGAACGGCTGGCAGAAATCGCTGACGCCAAGACGGCCCTTGAGGACAAGGCGAAGGCACAGCAAGAGGAAGAGGAACGACTGGCGCTTGAAAAGGCCAATAAAGCCAGAGCGGAGGAAGCCGAGCGGCTCGCCATAGAGAAGCAGAAAGCTGCTGACGAAGCGCTGAAGCTGGAGCATGAACAAGCCCAGAACCAGCCGCCTGCCACCAGTCCTCCTGACAAAAGCCAGCCGGTAGAGGAGCCCGCTCCCGAAGCTCCTGTACAGAACACCCCAGTCCCAACAGCTTCAGCAGCTGAGGTTATTGCTCCAGCAGCCACTCCGGCGCCTGAGATTCTTTTACCGGAAGCGGCTCCAGATCATGAACCCGGCAGCGAAATTCCAATTCCGGGCACTGTGATGGACGGCGGGCAACCTGCTCCTGCAGCTACACCGGCTCCACAACCCGATACCAGCAAAGGCGGCGAATAAGATGCGCATCCGTAAAATAGCGGGCACGATAATCTCCACACTAATTCTGATGGTGTTCCTGGTGCTGATCACAGCCGTTGTGATCTCCAAAGCCTCCGGCGGCGAGCCCTCTTTCTTCGGCTACCAGATCAAGACGGTATTATCCGGCTCCATGGAGCCCGGCATACAGACCGGTTCCATTGTGGCCATTAAGCCGGGCGGAGACATGAGCCGTTTCCAGAAGGGTGATGTGATCACTTTTTTGAATCCCGATAATATTCTGATCACCCACCGCGTGGTCGATACTGAGCTGAACAGTGCTCTGGGGGAAGCCAGCTACACCACCAAGGGCGACAATAATGACTCAGCCGACACCGCCGCCGTCAGTTCCACGAATGTGGTAGGTGAGTACACCGGCGTGACCGTCCCCTATGTGGGCTATGCCATGAGCTTCGCAGTCTCCAAAGCCGGAAGCGTAGTGCTGATGATTATTCCCGGACTGCTTCTGCTCCTCTACGCGCTGTATTCTTCCTGGAAGGCCGTTGCGGCACTTGAAAAGAAGAACGTCTCGTCTTCCGCAAACAACGGCGGCGGGCCGGATACTGTGACTGACCTCGTATAATGATCAATTGTCCTCTCCCGTTTACGAAACGCGGAGCCACAATACAGCTTGCCGGAAGCCCCGGCTATGCACAAACCAGACTCATAAGAGAGAGGGATGAACAAATGAACGTCAAAAAAACATTAGGTCTCGGCGTTGTATCGGCAGCATTAGGCTTGACCCTGGTCGGCGGAGGCACCTTCGCTTACTTCAGCAGCACCTCTACTACCTCATCTTCTTTTAACAACGGAACTTTATCACTGAAGTCTGATCCCTCTGTCATTGTTAATCTCAGCAACCTCAAGCCGGGAGACAGCATCTTAAGAGATTTCAAGCTTATAAATGACGGGACGCTTAACATTCCCAAAGTAGTGCTGCGCACCTCATCGGCCATTACAGACGCTCTGGGAGACAACGGCTCCCATAATTTCAAGGATGATATTATTGTGACCTTCCTCGCGAACAAGGATAAGCAAGAAGCGCCGCTTCTGGTCATCTCGCTGGCCGATTTGGAGAAGCAGAGTCCCGATCTGGTGGCCCGGGGAATTCTCGGAGCGATCCTGGGCGGAGAGAAGTCCGGCATTAAAGCCGGAACCTCCGATAATCTGCTCATTCAATTCGCCTTCAAGGAGACTCTCCAGCCGCAGAACTATTATCAGGGCGATACGCTTGCGCTGACGCTGAATTTTGAAGCCAACCAGGAAAAAGGCAGTCTCAAATAATTTACCAACAAAACAAACCATTCGAGGAGGAAATTAATCATGGGTATCAAAAAAACATTGGGTCTTGGCGTAGCATCAGCAGCACTGGGTTTGTCTTTAATCGGCGGGGGCACGTTCGCTTACTTCAGCTCCACAGCCACCAGCACGGCAACCTTCGCCGCAGGTACGCTGAAGCTTGGCTCTTCCTTCAATACTCCGGTAGCGTTGACGAATCTGAAGCCGGGAGACTATACCGTCCGCACCTTCACCTTGTCCAATGACGGCACACTGGATATCAAATTCCTCAAGCTTGCCACCACTTACACCGTGACCGATGCCAAGGGCGATAACGCAGGCCAGGATCTCGGAGACCACTTCAAGGTCAAGCTCCTCGATAATTCATACACCGGCGGTTCATTAAGCGGTCATGTGCTGTCCGAGATCTCCCTGAAGGATCTGAAAAACACCCCCAGCTACGATCTCGTAGCAGCAGGTATACTGCCGGGAGGGATTGCCGCAGCCGGGTCCAAGACCTTCAAGATCGCCTTCGAGTTCGTGGACAATACGCTCGATCAGAATATTTTCCAGGGTGACGGCTTAGCATTGAACTGGACCTTCGATGCACTTCAAGGAGTGGGAGAAGCCAAGTAGGCCAAAGCTGCATTTATCGATCAAGAACGGCATATCCTCCCCCATCCGGGCCGGGTATGCCGTTTCCTTTTCCCCGCTTCCGGGTTCAAGGATTTTTGTCCGATTTGCAGATTTTTGTTATACTGACAAGTGGAAACGGCTTTGTCTTCTTTTTAAAGAGCGGCACCGTTTCTGCGAGAAAGATAGGGCTACGGTATAGCGCGAAGCATATCACTTCTTATCTTTTACCAAAAAAGTACGGAGGGCGTTGTAATCGTGTCAGATACTATGGGAAGCCGCATCCACAAACTCCGGCTGGAGAAGGGCTATTCGCTATCCGAGCTTGCGGATAAGGCTGATGTGGCGAAATCATACCTCAGTAATGTGGAACGGAATATTCAATCCAACCCCTCCATTCAATTCATCGAAAAAATCGCAGACGCGCTTCAGGTATCCATTCATGTACTGCTGTATGGCGGACTGGCAGAGACGGAAGAACAGGCGCTGGACGGGGAATGGTTCCGGCTGGTTCAGGAGGCTATGGCCTCCGGTATAAGCAAACGCGAATTCAAGGAATTCCTCGATTACCAGAAATGGCGCATGGAACAAAAGGACAACTAGACGTAGCATCGTATGCCTCAAGGAAGACTCCGCACGGCAGGGAGGCCGCCTTCGGCGAGGGCATTCTTTCAAGCGGCATGCAGAAAAGGCACAGCGTACCGGACGCTGTGCCTTTTCTGTATGTATCCTAACAATGATGACCGCCCTTACATCGCCTGGAGTGCCTTTTCACTTAGAAACCGGCGGATATCCTCCGCCGCGATCCCCGCCTGCTTGGCAGACATCAGCAAGTGCACCCATTCTAAATCCAGATCTACTGCCTGCAGCTCGTCATTCCCCTGGTTGGACATATCCAAGAAATCTCCTCCTAGAATTTTCGCGTCCCCAGGCAGTCCGGCCATCATAGTAGTATTGCTACTTTGTAGTATCTCTACGTTAGATCCGAGACTTTGTGCCCCTGTCTTTCGGCAGGTTTACCTTTTACTGGACCCTTTCCATCATGAAAGGATCTGGCAAGAATCGATGAAACCGTTCTCCGCAATAACATTATACAAGATCATACGCGATTAGTGTGTCGTTTTCTGGAATTTTTTTATGATAAAATGTGAGGAAACTTAGCTGAAATTGCCAGCGGCTTGTATAAATATTTCCAGTTCCAAGTTCAAACCCTAAGTAATAGTTTAATTATGCTAAAGGGAACTCTAACTACTCCGCTTTACCGCACCACGCAACATCGTATAGAGACAATTACCCATCTGTATAGATAACGGACAGTGATATGGATTTATTTCTATTTATGATAGTTCCGTATGAATACTGTAATGAATCATGCCGAATTGCGAACGGATTGACCGAAAGTATGAATTGATTACCCCGCCGGAAAGTAGCACAATAGGATGAGAATGAAACCGCAAACATTTGCAGCTCCGCCAAGTGGCACACTGGATGCCTCGCGTGGAGTTTATCCGTTAGGAGGACCTATTCATGGCAGTCAAAGAGCCCTATAACGACACAGTATGGAGCAAATACTACGGCCCCAATCTGGGCTACATCCAAGAAAGATATGAGCAATTTGTCAAGGACCCCTCTTCTGTTGAACAACATTACCGCGATCTCTTCACCGTATCCGGCCCCCCTCCACTGGCACCCGATGCCGAGAGGGCTCCAAGGCCTGCCGTATCAGCAGATGCCGAGTGGCTCAAGAAGGCTGTCAAGGCCTCGAAGCTGATCGCCAATATTCGAATATATGGCCATATGGCCGCAGACATTGACCCGCTGGAGCGCAGCAAGAACCCGATGGCCAAATGGCTGGAGCTGGAGACCTACGAGCTTACCCGCGAGGATCTTAATGCTCTGCCCGCTTCGCTGATCTGGGATAATGCCCCTGCAGATGTGCATACCGCGATGGATGCCGTCCACAGAATGCGTCAGGCCTATACCCAGACCATTGCCTATGAATTCGGGCATGTGCATGATGAACGCGAGCTGCGCTGGCTCAACAGCCAGGCGGAATCGATGACCTCCCCTGCCCCGCTGAATAATACAGAGCGCAAAGAGCTGCTGAAGCGGCTGGTTCAGGTGGAGCATTTCGAGACCTTCCTGCACAAGACCTTCGTCGGCCAAAAGCGGTTCAGCCTGGAGGGCAATGATGCCCTCGTGCCGATGCTGGATGAGATTGTGCGGGCCGCCGCGCATGACGGCGCAGAGCATATCCTGATGGGCATGGCCCACCGCGGAAGACTTAATGTGCTGGCTCATATTCTGGGCAAGCCTTATGATATTATTTTCTCGGAATTCCATCATTCGCCGAACAAGGAACTGTTCCCTTCGGAAGGCTCCATGGGCGTGACCTACGGCTGGAGCGGTGATGTGAAGTATCATCTCGGGGCTGACCGTGCCGTCCGCGAAGGCGAGACCGTGCGCACCCGGATCACACTGGCCAATAACCCGAGCCATCTTGAATTCGTCAACCCTGTCGTCGAGGGCTTCACACGCGCCGCACAGGAAGAGCGCAACGATCCGGGACTGCCTAAGCTGAACACAAGCAAGGCCATGGCTGTGCTGATGCACGGCGATGCCGCCTTCCCTGGAGAGGGCATTGTCGCTGAGACGCTTAATATCGGCAAATTGCAGGGTTATCAGAATGGCGGCACCGTGCATATTATCGTCAATAACCGGATCGGATTCACCACAGAGAGCGAGGATTCCCGCTCCACCCATTATGCCAGCGACTTGGCCAAAGGGTATGAGATTCCGGTCGTGCATGTCAATGCCGATGACCCGGAAGCCTGCATTGCCGCAGTACGTCTGGCCAGTGCTTACCGCCATATGTTCAAGAAGGACTTCCTGATTGATCTAATCGGCTACCGCCGCCACGGGCATAATGAAATGGATGATCCTGAGACCACCCAGCCGATTGTGTACGGCAAAGTGCGTAACCACCCTACAGTGTACCGCGCTTATGCAGAACGCCTGGAGCGCGAGAAGGTAATTACAGCAGATGATCTGAAGAACATGATTGCCGAGGCAGAGAGCGTCCTCCAGCAGGCCTTTGACCAGATGAAGGAAGGAAAGCACAAGAATGCGGAGTCCAAAACCGCCGTCGCGCTGGATAACGACAGTCCCCAGCAGCGTCCGACTGCCTTCCCTCTTGCCGGTCTGCAGGAGATTAACCGTGAGCTGCTGCGCGTACCGGCCGGCTTCAAGGTCTATCCGAAGCTGGAACGGATTCTGCAGCGCCGCAAGGATGCGCTGAATGACGGAGAGCGGGTAGACTGGGCGCTGGCAGAGACACTTGCCTTCGCTACCATCCTGAAGGATGGCACGCCGATCCGCCTCAGCGGACAGGATGCACAGCGCGGCACGTTCGCCCACCGTCATCTGGTGCTGCATGACAGCGAGAACGGGGAACTCTATGCTCCGCTGCATCAGCTGAGTGATGCCGGCGCTTCATTCGGCGTCTACAACAGTCCGCTGTCCGAGGCCTCTGTCCTTGGCTTCGAATATGGTTATAATGTATTCGCACCGGAGACCTTCGTCATCTGGGAGGCTCAATACGGCGACTTCGCCAATGCCGCTCAGGTCATTATTGACCAGTTCATTTCAGCCGGCCGCGCCAAGTGGACGCAGCGCAGCAATCTGACGATCCTGCTGCCTCACGGCTATGAAGGCCAAGGACCAGAGCATTCCAGCGGCCGAATGGAACGGTTCCTCCAGCTCTCCGCTGAGGAGAACTGGACTGTAGCCAACCTGACCACTGCTGCTCAGTATTTCCATCTGCTCCGCCGTCAGGCCGCACTCTGCGGACAACCGGATGCCCGGCCGCTGGTGATCATGGCGCCGAAGAGCCTGATCCGTAACACGCGCAGCACCTCAGCCGGAGCTGACCTCGCTTCGGGCACCTTCCAGCCGGTTCTTCCCGAGCCGCTGCTCGGCAGTAAACCGGAAGCCGTGAAGCGCCTCGTGGTATGCAGCGGCAAGGTGGCCATCGACCTGCAGACGGAGCTGGAGGCAACACGCGGACAGGACTTCTCCTGGCTGCACATTTTGCGCATGGAACAGCTCTATCCGTTCCCGGAACGCGAGCTTGGCGCTCACCTTAGCGGCTTCAGCTCTCTGGAGGAGATCGTCTGGGTACAGGAAGAACCGAAGAATATGGGCGGCTGGACGTATGCCGAATCCCGGCTGCGCGCCATCGCACCGCAGAAGGTCACTGTCCAGTACATCGGCCGTCCGGACCGTTCCAGCCCGGCCAGCGGCTATGCAGATGTCCATAGCTTCGAGCAGCGGCGCATTGTCCGGGAAGCCCTGAAATTGAATGCTACAGTGCAAGCACCTGTACCGTCTTCCTGAGTACAGCAAGGCGGTCATCCGATATTACGCACACCACTATATTTGGGGAGGTACGGCCTGTGTCCGAGATAAAAGTACCCGATTTGGGCGAATCGATTTCCGAAGGAACGATCTACAAATGGCTGGTTAAAGAGGGCGACACTGTCGGCCAGGGGGATGTGCTTGCCGAGCTTGAGACCGATAAGGTCAATCTGGAGATCAGTGCGGAGGAGGACGGCGTCATCTCCTCCATCCTGCGCCAGGCGGGCGAGAACGTTGCCGTTGGCGAAGCCATCGGCATCATCGGCAGCGCCGCCGGTGCAGGCGCTGCCAGCAAGCCGGCAGCAGACAGCGCTCCGCAGGGCGGCAGCGCGCCTGCTGCTGCCGCAAGTGCCGCAGCGGCTGAACCGGCCGCTGCTGTAACGGCTCCAGCCGCCGCCGAAAGTGCGGCGGCAGGCACTGCGGCCCTGGCTTCGCCGGGGGCGCGCAAGCTGGCACGGGAGCGGGGCATCGACCTCGGCGAGGTCAGTGCCCGCGACCCTATCGGCCGGATCGGTCAGGCCGATGTGGATGGTCATGGCGCAGCGGGGCCGCAGGCCGCTGCGCAAGCGGCTCCGGCTGCGCGGCCGGAGCCGGCGAAGCCCGCGCCGCCGGCAGCGGGCAAGGCGCCGCACGCCGAGGACGGCAAAGCCACCGAGCGCAAGCGCATGTCGCGGCGGCGGCTGACGATTGCCAGCCGCCTGGTCGAAGCGCAGCAGACGGCCGCGATGCTGACCACCTTCAATGAGGTGGACATGACCGCCATTCTCGACATCCGCAAGCGCCGCAAGGATGCCTTCAAGGAGAAGCACGAGGTCGGACTCGGCTTCATGTCCTTCTTCACCAAGGCCGTCATCGGCGCGCTCAAGGCTTACCCGATGCTGAATGCCGAGATCGACGGGGAAGATCTCCTGCTGAAGAAATATTATGACATCGGCATTGCCGTAGCTGCCAAGGAAGGCCTGGTTGTACCGGTCGTCCGCGATGCCGACCGGCTTAGCTTCCCTGAGATTGAGCGGCGGATCGGCGAGCTGGCCTCCAAAGCGCGCGCCAATACGCTCAGCCTGCCGGAGCTACAGGGTGGAACCTTCACCATCACGAACGGCGGAGTGTTCGGCTCCCTGCTGTCCACACCGATCCTCAATACCCCGCAGGTCGGCATTCTCGGCATGCACAAAATCCAGCTGCGCCCCATCGCACTGGATGAGGAGCGCACGGCCAACCGTCCGATGATGTACATCGCCTTGTCCTACGATCACCGGATCGTGGACGGATCAGAAGCGGTCAGCTTCCTGGTCAGAGTCAAGGAATTGCTGGAGGACCCGGAATCCCTGCTGCTGGAAGGCTAAGTCTCCGGCCACACAGTTTCTCCATCCGCTTATCTGATAACAAGTGGAAACGGCTTTGCCGTCCTTTTGAAGGACGGTACCGTTTCAGCGAGAAATAGAAGGATAATGTATAGCGTGAAACATATAAATTCTTATATTTACACAAAGGCACCCGGCGGAGCGTAACCCTACGCTTCCCGGATGCTTTTTTTCATATCCGCTGACTCCGCTATCCCCGCTCATACCAACATGCGCCTGTTCTCGGCAGCCCACGCACCTCCGCCGCGCTGAATGTAGTCGGTTTTTCGATTACATTCGGCCTTCGCGGCGCACCCAGTCCAATTGTGATCGGTTTGCTGAATTAAGTACGGACGACATTCTATAATAGTCACACTGCTCATTTTCATGCTGGATTTGTGTCTCGAAAGATAGGTTTGTGTTCGACCATGAAAAAAAGACATCCCCCACCCGCTTACACAAGCGTAGGACATCTCTTCTCCGAACTATTCTCTTTGTCTATAGTACTCTTATCTGTCTATAGTACTCTTATCTGTCTATGGTACTCTTATCTGTCTATAGTACTTCTCAAGCCGACACAAGTCGATATATGGTTAAGCCGAATTCCGTGAAGGCTTCAGGCTCATTCCCTTAGCTGTAGCCGCTCTGGCTACCGGAGGCTTCAGCGAAACCGCCAGGATGCAAGCCACAATACACAGCAGCCCGATGATGTTAAAAGTGGGCTTGAACCCGCCGAGGAAGGCGGCGATGAACGAACCGGACAGCGCGCCGATCCCGAAGCCCTGATAGATAATGCCGTAGTTCTTGCTGTGATTCTTCAGGCCGAAGAAGTCACTGACGATCGCCGGGAAGACGGTAATGTTACCGCCGAAGCAGAAGGCGATGGCCGCCACACAGGCGAAGAACAGGCCATAGCTCAGCGTGGCATAGCTGAGGGTAAACATCGCCACAGCTGTTACCGCCAGCGTGATACTAATCAGCTTGGTCCGGCTTACCCGGTCGGATAATGCGCCAAGAATCAGGCGTCCGGCAGTATTAAAAATAGCGATCATCGCTACAGCATTCGCCGCCGTCGCCACATCCATCCCCGCCAGCTGCACACCGATATCCTTCACGATACCGATCAGGTAGAGGCCGCTCATGCAGGCGGTGAAGAAGATTACGAACAGCAGGTATGCTTCCTTCGTGCGGAGCATTTCTTTTACCGTATAATCCTTAGGCAGAAGTTCAGCCCCGGAGGCGGCCAGCTTCGGATTTCCCTTGACAGGTGCAGCTACCGGAGCCTCCCGGACCAGCAGCGAGCCGATGAGGATCATCGTCATAACTATAAGGCCCCAGTATAGAAAAGCATTCGACACCCCCGCCGATTCAATCAGGCCGCCGTTGATGTATTTGAAGATCAGGCTGCCCGTTCCGTATGCACCCACGGACACCCCGGAGATCAGTCCCTTATTCTTCGGGAACCACTTCATCAGGTTGGACAGCGAAGTAATATACGCCGTTCCGTCCGCATACCCGACTACTACACCAGCCAACAGGTAGAACATCGGCAGGGAACTGGCCTGCGAGCTTAGAATCAGCCCCAGCCCCAGCAGTATGCCTGAAGCTGCGGTCAGTCTGCGGAGACCGAACCGGTCCTGCAGCTTGCCTGCGAACAGTGTGGCGAAGGCCAAGGCAAAGCTGGTAATAGAAAACGTTATCGAAACTGAGCTAAGCTCAAACCCAAATGTACTCACAAGATGTGCATTGAACAGGCTCCAGGTGTAGATGGTACCGAGTCCCATTTGCATAATTACTGTACCTAGTACGATGAGCCACCGTTTACTGGCTGTATCCGTTATCATCAGAATTCCCTCTTTCTCGCTGAAGTCGCTTCAAGGCTTACTTTGCCTCTTCATTGTAGCGAAAGGAGCTCCTTCTGAGAGAAATCCGGAATGAGATGACACTGACAGGGAATGAACTGCCGTTAGAGACGCATAATCTGCCTGAATTCCTTCACCTTACTACGGCTGACGGGTACCTCGACATTCAGATCACGCAGCCGGAGCAGATAGGTATTGTTGAACCAGGGGATGATTTCCTTGATTTTAGACAGATTGACCAGATAGGAGCGGTGGCAGCGGAAGAACTGCTCCTGCGGCAGGCGGGTATGGAATTCGCTGATACTTAGAGCCATGCTGTATTCCTCCCCCTTGGTGATCACACTCGTTGTTTTCTCCTGCGCCGAAGCATAATAGATCTCGTCTGCATTGACGACGATAATCTTTTCATTTTTCCACAGATTGACCTTATCGCTGCCCAGCTTCACCAGTCCCTCTTCCCCCTGGCGGCTCCCGCCCGTGATGGCACCTTCCAGCTTCTGCAGCATTGCTCTGATCCTCGTCTCGCTGTAAGGCTTCAGAATATAGTCGAACGCTTCAATCTCGAACGCCTCGGCGGCATGCTCCTTATAGGCTGTAATGAACACAATATACGGCTTGACCGCGAACCGGCTGATATTATGGGCCAGCAGCACCCCATCAATTGAAGGGATATTGATATCCAGGAAAATCACATCCACCGTATCCGTCTGCAGATACTTCAGCGCATCCAGCCCGTCCTCGAATTCCGCTGCAATCTTGATCCGGCTGTGGGTCTGAATCAGATACGTAAGCTCCTGTCTTGCCAGCACTTCATCCTCGACAATGATCGCTCTCATCGCTGCTCCTTTATCACATCAAAATATATTTCCGTCCCCTTAGCCAGCCGCCGGATGATCAGACCTGTACCATAGATCAGCTTGATGCGCTGGTGCACGTTGTTGAGGCCGATTTTGTTGCCTTCCATGCTTCCGCTGTAGACCTTCGCAATCGTCTCTTCACTGATCCCCGCTCCGGTATCGGCAATTCGCACCCTTACACTGTCTCCGTGGTCCTTGACCGAGATGTCCACAGTTCCGTTCCCCTTCCCCTTCAAAATCCCGTGGATAATCGCATTCTCCACCAGCGGCTGAATGACCAGACTCGGAATGCGTACCGCCACCTCATCTATATCGTACAGAACACTCAGGCGGCTGCCGAAGCGGGCCTTCTCAATCTCCACATAATGCTGCACCTGCTGCAGCTCGCGCCGGATATCTATAGACTCATCGGTCAGCTCCAGATTATACCGCATATACCCCGACAGATTGACGATCAGCTCGCGCGCCTTGTCCGGGTCGATCCGGATCGAGGAAATAATCGCATTCAGCGCATTGAACAGAAAATGGGGGTTGATGCTGGTCTGCAGTGCCTTCAGCTCGGCCTTGTTGGCCATCTCCTTGATCCCCTCGACCCTTGAGACCTCCATCAGTGTGGAGATGATCTGTGACAGCCCTACAGCCATAGCCTGGAGGGAATAGGTGATTTTATGCGCGTGGGTATAGTAGATCTTGAGTGATCCCGTCACCTCCCCCTTCTCCTTCAGCGGAATAATGATCAGCGAGCGGATGTCCCGGTTCATGTACTCGGTATCGTCGTCACGGATGGTAATCTCCCCGCTGCTCAGCGTCTGCTTCGTCTCTTCACTGATAATCTCATTAGCTTCGGCATAATATTCTTCCCCGACACCCACGTAGGCCAGAATGACTCTGGTATCGGTAATGGCCACCGCATCCGCCCCGATATCCTTCTGGATGATTCCGCAGATGGTACGCAGGGACTCGGGATTAATACTGCGGAAATACGGAAGCGTCTTATTGGCAATATCCAGCGCCAGCTTGGACTGCTTCGCGGCAATCCGTTCCTTCTCCCCTTCTACACTCTGCACAAGCGTAACAATCAGTCCGGCACAGATCTGCCCCATTATCATCGGAAAAGCAATCTTGGACACAATGTCCACCCCCAGCGAATGGGGATCAGCCATCACCAGAATCAGCGCCATCGTCAATGCCTCACAGGCCATTCCGGCGGCAATGGCAGCGATCCAGCGCCGTTCAGGCGAAGTGCGCCGGTAAATGATCCCGGATACCACACCCGCTGTAATGCTGGTAATCAGACACGGGAGCGAGGTGACCCCGCCGATATCGATCAGGAAGCGGTGTACGCCTGAGATGATCCCGGTAATCAGCCCGACCCAAGGGCCGAACAGAATCCCCCCGGCTATAATGGCGATAATCCGCACATTGACCAGAGACCCCTCCACATTAATTCCGCTGTAGGTTCCGAAGATGGCGAACAGGCTAAAGATGACCGTGACAATCGCCAGCTCCTGCGGCGCATGAACGCCTTTGGCAAAAATCTCCTTGAACCTCGGCACCCGGCTCAGGACGAACAGACACATCAGCAGCAGCGCTGCCCGCTCAAACAATTGCAGCAAAATACTCAGATTATATTGCACACTCACGCCTCCATAGGACAAGCTATCGGTCCATTATAAGTTGGGATAATGGTTATAGCAATCTGCGCTGCGGCCTCTAATGGTTAAGGTAATCCTATTGGATTTCCAAACCGGGCATGTCTGTTCCCTCGGTATAAAAGCCCTTCTATTGCGGAAAATTAACTATTATCGTATGGTTTCTTTAAAGGAGTGATAGCTTGTGCGTCTAGCTTTTTGGATTGTATTTGCCTTTGTTGGCATTTTGATCTTTTGGATAGTTGGCGGCTTAATTGGCCGTAACAAACGAAAGTAATCTATAGGGGCTATAACAGCCCCTCAAAATAACTGCTGCACCTTTTCTTCGGACTGTGCAACAAACACAATGACTCTCGTTGAAAAACATGTATTAAGCTAACTGGCAGGATAGCAATGATTGGCTAGCGAAATGATAATAAAGAAAATATGGAGAAGTGTTCGAAGAGTCGAACTGTTACCGCCTGCATTTTTAGGCATGGTTTGCAGGGTATACTTAAAAAAATCCCACTATAATTATTTTTGAAAGGAGGAGCGAATATGGATTGGCTTGATCGATTTAATGCGGCTATAGATTATATTGAAAACAATCTAGATGATAAAATCGAATATTCTTCGGTTGCTCAAGCAGCTTGCAGCTCTGAATTTCACTTTTCAAGGATGTTTTCATCATTATTAGGAATATCTCTTTCAGAATATATTCGTCGTAGACGCCTTACCAAAGCAGCCTTTGATATTCAAACAAGTAATGCCAAAATCATAGATATTGCTTTGAAATATGGGTATGACTCATCGGATGCCTTTACGCGGGCATTCAAGAAGCTTCACAGTGTCACACCCAATTCAGTCAGAGATACAGGTGTACAGTTGAAAGCCTATCCTCGAATCTCCTTTCAAATTACAATTAGAGGGGTTGTCGAATTGGAATATCGAATTGAAAGAATGGATACTGAATTGCGTTTTGTGGGAAAACGGCAAAGTGTAAAAACATCTCGTGCATTTAAGGAGATTCCTGCTTTGTGGAGAACATCCAACAAGGATGGCTTTAAACAAGCTTTAATTGACATGTCATGGGTAGAACCTAAATGCAAGCTAGAGAGCCTTGTCGGCATTTGCGGCAAAGAGGCGGCTATCACTGATGAGGTATTCGATTACTTTATGGGAGTACGATATGATACTGAAATACCTTCCGATATGGAGGAGAGTAAAATAGCCCCATGCACATATGCTGTATTCCCTAATGTTATTGATGCTTGGAAAAGGTTATATTCAGAATGGCTTCCTACGTCTGGATACGATCTTGCAAATCAACCTTGTATTGAGCATTATTTAGGACCAGGACATAAGATAAAACATGAGCTGTGGGTACCCATTCTCGAAAAGTGAATAGACTATATATTTATTGAAGTAACGTGGAACGTTAGTTCAACAAAACAGTGACAGCTTATGACTCAATTTTCCCATTCAGAGCTGTCGTCGACTTTAATTTTTGGCTAACGTCCCCCCCCTGCGTTACTGCACAGTTTACGTCCACTATTCACTGCACTTAGACTGCCAGATCAATCCCCACCACACCCACAATCTCCCCGTCGCCGTTCGTAATTGCTCTGGAGAGTGTGATGCAAGAACGCTTGGTAATAGCGGAGACATACGGCTGCGAGACGTACTGCCCTTCCGCCATCGCCCCGTTCCACCAGTCACGGCGCTTCGCATTCAGCAGCCCGGCCGCAGGCTCGGAGTAGATGAAAGTTCCATCTGTCCGGTTGGACCAGATGGCCTGCACATCCGGCACCTTATGCTTGCAGGCTGTAAGAACTCTGCCATGGATGTCCGCATCCGCTGCACACATCTCCTGCTTGGCTGCTATCTCCTGAAGCACCGCCTGCATTTCCTCAAGCCGCGCCGAATATTGGCCCAGCTCAATGACTTCGCGTCCGGCAATGCCGTTCACCGACTGCTGCAGGGTCTGAGATTCCAGCAGCAGGCTCGCGCTGATCTCATTAAGCTGCCCGATCTGTGTCCGCTGGCGGGTTACCTGCTCCAGGGTCAGGTCTACGCCTGCTATGGTCTCATTAACAATTCCCACTGCACCGCTTAGTTCGCCGGTCACCTCTTCAATCAGCCTGCTCTGCCGATCGGCCGCAGCCGCTGACTCCGTAACTATGACCCCAACTTCCTCCACCCGGGCCGAGATATCCCCGAGGCGCTGCTTCACCTTCGTTACTTCATTCACTCCATGCGCAACTGCAGCCTGCTCCTTCGTAACCGACTCCAGCACCTGCCGCACTCCATGATTGAGATCCAGCAGCACCGCCGTAGAACGCTCCACGGAATCCCGGCTCTGATCGGCCAGCTGCCTGATCCGGCCTGCGACCACAGCGAACCCCCGGCCCGATTCCCCCGCCCGCGCAGCTTCAATCGAGGCATTCAGCGCCAGCAGCGAAGTCTCATTGCCGATGCCTACGATCAGGGCGTTCATCTCCTCCACCAGCGCAATATGTCCGCTTAGCACGGTGAATTTGCTCAGCATATCTCCGCTCTGCTCCTGCAATTCCTCCATGACCTCATCGGTATTCTTCAGGGAATCCACCATCCCCGTCATCCCTGTACGCGCCGCCTGCATCGCCGCACTCAGCCGCCCGGTCAGCTCTCCAATCTGTCCGGTAACCGCTGCCACTCCGCCCATCCTGGCAAAAGCCCCCTCAATATTAGCCTTCGCCTCATTGCTCCGGGTCTGCAGCTCCACCTCATAGGCATGCGAATAGTCCGCTGTCTGCTGAAGCCCTTCGGTATGACGGGTAATCTCCTCCAGAGCACCATGCAACCGGTCCGTGGTGACGACAATTTCATTGCCCAGCAGCTCCACCTTGCTCCGGGCTTCTGCCAGTTGCCCGGCTCCGGCCACTCCGCCCCGGCGGATATTCAGCGCAAGCCCGGCAAGCGCCGCCATCAGCAGCAGATAGACAACCTTATGTACCCAGTACATCTCCATCCATAACCCATACATCCCCACACCCAGCAGCAAAATAATAACGATAGCGGCCTTGCTCCGGCGAATTCCCATTCTGCACGTTCACTCCACTCTATCATGTTATGTATTCTAACATTATATCAGCAGAGTTAAATTAAGGAAACCACTACTCTATAGATTGGACTTATATTTTTTTCTGTTAGGGGTTTGCCGCTATACCAGCCAATTGCCATTGGGTTTTAAGCATACTTTCAGCATTAAAGTCATTCTACGAATCTTTCAAAGAATACTTATCCCCAAATCTATACACATCTTATCCACAATAGAAGAAAGCCATAGTTTTCTAAAAAAACAATAAAAAACAGCCGTCCCCAGCTTCTGCGGGTACGGCTGTCCTTCCGGCGTCTTCCCGCCCAGAGTTATACTCCTGCGGGTTGTACGCTAACCTCTTGGGCATTCTTCGCCATCATGCCGCGGGCAATCCAGACGCCAGCCGCTCCGGCTTGGGCCAGTCCGCGGGTAATGCCTGCCCCGTCGCCGCCGCAGTAGAGGCCGGAGATTTCGGTCTCGAACTCATCCGTCAGCTTCGGACGGGCGGAATAGAATTTCGCTTCTACGCCATAGAACAGCGTATGTTCAGAGGCGATGCCGGGGGTTACCTTTTCCAAGGCTTCCACCATTTCAATCAGGCTCTTCATTGTGATGTAAGGCAGCACCAGACCCAGATCGCCGGGCACCGCTTCCTTCAGCGTCGGCTCCAGGAACCCTTCCTTGATCCGGGTCTCCGTAGAACGGCGGCCCCGCAGGATATCCCCGTATTTCTGTACGATGACCCCGCCGCCGGACAGATCATTCGCCCGCTTGCAGATCTCCCGGGCATATTCGTTCGGCTTGTCGAACGGCTCAGTGAAGGTATGGGAGACCAGCAGCGCAAAGTTGGTATTCTTCGAGCCCAGCGCAGGGTCCTTGTAGGAATGCCCGTTCGCAGCCATCGCCCCGCTGTGATTCTCCACCACCACATGCCCCGAGGGATTGCTGCAGAAGGTGCGGACGCGTGTACCCACGGAGGTATTGAAGATGAATTTGCCCTCGTACAGATGCTCATTGATCTCCCTCATCACCACATCCGAGGTCTCTACACGCACCCCGACATCGACCTGGTTATTGTACATTTTGAGCCTGCGCTTCTTCAGTACCTCTGTCAGCCAGGCCGAGCCGTCCCGTCCCGGAGCAATCATCACCAGACCCGCTTCATGACTCTCCCCGTTCTTCAATGTAATGCCTGTAATGCGGTGCGTTCCGTTCTCTTTGACGGTAACGATATCTTCTACTTCTGTCTTGTATAACATATCAATGCGTGTCCGCAGATATTCATAGATTGATTTCAGAATCTCCAGGTTCTGCTCGGTTCCGAGGTGGCGGACCTGCGCCCGCAGTAGCTTCAGCCCGGCGGCATATCCCCGCTGCTCAATACCGCGAATGCTCTCCGTGGTCGGATCGGTAATGACCGGGGTTGCCCCGTGCTCCAGATTGATTCCATCTACATATTCAATCAGCTCCATCACCTTGGAAGGAGGCAGATAATCCGTCATCCAGCCGCCGAACTCGGTTGTAATGTTGAATTTGCCGTCACTGTATGCCCCAGCACCGCCGAAGCCCGCAGTAATGGAGCAGGCCGGCAGACAACCGGCGAATTCCTTGCGGCCGGAGGCGGGTGGACAGAGCTTGATTTTCTCCTCCAGGATCGGGCAGTTGCGGCGGTAGATATCATGGCCCTTGTCCACCAGCAGCACCTTCAGCTCAGGGGCCTTCAGCGTTAATTCATAACAGGCGAATATTCCAGCCGGACCGGCTCCAACAACAATTACATCATATTTACTCATATCTTCTCTGTTCCTCCCAGGTGAAACGGCTTCGGCCTGCAGTTGACAGGGGCTGCGAAGCGTCTCTGCGGTATATTCGTCCACTTATCCAAGCAGCACCCAACAGCACACAAAAATCCCGGCCTCTTCATAGGTATGCAAAATGCACCCTATTCGTAGCCAGGAATTTACGGTCCCCTGTAGAAACCCTCAAACCTTATCATTGAGGATATACGAACAGCTTTACCCGTTATTACGGGCCAATTGGAATTTTACCGAATAAATCCGAATGTGTCAATGACGAATAGCATTAATAGTTCGTGTTTATAGCAATACCCAGAATCACACATACTGATAACCTCAGAAACTCCTTACAAACACGAACGTTATTACAGACCTATTCCCATACATAAGACCTAGAAGGAGAAACGTGAACATTGTCGAATATATAAGTACATTGCCACTGGAAAAGAGGAACATCTTATGCAGATCCCGCCGCCTACTCCTCGCCAAATGTATTGGAACCGCGTCCTCCTCAATACCTTTTGGATGGCGTTTATTGTTTATCTGGCAAGCCAGCTATATGTTTACTTATCCATGCGGGGCCACCGGCCCGAGTTGTCCGACAATCCATATCTCATTAGGCATATATGGATTCCAGATGCTATTCTGTTCGCCCTGCTACTGATTCTGGAGTCTGTTCATAAATACAAGCCGTTGTTATCCGAATTCTCAATTATTCTTGGAAGCCATCTGTGCGGCATCGTGTTCATTCTGAATCTTAGTTCCGAATATCATGTGAAGCCACTGATTATGCTGCTTCCCCTGCTGGTATCCATGATCTATCTGAGGGAGAATTATCTGAGGGCTTCCTCTGTGATCTGCCTGATCTACATCATCATGCTATTTCTGAACACCTCTATTACCGATTACACGCTACGCATCCAGAACATCATTATCACCCTCATCTTAGCCGGAACCTCCCTGGCCGGCTTCGGTGTTATAGCCCGGGGCAAGGATCTTATGCGGTCGCTCGAGAATTCGGTGAAGTCAGAGCAGGAGCTGCGCATCCAGAACATCATTATGGACAGGCTGTCCAAGATCGACCCGCTGACCGACCTGTACAACCATAAGACCTTTCATGAGTACCTGGGCTGGCTGATTGACCATCAAGAGAGCAATCCTTTTCCGATGCAGCTGGCTGTTATTGATATCGACAATTTCAAAAAGGTCAATGACGAGTACGGACACTGGGTCGGAGACATCGTTCTCCGGCAGGTCGCCGCTGTTATGCTCCAGCATATCGACTCCGATGATTTCGCAGCCCGGTACGGCGGGGAGGAATTCGTAATTATTCTGACAGCCAAGACATTGGAGGATTCGAAACGGATCATGGAGAAGATCCTCACGGGGATTGCGAGCCTCCCAATCAGCGAAATGGACAACAAATCGGTTACCGTGAGCATCGGAATGCATGAATATAACGGCGGGGATTCCAAAAGCTCTATCTTTCAGCAGGCAGACGACGCCCTGTACGAGGCCAAGAAGTCCGGCAAGAACAAAATTATCACCCTGTAGTAAGGTCACATATAAATTCTATATTTCAAAAAAGCGGGTCCACCATGCATAGCAACGTATGCCGGGGACCCGCTTGTCATCTAAGTCCATTCTCTGCTCTATTCCAGTTCCTCCGCTCCATACCTTCGCTGCGGAACGAGCAACTCCATCACCTGGCGCTGCGGCACCGGCCGGCTGATCAGGTATCCCTGCACCTTATCGCAGTGTGCCTCTTGGAGGAAAGCCCATTGGCTGGCATCCTCCACGCCCTCGGCTACTACATCCAGGCCCATCTTATGGCCCAGAATAATAATCGTCTGCACAAAAGATTCGCTAAAGGCCTTATCGGCCAGGGAATCGATGAAGATTTTATCCATCTTAAGGGTAGAGATCGGCAGCTGCTGCAGATAGCTAAGGGAAGAATACCCCGTCCCGAAATCATCCAGGGCAATCCGTATCCCCCGGGACTTGAGGAACTCCAGCTTGCTGACCGTACTCCCGAACGACTCCATGAAGATGGACTCTGTGATCTCCAGCTCCAGACTGGATGCCGCAAGGCCGCTCTCCGCCAGACCGTCCAGCACAATCTCTACGAAATCATCCTGCAGGAGCTGAATAATGGAGATATTCACCGATATTTTGTAAGGAATGCCGGTCCGCTGTTGGATGCTGTTCATGAACTTGCAGGCTTCCCGCAGCACCCATTCGCCGATATAGATAATCAGCCGGGAATCCTCGGCGATCTTGATGAAGGTGAGCGGGGAGACGAAGCCGAGGACCGGACTGTTCCAGCGGATCAGAGCCTCGAAGCCTGAGATCAGACCGGTCTCCATCTCTACCTGCGGCTGATAATGCAGCTCGAATTCGTTATTATTCATTGCACTGCGCAGGTGCTTCTCAATATTCATCCTGTCATTGAAGGGGGTATGCATCGATTTATCGTATACGACGTAGGTGCTTTTCCCCTCTTCCTTGGCCCGGTACATCGCTACATCGGCGTTCTTCAGAATCTCTTCCGTTGTCTCGCCGTCTTCCGGGTAGAAGGAGATCCCGATACTGGAGGACACATACAGATTGCTCTCACCGATAAGAAAAGATTTGCGGAACGCACGCATAATATCCTCAGCCAGATTAAGCACATCCACCCGGCTCTCAATATCCTTGAGGAAAATCACAAATTCATCTCCGCCCAGCCGCGACAGCATATCCGCCCTGCGCACAACAGACTGGAGACGCTCACTGGCCTTGCGGATCAGAATATCGCCGGACTTGTGTCCAAGCGTGTCATTGATGTATTTGAAATTATCCATATCTACAAAAAGCAGCGCCGCACTGCCGCCCGTCCGGCGGAAATAACTCTCCATCGTCTCCAGCAGACTGAGCCGGTTCGGAAGATTGCTGAGCGAATCCATATACGCCAGGCGGTGCATATTCTTCTGATTCTCCAGCAGCATATCATATTGCCCTACAATCTCCTGCTGGGTCGCTGAAAGCTGCTCATAGGTCACTTCCAGCTCCCGGTAGCTGTTATTCAGCTTGAATTCAGCCTGCTTGCGCTTACTAATGTCGATCAGGGAGCCGAGGAACAGGACAATCTGATCCTTCGGATCAACGATCGCCTTACCCCGCACCTCGAACCAGATGTACTCGCCCTGTCCCGTTCTCATCCGGTATTCGGTTTCATAGATCGGGGTCAGTCCGGTAAGATGCTCCTGTCTGGCCTTGCGCGCGGATTCCTGGTCATCCGGGTGAATAATGCTGAGGACGCCTCCCTCAAAGGAGTTGATCTCCACCTCGGTATATCCCATCACCTCGTACCACCGGTCCGAGAGCTTGTAGAAGCCGCTGTCCCAGTCCAGCTCCCACATGTAAGCACCCGAGCCTTCCGAGGCCAGGCGGAACCGCCGTTCGCTGACCCCCAGCTTATTGAACTGATCCTGCAGCTCCACCTCTGTGGCCGCCAGCTCCTCATAAGTGGATTCCAGCTCCTCATAGCTAAGCTGCAGCTTAAGCTCATTCTGCTTGCGTTCATCAATATCGATGCCGACCAGCACGAAGATATTCTCCGCCTGTTCGTCCATCCCCTTAATGAGAGCCGTGCGGACGGAGAAATAATGCGCACCCGGAGAATGGTCGGGCAGTCTCAGCTCGACATTGGTCACATAATCCTGAGCTGCCGCTTTGGCAAGGAGATCCCTAAGCACAGCTGCTCCAGCTTCCAGGCCGGTCAGCTCATCTATGCTTACACCAAGCACCTCCTTCTCCTTCAGCCCGGTCATCAGCTCGGCATATTTATTGAAGCGCACGCTCCGTTTGTCCCCGTGAACAGCCCACACAATCACCCCGGTATTCTCGATCACATCCTTGAAGAATTCCTGTTCAGAGTGAATCGTACGGCGCAGCCGCCGGATATACATCCGGAGCAGGACGGCACCGAACACCAGCAGAATGGTCCCGATGGAGAACACGGTAAAAATCCGGTTACGCATCTTTTCATTATAATGGTCGGAATGCACGAAGAAATACTGCTGGTACAGCTCTTCGAAGGCACCGGAGCTTACCAAACGCTCTAGCCTTGCATTGACGTAGGACACCAGCTCCGGCTTGGATTTGGTGATGCCGTAGGCCACATCCTGCGGATATAAATTGCTCATTCTACGGATAATATTACCGGTTAAGCCCTGTTCTACAATCAGATAATCGACAACCCCCTGATTCTCGAACAGCAGGTCGATCTCACCCTGACGCAGAGCGTCTAGCGCTTCCGGTACGGTTGCATATTCTATGTATTCTGATGGCGGGATACCCGCCTCATTCTGCAGGACAGACTCTGCATATTGTCCTTTACCAACACCGATCTTGTACTTACGGAGTGTACCCAGCGTCACCTCACCCTGGAGTCCTTGACGCGAATAGACGGAAATATAGCTTTTTAGCACGGGCTTTGAGAAAAGAATGTCCTGCTTCCTCTCCTCGCTGACAGCCATCAGCCCGGTGGTATCAATCCCGCCCTCAGTCAGCCTCCGGTACGTCTGCTCCCAATTCCCGGTGCTGTAGTGGACGAGATACTCATTCTTCTCAAAGACCATGCTTGTCAGATCAATATCGAAGCCCGTCAGATAACCATTCTGTATGTACTTATAAGGCGGATACTCCAGTTCTGCCTGATACTTAATTTCCTGTCTTTCGGCATAAGCGGCAGCGGGGTGTGCAAGCATGAGCACAATGCTAATTAGAAGCAACAATTTACACCGCTTCATCGCAATTCTCCTTTATCCCAAGTAAGATCGGCCTAACTATGTATACAAGCTTATTCGACAAAATATGGTAGGGTTCCTGCTCCTTTTATCTCATTTCCGATAAATTGTGCATATCCTTGTGATTTCGTATCTTTAACTCTTGAGCGTACAATCTTAGATTTAATCAAAAACTTTAGATTTGTATTGCTTTTTGTGGTTAGAATGTGGATAATAACATTAATGGTTGATAATGATTATCATTATTGGATGTATAACATTCATTATTTTCTATATTTGAGCTAAAAGGAGACTGAACACCCATGAACGCAGCCACTACCCGGACCGCCCTGCAGGTTGACGATTACCTGGACCTGCTCAATCTTGCTGTGAAAGTCGGAGATATGAAATGGCAGAAAGAAATCAAGTCCCGGTTGCAGTATATCCTGTGCCTGCAGACCCGATAGTCCATTTCATACAGAAATAGATGAATATCGCTTACTTCTTACACAAGAGGCGGTTCCAAAGGCCATTAAATGGCTGCTGGGACCGCCTTTTGATTTGGAGCTTTTGATTTGGAATAAGGATCAACGTGAGCACACGGGTGGACGCAATCTCCCTCAATTCAGCAGCACCTGCATCTGCGGAGCTTAGAATGTTTAATGATATAGTATAATGATCAGCATACTACAATGAACAATAGCCTATAGATCGGAGTGTGTCAGCTTGAGAAAAAACCTCACCCTCGCCTTGGTCTTGATATTATCGCTGCTGTGGATTCCGGGGGTCTATGCTGCGAATGTTCCTGCACAGCAGGGAGTAATTACGGATGAAGCCCGGCTGCTGTCTGCCCAAGAAGCAGAGAGTCTCACCCAGATTGCCACTACAGACCGGTACACCTTCCATGTCTTAACCGTTGATTCGCTGGCCGGGAGCGACATTTCCAGTTATGCTGCGGATGTATATGATACCTGGGGGCTGAAGTCCCGGGACATCCTGCTCCTGATTGCTTACGAAGATCATCTGACCGAGATCACCTTCATTAACCCCGGGCTGCAGGATGCGCTTGATGCCTGGTCCATACAACAGGGCGGAGCTGCGGGTAACGCAGCAATTAACAAGGTGCTGGAGAAATATTTCAATCCTTATGCCAGAAACGGAGATATTCCTGAAGGCATACGTTCTGTGATCCAGCAGATGCAAGCCATTGGCAGCAGCGGACAGAGCAGCAATACCGGCAGCGGTACATCAGGTGCTGCCGCAGGGACGGCAGGAGCTGCCTCAGGCGCTAACAGCAGCGGTAGCGGATTCCCTCTCCTGCCAGTCGCAGGCGGCCTTGTCTTGGCCGCCCTGCTGATACTGCTGCTGTATGTGCTAATTACCGGACTGCGCCGCCGCAAGGGACTATCCGCACAGCGTGAGCAGCTCGCCGACCTGCTGGTACGGGCGAACCATGCCCTGGAATCCCTTCAGCCTTTCCAGGGGATTGTGCAGGGCAAGACCGGTGAGATGGTCGAAGGGATCTCGAAGCGTCTGACCTCCCGGCTGGTTGAAATCTCTGCATTGCAGACTGCTGGGCAAGCACCATTGCCACCGTTCTACCGCCTGTCCGCACTTAAGACGGCAGCAGAGCAGCTTCAGCAGACAGAGGGGGAATTCCGCGCCTCCCTGGAGGAAGAGGAGAAAAAGGTCGCAGTCATAAGCGATGCCGACCGGAACGTCAAACAGCAGATCACCGAGTTGAAGCAGGCGGCCCCGGAGCTTGAGGAACAGCGGCAGCAAGCGGTCCGGGAGACGGGCTATACGCTGGAGGAGATTGCCCAAGATCTTCAGGAGCTGGCCGAAGAGACGGCCAAGGCAGATCAGCTGGAGCTGTTCGACCCGATTGCCGCCCAGGAGATTACTGCACAAGCCAAGAAGCGGCAACAGCAGATTGAGCAGGATGTGCAGGATGTGGGGACCTTTGACGACAAACTAAAGGCCTTCCCCGGTGTCCTTGCGGCTACCCGCAGCCGGATTACCGGGCTGATCGACCAGAACTCCCTGCACAATATGAAGGTTAAGCCTTACGACAGCCTGGAGCAGGCTTCCGCTGCCGCCAGTTCCATGGAAGCGCCGCTGCACAGCGGCGATATGGACGAAGTGCGCCGGATTGGCGCTGATATGGATGCCCTTCTGACTGAAGCCGTGGCTATGACGGAACGCCAGGCTATGATCCGGCAGAATAATCTCAGGGATCTGGAGACTATACGCAGCACATGGGCAACGCTTAGCCAGCGGCGGAACGAATTACAGAGCCGGCTTGCCGGGGCGAAGAACCGGTTCGCCCGGCAGCACCTGGACGATCTGGAGAAGCTGCTGGTAGAAGCCGGCGCCTCACTGCGGCAGGGCGCGGCGGAAGTGCCGCAGCTCGAGACCTGGACCAGCGATACACGCGGAGAGTATGACAATGCCCGCAGCGGGCTGGACCGGCTGCTTGCCTTGCAGGATGAGACTGCAAACAGCATGAATAGCATTAGCAGCAGTCTAGACTCTCTGGAGGAGCGTCTGGACAGCCTGAGCAGGCTGTTCACGGAAGGGCAGAGCCGGGTGGATGCTGCCTACAATCTGCTGCACAGCAGAGGAATTGCCTCGCAGAACCGCTTCCAGCTATCCTTGCTGCCGGAGTATACCGAGTTGGAGCAGCGTCTGGCCTCGAGCCCTTACGATCTGGATCAACTGGAGGAGACAGGACGCTCCTATACTTCGCAGATCGCTTCCTTCGTAGAAGAAGCGAACCGGCTGGTCCGCCAGAAGGAAGAGGCCGAACGCGCAGCCAGAATGGCCATGCTGCAGGAGCAGCAGCGCCGGGAGCAAGCCCGCAGACGCAATTCCGGCCCGCCGGGCGGAGGATTTGGCGGTGGAGGACGCTCCTCGGGAGGCTCTTCTTGGGGCGGCGGTGGCGGCGGCGGACGTTCCTCCGGAGGCTCTTCATTTGGCGGCAGCAAATCCGGCCGAAGCTCCGGCGGCTCCAAGTGGTAAGCAGCCGATTGCCGCTACAGCACATACTCCCCCTAACAGGTGGATGATGTAACAATCTATTCTGCGGCATTAAGCGAAATCAGGGACATTAGTGTCCCTGATTTTGCTTACTATGAACTTCATCCGCCCCACGCACCCTCACGCGAGCTAATTATATTACTACTGCATCAGGGCAATGAGATCCTTGAAGGCTGGGGAGAGCTGCAGCTCCTTGCGGTAGATTAACTGAATGTAGAAACGCTCCTTTTGCCCCGCCAAAGGAATGCCCGTCAATGCCCCTGTACGCTGCTCCTCCTCCACCGCATAGCGCGGCAGAAAGCCTGTCCCCCAGTTATGCTTCACCGCCTGCTTAATGCCCTCCAGATTCCCGAATTCCATGCCTACACGGGCAGCGACACCGGATTCTCTGAATACCTGGAGCAGCTGCTTCCGGTAAGTGCAGGTATGCTCTGTCAAAACCAGCATCTCCCCCTCCAGTTGCACAGGAGTAACTGCCGTCTCGGCTGCTAAGGGGTGCTTCGGATGGGTAACGACATATAGCGCTTCTTCACGCAGCGGCAGAGTGATCAGGTCGCCCGTATGAAAAGGAACATCGAAAATCAGACCAAATTGAATGGATTTCTCTAGGACGGCGGCAATAATATCCTCTTCAGAACCAGGCTGTACCCGCAGCTGCATGCCCGGATAACGCATCCGGTACTGATGAAGCCGGTGAGGCAGGAAGTAGGCGGCCAGTGTCTCAATAGCACCAATGTTCAGCGTACCCTGGTCACCGCCTGTAATTACTGCTCTAGCCTCTTCGCTCAGAACCAGCATCTGCCGGGCATACGGGAGCAGATTACGGCCGGCGAAGGTTGGAACCATCCCTCTGCCGGAACGTTCCAGCAAAGTGGCCCCATACATCTCCTCAAGCTTGGCAATCTGTGCCGTCACACTCGGCTGGGCGTACCCCAGCACATCGGCCGCCCGCGTATAGCTCCCGTGATCAACCACAGCACAAAAGGTCCGTAAGTAAGTTAATTCCATATGCAGACCTCCTGAATTATCAAAATTTTCGATATTTGATATCACAGACTATAAATAACTCCAATTATAAGTTCCCTGTATACTTAAACCAACTTATTTAAGGAGGAATTACGTATGAAAAGACAGGCAAAATCTCAAGTCCTGGCTGCACAGGCTGCGGACCCGGCGGATGCAGTAAGGCATTTCACCGCAAAAGCAGCATTCGAAACGGATGTCGCCGATGTTGCTTATGATCTGAGCGAAGGAATTACCGGCTTCCGGCTTATCGATGTTCGTGATGCCCATTCTTATGCGGAAGCGCATCTGCCGGGTGCCCTCTCTCTGCCCGGAGGCCTCCTACACACCACTTCCCCGGAGTGGTCCAAGGAGGAGGTTCTGGTGATCTATTGCTGGGGGCCTGCCTGTAATGGAGCCAGCAAAGCCGCTGCACAGCTCGCCGCACAGGGGTACTTGGTGAAAGAAATGCTCGGAGGCATAGAGTATTGGCGCAAGGAAGGGGGAAATCTGGAGGGGACTCTTAAGGAGAACGCACCTCTGTATTGGAACGTATCTGACAGCTCACTATAATATCTCCAAACTCCCTAATTCCGTACCACAGATGCAAAACAGCGATCCCCCTATCACCGGAGAATCGCTGCCCTGTCGATTATATTGCCGTTCAGTGAGACTCATCCTCCAGAAATGGCTTGTTCACATAGTAATACATCACGCCCATTAGCACGCCGCCGCCGATGAGATTGCCTAATGTGACCGGGACGAGATTATGCACCACGCCTCCCCAGGAGATCGTACCGGGGTGGTCCAGGACGAGGGCAATCGCGAAGGTACACATGTTGGCAATACTATGCTCGTAACCCGAGATGAAGAAGCAGAACACGAACAGCACCATGGCGAACATTTTGGCACCGTCGTTCTTCATTGACATCGGCACGAAAAAGGCCAGACAGACGAGCCAGTTACAGAGAATCGCCCGGAAGAACAGCTGCATCGCCGGAGCTTCCATCTTATGGGCCACCACATTCAGCAGGAACCCGTTGACAGAGGAATCATAGAACAATCCGGTCAGAAAAATAAGCAGCGCAAACGCCGTAGCCCCAAGAATATTGCCCAGGTAGCTGACGACCCACATCCGCACAACCTCAGTCCATGCCAGCTTGCGCCTCAGTGCCGCATAGGTGTAATAAAAAGTGTCCCCGGTGAACAAATCGCCCCCGCCGTAGGAAATCAGGATGATGGCTGCGCCGAACGTGATTGCAGCCATCGGATAGGTCATCGGCGATTGTTCCATATAGAAGAAGTTGCCGGTCTTAAAAGCTACGATCACGCCGAATCCGATAAACATGCTGGCGAGCATGGCCCTGGCAATGTAACGCCATACGCTTTGCCGGAAGATCTTCTGTTTCTTAAGTGCAAGCTTCTCTACCTGCAGCAGTGCCTCGTTCTCCATTTGACCTCCGTATTCACTTTATATTTTCAGCGGTGCCGGAAGACTGTTGTACAGCCTCCAGGCTATTATACCCAATAAACCACTGGAAATTGCTTGAATCACAGAGCATCAATAATTTATGGATTCCGCACACTGCCCGCACCCTTTTCACAGGCCGTTATCCTCCCGATCATTCAGGCTGGCAATCGCCTCCGCTTTCTCACTGCTGGCTACGACGATAAGCACTACGATCAAGCATCCCAGAATCATCCCGCTTATCCCCTCTTTCTCCACAGGTCGCCTTAGTGACAACGTATGTGGAGGAGCGGGATAATATGAGTAGGATTTTCTACCGGTGCAGAATCAAACCCCTAGTTCAAAAAGCTGCTCAGCCCGCTCTCCGCCTGCTTCAAAGCCTGCGGCTGTGAGCCTTCGTTAAGCCCGAGCCGGTTGTTAAGCTGGGTATTGATGGTGGTCATTTTGGACGTATAGTCCTGACAGCTCTCGATAATCCGCCGGTTGGACTGCTCCGAGGTATCCAGGGCGCTGAGCAGGTCGCCAATGGCCTGATTCACGGCTTCCAGGGACATGGACGGCTTGGAGAGCAGCTCCGTGGTCTTCTCGGTCGTCGTGCGCAGCAGCCGCGCATTCTCCTTGAACTGGTCCTCGATCGTCTTGTTGGTGGCTTCCACTGCATTGATGACATTCTCCTGATCGGCCAGGGACATGGCAATCATCGCCGAGACGGTGATCAGGTTAGAAGTCTTATCAATCGCGTTGTTTACGGAATCAATCAGCTTGTCATTATTGTCATTGATGATATCCGTTGCCGCAATCGCCTGATTGTAGAGCAGAATCATCTCGGTCATGGACTGAATCCGCACCATAACCTTGCGCAGCCCCCGCTCCAGATACGCTTTGCGGAATTCATTCTCGGGCTTAGCGATCTCAACCTCGAACAGCTCCTTCAGCTTATTGCCGAAGGCGATCTTGGTCTGGAGGTTATAGATCTCCTCCATGGAGGTACGCTTCAGCTGGCGCATGTTAACGATGCTCTCCTCCAGCGTATCCCGTCCGTCACGCAGACCGGTGATAATGGCATCAATGTTAGTGCGGACCGACTGATATTTGTAGACATAATTCTTAAGCGGGCTTTTGCGCAGCATTTTGCCGAAGAAGCTGACATTCTTGCTCTGCTGAAGGGTCTCGCACTCACCCCGCAGCTTCATAATCATATTGGGTACTTCCACCCGCTTACCGCTCATCAGGTCATTGACCGGGCGGTCCAGCAGCTTCAGCGTCTGGCCTGCCTTCTCCTGCGTCTTCACCCCAAGCTTCCCGATATCATCCATCAGGGAATCCAGTGCCACCGTGTCAGTCTTGGCTACCTGCTCAATTAGCTGGGAAGCCTCCTGGACTACCTTCTGCTCATCTTCTTTTCTAAGCTCAATTAACTGCGTGGACATGGTCGCCCTCCTCCTATAATTCGGAACTGCTGTAGCGCTGATGAATCAGTTCCGCCTTGGTCTGAAGTTCCATCAGGTCTTTGTGCTCAATCGTCGACGCAATATCAGAAATTTTGGCATCGACATCACGCAGACCGTTCAGCAGCATTCTCCGGTTTCTTGTCTTGGCTTCGCCGCCCAGGCGCAGGAACGGATTGATCACTCCGTTAAGGTCCTTCAGCACCAGCCTGCGGACGGTATGGTTGATCTCGCCATTGCCCAGCTCCTGCAGCAGCGGAATGACGCGCTGCAGTCTGGCGAACAGCGCCAGCGACTTCTCGACAATTTCATTGTCCAGCGTATCCTTCTGCCCTTCGGAGATAATCATATCCTCCAGAATACTAAGATACTCTACCACCGGGGCGAACTCTGCCCCGATCTGTATTTCCTCCCTGTGTCCGGTTCCCGAATGGGCCGGGGAGGCCTGTCCCGCAGCAGCAGGCAGGGCAGCAGCAGACGAAGCTTGCGGCGCGGCGGCGGATACTGCCGGAATCGCCTTCGGCTCCTGTCCGGCAGGAATCACCTCCACCGGGAGATTCACTCTTGTACGCCTAAGCTCCGGCACCGCAAGCGCAGCTCCGATTACCGGAAGCAGCAGCGAGACCAGCTCAGGCAGGAAGCCGCTGGTCAGTACGGCTACGACATAACCAGCACCGGCATACGCCAGTACTTTGAATTTAGCTTGCATTCCTTCTCACCTCTTATGAGCGTGAATGCTTCACGCTCAATTCACGGAATCCGTAATCACGGATTCTCCGTTTATTCTCATGATCAGCGGCTGCTCGACATGGCTGGCCAGGACGTTATGCTCGAACTCCGCAGGCAGAACCTCGCCGCCGAGCGCGCTTTTGACAGCCAGATATGGGAAGTTGATTCCGGACAGACAGGAGATATGCAGACCGCCGGACATCCGCGGGTTAATCTCCAGCAGCTTGGGGACGCCGCCGCTGTACTTCATCTGGACATTGAAATTGAACGGAATCCGGTACGTCTCAGCCACCCTGCGGGCTACCTCCGCAAGCTCCGGGATATACTCCATAAGCCGCAGACGGCCACCCGCCTTCCGGCGGGGAACAGCGGCCAGCAGATTGCCCTTCTCATCCGACAGACAATCAATACTATATTCATAGCCCTCCAGCAGCTCCATCACCATCAGGTTAGGGAAACTCCCGGCTTCATCAAGGATGCAGTAAGCCTCCTCGAAGGAGATCAGCGGAGTCACATGGCCGAACAGCTCCTCCACGGGACTGCGGTCATTATCTATGATCCGGAATCCCAGTCCGCCTTCCGTCTCGGTAGGCTTGAAGCAGACCTTGTGTCCTTTGGCTGTGAGATCTTCATAAGCTTCCCTGAACTGCTGCGCATTACTAACCACATGATAATCAGGAATCGTCATAATCCCGTTGGCCTTCACGCTCTCATAGAACTTGCCTTTGTCCATGATCATCTCCAGCAGATCCAGATCACGGCAGACCAGCACCTTCGTCCCGATCTCATCGAACAGCGAAGCGTGCAGCGCGATATCGAGCATATGCAACCGGGGAATGAAGATATCAATCTCGTTCCGGCGGCAGAAGTCAACACAGAACTGCACATATTCAATGCCTTCGAGCGCCGGCTCAGTTCCGGCCACATCGGCGCCTTGCAGCGACATATGGTGGATATCCGGGTGGGTGGCGAAGATTTGCACCGGAATCCCGTCTTCATTGCCCCGGATGAGATTCATGTAGTGATAGGCAACAGAGAACCAGCGGTTGAAATATATATTTACCTTTTTCATGGTGGCGGTCCAACTCCCAATGCTGTCAAATGTGTATAAATCCTGTGAACATACTGCATAATCTCATCCGCGGCAAATACTCCCGGCCGCTCAGTAAACGGATACTCTAAGTGTACTAAACCCGCCTGCTGCTCGGCAAATATTTCTCCGTGGCAGGGGGCTATGGCATAGTCGGCGGCGGCGAGCAGGCTCTTGTCCAGAAGAGAGTCCCCAGAGGCAACCATCGGCTCCGAATGCACAGTGCGGCGCACATGGAGAATGGCATCGCTTTTGTTCACCGCCTCCGGCACGATATAGAGCTTGCGCCCCTGCAGGGATACTTTCCAGCCAAGCTCACCCAGCCGCTGCGCCATCTTAGCAATCTCCTCCAGCGGCAGCAAATCCCGGTGAACCACGAACGTATAGAACAGCTCATCGCAATACCGCCGGCTGATGATCCATTCTTCCCGGACAACAGCGCGCACGATGCTTTCGGCTTCTTCCGTTGCAGCGGAGCCGCGTTCCACCGCTCTGCCAACAGCCGTCCGCCAATCCTGGTCCACTACCCCGTTCACAAGAATATTGCCGCCATTGCTGGTGATGGCATAATCCGGAATGACCGTCTCCTGGAACAGGTTAATCCGCCGGTACTGGGCAATCGTACGTGTAGTCACCGGCATGAAGACAATCTTCGCCGCCAGCTCTTTCAGTGTAGCCAGAGCCTGCTGTGAGATATACGATACCGTTCTGCCGTCAACAACCTCTGCCGGAGCCAGACCAGGGGTATCCTCAGGAACGCCTATCGCGCTAGGAGAGTAGATCAGCGTGCGGTCCAGATCGCTGGCGTAGATCATTCACTCTCCCCTTTCAGCGGCTTGATGATTCCACAGCAGGAGTAGGTCAGCCCGGGATATACCTCAACCGGTACGCCCCGGTCCTCAGCCAGCAGCAGAATATGCCGCAGGTTGGGATTGTCCAGCCTGTCGACAAGGATTCTCCAGGGCACTCTGCGCAGCAGTACACGCGTCGTCTCACCGACTCCGGGCTTCACCAGATTGATATTATCAATACCGAAGGTATCCTGGATACTGCGGATATCGGCCAGCCCCTGCCAGGTAATCTCCGGCGGATGCTCAAGCATCTCCGCAGCCTGTGCTAGCGCCTCTGCCGCTACTTCAGCGAAATACGGGGTAATTGCTTCAACGAATACGTTGGACAGGTCACTGTCCAGCCATTCCTTGTAGAATTTGGCCCCGTGGAATTCCTCAGGCCCGATCAGATCATCACGGAGCACCGTACGGCTCATCAGGCCGGATACCGTGGAGTTCAGGCAGGCGCTTGGAATCAGATAATCCTCCCGGGTTCCGTAGGTACCCGAGCAGTGACCGGGATCAGCAAGTACCGCCAGATCATCATTTAGCGTAATGCCATATTTCTTATACATACTCTCACAGGCCTCTATCAGCACCTGCCGGATGGCCCCCTTGCCGGTCCAGCCATCGATGAATTGCAGCTCGGCATCCCCTCCATGCTGCTGCAGCATATAGAGCACCGCATTCTCATCAATCCCCTTGCCGCGGATAATGGAGATGCTATAATGCGGTAGGTCCGCTCCATATTTCTCAAGAATATAACGTTTGATCAGTACCCCGATCGGAGTGCCCGCTCTCGCCAGAGAGACCAGCACGGTATTCGCCGTTCCCCGCCGGGCAACAATCATCTCGGACACCCCAGCTACAGCCAGCGCCACCTTCCTCGCAGTCTGCTGCAGCGTCTCATGAAACAATTCGATATACTGCTCTGTCGGCTGGTATTCCACCGGAAGCATCTCCGAATAATGCACGCCGGACTGGATCGCTTCCTCCCGCTCCGCCGTCCCCCGCTCAAGGGATACATTGCTTAGATCCTTGAGCAGGAAGGTAACGTCGGAAGCAGGATAGCTGCCCAGTGCCACCGGAGGAGATATTCTTCTATTGTGAATGGCTTCGATATCTATTCCCTTCATAGCCCTGAGCCTCCCGTAACTGGTTCTGGGCTGAGCACAACAAGATGTACCTTATTGCCCGCCAGCCTCTGTAAAATATCCGTCATCGGCGCAATCCGCTGCCGGGGCACCTCGCGCTCCAGCAGGACGAAGATATCGTCATACTGGCCGGGGTCCACATTATAGATGAAATTCGTGATCTCCGTATCGCCTGCGGACGGATAGGCAGCGGCGCTGTGCACACCGTAATCCGCACGCCGCTCGGGATGGATCGGACTGCGGGTCGAGGACTGGTACAACACGCCCTCTCCCATCTCTGCGGCGATCCGCATCGGCAGATACATGAACTCGCCTACGCCCATCACCAGCGTACGGGCACCTTCACGCAGTCCCCGGAGCTGCCTGGCCACATGGCTTACAGCTGCATCAATCTGCGCATTATCCGCAGACTCCAGACCGAAGCGGCCGCTGTGCTTCAGATATGGCGATGGATTGATAACGCCCTGCCCATCCGCCGAGGTTACAAGAAGCCGCTCTAAGCCGTCGAATGCATAAGTGGTTACAAGCTCTGCGCCTGTGGAAGCAGCGGCTCCGCTATCAGCTGCGGCTTGCAGCTGCGGTATCCCCTCAACCTTGATACTTCCCTGAAGCAGGGATAAAGCGGTTATACGAATTCCCAGCTCCTGCTCCAGATCACGGTAAGCCTGGATATTAGCTTCACTCCGCCAGTCCAAGAGAGAGGCCACTACATAGTCCCTGCGCGGAAATTTGGACTGGATGTCACGGATCGTATTAATCGCCGTATTACCGGTCGTAATCTCGTCATCCACCAGCACAATCGGCTCTGTCCCCGATAACAGTTCAGCATTCAAGGCATAGCAGAGATGATCTACGGCGTGGGAATGCTCCTCTTCAAAGGTGACCACCGATTCCAGCTCAGGAATCAGCTCACGCGTGGTATGAATATAAGACGCACCGCCAGCGAACGCATTATACATGCTATGGCCCAGGGCGGTAGCGGTTTCGGCGAACCCTATAAACAGAACCGGCTGCGGCAGAACCAGGCGCGCAGCAAGCAGCGCATGATAAGCTTCTTCCGCAACTTCAGGATGGATCAGGCCATGAACGGCCTGGTTCATCAGCGGGTCCATAATCTCCCGGTCAACGGTATCCGCGCCCATCTCCAGATACAGAAGCAAGGCGAGTGCAGCTCCGCTGAGCAGCGGGGTATACGGTCCTACGGGAATATGCTTGCCAAGGACTTTGCTGACGAACAGGAAGGAACGCTTCTTATTGATTCGTGCAGCCATGGAGAACAAGGAATCCACAGGCATATGAAAAGGATTCGAGGTTTCTGTTACCGTAACCTGCAGATTCTCGACGATATTAAACGTGTGTGTATTCGTTCTCGGGTAGTAATCCGACAAAATGCTGTTGTTCATGTAACACCCCGTATATTTGAGATCGTAATAAAATTCGTCTGGCCCAGTTCAAATGAGGCTTGATTTCATTCATTTTGTTATAATATTCACTCTTGAACACGCCGCGGCTGCCATCGTTGCTGTCTACAATACTTAAGGCGTCCACATACTCTTCATGCATTACAGTATACATGGCCTGCACCGGTCTGAGGTGGGATGGGTGGATAATGGTTTTGCCCACAATGCCGTTCTCCTTGTCCAGAATCACTTCCCGGATCAGTCCGTCCATCGAGCTGGAGATGAAATTATTGCGCATCTCGCGGCCATGCTTGCCGTAGGTATCCTCGAAGGGCGTCTCCCGCAGCTGCGGGCGGAGGACACGGTGTCCTTTGCTGGCAAAATACTCCCACACGGGACCCGAGATCACGTAGCCCTCCTCCACACGGCCAAATACGTTAATGATATCCGACATGCAGTCACGGATCGGCGTCAGGTCATAAATACTGATATCCGGACTGCGCCGCAGTCCGAACAGACTGGAGAAGTCCGTCGCTCCAATCCGGACATTCAGCACATACTCGCGGTATTGCCCGAGCAGATCCCGGACCCCAAGCAGAGTGTCCATCCGGCTCTCCCGGTAGATGATCGGCGCATTCTCCAGAATCGGCATCCCGTACAGCACCGGGGCGGAATAGCTGCGTGTGTCATTGTAATCGGCAATAGCCTCGAAATAATCTGTACCGTTCTCTACGGAGAATTTGGGGAAGACGAAGCCGGTCAGCATGGTGATTAATGATCCCAGCCGGAAAATCAGATCTCTTAGCTGTGCAGGGTTACGTACGCGGATGAACAGCAGCGGAAGACTGCCGAGCTGGTCCGGCTCATTCTCCGCATAAGCGGACAGGAACGCCAGATGCCTGACGATGGACTCTTCGGCATAATCCACTTCACCGTCCCCGATGGCATCCTCCAAATCTATGATTACCGTGATAAGCCCCGAGGCTCTCAGCTTAATAATATCTTCGGCAACACTGGCACGGGTGGCCGGCATATACAGGGCTGCTCCGACGGCATAAGCCAGTAAATCCTTACGGGTGGTATGATCAAATGAAACCGGCGGAACATGGAATAATGAGGCTTCCTGTTCTTGTGTGAGGTAATCGAAATATCTCAAAGCCCTTCCCCCTTAATGTTGTGCCAGCACAATACAAATGGCCTTTGGCTTCGAGCAGAACCAGCTATGCCGTCCTCTCGGGGACGGTATCCGGCTTTCTTTGAACCCAAGCAAAGGCCATGCTATAAACACCTATTACGATTACCCGAAAGGCGCGCCGGAGTCCACCCTTCCCGTGAACCCCGCGCCTTCCTGCACAGCTATAAGGATAAAAATATGAAGCAGAGGTGAATCAGGCTTTGTGGTTCTCGGCCTTCTTCCGTTTGCTTGCGCTATACACGATAGTACCTGCAAACACCGCAATTAGAATACCGAAGAAAATTACATGCGGCAATTCATAGCCGAAGGCTCCGGCAAGCATTTTACCGGCAATCAGTGCAATAAGCAGGAATGCCGTTTGTTCCAGTTCAGGATATCTTGCGATCAGCTTGAGGAACACCTGTGCCACACCGCGCATCATCAGTACGCCGAGAATACCGCCAAGGAAGAGTACCCAGACTTCAGAACTAAGACCGAATGCTGCTACCACGCTGTCAATACTGAAGGCAATATCCATTAATTCAACCAGAAGGACCGTCTTCCAGAAAGAGGCACCTTTATTCTTAATCTCGCCATCTTCACCGCTGCCCTTGAACAGCCCTTTGTAGGCAATATAGAAGAGATACAAGGCCCCGAGCACCTTAACCAGCGTAAATTTGACGAGATAGGTCCCCAGACCAATCGCCAGGAATCTGAATAAATAAGCGCCGAGTATCCCGTAGAACAAAGCCTTACGCTGCTGCTCCTTCGGAAGGTGCTTAACCATAACCGCCAGTACAAGCGCGTTATCAGCGGACAACAGACCCTCCAGCAGAATCAGACTTCCGATAATTCCCCAGCTGACAGGGTCGGAGAGCGTTCCTGCAATATCACTCCATGAGAAGAAATGCCCGTAATTCTCACCGATACTCCTAAAAAAATCACTGAACCAGTCCATTCCACTTGCGCCTCCGGTAATATCAAATTATTTGCTTCCCGCTACCCAGCGAAGCCCCCAGCCATAAGCCTCATCCATCTCCCGGTGACCGCTGAAATATTGCACGAGCCGTTCAATACTGAAGGTCTCATTGTCCACATTCCGGATCAGCGCGATGGCACACATGCCTTTACGGTTGTTATGCTCGTCCAGATTAACGATAATATCCGGTCCTCCATCCTGCTTCAGGGTAACCACTCCATCCGCCTCAGACCAGTTGGTAACTCCTTTGTAAATAAAGGCAAACACCAGAATCCGTTCGATTTGGGCAACCTTACTTCCGTTTATACGCAGATTCTCGCCGGATGTTACGGAGCCGGTCCGGTCATCTCCATCGAGCATCATATAAGGCTGCTGCTGCAGGTTACCGAACGCATTGCCCAGTGCCTGCACCACGCCTTTGCTGCCGTTCTTCAGCTCATACAGACAGGCCAGATCGAGATCCACCCCGCCCTTGTTACGGCTGAACAGCCCTCCGCCCTGCTTCTGGTTCCAGTTGAGGTTAATCAACAGCTCACCCAGTCCGGAGGCGGATTTCTTCAGGTTAATCGAATCGCCCTTCTTCTTCAGCTCAATCTTCTTGAGATTGAGATTCAGCGCCGGTGCGGGAGCAGCCTCCTGCTTAGGCGGTGCCGGTGCAGGCGGTGGCGGAATCACAATATTCGGTCTGGATGACTCCGCGCGGGGCGGCGGTACTTGAAGCGGCGGGCGTCCCGGCGGCGTCTGTTCCTGCGGCTTCGGTGCCGGTGCAGGCTCATCCTCAACTTCTATGCCGTAGTTGCCGCAGAGCGCCTTAAGCCCGCCCGAGAAGCCCGCAACAATCGCACTGTATTTCCATTCTTCACCATGTCTATATAATTCTCCAACTACAACAGCCGTTTCCACAGAGAACTGATTTCCGAGGTTACACCGCAGAAGCTGCGCACCTGTCGCCTGATTTACGACCCGGCACTCCGCTTCGCTCATTTGTCCGAACATCTGCTTGCGGTTTTCTCCGTCATACAGAGTAAGGGTGAAGGCAATCTTCACTATGTTTGCCGGAATCCGCTCCAGCGAGACCTCGAACTGCTTCAATCCGCCCGAAGCCGTCCCCGGCACATCCTTATAGGTGATATAGGGAGTAGACGGGTTATTATAAAAAATCAGATCATCGTCACTGCCCACTTTACCGCCAGCTCCAAGCAGGAATGCGGAAGCATCAATATCCATGGAAGACGGAGCTTTCCACCCGATCTCAACCGTAATGCTGCGGAGCCCCGGGCTCCCTTTGGTCAGGTCTGCTTTCTGCCCTTTGACTACTTCTGTATTCATTCTTACGCCACCTTTATACATGGATAAGAGCGCAACTTATCAGATTTTGTGTATAAAAAGGGCAGGATCGATGATGATCCCGCCTTTGAAGCTCTTATTGCGCGTCCAGCCCGTAGTTTTTGCATAATGCGCTTAGTCCGCCGGCGAAGCCGCTGCCGATCGCCTGGAATTTCCAATCCGCCCCCTGGCGGTAGAATTCACAGAAGACTACAGCCGTCTCGGTGGAGAAATCCTCGCCCAGATCGAACCGCAGAACCTCACGGTCGCTGGATGCATCTACAACGCGGACAAAAGCATTGGAGACTTGTCCGAAGTTCTGCGCACGGGTCTCATAATCATAGATCGTGACCGTGATCCCGATACGCTGAATATTCGCAGGCACCAGACTGAAGTCTACGATGATCTGTTCATCATCCCCGTCGCCTTCACCTGTACGGTTGTCGCCTGTATGGGTTACAGAGCCTGTACCGCCAGTCGGGTTGTTATAGAATACAAAGTCATTTTCGCTTTTGGCTTTGCCGTCCTCATGCAGCAGGAATGCTGATGCATCGAGGTCGAAATCCTTGCCGCCGCTATACTTGTTTGTATCCCAGCCCAGTCCTACTACAACTTTGGTCAGACCCGGATTCGTCTTGGTAAGATCAATCCGCTGTCCTTTGGAAAGACTGATCGTCACTGTCAAAAACCCTCTTTCCTTACAGATTTAATTCCCGTAATGTCAGAGTCTTATTGCAGGCCGTAATCACGGGTCAAGCCGGCCAGACCGTCCTTGTAGCCGCTGCCGATCGCGTTGAATTTCCATTCTGCACCGTTACGGTACAATTCACCGACAACTACGCCTGTTTCAACGGAGAAATCTTCACCCAGGTCAAAGCGGATCAGTTCCTCACTATTCGCATCGTTAACGATACGCACATAAGAACGGGAGACTTGTCCGAAGTTCTGGCTTCTGGACTCTGCTTCATAGATGGTAATGGTGAAGGCAATCTTGTCCACATCTGCAGGAACATTAAGCAAATCGACTTGAACCTGCTCATCGTCTCCGTCGCCTTCTCCTGTACGGTTATCGCCGGTGTGAACGACAGATGCGTTCTCGTTCTGCTTGTTGTTGAAGAAGATGAAGTTGGTTTCTTTATCTACTTTACCGCTGGCATTGGTCAGGAACACGGAAACGTCAAGGTCAAAGTCCTTACCGCCATCGTATTTATTCGTATCCCATCCTAGGCCGACTGTGATTTTGGATAAGCCCGGGTTGGTTTTGGTCAGATCGATTTTTTGTCCCTTGGATAAGTTGATAGCCATGAATAGAGCCCTCTTTTCTCAAATTGGATTTAGATATAGCGTTCTGCCAGCTGATTGATATGCGCTGCGTGGGCGCCTTCACCGATGGCGGCGAATTTCCACTCATCGCCGTGACGGTACAACTCACCGCAGATCAGTGCCGTGAAGCCTGTATAATTGTCTGTCAGATTAAACTTAACCAATTCTGCGTTGCCTGCCGCATTAATAATCCGGATATACGCAGATTTGATCATCCCGAAATCCTGCTTGCGGTTCACAGCATCGTAGATGTTGACTACAACCAGAACCTTATGGACATCGGCAGGAATCGACTTCAGATTCACATTAATCTGCTCGTCGTCCCCGTCTCCCTCACCCGTCAGGTTATCTCCCGAGTGAACCACGGAGTTGTTCGTATTCTGTTTGTTGTGAAAGCAGACGAGGTTCAGCTTATTGGTCAGCTTGCCGTTCTCATTCAGCAGCAGCGCTGAGGCATCGCAGTCCACGTTCGCCTGTTTCTTGACGCCAAAGAATCCTCTTGCCGGTTCGGCAGGGTCCCAACCCAGTCCTACAATTACGTTAGACAGTCCGGCATTGCCTTTGGTTAAATCGATCTTCTGACCTTTTACCAGATTAATTCCAGCCAACTTGAAGTACCTCCGTTTCCAGATAGAAGTGTGCTTGCGGGTGTTACATCAGTGATACGGCGATGAATCGCCTAAAGTTTCACCTAATTAGCAAATGGAATCCAGCCTGTAATTACAGGCTGAATTCACTAGGGCTAAGTGACAGCACATTGCAGATATTCCGCACAACCGCTTTCTCATGCTCATCGAAGTCACCGTCAGCCGCACCAATCGCGGAGCATACGCCTACAATAACGCGGCCAATCTCCGGTTTGCTGCTGAACTTTGCAATCGCCTTGAGCGCTTCCTGCTTGCCGATTTCGGGCGAGAATTCGAAGTTGCTCACATAGAAATTAAACTGGGCGATGACATCTCTCATATCAAATACCTTAAGTTCATTGCTGAGATTCATGTACCCCGCCATCTTGTTCTTCTCGGATTCCTCAATCTTGCCGTCAGCCGCAGCCACCAGTGCGCAGCCTGCCACTACAGCATTCATGAAGTCTTTATTTTTAAATTTCTTAACCTGTTCTGTCAGTCCGTTTTTTGTCGTATTCAGCCAATTTTTAAATGTGCTCATCGTATTCTCCTTCTATCATTATGGAATTATGACCAGCAGAAAGCCTATGCGGTCTTATTAAGCACCCTATCCTTGTCTGCCGGAAATATAAGGATAAATCATTATGCAGAACCGCTGTCATCCTTATACTTTAAAAAAAGATATCCCCGAGCCTCCTCCCCGCCACCCTGGGCAGCTATTCACGCTTGGACTTATTGCCTATTTCTTACTCTTCTAATATAACCGATTAAATAACAATATTCTACTTTGGGCGATTCTTACAGCACCTTGGACAGAAACTCCCGTGTACGCTCATGCGACGGGCTGCCGAACAACTGCTCCGGCGCACCCTGCTCGACTATGGCCCCTTGCTCCATAAAAAGCACCCGGTCCCCCACTTCACGGGCGAAGCCCATCTCATGGGTCACCACAACCATGGTCATCCCCTCGCGGGCCAGCTCCTTCATAACCGCCAGGACCTCGCCCACCATCTCGGGGTCCAGGGCCGAGGTCGGCTCGTCGAACAGCATGATCTTCGGCTCCATCGCCAGCGCCCGGGCAATCGCCACCCGTTGGGCCTGACCGCCGGAGAGCGAGGAAGGGTACATCTCCGCCTTCTCGCTAAGACCTACCTTCTGCAGCAGCTCTAATGCCTTCTGCCTTGCTTGCTCCGCCGTCCATTTCCGCACCTTCATCGGGGCCAGCATGATGTTCTCGATCACTTTCCGGTGCGGAAACAGATTGAACTGCTGAAAGACCATCCCCAGCTCGGTCCGGATATCGTTAATCCTTGTGCTCTTGGCCATCAAGGAAGTGCCTTCAATGATAATATCGCCTGCTTGCGGCTGCTCCAGCAGATTCAGACAGCGCAGAAAGGTCGATTTGCCCGAGCCTGAAGGCCCGATGACTACCACAACCTCCCGGCTGTGAATGTCGACGCTGATATCCGTCAGTACCTGATGGGCACCGAATGATTTATGCAAATGCTTGACTGAAATAATCGGTTCCATAGGGGTTACACCTTCCGTTCGATATAATTAAGCAGCTTGCTTAGCGAATAAGTAAGAATGAAATAGATCAGTGCAGCGGTCAGATACGGCTCCCAAATCCGCAGGTATTGGCCTTTCATGGTATTGCTCCAGTACATAATCTCAGGGGCGGCAATCAGTGCCAGCAGCGAGGAATCCTTAACAAGCACGATGAATTCATTCCCGAAGGCGGGAACCATCCGTTTGATGGCCTGGGGCAGAATAATGAAGCGCATCGCCTGCCGCCGGGTCATTCCGAGGGACAGGGCCGCTTCCCGCTGCCCGGGGTCGATGGACTGGATACCGGCGCGGAAGATCTCCGCAGAATAGGCAGCAGAATTGAGCGACAGCGCCACGAATGCGCTCATTAGCGCGTAGGTTTTGCCATAGAACAACGGGATCAGGCCGAAATGGACGATCAGAATCTGCACATAGAGCGGCGTACCGCGGAAGATGTTGATATAGGCATGGAAGGGCCAGCGGAAATACCATTTGGGCGCCATTTTACCGAAGCCGATAATCAGCCCCAGCAAGGAGCCGCACAGAATGGAGACCAGCGATACGCCGATGGTGAACAAGGTCCCTTTTAGTAAAACCGGTAAATAATGAACGATGATGTCGAATCTGAAATCCATAGAATTCTTCCCTTCTCTTCTGCTTGTGACTTGCTCAAAAAAAGAAGCACGCGCAATAGCAATCATTACGCATGCTTAGTTGTTGCGGTTCTTAGGCTACTTCGCGTTCATAAGCGCCGCCGTGTCCGGCTCTTCGCCGAACCATTCCTTGTAGATCTCCGCATATTTGCCGTTCTCGATGACCTTTTTGATCGCCGGGTCCAGCTTCTCCTTCCATTCGCTGCCCTTCGGATACAGGATACCGTAGTACTCGGAGCCGAAATTCTCCTTGTCGATAATGCCTGTCAGCTTCTCCTTCGGGTTGTTCTTGATGTATTCGTTCACGATGGCGATATCCGCGACCACCGCATCCGCCCCGCCGCCGTTCAGCTCCATCAGCGCTACCGCATTGCTGTCGAACCGCTTCAGGTTGCCGTTGTCGACGCCCATAATGCCGCTCATCAGCTCATCTGCTGTCGTAGCCGCCTGAACCGCAACCTTTTTCCCCTTCAGGTCCAGGGCGGATTTGATGTCGCTGCCTTCCTTCACCATGATCATGTTCGTAGATTCGAAATAAGGGATAGAGTAGTCATAGGTTTCCTTGCGCTCATCTGTAATCGATACCGAGGATACGCCCGCCTGATATTCAGTGCCCTGCTTCACACTGGTCAGCATGGTATCCCAGCCTGTGTTGGTGAGCGTGTAATCGATGCCGGCCTCCGCCATTACCGCCTTGATGAAATCAATGTCAAAGCCCTTGATCGTATCGGTATCCATATACTCCATTGGTGCATAGCTGGCATCAGTAGCGATTTTGAGGCTTTTCCCGTCCGCACTGCCGCCTTTTGCATCATTATCAGAGCCACAACCCGCTATTGCCAAGACCAGGAGTGCCACCATACCTGACATCGCCCACTTTTTTCGGATTCCCATTCTCCAATCCCCCTACTTATTTGTAAAATAACTTAAGGAGATTTTATCAGATTAAAGTAATGATGACAATTAACTTTATCCATTCATGTAATATAATATGACACTATTATCGATATATTGTAACATATCATGCAAAAAAGCAGCCAAAACGTCCCGGAGAGAGCTCCCCGGTAGCATTCTGGCTGCTTACTGAATTGGTCAGTACATATTAGCGCATAAGTTAGAAGGTCAGATCACCGTCATACGAAGCAATCATCCGGTACAGCTCAGGACGGCGGTCACGGAAGATCCCCCATTCAATCCGTCCTACCTCAAGAGCATCCAGATCGAATTCGCTGACCAGCACGGTCTGCTCATCCCGTCCGGCTTCGACAATCTTGTTGCCCTGCGGACCAGCAATGAATGACGAGCCGTAGAAATCAATGCTGGAATCCTCGTCAGTCTCCTTGCCGATCCGGTTGGAGGCCACGACAGGAATCAGGTTAGCGGCAGCATGACCGAGCATGCAGGTCTGCCAGTGATCCTTGGAATCAATCGACCCGTCCTGCGGCTCCGAGCCGATGGCTGTAGGATAGAACAGAATCTCCGCCCCCATCAGGCTCATCACCCGGGCAGCTTCCGGGTACCATTGGTCCCAGCAAACGCCGACTCCGATTTTGGCATAACGGGTATTCCACACCTTGAAGCCGGTATCGCCCGGGTTGAAGTAGAATTTCTCTTCATAGCCTGGACCGTCAGGAATATGGCTCTTGCGGTATTTGCCCATCACGGTTCCGTCCGCATCAATTACCGCCAGCGAGTTGTACCGCGCATAATTCTTCTTCTCATAAAAGCTGATCGGCAGCACCACCTCAAGCTCCTTGGCGATAGCCTTGAAGTGGTTCACCGCCTTGTTCTGCTCAAGCTCCGTAGCATAGGCATAGTAATCCGACTTCTCCTTCTGACAGAAATACGGCGTCTCGAACAGCTCCTGCAGCAGAATAATCTGCGCGCCTTGGGCAGCCGCCTCTCTAACCAGTGTCTCCGCTTTGCGGATATTCTCATCAATGTCGCCGGAACAGCTCATTTGCGTCGCGGCTACTTTTACTTGTCTCATGGTTGTTCCTCCTTGGTTGGATCTCAGTCTAATCCACCGCAGGCATCTGCTGGGTGGTGCAATGCACGTTCCCGCCTTCGCCGATCACGGCCATTCCGTTCACGGTACGGATGCGACGGTCCGGGAACAGCCCGGCCAGCGTCTCTTCAGCCAGCTTGTCCGTCTCAGCTGCTGTACCGCCGAAGACTGGCAGGATAATTCCGCCGTTCACAAAATAAAAGTTCAGATAGCTCAGCGTCAGGCGGCTGCCCTCGAAGTCCACGCGGGGCGGCTGCTGGATGCGGATAATCTCCAGCTTCCGGCCTTTGGCATCAAGCGTCTGCTCCAGAATACGCAGATTCTCCTGCGTAATCGCATAGTTCTCATCCTGCGGGTCCTCGCAGACCTGGATAATCACCTTACCCGGTGCCGCGAAGCAGGCGATATTATCGACATGCCCGTCCGTCTCATCCCCGCTGAGGCCGCGCTTCAGCCAGATGATGGACTCGGTCCCGGTATATTGCTTGACATAATCAGCAATCTCTTCGCGGCTAAGCTCAGGATTACGGTTCGTATTCAGCAGGCATTCCTCTGTGGTCAGCAGGGTGCCCTCGCCATCCGTATGAATGGAGCCGCCCTCCATCACCAGCGGAGCATCGAACGCATTGACCTCCAGGTGCTTCAGAATCTGCGGAGCCACCTCATCATCGAGATCCCAGGGCGAGTATTTGCCGCCCCAGGCATTGAACTTCCAGTTGACCCCGGCCAGCTTCCCGCCCGGACCTGCGAGGAAGGTCGGTCCGTTGTCCCGCAGCCAGGCATCGTTGTGACGGATCGGGAGCAGCGTGACCTTGTTTCCAAGGGCCAGCTTCTCTACCGTGTCCAGCTCATCGGGATTGACAATAACCGTCACCGGCTCGAATTCGGCAATCGCGCGGATAATCTCGGCATAGCCTGTACTGACCGCTTCATGATTATCAGGGTGTACCATAGAGTCCTTCACCGGCCAGGAAATGAAGGTCCGTTCATGCTTGGCCCATTCGGCAGGCATTGTATAGTGTAAATCACGTGGATGCATCATTTAGTTACCTCTGCTGTTTAGTTTTTGAAGCCGGGGGATCTGCCCGCAAGCTCCTCACCCATCATACATTAATATGCCGGTGGGCTCAATTGCTGCGCAGCAATAATCCCTCTGGAAATATCCAGAGGGACTGCCATAGAAGCATAATAATCTGCGGACTGTAATCAGAAAAACTGTGAGACTCTAATCAGAGAGATTGCAGGACTACAATCAGAGGACCTCAGGGATGAATCGATTTTACAGAGTGATACGCTTGATGATGTTGCCCTCAAAATCCTTAATGCTGAACTCACCGTTCTCCAGAACGCCATAGGAGTTCGGGTTGTTCTCCTTGGGCAGCGCAATCGATCCGGGGTTGAGCACATTAATGCCGTCCTTCACCTCTGCCACCGGCAGATGCGTATGCCCCTGAATGAACACATCCTGCGGGGCGAGCGCAGGTAAGTGATCGATGCTGAAGCCATGCCCGTGGGTGGCGTAGATTTTGCGGCCTTCATGCAGAATAAGCACATAGTCGCCCATCATCGGGAAGTGCAGCAGCATCTGATCCACCTCGGCATCACAGTTACCTCTTACCGCCGCCAACGATTTGCCCGATTCGCTATAAGCATTCAGCCTGTCGGCGACCCCCTGCGGATTATATCCCTCCGGCAGCGGATTCCTCGGTCCGTGATACAGGAAATCCCCCAGAATAACCAGCGTGTGCGGCTGCTCCTCGTCCGCCTTCGCCAGCGCCTGTTCCAGCCAGTACAGTGATCCGTGAATATCGGAAATGAACATCAGCTTCATTCTTACGCTTCCTCTCTATCCATATAGGTTGAACAACTGCTGTGACTCTCTATAAAATCCTGCCCTAAATGCAACATTCCGCGCACCATTCCGGCACAAATCAGCTATTGTTGCATAAAAGGCAGGATTCCTTCTCCTTCAAGCTGAATTGCGGGATGATTTCCTGCTATTTGTGCAACATTTCGCCTAAACTCCCATATATCAATGCACCAAAACTGCAATGTATGCAACAATCGGGTGCATCACGGTTTGCACAATGTATTAACAGAAAATTAGTGAAAGAGGTTCGTCACACCTCTGCATCCATTGTAAACGCCTCAGCCGAGTGAACGCAAAGCAAGACGCCCTGGCGGGCGTCTCTAAGCAGGATGTTTCTTAACAGGGCGTTTCATAACAGGGCGTCTCTTAGCGGTCCGTCTCCTAACAGGACGGTTCTTGCCAGGGCGCCCCGTAACAGGGCCTCTCTAGAAGAGACATTCCTTGGAGGGTAACGCTTGCCTTAGCGTCTACTTGCAACTTACTTAATCAGCAAGCCTCAAGGCAGATTGGACGAGCCCATCAGGAAGCGGTCTACCTCGCGGGCAGCCTGGCGGCCCTCGTTAATCGCCCACACTACAAGACTCTGGCCGCGCCGCATGTCGCCGGCGGTGAAGACGCCCTCCACATTCGTTGCCTGCGCGCCGAACTCTGCCTTCACGTTGGAGCGCTCATCGCGCTCCACGCCAAGCTGTTCCAGCACCGTCTCTTCCGGTCCGGTGAAGCCCAGCGCCAGCAGCACGAGCTGCGCCTGAACAACCTCTTCGCTGCCCGGCACTTCTACCGGGGCCATCCGCCCGTCTTCCGTACGCTTCCATTCAATACGCACTGTATGCAGCTCCTGCACATGTCCGCCTGCATCGCCCACGAAGCGCTTGGTATTGACCAAATAGCGGCGCGGATCTTCTTCATATAACGAAGCCGCCTCCTGCTGTCCGTAGTCCACCTTCAGCACCTTCGGCCATTCCGGCCACGGGTTCCCCGGCTGGCGGGTCAACGGTGACTGCGGCATAATCTCCAGTTGGATCACACTGCGGCAGCCGTGGCGGATCGAAGTGGCTACACAGTCCGTCCCCGTATCTCCGCCGCCGATGACGACAACATCCTTGCCTGCCGCGGACAGATACTCTCCGTCAGCCAGTTCGGAATCCAGCAGGCTCTTCGTGTTCAGCGTCAGGAACTCCATCGCCTGATGAATGCCGCGCAGCCCGCGGCCTTCGAGCGGTAGATCACGCGCTTTGGTCGATCCGCCGCAGAGAACCACTGCATCATGTTCCTCCTGTAACTGAGCCGCTGTAATATCTCTGCCGATCTCGGTCCGGGTGACGAAGGTCACGCCTTCCGCAGCCAGCAGATCTACCCGGCGCTGCACCTTCTTCTTATCCAGCTTCATGTTCGGAATACCGTAGGTCAGCAGTCCGCCGATCCGGTCAGCCCGCTCATAGACCGTTACACTGTGTCCCGCCTTGTTCAGTTGGGCAGCGCAGGCAAGCCCGGCAGGGCCGGAGCCTACGACGGCAACCTTCTTGCCTGTCCGGGTAAGCGGCGGCTCAGGAACGATCCAGCCTTCCGCGAACCCTCTATCTACAATCGCTTTCTCGATCGATTTAATCGTTACCGAATCACCGTTCTTCCCTACTGTGCAAGAGCCTTCACAAGGCGCAGGGCAGACGCGTCCCGTAAATTCCGGGAAGTTATTCGTCTTGTGCAGGCGCTTCAGCGCAACCTGCCAGTTGCCGCGGTAGACCATGTCATTCCACTCTGGAATCAGATTATGCAGCGGACAGCCGCTGGCCATCCCTGACAACATACGCCCGACATGGCAGAACGGTGTTCCGCAATCCATACAGCGGGCACCCTGCTCACGCAGCTGTTCTTCCTCCATCGGAACCGAGAATTCATTCCAGTTCTTAATCCGCTCCAGCGGCTCGCATTCAGCAGGCGTGCGCCGCTGATATTCTATAAATCCGGTTGTTTTACCCATCCCTGTCATCCTCCGAGTCTCTCTGATTGGCCGCCGAAAGGTAATAGACGGCATTCATGCCCACACCCGGCTCCAAAAAGAAACACACTCTTCTGTCACCGTCCGTTATTCTGTCACTGTAAAGCAGCGAAGCAAGAGGCTATAACGGGGCTTCATATCACCCCGGTACAGGCTCTTGCACGGTTATAATAAGGGGAATAAATGCCTTCATATTACCACCTACCCGCAGGGAGGGAACATGAGCAATATCACCTTTTGTGTTAACGTTATGTGGCAAATCGTGCACAGCAGACTCAGGCAGCATCTTTTTTCTTGAACATATTGTAGACCGAGCTGAACACCCCGAACAGAATGCCAGTTAACGGGAAGACGATCCAGTTGATCTCCCACTGGTCGAACACAAAACCGCTCACCAGAAAAACACAAGTAACCAACGGCCAGATCACAGCGGCAACCGCACCGACAAACCGGTCCTCCTCCTTCTTCGCTTCACTGAAATCACCGGTCTTCAGCAGTCTCTGATAAGCCCCCCGGATATTCCCGTAATACACGAAGAGGAACACGGCTACAGCCACTATAGTCAACAGAACGGCTACCCCGTAGGAGCTGTATTCATCTCCGAATGCAGAAGTTACAAAGATGGCAATCGGCGACAATACGCATAAACCGACACCCATAATTAGCGACAACGTATAGGTGGCGGCAAAAGCCGACTGTCTCTGCTCAATATATGCCTCCAGCGGATACGGCAGACTGAACCCGGACTCCAAATATTTGTATTTCTCCATTTTCGTGCCACTGTAGATGAATAACGCGATAGCAGGAACGAGGAGCAGTAACAGGGAGACCAGCCCGATCATGCTCATCGCATCCTCAGAGAATACAGAGTCCATGAACCCGTTCTCCCCCAGACCTGAGATCAGGATAAGCAGAGCAGCGCCTAGCATAATCAGCCCTACACCCCAGCCTACGAGCAGGCCGGATCTTTTTTTGGCAGCGATAAATCCTTCTACAGCAAGCTCATCCAACATGGGCAGCCCTAGTCCTTCCTCCTTACGAACCTCTCCAAGCCCCAGCTCGCTGACCAGCTCATCAATGTTGCCGAATTCAGAAATGACGATGCCCACCGCTTCGTTCTCCGACTTCCCCTCATGCTTCAGTTCATAGTATTTCTCCTCCATGTTGCCAAGCAGCTCCTGCTTCAGCATCGCCATCTGTTCTGTTCTGGGCAGAGATGCGAACATATTGTTCAAGTATCCAATGATGGTATCCAAGTTCCTCACAGCTCCTTTATGAATTTGTTGATAACTTCCTGCGTTACCTGCCATTCTTCGCATTTTGCCCGGTAGTAGGCCAGGCCCAGGGGAGTGATGCGGTAGTAGGTGCGTCTTTTGCCAAATGTCTCATCCAGATAGAAGGAATCGATATAACCGTTCTTCTCCAGCCGGGTGAATGCCGAATAGAGTGTGGTCTCCTTCATAATGTATTTCTCATCCGATAGCTTCCGTATATTCTTGGAAATCTCATAGCCGTAAGACTCCCCGTCCAGAAGCATGTAGAGGATCATCGTGTCGTTGTATCCCCTAATCACATCACTGCTGATCAATTGCCTGCCTCCTATTACTTCATCTGTCGTAGTAATTAAGTTCAGTGTAGCACAATTACTACGACAGATGAAGTAGTTTTCAGTGAAATTATGATTTATTTTTAGAAAAAACAGAATATTGACAGACAAATGTTTCTTTTATATGATTTATTTATCGCACGATAAATAAACGATTGGAAATGATCACAATGGCAGCAAAGGAAGATAAGAAGCAAAAAATTATGGAAAGTGCCTTGACCTTATTTGCAGAAAATGACTACTACAGGACAACAACCGCCATGGTAGCTAAATCAGCGGGAGTTACACAGCCCTACATCTTTCATTTTTTTGACAACAAAGAAGACTTATATATAGCAGTGTTAAAACATGCCTACGATCGGATTCATGACACTTTTATGGAAGTCGAGGCACCTGCTGATCAGTTGGTTGGCGCGATGGGCAGCAGTTTTTTCAACTTAATGGAGACACACCGTTCCGAAGTATTAATGGTTATGCAGGCTTATACCATCTCGGAAGCGGGGATCAAACAACATTCTGCTAAGCTCTATAAGACTATTTTTGATGAAGTGACTGCCAAATTTCAGAAAGCAGGGTTACCCAATGCGGAAGAAAATACGATCCGTTTTATGAGTATGGGGTTGCTGGTCACGTTATCCGAGGTGCTTGATTTATCAGAAATAAAACAATCCATACAAACGACTAAGAATTGAATCAGGGGCAAGCAGCAAACGGATAAATCTTATCTGGTACTGCTTGCAATTATTTTGATAACTATTTATTAATCGATAAATAAATTTGAGAGTGTGATCGAACCGTGCCTACTATGTTCAACGAATTGATGACATCTGCCGTATCTATTTTCAAGCGTGAACAAGCGCTCGTTATGCTTGGACTGCTTGGGTTTGTTATTGCGGGATGTGCTGCTGTCTATATGTTCTTTCAAGGAGCAGTTGTTCTGCCGGAGGGAAATATTAAAAATGTATTCTCGTTTGCAGCAGCCTTAGGAATTTTTCTGTTATCCATTGCTGCCATCTTGCCCTTTGCAGGCTTTACCATTCGCATGAGAAAAGTGGTTCGCCGGCTTTTTATCGCCGCTGCTTCCTACAGCTATGTAATCGAAACCCTGCAGAATTTCCGGGGCTTCAATCCCCGTTTCTCTAAAGCCGGCGGACCGGTGGATATCCTTGCGGGAGCTTTATTTGGCGTCGTATCTCTTTCTTTTGTCATCTCGGGCATCCTGCTTGCTGTCCAATTTCTGAAAATGAAGGCTCCATTATCGCGCCCTGTACTTATCATCGGTATCCGTTATGCCTTGCTGTCGGTATTCATAGCTAATCTGGCAGGACTGATCATGATGAGTTTACAAGGTCGTTTTACCGGAGCTGGAGGCAATTATATTGTACTACATGGAATTGGCCTCCATTCGCTCCAAACCCTATTGTTACCCGCCTGGCTGCTGGAACATTCGAATCTACTGCCCGGCAAACAGCGTCAGCTCCTGCATACAGGCTGCATAGCTTGGTTGATTGGCATAATGTTTATAGCCGTTCAGACCAGTCTTGGCTGTTCTATGTTTGAGATCAGCTTGTTCCCGATACTTACCGTCCTCTGTTTACTGGTTTGGCTGCTTACTGTCATTTCAGCATACATTAAGCATATTTCCGCCACAGCAAAAAGCAGACTGCCCCGGCAGCCTGCTTCGACGCGTTATCTATAATCGCGATACCTATCAGTTAGTTTACAGCAAGTACAATCATTCCTATTCCAGCAGCAGTTAAAATGCCGCCCTCCAGCCCGCTGATCTGCTCGCCGAATACAATGCCCCATGCTCCCAGTTCGGGCAGCTTCAGGGCTGCACCGTCCGGGTTGGCATTGTACAGAACGTACAGATGCTCCGCAGAATCTCCTCCGGCATGATCGCGGAGTGTGAAGGCCACCGCCTGCACCGGTGCGTCCTCGAACACCAGATGGTCACGGATCTCCTCTGCGGTACGCAGCCGGAAGGCGGGGTGAGCCGCGCGCAGCGCGATCAGCTGCTTCATGTACGCTACGGATTCAGCATGCTCCGCGCAGCGTTCCCAGTCCAGCCAATTCACTTCCACTTGCGATTTATAGCTGTTCTCCACACCATCCTTGGTCCGCAGGAACTCCTGCCCGGCATGAATGAACGGTATCCCTTGACTCGTCAGCACCATAGCCGAGGCCAGATGGTGCATAGCACGGCGCTGCCCGTCTTCTGCTCCAGCCGTAGACAAGACCAGCTTATCCCACAATGTATGATTGTCATGGCACTCCACGAAGTTCACACTCTGCTGCGGCTCCTGGGCGTATTGTCCAAGGCCGGGCCCATAATAGATTGCTCCGGCAATGCCTGTCTTCACATTGCGCTCGAAGCCGATCCCCCCGCTGATGAAGCCCTTTTGGTCATGCAGAAATATGTTTCCCTTCACCGCATCGCGGAAGCCGTCATTAAAATGCCCGATGCCCGGCATCTCATTGGCCTGACGCTGGTTGGCCCGCAGCTCTTCTGCCAGTTCCGTATCCATCACCCAGCCCTCGCCAATGGTCATAATCGAGGGGTCCAGCTCATCCAGACGGCAGCGGATCTCATTCATGGTTCCTACATCATGAAGTCCCATCAGATCGAAACGGAAGCCGTCAATATGGTACTCCTTAGCCCAGTACAACACGGACTCCACGATGAAACGGGACATCATCTTCCGCTCAGAGGCAGTGTCATTCCCGCAGCCTGAGCCGTTCGACAACCGCCCGTCCTGCTTGTACCGCAAATAATAGCCGGGGACCAGCTTGGTGAAATTGACGCGGAAGCCGTCATACACATGATTGTAGACCACATCCATGATCACACGCAGGCCGCGGTCATGAATTGCCTGAATCATCGTCTTCAGCTCCCGGATGCGCAGGCCCGGAACATACGGATCTGACGCATAAGAGCCTTCAGGAGCATTGTAGTTCTTGGGATCATATCCCCAATTATAATGAGGCTCCATAAGAAGGGTCTCATCTACGCTCTCTGTTGCATAATCATAGATAGGCAGCAGCTGCACATGGGTAACACCGAGACTGCCAATATGATCAAGACCGGTGGCAATGCCCTCAGGACCCCGGGTGCCGGCTTCTGCAAGACCCAGGTATTGCCCTGTATGCGTAATCCCGCTGGCAGGATGAACCGATAAGTCACGCAGGTGAAGCTCATAGATCACCGCATCCACCGGGTCCGCAAGCGGCGGCTTATCCTGCGTCCAGCGCGCGGGATCGGTCTTGCGCAGATCCAGTATAGCTCCTCTGTCCCCGTTCACGCCGACCGCGCGGGCGTACGGGTCCACTGCTTCATTCCATAGATCACCGATGCGCACCTTATAGGTGTAGAACGTTCCGTCCAGATCGCCCGGAACGCTGAGTCTCCAGGTTCCCCGGACGTCACGCACCATGGGAATCTGCCGCTGCGCAGCATCCTTCCAGGATGGATAGAGCACCAGCTCCGCTTCCTGGGCCGTCGGGGCCCAGAGACAGAACGCTGAGCCGGACGCCGAATAGGTTAGGCCAAGATCCTCACCGTCATAGCTGAACAGCTCATCGAAACTCCGGTCGAAGACGGAGATTCCGCCGGTAGCCGCCGGGTCCCCGTAATCAATCGGTTCCTTCATTTCCTTCTGTACTGACAAGGCATACCGCCTCCTTTACCCTTAACTAAATATACGGCACAATTTCAAGTATTTATTCAACTCTGTTTTTCTCTATATGAAATTTTATCCTAACCACCATGTTTGTGCAAACGTTTGAATCACACGATGCAAGTGGAAACTGCATTGCCGTCCTTTGTAAGGACGGTACCGTTTCAGCGAGAAAGATAAAGATAGGGCGAAGCATATACATTCTTATCTTTCAAAAAAGCCGGGGCACAGCAGATATCCTTCCCCAGCCCGGCCACTATCTTGAAGCAGACTAGTAGCTCATCAGATATAAAAGGATGGATAAGGTTGTTAAACCGTTTCGCCAATCCGGGCATATTTAGTTGTACAGACTACAATTAGAAGAGGGAGTCCACCCGTCTCACTGTTTTTAGTTGCATAGAATACATTTATCTCTGATATGATTCGCTACGAACTGAATGCCTGTCTCTTTACTCCAAGGAGTTCTTTACTTGCTAAAGGTGGCTTCCTTCCAGAATAGGAGTTTCTCTCCGTTCGTTGCACCGATTCCTCCAGCACAGGGGAGCCCTGACTCCAGCATTTTAAATCTGATGCACTACTATCTCCTGCTTGTCTGTTACTGCACATCTGGAGATTCCGGCAGGTTGAGCGATACCATCGTAAGTATTCTTTTATTCGCTGAATAAGAGATCTGCCGTTCTCTGCCCGGAGTATAACCGCCGCCCGGATGCCGCACCCCGTTGTCATGGACAACCAGCTTGCAGGAGCCGTCCTCTTCATCCTCATAGCCGATTCCCAGCACCCAATGATAATCATACGCATATCTTCCGCGCCAGCGGAGGCTGAACCACTTGTCGAATTTGAGCGCGACCGGACGCCCGGCATCAATCTCGGCCCGGTAGCGCCCGATATCATTGAACACGGATACCTTAATCAGGCCGGAGCGGTTACTTAAAGGCGGCAGGGCTGCGCCGATGTAAGCCCGGAGGCCTCTGACAAAGCTGCGTGTGCTCATGCCCCAGGGCGTCCCGCCATGATGGGCGTAGATGTAGTTAATATGCGCGGCCATGGAATCAAAATGACGGGTACCCGGAATAAACGTCCGGCCCCTATGCGAATGCCAATATTCCACGAGGGCGGCCATGGTCGCCGGCCCGCAGGCTGAGGAAGGCGAGGCTACGCCTGTCTCCCACTGTGTATACGCCTTCGCCTTCAGGCGCTCCCCGGAAGGCTTCCGGCTCATAGAGATACCCTATGGCTGCAATGCTCCAGCACCCGGTCAATATCGGCAGCCAGGAACGGCTTGCTGACAAAGTCATCCATGCCCGCCGCATAGCAGCGCTCCCGGTCCTCTTTTCTGGCATACGCTGTCACGGCTGCAATATACGGCTGGTGCGGAGCAGGGGCCTGTTCGCGGATTCTGGCCGTTGCCGTAAGCCCGCTCATCCCCGGCATCTGAACATCCATGAATACCAGATCATACCGCTCACGGAGCACTGCCTGCACCGCCGCTTCGCCATGATCGACCAGATCGGCGGCATAGCCTCTTTTGTCCAGCATAGTCACCAGCAGCTTCTGATTCACCGGATGATCCTCCGCCACCAATATACGCAGAGTCCCAAATTCAGAGGCGGGTTCGCCTTCTTCCGGGCTGCTAATCCGTTCAGAGGCCGACGCTGGTTCAGAGACGATCACCGTATCCTCCCAGACGCCTTCCGGTTCCAGCTCTATATCTACAGGCAGGATGAAATAGAAATTAGATCCTTCCCCGACTACGCTCTCCACAGTGATGGCACCGCCCATCAGCTCCACCAGCTTTTTGCAGATCGCCAGACCCAGTCCGGTTCCCCCATACTTGCGGTTAATAGACGGGTGCAGCTGCGAAAAGGACTGGAACAGCAGCGGCTGCTTCTCAGGAGGGATGCCAATGCCTGTATCGGCCACGCTGAATTTGAGCGTCAGCTTCCTGCGGCCCCTGCTATATTCTCTGCTCAGCAGAATGGAGACCTGTCCCGTCTCGGTGAATTTCACGGCATTGCTGACGAGATTCACCAGCACCTGGCGCAGCCGGGCCGCATCTCCCATAATCAGCTCCGGCACATCCGCAGCCATGCGGCAGGACAACTCTATATTCTTTTCACGGGCCTTCGGCATGAACAGCTCCGTAATATTGTCGAGCAATTCCGCCAGACATACCGGTTCGTGGGTAAGCGTCATTTTACCGGCCTCGATTTTGCTGAAATCCAGAATTTCATTAAGAATATATAACAGGGATGCACTGCTATCGCTGATAATCTGCGCATATCCCCGCTGTTCTTCCGTCAATTCCGTCTCAGCCAGCAGATCGGTCATACCCATAATTCCGTTCATCGGTGTACGCAGCTCATGGCTCATGATGGCAAGGAATTCCGATTTGGCCTGGTCGGCTTTCTCCGCCAGCTCCTTGGCTCTGATAATCTCCTTCTCCCCGGTAGTATCACGGAAGACAACGACCGCACCCTTGCGCTCACCCTTGTCGAACAGAGGGGTAACCTGGTACTCGGCCAGGAAGCTGGAGCCGTCCTTGCGCCACAGCACCGCATCCAGACTCTGGTGGGCTTCTCCTGCCCGGACTGCCCGCATCAGCGGAGACTCTTCCGGCCGGTAATGGTTGCCGTCGAGCGCGGTCTGCTGGATAGGGTACAGGTAAGGTTGCCCGGTAATCTCATCACATTCGAAGCCCAGCATATGCGCCCCCGCAGGATTAATAAAGGTGACCTTCCCCTCGTTGTCCAGACCGAATATCCCTTCGGACACGGCATTGAGGATCAGAGTGTAATCATTGCTCAGCTTCTCGATCTGCTCCGTGTACCTGATATGATCTGTGATATCGCGGGAAATTCCATACACCCCTACCACCTGATGATCTACAACAATTGGAATATTAATCGTATTGATCTCCACCGGGTGCCCGTCTTTGTGAATCAGCGTCAGATCATAGCTCTGCGGCTCCCCCTGGCTGGCAAGGGTGAAATGATGCAGCGTCTTCTGAATATCTTTGCCAGCGACCAGCGGTCCAAAATAATTCCCCAGCAGCTCCTCCAGCGAGTAGCCGCTCAGCTTCTCCAGATTGGCATTCGCCGTCAGATAATCCCCTTGCAGATTCATGGAATACACCGCCGCCGGATTATACTCGAACAGGGATTTGTAGCGTTGCTCATTCTCCTGCAGCTTCGATTCGAATTGCTTGCGTTCAGTAATGTCACGTCCTACCGCAATAATCTCTGTCTTCCGGCCCTGCGCATCAAAAATATAACGGCTGTTCGTCTCAAACCAGACATAGGTACCGTTCTTGTGGCGATAGCGGTAGGACGCCGGGGGAATCAATCCAGAATCTTCGCTCTCCGCCATCTGATTCAGAATCATTTCCAGATCATCGGGATGCAAATAATCGTAGGCACTGGTGCCGATCATCTCTTCAGGCTCATAGCCGAGCAGCGACCGGCTGGCCGGCGAGCAGTACAGGAAGAGGCTGTCCTCTATCGCATGGCGGGAGATCAGGTCAAGGGAATTCTCTGACATCAGCCGGAAGTTCCGTTCACTCTCCCGCAGCTGCTCCTCCATATGCATACGCTCGGTAATATCCTGCATCATGCCGAACAGCTGGGCTGGCCTGCCTTCCGGTCCCGGGATAACGTCCCACTGGACATGCACCATCAGGACCTCCCCATCCGGCAGAATCATCCGGAAAGCCGTATTCCCCGGCTCCCCCAGTCCCCTAGCCCGTTCGACGGCCTCCCTCAGAATCGGAACATCTTCCGGATGGACCAGTGTCAGAAAGGCATTCTGATTCACATGGCCTGTCTCCACACTGTATTGCAGAATACGCCGCAGCTCATCGGAGAACGTGACTCTACCCTTTAGCAGATCCCAGCCCCATGAGCCTATTCTGGCTACCCGCTGAGCGGACGCAAGGGCCTCCTCGCTGTGCTTGCGCCGGGTGACGTTACGGCCAATTCCCATAATCCGTGTGATTTCATCCTTCTCATTGCGAATCACATGGAAGGAGGTCTCGAACCACAGATAGTGACCCTCCTTATGGCGCAGGCGGCGGCTGGAGATATTGTTCTTCAGCAGACCGCCGGAGCTGTTGATAGCCTCAACATCGTCCAGGTGATAGAATTCTGCGCGGTTCCTGCCGATAATCTCCTCCGGATGATACCCGATCAGGGAGTAGGAGGACGGTGATATGAACGTTATCGTCCCGTCCGGCAGGGAGAAGGAGATCATGCTCTGATCGTCTTTTATGAATAAATTGTACAGATCACGGCTGTCTACGGTTAGCTGATCTGCAATTTTGCGGTCTGTTATATCCTGTGCATATACAATAACAGTCTGGCCGGACAGCTCCTCTTGCGCCGGAATGAAGGTCAGGGAGAGCCAGAACGGATACCCGTCACGGCCGGAGAACCGCTGATCTATCTGGAGATGCTGTCCTTGCTGTTGTGCAAGCTCTATCCCGATTCGCTGAATAGAGAATTGCTCGTGCAATTCCCGGCCCGCCCCCGATAGAGTCCCTGAGAGAAACTCAGCTTCAGTGCAGCCCAGCATATTGCAAAAAGAAGGGTTAATCTTCATCCATCTGCCTCCTTCCGGAGACAATACCGCCATCCCCACCGGAGATAATTCGAAGGCTTGATCGAGAATGCTGTTATTACTAGCCAAGTTATCCATTACATAGGACCTCCTTCATCCCGGGCTGGCGTTCGCTTCCGCAGACCCTCTGCTGTTCTTCATCTGCCATTTCTACCTTCACAGTATACGCTATGACTGTCACAGAATGAAATGGAAGCCCAGCCCTTGATTTCTAAAAGTTAAAATTGAAATTATTGACAAAATATACGGTTATCCCTATATTTAAAAGCAAAACTATCTTCGTGACTCATTACGCCGGAAGCACCCGTAATAGAGGCCTGTTGGCCTTTACTGCGGGTGCTTTCTTTGTGTTCCGGGACATGAAGACAAGCGGAGGAATGTAAATGAACAATCTGTATAAGCCAAGTTGTCTGCTGCTGTCCGTCTTGATTGCCCTTGCCCTAAGCTTCCCGGCCGGTCCGGCTTCGGCAGCGGCGGCGGTGATTACCTCATCGGTTCAGGCTTCCTTTGACCTGACTGCTGCTAAGGCGGACAGCACAGCCCGCGCCCGGATGAAGAGCCAGTTCACAGAGTTAACCGTCCTGTCTGCCGGGTATGACAGCCGGGAGGTGCAGATCAGGACGCTTCATGATCAGAATACTGAGGCGCTGAATGCAGTCCGGGAGTCCATCAAGAATATGGACCAGGCTTCCATCACCAAGCTGAGCGCCGCGCTCAGCAGTGCCAAGCAGCGTTATCAGCCGCTGTTCGATCAATACAGCGCGCTGAACAAGCGGATCTCCCTGCTCAAGGGACTGAAGGACAAGACGCTGAATTCCGTCCTGAAGGCCCAGTCGGAAGCCATGAAGCTGCTGGTCCAGATAGCCCGCCAGGAGATTCGCGATAAGGAAGCGCTGCTCAAGGCCGCCAAGGATACCCGTACGCGCCGGATGGCCGCTGCCCGCAAGACCCTATCCGGCATTGACAGGCCACAAGGCCTAATCAAATCGCAGAAAAGCGCAGTCTCTGCCCTGAACAAGCGGCTAACAGCAGACTGGAGCGACTTCAAAGCGGCTATCCGCAAGCAGAATCCGGCTCTGGCCGGACAATCCTTATCTTCTATGGTCTCCGGGTACAAGCAGATCGCAGCGGGAAAGCTGAAGATCCTGGAGTATGAACAGACGATTGCCGGAGTCATTGCCGTTACTCTTAAACAGACGGGCAGCTAGGCCGCAGACGGCCGTTCCCTGCTTGCTCCTGTGTCTTCTGCACGCCTGAACGCATATGTTAGGTTAAGAACCCTATCTACTATGCAGCGGGAGGAGCAGCTACAATGCACATCTGCATGATTGCACCGGAGCAGTTCACGGTTCCCGGGGACGGCTCTGTAGAGATTTGCATCTGGAATATCGCACGCAGGCTGGCCAAGAGACATAAGGTAACCGTCCTAAGCCGCAGAGCCGCCGGTCTTCCTGACACGGATGAGCTCGAGCAGGTCAAGTTCATCCGGCTGCCCTCAGGCACCCCTTCCCGGTACCGCAGCTCCGTCCTTACATTCCTGGAAGCCGCCGAGCCGTTCGATCTTATTCAGATCGATAACCGGCCACGGCTGGCGGCGGCTGTGAAGCGGCAGTCACCCGGCACTCCGGTGATGATATTCCTTCACTCTCTCACATTCGTGCCCCAGGAGCCCGCCATTGCCCGCAGCCTCGCCCTGGCCGATGCCGTCACGGCCAACAGCAGCTCCCTGAAACAGCGGCTTACCCGAAGATTCCCCGGTATCCGCAGCAAGCTTCACGTGGTTCCTCTGGGGGCAGACCTGTCGCGCTTCACCCCTGTGTCTGTGCAGGAGAAGGCGCGTCTGCGCACGCTGCATGGTCTTGGCCCCGGCTTCACGGTCCTGTTCGTAGGCCGGGTCATTCCGCGCAAGGGAGTGCCTGTGCTGCTCCGGGCCATGCACCGCTTGAACCGGCATATACCCGCCCGGCTGCTGATCGCGGGCAAGGGGAAGCCGCCGTACCTCAGGCAGCTGAGAGCCCTTGCCCGGCGGCTGGGCGTACAGGTGTCTTTTCTCGGCAATATTCCCCATGAGGATATCCACAGTATGTATCAGGCTGCCGACTGCTTCATCTGCCCCTCCCAGCAGCATGAAGCCTTCGGGCTGGTGAATGTGGAGGCGATGGCCTCGGGGCTGCCGGTGATTGCCTCCAGCAACGGCGGAATTCGGGAGATTATCGATTCGGGCCGTAACGGCTTTCTGGTGAAGCAGTACAGGAACCCTGCTGCTTTTGCCAGCCGTATGCTGCAGATCGGCCGCAATCCCGACCTTGCCGCCAGGATCGGACTACAAGGCAGAAGTGATGCGCTGCTGATGTATGAGTGGCAGCATACCACAGAGCTGCTTGAGAATATTTATTTGAAGCTGACGGGATCACGTTAACCAGAGGAGGCTTTCTTATTCAGGGTTCCACTGGTTAACGAAGCGGCATAACACTTTACCTTGCGATATTTTTCTGGATGGCGGACAGCCTCTAACTGTAAGCCTAGTCAGGATGCGACAATGTGTCATATGGATTTTGTGATCCTTCTCGCAGGATGCAGCCGAGAGTTAATAATATACTACACATGTAAGCGTTGCCATTAAACAAATGCACTGCACAGTAATCCACCGAGATATTGGCAACCCCCTACAACCTATTATTCGCTGTAGAAAGGGTGCATCGTTATGTTAATGATCAAAGCTATAGTAAGACCTGAGAAGGCGGATGACGTGATGGCCGAATTACTGCTGGCCGGCTTCCCCTCCATCAGCAAAATGGATCTGCTCGGGCGCGGCAAGCAAAAGGGTATTCAGGTTGGAACCAACCATTACAATCAAATCTCCAAGAAGCTGCTGATGATCGTCATTCAGGATGAAGACAAGGATGACGTGATCAGCATTATTATGCGTACAGCTAGAACCGGTGAGCATGGCTCCTTCGGCGACGGCAAAATCTTTGTCCTGCCGGTACAGGAGGTCTTCACCATCAGCAACGGCAAGAACCAGCTATAGAGTGTCTTCGCTCTGCTATATTCGCGCCCTACAAGTGGAAACAGCTTCGCCGTCCTTTTAAAGGAAGGTACCGTTTCAGCGAGAAATAGAAGGATAAGTTATCGTGTGAAACATATAACTCCTTATATTTTGAAAGAGGCAGCAAAGCATCCCCCGCTCTCCGTCATCACGGACGTCCGGGGACTGCCTTGCTGCCTTTATGAATTACTGAAATAGCAATCTCAGATCAGCTGGATGACGGTAAGCACCAGCCCGACTACAAAGCCGCAGACGGCCCCGTTGACACGAATCCACTGCAGATCCTTGCCGACTTTCTCCTCCAGCATATTCACCAGAGCGGCATCGTCCATCTGATCGAGGTTCTCCTTAACCAGCTGCCCGATCCGGTAATGATTAGCTTCCACGAAGGAGATTAGTGTACCGCGAATCCGGTCCTCCGATGTCTGAATCCATTCCTTCTCCTGGCTAACCCGCCGGACCAGCGCGGCATACAGCGAGAACAGCCTGCGTCCGCCACGGCCCCGGTCCTCTTCCAGCAGCGTAACCGCCTTGCCGCGCAGCCCTTGCAGCTGCTGCAGTACAAATGCGGCGGCCGCTTCCCCTTGAAGCTCATTCAGCGCCCAATTCTTCAGCGAGGCAATCCGCTCTTCATCGCTCAGCAGCTGGAACAGAGCCACCCGGATCTCCCGGATGACCTCCTCCCGGTAGGGGCTATCCTCTTCCTTAAAGTCACGAATCGTAGACTGCACCATACCCTGGAGCATTTCCCCCAGCATATCGGCATCCACGAACCCGACGAAGGCCTGGAAGGCCATTCCTTTCAGTCCGCCCAGCTTAACCTCGGCCAGCTTCTCACTGGCAATCTTACCCAGCATGGCCCGCGTCTCCGGGCGTCCGCTCCAGGCGGAGATCCCCTCCAGCGCAAAATCAAGGGCTGCAATGTCCTTGCCCTCATTCATCAGGCTGGTGGCGATGGTATCTGCTGCGACTCCAAGCTTAGCTTCACGCAGATAGCTTGCCGCTGCCGATTGAATATACGGAACGGCCTGCTCTACCGGAAGCCGCAGTACGAAGCCCTGTAGCTGCTCCAGCACTTCCTGCCGCGCTTTCTTTCTGGAGAAGAACCGGGTCAGCACGGTAGCTCCGAGCGAGACTATATTGAATGTGCGCAGCTTATTCTCAATGCTCTCCTTGTTCAGCAGCTCATTCTCCATCGCAGAGATCAGGGACTGGATCAGCTTATCCCGGTTCTTCAATAGCAGCGAGGTATGCGGAATTCTAAGGCCCAGCGGATGGCGGAACAGCGCCGTCACGGCAAACCAGTCGGCGATTCCTCCGACCAGACCTGCCTCGAATCCCCCTCTTAGCAGAATAACTGCAAGATTCTCCGGCAGAAATAAGGTGAACAGAAAGCCGCAGGCCATAATAGCCAGAGAGATCGTAGCTAAATTTCTGGATTTCATCAGTATCTTTTCCCCCTTACATAGCGACCCCATGCCGCTTGCATCCCGGTCATCATCTCTTGCACATGCAGAAGACGAACCAGGCTGTCAGGTTACAGGTCTGCCTTACATTGTACCACGTGAGCACTCTTTTCTGAAAATCCATCAAGCTGCATGCAGCAGGGAACTGTTCTGTAAATACTATAGATGAACACTTTAATTTTAAGTTTCCGAGTAAATAATGATAAAATACAAGTGGAAACGGCCGAAAAATAGAAGGATAAGTTATCGTGTGAAACATATAAATTCTTATATTTCAGGCAAAGCCTACGCGCCCTTGAAGGGGAAATTACAATAAACAGATAGAACAGGAGAACAATCACATGCTTATTGCACTGGATATGGACGGAACACTGCTCAATGCGGAGGGTGAAATCAGCAACGAGAACAAAGAGGCTATTCTTCAAGCACAGCGCCTGGGCCATATCGTGATTATCGCTACGGGCCGTTCCTACATGGACGCTGAGCGGCAGCTGCGGCTGGCTGATCTGGAATGCCCTGTGGTGAGTCTTAACGGTGCTGTAATCACGCTGGCTGACCGGAGCGTGGCGGCAAGCACTCCGCTGAATAAAGAGAATATTATTCCCGCGCTGCGCTGGCTGAATGAAATTCCTGAATTGTATTACGAGGTATACACTGAGGATAACGTATATGTTGAGCTCGACAAGCGGGTACAACTGGAAAAGCTGGCTACTCATAAGGATACTGAGGTTCCCGAGGAACTGGCCTGGCTGCTCCAGGCGATGGTCGATCAGCAGTTCCAGCAGGCAGCTGTAACCTACGTGGAGAAGATGGAGGACGTCTGGAGCAAGGAAGAGAATCTGATTTATAAGACTTTGGTCTTCTCGCTGAACCGTGAGCTGCTGAAGGAAGCCTCTGTGCGGTTCGCCGCCATCCCCGGACTGATTATTACCGCATCGCATGTCAACAATATCGAGATCAACCATGAGGAAGCGAATAAGGGTGCCGGTGTAAGCATGCTCGCTGCCCATTACGGGATTCCTGCGGAGCAAGTGGCGGTGATGGGCGACAGCTACAATGATCTGCCTATGTTCGAGATGGCGGGGTACAAGATTGCCATGGGGAATGCCGCCCCCGTGCTGAAGCAGACCGCCGACTTCATTACGTTAAGCCATACGGAGAATGGTGTAGCGGCAGGGCTGCGGCATCTTCTGGACAGAAGAACAGCCTTCAAATGAAGGCTGTTCTTTACTAACGGCGGTCGGTTCCCGAGCGCCGGAAGAGGCATAATGAGATGGCTCCCAGGTTGAGTGCCAGATATAGAATAAGCGTTAACCGTTCGGCATTGGTTAATTCCATAAGTACCGGAATAAACATAATATCCCTCCATACCTTACTTCTATTTGTACATCTGTTATAGTCAGCTAGTCCTTTGTCCAATATATTAGCCTTATCTGTCAAAAAATGGACCTTATGATAAATGGCGTTATTTTCTGCTGGGAGGAATTACTCTATGAACCACCTATACCCCGGGATTGCCCGGCTATATGAGAACCGGCTGCTGCGCACCGAGCTGGAATGCGAGCAGTTCGATCAGGCACTGGAGGGTCTGGCCGGTGATACGGAGGATGCCGTCATTCACCAGATCTTCAAAGTATTCGATGATGATACGGAACAGCAAGAGGTGATGTTCAGCCTTGTTCATTTTGTAGAGAGTATCCAAATGGAGATGTATCTGACCCAGCTGCTGGAATCACTGCCGGAAATGCTGGAGCATGCCCGCAACTGGGCGATTGTGCTGAATCAAAGAATTCTCCAGGACGACACTTACCGCAGGGATTACGCTGAGATCGCTGTGCGCATGCCTCCTAGAATCCGGCAGTGTCTGGCCTTCCTGCTGGAGGAGATCAAGGAAGATCAGCCGCGGCTGTACGAGCGCAAGGTGAATTCTCTTCTTGCCAAGCTGAATACATCCGGGAGATAGCCTCGTGCAGAAAAGAGTGCAGAATGGTATAGTGTATACTGGCCAAAACCGCAGGACTGATTATGCATTCAGAAACATACGAAGGTGAACATAATGAACAAGCTCTTATTTCATAATATCCCGCTGGGAGCCAGCGGTGAGAATATACCCCAGGCCAAGGTAGCCTCGGCCCGGACGAGCCGGGAGACGGTGCAGCCGGGGGACAGCGATGCGGCTTATTTCAGGCGGCTGGAGGCTGGAGGCATTCTGCTCAATCCCCCGCAGATCTCGGCGGTGCGCCATCATCTGGGGCCGCTGCTGACACTGGCTGGAGCCGGCTCCGGCAAAACCTCGGTGCTGATCTGCAGAACCGGGTATTTGCTGTCTGTGCGCGGCATCGCCCCCGGACGCCTGCTGCTGCTGACCTTCTCCAGCAAAGCAGCGGCAGAGATGCGCGAACGGATCACCCTGTTACCGGGGGTGAACGAAGGGGATGCTGCGCGCCTGCAGGCGCGTACGTTCCACTCGTTCTTCCTTTATTTCCTGCGGCGGCAGGGGCTGCGGCAGGATATTTTCAGCGAGACCCGCCGTCAGCATATTCTGCTGAAGCAGATTATGCGCGAGCTGGGACTGCCGAAGGATGCCTATCCTCCTGAGAATCTGCTCAGTCTGCTCTCCGCCTGCAAGATGAACATGGGCTTGCCCGCACAGCTGCCGGAGACTACCGAGGCAGAGAAGGAGATGAAGGCTATCCTGACTCTATACGAGCAGTGGAAGGCCGATCATTTCAAAATCGACTTCGACGATGTGCTGCTGCTCGCCTACCAGATGCTCCGCGAACAGCCTGCGCTGCTGCGGGAGCTGCAGCAGCAGTATCAATATGTGATGGTCGATGAATTCCAGGATACGAATGCGCTGCAATATGAGCTGGTGAAGATGGTTGCTGCTCCGCAGGATAATCTGATGGTGGTCGGCGACGATGACCAGACGATCTATTCCTTCAACGGAGCCCGCAGCGAGTTCATTCTGGAGTTCGAGAAGCTGTATCCGCAGGCCAAGGTGATTACGCTGGATATCAACTACCGCTCCGGACCGGCGATCATCGGGCTGGGCAACGGTATCATCCGCCATAATTCACGTCGCCGCGCCAAGACGCTGCAGGCAGCCCGCAGTAGCGGCCTGCCGCCCCGTTATCTGCGTCCGCTTACAGCAGATGACGAGGCCGCGCAGATTGTGGAGCATATTGAGCATGAGACTCAGAGCGGGACCCGGGAATTCCGTGATTTCGCCCTGTTATACCGCGCGACAAGCAGCAACCGGGCGGTCCTGGAGCTGCTGCTGCTGCACGATATTCCTTATATAGATTATGGTGAAGGCCAGCTGTTATATGAGCATTGGCTGATCTCTCCGGTGCTGGATCACCTGCGCCTGTCGGTGAACCGCCGCGACTTCGCCGCCATGGAGAATATTCTGCCGACACTCTATATGAACCGGGACAAGGGGATGGAGCATATCCGGCGCATGGAGGCGGTGCAGGCGAAGCAGGGCCCGCTGATTCATCTGCTGTCCATGCCGGGCATGGAGGATTTCAAGGGCGTCAAGCTGCGCGAGCGGCTGGACCTGATCCGCGGCCTGCGGGAGCTGACGCCAGTGCAGGCAATCCGCCAGATCCGCACAGTATTCTACGATTATTTCATCGAAGGCAGCGAGCGCCATCAGGCTACCCTGCACCGGGAGACACTGAAGGAAATGCTGGATGAGCTGGAGTCCTCGGCGGAGCGCTTCGCCACGATTCCGCTATTCCTCGAATTCATCGACAACGTAACAGAGCGTAATGAGCAGAACCGGCAGCCGGGGCTGAAGGAGCAAGGCAACCGGGTGGCGCTGATGACCATCCACAAATCCAAGGGACTGGAGTTCCCCGTAGTCTTCCTGATCGGAGCCTCCGAAGGGATTCTGCCGCATAGCTCCGCTCTGGAGGAGGACCGTGCGAAGGACCGCAAACCAGCGAAGGCCTCGGTCAAGGTGATCAATGCGGCGGCTGCAAGAGCCGCGGCTGAAGCAGGCATTGCCGCATTGGAAGAGGAGCGCCGGCTCGCCTATGTAGCCGTTACCCGGGCCAAGGAGGAGCTGTTCATCAGCTCGCCCGCCCGGCATCGGGGTAAGAAGGCGGAGGTCTCGCGCTTCATGCTCGCGGCCTTCCGCTCGGCGGCCCGCCCGCAGGCACCGGCTCCACCCGCCGGAGGGAGCAGCGCAGGCAGATCGCCTATAACCCGCAGCAGCACCCCGGGTTCAGCCGCAGTGAGAACGCATACTGTCCCGGTCTGGAAATGCACCGGCAAAGCCTGTCCGGGCTGGACCCGGAAGAAGGCGGGCGGGGCAGAGGATCACCTGACCTCGAAGCCGTGTCCGCTCTGCAGCTCCCCGATGGAACCAAGCACCCGCGAGGTCCCGGTATAAGCGAACATCCGGCTGCCTTTTCAGCTAACCTGCCAGATGTAAGTTTCCTCCCAAACAATAAAAAGCCCCTTCCAGCAGACGTAACCGGAGTCATGATATGTTCATGAATTCCGGGTACGCTCTGCCAGAAAGGGGCTATTATTCATTAATCTATATTTAAGCCGGAGTGACTTCCGGTTCTGCTGCTTCTTCATGGACCGTCTTGATCTGAATCATGACTGTGCCCGAAGCAGTCAACACTTCAATTCCATCCTTGAAGATCAGATCAGACACCAGCAATTGGTCGCCGATGGCCAGGCCGCTGATATCCACTTCCATCGATTTCGGCAGAGCTCCCGGCATGCAGCGGACTTCTACTTCATATATTTCCACCTGCAGTACGCCGCCTTCTTTGACACCCGCAGCTTCGCCTGCAAAATGAATCGTAACCTTGCTGTCCATACTGATGCTCATATTCACATGCTGGAAATCGACATGTAGCACTTTACCGGACATCGACTGCTTCTGAATGTTCTGAACCACTACCGGAAGGGTCGTTCCATCCGGCAGCTTCGCCTGCAGAATCGCCCGCGGATTCGTTCTCAGCATCTCCAGCAGTTCCTTCTCGTTCACTTCAAGACTGAGAGTATCTTTACCAATGCCGTACAGTACAGCCGGTATGCGGCCCTGCTTTCTTGCTGCATTCAGGTTGGACTTTGTTTCCGATGTACGATTGCTTAATTGAATAAATGTACTCATTGCTTGGTTCCCGCTCTCTTTGACCATAAATTCTTGTCAAACATAGTGTACCATGACCATATAATCTAGTCAAACTTACAACCATCAGACCTCCATCAGACCTCATACTCAGCAAAAGGATCAGGAATCTCAATACGGTAGGCTTCCGCATCGCTGACGCCTACCGACAACACCGACCGGCCGTCCTCCCCCCGTACCAGTCCGCCGCTGAAGATCACATCCTGCAGATCAGGCCGTTTCCCCGGACCGACCGGGAAATCGCTTCGGGCGGCAATGATTTTGAGCGGAGTCGTCTCGAAGGTGTCCGGGTTGAGCGAGAAGACCATAGCGTAATAATGCTTCTTCCCCAGAGGATCGAAGCAAGCGATATGCCCAAGCACACCGACATGGCCGTTGCTTAGCAGATGGGCTTCATTGGCGCCGCCCCACTCTTCCTGCACGAACTGATGCTGTAGAATTTCTGCTTCCACGAGCGTCTGTTCATTCAGCTCTTCCAGAGAATCGATAACCGTGAAGCCGATCTGCCCTCTGCCGCCACGCTCCCCCTGCGGTCTCGTAAGCACACCGATTCTCCCGTCCTGCAGCTCTATCAGCCGGATGTCCTTCATCTGCTGCGGACCGGAGGCGAAATGGTTCATCGAATCGATCCGGTACCCCCGGTAGAACTGCGTGACCCAGGAGACGATTTGCGGCGGATGATCCCCGGCCGTAATGACTTCAACTCCGCCGACAATCAGTTCGCCCTTAATCCGGGTGACACAGGGGTCCTGCAGGTTATAGGTATGCGTATGTGCCCTGGGAACCCATACCCCGTCCCCTCGGGATGTAAAAAAGAAGACTTGAGAGAACTCACTGTCGCGCTCCTCAACTCTTCCCAGTATGACCTCCTCCCCGTCATGCGGGAAAGGGGCCGTTATATTGTATACATCACGCCCGCCTACACCGGAGAAGACCAGCTTCTCCACGTGTACGGTACGGAGATTGGCGTAAAAGGTATCCAGCAGTTCGCTACAGGCTGCTGCCATTGCCGGGCTCCTTGTCATTGCCTTCCTCCTCATATTCATTTGCCTTATCTATTGCCCAATCGTTCTCATCTGATTCCATCCGGATCAATTCCCCAGGCTGAATATTGAAGTAGGTACAGAGCTTTAACAGCAGATCCCGGGGATACTGCACCATCTCATCCTTGTACATCCGCCGGACGGAATCAAAATGGTAGTTAATGTCTTTGGCAAGCTTGCGGATCGATAATTTGGGGTCATGTTCTTCCATAACCTCACTTAGTTTACTGCGAATGACTGGCATCCATACACCTCCTACAATACTATATCTGGAGATTTTAGGAGAGTCAATAAATTGACAAGATAAAATGGTCATGTTATAGTCGATTTAGGAAATAAATTGCAGAAACGAAAATTCATACCACTCACCCCTGGAAAATAAAGCTCTCTTTATTTTCTTTTTTTATCCCCAAATTACGATAATCCATAGGGAGGCTCTATCATGAACCGCAGCAACCGCAATAAAAACATAGTTTTCCTGTCCACCAGCCTGCCTAGAGAATGCGGAATTGCTACCTTCACCCAGGATCTGCTGGATGAGTTCACGAAGCTTCAAGGCTTCAACAAACCGCGGATCATCGCCATGAACAACAACAGAGATTACCGTTACACGGATCAGGTCATGAGGGAAATCAACCAGCAGCAGCTATCCGATTATATAGATTCAGCCCGGGAAATTAATCAGTCGGATACCAATCTGCTCGTCATTCAGCATGAATTCGGCATCTACGGCGGAGAGAGCGGTGAATATCTCCTGCAGTTCACGGAAGAGCTTCAGGTCCCTTATGTGGTTATCTTCCATACTGTCTTAACCAAGCCTACACCGAAGCAGCATGAGATCATTACCCGGCTCGCTGAAGGAAGCGTCCAAGTGGTCACGATGGCCCAGTCCACAGCACAGGATCTGATCTCTGTCTATCATATAGAAGCCGCCAAAATCGCCTTCATTCACCACGGTGTGCCCTTTGTGCAGACAGCTACCCGCGCGGAGCTAAAGACCCAGTATAAGTTCGGAGACCGCAAAATTCTCTCCACCTTCGGCTTCCTGAGTCCCGGCAAGGGCATTGAATATGCAATTGAAGCGATGAGCGGAGTGGTGAAGCAGCACCCGGACGCGCTCTATATCATCTGGGGCAAGACCCATCCGGTCGTTAAACAAGAGGCAGGCGAAGTCTACCGGCAAAAGCTGACCGATCAGGTGTATGAGCTAGGACTGGTCAATAATGTGCTGTTCGTCGACAAGCTGCTGACCCAGGAAGAAGTCATCGAGTCACTGGTGATGTCGGATATTTATATGACTCCATATCTGGGCAAGGATCAGGCTGTCAGCGGCACCCTCGCTTACGGCATTGGCTATGGCAGAGTCATTATCTCCACCCCTTACCGCTATGCCGAAGAGATGCTAGCTGAAGGCCGGGGGTTGCTCGCGGAATTCCGCAATTCAGCTTCTCTGGAAGCCTGTATTCTGGAGCTGCTGGATGATCCGGCCAAAGTCGAGGATATGGAGCAGCGTACACAGGCGCTTGGCAGTAAGATGATGTGGAGTGAGGTTGCAAAGAGCTATGCAGCCATCTTTCACGATAAAATAGCCCTCTCCACCCCGGCTGACCGGAGTGTGATTTGATGCATCCACCAGCAGTGTTGCAGCTCAAACCGGACTATATGCGCCGGATTACCGATGACACGGGGATTTTTCAGCATACGAAGTTCGGTGTTCCCGACCGTGCCAAAGGCTACACCACCGATGACAATGCGCGGGCTCTAATTGCAGCCGTACTGATGTACAAAAAAAATCCCGAGGCCGCTGCCCTCGACCTGATCCATACGTACCTCTCTTTCGTCCATCATGCACAGACGGAGGAAGGCAACTTCCGGAATTTCATGGACTACAGCCGCTCCTTCCTGGAGGAGCGCGGCTCCGAGGATTGTCAGGGACGCACCCTCTGGGCGCTGGGCTTCGCCCTCTCCTATTCTTCCATCCTGCCGGATAATCTGCTGAATACCTGCCGCTATCTAATCAACCAGGCGCTGCCTCATATCGGCGGCATTCGGTCTCCCCGGGCACTTTCCTATGCACTTGTCGGGCTAAGCTATCTGCTCAAAACTCCCGGAGCACTCACCTACTCCTTTCCGTATCCGCATACACCAGGCACAGAGGAAGAACAGGCCTTCCTGCCCGAAGCCTTCATTAGTGAGCTGATCGAATCCATCGCGGTCCGGCTAAATGACCAGTACAACCATACCAAGGGCGAGGGCTGGAACTGGTACGAAGACAGCCTGACTTACGGGAACTCGATGCTGCCTTGGGCACTATTGAAGGCCTACAAGATCTCCGGCAATCCGGTGCTCCGAGCTACGGCCCAAGAAAGTCTGGATTTCCTAATCTCCCGGACCTTCGCGCCGGAAGGCTATTACAAGCCCATTGGCAGCCATGGCTGGCTGCTGCGCGGCGGCACGCCTGCGCTCTATGACGAACAGCCGATCGAAGCCTGCGAGATGCTGCTCGCCTGCCGGGAAGCCGCCTCGGTGCTGAAGGACCCTGCTTATCTGCGGAAGGCTGACTTATGCTATGCCTGGTATACAGGGAATAACTCCTTGCAGCTCAGCCTGATAGATCCCCAGACCGGGGCTTGCTACGACGGGATTCACAGTTCGGGACTGAATCTCAATCAAGGCTCGGAGAGCATTATCTCCTTCTTGATTGCCCATCTGGTGACCCATCATGGATAAATTCGCAACCATTCTCGCAGGCGGGGGCGGCACCCGCTTCTGGCCGCTGTCGAGACAGGAAATCCCCAAGCAGCTGCTGAACATCAGCGGCAACGATATTATGCTGAACGATACGATTGAACGCTTCAAGGGCATTATCCCGCAGGAAAATACCGTTATTGTAACGAACCGAACCCAGGCGGTACTGCTGGAGAGCATTATGCACAGCAGTGTGCAGAAGAGCAATATCCTGATTGAGCCGGTGGCCCGAAATACTTCGGCGAGTATTCTATTCGCCGCTTTCGCCATCCAGCAGATGAGCGAAGGGGACTCCTTAATGGTCGTCCTGCCTTCCGATCACTATATTACCGATGAGCCGCAGTTCCGGCTTACGCTGGACGAAGCTTGCACCGTAGCCATGGAGAGCAATACCATTGTCACGATCGGGATCAAGCCGACCTTCCCGTCCACCGGTTACGGCTACATCGCTTATGACAAAGAGCCGATCGCAGTCAAGCCGGTTGCCGTATACGATGTAGCTGAATTCGTGGAGAAGCCGGATTTCAAGAAGGCACAGGGGTATCTGGCCTCAGGCAATTATCTCTGGAACAGCGGGATCTTCATCTGGAAGACCTCGGTCATTATCGATAACTTCAAGCGTTATTTGCCGCGGTTGTATAACACGATGCTGCCGATCAGGGAGGCATGGGGTACGGATCAAGAGCAAGAGACGATTAACCGGATCTACCCGCTGCTCCAAAATATATCGATCGACTATGGCATCCTTGAGCGTTCCGACGAAGTTGTGGTCCTCTCCGGACAGTTCGGCTGGAATGACATCGGCAGCTGGGATGCACTCGGTGCCATCTTCCCGCCTGATGGTGAAGGCAATATTATCAAAGCCAATCATTTGGGCATCGATACCCACAACTCCATCATCTATGGCAACGGGCGGCTGATCACCACTATAGGCGTTGAAGGTTTTATTATCGCCGACACGGGGGATGCCCTCATGATCTGCCCTAAGGACAAGGCACAGTCCGTCAAGGACATTGTGGATCTGCTCAAGGACAAAGGCATGCTGGAATATGTATAGGAGATGTCACTCGAAGAATAATTTGGGCCAATGGGGCTAGTACAGTATTGCTCCCCTTGTTCTAGCAGAAACGGCTACGCCGTCCTTGTCAAGGATGGCGTAGCCGTTTTTGCTCATGTTATTAAGGTGGTCTTGTGACCGTTCAGCCTCAGGTCCAGGCCCACAGGAATCCGTCGCGGTCCCAGGCAATCCGGCCGCCATGCAGCTTGCGGAAGGCCTTCTTCACTTCCTTGGATAACGAAGCATTGCCGTTCTCATTCACGAATACAAACTGTTCACCGAAATTTGCCTTCACATATTGGGTCGCAGCGGTCTGGTATAACGTCCCTGTGAACTTGATTTCCTTCACCATCCACTCCGCCACTTCCTGTGCGGTTACTTCCATTGGGGGTACTGCTCCTTCCTGTTCTTCTTGCTTGCTTGCAGATTTCCCCATTATACCACGAATCCCGCTGCTTCTATCCGATCCATTCCGGACTAACGGCGGAACCTGCTTGAACAGACAACTACGCCCCTTCCTGCTCCAGATGCAGCAGCTTAGCAGCGTCCATGAGAAGGGTCACGCGATCCCCTTCCCGGACCTGCAGCCAGCGCCCGTCATTTAGCAGGTCTACTGTTAAGGGGATACCTTCCGCCGTCACGCTGACCCGGATAATGCTGCCCAGAATGGATACCGCCTGGACCTGACCGTGCACATCCACCATACCATCGGCGTCATCCTGGATCGGCTCCCCTGCCGCCAGCAGGGTTACGGTCTCCGGCCGGATGGCAAACCGGTCGGCCCGGCTCTCGATGCTGCGGAAGAGCGATAGCGCCTCGGCCCGGCTCAGCACATTGTAGCTGCCCATGAACCGGGCGGCAAATTCCGTACGCGGCGCTGTGTAGAGCTGCTCCGGCGAGCCTTGCTGAACGATCTGCCCCTTATTCATGATGCAGATCCGGTCCGAGAGGATCAGTGCTTCCTCCTGATCATGGGTGACGAACAGCGTCGTCATGCCAAGCCGCCGCTGGATGTCGCGGATCTCCGCGCGCAGATTCTTGCGGATTCGTGCGTCCAGTGCGCTGAGCGGCTCATCCAGCAGCAGTAGCTTCGGCTGGACGGCCAGCGAGCGGGCCAGCGCCACGCGCTGCTGCTGCCCGCCGGACAAGGACTGCGGGTAGACATCCCGCTTGTCCTCCAGATCCACCATCGCCAGCAGCTCTGCGCTGCGCGTCCGCCTTGCTGCAGGAGCGATGCCGCGCATGCGCATGCCGTATTCCACATTTTGACGGACCGTCAAATTGGGGAACAGCGCATACGACTGGAACACCATGCCGATGTCCCGGCTGCGCGGCGGCAGCTGCGTCAGCTCCCGGGACTCCAGCAGCATACTGCCGCTATCCGGTTCTGTAAGCCCGGCGATGCAGCGCAGGAGTGTGCTTTTGCCGCAGCCCGACGGTCCCAGCAGCGTAACCAGCTCCCCTTCGGCGATACTCAGATCCACCCCATCCAGTACCCTGGCATCGCCGAACCTTTTATGGATGCCCAGCAGCTTCAGATAATCATTCATTCCTGTCCCTCCCTATTAATGCCGGGTCTGCCCCGGCTTCCTTACTTCGATAACCGGCCCATCCGCTGCCCCAGCTTCATCAGCACGGCCGACAGCAGCAGAATGAAGAAGAAATATGAGATGGCAATGGCGCTGGCCAAATGCCCGCTTTCTCCGACTCTTTTATACAAATAGACCTGAATCGTCTGGATATGGCCCCCGACCAGCATATTCGTCAGCACAAACTCCCCGAACAGCACCGAGAACGACAGCAGCGCCGAGACGATAATCCCAGGCCATATATTCGGCAGAATGACCGTGAGGAAGGCCGTACGCCTTCTGGCTCCCAGCAGTTCAGCGGCATTCAGCAGCTCCACCGCCGATACACTAAGCAGACTGTTACGGATGCCCTGATACATATAAGGCAGCACGACTACAAAGTACGCCCCAATCAATAAATAAGCCGTCCCCGAAAGGTTAAAAGGTCCCGAGGAATATGCGCGGATCAGCCCTACGGCAGCTACCACCCCAGGCACGGCATAGGGCAGAACGACGATTCCCTTCATGAAGCTCTCCCAGCGCGGATAATAGACCGTAATGACAAAAACAGCCGGCAGCATCACAGCGAGACTCAGCGCCACACTGATGCCGCACAAATACAGGGAGGTCCAGAGCGCTTCCAGGAAGCGGCTGTCCCGGAACATACCGCTGAACCATTCCAGCGTCCAGCCTTTAGGAAGCAGCGTATTCTGCCAGTCCCGGGCAAAAGCATACAGCCCTGTAGCCGCCAGCGGCAGCAGCAGGTAGACCATCAGCAGCAGCATGAAAACGCGCGGGCCGATCCCCGCTCTGCGTGTATTCATTGTCCTGCCTCCTCCCGGGCGATCCGCCAACGGCGCTTCCATGCCTGGCCGCTGCTGCTATGTTCCCGTCTGGACTGCAACGCACCGCTATAGACGTCCATCCGGCGCACCATCCGCTGATTCAGGAACACCGCCAGCAAAGTGCTTAACGCCAGCAGGACAGCAAGGGTGCTGCCCATCTCCGGCTGGGTGACCACATTGCCCGCTACCAGGGAGCCAATGCGCACAGACAACAGATTATAGTTGCCCCCGACCAGCGCATAGGCTGTTGCGTAGGCACCCATCGCATTGGCGAAGAGAATGCCGAGCGTCCCGAAGATCGCCGGGGAGAGCACGGGCAGCCCAACCGTCGTCCAGAACTGCCAAGGTCTTGCCCCCAGCAGGTCCGCCGCTTCCCTCCACTGCTCCCGGATGCCATAGAAAGCCGGATACAACAGCAGTAATGCCAGCGGAATCTGGAAATAGACATAGACCAGAATCAGACCGGACCAGCTGTACAGGTTGAAGTCGCCGAATACATTCCAGCCCCATTGCTTGAACAGCAGCGTGAACACGCCGTTATTGCCGAGCAGAATAATATAGGCAAAAGCTAGCGGAACTCCGGCAAAGTTCGAGGTCATATTCGAGAGCAGCAGCAGCCGGTCGCGCGCAGCCGGGGCAAAGCGCGTGACGCAATACGCGCAGGCCAGGCCCACCCCCAGCCCGATCAGGCTGGAGAAGACAGCGATCAGCAGGCTGTTCTTGATTGCCTGCATGTAATAAGCACTGCTGAGCGCATGGATATAGTTGCCCAGCGTGAAGCCTTCGCCGCCAGAGCTGCGAAGACTGCCCAAGAGCATCGACAGGACCGGCACGGCCTGGAAGGCCAGCACCAGCAGCACAAACGGAGCCAGAGCCAGCAGACTACTCCATTGTCGTTGTTTCATTCCGTACACTCCTCTCTTCTTAAGATACGGAAGTAGCAAGCGGGCGCCCCGGATACTGCAAGGCGCCCTTCATCTGTTGCATACAGTTCAGTCTGAGGTTAGTTCAGGTGGACCAATACGCGTTCCTGCCAGAGCTGCGGAATCGTCTTGGCGGTTGCCTCCCACACCTTGTAATCGCCTACCGGCTTCACGTTCGCGTATTGCTCCTGGGGAAGCAGCTTCGCAGACACCTCCTCCGGCAGCTTCACACTCTCGCGGATCGGACGGGCGTAACCTTTGGCCAGGTTGATCTGGCCTGCATCGCTGAGAATATACTCACGCGTCAGCTTGGCGGCATTTGGATGCGGAGCCCACTTATTGATAATGGTCGCATAACCGCTCACTACGCTGCCTTCCTTCGGAATCGCCACATCGAAGCTGCTCTTATCAATCTGATCCTTATAGTTCAGCGCATTGAAGTCCCAAAGCAGGGTTACCTCCACCTCGCCCTTCTCAATGTTCGCAAGCGATGCTTCGGCATTCGAGAGACGGCCCTTCTTGGCCAATTCCTCGAAGAAGGCGAGTCCCGGCTCAATATTGGATTCATCCCCGCCAAAAGCAATCGCAGCCGCCAGCACGGCCATCTGCGCCTGTGCAGCCTTCGTTACATCGCCTACAATGATTTTGTAGCTGCCGTTCTTCAGGTCTTCCCAGCTCTTAGGCGGACTAGCCACCAGCTTGGTATTGGTCAGGAAGGCGATGCTGCCTTGATAACCGACCACCCAGTGGCCGTCCTTATCCTTGGCCCAGGCGGGAATCTCATCCCAGTAAGAAGTTTTGTAAGGCTGGGTTACGCCTGCATCTGCTGCAACCGGACCGAAGGCGATACCCACATCGCCAATGTCGGCGGTCGGCTTGTCTTTCTCGGCATCGAACTTGGCAATTTCCTCCGCGCTCGACATATCTGTATCGGTATGTGTAAGTTTGTATGTTCCCGTAATGTCCGTCCAGGTATCCTTCCAGTTCGCCCAGGTATCCGGCATCCCCACGCTGACCACCGCGCCTTCCTTGGCTGCTTCGGCCTCAATGTCGCTCAGACTCAGCTCTGCGGTGCTTGCGGTGCTGTCATCAGCTTTCGCCTCCGAGTTGGCACAAGCAGCCAGCAGCAGGACGAGCAAGCACAACAGCAGACTCATAGACCCTAACCGTGCAAATCTCTTTTTCATGATTTCCCTATCACTCCTATTTCTGATTTGCGGGCTAATCTCTGAATGGAAGCTTGTTCGGTGCCCACCTGAAGTATAGAGGTCCATTATTTGCCCGGCATTAAGCTCAGTAGTAACCTTTGTAAACCCGCAGCATTTGTGGCAGACCGGAGAGCCTTAACCACGCTGCCTTCCAGGTAACACAAAGAGCCCCCGGAATAACCGGAGGCCATGCGCTACTCTCTCATTTTATCTTCTGTGCGCACCCACGCTGACCACACCGTAGCGGTAGAGCACCTTCCGGCCGAACCAGCCGAAGGCCCGGTCTGTGAAGAAGCCCATGAAGCCGAGGCTAATCAGCCCTACGAAGATCCAGTCGGTACGGAAGAACAGCCGCGAATTCCAGATTAGGTACCCCACCCCTTCGTTCGAGGCAATCATCTCCGCGCCGATAATCGCCATATAGGAGGTGCCCATCGCCAGCCGCACACCGGTGAAAATATACGGAATCGTCGAAGGCACAATGACATGCAGCAGAATCTGCCACTCACTGGCCCCCATGCTGCGTGCGGAACGGATCTTGTCCTCCTCTACCGACATGACCCCGGTCAGGGTATTCAACACCACAATGAAGAAGGTGGCGTACATAATCAGCGCGATCTTCGACTGCTCCCCGATGCCGAACCAGACCAGGAAGAGTGTAATGAAGGCAATCGGCGGAATGAAGCGGATGAAGTTCAGGAACGGCTCAGCGAACAGGCGGACTACATTCACCTTGCCGGTGATCAGTCCTGCCGGAATAGCCAGCAGACTGCCTAGCACCCAGCCGATCAGCACGCGGTACAAGCTGACCCCGATATATTGCACCAGCGTCCCGTCCTCCACCAGCTCACGCCCGCCCCGGACCGTTGCCCACGGCCCGGGAATGATATCCGGACCATACACCCAGGCGCCAAGCTGCCAGAGGAGCAGTACGGCAAGCCACAGCAGGGATACGGATACCCATTTCTTTTCCAACCATCTCATCAGGTATCACCTCCCGTCCTATTCTTCAAAATGGCTCTGAATCCGGCTATACAGCGAATAGAATTCAGGTGAAGCCACATCCCGGGGGAAGGGCAGCGTATTGTCGTAGATGTCTGTGATATTGGAGGAGGGCCCTACCGACATAATGCCGATGCGCTCCCCCAGCAGCAGCGCTTCCTGAATATCATGGGTCACGAAGATCACCGTCTTATGCGTCTCCCGCCAGATCTGCACCAGCTCCTTCTGCATCGTCCGCCGGGTCATGGCATCCAGCGCGCCGAACGGCTCATCCATCAGCAGGATCGCCGGATCATTCGCCAGCACCCGGGCCAGCTGTACCCGCTGCTTCATTCCTCCCGACAGCGCCTTCGGGAATTTGTCCTCATGGCCGTTCAGCCCGACAAGCACGATGTAGCGGTCAGACAGACGCCTGCGTTCGGCCTTCGCCGTCTTCTTCATCCGCAGTCCGAACTCTACATTCTCCCGCACCGTCAGCCAGGGGAACAGGGACGAATCGGCCTGCTGGAACACCACCGCCCGGTCCCGGCCCGGCTTATCCACCTCGATGTTGTCTACCCGCAAATGTCCGCCAGACTTGGAGACGAACCCGGCAATCATATTCAGCAGCGTGGATTTGCCGCAGCCGCTTGGGCCGAGCAGTACGAAGAATTCTCCGCCCTTGATCACCAGATCTACATCCTTAATAATGTAGTGAACATCTCCGGCTGCCGGTTCACTGTAGCTCTTACGCAGCTGCTCGATATGAATAGCATGCTGCCTTGCCGCTGGTTTAGCAGATAAAGACATGGGGCACCTCCTGTAGTTTCATTTATTCCGGGTAGGTCACTTTATCCGGCAACGCCTGCTTCAGCGGCTCCAGCTTAAGCTTGCTGCCAAGGTCAAAATCCTGCGTGATAATCCCTGTATCCACCATATACTTCTTCTGTCCGGCGAGGCTGTCGTATGCAGCCTGGGTGAAGCCCACCTTCCACGGATTCGCCGGCAGATCCTTCAGCGTTGCTTCCTTCGGCTGCTTCACTTCCTTGTACATCAGCTCCGCTACTTCCTCGGGATGCTCCTGTACGTACGCCGAGGCTTCATCCACCGCTGCCAGGAAGGCTCCAATGCCTTCACCATGCTCCTCTGCAAAAGCATCCGCAGCTACGATTCCCATCCCCAGCCGTACCGGAGTCTTCGACATATCGGTCAGCTCATGCACGCCCTTAAGTGCAGCCAGCCTATCGGTCAGCGCTGAACCGCTGAACCAGGCGGCATCGACATCCCCCTGCTTCAGGGCGATGAAGGCTTCGTCGAAAGCACCCTGTCCTGTAAGCTTCACACCGCTGAGTGCGATGCCCTGCTCCTTCAGATATTCGTCCCACAGATACGGCAGGAACGTCCCGCGCAGGAAGCTCAGATTCTTACCCTTCAAGTCCGCGGCAGACTGAATATCGTCTCTGACGTACAGCTTCCATACTGCCGCTGCCTGATCCGTGGCCTGACCAGCGGAAGCAATGATTGAATAGTCGCCCTTGGCAACGGCATTCAGCACCGGGAAGTCCGCACCGAAGGCCACATCCACCTGCTTGATGAACAGCGCATTCACTCCCTCGGCCGGTGTCCCGAAGTTGATGATCTCCGCATCGATGCCGTGGCTTGCGAAGATGCCTTGCTTAAGGGCTACCCGGAAAGTCGGATTCGTGTTGATATCAGCAATCCTGATCTTCAGGGTCTCCGGTGTACCGCCGCCCTTTCCCGCAGAGGCTGCCGCATCTCCCTTGGAGCTGCAGCCGGAGAGCACCAGTACCAGAGATAAGGATAAGAGCAGAAGGCTTGAGCTGTACCATGATTTTGTCACAAGAACGCACCTCTTCGTCTATGAATTTCTGAAGCCTGCCTGAGTCTCTACCTGGCCCGCCGGACGCTGCCTTCATCCGTAGTGGCTACACAGGCTGCCCCCTCTGTAAAAGGCAGCGTCGTCGCTACCTGCACGACCGAATCCGATCCCTTCGGAGCGGCCCCCGGTACCCTGAAGCTGGACACATCGAGCGGCTCAATCGCATTCTCCTGCGGCTTCGTAAGCTGCGGCACCCAGGCATAGGGTACCCGGTAAGAACGGTAGACCATATTCGTATTGCGGCGGTCTGTGTACGGGGAGATATACTCCCAGACCAGCTCATGCGCTGCCGTGACCTCGAACAGCCGTCCATTGGAGCCTTCGGTAATCAGCGTGTTGCCGTTCGCAAGCCGCTGCGCCGAGCTGATATACGGGCTGTAGAACTTATAGGAATCCGTCGGAATGGAGAATCCGGCCTCCGCCGAAGTATACTGCCACTCAATCTCCAGCGTCACCGGGTTAATCTCCAGTACGCGTGAGTGATCACGCAGCGCGTTCTTCTGCCCGAACGGCGATGCCGGATTCGGCAGACCGTAGCCGCCCCAGCCGCCGTTATCGAATACAAGCAGATTGCCTTCCCCCGGCAGTCCCTTCGGAATGATGTGGGCGTGATGCTGGCCGATAATCCAGCCGATATGCTTCACTTCGGGCAGGGAATAGTCCGGGCCCAGACGCCAGACAATAGCCCCGCTGCGCTTGTCGGTGATGGCGATAATATTCGCCTCGCGGGCATCCCAGATAATGTTATCCGGGTGGAAGCGCTCGTCTCCTTGATCATAGAACCGGTTCGGCCCCACATAAGACGCAGAATTAATATGCAGCCAGTCGCCTACGCCGCCGCCCAGATCCCCGAAGGAGCGGGTATTGGGGTCGCGGAACAGGACATTGCGCGCCGCCTGGTCGAAGCCCAGCTCCGCGAAATGATCGCTGGCTGCCCACTCCCAGAGGATATTGCCTTCCCAGTCCACTTCAATAATCGTGTCATCCAGCAGCTCTTTGTCGGAAATCTCAGGGTTATGCAGATTTTTATGCGCCAGGATTAGCGTTGTCCCGCTGTTAACCGAAGGATCAAGCCCGGGAGCATAGTATCCCGCAGGATTGCCTTCCCGCTGGTAATCATGGTGCTGGCGGGCATACCACAGCGGCTCAGCCCCCGGGTCCGCGATCTGCTCATAGCTGTTGTATCTCCAGACCACATTGCCGTCCCAGTCCACCTGCACCAGATCGACATTATCCTGAATGCCGAATTTGGGATCTCTTCTGCCGGTGCTGCCCAGGACATAGCCGCCAGGAAGGATTTTGGCCGGGAAACCGATCAGTCCTTGCCATAGATGTACCTCCTTGCCGCTCATGTCGATTAGCACTACGCCCTCATCGCCTGCCTGAAATACCGTGTAGCCGCTCCATGCCTTGGCCGGGTTATATACAGTTGTCCCTGTTGGATATATTGTGGAATGTCCCATGCTCATCTCTCCTCATCACTGGGTTGGTATGCTCTTCATTTCTCAATAGCTGAGATAATTACTCTTCGTGCCTCCGCGCAGCTTCTGTTCAGGCTCTGCGGGAACGGGTATGGCTGCATTCTGCCGGGCCAGCTCCAGCAGCGTCTCCGAGAACCCTTCCAGATTCCCGATCATCCGCTGATAGAACCGGCTCTGCTGCTCCAGCTCTTCCTCCGTAAAGCCCTCGAACAGAAGCATAATACACCTGGCACCGATGTTTCCGTTCCGCTCCGCCATCTCCCGGCCGCGGGCGGTAATATCCAGCAGCACAGTCCGGCGGTCATCCTCCTTACGCCTGCGTACCGTATATCCGCCCGCCTCCAGCTTGTCACTCAGCGCCGTTATGGCGCCTGAGGTGAAATCAAGCTGCTCCGCCAGATCGCCCAGACGCTGCTCCCCGTCACGGATGATTTTGTGCAGAATCAGCATTCCCGGCAAGGCTACTCCCTCCACGTATACGCGGTCACGCTCCTTAACGAACCTGCGTACCAGCTTACGGAACAGATGATCCGCCTGCTCCAGCCGCTCCCACTGTCTATCCTCCATGCCCTCTCTCCTCTGCTATTCATCCACGGGACGCAAATAGGCCCCCGGTCCATTCCCTGTTCGGGAACTGTAGCGGGAGCCTTTGGTGGTCCAATCAGCTCAAATCTCAGGTATGATGTTGACAACGATTCTTTCACTGTTCATTTAATTAGCGGTGAATGATTGCTGTTATCATATACCCCCTTAAACACACCTGTCAAGTGTGAATTATAAAAACAAGTGTGGACCGGCTAACCGGCTAATAACCGCAATTGCCTTATGTATAAAATTGTGTCACAATCCGCGGCATTCCGATTGTTATATAGGTATCCAACCAAAGGAGGTGAGGTAAGTGCAATTAACCGTCCCCGGGGAAGCGGACGAACGAAGCTTAATGATCGAGCGGGCTGTAGAGGCTGTCAAGGCTGGAGACAAGCAGTCGTACGAAATCATTATTAAGCGGTTTCAACGCCAGATTTATACCTATTGCTTCTATATTCTCAAAGACCATACCGAAACAGAAGATGCCGTTCAGGAAATCTTCATCCGCGCCTATGCGAACCTCCACCGCTATGGCAGCAGCACTTCCTTCTCAGCCTGGCTGTACAAAATGGCTTACCACCATTTAATCAATTTGAAGAAAAAACAAAGCCGCTGGCTTAGATTAGTAGAGCATTACAAGGAGCAGCAGCGGCAGGAGCAGGTCCCGCCAAGTGAATCGGTAACCTCCGAGCTAATAGCCTGTCTGACCACAGAGGAGCGCCACATCCTGCTGCTGAAGGCCGTAGAGCAGTACACCTTCGAGGAGATCAGCGAAATTATGGGAATCAAGGCGACAACCATCCGCAAAAAATACGAACGGCTGCGCAAAAAACTGCTGGAGCGTGCCGCCCAAAAAGGAGCGAGGAAGCATGGATCAATATCGGGAGCGAACAAGACATCGTGAGATGGATGCTATTGAACAACATATTCGGGAATCCGTTAAGCCAAGAGCGGAGTTAAGCACGATCATTATGAATAAGATTGGAGAGGAAGAAATGAGCAGCATAACAAGATCAAGAGGATCGAAGGCCAGACCGGGGATTTTCAAAAAAACAGCTATCGCCGCCACCATCGCCGGGGTTCTAGGTGCAGGCATTCTGGGCGCAGGCTTCGTGTCACCGGCAATGGCAGATACGCTTAAGAAAATTCCGGGGATCGGCATTCTCTATCAGGGAACCACTCCGCAGTCGCTTGAGCTTGCAAAAAGTCAGGGAATGTTGTCACAGCCGGGTCTCAGCGTAACCCATAACGGAGTTACACTCAAGCTGACCGATCTGCTCTATGACGGCACACGGCTCAGCTTCCAGCTTGAGCATGAGGGCGGATTAGATTTCTCGGGCGGAACTATAGGGCAGTTGATTGAGCCACCGGCCGTCTTGGCTGACGGGCAGCAGATTAAGTTCACTTCAGGAGCCTTCGGCGATATTCCTTATCAGGATCATGCTTATCTTGCCGAGCTGTCGGGCGATTTGAATCTGCCGAATGAATTCACCCTGACGGTGGAGGCTAAGGTCAAGCAAATGAATGAGACCTTTACATTCACTGCACCTGTAAAAATCATGGATACCGCCCTCACGGTTACCCCGAACATCACCAAAACAGAGGGTGCCTTCAGCTATACTGTCGAGCAATTAAAGGTCACTCCGGTATCCACCCGTCTGGTTCTGAACAGTCAGGGTGAGGTGCCGCAATCCGCAGAGCAGTCCGGCGAATTTCATGCCAGCATGATGTACTATGAGCTTGTAGACGACCAGGGCAATTCTATTGACCCGAATAGATACGGATTTTACGACAGCAAACCGGAGACAGAATACTATCTGAATGAGCTGTATCCTCCTTTTGCTAACACACCTAAGACCATAACCATCAAGCCGTATACGCTGACCGTTAAGAGCGATGACTTCACCATTGCGGGGCAGAAAAAAGACAGTAACGGTAACATTCTGCCGGGACGCGGGAATCTGGGCAAACGGACTTATCTGAAGAATCTGGAGACCACGATCACCCTCCAGCCTTAGTGTATTAGTTCTCCCGCTTCATGCTGTTCATCATCTAAAAAGCAAGGCTGTCCGGGTAGCCGTCATGCGGCTGATCCCGGGCAGCCTTTTGCTTTTGGCGTATAAAAGCGTTACGACAGGCTGACCACATAGGTCAGAAACTGATAGATATTATCCTTCAACACTGTGGCTGTGGCCAGCAGCTTCTTACCGGATGGACTCCAGTGGAGAGGATCAGACAGATGAAAATCATTCAGCACAGGCGTCTGCTCTCCGGTCTCCACCTCGGTAATGAACAGGTCCTGCTGGTCATCCGTTGAACCAGACGCCGTGACTGCATAAGCCAGCAGCTTGCCGTCCGGCGACCAGCTGGTGCCGAAGATCTGCTGCCCCGAAGCTAGCTTAGACTGCTCATTGCCCTCGCTGTCACAGAGCTTCAACGTCATCTCTCCGCGTCCGGTACGCTCAACAATCGCCAGCATACTTCCGTCAGGGGAGGGAACGGCCCAGATCACATTCTTTAGCAGCACCTTAGTCTGCTTCGTCACTATGTCATAGGCGCTTAGCTGGCTATCTTCACCTGTAACATAGAGAATCCGGCTGCCGGTCTGAACCACCTCATGCACATAAGGGATGCCCGTCTTCAGGATCGTCTCCTGCTTGCCGGTTAGATCTGCACTTCGAATATTGCCTTCCATATCAGGAAAAATCACATGCGTATCATCCGCCCATTTCCCTTCCTCGATCTGAAACTCCGTCTCGCTAACCTTCACCGGAGCGCCGCCAGCCAGGTCCATAATGTATCCGATCCCAGTCATCTCGGACAGCTCCTTGAAGAAGATATGCGTCTTGTCCGGGGAGATTTGCGGCGCGCCATAATTCAGCTCTCCAACCTGCAGCGGAGCTTCCTCACCTGTGGACAGGGTATGCAGATAGAGATTCAGCGGATACCGTTCCTGTCCTTCAATCACCTGCGAGGGGAGACTGCGGTTCTCCTTGGTCACTACCATTACATCCTCACCGGCAAAATCCGTCCCCCGCACCCCCTCCACCTTCTGTATGCCCTCAAGCTTCAGCTTCGTATAGACCGGTTCGCTGATATTGTCGAGGACTGTAATTTTGCGGCCCGCCTTCTCTACAACCTCACGTGTATCTGTGTTCTCAGTACTACAGGCAGTAACCGACAGCAGAACAGCTCCGCAGAGCAGAATGCTCCAGATTTTGCCCCAGGCTCTATGGCTCATATGATTCATTCAGGCTTCCCTCCAGCTCATCGCTCATGTTGCCTCTTCAGCATACCGGACGCTTATTTCCAAACCGCATCTCAACTATATCCAACTTGTAAACATTATCCCTTCAGGTCACCAGCGGAAAGGACAGCTCAAACGCCGCCCCTTCGCCTGAGCCTTCCAGCAAGATAATGGTTCCGCCCTGCTTCTCCACCAGATTACGGACCAGCGAGAGGCCAAGCCCTGTGCCGCCCGAGGCTCTGGAACGGTCACGATTGACCGTATAGAACGCTTCGAAGATCTTCTCCCGCGACGCCTCCGGAATGCCGATGCCGGAATCCCGTACAGTAATCCACACCCGCTGATCCCTTACCTCGCTGTGCAGATGGATACTCCCCTGCGGAACATTATATTTGATTGCATTGTCCAGCAGATTGATGAAGATATGCATGAAGCTCTCCCGGTCAATCCAGATATGCGCGGGCTGGGCGTCAAGCGTGACTGTGAGGCCGTAGCGCTCCGCCTTGCCTTTCATCCGTCCGCAGATATCGCTCAGCGTACTCTCAACCTCCAGCAGCTCTGCCTGGGATTCAAAATCATACTTCTCAAGCGCCGTCAATTGCAGCACCTTCTCCACCATCTCGTACAGCCGCTCTGTTTCCTTGGCAATACTCAGCTTGGCATCATGCAGCAGCTTGGGGTCATCGTCATACATATTCAGCAGGTCGACATACGCCTTAATCGAGGTCAGCGGCGTCTTGAATTCATGGCTGATGTTCCCGATGTACTGCTTCTGCTGCTGCTCCAGCGCCTGAAGCTTCTCCACAGCCAGCTGCAGCTTGTGCCGTTCTTCATCCTTGGCGGCAATGCTGCGCTCAATCTCCCGGCTCATGAAATAAATGCCTTCGCCCAGCTCCCCCAGCTCATCCTTGCGCCTTACCGGCGGAGCCGTGATATAGTTGGCCCCGCGGATATCCTCCGCTGCCTTCTTCAGCCGCCCGATGGAGGCAGCCGCACGGTTGAAATACAGATACCCGAGGATGAAGCTGAACACCAGCACGGCGCCGCCTGTCGTCAGGAACAGATTCAGCAGTGTCTGCTGGAAGCTGCGGGCGCCCTCCAGGGAATACTGTAGCTGCACCACACCCATCTGCCCCTCCGGTCCCTGCAGCGGGGCCAGGTAGAACAGCTTGTCGCCTTCACTCTGGTAGGCGACCTTGTTATTCAGCGCGTAGTCCAGCGCTGTGCTGAGATCCGGCTTGCCCGGACCCGTCCCAGGCTCGCCTTGCGCTGAGGTGCCCGCCTGCTGTCCCTGGCTGTCGTACAGGGTCACCTCCAGGCCGGTGAATCCGGCCAGCTCGGCAGCCAGCGCCTTGCCGCGCTGCTGCATGAAGACCTGCGGCGTAAGGCGCGCGCCTGTATAATACGTCTGCTTCACGCGCAGATTGACCGTGTTGACATGCTGGGCCAGACTGCGCTCCGTCTGGCCCTGCTCATTGCGCTCCACGCCGCGCAGGACGAAGTAGCTCAGCACGCCGACGGCCAGAATCAACAACGCCGCCAGGAACAGGCTGAACTTCAGCTTAATGCTGATTCTCATGAGTAGCTCCCAGCAGGCACTGCCTTATAGCCTACGCCGTAGACGGTTTGCAGGATATTCTGGTAGGGCTCGCCCAGCTTTTTGCGCAGCCGCTGAATATGAATATCTACGGTGCGCGTTCCCCCGGCATAGTCCATATCCCAGATCTGCTCCAGCAGCTCCTCGCGCATATACACCCGCTGCGGGTGCGAGAGCAGCAGATGCAAGAGATCGAATTCCTTCGGGGTCAGCTCCAGCGGCTCCCCGCCAAGCTCGGCGCTGCGCCGGTCCGGGTGAACCTGCAAGAGGCCGTATTCGATCAGCTCACTTCGGACCTCAGCCGTATTCTTCTCCAGCCGGCGCAGCAGTGCCTTCACCCGGGCCAGCAACTCGCGGATCTCGAAGGGCTTGGTCATATAATCGTCTGCACCCAGCTCCAGACCGACAATTTTATCGACAATATCATTCTTGACAGTCAGCAGGATAATTCCAATATCATCCCGGTCCTCCAGCTTGCGGCAGACATCATAACCGCTCAGCTTCGGCATCATTACATCCAGCACCAGCACATTTGGACGGAAGGTATTCGCCTTGCTTAGCGCTTCCTCCCCGTCACCGGCAGTATCGACTTCATAGCCTTCACGCCGCAGCGCGTAGGCAATCGCACTCACAATGGCCGGTTCGTCATCGACGACCAGTATTTTTTTCATAGACGGCCCATCCTTCCGCTCTCGCTTGTTCAGTTCGGGTAATGTCCTTCAAGAATAACGCAGATGAAGAAGCCGGAGCAAGGAACCGGCAGAGACAAGCAAAGTTTAGGTTATCTTTAAGAAGACTTAAGCTTCATTTCAGTATTATTGGGTAAACTGTACTTAGCTGAAGTTCACTAGCCGCCGTAAATGATGAACCTTGACCGATATAACCAACCACGAAAAGAGGATTATACACATGAATATAAAACATATGAATATTAAGCGTGTAATGATTGTAGGAACAATGATCGTAGCCATGTCGTTCGGAGGAACGGCCTGGGGCAAGCCGGCTTTACATACCCTTCCTGTCGCCAAATGGTCCACCTCTGATGTGGCCGATACCGATGAGCTGCTGGATGCCCTGAACCTGAACCCTACCTCTGACGAAGAGCTATACGACGCCTTGTATGACGGAAAATCCCTGCGCAACATCGCCGAAGAGAATGGCGGCAACGTGACCCGGGTTGTCAACTTGCAGGTCAAGCAGCTGACCCAGCAGCTCGAAGCCAGACTCGCCAGCGGCAGCATCACCCTACAGCAGTTCAATGCTCAGAGGGCTGAGCTCAGGGAGATTGTGGCGCAGAGTGTCGAAACTTCGTTTGGGTGAGTGAATGGGCGCAGCGACAATTAAATGTGGCTGAACGTATTTAAATAAGCTGTCCTACGAGCAGGCATACTGCGCGTGGGACAGCTTTTTTATATGCGGCTCATACGCCTTCACAGCTAAATACTCAGATCATTCAAAGCGCACTATTGACCTAAGCCCCGCTCTTGTTATGATTAATAGATACTCTTAGAAGCGGGGGAATGGCAATGCATAATGCGCTAATGGAACGTTTGCAGCTTTTTTAACCAAAGAGGGGAATCAGAGTCTGCTCGGTACACCAGCAACAGAGGAACAAATCGCTGGGGCAGAGAAGCAGCTGGGTCTGTCGCTGGATCAGGATTATGTTCAATTCATCCGAAGCTTTGGCGGCGCCTATGCCGGGCTTCCCGTACACGCTTTCAGCAACGGCTCCTCCATCGGGCGGGAGAGTGTGACCGAGTTAACGTTGTTCTTCCGCGAGGATTACAAGGATACCCCTATGAGCAGGCTGCTTGCACGAAGTGCAGTCTTCTCTATGGACGGCTCAGGTAACCCGATCCTGCTTGACCCCGAAGGCCGCGTGCTGCTCATCGACCATGATAACGGGGATTACGAGGTGATCGCAGAATCGTTTGCTGCGCTGATTGAAGAGAATTTTATGGAGTGGTAGAGAATCATCCCATTCGTTTAAGCTTCATATCTTCAATATCCAAAATGTTATGATAAAAGTTGGACTGAGTATCTTTGTGTGAAATACCAATTACCATCGTATTAGGCAACTCCAGACTCAGTAGTCTGTATAGATCTGACTCATGCGTTCCATAAATATCGGTAGTCGCCTCATCAATTAATAACAATTCCGGCTTGAGGAGAAGACATCTCCCCATATTAAGGAGTTGCTTCTCGCCCTGGCTGAAGCTATCCAAATACTCATTGGTCTCTTGTTCAAGGGAGCTTACTCTGCCCTTAAGTTTCAACTTCTCAAGCATTGACCATATCTCCTGATCCGTACATTGCTGCTCGGGGTCCAAATTCTCTCTTAGAGTTCCGTGGTAGAGTACGGGACGCTGTGGTAAAGTCACGATTTTCTTCGCCAACAAATGATCTGGAATGGATTTAACATTCGTATCTCCAAGCAGAATCTCACCTTCATAGTCCATAAATTGGGTCAGGCAGTAAAATAACGTAGACTTGCCACTTCCCGTTCTTCCTTTGACAAGCAGGTTTTGATTTGGTTCAAGTTTGAGGGTCAGTCCAGAGATGATCGGCCTTGAATCATTATACTGAGCGCTCAAATTCCTGATTGTCAGGCCCCCTGCTGTATTTATAAAGGGCGGTAAGCTCTCATGTATGGTTTTTGGGGATTCTTCATTTTCAAGATCCAAGATTCTTTCAAGTGAATTCGTCCCAATCTCCATATGACGAAGGTCTCTAAGTAGGACCTCAAAATTAGAAAATGCTGTTAACGTATACGTTAAAGTAACGTAAATAACAACAGGATTTCCTGAAAACCCCTTTAAGCTCATAAGAATCAAGAAAGCAGAAAATGTAAAATACCCTGCAACTTCTATCCAGAACAGATAAAATCTATTAACAGACTGCCTTGTATACTCAGCATTTAGTGTATAGGATATTTTTTCTTTCCATATATTCAATAAATACACTTGAAGATTTTTCTTTCTCACATAATCAGAATCTGCTGCTGCAGACTTCAGAATAGCAAGGCATGGTTCGTGAGCTTCGTTAGCTAACTTAGAGGTAATTTTACCTGTAATACGAACTTCTTTCTGAATCTTATTGAAAAAAATCAGGAATACACCCAGGACCAGAACCATATATAAATCTGAATATGCTATTAATAGGGATGCAGTAATAATTTTAAAAAATGATTCCAGCAAATTACTGGTATAACCACTCATATCCATATCAATAACTTTCATATCATTGGAAAAACGGGCAGATAAAGAACCATTCTGCTGTTTGCTGAACTGCAAAAAGCTCATTTTGGATACCCTCTGTAATAACTGCTGATGAAAAGATTCGCCTGCTTTTACATTACCTAGATAAATTATACTTATGCGAACAATATTGGTGAGGACCAGCAAGAGGGCTACGCCAAAATAAATAGAGGAAAACAAAATTGGGTTTGCTGCATTCCCGCCGAATCGTGGCACTATATATATGGATGCAACATCGATAATCTGCGCTAAGATAAATAAAAATATGAAAAGAAATAATATCGGCCTGTTCCCAATCTCCAAAAAATAATTTTTGAGGATCTTTAAGCCGGATTGCTTAGTCCCTGTATTTTCGTCAGAATCCGGCGCATCCAGATTTAATTCACGTCCTTCAGACCGTTCATTTTGCGTGATTTCATTCTTGATTTGAATTGCAATTTCATCAGGGAGGAATTCCCGTAGTGTACTGTGATTGAGTTCACTATTTTGAAAGGCATGCTGAATACGCCCCTCTCTCATTACAATAACTTGGTCCGCTTGTTCGAATAATTCCCGGTCTATGGTTGCTGCTACCATAATTCTCGTTGTATCTTTCCAAAAATCTAAAATAAGATTTCTGAGTACTCTCTTCCGTACCTTTGCATCCAAAGAGTTTAAGATTTGGTCAAGCAGTACTACTTGGGCCCCCTGATATGCAGCCCGGGCTAATAGAATTCTTTTTATCTGTCCGCCTGACAGATTGACCATATCCGTATTAATAATAGTAGAGTCTCCACTCGCCCATTGTTCCAGATCCTCGCCTAACTCGCATGCATGAATAATCTGATCATAACGCGCTTCTTCATAAGGTCTGTCCAGGATAATATTATCCCTAATACTTACCGGAAATAATGGAGAATTATCCAAGACCTCCTCACATTGCTGAGCCAGGCGGCTCTCACCCTGAACGCATTCCAAATACCCTGCTATTGAACGTAGCAGAGTTGTTTTCCCAGATCCTGTTTCGCCCACTAAGACAACTAACTGTCCTGGAGCAATGGTTAGGTCTATATCTGTAAGCAGTATCTGACTTGGGTCCGTAAAATTACTAAAGGATGCTTTCTGTAGTGCGATTGTCTCTGCTTGTGGGGGAGTTGAATGGCTTCCCTCCCATGCAAATTCATCCAGACTAACATATTCCTGTACTAGTGAGATTGCCTTCATTCCTTGTCTAACCGTATTTATACTAACTAGGAAGTCGTTAATACAACGATCAAGGAGGCCAAAAACGATAAAGGAAGCCATGGTTTTTTCAACACTTAGCGGATAGCCCATGAGGGAGGAGAAACCGATACATATCATAGCTGTTAAAGGTACCATAGAGTAGTTAATGAGGGTTAATAGAATCTGAACCTTACTTTTTTTATGTAAAACTTCCGATTGTCGTGATCTTTCATTTTTAATCTTTTGAATGAAGTAGTTGGTAAAATTCATTTGTTTAGCTTCTTTAAACTTGTGAAGAAAGTCGTTAATTTCAAAGAGCCTCTTACTATTCACTTTGCTTAACTCTGTATCTACCTGGTTCAGTGTATGAAGTAGCCGTGAGAACATTGGTGCTGCGAATAATAACAAGCATCCCATAAGACCCCCCACTCCTAAATACATTACCAGGAGTGCAACTCCAAATATAACACCAAGGGCGCTGCTTACACCGTCTATAAACCAGACAATTCCTCTTAACCAGCTAATCTGGTTTCCATACAAATCGATCAATTGTCCTGCTCGCTGAGAAGATTCTCTTTTCCGCAAAATATTTTTGAAAAGTATATTTCGATAATTAAATTCAATCGATGTAATTAGCTTCCAACGAAAATGTAAAAATTGAGAATTACAGATTACCTTAATCATCTGTATGGCGATAAACAGGAATATACCTCCTAGTGCTTTACCGTGCGGCTGCGAGCTTCCGTTAATAATTGAGCGAAGAATATCAGGAAACAAATACGGGATGGAGAATTGTAATGCCAGTGTCAGAAAAGCAAGCAGCGCATAAGCAAGAAAGGAGAACTTCAACTGACGCACAATATGCATAATCAGTGGCATCACATTTTTTTGTCTGCGAACGGACTCAGACTCTTCTTGAAAATGATCTATCCCATAGGCGGAGGGAATGACCAAACATGATTCTTGAACAGCACTTATTGGCAGATCCTTACGAATAGCTTTATTAATGAAGGGACGTGTCCACGTAAAAAAAACTCTTTGAATAGGATTTGATTTCTCTTCAATCGAGCGGCTCTGATTCGAATTAATCAAACTGTTCATCCCTTCAACAACTCATTTATGAAATAAAATCCCAAATGTCATAAAATATATTAATTCATGTTTTGTGGATATAATATAAAAAATGTCATGCCCGTTCTGGAGGATTGAACTCCTTCCAATTCGTCATGTAGGCCGTATCATTCCCGCCATAGAAATTCACCGGAACTTTGTTCTCACCAATCATTCATTCCTTGCACCTAATTCAAATCCAGTGAAAATATTTCTTCAAAACCCGCTTTCCCCTCATTGGTGACCTGTACCGCACGTGTACCCGGCAGACGCCGGACCCAGTCCAGCTCCAAGACTCTCTCCAGAAGGGCATTTCCTAGGGCTCCGGCCAGGTGGTGGCGGCGTTCGCTCCAATCCAGGCATTGATGTGAGAATTGACGGCGTTTCGTTGCAGCTTCGTTCAAATCAACGCCAAAGTCTGCAAAAAACTTCTTCCCATGCTCCGTCACCGTATACCTGTCCTCTTCTTCAAGTAAGATACCGCTGTTTAGCAAAGCATGGGTTAATTGTACCCCCACATTCCCGGCGAGATGGTCATAACATGTTCTGGCATAACGCAACGCCTTGTCCTGCGAGGATTGCCTTAATGACTTAACTGTCACAGGCGGAGCAATAGATAATAAGGACTCCATCACCCGCGCAACCTCTTGATCTCCAATCGCAAAGTAACGATGTCTCCCTTGTTTCTCTACGGTAACCACGTTAGCATCTATCAATTTCGCTAAATGAAAGCTTGCCGTTTGAGGCTTGATTCTTGCCATATATGCTAACTCGCTTGCCGAATGGAACCTTCCATCCAGTAAAACGGTTAATATTGCCGCCCGTGAAGCTTCACTTACTAGAGCTGCGATGATAGCAACATTCGGATTGGCCTGCATCCTAACCCTCCTTTTTGTATTCCATACTTCGATGAGTGTTGAATTATTTATATTATACACTGAAGTAGGATCTACAATATGGGAGGAGAAATACAATGAATCCTACGAAGCAAAGAATGAACACTGAAATGATACAACCCAAGATTTTATATTATGGAACTCCTGTCATCTTACTGAACACCTTGAATGAAGATGATAGCGTAAACATCAGTCCTATTTCATCCTCCTGGGCTTTAGGAGACTGTATTGTACTAGGGATTGGTCTTGGGGGAAAAGCTATCGAGAACCTGGAGCGGCTTTCCGAATGCGTTATTAACATCCCCGGCCCTTCACTATGGGAGAATGTGGAGCAGCTTGCTCCCTATACGGGTAAAAATCCTGTCCCTGATTACAAGCAACAACATGGCTACTCCTATCAAAAGGATAAATATGCTGCCAGCGGACTCACACCTGTTACGTCCATAACTGTTAAGCCTTCACGAATTATGGAATGCCCGTTACAAATTGAAGCAAGCGTCCAACATATCCGGATACCGGATCATTCGCCTGGCTTTGCAATCGTTGAGGTACAGGCTGTTCATGTACATGCGCACCAGGATATTATTATGGATGACAAACATATCGATCCGCTGAAATGGAGTCCGCTCATCTATAATTTCCGTCATTATTTTGGTCTGGGTCATCAGCTTGGCAAAACCTACCGGGCAGAAACCTAATCCTTATGGTTGATGTCCCACGCTCCCATAGAGCAGAACTCGACCTTAAGGCCGGATATGCCTGTTATGTCTTCAAGAACCGGTACAATCAAACCCGAATAGCGTTGATATAACCACTCTGAAGCAAAACGGCTCGGACTGTAGACGCAGTAAGTCTCCCCCACCTGCTTCCCCTTCGTGCCCTTGAACCAGGTGTTGAAGCTGGGCGGCGAGATGCGGCCTTGGATATGATTCAAAGCTTGCGTCCAGACCTCATCAGACAGCTCCATGGGAGGGCTTACAATTTTCTCAGAAGCTGAATCGCCGCTAACTCTCTCCCCTAACAAAAGCTCTTCCACCGACTTCCCGAAGACCTGTCTAAGCTTCAGCAACACCCCGATATCAGGCAGGCAATCACCCTGCTCCCACTTGGAAACCGCCTGATGGCTTACGCCAACTAAGCTGGACAGCTCTGTCTGGGTCAGGGATAATCCCTTCCTTAAGTTCAATATATTCTGCCCGGCTTTGTTATTATCTATCAACGTGAGGACACCTCCACTCTACTATTACTCAACACAGCCAATAGTAGCATAGAAGAGCTGAGATCGAAATCGAGCGTAAGTTGAGTATTTTAATTATCTTCTGCAACTCTAGGTTGCACAAGGCTATGTAGTGGTTTTGAATGCTAATTCCATTAAAAAACGGCTGGTCAGGTTCCCCTGATCCAGCCGTTTACGGTTACTTCAACAGTACATTATCGATCAATACTGCCGTGTCAAAGACACTGTCACCTTGATCCCATACATGGAACCGGAGGACAATCGAGCCCTTGCCGGCAAATTGGCTCACATCAAACTGGACATGCTTCCAATTCGTCATGTAGGCCGTATCATCCCCGCCGTAGAAATTAACGTCTACTTTATTCGCGTCAATCCAATAGGCTGTGGATTCATTAATCGATTCCTTACCGACAATCACAGATTCCTGTCCGTAGACACTGGACGTCACCGTAGGTCCGCCATTCAAGTGTGAGGTCACGAGGGAAGCCGGATTGATGTATACACTGGAAGTTACTGTTGCTCTGAATGTATCGTTATATTTGGTTCCAACAAATTCCTTCGGCTCCTCAGAAATGAAATTGTAATCGAACGACAAGGTTGTGGCTCCCGCCGGGACCATGAAGCTCTGCTCGATATAACTATCCGAATTGTAGTCATATCCTCCCTTGTCATTGTTTTCAAACCCAAGGCCAGTACTGATAATCGCCATGTAGTTACCCTCTGTAGGCTTAAGCGGCCCCAGCTTTGAGATGACCCGGACATCTCCGTTTCCATTCCAGCCGGTCCACTTTCCGTTCTCAAAGGTTCCATTGATGACCCCTTCGGTTTTCGTACCAATGTTGCTTCCCTTCATGACGAATGCTGCCAACCCGTCATTGGCTCCGTGAGCAGCCACTGCTGCCTCAAAAGCTTGTCCGGTTGTCATATTCTCATTGTTCAAGGCGTTGAATACAAATGGGGCAATGACCTGATCATAAGCAAGCTTTACATAATCGGTGTAACCATAATAAGCGCTGGCCCCATTGTTGAGGAACGCATCCGACATGGAATCGTTGTATGCGCTGCGGCAGCTGCCGTTATATACAATAGTACCAGGAAGCATATCATTGTACCGTGTAATGAAAGAAGGCGTAATCGCATAATAGCCCGATATGATAGCCAGTCTGCCCTTTTTCAGATCCAGTTCATAGGTCTTGTTGTTCTCAGCCGTTGCCTTCTCTCCAGTCAGGAACATGACCTGCGGCCCCGCATATTTGAAATCAACACCATATTTATCATGGAATTTCTGGAGCACAATCTCATCATAGTACGTATCCCCATGGGAATCTAAGACCACAACACCATACTGATTAAGTCCTTTGAAGAAGTTAACACCCGCTGCGCTATCCTTTACTCTCTCCACAAGGAAGGGGTAATTCGACTGCTCAAAGCTTTGATATACAGCGTCATACACCGTAGAAGATGGAAGTGTACCGGAGAACGGAGAAACCACAGCAACCTGCTGGCTTCCTATGGTGGCTACGGTTTGTTCCACATCTTGCGTGAGCGCCGTCAATGCGTTATTGGAAGCAGCCTCTTCGACTGTGTTGCTTAATCCTTTTGTATTCTCAGGGGCCGAGGATATTCCGCCTAGAATCCCGTTATCCAGCAAATACCAGATGCTTCCTCCCTCACCTGATATTCCTGCATGCTCTACTTCGTCCTGGGTTTGAAGCCAAGCCACTGTTTCTTCCTTGGCCTTTTGCAAGTTACCGCTAGAAGCGGCCAATTGATCAAGCTTACTCTGTGTATTATTTTCAATAATTTCTGTTTGTGCAAGCTGTTCATCTGTAAGATGTTTCAGTACAGACAGTTTAAGGACTGCACTGCTAGGCACATCTCCAGCAAAGGTCTGCAGATTTATGTAGCCTTCCGTACTTTCAGTTAATACTGCTTTGCCGCTATAGAGTCCGTCTGCTGCAAGGCTGTCTCCATGAATTTCTAAACCATCATCGTGCAGCAGGGTAATCTGTGACATCACTTTGCCGCTGTCATCTACCTGATAGACACTTGCAGTTACTGTCTCTGCCGCATTAAGCGTTGTACGGAAAATAACTTCAGTGGACTCTTCTGCATAAATAGCATCTGTACTCTCCCCCTTCACTACAATCTGGAGAGCATTGGCCGGTACTGGAGTCGGCTCCACTGGTGCCGGTGTTGCTGGTGCTGGAGTCGGCTCCGCTGGTGCCGGTGTTGCTGGTACAGGTGTTGCCGATGCTGGCGTTCCTGGACCCGGGGCTGCCGGAGCACTCACAGACGTATCACGGATAGCTTGTGTCGCTGTGGGAGCCGGAGTAACCACTGGAGTCTTACCCTTATCAGTCTCTTCAGCAAGAAGCTGCTTGGACTTCTCAACATATACTGCTTTATTCGTCTTGAACTCATATGCGAGACGGGCCAGAGCCTGGCGCTCTGCACGCTCTTTAGGTTTGAATTTCAGCGTACCGTCAATGCCCTGAACCCCGTTGATGAACCCATTGTTGAAGGCCAGGGATACTTGAGCTTTTGCCCATTCAGACACCTCTGACATATCGGACAGCTTGCTGCCAAGCGGAAGCTTCTTCGCTGTTTCATCTAATTCAAAGGCCCGGATGAAAAATACGACCAGCTCTTCCCGGGTTACACTCGAATTAGGACTGAACGTGCTCGCCGATGTCCCCTCTGTGATGCCTGCCTTCACCAACGCACCTACATAACCACGATACCAGCTGGTGGCGGCAACGTCTTTGAATGGTGCGGTCTCGTCACCACTTACTTCCAGTCCTAACGAAAGGACTATTATTTTCGCCAGCTCGGCGCGCGACATAGCCTTATTCGGTTTGAAGGTGTTATCTTCATACCCCGAGATTATTCCTGCTTCAATTAAGGATTGAATCTCCTTCTGAGCATAAGAGCCTGCGATATCCTTCAATTGCGCGGACTCCCCGAACACCAGATGTGGCGTAAGGCTGCTGATTAGCAGGGCAAGTACAATCACCAGACTGAGTTTACGGCGTGCTGCTTGGAATAACAAAATTACTTCCCCCTCTTTCTTTTTAGAAAAATTCATAAAAACCATCGTCCTACAGAGTCCCATGGATGGAATATCGCTCCATAATTCGACAACTTCTTGATTCTACAATAGGACTATGTAAATTTACTATGTATATTGATACAAGGAAATTGTATAAATTGGAAGAATGGAGGGGAAAGATTAAAAAAGACCATCAAGCATAAGCTTGATAGCCTAAAGGCTGCTCGCACGAAGCGCAGTCTTCACTATACAATCATATCCCCCACCCCAGTTCTCTCTATATCAGACCTGACGCTGTATATTGACTTGAATTTGGAATAGTGATCCGCCCAGATTAACAGATGTTCACTTGTAATGAATTGATCCAGCGTACCCGGGATTTCCAGCTGCTGAAGTTCTTCGGGTAACGTAGCGAATAGAGCATCCTCCATATTGGTATAAGAATAGGATTGCAAGCCTCTTGCGTAGAAAATGGAGGGTTGAAGCTCAATATGATCCGTCAGCTTCATCTCGTTATGTTGATTCACTAATTCCGTTAATATCTCTTCCATTTGTTCAACGGCCCTTGTAACAGAGGGTTCCAGCAAAATAGCTTCAAGCTGCTTGGTCTGCCTGCTAACCTCAGGGCTGATCTGCACCAGCTCCCTGGATATCCATTTGTAGGTTCCGGGCCGGAGCCTTTTGTTATAGAGAAAAATCAGTTGAACTGCCTGCTCCACCATGCGGTTGATGAGCAACCTGGCCGACAACGGTTCGCCCCGGAGGTCTGCAAGTCCTGCCACATACAGCTGCCGGAATGAACTCCAGGCATACTTCAATTTGTACCGCCATATCTCATCGGGCAGATAAGCCAGTCCCCTTCGCACTTCTGTCATCTCCCCAACAGGATCTGTAAAGATCCTTCCCCTTGTCCATTCCAGCAATTTCTGCTCAGGAATGACTAACCATTCGTATAAGGATGGATATGGGGTTAGCAGTCCCAACTGGATTCGCATGTGCCGGGAGACGCTGGTAATTGCAATATGATGAAGGTTGCTCTGCCCATTGTAGGGTATAAGCACCTCATGAGATTCATCTACCGAAAACCGGGAAGGATACCCTTTGAACAAGGCTGGCACCTCTTCATCGAATGCTTGGTCAAGGCTTACAGCATATTTATCGTAATCCGGGTCCAGCAGCCAAATGTAGCACCTCGCCCCCCATTCATGATCTCTGGAAAGAACGTCATCATAACCCAGAACATCCGAACCATATCCTATCAATCCGGCAGCATGCTTCTCCACTAGTTGCGGGAAATGTCTGGCTATCAGCGGCCTCACAATCTCCCAATAGAACTCCTCGCTCAAGTCTAAACCCTTCATTTGCAGACTCCATTTCATGTAACAGTGCGCACTCACATTTTGTTTTACCGGTAACCTTATGTTAACACTTCGCCCACAAATTACTAGACTATTCATTTGAATTCTGTTATCATTTAGATTGAAGTCTTGATAATAATACTATTCCATTAAAAAACGGCTGGT